>JAFEBX010000010.1 GCA_018242425.1 Pseudomonadota bacterium
CGTCCTCTTCCATACTTATACGTATTGCATGAAATTCGCGTCCGTCAAGCTGCAGTGCAGCACCATACGCACTTTGACGGAACCGTACGGTAGTGCTTACACTGGGCCATGACAAACCAGATCGCATCGATTTCCGGCAAGGCGGATCGCGCTGGCCGGCTCAGTGCCGACGATTGGTCGGCCGCGGCCCTCCAGCAGATCGGAGAACAAGGTGTCCCGGCGTTGGCGGTCGAACCGTTGGCGCGCAGGCTTGGCGTGACCAAGGGCAGCTTCTACTGGCACTTCCCGACGCGCGACGCCCTATTGCAGGCCGCGCTCGATCGCTGGGAACAGTACGAACAGGCGCAGGTGTTCGAACGACTCGAATCGATCGGCGATCCGCGCGCGCGCCTCGAGCAGCTGTTCCAGCTGGTTGCCCATGATGACGTCTCGCATGTCATCTACGGCCAGTTGTTGCGGGCGATGGACAATCCCATCGTGCTCCCGGCCGTCACGCGCATTTCGCGCCGGCGCCTGGAATGGGTGACCGATTCGTTCCGTCGCGCCGGCTTCGATGCCGACACCGCGCGCTATCGCGCCCGGCTGGTGTATTCGGCCTACATCGGCTTCCTGCAACTCAACCTGCAGCTTCCGCAGGACCGGCCGCCGAAAGAAGAATACGAAGCGTATGTCGCCCACATGATGGCGACATTGATTCCAAAACAAGGGCGAGGGGAACCATGAGCAAACACGGTCGGAACGCGTCGAACCTCGATGCATTGAACCAATGGGTGCTGGAAGTCGCGCAGCTCACCAAACCGGACCGGATCCACTGGTGCGATGGCAGTGATGCCGAGAATGACGCGCTGGTCGCACAGATGCTGGACGACGGCACGCTGGTCAAGTTGAACGAGCGGACCCATCCCGGCAGCTACCTGCACCGCTCGCATCCCGATGACGTCGCCCGCGTCGAGCACCTGACCTTCGTCTGCACCAGCGATCGCGACGATGCCGGCCCCAACAACCACTGGATGGCGCCCGACCAGGCGCGCCAGCAGATGAAATCGCTGTTCGACGGCTGCATGAAGGGCCGCACCATGTACGTGGTGCCGTATTGCATGGGCCCGATCGATTCGCCGCTGTCGCGTTGCGGCGTGGAGATCACCGATTCGCCCTACGTGGTCGCCAACATGCGCATCATGACGCGCATGGGCGCGGCGGCACTCGCGCGCATCGAGCGCGAAGGCAGCTTCGTCAAGGGCCTGCATTCCACTGGCGAGCTCGATCCCGATCGCCGCTTCATCATGCATTTCCCGGAAGACCTTGAAATCCAGTCCTTCGGTTCGGGTTACGGCGGCAACGCGCTGCTCGGCAAGAAGTGCCACGCGTTGCGCATCGCCTCGCACCAGGCGCGCAAGGAAGGCTGGCTGGCCGAACACATGCTGATCCTCGGCATCGAGAATCCCAAGGGCGAAAAGCACTACGTCGCCGCGGCGTTCCCCAGCGCGTGCGGCAAGACCAACCTGGCGATGCTGATTCCGCCGGAAGGCTATCGCAAGGACGGCTGGAAGATCACCACGATCGGCGACGACATCTGCTGGATGCGTCCCGGCAAGGACGGTCGTCTCTACGCGATCAACCCGGAAGCGGGGTTCTTCGGCGTTGCACCCGGCACGTCCGAGAAGTCGAACCCGAATGCGTTGGCGTCGATCCGGCAAAACACCATCTTCACCAACGTCGCCGTCACCGACGACGACCAGCCATGGTGGGAAGGGCTGGACAAGCGCGTGCCAGTTACCGACTGGAAGGGCAATGCCTACGATGCGTCGGCGACGCATCCGGCCGCGCATCCCAACTCGCGCTTCACGGTGAGTGCGAAGGAATGCCCGTCGTATTCGCCGGAAGCGGAAGCGCCACAAGGCGTGCCGATCTCGGCGATCGTGTTCGGCGGCCGTCGCGCGTCACTGGTGCCCCTGGTGTTCGAAGCACGCGACTGGACGCATGGCGTGCTGGTCGGTGCCGCGATGGGTTCCGAGACGACTGCCGCCGCCACCGGTGCGGTCGGCGTGATGCGTCGTGATCCGATGGCGATGAAGCCGTTCTGCGGCTACAACTTCGCCGATTACTTCAGCCACTGGCTCTCGTTCGACAAGCCGGGCGCGAAGCTGCCGAAGATCTTCCACGTCAACTGGTTCCGCAAGGGCGATGGTGGCGATTTCCTGTGGCCCGGCTTCGGCGACAACATGCGCGTGCTGGAGTGGATGCTGAAGCGTGTCGATGGCAACGCAGGCGCCATCGATACGCCGATCGGCCATCTGCCGAAAGCGGAAGACATCAATCTGGATGGGGTCGAACTGACCACCGAAGCGCGCGAAAAGCTGTTCGGCTATGACCGTGCCGGGTGGGCGTCGGAGTTCGAGCACATTGGCGAGTACTTGAAGGAGTACGGCGCCCGGATGCCGGATGCCTTGCCGAAAGAGCAGCAACGCATCCTCGGATTCCTTTCGTGAGACGGCCGCCAGACTGACACATCCGGTTGATGCAACGGAAAAGACCCGGCTGGAGTGGCCGGGTCTTTTTATTTGCCCTTGCCCGGCGCTGCACGCAAAGCACCCAATGGGTGCATTTACGCGTGCCTGTTTCGCAGGTTGACAAGAATGGTTGTTTCCGGAATTTGGTTTATCCCTTGGAAATGTAGCTGTATCTTAGCTGAATAAAACTGGCTAAATGCAAGATGAATGGCTGCTCCAGACTTCGTTAAAGATTCGTTTATGCAAGATAGCCCGGTCGGGTAGCCCTGATGGATGGGGTGCCTGGGTCTTCACTCACTCACTCCACGGGATCTCTCCAATGGCATCCAATTCAATCCGGTTCGGATTCAAGCGTAGTGTGTTGACGGTCGCGCTCGGCCTCTGCTTTGCAGGCGGGGTCCACGCCCAGGCCACCAGCGGTTCCATCTACGGGACGGTGCCTGCAGGCGCCACCGTCACGATCAGGAACGACGCGGGGTTCACCCGCACGATTACCGCCGATTCGCAGGGCCGCTATACGGCCAGCTCGTTGCCGGTTGGTTCGTATACCGTCACCTCGGGCGACAGCAGGCGCGAAGTCGTCGTGACGCCTGGCGCCGGTGCCAACGTCTCTTTCGTCAGCACCGCGAACAATTCCGGCAACACGCTGGGCACGATCACGGTCACTGCACATGGCGCGCCGGCAATCGATGTCACCCAGACCGATACCCGCACCGTCGTCACTGCCGCACAGTTGAAGCGCTTGCCGATCGCACGCTCTGCCGAAGCGATCGCGCTGCTGTCCCCGGGCGCAGTCGGGGGCAACGGTACTTTCTTCGGCAACGACGTTTCGTTCGGCGGCTCCAGCGTTGCCGAGAATGCCTATTACCTCAATGGTTATTTCAGCGGCAACCCGATCACCAATGTCGGCGGCTTCCAGTTGCCTTATGGCTCGATCGAGCAGCAGGAAACCTACACTGGCGGATACGGCGCCAAGTATGGTCGTTCCGACGGCGGCGTGATCAGCCAGGTAGGCAAGAGCGGCTCGAACACGTTCCATTTCGGCGGACAGATCGTCTACGGACCGAAGTCGCTGGTGGAAACCAACCCGGATACCTACTACAACCCGCCCGCATTGCCCGCGGACACCCCATACGGCTCGTGGTCATACCTGCATCCGGCGCGCGTGGGCCAAATGTACAGCTCCGGCAAGAACAACCTGACGTGGGGCAATACCTACTCGGGTTATGTCAGTGGCCCGCTGATCAAGGACAAGCTCTTCGCGTTCCTGTCCTACGAGACCACGCTTGACCACACGACCACCGCTCCCGTCACGCCGCTGGCTGCTCCGAGCCAATTGGGGACGAAGTCGTCGTCGCGCGATCCGAAGATGTACCTCAAGGTCAACTGGAACATCAACGACAAGAATCTGCTCGAATACACCTTCGTCGGCGAGAAATATCGCCAGAGTGGCGATACCTACAACTACGACTGGAACAGCAAGAGTTTCCTGGGCAAGAGCATTCCCGACACCAGTGTGCAGGAAGACAATCGCTTCCATATCGTCAAGTACACCGGGTATCTGACCGACAAGCTTACGTTGACAGCCCTCTACGGCAGGTCGACCAAGAAGTACAACACCGATCCGTACCTGACCGGCCTGCCGCTCATCAATGCCGGCGATGGTGACCAGGATCCCGCCATCACCGGCGGTGCAACCCTGACCAACCTCCAGCAGACCCAGAATGCGGTCAAGAACACCACCGATACCACCGACGGTTATCGCATCGAGCTGGAATACGTGCTGGGACGCCACACCCTGAGCGCAGGCATCGACAACACCAACCTGAAAGGCGAGAACGAAGGCCAAAGCCAGGTTGCGGATGTCTGGACCTACAGTTACACGGGTGACAACGTGACGCCCGTGAATGCCGGACTGGGCGTGGGGCCCGCGAACAATGCCGGTGGCTACTACGTCAGTCGGGACAAGTACTTCGACACGACCACCATGAAGTTGAAGCAACAGGCATGGTACCTGGAGGATCGCTGGCAGGTGACCGACAGGCTGTTGCTTTCGATCGGTATCCGCAACGACAAGTTCCAGAACTTCAGTGATGCCGGCGTGCGCTTCGTCGACAGCAAGGCACAGTGGGAGCCGCGACTCGGCTTCAGCTGGGACGCGTTCGGCGACTCCACGTTCAAGGTGTTCGGCAACGCGGGTCGCTACTTCCTCGCCATGCCGAATGCCGTGGCGATTCGCGGCGTGGGCAGGTCGACCTACACCAGCGAATACTTCACCTACACCGGCATCGATGCCAACGGCGTGCCGACAGGCCTGACTCCGATCCAGAACCTGGCGGGTACCGGTCCTGCGGGCCCGGTGTCGGCCGATGGCGAAACCGGTGCTCCGAAGGATCCGCTGGCCTATGTACCCAAGGACATCAAGTCGGAATACCAGGACGAGTTCGTGCTCGGTTTCCAGGCCAACCTGACCAGGTCCTGGACCATCGGCGCCAAGCTCACCCACCGTGACCTGAAGTCGGCAATCGATGACGTATGCGATTCAGGCTCCATGATCGCCGCGGCGGGCATGACCGTTGATCCGAACAATTCCTATGCCGACAATCTCGGCAACGTGATTGGGACGGATAGTGCGGGCAACCACTATGCGATTTCCGGCTGTTACATCTTCAATCCGGGGGGCAGCAACACCTACAGCTTCGCCCAGATCAACCAGGACGTGAACGGCCAGTGGCAAATGACCGGAAACCGGAAGAACGTGAAGATTGCCTCGGGGGCCCTTGGGCCCGGCATGGATGTGCTGAAGCGCAAGTACAACGCCCTGGACCTGTTCCTGGAGCATCCGTTCGACGGCAAGTGGGAGGCGCGAATCGACTACACATTCAGTCGTTCGACCGGCAACTCGGAAGGTCCGGCCAACTCGGATACCGGACAGGGTTCCGATTCGCATGACAATGGCGTGGGCACCAGCCAGAACTACGATGCCTGGCAAATCATGGCATTCGCCGATGGCTATCTCCCGAACGATCGCACCCACGTGTTGAAGGCGCATGGCAGCTACGCGATCACCCCCGAATGGATGGTGGGCGCCAGTGCGACCATCGCATCCGGTGCGCCGATCAGTTGCTTCGGACTCTATGATCCGGACGGCAGCATCGATCACAACTCGCCCGATGCGGACCCGATCGGTTATGGCGATTCCTACCATACCTGCCTAGGCCAGAGCTGGACGCCGGGCAAGACGCGGACTCCGTGGACGCATACCTACGATCTGAACGTGACCTGGAAGCCGGCGTTCCTCCAGCACAAGATGGCGGTGTCGTTGAACGTGTTCAACGTCGGCAACAAGCGCACGCCGACATCGGTTTACGCGTACAGCGAAAGCTCTCCGTACCAGATGCGCGAAAGGCTGTTCCAGCCGCGTTCGTACACGACGCCGCGCTATGTGCAGCTTTCGGTTTCATACGATTACTGACGCGTACCGGTAGTTCGGGATGTACTGAAACCGGCCCTGCACAGGGCCGGTTTTTCATGGAGCGCTCGCGTCGCCATGCGTGGGTGCAGGAAATGGCCGGCCATCGTCACTCGACGAGTTGAGTCACGCATGGGGCGCTGTTTGGTTGACAGGGAAATTCGTGAATTTATCGATTATTTAGGTAAGAGACATATAGCTGTCTGCTGGCTGAATATTGCTGGTCGCAATCAATCATGAATGGCCAGTGAGATCCTTGTTAAAGAATTGTTTCTGCAGCATAGTCGACCGGTCAGGCTGACTGGACGCAATGTCTGTTGGCCGGCGTTTTCCACGTGTTTCCACACCCATGGGGTTCAATTCAATGGCATCCAATTCAATCAGGTCTGGCTTCAAGCGCAGTGCCCTGACGATTGCACTGGGACTCTGCTTCGCAGGGACCGTGCATGCGCAGTCCACCACCGGTACGGTGACGGGTACGGCTTCGGCAGGCGACACCATCACCGTTGTGAGTGACACCGGCTTTAGCCGCACCGTCGCCGTCGGCAAGGACGGCAAGTACGTGCTTGCCAACCTTCCGGTCGGCAACTACACCGTGACCGAGAAGAAGGGCGACGCAGTCGTCGGCACCAAGAACGCCCTGGTTCGCGTCGGCGCGGCCGTGGACGTTTCGTTCGCTGCGACCAGCACTTCGTCTGGCGACAACAACCTCGGCACGATCACCGTGACCGGCCAGAACAATTCGATCGACGTGTCCCAGGTTGACTCCCGCGTCGTGCTGACGTCGAAGGACCTCGCGCGCCTGCCGATCGGTCGCAATGCCGAATCGGTCGCGCTGCTCGCCCCGGGCGCCGTGCAGGGTGATGCCAACATCCAGTCTTCGGATGGTCGTCGTCCCAACACGGTTTCGTTCGGCGGTGCCGGCATCACCGAAAACGCCTATTACATCAACGGCTACAACAGCACCGACCCGGTCGGTGGCCTCGGTGGCGTCGGCCTGCCTTATGGCTCGATCGCCCAGCAGGAAACCTATATCGGCGGTTACAGCGCCATGTACGGTCGTTCCGATGGCGGCGTGATCAACCAGGTCGGCAAGCGCGGCAGCAACCAGTGGCACTTCGGTGGACAGATCGTCTATTCGCCGGCTTCGATGAACGAAGACCCGAAGGACAACTTCTACCCGCACACGGCGATGCCGCCGGCGCAGGGCACCAATGTCTTTGATTACACCGATTCGACGCTGCCGGGCACCCTGTATCAGAAGGGCAAGGGAACGCGCTACGAGTCCAAGACCTACAGCGCTTATATCGGCGGTCCGCTGATCCCCGACAAGCTGTTCTTCTTCCTGTCGGCCGAAAAGAACCAGACCGACACCACGACCACGCCGACCACGGCCGGGCAGCCGGTTGCGACCAAGGCGACGACGTATTCGCCGAAGTTCTACGGCAAGCTGGACTGGAACATCAACAGCGCCAACATCGTCGAGTTCACCTGGGTCAAGAACACCAGCAACACGTACCGCGATGCCTATGCGTATGACTTCACCAGCGGGAAGGTCGGTGCTTTCTCGGCCCCGCAGGCGACCAACAAGTACAACGTCAACGTGATGACCGGCAAGTACACCAGCTACCTGTCTGACGACATCACGCTGAACGTGCAGTACGGCAAGAGCGTGACGCACAACCCGTACATCCCGGTCGGCAATACCAACCTGCCGTTCATCAGCGGCGCCACGGCCCAGGATCCCACCCTCAACGGTGGTGCACCGATCCGCAATGCCCAGCTCGCATCGACGGGTGCATCTTCGGATGGCGCGGTGTACACGAACGGTCTGCGCGTTGACGTCAACTGGCGCCTGGGCAGCCACAGCCTGACCGGCGGCATCGACAACATGCACTACGACATGCAGAACCAGGGTACCGAGACGTATGGTGCCGGTTATGTGTGGATCTACGGGCATGCTTCCAACCCGAGCACCCCGCTCAACCCGACGCTGGGCGTTGGCGCCCCGGGTGGCAACGGTTACTACGTGCAGAAATACATCCTGCACACGGCGACCGGCTCCAAGGTTGACCAGACTGCCTATTACCTCGAAGACGCGTGGAGCATCACCGATCGCTTTCTGTTGAAGCTGGGCGTGCGCAACGACCACTTCACCAACCGCAACAACATCGGCCAGCCGTACGTCGACGAGAAGAACCAGTGGGCGCCTCGCCTGGGCTTCAGCTGGGACATGAACGGCGATTCGAGCGCGAAGCTCTACGGCAACGCCGGTCGTTACTTCCTTGCCCTGCCTCCGAGCGTGGCTATCCGCGGTGCCTCGGCATCGACCTATACGCGTGAATACTTCTCGTATACGGGTATCGACGCCAATGGCGAGCCGACTGGTTTGGGCGCCCTCGGTCCTGGCCCGGTGTCGGCCAACGGCGAGTTCGGCCAGTCCGTCGACCCGAACACCGTGGCGGCGAAGGGCCTGAAGGCCCAGTACCAGGATGAGTTCATCCTTGGCTTCGACAAGAAGCTGTCGGCGAGCTGGAATGCCGGCGTCAAGGGTACCTACCGCATCCTGCGCAGTGCGATCGACGATTACTGCGACATCCCGACCGTCCAGGCCTACATGGACGCGCACGGCCTCAACTCGGCGGATTACTCCTTCCCGGGCGAAGGCAATGGCTGCCTGATCTTCAACCCGGGCAAGAGCAACACCTTCCAGTTCAACCGCCTGAATGGTTCGGGTTCCACCCTGGTGACCATGAGCAACGAGGATCTCGGATTCCATTCCGGTCCTTCGCGCAAGTACACCGGCCTCGACCTGTACGTCGAACGTCCGTTCGACGGCAAGTGGTCGCTGCGCGTGGACTACACCTGGAGCCGACTGACCGGCAACACCGAAGGTCAGGTCAAGTCCGATACCGGGCAGGGCGATACCTCCAAGACGTCCGACTGGGACTACAGCCAGCTGATGGATTACTCCAGCGGCGTGCTGCAGAACGATCGCACCCACCAGCTCAAGCTGCGCGGCACCTGGCAGTTTGCGCGTGACTGGTTGTTGAACGGTACCGCCAGCTTCATGTCCGGTCGTCCGAAGAACTGCCTGGGCTTCTACGGCACGAATGAAGACAACCCGGGTGGTGGCTACGGTTCGTACTACCACTGGTGCGGCGGCCAGCCGTCGCCTCCGGGCGCCGTGGGCCGTGGCCCGTGGAGCAAGGTGGTCAACCTCGGCGTGCAGTACCAGCCGGTTGCCCTCAAGAAGAAGCTCACGATCGGCCTGGACGTCTTCAACGTGTTCAACGATCGCGGTGCGATTTCGTACGATCCGAACTTCGAAGACGATCCGTACACCATCAGCAACACCTACGGCATGGGCCTGTCGTTCACGACCCCGCGCCGCATGCAGCTCAGCATCACCTACGATTACTAATCTCAGGATTCATAGCTGCAACGAAAACGGCCACCGAAAGGTGGCCGTTTTTTTGCGCTGCAATATCGCGCGAAATGGAACTTGGAACGAAGCATAAATTGGCCGACAATAAAATGTGATTAAAGTCACAAATATGGATAGTCGTGTCAACCTGCCAAAAGTAAATCCACCTGAATGGGACTTGAGAACTTGTTAAGGATTTGTTTCCAAAGCTATAGTCCGGCGGTCGGGCTTCGGCCCTGACCGCATTCACGTCTCGAATTTCTCCCCAGGGGTACATCCAACATGGCATCAAACTCCCTCAAGTCCACCGTGCGCATCAGCGCGCTGGCAGCGGCGCTCAGCATGTGCTTCGCCGGTACCGTCGGCGCGCAGAGCACCGTCGGTTCGATCTTCGGTAGCGCCAAAGCAGGCGACCAGGTCACGATCCAGAACACCGATACCGGTTTCACCCGTGTCGTGTCGGTCGGCAGCGATGGCAAGTACTCGTTTGCCCAGCTTCCTCCGGGCAACTACCGAGTGACTTCGAACGGTGTGTCCCAGGACGCGTTCGTCAAGATCAACTCCGGTACCTCGGTGAACTTCGGCGGCGCGGCCGCAGCGAAGAGCGGTGACCTCGGCACGGTGACCGTCGTCGGCAGCGCGTACAACGCGAATGCCATCGACGTGACCAAGGTGGAATCGACGACCGTCTTCACGGCGAAGCAGCTGCAGCAGATCCCGGTGGCGCACGGCGTTGCCTCGGTCGCCCTGCTGGCGCCCGGCGTGGTCGCCAACTCCTCGTACGCTGCGAACGCACCGAGCTTCGGTGGTTCGGCATCGTCGGAAAACGCGTACTACATCAACGGTTTCCCGGTGACCAACCCGCTGACCTCGCTCGGCTTCACCACCCTGCCGTTCGACGCGATCGACCAGGAAGAAGTGCTGACCGCCGGTTACGGCGCAGCGTTCGGCCGCTCCACCGGTGGCGTGGTCAACGTGACGACCAAGCGTGGTTCCAACGCCTGGCACTTCGGCGCGCTTGCCATCTATGCACCGTCGAGCTGGCGTTCGAACTATCGCGACTATTACTACCCGAACACCGGTCGCGTGCCGGCTACCGATGGCACGCTGTACCAGCGTCGCCAGGAAAACAAGCTCGGCTCCATGCAGTACGGCCTGTATGCAAGCGGCCCGATCATCAAGGACCACCTGTTCTTCTACGCATCGGCCGACCTGACCAAGCAGCACGACGAAGCCAACGGGCTGACCCGCCTGTCGGGCACTTCCAGGACTGGTTGGGCTGATCGCGAATACAAGTATCCGCGCGGCCTGGTCAAGCTGGACTGGCAGATCAACAGCAACCACCTGCTCGAGTTCACCGGCATTTCCGATGTCACCAAGCAGGACCAGAAGCTGACCAGCTACGACTACAACGGTTTCGCCCACGGTGACGTGCAGAATGGCGGCGGCAATTTCGAAGACAACGCCCGCACCTACATCGGCAAGTACACCGGCCACTTCGGCCAGAACCTGACGATCAGCCTGCTCGGTGGCCAGCAGAAGGTTACCCATACCCAGGATCTGTTCGGCTACAACCCGAACTGCCCGGTCATCGCCGGCCAGAACGTCGCCGCCAACCGCGCGCCTGGCCTGACCTATACGGTGGGTTGCCAGGGCGCGTCCAGCGTTGCCGTGGCGGGTGCATACGACAAGACCCGCGCGCTGCGCTTCGACGTCGAGTACGTGCTGGGTCGCCATACGCTCGGCGCCGGTATCGACAACATGACGGCAACGTCGTTGACCGGTACCCAGAGGGCCGGTGGTTACTCCTGGACCTACAACTTCACCGCCACCCCGGGCGGCGCGGTTGACGCCGGCCACGGCGTCGGTTCGCCGGCTTCCGGCGGCGGCCTGGGCACCGCTGGTTACTGGGTCGACAAGACCATTATCGTCAACAAGGGCCTGGTCAAGACCGACCAGAAGGCCTACTACCTGACCGACAAGTGGAAGATCACCGACAACTTCCTGCTGTCGATCGGTGTCCGCAACGAGAACTTCACGAACTACACCGGTACCGGCAAGAAGTACGTCGAGCAGAAGAACCAGTGGGCTCCGCGCCTCGGCTTCAGCTGGGACGTGAACGGCGATTCGTCGCTGAAGGTCTTCGGTAACGCCGGCCGTTACCACCTGGTGCTGCCGAACAACGTGGCGGTGCGCGCCGCTTCCGGCTCGCTGTTCACCGTGCAGTCGTTCACCTACACCGGTGTCGATCCCGCGACTGGCGCCCCGACCGGCCTGAACCCGATCCCGGTTGATGCCTCGAAGGGCTATGTCTGCCCGGGTACGCAGGCGATCTCCTCGAACCTCGAGTGCGGCCAGGCTCCGGATCCGCGCACCGTCGCGGCCAAGAACCTGAAGGGTCACTTCCAGGACGAGTACGTGTTGGGCTTCCAGCACCAGATCACCCCGACCGTGACCTGGGGCCTGAAGTACCAGTACCGCGCGCTGCGCAGCTCGATCGATGACACCTGCACCCCGGCTCTGGGTGGCGCGTGCTTCATCTTCAACCCGGGTGTGGGCAACACCTTCATGGAACAGCAGCCGGATGGTTCGTTCAAGGAGCACTACTACAGTGCCGCGCAGCTTGGCCTGCCGAAGCTGAAGCGCAAGTACTCGGCGCTGCATGCCTTCGTCGAGCACACCCTGGCCAACAACTGGTACGGCAAGCTGGAATACGTGTACTCCAAGAACACGGGTAACGCAGAAGGCCAGCTGAACTCCGACATCGATACCGGTGCCGGCGGCCAGGCCGACGTGGCCGTGACGCAGGATTGGGATTTGCCGCAGCTGATGGTGAACTCCTACGGTTACCTGCCGAACGACCGCCCGCACGTGTTGAAGGCTTACGGCTTCTACCGCTTCTCGAAGCAGTTCCAGGTCGGTGCCACCGCCGTGATCTCTTCGGGTCGTCCGACCAGCTGCACCAGCTTCTACCCGACGGCCGATGCCGGCCTGTACAACGGTTCGTACTACCACTTCTGCGGCATCCAGACTGCCGCCGTGGATCCGGGTGCTTACAAGCCGGCACCGCGCGGCAGCTATGGCCGTACCCAGTGGTCGCACCAGTACAACCTGCAGTTCCGTTACACGCCGAACTTCGCGCAGAGCAAGCTGTCGTTCATGCTCGATATCTACAACGTGTTCAACGAGCAGGTCGCCCAGTACAAGTACGCTCGCATCCAGAGCTCGCGTACGGTCGCGAATCCGCGTTTCGGCCAGGACCTGTCCTACACCGCACCGCGTTACGCTGCCTTCACGGTCCGTTACGACTACTGATCGCGAAGTACTGCAAGTCGCTTCAAACGAAACGGCCACCTTCGGGTGGCCGTTTTTTTGTCGGTCATTCGATACAGCAAGGCATGAGCCAACAAAAAACCGCCTCGCGGCGGTTTGTTTCCCGATCGTCAACGGCACGGCCGGTGATGGATCAGAGATCCTGCTGGTAGCGTACGTAAGGAACGGTGCTGTCTTCCTTGCCATCCTTGCCGGGAACGGCAAAGGGATTGGTGCCCTTGGTGACGATGTTTTCCGCGCCGACCGAGAGCTGGCCGCTCCACGGGGTGCGCCAGGTCACTCCGAGTCCGAAGCCTTCGAACTTCGGCTGGCCGGGGACGTTCACCACGCGACCAAAGATGTTGGCGCGGATGTTGCCGACGCCACCACCGACGCTGAGCGACTGGGTGTTCCAGCGATCGGCGAGCAAAGGCATTTCCGAGGCCGGGACGAGGCGGGCATTGGCGGTGGTGCCGGCGATCGATACCACCCCGTTGCGACCGATATTGCGTTCGGCGAACAGGGCCATGTCGGTCTGTTGCACCTTGCCGCTGACCGGCGTCAGCCATTCGGGAAGGCCGGAGTTGCCCTTGCCGAGATTGAAGCCGGCACGATTGCTGCCCTTCTGGACACTGGCGCCGACACCGTGACGACCGCTGCGGTCAAGCGAGCCAAGCATGCAGCCGCTCGATAGGTTGCGGATCGATTGCGGAGTGGTGCCGGTATCGCAGAGCAGGGCGAGCGATTCGCCGTTGCCGAGGCCGAAAGCACTGTCCAGGGAGTTGCTGCCGAAGCGCCATTGCGTGCGTTTGCCGCTGACGGTCATCGGATCGAGTTGCAGGAACGCTTCGACCTTGCCGCTCTTGTTGTTCACGATCGGAACGTAGGTCGAGGACTGCGCGTACGCGGTGCCGCTGCAGGCAAGCGCCAGCAGGGAAACAGCGACAACGGTGCGAAACCGGTTGTTCATCGGCAGTCAGACCGGGCGCAATGCCCGAAGTTCCCCTCTATATGAACGAGTCGATTCTAATCCGTTTATGTTTCCTTAACAACTTCGAGCCCGACTCGACCCGAAATCCATTCAGCTACTGCAGGCGTGAAGACGGTGTCACGATTGGCGGGTCCATGAACAGGCGCTCAATCTCGTCGCTGCTGAGATGGTAATGCTTGCCGCAGAACTCGCAGATGATCTCGGCCTGGCCCGGGACAGATGCGCCGGCGGCAGCTTCGGCTTCTTCCCGGCCAAGGGCACGCAGCATGTCCTCGACCCGGCCCTGCGAGCAGGAGCAGCCGAACTGCAGCGGTTTCGCCCCGAGATCCTGCAGGGTTTCCTGGTGGAACAGCCGGGTCAGGAGGATGTCGGCCGGGAGCTGGAGCAACTCGTCACGGCCCAGGGTGTCAGCCAGCAGGGAGATGCGGTTCCAGCCGTCATCGTCAGCGCCTGCGCCGGGCAGCACTTGCAGCAACAGTCCGGCCGCGCGATCACCATCGGCGGCCAGGATCAGCCGGGTCGGCAATTGCTCGGAACGATCGAAGTAGTCTTCGAGGGCGCCGGACAGGGTCGGAGATTCCAGCGGCACCAAACCCTGGTAGCGCACGGGTTCGCCACCGCCGAGGCCGGGGTTTTCGATGGTGACGGCAAGCATGGCGTCGTCGCCAAGCGAAGCGAGGTCCTGCGATGGTGTTTCGCCATCGGCGAGCCTGGCGATGCCGCGCAGGGTGCCGGCGGCGGTGCACTCCGCGAACAGGGTGCGCAAGGCGCCGCTGCTGCGGGCCTGCAGGGACAATCGGCCCTCGACCTTGGTATGCGCGCTGAGCAATGCACTGGCGACCAGCGCCTCGCCGAGCAGGGCTTCGGCCGCCTCCGGGTAGCTTGCGTGTGTCAGGACGTGTTTCCAGGTGGCGTCGAGGCGCACGTGGGCGCCACGGACATGTGCGCCCGGTAGCAGGAAACGATGGAGGAGGTCGCTGGAATCGCTCATTGCGGGTATCGGCAAGGATAATGTCCGGATGGGTCGGACTTCTGACAATCCAAATGGGGGCGCGCCGGCCGGTGCGCAAGGGATACGTCGCCAGCGCCGTCGCCGCCGGTTGCGCAAATGGCTGCTGTGGCTACCGGCGATCGCGATCGCCTTCAGCATCCTGCAGGTCGCGAGCCTGCGCTTCATCAACCCGCCGTTCTCCAGTTTCATGATGATCCGCACCCTGGGTGCGTGGCTGTCCGGCGATACCGGATTCCGCATCGCCTACGACTGGCGACCATTGGCGAAGATTTCGCCATCACTGCCGGTGGCGGTGATGGCCTCGGAAGACCAGAAATTCGCCGAGCACGATGGTTTCGACTTCGACGCGATCCAGGCGGCGGAACGATACAACGCGCGGATGAAGGCACGCGCGGAAGCGCGCGGCCGGCCGGTGACGAAGGTGCGTGGTGCCAGCACCATCAGCCAGCAGACCGCGAAGAACCTGTTCCTGTGGCAGGGCGACAACATGGTGTTGCGTTGGGGGCGCAAGGGGCTGGAGGTCTGGTACACCTTCCTGATGGAGCACCTGCTGCCGAAGGACCGCATCCTCGAGCTGTACGTCAACATCGCCGAGTTCGGTGACGGCGTGTACGGTGCGCAGGCGGCGTCGCGCAGTTTCTTCGGTGTCGACGCCTCGAGATTGTCATCGGCGCAGGCGGCGCGACTGGCGGCGGTGTTGCCGAGCCCGCGCCGGTTCAGCGCAGCGCATCCGAGTCCCTATGTCCTGCGTCGTGCCGGCGCCATCCAGCGGCAGATGGGCAATCTCGGCGGTACCGGCGCATTGCAGGACGTGGAGGACGCCAGCCGTTGAGCGTGGCGTGACGGTGGGAGTATCCTGAAGGCCGGCTCGAGGCGAGGAACAACCCATGGGTCAGGTCCGGCATCTGCTTGAGGGCAAGAAAGTTTCCGGAGTGGTGTCGATCGCACCGACGGCGCCTGTTCTCGATGCCCTGCGCCTGATGGCCGAACACGGCATCGGCGCGGTGCTGGTGATGGAGGGAACGAAACTGGTCGGCATCCTCTCCGAACGCGATTACGCGCGAAAGGTCGTATTGCTGGGGCGCACCTCGGCAACCACGCCGGTGAGCGAGATCATGAGCCATGAAGTGGTGTGCGCGCGTCCCACCGACGACGTCCATCAGTGCATGCAGGTGATGACCGACAAGCGCGTGCGCCATCTGCCGATCCTCGACCACAAGGAGGTTGTCGGCCTGGTGTCGATCGGCGATCTGGTGAAGGCGGTGATTGACGATCAGAAGATCGAACTGCGCCACCTGCAGGACTACATCACGTCCTGATTCGTCACGGGACGACGAGTTTCCACACCGCAACGAAATGACAGATGGTGCCGGCGGCGACAAAGGCGTGCCACACCGCATGCGCATACGGCAGTTTCTTGCTGAGATAGAACACCGTGCCCAGCGTGTAGCAGAAACCGCCGGCGATGATCCAGTTGAAGACCCACGGGCTGAGCGCGCTGCGCATCGTGCGCCATTCGAAAATGGCGAGCCAGCCCATCGCGATGTAGACAAGGGTCGATACCAGTTTGAAGCGTCCGGTGAAGAACAGCTTGAAGGCGATGCCGAAAGCCGCCAGCGACCAGATGACGATGAACAGCCGGATGCCGGTTGGCTGTGGCAATGCCAGGAGCGTGAACGGTGTATAGGTGCCGGCGATCAACAGGTAGATGGCGCAGTGGTCCATCACCTTGAGGCGCGCGCGCCGCACCGGTTCGCTGGCGCTGTGATACGCCGTGCTGGCACCGTAGAGCGCAAGCATCGAAGCGGTGAACACCGCCGCCGAAAGCAGTTGCAGTCCGCTGGCGTGTTGCATGGCGGCCGCAACGAGCAAGACGGCGCCGGCGATCACCGCGGCGATCACGCCGAGTCCCGCACTCCAGACATTGGCGCGTTCTTCCTGCGGGGTATAGGTGGAGATGCCGTGGGTCATTGCCGCAGCATACGCCAGCGCATGATGCGCCGCATCATTCAAGGCGAATGACGCGGCGCCAAAGGTTTGGGCAAGTCAGGCGCTCTTGCGGCGCCAGGCCGGGGCGACGATGGCTCCGTGCCGCAGTGCGACCGCCAGCAACAGGCAGGACAACACGACGCAGGTGGCAAGCGCGACCACGGAAGCTTCCGCTCCGAATGTGCCGCCGGTCAGCCAGTCGGCGCCGGTGCGTGTCGAAACCAGCCAGCCATCGGCTTTCACGCCCGAAACCGGGATGCCGTAGATCGTGCCCTGGGAAAAGTTCCAGGCCGCATGCAGTCCCATGCATACCGGCAGCGAGCGCGTGACCATGTAGAGCAGCCCGAAAAGCAGGCCTGCCTCGATCGCGATGGCCAGCGAGCTCCAGGCGGTGGCACCAGGGTTGCCCGCATGCATGAATCCGAATGCCAGTGCCGATATCAGCAGCGCCGCCCAACTACCCAGGCCTTCCTCGACGACGCGGAAGAGGACGCCGCGGAACATGATCTCTTCGCCGATGCCCGCGCCGATCCCGACCATCATCAATGACGTGATCCAGTTGGCGTGCGGATTGAATCCGATGACGTGATAGACACCGAGCAGCCACAGCAGTCCCACGATCGCGCTGAACAGTGCCGCGCCGGCAATGAAGCCGACTGCGGCACGCTGCAGTGCCGTGCGTGACAGCAGTTCCGCAGGTCGGCGGCGTTCGACCACGCAGGTCACCACGAGGTAGGCCGCGAGTGCGGGCACGATGCGCCCGAACATCTGGCCGAGCCCGGCCTGCAGTGGCGTGCCGAGGTGCGTCCAGCCCAGTGCGCGCATGAGCTGCTGCATCACCAGGACGCCGGGAATGAAGAGGAGGACGAAGAGCACGAGCCGTGCCAGTGGCGAATACAGCACACGGCGTTGCCAGACAGGTACGGAAGCCGGCGTGGTGAACGCGATCTGCGGACCGGTGACGAACATCGATTTCCCCTGATGACTGACTTGGAGCCAGTCTGGAGGTCGGCATGACCAGCGCACAGTGGCGATGGTCACGCCACGGTGGAAGTCACGGATCGATGGCGTGCGCGTGCTCGCGGGTGGCGAGGAAGGTCACGCCAGGTGCGCGTTCTTGGGCGAGCTGCAGGTTGACGCGGGTCGGCGCGAGATAGACCAGCTGCCCAGCGGCATCGAGTGCAAGGTTGCCGGCGTTCTTCTCGCGGAACTCTTCCAGCTTCTTGGGATCGTCGCAGCGGATCCAGCGCGCGGTCGCGACCTGCACGTTCTCGAAGGAGGCATCGACGCCGTATTCGTCCTTGAGGCGATAGGCGACGACATCGAACTGCAGCATGCCGACCGCACCGAGGATCAGGTCGTTCGACATCAGCGGGCGGAAGAACTGGGTCGCGCCTTCTTCCGACAACTGCGCCAGGCCCTTTTGCAGCTGCTTGAGCTTGAGCGGATCGCGCAGGCGCGCGCGGCGGAACAGTTCCGGCGCGAAGTTGGGGATGCCGGTGAAGCTGATCGATTCGCCTTCGCTGAAGGTGTCGCCGATCGAGATGGTGCCATGGTTGTGCAGGCCGATCACGTCGCCCGGCCACGCGTCCTCGGCGATCTCGCGGTCGCTGGCCATGAAGGTGAGCGCGTTGGCGAGTTTCTGTTCCTTGCCGGTACGGACGTGGAACGCTTTCATCCCCGCGCTGAATCGACCGGAGCAGATGCGCATGAAGGCGACGCGGTCGCGGTGCTGCGGATCCATGTTGGCCTGGATCTTGAAAACGAAGCCGGTCAGCTTGTCTTCGTCCGGCTGGATGCCGCGGCCAGTGGTGGCGCGCGGCAGCGGCGAGGGCGCGTGATCGACGAAGAAGTCGAGCAGCGGCTGCACGCCGAAGTTGTTGACGGCCGAACCGAAGAACACCGGCGCCTGTTCGCCGCGCAGGTAGGCATCGCGGTCGAACGGATGCGACGCGCCTTCGACCAGTTCCAGTTCGTCGCGCAATGCGGAGAGCATGTCGGCGCCGATCGCTGCTTCCACACCGGGGTCGTCGATCGATGGGAAGATCGTGGAGTCCTGGCGGGTGAAATTCTTGCCGGCTTCGTACAGATGCACTTCGCCGGTGATCAGGTGGACCACGCCCTTGAGGCGCTGGCCCATGCCGATCGGCCAGGTCACCGGCGCGCACTGGATCTTCAGCACGCTTTCGATTTCGTCGAGCAGCTCGATCGGGTCCTTGCCCTCGCGGTCGAGCTTGTTGATGAACGTCATGATCGGCGTGTCGCGCAGGCGACACACTTCCATCAACTTGATCGTGCGTTCCTCGACGCCCTTGGCGACGTCGATCACCATCAATGCGCTGTCGACCGCGGTGAGCACGCGATAGGTGTCCTCGCCGAAGTCGGCGTGGCCAGGAGTGTCGAGCAGGTTGACGATGCGGCCTTCGTACGGGAACTGCATTACCGACGACGTCACCGAGATGCCGCGCTCCTTTTCCAGCGCCATCCAGTCGGACGTGGCGTGGCGCGCGGCCTTGCGGCCCTTGACCGAGCCGGCCATCTGGATCGCGCCCCCGAACAGCAACAGCTTTTCCGTCAGCGTGGTCTTGCCGGCGTCTGGGTGGGAAATGATGGCGAAGGTGCGCCGGCGGGCGGCTTCCTGGGCAACGGTGGACATACGGAAGGCGACGCGCGACGCGTCGAAGAGCCGAAAAGGAAAGTGCGAATTATACGGGGTGGCGCGAGGGGTGCATGGGATCGGGTGAAGCGACCATGCGAGGCATGGATGCCGAGTCGAGCCTCCATGGACGGATTCACGGCGTGTCGCGGAATCCCGACCCATGTGGCCCTTGCGCCACCGTCAATTCGGCAGTTTCAACACGCCCTGCGGCGCCAGGATCCGCACCGGGATCGACTGCAGGCGACGGTCGCCATTGACCTGCACCGCGAAATGGAGGTGCGGACCGGTGCTCCAACCGCTGTTGCCGACGCTGCCGATGCGCTGGCCGCTGGCGACATGATCGCCGCGATGGACCGGGATGCTGCCGCGCTGCAGATGCGCATACAAGGCCATGCTGCCGTCGGCGTGGAGGATGCGGACGAAGTTGGCGCGCGCGCGGCGATTGCCATTGGCGCCGAGGTTGTCCGGCTCGTCGTTGTCGAGATCCATCACGATGCCGTCGCGGGCGGCGCTGACCATCGTCCCCATCGGCTGGGCGAAGTCGATGGCGTGGCGGTTTTCGTCGTCGTTGTGGCTGTGCGCACCGCCGTCGGCCTGGTCGATGCGCATCCCCTTCGCGGGGACGGGCAGGATGTAGTCGAACGGTTGCGGGTGCAGTGCGGGATCGCCGGGAATCGCCTGCAATTGCACGTTGATCGCCTGGTCGATCGGCAACTGCACCAAGCGGCTGCGGCTGCCGGGCCGGATCACGGCGGCGGTGTCTTCCTGCAGGCCGTTGCGATCGAGGCTGACGATGGCCTGGACCGGGCCGGCCAACGGATTGTCGACCAGGACGTCGATGTGGTCGCCGCTCCTTTCCAGGACCAGGTCGACCTTGCCGGAGTTGCTGCGGCCTTCCACCGGCGCGATCGCGGTCGAGCCAGATCGCGGCGGCCATTGCATCCAGTCCTGGGCGGTGGCGGTCGAAGCCGCGATCAGCAGCAGGGCGATGGCCGCCCGTTCAATCGACCGCATGCGGGCGTCCTTTCTTGTCCATTCACCGATCTTGGCGGCAAGGAGAGGGGGCGGCAAGCCTGGCAGGCGCGTTTTGCGCTATTCATCTCTTCATCCGAATGAAAAGATTGACACTTGCGGCGGCAGCGGGCAGACTGGCCTTTCCATCCAGACCGGCTGAGGGACAGGCCCTTCGACGCCGGGGCAACCGAGGGACGATCCTCATCGAGGACGATCCGGACGGTGCCAACTCCTGCGGGGGCTTTTGCCCACCGGAAGATGGTCGCGTGCATCGTCAGCTTCGACGATGCCGGCCTCGTCGGACCCGCAGGGCTGGAATCACCGCCTGCAGGAAGTCCGATGCCCCAAGTTGCCGCCCGATCCGAAACCGCCGTCGCGCCCGATGCCGTGCGCGGCGAAGTTGCGTGTCGGCTGGCGCTGCGCCACGCCGGTACGCGTGATGTCCGCATCGCCTGGGAATTGAATGGTCCCGTCGGTGCGCCGTTGCTGATCGTCGCGGGCGGCATCAGCGCCAACCGCCATGTGCTCGCCAGCGCCACGTTCCCGGAAGCGGGATGGTGGGAAGACCAGCGCGGACTCGGGATCGATCCGTCGCGCTTCCGTTTGCTGTCGATCAACTGGATCGGTGCCGATGGCGACATCGACGCCCCGATCGACAGTGCCGACCAGGCCGATGCGGTTGCCGCGGTGCTCGATGCGCTGCAGCTGCCGCAGGCAGTGGCGTGGATCGGTTCGTCCTACGGCGCGATGAGCGGATTGCAGTTCGCGACCCGCCATCCCGGTCGCTTGCGCGCGTTGGTGGCGATCAGTGGCGCCCATCGCGCGCATCCGTTCGCCAGCGCGTGGCGTGCATTGCAGCGACGCATCGCCGCGCTCGGAATCGACTCGGGTGACGAGAACGCCGGTCTTTCGCTGGCGCGGCAATTGGCGATCCTCAGCTATCGCACGCCGGAAGAATTCGCCGCGCGCTTCGCCGATGCGCCGACGGTAAACGACGACGTGGTGCGTGTCGCCGCCGAGGATTACCTCGACGCCTGCGGTGCACGCTTCATCGGGCGGATGCCGCCGGTCGCGTATCGCCGGTTGTCGGAATCGATCGACCTGCATTGCGTCGATCCATCGCGGGTGCAGGCACCCACCACCGTGGTCGCGATCGCCGAAGACCGCCTGGTGCCGCTGCCCGACATGCTCGACCTGTCATCGAAACTACCGCATTCCGAATTGCACGTATTGCGTTCGCACTATGGGCACGACGCCTTCCTGAAGGAAACCACCGCCATCGCGCGCGTCCTGCGCGCCGCCATCGAGGCCACGCCATGAGCTCCAAGACGATTTCCCCTGCAACCCGCGCGGTGCGCGCCGGCATCGACAGCGATACCGCCTTCGGCGCGGTGTCGCCGCCGATCGTGCTCTCGACCAATTTTTCGTTCGAAGGACTGCACGGCAAGCGCAAGTACGACTACACGCGCAGCGGCAATCCGACCCGCGACCAGTTGGGCGATGCGCTGGCGGCGCTGGAAGGCGGTGCCGGCGGCGTGATCACCGCGACCGGCATGGGCGCGATCACGCTGGTGCTGCACGCGTTGCTGCAGCCGGGCGATCGCCTCGTGGTTCCGCACGATTGCTACGGCGGCAGCTGGCGCCTGTTCAATGCGTTGGCGAAGAAGGGCGCGTTCGAACTGGTGACCTGCGACCTCACCGATCCGGCGGCGTTGGCCAGGGCGCTGGATCCGGCGCCGGCGCTGGTGTGGATCGAAACACCGTCGAATCCGTTGCTGCGCATCACCGATGTCCGCTTCGTCGCCGAAGCGGCGAAGCGCGCCGGTGCGCGCGTGGTCGCCGACAATACGTTCCTGTCGCCGCTGCTCCAGCGCCCGATCGAACTCGGCGCCGACGTGGTGGTGCATTCGACCACCAAGTACATCAACGGCCACAGCGACGTGGTCGGTGGCGCGGTGATCGGCGCGACCGCCGAGCTGCATGAGCAGCTGTCGTGGTGGGGCAACGCGCTTGGCATCACCGGTGCGCCGTTCGACAGCTTCCTGACGCTGCGCGGCCTGCGCACGCTCGATGCGCGCCTGCGCCTGCACCAGGAGAACACGCAGCAGCTGGTCGATTTGCTGCAGTCGCATCCGGCAGTGGCCAAGGTCTATTACCCGGGACTGGCATCGCATCCTGGCCATGCATTGGCGGCGCGCCAGCAGCATGGCTTCGGCGCGATGCTCAGCTTCGAGCTGGTGGGCGGCGAAGCCGCGGTCGCGCAACTGGTCGATGGACTCGAATGCTTCAGCCTGGCGGAATCGCTGGGTGGCGTGGAAAGCCTGATCGCCCATCCGGCGACGATGACGCATGCTGCGATGACGCCGGAAGCGCGTGCGCTGGCCGGGATCGACGATGGGCTGGTGCGCGTCTCGGTCGGCATTGAAGCGCCCGAGGACTTGGTCGCCGATCTCAAGGCCGGGCTCGATCGCGTGCTGGCCGCGTGTCCGCCGAAACGCGTCGGCGCATGAGTGCCGTGCGCGCGATCGCCGTGGAGCCAGCGTCTTCGCTGCGGATGACGCTGCTCGGTACCGGGACTGTCGGCAGTGCGTTCGTCGAACGGCTCGCTGCCTTGCGCGGAAGTGCGTTGCCGGTGCCGCCGTTGGTCGCGATCGCCAATTCGCGCGGCTTCATCGATGTTGATGCAGCGTCACAACGCGGCGCGCTTGCCGGATTGCGCGATGCCACCGGTCCGCGCGATGCGGCATGGATGGCGGATGACCATTTCGGGCGCGGCGATATCGTGGTCGATGCCACTGCCAGTGCCGTCGTCGCGGAACGACATGCCGAATGGCTGCGTCGTGGCGCGCATGTGGTGACGGCATGCAAGATCGGGCAGGGCAGCGATCTCGCGCGCTGGTCCGTCATCCAGGACGCGCGCCGCAGTGGCGGATCGCACTACGGTGACAGTGCGACGGTCGGTGCGGGGCTGCCGCTGTTGCGTTCCATTCGCATGCTCGCCCATGGTGGCGATCGCATCCACGCGATTGCCGGCGTCCTCTCGGGCTCGCTGGCGTGGCTGTTCAATCACTATGACGGCATGCGCCCGTTTTCCGGATTCGTGCGCGATGCCCGCGATGCCGGTTACACCGAACCCGACCCGCGCGACGATCTTTCCGGCGAGGACGTGCGCCGCAAGATCCTGATCCTCGCGCGCGCCGCCGGCGTCGAACTCGAAAGCACCGACGTCGACGTGCAATCACTGGTGCCGGACGCTCTGGCCTCGTTGCCGGTTTCCGAAGTCGATGCCGCGTTGCCGGTGATGGACGAACCCCTGCGCCAGCGCTTCGCCGAAGCGCATCGCAATGGCGAAGTGCTCAAGTTCATCGCCCGCCTCGAGAATGGCCGCGCACGCGTCGGGCTGGAATCGTTGCCGTTCGACCATCCGCTTGCCGGCGGCGCCGGCACCGACAACCGCGTCGCGATCTGGAGCGATCGCTACAACGTGCAACCGCTGGTGATCCAGGGGCCGGGCGCGGGCGCGGAAGTCACCGCTGCCGCGTTGCTCGACGACGTGTTGCAGATCAGGACCTGAATCTTCCGATCCGATTCATTCGTTCACGACGATTCCGCACCGCAAAAAAAAGGTGTGCTCATCGGGCGTATGCTCATCCCGCCGGCATCCGGTCGGCGGATCGATGACATCGCAGCGGAGGAGGCATGAACGATCGAACCATGGGCTCGTCGTTGTTCCAGGACGCGCTGGATTTCGCCAGGGCCAACTGGTGGCTGTTCCTGCTGGGTGGCGTGCTCTACATCATCTTCGGCGTGCTGGCGCTCAGTCGTCCGGTCGAAGCGCTGCTCGGGCTCTCGGTATTGTTCGCCTGTTTCATCCTGGTGGATGGCGCCATCAGCATGATTCGCGCGGTGATGGCGAAAGGTGCGGATGGCCGCTGGTGGGTGTTCTTTGGCGGCCTGGTCAGTGCGGTGATCGCGTTGTATGCACTCACCGGGCCGGTGAACGCGATATTGCTGTTCGTCTACGTCATCGCCCTCCAGGCCATCCTCTTCGGCATCGCGGTGTTCATGTTCGGCACGGCGATTCGCAAGATCGTCAGGGGCGAATGGCTGCTGTATCTCACCGGCATCCTGTCGATCCTGTTCGGTCTCGCGCTGATCTGGGCACCGGGCGCGGGCGGCATGAGCGTGTCGATGATGATCGGCGCGTGGGCGCTGGTCGTCGGCATCCTGCGCGTGCTGTTCGCGTTCCGGGTGCGCAGCCTGATGCGCAAGGCGATGTGATGGATGGCGCGCGCTGGCTCGCCGCCAGCGCGTGCTTCGCATCAGCACTCGATGACGTTCACCGCCAGTCCGCCGCGGCTGGTTTCCTTGTACTTGTCCTGCATGTCGCGACCGGTGTCGCGCATGGTCTTGATCACCTTGTCGAGGCTGACCTTGTGCTTGCCGTCGCCGCGCATCGCCATGCGCGAGGCGTTGATCGCCTTGACCGCGCCCATCGCGTTGCGCTCGATGCAGGGGATCTGCACCAGGCCGCCGATCGGATCGCAGGTGAGGCCGAGGTTGTGTTCCATGCCGATCTCGGCGGCGTTCTCGATCTGCGACGACGTGCCGCCGAGTGCCGCGGTCAGGCCGGCGGCGGCCATCGAGCAGGCGACGCCGACTTCTCCCTGGCAACCGACTTCGGCGCCGGAAATGCTGGCGTTTTCCTTGTAGAGGATGCCGACCGCAGATGCGGTGAGGAGGAAATCGAACACGCCCTGTTCGTTCGCGCCCGGGCAGAAACGCGTGTAGTAATGGAGCACGGCCGGGATGATGCCGGCGGCGCCATTGGTCGGAGCGGTGACGACGCGACCACCGGCGGCGTTCTCCTCGTTTACTGCCAGCGCGTATAGGTTGACCCAATCGAGCACGGTCAGCGGATCGCACATCGCCGCTTCCGGGCGCGACGACAGCTCCGCGTACAACGCAGGCGCGCGACGCGTGACGTGCAGGCCGCCGGGCAGGGTGCCGGTTTCGCGGATGCCGCGCGCCACGCACGACTGCATCGCCGCCCACAGTTCGCGCAATCCGGCGACGATGTCCTCGTCGCTGCGCCAGGCGCGTTCGTTCTCCATCATCAATCGCGCGATCGACAACCCCGTGTCCTTGCTGCGCGCCAGCAACTGGTCGCCATTGGCGAACGGATGCGCGACTTCGGTGGTGTCGGCGACGATGCGGTCTTCCGCCGCTTCGTCCTGGTTGACGACGAAGCCGCCGCCGACCGAGTAGTAATCGCGCGTCGCCAGTTCGTTGCCGTCGGCGTCGTAGGCGGCAAAGCGCATGCCATTGGTGTGGAACGGCAGTTTCTGGCGCTTGTTCATGATGAGATCGGTCTTCTCGTTGAAGTCGATCTCGTGTTCGCCATGCAGGCGGATGCGCTTGCTGGAGCGAATCCGCTCCAGCGCGTCGGGAATGATGTCGGGGTCGATCTGGTTCGGCCAGTGGCCTTCCAGGCCCATCAGCACCGCCTTGTCGGTGCCGTGGCCGCGACCGGTCAATGCCAGCGAACCGAACACTTCGGCGCGAACACGCGCGACCTGCTGCAATCGTCCGCTCTCGGCGAGATGGTGCTCGATGAAGCGCGCCGCCGCGCGCATCGGTCCGACGGTGTGGGACGAGCTCGGGCCAATGCCGATCTTGTAGATGTCGAAGGTGCTGACGGCCATTGCGGGACTCTTCCGGTCAGGAGCCGCGCCACATGCGCGTGAGCGTGGCGTTGCGGCGGAATACGTGATGGTGGACGGCGGTGAGTGCGTGCAACACGGCGACGACGACCAGCGCCCAGAACAATTGCTCGTGACGGCCTTCCATGATTTCGTGCGCGGCATCGTCAGTCGCGACCAGGTGCGGCAACTCGAACAGGCCGAACCAGCGCACGGCGTGGTCGCCGTAGTCCGACATCAGCCAGCCGCTGATCGGGACTGCGAACAACAGGACATAGAGGATGAAATGGCCGAACGCGGCGATGCGTCGCTGTGCCACGGAAACACCCTCGAGCGGGGCCGGCCGGCCGGCATACAGCCGCCACGCAAGGCGGGCGACCGCCAACGCAAGGATGGTGATGCCGAGCGAGATGTGCAGGCTGATGGTTCCGCGCGGGAGATCATCGTGGAACAGTCCAAGCGCGCCCTGGACGATCAGCAGCGCGACGATCAGCCAATGGAAGGATCGACTGATGCCGCCCCAGGTCTCGCTGTTCTTGATGGTCATGCGCATGTCCGGCAGGAAGTATCCGCAGATTCTAGGCCGGAAGCGACTATGCTGCGCCGGATGCGTCTCATTCTCTTCCAGCGCGACAACTGCCATCTTTGCGACCTGGCGCTCGACGTGCTGGCCCGGGCGCATTGCCCGGAGTTCGACAGCGTGTTCATCGACGACGATGACGTCCTGGAGTCGCGTTACGGCGTGCGCGTGCCGGTCCTGCATGAGGCCGGCAGCGGCCGGGAGCTGGACTGGCCGTTCGATGCGGCCAGGGTGCGCGATTTCCTCGGTGCGCAGGCGTCGGGCTGACGCGCGTCACTTCACCGGCTGCAGGACCACCTTGGTGCTGACCGCGATCGCATCGGGGATCAGCTTGGTATCCGCCCAGTCGCCGTCACCGATGCCGAAGTCGAGGCGCTTTACCGTGGCCTTTCCGGACAGTACCGGCTTTGCGCCGGGCGTCCAGGTGAATTCCAGCGTCACCGGCTTGCTGACGCCGTGCAGTGACAGGGTGCCATCGGCGGCATAGCGACCACCGCCGAGTGCGCGGAACTTCGTTGCGCTGTAGGTCGCGGTCGCGAATTTGGCGGAGTTGAAGAACGCGTCGCCGCGCATCTGGCCGTCGTAGTCGGGATTGCGCGTGGTGGCGGTCGCCATCGGGATGGTGACTTCGAGCTTGGCGGTCGCCAGTTGCTGCGGATCGAACGACATCTTCGTCATGAAGCCGGGAAAGGTGCCGGTGAAGGTGTCACCCTGGTATTTGCCGGCGAAGGCGAGTGCGGAGCCGGGTGCCTGGACGTAATCGGTGGCGAATGCCGGCGTGGCGGACAGCGCAAGCGCGAACAGCAGGGCAGGGCGGATCATGGAGTGTCTCCTTGGTCGCGGATGCGCAGCCAGCCGCGCGGCAACATGCGGGCGAGGGTGGCGTCGCGCTGGATGAAGTGATGGCCGATGGCGGCGAGTGCATGGAGTGTAGCGAGCGCGACCATCGTCCAGAACAGCGATTCGTGGATGGATGCCATCCGTTCATGCAGGTCATGGTCGCGGGCGACGAGCGCGGGAAGATTGATCATCCCGAACCATTGCAGCGGGAAGCCGGCGGCCGAATTGACGACCCAGCCGCTGACCGGCGTCGCCAGCAACAAGACATACAGGGCCCAATGCATCGACGTTGCGGCGACATGCTGCCAGCGCGGCGTCCCCGGGACTTCCGCGGGTGCCCCGGCGTACAGGCGCCACAAGAGGCGCAACACCACCAGTACGAGCAGGGTGAGCCCGATCGATTTATGCAACGCATAGGTCGCGATCTTGTGCGGGCTGATCGGCAGGTCGACCATGGTCAGGCCGAGGTAGCCCATCACGATGATCAACGCGACGATCAGCCAGTGCAGGGTCTTGCTGACGCTGCCCCATTCGCCCGGCGTGTTTTTCAGCGGCATGCGCGTGCTTGTCCTTTACTGGGAAGATTGTGGCGCGGTTGCGCCATCGTGGCGGACCAGTTCGGCTTCGATGCGCAGTTCGACGTCGTCGCCCACCAGCGACTTCCATGAGGTCATCCCGAAATCGCTGCGCTTCAATTCCGCGCGTGCGGAAAAGCCGGCGGTGCGGCGGAACGGCGGCAACGGATAGCGGCCGATCTTGTTCAACACCAGGTCCATGCAGAACGGGCGGGTCACGCCGTGCAGGGTGAGGTCGCCGCAGGCGATGCCGTGGCTGGCGTCCTTGCGGGTGATCGTGGTCGAGACGAAACGCGCCTGCGGGTAGCGCTTCACGTCGAGGAAGCGCGGCGCGAAGATGGCGGCGGCCCAGCCGGAATCGCCCATGTCGATGCGCTCCATCGGCACGTTCACTTCCAGTCGTGCGCTGCTCCAGTCATCGGCATCGAAGAGCAGGCTGCCTTCGCTGCCGGAAACGACGCCAAGGGCCTTGGAGTAGCCGGCATGGTCGATCGCGAAAAGCACGCGGGTATGCACCGGATCGATGACGAAACGCTCGGGCTCGCCGGCACGTGCCGCGGTGGCGGCAGCGAGGGCGAGGATCGCCAATGGCAGGAATCGGCAGCGCATGGCCGGATTCTATGCCAGCGCCGGGATCGCCGGTCATGGTGCTTGCGACGGGGCGGGCGGGGCGGTCACACTGCGGTCAGGACGCGGAGGGGAGTCCGCGGGAGGATCGCGATGTCCATCAGCAGGGCCCTGGTTGCGCTCATCGCCGGACTGGCGCTCTTCGGCATGGCCGGCGATATCGCCGCTCAGGAGATACCGCGCATCCCGCGCATGCGCCTGCTGCGGATCACCGACGGCCTGCCCTCGAACGAAGTGACGGACATCGCCCGCGATCGCGACGGCTTCATCTGGATGGCGACGCCCGATGGCCTGGTGCGTTACGACGGCAGCGGCCTGCGCATCTGGCGACCGGAAGGCGATGGCAGCAAGGGGTTGCCGAGCGGCGAGATCATGCGCGTGCATGTCGATGCCCGCAATCGCCTGTGGGTCGCGCTGATCGACGACGGCGTGGTGATGCTGGATGCGTCGCGCAAGATCGTCACCCGCTTCGACGAAACCACGCCGGGGTTCAGGAATCGCAACATCATGTCCATCACCAGCATTGGTGACGATGCATGGATGGGCACCAGTGGCGATGGCCTGTATCGCATCGACGCCGCGGGGCGCGTGCACGCCTTGCGCAAGGACGACAATGATCCCGGCAGTCTTCCGGCGAATATCGTGCCATCGGTTTCGGCGGCATCGGATGGCAGCCTGTGGATCGGCACCTCCGCTGGCCTGGCGCACCTGCGCGATGGACGGATCGAACGCATTCCGTTGCCCGGCACGCTGCCGACGGCGGGCATCTACCACGTGCAGGCGACCGGGCGCGGCGTCTGGGTCGGTGCCGCCAGCGGTGTTTTCTACCTCGATGCCGATGGCCATTGGCACACGCCGTTCTGGAGCGACTTGTTCCAGCGTCCCAATGCGGCGCTGCGCATCGTTCCCGATCGCGGCGGCGAATTGTGGATCGGCAGCCAGAAACGCCTGTGGCACGTCATGCCGGGACAGCGGCCAGTCGCGATCGATCCCGAGGGTCGCCCGATCGAACGCATCGTCAACGGCATTGTCGTGGGGCCGAACGGCGAAGTGTGGGCGGGCGCGCCGCAGGCCGGGCTCGGTTACCTGCGGCCGGACTGGCGCAACATCAGCGAATTGCGCTACGGCAGCGGACCACTCGACCTGGCCGGGATGATGTATCGCGCCATCGGGCTTGGTGGCGATGGCACCACATGGCTGGCGGGCGATGACGGCGATATCGAACGCATGACCGGCGATGGTCGACTTGAGCGCGTTTCGCCACAAGTTCGCCAGCAGCTCGCCGGTACCCATCCCTTCTCGATCCAGCCCGCGCGCGATGGCAGCGTGTGGATCGGGGAACGCAAGGGGCTTTATCGCGTTGATCGCGATGGCCACGTGCAGTCGTGGCTGGCCGACGCCGGCGCGGACGCGCCGCCGGGCGACACCGTGCGACGCCTGCGGGAAGCCGCCGATGGCAGCCTGTGGCTGCTGGCAAATGGTGGCGTGCAACAGCGCGATGCGCGAGGACATGTGTTGCGCACGATCGCGGCAGCCGACAACCAGACGATGGCCGAGCTGGTGCTCGATCGAACAGCGGGCTGGCCATGGATGATCGTCGACAAGCAGATCATGCGTGTCGATGCCGCCGCGGATCGTTTCGATCCGGTTCCCGGACTGCAGGGCGACGATGTCTATTCGCTGGGCTTTGATCACGATGGCGGCCTGTGGGCGCATCGTCGCGGTGGACTGGCGCATTACCGCGCGCAGGGTGATCGCTGGCAGCGCGATGCCCTGGTTGCCACATCGTCGACGGGGTTGCCGCAGGTCGACAGTTCTTCCCTGCAGGTGGATCCGCAAGGGCGGGTCTGGCTTGCCACCCGTCGCGGCCTGTTGCGGTGGGATCCCAAGGCGCGCCAGCTGCACCACATCGGCAGTGAACACGGATTGCAGAACCAGGATTTCTTCTTCAGCGGCAGCACCGCGGTGATGGGCGGGGATGGTCGTTTCGTGGCATCGACCCAGGCCGGCACGGTGGTGCTGGTCGACACCCTCGCCAGCGATCCGCCGCTGCATACGCCGCTGCTGGCAGGCGCCACCATCGAGGCGCGCCGCTATGGACAGTGGGCTGCGCTCGATCCCGACAACGCGCAACTGGCGCCGGAAGATCGCGAGGTGCGCATCGCGATGCACCTGCTCGCCTACGAGAATCCCGCCGGAAACCACTACTGGACGCGACTCGACGGCATGGATCGCGATTGGGTCGACCAGGGCTCGAGTCCGGAGCGCATCTTCACCGGATTGGCGGTCGGCGCCCATCGTCTGCGCGTGCGGGCGCAGGATGCATTCGGCAATCCCGCGCAGGAACGCCAGTTGCGCTTCACCGTGCGTGCGCCGTGGTGGTGGACGCCATGGGCGAAACTGGCCTGGCTTGCATGCGCGCTGGTGCTGCTGGCACTGGGCGTGCGCGCGTGGCGCAGGCGACGTGAACAGCAACGCCAGTTCAGCGAAGCCGAACAGCGGCGCAGCATCGCCGAAGAAGCCTCGCTGGCGAAGACGCGTTTCCTTGCCACGCTTGGCCATGAAATCCGCACGCCGATGACTGGTGTCCTCGGCATGTCGGAATTGCTGGAGTCGACACCGCTGGACGATGGCCAGCGCAGCCAGGTGCGGACCATTCGTCGCGCCGGCGAACACCTGCTGAAACTGGTGGACGATGCGCTCGACCTGGCGCGCATCGAGGCCGGGCGCATGGAACTTGTGGATGCACCGTTCGATGTCGGCGCACTGGTTGCCGATGTCCGCGACTGGGCGGCGCCGAATGCATTGCGCAAGGGATTGCTGTTCTCCGCGGACGTGGACGACGGAGTGCCGCCGGCGCTGCTCGGCGACGTGGTGCGGGTGCGCCAGATCCTGCTCAACCTGATCGGCAACGCGATCAAGTTCACCGAACACGGCCGCATCGACATGCACGTATCGCGCGGCGATGCGCAGGGCATCGTCGTCGAGGTGCGTGATACCGGCCCGGGGATGAATGCCGAGCAGCAGGCGCGTCTCTTCCGCCGGTTCGAGCAGGCCGAAGGCGCGCGTACCGCCGAACGCTATGGCGGCACCGGGCTGGGGCTGGCGATCAGCCAGGAGCTGGCCAGCGCGATGCATGGCAGGATTGCCGTCGACAGCACGCCGGGCGAGGGCACCTGCTTCCGCGTGACCCTGCCGCTTCCGCACGCGGATTCCACGGTGCCGCCGGAGGCATCGGCGCCGGTGGATTTCGCGGCCCACGGCAAACTGCGCCTGCTGATGGTCGAGGACGATCTCGTCATCGCCGAAGTCCTGGCCGGGATGCTGCTGGCGCAAGGCCACGAAGTGGTGCACGCGCCCCACGGGCTGGCCGCGCTGACCGAATCCGCGAGTGACGACTTCGATGCCGCCTTGCTCGATCTCGATCTGCCGGGCATGGACGGTTTCGATCTTGCGCGGACGTTGCGTGCGAATGGATTCGCGGGTCGCCTGCTTGCAGTCACCGCGCGCGCAGATGCCGAAGCGGAAACCCTGGCGCGCGCCGCCGGCTTCGACGGTTTCCTGCGCAAACCCGTCACCCGCGACCTGTTGGCGCGGGCACTGGATGCACTGATGCGGGGAAATTGATCTCGTCGATCAGCGCTTGGCCCGGTCGACATCCTTGAGGAACTTGATCAGGCCGTTCATGTAGATCGGCTGGTCGTCGTACATCGCCATGTGGCCGCTGTTCGGGCCTTCCAGATAGCGGCCGTGGGGCAGCTTCTTCGACATCATCTTCATGAAGGCCGGATCCATGGTGTCGTAGCGGCCGGCGATCACCAGCGTCGGCACCGTGATCTTCGCGAGATCGTCGGTGCGATCCCAGTGTTCGAGGATGCCGCTGGCGCCCATCTCGCTCGGGCCCTGCATCGGCACGTAGACCTTCTTGTTGATGTGCGCGAACGAACGCAGTACCGGTTCCGGCCACTGGGCCGCGGGCTTGCGCAGGATGTGCTGCTCGTAGAACGGTTGCAGCAATTCCTCGTAGCGCGGATCGTCGTACCGCTTCGCCGCTTCCAGCGCCAGGATCTCCTTCAACGCCTTCTGGTCCATCTGCGGCATCAGGACGTCATGGGCATAGCGGTTGTAGGCCGGGATGCTCGACATCATGTTGGAGATGACCAGGCCCTTGAGGTTCTTCTGGTATTTCAGCGCATATTCGATCGCCAGCAGGCCGCCCCAGGAATGGCCGAGCAGGTAGAAGTTGCTTGAATCGAGGCCAAGCGCCCTGCGCACCTGCTCAACTTCCTCGACGTAATGGTCGGTGCCCAGGAATGGCGCCATGTCCCGGGGCTGGTCGCTGTAGGCCGAGCCGAGCTGGTCGTAGTAGTAGTACTCGATGCCGGCACCCGGCAGCCACGAGTCCATCGCCTCGAAATATTCGTGGGTCGCGCCGGGGCCACCGTGCAACAGCAACAGCTTGATGCGCGGATTGTTGCCGACGCGCTTGGTCCAGACGCGGAAATCGCCGCTGGGCGTGTGGATCGGGATCATCCGCACGCCGCCGGTCCAGGCGTCGTTGCGGCCGCTGTTGTCGAAATAGCGGGCCGTCGCCGGGTGCGCGGTTCCTGCCGGATCCTGCGCGGCGGCGATGCCGGACATCGTCACCAGCAATGCCATCATGATCGACAGGACCATCCGTGCCATGACCGTCTCCCCGCAGTGGAATGCGGCGAGTCTGGCGCGCTGGCGCCGCTGCCGCAACCCGGGCCGAACCGGGCGTGACTTTCTTCCTACGGACTTGCAGCACATGCACCGTGGAGTCCACAACCCTGATATTCCAACGATCTTCCGGGGAACCTGCATGAGCACCATGCGTTTTTTCGCGCGCACCATCATCGGCCTGTCGTGCCTGCTGGCGCCGTTCGCCGCCACCGCGCAGGACCTCGCGGTGTCTTCGCTGCCGGCTCGCCCGCTGGTGGAACGCCTGCGCGACGGCCAGCAACTCAATTTCGACCTGCTGTTCGCGAATCCCGGCGATGCCAAGCTGGAACTGGTCGGGCTGGAATTGACCCGCTTCGACCATGAAGGCCATTTCATCGGCCAGCGTCGCCTCGATCGCAATGGCGACAGCACCACGATGAGCATCGCGACCGTGCCCAATCGCGAATTGCCGGCGCACGGGAAGCTGGTGGTATTCAATCCGTTCACCCGCTTCGATGCCGACGAGGCGGTCGACCGCATTCGCGTGGAAGGGATTTTCGCCAGCGGGGACGATGGCCCGGAGCAGCGCATCGCGATCGACCTGTCACCGCGGGCATTCGTCCCGAAGACGCAGTTGTCGCTGCCCCTGCGCGGCGAGATCTTCGTCCACGACGGACACGATTTCCTCGCCCATCATCGCCGGCTCGACATCACCGGCGGTATGACCACGCATTTCGGCATCACCTCGAACTTCATGCGATACGCGCACGATTTCGTCGTCGTCGATGCCGCCGGGAAGATGTATCGCGGCGATGGCGCGCGTCCGGAAGACTGGTATGGCTACGGCAGACCGGTGCTGGCGACCGGCGACGGCGTGGTCCGCGAAATGCACGATGGCATGGCCGACAACCGCAAGGGCGGGCCGCCTCCGTTCGACCAGGCGGCCATCATGAAGAATCTCAAGCTGTTCCTCGGCAACTATGTGGTGGTTGATCACGGCAATGGCGAATACAGCGTGTTCGCGCACATGAAGCAGGGCAGCGTGCGGGTGAAGCCCGGCCAGCGCGTCAAGCGCGGCGAACAGATCGGCGCGATGGGCATGTCCGGTGATGCCTTCCTGGTGCATCTGCACTACCAGTTGCAGTCCGGCCCCGGGTTCGAGGAAGGCTTACCCGCGTATTTCCGCCAGGTGCACGTGCGTACCGGGGAAGGGTGGAGTGCGCCCTTCGATGGTGCGGTCGACAGCGGAATGATGGTGCGCTGAGACCTGCTGCAGCGCTGCAACTCAGCCGAGGCGGCGCTCGCGACTCGCCGCATGCACTTCATCCACCAGCACGCGCACGTGTTCCGGATCCATGTCCGGCGCCATGCCATGGCCGAGGTTGAAGACGTGGCCGTCGCGCGAGCCATTGTTGCCCTTGGCGTAGCTGTCGAGTGCCGAGCGCACTTCGCGGCGGATGGTGTCGGGCGATGCGTACAAGGTCGCCGGGTCGAGGTTGCCCTGCAGCGCGACCTTGCCCTGCGTGCGCAGGCAGGCGCCGTGCAGCGTCGTCGTCCAGTCGACGCCCAGCGCTTCCGCGCCGCTGTCGGCGAGTTCGGACAGGTAGGGGCCGTTGCCCTTGCCGAACAGGATGAGGGGCGTGCGATCAGCGCCTTCGCCGCGCTGCAGTTCGCTGGCGATGCGACGCAGGTAGCGCAGCGAGAATTCGCGGTACATCGCCGGCGACAGCACGCCACCCCAGGTGTCGAACACCTGCAGTGCCTGCGCGCCCGCCGCGCGTTGCGCCGAGAGGTATGCGATCACCGCGTCGGTGACGACGCCGAGCAGGCGGTGCAGCGATGCCGGATCATTCAGCGCCATCGCCTTGATGCGGCCGAAGTCGCTGCCGCCGCGGCCTTCCACCATGTAGCAGGCGATCGTCCACGGGCTGCCGGAGAAACCGATCAGCGGCACCTTGTCCTGCAGTTCGCGGCGGATCAGGCGCACCGCGTCCATCACGTAGCGCAATTCGCTTTCCATGTCCGGCACGGCGAGGCGCGCGATGTCTTCCGCGCTGCGGACCGGCCGTTCGAACTTGGGGCCTTCGCCTTCGACGAAGTACAGGCCAAGGCCCATCGCGTCGGGGATGGTGAGGATGTCGCTGAACAGGATCGCGGCGTCGATGTCGAAACGCTGCAGCGGCTGCAGCGTCACCTCGCAGGCGATCTCGGGGTTCTTCGCCATCGCCAGGAAGCTGCCGGCGCGCTGGCGGGTCGCGCGGTATTCCGGCAGATAGCGGCCGGCCTGGCGCATCAGCCAGACGGGCGTGCAGTCCACGGGTTCGCGGCGCAGGGCGCGCAGGAAACGATCGTTGTTCGGCTTGGAATCCATGGAAATCTCGAAAAATTGAAAAAAGTTAGCGTGGGCCGTCGAAGCCCGAGGCGAACATCAGCTGGAAGCCTTTCTTCAGCTGGGCGTCGCGTGCTTTCTCGATCGCGGCGAGGGCTGCCGCCTGGTCCGGGAATTGTTCGCGGCGCAGTGAGCTGCGCAGGCCCTGCTGACCGGTCTCGCGCACCAGTTCCCAGCCACCGAAGAGGTCGGGCTGGAGCATGAGCTGGACGAAGCGCGGCGCTTCGTGGCCGTCGGGCCGTTGTTGCAGCAGGAGACGCATGGGCGAATTGTACGGGGTCGCAGCTCAGCCTTCGCGCAACAGCTGCAAAACCACGCTTTCGTCGACGCCACGGACAATGCGGGCGCGACCGATGCCATCCCAGAGGATGAAGCGCAGGCCGTCGGCGGCGGTCTTCTTGTCCAGGCGCATGCGCGCGAGCAGGGCGTCGGCGTCGAGGCCGGGCGGAATGCGCACCGGCAGGCCGAGGCGTACGAGCAGGGCGGTTAGGCGCGTGGCGTCATCCGGGGTCGCCATGCCGAGCCGTGTCGACAATCGCGCCGCCAGCACCATGCCGACCGCGACCGCTTCGCCGTGGTTGAGGCCGGCGCCCCATTGTCCATTTAGAGCCGCCTGTTCGGCTTCGATGGCGTGGGCGAAGGTATGGCCGAAGTTGAGTAGGGCGCGTTCGCCGTGTTCCAGCGGATCACGTTCGGTGATCGCTGCCTTGTGCGTGCACGAACGCGCGATGGCTGCGGAAAGTGCCGTGGCGTCCATCGCCAGCAACGCATCGGCGTGTGCCTCGAGCCAATCGATGAAGCCGGCATCGATGATGGCGCCGTACTTCACCACTTCGGCGAGGCCGGCGCGCAGTTCGCGCGACGGCAGCGTGCGCAGGGTCGTGGTGTCGATGACGACGGCACGCGGCGGATGGAAGGCGCCGACGAGATTCTTGCCCTGCGGGATGTCGATGGCGGTCTTGCCGCCGACCGAGGAATCGACCATCGCCAGCAGCGTGGTCGGCAGCTGCACGCAATCGATGCCGCGCATCCAGCACGCTGCGGCGAACCCGGCCATGTCACCGATCACGCCGCCGCCAAGCGCATGGACGCAGGCATCGCGGGTTGCGCCCATTTCCGCAAGCGCGGCGATGACGCGATTGAAATTGTCGAAGGTCTTGGCGCTTTCACCGGCGGGCAGCACCAGCGTGGCGATCTGCGCGTCCGGGCGTGACGCCCGCAGTGCCGCGACCACGGCATCGCCATACAGGGGGGAGACGTGTTCGTCGCTGGCGATCAACGCATGGCGTCCGCGCAGGTGCTTCGCCAGGAGCGCGCCATCGTGCAGCAGGCCATCGCCGATATGGATGGCGTAGGGCGCGGCTCCGGCGACATCGACCCGGGTGGAGCTCATGCCGCGGCCTCGCGTTGTTGCAGCAACATCATCAGGTGTTCGACCACTTCGTCCACGCCCATGCCGCTGGTGTCTACTTCGAAATCGGCGAGTTCCCGGTAGAACGGCGTGCGGATGGCATCGAGTTTCGCCAATGTCGTCGCCGGATCGTCGCCATGCAGCAGCGGGCGTTGCGCGCGCTCGTCGCGCATCCGCTCCAGTCGCGTCGACGCGTCTGCGCGCAGCCAGACCACGGTCGCGCGGTTGCGCAGCAATTCGCGATTCGCCGTCGCCAGCACCACTCCGCCGCCGGTCGCGATCACGGCTCCGTCATTCGCCAGCACATCGATCAGAGCCGCGCTTTCCAGTTCGCGGAAACGCGCTTCGCCGTCGTTGGCGAAGATCGTCGCGATGGCCTGGCCGGCGCGTTGCTCCACCTCGGCATCGAGATCGAGGCAGGGTCGATCCAGCCGCCGTGCGAGGGACGCGGCGACGCGGCTCTTGCCGCTGCCCATGGGGCCGATGAATGCGATGGGGGAATGTTGCATGGCGACATGCTATCAGCCGCAGGCGGCGACGCCGTCCTAACAAGCCATGCACTACGTTCCGGGTTCGTTTCCCGTCATCACAACCGGAGTTCGGCATGAGCATCGCCAAGGTCATCGAAATCAATTCCTCCTCGCAGAAAGGCATCGAGGACGCCGTCCAGTCCGGCCTGGCCAAGACCGCCAAGACGGTCAAGAACATCCAGGGCGCCTGGGTGAACGAGATCAAGGTGGTGACCGCGCCGAATGGCAACGTGACGGAGTGGCGGGTCAACATGAAGGTCAGTTTCATCGTCGACTGAGCACGGGCTTCCGGCGTGCGCCTGCGGCACAATGGAGCCATGAACGATTCCGCATCCGATCTCCGCGCCGAAGCGCTCGCCACCTTCGATCGCCTGTTCGCCGAGGCTGGCGCGGCGGGCGAGCCCGATCCCACCGCGATGGCCGTCGCCACCACCACGCTCGACGGTCGGCCGTCGCTGCGGATGGTGTTGCTGAAAGCGCACGACGAGCGCGGCTTCGTCTTCTATACGCACCTCGATGGGCGCAAGGGCCTCGAATTGCAGGCCAACCCGCATGCCGCGTTGCTGTTTTTCTGGCCACGGGTGCGCAATGCCGTGCAGGTGCGCATCGAAGGCATGGTCGAACTGGTCAGTGATGACCAGGCCGATGCCTATTTCGCCAGTCGTCCGCGTGACAGCCAGATTGGTGCGTGGGCATCGCGGCAATCGCAGCCGCTGGCCGATCGCGCCGAATTCGAGGAACGCTTCGACCAGGCGCAGGCCGAATTCGCCGGTCGCGACGTGCCGCGCCCGCCACGCTGGACCGGGTTTCGCGTGCGCCCGGAGCGCTTCGAGTTCTGGTACGGCGCCGAATACCGCCTGCATCGCCGTGATGTGTACGTGATCGATCGCTGCGGCGACTGGCATCGCGAGCAGCTGTATCCGTGAGTCGCCGCGCTTGATGCCGTGATGATCGGGCCGCGTCGCATCGTCTGCCTGACCGAGGAGCCGACCGAAGTGCTGTATGCGCTCGGCGCGGAGGATCGCATCGTCGGCATCAGCGGTTTCACCGTGCGCCCGCCGCGGGCGCGCAAGGAGAAGCCCAAGGTCAGCGCCTTCACCAGCGCGAAGATCGACGAGATCATGAAGCTGCAGCCGGAACTGGCGATCGGCTTCTCCGACATCCAGGCCGACATCGCCGCAGAACTGGTGCGGCGCGGCGTGGAGGTGTGGATTTCCAACCACCGCAGCGTCGCCGGCATCCTCGACTACATCCGTCGGCTCGGCGCGCTGGTCGGCATGGCCGCGCAGGCCAATGCATATGCGGACGGACTGCGGCGCGACCTCGATGCCATCGCCGAACAATCAGCAAAGTTGCCGCGACGTCCGCGCGTGTATTTCGAGGAATGGGACGAACCGCCGATCAGCGGCATCCGCTGGGTGAGCGAACTGGTCGCGATCGCCGGAGGCGATGACATCTTCCCGGAGCGCGCCATCGAGCCGCTGGCGAAGCAGCGCATCCTGGAGGATCCACTTGAAGTGGCGCGGCGCGCGCCCGACATCATCCTCGGCAGCTGGTGCGGCAAGCGTTTCCGGCCGGAGAAGGTCGCGCAGCGCCAGGGCTGGCAGGACATCCCCGCCGTGCGTGACGGCGAATTGCACGAAGTGAAGTCACCGCGCATCCTGCAGCCGGGCCCGGCTGCGCTCACCGATGGCGTGGCGGATATCGCGGCGATCATCCGGCGCTGGGCGGTGCGCATATAGCACGCGATGGCTTCGCGGGAGGCCAGCTCCGGCGCGTGGGCCGCCGCAAGTACGTCCATGTAGGCTCGTGCGCCGCATCCATGCGGCGCAACGCCCACGCCCCGGACTGGCGCACCCGCGGCCGCGCGCGTGTTGTTGCTTTCTGAGAGAGAAGCAAAAAAGCCCGCCACCGGCGGCGCCTATGCGGTTCGTCTGTAGCGCCGACCGTACGCAGCATGGATGCTGCGTACGAGCCTACATGGATGTATTCACGGCGTGTCGGCGCTGCAGACAACCGCGATAGGCGCAAAGCCGGGCGATGCTTTTTCAGACGCCTGCCCTCGCGTGCAATCACCGCGGCAGCAGATCCCGCGTGAACGCCATCGTCGCGTTGGCGCCGCCCTTGCGCACATCGATCCTGAATTGCACGCTCGCCGGCGGCTTGGCTGCGACCGTCGCGATGTAGTCCGTCATCCCGTCGGTGGTGATCGGCAGCAACCGCAGCGGCGCCAGCGCGTCCGGCAATACCGCCGATTGCGCGGTCAATTGCACGGCATCGGCAGGCACCGCATTGCCATGCTCGTCGCGCACCGTCACCAGCAGGAACAGTGCATTGCCTTCGCGCGAGATGCCGTAGCGGCGCGCGCTGATGTCGTTGAGATCGCTGTTGGCGATCGTGGATGCATGGACCACCACGCCGTCGACAGTCGCTTCCGCCGATGCATTGGCGGCGGCATTGGCCGAAGCAGTTGCCGATGCCTGCGCGGCATGCGGGGCCGTGCCATTGCTGCATGACGCCAGCACCAGCGTCGCGGCAACAAGAAGGTGGCGTGCATTCATGGTGATTCCTCAGTCATTGGCGGCGGACAGTTCGGCGCCGCGGATGCGTGCGGCGTGGATGGCGTCCTTCACCAGCGGACGGAAGCCGCCTGCCTCGAACGTGTTGATCGCGGCTTCGGTGGTGCCCTTGGGCGACGTGACGCGATGGCGCAGTTCTGCGGCGGTTTCGCGGCTTTCGTTGAGCATCCGCGCCGCGCCGAACATCGTCTGCGCGACCAGTACGCGCGCCTGACCGGGGGCGAGGCCTTCGGCTTCGGCGGCGGACTGCATCGCTTCGGCGAGCAGGAACAGATAGGCCGGGCCGCTGCCGGACACGGCGGTGACCGCATCCATCAGTGATTCGTCATCCAGCCAGATCGTGGGGCCGGCGGCGTGCATCAGGGCATCGGCCTGCGCGCGCTGCTCCTTCGACACTTCGGCGTTGGCGTGCAGCCCGGTGATGCCGGCACGCAACAAGGCCGGCGTGTTGGGCATGGTGCGCACGATCGGCAATGCCGTGCCGAACCAGCGTGCGAGTTGCGCGCTGGTGATGCCGGCGGCGATCGAAACCACCAGCGGGCGTTGTTTCGCGGCAGCGGTCGCGAGGCTGGCGCAAACCTCGCGCATCACCTGCGGCTTGGTCGCCAGCACCCAGACGGATGCATCGGCCACCGCCGCGGTAGCGCTGTCGTGGACATGGACGCCGAAGTCGCGATGCAATGCCTCGCGCAATTCCGCCACCGGTTCGGCGACATGGATCCCGGCGGGGTCGCTGCCATGCGCGATCAGTCCACCGATCAGGCTGCGCGCCATGTTGCCGCCGCCGATGAAGGCGACGACGGAATGGATGGAAGACGAGTTGGGCATGGCGGTCCCCGGGTGGTCCTTGCGATGCACGAGTGTGAACGATTTGCGGTGAACGCGGCGCCGTGGCGAGCCCCTATTCGCGCTTGCCGAACAGCGCGGTTCCGATCCGCACCATGGTCGATCCTTCCTCGATCGCCAGGTCGGCGTCCTCGCTCATTCCCAGCGACAGCGTGTCCATGCCGGGATGCAGCGCCTGCAATTGATCGAACAGCGCGTGCATGCGCCGGAATGCCGCGCGGCGCAACTCATGATCGGGATCCGGGGCCGGGATCGCCATGAGTCCGCGCAGGGCCAGGTTGGGATGGCCGGAGATGGCGGCGCAGAGCCCGCCGGCTTCGTCGATGCGACAGCCCGACTTGCTGTCCTCGTCATCCACATTGACCTGCACCAGCAGATTCAGCGGCGGCAATTCGCTCGACCGTTCACGGGCGAGGGCATCCACCAGGCGCAGCCGGTCCACCGACTGCACCCAGTCGAAATGGCGGGCGGCTTCGCGGGCCTTGTTGGTCTGGAGATGGCCGATCAGATGCCATTCGATCTCCAGGCCCGCCAGCTCGACCTGCTTGGCCATCGCCTCCTGCACGTAGTTCTCGCCGAAGGCCCGTTGGCCGGCGGCGTGGAGGGCGGCGATCGCCGCCGCCGGCTGGCGCTTGCTCACGGCCAGCAGGCGCGGCAGGGGACGCCCGAAGCGGGTCGCGACGGCCTGCAAATCAGCGAGGAGATCGTGATGGCGCTGTTCGATCGTTGACATGTGAAGTTTTCGTCAAGACGGGGTAGCATGCCGGAAAGCCGGGGCCCGTCATGGTGCCCGATTCGCAACCTGTGGGTTCGTACTGGGGATCAGGAATGGATATTGCCGAGCTGTTGGCGTTTTCGGTCAAGAACAAGGCCTCCGACTTGCACCTGTCGGCCGGCCTGCCGCCGATGATCCGCGTCGATGGCGACGTCCGCCGCATCAACATCCCGCCGCTCGAACACAAGCAGGTGCATGCGCTGATGTACGACATCATGTCGGACAAGCAGCGCCGCGATTACGAGGAATTCCTCGAAACCGACTTCTCGTTCGAGATCCCCGGCCTGGCGCGCTTCCGCGTCAACGCGTTCACCCAGAACCGCGGCGCGGCCGGCGTGTTCCGCACCATTCCCTCGGAAGTGCTGAGCCTCGACCAGCTCGGCTGCCCGCCGATCTTCCGCGAGCTGATCGAGCAGCCGCAGGGCCTGATCCTGGTGACCGGGCCGACCGGTTCCGGCAAGTCGACGACGCTGGCGGCGATGGTCGACCACATCAACAAGAACGAATACGGCCACATCCTCTCGGTCGAGGATCCGATCGAATTCGTGCACCAGTCGCAGAAGTGCCTGATCAACCAGCGCGAAGTGCACCGCGACACCCATGGCTTCAACGAGGCCCTGCGTTCCGCGCTGCGCGAGGATCCCGACTACATCCTGGTCGGCGAATTGCGCGACCTCGAAACCATCCGCCTGGCGCTGACCGCGGCGGAAACCGGCCATCTGGTGTTCGCGACCCTGCATACCTCCAGCGCGGCCAAGACCATCGACCGCGTGATCGACGTGTTCCCGGCCGGTGAAAAGCCGATGGTGCGTTCGATGCTGTCGGAATCGCTGCGCGCGGTGATCTCGCAGTCGCTGTTGAAGAAGGTCGGCGGCGGTCGCGTCGCTGCGCACGAAATCATGGTCGGCGTGCCGGCCATCCGCAACCTGATCCGCGAGGACAAGGTCGCGCAGATGTATTCGGCGATCCAGACCGGCCAGGCGGCGGGCATGCAGACGCTCGACCAGTGCCTGCAGGACCTGGTGAAGCGCAACATCGTGCCGCGTGCGCAGGCGCGCGAGTACGCCAAGGACAAGAAGATTTTCGATTGACCGCTGTATTGAAGTATCACCCCAGCGCCGTGCATGAGCACGGCGTGCCGACGGAGCTCCCCCGATGCCTACTACTCCGACCGATCTGACCAATTTCCTCCGCCTGATGGCGCAGCAGCGCGCGTCCGATCTCTTCATCACCGCTGGCATGGTCCCGGCGATGAAGGTTGCCGGCAAACTGCAGCCGGTCGGCCAGGAACCGCTGACGCCGCAGGAAAGCCGCGACCTCGTGCTGTCGGTGATGAACCCGATGCAGCGCGAGGAGTTCGAGAAGACCCACGAGTGCAACTTCGCGATCGGTTTGGCCGGCGTCGGCCGCTTCCGCGTGTCGGCGTTCTACCAGCGCAACCAGGTCGGCATGGTGCTGCGCCGGATCGAGATGAAGATCCCGACCATCGAGGAACTCATGCTGCCGCCGGTGATGAAGACGCTGGCGATGACCAAGCGCGGCATCGTGCTGTTCGTTGGCGCCACCGGTTCGGGCAAGTCGACGTCGCTAGCGGCGCTGGTCGGCTATCGCAACAAGAACTCCTCGGGCCACATCATCACCATCGAGGACCCGATCGAATTCGTGCACCGCCACGAGGGCTGCATCATCACCCAGCGTGAAGTCGGCGTGGACACCGACAGCTGGGAGAACGCGCTGAAGAACACCCTGCGCCAGGCGCCCGACGTCATCATGATCGGCGAAATCCGTACCCGCGAGGGCATGGACCACGCCATCGCCTTCGCCGAAACCGGCCACCTGGTGCTGTGCACCCTGCACGCCAACAACGCCAACCAGGCGATGGACCGCATCATCAACTTCTTCCCGGAAGAACGCCGCAACCAGTTGCTGATGGACCTGTCGCTGAACCTGAAGGGCGTGGTCGCGCAGCAGCTGGTCCCGACCGTCGACGGCAAGGGGCGCCGCGCCGCGCTGGAAATCCTCCTTGGCACGCCGCTGGTGCAGGACTACCTGCGCGACGGCGAGATCCACAAGCTGAAGGAAGTGATGAAGGATTCGACCCAGCAGGGTATGAAGACCTTCGACCAGGCGCTGTTCGAGCTCTACCAGGGCGGCCATATCAGCTACGAGGACGCGCTGCGCTTCGCCGATTCGCAGAACGAGGTGCGCCTCAAGATCAAGCTGGCCCAGGGTGGCGATGCACGCACGCTGGCGCAGGGGCTGGACGGGGTCGAGATCAGCGAAGTCCGATAGAATGGGGCCATGCCTCGTGAAATCCCGACCGGACCGAACTCGCTGGCCAACCAGCTGCTGGTGGCGGTCCCGGCCCTTGAAGATCCCAACTTCTCCCGTTCCGTCACCCTGATCTGCCAGCACGACCAGAACGGGGCGATGGGCATCGTGGTCAATCGCCCGTCCGACATGCTGCTGGGCGAGTTGCTGCAGCAGATCCAGGTCACCACCGGCGACGAAATCCTGCGCATGCACCACGTGCTGGCCGGTGGCCCGGTGCACGCGGAGCGCGGCTTCGTGCTCCACGATGGCGAACAGGACTGGGATTCGAGTTTCGCGCTCGGCAACGGCCTGTCGCTGACCACCTCGCGCGACGTGCTGGAATCGCTGGCCTCGGGCACCGGTCCGGAACGCGCGCTGGTGGCGCTAGGTTGCGCCAGTTGGGGGCCGGGCCAGCTCGAACAGGAAATCACCGAGAACAGCTGGATCACCGTGCCGTCGGACAACGACCTGCTGTTCACCACGCCGCTGGAATCGCGCTGGCAGGCTGCCGCCGGTCGCCTTGGCGTCGACCTGATGCAGATGGCCGGTTATTCCGGTCGCGCCTGACGTGCGCCGCGACGGCACCGTGCTCGGCTTCGATGTCGGCAAGCGTCGCATCGGGGTCGCCGTCGGCAGTGCCTTCAGCGGGGGTGCGCGACCGATCGCGGTCGTCGACGTCCACGATGGCGTGATCGACTGGAAGGCGATCGACAAGTTGATCCGCGAATGGATGCCCGCGGGCCTGGTGGTGGGCGATCCGCTCACGCTGGCCGGCGACGACCAGCCGATCCGCCAGTTCGCGCAGCAGTTCGCGCGCGACATCGCCTCACGCAGCAAGCGCGACGTGGTGATGATGGACGAGCGTTCGAGTTCGATCGAAGCCGCGGGTGCGTTCGCCGAGCGACGCGCCTCGGGCGCATCGCGCCGGCGTGATGCCAATGCACTCGATGCCATGGCGGCGGCGATCATCGTCGAGCGCTGGCTGGCTTCCCCCGATGATGCAGTGCCGGTTCCTGGAGTGACGACGTGACGATGGCTGGACAACACCTGCTGACGCTGGAAGGCATGCCGCGCAGGGATATCGAGGCGCTACTCGATCGCGCGCAGCAGTTTTCGGATGGCACGCAATCGCGCGGACGACTGGCCGGGATCGCGGTGTGCACATTGTTCTTCGAGGCCTCGACGCGCACGCGCCTGAGCTTCCAGCGCGCGGCGCAGCGGCTCGGCGCCGATGTGCTGAATTTCGATGCGGCGACGTCCTCGACCACCAAGGGCGAAACCGACATCGACACCCTGCGCACCATCGAGGCGATGGGTGTGCGCGGTTTCATCATCCGCCATCGCGAGGACGGTGCAGTGGCGCGCCTGTCCGAAGTGGTGCAGCCGGGCACGAAGCTGATCAACGCCGGTGACGGTCGCAGCCAGCACCCGACGCAGGGCCTGCTCGACATGTTGACCATCCGCCAGGCCAAGGGCGGCGATTTCCCGAAACTGCGGATCGCGATCGTCGGCGACATCAGGCACTCGCGCGTCGCGCGCAGCGACCTGTGCGCGCTGCGTGCGCTGGGCGTGACGGATATCCGCGTGTGCGCGCCGTCGCCGCTGCTGCCGGATGCCGACACCTTGCGCGGCTGCACGGTGGTCGACCGCGTCGACGATGCGGTGTCCGGCGTCGACGTGGTGATGACGCTGCGCCTGCAACGCGAACGCATGCAGGAAGGCCTGGTGTCCTCGCTCGAGGATTACCACCGCGACTACGGCATCACCACCGAACGCATGCAGCTGGCGAAACCGGATGCGGTGGTAATGCATCCGGGGCCGATGAACCGCGGCGTCGAGATCAGCGATGAAGTCGCGGATGGCCCGCAGTCGCTGATCCTGCGCCAGGTGGCGAACGGCGTCGCGGTGCGTATGGCGGTGCTGGAAGCGGCGCTGGCGGGCTGATCAAGCGAACGCGGCGAACGCCTGTTCCGGCGGAGTGCCGTTCGCCAACGACTGCACCAATGCCGTGCCGACCACCGGGGTCGCGCCCATCGCGCGGATGCTGGCCAATGCCTGCGGTTCCGACAACCCGAAGCCGACTGCAAGCGGACGATCCGTGATCGCGTGCAGCGCCGCCACGCGTTCGGCGATTGGCGCGAAGTCATGCGTGCCTTCGCCGGTGATGCCGAGGCGGGCGACCACGTAGGCGAAACGTTGCGCGAATGGCGATGCAGGGCCGGGATCGGCGCGTTCGCCGAGCAGCTGCTTCGCGCGTTCGATTGACGTCGTCGGCGATAGCAACGGCACGATCGGATAACCGGCCGCGAGCAACACGGCTTCGAGCTCCGGTTCCTCGCCGAAGGGAAGATCGACCACCAGCAGTGAACGCACCGGCGTCTTGCGCAGCAGTTCGATCAGGCGTGCGCTTCCGATCTGCAGCAAAGGGTTGAGGTAAGTGAACAACACGACGTCGGGACTGTCGTTGATCGTCGCCAGTTGCTGCAACACCGATTCCGCGGTGACGCCGCGTTCGATCGCACGTTGCGCCGCCGCTTGCAGCGGCGGGCCATCGGCGATCGGGTCGGAATGCGGCACGCCGACCTCGATGGTGGCGATGCCGGCGGCTTTTGCCGCGCGCAACAGTCCGGCAAGCGAATCGACCGCGGGGTCGCCGGCCATGACGAAGGGAAGAAGGCGATCCATTCAGAGCTCCAGGCGCGAACGGTAGGTGGAAAGGTCCTTGTCGCCGCGACCGGAGAGGCCGAGCAACACGGTGCGGGCCCCGTCGCGGGCGAGATCGCGCAGTCGCGCCAGCGCATGGCTGGACTCGAGTGCCGGCAGGATGCCTTCGAGCGCGCACAGTTCGCGTGCAGCGGCGAGTGCTTCGTCGTCGCTGGCGCGCCAGACGTCGATGCGGCCTTCGTCGGCCCACGCCGCAAGCTCGGGGCCGAGCGCGGGATAGTCGAGGCCGGCGCTGACCGAAGAGGTCTCGGCGGTGTGGCCGGCCCCATCCTGCAGCAGCAGCGTGCGGCAACCGTGCAGGACGCCGACGCGCCCGCCACCGACGCGCGCTGCGTGTTCGCCCAGCGCGTTGCCATGGCCGCCGGCTTCGACCACGACGCGGCGCAGTGCATCGTCGAGGAAGGGCTTGATCAGTCCGGAACTGTTGCTGCCGCCGCCGACGCAGGCGATCAAGGCATCGGGCAGCGATCCGTGACGCTCGATGATCTGCGCGCGCGCTTCGTCGCCGATCACGGTCTGGAAGCTGCGCACGATGGTCGGGAACGGGTGCGGACCGAGTGCGGAACCGAGCACGTAGTGCGCGCGATCGCAGCGTGCCGCCCACGCGCGCAACGCGGCGTTCACCGCTTCCTTCAGCGTGCCCTGGCCGCTGTCGACCGCTTCGACCGTCGCACCGAACATGCGCATGCGGAACACGTTGGGCGCCTGCCGTTCCATGTCGGTGCGACCCATGTAGACGGTGCAGGGCAGGCCGAGTCGCGCGCAGGCGGCGGCGGTGGCGACGCCGTGCTGGCCGGCGCCGGTCTCGGCAATGATCTCGTGTTTGCCCATGCGCTTCGCCAGCAACACCTGCGCGATCGCGTTATTGATCTTGTGCGCGCCGGTGTGGCACTGGTCTTCGCGCTTCAGGTAGAGATGCTCGAGTCCGACCGCATTGGCAAGTCGCGGCGCCGGCGTGAGCGCGGTCGGGCGACCGACGAAGTCGCGCAACTGTTCGGCAAGTTCGCGCTGGAAGGCGGGATCGCGGATGGCATCGATGAAGGCTGCTTCCAGTTCGAGCAGCGGCGTCATCAATGTTTCCGGCGCGTAGCAGCCGCCGAAACCGGCGCGACCGAAGCGGGTGGGGAGTTCAAATCTGGATGGCATGGACGGTGCTCGTGAAATGCTGGGTCTTCGGGATGGATTTGCGGCCGGGCGATGCTTCAAGGCGCGATGCGGCATCGACGCCGCGGCATTGCTTGCGTTGTTCTTGCGTCAGCGCGCCAATGCGATCACCCACGTTGCCGCCGTCGAGCCCGCCTGCAAGCAGGAACGGCCCGGGCGGCGGGAATTCCCCGGCGTGGGTTTGACCAGAACCGCCATGCACGCCGGATTGCGACGGCGCGGTTTCCCACAGATAGAGATCGGCGGCGACGGGTTCCTGGTCGGGACTGTCCGGCCACGGCAGCAGCAGTTTCAGGCCGGCGGCATGTGCGCGCGCCAGTGCATGCGTGCGTTCACCGGCTGGAAGATATGGTTGTATCCAGCCGAGGCCGTAGCCGATGGCTTCATCGATGACCGTGTCGATGTGGTCGCTCACGCTCACCAGCACGCCACGCATGCCGACGCCGGTGCTCGCGGATTCCAGGTCCTCGCAATGACGCGGGCTCGGCGGGTGGCGCACGAAACCGACCAGGTCCGCACCGGCAGTGAGCGCCATCCGTGCATCGCCGGCGTTGGTGATGCCGCAGACCTTGGCGATCAGGTTCATGTCCTGCACGCCTGCAGGAATGCCGCGGGGTCATTGCTGCGCATCAATGCTTCGCCGATCAGCACGGCGTCGAACCCCTGAGCGAATGCAGCGCGTGCGTCTTCCGGCGTGGACAGCCCGGATTCGCGGATCAGCACGGCATCGGGGAATGCTTCGCGCAACGGGTCGGCGGTCGGCGCACCGATGGCAAAGCTGGCGAGATCACGCGCATTGATGCCGATCAGAGTCGCACCGCTGTCGCGCGCGAACGGGATCTCGCCCAGTTCGTGCAGTTCCACCAGCGGCTCCAGTCCGCGTTCGCGGGCGGCATCGGCGAAGGCGGCGGTGTGCCTGCCGAGGACGCGGGCGATCAGCAGCACGGCATCGGCCTGCGCGACCGTTGCGGCTTCGTCGAGGTGGCGTGCGTCCAGCACGAAACCCTTGTAGAGGCGCGGCATGCCATAACGCGCGGCGGCGCGCACTTCATCTGTATTCCCCTGGAACAATGCCGGTTCGGCGAGGATGGACACGGCAGCGGCACCGCCATCGCGATAGGCCTGCAATTGCGTATCGAAATCGCGATCGGCGGCGAATGCGCCCAGGGATGGCGAGGCACGCTTGAACTCGGCGATCACCGCGCCGCCGTTGCGGGCTTTTGTTTCCCGCAACGATCGCTCGAAACGCGCATCGAGGGTGCGGCGGGTTGCCGCCGCGATGCTTGCATCGGCGATGCGCGCGGCCTCGCTCTCGACCACGCGGGTCAGGTGCGATCCGGCAGGAAGCCGGGCATCGCGCAATACATCGTGCAATGACGGCAGCGTGCTCATGCCGCGATCTCCTGCGCGGGCAGTGGCGCTTCGAAGCCGTTTTCCAGCACGTCGCGGCATTCGCGCATGGCCGCCGGCAATTCCGACAACGCTGCGTTCCGGTGCAGCAGCAATCCGAGCCCGGCCTGCAAGGCGACGGCATCGGCGACGGCGGGGCGGAAGTCGGCGGAGGCCGATCCGTGCAGGCAGCCACGGGCGACGGCCAGCGCTTCGGCACGATCATGGACGCGCAAGGCATCGCGTTCGGGCGCGGCAATCGCGAGATCGCGCGGCACCAGGACTTCCGTTGCCAAGACCTTGCCGTCGCGCAGTTCCAGCACGCGGGTCGGGCCTTCGATCGAGGCTTCATCCATGCCGTCGCCCTGCGCGTTCTTGCCGTGGATGACGAAGCCGCGCTGCAGTCCGCCCTGCGCGAGTGCGCCGGCCATCGGTTCCAGCAGGGTGTCGCGGGCGACGCCGAGCACCTGGTAGGCGGGACGCGCCGGGTTCAGCAGCGGGCCGAGCAGGTTGAAGATGGTGGGGATGCCGAGGCGGCGACGGATTTCGCGCAGGCGCCCGAGCAGCGGGTGATATGCCGGCGCGAACAGGAAGGCGAAATTGTGGTCGGAAAGATCCTGCTTCAGTTGCGACGGTGCGCGGGCCAGGTCGTAGCCGAGTGCTTCGAGCAGATCGGCGCTGCCGCAGGTCGAGGTCGACGCGCGATTGCCGTGCTTGGCGACCGGGACGCCGAGGTGCGCCAGCAGCAATCCGGACAACGTACTGAGGTTCGCGGTGGATGCGCCGTCGCCGCCGGTGCCGCAGGTGTCGAGCACGGCGAGATCGCCGCGGTCGAACGGCTGCGCTTCGGCAAGCAGGGTCGAAGCGAAGGCGCGCAGTTCTTCCGCACTCGGATCGCGTTGCGCGAGCAGGGCGAGGCAGGCGCCGACCAGCAAGGCGTCGGTGTCCTGGTCGACGAACATCCGCATCAATTCGGCGGCGGTGTCGCCCGGCAGCGGGCGGATCGGGTTGTGGGAAGTGAGCAGTGTCATGAACGCAAACCTGAAAGACGCAACACGTTGGCGAGCAGCGCCGGGCCATCGGGGGTGAGGATGCTTTCGGGATGGAATTGCACGCCCCAGCGGGGCAGCGTGCGATGCGCCATCGCCATCGGTTCACCGGACGCGGAACGCGCGGTGATCTCCCATTCCTGCGGAAGACTGGCGTCATCGACGATCAGGCTGTGGTAACGACCGACCATCAATGGTTGCGGCAACCCGGCGAAGACGCCGGTTCCGTCGTGATCGACCGGCGTCGCTTCGCCGTGCAGGGGTTCGCGCGCGTGGGTGACGCGACCGCCGCTGCCCGCGGCCAATGCCTGCTGGCCGAGGCAGACGCCGAACACCGGGATATCGAGATCGCTGGCGGCGATGTCGACGTGGATCCTGCATTCGGTCGGATGTCCCGGTCCCGGCGACAGCACGATCAATTCCGGATTGCGCTTGCGCACATCGTCGAGCGTGATCTGGTCGAAGCGCGCGACTTCGACCTCCTCGCCCAACGCCTGGAAGGCCTGCACGAGGTTGTAGGTAAAGCTGTCCAGTGCATCGATCAACAAAATCATTCCGCGCCCTCCAGCGAATCCAGCGACACACCCATCGCAGTCGCGGGTGCGCCGAGCTTGTGCAAGGTCTCCATGTATTCCTTGTGTGCATCCGATGCGCGGACGATGCCGGCGCCGGCCTGCAACCAGGCGTGGCCATTGGCGTACACGGCGGTACGCAGGATCAGTGCACTGTCGAACGTGCCATCGGCGCCGAGCTTGATCAGCGCACCGGCGTAGGGGCCGCGGGCATCGCCTTCCATTTCCGCGATGCGCTTTGCGGCGCGCAATTTCGGCGCGCCACTGACGGTGCCGGCCGGGAAGCACGAAGCCAGCACGTCGAGCGCATCGAGTCCTTTGCGCAGCCGTGCCTTCACCGTGGTGGTGAGATGCAGCACATGGCTGGTGCGCTGCAGGGCCAGTGGCTTCTCCACGTGGACGGCGCCGGGCATGGCGCAGCGGCCGAGGTCATTGCGGGCGAGATCGACCAGCATCTGGTGCTCGGCGAGTTCCTTGGGATCGTTGCGCAACGCTTCGAAACGCGCCGTGTCTTCCTGGTCATCGCCACCGCGCGGCACCGTGCCGGCGATCGGCAAGGTTTCCGCTTCGTCACCATTCACGCGCACCAGCATTTCCGGCGATGCGCCTGCGAGCGCGAATCCGTCCCATTCCAGCAGGTAGCCATAGGGGCTGGGATTGAGCCGGCGCATGCGGCGATAGGCGGTGAGTGGCGACGGCGGCTGTTCGATGCGCAGGCGCTGGCTCGGCACCAGCTGGTAGACATCGCCGTCGTGGATCAGCGTCTGCGCGTTGTGCACATGCGCTTCGTATTCGGCGCGCTTGATCGTGGCGAAGGCGCGCGGCGATCCGGCATCTTCCCGCGCCAGCACCGGCTGCGACAGGGCGAGCCGCAGGGTGAGCAGGCGCTGGCGCAACGCGGCTTCATCGTCCCCCATCACCTGCAGTTCGGCGACCTGATGGAGATGATCGAAGACCAGCGCGGCGTCGAAGCGGCGCGCCCACACCGTCGGCAGGCCCAGCGAATCGCGCTTGGGCAGTTGCAGCGTCGGCTCGTCGGCGATCACGGCTTCGAAGCCGACATAGCCGGCGATGCCGACGCCGACCGGCATGGTGTCGCGACCGGGTGGCAGTTCCGAGGCGGCGTCGAACGTTCCGCGATCCGCAAGGACCGGGCCGGCCAGATCACGCAGCGCCTGCACCCAGCCGTGGGCGGGGGGCGCGATCTTGACCTCGCCCGCGCCCTGGACGAGCACGAAGCTGTGGCGACCGACGCGTTCGCCCTGGTCGGCGGATTCCAGCAGCAGGCTGGCGCCGTGCGAGCGCAGCGCCAGATAGGCGGAGAGCGGGGTGATGAGGTCGGCGGGGAGTCGGTAGCGGAGCAGCATGGCGGGGTCCGGATAAAAAAAGAGCCCGGTCATTGCGGACCGGGCTCGGGGATTCGGCAGGCAGGCGCGATCAGGCGCCGGGCGAGTCTCCCGAGCCACGACGCCACCAACCCGCGCGCTGCGAGGTCGGGAAAGCGGAGAGGGCGGGGAGATGGTGCATCGCCACATGAAACAGCATGGATGGCGGCGGTGTCAACTGGGCCGGACCGGGCTTGCGTTGCGGCGCTTACACCCCGATATCGAGGCGTACGCGAGACAATGGGTGGACGCCCGCATCGTCCGCGCGCCCGAATTCGTTGGAACCGACCGTTGTCCCCCGCTGAAACATCCCCGCGATCCGAGCTATTCCAAGCCCGGCGTGCCATTGATGGCGCGTCGACCCGCGACCGTGGCCGCCTGCTCGGACTGCTGGCGAAGTGGCAGGCGAAGCCGAACGATGCCGCCCTGCGCGACGCTTTCACCGCGAAGTTGCAAGTGTCGGTCTCCGTGCGCGAGGCACGCGCCGCGCAACTGCCGACGGCGACGCTCAATGCCGAGCTGCCGATCGCCGCGCACGGTGACGAGATCGCGGAACTGATCCGCAAGCACCAGGTGGTGGTGATCGCTGGCGAGACCGGTTCCGGCAAGACCACGCAACTGCCCAAGCTGTGCCTGCTGGCCGGGCGCGGGCAGGCGGGGATGATCGGTTGCACCCAGCCGCGACGGATCGCCGCGCGTTCGGTGGCGCGCCGCGTTGCCGAGGAATTGCAGGTGCCGATGGGCGGCGCGGTCGGCTACCAGGTGCGCTTCAACGACCAGGTCGGCGACACCACCGCGATCAAGTTCATGACCGACGGCATCCTGCTGGCGGAAATCCATTCCGATCGCTGGCTGTCGAAGTACGACACCATCATCATCGACGAGGCGCACGAGCGTAGCCTCAACATCGACTTCCTGCTCGGCTATCTCAAGCAGTTGTTGCCGAAGCGCCCCGACCTGAAGTTGATCGTCACCTCCGCGACCATCGACACCTCCCGGTTCGCCACGCATTTCGGTGGTGCGCCGGTGGTGGAAGTGGAGGGGCGTACCTATCCGGTGGAGGTCCGCCATCGTCCGCTGGAAGGCGAGGGTGAGGATGAAGGAGATCGCACGGTGCTGGATGGCATCGTCGCCGCCTGCGATGAAATCACCCGCGAGAATCCGCTCGGCGACACCCTGATCTTCCTGCCCGGCGAACGCGAGATCCGCGATGCCCACCAGGCGCTGGAGCGGCGCAAATACCGCAGCACCGAAGTGGTGCCGTTGTACGCGCGGCTGTCGGCGAAGGACCAGGACAAGGTGTTCCAGCCCGGGCCGAAGCGCCGCATCGTTCTGGCCACCAATGTCGCCGAAACCTCGCTGACGGTGCCGCGCATCCGCTACGTGGTCGACCCCGGCTTCGCGCGCGTCAAGCGCTACAGCCCGCGCCAGAAACTCGATCGCCTGCATATCGAGGCGATCTCGCAGGCCAGCGCCAACCAGCGCGCTGGTCGTTGCGGTCGTGTCGCCGACGGCGTCTGCATTCGTCTGTATTCGGAAGCGGATTCCGTCGCGCGCGCCGAGTTCACCGATCCGGAAATCCGCCGTTCCGCGCTGGCCGGCGTAATCCTGCGCATGCTCAGCATCGGGTTGGGCGAGATCGAAAAATTCCCGTTCCTGGAACCGCCTGATCCGCGCGCGATCGCCGATGGCTGGCAGCAACTGACCGAACTCGGCGCCATCGATGCCCAGCGCAAGTTGACCGCGATCGGAAGGCAGATGGCGCGCCTGCCGGTGGACGTGAAACTGTCGCGCATGCTGATCGCCGCACACAAGCATGGCTGCCTGCATGAGATGCTGGCGATCGCGAGTTTCCTCGGCATTGCGGACCCGCGCGAACGCCCGGCCGATGCGCGTGGGGCCGCCGATGCCGCGCATGCGCAATTCGCCGATCCGAAATCGGAATTCGCCGGCATCTGGAACCTGTGGGAAGCCTATCGCAACGCCCACGAGGAGATGAGCCAGTCGCAGCTGCGCAAATGGGCGGAGAAGAACTTCCTCGGATTCCTGCGCCTGCGTGAATGGCGCGAGCTGCATCGCCAATTGAAATTGCAGTGCGTGGAGCTGGGCTGGTCGGACGAGGCGAATCCCAAGGGCGTCGATTACGCGAATCTCCATCGCGCCTTGATCGCCGGTCTTCCGACCCAGATCGGCCATCTCGGCGAGCGCGGCATCTACGAAGGCCCGCGCGGACGGCGTTTCCAGTTGTTCCCGGGCTCGGCATTGGCGAAGAAACCACCGCCGTGGCTGCTCTCGGCGACATTGCTCGATACCGAGAAAGTCTGGGCAATCACCAACGCGGCGATCGAACCGGATTGGGCGATTTCCGAACTGTCGCACCTGCTGGCGCGTCGCCACCACGATCCGCACTGGTCGCGTTCGCAGGGGCGCGTGCTCGGCAGCGAGCAGATCAGTCTGTTCGGGCTGGTGCTCGCGCCGAAGAAACCGGTGCATTACGGCGCACTGTATCCGGAGGAGTCGCGGGCGATCTTCGTGCGCGACGGACTGGTGGCCGGCGAAATCAATACCCGCAGCGGTTTCCTCGCCCGCAACCTGCGCACGCTCGAGTTGGCCAAGGAAGAGGAAGCCAAGCAGCGCCGCGCCGGACTGGTGGTGGACGAGGACTGGCAGGCGCGCTGGTATCTCGATCGCCTGCCGCCGCATGTCCACAACGCGCAGGCGCTGGATGCATGGTGGAAGTCCTTGTCGAAGGACGCGCAGGCCGCGCTGGAATGGTCGCGCGACGACTTGCTGGTCGCCGACGAAACCGATGCCGCGCGCTTCCCGCCATACCTCGCGATCGGTGACGTGCGACTGGCCGTGCGTTACCGCTTCGAGCCCGGCGCGGTCGACGACGGCATGACGCTTGCGGTGCCGCTGCACCTGCTCAATGCGCTCGATGAAGCGAAACTTTCATGGCTGGCGCCCGGTTTCGTGCAGGACAAGGCGACGGCGTTGATCAAATCCTTGCCCAAGATCCTGCGCCGCAATTTCGTGCCGGCGCCGGATTTCGGGCGTGCTTTCGCCGAGGCGCATCGCGAGCCGGAAGCGGACGCATTCGTGTCGACACTGGCGCGTTTCCTCAAGCGCCTGTCGGGCGTCGAGGTGGGCGCGATCGATTTCGACGAGGCGAGCATCGAGCCGCACCTGCGGATGAACCTGCAGTTGCAGGACGAATCCGGGAAGAACGTGATCGCCAGTTCGCGCGATCTCGCCGATTTGCGGGCGAAGTTCGGTGCGCGGGCACAACGCGCGTTCGCCGGCCGTGCCGCGAAGGATCTTGCGCGCGCCGGCCTGGCCACGTTCCCGGACGTGGCGATTCCCGTGCAGATCACGGGCGATGGCGGTATCCCCGCGTTCCCGGCCCTGCACGATGACGGTGAGACCGTTTCATTGCATGTGCATGCCCAGCGCGAAGTGGCCGAACGCCACCATGCCCAAGGCGTGCATCGCCTGTTGCGGCTCGCATTGACCGACAAGCTGAAGCAGTCGCGTCGCCAGTTGCCGGTGCAGGCCAAGACGGCATTGCTGTATGCGGCGATCGAATCGGCATTGCCGCGGCAAGGGGGAAAAACCACGGAAAGCGATCGCCTGCGCGAGGATCTGGTCGACGGCGCATTCGCCGCGCTGTCTGCCGAAGGCTTGGTCGCGATTCGCGATGCCGATGCCTTTGCCCTGCGACGGGATGCCATCGGCAAGACGCTGTTCGCCGAAGCGATGCGTCGCCTGCAGCAGGCCGAAACCATCCTGCTGCTGATCGCCGATATCCGCGCACGCCTCGAATCGAAACTGATGGGCTGGGCCAGCGGCAATCTCGACGACATGCGCGCACACCTTGAATCACTCGCGCGTCCCGGCTTCCTGCGCGAAGTGCCGGCGGAAGCCTTGTCGGAATATCCACGCTGGCTGAAGGCGCTGTCGCTGCGGGCCGAGCGTGCGCAGCGCGACCCGGTCAAGGACCAGGCGCGCATGCTCGAGCTCAAGCCATTTGTCGATGCGCTGGCCGCTGCCGATCCCGACGATCCGCAGGCGCAGGCCTTGCGTTGGGAGCTGGAGGAATTGCGCGTCGCCACCTTCGCCCAGGAACTTGGCGTGAAGGGTGGCGTCTCCGCCAAGAAACTCGCGGGCCGCATCGCCGGCCTGAGGTAACGTAGCGAGGCGATGTCCACTTCTCCTGCCACTGCCGCCGTGTTGAACCATGCCCTGCTGGCGAACCTGCCGGCGGAGCGTGCGCAGGCGTTGCGCGCGGCATTGGCGGATTCCGCGATTCCGGCGTGGTTGCCGCAGGCGCTGGATGCGTTGGCCGCATTGGGCGCCGATGCCGATACCGCGATCGCCGCGACGATCGGCGCCAGCGGCGCGTCCCTGCCGGACAGCGAACGCGATGCGTTGGCGGAACTGATCGAAGGGCAGGCGGCGGAACGCCAGGTGCTGGCGTTGCATGGACAGTCCGCAGGCGGCAGCAATCCCGAGGGGTTGCGTCGACTGTTGCTGGCGATGACGCGCGACCTGCGGGTGGTGCCGATCCTGTTGGCGACGCGGCTGGCTGAACTGCGCGTACTCGCTGATCGCCATGACGATGCCACGCTGGCGTTGGCGCGCGCCGTGCGCGACATCCACGCGCCATTGGCCAATCGCCTCGGCGTGTGGCAATTGAAGTGGGAGCTGGAAGATCTCGCCTTCCGCGTGCTGTCGCCCGACGATTACCGCCGCGTCGCCGATCTGGTCGACGAACGCCGGCGCGAACGCGAGCACGACATCAATACCGCGAAGAAGGCGTTGGACACCGCGTTGCAGGAACACGCCATCAAGGCGACGATCAGCGGGCGGCCCAAGCACATCTACAGCATCTGGCGGAAGATGGAGCGCAAGTCGTTGCCGTTCGAGGCGCTGAACGACCTGCGCGCGCTGCGGGTGATGGTCGACAGCGTCGCCGATTGCTATGCCGCGCTCGGCGTCGCCCATGCATTGTGGCCGCCGGTCCCGGGGGAATTCGACGATTACATCGCGCGCCCCAAGAACAACGACTATCGTTCGTTGCACACCGCGGTGATCGGTCCTGCCGGCAAGGTGTTCGAGATCCAGTTCCGCACCCACGAGATGCATCGCAGCGCCGAACTCGGCGTCGCCGCGCACTGGCGCTACAAGGAGGGTGGGCCTTCCGACAGCGCACTGGAGCGCCGCGTGGTGTGGATGCGCCAGCTGCTCGATGTGCAGGCGCAGGGCGGTGATGCCGCGCTGGTCGAGGAGTTCGATAGCGAACTGGTCGAGGACCGCATCTATGCGCTCACGCCGCGTGGCGAGGTGGTCGATTTGCCGATCGGTTCGACGCCGCTGGATTTCGCCTACCGCCTGCACACCGAGCTCGGCCACCGCTGCCGTGGCGCCCGCGTCGATGGCCGCATCGTGCCGCTCGATACGCCGCTGGCGACCGGCCAGCGTGTCGAGATCATCGCCGGCAAGGAAGCGGCGCCGCGTCGCGACTGGTTGCTGCCGGGCAATCGCTATCTTGTCAATGCGCGCTCGCGCGACAAGGTGCGCGCGTGGTTTCGCAAGCTCGATCGCGCACGCAACGTGCAGGTCGGTCGCGAAATGCTCGAACGCGAACTCAAGCGCTACGGACGCGCGCGCAGCCCGCTTGAACCGCTGCTGGAACGATTCCAGCAGGTCAACAGCGTCGACGAGTTGTACATGCGGGTGGCGCTGGGCGAAATCGGCCCGACGCAGGTGCTGCGGGCGATCACCGACAGCGAACGCGCCGAGCCGGAAGACAGCGAGCCGACGACGATCCGCAGTGGTCGCGACATCACGCCCGTGCCGTCGAACCGCCTGCGCATCGGCGGCCTCGAGAATCTCGTTTCGCAGATCGCGCGTTGCTGCCAGCCGGTGCCGGGCGAACCGGCGATCGGCTATCTCACCCGCGGTCACCAGGTGAGCGTGCATCGTGCCGATTGCCCGACGCTGTTGCGCATGGCTGAACGCGCGCCGGAGCGGATCGTCGAGGTCGAATGGGGTCGCCACGAGTCGCAACGGGTGGCTCTGGTGGTGGAAGGCGAGGATCGCCCGCTGCTGGCACGCGACATCGTCAACGTGGTGGCGCAGGCCGGTTGCGCGATGGATGCGCTGGAAATGCATGCTTCGAAGCAGGGCCTGCAGGCGCGGATGCAGGTGCGCGTGCGCGATGTCGACCAGTTGGCGCAATTGACCGATGCGCTGCTGGCGTTGCGTGGCGTGCGTGCGGCGCGGAGGCCGCGATGATGTGCGCCCTCGTGACCGGCGCCACCAGTCAGCTCGGGCATGCCGTGCTGCCGTTGTTGGTGGACGATGGCGTGGGAGTGATCGCGTTGTCGCGAACCTCGCGTCCCGCGCCTGACGCACGAATCGAATGGCTGCAGGGCGAATTGCCCGCTGCCATGCCGGCATTGCCCGCACTCGATGCCATCATCAGCTTCGGGCCACTCGATGGCCTGGCCGAATGGTTGTCGACGCAGGCGCATGCGCCGGCACGCGCGGTGGTAGCAACCAGTTCGATGAGCGCGGTGAGCAAGCGCCACTCCAATGTTCCCGAGGATCGCGCGGTCGCCGAACGATTGCTGCGCGGCGAGGCGGCCCTGCGACGCGAATGCGAACGGTTGGGCATGCGCTGGACCCTGTTGCGCCCGACCATGATTTACGGCGTCGGGCTCGATCGCAACCTCACCCCGATCGCCCGGCGCGCACTGCGTTCGCGCCTGTTCCCGATCCCGCCCGGGCGCGGACTGCGCCAGCCGGTGCATGCGCAGGATGTCGCGCAAGCCGCGCTGTCGGCAATGCGCAGCGAAGCCGCGGCTTCCCGGATCATCGAGCTTGGCGGCGGCGAACGCCTGCGCGTCGGCGAGATGTTCCGCCGTGTGCGCGCAAGCCTCGATCGCTCGACATTGCCGCTGGTGGTTCCGTCTGCCGCGCTGCCCCTGGCCTCGCGCCTGCTGCCGCGCCTGCGCGGTGCGCTGTCGCGCCTCGATCACGATCTCGTCGCCGACAACACGGTCGCGACGGAGGTACTCGGCGTGCATCCACGCCCGTTCCGGCCGAGCATGTCGACATGGCAGGTCGAACCATGAACGCGCCGAACGGCCTGCGCTGCGCGGTTGTGCTGTGCAGCTGGAACGGCGAGCGCTATCTGCCGCAGCAGCTGGGCAGCCTGCGCGCGCAGACGCGGCGCATCGACCAGTACGTGTTGTCGGATGATGGCTCGACGGACGACAGCTGGAACCTGCTGGAGTCCTTCGCCCAAGAGCAGCGATCGGGTGGTGTCGATGTGGTTCTCCATCGCAATGCCGAAGCTTCCGGCTACGTCAGGCATTTCGAACAGGCGTTGACGCGCGCCGATGCCGACGTCCTGTTCACCTGCGACCAGGACGATGCCTGGCATCCCGAAAAGATCACGACGATGATGGCTGCGTTCGCGGCCGATCCATCACTGCTGGTCCTGCATTCCGATGCGCGACTGGTGGACGGGGCAGGCGTGGCGACCGGGCGCAACCTCCTCTGCGTGCTGGAAGTGACCCCGCGCGAACTGGCGGCGATGCATCGCGGCGAGGCCTTCGACGTGCTGCTGCGACGGAACATCGTCACCGGCGCGACGATGGCGCTGCGACGTGAAGTGCTGGCGCTGGCGACGCCGTTCGCGGCGCACTGGGCGCATGACGAATGGATGGCGATGATCGCCTCGATGCATGGTCGCGTCGATACGGTCGAACGCGCGCTGATCGATTATCGCCAGCATGGCGGCAACCAGATCGGCGCAACGGAGAAATCGCCGTTGCAGCAGATCGGCATCGGCGTGTCGCGACGTGCGTACCAGGAGCGGCAAGTGCTGCGGCTGCGCGAGCTCGAGCAGCGTGCGACATCATCGCCAAGAATTCGCGCTGCAGTCGCGGATCGTTCGCGTCACGCCGTGGCGCGCGTCGATCTCCCGGCCTCGCCATTGGCCCGCATCGCCCATGTCGGCCGCGAATTGCTGCGTGGCGGCTATCACCGCTTCGGTTCCGGCCTGCGTTCCGCGGTCGCCGACCTGTCGGGGCTGGATTGATGGCGCAGGCATCGTCCATCGCCGCCATCGTGGTGACGTATCGCCCCGACATCGACACGTTGCAAGCGCTGGTCGATGCCTTGCTTCCGCAGGTCGATCGCCTGTGGCTGGTCGACAATGCATCGGCAAATATCGAGTCGATCCGCACACTCGCGGCGACGCGCGGGATCGACAGCATAGTCAACGGGGAAAACCTCGGCGTGGGCGCTGCGCTCAACCAGGGCATTGCCACCGCGCGCGCGCATGGCCATGACCATGTCCTGCTGATGGACCAGGACAGCCTGCCCGCCGACGACATGGTGGCCCGACTCGGGGATGCGCTGCACGCCGGGGGCGAACGCCTGGCGGCGGTCGGCCCCGCCCATGTCGATGCCCGCACCGGCGATATCGCGCCGTTCGTGCGCATCGGCTTCCCGTTCAACCGCAAGTTGCGACCCGCATCCGGCGAAGTCGTCGACTGCGATTTCCTGATCACTTCCGGCTGCCTGATTCCGCTGCATGCGATCGACGCCATCGGCGACATGGACGCCGGGCTGTTCATCGACAACGTCGATCTCGAATGGTGTTTCCGCGCCAGGGCGCATGGCTACCGCGTGGCCGGGGTGGCCGACGCCGAGATGGAACACCGCATCGGCGATCGCCTGCACTGGCGGCCGGGCGGGCGGGCGATCGTGCACGGGTCGGTGCGCTTGTACTTCATCATGCGCAACCGCGTGTTGCTGTACCGCCGGCCGGGCACGCCCGGGCGCTGGATCGCCCAGGACGTCCCGCGTGCGATCCTGAAATTCCTCGGATTTTCGCTGGTGGTGGCGCCGCGCATGGCCAATTTCCGGGCGATGTGCCGCGGCCTGCGCGACGGCTTGGCAGGCCGGGAAGGCCCTGACCCGCACGCGGGCTGAATGCCGACGGCGTCATGATGCCGTTCTGCTCTAGACTGCCCCTTTCCAACTGCGGTTGCTTGCGTGGCGCGCATCGATAACGACGAAGACGACGATCTCGGGCACGAGGACGACACCGGCGACGGATCGCGTCCGTGGACACGACGGCTGATCAAGCTGTTCCTGGTTTGCCTCGGTGTCGGGCTGGGATTCCTGATCCCGTACATGCTCTATCTCAATCACCAGGTCACGCTGCGCTTCGACCAGTTGCGCTGGCAGTTGCCGACGCGCGTCTACGCCCGGCCATTGCAGCTGCAGCCCGGCATCGCGCTTGATACCGCGACGCTCAAGACCGAGCTCGACGCCGCCGCCTATTACAACGACGGCATCGGCGAACGTCCCGGCACCTATGCGGTGAAGGGCAACCACGCGTTGATTTCCAGCCGCGGCTTCGATGATGTCGGTGGCCATATCGCCGCGCATCGCATCGACGTCACGCTGGGTGATGATCGCGTCGTCGCCGTCAGCGATCGCGACACCCGCAAGACGGTGGCCGCGACCCGCCTCGATCCCGCGCGCATCGCCACGCTCTATGGCCGCGCCCAGGAAGAACGCCGCCTGGTCAGCCTCGATGAAGTGCCGGAAAAACTGGTCACGGGACTGCAGGCGGTCGAGGACAAGAATTTCGCGCGCCACCACGGCGTCGATCCGCTCGGCATGCTGCGCGCGCTGTGGGTCGCGCTGCGGTCCGGTGGCGAGAGCCGCCAGGGCGCCAGCACGCTGACGCAGCAGCTCGCGCGCAGCGGCCTGCTTGGCATCGGCAAGGAAGTGACGCCCAGCCGCAAGCTCAACGAAATCCTCTACGCGATCATCCTCGAGATGCGCTACGACAAGCGCACCATCCTCGAGACCTACCTCAACCAGGTCTATCTCGGCCAGCAGGGTTCGCAGGCGATCCACGGCATCGAATCGGCGTCGGAATTCTGGTACGGGCGCGACGTGCAGTCGCTCAACAACGAACAGATCGCCCTGCTGATCGCCATCGTCCGCGGGCCGTCGTACTACGATCCGCGCCGCCATCCCGATCGCGCGCTCGCGCGTCGCGGTTTCGTGCTCGACAAGATGCGCGAAAGCAACATCCTCACCCAGCAGGAATACGACGCCGCGATGAAGGCGCCGCTGGGGGTGACGCCCGCGCCCGGCAACGGGCCGCCGAATCGTTTCCCGGCCTATGTCGACCTGGTGCGTCGCCAGCTCGCCAGTGATTACTCCAGTGATTCGCTGCAAGGTGCAGGCTTGTCGGTGATGACGGCGATGTCGCCGTCGGCGCAGGCCTATGCCGAAGGTTCGGTCACCGCAACGCTGGCGAAGATCGGTTCGCGCGGGCGTCCGCCGCTGCAGGCCGGCTTGGTCGTCACCGATGTCCATACCGGTGAAGTCGTCGCCGTGGTCGGCAGCCGTGATTTCCGCGAACAGGGCTTCAATCGCGCGCTCGACGCGCAGCGGCCGATCGGATCGCTGGTCAAGCCGTTCATGTACATGCTGGCGCTGGCGCAGCCGTCGAAGTGGTCCCTCGCGACCTATGTGGAGGACACGCCGGTCACCGTGCTGCTCGGCAACGGCAAGACGTGGAATCCCGACAACTCCGACGGCACCAGCCACGGCACGGTGCGGGTGATCGATGCGCTGTCACGCTCGCTCAACCAGGCGACGGTGCGCATCGGCATGCAGGTCGGGCCCGAGCGCGTGAGCGAACTGCTCAAGGTGCTGGCCGGCCTCGACGTCAGCACGCAACCATCGGTCCTGCTCGGTGCCACCGACCAGAGTCCGTACGCGATGGCGCAGGCCTACCAGTTCCTCGCCAGCGACGGCGAGATCCAGCCGTTGCGCGCGGTGCGTGGCGTGCTCGATCCGCAGGGCAAGGCGGTGAATCGCTATGACAAGAAGCCGGCGCCGGCGCAATCCGGCGATTCGGTGGCGGCGCACCTGATCACGGTGGCGCTGCAACGGGCGGTGAGTTCCGGCACCGGCCACCAATTGATGGCCGATGGTTTCGGCCGCCTCACGCCCGCGGGCAAGACCGGTACCAGCAACGACAGTCGCGACAGCTGGTTCGCAGGCTGGACCGGCGATCATCTCGCGGTGATCTGGGTTGGCAACGACCAGAACCAGCCGACCGGGCTCTATGGCGCCACCGGCGCGATGCGCGTGTGGTCGGGCATTTTCCGCAAGCTGCCGACGTCGGCGCTGACGGTGAAGAACAAGGGTCTCGATTGGCAATGGATCTCGGGATCGGGCAGCACAGACGCCAGTTGTCCGGGTGCGCAGCGCCTGCCGTTCGTGCAGGGCTATGCGCCGGCGTACCAGGAGTGCAGTGCGGCGTTGCCGAATCCCGACGAGACGATCGACGGACAGCCGCTCGATCCCAATGCGCCTGATGCCAATGGGACCGCGCCGTCGCCTGACCAGGGCACGGCACCGCCGCAACCGTCGGACGCGCAACAACGGAATTGATCGTGGATGGGCAACACCGGATGGAGATGAGCGCGCTCGCGCAGGCGGTCGATGCGGCGCTCGACGAGGGCGGTGCGCTGGCGACGGCATTGCCGGCGTTTGCGACGCGACCGGCGCAGCAACGGCTGGCGGTGGCGATCGCACATGCGATCGAACATCGCAGCGAACTGCTGGCCGAGGCCGGCACCGGCACCGGCAAGACCTATGCCTACCTGGTGCCACTGCTGATCTCGAAACGCAAGGCGATCGTTTCGACGGGCACCCGCGCACTGCAGGACCAGCTCTACCATCGCGACCTGCCGCGCGTGCGCGACGCGCTGGGCATCGGCGTCAAGACCGCGCTGTTGAAAGGGCGCGCCAACTATCTCTGCCGTTACCGGCTGGAGCAGGCCAAGGGCGAGCCGCGGCTTTCACAAGGCACGTTCACTTCGCGCGAACAGGTCGCGCAGTTCCAGCGCATCGTCACCTGGGGCGGTCGAACGAAGATGGGCGATATCGCCGAACTCGACGGTCTCGCCGACGACAGTCCGCTGCTGCCGCTGGTAACCAGCACTACCGACAACTGCCTCGGCAACGAATGCCCGTTCTGGTCGGAATGCTTCGTGGTGCAGGCGCGCCAGCGCGCGCAATCCGCCGACATCGTGGTGGTGAACCATCACCTGCTGCTGGCCGATCTCGCCCTCAAGCAGGAAGGCTTCGGCGAAATCCTGCCCGGCGCCGAAACCTTCGTGGTCGACGAGGCGCACCAGCTCTCCGAGCTGGCCGCGCTGTTCTTCGGCGAAGGACTCGGTGCACGCCAGATCGTCGAACTCGCGCGCGACTGCATCACCGAAGCGAAGGACGTGGCCGCCGCGATTCCCGTGGTCGAACCGCCGGCGCAACAGGTCGAACGCCTGGCCCGCGACCTGCGCGCGGCATTCGAGAACGCACCGCCGCGCGGCACCCGCCAACGCGCACTGGCGATCGCCGCGGTCGAGGACGGCTTCGTCGACCTGCTGGACACGCTGCAATCGCTGCGCAAGGCGCTGGAAGGCGTGCGCGAATCCTCGCCCGGACTCGATGCCTGCCACGCCCGCGCCGGCGATACCGTGACCAGGCTCGAACGCTGGCTCGATGTCGCCGTCGACGACAGCGACGACGTCTGCTGGTATGAACTGACGCCGCGCGGTTTCCGCATCCAGCGCACGCCGCTCGATGTCTCCGGTCCGCTGCGCCAGCATCGCGAGCAGTCGAAGGCGGCGTGGATCTTCACCTCGGCGACGCTCGCGGTCGGTGGCGAATTCCTCCACGCCAGCAAGCGCCTCGGCCTGTGGGAACCGGAAACGGTACTCGAACCGAGCCCGTTCGACTGGCAGTGCAATTCGCTGCTGTACTTGCCGAAAGGATTGCCGGAGCCCTCCGATCGCGGCTTCACCGCCGCAGTGGTCGATGCCGTGCGTCCGGTCCTCGAAGCATCGAAGGGCCGTGCCTTCCTGCTGTTCGCTTCGCATCGCGCCTTGCGCGAAGCCGCCGAATTGCTGCGCGACGCACCGTGGCCGCTGTTCGTGCAGGGGCAGGCGCCGCGCGGGCAATTGCTGGAGCGTTTCCGTGCTTCCGGCAACGGCGTGCTGCTCGGCACCGCCAGCTTCCGCGAAGGCGTCGACGTGGTCGGTGACGCGTTGAGCGTGGTGGTGATGGACAAGCTGCCGTTCGCCGCGCCCGACGATCCGGTGTTCGAGGCCCGGCTGGACGCGATCCGTCGCGCCGGTGGCGTGCCGTTCCGCGACGAACAGTTGCCGCAGGCGGTGATCGCGCTCAAGCAGGGCGTCGGCCGCCTGATCCGCAGCGAACGCGATCGCGGCGTGCTGGTGCTGTGCGATCCGCGCCTGACCAACAAGAGTTACGGCAAGATCTTCCTCGATTCGCTGCCGCCGATTCCGCGCAGCCGCGATGTCGACGACGTGCGTGCCTTCTTCGCGGATAATTGAACGATGAAACTGCTCGCCATCGAAACCGCCACCGAAGCCTGTTCGGTCGCGTTGTGGAGCGACGGCGAAGTGCGCGAGCGCTTCGAGATCGCGCCGCGTCGCCACGCCGAACTGACACTGCCGTGGTGCGATGCACTGCTCGCCGAAGCGGGCGTGGCACGTGCGCAACTCGACGCCATTGCAGTCGGGCGCGGCCCCGGTGCGTTCACCGGCGTCCGTCTTGCGATCGCCATCGCGCAAGGCATCGCATTGGGGCTCGATCGTCCGCTGGTGCCGCTCTCCACATTGCAGGTGCTGGCAGCTGGCGCGGGTGCCCAGGAAGGCGATCGCGTGCTCGCCGCCATCGACGCGCGCATGCACGAAGTCTATTGGGCGAGCTATCGCCTTCACGATGGCGTGCCGGAAGAGCTCTCGCCGGAACGCGTCGTGGCGCCTCCGCAGGTGATGGTCGAGGGCGATGGCTGGCACGGCATCGGCACCGGGTTTTCCGCCGGCGAAGCGGAACTGGCGACGCGGCTGGCACCGCAATTGGCGACGGTCGATGCTGCGGCATTGCCGCACGCCGCCGACCTCGCGCGGTTGGCGGCCGCCGCATTCGCACGTGGAGTCGCGATATCGCCCGACCTGGTCGAGCCGGCCTACCTGCGCAACAACGTCGCGCTCACCCTTGCCGAACAGCAGGCCGCGCGCGCCCACAAGGATGCCTCGCGATGAGCGCGCGCTGGAAGTCCGTATGCTTCGGGCTTGCAGCATTCCTGTGTGGCACCGCGCAGGCCGAAGAACCCGGCAAGGTCTGGCAGGGCACGCTCGGCTCGAACGAAGTCGTGGTGAAGATCAATGCGCCCGCCAAGGGCGGCGTCGATCTCGAAGGCCGTTATTTCTATCGCCGCCATCGCATGGACATCGCATTGCAGGGCACGGCCTCCGTCGATGGGCGCATCACCCTGAAAGAAGGTTTGCGCGACGACGAACCGCATCCCGAGTGGAAGATGCAGGCGCCGATGCAGGATCGCTGGGATGGCGAATGGATCGGGCCGAAAGGCAAGCGCTTGCCGATCCATCTGCGTGGGATCGCATCGAGCGAGGCGATGGCCGCGCGCGAACCCGGCCTGCAGGCGTTGCGCGGTGAAATCGACAGCTACGAATGGCTGCGCGTGGCCGATCTCACCCTGCAGAAAAAGAAACTTCAGCAGGTTGATGGCTACGCCCTGCAATGGTTCCACCAACCGGACAGCGGCATCGAGCTGTTCGAAGTCGTGTCCGGTTATCCGCAGGCGCAACTCCAGCGCATCAATGCATCCTTGCGCAAACAGCTATGGGGCTGGGTCGGGAACTACTACGATTGCGTCTCCGGCGCGCGCGATGGCCAGGGCGAGTTCGAGACCACCACCACGCTCCGCCATGTCAGCCCGAAGATCCTCAGCGTCAGCCTCTTCAGCAGTTATTACTGCGGAGGCGCCCATCCCGACTTCGGCGACGCGCCGCTCAACATCGATCCTCGCGATGGTCGCGAACTCGACCTCGACGACGTGCTCTGGCTCGGCCCGGGCAAGGCTTTGCATGAGGCGAAGGGCAACGAGTGGAACCAGGCGTGGTCCGATTATCGCGGCAAACGCTTCGCGCCATGGGTGGTCCAGCAGATGAAGCGGCTGTATCCGCACGAATTCGGCGGGCGAGACGACGAGTGCGAATATTCCGACCCGGAACTCTGGAAATTCCCGCAGTGGTACGCGACGCCTTCGGGCATCCATCTCTCCGCGTATTTCCCGCGTTATGCCCGTGTTTGCGACGATCCCGACTGGGCGATCCTGCCGTGGAAGGCAGTCGACGCCCATCCCGGCGCTGTCCGCATTCACTGAACGGTTGATCCCTGCGCTGCCCCGGTTCTGACTTCCGGCACATGCCGGCATGCGCGATCGGCGCGAGCCTGTGCCCGCAAGGTTCAGGATGGAGTCGCAGATGGATCGCCCCAAGGACACCAAGGCATCGAAGCACCCGTGGTGGCATTGGCGTGGCGAATGGGCGCGCACCGCCGCGGTGCTGTTGTTGCTTGGCGTGTTCCGGGCTTCGTTCGCCAATCACTACGTGGTGCCGAGTGGATCGATGCAGCCGACGCTAGAACCCGGTGACCGCGTGCTGGTCGACATGCGCGCGCATGGCTGGCGCATTCCGATGACCACACTGCATCTCACCCGGGGTGAACCGGTGCAGCGCGGCGAAGTCGTGATCTTCGATTCACCGCGCGATGGCGTGCGCCTGATCAAGCGCGTGGTTGCTGTCGGTGGCGACACCGTGGAAGTGCGCGATGGACACCTGCGCATCAATGGCCAGTGGTTGTCGAACGGGCAGGGCACCGAGGAACGTTTCGGAACGCATGCCGCCACGCTCGATCTCGATGACGGTGGCGGTCCCGATGTCGCGCCGATGCTGGTCCCGCAGGGACAGTTGCTGATGATGGGCGACCATCGCGGCAACAGCCTCGACGGGCGCTATTTCGGGCTGGTGCCGGAAGGCAAGGTCTACGGGCGCGCGACTGCGGTGTTCTGGCGCAGCGGCGAAGCGCTTACCTGGAAATCCCTCTAGAAGCCGCGCTTCAGCGGTCGACGATTTCGCCGCCCGGCAGGAATTCCCACGTCCGCACCACGTTCAACACGTCGAGGTTGTCGCTGGTCTTCGGCAACGGCGGATAGGGTTCGGCAAGACGGGCGATGCGCAATGCGGCGTCGTCGAGGATGCGGTTGCCGCTGGAGCGCACCAGCTGCAGGGATTCGATGCTGCCATCGCGACGGATGCCGATGCCGATCATCACCGAGCCCTGCAGGCGGCGCCGGCGCGCTTCCTCGGGATAGTTGAGGTTGCCGACGCGCTGCACGCGATCCACCCATTGCCGCAGGTAGCCGGCGTAGGCGTATTCGCGGGTGCTGGCGGAGACGTACTTGGTCTTCGGGCGCTTGGCGTATTGCCGCGTCTGTTCGTCGATTTCGGCGGCGAGGCGCGCTTCGCTCATGTCGATATCGACGCGGCGCTCACCCGGCGGCAGCGGTCGGTCGCCACGCGGCGAGGTGTCGCTTGCGGTCGCCGTGGCCAGCGGGCTGTCATGGGTGGTGACGACGCGGGTTTCCGGCGGCGGCTGCAGGGTCGGCGCCTGGGCCTGCAGTTCGCGCGCGGCTACGCCTTCCTGGGGCGAGGGGGTATCGCCGACCTGGGGATCGGTGGGGCGGGTCGTCTTGTCGTGTTCGCCGCCACCCTGGTTGGCGGCCTGGGCGAGGAAATCGGCCTGCTTCGGCGTCAGCGGCGTCTGCACCTGGGTCAGGATCACGTCCAGCGTGGGCACCACCGGGGCCGCCTTGCTGATGGCGAAGCCGACGCCGAGCAACAGCACCGCGTGCACCGCCAGCGACAGCAGGAAGGTCGCGCTCAGGCGCTGGCCCTCGCTGATGCGTGGCGGGTTGACCGCGGGCAGGGCGTCGCTCGGGGTGCTCACGCGGCTAGCCGGGACTCGATGGCGTCGAACAGCATCCCGGCGATATTGATCCCGAACTGCGCGTCGAGCTCGCGGATGCAGGTCGGGCTGGTCACGTTGACTTCGGTCAGGTAGTCGCCGATCACGTCCAGGCCGACGAACAGCATGCCGCGGCGCTTCAGCTCGGGCGCGACCCGGGCGGCGATCCAGCGGTCGCGCTCGCTCAACGGCCGGCCTTCGCCGCGACCACCGGCGGCGAGATTGCCGCGGAACTCGTCGCCCTGCGGAATGCGGGCCAGGCAGTAGTCGACCGGGACGCCATCGACCAGCAGCACGCGCTTGTCGCCATCGACGATCTCCGGGACGTAACGCTGGGCGATCGCGAGGTGTTGACCTCCTTCGGTCAGCGTCTCCAGCATCACATTCAGGTTGGGATCGCCACGGTTGGCGCGGAAGATCGAGCGCCCGCCCATGCCATCCAGCGGTTTCAGCACGGCCTCACCCTGCGCGTGGACGAAGGCCTTGAGCGCCTTGGCATCACGGCTGACCAGGGTCGGCACGCAGCATTCCGGGAACCACAGCGCGGCCAGCTTCTCGTTCATGTCGCGCAGGCCCTGTGGGTCGTTCACCACCAGCGCGCCCTGGCGCTGGGCCAGGGTCAGGATCTGGGTGTCGTGGACGAAATCGGGGTCGACCGGCGGATCCTTGCGCATCAGCACGATGTGACGTGCGTCAAATTGCAGTGGCTCGAACGCCTCCAGCTCGAACCAGTCGGCCTTGTCGTCGCGCACCCGCAACAGGGCGGCTTCCGCACCCGCGACGCCGTCGCTGATCGACAGCCCGCCGGGCTTCACGTAACGGATCGGGTAGCCGCGTCGTTGCGCCTCCAGCAGCATGGCGAGGGTGGAATCCTTGGCCGGCTTGATCGCGGCGATCGGATCCATCACCACCACTACTTCGTGACGCATGCCGTACTCCACCACCCTCGATGATTGTGCAGATGGTAGCAATATCGATCAGGCGAGATTGGCGAAACGCACGGAAACTGCATTGTTTTCGTCACACTGGCTTGACAGGCCATGCGGCGGATGGAACATTCGCACGATTGGCCGCTTCCCCCGGGCGTGCCCCCGTTTCAGGACAGGTGGATGGAAGGCAACAACAGCCACGAACGCTTCAGCGGCCTCAAGGTGATGGTCATCGACGACTCGAAGACCATCCGTCGCACCGCGGAATCGCTGCTCAAGCGTGAAGGTTGCGACGTGGTCACCGCGAGCGACGGTTTCGAGGCGCTGGCCAAGATCGTCGAGCAGCACCCCCACATCATCTTCGTCGACGTGATGATGCCGCGCCTCGATGGCTACCAGACCTGCGCCCTGATCAAGAACAACCAGGTCTTCCGCTCGACGCCGGTGATCATGCTGTCCTCCAAGGACGGCCTGTTCGACAAGGCCAAGGGCCGGATCGTGGGGTCGGAGCAATACCTGACCAAACCCTTCACCCGCGAAGAACTGCTGGGGGCCATCCAGGCTCATGTCCAGGGGAACTGAATAGATGGAATCGGGGCTGAGCGCCTACCGCTATCTGTGTGACCTCGACCAGCGCTGCCAGGCGCGGAACGTCGGGTTGCCGCAGTTGTCCGCCGGCGAAGGCTGGCGCGGGCTGGGCTACCGCGTTGGTGCCCATCAATTGCTGTCCAGCTACGACGACATCGCCGAAATCCTCACCCTGCCGGAAACCACGCCGGTCCCGGGCGGCCACGCGTGGCTGCTCGGCCTCGCCAACATCCGCGGCAACCTGCTGCCGGTGGTTGACCTCAAGCTGTTCCTGGAAGGCGAACGCACCGTGCTGCGCGAGGACCAGCGCATGCTGATCGTGCGCCAGCCGGGTGGCGACGTCGCCCTGCTGATCGATGGTCTGTTTGGCCAGCGCATCTTCAGCGAGCAGCAATCCACCGACCCGGGCGAAATCGGCGAGGGCCGGTACGGGCATTTCATCCAGCGTGCATTCCATGCCGACGGCGAGACCTGGGGCGTCTTCGACTTGTCGCGGTTGGTGCGCACTCCGGAATTCAGGCAGGCCGCGGCCTGACCGCGGCATCCATCCACTCCACTCATCCACAGCAGCGCGGCACGGCAGCGCAACACGCGTCACCAAAGGGGCAAAACCATGAGCACCACAGCGGACAACATCCTCGGCAGGGCACGTGCCGCCGGCAGTAACTTCTGGGCGATCATCCTCGCCGTGGCGTTGCTGGTGTTCCTGGTCAACGCGGGCTATTCGCTGTTCAAGTCGTCGCGCTACGGCAGCGCGAGCGGTGCGGTGGCCGACCTCCAGGTGCTGTCGCAGCAGTACGCCAACTTGAGCCGCGCCGCGGTAGACGGCAAGCCGGACGCCTTCAAGAACCTCAAGGTGGTCCGCGAGGACATCCAGAAGGCGATCAACGAGGTGGATTCGCGCTACGGCGGCGAATCCGCGGTGTCCGCCGACATCGCCCGCGTCAAGGCGACCTGGGCGCCACTGGCAAAGAGCGGTGACGCCATCATCGGTTCCGAGTCGGTGCTGACCGGCCTGTCCGGCAACGCCGACAAGTTCAGTGCGCGCATCCCCGACCTCCAGGCCCAGCTCAACGAAGTCGTGGCCGGCCTGAGCAACGGCGGCGCCCCCGCCGCCCAGCAGCAGATCGCCATGCGCCAGATCGTGCTGGCATCCGGTATGGCGCGCCGCATCGCGGAAATCCGCGCAGGTGGCGCCGGTGCGCCGGTGGCCGGTAACGGCCTGCGCCAGGACTCGGGTCTGTTCGACCAGATCATGACCTCGCTGCGCGAGGGCGGCGTCATGGCCGCCAAGGTCACCACCGGTGCCGCGGTGGCGCCGTTGAACAAGGCGACCCTGATGTGGGGCGAGATGAAGAAGGATCTCGACGCCATCCTCGGCAACTCCAGGCAGCTGTTCGACGCGCAGTCGGCATCCGACAAGATCGGCACCGGCGCCGACAAGTTGCTGGCCGACAGCCGCAAGCTGTTCAGCAGCTTCACCGCCAGCGGATCGCTGAAGGACACCAACATCCTCGGCAACCTGTGGATCACCCTGGTCGCAGGTGCGGTCGCGGTGTTCTCGCTGGTCTTCCTGCTGGTCAACCAGTACCGCGCACAGGCCCAGCGTCGCGCGGCGGTGGAAGAGCTGAACGCCCGTAACCAGCAAGCGATTATGCGTCTGCTCGACGAAATGGGTTCGCTCGCAGAAGGCGACCTGACCGTGAAGGCGACCGTGACCGAGGACGTGACCGGCGCGATCGCGGACTCGATCAACTTCGCCATCGAGCAGCTGCGCAGCCTCGTGGGTACGATCAACGACACCTCGGTGCAGGTCGCGGCCGGCGCGCAGGAAACGCAGAACACCGCGCTCAACCTCGCCGAAGCGGCGGAACACCAGTCGCAGGAAATCACCCACGCGTCAGACCGCATCAGCGAAATCGCCTCCAACATTAACCAGGTGTCGCGCAACTCGGCGCAGTCCGCGGAAGTGGCGCGCAAGTCGGTGGAAATCGCGACCAACGGTGCCGGCGTGGTGCGCCAGACGATCCAGGGCATGGACAACATCCGTGACCAGATCCAGGAAACCTCGAAGCGAATCAAGCGACTGGGCGAAAGCTCGCAGGAAATCGGCTCGATCGTGGAACTGATCAACGACATTTCCGAGCAGACGAACATCCTGGCGCTGAACGCGTCGATCCAGGCGGCATCGGCCGGTGAGGCGGGTCGCGGGTTCGCGGTCGTGGCCGACGAAGTGCAGCGACTCGCGGAACGCGCATCGCGCGCGACGAAGCGAATCGAAGGCCTGGTCCACACGATTCAGTCCGATACCAACGAAGCGGTCAGCTCGATGGAACAGACGACCACGGAAGTGGTGCGCGGTGCGCGACTGGCCGAGGACGCCGGTACCGCACTGGGCGAGATCGAACGCGTGTCGAGCGATCTGGCCGGCCTGATTGAAGGCATCTCGCACTCCGCCGAACAGCAGTCGAGCGCGGCATCGAACATCACGCAGACGATGGACACGATCCGTTCGATTACCGCACAGACCTCGCAGGGTGCGAGCCAGACCGCGCAGTCGATCGGAACGCTCGCGCAGCTGGCGACCGACCTGCGTCGTTCGGTGGCCGACTTCAAGCTGCCGGCCTGAGCGACGGACGATCTCGTGACTGTACTTGCAACGCCTGGAAGGAACAGCTGAATGAGCGCGCTTCGCGAAGCGATCGAACACGCCACCTTGGGCTGGATCAAGCCCGAGCTGGACGCCGCGCTCAAGCAGGTCCAGACCGACGTCGAGGCCTATGCCGAGACGCCTGCGGACGCCGGGGCGATGCGCTCCGCCGCGGACCAGCTGCGCCAGATCGAAGGCACGCTGCGCATGCTGGAGCTGTATGCGCCGGCAATGGTCAGCGAGGAGATGCAACACCTCGCCGCATCGGTCGCTGACGGGCAATTGTCGGGACGCGAGCACGAAGCGTGCGACGCACTGTTGCGCGCGACCGTGCAGCTGCCCGATTACCTCGAGCGCCTGCAGGGTGGTCATCGCGACATCCCGATCGTCCTGTTGCCGCTGCTCAATGACCTGCGCGCGCTGCGCAGCGAGCAGCCACTGGGCGAAGCGGTGTTGTTCGCTCCCGACTTCAATCGCCCGCTGCCCGACGACGTGCCGCGCGCCGACGCCCTGGTTGCCGCGACCACGTTGTCCGGAGCACCGGCGATGCTCACCGCGCTTGATCGCGCGATCGACAGCCTCGCTCCCGGTCGCGGCCAGGCTGATGCGGCGGGTATGCACGATGCGCTGTCCGGATTGCTGGGACTGGCGCAGGACGAAGACACCCGGCGCATGCTGTGGGTGGCCAGCGAGTCCGCCGAGGCCCTGGAACAAGGCGCGCTGTCGACCTCCACGTCGTTGCGCAATGCTTTTGCGCTGGTGGCGCGCGAGGCCCGCCAGGCGTTGCACGCCGACGGCCTGCGCGCCGGTTCCGCGTCCGCGCTGTACGAACCGGTGCGCCAGCTGTTGCAGCAGGTCGCGAACAGCCAGGCCGCGTCGCCGGCGCTGGATCGCCTGCGCGCGGCATTCGCCATCGGCAGCGAATCCAGCGTTACCGAAAGCGAAATCGAACACGCCCGAAGCAGCGTCACCGGCGTCAATCGCGCCTTGCTCGATACCGTTGCCTCGGCGTTGAAGGAAGACGTGTTCCGGGTCAAGGATGCGCTTGATCTCCATCTGCGCACCGGCACTTCCGACATATCGGAATTGTCGCCGCAGGTCGAGGCGCTTGGTCGCATCGGCGACACCTTGGGCATGCTCGGCCTGGGCGGCGCCCGCGAGAACATGCATCGCCAGCGCGACACGCTTTCGCGCGTGGTCGATGGCAGCAACAAGGACAGCGAACAAGCCTTGCTCGATGTTGCCGGCGCACTGCTGTTCGTCGATGCCTCGCTGGAAGACCAGGTCGCGCGACTTGGTCAGGACCAGTCTCTGGCGCCGTCGGAAGGCGGGGCGATGGGCGCGTCCGATGCCGCGCAACTGGTGACGGTGCTGATTCGCGAAGCGATCGCCAATTTCGGCGATGCGCGCCAGGGCTTCGTTGCCTTCGTCGAAACCGGTTGGGACCACGCCCAGCTCGCGGAAATCCCGCGCCTGCTCAATGAAGTCGGTGGTGCGCTTGGCATGCTGGAATTGCCGCAGGCAGCCGATTACCTCAAGGGCATCCGCCTCTATACCGAGCACGAACTGATCCGCAAGAAGCGTGTGCCGGGCAGCCAGCAGCTCGACACGCTGGCCGATGCGCTCGCCAGCACCGAGTATTACCTGGAGGCGCTGCGCGACAAACGCGCCGACCGCGACGACATCCTCGCGATCACCCGCCAGAGCCTGGAAGCGCTGCACTACTGGCCGCTGCCGTCGACGCCGGAAGTTGATGAATCGACGCCGATCGATTCCGAGCTCGAAACCGCCTACGAAGGCCTGATGACGCAGCTCACCGGCGAACCCGCGGCCGTCGCGCACGATGCAGTGCCGCCGCCGTTGCCGACGATGGTCGTCCCGGAAGCCACCGCGCCTGCGATCGAAGAATCGTTGGCCGTGGAGCCGGTATTCGCCACGCCCGAACCCGTTGCCGCTCCTGTCGCCGTTGCCGCGGCCGCTGTTGGTCCGTCGGCCATCCGCGACGAATACGGCTTCGATTACGGCAAGGAAGAAATCGACGACGAAATCCGCTTGATCTTCGTCGAGGAATTCGGCGAGGAGATCGGCAATCTCGACCAGCTGACGCCGGCATGGCTGGAGCAGCCGAACGACGCCGAACGCCTGCGCCCGATTCGCCGCATCTTCCACACCCTGAAGGGCAGTGGCCGCCTGGTCGGTGCGACCCGTCTCGGCGAGTTCAGCTGGAAGATCGAGAACATGCTCAACCGCGTGCTCGATGGCACGCGTCCGGCCTCGCCCGCAGTGATTGGCCTCGTGCAGACGGCTGGCGCCAACCTGCCGCATCTGCTCGCCGCGCTCGAGAAGCATCCGATTCCCGAGCTGGATCTCGACGGCATTGCTGCCGTGGCCGATCGCGTCGCAGCGGGTGAAGAGGTGGGATACGTCGCTCCGGTTGCAGCCGCAGCTGCTCCCGTCGCCGAAGTCGCCGCCGAAGTCGCGGTCGAAGAGGTGCACGCCCCGGTGGCTGTCGTGCCGGAAGCCATCGAACACGTCGAGACGCCTGCCATCGATCATGCTCCGGTCGCACCGACGATTCCTGCCGGACATGTCCCGGTGCAGGTCGATGCGGTGCTGCTGGAAATCCTTGCCGCCGAAGTCGGTGGTCACGTTGCCACGGTCGAGATGTGGCTGGATGGTGCGAAACAGTCGCCGCAGGTGCCGGATGACCTGTTGATCCGCGCCGTGCACACCATGAACGGTGCTTTCGCGATGGCGGAAGTACCGGAAATCACCGATGCAACTGGACCGGCCGAAGGCTATCTCAAGCGCCTCGGCGCCGCCGGGCAACCGGTGGACGAACATGGCCTGTCCGCGCTGGGAGAACTGGTCGCACAGATCCACGCCACGGTGGCTGGCCTGCAGCAAAGCGCGCAGCATGTGCCGGCCCAGGCCGGTCTGGCAGCTGGTCTGGTTGCGTTGCGCGATGCCCTGCCGGAAGTCCATACACCGGTCCACGATGTCGAAGCCGAGCGCCTCGAAGCCGAACGTGCCGAAGCCGAACGCGTCGAAGCCGAACGCGTCGAAGCCGAACGTGCCGAAGCCGAACGCGTCGAAGCCGAACGCGTCGAAGCCGAACGCGTCGAAGCCGAACGTGCCGAAGCCGAACGTGCCGAAGCCGAACGTGCCGAAGCCGAACGTGCCGAAGCCGAACGTGCCGAAGCCGAACGTGCCGAAGCC
>JAFEBX010000011.1 GCA_018242425.1 Pseudomonadota bacterium
ATGTTAGCTAGGATTTATGCTGACAGAAGGCCGGATAACCCATATTAATCAATAACTTATCCGAAATAGCCATGAGCTAACACGATTAGCCAGGTGATCGACGCCAATTTGTGGGCGAGTTTATGGGCGAAACCGCCTTCAAATTCCGAAATACCCCTTAATTCCGGGCATTCCTGAACAGCCTTTTGCGGACCCTCTCTCCTCCGAAAGACAAGATTCACCCATTCCTCGTCAGTGCGCGGCGAGCTTCATAGCCAGCCTTGTTCGCTATCTGCTGCTGAGTGCGCGGATCTGTCGGAGCTGAATAGTTGTTATTGATGACCTGGGTGAATCCGCTGCCACCACCGCCAAGCCTGTTGTTCGGCGTGACGTGGCCGCCAGAGCTTCCCATCATCAGATAGTCCTTCCCGCTGACGCTCAGCAATTCAGGGCCACGCTCGTTCACGCGGTAGAGCGTGTTTGCATCCACGGCACCACCTGAAGCGCGTCCGCTTCCCCATGACTGCATCAAGGACGAAATCCAAGTTGTTCCAGTGTTGCCCCACCCTGCATCGGTGCTGCTGCCCATTGAAGCGCCGTTGCCCCATGAAGTAGCCCAATTCATCATCATTTGTGAAAACTTCTGCGCTGCCTGTTGTGCGACAAACCTCATGAGGCTTTGCGCCATCGATTCCAACATTTCCTTGAAGGCATCCTTCGTAGACTTTGCGCCGGTTCCAACCTCGTAGACGAAGTTACCGAACGAGTTACCCATGTCGTCAACCAGACCTCGCAGTTGTTGCATCTGCTGAGACTGCTTAGTCAGTGAAATGATGCTTTGTTCGTACTCGGAATTTGCCTGTGCGCCAGATCGCTTCAGATTGTTGTAAATCTCCTGCTGCTCGTTCGACATCCCAAGAAGCTTGATCTGATCATTCAGGTCCTGAATCATGGATGTGGCGCCAAAGTCGCGCCGGCCGACTTCTTGGGCCTTACGCTTGTCGTACATGTCCTGGGTGATCAAGTGCAGCCTGAGCTGCTCGTCCAGATCGCGGATCGCCGTGTTGTAGCGGTAGGTGGCCTCTGTAGCAGGACCGCCAAGTTGCGCTGCCATCTCTGCGGTCTGGTCGTTGAACTCCTGCTGGAACTTCTTCAGCTCGTCGGCCTGAATCTCGCCGGCCAGCTTCTTCATGGACTCGGTGAACTTGTCGATCTGATCCTTCGGAACTCCGATCTTCGTGGCTCTCGCGGCCATGTCGCCGATCTCGCGCAGTCGGTCAGAATATTCGGCTGCAATCGGGTTGGTCTTCTTGACGAGCTGATCCGCCCATTTCTCTTGGACGTCCTGCATACGCGCAAGCTCGTCTGAGATGCGCTGGGCGGAGTTGTCTGTTCGTCCCCTTGCCGACTTTGCGGGCTTATCCTGTCCGCCATAGAACCGCTTCAATTTGTCCTGAGCTGCCTTTTCGGCAGCCGAAATCCCGTAATGGTCTCCTGGCGCAAGCCCAGTTCCGGAGGTAACGGAATCCCTAAACATCGGGTCGATAGACGCCCGCTTAGCTGCCTTTGCGGCAGCCTGCGAAGCCATGTTCGCCCGCATCTTTTCGCCGGCAAGCGGAGCATTGAGCAGGTCGTCTGCTTCCTTCTTGTACTGCTTCGCGTTGTCGATCACTCCCTTGTAAGCGGCGAGCGCGCCAGCAAAGTCTGCGTTCTTCAACCGATCGACAGCTTCTGCCGCCCTATCGATTCCTACTCCCATTGCGGCGATAGTTATGCCTGCGAGTTTTGCTACGTTCGCGACGGCACTAATGATGTCAACCAAATAGGTGAAAACTTGGATTGCACCGCTAGTGGCGTCTTTCAGGCCGTCCGTCTTCTTTGCACCATCGAGCATCAGGTCTGCGAAACTGTTAAGCAGCGGCAGTAGGTCTGCCGCTGCTATCTGAGCCCATCCCTGTGTAATTGCGTGCAGGTCGGTCAACTTGTCGTTGAAGTTGTCTGCCGCGCTGGCAGTTTCCTGATCGATGACGATGCCAAGCTCCTTGGCACGATCCGTCATGTCCTTTAGGCCGCCAGAGCCAGACGACAGGAACTCCATCAGGTCGGTGCCGGACTTGCCGAACAAGTCCATCGCAACCTTGGTCTTCAATGCATCGTCCGTCAGTCCTTTGAACTTGTCGGCGATCTCCGGGACGATCTGCTCCAGCTTCTTCATCTTGCCGGATGCGTCCGTCACCGACACCCCGAGCGCAGCGAACAAGCGTCCCTTCTCGCTCTTGGCGTCGAGGCCGTCCGTCATCGCGGCCTGCAGCTTCTTGAAGCCGACACCGAGAGCGTCAATGTCCGTCCCGGTCTGCTTGGCGGCATAGCCCCATCCGCTCATCTGCTCAGCGGAGACGCCCAGGCGTTGCGTGAAGTCGTTGAGCTTGTCGGCACGGTCAATCGCTGCGTGGACGCTTTCCAGCGCTGCCCCAACGCCAACCGTGACGCCAGCGAATGCGACGAACTCAAGGGCAGCTGACTTGATTGATCGGCCAATACTCTGGCCAAAGTCGTACGCCATCTTGTTCATGGCGTCCGTGCGCTGCTTCATCTGTCGCTCGGCTTGAGACAACGGGCCCGTGAAGCCCGCGATCTTGGCGACGAGGTCCAACGTAAGCTGACCGAGGTTACTGCTAGCCATTGCACACTCTCCTCAAAATCAAAAATCCCCCGGCAGTTGCCTACCGGGGGACGTCAGCACGTTGCTCCGCTGGTGTGCCATTCCAGCCGCGTCGATGTATGGAAAGGGGAATGACGGCCCCTTGGGCAGCATCTCCGCGCTATTACCGCCCTATATCAGCTATCGCTCAGCGCCAGCTTCAGCACTGCACTCGGACTGAAAACCGCGAATCCCAGCCGCGCTTCGCCGCGGATCGTCACCAGGTTCTTGGTGAAGTCATCGCCATCGCGCCCGACCTCCACAACCACCTGCTGGCGATCCAGAATCGCGCACTGTGACGGATCCAGGATCAAAGCGGTTCCAGCGCCCAGGCTCGGGGTCGTCAACACCGGAGAGTTCCAGATCGACGGCGATGCCGGGTTGTCCCAGCCACCCGCCACATAGAGCTTTTCCGTCGCGGAACGCTCGGAGCGGATGATGTGCCAGTCAGTCGGATGCAGGATGACCAGGCCCGGATTCCAGCCAGAGATCCGCAGGGACGTCATGGCTTCGCCAATGTCATCCGCCCGCTTCGCGCCTGCTGTCGCGGTGAAGGCCGTCGCCTGGGTCAAGAGACCCTGGATCTTGCCCGCCGTATTGCCTGCGACAAGCTCGCTTTCGGCTTTCGCCAGCACGCCATAGCGAAGCAGGTTGTCCATCTGCATTTGCAGCGCCGGGACGTCCGACAGCACCTGCTCCGATGCCTTGAAGTAATGCGCGATGGTGGTGATCGGCGCGGTCAACAGGCTCGTCGGCATTGCGCCTGCAGCCTTGGCAGAGCCCTCAGTTGCCTGATAGGCCGCCGCGTTCGTGTAGCTGTCGAGCCTGTGGAACTCGAACGCGTTGGAGTTGACTTTCAGCCGCGGCAGGACATCGAACAGGCTCAGCACCCGGCGCGGATCGGCACCAATCTGGCCCGTATATCGCTGCGGGTTCACGTCCCATTGCTCGGCACCCGTGTCGCCGGTGACCGACTTGAACAGGGCACGCAGGTCAGTATCGATGGCGACAGTCGCGGACTTGGACGTGCGATTGCGGACAGCGATAACCCCGGCATCTTCGCTCACCTTCGCGAGCGGACTGGCCTTGTCGAACTCCATCGGAGTGAAAGCGAGGCCACCACGCTGTTCCAGCGAGAGCAGACGATCGGCAAACTCGGCATGGCTGGCTTTCAATGCATCCTGGTTTTCGCCGATCTTCTCGAGCGACTTCAGTACGGTTTCAATACTCATGATCTTCCCTTGTGGATTGGTGTGGACCGACCTCGTCTGCCCTGTGCGTTGCACCAAGTTCCCCCTGGCCAACATCTGCGACATCAGCCCCATCACGCGGCATCCCACACGCGGAGAGGTCCCGAAGCCCGGAAATACGAGAAATCGGATATGGACCAAGGCGGTCCATTTGAATTCTGTTTTTGCTCAAAAACCCTCAGCCACCTTGGTTCTAGGCCGAATGCGGGTCATTTGCTGAATTTGAATCTCTCAAACCAGAAAAAAAACGCGCATGAGAGGGGACGCGTATCGCGACGTCGATCGTCTCGAGACTTTTGACCCTCCCCCCGGCCATATGTTGGCTGCTGCCTACCACGCGGGCAGCTGCGCGGGATGATGTGCTGGGGAGCGAGCATCTGTTCCATCTTCCAACCTAGCATGTCGAATCCTCATTGGTTCCCGACTTCATTTCAGCCACGATTCGTGCTGCCTCGTCACCCTCGTACACCCGCACCGGTGCGGGCGGATGACATCGGAACATCGGATCTAGGCTCAGCCCAGGTCGGTTCTCCTGACGCACGTTGCGGACATCGCACTCAGGGAAGCTGCCATTGAACCGGCGCCTGTAGTCCTGCATCCGGACCGCGGGCTCTACCAGCCGCTCGATCTGCTCGATGGCTGCGTGACATCGTGTGACGTCGCTCGTATTGGCCAGCTCAACAAACCTGGCCTTCCTGATCTTCAGCGCCTTGGCGGCCTTGGACTGACTGACCTTCCCCGCTCGGTAGTCGGATAGCACCTGCCCTAGCATTTCCTCTAGGCAGGCGGCCATCAAGGGTTACTTCCTGGCATCTGAGCCCGGATCAACTCCAATGCCCTGAGGTCTTCCATCTGCTCGAGGTACTGGCATGCAAACCTGTAGTTGCCTTCAATCCTGTCGAGCCGTTCCCTAACGTCCGTATTCGATAGATCTTTGAGCTCCATCAAGGTTTGCAGTTGAGCAAGGCTTGTCACCACCTGACTCTCTGGTGACCCCTTCGGAAATTGGCATTGGCTAACGTCGCTGCCGTTAGCTCCTTTAGCCTCCCCGTTTCCCTGATTCCTATTCCCAGAAAAAAAGCTGTTGCTGTTCGAACTTCCTATTTCTTTTTCTGATTCAGTAATCGATTCATTAAGGTATTCGGGTGGCGTGCGTGCCGTCCCTTTTGGGATCTGGATGTCGTCCCTTTTGGACGAGGATGTCGTCCCTTTGGGATGGGGATGTCGTCCCTTTTCACCCCTTGAACCCCCGGCACGGATGCCGTCCCTTTGAGGCGCCTTTTGAGCCTGAAAATGGGGGACATAGCGGTTGAGTTTTCCGCGCTGGCGATTGACATGGAGATAGCCCCATTCCTCAAGAGCATCGATCGCACGCTGCACAGTCCTCTCATCCAGCCCCCCATCGACCGCCATGGAATCCACTGAAGGCCAGCAGCAGCCATGGTCGCGATTGAATCGCCACAGCAGCACGCCCATGACGGCGACGTGTGACCGACTCGCACGCTCATCGCATGCCACGGTGTAAAGCAGGCGGAACTTGTCGCCAAGCCCACCCGGCTCAGCCTGGTAACTAGCCATTGGTCGCTCCCCAGCGCGTCAGACGGTCGGGCGATCGACGGGTTCTGCTGCGGTCACCAGGCTCTCGCGATAGGCCAGCACATGGCGTCTGGCGCCATCTAGGGCGATCGCCAGCATTTCGGCCTTGGATGCGTCAGGGCGCTTGTGGAGCTCGACGAGCTGCGCCGCAAGACGATCCCCGATCTCGGGCAACGTCAAGCGCAGGGATTCGCTGGATGGCTGGAATGTGGGCTTCATGCTTCCACCTCCCCCAGCGCGATCTGGATGCGATTCAGCAGAGCATTCAGTTTGGCCAGCCCCTTTTCATGCTCGCTGACCATGTTGTCGCGCAGCCTCTTGCCTTCCCTGAGCCTCTTGTTGAGCTCAGCTTTCCCTTCCGGGGTCTTGGCGAGTTTGTTGAGCAGCGGCTGGGAGAGAAGAAGACCCTTCATGCGGCCTTCTCCCGCTTGAACTCTGCCGCGCGCTGAGGAAGCGTCAGCAGGCTATCGAGGTAGACGAATCGCTTCCTCGCAATCGTGAAGGTTTCGAGCAAGCCAGCTTGCACCAACTCGTATGCGCGACTCTCACTGATCCCGCGCTTTTCGCATTCTGGGATGAAGGCACCATATTCCCGAAGGCTGGTGTTTTCCATATTGGCCGATCCTCTACCACACGGGCTTGTGTGGGGTCGGCACCTATTGAATAGCTGGATTCACACAATTTCGTCATCCAGCTAGCACGATGACATTTTGCTAGTTGGATGACGATTCGCGGCGCCATCTTGAAATGGCGTTCTTAATCCCTCCCTCCGATAAATCAACACCTTCCTGCTGATACTTGAATGCCATTTCCTTGGCGAATCCTCGGCCAGGCTGCTGACGGTTCTCCCATTCACGCCGAATTTCATGCATAGCTTTTGCCTTCGGATCATTCTCTGCCCTTTTCAAACCGGCCAGCCTTGGACGATCCAACTCAATTGCGCGGTCATCCAGCGCACGATCTAGCGCCTGCAGCGCCAGTTCAAATCCTACCCTCACAGATTCCAGTTCATCTCGAAGATCATCACTGGAATCATCCCAATACAGGGAATCGATGATCTTCGATAGTTCGTGAAAGCTTTCAGCCGCTGCCATACCGTTGAACAGGATTTCTCTGTCATCTGGGTGCACATTCGGGTGGAGCCGCTTGAACAGTCGATCGAGATGATGCGTCCTGATAAACCGATCTTTCTCAGTCTCCGATAGCTCCCATGTAGGCCTAACTTCGCGTGGAGCCTTGTTGACGCGGGCAACCGCACTCTTGTTTGGCTTCTTGGCGCCACTCATTTCTTCTTCCTCGCTTCAATCTTAGCCGCAAGGCTTCGGCCAAGATCCGCAAGGAGGATCTTCATTTCTGCGCTGAGTTCACGTCGAGGATCGAATTCTCCTTCGTACTGATTCGGAGAACGCATCTGGGCCTCGATGGTCGCAACGAGAAAATCGACATTGTCCTGATTTATCTTTATACCGCGCCGCTTCGCAAACGGAAATTGAATGATGTCGGCACTCATGCGTCTTGCTCCCGCTGCTCCAGCCTGCGCTTGAGCTGCATGAGCAGTTCAGCCATCCGGTTAGCACGTTCGGCATCCATACGCCGACCAAATACGTTCTCTGCCGCCTGCTGCACCGCTTGAGTTGCGCTCTCGCGCTCAGTCAGCGGGCCGTGCTTGAGTGGGAATTGGATAACATCCGTAGTTGCCATGCTCGTCTCCTTTCAGACGGTTGTGGAAGGCGTGACCGGGTGTATCAGCACCCGGTCGCGCCGCTTCAGACAAACTGCAATTTGGCCAGCTTGTCGCGTGCAGCACCTTGGACAAGGTGCCCGTACGTTTTGTTGATCATCTCCAACGACGTGCCCGTCAGCTTGGCCACAGTCACCACGTCCATGCCACCGACGATGGCGTCAGTGATCCAGCTATGCCGCAGCGCATAGGCGACGGTTTCAGAGGGCAGCTTGGCGATCGCCACCGCAGCCTTCACCCTTGGCGCCCAAGCCTGAGCAGTCCATGGCGTCCCGCCATCGGTGAACATGTGAGCCTTCGGTAGCTTGCCTTTCGCCAGCCGTTCGAACAGCACCTTCGCTGCCGGTGATATCGGAATAGTCCGCGGCCCGGTCTTCGTCCGGAACGTGACGCTCACCGTGCGGCCGTCATAGTCCTTCCGCAGCATCGCAGCGGGATCACCGGGCCTGCAACCGGTCAGGGCGATGCAAGTCAGCAGGTCGCGCAAATCGCCCTCAGCGGCCTCCAGGAACGCCGCGCGTTGGGTCTTGTCGAGATAGACGTCCCGGCGCCCGTCAGCGTCCTTGTGGGGCTTGATCGCGTTCCATTCGACCGCACGATCCTGCGGAATCTCCCTGCGGCTCACGGCGCGGTTCAGGGCCGCCTTCAGCGACGTCAGGTTTCGGTTGAAAGTCGCCTTGGATGGGATGCCACTCTTCCGGCCGGTCATCTCGCCGGCCTCCATGCGGGCCATCCATGCCTCTAGCTGCCGCTGGGTCAGTTTGTCTGCCCTGATCTTCCCGATCACGTCGTCGTAGACGATTCGGTCAAACCGCTTACGGGCGTCGATGGCCGTGCGCTTCCTTCCCTCGGCCTCAATCGCCTTGGTGTAGTCCCTGCAGACGTCCGCCACGGTCAACGGTCGGTCGGTCTGCACTCCGGCCTCCACGATGCGCTTCCAGCGCCTTGCATCGCGTTTGGCGGCCTCGTAGTCGTTCTCTGCCGTCACCGGGCCTAGCGACTGGTAGACCTGCTTCCCCTCATCGTTGCGGTACCTGGCGATCCAATTGCCGCCCATCTCCAGTCGGCGGAATCCAACGAATAGGCCACGCTCCACTGGTGCGCCCCAATAGGGCTCCCTGCGTGGCTGCAGCTTGTTTCGGACGGTCGATTTGTCGATCTGCTCGCGGGCCATTTCCGTATTTTTCCGTACGCCTCCGGGGCCGCTACGAATGACGGCACTCCGTTCCGTACGGACTCTATACGGAAATCCTAGTGTGGGCAACTATGGGGTGATGTGGGGATAAATCTATATATATCAGCATCTTGCCCTTCCTGCGTGGAGTGGTGTGGAGCCTAGTTAGCGCCTTCGGACGCGGGTTCGATTCCCGCCATCTCCACCAACAACGGCCCCGGATTCGCAAGGATCCGGGGTCTTTTGTTGGCGCGATTTGTTTGTATGCTTCGGGAATCGTCACGATCGATGCATGCCATGAAGATCCAGTCCTTTCGCCTGGGGATGCTGCGCATCCCATTGAAGACGCCCTTCAAGACCGCGTTGCGCACGGTGGAACAGGTCGAGGACGTGGTGTTCGCGCTGGAAACCGACGACGGCCATGTCGGCTACGGCAGCGCGCCGGCGACGGCGGCGATCACCGGCGATACCCATGGATCGATCATCGACGCCCTGCGCACGTATATCGGCCCGCGCCTGGTTGGTGGCGACATCGCGCAGCTCAATGTACTCATCGCCACCGTGCAATCGGCGTTGCAACGCAATACCAGCGCCAAGGCCGCGGCGGAAATCGCCCTGCACGATTTGTGGGGCCGGTTGCATGGCGCACCGCTCTACCAACTCCTGGGTGGTGGCGATCCCCGGCTCGAGACCGACATCACCATCAGCGTCGACAACATCGACAAGATGGTCGCCGACAGCCTCGATGCCATCGCTCGCGGCTTCACATCGCTCAAGGTGAAAGTCGGCAAGGACATGGCCACCGACATCGAGCGCATGCGCGCGGTGCACGATGCCGTGGCTGGCCGCGCCCTGCTGCGGCTCGACGCCAACCAGGGCTGGACGGCGCGCGAGGCGATCCACGCCATCCGCACGCTGGAAGATGCCGGCGTCCGCATGGAACTGGTGGAGCAACCGGTCAAGGCGCACGACATCGACGGCCTTGGCGAAGTCACCGCGAACGTAAACACGCCGGTAATGGCCGATGAAAGCGCGTTCGGCCCCCGGGAGACGATCGACCTGATCCGCGCGCGCGCCGCCGACATCATCAACATCAAGCTGATGAAGGCCGGCGGCATTTCCAACGCGCTGAAGATGGCCGACATCGCCAGCGTCCTCGGCGCCGAATGCATGATTGGCTGCATGCTGGAAAGCCCGATCGGGGTCACCGCGGCCGCGCACGTCGCGGTGGCGCGCTCGGCCACCATCACCAAGATCGATCTCGACGGCCCGTCGCTATGCACCCGCAACCCGGTGCACGGCACCACGCTTTTCGACGAGTCACGGATCGTGCTGGGCGATGGTCCGGGACTGGGGATCGAACGAATCGACGGGATCGAGTGGCTGGGCGGCTAGAACGGCCACCAGCCGCGCCCGGTCATCGCGTAGCGATCCGCCGCCTGCTCGAAACGGTTGCGATGGCTGACCCCGCCGCATAACAGGTACAACGGCAGGAACAGCACCCCCAGCACCATGTACTGATAGACATGCGCGCGTTCGTGGTCGCCGAGCACGATGGGTGGCGTCTGGGCGAGACCGGCGCGCTGTGCGTAGGTGACGCAGGGACAGTCGAGCGTGTCGCCGGTGTGGAGGATGACGTTTCCGAAGGTGATCGCCCCGCCCGGCCCCCACGGCCAGTGCTGGAACACCACTGCAAGATCATTGCTTCGCCAGCGCGGTTTCGCGCCGAACGGCAATGCGACCACGCCCAGCAGCATGCCGACCAGACTGTTCGGCAAGGTCCAGACGGCACCGAGCAGCTGCAACAGGCGGCGCGACAACGGATGCATCGGCATCACGATTCAGTTGCTCAACGCGAGCGCCGCACCAGCCAGGTGTGGATGGTTTCCGGCACTTCGTGCTGGGCACGGCTCGAGACATAGATGCCGATGTGACCGCCGCGGAAACTGAGTTCGGTGTAGTCGTCGGTACCGACCAGTCCCTTCAGCGCCTTCGAGGCGTCCGGCGGCACCAGATGGTCCTGTTCGGCGTAGATGTTCAGCACCGGCATGTCGATGAAGCCGAGATCGACCTCGCGATCGCCGATGGTGATGCCTCCGTTGACGAATCCGTTGCCCTGGTAGAACTGCTTGATGAACTGGCGGAAGGTCTCGCCGGCCTGGTCCGGCGAATCGAAGATCCATTTCTCCATGCGCAGGAAATCCTCGAGCGCCTTCTTGTTGTCGAGAATGTCGACCAGTCCGACGTACTTCTGCATGTTGAGCCGGAACGGCTTCAGCATCAGGTAGGAATAGTTCATCAGGTCTGCGGGGACGTTGCCGAGGGTGTCGATGAAGAGGTCGACATCGAGACCCTGCGTCCAGTTCGACAGCATGTTGTCCGGCGTCTGGAAATCGACCGGCGTCACCATGGTAATCAGGTTGCGGACCTTCTCCGGATGCAGCGAGGCATAGCACAGCGAGAACGCGCCGCCCTGGCAGACGCCGAGCAGGTTGATGCCGTGGACGCCGTGTTTTTCACGGAGGAAATCGACGGCGCCGCCGAGGAATCGCTCGATGTAATCCTCGAGCGTGAGGTAGCGATCGGAACGATCCGTATAGCCCCAGTCGATGACGTAGACGTCCTGCCCGCGCTCCAGCAATCCCTTCACCAGCGAGCGGTCGTCCTGCAGGTCGATCATGTAGGGACGATTGACCAGTGCATAGCAGACCAGGATCGGCGTACGCACCAGCGCCTGCTTTTTCGGATGAAAGCGGTAGAGCACGGTCTTGCCGTCGCGCCACACCTCCTCGCGTTCGGTCGCGCCGTAGTCGTAATCACCGACATCGCGCAACGTCTCCAGCCCGGCGCCGAGCTTGGACTGCATGCCGATGGTTTCCTCCACCAGCGCTTCGGGCGTGAAGTTGAGCGGGCTCGTCCTGTTCGCGTCTGCTGCGGCCATGTCAGCGGCTCCGTGGACGTTTGCTGCCGGTGGTCTTGGCGGTCGATGCCGTCTTCTTGCGTGCCGCGGGCTTGCGCGCGGCGGGCGCCGCGTCAGATGGCTTCGATCCCGCCGACTGGCGGCGCAGCATGCGCTCGAGCTCGGCGATCTTGCGATGGGCGGCATCGATTTCGGTGCGCGTCGGCAGGCCGAACACCGAGCACATCTGTTCGATCTCGCGCTGGACCTGCTGGCGCAGGCGCATCTGCGCATTGACCATCTCGCCATACACGCGGCGGAATTCTTCCGAAAGCGCGATCTCCGCATAGGACTGCTCGGCGGCATCGACCCAGACATTGAACAATGCACGCGCGGTGGTGAGTTGCTTGCCGGGTTCCTCGTGCTTCTTCAACAGCTCCTCGAACACGCCGACCGCGTCCTGGCTGGCCTTCAGCAGCAGCGCGTTGTAGGCCGAGAGACGATCCTGGTATTCGACCTGCGACTGCATCAGCGACTGGATGCGTTCCTGGTGCTCGCGCGTCAACCCGAATGCCGGCATGCCGAGCCAGCTGTGCGTTTCGCGGCGCCAGGCATCAAGCCACGGGCGCGCGGCGTCGTACCACGCTTCCAGGCTGTGCGATTCCGCGCCCTGCAGGCCCTTGAACATGTCGAGCACGGCCTGGTTGCCCTGTCCTTCCATCACCTGCCGCCATTGGTTGGCGATCCCCGCGGCATCGGCGTTCTGCGACGCGAGTTGCGCCGCCATCTTCTGCATTTCACTCCACCACGTGCTGGCCTGCGCGTTCATGCGATCGGCGACATTGCGCACGCCCTGATCGGGCACGCCCATCGCCGCGTTGTTCCAGAACGCCATCGCCTCGCGCCAGCCGGCGGGTGCGCCGCCCATGCCGGGCATCGCGCCGCCCATCATGCCGGGCATCCCCGGCATGGCGAATCCGGGCATGCCGAAACCCTGCATTCCCGGCATCCCCGAACCGAATCCGAACGGTGATGCGGGGGCCGCGCCAAAGGGCGATGCAGCCGCGCCGCTGTTGCGCATCATCTCGTTCCAGGCCGTCCAGTACTGACGCGAAAGCTGCTCGAAATCCGCGGGCCAGGGCGAGTTCATGCGATGTCGTCCGAGTGGAATGGGACGATGCTAGCACGCAGCGATGATGCGTCCGTTTGCCTGCTTCAGGGCTTGGGAATGCGAATCGTGCTGATCATCAGCGAGCCCGACAGCGCGAACATCAACACCAGCGGATGCAGCTGCCAGCGACCGAGCATCACCACCCCGCCCCACAGGTCCTGGCCGATGTGGTCCTGCCACACCGCGATCGCGAGCACGACCACCAGCAGCAGGCTGGTCGGGATCGGCGTGCCCTCGAAATACTTGACCTTGCCTTCGGCGCCGGTCAATTGTTCGGCGGTGACGTTGTAACGCGCGAGGCGGCTGACGCCGCAACCGACGAAGAAACTGAGCACGACCCAGTCCCACAGCCCTTGCATGCCGCAGGCGTAGGCCAGCGCCGCCGGTGCGACGCCGAAGGAAATCACGTCGGCCAGCGAATCGAGTTCGCGACCGAGCGTGGAGGCGACCTTGCGCCAACGCGCGATGCGGCCATCCAGTGCATCGAAGATGAAGGCCAGCGGAATCAACGCCATGCCGACCAGCAAGTCGCCGGTGACGTCGTCCTGCAGGAAGCGCATCGCCGCGAAGATCGCGCCGGTGCCGCAGAACGCATTGCCGAGCGTGAACCAGTCGGCGAGCCGGAACTCGCGCAGCATGGAAAAGCGTTTCGGTCTGCCGGGATCGGGTGTGTCCATGCCACCAGACTGCCAGATCTGCAGGCTGGACGGCAAATCAGTTCGGCAGGCGGAGATCGTCGCGGTTCAATGCAGCATCACCGCGCGGCCTGGCATCGATGCGGACATCCGTGGTGGCGATGGCCGCGTGGCCTTCGATCTGGGCCCACACGCGGTCCAGCCCCTCGTACATATACGGCAACAGCGGCACGAAACGTTGCGCGTATGACGGGAACGCAAGGAAGGCGTCGAAATGTTCGGCCTTGCCGACCGTCCAGTAGGCCACCGGGCGACCGGCGGCACGCGACGCCGCAACCCACGGCGCACTGCTGAAGGCCGGCGGCACCAGGCCGTCGTCGCTGCCATGGATCACCAGGATCGGGAAGCCTTTCTGCGGCACCTTGGCATGCGTCGCGGCGATGCCGTCACGCACGCGCTTGGCATCCGCACCTTGGTCGGTCCACAACGCGCGCAGGCAGCGTTCACCCGCCAAGGTGAAATCCGGAGGCGCCATTTTCGGATCGATCAGGCCGATCGCGTTGCCGGGCGGAATGCCGCTGCCATCGCTCCACCACGTCGCGCGTTCGGCTGGCGTGGTCGGGCGCGGTTTGAGATCGGTGCCGATCGCCGAATAGTTGAATCCACAGGGATGCTCGCCGGCGCGATAACGCCCATAGGCCGACGCATAGGCCACCGCAACCGCGCGCCACAGGTCGAAACCGACCGATGCCGTGCCGCCGTGCAAAGCCTCATCCGTCCACCCCTTCGCACGCAACTGTGCGTGCGCGGATGCTGCCTGCTGCGCGACGGTTTCGCCTTCGACCAGGCCGAGTTGCTTGAGGCTTGCGCAACGCTGCGTCCACAACGGCTCCATCTGCGCGCGCAACGGCGGCTGCGGCAACGCGTCGGCCGGCATGTCGAGCAAGGCACATGGCATCAGCAATGCCGCTTCGGTCGCGAAGTCGTACAGCGGACGCCCACCTTCGGCATACACGTTCGGTTCGCCGGCGACGACTCCGGACAACCAGCCGCCCTCGAGCTCGGCCGCGCGCAACACCGCGCCACCGCCATTGGAAATGCCGGTCGCAATGATCTTCGTGTTCTGCGGAGTGAATGGCGCCTGCGCGGGATAGGCCTTGTCGAGCATGTGCAGGGCGAATTCCGCCGCCTGCTTCACGTGACGGCCCCAATCGGCTTCCGGATTGTCGCCGGAATGCGCGTGCTTGAAAGCGACGCCGCTCGCGCCGGTGGCGAGTTGCGGCTTGAACGCATCGGCCTTGTCGGCGGCAACGCGTTCGCCGGCGGCATCGGCGCCTTCGTTGGCATCGATATCGAAATAGTCGGTGCCCGCGGCCTTGTCGGTGTGGACGACCGCGCAACCCTTGGGCAGGCCCCAGGCCGCACCGACCGCCATCGCCCCATAGACGCCGCGCGAACCCGAAGCGACCGACACCACCACGCAGCGCTTGCGGGTGTCGAAGGCATCCGGCAGCTGCAGCACCACGCGATGCGGTGCGTGCGCGCCCGGCAACGTCAGCAGCGCCGAATATTCACGACCGGGCACGCTGGCGGTGCTGCCATAGACCGTGCCGTAACCGCCATTGGGCGAGAGATCGGCGATGCCGCGCCAGTTCGCCCAGATCGCGCGACGGCGACGTTCGCTTGCCGTGGGATGGGTGGCATCGGCGAACGCGGGTGGCGTCATCGCGCGCAGGCCGTCGAGCCCTAGGCCGGCGGTCAGCAAATCGTCGCCATTGCGATGTTCGGTGATGGTGACGTGCGCAGCGTCCATGGTGTTCCTGGCGGCGTGTTTCGGGCGCGCGGCGGCGAAAGCTGAACCAGCCGACACGAGTGCGGAAAGCAGGAGGATGAACGGTCTCATGCAACGACGATAGCCCCTCCAGCCATGGGCCGCATCGTACTTTGGTGCAAGGCGGCATGTGCTCGCAGCTGATAGGCTGGACGCGATGCCCACCGTGTTGATCGCCGACGACCACCCGCTGTTCCGCGCGGCCCTGAAACAGGTCGCCGCCGATGCCGTGGCCGACATGCGCATGCATGAAGCCGATTCCCTCGACGCTGCACTGGCTGCCCTGGATGCACATCCCGACATCGATCTGGTGCTGCTCGACATCCACATGCCGGGCAACCATGGACTGACGGGGTTGGCGGCGATCCGTGCGCAATATCCGCACGTCGCAGTGATCGTGGTGTCCGCCAATGACGACCCCCGAGTGGTCCGGCGCGCCCTCGACCACGGCGCCGCCGGGTTCCTGCCGAAAGTCTCCGGCCTCGACGAACTGCACGCCGCGATCCGTGCCGTGCTGGCCTGCGAACGCTGGCTGCCCGACAGCCTGCGCGCTGCGGTCGATCATGCGCACTCATCGCCCGATGATCGCGCCCTCGCCTCGCGCCTTGCCAGCCTGTCACCGCAACAGTTCCGCGTATTGCAGATGGTCGCCGAAGGCCTGCTCAACAAGCAGATCGCCGATCGCCTCGACATCCAGGAACGCACGGTGAAGGCACACGTCACCGCGATCTTCGAACGCCTCGGCGTGCGCAATCGCACCCAGGCCGGCGTGGTGCTGCGCGAGTTGGAACTCGGCGATCCCAGCCGCCACGTGCCGCTGGTTTAAGCCACGCGCACCGCCGACGCCAGCACGCGGTCGAGCACCGATTTCAACGCCAATGGGCGCAAGGGCTTCCGCAACAGCGTGAGCCCGTGTTCGAGCACATCGCGACGGGTCGCGCCGCCATCATCCGCACTGAGGATCAACGTCGGGCGCGCACCGAAACGTTGCGCCAATTCGCCATGCAAGGCGACGCCCGTGAGCCCGTTATCGAGGTGGTAATCGAATAGCCAGGCATCTGCTTCGCCTGTTTCCATGCCAGCCACTGTGGACGACAGGTCCGTCGCAGTCGCCACCTCGTAACCCCAGCCGCGCAACAGCAACTCCAGCGCAGACAGTGCCTGCGGATCGTTGTCGACGGCAAGGATGCGCACGCCGCCCGATTGGCGCTGCGTCGTGGGCTTGATCGCCGCCGGTGTCTCGGCCTGCGGAATATCCAGCGAGAACACGCTGCCACGTGCGATCCGGCTGCGCAGGTCGATATGCGAATCCAGCAATTTCGCCAGGCGGTCGGCAATCGCCAAGCCAAGGCCCAGCCCCTGTCCGGGCACGTTCTCGCCACGGCGGAACTCTTCGAAAATCATCGCCTGTTGCTCGGGCGCGATCCCGGGACCGGTGTCGTGGACCTCCAGCCGCAATCCGCCATCCACGCGACGAACGCCCAGCAGCAACGATCCCTGCGCGGTGTAACGCACTGCGTTGGCAAGGAAGTTCTGCACGATCCGCCGCAACAGCCGTGGATCGCTGTCCACCCAGGCGCGCGTCGGGCGATAGCGGAAACGCAATCCTTTCGCCTGGGCCATCGCCGCGAACTGGACTGCCAATGGATCGAGCACTTCCGACAACGGGAATGTGCGCGGTTCCGGAACCAAACCGCCCGCTTCCAGCCGCGACATGTCGAACAACCCGGTCAGGAGATCGGTGGTGGAATCCAGCGCACCATGGATCTGCCCGACCACGCGCTTGTGCTCGATGTCGTCGAGTTGCTGCGTCAGGGCATCTGCGAACAGTTGCGCGGCATGCAATGGCTGCAACAGGTCGTGCCCCACTGCCGTGAGGAAGCGCGTCTTGGCATCGTTGGCGCGTTCGGCCTCGCGCCGCGCCGCATCCAGCAGATGCGTACGCTCGTCGACGCGCTGTTCCAGCGTGGCGTTGATGTCCTGCAATTCGTTCTGGGCGCGACGGAACGCGGTGACATCGGTGAAGGTGGCGACGAAACCGCCGCCGGGCATCGGGTTGCCGCGGATTTCGATGATGCTGCCGTTCGGGAACACCCGTTCCGACAGGTGCAGGGTGCCGGCGCGCATGTGGGCAAGGCGCCGCTGCAAGGCCCGTTCGCGATCGGCGGAAGGATGCATCCGTTCCAGCGCCCAGCGGCTCAACGTTTCCACCGGCACCCCGACTTCGAGGAAACCATCGGGGTACCCGAACAATTCCTGGTAACGCGCATTCCACGCCACCAGCTTCAATTCGCCATCGACCACGCTGATGCCCTGGCTCATGTTCTCCAGCGCGCCTTGCAGCACGCGCTGGTTGAAGTTGAGATCCTTCGATGCCTGGTCGACGATCATCGCCACGGTATCGAGCTCGGCGCTGGTCTTGCGCCGCGCGGTATCCAGCAGCAGGCGCGCCGAGGCACTGCCGAGCAATGCCGCCAGTTCGCGCTCGACCGCGTCCGAAACCTGCGGCGGCACGTCGCCTTTCGCTGGAGCATCGGCCAGCAAGGCGCTGATGCGTTCCAGACCGAGGAAGCGCAGGCCCGCATTGCGTAGGGTCGCTGCGTCGAAACGTTCGCGCTCACGCTGTTGCTGCCGCGGCAACCAGAAGGCAACTGCAAGCGTGACGACGGTTGATGCCAGCAGGCTGACGCCGACCGCACGCGCCAACCGTCCCCAACCCGTCAATGCCAGCAGGTGATCCGGGGCAAGCCAGCGCAAACCGAACGGCCCCTGCTCCACCAGCGCCGACGACACCCAACCGGCGTCACCAAGCAGCGGGACCAGCATCGCCCAGGCCCAGGCGAGGAATCCGACGATGATGCCGACCGACACCGCACGCGCCGGAATCTGCGGCTGCCACACCGCGAACGCCATCGCCGGGGCGAGCGTCGCCAATGCCGAGAACGACACCGCGCCGACATCGGCCAGCGCGACTTCGCCGGCGACGGCACGGCCATATCCCCATGCCAGGAAAACAATGATGAGGATGCCGATGCGTCGCATCATCAACACGCGTCCGCGCAGATCGCCACCACCGCGCGCCCATGCCCCGCGCAACAACGCGGGCGCCAGCCAGTGGTTGCCGATCATCAGGCTCAGGGTGAGCAGGCTGATCACCACCATGCCGGTCGCCGCGGCCATTCCGCCGAGATAGGCGAACAGTGCAAGGCCGGAATTGCCGTGCGCCATCGGCAAGGCGATGACGTAGAGATCGGAGCTGACGCTGCCTGCGAATTTCGCGCCCCCCATGCGCGCCAGCGGCAACAGCGGCAGCGAGATCAGCAACATGTACAACGGGAACAGCCAGCGCGCCGTGCGCAGGTGCGATTCCTGCCGGCATTCGACCACGCCGACGTGGAACTGGTGCGGCAAGGTGAACATCGCCAGCACGCCGAGCAGCACCAACGGCGCGAAGCCTTGCCGATCCGGTGGCGATTGCACTGGCGTGATGGCAGTGAAATCGGAATGGTGGCGCGCCACGAAAACCCCGAGCGCGAGCATCGCCGCCAACTTGAACAGCGATTCAAGCGCAATCGCGAACACCAGCCCACGATTGTGCCAACCGGCATCGCGGGTGCCGAACAACATGGTGAATACCGCCATGACCAGCGCGATGACCAGGCCGACATCGATCCCGCCGCCCGCATCGACTTTTCCGCCGATGCCATGGGTGAGCAGTCCATAGCCCATCGCCACTGCCTTGAGTTGCAGCGCGATGTAGGGAATCAGGCCGAGGATCGCGACCAGGGTGACGATCGCGGCGAGGCGCGGATCGCGGCCGAGGCGACCGGCAATGAAGTCGGCAATCGAACCGGCATGCACTTCGCGGGCGCGACGCACCAGCCCGATCATCGCGGTGCCGGCCAGGGCATACAACAGGATCGTTCCGACGAAGGTCGGCGGCAGCGGCCACTGGTAACGCGTGGCCTGGGTGACGGTGCCGAAGAACGTCCACGACGTGCAATACACCGCCAGCGACAGCGCGTAGATCCAGCCCCAGTGCCGGGACAGCAATGCCGGCCGGCGATCGGCGAACAACGCGGCGGCGAAAATGAAGGCCAGCCACGCCAACGCCACCAGCGCGACCCATGCACCGCTCAAGCCCATGCGGACTCCCTGCTGGCAAATGGGACTGGTGGCGCGTTCATCCGTCGAGGATAGGGCTTGCGCCGCGAAAGCGCATGCCGGACCCGATCACGATGCGGGCATCCACCGCATCGCGTCGGGCCGACAGCACCTCCCTCAGAAGTTGTAGCGCAGGCTCAGGTAGTAGTTGCGCGGCCAGCCGAAGTAGGCGGTCTGGATGTTGCCGACGCTGGTGAACTCCTGGCCCTCGGTCTTGTAGGTGACATTGGTGAGATTGCGGACGCCACCACGCACCTGCCACTTGAGCGTCGGCGAATCCCATACGCCGAACAGGCCGACCAGCGTGTATGCGCCCTGGCGCAGGCCCGGGCGGTTGTCGACCGACAACCAGGTCTCGCTGCGATAGGACGCATCGCCGCCCAGGGTGAACATGCCGCTGTCGCCCAGCGAGAAGCCATGCTGCAGGGCCACCCTTCCGGTGAGCTTGGGCGAGAACGGCACGTGGTCATGGAGACTGGCGAGCGTAGGATCGACCGCCACGCGCGGATCGTTGAACTCGGCGTAACGCGCGCGCATCCAGCCCAGCTGTGTCGACAAGGTGGTCGATTCGCCAAGCTTGGCGATGCCTTCGAATTCGATGCCGTCCATCTTCAGCTTGGCGGCGTTGAGGACCGGGAAACTGAAGTTGGGGATCAGCGCGCCGGGATTGGTGACTTCCGAAACGCGGGCCTGGAAATCGCGGTAATCACTGTGGAACAGCGCGATGTTGCCGCGCATGCGGTTGTCGGCCGACTGCATCTTCAGGCCCATTTCATACGTCCACACGTATTCGGGATTGAAGGTGCTGACTTCCGCCGCGGAATTGGCGCGACCGTTGAAACCGCCCGACTTGAAGCCGCGATTGGCCGAAAGATAAGCCATCGCATTCTTGCCGAAGGCCTTCTGCAGGCTGACCGACGGCGTCAACGCACTCCAGCTGGCGCTGTCGTTGAAGGCGAAGGTGCTGCCCAGCGCCGCCAGCGGCGCGCCCCAATAGGTCGTGGTGGTACGGAAATAATCCTTGGTTTCATGCGTGTAGCGCAGACCGGTGGCCAGCGTCCATGTCGGCGCCAGCGTCCAGCTCGCCTGGCCGAAGACTGCATAGCTCTTGGTGTGCAGGTCGTCGTCGATGGTCCGCAGGAACTTGACCGGCGACCCGAGGAAACGAATGAAATCGTTGGCGTACGCTTCCTGGTGCGACGGCACCTTTTCGTCGAGCATGTAGGCGCCGAAGATTGCCTGGGTGCGCTCGCCGCGGAACTGCAGCTGGAATTCCTGGCTCCATTGCTGCTGGTTGAGCGCCACCAGCACGTCGCCAAGCTGGTACTGCGATGCATCGATGTCGATGAAGGACTTGGTCACGAGCTTGCGCCAGGCGCTGATGCTCTTGAACGTCCACGCCGAACCGAGCTGCCACTCCATGTTCAGCGATGCGCCCTTGTGGGTCAGCTGCTGGTTCTGTCCCGGGCCGAACGAGGTACGGCCCTTGAAGTCGTAATCGCCGGTCGGCGCCGGCTGCAGCAGGTACTGGCCGAGCACGAGGTCGGTGGCATACAGCGGCGCGGTCGGATAGCCGAGCGTGATCGCATTGCTCTGGCGGGTGTAATCCAGCGAGAACGTGGCATTGAAGTTCTCGCTCGGGCGGAACGCCAGCTTGCCGCGCACGGCCCGGGTATCGTCGGTGTTGTAGTGCTTGCCGCTGACGGCATCACGCACGTCGCCGCCATTGGTGGTCCAGGCACCGGCAATGCTGCCCGCCACCATGTCGTTGAGCTTGCCGCCGAGGTAGAAGCGTCCTTCGGCGCGACGATAGTCGCCTGCAGTCAGTTCCACCGCGCCGCCGTCGTCGTTGAAGGGGTCCTTGGTGGTCAGCTTGATCGCACCGCCGGTGGAGTTCTTGCCATACAGCGTGCCCTGCGGGCCGCGCAGCACTTCGACCTGGCCGACGTCGAACAGGGTGAACAGCGCGCCGTTGATGCGCGAGTAGTAGACGTCGTCGACATACATGCCGACGCCGGGATCGAAGCTCTGCAACGCATCCGGCTGGCCGATGCCGCGAATGAAGACGTTGACGCTGTTGGAGGAACCACGGCCCTGCACGATGTTCATGTTGGGCACCGCGCCCTGCAGCCCGGAAATGTCGGTGGCCTGCATGTCCTTCAAGGCGTCTTCGTTGAAGGCACTGACGGCGACCGGGACCTTCTGGATCGATTCCTTGACGCGACGCGCGGTCACCACGATCTGGTCGAGCTCGCCGCTCTTCTTGTCGCCGGCCTGCGCTTGCGGGGCGGCTTGCGCCTGCTGCCCGGCGGCATCCTGGGCGTAGGCGGTCGTGCCGGCCAATCCCAGCGCGATGGCAAGGCAAAGTGGAGCGTGACGATGGGTGCGGCGCATGGATGTGTTCCTCTCGCTGATGACAGCCGGGAGCGGATTCCCCCGATATGGCATGCAGCCTAGGCGGAAGCCGGCGCCGGCCACATCGTACCTTCGGACAAGGGCGCATCGGGGCGTGACTGCGCACACTCCACGGACGTTTCCTTGCCGGATGTCCCGATGGCGTTCCTGATCGTGCTGGCCGCGCTGTGCTTCCTGATGTTCGTGGCCTATCGCGGCTACAGCGTGATCCTGTTCGCGCCGATCGCGGCCCTGCTGGCCGTGCTGTTGACCGATCCCGCGCTGGTCGCACCGATGTTCAGCGGCCTGTTCATGGACAAGATGGTCGGCTTCCTCAAGAACTATTTCCCGGTGTTCCTGCTGGGTGCCGTGTTCGGCAAGCTGATCGAAATTTCCGGTTTCTCGCGTGCGATCGTCTCCGCCACCATCCGCGTGGTCGGCGCCAGCCGCGCCATGCTCGCGATCGTGCTGGTCTGCGCGCTCCTCACCTATGGCGGGGTGTCGCTGTTCGTCGTGGTGTTCGCCGTGTATCCGTTCGCGGCCGAGCTGTTCCGCCAGGGCAACATCCCCAAGCGATTGATCCCCGGCACGATCGCACTCGGCGCGTTCACCTTCACCATGGACGCCCTGCCCGGCACGCCGCAGATCCAGAACATCATCCCCACCACCTTCTTCAAGACCAACACCTGGGCCGCGCCGTGGCTGGGCGTGGCCGGATCGATCTGCATCTTCGTGATCGGCATGGCATATCTGGAATGGCGCCGGCGCAGCGCCCTGCGTGCGGGCGAAGGCTATGGCGATCCCGCGCAACTGCGCAACGAACCTGCGCCGTTCACCGGCGAGAAACTCGCGCATCCGTTGATCGCGATCCTGCCGCTCATCCTTGTCGGTGTCTCCAACAAGTGGTTGAGTTCGGCGATCCCGGCCTGGTACGGCGCATCCACCAGCTTCGTGCCCGCTGTGATCGGCAAGCAGGCGCCGGTGGTGCAGGAAGTCTCGAAGATCGCGGCGATCTGGGCGGTCGAAGGCGCCTTGCTGCTCGGCATCCTCTGCGTGCTGGCATTCGCCTGGCGCGACGTCATGAAGCAATTGGCCGAAGGCAGCAAGGCCGCGGTCGGCGGCGCGATGCTGTCGGCGATGAACACTGCCAGCGAATATGGTTTTGGTGCGGTGATCGCCGCCCTGCCCGGCTTCCTGGTGGTCGCCAACGCCTTGAAGGCGATCCCGCATCCGCTGGTGAACGAGGCGGTCACGGTGACCGCACTCGCCGGCATCACCGGCTCGGCCTCCGGCGGGATGAGCATCGCGCTGGCGGCGATGGCGGACACCTTCATCACCAACGCGCAGGCGGCCGGCATTCCGATGGAAGTCCTGCACCGCGTCGCAGCGATGGCGTCGGGCGGCATGGACACGCTTCCGCACAATGGCGCGGTGATCACGCTGCTGGCGGTGACCGGACTCAACCATCGCCAGTCGTACAAGGACATTTTCGCGATCACGCTGGTGAAGACCTTCGCGGTGTTCGTGGTGATCGCGCTGTATTCGGTCACGGGATTGGCCTGATTCAAGCACGCGCTGCCTCAGTGGGAAGCCAGATCCGGTGCGCGGGACGCCGTGAATACGTCCATGTAGGCTCGTGCGCGTCATCCATGACGCGCAACGCCCGCTTACCGGACTGGCCACCCACTGAGCGCGCGTGTTGTTGCTTCTCGGGGGCTTGAAAGCAACCACCGGCGGCGCCGTGCGGTTCGTCCGCAGTGGCCGACCATACGAGGCATGGATGCCGAGTCGAGCCCCCATGGATGGGTTCACGGCGTGTCGACCACTGCGGATAACCGCTAAAGGCGCGCAGCCGGGCGATAATGCCCCCGTGGCAACAACGCGCAAGATCATCCACGTCGACATGGACGCGTTCTACGCGTCGGTGGAACAGCGCGACGATCCCGCACTACGCGGGCGTCCTGTCGTGGTCGCCTGGCGCGGCAGCCGCTCGGTGGTGTGCGCGGCGAGCTATGAAGCGCGCAAGTTCGGCGTGCGCTCGGCGATGCCGGCGGTGCGCGCCGAACGCCTCTGTCCCGATGCAGTCTTCGTGCCGCCCGATTTCACCCGCTACAAGGCGGTGTCGCAGCACGTGCGCGAAATCTTCGCCCGCCACACCGACCTGATCGAGCCGTTGTCGCTGGACGAAGCCTATCTCGACGTCACCGTGCCCAGGCACGACCTCGGCAGTGCCACCGCGATCGCCGAATCGATCCGCGCCGACATTCGCGAAGAGTTGTCACTGACGGCATCGGCGGGCGTCGCACCCAACAAATTCCTCGCCAAGATCGCCAGCGACTGGAACAAACCGGACGGACTGTTCGTGCTCAAGCCATCGATGGTCGATGCCTTCGTCGCCGCGTTGCCACTGGGCCGGCTGCCCGGTGTCGGCAAGGTCACCGAAGGCCGACTGGTCGAACTGGGCCTGCACACCTGCGCCGATGTGCGCGCGTTCGATGTCGAAACGATGGAAGCGCACTTCGGCCGTTGGGGGCGCCGCCTGCACGAGCTCGCGCATGGCATCGACGAACGCAGCGTCAGCCCGGAACGGCCGACGTTGCAGATTTCCGCGGAGGACACCTTTCCGCAAGACCTGCCGCTGCACGCGCTGGAAGAACACATCCACCGCCTCGCCGAAAAAACCTGGGCCGCCTACCAGCGCGAACGCGCGCAACACCCGGATCGCCATGCCCGCACCGTGGTGCTCAAGCTCAAGACCGGCGATTTCCGCACCCTCACCCGCTCGTTGACGGAACTCCCGTTCCCGGTTGATGCAAATGCACTGGGGACCGTTGCATCGAGATTGCGCGAGCGCGTCATGCTGCCGGAAGACACCTTGTATCGACTGGTTGGTGTCGGCGTATCGGGGTTCATCGAGGAAGACGCGGATCCCCAGGACGAATTGTTCGATTTCGATTGACCGTGCAAAAAGAAACCCCGCCGCGTGAGCGACGGGGTTCCTGCTTGCAGCTTGTTGCGATCAGAACTTGTAGCTGGCGCCCAGCAGGATCGTGCGACCCCACTTGATGTATTCCAGCGGGCGGTCCTTGGTCTGTGCGTAGGTCTTGTAAGCCGAGTTGGTCAGGTTGTTGGCCTGCAACAGCAGGCTCAGGCCCTTCAACGACGAACATTCGCTGAAGTTGTAGCTGAGCTGGGCATCGGTGATGTTCTCGCCGACCACGTAACGCAGGGTGCGATTGCCGTTGAAGTTGCCGATTTCACCGATGAAGTCGGAACGGCGACGCTGGCTGACGCGCGCTTCAAAACCGTTGTACTCGTAATAGGCAGTGAAGTTGTAGACGCGCTTCGACAGGCCCGGCAGGTCGATCGGTCCGTTGCCGACGCTGGTTGCGCTGTCGGGATCGACGATCTTGATGTTGCTGTCGTTGAAGCTGGCGCTTGCGACCACGCCGAATCCCTTCAATGACTGCGAGAACAGATCGAACGGGATCGAAGCCGTGAACTCGAGGCCCTGCAGCTTGCCACCCTTGCCATTCATCGGCGCGGTGTAGGTGCCGGTGGTCTTGACCGGAACGGTCATTCCTGCCGGGGGCACGTACTGCGAGGTGTAGGCCGACCAGTCGTAGCCGTCAGTCGTCTGGGTATAGATGTAGCTGGTCAGCTGCTTGTAGAAGTACGCGGCGGACAGGTACGCCTTGGTGCCGAAATACTTCTCGTACGAGATGTCGAAGGCATTGGCGCGCCACGGATCGAGCATCGGGTTGCCACCGCTGCCGCCCGGCTTGCCCGTCGTCGTGTCGACGCCGAAGTCGACGCTGGCGCGCATCTGGTCGACGCGCGGGCGCGCGACCTGCTTGGCCGCGGCGAAACGCAGGGCCTGGTCATGCGGGAACATGAAAGCGAGGTTCATGCTCGGCAGCACGTCGGTATAGGACTTGCCACGGGTGAAGGGAATGGTGCGATATCCGGCGCCATCGCTGACCGTCGAGTTGGCACTCGACGATTGGTCGACGTGCTGGGCCTGCACGCCGATGTTGCCGCGCAGCTGGACGTCGCTGCCGAGCTGGGCGTCGATATTGACCTTGAAGTAGGCGGTTTCGATTTTTTCCGACAACGACCAGGTCTTGGCAACCAGGTATGGCTGGTCGATTGCGGGGTTGAACGTCATGTAACGCGCAACTGCACCCGGCACGTTCCAGGACGGAATCATGCCGACGCCTGCGAAGCCGAGGTCCACCAGCCCGTACTGCAGGCTGGGATCGATTGCGGTCGGGCCCTGCGCACCGAGGTTGATGTTGCCTTCGGGCTGCTGCTTGTCCTTGCTGCGATCGGCGTAGTTGAAGCCGAACTCGTAATCCGACATCCACTTGCTCATCGATTCCGGCGCACCGATCGACAACGCAGCCTTGGCGCTCTTCAGCTTGTCCACCACTTGCGGCACCTTGCCGTAACCGGAGCCGTAGATGGTGTTCTGGATATACAGCTTGGACGGGTCGGAGTAATCCAGGCCCGGGTTGAGCTGCGAGAATCCGTTGCTGGTGTAGCCCAGGTTCAACGTATCCAGCTGCGGGGCCGGATACAGCTGGGTGTTGTTCTCGAGGCTCAGCTCCTTGCGGTCGGCCCGCGAGTAGCTGAGATCCGTGAGCAACTTGACGTTGCCGAAATTGAAATCGTTGCTCCAGCCGAACGCCCGGATCTTGTCGTCACGACGGTTGTACATGCCGCGAACCAGCGGGTAGAGATTGGCAGCCGTGCCGCCCTCGAACGTGCCGTTGCCATTGATCACCGGATTGGTGATGTTGATGCGACCATAGCCACCGTTGTAATCGCCGAGGTTCACTTCGAACTGGTTGGCGGTGTCGATCTGGCTTGCACGGGTAAAGAACACGTCCAGCGTACTGGTCCAGGTCTTCGATGGCTGGTATTCGAACGTGGCCATCAGCGCATCGCGTTTCTGGCGACCGGTGCGGCGCAGCGCCTTGATGCCCTCGGAATAGTAGGTGCCGGCCGGAACGCCCGGACGCCAGCCTGCGCCGACCTGCTCCCACGGTTCGTACAGGCCGACCTGTTCTTCCTGCACCGGGTTTTCCGAATGCGCGTAACCCAGCGCGATGCCGAAAGTGCGATTGGCGAACTGGCCGATGTAGCTGGCGTTGAAACGGTTGCCGTAGCCGCTGGACTTGGCGGCCGAACCCAGCGAATTCTGCTGTCCGCGCGCGCCGACGGTGGTCACCGACTTCGAGAAATTCAAGGGACGCACGGTGCGCATGTCGACGGTGCCGGACAGGCCCTGGCCAACGAGGCCCGCATCCGGCGTCTTGTACACGGTGACGCCCGCCATCAGTTCCGACGGGTACTGGTCGAACTCGACGCTGCGGTTGTCGCCGGTGCTGACCATTTCGCGGCCATTGAGCAGCGTGGTGGCGAAATCCGGGGAAAGACCACGGACGCTGATCACCTGCGCACGACCGGCGACGCGCTGGGCGGACAGGCCAGGCAGGCGAGCGATCGATTCGGCGATGCTGACGTCGGGCAGCTTGCCGATGTCTTCCGCGGAAACGGCTTCGACGATCGACGTCGAATTCTTCTTGGTCGTGATGGCGCCCTCGATGCCGCGGCGGATGCCGGTCACGACCACCGAATCCAGAACGTTCTTGTCGTCGGTCTTCTTCTTCGCATCCTGCGTCGCCGCCGTGTCGTTGGCGGCGGACTGGGCTTGCGCCGTGGTCGCCGCCATACCGATCGCCGTCACCAGCGCCACGCTCAGCATGTTCCGCTTCAACTGCATCATTGCTTTCTCCGGTTTTGCCCTTCGGCGCATACGCACCATTGGCGATGGATCCTAGTCAAAGCTTTACGAATGCATAACGGTCTGCATACGTATTCATTACGAATCGTCATTGCAATGACCCATTCAGCACGCTTTGAGCACCTGTTTTCGGCCCATTGAGGACAACATCACTGGCCGCGCCCGGGGCCATGTCTGCGGCTTGCTGCGCGGCAGCATCGCCACGCGTGCCATCTACCCACAACAGGAATGCAGGCAACATCCGCGCCCAACTCTTCTGGTTGTGTTCGCCACCTGGCAGTCGATAGAACACCGCCGCAGATCCATCGGGCCTGGTCGCGTAATCGGCATCAATTGAATAACCGAACTGCTTCAGCCCCTTGTGCATGCGGCCGTCATCCCCAGTCCATCCGCGCATCAAGTCGAGCACGTCATCAATCACGTCGATGACGCCGTCGCCATCACGATCGTTCTTTTCCTCGGCATCGCCGGCAGCGAAAAAGAAGCGTGAATCCAGTGGTGGCTGTGCTGTTTCCACCAATGCATGGGCGATGCGCGTGGCCTGCACCATGCGCGCATCGCTGCTGTCGGTCGACAGCCAGAACGACGGCGAAAACGCACCGGTTCGGCCAAAGGTCTGCGGATATTGCCAACCCACGGAGAACGCGTTGATCGCCCCGAGCGACCACCCCAGCAGCCAGCGCTGGCCGGCATCGCGGCGCGTCCGCCAGTGTGCGTCGACATATGGCACCAGCGTGCTTGCAAGCCATTGCGAATAGGCCTGCGCGTTGGCACCGACAGGTCCGTATTTCGTCCGCGCAACGACGGATACGCCCCGCGCACGATTCGAAACCCCATAACCCGCCATGCGATCCTGCGGCATGTCGATGGCGACGACGATCATCGGCTTGATCAGGTGGTGTCGATACAGATCATCCAGTGTCGATTGCAGGGCAACCGCCTCCATGTCCTGGCCATCATTGACATACAGCGTCGGATAGCGCGTCGCGGAATGCGCGCGATAGCCCGGCGGCAACCACAGGCGCACGCGCATCGGCGTGGGCGACACCGACGGCGCTTCGAGCTTCACCTCGACCGGTCCATGCGTTGCCGCCAATGCCTGCATCGGCAGCAGGCCGAACAACAGCGCCAGCGGGAGTAATCGCGACGCTGCCACCATCGTCACTTCAGCGCGACGAAACGGATCGCCGCGCCACCACCGCCGGCCAGCCACAGATCGAGCGTGTCCCGGGCGGTCACGATGCGGGTTTCCTTTTTGAACTTGAAACGCGCGGCGCCATGCCAGTCGGCGCCCTCGCCATCGCGATAGATTTCGGCGCGGTATTTCCTGCCACCATCAAGGAAGGACAGTGGCACCGTGAGCGTGCGCGCGTTGCGATCACTCATGCTGCCGAGATACCAGTTCTCTCCACCTCGTTCCTTGCGCGCGATGGTCACGTATTCGCCGATCTCGCCGTTGATCACGCGGGTGTCCTGCCAATCGGTGGGCACGTCGCGGATGAACTGGAAGGCATCCATGTGCTGCGCATAGTGTTCCGGCAGGTCGGCGGCCATCTGGATCGGGCTGTAGATCGTCACGTACAGCGCCAGCTGGCGCGCCAGCGTGCTCTGGATCTCCTGCCCGCCGCGACCGGTCAGGCTCAACACGCCCGGCGTGTAATCCATCGGGCCGGAGAGCATGCGGGTGAACACCAGGTTGATTTCGTGTTCCGGCGGATTCGGCGGATCACCCCAGGCGTTGTATTCCATGCCGCGCGCGCCTTCGCGACTCACCCAGTTCGGATAGGTGCGGCGCAGCCCGGTGTCCTTGATCGGTTCGTGCGGATTGATGGCGATATGGCGCTTGGCCGCTTCCTTCACCACCTTCAGGTGCACGTCGCTCATCCACTGGCCGTCATGCCATTCACGCGTGATGGGATCGTTCGGCGAGTCCTGGCGTTCGATCTGGCCCGCATCGCAGACATGCCCTGTCTTCACCACGTCGATCCCAAGGCGCTGGTCGAGATCGAGCGCCGCATCGAGCTGGCTCAGGTAATGGCTGACCGCACAGGCGTTTTCATGATGGCCGATCAGGTGCACGCCCTTCGATGCCGCGTATTTCGACAACCATTCGATGTCGAAATCGGGCGTGGCCTTGGTGAAATCGAAATTCCAGCCATGCGCGAACCAGTCGCCATCCCAGCCAGGATTCCAGCCTTCCACCAGCACGCCGCGGAAACCGTTGGCGGCGGCGAAGTCGATGTAGCGCTTGGTGTTCTCGGTGGTCGCCGCGTGCTTCGGCCCGGTGGCCCAGGTCTGCTGGTCGAGGTGCATCGACCACCACACGCCGACATATTTCGCCGGCTTGAACCAGCTGACATCACCGAGCACGTTGGGATCGTTGAGGTTGAGGATCAGGCTCGACTCGACCAGCCCGCCCGGTCGATCGGAAATCTGGATGGTGCGCCAGGGCGTGTCAAACGGGGTGTCGCGCACGACGCTCGCCGGTTGCGTGCCGCCCGGCGCCAGTCGCGCCTTCAATCGCTGGCCATCGACGCGGCGCAGCCACATCGAGGCGTAATCGACCAATGCGGCTTCGTGGATCGACAGGTACAGACCGTCGTCGGTCTTCATCGTCACCGGCGTATGCGCCTGCGACAACTGGTTCAGCGGCGTCTTGTTGTAGAGATATTCGTAGCGGTTCCACTCGCCTGCCGGTTCCCACCAGGCGGTCGCCGGGCGCGCGACGTCGAACTCCGTCACTTCATCGACGATTTCCACGCGACCGAGGTTCGGTTGTTTCGGGAAACGGTAGCGGAAGCCGAGCCCGTCATCGTAGACGCGGAACACCACCTCGAGACGACGCTTGTCATTGACGCCCTCGACAAAGGCAGTGGTGAGTTCGTTGTAATGATTGCGGGTATGCAGGCGCTCGCCCCAGGGCTGGTCCCAGGTTTCATCAACACTCTTGGCTGACTGCGATTCCAGCTTGAAATTGCGCAGCAATTCGGCGCCATTGCGCAACACGAATCCCAACCGTGAATCGCCGATCACCGGCTTGCCGTCGCGAGTGACGCGGTAACCGATCCGGCCCTCGCCATTGACGTCAAGCACGGTGACAACGATATGGCCATCGGGCGAGCTGACGTGGGCGACTTCGTTGTTGGTGGCATGGGCCAGCAATGGGCTGACCAACAACAACAGCGCGAAGAGTTTCGATTTCATCACGACGCTCCCATCTTCAATGCGACCACGGCATGCGCCGACAAGGCAGCGCTGCCATCGTCCAGCGTTCCCGCGGCAACGCCAGGCACCTGCACCTGCAACGCCCGCGCCCATTGCGGCGGCAAGCTCCATTCAACCGGGTTTGCGGAGAGGTTGAAGACCATCAGCATGCGCTCGCCATTCTCCGCGCGCTCGAGTGCCAGGACCGGCTCCGGCGCGTCGAAGAAGCGGATCGCGCCTTCAACCAGCGCGGGTTGTGCCTTGCGCCAGGCGAGGAAGGCGCGCGCGGCATGCAAGGTCGATCCGGGATCCGCTTCCTGCGCCGCAACCGACATCGCGCGGTGCGTCGCCGGCACCGGCAGCCAGGGCTGCGACGCGCCAAATCCGGCATCGGCCGCGTCGCTCCATGGCAGCGGCGTGCGGCAGCCATCGCGACCCTTGAAGTTGGGCCAGAAGGTCTTGCCGTAGGGATCCTGCAAGGCTTCGAACGGCACGTCGGCCTCCGGCAAGCCCAGTTCTTCGCCCTGGTACAGGCAGACCGAGCCGCGCAGCGAGCACACCAATGCGATCAGCTGGCGTGCAAGTTGCGGATGCGGATCGGCGCCGCCCCAACGGCTGGCCACGCGTTGCACGTCGTGATTGGACAGCGCCCAGCACGGCCAGCCGCCCTGCAGTTTCGCTTCGAGCGTTTCGACGGTGCCGCGGATGTGGGCGGCGCTGAAACCATCGGTCAGCAACTCGAAGCTGTAACCCATGTGCAGGCGCTTGGGCGTGACGTATTCCGCCATCGTCGCCAGCGAATCCTCGGAGGAAATCTCGCCGAGCGCGGCGACCTCGCCGTGCGCATCCATCAGCTGGCGCAATTCCTCGAGGAATACCGGCGTTTCCGGCTGCGTGTTGTTGTACCAGTGGTACTGGAACGCATAGGGGTTGTCGGGCGAGAAGCCGCGGCCGCTGCGCGCCTCGATCGGTTTCGCGGGGTTGTCGCGCAGCTGCGCGTCGTGGAAGCAGAAGTTGATCGAATCGAGGCGGAAACCGTCGACACCGCGATCCATCCAGAATCGGAGGTTGTCGAGCTGCGCCTGGCGCACCGCCGGCTGGTGAAAATTGAGCTGCGGCTGGTCGGTCAGGAAATTGTGCAGGTAGTACTGGCCACGACGTGGCTCCCAGCGCCAGGCCACGCCACCGAAGATCGACAGCCAGTTGTTGGGCGGCGAACCATCGGGCTTGGCATCGGCCCAGACGAACCAGTCCGCCTTCGGATTGTCGCGGCTCATCCGGCTTTCGCGGAACCACGGATGCTCGATCGAACAATGGCTCAGCACCTGGTCGATCATCACCTTGAGGCCGAGCGCATGCGCCCGCTTCACCAGTGCATCGAAATCGGACAGCGTGCCGAAGATCGGGTCGACGCCGCGGAAATCGGCGATGTCGTAGCCGAAATCGGCCATCGGCGAAGTGAAGAACGGCGAAATCCAGATCGCATCGACGCCAAGGGCGGCAACGTGATCCAGATGCACGGTGATGCCCGGCAGATCGCCGATGCCATCGCCGTTGCTGTCGCGGAAGCTGCGCGGATAAATCTGGTAGATCACCGCGCCGCGCCACCACGGATGCGCCATTGCCTGCTCCACAGCCTGTGCCAGCGCGCACTATTCCATGCATCCCGACGTTGTCCGGATGAATACGTATGCATGCACACGCGCGCTTGTATGACCGCGCGCGACTGCTGCCGGAAGCTTGAATTTGCAGCCGAAACCGGGTGTTTTGTTTGCACTGCAACATGCCAGTCCCGCCCGCAGGCTGCACGATGCCTGCATCTTCAATACGGATTCCGGCATGGCCGCCAAACCCCGCCTCGGCTTCTGGCAGATCTGGAACATGTGTTTCGGATTCCTCGGCATCCAGTTCGGATTCGCGCTGCAGAACGCCAATGTCAGCCGCATCTTCCAGACGCTCGGGGCCAACGTCGACGACATCCCGATGCTGTGGATCGCCGCACCGATGACCGGACTGCTGGTGCAACCGGTGATCGGCTATCTCTCCGACCGCACCTGGAGCGGCCTCGGCCGCAGGCGCCCCTATTTCCTCGGTGGCGCCATCCTCGCCTCATTGGCGTTGTTCGCCTTCCCCAATGTCAGCGCCTTGTGGATCGCGGCCGGCATGCTGTGGATCCTCGATGCTTCGATCAATGTTTCGATGGAGCCGTTCCGCGCCTTCGTCGGCGACCAGCTGCCGCAGGACCAACGCGCTGCCGGTTATTCGATGCAGAGTTTCTTCATCGGCGTCGGTTCGGTCATCGCCAGTTTGCTGCCGTGGCTGCTGGAACATTCGGGGGTCGCCAATACCGCGCCTTCGGGCCATATCCCCGACACCGTGCGCTACTCCTTCTACTTCGGCGGCGTGGTGCTGCTTGGCGCGATCGCATGGACAGTGCTGCGCAGCCGCGAATACAGCCCCGCCGAACTGGCGTCCTTCGACGATCACGTGCCCGAAACCGGTAGCGTCCACGACAGCGGCACCAGCCCACGCAAATGGTCGCGCCTTGCGACCGCGGCGCTCATCGCGGGCATCGCCGGTTTCTGGGCCGTTGGCCACTTCGCACTCGACAAGCAGTTGTATGTGCTGGCCGGCGGCGTGGCTGCGTATGGCGCCTTGCTGCTGCTGAGCGGTTACACCACGAACGCCGGCATGCTCGCCAACATCATGCGTGATCTCCACCAGATGCCTTCGGCGATGCGACGACTCGCAGTCGTGCAGTTCTTCTCGTGGTTCGCGCTGTTCGCGATGTGGATCTACACCACGCCGGCGGTCACTTCGGTCCATTACGGCAGCAGCGACCCGACATCGGTCGTCTACAACGAAGGTGCCAATTGGGTCGGCGTGTTGTTTGCTGCCTACAACGGCTTCGCCGCGCTGGCGGCGATCGTGATCCCGCGCATGGTGCGGGCGATCGGGCTGCGTCGCAGCCACCTGCTGAATTCGCTGTTGGGCGGACTCGGCCTGCTGTCGGTGTTCCTGATCCGCGATCCCAAGCTGTTGCTGTTGTCGATGATCGGCATCGGCTTCGCCTGGGCTTCGATCCTTTCCCTGCCCTATGCCCTGCTCTCCGACAGCGTTCCGGCGGAGAAGATGGGCATCTACATGGGCATCTTCAATTTCTTCATCGTGATCCCGCAGCTGGTCGCGGTCAGCCTGCTGGGCTTGCTGGTGAAGCACCTGTTCGGCAACCAGCCCATCTACGCCTTGGTGATCGGCGCGGCCTGCATGGCCGTCGCCGGATTGCTGACCCTGCGCGTCCCCGAACCACGGAATGCATGACGATGACCAAGCTGGAAAAAACCACGCTGCTGACGATCTCGCTACTCGCCGCAGCCATCGCCACGACGGCCAATGCCGGAACATCGGCGAAACCGTCGGCCGGCGATTACTACGGCACGCTGCAGCCGATGGCCAGCGATGCCGTGTATTTCGTGATGACCGATCGCTTCGTCAACGGTGATCCGTCGAACGACCATCGCAACCAGGGCAAGGCCAAGGGCGCGGCGTTCTACACCTTCGATCGTCCCGTTCCCGGTGCACCACCCGGCAAGAGCGACAACGTCGGCTACATGGGTGGCGACTTCAAGGGCATCGTCGACAACATCGCGTACATCAAGGAGATGGGCTTCGGCGCGGTGTGGATCACTCCGATCGTCGACAACCCCGATGAAGCCTTCACCGGTGGCGAGGCAGTGAAATGGGGCGGCCACTTCACCGATGGCGGCAAGACCGGCTATCACGGCTATTGGGGCGACAATTTCTGGGTGGTGGATGAACACCTGCCGAGCCGCGGCCTCGACTTCCGCGGTTTCACCCGCGCGATGCACGCGCACGGCTTGAAGGTGGTGCTCGACATCGTCTGCAACCACGGCTCTCCCGCGTTCACCATGCCGAAGGACCAGCCGAAGTACGGCAAGATCTACGACAGGCAATGGCGATTGATGGCCGACGAGCAGAACCTGGCGCCGGACAAGCTCGATCCCAAGCACAACCCGCTGCACGCCTGGTACAACACCAGCGGCAATCTGGTGCAGCTCTCGGACATGAACGAGAACAACCCGGCAGTCCTCGAGTATTTCGTCGGCGCGTATTCGCAGTGGATCGACCAGGGCGCCGATGCCTTCCGCATCGACACCATCGGCTGGATGCCGCATAGCTACTGGCATGCCTTCGTCAATCGCATCCGCCAGAAGCGCCCCGGTTTCTTCATGTTCGGCGAGGCCTTCGATTACGACGCCGACAAGATCGCCGAGCACACGTTGACCCGCAACGCCAATGTCAGCGTGCTCGATTTCCCGCTGCGCAAGGCGTTGCAGGAAACATTCGAACGCTCCGGCAGCGACTACGCCGCGCTGGCCAAGCCGCTGTATCTGGTCGATGGCCCGTACGCCAACCCGTACGAACTGATGACCTTCTACGACAACCACGACATGGCGCGGATGGACGCCAGCGACAACGGCTTCATCGACGCCAACAACTGGCTGTTCACCGCCCGCGGCATCCCGGTGATCTATTACGGCTCGGAAATGGGCTTCGAACGTGGCGCCGCCGAGCACGCCGGCAATCGCAATTATTTCGGCACCAAGGGCATTGCCGAGGCGCGCAAGAGCCCGATCCGCGCAGCGATGACCCGCATCGCCAAGGTGCGGCAGGCCCATGTCGCGCTCCAGCGCGGATTGCAGGTCGACATCGAACTCGCCGGCGATCGCGCGGCGTTCTACCGCGTCTACCAGCACGGTGGTCGCAGCGAAATCGCACTGGTGTTGTTGAACAAGGGCGACGCTCCACAGGACTTCCGCATCGACGACATGCAGGCGGGAAACTGGATTTCGGCGATCGACGGCGGGAAGCGCAAGGTCGCGACCGGCGAATCACTGGCCAGTCGCGTACCCGCGCACGGAGTGCAGGTCTATACATTGGCGGCGAAGGTGAGTGAACCGAAGCTGCAATCCGCGCTTGATGCCGCGATGGCAGGTGCGCGCAGGAAGCAGTAACGCCGCCCCGGTCAAGCGCGCGTGCTGTCGCGCACCGCGAGCTGCGGCGCGATCATGATGCTGTTCGCCGATTGCTCGCGGATCAGCATCAGCAGGCTGTCGACCAGCAATCGCCCGGCGAGTTGCGTGTCCTGCACCACCGTCGTCAGCGGCGGCGTGCTGTAGCGCGCCTGCGGCATGCCGTCGAAACCGACGACCGCGACATCCTGCGGGATCCGCTTGCCGGCATTGCGCAGGGCCGCCATCGCCCCGATCGCGATCAGGTCGCTGCCGGCGAATATCGCGTCGAACTCCAGCCCGCGCGCCAGCAATTCGCGCGCGGCACGGTGTCCGTCTTCCTCGCTGCTGCTGGCATCGACCTGCAGTGCGCGATCCAGCGCCAGTCCCTGTGCCTTCAGCGCCGCCTCGCAGCCGTTGAAGCGCGCGAAGAATTCCGGGTAGTGAGACGAGGCATCGCCCAGGAAGGCAACCTTCTTGCGCCCCAGCTCCATCAGATGCGCACCGGCAAGCTGGCCGCCGAGGTGGTTGTCGCAGCCGATGGAAATCCCGATCTGCCCTGCCCGCACCGGCCCCCAGCGCACGAAATGCGTGCCCTGCGCGTGCAGGTGCTCCAGTTTCTCCTGGTACAGCACGTCATCGCCATAGCCGAGCAGGATCAGGCCGTCGGCTTTCATGCTGTCTTCGTAATCGGCGTGCCAGTCGTCCGACAATTGCTGGAACGACACCAGCAGGTCATGCCCCTGGCGCGCGCATTCGCGGGTGATCGAACCCAGCATGGACAGGAAGAACGGATTGATCACCGCATCCTCCGGCCCCGGTTCCTCGAACAGCAGCAGCGCCAGCGTGCCGGCGCGCTGGGTGCGCAGGCTCGACGCGTGGCGATCGACCTTGTAGTTGAGCTCGCGGACCGCTTCTTCCACGCGGCGGCGCGTCTCCGCATTCACCAGCGGACTGCCGCGCAGCACGCGCGATACCGTGGCCTGCGACACGCCCGCACGATGCGCGATGTCGAGTGAAGTAATCCGGGACTTCTTGCGCGAAGGCTGCATCGGCGCAGTGTAAACCGCATTCACCTTGCATCGCGACTTGCCGGGGTATTGTCGCGAAGAATGCTGCAATGCGGAATCCGGCATGCCCTCTTCGCAATCGCTGTTGACGACACGCACCGGCCAGTTCCGCGACCTTTACCGCGAACTGGAGCGCCATCTCGCCGCGTTCCATTCCACGCCGGTGATTTTTTGCGTCGGCGACTCCTGGTTCGCCACGCCATTGGCGATGAACCTGCTCGACTGGCTGGTCTACCCGACGCCGGAAGACGAAGCGGCCGGTGTCCCGCTGTTCGGTGCGGGCGGCCTGTTCTTCCGCAGCGAACGCGTCGGTGAACTCGCCATCGACATGTTCTCGCCAAACAGCGTCGTCGATCTTGCCAGCTGGTATCGCGACTTCGCCTTCGACCTCGTGCTGCTCAGCGGCGGCGGCAACGATTTCGTCGGAAATTTCCTCGCCCAGCTGTTCAAGGGCGCTGGCGCGATGAGCGTCGATGCCGCCTTTGCGCGCGTCGAAGCAAGCGGCCGCTACGACGCCGTGCGCGCGTCCTACCATCGCATGATCGAAGCCTGCCGCGCGGTCAAGCCGCAAACGCCGATCCTCGCCCACAGCTACGACTATCCGCAACGGATGGGCCAACGCGCGAAGTTCACCCTCGGCAACCTGGGGCTGGCGGCGCTGTTCACCCATGGCGTCGGGCCGTGGATCACGCCCAATATCGCCAGCGCCTTGCCGCAGGTTGAACAGCAGCGCGAATTCGCCAAGGCAATGATCGACGGCTTCGTCGAACAGGTCCTGGTTCCACTGCGTGACGATCCCGCCAGTGGTCGCGTCTTCGACTTCGTCGACCTGCGCGGTACCCTGCCCGATCCCGAATACTGGGCGGACGAAATGCATCCGACCAGCGTCGGCTTCGCCATGCTGGCACGGGTGTTCCGGCGCCAGATGCGCAGGAAATTGTCGATCAAGCTCGGGCCGCCACCGGATCGCGACGCGCTGGGCGGGTGATCAACCCGAAAGTGCGGGATCACTGCGGCTGGCGCGTCCGGTCTCGACATGGCCGGCAAAACGGCGCTTGAACGACGCATCGCCCTCCAGCGTCACCTCCAGGTCATGCCAGTGGTCGGATGCCGCGATATCGCGGTTGTCTTCGATGCTCGCACCCGGCGCCAGCACATGGGCACGAGTCGCGCCATGGTCGTAACGCCCCGATGCGACCCGCAACATGCACGTGGCATCGCCATCGTTGCGCATCCGCAGCACGCAGCGATCGCCCTGAGCGACGAATTCGACTTCCGGACGCGCGCCCTTGCCCACGGACTTGCCGGCGAAGGTGCGCAGCCAGCCATTCGGGCCATGTACTTCGAACGCATATCCGCCATCGGCTGCAAGATCCCAGCGATGGCGCAGTTGCTTGCCAGCCTCCACCGTGAACCACCACGGCCCGGCATCACTGCCGGTTCGATACACCGCGAACACCGCGCCGACCTTGCCCGCGTTGGTGAATTCAAGTTCGACGCTTTGCGCGGCCTGATCGACATGCGCCAACGCGGACAATGCATACGGCAATGGCCGCGCCGGGCGCCGCCCCGGTTCCTGCTTCGGCAATACGCCCGGCGTCGCCGGCGCCTTCGGGATCGCCTGCTTGCAACTGGCATCGGCCCATTGCTGGCGATCCCGCATGTCCGGCAACCTCGGCCACGCATCGTCATGCACGTCGAACGCCAACGTCGAAGTGAGATCACCGCATACCGCGCGTCGCCACGGACTGATGGTGTCGCAGCGCACGCCGAAGAGTTCTTCCATCAGGCGGATCACCGAGGTATGGTCGAACGCCTGCGAATTCACCCAGCCACCGCGGCTCCACGGCGACACCACCAGCATCGGCACGCGCGGCCCGAGCCCAACTGGAACGCCGTGATAATCCTCGCCATCGAGGGACACGGTACTCGCGCCGATGTTCGCGGCATTCGCACCGATTGGCGGCGGCACATGGTCGAAGAAGCCGCCGTTCTCGTCGTAATTGATGATGAACACCGTCTTCGCCCACACGACCGGATTGGCGGCGAGCGCCGCCAGCAGTTGCGCGCTCAGCGATTCGCCGTAAGCCGGCGATGCCGCCGGATGCTCACTCATGATGTAGGGCGGGACGATCCACGACACCTGCGGCAACCTGCCCTCGCGAACGTCGCGGGCAAACTCGGCAATGACGTGTTCGCCGCGTGTCTTCGGTGCGTTTTCCCTGGTCGATCCTTCTGCCCAGGCGCGGCCACGCATGTAGAGCGGCGACGATCGATCGAGACCGCGGAACGCCGCGAACGACTGCAGCGGGTTGTCGCCGTAGTTGTCGTATTCCTGGTACACCTTCCACGCCACGCCGGCATCCTGGAGTTTCCCGGCATAGGCATGCCACGCGAACGGCGTGAAGTCCGGCTTGTCGGCCGCCATGTCGGCGCTCCAGTTGCCGTCATCGACGTTCGTCACCGCCTGTTTGCCGGTGTTGCCTGCGGTCAATCCGCTGGTTCCGGAAAACAGATGCAGGCGGTTGGGATTGGTTGGCCCGAAGATAGAGCAGTGATAGGCATCGCAAACAGTGAAGGCATCGGCCAGCGCGTAATAGAACGGCAGGTCGCTGCGGGTGAAGTGGCCGAAGCACATCGGCCCCTTCACCTTCATCCACGCATCATGGTGGCGCCACAGCTCGTGCGACCCCTTCCAGCTGTGATCAATGTCGGCCAGGCATTGCGCCGCGGTCGCGTTCGAATCGAGATGGAACGGCGTGATCGCCGGTTCGCCACCGGGCAGCGCCGGCTGTTCCCACACCGTGTGCCCGTTCGGCAGCGGCGCGGGGCGTGGATCCCCGAATCCGCGCACGCCGCGCATCGCCCCGAAATAGTGGTCGAACGCGCGATTCTCCTGCATCAGCACCACGATGTGCTCGACATCGCGCAGCGTCCCGGTCACGCGCGCTGGCTCCACTGCCAGTGCCGCGCGGATCGCCGGTGGAAACAGCTGCAGGCCGAACGCCCCTGCAGCCAATGCCGAACCCTTGAGGAAACGCCGGCGCTCGTCCGAGACCATGTCGATCAGGGCCTGGCCATCGCTGCAGCAGCTGCTGCGTCGGCCGCCGCTGCAGCGGCATCTGCTGGATCGGTTCGTTTCAGCTCGATCGCGCGGTCGAAGCAGCTCTGGCCAACGGCATGCGGCCATTCCATTTCCGGGCTCCAACGCCCGCGACCACTCTGCTCGGCACTGTCGGTGGCGAACGTCGCGCACAGCTTGTAATGGGCCGCATCCACCAGCTGATAGCCGTAAGGCGCGCCACTCTGCGGATCACGGATCGAAAGTGCCATTCCGGGCCTTTTCGCGACCTCGTCCAGCGTCTTCGGAAGCACGTCGTGGTTGGCCGACGCATGCATTTCGATCGCGCTCTGGAGCGTGCGCAGGTCGCTGGTACGGCGCTGGTCCATGCGCAGGTCGCGCTGGTGCCCCGGACCACCGATCAGCAGGAATCCACCGACCAATGCCGCGATCGCAACGATGGCAGCGACGACAAGCAGGCGCTTGCCCATCGCGTGCCAGGCACGCGTCTGGCTCTCGTCGCGCCTGAGATCCCACAGGTAGTAACCGAACACGCTGCCGGAAATCACCGCGACCACCAACACCTTGAGCACGAAGCGCAGCGTGAGTTCGCCGCCGAGCACGTTGTAGACCAGCGATGTCAGGTCGCCGACCAGCGTCCCGGTGGTGAAGAACAGGGTGAGATAGGTCAGCCAGCGCCGGACCGGTGAAAACCGCTTGATCGGCGCGCGCTCGGTTTCCCTGCCCAGCAGATGCGCCATCCATGCGAACAGCGGGAACGTGATCAGGAGTGCCGACGTGGAGAATCGCGTCGACTCGAAGAAGCGATAACGCATGCCGTAATCGGCCGGATCCGGGAGCGCCGCGTTGACCAGGTCGAACAGCAGGCTGCCGAGGTGGTAGCACAGGAAATACAGCAGCGAAAACAGCACGAGGTACAGGAAGGCATCGCGCGCCGACAGCGACGGCCGCGGTTTCGGCACCGGCACCGGGAAATCGACGTCGGCATAGTCATCGAGGACGCCGCTTAACTGTTCCGGCGTCCAGCCCGCGCGTTGCAGCACTTCACGGATCGCGTCGCGGGACTTGCCCGCAAGCAACGCATCGCGAACGAAACGATCGAGCTCGGTGGAACTGCTGGCCATGCCCCTCTCCTTTGCAAGACCGGGCCACTCTAGCATCGCGCCATCCATCGCCGGGCAAACAAAAAGCGGGCTTTCGCCCGCTCTCTGCATTTCGCGATGTGGCTGCGAACGACTTACGCCGCGGGGGTACCTTCACCCTCTTCCACGGCCTTCATCGACAGGCGGATGCGGCCCTGCTTGTCGACTTCCAGCACCTTGACCTTGACCACGTCGCCTTCCTTGAGCTTGTCGCTGACCTTCTCGACGCGCTCGTTGGAGATCTGTGAGACGTGCACCAGGCCGTCCTTGCCCGGCAGGATGGTGACGAATGCGCCGAAGTCCATGATCTTGGCGACCTTGCCTTCGTAGATGCGGCCCGGCTCGACGTCACTGGTGATCTGCTCGATGCGCTGCTTGGCGGCGAGCGCGGCGGCGTTGTTCACCGAGGCGATCGTGATGGTGCCGTCGTCCTGGATGTCGATCTGGGTACCGGTTTCCTTGGTGATGCCCTGGATCGTCGCACCGCCCTTGCCGATCACTTCGCGGATCTTGTCCGGATGGATCTTGATGGTGAGCAGGCGCGGCGCGTACTCGCTCAGTTCTGCACGCGGCGCGGTGATCGCATTCGCCATCTCGCCGAGGATGTGCAGGCGGCCCTGCTTGGCCTGGGCCAGCGCGACCTTCATGATCTCTTCGGTGATGCCCTGGATCTTGATGTCCATCTGCAGCGCCGAGATGCCATTGCTGGTACCGGCCACCTTGAAGTCCATGTCGCCGAGGTGATCTTCGTCACCCAGGATGTCGGACAACACGACGAAGTCGTTGCCTTCCTTGACCAGGCCCATCGCGATGCCCGCGACCGGAGCCTTGATCGGCACGCCGGCATCCATCAGCGCCAGCGAGGAACCGCAGACCGATGCCATCGACGAGGAGCCGTTCGACTCGGTGATCTCGGACACGACGCGAATGGTGTACGGGAAGGCTTCCATGGTCGGCATCACCGCCAGCACGCCGCGCTTGGCGAGGCGGCCGTGGCCGATTTCGCGACGCTTCGGACCCATCATGCGACCGGCTTCACCGACCGAGTAAGGCGGGAAGTTGTAATGGAACAGGAAGTGTTCCTTGTACTCGCCGGCAACGGCGTCGATCACCTGGCCATCGCGCGCGGTGCCGAGGGTCACGGCGACGATCGCCTGGGTTTCGCCACGGGTGAACAGCGAGGAGCCGTGCACGCGCGGCAGCACGCTGATCTTGGAAGCAATCGGGCGCACCGTGTCCAGCGCGCGACCGTCGATGCGGACCTTGGTGCCGAGCACCGAGCCGCGCATGGTCTGGTATTCCAGCTCGCCGAATTCCTTGCCGAGGTCAGCGGAATTCCAGCCTTCGCTTTCGGCGCGCGGCGCCAGCGCACCAACCACGTCCTTCTTGATCGCGGCGATGGCGTCGCGGCGCTGCAGCTTGTCGCGCACCTGGAAAGCATCGGCGAGCTGGCCACCCACGGCTTCCTTGATCGCGCTGATCAGCGCTTCGTTCTTGGCCGGAGCCTTCCAGTCCCAGCTCTTGGTACCGGCTTCGACCACCAGTTCGTTGATCGCATTGATCGCGACCTGCATGTGCTTGTGGCCGAACATCACCGCACCCAGCATCACCTCTTCGGACAGCTCGGCGGCTTCGGATTCAACCATCAGCACGGCGTCGCTGGTGCCGGCGACCACCAGCTCCAGCTGCGAATCCTTCAGCTCGCTGACGGTCGGGTTGAGGATGTATTCGCCATTCTTGTAGCCGACCTTGGCGGCGCCGATCGGGCCCTGGAACGGGGCGCCGGTCAGTGCGACGGCAGCCGAGCAACCGATGAGGGCAAGGATGTCGCCATCGACTTCCGGATTCAACGACATGACGGTGGCGATGACCTGCACTTCGTTCTTGAATTCTTCCGGGAACAGCGGGCGGATCGGGCGATCGATCAGGCGGCTGGTCAGCGTCTCCTTCTCGGTGGCGCGGCCTTCGCGCTTGAAGAAGCCACCGGGGATGCGGCCACCGGCATAGAACTTTTCCTGGTAATCAACGGTGAGCGGGAAGAAATCCTGCCCTTCGCGCTGGGTCTTGGCCGCAACCGCCGTGCACAGGACGACGGTGCCATCCACCGAGATCATCACGGCACCGCCGGCCTGGCGGGCGATTTCGCCTGTTTCGAGGGTGACTGTCTGGTTGCCGTACTGGAAGGATTTGCTGATCTTGGCCACGAGTGTTCCTTGGGATTTACTGTTGGTCCGTGCGAACCCCTGTCCGCACGGCGAGGGAGTGTTGCTGCAGGTATTGCGTGCTGCAAAAACAAACGCGGCCCGTTTCCGAGCCGCGTTGTCGAAGCTTAGCGGCGCAGGCCGAGCTTCTGGATCAGTGCCTTGTACCGCTCGGCATCCTTGCGATGCAGGTAGTCGAGCAGGCTGCGACGGCTGTTGACCATCTTGAGCAAGCCGCGACGGCTGTGATGGTCCTGCTTGTGCGCCTTGAAGTGCTCGGTGAGCATTTCGATGCGGGCGGTCAGCAGTGCGACCTGCACTTCCGGCGAACCGGTGTCGTTGGCGCCGCGCTTGTTGTCTTCAATGATCTTGCTGGTGTCGATGGACATTTATTTTTCCTGGGCAGATGCGGGACTGGCAGGAACGCCGCGAGAGTCATCTCCCGTGGTCGCACCGCTGGGTCCGCCGTAAACATGAATGCGCCGACACAGGCCGTGTCGGGCCGCAATATTCTAGCCGGCCTCGGCCTCGGGGACAACTTCCCGCCCCGGCACCGCCCAGGTGAACATGCGTCGCGCGCGCAGGCGCCCGGACGGGTCGACCTCGCCCAGCCCCAGCGCCTTGCCCCAGCCGTCCATGACCGCGACCTCGCCCAGCTGCTGGAACGGTCCGGCCACCGATTGGCCCTGCCCCAGCAGCTTGGCCTGGGCCGGCGACAGATGGACCTGCGGCCACGAGGCCATGCCGGTCTCGATCGGCAACAGGCAGGCATCGAGAGCGCGATCGCCGCGTTCGGCCAGCTCTTCCAGTGCCTGCAGCGTCCACATCTTCGGTTCGCGGAAGGGATCGACCCACAGCCGCCGCAGCTCGGTCACATGCGCGCCGCAGCCCAGCACTTCACCAAGATCGCGCACCAGGCTGCGGATATAGGTGCCCGATCCGCATTCGACATGCAGGCGCAGGTTGGGATGTTCGTCGAGCAGGTCGTCGGCGTTGAGGAGGTCGAATGCGTGGACATCGACCGGGCGCGGTTCCAGCTCGATGGTTTCGCCGCGGCGCGCCTTTGCGTACAGCGGTTCACCGCCACGCTTGAGCGCCGAATAGATCGGCGGAACCTGCTGGATGCGGCCGGTCAGGCCACGCAAGGCTTCATCGAGCGTGGGGATGTCGAATTGCGGTACCGGGCGTTCGCGCAACGCCTGCCCTTCGGCGTCATCAGTATCGGTGACGATGCCCATGCGGGCGACGGCTTCATAGGCCTTGCGCGCACCCAGCAACCCACCCGCGATCTTGGTCGCCTCGCCGAAGCAGATCGGCAACAGGCCGGTCGCCAACGGATCGAGCGCGCCGGTGTGCCCGGCCTTGTGCGCCCGGAACAGGTGGCGCACGCGCTGCAGCACCTGGTTGGAACTCGGGCCACGCGGCTTGTCCAGCAAGAGGATGCCGTCGACCTTGCGGAAGCGGCTGCGTGGACGCGGCGTCGTCATTCGGGGGATTGTAGTGCCGTTGTCGCGACCTTCAACCGGGTCACGACCAGGCCTCACGATTCGGCGGGGCCGTCGTCGTCGCCGGCCGGCGGCAGGTCGCGCAACAACTGCTCGATGCGCTCGCCACGATCGACCGAATCGTCGTAGAGGAAATGCAGTTCCGGCACGTGGCGCAGCTTCATCACGTGCGCAAGCTGGAAGCGGATCTCGCGCGCCTGCTCCTGCAAGCCCTTGAGCGCTTCCTTCGCGCGCGACGGATCGAGCGCGGTGAAGAACACCTTGGCATGGGCCAGGTCGCGCGTGACCTCGACATCGGACACGCTGACCGACGGCAGGCCGTGCTCGCGCACGCTGTTGTGCACGAGCGTGCCGAGATCGCGCCTCAGCTGGGCCGAAATGCGATCCGTGCGATGGAAGGATTTCTTCGTGGCCATCGGCTTACAGCGTGCGCTGCACTTCCACGCGCTCGAAGCACTCGATCTTGTCGCCGGCGCGCACCTGGTCGTAGCCCTTCACGCCGATACCGCATTCGGTGCCGTTCTTGACCTCGTCGACGTTCTCCTGGAAGCGACGCAGCGAGTCGAGTTCGCCCGAGAAGATGACGGTGTCGTCGCGCAGCACGCGGATCGGCTTGCCGCGGCGGATGACGCCTTCCACCACCACCGAGCCGGCGATCGAGCCGAACTTGGAATGACGGAACACCTGCTGGACCTCGGCGGTACCGATGATCTCTTCGCGGATTTCCTTGCCGAGCACGCCGGACGCGATCTGCTTCACCTGGTCGATCACGTCATAGATGATCGAGAAGTAACGCAGGTCGACGCCGTTGGCATCGATGATCTTGCGCGCGGAGGCATCGGCGCGGACGTTGAAGCCGATCAGCGCGGCCTTCGAGGTCGCGGCCAGCTGGGCATCGGATTCGGTGATGCCGCCGACGCCCGAACCGATCACGTTGATGCGGATCTGGTCGTTCGAGAGGCCGGTGAGCGCTTCGCGCAACGCTTCCATCGAACCGTGCACGTCGGCCTTCACCACCAGGTTCAGCACCTGCTGGGCGGCGCCCTGGCCCATCTGCGCCATGACGTCTTCCATGCGGTTGCCGGCCTGCTTGATCAGGCGCGTCTCGCGACGCTTGGCTTCGCGCTGCTGCGCGACGTCCTTGGCCAGGCGTTCGTCGGCCACGACCACGAAGTCGTCGCCGGCGCTGGGCACGCCCGACAGGCCGAGCACCTGCACCGGGATCGACGGGCCGGCTTCGGCAACCTGCTGGCCGTTCTCGTTGAACAGCGCACGCACGCGGCCGTACTGCACGCCGCACACCAGGTAATCGCCCTTGCGCAGGGTGCCGCGCTGGACCAGCACGGTCGCGACCGGACCGCGGCCCTTGTCGAGCGCGGATTCGATCACGATGCCGGCGGCACGGCCATCGGCAGGCGCCTTGAGTTCCAGCACTTCGGTCTGCAGCAGGATGGCGTCGAGCAGGTCGTCCACGCCCTGGCCGGTCTTGGCAGACAGCTCCACCATCTGGGTGTCGCCGCCGAAGTCCTCGGCCACCACTTCCTGCGCCAGCAGTTCGTTCTTGACGCGCATCGGATCGGCGTCGGACTTGTCGACCTTGTTGATGGCGACGATCAGCGGCACCTTGGCGGCGCGCGCGTGCTGCACCGCTTCGATGGTCTGCGGCATCACGCCGTCGTCGGCGGCAACCACCAGCACCACGATGTCGGTGAGCTTGGCGCCGCGGGCGCGCATCGAAGTGAACGCTGCGTGGCCCGGGGTATCAAGGAAGCTGATCGTGCCCTTCGGCGTCTTCACGTGGTAGGCGCCGATGTGCTGGGTGATGCCACCCGCTTCGCCGGTCGCGACCTTGGTGCGGCGGATGTAGTCGAGCAGCGAGGTCTTGCCGTGGTCGACGTGGCCCATGATGGTGACCACGGGCGGACGCTGGACGAGGTCGCCCTGCAGCTCGGCGTCTTCCACCTGTGCCAGCAGTTCGGTTTCGGCGTCGCTGTCGCTGGCGCGCACGGCCTTGTGGCCGAGTTCTTCGGTGACGAGCACCGCGGTGTCATGGTCGATCGACTGCGTCACCGTCGCCATCACGCCCATCTTGAACAACGCCTTGACCACGTCGCCGCCCTTGAGCGCGAGCTTCTGCGCCAGGTCGGACACGGTGATGGCGTCACCGACGGAAATTTCGCGGACGATCGGCGCGGTCGGGCGCTGGAAGCCGTGCTCGCCGCCGCCAGTCCGCGACTGGTCGAGCGAACGCGACTGCTGGCGCGGCTTGTTGCGACCGCTGGTGGTGGTGCGGCGGGCGCGATCGGCCGGGGTCAGGTGCATCTTGCCGGCGAAACGCGCGGCGTTGTCATCGTCCTCGACGCCGGCGACCATCGCGTGCGAACCACGGCTCTTGTGCGCCTTGTTCGCGTTGTTGCGATCGTCGGTTGCACCGGCACGCGCGGGCTTGGCGGGTGCATGGCCATGGCCATGGGTGCCCGGCTTGGCGACCGCGCGGGTCGGCTTGGTTTCCGACTCGGCTTCGGCAGCCTGGGTGGCAGCGGCCTCTTCGGCGGCACGACGCGTTTCCTCGGCGGCCTGGCGAGCTTCCTCTTCCAGGCGCTTCTTGTCTTCGGCGCGGGCGCGATCCGATTCGGCCAGGCGCTGCTGTTCGTCGAGGTTGCGCTGCTTGGATTCCTCGAGCTTGCGCAGGATCTCGGCGCGCTCGTCGTCCATCGGGCCGGCTGCGGCCGCTTCCGCGGTGGCATTCGGCTTCAGCGTGACCTTCTTGCGCACGACCACGTCGACGGTGGCCTTGTTCTTGCCGCCACCGACGGTGATTTCCTGCTTGCGGCTGCGGCTCAGGGTGATCTTGCCCGAGCCTTCGCCCGCGGCGGCAGCGCCCGACGTCGCGCTCTCGCCACGACCGTGGGTACGACGCAGGAAGCCGAGCAGCTTGACCTTCTGGGCGCTCGTGACCTCCTGGTCGGCGCTGTCGAACGGCATGCCGGCTTCCTTGAGCTGCACGAGCAGCTTGTCGACCGGCGTATTGACCAGTTCGGCTAGCTGGCGAATGGTGTTGTTCTGCGACATGCGGTTTCCGGTGTCTTTGCCTGCGCCGTCGGGCGTCGCAGGCAGGGGGGAAGGATGTTACTCGCGAGCCGGTCCGATCACTCGAACCAGTGCTTGCGCGCCTCCATGATCAAGGCGGCCGCGCGCTCGGCGTCCATGTCCTCGATGTCGGTGATTTCGTCCACCGCCAGCTCGGCCAGGTCGTCGCGGGTGCGGGTGCCACGGCTGGCCAGGACGTAGGCGGTCGCCTCGTCCATGCCCGGCAGGTTCAGCAGGTCCTCGGCGGGACCTTCCTCGCCTTCCTCGGCGGCCAGTGCGTCGTTGATGAGCGCATCGCGGGCGCGGGCGCGCAGTTCCTCGACGATGTCCTCGTCGAAGCCCTCGACCGCCAGCAGCTCGCCGACCGGCACGTAGGCGATTTCCTCGACCGTGGTGAAGCCTTCCTGGACCAGGATCCCGGCGATTTCCTCGTCGACTTCCAGCTTGTCCATGAAGGTCTGGCGCGCGGTGGCCTGCTCGGCCTCCGACTTCGCCTGCACCTGCTCGGCGGTCATCACGTTGAGCTGCCAGCCGGTCAAACGGCTGGCGAGGCGCACGTTCTGGCCACCACGGCCGATCGCCTGGGCCAGCTTCTCTTCCGAGACGGCCAAGTCCATCGAATGCTTGTCTTCGTCGACGATGATCGACTGCACTTCGGCCGGCGCCATGGCGTTGATGACGAACTGGGCGACGTTGTCGCTCCACAGCACGATGTCGACGCGCTCGCCGTTGAGTTCGTTGGTCACCGCCTGCACGCGCGCGCCGCGCATGCCGATGCAGGCGCCGATCGGATCGGTGCGGGTGTCGTGGGCCAGCACGGCGATCTTGGCGCGGTCACCCGGATCGCGGGCGCAGGCCTTGATCTCCACCAGGCCCTGGCCGACTTCCGGCACTTCCAGGCGGAACAGCTCGATCATGAATTCCGGGGCGGCGCGGCTGACGAACAGCTGCGGGCCGCGCGGCTCGGTGCGGACGTCGTACAGGTAGCCGCGGACGCGATCGCCGACGCGCAGGGCGTCACGCGGGATGCCCTTGTCCTTGGCGATGAAGCCTTCGGCATTGCCACCGAGGTCGACATAGATGTTGCCGCGCTCGACGCGCTTGACGGTGCCGGTGACCAGCTCGCCGATGCGATCCTTCCACGCATCCACCACCTGCTGGCGCTCGGCCTCGCGCACGCGCTGGACGATCACCTGCTTGGCGGCCTGCGCCGCGATGCGGCCGAAGTCCGGGTTCTCGATGTGCTCTTCGATGAAGTCGCCCACTTCGGCGCCTTCGCTCTCGTCGACGGCATCCATCAGGCGGATCTGGCGATCCGGCGACTCCATCACCACGTCGTCGGCCACCACTTCCCAGCGACGGAAGGTTTCGTAGCTGCCGTCCTTGGGGTTGATGGAGACGCGCACGGCGACGTCCTGCTCGGGGTAACGCTTCTTGGCGGCGGACGCCAGCGCGGCTTCGATCGCCTCGAGGATCGTTTCGGTCGGCACGCCCTTCTCGTTGGCGACCGCATCGACGACCAGCAGCAGTTCCTTACTCATTTTCGGCTCCACCCGTGGCGGATCCAGCTCCGCCCATTGTTTTTGTTGAAGATTGCAACGTTGTTGATTCTTGCCTTGAAGCAGGCTTGTCGCCCTTCGCCGCCTTCTTGCCGCGACTGCCCGGCTTCGGGGCACCGAACCCCATGGCCACCCAGTCGGGGGCGATGCGGGCTTTTTCGATATTGGAATGCGCGACCTCGAACGGCGTGCCGTCGATGTCGAAACGGATCGTGTCGCCTTCGACCGCGACGATCCGGCCCTGCAGGCGCCGGCGGCCATCCTGCGGCAGCTTCAGCCCGACCTTGGCGCTCTCGCCGACGAAGCGGGCGAACTGGGCCGTGGTGAACAGCGGGCGCTCGATGCCCGGCGACGACACTTCCAGGGTGTAATTCCCGGAGATCGGGTCCTCGACGTCGAGCACGGCCGAAACCTCCCGGCTCATCTTCTCGCATTCGTCGATGCCGACCATGCGTTCGGATGCTTCCGCTTCCGGCACATCGATGTACAGGCGCAGCAACGACCCGCCCGGCTGCGGCAGGTATTCGATGCCCAGCAGCTCGAGTCCGAGCGCGTGCGCGGTCGGGGCGAGCAGATCCTGCAGCTGGTCGGTCTTGGTCATTGCCTGTATGCGTTCTTGGATCGGTGGGACGGCTGGACGTGTCTGTTCTAAAGCGCCGGAAACAAAAAAAGGCCCGAGGGCCCTTGTCCGGTCTTGCGATGTCCGGTCTGGCGGGGAGGATTCCCTGCCAGGGCCCTGACGGCACGGCGAACCGGCCATCGGGTCGTGCCCAATGATCTGGGCGACGAAGTCGTGAATGATAGCCGCAAGGGTGAAAACGGGCAAGTTCCGGCTTCCACTGCCAATGCCTCCGCGAACCACCGCGAAATGGTTGCGAATGCAAACGATTGCGCAGGTGCAGCAAACGCCGCGAGCGGTTAGGCTCGACGTACCCAGGAGACAACGATGTCAACCCCGAAGACCGCGCACCTGTTCACCCTGTTCGGCGCCACCGGCGACCTCGCCCTGCGCATGTTGTGGCCCTCGCTGTACAGCCTCGAAGCCGAGAACCTGCTGACTCCGCAACTCAAGCTGCTCGGCACCGCCCGCGCGAAATTGAGCCGGGAAGAATTCCTCGGACAGGTCGCCACCGCACTGGCCGAACGCATCCCGCGGCACGAATTCAAGGCCGATGTGCAGGACAAACTGTTCGCGCGGGTCGATTACCAGCCAGCCGACATCGACGACGACGACGGCATGGCGGCATTCGCGCAGAAGATCGAACAGCTTCGTGGCGACGGCGATGTCCTCTACCACCTCAGCACCGCGCCGCGCTTCTATGTCGCGGCATGCCAGGCGCTGGCCAGGCATGGCGCAGTCGGACCGTGGGCACGCGTCATGCTGGAAAAGCCGATCGGCGAAGACTTCGCCAGCGCCGAGGCGATCAACGACGGCGTCGGCAAGATCTTCAACGAATCGCAGATCTATCGCGTCGACCATTATCTCGGCAAGGAAGGCGTGCAGAACCTGATCGCGCTGCGCTTCGGCAATTCGCTGTTCGAGCCGCTGTGGAACTCCCGCAACATCGAACAGGTGCAGATCACCGTCGCCGAAACCGTCGGCGTCGAAGGCCGCGCCGATTACTACGACCATTCCGGCGCGATGCGCGACATGGTGCAGAACCACCTGCTGCAATTGCTGGCACTGGTGGCGATGGAACCGCCGGCGCGCTTCGAACCCACCGCCGTGCGCAACGAGAAGATCAAGGTGTTGCGTTCGCTGCGCAAGATCCACGCCGACAACGTCGAGCACGAAGCCGTGGCTGGCCAGTACACCGCCGGCGCCGTCGATGGCATCGCGGTGAAGGGGTATGCCGAGGAACTCGGTCGCAGCAGCAAGACCGAAACCTTCGTGGCGCTGCGCGCCCACGTCGACAACTGGCGCTGGTCAGGCGTGCCTTTCTATCTGCGCACCGGCAAGCGCATGCCGTCGCGCCAGACCGAGATCTACGTGCAGTTCAAGCCGGTGCCCTATTCGATCTTCGGTGGCGCCACCCGTCGCGACCTGCAACCGAACGGCCTCCTGATCCTGCTGCAACCGGAAGAACGCATCGAACTGCAGCTGATGAGCAAGACCCCGGGCCTCGATCGCAAGGGCATGCGCCTGAGCAAGGTCGGCCTCGACCTCGACTTCCACGAGGAATTCGCCAACGCCCGTCGCCGCCTCTCCTACGAACGCCTCTACCTCGACGCGCTGGAAGGCATCGGCACGTTGTTCGTGCGCCGTGACGAAACCGAAGCGGCATGGGAGTGGGTCGACAACATCCTGTCGGCATGGCAGCAGTCGGGTGCGCCACCGCGCCCGTACCCGGCCGGCACCTGGGGACCGAACGCAGCCATCTCGCTGATCGAACGCCACGGCCACCAGTGGCGCGAGTGAGCGCGATGAAGCTGCACCGCTATTCCGACACCTCGAGGATGTGCGACGCACTGGCATCGCTGCTTGCCGATGTCTGCGCGACATCCACTGCCCCGAGCCTGGCACTCGCCGGGGGCAAGACGCCCCTGCCGATCTACCGCGCCCTGGCGCAACGCTGGTCGCAACGCGGACAACGCGCCCGCATCGTTCCCACCGATGATCGCTGCGTCGCAGACACGCATCCGGCCAGCAACATCGCCGCGCTGCGCGCGGCCTTCGGCAACAGCGCGGACTGCCTCGCGATTACCGCCGTCGATGGCGAAACCGGGGCGTCTCTGGCGGTCGCGAAAGATGTGTTGGGAGGAATCGACATCTTCGACGCCGTGCTGCTCGGCATGGGCGAGGACGGTCATTTCGCTTCGCTGTTTCCCGGAGCGACCAACCTGCAGGATGGCCTGGCGCCGGATGCGCGCGACGACGCCATCCTCACCACGCCGGTTCCGTTGCCGCCGGAAGCGCCCTTCAGCCGCATCAGCCTGACCCTGCCGCGCCTGCTGCGCACGCGTTCTGCACACCTGTGCATCACAGGTGTGCGCAAACTCGAGGTCCTCGAGCAGGCCGTTTCGCAAACAACCGACCTGCCCTATCCGGTCGCCGCACTCTTGCGGCAGACCTCGGTGGCGGTCAACGTCCATTGGAGCCCGTGATGACAGCATTGCATCCCGTCGTCGCCCGCGTCACCGAACGCATCGTCGAGCGCAGCCGCGCCAGCCGCGACGAATACCTTGCCCGCATCGATGCCGCCGCGCGCCGCGATCGCCCCAGCCGTGGCGAACTGGCCTGCGGCAACCTCGCGCACGTCTTCGCCGCCGCCGGTCCCGACAAGGCCAGCCTGCGCAATGGCATCGGCGCCAGCATCGGGATTGTCACTGCCTACAACGACATGCTCTCGGCGCACCAGCCGATGGAGCAATATCCGAGCCTGATCCGCATGGCCGCGCGCAATGCCGGCGCCAGCGCCCAGGTTGCCGGCGGCGTGCCGGCGATGTGCGACGGCGTGACCCAGGGCCGCGACGGCATGGAGTTGTCGCTGTTCTCGCGCGACGCCATCGCGCTCGCCACCAGCGTCGCGTTGTCGCACGACAGCTTCGATGCCGCGCTATGCCTCGGCGTCTGCGACAAGATCGTGCCGGGCATGCTGATCGGCGCGCTGGCGTTCGGCCACCTGCCGGTGATCTTCGTGCCGGCGGGACCGATGCCCTCCGGCATTCCCAACAAGCAGAAGGCCGCGGTGCGCGAGCGCTACGCCATCGGCGAAGCGACGCGCGAGGAATTGCTCGAAGCTGAAGGCGCTTCCTATCACGCACCCGGCACCTGCACCTTCTACGGCACCGCCAACTCCAACCAGATGCTGGTGGAAATGATGGGCCTGCACATGCCGGGTAGCGCTTTCGTTCCGCCCAACACGCCGCTGCGCGATGCATTGACCGTCGCCGCGACCGAGCAGGTGTTGCGCATCACCGCGCTCGGCGACGACTACCGTCCGATCGGCCACACCATCAACGAGAAAGCCATCGTCAACGCACTGGTCGGACTGGCCGCGACCGGCGGCTCGACCAACCACGCGATCCATCTGGTCGCGGTCGCACAGGCTGCCGGCATCATCATCGACTGGGACGATCTCGACGCGTTGTCACGGGCAACGCCGCTGCTGGCGCGCGTCTACCCCAACGGTTCCGGTGACGTGAACCAGTTCCACGACGCCGGCGGGCTCGGCTTCATCATCGGACAATTGCTCGATGCCGGAATGCTCCACGGGGACATCCTCTGCGCACACGGCGGCGACATGCGCCAACAGGCGATGCACCCCGAACTGGATGGCACGACATTGAAGTGGGCGGGTGCGCCAGCGCAATCCGGTGATCCATCGATCCTGCGCCCGCTCGCCGAAGCATTCGACAAGGAAGGCGGGTTGCGCCGCCTGCAGGGCAATCTCGGCCGCGCCGTGGTGAAAGTCTCGGCAGTCACGCCGGAACATCGCGGCATCGAAGCGCCGGCGAAGGTGTTCGAATCCCAGGATGCGCTGATCGCCGCGTTCAAGGCCGGCAAGCTCGAAGGCGATTTCATCGCGGTGGTGCGCGGACAGGGTCCGCGCGCGATCGGCATGCCGGAACTGCACAAGCTGACGCCGACGCTGGCGGCATTGCAGGATCGCGGCCAGCGCGTCGCGTTGCTCACCGATGGCCGCATGTCCGGCGCATCGGGCAAGGTTCTGGCGGCGATCCACCTCCATCCCGAAGCGGTGGAAGACGGCCCGATCGCCAAACTCCGCGACGGCGATCACGTCCGCATCGACAGCGAGGCCGGCACGATCGACGCGCTGGTGCCCGAAGCGGAATGGAGCGCGCGCGTGGCGCAGCGTCCAGATGTTTCGAAACACCATGCCGGCATGGGCCGCGAACTGTTCGCCCTGATGCGCAACAATGTCGGGAATGCCGAAACCGGTGCCTGCAGCCTGTTCACCAGGGACACGCAGGCATGAAGGGAACCGGACGCCTGGCACTGGTTGGAGACGTCGGCGGCACCAACGCGCGCTTCGCCCTGGTCGATCTCGACGCCTCCGACTGCACGCTGCAGCAGGCACAGACGCTGCGCAATGACGATTTCGCCAGCCTGCAGCACGCCATCGAAACCTATCTTGCCGCCGTCGGGCAACGCCCGAAGTATGCCGCGATCGCCGTCGCCAGCCCGGTCAGTGCCGATGAAATCCGCCTGACCAATCGCGCCTGGTCGTTCAGCCAGCGCGAGATGCAGGCATCGCTCGGCCTCGACGCGTTGCACGTCATCAACGATTTCGGCGCGATCGCGTGGGCGATCCCGACGTTGCAGCCACAGGATTACGTTCGCCTGTTTGGCCCCGACAACATCAAGACCGGACCGATCAGCGTGCTCGGTCCCGGCACCGGCCTTGGCGTTGCGTTGCTGGTCGGTGATGCCGCGAAAGGCTGGAATGTCGTCGCCACCGAAGGTGGACACGTCAGCTTTGCCCCGGTCGGCGACGAGGAACGCATGATCGAGCAGTGGATGACCGCGCGCCATGGCCGCACCTCCACCGAACGCGTGTTGTGCGGCAAGGGCATTTCCGAGATCGATGCGGTCTACCGCGGCGTACCCGCAGTGGCATCCAGCGTCGGGCCCGGCGAAGCAGGCATGCATGGCAGCCTGCGTGATCCCGCCGAAATCGTTGCCGCGGCGCTCGACGGCCATGACGTCGCCGCACGCCAGACATTGGCGCGTTTTTGCGCGATGCTCGGCAGCGTGGCCGGCGACTGCGTGCTGATCCACGGCGCGCATTCCGTGGTGATCGCCGGCGGCATCGTGCCGCGCTTCATTCCCTTCCTGCGCAGCAGCGCATTCCGGGAACGTTTCCTGATGAAGGGACGCTACGTCGCCTACCTCGAACGCATCGACGTGCGCGTCATCGTCCATCCCAACCCCGGGCTGCTCGGTGCAGCCACGGCCATCCGCCAGTTCCAAATCAGTACGGCCGAGAACACGCCATGACGACTTCACTCACTCCCGACCAGGTGCTGCGCGCCGCGCCGATCATCCCCACCATCACCATCGACAATCTCGACGACGCCGTGCCGTTCGCACGGGCGCTGGTCGAGGGCGGCTTGCGCGTGCTCGAAGTCACCCTGCGCACCGCGGTGGCGATTCCCGCGATCAGCGCGATTGCGAAAGCCCTGCCCGACGCCATCGTCGGTGCCGGCACCGTGCTGACGCCGGAGCACTACGAAGCCGTACGCGATTCCGGTGCGGTGTTCGCGATCTCGCCCGGTTCGTCGCCGGAACTGTTGCGGGCGAATGCCGTGGATTGCCCGCTGATTCCCGGAGTCGCCACCGCAAGCGAACTGATGCAGGGAATGAACGCCGGCTTCACCCATTTCAAGTTCTTCCCGGCCGAGGCCAGCGGCGGCACGGCGTGGTTGCGTGCGGTGCAGGGTCCGTTCGCCGAGGCACGCTTCTGCCCGACTGGCGGCATCAGCGCCGAGACCGCGCCGAACTATCTGGCGCTGCCGAACGTGTTGACGGTCGGCGGTTCGTGGATGATGCCGAAGGACGCAGTCGCTTCACGCGACTGGGATCGCATTCGCCAACTCGCCGCGCAGGCGGCAGCGCTACACACCGCGAAGTAACCCGCGCCGACGGGTTCAATTCACCGCGTCGAGGATCTCGCGCAGGCCGCGTACCCGCGCGGCATCGGTATCCTGCCAATCCACCGAGAGCCCTTCCAGCGCGGGATTGCGGTAGCGCATGGGTGAATGCACGATTCCGCGCGCCGACGCGTGGAACTCGTGTCCTCCCGTGCGCCCCACCAGCTCGCCAAGATTGCCCGCGTTGATCCCGGCACCGGACAGGATGATGATGCGTCCCGCCGCCTGGCGCACGCTTTCGGCAATCGCGGCTGCGCCTTCCGGTGCACTCCGTGCACCACCGGAAGTCAGCACACGCGAGCAGCCGAGATCGATGATCTGCTCCAGGGCATGGGCACGATCGACGACGGCGTCGAACGCGCGATGGAAGGTGATCTCCATTCCTTTCGCGGCATCGACCATCGCGCGACACGCGTCGATATCGATCCCGCCATCGGCATCGAGTGCGCCGATCACCACGCCTTCGCAGCCCAGTACGGCGCAGTCGCGGATGTCGCTGCACATCGCCTCGATTTCGCGGACGTCGTAGAGGAAATCACCATTGCGCGGCCGGATCAGCACGAAGACCGGGATCTTCACCGCATCGCGCGTTGCCGCGATCACGCCATGCGACGGCGTGGTCCCGCCCTCGCCCAATCCGGCACACAGTTCGATGCGATCACCGCCACCGACCTCCGCCGCGACCGCCGAACGCACGCCATCGGCGGCGATCTCCAGCAGCTTCCTCACTTCTGTTCCGTCGTGTACACCGATGCCGAATCGGTGAGTCCGTGGGCACCGGTATCGTCCTGCATCGCGTAGACGAACCCCTTGTGCAGCGCGAACGCGCCGACTTCACCGCGGCGATTCATCGCAAGGAAGCACACCTGCAAAGTCTTGCTCGCGGCCGGGCGCTTGTGGACGACGCGCGCGATCGCTTCGCGACAGGCCTGCGCCGGGGAACGCCCCTGGCGCATCAGTTCGACCACGAGGAAGCTCGCCGCATTGCGCAACATTTCCTCGCCGACGCCCGACGCGGTCGCCGCACCGACTTCGCCGTCGACGTAGAGGCCGGCACCGACGATCGGGCTGTCGCCGACACGCCCATGCACCTTCCAGGCCATGCCGCTCGTCGTGCATGCGCCGGCCATGTGGCCCTTGGCGTCAATGGCAAGGATGCCCAGCGTGTCGTGGTTGGTGGAATCGCCGGGGCGCAGGCGTCGTTCGGCATTGATGACGGGTTCGTACTTCGACGTCTTCTTCCACTCTTCCCAGGCCTTGCGCGCGCTGTCGCTCAACAGCGCCTTGCGTTCGAAGCCATGCTCGACCGCGAATTGCTGCGCGCCCTGCCCGACCAGCAACACATGCGGGCTGTCTTCCATCACCTTGCGCGCGACCGACACCGGATGAAGGATGTCCTCGATCGCCGCGACTGCACCGACGCGTCCGTCGCCATCCATGATGCTGGCGTCGAGCGTCAGCACGCCGTCGCGATCGGGGTTGCCGCAATGGCCCACCGTCGGATTGCACAGGTCGGATTCCGCCCAGCGCGCACCGGCCTCGACCGCGTCCAGCGCGTTGCCGCCCTGTCCAAGTACCTTCCACGCCGCCGCATTCGCGCCAACGCCGAAGTCCCAGGTCGAAACCACGCGCGGGAACTTCGCCGCCGCGGGGGTCTTCACCGCGGCTCCAAGGCCGCCCGACATCCACAGCGTGCCCAAGCCAGCCGCGCCTGCCTGCAGGAACCCGCGTCGCGTCGTCTTCATGTTCATTCGCTCCTGTTGCCGTGGCGTCCGAGATACCAGGCGGCTGCGCCGATCACGCCAAGATGCGGCTCTTCCACCAGTCGCACCGGTACGCGCTCCATCATCGGGCGCAGCACGCCCTTGTCGATGAAACGCTGTTCGAAACCGCCCGTCGGCAGGAAAGCCTTGACGTGCGCGGCAACGCCGCCAGCCAGATAAACGCCATCGGCATGGAAAGTGGCGACGAGATCACCCGCGAATGCACCGAGCATCGCGCAGAACAATTCAACCGCTTCCAGCGCCAATGCATCCGATCCCTTGCCGGCAGCCGCGACCACGTCCGCGGGCGTCGCATGGACCGCGGTCACGCCATCCAGCGCGCACAAGCCGCGATAGGCTTCCAGCAATCCCGGCCCCGACAGCACGCGATCGTTGTCGACATGGCTGCGGTGTTCCAGCAACCAGCGCACGAGGTCGCATTCGCGCGGCGTTCCCGGTGCCAGCGAGGCATGGCCGGCTTCGCTGGGCATGACGCGGCCATCATCAAAACGCACCGCGGTGCCCATGCTGGTGCCGGGTCCCAGTGCAATCGCCGTCTTCGCGATCGCATCGCGAGGCCCGCAAACATGGGTCAGCGACTCGGGGCGAATGTGCGGTATGGCGTGCGCGACCGCTTCGAAATCGTTGACGAGGCCGACATGCTCCAAGCCTGCTTCCTGCGCGACCTGTGCCGCCGACACCGGCCACGGCAGGTTCTGGCTCAACACATCGCCATTGCCGGCGATGGCGCCCGCGACGGCGATCGCCGCGACCCTGATCGATGCCGGGCGATCTTCCAGCAACGCAGCCAGCGAGCGCGAGCCCGCGACCGGCACCACGTGTTGTTCAAGGACGACGATGCGGTCGCCTTGCGATTGCACCCGCGCGATCCGAGCATGCGTTCCACCGATGTCTGCAGCGAGGAATTCGGTGGACTTGCTTGGCGTCACGTGATCGTCCCGGGCGTTTGTCGGATCGGACGATCCTACCGCACTTGCGTCGGCCCGATCCCGCCGAAACCAAAGAAAAACGGCGCGTCTCGCGACACGCCGTTCTCTGTGAAAAATGGTAGCGGGGGCTGGATTCGAATCCTATAACCGCCAACCCTTTCTGATTTCACTGTCCTGATCCGGTGCGCATTGGGATTGTGCGCCGCACAAAATTCGCCTGTGCTCAACCCTAGGGGCATGTGAAACTGTCAATATTGGTGGTCCCAGCGTTAGTGCGCGGGCCACACTTCCCTGAAGATAGCGAAGAATCAGTCACCGATATCTTCGTGACCCCATCAAACTTCAATGAAATTGTTGTGCCGCTCGCAACAATTTCGAGCGTGTGCGCTGTATTTCTCGTGAAACTGATTGTCTGGGTTGACCCAAGTTGAGTGAATGACCCAGAAACCCTTTTATAAAGACGCACCTGATTCGTCACGCCAGAACCAGATGATGCGTCGTAGACGTTAGCGCAGTAATAATTGCTTTGATTAAGGACGCGCAAAGCAACACCGGCATCGTCAGCACGCGTGATGACTATCCCGGCAGTTCCATCCGAAAAGCTGACTCCATTTCGCGTCAGGATGGATTGTGGAGATGAAGCAATGCTGTTGGCTGCAACCAATAACCCCCCACTAATGCTCCAGCTTGCCGACCCAACGGAGGCATATTCAGTGTAGTTTGCAATCGTATTGGAACTGAAATCATCGAAATGTCCGGTCGCGCTGCCATTCTTTCGCAACATCATTACTCGCAGCGGCCTCATTGCTGCACGCTCGCCGGGTAGACGACCCACTTTGACAAGATCGCGCTGTAGCGCACAGGGATATCGACCAGCTTGCCCGCAGTTGTCGTGGCAATGGGCGCGGCACCCATCCCAACGTAGTTGCTTCCCCACGTCAGCGCCCGCGCCGTTCCGTTGTCCAGAATCGATATCACAAACCCCTGACCTGCCGCAGCTGTACCGCTTGGGTTCGCGATAGTCGCACCCACTGCCAAGGCGGACACCGCCACGATGTCGTCCGTGGTGTTCGGCGTGATGGTCGATGCCGATGTGATCGATTGCGTCACGCCGGCCATATACTGCTTCAGTTGCGACAGCGTGATTCCAATGTCGCTATTTGCAGCCAAGGCCACGGGAGTCGGCAACGTATTGTCATTGCCGCCGGCAATCGTAGTACCAGGGATCTTTTCTGTCCCGACCAGAACTGCCAACTGCGGCTTGTCCTTCCAGCGAATATCAGTCATTGCTCACCCCACATAGCGGTCGCCGTTTTCATCGACGTAATGGTTGCCGCTCTCGTCCACATACGGCTGGTACGGTGAGCGGAGGTAATTGAATTCGGCCGTTGCGGCCTGCCAGCTTTTGACGCTGTCGCGCACGGCCCATACCTCGATACGCGCCGTGCCATCGCCCGTCAATGTGTAAGGCGTGGCGGCCGTGCCGGTCACGCCGGATTCGGTGTGATCGAGCACGTTGTTGATGTAGTAGCGCACGGTGTACGTCGTGCCTGCTTCCGGGCCGATGCTGGCCATCGAGGCATCCACCAGCTGATCGGCCTGGCTGACACGGTCTCGGTGCGCCCAGGTCGCCGTGAGCGCGCCCACACAGCTGGATGGGTAGCTCACATTTGATGTCGTCAGGTCGCTGATCTGGAGTAGGCCAGGCGCATACGGACGAAATTGGCGCTGATTGAATGTCAGCGCAGCCGCCGCAGCCGAACCCAAGGCGAACTGCTGGCTGCCGGTATTACTCAGCACCTTGACGTTGATGGTTTCGCCATCGGTAAATTCTGTGCTATCGAAGGCCAAGCCGACTTCGTAGAACCACAGGCGCGAGCTGGCTGCATGGCCTAATGCCGGCGTGGTATCCGCACAGCCGCGGCCCAGCGTAATCGTGCCAAGCCCAGCATCCACTTCATCCACGCGGACGATCTCACCATCCCACAGTGCGCCCATGCCAACCGCTACCTGCTCCAGATGCACGGCGCTCGACAACGTGAATGCGGTATCCAATGGGCCCGCTCCGGCCACGACCTCCGCCGTCGCCGCCCAATCGCCGCGGCCCGCGGCGTCATAGGTCCCGGTGCCGGGATCCACCATCATCGCGAAATCCAACTCGCTCGCTGGCTGTGCAGCCACCGCAATGGCATACCCCGTCGCCGGCGGAAGCACGGCCAGATCGGCACGCGACATGGCCCCCACCACTTCGACGTAGGGCGCCTCCACCACCTTGCTCAGCGTGATTTCCGTGGGCGTCTGCGATGGCCGCGTGTCGACCCCAGGCTCCACCTGCACGAAACTGGTCGCGGGCAGGCTGTAGATGTCCTGCGTCGCCTTCAGCTTGATCGCGCCCGACTTGAGCTGTCCGCTCTGGATGTCCCCGACGATGCATACCATATCGGTGATGCCGCGCTTCGGGGATTGCAGTCGGAAATACTGCCCAGGGCGCCAGCTGTAGGGCCGGCGCGTTGTCGTCAGGTCGAACCCACGGGTCGGCGTTGCAGTGGTCAGCAGGTCGCGTAATGCAATGCGCGTTGCAAGATCCCCGCTGGGGATTTCCGGATATTCATTGGTCTGGTGAATGGTGCCGAAACTGGCCACCAGCGCCATGGCGCGCACCGGCGGCGTGACGATAGTCTGCTTCAGTTCCGGATCGAAATATTTGACGCTGACGCTGTTGATGGCATTGTCGAGAACGGTCGGCTGTTCCTTGAACTCGAGGATGTCGTCATCGGTCAGGATCGGAAGACTCGCCAAGTCATAATCACCACGGGCGAGGTCGAGATACCACTGCCCATCGACTAGGCTGCGCGAGAAACTGCCGCCGATCAGCTTGCAGATACGTTTCTCGAAATCCTCGATGCTCTCACCGGCTGGATCGTATTTCGGGCAGATCCCGAAGCCTTCCGCGAAAAGCTGATCGGCCGCCGCCCGGAGGCTCGAATCATTGATGCTGGCGGAAGGCTCGCGTCCCATATCGCTGCAGGTGCGCGATTCATATAGAACATGGGCGGGATTGATGTAACCCACCGTCCCGCCGGAAATGATTTGTGCGTCATCCCAGACCGTGGATCCGGCCACGTTGAAATCATCGACAACCCACGCCAAATACGAAATATCGGACCGCGTCGAAACCGGGATGTTGATGGCACCGAAAAGGGTGCCAGATGCCTCTTCGGTAACAGAACATTTGAAGCGCAGGTTGGCCGAATCATAGATCGCTTCGAATACGTACCAGTTCCCGAGCGTGACATGCCCAGAACCAATGGGATTCCCGGGGTTTCCGGATTGGTCGATGAACGTGACATTCGGACGGCGCTGCGAATCCACCTGAGGGTCACGGGCGGCATTGAACCCAAAAATGATCTGACCAGAAGAATCGCGCAACTCCATTCCACCAACATCATCAAGATTCAAGGTCTTGACCTTGAATCGAACACGCACTCGGTAGAGTGGCGCCGGGGCTGCAAGCGACCGCCCGATCACGTTGTGCTGATTGTTGGCAGATCCAGTCAGAATGGCATTGCTGCCATCCTCAATAACAATAGAAAACCCTGCATTCACGCCAACCATCGCAGAATATGCGGACAGGTTCCCACTGCTGAAGCGCTCAATCATCCCGGCTGGCTTTCCATCCGCTCCAAGCACGACCTGCGCCGTCTCCGGATACCAACAAGTATCGTTATCCCACCCCTTCTTGATCCGCCGGAACTTGTAGCTTGGCTTCTGCGGGTACGGGTTCATGGCGCCGTAGCGGCCGCCCTTGAACACCAGCGTGGTGAATCCGCGCCATGCGGGCACCTGGTCGCCGAAGACGGATTTCAGGTATTCGTTGGGCACCTGCGCGGCTTCGCCGAACAGCAGGTCGATGTCGCCGACGATGCCGCCCTGGTCCTTCTCGCCGCCCCACAGGTACGGCGCGTTGACGCTGATGGTGCCGCTGGCGGTGATCTCGCCGGCCCACGCGGTCTTGTCGCCGCCGCGGAACTCGAGGAAGGCGTCGATCGGGCCGGTGGTCAGGCCGTGGTGGTAGGCCACGTGGTACCAGAAGCCGATGGTGGGCTTGCTGCTCTTACCCATCGACGCGCTCCTTCGCCTCGCACTCGCGCGCCCACTTCACCAGCGCCAGCGCGAAGCCGTCGCCGGTGGCTTCCAGCGCGTCGGCGTCGATGCCGTTGCGCACGGCGTCGCTCCAATCGAAGCCGAGGCGCTCGCACAGTTGGCGCGTGCCGTCGCGGCAGAAGCCGGGCTTCGGACTGAAGCCGGGAATGGTGAAGGCGTGGCGCACGGTCACCCGCATCACTTGCCTCCCTTGGCCTTGATGGGATCGCGGCCGGTGACTTTCCAGGCGAGCAGGAATTCGTCGGAGATCCAGTGCGTGCCCCAATACTTCACGACAGCCTTGCCGTCCTCCGTGGTCGGGCCTTGCGATTCGGTGGGTTTCTGGTCCTGCCGCTTCGGCTGGATCGCCACCGCGATCACCGCCAGCACGATCGCCACGATCAGCCACACCACCCACCAGATTACCGCTTTCGCCGGCTCGTGCGCGGGCACTGGATTGCGGGCAGCCACGATCAGCTTCGTGATGTCTGCGATCACGAACAACCACCCGAGGCAGATCAGCGCAATGCGCCATTGCTTGCCGGATTCGGTATCCATCCACCAGTAGCGCGCTCGCCACGTCCACACGTACCGCTTGCGTGCGATCAGTTGCATCATCCCCATGACATCGAGCTCTGGTTCGGATCGGTCACGGGCATGTAGATCGCCCCGCCGAAGTTGTCGGTATTGCTGCGCGCGTCGCACGCCGCCCATGTCTGTTCGCAGGCCGGCTTGGCAACCAGCGCCGTGCCCGGCGCGAGATCTGCCGCACCGTAAATCAGCGTGATCGTGCTGCTGGAGTGCGCAAGGATCGATCGGCGCTCCACCAGGCCATCGACGCGCGTCCATTCGATCCAACCACCGGCCAGCGACAACGGCGCCGATGCGAACGCAGCGGCCGTCAACGTCAAGCCGGAAGCTGCCGACAACGTGGCCGAGACCGCGAAGGTGGCCGGATCGAGATTGCAGCCGCGTAGGCCGTTGGAATAGACCGTCTTCCAGCAGCCGCGCTGCCACTTCGGGCCCTGGTTCACCGCGCGGGCGATGGCCAGCCCGGGCTCGCACGTCAGCGTCAGCTCGGTGTCGGTGAACTCCGGCTGCGCCACGATGCCCATCCATTCGACATTCGGCGGATCGGTGTCGCCGAGATGCGTGGCCATGCAGGTCACGCGAATGGTGTCGCTGGGGATGTACGGATTCCAGTTGTTGCCCAGTGCCTGCGTCACTGGCAGCTCGGGCGCGGCCGGATCGCGCAGGTAGGCCAGCTTGATCTTCAGCTTGTCCTTGGCGCGCTCAGCCGTCTGGCGGATCTCGTCGCGATCGATCTGCCCGGCGAGATAGGTGAACCCGCCGATGGTCAGATTCTGCTCCGCCGTGCAATAGCGCCATGACACCGATTGCCGGTCGAACCGGAACAGCCGAATCGGCTTGCCCAGGAAGCGCGAGCGTTCGAAGGTGTCAAACATCGGGCACCACCGCCTGCCAACCCGTGGTCGACGTCGCCAGCCCTTCGGCGTCGGTTTCGTGCGTGATGGTCAGCTCGTCGCCGGCCAGCGTGCACAGCGACAGGAAGGAAATCTGGCGGATCTGCGTCGGCGTGATCGCCGTGGCGCGCAACAGTGCACTCAGGGTCAGGGTTTCGGTCGCACCGGCTTCCACCGAATTGGTGATGCGCCGGTAATAGACCGTGCCGTCCATCAGCTCGATGCGCACGTCCTTCCGGTTGGCCTTGCCCTTGCCGAACAGCGTGTAGCCCGCCCACTCCACCGACAGCGTCGTGCTGTTGCCGGCGATGCTCGCGGCGGCCTTGAGGTCGGCAGTGAACGATGGAACCCAGATCGGCGCGGTACGTCCGCAGCGGGTGTAGAGAAACGATCGATACCAGGTATGCTCGGGCCGTCCGTACAGCACCCAATTGGTCTGCTGAACGCGCAGGGCGATGCCGGGAAGATCGGCCACCACTGGGAACGCACCGCCGTAGTCGACGGTCTGCTGCAGCCGGGCGAAGCTGGACGTCGGGTCCTCGCCTTCATCCGGGCGCTTCTCCAGCACGTCGTGGCCCAGGTATTGCGTCACGCCGGTCAGCACCGGCCAGTCGCAGAACTCGGAGATGTCGAACGTCAGGCTGCGATTGCCGATGTCGTCGGACAGCTGGCGTTCCTGCGCATTGTCGCGCAACCGCGCCTTGCGCAGCGGGTACAGCCGCGTGCCAGCCGGCCACGCTGCGGTGGTCGCCGCCGACAACGTGAGCGCACCAGACGCGATGCTGGCGATGCTCACCACCGCCCAAGTGTTGACGCTCGAGTACAGCAGCGCCTTGCCGCCCGCCACGAAATCGAAGCCCGTGGTGTTGCAGGGGATCGACGTTGCACCGCTGGCCAGCGTGGCTGACAGCACCTGCACGTCCGGCCAGATCGGCAACTGCCACGCACCGTTCCAGCCGGCGATCAGCATTTCCGCTACTCGGCGCGACTGCGCATCTGCCAGCACATTGAACGAGAACGCGCGGCGCGGGCTTGCGCGCCAGCTGCGATGCTGCGTCACCGCCGTGCCGGACGCCTGCATCACGTCGCTGCCCCACGCGAGCGATTCCTTCACCCCTGCCGACCAATCGGGAGGCACGGGCCAGATGCGGGCGCCGGATACGTCAAAGGCCATCCGTCACCACTCCGACCGAATGGCCAGGCCGTTCTCGCCGGCGACCGTGATGATTCGCTTCTCCGTGGCCGGATGATTGGCCACCGCCTGCGCCAATGCGTCGACGTCGAAATAGTTGTAGAGGCTGAGGCGGTTGCCACCGCCCGCGAACATCTCTGCGGAGGGGCGGCGCGAAAGATCAGGCGCGCTGAGGCGCGGGCCGCTGCTCACGAACCCGCCATCCGCGTATCCCGCCCAGCCGTACAGCCGTTCGCGCATCTGGCCATCGGAAATGGCCGCACGCAGCGCATAGAACCCCTGCTCGCCACCCAGCGCGGCGATCTCGCGCTGATTCAATACGCCCTCGCCCTTGTGCACGATGCCGGCGGGCTCGAGGCGGCCACCGTCGCCAGTGTAGCCGCCTGTGTCATAGCCGGTCGGCGTGTTGACGATGTTGGCGACATTGACCGCCGCCGCCGCACCGGCTGCCGCCGCCAGCACATAGCTGTAAGGCGGCGCGCTCGAGGCCAAGGCCTTTTGCACCGCCAGAATGCCCTGGATCGTGGCCTCGGCAACGGCAGCCGCCTTGCCGATCGTGGCCAGCTTGGCATTGTGGCTCCGCGACAGTTGCGCGATCTGCCCGAATACCTCGCCCGCCATCGACAGCTTGGCCATGTTGCTGGCTGCATCGATCTGCGCCATCGTGGCCTTGTGCTGGGCCTCGATGCGCTCGATCTCATCGTTCGACGCCTTCAGATCGGCGCCCTTAATTCGCTGATACTGCCGCTGCCGTTCCAGCGCATCGGCATACCACTTGTTCTCCTCTGCCGCCGCCTTCTGCAGCTTCTGGATTTCCCCATAGGCGCCGCCGACTTCCGGTGCAAGCCCCTTGAACTCTGGCTGCTTGTCCGTCATGTCGTGCGCAGTTGCGGCCAATAGACGGTCGTACTCCTCACGAGTCTTGATGATTTTCCCAATGCCTTCTGCAAGCGCATCGTTCAGCAATTTGATGCGATCCGTCGCATCGCCGACCGACGACTCCAATGGCGTCCGAAGTTGTTCCTTCAGCTGGTCATATTCGCTTTGAAGCTTCTTGACCGCCTCGGCGTGCTTTTTAGTTTCTTCCGCCGCGGCGACCTGCTTGTCGCGCGCTTCAGCCTCGGCAACCAACGCATCCTTCGTAGCCTGCGACGCGAGTCTGTATTTGCCTTCGGTTGTCTCGTAGCGCATTTTCTGCGCTTCGGTGATCTTCTTTTCGCCATCTTCCAGCGCGGCCGTTAGCTTGACCTGCTCCGTCAGGCGCGCAAGTTCCGCCTCGGCGGCCTTTTCGGCCTTTTCGTCCGGAGTCTCCTTCTGCCGTGCCGTGCGCGCCTTGCGGACCTTTTCCTCGGTGTCCGCGATAATCTTGGCTTTCAGCTTGTCGTATGATCCGTCATACAGACGTTTGTCATTCGGGTCCGCCGCCTCGATCTGGTTGTAATCCTCGATCAGCTTGTTGAGCCGCGACTGGCGCTCCGCCTTTTTGTCGATCCCCTGAATTTCACGATCGACGCGGGCCGCCGCCTTGATCCCGTCATCCTGGATCTTCTGCTCGTCCGCTTTCCCCTGCGCCGCATTGCGCTCGGCGTTGCGCTGTTTCAAGGCAGCATCGAAGGCCGCTTTGTTCTGGTCGAACAGCTGCTTGAAGTTCGCCGTCAGTGCAGCGCCGCGCTCCGGAGAATAAAATCCGCTGCGAATTCCATCGGCGACCTCATGCAGCTGGCGCCGATAGTTTTCCATTCCGCGTGTCGCCGACCGCATCAGGGCTTCGGGAGCATCGCTGCCGATATCCGCCAAACCCGTTTTTGCAGCCTGAAGCGCACCAAGCACGGCACCCCATACGCCTCGCCAAGCCTTTTCAATCGAACCGGCATGCTCAACCATTTCGGCACTGCGCTGAGCACTGGTCCTGGCCAGCTCATCCAGCAGCACGCGCACTGCTTCTTCGTGATCACCCTGCTTCTCCAGCGCCGCCACCTGGTCATAGGTCGACAGCGTCAGGAAGTGGTACTGATCATTGAGCGTCTCCATCCCCTTCACCGGGGAATCCGCGAGCCGGATGATTTCCGACGTCGTCTTGTCGATGCTCTCGCCGGTCAGTTCCGACAGATTCACGGCGGCCGTCGCCGCGGCCTGCAGGCTCTCGCCAGTCAGCTTGCCGCTGGCCGTGAGCTTTTCCAGCGCCGTCTGCGCATCGCCGAACTTGCCGGTCGCATCGCCAACCTTGTCGCGCATGTCGCCGAGCTGGCCGGCGGTCACGCCTGCTGCGCCGCCGGTGGAGATCAGCGCCCGTTCGAATTCTTCCGTCTGGCGGATGCCGCTTTCATACACCCCGACGATCGCCGCCACGGCGCCTAGCGCGCCGAGCACGGCCAGCCCAGTCGCGGAAAACGCCGCTCCCATCAGCCCGGTGTAGTTCGCCAGCGTCAGGCTGGTGCGCTCGAAGGAACCCCACTGGCCAGTCGCCATGTCCTTCAGCAGCCGGCCCATCTCCAACCGCGCCATGTTGGAGTTGAGCGAGAACTGGTGCATTCCCTCGCCGGCGGCGAGCACCTTGGTGCGCGCGGCATCGATGCCGGCAGAGAATCGTTGGTAGTCCTCGACCCCCACCAGCCCCGCCTTGCGGTGTGCATCCAGCTGCGCCTGCGCGGCATCCAGCTTGTTCAGCGCCCGCGTGGCCGGGTCGATGGTACTGACGAGCTTGGCAAGCTCCGCCTGCTCCTTCCGGATCGAAACCGCGGCGTCGGCAGCCGCCTGCTGGTGCCGCTTGACTGCCTCCACCTGGTTCATCTGCGCGGTATAGGCGCGACCATCGCCACCGGACGACGAACTCGCCATCTCGGCGTTGGCCTTCGCGGTCGCATCCGCCAGCGCCTCAACGGCGCCCTGCGTCTGTTCGATCACGCGCTGCTGCTGCGACCATTCGGTGCGCAGGTTCAGGTCGATCTCGAAGTCTTGCTTGTTGGCCATCAGTCCTTGCTCAGTTCCTTCACCAGGTCATGCGCGCCCTTGCCATCCCACACCGACATGCCGACATCCATCAGTGCGTGCGCCCTTCGCTTGCGGTCGCGGCGGTTGGCCGCGCGGTAGAACCCGATCAGTTGACGTTCGGTGAGCTTTCCGATGCGGTCGATGTCGCCGCCGCAGATCCCGTGATCGCAGAGGCAGGTGAAGACGTCGAACCAGTCGATGGCACGCCCAGCGTCGCCGCCGCCCATGCGTCCCTGGCGTCCACCACTGCCTCTCGCGCGAAAAAACCGGCAGTCACCTGGAACCAGGCGGACAGCAGCACTTCCGCGTCATCGGTCCCGAGCAATTCCACGAACGCAGGCTCGACGCGGGCGGACTGCGCCACCAGCGGGATCACCACCGCGCGATGTTTTCCGAACAGTCGGCGCGCCGCGCCATAGCGGAATTCCCCGCTACCGATCATCTCGCCGTAGTCGGCAATCAGCGCCGATGCGCGGTGCGCAACGTCCAGCCCTTCGAAGAACCCGTACTCGCGCACGGTCACTTCACGGCCACCGACCGTCACCACGACATCAGGCTTCAGCGCCGACAGTGACTCCACGCCCGAAGGCGTGGAGTCATCGTTGGCAGCAGCGCGGGGCTTCAGCTTGCGCGCCATGGATCAAGCCGCCTGCGGCAGTTCGATCTTGCCGAAGCCGCCCAGCTCCGGGTCGTTCGCCGCCTCGCTGTCATACAACACCGCGCCCTTCAGCGTCATCTGGCCGAAGTCTTCGTTGATCAGCGAGATGTTGTCCGCCGGATCGAACTGCACGCGGTAGAGGTGCATGTTCACCTTCTCGCCGGTGACGGTATTGATGCCATCCAGGAACAGATACCGCTCCGGCGCGGTGGCGGTGAACAGCGGCGCCACCTGCGCGGCGGAGTAGCTGTATGCGGCCTTGATCGGCTGGGTCAGGCCGGTCAGGCTCTTGATGGTGATCAGGCCGGCGTTGTTCGGATCTGCGGTGTAATGCGTGCCAGCCACCAGGCTCACCGGAGTGCCAGTGCTGTCGGTCAACACCACGCTGCTCGCGCCACCCTTGGCCAGCACGATCACGTCGCCCACAGCCACGGTCGCGGGAAACTGCTCGCCGGTCACCGTTCCGGCCACGCGGCTCACCGTGGTCGCGTACAGGCCGAGGCCCAGCGTCTTGGCGTCCATCCAGTTGAGCGTCAGCGAGATTTCCGCCTTGGTCGTCTTCACCATGCGTGCGGACTGCAGGCGCTTGCCCGAATAACTTTCGGTGCGATCGGAGGTTTCGGTCTTCAGCGACACTTCGCACTTCGGCGCATCGCCAACCCAGAAGAGCGCGCCGGGCAGACCGCCGGTGCGTCGGGTGCCCAGGTTGATCTTGCCCTGGAAGCTGTAGTCATTCATCGCGATCTCCTTGTGGTATTGGCGATGTCGTTGCGGGTATCCGGCTTACGCCGGCATGAATTCAGCGGGTGGATGCGGCCGGATGCTGAGGCTCGGCAGCTGCGGCGACACCCGGCTTCTTGTGGACGTCGTGTTCGCGAATGAACTTCGCCGAAACTTCATCCACCTCGATCTCGATGCCATCGGGGCCGGGGTTGTACTCGACGTCGTTGTGGGTGTGCTTCTTGTAGATGCGGATCTTTTCGAGTGCCATGGGTGTCTCCTTCAGGTGTCGGAATCGCCGGTGCTGCCGTTGTCGGCGCCGGGAATGGGTTTGCCGCCTGCCCACACTTCGATCAGGCGTGCGATTTCTTTCTGCAGCACCTGGCCGGCGTAATCGGCAAGGCGTTGCGGCCGGTCGCCCTTGCGCAACATCTGCGCGACGGTGGGGCCGTAGGCGGTCTTCATCTTCTGGCGCAGGATTGGCTGACCGGTGCGCGACGACACCTTGCCGGCATACCTACCTTGCGTTGGCGCGACCTTCGGGCCGCGCCGCTCCACAATGTGCACGTTGCCGCTGCCGAGCGTGGCGAAGAACGCATGCGGGCGAATGCTGGTCACGCCGCCCTTGTAAATTTTCGCGCTGACACCGTTCGGCGATAGGTCTTTCGCGTTGAAGTTGATCAAGCCGAAACGGCCACCCTTGAAATCGCCCACCAACTTCAAGCCGGAATTCGTTTCGATGGCACGAAGCAGTGCGCGCACCTTCGCTGCGGGCACGTTGTATTCGCGCTGGATGTCGCGCCGCGCCTCCACCGGCAAGCGCCGGCGCAACGTGCTGATCGCCATCTTCTGCATCAGCGGCAGGCTCGACGCCAGAATCCCGAGATTCCGCGACACCGCGAGCGCGCCCTGCAGGTCGAACTCCGTCCGCAGCGAGCCCTTTCCGCCGATGGTCAGGTTCGCGGCCATCAGCGATACCTCAGCACGCGGATCATCTGCAGCGCCATCGCCGGCACGCCGTCCGGACGTTCCAGCACCATGCTTTCCTCGAACAGCGACGGCGTCGCGTTCGGCATCAGCGGGTAACCGCGCAGCGCGTCCTCGATGTCCGCCTCGGCGGCTTCCACCTGCGCGGCGGCCGTGTCGTAATCCGCGGGGATCAGCACTTCGATCACGTGGCGGAATTCGCGCTCGGTCGGGCGGCCGATCGCATCCTGCGGGCGCATCTTGTGGCCGGGGAACACCGTCACGCGCGGGCCGTCCGCCGGTACCCAGCGCTTCGCTTCCGTCACCACGTTCAAGCCGATGTCGGTGCGGTACCCGGCGGCCACGGTGATGGTCTGCAGCTTGGCCTGGATCGCCAGGCGGATCGCGGTGCCTTCGGCCTGGTTAGCCATTTGCACCTCCCACAAGCGCCCAGCCACAAGCGCCCAGATTCAGCGGCGGAGCTTCAGGAGAAATTTCAAGCCATACGACCAGATCATTGCGACTGGCCGACCAATAAACATCGGTCACCGCGCGATAGACCCCTTCGCCGACATCAATTCGGTGGCCCAATTGGGGAACGAATGGAATCTCGCCATCCCGCTCGTAATATCCATGGGACAGACTGTCATCGGGGCGGCTGCGGAACTTGACCGGGAAATCAGCCATACAGCACCGCCTTCACGACATACCCGTCGTCATCGGCGATCGTGTCGATCTTGCGCGACACCGCGCCCTGGATCAGCACATCGTTCGGCTTCGGGATCCACTGCGGCGTGCGGAACAGCACCATGTCGACGGATTGCACGTACTGGCCATGCTCGCCTTCGTGCTTCACCCCGCGTTCGAATACCACGCGCACCGCCACCGGCGCCGCGACGCCACGCTGCACCATCGCGTCCTCGCCCATCGCAGCGAACAAGTCGACGTCCATCTGCATCAGGTCGGGAAGCAGGTTCACGGCTTCACCGCCTTGGGGGCGAGCCCGCGGATCTTGCGCATCCGCGCTGTGCATTCCGCCAGCGATTCCTTGCGCAGCAGCGCCAGGCGCAGGGCCTCAGCGTTGGTCTGCTCCTTCGCGGGTTCGTCGTAGCAATCCGCGGTCAACTCAGCCGGCGGCTGCACGTACTCGCGCACCACCCTGGTGACGGTCTCCGGCAGGCTCACCACCGGCGGCGGGGCCACCGACTTGACGTTCTCCCTGCTGCACGAAGCCAGCATCAGCACGGCGCCGGTGAGGAACAGGTGCCGGATCATTCCAGTACCCCGCACACCGGACGTGCGGCATTCACGCAGCCCGTCGACAGTTCCTTGACCTTGCGATTCAGCGCATCGATGCGTACATGCAGCGCGGCGTTTTCCTTCACCGCTTCGGCGGCGACACGCTGGCCGGTGGCGATATTGAGTTCGCCATCCGCTGCCTGCAGCTTGTAGTCGGCCTCCAACTCGAGGAAGGTATTGCGCGCACCAAGCAGGCCGGTGTTGGCCAGCGTGAAAGCATCGCGATACAGGCCAGCCGATGCCGTGGCGTTGGCTAGGTCAGTCCCCAGCGCCGCGATCTTGTCGTCACGCTCGCTCACGCCAGAATGCCCCCACGCGAATCCGCCGCCCACCAGCGCGACGGGAATCAGCAGGCGCACCACCCAGCCGATGATCACGGCATAGGGCGCCAGCGGGCCGAGCAGCGCCGGATTCATCCGATCACCTTGCGTACCAGCGCGCTGGCGATCTTGCCGACGTAGGGCGCGATCAGCCCCACCAAGATGCCAAGCAGCAGCGCATACAACAGCTCGCGCACACTCTTTGGCCATCCGATCAACGTCTGCACCAGCGTAAGCGCCACGCCCAGCAGCAGCGCAACCGACTCCGCATGCAATGCCAGGGCGCCTTGGCGATCGCGCGATCCACTATGGGCATCGCGATCGAGGTTCGCCCATGCCAGGGTCGTGATCGCCAGTGCCAGCAGAACGCTCCACACGCCCATCGGCAGCGCGGAAGCAAGCTTCATCATGAAATCGAAGACGGCGCCGAATGCCTCGACGGCGGCGCGGCCATTGCCGGCGATGGCGCCAATCAGCGCCACGAACCCAGCGATCGTGAGGTTGCGGCCGTTCACTTCAACGCCCTCATCGAGCGCAGTTCGTTGATGTTCTGCTCGCTGTTCTGCAGGCGCACTTCGTGCTCGGCCAGCTTCGCGTTGATCTGCGGAATCGCGCCCAACTGCACCTGCACGGCCTTCATCGTCTCGTTCATCGATGCCGTCTGCACGCGCAACTCGATCAGCGCGTCACGCATCGTGAAGAACATCCCCATCACGGCGATCAGCCCGGCCACGATCAGCGTGCTGATGGCGCCGAGAATCCACTTCTCCACCGTGCCGAGAACGACACGATGGGGAATTTCGTCCGCGGGGTCGATTTCCTGCATCGGTTTCACGCCGGATACGTCCTCCAGGGAAGCTGCCAATGCGGGCCGTCCTTGAATTCGCGCCAGTCGCCGCCCCACTCCACCTGCACGCCCTCGGCCAGCGCCGCGGACTTCATCGCGCCGGCGAGACGGAAGTAGTGCGGCCAATGCCAGCTGATTTCCTTCGTGCCGTCGCCGTCGGTGTCGAGATACGGCGCGATGTCGACCGCGTGCCCGGTGAGGTGGCGGCTGCGCATCGTGGTGGTGGCGCCCTTCGCCAGCAACTGCCGCTGACGGTCGATGGTGCGCAGCCCTTCCAGAACCACGAACTCCATGTCCGCAGGCATGTCGACAGCAGCACGGCGCACCACCCGGACCAGGTCCGGGTGGACGCCCTGCAGGCGCTGCTCATCGCGGGCCGAAAGCTGCATCGGCTTACGGGGTCAATGCATCGAGCATGGCGGCGAAGGAGCCGGTATGGCGCACGGCCACGTCGACATCCTGGAACGCCGTGACACGCACCGCGCCGGTGGTGTCGAGCGAGTACGGGTTGACCAGCAGGTCCACGCCGCTCCACATGCCGATGATCAGGTCGGCCCAGTTGCCGAACAGGATCGCCGAGCACACGCCCGAGCTGGTGCCCTTGGTCAGGTTGCTCGGCACGCCATTGGTGATGGCCGCCTTGTAACCGTTCAGCGGCTCGGCGCCATCGCCCCACAGCGGGATGCCGGTGGTCGCGCCGGGCTTGAAGGTGTTCTTCAGCGTGCCACGCACCTTCGCGTTGGTGATGTAACCCAGCGAGCCCACCGCAGCATTGGCCACCGCGACGGCGGTTTCCAGCGCCACGATGTTCGCCCAGGTCGGCGCCGCACCGTTGGTGCCGCCGGCCACACTGCCGATGCCGGCGGTGGATGCCACGCCGACAGGCTGGTTGGACGAACCACCGAACAGCGCGGCCGACTGGATGGTCAGGCCGATCTGTGTGGCGATGTCATTCATCACCAGAGATTCGACATCGATGGATTCCTGCACCAGCAGCTGGCGGCTGATTTCGGTATAGGCGCCCACGGTCTTGCCGCTCAGCGGCACCTGGTCGAAGGTCTGCTGGCTGTTCGACGGCGGCGCGCCGTTCTCGGCCAGCCAGTAGCCGGTGGCGCCGCCTGACTGGCGCGGGATGGCGATCTTGCCGCTCAGGCCGGTCAGGAAGCTCGCGCCCATCTTGTCGATCACCATGGCGTCGCGAAGCAGTTCGATGAAGCTGCTGCTCTTGAACGTGGTGCCCACGAGATTGCCGCCGGCGGTCGGCGTGCCGACGGTGAGGCCGCGCTGCATCGGCATGTTGCGGGAAAGCACATCGAACGGCACCAACAGACCGCGAGCCTGCTTGCCGGTGTGCTTGATGGCGGCATTCGAGCACTCGATCTCGAACGACGCGGCGGCACGGGCCTGCGGGTCATTCGGGTTGGCGAGATAGTTCAGCGCACGCACGAAGCTGAAACGTTGCTTTTCGCGCTCGGTCATGCCGATCTCGGCGGTCGGCGTCGCGGCAGTCGACATCACTTCCATCGCCTTGGCGCGGAAGGCATCGACGGACATGCCGCTGGTGATCGCCTCGGACACATGCTTGTCGACGCCGTGCTGGCGGAACGCTTCACCGATGCCGGTGATCTGGCGGATGCGTTCACGCTCGGCATTGATGCCGGCGGTCTGCGCCTCGGCGCGGATGGCGGTATGGTCCACCGCGGCGGCGGGGACGGCGGGAGTGGCGACAACGGTCGCCGTATCGTTCGCTTCGGGCATTGCTCGGGCTCCGGTTGTTTCGGATTGGGGAACGGGCGCAACGGGCGTCGCGCTCGCGGATTCGGGTTCGTCTTCGGCCTCGCGGCCCACGCCGACGCTGATGTCGGCAGGGATGCTCACCAGGCTGATTTCCATCGGCGTCCACTTCTTGATGCGGTACGTGGCGTTGCCGTCTTTCTCGCTCTCGAGCACCACTTCATCGTTGGTGTAGCCAACGCTGACGTTGGTGCGGATACCGTCGACCACGTCCTGGAACACCTCGCTGGCACGCACGCCTTTCCCGAAGCGAACAACTGCGCGACCTACCCGGTCGCCGTCGATGCGTGCCGACTCGATGACGCCAACCTGGTCGGTGCGGTTGTGGTCCATGAGCAATGCCCCGCCGCGCTTGAAACGCGACAGGTCCACGCTCTTGGGAGAATGGTCGAGAATCTCGGTGCCCCACCAGCGATCCACAGGCGCCTCGCTTGAGAATGCGAGCTCCACCGTGCGCGCGGATTCATCGATCACGCGCAGCTGGATATCCATCACGCCGCAATCGCGCGTGGCGCTGATGCCAGCCTTGGGAAGTTGCCGCTTCTTGGTGGTGGTGGCTTGGGGCATGTCGTCAATCCTCGCGACGTTTGCGGAAATGGATAAGGCAAACCATTTCCGCTACTCGGTGTCGTAGTAGCGGTCGCCGGCAGTCGCCAGTCGCGGCCAGTTCTTCGCGCCGGCTTTCTCCGGCACGGGCTTGTCGGTGGATTTCGTGTCGGCGCCATCGATCGACGGCGCGCCGGTGGGAATCAGCCCGACCAGTGTCAGATCCCGCGCCTTCACCATGTCGCGGAAGTTCGCCAGGTCATCGAGGATGGCTTCGATGTCATGGCCGCTCTGCTGCGCCACCATCTGCGGGCTGCTCAGGCCGTTGTTAATCGCTGCGATGTTGGCTTCCATGTCCTTCAGCGGATCGATCCACTGCCAGCGGCGCCCCAGCCACTGGTGTTCGCGGAACTTGTCGATCTTCGCGATCGGTAGTGGCGAACCGTTGTCGAGCAGGATCTTGTTGCGCACCATCGCCTGCTCGAGCCAATCGTTGAACACCACGAACAGGGCTTCATCGATCAGGTGGCGCTGGATGCCCATGTAGCCTTCACGCTCATCGAGCATGCCGACACGCTGCGATCCGAAATTCGCGTCGCCGCGATCTCCGGACAGCGACCCATAGGACACGTTGACCGCCGCCGCAACACCACGCAGCGCGCCCTTGATGAAGGCATCGAACTGCGCGTGCGGATACGCCGGGTTGTATTCCTTGAAGTCATAGCCTTCCGGCAACACGTCGAACGTGCCCGGCTCGGCCTGCTGAATGAACTCGTTCTTGTTGGCGGAGTTGTCGCCAGTTGGTGATTGTCCGTCCGGCGAAATGAAGAACCCCATCTTCGTCGCGCCCAGGCGCGCTGCGATCACCGCAGCCTCGCGGTATCCGCCCAGGTCATTGAGCAGGCGCATCGCGGCATGCAGCATTGGCACGCCACGTGTTTGCTCGTCTTCCAGCGGCATGAAACCGTGGATGATTTCGGCGGCCGGAATACGTTCGCGCTGCCGAGGCGCCAACCCCTGCATCGACGGCGGCGCCGTGAAAATGTGATACGCCACCGGCTTGCGGAACGCATCCACCTCCACGCCCATGATGATGGCGTTGCTGCCATCGGTCATCGCCTGGTTGTACTTCGTGTCCAGTCGCGAAACGTCCAGCACCTGCAACTGATAGCCGAACTCGCCGCGACCACGCACGCGACGCACCAGATACTCGCCATCGCGTGCCAACGCCAGCGCGAGCGACCTGCAGATGCCGATGAAGCTCTGCTTTCCGCGCACATCGCAATGCTGCGCCTGCATCCAGCGGTAGAACGCCGCCTCGATCGCCTTGTTGGCGCCGGCATCCTGCTTGCCGTTGGGATCCATCGACCGCGCCGTGAAAGTGAAGCCGTCAGCCCCGACCACGTTGTCGCGGATCATGTGCCCGAAGCGGGCCGCGTATTCGTTGTTCTTGAACAGATCGCGGCTGCGGGCGCGCAGCGCGTCGAGCTGGCCACGCAACTCCATGTCGATGGCCAGATTGATCGTCATCCACGATGACGTCAGGCGATCGAACTTGGCGCCGTTGAAGTCGCGGCGCTGGCCGCCTTTCGATGGCACTGAGCCGCCACGAATGGCGGTCATCACTCGGCCGAGAATCGTCTGCTTCCCGGCCATCAGATGCGCATCATCAGCCGGGAACCGCGCGACGTACCGTTCGCCGCGGCCTGCTCGGCGGCGACTTCATTTCGGTAGCGATCCCGCAACTTCAGCAGATCGGCGATGGAATAGTTCGCGATCTTGCGGCCCGCGATTTCCATCATGTGCGCCACCGGCGCCTTGGATTCCAGCCATCCCTCGATGGCGTCCAACACCTTCTGCGCATGCGTGCGCGTATCGAGGCCCGCACTGGAATCGGCCAGATCCGCCAACACCTGCAACTGCGTCACCCCGATGGTGTAGCGCTCGGTACCATTGGTGACGTATTCCTGAGCGCTGTAGCGACCGGGCGGCCAATCCTTCGTCGTCGTCGACGGCACATTGACCTGAAAATCAGCGCCCACGGTGATGGCGGTGAAGGTCTGCGGCGACCCGGCGGCAGGCACCAGCACATACGTCAGGATCCAGCCATCGGCCGCGGAGAAATCAGCGAGTGAGCGCAACCATTTGAGGGTGTCGCCCGCGCGGAACTGGCTGGGAATCGTCGTGGCGGGATCCGTCATGGACCCCAGTGAATCCGTTCCTGCGGAAATGGATAAGGCAAACCATTTCCGCTACGTCACGATTCCTCTCCGACGATCTGCCGCACCCGCCGCTCGGAAATCCCCCACTTCCGTGCCAGATAGCCCGACCGCTCGCCGCGCCGATATTCGCTTCGGATCCGCTCATCGCGCCAGGATCGTGCCGCCCGCGCCGACTCGCCCAGCTTGGCGATGTATGGCCGCTCACCGCCCCAGTCGCGTCGGACGCCGGCCTCCAGTTCCTGCAACTGTGCAGCATCGGCCGTGAACATCTCGCGCACCCGGGTCATGATGTCCAGCACCACGTCGTTCTCGTCGCAGACCTCACCAGCGGGTCGCAAATCCACCACCGGGCTTTCGTTGGCCGCGAGCCCGCGCCGGGATGGCGTCGACGACGGTGGCACTGGAGGATTCTGCTTCTGGTTCGTCTGATGTTTCACGGGAATCCTCGGTGTCAATGTCGGCGGGTTGTTGTGTTCCACGGGAATCTTCGTCATCGCCATCGCTGGCGGTGAACAGGTCGGTATCGGGTTCGTAGCGCTGCTGCAGCTGCAACCATTCGCTTTCGCGCTTCAGGTCAACGCGCATGAACGGGCTCAGCGCGGCCCAGTAGGCATATTCGAGCGTGTCGAGCGGCTCATTACGCGCATGGCGCGACTTCTTCACCCACTTCTTGGCGCCAAGGTCGAAGTATTCCGCCGTCAGCCCTTCGTAGTAACTGCGGGGGAAGAACGTCGCATCGGCCGCATGGTCCTCGATGCCGGTCTTTTCGCGACCACCCGGGAACCGGATCATGCGCTGGTCGACGTCTTCGACATGCGCATCCGCAGCCAGGCGCCCGAACAGGATGTGCTTGGCCACGTCGGTGCCGACGCCCCACACGCCCACACTGCGGGCCAGCGTCTTGCCGCGGAAGTTGGTTTCGCTCTTGGCCGGGCGATACACCACGCGGTCGCTCTTGGCCGATCGGCCGCGCACCATGCAGATCACCTGCGGCTGATGCTGATTGCCGACTTGCAATACACGGCGCACGGCATTCGCCTGCACCACGCCCTGGCGGCGAACGAACTTCGCCACTTCCTCACCCCAGTTGCCGGCGTCGATCGCCACCACGCTCGGCAACATCGCCATGCCGCGCTGGTTGCGATACACACGCTTCAGCCACGCTTCGAGCTCGCCATAGCCATCCTGCTGCGACGGATCGCCCGGCACCTCGACGTACTCGACCGCGAATGCCCGCTCGCCGCGACCGAACGCAACCACCTGGATGGCGAAGCGGTCATGCTGGCAATCCACCCCGAGCGTCAGCAGATAGAACCCCGGCGGCACCACGCCGCGGAACAGCCCAGGCTCTGCCCGCTGCTCGACTTCGCCCGGGTCCTGCTGCTGGCGTTCGCCTTCGAACGCCATGCCCAGGATCGTATTGGTGAACGTCACCTGCTTGTCGGGGTCACGCTCGGCGGCATCGCGCATCGCCGCGATTTCCTTCCACGTATACCCCAGCCCGATCGGTGCATAGAGCGAGTTCAGCGCGAAGCTGCAATGCTCGTTCTCGCGCTCGGGATGCTCCGCCACCCAGTCTGCGCCATTGGCTTCGTCCAGCATCCACGTCTTGTGATGCTCTTCGATCACCTTGCCGCAGTCGCCATGCACGCACAGATACGTGCCGTCCGGCAACAGTTGCTCGATCACCAGCGCCTGCAGCTTCCCGCAATGCGGGCAAGGCAGGTGGTAGGACTCCATCGTCCCAAGCTGGAACTCGGCCTCGATGATGCTGGTGGCCTTCAGCGTGGGCGAGCTTGCCTTGAAGATCTTGCGGCGCACGAATGTCGAGGCGCGGCGCTCGGCGATTTCATCGGCGCGACCCTGCCCCTCCAGGTCATCGGGATACTCGTCGACTTCGTCCTGCAGCACATAGCGCGCCGGCATCGAACGCAGATCGTTCGACGAATTCGCCCCTGCGATCACCAGATAGCCGCCCGGGAATTCCTTCATCAGCGACGTGTTTGTCGCATCCCGGCTATGCGGGGATGCCACCTTGTTGGCCAGCACCGGCGACGCCGCGATCATCGTCTTCAGCCGCTGGTTGCTCCAACGCTTCGCCAGCTTGTCCGTCGGCTGCACCACCATCGCCGGTCCAGGGACGTGGTCGACGATGTAGCCGCAGGCATTGTTCAGCACTTCGGTGCCACCGATCTGCGTCGGCTTGCGCAACGAAACCTTCTTGCATGGATGCGACGGGCTCAGCACGTCCATGATCCGGCGCAGGTATGGCGTGCGCGACGTGCTCCACGGCCCCGGCTCCGCCGACCCTTCGCGCGTCAGCATCCGATGCTTGTCCGCCCACTCGCTCATCGTCAGCGGCGCCGGAATCGACCAGCCGCGCTGCCACTCGCTGGCATCGAAGGCGTCGCCCAACGCAACGTCCAGGCTGGCCGCGTCGAACGTCATGCCGCGATTGCCTCTGCCACGACCGTTTCACCCGCCAGCATGTTGCAGATGCGCCGTGTCTCCGCCTCGATGATCGCGTGGCACTTCGCCGCATCCGATTCCGCCGCCACGCGCGTCGCGATCCGGTCCGCGATCGACATCACCGCTTCGCGCGCCGCCCGTGCCCGGCCGAACTCGGCATCATCGCGCTGCTTCTTCACCACCAACTCGCCGGCTTCCTTGGCCAGCAGCAACTCGCTGCGCTGCGCCTCGGCGCGCTTGTGCCGCGCAGCCTCGAGGTTGTAGTTCAACTCCGTCAGGTTGGTCGGCGACGACGCGGCCGAAGCCGTTGGCGTGCCCTGCTGCCTCGCCACGGCCGGCGCGGCATCGGCACCGACTGTCACAGCCGACGCGCCCGCATCTCGGCCAGGCGCCGCACGCTCGCCGCCACGCGCCGGGTCGGCGCCCGCCTTGATCCGCGCGATCGAGGCATGCACCAGCACCATGCCATCGGCATCCAGCACCAGTCGGCCCTTCTGCTTGTGCTTCGTGACCATCGCCGGGCTGATATCCAGCAGCGCCGCGAAGGACTTCTGGTTCACCCGCTCGGGCAATTGGGCGCCGGAATCAACCATGATTCACCGCCGCGACCGTTGCCATGTCGCTGATTAACCTAAACTTTTCACCACCTACTCGCGCTAAATTGCGGCCCCAGCGACCCGCAAGCCGAGGGGCTGGGAAGGACCCGCGCGCCTGGGCGGGGATTGTCGCCGACATGCCTGCAAAGCCCACATCCCATGCAGGCTGGCCGGCCGTTCGGGTGATCGTGCCAACCTGTGCCAACGTCTGCGGTATAGGTTGGAACGCTGGAACCGTTGCGGCTGTAGGCGTGTACCAACCGTTCCAACCGTTCCAACCTTTTCTCATACATATAGAGGGAACATGCCGCCGTTCTCTCTTACGTGCGTGCGTGCGAAAAGGTTGGCACGGTTGGAACTCCCCCGTCCCGTAAGGGCTAGAGGTTGGTACGCAGGTCGGCACGGGGTTGGCACGGTCGGCACACCTATGGGATGGCATGGTCATCCCCCCTGCCATTGGCTGGCGCCGGCATTGGCTTCCAGTCATCCGGTGGATACCACAGCCTGATCGGCCGGCCGGAACGCCTGGATCGGAATGATTGCCAACCCCAGTGCGTCAGGATGCCGGCTACTCGCATCTGGTCAGCGCGTGAGATGCGACCGGGATCGATGTGCAAGGCGCGCACCATGATATCGGCAACGCTGGCCTCGATGACATGGCCATCGCTGGTGCCGTTGGGCAGCGGCCTGGACCTCTGCAGGAATGGCAGGTTCGTGTAGGCCTCATCCGCATGCAGGCCGCTCAGCCATATCAGCATGGGCTGCGCCCACGCATCCTCCTGATAGCGCTCGTCCTGCTCTTCCTTCACGCGGTCGGGCATGTCCCACCAATTCTCGCCACGCTTCAGTCTGGCGACCGCCTCGGCCCATAGCTGATCCCGGATCGCGGCGATGCCGGGAACATCGACACGATCCACGCGCACTGGCAGGAATCGTCGACCGCCGGTGTGATCGCGCTGCCATTCGGTTTCGTTGGTGGTGCCGATGAACACGCACTGGCGCGGGAAGGTGCGACTGTATCGCCCATAGCTGGGGCGATAGGTATCTGCAGTGGCCGACAATGTCTGCTTGACCTTGTTGGCCTCGGCTTTCGAGAACGACGTCATCTCCCCGATCTCGACGCCCCACTTGCCGACGATGTCCTGGTAGAAATCCTTTTCAGCCGGGCTGCGCTGCGCGTCCATGTACCAGCGATCGCCGCCAAACAGCGTCTGCGTAACGCGGGTCTTGCCGAGGCCCTGCAGGCCTTCAAGCACCAGCATGGTGTCGACCTTGCACCCGGGCAGCAGGATGCGCGCCGCGGCCGACAACATGAAGATCAAGGCGACGCGCTGCAGGTAGGGATCATCCGCAGCGCCACACCAGGTCGCGAACATGGACGGGATACGTTCCTGCCCGTCCCACTCCAGCGCCTCGAGGTAATCGCGCACGGGATGGAAGCGATGGCGACGCGCGATTGCCTCGACCACCTCCACCACCAGTGCGGACTTGGCCGAGATTTCGTAGCCCTTGTTGAATGCCGCGACGCCCAGCCATGCGGCCAGCTCGACGCCATCCAGTTCCGTGAACTCGTCGCGATTGCCGCCCTTCCACGGCGGGTCGCGATCGAGCGCAACGCGATTGGAGAACTCGTCGAGCTTGAACAGCCCGGACAAGGCCGGATCGTTCTCGAAGATCAGCGCCAGGTTGTGATGATTGGCGATGATGCCGCCCGACTTGTTGCGGGTGAAGCCGAGGCGCCAGTCGTCCAGCCCCGCAGCGCCGCCGCCGGGCGGCGATGGCGCGTTACCGCCGTCGATGACGGTGAGTGGCGGTTTCTGTTTCGCCATACTCACCTCGCCATCCTGCGCGCATCGGTGCGCACTTCAACGGCCTGCACGCGCGATGCTGCCCATGCCGCCAATTGCTGCGGCGTCCATCCATCCTTGTCGAAAGCATCGGCGATGTCCCAGCCCTTGGGCATGGAATGCGTATCGACGATGCGGATTGATTTGGCGCCAATGCGGTGCGCATGCTGCGCAACGCCGCGATGCACGGCACCGCTGGCGTCCGTCCAGCCGATCATGGCTTGCCTGCCCGGCTCATCGGCGTCCGGCCATAACACGATATCGCGCCCGGCCAGCGGCTCCCAGTCGACATATGCGATGCCCTTGCTGCCACCAGGCCAACCGATCACGGCATACATGGGGAGCGCGCCAGCGCCAGCCGCGCGGCACTTTTCGCCCTCGACAATCAGCACTGGCGCCTGCGGTTTCTCAGCCAATGCGTCAAGGCCAAGTAGCGGACGACGCACGGGAAAATGCTGCACGCACCACTGCTGCACGCCATTTGGACCAACGCACCAGGTCACGGTCGGCGTGATCTTGCGATCGTCGAACTCCACGCGCATGACATAGCCGAGCAAGCGGCCTTCACTGTCGCGGTAGGCATCGGCGCGCGTGAAATCCATCGCCCAGAACTTGCCCGACTTCGGATTCCACACGGGCAAGGTGCGGCCGTTCTCGTCGACCAGCAGATCGGGCGCATCATCCGGAACCGGCAGCAGGGGCACCCATACCGAACGATCCGCCTGCGGCTCGGCAGTGCGTGCCGGCGGTTCGAAGCGTTTCGGCAGATCAGCCACGGCGCCACTGTCCAGCATGCGGCAGGCCTCGACAAATTCGACGCGGTGGAAATCCATCACGAAGCCGATGGCCGATCCGTGCGCGCCACAGCCAAAGCAGTGGAAAAAGCCCTTTTCGGAATTCACGGTGAAGCTGGGCGTGCGTTCATTATGGAACGGGCAGAGACCGTGATACTCGCGTCCGCGCTTCTTCAATTCGACGTGGCGCCCGATCAATTCCACGATGTCGGTCCGGGCATTGATGGCATCGGCATCAATGCGGCTCGAATTCTCTGCGCTCAAGCGTTGCCTCCGGCCCTGCCCTTCGATACCAGCCGCAACTCGGCCTGGCGGTGCCGGCGGGCGTCATCCTCGAGGCGCCACTGCTCGCGCTCGGCAAGGATCTCGTCCACGGTCATGGGAACGATCGGGCCATCGAGCGCGGCACGCACGTTGGCGATGCCACGCTTCGAAGCCTGAATCTGGCGCGCACTCAGCGGCACCGAGCAGATGCGTGCAATCGCGCTCATTCAACAGCCCCGATGCGGCCGGGATGCGCCGCGGCTTCTTCCTCGCGCTGGCACTCGATGCACAACTGCGCGCCGAGCGCGGTTCGCGCCGGATGGATGGCGTCACCGCAGTCGAGATTGGCGCAGGTGATGCGCCCGACCCGTTGCTGCAGGCGTCCCTTGTGGTTGGCCAGCGCGTCGGCCGCGAAGGCTTCGGCGTATTCCTGGTTCCGATCCATTGCATCAGGCATCAGCGATCCCCCTCGCCTGCTTGAACAGAGAGACCCAGCGATATGCCGTGGCACGCGACATTTGATGCACGCACATCAGGTACTGGATGCTGGGCGCTGCCCCCCCCTGGAACTTGTCGGCGATCTGGATCGCAAGCAATGCTGTCGATGCAGCACCACGCGCCTTGGGTTCGGGCTTTTGATAGTCGGCAGCGCTCATCACGCTCCTGCCTTGCCTGTCACCAGGCTTTCGAGGTACTTGATCTTGTCGTTGGCCTGCGCCAATTCCTCGCGCATACCGCGCTCACGTCGCTCCGCTTCTGTCTCCAGCATCACCAAGCCATGCCCGTAGCGATGCGCCCACCACGCCACCGGCAACAAGGTCTGCCGAAATTGCATGACGCGGTCAACGTCGTTGACTTGCCAGGGGGCTTGGCCGGTGCGTCGCTTCGAGAACAGCCCCGGGTCGATCTGCAGTTTGCGCGCTGCATCCTTGTCGTTCTCGAAATCGCAAAGCGACAGAGTCAGGTCCATGGCCTTGTTGAACGTGGGCAATTCAAAGATCACCTCACGGTCGACGGGATAGGCCTCCATGCGGAAATTCAGGGGGCGATCAACGGTGCTCATGAGAATTGACTCGCGTTGACTATCCTCGCCAGGCGATAAAAAAACGCATGGACAACCGCCACACGCCCGCTCCGACGCTGATCCCGCTGTACGCCTGGAATGGCGGCGAACGCGGCCGATTGATTGCCTTGCTGATAGGCGCCTGCCCTCCGGTAGGATGCGGGGAGGGATTGCATGCAACTACCGGAGGGAGGCATGGACGAGAAGGCCAAGGTGCAAATCGCGGGCGAATTCAGCGCCACCGAACTGGAGGAAATCATCATCGAACTGGCCAAGGTGCGCAGCGGCATGGCGCCGGCGGTTCCGGAAACACCGGAAGCGGACTTGGACCGCGAGATATTGGTGCAGGACGATCCGCTATTCACGGTTCGCACCCTCGCCGGCGGCGGCCTGCGGGTATGGCTTCGAAACGAGGGAACCGGCTGGCAGGCTTTTCAACTGTCCGAGGACCAACGCAAGCGCCTGGCAGAGTTTCTGAACCAGCCACCAGGCCACACGTTCACGAAACACTGAAGGCGCCTGCACCGCGAGCATGTAGCCCACGCCAGACTGGTGCCGGAAGAACACGCAGCATCGTGATGTGCGCATATCAGGCGGCCTCCGAGAACAAGTCCGGACGCCTCTTCCAAGCCTGCAATGCACGCTTCTCCGGGATGGGCTCGTCCTCCGGCCAAAAAGACACAGCAGCCGTGGAAATCCCGAAGAACCGGGCAATATCAGCATCACGGGTCCCAGCGCCTAGTCGGTGCCGCAGTTGGGCCTTGGTTATCGAAATGTCCATTGGGCGCATACGCTAAGACCTCTTAGCGCATTTCGTCAAGCCCCCTAAGCGCATTGCCCGCTAAGCTCACTTAATGACCGCAACCCTGTCAGACCGCATCAACCAAGTCCTCGCCGATCGCGGCTGGACTCAGGCCGATTTGGCCAGGCGCGCCAACACCACGACTGCCACCGCAGCAAATTGGGCGACGAAGAAGGTCAATCCTGAGCATGTGAAAGCTCTAATGCTGTTCAATATCGCCGAGGCGCTCGAAGTCGACCCTCGGTGGCTGCTGCTTGGGGACTCTGCCCAATATCGGATAACAGAAGGCAGCATTCCCGCCTATAGCGGGCTCGATATTCCTGCGCTGGAAGCTGCAATTGAGGATGCAATCACCACGGGCGTGCGCAACGAACGCAGCCCCACACCACCCCTACTGGCACAAATGATTTCAATTCTTTACGGCCATTACACCGGTCGCGACAGCGACGGTCGCGCGCCTGTAGAGAAATTGCTTTCCGGAAGTAAGACGCTCGTCTGAAGTCGTCGCGGCTATTGAGACCACCAGACCGGATTCTGTCCTCCCAATGGGAGGGCCGATGGAACTGAAACGCCGATTCATGTTGGAAGAGTTGACGGACTTGCTCTTGCAGTCCCCAACTGCAAAATCCCAGCCTCCTCCCAATAGCTATGGCATCAGCGCGCCCGGAATGCGCTTGGACACAAGCAAAGAAGCGCGATTGCGCCGGCAAATCGCCCGAATCGCTGATCGTTATCACTGGTGGTCAGCGGTAACGATGTTTCTGGACAACCGGGCGCTATCAAGCCTGGAAGAACTCAGCAGGCCACAGCTGGAAGACTTGCTCGACCGCATGAACGGTTATGTCGATGCGGCCGAGCATGCTTGCGATTTGCCCGATGATCTACCAGCGCGCTGATTAACTGCCGCTATCGCCGCCTGCCAATGTATTGGTGCTGCTGGTTTCGGCCATGTAAGTTGTCGCATCCGCGATATCCGCAAGCATGACAGTCGTTTCAGCGGCAAGATGCGTAAGGATGACCACGCCGATCCCTGCAGCAAACATCACCATCGATGGCGCCAATGATGTCGCTGTCGATGACGAAGTTATGCCAGCGAAGAACATGACTGCAGCTGCTAAATAGCCGACGACGTACAACAACTTCACTGCGATACGGAACACCGGATAGTTGCTACCTGAACGGAGCCGCCGGACGAATTGCGTTGCCATTCCCCACCCCTAAATGATTGGTTCAGCCAATCTTCGCATTCAATTCGCTAAGTGCGCTTGACATAATTGCTAAGTGTGCTAAGTTCCCTCCCAACGCCCCACTCACTCGGCAACCGCCGGACGGGGCCGGGAGATTCCGATGTCAGTCACCGAAGTCGATTTCCGGGCCGCTCGCGAGGCCCGGCACCAGGCCAACAGGTCGGGCGTTGACCCGAGCGCGGCGACCCTCCAAGTGGCCAAGGCCGCCGTCGCCGGGACCGACCAGCGGGCCGTGGCCCGCGAGTTGCAGGGTCGCCGCCTGGGCTATTGGCACGCGCCGCAGCCGGGAGACTGCGCATGACCGCCGCGCCCCGCCACACCGCCACCCGCAACGCCAAAGGCGCCGTGGTGACCACGCAGGACGCCCGCACGGGGCTGGAATGGTCCGCCACGCTCAGCGCCAAGCGCGTGACCCACGCCGCGGCCGCGAAGCTGGTCGCCAAGCTCAACAAGGAGCTGGCCGCCGGCGAGCCGCAGTGGCGGATGCCGACGGTCGAGGAACTGTTCCTGATCGCCGACCGCACGAAGCGCATGCCGGCCATCGACACGGAGGCATTCCCTGATACCAAGTCGGACTGGTACTGGACCTCCACGATCAGTGCGTGGTCTTCGGATTACGCCTGGATCGTCTCCTTCGACGGCGGCTATTCCGACGTCAGCCACCGCGACTACGACGTCGCTTTCGTCCGCGCAGTGCGCGAGTTGCCGGCCAGTCAGTCTCTTGGCTCTTTGCCCAGCGGTCAGGCAGGCACGCCATGAAAGCCCGCACGCCTCTCCGCGAACGCCACCGCCGCTACGCCGAAGCCTGCCGCATGGACACGCTGGCCCGTGAGGCGATCGAGAAGCTCGGCCGCGAATGCTTCGACTGCCTGCGCCTGGCCGCCACTGAAGAAGCTGCATCGATCGGTGATGGCATGCCGACTGGCCTGCGCAAACTCGCTGCCTATCACGCTGAACGCGCATGGGAGTGGGTTCCGCACGTCATGACGCGGGAGGCGGCCACCTATGCGTGATGCCCTTGCCCACAACCCGCTGCTCGCCGGGTTAGCCGTGTTCGCCGCGATCTACAGCTGCGTGCTGCTGATCTGGATCGTCGCCTGGGCTTTCGACCGGAGCGATGCGCATGATTGACATCGCCGCCAATGATGACCCGGTGTGCCGTTTCTGTGATGCGCCCCTGCAGCACGGGTACTGCACGCTCGGCTGCAGCGCCGACAAGCCCGGACCGGCGATCATGCAACCATTCCCGCCTCAGCCCAGCGCCACGGTGACGCAGCTCAAGCCGAAGACCGACACGGCCAAGTACGCCGCCGGCATCGAGCTCGAATACGAAGACCTCAAACCCTCCGAACGCGCCCATTTCGACGAGCGCTTCGGCACCCCTTGAACCACCCATCACCACATGCGCCATCCCGCGCGAAGGAATCATGCCCGATGAATGCCCAGTACACCCGCAAGGCCGACGGCACCACCACCGACCACGGCCTCAACCTGCAGTGGTCGAAGACGCTCTGCGATAGCTGCATCACGCACCACGACGCCGCCAAGCGCATCGACGCGTTGAACGAAGGCCTTGCAGCAGATGAACCGCGCTGGCGCTTCCCGACCATCCAGGAGCTGCTCACGCTGGTGCGTTACGAGCGCACCGAACCAGCGACCGACGTCGAAGCCTTTCCGGATACGAAGTCCGACTGGTATTGGTCCGGCACGCTGTACGCGAACAATTCGGATTACGCCTGGCTCGTCTCCTTCTTCAACGGCAATTCCTACGACTTCCACCGCTACTACTACGACGCTTTCGTCCGCGCGGTGCGCGAGTTGCCGGCCAGTCAGTCCCTTTGACTTTTTGCCCTGCGCCCGGAGGCGACTGACATGATCCAGCACGATATTTCGTTGCGCCAGACTGCACCGCTGTGCAAGTGCGGCGAGCGTTGCCGCGTCATCGAAAGCCGCGGGCGCAGCATCACCGATCCGCGCCTGCTCGGCACGCCATCGTCCACCTACCACGTCGAATGCATGGAATGCGGGATCGCTTCGGTGCCGCAACACTCCGTAGGTGTGGCGCTGCATGCCTGGAAGACCGGCAACACCGTGGACACGGCGAAGCTGCCGATGGTGCGCGGCGCGATCGACATGGCGCAGATCAAGCTGCGGGCGGTGGCATGAACCATCATCCCACCATCGCACTCACCGCCGGCGAACGGGCGGCCATCATCGCCATCAGCGGCGCGCCGGAAGGCGTGCTCATACGCTCACCGGGCGGATTCGGCGACGGCGCCGTGACGTTGCGCATGGGCCGCATGCTGGCACGGCGCGGACTTGCAGAATTCGACGATCCCGGACTGCCCGGCGCGCTGCGCCTGACCTGGTACGGCCGCGACGCGGCATCGGTGGCCGCGCAATGAAGCAGCGACGATTCCATCCCGATGGCTTGCCGGCCAATGCGTTGCGGGCATTGATCCTGCGCGGGCGCCCGTCATACGTTTCCGAGCTGCTGGGCTCGCTGGCATTCACTCGGCCCGGCATCTGCTCCAACAGTCTCTCCACCGGGCTGACGGCGCTGGTGGATGCAGGCTTCGTGAGGCGTGATGGCGAACCGCGCAGGTATCGCTACACCGCGCTGGTGACGTCGCTGGAAGATGCGATTAAGTCCACTCCAGCCGAGCACCACAAGCTGCGGACGAAGCAGAAGAACGAGGCCGCCACCGCAGCCAACGATGAGCCGGAAACGGTCGAAGCATTCCAGGCGCGCGGCGGCAAGATCGAACAGCTGGCGCCACACGCTTCCGCAACGCCGCTGCGTTTCGACTACAGCAAGCTCCATTCCCAAACCAATCGCCGGGCGCGCGGCAATCGCCCGCGCTCTCACGCTGCCTGAAGGATCACCATGTCGAACGAACTTTCCGGCCTGAACGGCCCCGATTTTCTGGAAGCCATTGCCGATCAGCAATTGTCCTCCGGCCTGCTGCTTGACTATTCCGAAATGCTCCGTCGCAGCAAGCAGTGGCGCGAAGACCGCGCGACTATCGCCGATCTGAAGCAGGAATTGCAGGGTGCAATCGATCGGCTCAACGCCGTTCGGAATGCGGCGGGCAAGGCGGTGGCGGCGTGAGGCTATCTATCGTCGCGCTGTTCGCCCTTGTCGTTTCAGGCTGCGAGCAGCCCGTGTATCCGAAATACGAAACCGATCAATCGATCAGGGCCGAACGCTTCGACACCTGCATGCGTGAACTACCGCAGGGTCCGCAATCCACTCATTACAACGACTGGGATTCCGTCGTCGATGCCTGCGCATCGGCAGCGTATGCCCAGGCACAAGTGTGCGTTGAAAACTGCCGCCTTCCCAAAACGGAGCCCATCAAGCAATGAGTCCTACCATCGCCATCAAGAATCTCACCCTCAACATCATCCTGCCCACGTCGCCGCAGATCGCGCTCGACATGGGCAAGATCGATTCGTGGAGCGAATCGCCATCGCCGCCGCCGCGCCTCGAATGGGCAGAAGACCTCACCAACGGCAAGTCGGTGAACGAAGCCAAGGCGCTCGAAGCGATCGAAGCCCTCAACGCCAAGCTGCCGCCGGGTGAGCCGAAGTGGCGCATGCCGACCCGCCGTGAGCAGGAAGCCAGCCAGGACCTGACGCGCCACGATCCCTGCGTGGATCCCGCGCTCTATCCCGGCGTGCGCTCCGGCTGGTACTGGACCAGCGACAAGTGTGCGTGGTCTTCGGATTACGCCTGGATCGTCTCCTTCGGCAACGGCCTTTCCTTCAGCTTCCGCCGCGACTACAGCGTCGCTTTCGTCCGCGCGGTGCGCGAGTTGCCGGCCAGTCAGTGACTTTGCCTTTTTGAACTGGCATGGCCCACCCGTTGCCACCCATCATGAAGATCGCCGAACGGCTGCAACTCGCCATCGAGTCTGCCGTTCGCGCGATGGCGCGCTTCCATAAGTATCACTTGGGAAGCGACCTGCGCCGCGCCGCTGCCGATGCGGTAAAGCTGTGCAACCGCGCGTGGCGGGATCGCACCAACCAGGCGCACTGGGTCGGCAAACTGGTATGGGCCATCGATGAGCTCAAGCTCGCGCTGCAGATGGGCTGCAGGCTGCGGGCCTTCCGCAGCTTCGGGGAGTTCGAATCACTCATCCGCATGGCCGAGGACTTCGGTCGCCAAGCCGGTGGATGGAAGCGGCAATTGCACCAGGGCCAGAATGCCCCCGCCATCATGCCGGAGCAGCGCGCCCAGACACTGAGTACCCGTGTCGCCTCCGCACCTGCAGGGGGCAACCCATGATGAAGCCGAGCCTCCAATTGGCCGCTCGGCCGGATCGCAAGCACACGGGGATGCGTGGTCTTCGGATTACGCCTGGATCGTCTCCTTCAACAACGGCAATTCCAACAACAACCACCGCGACAACAACAACGCTTTCGTCCGCGCAGTGCGCGAGTTGCCGGCCAGTGAGTGTCACGCTTCGCGAACTCTACGATGCCTGGCGGGAGGCCCGCAGGGGCAAGAAGCCCAGCTGCAATCAGCTGGCATTCGACGCCCATTGGGCTGACAACCTGCTGCGCCTGCAGCGCCAGCTCAACGCCGGCACATGGCAGCCGGGGCGCTGCACTAGCTTCATCGCCACGCGCCCGAAGGCGCGAGAGATCCATGCGCCGGATTTCGGCGATCGCGTGGTGCACCACTGGCTGGTGCCACAGCTTGAGGCCATCTACGAGCCCGGCTTCATCTTTGACAGCTACGCCAACCGGCGTGGCAAGGGATCGCACGCCGCCGTCCGGCGCCTGCAGCAGTTCGTGCGGCAGGTGCATGTCGGCCAGGGTGGTGGCTGGTTCTTGCAGATGGACGTGCACAACTTCTTCAACAGCATCCACCGGCCCACGCTATGGCAGATGCTGAAGACGCGCCTGCTGCGCGCCGGCGTGCCCGACCACGCCCTGCAGGCGACCCATGCCCTGCTCCGCCGACCGCCGCTGGATGCCGGCGTCTACCAGGCCAGCAGGTTCGAGCAACGCCAGCTGGTGCCCACGCATAAGCAGCTGGCCAACGCTGCGCCAGGCTGCGGCCTGCCGATCGGCAACCTGTCCTCGCAGTTCTTCGCCAACGTCTACCTCGATCAGCTCGACCAATTCGTCAAGCGCCGCCTCGGCGCGCCGCGCTACCTGCGTTACGTCGACGACTTCGTGCTGGTCCATCAGGACCGCGAGCAGCTGGAACAGTGGCGCCAGCAGATCGTCGAATTCCTCGCCCGCGAGCTGAAGCTGTCGATCAAGGCCGACTGGCAGCTGCGCCGACTCGAGGACGGTATCGACTTCCTGGGCTATGTCGTGCGCCCCACGCACACGCTGGTCCGCCGGCGCGTCATCGCTCATGCCAGGGCAGCGATCGCCGGCTGGGAGCAGGCGCACGTCCGTGACCGCCTGATCCACGCCACCCCGGCCGAACTCGAAAGCCTGCGCGCCACGGTCGCCAGCTATGAAGGCCACCTGCGCCACGCCAATTCCTACCGCTTGATGCAGAGCCTGCACCGCCGTTTCCGGTGGCTGCCCAGCGCACTGCGTCGACGCCGTTTCCACCACCGATCACTGCATCGGCGCTTCAACTTCCCCCGCTGACATGGAGAGCACCGCAATGAAACTGCGTTTCGCCCCACAATTCCTGCTCGCGCTGTTGCTGGCATTCGCTGGCCAGGCGTTCGCGACCACCTACTACGTCCGCACCGATGGCGGCACTGCCGCGCAGTGCGACGGAAAGACCGACGCCGCGTACAAGGCCGGCACCACGGCCTGCGCATGGGCACACCCGATGATCGCGCTGCCGCCGGGCGGCACGCCGAAGATCGCAGCAGGCGATACGCTCGCCATCGGCGCCGGCACCTACCGCATGGGGTATGGCGGCACGGCCGGGCTGAGCAACTGCGCCAGCGCCTATCCGTGGGATTGCTACATGGCCAAGCCGCCGAGCGGCGCATCCTGGGCGGCGCGCACGCGCATCATTGGCGCCGGTGCCGGCAACTGCCCGAATCCGACCGTGAAGCTGGTTGGCGTGCAACGCAGCTACTACCTGCTGGACCTGCGCGGCACGTCGAACGTCGAGGTCAGTTGCCTGGAAATCACCGACGGCCTCGCATGCGCGGAAGGCCTGAACGGCGTCACATGCAAGCGTGATGCCTACCCCTACGGCGACTGGGCCAGCACCGGAATCGTCGGCACGGGCGCCGGACAGATCGCGCTTACCGATCTCTACGTCCATGGCCTCGCCAATCGCGGCATCGTCGCGGGAGCCCTGAAAGGCGACTGGACGTTGACGCGCGTGCGCATCATCGGCAATCCGTGGGCAGGCTGGGATGGCGACGTCGGCACCAGCACGTCCTCCAATTCGGGAACCGTGACCATGGTCGACGGCCGCATCGCCTGGAATGGCTGCGCCGTGGACGCTACCGACAAGCCCATGCAGTGTTGGGGGCAGACGGCCGGCGGATATGGCGATGGCCTCGGCACCGCCGCCACCGGCGGCAAGTGGGTGTTCGACACGATGTCGTTCGACCACAACACCTCCGACGGCCTCGATCTGCTCTATGCCAACGGCTCCGGCAGCATCACGGTGCGCAACAGCATGTTCGAGGCGAACGCCGGCAACCAACTGAAGACCAAAGGCCCGGCGACGATCACCGGCAGTACCATCGCCGGCAGCTGCGCATTCTTCAACACCGCCGGACTGGGCAACGTCGACAACTGCCGCGCCGCCGGCAACGCGCTGTCGATCGCCGCGACAAACGGCGCCGCCATCACCCTGCAAGGCAACAAGATTTCCGGCCAGGGCGATTGCCTGCTGCTGACCAGCGGCGGAAACACCGCGGCGAAATACGTGGTCGACGCCAACACCTTCACTGGCGGGCCCGACTTCACTTCCGCCGGCGACACCGTTTGCGGCTGGTACAAGGATGGCGGAAGTGCGGCCTATGCATGGACGGCGAATACCTGGGCATCGGTGAAAACCGGCACCGCGCCGGCCAACAGCGGCACTAGCCCGCCGCCGGTCGATCCGAACCCGCCGACCACCGAACCGCCGCCTGTGGTGACGCCGCCGACGTGCCCGCCAGCCGTGGACAACAGCGCCGTGATCGCCGCGCTGAAGGCGAAGATCGCAGAACTGAGCGCGCAGGTTGGGCAGCTGAAGTAATGGCTGACGGCGCGCAAGCCAGTAGCTTCAAATTCCCAGCGCCGCTGGCGGCGTTGATTCGGGCCAACGTCAATTCAGCATCAACACTTCTGGAGGCCGCATGACCCCCGCCCTACTCACCTTGATCAACGCCCTGGCGCACTCCGAGGTGCGGGATTATCTATCCCTGCAGGCCCCACCAGCCAACGATTCCAGCCTCGATGATTCAAAGCAGGTGGATTCCGATCCGTTGCAGGAAGCGGCATAGTCCGAAACATGCGCGTCGCCGCCTACGCCCGCTACAGTTCCGACATGCAATCCAGCGCTTCGCTGGACGATCAGCTGCGCAACTGCCTCAACTACTGCACGCGCATGGGCTGGCCGGATCCGGAAGCCTATACCGATGCTGCGATCTCCGGCGCACGCAATGATCGGCCCGCATACCGCCGCCTGCTCGCCGACGCGCAGCAATTCGATGTGATCCTGATCGATGACATGTCGCGCCTTTCGCGCGACAGCGTCGAAATCCAGCAGCAGGTGCGGCGCCTGAAATTTTCCGGCGTGCGGGTGATTTCCATCTCCGACGGCATCGACACCGCCGACAAGGGGCACAAGCTCGGCGTCGGCCTCCGCGGCCTGATGGGCGAGCTGTATCTGGATGATCTACGCGAGAAGACGCATCGCGGCCTCACGGGCAAGGCGCTCGACGGAAGCTCCGCCGGCGGCCTGCCCTACGGTTACCGCGTCACCACCACTGGCCAGCGCGAAATCATCCCAGAGCAGGCTGCCGTGGTGCGCAGGATCTACGCCGACTACTTGAGCGGCCTGAGCTCCCGCCAGATCGCCCACGCACTCAACGCCGAAGGAATCCGTACCGCCCGCGATCGCACCTGGGCGATCTCCGCGATCCACCCCAACACCGAGGACAGCGTCGGGATCCTTGCCAATCCGATCTATCGCGGCCGCATGGTGTGGAACCGCAGCCAATGGATCAAGAATCCCGAAACCGGGCGACGCACGCGACGGAATCGCCCTGAATCCGAATGGATCACGCACGAACACCCGGAACTGGCGATCGTCGACCCCGCGACATGGGACGCCGTACAGGCAGCGGTGAAGCGCCGCAGCCACGCGCAGGTCGGCAACCGTGGCCGGCGCCCGAAGAACCTGCTTTCCGGGCTTCTGAAATGCGACGTCTGCGGCGGCCCGATCGTCGCCATTAGCCAGACCGCCTACGGGTGCAGCACCGCCAAGGATCGCGGCACCTGCAACAGCACCGTGCGCGTGAATCGACGCAAGGCCGAAGCCGCGATGCTCGCCGGCGTCCGCAGCGCCCTACTGTCGCCCGAAGCCGAGAAAGCGTGGCAGGCCGCCATCGCCCGCGAGTTGCGCGTGCAGCAGGAATCTGTCGAGGACACGCGCCGGCAGCTGGCCAAGGCCATCCGCGAGCGCGAGAACGTCATGGCGGCCATCCGTCAGGGAATCATCCTGCCGTCGACGAAGGCCGAGCTCGAGCGCCTCGAGCAGCTTGTTGCATCACTGGAAGGTGAAGCGCGACGCCCAGCGAAAATGATGCCAGCCGTGCGCGAGCGTCTGCAGCGCATTGCCGACACATTGAGCGAGCGATCTGCCGCTGATCCTGCAGTGCGTGAAGCATTGCGGGCGGTGATCGGCGAAGCAGTCCTGGAAACTAAAAACGGCGCCCCCGTTGCCCGGGTAGCGCCGATTCTAGGATTGGTAGCGGGGGTAGGATTTGAACCTACGACCTTCGGGTTATGAGCCCGACGAGCTGCCAGACTGCTCCACCCCGCACCAGGCCGACCATTATGACGCGCTGCGGAAGTTGTTGCAAGCCCGGGACTTCCAAAAGGAAAAGCCGCCGGATTGCTCCGACGGCTTTCCCCGCACCCCGCCGTTCCGATCAGAAATCGTAACGGGCGGTCAGGCGCAGGTAACGCGGCGAGCTGTAGTACATCTCGCGGCCGAACAAGGCATTCATCGTGCTGGTTCCCGATGCATAGCGCGGGTAGTACATCGCCGGCGATTGGCGGTTAAGCACGTTGAACACGTCGGCCTGCACCGTCAGCTTCTTGCCCGCCCAGTTCGGGGTGTAGGCAAGGTTGAGGTTCAGCTGGTTGCTCGGGGGCACCTTGCCGTACGTACCACGGCCCATCGGCACGGCGTTTCCAAACGCGACCAGGCCGCAGAAGAAATTGGTCGAGCTCTGGTAGGTATCCGCCTTCGGATCCGGGTGGTAGCTGAGGCAGCTCTGCGGACGGCCCGAGGCCCACATCCACGTTGCGCCCACGCGCCATTCCGGGAACAACTGCACGTAACCGTAAGCCTTCAACTGATGGCGACGATCATTCGGCAACATGCCGTACGAATTGTCCATCAGGCCCGGCTTGTCCCAATCCTGCGTGCGCGACACGTCGATCTGGCCACCCGCGCCGGTATCCAGTTCCGAGGACAGCTGGCCTTCGGTATTGCCGGTGCTGCGCGAGAAGGTGTACTCGAACTTGCCGTACCACTTGTTCGCGTAGGCGTGTTCGACGAAGAAGTCGAGCGCCTGGTACTTGCGCTTGAGCTTCGGGAAACCCATCTGCTCGCGCGTCAGGGTAATCGTCGTGAAGTTGCCGTTGCGGTCCTGCGACTCGAAGGTATTGGTGACACCCGGATTGAAGTTGGTGCAGCGACCATAGTTGATCAGCGGCGAACAGACGTCGTCGATGGCGCTGCGCAAGACGCGATAGGTGCCCTTCACGCCGAAATTAACGGTCGGAGTGAGCGCGGCTTCGAAACCGATGATGAACTCGTCCTGGTAATGCGACTTGATGTTCTTCGACGTTTCGGTGCGCGGATCGCGCGCCTTGCCGCACTCCTGGTTGCTCGACACCCAGTTCGTGCCGGCGCACACCGTCCCCTTGGATGCATCCAGGGGGATATCGTGCAAGCCGAAGGGCGTGCCATCGGCGTTTACGCCATCATAGGTGTAGTACTCGGTGGTGATGCGGGCCTGTGCACGCTGGGCGGCACTGCTCGGCAGCGCGAGGTGGTAGCGGCCGGCGTTTCCGAAGACCTTCAGTCGGCTGTCGCCGTAAACATCCCAGGTCGCGCCGATGCGCGGCGCGATCTGCTTCGATTGCTTGATGTACTGCTTGCCGGCAGCGTCGTAGTTGGTGAACTGTTCGTTGCGCAGTCCCAGCGACAGCAGCACGTTGTCACTGACCTGCCAGCGATCTTCGATGAACTGCGAAGCCTGCACGGTGCGCAGGTTGGCCTGGCGATTGCTGTAGGACTTGGTGACGTAATAGCCCTGCGCGCCATACACGCCACCGCCCGCGGCCGGCGAACCGATGCTGCCGTCCGTCGCCAGGTTCGTAGCGGGATTGGCTGCCTTCAGATAGGACCACTGGTAACCACCCAGCAACTGCTGGTTGGTGTAGGAAGTGGAATCCTGGCGATCGTAACCGAAGCGCAGGTCGTGCTTGCCGATGCGCCAGTTGATGTCGAGGCGGCCACCCTTGGATTTGTCGAAGCGCTGCTCGCCCGGAACGAAAGCGAGTCCCGAGTACGGCTGGCAGGTGGCGCCGCCATCGTAGTTCCCGCTCGGTATGCCCGGCGCACGCGCATTGGGCGAAGTGCCGACGGTGATCGCCGGGCAATTCGGGTTGTAGCCCATCAGGTTGTAATCGTGCGTCGTCTTCAACTGGCCATACGAAGCCGAGAGCGTCAGCGAATCGGTAAGGACGCCGGTGTACTTGCCCACGTACAGGCGCGTGCGGTCCTCGGTGATCGTGCTGGTGTTCTTCTGCGAACCGTGCACGTAGCCGTTGTAATTGAATGCATAACCATCGGTCTGGTTCTTGGCGTTTTCACCCAGGCCCGTGAACTCGATGGTGTGGCTGTCGTTGATGTTCCAGTCCAGCTTGATGAGCGAACGCGGCGTGTTGCGCTGGTATTCCTTCCAGCCGGAACGCCCGTTGGCGCCGGTCGGGGAATCGAGGCGGATGGACGTGACGTTGTTGCCCTCCTCGCGCGTGGTTTCGAGGTTGGCATAGACGAACAGGCGGTTCTTGATGATCGGGCCGGACACATAGGCACCGAGATTCGTGTTCCACGAACTGTCCTGTCCGCGGTACTGGTACAGCGTGCCGTCAGTCGCCGGCAGGCGGCCCGTGTTGCCGTAGTAATAGCTGCGGGCCTGCGAGCGCGTGCCGGACGGCGCCCAGGTCGTGTACACCCCGCCCTTCCACTTGTTGCCGCCGCGCTTGGTGACGATGTTGATGACGCCACCGGTTGAGCGACCGAATTCGGCGCCGTAGCCGCCGGTCAGCACCTGTTGCTGCTGGATGGCATCGAACGGCAACGAAGCGAAACCGAGCGAGTTGAACGGGTTGGTCACGTTGAAGCCGTTGATGAAGTAGGCGTTCTCGGATGATGCCGAACCACCGAAGCTCGGGATCGTGGTGCCGTTGGCCTGCTTGTAGCTGTCGCTGAAGACCACGCTCGGCGCCAGCAGCGCGGCGCTGGAGACGTCGCGCGCGACAGAAATCTTGCCCAACTGGTCGGCAGTGAGCACCGTACGGGTATCGGTCTGGGTGACGTCGATGCCGGCGGCGCCAGTCGCGGTCACGGTCACGGTGCCCAGGTCATTGGTCCTGGCAGCCGACGCGAAGGACACTTCGGTACCGCTGGCGATGTTCACGGAGATGTTGTCGCGGGTGGCGATCGTCGCGCCATTCTTCTCTTCGGTCACCTTGTAGGTACCGTTCGGCAACGCACTGATCAGGTAGCGTCCGTTCTGGTCTGCGGAAATGCGCCGTACCAGTCCAGTGTCCTTGTTCTCGACGGATATGGTGGCGCCCGATTCGGCGGTACCGAAAATGCTGCCCGTGACGTTGGACTGAGCGCTCAGGTTTCCGGCGAAGCACAGCGCCAGTGCGGCTGCCAGCGCATGGTGGCGGGCAAAACGTACGCGTTGGTATGTCATTGATATCTCAAGACAAGCTCATAAGGAAGGGCAATCTTCCATCCTGAACCCATCAGAAATATTAACTTTTGTTAAACAGAACAACAATATTTTGCCATTCTTGTCAACCCGGAAAAACGGCAATCCGGAACCATCCGGAGGAACCCGCAGCGGTCCCGGGGCCCAAAAAAGAAGCCACCGGATTGCTCCGGTGGCTTCCTGTCACGAACAGATCGATTCCGGTCAGAACGCGCTGCGGCACCAAGCCATCAACGGCTGCAGGAAAGCGCTCAGCACCAGCAGCGCGCCGGCATTGACGACGAACAGCCACTTCACCCCACCCTCGCCGTGCGCGACCATCGGGTGCGCATTCTCGACGGGCTGGTCGAAGTACATCACCTTGATCACGCGCAGGTAGTAGAACGCGCCGACCACTGCACAAATGATGCCGACGATCGCGAGCCACAGCAGGCCGCCATTGAGCGCGCCTTCGATCACCGACAGCTTGGCGAAGAATCCGATGAACGGCGGCACGCCCGCGAGCGACGCCATCACCCCGAGGAACAGCAGCGCCATCAACGGCTGGCGCGAGGCCAGTCCCTTGTAGTCGTCGATCTCGTCGGCATCGAAACCATTACGCGCCATCAGCGTGATCAGGCCGAACGCTGCAGCAGCCGTCACCGCGTAGACCACGGCGTAGAACACGGCCGAGGCGTTGCCTTCGGTGCCGCCACCGGCGACGCCCATCAGCAGGAAGCCGATGTGCGAGATCGTCGAATAGGCGAGCATGCGACGCAGGTTGGTCTGCATCAGCGCGGCGAAGTTGCCGATGACCAGCGACAGGGCCGACAAGGCGGCTACCATCAGGTGCCAGTGGTCGCCGACCGGCGACAGGCCATTGTCGAGCAGGCGCAACGCCATGCCCAGCGCAGCGATCTTCGGTGCCGAGGCGATGAACAGCGTGATCGGCGTGGTGGCGCCCTGGTAGACGTCGGGAAGCCACATGTGGAACGGCGCGGCGCCGAACTTGAAGGCGATGCCGGCAACCACGAAGGCAGTACCAGCCAGCAACAGGTCGCGGTGTGCCCCCCCGCCCTGCGCCGAGGCATTGATCTGGGCGAGATCGAGGGTTCCGGTCGCGCCGTAGATCAGCGACATGCCGAACAGCAACATGCCCGAGGCCAGCGCGCCAAGCACGAAGTACTTCATGCCCGCTTCCGACGCCATCGCGTTGTCGCGATCGGTGACGACCAGCGCGTACGAACTCAGCGCCAGCATTTCCAGGCCGAGATACACCATCACCAGGCTGCCGGCCGAAACCAGCAACATCATGCCGAGCGCGGCGAACAGCATCAGCAACGTCACTTCGGCCTTGTACAGGCCACGATCGCGCAGGAACGGCCACGCGTAGACGAATGCCAGCGCAGTCGACAGCAGGATGCCGCCCTTCAGCAGGTCGGCCAGGGTGTCGCGCACGAACATGCCGTTGAGCACGGTGCCGTGGCCGCCAGTGCCAGCGACGCACAACGCGCCCACCACCACCAGCAGGAGCAGGCCGAGCGCATGGACGATGCCGTTGCGACGCGCCGGCAGGAACAGGTCGATCACCAGCAACGCGAATGCGCCGGTGACCATCACCAGTTCCGGCAGCAGCGGCCAGAGTTCGGCGGGATTGAAAGTCGTGAGATTGCCCATCATCAAAGTCCGGTGAGCTTGCTGGCGGCGATCTGGCTGCCGAGGTGTTGCAGGGCCGGCGCCATCAGGTCGGTGAGCGGCTTGGGATAGAGGCCGATGGCGAGCACGCCGAGCGCGAACACACCGAGCACGCAGGCCTCGCGCAGGTTGATGTCCTTCATCTCGGCAACGTGGTCGTTGGCGACTTCGCCCCAGATCGTGCGCTTGACCAGCCACAGGGTGTAGCCCGCGCCGATCACCAGCGTGGTCGCGGCGGCGAAGGCGATCAGCGGATGCTGCTGGAACACGCCGACGATCACCATGAACTCACCGACGAAGCCACTGGTCGCCGGCAGGCCGGAGTTGGCCATGGCGAACAGCACCACGAACGCTGCGAACCACGGCATCACGTTGGCGACGCCGCCGTAGTCGCGGATCATGCGGGTATGCATGCGGTCGTACATCACGCCGATGCAGGAGAACATCGCGCCGGACACGAAGCCGTGCGAAATCATCTGCACCATCGCACCCTGCAGCACGAGTTGGGTCCCGGCGCCATTCGCGCCCTGCGAATGCGCCAGCAGCACGCCGGCGAAGGTGCCGAGGGTGACGAAACCCATGTGCGACACCGACGAGTACGCGACCAGCTTCTTCATGTCGTCCTGGACCAGTGCGACCAGGCCGACGTAGACCACCGCGATCAGCGACAGCGTGATCACCAGCCATGCCCATTCGGCGCTGGCATCGGGCGTGATCGGCAGGCTGAAGCGCAGGAAGCCGTATCCACCGATCTTCAGCATGATCGCCGCCAGGATCACCGAGCCGCCGGTCGGCGCCTCGACGTGCGCGTCAGGCAACCATGTATGCACCGGGAACATCGGCACCTTCACCGCGAACGCGGCGAGGAAGGCGAAGAAGATCCACGTCTGTTCCTTCGCGGTCAGCGGCAATGCGTACAGATCGGCCAACTGCCAGCTGCCTGCCTTCAGGTACAGGTAGACCAGCGCGACCAGCATGAACACCGAGCCGAGGAAGGTGTAGAGGAAGAACTTCACCGCGGCATAGACGCGACGCGGCCCGCCCCACACGCCGATCAGGATGAACATCGGGATCAGCATGCCTTCGAAGAAGGCGTAGAACAGGATCGCGTCCTGGGCACTGAACACGCCGATCATCAGGCCTTCGAGGATCAGGAACAGCGCGTAGTACTGGTTGACCTTGCGATCGACCGAGCCCCAGGCACCGATCAACACCAGCAGGCTGGTAATGGCGGTGAGGACGATCAGCGCCACCGAAATACCGTCGGCGCCGAGGTGGTACTGGATGCGATAGGCATCGATCCACGCCCACTGCTCGACGAACTGCAGGCCGCCGTTGGCGTAATCGAAATTGCCGATCAGCGGCAGGCTGGCAAGCAGGGTCACTGCGGCGATCGCGATTGCCAGCCAGCGGGCGGCGTTGTCGCGCTTGCCCATCAGCAGGGTCAGCGCGCCGCCGAAGATGGGTAGCCAGATCAGCAGGCTGAGGATCGGGGTTTGCGTCATCGAATTCATGCTCCGGCCCCCGACTTGATCAGCCATGCCAGCAGCAGGATCAGGCCGATAATCATCGCGAAGGCGTAGCTGTAGAGGTAACCGGTCTGCATCTTGCGGATCTCGACGGCGGCTTCGCGGGTTTCACGCGCCGCGCCGTTCACCAGGAAGTCGTCGATCACGCGGCTGTCGAACCAGCGCGAAACACGGCCGAGCAACACGCTGCCACCGGCGAAGCCGTTGATCCACAACTTGTCGAAGCCGTACTTGTCTTCGAGGATGCGCACCGGCAGCGCGAAAGTCTTGCGTGCCTTGGCGGCGACTTCGGGCTTGAGCAGGTACATCCACGTCGCCAGCGCGAAACCGGCCAGCGTCAACCAGAACGGCGCCTGGGTGAAGCCGTGCAGCGCCATCTGCAACGAACCATGGAATTCCTCGCCGAGCTTGGCCATCACGCCGTGTTCCGGCAGCTGGATCGCGCCGTCGAAGAACGACTTCCCTGCTTCCTCGCCACCCGTGGTCTTGCCGTGCAGCATCGGGCCAATGGTGAGATAGCCGACGATGATCGACGGAATCGCCAGCAGGACCAGCGGCAGCGTCACCACCCACGGCGATTCGTGCGGTTCGTGCGCGTGGCCGTGATCGTCGTGGCCATGGGCATGATCGTCATGATGGTCGTCGTGCGCGACTTCACGGAAGCGTTCCTTGCCGAAGAAGGTGAGGTACAGCAGGCGGAAGCTGTAGAACGAGGTCACGAAGGCGCCCAGCAGGACCGCGTAGTAACCGTATTGCGCGATGAAGCCACCATGCTCGACGGCGTGTTCCTTGGCCGCCTCGATGATGCTGTCCTTGGAATAGAAGCCGGCGAAGAACGGCGTTCCGATCAATGCGAGCGTGCCGATCAGCGAGGTCCAGAAGGTGACCGGCATGTACTTGCGCAGGCCACCCATGCGGCGCATGTCCTGCTCGTGGTGCATGCCGATGATCACGCTGCCCGCGGCCAGGAACAGCAGCGCCTTGAAGAACGCGTGGGTCATCAGGTGGAACACGGCCGCCGAGTACGCCGAGACGCCAAGCGCGACCGTCATGTAGCCAAGCTGCGACAGCGTGGAGTACGCGATCACGCGCTTGATGTCGTTCTGGACGATGCCGATCAGGCCGGTGAAGAACGCGGTGGTGGCGCCGATCACCAGGATGAAGTCGAGCGCGACCGGCGACAGATTGAAGATCGGCGACATGCGCGCGACCATGAAGATGCCGGCGGTCACCATCGTCGCGGCGTGGATCAGCGCCGAGATCGGGGTCGGGCCTTCCATCGAATCTGGCAGCCACACGTGCAGCGGCACCTGCGCCGACTTGCCCATCGCGCCGATGAACAGGCAGATGCTGATCACGGTCGCCATCGACCACGGATGGCCGCGGATGATTTCCACGGTGCCGTTGATCTTGTCGACGTTCTGGAACGCGGTGGCGTAATCGAGCGTCCCCATCCACGCGACGATGCCGGCGATGCCGAGCAGGAAGCCGAAGTCGCCGACGCGGTTGACCAGGAAGGCCTTGAGGTTGGCGAAGATCGCCGTCGGCCGCTTGAACCAGAAACCGATCAGCAGGTACGAGACCAGGCCCACCGCTTCCCAGCCGAAGAACAGCTGGACGAAGTTGTTGCTCATCACCAGCATCAGCATGCTGAAGGTGAACAGCGAGATGTAGCTGAAGAAACGCTGGTAGCCGTCATCGTCGGCCATGTAGCCGATGGTGTAGATGTGCACCAGCAACGAGACGAAGGTGACGACGACCATCATCATCGCGGTCAGGTTGTCGACCATGAAGCCGACATGCGCCTGCAGTCCGCCGACGTCAAACCAGGTGTAGAGATCGTGGTTCACCGGCGCGGCGCCGTGCAACAGGTTCCACAGCACGCCGATCGACAGCGCGCAGCTGATGCCGACGCCGGCAATGGTGGCGACGTGGGCGCCGGTGCGGCCGATGACCTTGCCGAAGATGCCGGCGAGGATCGAGCCCAGCAACGGGGCCAGGACGATGATGACGAGTTGGGAGATCGAAATATCCATGGTGGTTCCGGTCATCCCTTCAGCGAATCCAGTTCACCGACGTTGATGGTGCGTCGGTTGCGGAACAGCGTGACCAGGATCGCCAGGCCGATCGCCGCTTCGGCGGCGGCCACGGTCAGGATGAAGAAGACGAAGACCTGGCCGGTCGCGTTGTGCATGTCGCGCGAGAACGCGACGAAATTGATGTTCACCGCCAGCAGCATCAGTTCGATGCACATCAGCAGGACGATCGCGTTCTTGCGGTTGAGGAAGATGCCGGCGATCGCGATGCAGAACAGCACCGCGCCCAGCGCGAGGTAGTGGCCGAGGCCCAATGCCGTGGTCATTCCTTCACCTCCGGGGTCGCTTCAACGGGCTTCGGTTGTTCCGTCGCCATCTTCACCATGCGCAGGCGATCGGCTGCCTTGACGCGGACCTGGTCGGCCGGCTTCTGCGTGCGCGCGCCGGTGCGCTGGCGCAGGGTCAGCATCACCGCCGCGATCACCGCGATGGTCAGGATCACCGCCGCCACTTCGAACGGCAGCAGGAAATCGGTAAACAGCGCACGCGCCAGCCACTTCGCGTTCGGCATCGTGGCGTCGGTCGGCGCGGCCGCGGCGAACGGCAGCATGCGCGAACGCACGCCGATCACCATCAGCATCTCGACCAGCATCACCACCGCGACGACGATGCCGACCGGCAGGAAGCGCACGTAGCCTTCGCGGACGCGCTCGTTGTCGATGTCGAGCATCATCACCACGAACAGGAACAGCACCATCACCGCGCCTACATAGACCAGGATCAGGGCGACGCCGAGGAATTCGGCTCCGGCGACGATCCAGGTACAGGCGACCGAGAAGAACGTCAGCACCAGCAGCAGCGCGGCGTGCACGGAGTTGCGCACGGCGATCACGCCGAGCGCGGAAGCGGTTGCCAACGCCGCGAAACAGTAGAAGGCGATCAGGGGGAAGTCCATGTCGTCCTCAGCGGAAAGGTGCGTCGGCGGCACGGCGCTCGGCGATTTCCGCCTCGAGGCGGTCACCGATGGCCAGCAGGGTTGGCTTGGTCAGGATGTTCTGGCCACGCTTGTCGAAGTGGTACTCGTGCACGTGAGTCTCCACGATCGAATCGACCGGGCAGCTCTCTTCGCAGAATCCGCAGAAGATGCACTTGAACAGGTCGATGTCGTAGCGCGTGGTGCGGCGGGTGCCGTCCTCGCGCTTGTGCGAGTCGATGGTGATCGCCAGCGCCGGGCACACCGCTTCGCACAACTTGCAGGCGATGCAACGCTCTTCGCCGTTGGGATAGCGACGCAGCGCGTGGATGCCGCGGAAGCGCGGCGACTGCGGGATCTTCTCCATCGGGTACATGACCGTGTATTTCGGCTTGAGCATGTACTTGAAGGTGAGGCCCATGCCCTTCGCCAGTTCCAGCAGCATCAGGCTCTTGAGGTAGGAAGCGACGCGGCTCATGCCTGGCCTCCCATGCCGTTACCCGGCGAGATCACGCCGTAATACGCCATCAGTGCAGTCACGAAAATCCAGAAAATCGCGATGGGAATAAAGACCTTCCAGCCCAGGCGCATGATCTGGTCGTAGCGGTAGCGCGGGAACGCGGCGCGGAACCAGATGAAGACGCTGGCGAAGAACACGACCTTGGCCAGCAGCCACCACCAGCCGTTGCCCAGCAGCGTCGACACGACCGGGACGTCCGGAATCCACGATGCCGGAATCGGCGACAGCCAACCGCCCAGGAAGAACAGCGCGGTGAGGAAGCTCACCAGGATCATGTTGGCGTATTCGGCCAGGAAGAACAGCGCGAACTGCGATCCCGAGTACTCGACCATGTGGCCGGCGACGATTTCCGACTCGCCTTCCACCACGTCGAACGGCGCGCGGTTGGTTTCGGCCACGCCCGAGATGAAATAGATCACGAACAGCGGCAGCAGCGGCAGCCAGAACCAGCTGAACAGTCCGAAGCGACCCGCCTGTGCGTGCACGATGTCGGTCATGTTGAGGCTGCCCGCGGCAACCAGCACGCCGACCAGCGCGAAGCCCATCGAGATTTCGTAGCTGATCACCTGCGCGGCGGAACGCATCGCGCCGAGGAAGGCGTACTTCGAGTTCGAGGCCCAGCCGGCGAGGATGATGCCGTAGACGCCGAGCGAGGTCATCGCCAGCAAATACAGCAGGCCCGCGTTGACGTTGGCCAGCACCAGCTTGTCGTCGAACGGCACCACCGCCCAGGCGGCGAACGCCGGCGCGAGCGTGATGAGCGGCGCGAGGATGAAGAGGAACTTGCTGGCGCTGCTCGGCTGGATCACTTCCTTGAACAGCAGCTTGAACACGTCGGCGAAGGCCTGGAACACGCCGAAGCCGACGTACATCGGGCCGTGGCGGACGTGCATCCAACCGATCAGCTTGCGTTCCCACACCACGTAGAACGCCACCGAGATGATCACCGGAACCGCGATCAGCAGGATCAGCAGCACCAGCCATGCCACGATGCCGATCGCGCCGAAGCCGACCAGCCAGTCATGGAAGAGCTGGATGGTGTGATTGATGGATTCGATCAGACCGTTCATGCCGGGCGCGCCTCCACGTCGGCGGCGGCAATCGGCGCGGTGGCGCCGTAACCGCGTTCGATCCAAACGCAACCCTGGGCAACGCCTGCATCCAGGCGCACCGGCAGCGAAGCGGTGCCATCACCGGTGGTGAAGCGGCCGGTCATGCCGTCCTGCAGGCCGACTGCAGCGGCAGTCTGCGGATGGATCGCCGCCCGCGCGCCATGCGTCAGCACATGCGCCTGCAACGCCGGGGAACGGCGCGTCACCGCATCGCTGCGATAGATCGCATCGGAGGCCGCGACTTCGAGGCCGCTGCCGCTGGCGCCGACTGCAGCACCCGGCTTGACCGTGACGGCACGCGGCTTCAACGCGGCGCGCAGTCCATCAAGATCGGTGAAGTCGAAACCGGCCAACTGCATCGCGCCACCGAGTGCGCGCAACACGCGCCAGCCTTCGCGGGCTTCGCCGGGCATCTTGCCGGCGGCCTGGCTGCGCTGTTCGCGGCCTTCGAGGTTGGTCAGCGTGCCCTGCACTTCCGGGAACGCGCCAATCGGCAGGATCACGTCGGCGACCGCGCGGGTCGATTCGCAGGCGAACTGGCTGAAAGCGACGACCTGGGCGTCGCCCAGTGCGCGCGCAGCGAGGCCCGGATAGGCGAAGTCGAGACCCGGTTCGATGCCGTAAACGATGTAGGCCTTGCGCGGCTCGCGCAGCATGGCGAGCGCATCGCGTCCCGACGGCAGCACACCGGCCTGCGTCAGGCCGAGTGCATTCGCGCCCTGCGGGATGCGGCACAGCTTCGCATTCTTCGCAGCAGCGAAATCGGCGGCGGCCTTGCGGATCGCACTGGCATGCACGCCGCGTTCGGCGACGTTGCCGACGATCACGACGGGTGCCTTGGCGGCACCGAGGTCGACCCTGGCGAGTTCGGCGGCGAGTTGCGACGGCGCAACGATGTGCTTGCCGGCGATCTCGAAGGCGAAATCGAAGTCGACCGGATTGACGACATGGACCTTGGCGCCATGCAGCGTCGCCTTGCGCACGCGGGCGTGCAGCAGCGGCACTTCGTGGCGCAGGTTGCTGCCGACGATGACGATGGCATCGGCCTTCTCGATGTCGGCGACCGGCGAAGCGAACGCTTCGGCAACGCTGCCATCGGAAAGATCAAGCGCGTGGATGCGATGGTCGACGTGCGTCGAACCGAGGGCATCGGCCAGCGCGGCGAGCGCCAGGCCTTCCTCGTTGCCCGTCGCCGGATGCACCAGCATGCCGAGCGCGTCGCCACGGTTCGCGGAGAGGATCGACTGCGCCTTGGCCAGCGCTTCATCCCAGCTCGCCTGGCGCCACTGGCCACCGTCCTTGATCATCGGAACGGTCGCGCGGTCTTCCGCCTGCAGGCCCTGGTGGGCATAGCGATCACGATCCGACAACCAGCACTCGTTCACGGCTTCGTTGTCGCGCGGCACGCTGCGCAGGATTTCGCCACGACGCACGTGGTGGAACAGGTTGCTGCCGAGCGCGTCCTGGTAAGCCAGCGATTCGCGCGCGACCAGTTCCCACGGGCGCGCCTTGAACTGGAACACCTTGTTGGTGAGCGCACCGACCGGGCAAACGTCGATGACGTTGCCCGAGAGTTCGGTCGCCAGCGGCTTGCCGTCGAAGGTGCCGATCTGCAGGTTCTCGCCGCGCTGCATGCCGCCGAGTTCGTAGGTACCGGCGATCTCCGCGGTGAAGCGCACGCAACGGGTGCACTGGATGCAACGCGTCATTTCGGTGGCGACCAGCGGACCGAGGTCCTCGTCGGCGACCACGCGCTTGCGTTCGACGTAACGGCTGACCGAACGGCCGTAACCGACCGACACGTCCTGCAGTTCGCACTCGCCGCCCTGGTCGCAGATCGGGCAATCGAGCGGATGGTTGATCAGCAGGAATTCCATCACGTCGCGCTGGAATTTCAACGCTTTCTCGCTGCGCGTGAACACCTTCATGCCATCGGCCACCGGCGTCGCGCACGCGGGCGACGGCTTCGGGCCCATGCGGCCACCCAGCTCGGTGTCGACCATGCACATGCGGCAATTGGCGGCCACCGGCAACTTGTCGTGGTAGCAGAAACGCGGGATCGCGACACCGGCGCAATCGGCGGCCTGGATGATCATCGAGCCCTTGGGCGCGGCGATCTCCACGCCATCGACGAACACGGTGACGTGGTCGGGCGGCAGGTTCGGATTCACCGGCTGTGGTGCCGTGCTCATGCTGCCACCGCCTTCTGCACCATGGTGCCGGCCTTGAGATCGTCGACGTAGAAACGCTTGTTCACGATCGCGTACTCGAATTCATCCCAGAACTGGGCGAGGAAACCCTGCACCGGCCACGCCGCGGCTTCGCCGAACGCGCAGATGGTGTGACCTTCGATCTGGCCCGCCGATGCCTTGAGCATCTGCAGGTCATCCATGGTCGCGGTGTGGTCGACGATGCGGCTCAGCATGCGGTACATCCAGCCGGTGCCTTCGCGGCACGGCGTGCACTGGCCGCACGATTCCTTGAAGTAGAACCGCGCGATGCGATGGCAGGCGCGCACCATGCAGGTGGTCTCGTCCATCACGATCACGGCGCCCGAACCCAGGCCGGAACCGGCCTTCTGGATGGCGTCGTAATCCATGGTGAGTTCCATCATGGTCTCGCCCTTCAGCACCTTCATCGACGAGCCGCCGGGGATCACCGCCTTGATGCGATGACCATTGCGGACGCCGCCGGCAAGCTGCAGCAGGTCGGCGAACGGCGTGCCGAGGCGGATTTCGTAGTTGCCCGGGCGATTGACGTGGCCGGAGATCGAGAAGATCTTCGGGCCGCCGTTGTTGGGCTTGCCGAGGTTGGCGAACCACTCCGCGCCGTTGCGGATGATCGCCGGCACCGAGGCATAGGACTCGGTGTTGTTGATCGTGGTCGGCTTGCCGTACAGGCCGAAATTGGCCGGGAACGGCGGCTTGAAGCGCGGCTGGCCCTTCTTGCCTTCCAGCGATTCCATCAGCGCGGTTTCTTCGCCGCAGATGTAGGCGCCGGCGCCGAGTGCGCCATACAGATCGATATCGACGCCGCTGCCGAGGATGTTCTTGCCCAGCCAACCGTGCTTGTAGGCTTCGGCCAGCGCTTCCTCGAAATGCTCGAACGGTTCGTGGTGGAACTCGCCGCGCAGGTAGTTGTAGCCGACCGTTGCGCCGGTGGCGTAGCAGGCGATCGCCATGCCCTCGATCACCGCGTGCGGGTTGTAGCGCAGGATGTCGCGATCCTTGGCCGTGCCGGGCTCCGATTCGTCGGAGTTGCACAGCATGTATTTCTGGCCCGGGCCCTTGGGCATGAAGCTCCACTTCAGGCCGGTCGGGAAGCCCGCGCCGCCGCGGCCGCGCAGGCCCGATGCCTTGACCATCTCGACGACGTCGGCCGGCGCGATCTTCTCTTCGAGGATCTTGCGCAGCGCGGCGTAGCCACCGGTCTTGAGGTAGTTGTCGTAGCTCCAGGGCTTGTCGAAATGCAGCGTCGTGTAGACGACGTTGTGTTCCTGCGGCGCCGGACCGACCGGACCGTAGCCTTCGCTGTAGTGACTGTGACCTGCCATCGTTACTTCAACCCGTCCAGCAGCGCGTCCACCTTGGCGGTGTCGAGCTTCTCGTGGTAATGGCCGTTGATCACGACCACCGGCGCGCCGCAGCAGGCGGCCACGCATTCTTCTTCGCGCTTCAGGTAGACGCGGCCATCGGCGGTCGATTCGCCGAGCTTGCAACCGAGCTTCTTCTCGGCATGCGCGACCAGGTCTTCGGCGCCGTTCAACCAGCAGCTGATGTTGGTGCAGAAGGCGACGTTGTTGCGGCCGACCGGCTGCGTCTCGAACATCGAGTAGAACGTCGCGACTTCATAGGCCCACACCGGCGGCAGGCCGAGGTACTTGGCCACGCCGGCGATCAGTTCGTCGGTGAGCGAACCGCCGTTCTGTTCCTGCGCGGCGAACAGCCCCTGCAGCACCGCCGAACGCTTGCGGTCGGGCGGGAACTTGGTCAGCCAGTGGTCGATGTGCGCACGCGTCTCCCCGCTGAGCACGACCATCGGATCGACGCTGCGAGCGCTCTCGAAATTGCCAGTCGCTTTCATCGATCGATCTCTCCAAACACGATGTCATACGTACCGATCATCGCGACGACGTCGGCCAGCATGTAGCCGCGCACGATCGCGTCCATCGACGACAGATGGGCGAAGCCCGGGGCACGCAACTTGCAGCGGAACGGCTTGTTGGCGCCATCGGACACCAGGTACACGCCGAACTCGCCCTTGGGCGCTTCCACCGCGGCGTAGCTTTCGCCGGCCGGCACGGAATAGCCTTCCGAGAACAGCTTGAAGTGGTGGATCAGGGCTTCCATGTCGTCCTTCATCGCTTCACGCGACGGCGGCGACACCTTGTGGTTCTCGAGCATGACCGGGCCGGGATTGGCCTTCAGCCACTTCACGCATTGCTGGATGATGCGGTTGGCCTGGCGCATCTCGGCGACGCGGATCAGGTAGCGGTCGTAGCAGTCGCCGTTGTGCGTCACCGGGATGTCGAAATCGACTTCCGCGTACTTGGCGTACGGCTGCTTCTTGCGCAGGTCCCATTCGAAGCCGGAGCCGCGCAGCATCGGGCCGGTCATGCCCCAGGCAAGCGCCTGCTCCGGGGTGACGATGCCCACGTCGACGGTGCGCTGCTTCCAGATGCGGTTGTCGGTCAGCAGGGTTTCGTATTCGTCGATGCGTGCCGGGAAATCCCTGGTGAAGGCTTCCAGGTAGTCGAGCATCGAACCTTCGCGCCACTCGTTGAAGCGCTTCAGGCTGCCGCCCTTGCGCCACTTCGATTCGCGGTACTTCGGCATGTGGTCCGGCAGGTCGCGGTAGACGCCACCCGGACGGTAATAGGCCGCGTGCATGCGCGCGCCGCTGACCGCCTCGTAGACGTCCATCAGCTCTTCGCGTTCGCGGAAGGCGTAAAGGAACACCGCCATCGCGCCGAGGTCGAGCGCGTTCGAGCCCAGCCACATCAGGTGGTTGAGGATGCGCGTGATCTCGTCGAACATCGTGCGGATCCACAGCGCGCGCTCCGGCGGCGTGACCCCCAGCAGGTTCTCGATCGAGAGGACGTAGGCGTGCTCGTTGCACATCATCGACACGTAGTCGAGGCGATCCATGTAGCCGATCGACTGGTTGAACGGCTTGGATTCGGCGAGCTTCTCGGTGCCACGATGCAGCAGGCCGACGTGCGGATCCGCGCGCTGCACGGTTTCGCCGTCCATCTCGAGGATCAGGCGCAACACGCCGTGCGCGGCCGGGTGTTGCGGGCCGAAGTTCATCGTGTAGTTGCGGATTTCCTGGCGGGCTTCGCCGGGATTGCTGGCGAACGCGGATTGCGCGGCCGGCGACTGGAGCGATTCTGCGGTCATTTCGTCTTCCCTGCCTGCTCGCCGGCTTCGCCCTGCGCAGTCGCGAGGCGTGCGTCGTCACGCACCACGCGTGGCACGCCGACGCGCGGTTCGACCGAGGTCACCGGTTCGTACACCACGCGCTGCTTCTCGGCGTCGTAACGCACTTCGACGTTGCCGATCAGCGGGAAGTCCTTGCGGAACGGATGGCCGACGAAACCGTAGTCGGTGAGGATACGGCGCAAATCGGGGTGTCCTTCGAAGACGATGCCGTAAAGATCAAAGGCCTCGCGCTCGAACCAGTCGGTACCTGCCCACACCGAAGTCAGCGAATCAACCACCGGCAGCGCTTCGTCGGCGCAGAACGCACGCAGGCGCAGGCGCTGGTTGTTGCGGACCGACAGCAGGTGCGCGACTGCGGCGAAACGGCGGCCAGGAACGGTTTCGATCGCTTCGCCCTGCGGCTGCGCGACCTGGCGCAACGGCGCCTCGCCCCACTTGAAGCGGCCGACCGCCCTGCCCTCGACACCGCGACTGAAACCTTCCGAGGAGACATCGGTGTCCCACTCGTCATCGCCGTAGCCGAGGTAATCGACCCCGCAGACGTCGACGCATTGTTCGAAAGCGAATTCGTCGCGCAGCGCGCGCGCGGCGGCCAGCCATGCGGTCGGCGCCACTTCCAGCGTCACCTCATTGCACGCACCAATGGACACCTGTGCGTCCGGGAAGCGCGCGCGCAATGCGTCGGCGATCGGGCCGTGGTTCATTTGCGTGTCCGCCATGTCAGGCCACCCGTGCCGGACGCGAGCGTTCCGCATTTGCATCGGCGATCTGGCCGCGATCACCGAACACGGTGGTGCGGCGAATCTTCTTCTGCAGCTGCAGGATGCCGTAAGCCAATGCTTCGGCCGTCGGCGGGCAGCCCGGGACGTAGACGTCCACCGGGACGATGCGATCGCAGCCACGCACCACCGAATACGAGTAATGGTAGTAGCCGCCGCCGTTGGCGCAGCTGCCCATCGAGATCACCCACTTGGGATCGGGCATCTGGTCGTAGACCTTGCGCAGTGCCGGGGCCATCTTGTTGACCAGCGTGCCGGCAACGATCATCACGTCGGACTGGCGCGGCGACGGGCGGAACACCACGCCGAAGCGGTCCATGTCGATGCGCGCGGCACCGGCATGCATCATTTCCACCGCACAGCAGGCGAGGCCGAAGGTCATCGGCCACATCGAACCGGTGCGCGCCCAGTTCCACAGCGCGTCCATGCTGGTGGTGACGAAGCCTTGCTGCATCACCGGGTTGTCGCCCTCGGGGCGCAACAAATCATCCAACCGGCCTTCCGGCAACGGGTTGAAGAACGGGGTATGACTCACTCCCATTCCAGTGCTCCCTTCTTCCACACGTAAGCAAAACCCAGCACCAGCAGGAACAGGAAGATTCCCATTTCCACCAGGCCGAACGGACCGAGCTCGCGGAACACCAGCGCCCACGGAAAGACGAAGGCGATTTCGAGGTCGAAGACGATGAACAGGATCGCCAGCAGGTAATAGCGGACGTCGAACTTGAGTCGCGCATCCTCGAAGGGCAGGAAGCCGCATTCGTAGGGAGAGAGTTTCTCGAGCCCAGGTTTTTTCGGTCCGAGGAGGTTGCCGATGACGATCAGCGCGATGCCGATGCCGGTGGCAACCAGGAGGAACAGCAAGGTCGGCAGGTATTCGGCCAGCACTTCGGTCTTCCTGTAGGGCGCTCCGACCCGATGAACCGGACGTCCTGTCCGGCGTGGTGGCATGCGGACCAGCGGTCCGCATGCAGTGTTGGTGCCCAAGGGGGGACTCGAACCCCCACGACCTAAGCCGCTACCACCTCAAGGTAGTGCGTCTACCAATTCCGCCACCTGGGCAATTTGTTCGGCGCGCGTCTCCACACGCCAGCAAGAGATTGTAAAACGGATCAGCGCGTTTGCGAACCGGCCGGCGCACTGTTCGGCGCATTTGCCGGTGCCTGCGGCACGTTCTGCGCAGGCGCCTGCGTGGCCGGAGCCTGCGGGATGCCGGCCGCCGGAGCGGGCTTCGCGGCCGGAGCCGATGCTGCCGGCTGCGAACCCATGAGGCTGCTGCCGGTCGTTACCTGCTGCTGGTTGCCGTGCACGAACAGCCACGCCATCAGCAGGGTGATGCCAAAGAAGGCGGTGGCCAGCCAACGCGTGGTCTTGGACAGGAAGTTGGCCGCGCCGCGCGCGCCGAACACCGTGCCCGAGGCACCGGAACCGAAACCGGAGCCGGCCTGCGCGCCCTTGCCCTGCTGGAGCAGGATCAGCGCGATCATCGCGATCGCGACCAGCACGTACACAACATTGAGAATCAACGAAAGCATGGCAATCCGTGGAACGTTCAGGCAGCCGCGGCTGCCGTGATGATGTCGAGGAAGTCGCGGGCGACGAGCGAGGCGCCACCCACCAGTCCGCCATCGACATCGGTCTGCGAGAATAGGGCCGCGGCGTTGTCGGACTTCACGCTGCCGCCGTACAGGATCGGCAACGAGTCGGCGATTCTAGCATCCCGGCGCGCCACCTGAGAACGGATGAATGCGTGGACGTCCTGCGCCTGCTCCGGGGTGGCGGTGCGGCCGGTGCCGATCGCCCACACCGGCTCGTAGGCGATCATCCCGCCAGCCAGCGCCCGGATCCCGGCTTCGTCGTCCAGCAATGGCGCCAACTGGGCGGCAATCACCGCTTCGGTGGTGCCGGCCTCGCGTTCCTCCAGGCGCTCGCCCACGCACAGCACCGGGACCAGTCCGGCCGCCTGCGCGGCGATGAACTTGCGCGCGACCAGGGCACTGTCCTCGTGGTGGTATTCGCGGCGCTCGGAATGCCCGACCAGCACGTGGGTGGCACCGACATCACGCAGCATCTGCGCCGAAACCTCGCCGGTATAGGCGCCCTTGGCGTGCTCGCTGACGTCCTGGGCGCCGACCGCGACTGCGGTTCCCGCGCAATGCGCGACCAGGCCAGCCACATAGGGCATCGACGGAAAAATGATGCAATCGACGCGTTCGCGGGCCTGCGCCGCGCCGTCCTTCAGTGCATCGGCCAGCGCCACGCCAAAAGCGCGGTCGCCATTCAATTTCCAGTTGCCGGCGACGATCTTGCGACGCATGTGGACTCCGGTCATTTCAGCTTGATTTCGCGCAGGCGCTCTTCGAGGTAGCCCTGCGCGGTGATCGCCTGCGGATAACGGCTCGGGTTGTCGGCGCTCACGCACGACGGCAGCACGTCGATCAGGAAGTCGGGATTCGGGTGCAGGAAGAACGGCACCGAATAGCGCGGCTTGCGCGCCTGCTCGCCCGGCGGGTTGACCACGCGGTGCGTCGTCGATGGATAGACGTGGTTGGTCAGGCGCTGCAGCATGTCGCCGATGTTCACGACGATGGTGTCGGCATCCGAGGTGAACGGCACCCACTCGCCTTTCTTCGACTGCACTTCCAACCCGGCCGCGCTGGCACCGACCAGCAGGGTGATCAGGTTGATGTCCTCGTGCGCGCCTGCACGCACGTTCGGGATGTCGTCGGCGGTGATCGGCGGATAGTGGATCGGGCGCAGGATCGAATTGCCGGAATCGGTCTTGTCGGCGAAATAGTCTTCCGGCAGGCCAATGTGCAACGCGAGCGCGCCCAGCACTTGCGCGCCGAGGTCATCGAGCGCCTGGTAGAGCGCATAGCTCTTCTCGCGGAAACCTTCGACTTCCGATGGCCACAGGTTGGCCGCCATGTCGCCGGCGTATTTCGAATCACGCGGGATCTCGCGGCCGATGTGCCAGAACTCCTTGAGATCGGAGTATTTCGCGCCCTTGGCGGTTTCGATGCCGAATGCCGTGTAGCCGCGCGCGCCACCGCCACCGGGCACGTGGTATTGCTTCTTGGTCTCTTCCGGCAACGCGAAGAAACGCTGGAACACGTCATAGCTGTCGTCGATCAGCGCCTGCGGGATGTCGTGGTTGCGAATGCCGGCGAATCCCCATTCGCGATAGGCCGCGCCGAGTTCGTCCACGAAACGCTGGCGGTCTTCCGCGCTGGACGGATGGGTGAATCGACGGATGTCGAGGGTGGGAATGGCACTGCTCATTGCTATCACTCCAGAAAATTCAGACGGCGGCTTCGACCGCGCGTGCCAGGGCATCGAGGGTGGAATCGACCAACGCCGGATCGGCGGCTTCGACGGTCACGCGCACCACCGGCTCGGTGCCGGACGGACGCAGGAACGCCCTGCCCTTGCCGTTGACGTCAGCCTGCGCCTTTTCCAGCGCGGCGACCACGCCGGGATCGGCGACTGCGCGCCTGGCATCGGTGCAGCGCACGTTGCGGGTCTTCTGGGCAACGCGCTGCAAGCCTTCGAGCAATTCGGCCAGCGACTTGCCCGTGCGTTTCATCACTTCCAGCACCTGCAGCGCGGCGACGATGCCGTCGCCGGTGGCGCTGCGATCGAGGCACAGGATGTGGCCGGAGGCTTCGCCGCCGAGCACGCCATCGTTGTCGATCAGCATGCGGTGGACGTAGCGGTCGCCGACATTGGCGCGGCGGAAATCGATGCCGGCGGAAACCAGCGCCTGCTCGAGCCCGAAATTGCTCATCAGCGTGCCGACCACCGGCCCCTGCAGGCGCCCGCTGGCCTGCCAGTCGCGGGCGAGGATGTAGATGAGGTCGTCGCCATCGCGGACATTGCCGGCGCCATCGACCAGCATCACGCGATCGCCGTCACCGTCGAAGGCGATGCCGAGGTCGGCACCGGTTTCGACCACGCGGGCGCACAGCGCTTCCGGATGGGTCGAGCCGACGCCGGCATTGATGTTGGTGCCGTTGGGCTGGTCGCCCATGGCGTCGACGCGCGCCCCGAGTTCACGGAACACCAGCGGTCCGATCTGGTAGGTGGCGCCGTTGGCGCAATCGACCACCAGGCGCATGCCGCCGAGATCGAAGCCCTTGGGCACCGCCGATTTGCAGGCCTCGACGTAACGACCGATGGCATCGCGGGTGCGCTCCGCGCGACCGAGCTGTTCCGATTCCACCGTCGAGAACGGCGCGTCGAGCGCGGCCTCGATCGCTTCCTCGGTCGCGTCGTCGAGCTTTTCGCCCGCCGCCGAGAAGAATTTGATGCCATTGTCGTAATGCGGATTGTGCGACGCCGAGATCACGATGCCGCCATCCGCGCGCAGGGACCGCGTGAGATGCGAGACAGCCGGTGTCGGCATCGGCCCCATCAGCTGCACGTCGACGCCGGCAGCAACCAGGCCAGCCTCCAGTGCGGCTTCGAACATGTAGTTGGAGATCCGGGTGTCCTTGCCGATCACCACCATGGGCTTGCGCCAGACCCCGCCGGCCTGGGCGCGCTCGCACAGGGCATGGCCATAGGCATTGCCGAGGCGCAACACGAAGTCGGCGGAGATCGTCGCGCTGCCAACGCGACCGCGGATGCCATCGGTACCGAAGTACTTGCGGCTCACGCCACCAGCTCCGAATCCGCTTGCGGGCGCGGCTGGCGCATCATCATCGTGCACAGGTCGGCGACACGGTCACGCAGTTCGCGGCGGTCGCAGATCTGGTCGATTGCGCCGTGTTCGAGCAGGAATTCCGAACGCTGGAAGCCTTCCGGCAGCTTCTCGCGCACGGTCTGTTCGATCACGCGGGCGCCGGCGAAACCGATCAGCGCCTTGGGCTCGGCGATGTTGATGTCGCCCAGCATCGCGAATGACGCCGAAACGCCGCCCGTGGTCGGGTTGGTCAGCACCGAGATGTACGGCAGGCCGGCAGCGCGCAGGCGACCGAGCGCAGCGGAGGTCTTGGCCATCTGCATCAGCGAGAACAGGCTTTCCTGCATGCGCGCGCCACCACTGGCCGAGAAGCACACGAACGGGCAACCGCGCTTGAGCGCTTCCTCGGCACCAAGGGTGATGCGTTCACCGACCACCGAGCCCATCGAACCGCCCATGAAGGCGAAATCGAAGGCGCTGGCGACCAGCGGCTCGCCCTTCAGCGCGCCCGAGACCGTGATCAGCGCATCGCGTTCGCCGGTCGATTTCTGCGCCGCCTTGATGCGATCGGAATATTTCTTCTGGTCCTTGAACTTGAGGACGTCGACCGGGCCGAGGCTGGTGCCGAGTTCGCGCGCGCCGGGATCCATGAATGCCGCCAGGCGCACCCGCGCCCGGATCGGCATGTGGTGGCCACACTTCGGGCAGACCTGCAGGTTCTCCTGTAGTTCGCGTGCGTAGAGCACGGCACCGCATTCATCGCACTTCTCCCAGAGCCCCTCGGGAACACTGCGTTTACGGGGTTCTGCATCCGCATCGGTACGGATGTGGGCAGGCATGAGTCGCGTCAACCAGGACATGTGGACCGCTGGATTGGGAAGACCGAACAGTCTAGACCAGTCGGATTCAGACCGGCGGCATCGGCTCGCCGGACGCGTTCGCGGAAGGCTCTGCAGCCGCCAGGCCGAGATCGATCCCGCGCTCGTTGGCAAAACTGGCCAAGTGCTCTTCCAGCATGTTCCGGTACAGGCCGGTCATGTAATCGAGGAAATCGGCGCTGGTGCCCTTCACGTCGGTCTCGAAGCCGAGGTAGGCATGCACGTTGTAGCGGGCAGCGGCATAGAGGATGGCACCACTAACCCGGCGCAGGCCCTGCTGGCGCGCCTGCTGGTTTGCGATGTTCAGGTAGGTATTGCTGCAAACGAAGAATTCGGGGTCGAGCTGGTTGGGCTGCCCTGCCGGCTGGAAGGAATCGGTCATTGGATTGCTGTCTGATGGATCGGATGGCCAATTATCGGCCTCACCTCCGCTCGGCACCACCCCTGGCCTCGAGCAGGAAGCGATTCATGCGATCGCCGTCCATCCGCCCGGGCACGAATTCGATGCCATCGAGCACGGAAACGCCCCAAGGCTCGAGCGTCCCGATGATCCCGGACACGTTGTCGGGGGCGATCCCGCCGGCGAGCATCACCGGCTTGCCCAGGCCTTGCGGCATCCATGCCCAGTCGGTCGCCCCGCCCTCGACCTCGTTCGCATGCAGCACGAATACCGCCGCATTCGGGTAACGCGCGTGGATCGCGGCGGCATTCATCGTCGCCCACACGTCGGGGCGCAGCGCACGCGCGTACGGCACGCCGAACGAACGCATGCGCATGTCGTCTTCCTCGCCATGGAATTCGATCAACGCCGGACGCAGCAGGCGAACGATCTCACGGATGTCCTCGATGCTGTTGTCGCGGAAGATGGCGACGCTTGCCACCAGCGGGGCAAGGGCATGGCGCATGAAGCGTGCATCCTCGACGCGGAGCTGGCGCCTGGCATCCCGCGCGAAATCGAAACCAATGGCATCGACGCCCAATTCACCTGCGAGGCGAACGTCGCCAGGCCGGGTCAATCCATCGAATCTGATGCGTGTACGAAAAAACTGATCCTTCAGCACGTAACGTCATTTGGCCCTCGGAAGTCGATTGCAGAATACCGAGGCGAGGTGAAGAAGAATCCACGCGGAAGTCCCGTTTGACCCTTGTTTTTGTGGACACCCGCACAAACGATGGTCACTGAATCATTCAGGGTTTCATTGTGAAAACGTAATCTCTGCTGGCAGTTGCCAATTCGCCGCATAGAGAGGACTGACGAACGCGAGTCCCGTGGCCGGCGCCGTCGGGCCGGCCCGGGTGCGATCGCGTCCTGCCAGCAATTCACCAAGCCATTCGACCGGGCGCTCACCACGCCCCACGAGCAGCAACGAACCGACGATGTTGCGCACCATGTGGTGGAGGAAGGCATTCGCCTGGATGTCCATCACGACCTCATCACCGGAGCGGCGCAAGGCAATCGACTGCATTTCGCGCCGGGCATGGCTGGCCTGGCATTGCGAACTGCGGAACGCTTCGAAGTCGTGCTCGCCCAGCAGGGTCTGCGCGGCTGCGTGCATCCGTTCGTGGTCGAGCGGTCGCAACTCCCAGGTCAGGTACTGGTGCTCGAACGCCGGGCGGACCTGGCGATTCAGGATGCGATAGCGGTAGCGGCGCGCCAGCGCGGAAAAACGCGCGTTGAACGCCTCCGGCACTTCCCTGCACCACAAGGCGCTGACGTCGGCAGGCAGGCGCGAGGTCGTGCCCAGCGCCCATGCGCGCGGGTCGCGGCGGGCGTCGCTGTCGAAATGTACGACCTGGCAGCGCGCGTGCACGCCGGCGTCGGTGCGCCCGGCGCAGGTCACGCGGATGTCGTGGTTGGCCACCGACGACAAGGCGGTTTCCAGCGTCTCCTGCACGCTGCGGACGCCGGCCTCCACGCGTTGCCAGCCGTGGAAAGCGCCGCCGTCATATTCGACGCCGAGCGCGTATCGGGGCATCGGTCAGCGCAGGCTGTCGAGCAGCACCAGCGCTTCCGCGCGCGCCGCGGCATCGCCTTCCTGCTGCACATCCTGCAGCAGCGCGCGGGCAGTCGCCACGTCGCCGAGGTCAATGTAGGTCCTTGCCAATTGCAGGCGGTTGTCGATGGCGGATGCGGCAGCCGGCTCGATATGGGGCGACTGCTCCGCCCCGTCTTCCGGCAACCAGGCATCGCCTCGCGCCCACGTCGGCAGTCCGTCTTCGCGCGCCGGTGCCGGCGTGGCGGCGATGCTTGCTGCCGGCTCGATGGTTTGCGCAGCGCTCGGAACCGGAGTCGGTGCCTGCTGCGCCGTCGACGCAAATCCGCGCGTGACTGCGCGGCCACGGCGGCCAGCGAACAGGCGCCACACCGCGGCCAGCAAGGCCGCCGCGAGTGCCGCCGGCAGCAACCACCACAGGCCGAACCCGCCCGTCGCCGTTGCCGGAGCCGCCTGGCGCACCGCGAGTTTCTGTTGCGCACTGGCGAGCTCGCTGTTCTTCATCGCGATCAGTTGCGCCTGCTTTTGCTGGATCTGTTCCAGCTCGCCGACGCGCGACTTCAACTCGGTGATCTCGGCATCGCGGGTGGCGATGGTTTCCTGCGACTGTTGCAATTGCTGGAGCATGTCTCCGTTTCCTCCGGACGATCCCCGCCCCGTCTTGGTTCCCGCGGCCCCGGCGTCGCCGCTGGCTGCAGGCGTGATGCGCAGATGTGCATCGGCAAGGCGTTTGGCCGGTGCCGCAGTGTCGTCATTCGTGGGAGCGCGGGCGGCATTTGCCGGTGCATTGGCGACGTCGACCGGACGGCGCGGGGCCGCGCGCGTGCTGCGCGATTTCGCGATCTCGGCGCGGGCCACGCTGCGCGCGATCGCCTTGCCGGTCGCCTTGTCCTTGTCGGTGCTTGCCGCGGGCTGGATGCCCTGCGGCATCCGCAATGTCGCGCCGGCGCGCAGGCGATTGGGATCCCCGCCGATGAAGGCATCGGGATTCAATGCGACCAGCGCCTGCATCACCGCATCATGATCGTCCCCGCCACCTTGCAGCCCACCGACGATGCCGCCCAGCGTCTGGCCGCGTTGCACCGGTCCGTAGCTGGCGCCTGATGCCGCGGCCAACGCGGATGCGGCAGACGGCGCCGGCGTGGCACTCGGTGCACTGGCTGGCGCCGCATCGCTGGCGGGCGCTGCAGTGGCCGCAACGGGGGTGTTGGCAGGCGGTGCCGTCGCGTCGGGTTGCTTGTCCTTCGCCGTGGCAACGGGCGCTGCCGGCACGGAGGCCGCGGACGTTGCCGTTGTCGCGGGCGCACGCTCGATGGTGTTGGCTGGTGCAGAGACCGCGCTGGGCGCCTCGACGATCGGCGGCGCCGTGGCCGCGACACTGTTCGGCGTCGCCACCAGCGCGGAATATTCGCGCACCAGCTTGCCGTCGCCCCAGTCGACTTCGACCAGGAAATTGACCAGCGGCTGGGTCACCGGCGTGCTGCTGGTGACGCGGATGTAGGGCTTGCCGTCCGCGCCGTCGATCACCTGGAAGCGCAGGTCGGACACCAGTTTGTCGGGCAACGGCAGGCCGATCCGCACGAAGGTATCCGGTTCGGCGAGCCTGGCCTGCAATTGCGACAACTCGGACGGATCGCTGGTGATGACCGGGATATCGGCCACCAGCGGCTCGTTCATGCGCGACTTGACCTGGATCTGCCCCAGGCCAAGGCCGAACGCAGGGCTGGCCGCGGCCGCGAGCAGCAGCGACAAAGCCAGCGTTTGCAGGCGCTTCTTCAAGCAATTCTCCAAGTTGACCACGCGGACTCTAGCGACGGTCCGCGGGCTTGGCAATTCAAGCCGACTCGGCGATCACCAGTTCGGCGATCTGCACGGCATTGAGTGCGGCACCCTTGCGGATGTTGTCGGCGACCACCCACATGTCGAGTCCACGCGGATGCGAGACGTCCTCGCGCAGGCGGCCGACGTAGACCGAATCGGTGCCGGACGCATGCGTCACCGGGGTCGGGTAACCGCCCGGCGCGCGATCGTCCACCAGCTCGAGACCGGGCTGGGCGGCCAGCAGTTCGCGCGCGCGTTCGGCCGTCACCTTCTCGCGCGTTTCCAGGTGCACGGCCTCAGAGTGGCCGTAGAACACCGGCACCCGGACCACGGTGGCATTCACCTGGATGCTGTCGTCTCCGAGGATCTTGCGGGTTTCGGTGACCAGCTTCCATTCCTCGGTGGTATAGCCGTTGTCGAGGAAATCGCCGCCATGCGGGATCACGTTGAAGGCGATCTGCACCGGATAGACGTTGGCTTCCGCGCCCTGGAAGTTGAGCAGGGACGCGGTCTGCTTGCCGAGCTCCTCCATCGCCTTGACGCCGGTGCCCGACACCGACTGGTAGGTGGCGATGTTGATGCGCTCGATGCCGACGGCGCGCTGGATCGGCGCCAGCGCCACCATCAGCTGCATGGTCGAGCAGTTGGGATTGGCGATGATCCCGCGCGGACGGTTCTTGAGCGCCTGCGGATTCACTTCCGACACCACCAACGGGATGTCGTCGTCGCTGCGGAAGGCCGAGGAATTGTCGATCACCACCGCGCCGGCGGCAGCGAACTTCGGCGCATATTCCTTCGACACCGAACCACCGGCCGAGAACAGCGCGATATCGACGCCGGTCGGATCGAAGGTGGCGAGATCGCGCACGATGATGCCCTTGTTGCCGTATTTCACTTCCGTGCCGGCCGAGCGTTCGCTCGCCAGGGCGATGATTTCCTTCGCCGGGAATTTGCGCTCATGCAGTACCGACAGCATCGTTTCGCCCACGGCGCCGGTCGCGCCCACCACTGCCACCACGTACTGCTTGCTCACTTCCGTTTCCTGTCTTGGGGTTGATTGATTCTATATGCGCGGCTGCACCGGCCCGACATCGCCGCACTGGGCGCGATGACGCAACGCCTGGTCGATCAGGACCAGCGCCAGCATGGCCTCGCAGATCGGCGTAGCGCGGATGCCGACGCAGGGATCATGGCGGCCGGTCGTCACCACTTCGATCGCATTGCCGTCGACGTCGATGCCGTCGACCGGCAGGCGCAGGCTCGAAGTCGGCTTGAACGCCACCCCGACACGCACTGTCTGCCCGGTGCTGATGCCACCGAGGATGCCGCCGGCATGGTTGGATGCGAACCCGTTCGGGGACATCGCGTCGCGATGCTCGGTGCCCTTCTGGGCCACGCTGGCGAAACCGTCGCCGATCTCCACGCCTTTCACCGCGTTGATTGACATCATCGCCGCCGCCAGTTCACCGTCGAGCTTGCCGTAGATCGGTTCGCCCCAGCCCGGCGGCACGCCGTCGGCCTCGACCACCACTTTCGCGCCAACCGAATCGCCGGACTTGCGCAACGCATCCATGTAGGCCTCGAGCTCCGGCACCTGCGCGGCATGCGGCCAGAAGAACGGATTGCCTTCGACCACCGACCAGTCGTGGCCGGCCGGAACCACTTCGCCGATCTGGGCGAGATGCCCGCGCACGTGGACGCCGCGTTCTCCCAGCCACTTCTTCGCGATGACTGCGGCAGCAACCCGCATCGTGGTTTCGCGCGCACTGCTGCGACCACCACCACGCGGGTCGCGGATGCCGTATTTCTGCCAGTAGGTGTAATCGGCGTGGCCGGGGCGGAACTGGCGCGCGATGTTGGCGTAGTCCTTGCTGCGGGCATCGGTATTGCGGATCAGCAGCGCGATCGGCGTACCGGTGGTGAGGCCTTCATGGACGCCGCTGAGGATCTCGATCTCGTCGGCTTCATGGCGCGCCGAAGTGTGGCGGGTCTTGCCGGTGGCGCGACGCGAAAGATCGTTCGCGAATTCTTCCGGCGCGATGGCGATGCCGGGAGGACAGCCATCGATCACGCAACCGATCGCCGGACCGTGCGATTCGCCGAAGGTGGTGACGCGGAAGAGATGGCCAAAAGTGTTCATGCGGGCGTCGTACTCATGGCCGCGTCGCGGCCAGTTCGGCGATGCGCGCGTGGTGGGCCACCAGGTCCTCGCGTTCGACCACGAAGATGCCCATCTGCCCGACCTTGAATTCGATCCAGGCCAGCGGCAGTTCCGGCAGCAAGGCATCGAGCGCACGCTCGGCCTCGCCGACTTCGCAAATCAGGAGGCCGTGCTCCTTGAGATGGTCGGGGGCGTCGCGCAGGATCTTCAGCGCGAGATCGAGGCCATCGTCGCCGGCACGCAGGCCGAGCTCCGGTTCGTGCGCGTATTCCGGCGGCAGCGCATCGGTTTCGTCGTGGGTGACGTAAGGCGGATTGGTGACGATGAGGTCGTACTTCTCGCCCTCCAGCGCAGTCATCAGGTCGGACTTGAGGAAACGCACGTTGCCGGCGTGCAGGCGTTCCTTGTTCTCCGCGGCCAGCGACAGCGCGTCATCGCTGATGTCGACGCCATCGACCTGCCATTCCGGGTTGTAGTGCGCCATCGCGATGGCGATGCAGCCCGAGCCGGTGCAGATGTCGAGTGCGCGCTGCACTTCGCGCCCGCCCAACCACGGCTCGAAGCCGGATTCGATCAGTTCGGCGATCGGCGAACGCGGCACCAGCGCGCGAGGATCGGTCTTGAAGCTGAGTCCCGCGAACCACGCCTCGCCGGTGAGGTAGGCGGCGGGAATGCGCTCGTCGACGCGGCGACGGAACAGTTCGAGGATGCGCGCCTTCTCTTCGGCCACCAGGCGCGATGCGCCATAGACCGGCGACAGGTCGTGGGGGAGATTCAGCGCATGGAGGACGAGCTGGGTCGCCTCGTCCATCGCGTTGTCGTAGCTGTGGCCAAAGGTGAGGCCGGCCGCGTTGAAGCGCGAACCGCCGTAGCGGATGAAGTCGATGATGGTGTGGAGCTCGCTGGCGACGTCGGTCACGGGGAATCTTCGGCAAAACAAGGGTGACTGGCCAGTATAAGGCCGGAAAACCGTCGCGCCGGTATCATGCGCAGATGCCGAAACGCTCTCTCCTTATTCTCCTGGTGCTCGCCGTCGCCGTCGCCGGCCTGTTCGCCGGACTCGCCGTGTTCGGCGATCGCGCCACCCCGCCAGTGCAGACCCGCGTGGTGCAGCTGTTCCCGCAACCGCGCGCCGTGCCGGCGTTTTCGCTCCAGCGTGGCGACGGCAGCGCCCTGACCGCCGACACCTTGCGCGGCCACTGGACACTGGTGTTCATCGGTTTCACCCACTGCCCCGACGTCTGCCCGACCACGCTGGCGCAGCTGTCATCGGCACAGAAGCAGTGGCGCGCATTGCCGGAGGCGAGCCGTCCGCGCCTGCTCTTCGTCAGTGTCGATCCCGAGCGCGATACGCCGAAGCAGGTCGAGGCCTATGCCCACGGCTTCAATCCCGACACCCTGGCTGCGACCGCCGACCTGAAACCGCTTGAAGCCTTCGCCCATTCGCTGTCGATGGTGTTCATGCGCAGCGAGCCGCCTGCGGGCGCGCCGGAAAATGCCTATAGCGTCGACCATTCCGCCGCGATCGTGGTGCTCGATCCGCAGGTGCGGATGGCCGGCACCATCACCCCGCCCTTCGATCCGCAGGCCATCGCCGCGGACATGACCGCACTGAGCCAGTCGAACCGATGAGCCCGTTGACCGCACTCACCTACGTGCTGCCGCACCGGCTGCTGTCGTCGCTGGCGCGACGCCTTGCCTACTCGACCAACCCTGCGATCAAGCAGCGGCTGATCGACGCGGTGATCGCGAAATTCGGCGTCGACATGGCCGAAGCCGCCGATCCCGATCCGCAGCATTACCCCAGCTTCAATGCCTTCTTCACTCGCGCGCTGAAACCGCGCGCCCGCATCGCCGATCCCGATCCGCGCGCACTGCTGATGCCCGCAGACGGTCGCATCAGCCAGCTCGGCAAGATCGAGGATGGCCGCATTTTCCAGGCCAAGGGCCAGTCCTTCACCGTCGAAGAGCTGCTGGGCGATGCCGAGGCCGCGCGCCCGTATCGCGACGGCCTGTTCGCCACCGTCTATCTCTCGCCACGCGATTACCACCGCGTCCACATGCCGTGGACCGGCACCCTGCGCGAAACCGTGCACGTGCCGGGACGGTTGTTCTCGGTGGGGCCGGATGCCGTCGCTTCGGTGCCGCGGGTGTTCGCCCGCAACGAACGCCTCGCCTGCCATTTCGATACCGATTTCGGCCCGATGTGCCAGGTGATGGTCGGTGCGTTGCTGGTCTCCGGCGTGGAAACGGTCTGGGGCGGCGTCGAGATTCCGCCCTATGGCCACGGCATCCGCCAGCGCGATTACCGCAACCGCGACATCAAGGTCGAACGCTTCGCCGAAATGGCGCGCTTCAACTACGGATCGACGGTGATCGTGCTGCTGCCCGCCGGCGTCGCCGAGTTCGCGCCGGGATTGCAGGCGGAATCGCCGGTCAAGCTGGGGCAGCGCCTGGCGACGCTGCCCTGACCATCATTTGTCGCAGCCTTCCAGCTTGATGCTCGAACCCGGCTTCACGATATAGCCCGGTGCGCGCAGGCCGTTGGCCTTGGCCAGGGTCTTGAGTTCGCAGTCGTGCCTGTCGGCAATGCGGCCTAGCGTGTCGCCGCGTGCGACCCGGTACATCTTCACCTTCCTGGGCTTTTCCTTTTTCGGCTCAACCTTGGCCACCAGCTTGGGCGGAGCCGGTTTCGATGCCGCGACCGGCTGTACGCGGGCGGCGGGATCCTGCGCCGTGGCACCCAGCCCCGATTCGCCGATCTGCGTCGATGCGGCGCTGGCCGACTGCGCCGGCTCCAGCGGACCGATGCGCACGATGGCGGAGCGCGCGTCGGCCACCGTCAGTTCATGCGCCAGTTCGGCACGACGACCGCTGGTGCAATTCCAGTTGTAGGCACGCGCCATCGCCGTGGTTCCGTTGAGCACGGTGCCGGCCGACAACCAGGTATCCGGCGAATAGCGCGGATTCATGTTGCGCAGTGCGCGCAGATAGCCATCGGTGCCACGGGCGTTGCCCATGCAGATGGTCATCTCATTGAAGGTGGTGGGCTTTTCCAGCTTGAACTGGGCCGGGCGGTCGGACACGCGCGGGAAGCGCACGCCGTATTCGCGCGGATGCAGGTAAAGCCACGCGGCGGCGATCACCATCGGCACGTAGTCGCGGGTTTCCGCCGGGAACTGCGAATAGACGTCGGCGTCCCAGAAGCTGCGGCCTCCGGTGGACTGGTAGACACGCAACGCGCGTCCTTCGCCGCCGTTGTAGGCCGCCAGCGACATCTCGATGTTGTTGTTGAGCTCGGCGTAGCGTTCCCTGAAATATTCCGCCGCCGCTTCCGCCGACATCCGCGGGTCATAGCGGGTATCGAAACCGCTGCCATCGTTCCCGAGCCCGAAGCGACGACCGGTGGCCGGCATGAACTGCAGCGGCCCGACCGCGCCCACGCGCGATCCGACGTGGACCTTGCCGTTGGATTCCTTGGCGATGATGCCGAACAGCAAGGCTTCCGACAGCCCGCGACTCTGGAAGGCCGGAAGCATGCTCGACTTCAGGTACTGGAAATTCTCGTAGCTGTTCATCAGCGACGGCCGCATGTCGGTGAGCCAGCGCCGGATGCCGGCCTGCACCGCCGGATTCATCTTCACCATGTCCATGAAGTGGCGATTGCGCTCGTCCAGCAACTTGTCCGCGTTGGCCTGTTCCGGGGTCTTGTCGCCGGCGACGTCGATCATTTCGTCGGGACCGTCGTCATCGCCGCCGTCGCCATCGTCCTTGGCGGCATTGCTGCGGGCCGTACTGGCTTCACGGTAGATCGGCAGCAGTTGCGCGATGTCGCAACCGCGAGCCTGGGCGCAGGCCTGAAGCAGCTGGTCCATCTGCGCCTGCAGGCCATGCTGCTCGGCTTCGGACTGGGCGGCCTTGATCCGGGTGTCGAGATCCGTCATGCGACCTTTCCATTCCGCCATCGCATCCTTGCGGTCAGCCGCGACCGCGCCGGTCGCCACGAAACTCAATGCCAAAGCCAACAAGGGGAACACCAACGGCGTTGCAGGTCGCACCATCACTCGAAATCCTCGGGAAAATTGCAGGGAATCCGGAAGCCTAACGGTTGCGTGGATCTGCGGGCAACCCGCGAACGATCAGCGCGCATTCATGCACTCACGCCCTGCCGCTTAGAATCGACGCTTTCAATGCTGGAAAGTTCCATGGATCCGATCCTCGTCGGCAAATCGATCACCACCGCAAAGGGCGACAAGGTCTGGCTGCAGCCCAGATACGGCAATCGCCACGGCCTGGTGGCCGGCGCCACCGGTACCGGCAAGACGGTGACATTGATGACGCTGGCGGAAGGATTCTCGCGCCTGGGCGTCCCGGTCTTCCTGGCCGACGTCAAGGGCGACGTCGCCGGCCTGGCGATGGCCGGCGCAGCCAGCGACAAATTGACTGAGCGCGTCGCCGAAATCGGCGTCGATGGCTATACCAATGAAGGCAACCCGACGATTTTCTGGGACCTGTGGGGCCAGAAGGGCCATCCGGTGCGCACCACCATCAGCGAGATGGGCCCGCTCCTGCTGTCGCGCATCCTCGAACTCAACGACACCCAGTCGGGCGTCCTGGAAATCGTCTTCAAGCTCGCCGACGATCGCGGCCTGCTGCTGCTCGACCTCAAGGACCTGCGCGCCCTGCTCGGCCTGATCGCCGACGAACGCAAGGACATCTCGACCAGCTATGGCCTGGTCAGCACGCAATCGATCGGCGCGATCCAGCGCGCGCTGCTGCAGATCGAGCAACAGGGCGGCGACGCCTTCTTCGGCGAACCGGCACTCGAGCTCGCCGACCTGATGCGCACGACGCAGGACGGCCGCGGCATGATCGGCATCCTCGCCGCCGACCAGCTCATCCTCAAACCCAAGCTCTACACCAGTTTCCTGCTGTGGCTGCTGTCGGAACTGTTCGAGAAATTGCCGGAAGTCGGCGACCTCGACAAACCGAAACTGGTCTTCGTGTTCGACGAAGCGCATCTCCTGTTCGACGACGCCCCGCCCGCACTGCTGCAACGCGTGGAACAGGTGGTGCGTCTGATCCGCTCGAAGGGCGTCGGCGTGTATTTCTGCTCGCAATTCCCCGACGACGTGCCCGACAACATCCTCGGCCAGATGGGCAACCGCTTCCAGCATGCACTGCGCGCCTTCACCCCGCGCGACCAGAAGGCGGTGAAGACCGCGGCGGAAACCTTCGTCGCCAACCCCGATCTCGATGTCGCCAAGACGATCAGTCAGCTCGGCGTCGGCGAAGCACTCGTTTCGACCCTGCAGGACAAGGGCATCCCGATGCCGGTGGAACGCACGCTGATCGCGCCGCCGCGTTGCCGGATGGGCGCGATCACCGATGCGGAGCGCCAGCAGATTCGTGCCGGCAGCCCGGTCGGGATGAAATACGACCAGGCGGTCGATCGCGAATCGGCGTTCGAAATGTTGTCGAAGAAAGCCGATGCCGCCGCTGCCGGCAACAATGCACCGCCCGCCAAGGGCGAGGCGCACGAAGAGGAAGGCGGCTTCAGCCAGGCGGTGAAGGATGCGGTCTTCGGCACCAATCGTCGCCAGGGCATGATCGAGACGATGGCCAAGCAGACCGTGCGCACGATGGGTTCCCAGGTCGGGCGGCAGATCCTGCGCGGCGTGCTCGGCGGCATTTTCGGCGGCAAGCGCTGACGCGAGGCGCACGACGATGACGCAGCCGCCGATGGGCCGCTGGCGACCACCCGCCGAACAGAGCACGGCGCTGATCACCCGTGCCGGCCACGACCGGCTGAAGGCGGAACTCGACGACCTCTGGCGCGTGCAGCGTCCCGAAGTCGTGCGCGCGCTGGCGGCGGCCGCGGCCGAAGGCGATCGTTCGGAGAACGCGGAATACACCTATCGCAAGAAGCAGCTCGCGGGCATCGATCGTCGCGTGCGCTACCTGAGCAAGCGCCTGCCACTGCTGCACGTGGTGGAGAGCAGGCCCAGCCATCCCGATCGCGTGTTTTTCGGTGCACGGGTCACGCTTGAGCGCGGCGACAGCGGCGAGGAAGTGCGTTACCGCATCGTCGGCCCGGACGAGACCGATGCCGCGCTCGGCCATATCAGCATCGATTCACCGCTGGCGCGTGCGCTGCTCAACAAGCGCGTGGATGACGAGTTCGATGCAGCGTTGCCGGGTGGGTTGGCGCATTTCGTGATCGTCGGGATCGAGTACGACGCCAACTAGCACGCGCTGCGCGAAAACATCGCACGGGGCCGCCGGTGGTGGGCTTTTTGCATCTCAGAAAGCCACAACACGCGCGCGGCCGTGGGTGCGCCAGTCCGGGGCGTGGGCGTGACGCGCCATGGGTGGCGCGTCCGAGCCTACATGGACGTACTTGCGGCGTCCCACGCACCGGAGCTGGCCGCCCGCGAAGCCAGCGCGTGCGATGGCGCCAATCAATCGTTGTAAACGACTTCGCCGTAGAGGTCGTGCTCGTCGCTGCCCATGATCTGCACCGACACGAAATCCCCGGGCTTCAGGCCAGCCTCGAAACCGTCCTGGATCTGGACCAGGCCATCGATCTCCGGGGCATCGGCTTTCGAACGCGCGATCGCCAGTTCGCCGTCGATCGCATCGACGATGCATTCCTGCACCGTGCCGACCTTGGCCGCCAGCTTGGCCTCGGAAATCGCCGCCTGCAAGTCCATGAAACGCGCCAGGCGTTCCTGCCGCACATCGTCCGGCACCGGATCGGGCAGCGCGTTGGCCGCCGCGCCTTCCACCGGCGAATAGGCGAAGGCACCGACGCGATCAAGCTGCGCCTCCTCGAGGAAATCCAGCAACTCCTCGAACTCCGCTTCGGTCTCGCCGGGGAAGCCGACGATGAAGGTCGAACGGATCGTCAGCTCCGGGCAGATCGCCTTCCAGCGCTGGATGCGTTCCAGCGTCTTGTCGACCGCGCCCGGACGCTTCATCAACTTCAGAACACGCGGGCTGGCGTGCTGGAACGGGATGTCGAGGTACGGCAGGATCTTGCCTTCCGCCATCAGCGGGATCACGTCGTCGACGTGCGGATATGGATACACGTAGTGCAGGCGCGTCCACGCGCCGAGTTCCGACAGGCCCTCGCACAACGCCTTCATCCGCGTCGCGTACGACTTGCCATGCCACTCGCGTTCGGCGTACTTCATGTCGACGCCGTAGGCCGAGGTGTCCTGCGACACCACCAGCAATTCCCTGACGCCGCCGCGCACCAGTTTCTCGGCTTCGCGCAGCACGTCATCGACCGGGCGCGACACCAGGTCGCCACGCATCGACGGGATGATGCAGAAGCTGCAGCGATGGTTGCAGCCTTCGGAAATCTTCAGGTAGGCGTAGTGCTTCGGTGTCAGCTTCAGGCCGTAATCCGGCACCAGATCGACGAAGGGGTCGTGTTTCGGCGGCAATGCGACATGCACCGCGTCCATCACGCTGGCGTAATCCTGCGGCCCGCTGATCGACAGCACGTCCGGATAGGCCTCGCGGATCACCTCGCTGCGCTTGCCGAGGCAGCCGGTGACGATCACCTTGCCGTTTTCGGCCATCGCCTCGCCGATCGCGTCCAGCGACTCCGCCACCGCCGAATCGATGAAGCCGCAGGTGTTGACCACCACCACGTCGGCATCGTCGTAGCTCTGCACCAGGTCGTAGCCCTCGACCCGCAGCTGGGTGAGGATGCGCTCGGAATCGACCAGGGCCTTGGGGCAACCAAGGCTGACGAAACCGACTTTGGGCTGATCGCTCCTGGATACAGACGGGGACATGCGGGCTACACGTAAAAGGGTGTGGAATTATAGAGAACCCGCCATTTCCCGGCAGACCACACCATGAACATCACCCTCGATACGCCCGACGGCCGCATCGGCGGCTGGCTGGCCCGCCCCGAGGCCCCATCGACCATGGGGCTGGTCATCCTCCAGGAAATCTTCGGCATCACCGCGCATATCCGCGACATCACCGACCGCTATGCGCGGGAAGGCTTCATCGCGCTGGCGCCGGCCTTGTTCGACGTGGTCGAACCGAACGTCGACCTCCCCTACGACGCCGACGGCATGCAGCAGGGCCGCAGGCTGATCGGCGAATTGGGCTTCGACCAGGCACTGCGGCTGGTGGATGCGGGAGCGCAACGCCTGCGTGAGGAAGGCGCCACGGACATCGGCGTGGTCGGATTCTGCTGGGGAGGCACCCTCGCCCTGCTCGCCAACCTGCGGCTCGGCCTGCCCGCCGTGAGCTATTACGGCGCCCGCAATGTGAATTTCCTCGACGAGCCGTTGCGCGCACCGATGCTGTTCCATTTCGGCGCCAAGGACGCCTCGACACCGACCACCGACATCGAGCGCGAACGCGCCGCGTGGCCGCAAGCCCCTTTCATGGTCTACCCCGATGCCGGCCATGCCTTCAACCGCGATTGCGATCCGACGCACTATCAGGCCGACGCCGCCCAGCTTGCCAATGCCGAAACCCTGGCCTTTTTCCGGGAACACCTGGCATGAGCGGATTCCAGCTCCATCCGCAACTCGCGGCGGACACGCAGCGCGTCGCATCGTTGTCCTTGTGCGAAGTCCTGCTGATGAACGACGCCAACTACCCGTGGCTGATCCTGGTGCCACGCATTGCAGATGCCCGCGAACTGCTTGACCTCGACGATGGCGATCGCGTGCGGTTATGGCGCGAAATCGATCTCGCCTCGCAAGCACTCCGCGACCTGTTCACGCCCGACAAGCTCAACATCGCCACACTCGGCAACATGGTCAGCCAGCTGCATGTCCACGTCATTGCACGCTTCAAGAGCGACACGGCGTGGCCCAAGCCGGTGTGGGGTGCGCAGCCGCCAATGCCGTATGACGATGCCGCCGTAACCGAAAGAATCGCAGGGCTGCGCGCGCGACTCAGGTCTTCGGCAGCGTGACGCCGGTCTGTCCCTGGTACTTGCCGCCGCGATCGCGGTAGCTGGTGTCGCAGACTTCGTCCGACTGGAAGAACAGCATCTGCGCCACGCCTTCGTTGGCGTAGATGCGCGCCGGCAGCGGCGTGGTATTGCTGAATTCCAGCGTCACGTGGCCTTCCCACTCCGGTTCCAGCGGCGTGACATTCACGATGATGCCGCAGCGCGCGTAGGTGCTCTTGCCGAGGCAGACCACCAGCACGTCGCGCGGGATGCGGAAATACTCGACGGTGCGCGCCAGCGCGAACGAGTTCGGCGGAATGATGCACTCGTCGGCCGTGATGTCGACGAAGCTGCCGCTGTCGAAATGCTTGGGATCGACGATCGTCGAGTTGATGTTGGTGAACACCTTGAATTCGCGGGCGCAGCGCACGTCATAGCCATAGCTCGAGGTGCCGTAGCTGACGATGCGGTTGCCGTTGGCCTGCTTCACCTGCCCGGCTTCGAACGGCTCGATCATGCCGTGCTGATCGGCCATGCGGCGGATCCAGTGGTCGCTCTTGATGCTCATCGGGGATTCCGGCGGGTAAAGACGAGGATTGTATCGGTGCGGCCGTCGGCGCGACTCACAGCAGCGTGGCGGAGATCGACGACGTCGCGCGTGGGCGCTGGTCCAATGCCTCCAGCAGGCGTTCGGCGACATGGCGATAGGCCTGCCCGACCACGGATCCCTGGGCTGCGGCGGCGATCGGGGTGCCGGCATCGCCCTGCTCGCGGATATGGATATCCAGCGGCAACGATCCCAGCAGCGGCACGCCATAGCGCTCCGCCATCTTTTCACCGCCGCCCGCGCCGAAGATGTGCTCGGCATGGCCGCACTGACTGCAAACGTGCACCGCCATGTTCTCGACGATGCCGAGTACCGGAACGTTGACCTTCTCGAACATCCTCACCGCCTTGCGGGCGTCGAGCGTGGCGATGTCCTGCGGCGTGGTGACGACGACCGCGCCCGCCACCGGGATCTTCTGCGCCAGGGTGAGCTGGATGTCGCCGGTGCCCGGCGGCAGGTCGATCACGAGGATGTCGAGATCGTCCCAGCGGGTGTCGTTGAACAGCTGGGTCAGCGCCGAAGTCGCCATCGGCCCGCGCCAGATCATCGCGGTGTCCTCCTGATCGACCAGCGCGCCGATCGACATCAGTTGCAGGCCATGCGCGCGCAAGGGCTCGATCGATTTGTTGTCGGGGCTTTCCGGGCGGTCGTGGGCTCCCAGCATCATCGGGATGCTCGGACCGTAGACATCGGCATCCAGCACGCCGACGCGCAGGCCCGCCTGGGCCAGGGCGACCGCCAGGTTCACCGCGGTGGTCGACTTGCCCACCCCGCCCTTGCCGGAACCGACCGCGATGATGTTGCGGATGCGGGGATCGGGCTTGAGGTTGGGCTGGACGGCGCGGGAGATGAGACCTGACATCTTGGGAATACTCGGGAGGAATGGCGACGTCACCAATGGCACGCACGGGCCGCAGTCGACGACTGTGTATATTTTGCGGCATGGGGAGATTGAAGTGGCGGCCGTGGATGTCCATCTGCAACCGCTCCTGCCGCTCCATTCCGTCTTACACGAACCGAGGGGAACCAATCCATGTCGAAACTGCGCCTTGCCCTGCTCGCTGCAATGGCAGCCACAACCGCCGCCAACGCCCGCGAGGCAATTCCAGCCGATGCCTTCGCGCGCATCCAGCAAATCCAGTCGGTTTCGATGAGCACCGACGGCAAGACGCTGGTCGCCCTGGTGGAGGCGCCGAACTCGAACCACACCGAAACGGCGCTGGCAACCTGGAACCTAGACAACCTTGCCGCCGGTTCGGTCATCACCCCGTCCGGTGAGCGCATGAAATTCATCCAGGCGGCCGCGCTGAAAGCCGGACGCGTCCTGGTGGTCGGCCAGCAGGACTGGACCGGCCAGCTCGGCGGCTGCGGCGAAGGCAACGTGAGCGGCGCCACCAAGACCGTTGTCTTCAAGTCGTACATGACAGACGCCTCCCAGAAGAACTTCTCCGAGGCTTTCAGCGACAAGTCGCGCGCCATCGGCGTAAGCGACGATACCCGCAAGTGCCTGGAGCTGAACTCGACCGCCAGCATGGTCAGTTCATTGCCGCTGGATCCGGATAGCGTGGTGATCCAGCGCTACAGCACCAGCAAGGGCCAGGCCGACTACTACCGTTACAACATGAAAACCAACGAGGCCAAGCTGTTGTTCACCGACAGCGACAGATGGTCTCCGGCATTGCTCAACCCGCGCAATGGCGAAGTGCTGGTGCGCAGCGAGCTCGAGCCGGATGGCAGCGATTACACCCAGAGCTATTCGATCTTCAACCACAAGACGGGTGAATTCGAAAACCAGCCTGCGCTGACGCGCAAGGTCAGCGAGCGTTACAAGTTCAGTTTCGAGGGATACGACGAAAGCACGGGCAAGTACTACGTGCTGACGGATTTGTTCTCCGACCTCGTCCAGGCGCGACTCTACGATCCCGCCACCAAGAAGTTCGACGACGAGCCGCTGGTTGCCCATCCGAAATATTCGATCGGAGGCCTGGTGATCGGCAAGCAGCCAAGCAACTTCGGCAAGATCCTCGGCTTCGTCGTCGATGGCCTCGAAGAAGAGGTGGTTTATACCGACGAGACGATGGCGAGCCTGCAGGCAGGCCTCAAGAAGGCATTCCCGGGCCAGAGTGTTTCGATCCGCAGCTACAACAACGATCTCTCGCGCATCCTGTTCATCACCGAGAGCGGCCGGAATTCACCTGCCTTCCACCTGCTGATGGATCGCAAGAATGTCGTCGACCTCGGCAGCGAACGCCCATGGATCAAGCCGACGGAGCTCGGCGACCAGCGCCTGGTCACGTATACGGCGCGGGATGGAATGGAAATCCCGGCCATCGTCGACCTTCCCGCCGGCTGGAAACAGGGTGATGCCCCGGTTCCGGCAGTCGTCCAGCCGCACGGCGGCCCGTGGGCCCGTGACGCTGCCGGTTGGGATGGTTCCGGCTGGGTGCCCTTCATGACCTCGCGCGGTTACGCAGTGATCCGCCCGCAATACCGTGGTTCCGACGGGTTCGGCCGCAAGTTGTGGATGGCGGGCGATGCCGAGTGGGGCCAGAAAATGCAGGACGACAACGACGATGCCGCCAACTGGCTGGTCAAGCAGGGCATCGCCACCCCCGGCAAGATCGCGATCTTCGGCTATTCGTACGGCGGATTTGCCGCTGCGGCGGCGGTCGTGCGCCCGGGCGGCCCGTTCCGCTGCGCCATCGCCGGCGCCCCGGTCACCGACCTTGCCAGGATCGGTCGCTCCTGGAGCGACAACCGCCTCCAGCGCATCCTCCAGGGCAAGACGGTCAAGGGCATGGATCCGATGCGCAACACCGAGAAGGCGAGCATCCCGGTTCTTCTATTCGTGGGCGATCGCGACGTCCGCACGCCCGCCTTCCATGCCCGCGACTTCTATGACGCCGTCAAGGGACGCGTCCATGCCAAGTTCGAGCTGATTCCCGACCAGCGCCACCAGATGCCGTGGTCGTACAAGGCGCAAATGATGACCCTGCCGATGATCGGCGACTTCCTGCAGAAGGATTGCGGGCTGGGCGGTTGACAGGAAACCGCCCTGCCTGGTCGAGCACCCGACTACCGAAAGGGGTCGGGTGCGGCGCAGCATCTTTCAACAATCTTTCAGATTAAACGTGATTGAATTCACAATTTAACGCATCTGAAACGAAAAAAACACAAATCGCGGCTACTGCTACCCCCCCCTGCATATACTCCCTGAACAAATCTGTAACTAATGGGGAGACCTATACATGCGAACTGTCAACCGCAAACTGCCGTTGTTCCTGGCTGTCCTGGGCTGCCTCTATGGCCACCAGGCATTGGCCCAGCAGGCTACTTCTGCGCAGGACGATACCCAGGCCAAGAGCCAGTCCGACGCCAAGAAGGATGAGAAGAAGGACAGCGCCAAAAAGAACGAACTGGAATCCATCACGGTCACCGGCTCGTTGATCAAGCGCAAGGAATTCGATTCGATCTCGCCGGTGACGGTGCTCACCGCAGACACAGCAGTCGCGATCGGTTCGGTCGATACCGCCCAGTTCCTGCAGAAATCCAGCGTGGCTTCGGGTTCCACCCAGATCAACCACCAATTCAGCGGTTTCGTGGTCGACGGCGGCACTGGCGTGCAGACGGTTTCGCTGCGTGGCCTCGGTGCGAACCGCACCCTGGTCCTGCTCAACGGCAAGCGCCCCGGCCCCGGCGGCACGCGCGGCGCAGTCGGCGCCTTCGACCTCAACGTGATTCCGCAGATCATCCTGCAGCGCGTCGAAATCCTGAAGGACGGTTCGTCCTCGATCTACGGCTCTGATGCCGTGGCCGGCGTGGTCAACCTGATCACCCGCAAGAACATCAGCAGGCCGGAATTCTCCGTGTCGCTGAGCAATCCGGTTGAAAGCGGCGGTCGTTCGTACTCGGTGTCGGCCGCCACCGGCTGGAACTTCGCGCGCGGCAACGTCGCTGTCGCGGGCAGCTACAACGTGTTCGAACCGCTCAAGCGCGGCGACCGCGACTACCTGAAGTGCTCGGAAGACCTGTTCTACGGCAACGCCGGACAGCGCATCGATCGCCAGGACCGCTCGATCATCGGCGGCACCAAGCTGGCGGGCTGCAACAACATGTACTTCAATACCGTGATCGACGCGGTCTATGGCACCCGCTATATCCCGTCGCCGAACGGCGTCACCGTCGGCGGCATCCCCGGTTATCGCCCGCGCAACAACCCGACCTACGGCCCGAACCGCCAGGCCTATTACGAGGACGTGCTGAACGGCGACTTCCTCATGAACGACGACATCATCAACCGCCAGGAACGCGGCAGCCTGTACGGCACCGCCGACTTCTCGCTTGGTGGCAGCGTCAACCTGACTGCCGAACTGCTCTACACCCAGCGCAAGACCGAAGCGCGCAATTTCCGCCAGTTCTTCCCCTATGTCGGTGGCGCAACTGCGATCTTCCCGGGTTACAGCTATGCCAACAACCCGACCTATACCGCGCCGGTCGCCAGCGGCATCGCCGAACCGATCATGCCGTTCCCATCCAACCAGAACATCAAGGTCGACTACCTGTACGGGACGTTCGGTCTTGACGGCCAGCTGCCCTTCGGCGACTGGACCTGGAGCACCTATGCCACGTACACCCATTCCAAGGGTACCTATGACGTGCTCAGCATCCGTGCCTCGACTTCGGGTGACGTGACCTACAGCGACGACGCACCCATCGTCAACTATTTCGATCCGGGCTTCCTCAGCGGCGCCCGCATGAATGAACTGGTCAACGCGATCGGCGTCTGGCACAAGGGAACCACCGTCTACAACCAGCTCGACGTGAATGGCAGCATCACCGGCACCTTGTTCAAGATGCCGGCCGGTGACGTCAGCGGCGCCTTCGGCGTCGAATACCGCCGTTACAGCATCGACGACCAGCCCAGCGAATTGTCGAAGAACGGCGATCTCTGGGGCCAATCCTCGGCCCAGGTGACCAAGGGCAACGACAAGGTCAAGGAAATCTTCGGCGAAGTCGAAATGCCGCTGCTGAAGGGCATTCCCGCGATCGAATCGTTGACCGCGAACGTCTCCGCGCGCGCCTTCAAGTACGACTCTGTCAAGAGCGGCTGGAACAACGTCTGGAAGCTGGGTCTCAGCTGGCAGGTCACGCCGGCGATCCGCCTGCGCGCCACCAAGGGCACCTCGTACCGCGCGCCCGGCCTGTATGAACTGTACCTGGGCAACCAGACCGGCTTCGTCGGCCAGACCGGCATCGATCCCTGCATCAACTGGAGCGATCCCCAGAACACCAACGACCACATCCGCGCCAACTGCGCCGCTGCCGGCATTCCCGGCAACTACAGCGGCGCCGCTTCTTCGGCCACGATCTACACCAGTGGTGGTGCAGGCCAGCTGAAGCCGGAAACGTCGAAGGCGTTCAACGCCGGCATCGTGTTCACGCCGTCCTTCGCGCCGATCAGCGTCGCGCTGGACTACTACGACATGCAGGTGAACGGCGAAATCGCGTCGCTCAGCGCCGCCGACATCGTCTACGGTTGCTACGGCGCCGCGGTGTATCCGAACCGCTTCTGCAACATGCTGACCCGCCTGCCGGGCACCGACCCGACCCAGCCGTTCAAGATCGATTCGGTACGCGCGCAGTACGTCAACATCAACAAGCAGCGTGCCCGCGGTTACGACCTGCTGATCCGTTACGACAACAAGTTCAGCTTCGGCAAGCTTGAAGTCGAAACCAACATCACCCGTGCGGTTGAAGACGTTTCCCAGTTGTTCGACAGCGCCGAGGAAAGCGGTTTCAGCACCTCGAACGCGACCGGCTACATCAGCGAACCGAAGTGGGTGGGCAATGTCCGCATCGGCCTGAAGCGCAACGACTTCACCTACACCTGGTACATGGACTACGTCGGCCGCACCAAGAACCGCGATCTTAACGTCCTGACCACCTACAGCGGCTACACCGGCGCCTTCCGCGACATCGTCGCAAATGCCCGCCTGTACCACACCGCTTCGGTGCAGTACTCGCACGGCAAGTGGTCGCTGCTGCTGGGTGTCAACAACATCTTCAACAGCAAGCCGCCGTACGTGTCCAGTGGCGTGGCAACCCGCTACGGCAATGTCCCGGCATTCGCAACCCAGTACGACCTGATTGGTCGCACTGTATTCGGCCGCTTCAACTTCAAGTTCTGAGGCTGATCGCGATCGTTGTGACGAGAACCCCGCTTCGGCGGGGTTCTTTTTTGCCCGGCTTCCATACCAGCTGAACATGCGGCGTAGCGACAGGACACGTTCACCGGGTTCGGCTATAAGTCACCTTAGTGCCGATACCCGGCATCCACGGAGTTCCCAACCATGCGCAAGACCCTGATCGCCCTTTGCCTGTCCGCCCTCCCGCTCGCGGCATTCGCCCAGAATGCATCGCCGGTGGGAACGTGGACGACCATCGACGACGCGACCCACAAGCCTAAGTCGACTGTCGAGATCTACACCACGACCAATGGCTCGCTCGCCGCCAAGGTGGTGGAAGTACTGCAGTCCGACCAGGGTGCGCATCCGGTGTGCGACGCCTGCTCCGGTGAGCGCAAGGGCAAGCCGGTCGAAGGCATGGTGATCATGTGGAACGTGCGCAAGGATGGCGATACCTGGGATGGCGGCAAGATCCTCGACCCGCACAACGGCAAGACCTATTCGGTGAAGCTGACCCCGAGTGCCGATGGCAGCAAGATGGAAGTGCGCGGCTACATGGGCTTCTCGCTGCTCGGTCGCAGCCAGACCTGGATCCGCAAGCACTGATCGCTCCGGACATCGCTCCGCTGCACGGGCCCGGCTTTCGCCGGGCCTGTTTTTTGGGCCCCATGCGATAATCCCGAACCCCTGCCTGCCTGTCTCCGCGCATGTCGCCACCGATCCTCGTCACCAACGCGCTGCCCTACGCCAACGGGCAGATCCACCTCGGCCACCTCGTGGGTTACATCCAGGCCGACATGTGGGTGCGCGCGAAGCGGATGGAGGGTCGCGAAGTGCATTTCGTCTGCGCCGACGACACCCACGGCACGCCGATCATGCTGGCCGCGGAGAAGGCCGGGCTGACGCCGGAAGCCTTCATCGCCGATATCCAGCAGGCACACGAACGCGACTTCGCCGCATTCCACGTCGCCTTCGACCATTACGATTCGACCAACTCGCCGGGCAACCGCGCGATCACCGAGTCGATCTATGCGCGATTGCTGGCCAATGGCCACATCGGCAAGCGCAGCGTGTCGCAGCTCTACGATCCCGAGCGCGGGATGTTCCTGCCCGACCGTTACGTTCGCGGTATTTGCCCCAATTGCGGCAGCCCCGACCAGTACGGCGACAATTGCGAGGTCTGCGGCGCGACCTATTCGCCGACGGAGTTGAAGGAACCGAAGTCGGTGGTGTCCGGCGCGACGCCGGTGCTGCGCGACTCCGAGCACTACTTCTTCGAGCTCGGGCAGTTCGAAGCCTTCCTGCGCGAATGGCTGTCGGGCGACGTCGCGATTCCCGGCGTGAAGGCCAAGTTGCAGGAATGGCTGGATGGCGACGGCGGCCTGCGCGCGTGGGACATCTCGCGCGATGCGCCCTACTTCGGCTTCGAGATCCCCGGCGCGCCCGGCAAGTATTTCTATGTCTGGCTGGATGCGCCGATCGGCTACCTGTCCAGTTTCAAGGCGTTGTGCGAAGCGCGCGGCCTCGATTTCGAAAGCTATCTTGTCGCCGGCAGCGACGCCGAGATGCACCACTTCATCGGCAAGGACATCGTCAATTTCCACGGCCTGTTCTGGCCGGCAGTGCTGCATGGCTCCGGCCAGCGCACGCCGACCCGCCTGCACGTCAACGGCTATCTCACCGTCGACGGCACCAAGATGTCGAAATCGCGCGGCACCTTCGTGATGGCGCGCACCTACCTCGAGCAGGGGCTGGATCCGGAAGCGCTGCGCTACTACTTCGCGGCAAAATCCTCCGGTGGCGTCGATGACCTCGACCTCAACCTCGGCGATTTCATCGCGCGCGTGAACAGCGACATCGTCGGCAAGTTCGTCAACCTCGCCAGTCGTTGCGCCGGCTTCATCGAAAAACGTTTCGACGGCATGCTCGCCGCGACGTTGCCGGAAGCAGCGATGTACGACGATTTCGTCAAGCGCCTCGCCCCGATCCGCGCCGTCTACGCCAGCGATGACATCGCGCAGGCGCTGCGCCTGACCATGGTGCTGGCCGACGAGGCCAACAAGTACATCGACGAACGCAAGCCGTGGGTGATCGCCAAGCAGGACGGCGCCGACGCCGAACTGCAGTCCGTGTGCACCCAGGGCATCAACCTGTTCCGCGTATTGGCGCTGGCACTGGCCCCGGTGCTGCCGGACGTTTCCAGGCGCGTCGCCGAGTGGCTGCAGGCGCCGTTGTCGACATGGACGGATTGCGATCGCCCGCTCGTCGCGCAGCGCATCAACGCCTACCAGCCGTTGTTCACCCGAATCGACCCGAAACAGATCGACGCCATGACCGAAGCATCGAAGGACACCCTGCAGCAAGCCACGACCGCGCCTGCCGCGACGACAGCCGCCATCGAAGCGAAGAGCGAACCGGCCTTCATCGGCATCGATGATTTCGCCAAGCTCGACCTGCGCGTGGGCAAGGTGCTGGAATGCGGTTTCATCGAAGGCTCGGACAAGCTGCTGCGCTTCCTGCTCGATGCCGGCGACCTCGGCCAGCGCCAGATTTTCTCCGGCATCCGCGCCAGCTACGGCGAACCGGAAAAGCTGGTGGGTCGCAGCGTGGTGTTCATCGCCAACCTCGCCCCGCGCAAGATGCGCTTCGGCACCAGCGAAGGAATGATCCTGTCCGCCGGTTTCGATGGCGGTGGACTGTTCCTGCTCGATGCCGACAATGGCGCCCAGCCGGGCATGCCGGTGCGGTGAACCGCGACCTGGTCGAACGCCTCGACCGCCTGTTGCCGCAGACGCAATGTGGCCAGTGCGGTTATGACGGCTGCCGTCCCTATGCCGAGGCGATGGCGCGCGGAGAGTCCGGTATCGACCACTGCCCGCCCGGCGGCGACGAAGGCGCGATCGCGCTTGCCGCAGTCCTTGGCGTTCCTGCGCTGCCCTACGATCGCGCGCGCGGCGAATGCAAGCAGGCGATCGTCGCGGAAATCATCGAGGAAGAATGCATCGGCTGCACCAAGTGCATCGCCGCCTGCCCGGTCGACGCGATCATCGGCGGATCGAAGCTGATGCACGTGGTGATCGACGAACTCTGCACCGGTTGCGAGTTGTGCATCCCGCCCTGTCCGGTCGATTGCATCGTGATGAAGCCGGCGATGGACGCTCCTGCCGTCAACGCGTTGCCTTGACCGCACACGCCGAACAGACGCGCTCAACCTTGTAGCCGCGCGCCTTCAATCCTTCCACCAGGCCGTCCGGCCCCAGCAGGTGGAGCGAACCGACCACGACCAGCGTGTCTTTCTCGCCGGGGGTGTCGATCATCGACGCAAGCCGCGGCAACCAGTGGGCATTGCGGTCGACATCGATCGCGCGATAAGCATCCGGGTAGTGGTCACGCATCTTCACACCCATGTCTTTCCACAATGTATCGACATCACCGGCACGCCAGGCCTTGTGCAAGGTTTCGATCTCGCCGGCAGTCGAACCGTCGTCATCGAGCGACTCCTCGAGCATCTGCACTTGGTCCTTCTGCGTCAGCCCGGACAGGAACTGCACCTGTTCGGCAATCGTTTCCAGCCCGAGCGTCTGCTTGCCGCTGTCGCTCGCGGCCTTGCTCATGTGGTCGTCCAGCCCGAATTCCGGCGACATGCCGGCTGCCTGGTATTCAAGCTGGGTGATCATGATCGCGACGAACCACGGCTTGAAGCGTTGCAACATTTCGGGGCTGAGCCCGGACTTCGCCAGCTCGGCTTCGTGCTTCTTCGTCCATGCCGCGAACTTGGCTTGCTGCTTCGGCGTCAGGTCGTTGTCGAGCATGGTGCCGTCCATTCGCACCCCGGACTTGAACAGCGCCATCGCAGCGGCGTTCTTGTCCTGCATTTCCGTGGGCGAAATCTCGAACACCACTTTCGCCGACTTCGCCAATGCGGCATCGACGTCGCTCGACAACGGGTAATCACTGGCCTTGAGCACGTGGAAGGAACCGAGCAGGTAGACGCAGTTGTCGGCATCACAGGCCTTCCACAGCAGTGGCACCGGGCGCGACGCCACCGGCGCGGCATCGCGCGCCAGCGCACTTCCGCAGGAGAGCAGCAGCACCAGGCCAAGCGTGCGGAAGAAGTTCATTCGGATGTGCCTCATGGGGTTCGGAATTTGATGGGGTCAGCGACCACGCAGGAACCAGCGGTCGATGTCGGCAAGGGTGAAATGCGCCCAGGTCGGGCGGCCGTGGTTGCACTGGCCGGAACGCTCGGTTGCTTCCATGTCGCGCAACAAGGCGTTCATTTCCGGAATCGTCAAACGTCGGTTGGCGCGCACCGCGCCATGGCAGGCCATGGTCGAAAGCAGTTCATCGCGCGTTTCCGCCACCCGCCGGCTGGCGCCGTGTTCGCGCAGATCGGCGAGGACATCGCGCACCAGCCCTTCGATGTCGCCGTTGGCGAGCAAGGCCGGCACCGAACGAATGACCACGCTGCCGGGGCCCGAACGCGTCAATTCGAAACCCAGCGCTTGCAGCGTCGCGACTTCCTGCTCGGCGACTTCGGCTTCGCGTTCGGCGACCGCGAGGGTAATCGGCACCAGCAGCGGTTGCGTGCGCAGGCCTAGGCCATCGTGCGCGGTCTTCAGGCGTTCGTAGCCGATACGTTCGTGGGCGGCGTGCATGTCGACCACGACCATGCCATCGCGTGCTTCGGCGAGGATGTAGATGCCGTGCAACTGCGCCACGGCGTAGCCCAGCGGCGGGATTTCGCCCGGCGCTTCAGCAGGCATCGGCATCGACGATGGCTGCGCGGGCACGGCATACAACGATTGCCAGGCATTGGCCGACTGTTCGGCAACGCGCAGGCCCAATCCACTTTGCGCGAACGATTGCGGCAGCGACGTACCTGCTGGAGCAAACGATGGACGATCGTTCGTCGCAGCCATCGACGTCGCCGCTTCGCGCCCTGCCCGCGCTTCCGCAAGCGTTGCGGCGACCGCGTGATACACCGCATCGTGGATCAGTCGCGAATCGCGGAAGCGCACTTCATGTTTCGCCGGGTGCACGTTGACATCAACCCGGCGCGGGTCGAGCGCGAGGAACAGGACATAGGCCGGTTGGCGGCCGTGGTAGAGCACGTCGGAATAGGCCTGTTTCACCGCATGCGCGATGGTGCGATCGCGGATCGAGCGACCATTGACGTAGACGTATTGCTGGTCGGCGCTGGCACGGTTGTAGGTCGGTTCGGCGATCCAGCCGGACACTTCGATGCCGCCCGCTTCGTGTTGCAGATGCAGGGCATGGGTCAGGAATTCCGCACCCAGCGTTTCCTGCAACCGTCCCTGTGCGAACAATCCCGCATCGTTGGGCTCGCCGCGATAGCGTCGCGACGGCTTGCCGTTGTGACTGAGGCGCAATTCGATGTCGGGGCGCGCCAGTGCCAGCGAACGCAACCACTCCTCGATATGCCCGAGCTCGGTGCGTTCGGCGCGTAGGAACTTGCGCCGCGCCGGCGTGTTGAAGAACAGGTCGCGCACTTCCACGGTGGTGCCGGTCGGGTGCGCCTTCGGCATGACCTCGCCGATGCGTCCGCCTTCGATGACAAGCTCGGCGCCATGGTCGGCATCGCGATGGCGCGAACCGAGGCTGAAACGGCTGACCGACGCAATCGACGGCAATGCTTCGCCGCGAAACCCGAGGGTGCCGACGGCTTCAAGGTCATCCAGCGAGGCGATCTTGCTGGTGGCGTGGCGCTGGATCGCCAGCGGCAGCTCGTCGGCGGGAATGCCGCCGCCGTCATCGCGCACGCGGATCAGGCGGGTGCCGCCATCCTGCAGTTCGATCTCGATGCGACGCGCACCGGCATCGAGCGCGTTCTCGACCAGCTCCTTGACCACCGACGCCGGCCGTTCCACCACTTCGCCCGCGGCGATCTGGTTGATCAGGGTTTCGGGCAGTTGGCGAATCGGCATCGGGTACACGGATCGTGGCAATCCGTGATGATACCGGGAGGTCCTCAGGGCCGCGCGACAGTGCTGGTATTGCTGCCCGCGCCCATGTACATCGCCGCGTACTGCGTGCCTGGCGGCGGCTGGCGGCGGAAATAGGTGTGGATGCCGTTCAGCACGGCGCGCGCGAGTTCGCGCTGGTAGTCGGGATTGTTGAGCTTGCGCTCTTCACCGGGATTGCTGATGAAGGCGGTCTCGACCAGCATCGACGGCACGTCCGGCGAACGCAGCACCACGAAGTTGGCGCGGTCGATCTCGCCACGATGGGTCTTGCCGAGATCGGCGAGGCCACGCAGCACCTGCGCCGCGATTTCCTCGGAGGCGCGCTGGGTCGCGCTCTGCGAAAGATCGAGCAGCACCGAGGCCAGGGTGTTGTCCTTGTCGCGCAGGCGCACGCCACCGACCAGGTCGGCGGCGTTTTCCTGATCTGCAAGCCAGCGCGCGGCCTGCGAGGTCTGGCCGCGTCGCGACAGCACCCACACCGACGAACCGCTCGCCGAGGGATCGGTGAAGGCGTCGGCGTGGATCGCCACGAACATGTCGGCCTTGTGCTGGCGTGCCATCTGGTAGCGCCGGGTCAGCGGGATGAAGAAATCGGAATCACGGGTGAGATAGGCCTTCATCCCCGGCGTCGCGTTGACCTGGCGTGCCAGCTCCTTCGCCACCTGCAGGGTGATGTTCTTCTCGAGGCTGCCCGATGCGCCGTGGGCGCCGGTGTCCTGGCCACCATGGCCGGCGTCGATGGCGATCAGCAACGGACGGCCACCGCCGCGCTTGGCGACATCGGCAACCGTGCGCACCGGCGCCTGTGCGGTCGGCGTGGTGTTCGGCGGCGGCGCGACCACGACCGGCGGGCGCTCGACCACGGGTTGCTGCACCGGCGGTTGTTCGGCGCGTTGCGGCACGTCCGTCGTTGTCGGCGCGGCTTGTGCGGCGACCGGACGGGCATCGCCGTCGCCATCATCCGGCCATTCGATCACCAGCACGCGGCCGTTGGCGTTCGATTCCATGTGCGGGCGGATCGCCACGGTGTCGCCGCGCAGGTCGAAGACCAGTCGCGCCGCGCCCGGCTCCGGGGTTCCGCTGCGCACGCCCCGGACCAGTCCGGCGCCATAGGGCATCGGCAGGTCGGACGAGACCGCGCTGTCCTTGAAATCCACGACCAGGCGACGCGGATTGTCGAGATTGATGATGGTGTACTGGGCGTCGCGGTCGAGCTGGATTTCGGCCCGGGTCCCGGTTGCACCCTGGCTCACGCGCACGGCGCGCACGTCCGCGGCCCACGACGGAAGCGCGAGCAGCAAAAGGATCATCGGGATCGCTGTTCGTACCGCGCGCACCACTCGCCCCTGGACCAAGCCCTGTCGATTCAAGCATCCTGCCTGCAGCATTTCAACAAATTCCTTGCGAATCGGGAACTTGGGTCAGCAATCTCTCAGGTTCCTCGAGCTTTTCCAACCAGTCCCGCCCCGTTTCAGTGCCTGCCTCGAAGCTGATGGTTCGCCCCGAACCCGCAACCTCGAGCCTGACATGGAGATCTGCCGGCGGCAATCCGCCTGCGCCCCGCTCCGGCCATTCCACCAGCCACAGGCGGCCATCGTCGGCATCGAGGCCGAGGAATTCCAGTTCGCCGGCATCGCCGATGCGATAGAGGTCGAGATGCAGGGCATCGCCATCCGCGATCGGATAACGCTCGACCAGCGTGTAGGTCGGGCTGCGGATCGAGCCTTGCACGCCCAACGCGCGCAACATCGCCCGTGCAAGGGTCGATTTGCCGGCACCGAGATCCCCGTGCAGCCAGACCACGGCGCGCGCCGGCAACTGTCGCGCCAAGGCATCGGCCAGCGCGATGGTTGCGGCTTCATCGGCGAGATGGATGGAGTGACCGGGCTTCATCCAGCCATTCTCCGTGGAAACACCGACGGCAGCGCATTGATGAGATCGGAAGCGAGCAGGCCGTGTTCGCCCTGTCGTGCAGCGACGGCATCGCCGGCCGCAGCGTGCAGTACCGCGCCGATCCACGCTGCCGCGAAAGCCTCGTGTCGTTGCGCGCGCAATGCCGCGACGATTCCGGTCAGGGTGTCGCCCATGCCCGCGGAGGCCATGCCCGGATTGCCGCCGACAACGAAACGGGCGCGCTCGCCACTCGCAGCAACCAGGGTGCCATTGCCTTTCAGCACGGCAACGCAACCGTAGCGCTCGGCCAATGCCTGTGCGCTTCCGGAACGATCGGCCTGCACTGCATCCGTGGTGATACCGAGCAGGCGCGCGGCTTCGCCCGGGTGCGGGGTGACGATGCTTCCAGCGGGCAACGATCGTGGGACCCGGGCGATCAGCGTGAGCGCATCGGCGTCGACCACCAGCGGGCGTCCGGACGACAACGCGGCATCGAGCAACGACTGTGCCCAGGCATCGCGCCCGAGGCCGGGGCCGATGGCGATCACGTCGGCGCTGGCGATCAATTCCGCGATATCGGCAGGTGATTCGACGGCGTGCGCCATGCATTCCGGGCGTCGCGCCAGCAATACCGCGACATGCTCCGCACGCGTCGCCGCCGAGACCCGCCCTGCACCCGCGCGCAATGCCGATTCCGCGCACAGGGCCAGCGCACCGCCCATGCCCGTGCCGCCGCCGATGCACAACACATGGCCGAACAGGCCCTTGTGGGCATCACGGGGACGTTGCGGGATATGCGCCTGGGCATCGGCCAATGTAACGATGTCGAATGGATGCGCGGCCGCGGTCATGCACGGATTCTATACTTCGCGGATCGTGCCCACGCCCGCCACTCCTGCAGCGAACGATCCTTCGCGACTGCGCACGCAGATCGAAGCGCTGGCGCGCGCCCGCGGCTTCCAGCGCTTCGGCGTGTCCGGCATCGAGCTTGGCGAAGACATCGCGCATCTTGAGCACTGGCTGTCGCAGGGCCGACACGGCGACATGGCGTGGATGGAGCGCAACAACGACAAGCGCAGCGCTCCTGGGCAACTGGTGCCCGGCACGCTGAGGGTGGTCTGCGTCGGCATGGATTACGGCCAGGATCCCGACGCCGCATGGGCGACGCTCGAAGATGGCGAACGCGCCTACGTCGCCCGTTATGCACTGGGCCGCGATTACCACAAGCTGATGCGCAAGCGCCTGCAGCAGCTCGCCGACGATGTCGCCGCGATGATCGGGCCGCTCGGCCACCGCGTCTTCGTCGATTCCGCGCCGGTGCTGGAACGCGCGCTCGCCCGCAACGCCGGCCTCGGCTGGATCGGCAAGCACACCTGCCTGATCGACAAGGACGGCGGCTCGTGGTTCTTCCTCGGCGAATTGTTCGTCGATCTCGACCTGCCCATCGACCCGCCCGCCGGCAACCATTGCGGCACCTGCGCGCGCTGCATCGACATCTGCCCGACCCAGGCCATCGTCGCGCCGTATCAACTGGATGCCCGCCGCTGCATCGCCTACCTCACCATCGAGCATGAAGGCGCGATCGACGAAGCGCTGCGTCCGCTGATCGGCAACCGCATCTTCGGCTGCGACGATTGCCAGCTGGTCTGCCCGTGGAACAAGTTCGCCAAGCGCAATGACGAGGCCGATTTCCGCGCGCGCAACGATCTCGACAGCGCGACCCTGTCGCAGCTGTTCGCCTGGAGCGAGGACGAATTCCTTAGTCGCAGCGAAGGCAGCGCGATCCGCCGCAGCGGCTACCAGCGCTGGCGCCGCAACATCGCGGTGGCTTTGGGCAACGCGCCGTCAACCCCGGAAGTGATCGCGGCGCTGGAATCGGCGCGCGATGAGCCCGATGCATTGGTCGCCGAACACGTGCAATGGGCGCTGGCCCGCCATCTGCGCTAGATTTGGCGTTTATTCCGCCGCGACCCACAACGCGATGTCGTAGACGAAGGACTCGACGCCATGTTCGACCTTGGCGAAGACCTGGTGTGCGCCGGCAACCAGCGGCTGCATCTCGATTTCGAGCGCACCATTCCTGCGGACGACATTGAGCCGCGGGTCGGACAGCGGCAGGCGCTGGTCAAGCAACGCTCCTGAATCATCGAGGGCGAGGATGCGCAGGTTCCGTGCGCCCGCTTTCGCCATCCACCCCCGCAATTCGGCGCGCCAGCGCCAGCGATCGCCCGCCGCCACCGTTTGCGGAACGCCGGTTCCGATATCGAATTTTTCCTGCGCGCGCGCGAACTTCAACAGGCGTTGTTTCCCGAAATGCAATTGGCTGCCATAGCATCGCAGGGCATCGCGCTTGCGTTCCAGCGCCTGTGCATCCAGCGCCAGCGACCACTCCTGGCCGGCGCTCGAAGGTGGAACATGGATATGGAACGATCCGGTTTGGACGCCGGGGAAGCGTCGCAAGGCCAGCGTCGCCAGCAACGCCAGCGCGGAATGATCAGGGTGGTAATCGCCGAAGGCCGGCACCATCACCAGGGTCGGGCGGAAATCCGCCATCACGTCGGTCAGGGTGTCGATCGCTTCGGCGGAACGTGCTGGCGCCAGCAATGTCGTCAACCCGCCATCCGGCCAGCCGATATGCATGCCATCCAGCCCGTCGCAGCGCAGCGCATCCAGGGCCGCCTCGGCCTCGCCGCGACGCAATGCGCCCCAGCGCTTGCGCGCCTGCGCATCGAGCCGCCAACGACGCTCGGTCAAACGTTGCGGCCATGGATTGTTGTCGCCATCGGTCACGAACAACACGCGGGCACGGCCGCCCGCCTGTGTCACGGCCTGCAGCAAGCCGCCGCAGGCGATGATTTCGTCATCGGGATGCGGCGCAATCACCAGCAGGCGGGTGGCGGAATCGTAAGCGGGCGTCATCGCGTCATTGTGCATGCACGGCTTTCAGCTGCCTTGCTGCGGGACACCACAACAGGCGATAGCGTCCAGCCTGTGGCAGATCGATCGTGGCGTCTCCGGAATCCAACCGCGTTTCAGGCCCGAGCTGGACGATACGTTCGCCATCCAGCCGCAGCCAGCGGTAACAACCAGGAATCATCGCCGCGACATGCAGTGGTCCGGCAGCCTGCTCGCCCAACTCACGCCCGGCCACCCATTCGTCATTGGCATAAGGAATGAAATCCGCGCGCAAAACCTGCAGGTCCGCGTCGGGCATGCGCTCCGGATGCATCACGTGGGCCGCGCTGGAATGGATGTCGGCAACGATCGTATCCGCCAGCAAGCCGCGGCGCAGCCGTTCCTGGGTCACCATCTCCAGCACCGGGTGGTAGGCACGACGGCGGTAGATGCCCTCGCCCTTGGCGTCCATCACCACGTCGTCCGGCGTGGTGATCGCCAGCACCGTCGCGAGCTGGTCGCGATATTCGTGCAGGCGATCGCGCCAGGGCGCACGCACCACCAGCACGACCACCGCCAGCAACGCATAACCGATCCAAGCGCCGGTTGGCGGTATACGCAACCGCTCAAGTCCGCGCAACAGCACGCCACCCAGCCACGGCGCGAACAGCGGCAGCACCGGCAAGTAGTCCTGAGAAGTCAGCAGCGGCCACGCCGCATAGAGGGCGATCGCGAACAGGCCACAGGACCCGGCGACGAACCAGCGCCGCGCCGCGAGCACGGGATCGCTGGAACCACGGATCGATCGCCACGCCAATACGCCGGCAAGGATCGCGACGATGCCCGCTTCCGCGCAGCGCAATGCCAATTGCCGCGTATCCGCATTGCGGCCGAATCCCGGCAACAGGTTGTGCCCGAGCACCGCCTCTTGCATCGCGGCCAGACCACCGCGCGCCGCAACGATGCCGACAACGATCGCAACCACGGCAGTCGCCGCGACGGCACCGATCGCCAATCCACCCGCCAGCATTCGCCCGCCCGGTCGTGCCTGTTTCGGCAGGCAAACCAGCACGAAGCCACCCGCCGCCAGTGCACACGCAAGCAACGGCATCGTCTTCAGCGACGTCGCCATCGCCACGCCAACCGCGATTCCCGTCAGCAACGATCGCCACATCGGTCGACGCACCAGCACGAAGGCCGCCATCGCCGCGATCCACGCCAGTGCCCACAAGGTATCGGCGCGGAACTGCCCGGCCATGCGCTGGTAGGTCGGCTCCAGCGCCAGCAGCGCCAATCCGAAACTCGCGGCCGACGCGCCCCACAATGCGCGACCGCTACGCCACGCCAGCACGAAGGCCGCAACCGCCAGCGGGACCATTGCCAGGCGCATCCAGTCGAGGACGTCGGCGCGCTCGCCAAGCAGCGAGAGCAACGGCGCGCACAGCATGTGGAACAGCGGCATGTGGTTGTCGAAGGCGTCACGATAGGGAACGCCGTGTTGCGTCCACGCCCACACCACGTGCAGGTGTTGCGGCTCGTCGGAATCAAGCGCCGCGCCGCGTACCAGCAACAGGCGCAGGATCACGTACAACGCCAACAGGATGGCGCCGCCATGTGCCGCGATTCGTTTCATTTCAGCGCGTGCGCTGCCCGACTTCGGCAATCAGGGCATCGGTGACGGCATCGCCAGTGGCGACCCCGCCCTGCAACGCCGGCAAGGTGCGATCGGCCAGGCGCTTGCCCAGCTCGACGCCGAACTGGTCGAAAGCATTGATGCCCCACAGCACCGACTGCGCATGCACGCTGTGCTCGTAGAAGGCGATCAGCGCGCCCAGCGATTGCGGCGTCAGCGCATCGAGCAGCAACAAGGTGCTGGGACGCCCTCCGCGATAATTGCGATGCGGATCTTCCGACGACTCCCCCATCGCCAGCGCCTGCGCCTGGGCCAGCAGGTTGGCCAGCAGCAATGCATGGTTTTCGGCGTGCGCATGATCGGCATTGACCACGCCGATCAGGTCCATCGGCACGATCTCCGTGCCCTGGTGCAGCATCTGGAAGTAGCTGTGCTGGGCGTCGGTGCCGGCACTGCCCCACCACACCGGCGAGGTCTGCACGTCGACGGGGGCGCCATCGACAGTCACCGATTTGCCAAGGCTTTCCATCACCAGTTGCTGCAAGTAGGACGGCAGCAATTTCAGGCGATCGTCATAGGGCACCACGGCGAGGCTGCCGCGCCCGCGTGCATCGCGATTCCACACCGCGGTCAGCGCATGCCACAACGACGGATTGTCGCGCGCCGGCGCTTCAAGGCAATGGCGGTCGTAGTCGCCTGCGCCTTGCAACAATGCATCGAAACGTTCCGGGCCGATGGCGATCGCGATCGGGAAGCCGACCGCCGACCACAGCGAATAGCGGCCACCGACCCAATCCCACATCGGCAACACGCGTTCCGTCGCGACGCCGATCGCTTCGGCCTTATCAGGCTTGGACGTCACCGCGTAGGTGCGCTTGCCTTCGTCGCCCAGCCACGCCCGCGCGACCCTGGCGTTCGCCAGCGTTTCCTGGGTCCCGAACGACTTGGAGATGATGATCAACGCAGTGGTCGCGGGATCCAGCCCCTCGATCGCGCGCGCCAGCGCGTGGCCATCGACATTGGAGACGAAATGCACGCGCGGCGCACCGCCGTCCGTGCCCAGTGCATCGACGACGAAACGCGGGCCGAGATCGGAACCGCCGATGCCGAGGCTGATGACGTCGCGCACGCCTGACGCGCGCAGTTCGCGCACCAGCCCGAGCATGCGCTCGCGCGTCGCCTTCGCGACCTCAAAGGCTTCGTGCGCGGTCTTCGCCGGCGACAGGTCGCCGCGCAAGGCGGTGTGCAACGCCGGACGGTGTTCGGTCACGTTGACTTCTTCGCCATCGACCATGCGCTTGAAGGCGGCACGCACCCCGCGCGCTTCGGCGAGATCGAACAAGGCGTCGAGCGCGGCCTTGTCGTAATCCTGGCGCGCGAAATTCGCGTACAGCGGGCCCGCCCTCAGCGAGAACGATCCCGCGCGCGTGGTGTCGGCGCGCAACAGATCCTGCAGTGTGGTTCCTTCCAGGCGCTTGACCTGGGCCTCCAACGCATCCTGCAGGCCCATGGCGTCAGGCTGCCTGTGCCGGGATGCCGTGGTTGGTATGCGTCAACCGGTTGTCGCGGTCGACGTACACCAGCGTCGGCTTGTGCTTCGCGGCCTCGGCTTCATCGCACAGGCCGTAGGCGCAGATGATCACCAGGTCGCCCGGTTCGGCCTTGTGCGCGGCGGCCCCGTTCACCGAGATGATTCCGCTGCCGGCTTCGGCACGGATTGCATAGGTGGCGAAGCGCTCGCCGTTGCTGACGTTGTAGATCTCGATCCGCTCGTTGTCGCGGATCCCGGAGATCTCCAGCAGGCGGCTGTCGATGGCGCAGGAACCTTCGTAATGCAGCTCGGCGTGGGTCACGCTGGCGCGGTGGATCTTGGCCTTGAGCAGGGTGATATGCATGGCAATGGATGGGGTTTGGAGATGATCAATCCCCGATTGTAGACCCCTTCTGCCGCACCGCAACAACCGGGGTCAGGGAAGCTCGAACTCGAGGTTGTCGATCAGCCGGGTCGTACCCAGCCGCGCCGCCAGCAGGGCCACCCGCGGGCCGGGCTGGCCTTCCGCCGGGGCTTCCAGGCTGGGCGTGCGGACCACCGCGTAATCGGGCCGGAAGCCGGCGGCCTCCAGCTCGGCGGTCGCGGCTGCCTCGACCTTCCCTCGTGTCTCGCCGGCCAGCAGGCGATCGCGCATGGACTGCAGGGTTCGATGCAGCAACGGCGCGACGGCACGCTCCTCCGCGCTGAGGTATTGATTGCGCGAACTCAGGGCCAGGCCGTCGTCATCGCGCCTGATCTCGGCGCCGATGATCTCGATCGGAAAGGCGAGATCACGCACGAAATAGCGGATCACAGCCAGCTGCTGGTAATCCTTGCGCCCGAAGATCGCGACATCGGGCTGCACCTGCAGGAACAGCCGCGTCACCACCGTGGTGACGCCATCGAAATGACCGGGGCGCGCCGCGCCATCGAGCACGTCGGTGATGCCCGGGACATGCATGCCCACCGCATGATCGGCGCCGAAGGGATACATCGTCTCCACGCCCGGTAGCCACAACGCGTCGCAACCGGCGTCCGCCAGGCCCTCGGCGTCCTGTTCCGGCGTGCGCGGATAGCGCGAGAAATCCTCGTTGGGGCCGAACTGGGTGGGATTGACGAACACACTGGCGACCACGCGATCGGCGAGCTGGCGCGCGCGCGCGATCAGCGAGAAATGGCCGGCGTGGAGATTGCCCATCGTCGGCACGAGGGCGATCGATTGCCCGTCGCGGCGCCATTGCTTGAGCGTGCCGCGCAGGCTGGTGAGTTCGGTCAGGATCTGCATCTGTCGCTTTGAACCGGTTCGATCAGTTCGAGTAGGAATGTTCGTCGTCGGGGAAGCTGCCATCGCGCACCGCCGCGCAGTACGCCTGCACCGCCCCTGCCACCGACCCGCCTTCGACAAGGAAATCGCGGACGAAACGCGGGCGGCGATGCCCGCTGTCGAGGCCCAGCATGTCATGCAGCACCAGCACCTGGCCGTCACAGCGCGAGCCGGCGCCGATCCCGATGGTGGGGATGTCGAGCATTGCGGTGATCTCCGCCGCCAGTGGCGACGGCACCGCTTCCAGCACCAGCAGGGTCGCGCCGGCGGCCTGTACCGCGAGCGCATCCTGCTTCAGTTTCGCGGCCGCGGCATCATCGCGCCCCTGCACCTTGAAGCCGCCGAAGCGCAGCACCGACTGCGGCGTCAGCCCGAGGTGCGCGCACACCGGGATTTCCCGTTCGACCAGATGACGAATCACGTCGAGCTTGTGGCCCGCGCCTTCCAGCTTGACCATGCCGGCACCGGTCTGGAGGAAATGCGTCGCGGCATCGAGTGCGCGATCCTCGCTGGCGTCGGCCTGGAACGGAAAATCGGCGATCACCAGCGCGCGTTGCACCGCACGGCTGACGCAGCCGGTGTGGTAGGCGATGTCGTCGACGGTCACGCCCAGCGTGTTGGCCTGCCCCTGCACCACCATGCCCAGCGAATCGCCGACGAGGATGAGGTCGACGCCATTGACGTCCATCACCCGCGCGAATCCGGCGTCATAGGCCGTCAGCATCGTCAGGCGCTTGCCGGCCTGCTTCATCGCATGCAGGTCGGGCACCGTGACCGGTTTGGAGTCGCCAGCTCGCGAGGGTTTCATCGGAAGCTCCTGAGGGGGCGACTAGCCTACCCGACCGGCGATGACCGCGGCGACATCAGCCGGGTCGAGTGCAGCCAGGGCCTGCCGGGCCGGTCCAATCCCCGGGATCGTTGCATCCGGCCACACGTCCAGCAACGGCACCAGCGCGAACGCGCGTTCGTGCAGGCGCGGATGCGGCAGCTGCAAGCCATCCCCGGCGATCACGGCATCACCGCACAGCAGCAGGTCGAGATCGAGGCGGCGCGGCCCCCAGCGCGTTTCGCGGCTGCGATCACGCCCGGCTTCGCGTTCGACCACCAACAGCAATTCCATCAATTCCCGGGGTGGCAGCGTGGCGTCGAACGCCGCCACCGCATTGAGAAAGCGATCCTGTTCGATGCCGCCCCATGGCGCGGTGGCATACAGCGGCGACAACGCGATGTTGGCGATGCCGGGCTCATCGCCCAGGCGTTCGATGGCGAAACGAAAGGCTTGCGCGACGTCGCCGACATTGCCGCCCAGGCCGATGGCAGCCCGCGCCACGCGGACCGCGGCGGTCATGAACGTCGGCGGCGCCGGCGTGGCGGGCGCGATGGCTCCTCGCCACCTTCATCGTCGTCGTGCGATTCCGGCGCGTGCGGCATGCCGGCCTGCAATTCCGCCCAATAGGCGACATCGCTGGCGTGGTTCGGCGTGGCGCGTTCGCGCAGCTTGAGGAAATCGAACGCCGCCCGGAAACGCGGATGGACGATGAAGCGCCCGGTGCGCTTGCGTTGCGCGAAACGCGGTTGCAGCAACCAGATTTCCTGCATCGGCAGCGAGAACCGTCGCGGCAATGCCACGACCTGGGTGAGGTGCAGCGTGACGCGGTCGGCGGCGCGTCGTTGCGCTTCCGCCGCGTGCATGCCCTGTCCTTCCAGCTGCGCCAGCGATCGGCAATACGCCGGCCACAGCAGCACGGCGAACAGGAAGGCCGGCGAGACCGGTTCGTCGGCAGCGACGCGGGCATCGGTCCCGGCGAGGCCGGCGATCACCATCCGCCGCAATGCGCCGCTGCGATTCGACGCCAGCGCCTTTGCGGTTTCCGGGAACAGCACGGCGAGCAGGCCATGGCGTTCCAGACCCTCGAAACTCGCGACGGCATGGCCGGACAGGAACAACTTGAGGCATTCGTCGAACAGGCGCGCCGGCGCCGCCTGCAGCAGCAGCGATGCCAGCGACGCGATCGGTGCCGCGGTGTCTTCGGCGATGGTGAATCCGAGCTTGGACGACAGCCGCACCGCGCGCAGCATCCGCACCGGATCCTCGCGATAACGGGTTTCGGCGTCGCCGATCATGCGCATGCGTCGCGCGATCACGTCATCGTAGCCGCCGACGTAATCGTGGATCGAGAAATCGGCGATGTTGTAGTACAGCGCGTTCGCGGTGAAATCGCGGCGGACCGCGTCTTCCTCGATGCTGCCGTAGACGTTGTCGCGCAGCACGCGGCCGTCGTCGTGGACCTCGCGATCGCCACTGCCGTCATCCGACGACGCACGGAAGGTCGCGACCTCGATGATCTCGCGACCGAACACCACATGCGCCAGGCGGAAACGGCGGCCGATCAACCGGCAATTGCGGAACAGCGCGCGCACCTGCTCCGGCGTGGCATCGGTGGCGACGTCGAAATCCTTGGGCTGGATGCCGGCGATCAGGTCGCGCACCGCGCCGCCGACCAGGAATGCGGCGTGGCCGGCCTCGTGCAGCCGGTACAACACGCGCAGCGCGTTCGGGCTGATCGCCTTGCGCGAGACCGTGTGCTGGTCACGCGTGATGATTCGAAGCTGGCTCAAGCGATCGCCCCGTGGTGGATGCGCCGGGCGTCATGACTGAATGGGTACATCATCCTGCTATACTAACAAGCTACCGACTCGTCCAGTCGGGATCCCCGGCACAGCCCGGAGATCGACGTTTTTGCTCCCTTCGTCTAGAGGCCTAGGACGTGGCCCTCTCAAGGCTAAAACACGGGTTCGAATCCCGTAGGGAGCGCCATACAAACCCCACGCGCAAGCGTGGGGTTTTTGTTGCCGTAAAATACCCGCCAGGCTTCCGTGAACCCGCTCCATGCCCTTCGTCGTCACCGATAACTGCATCAAGTGCAAATACACCGATTGCGTCGAGGTGTGCCCGGTCGACTGTTTCCACGAGGGCCCGAACTTCCTGGTGATCGATCCCGACGAGTGCATCGACTGCACCCTGTGCGAACCGGAATGCCCGGCCAATGCGATCTTCGCCGAGGACGACGTCCCCGCCGGGCAGGAGAACTACGTGTCGCTCAATGCCGAGTTGTCGAAAGACTGGCCGGTGATCACCACCCGCAAGGATCCGCCGCCGGATGCCGCGGACTGGGACGGCAAGCCGAACAAGTTGCCGCACCTGGAACGCTGAACTTCCGGCGGTGATTGAAACGAAAACGGGCGCCAATGGCGCCCGTTTTGCATGAGCCGAACCGGCCGATTACTTGGCGAGCGCGGCCTTGAGGTCGGCGATGACCTTGGTCGCTTCGGCACTCGCATCGATACTGCCGCGCGGATCGATCGCCGAGACATGCACGCCATCGGTCACGGTCGCGGTACGGATCAGGAAATCGTGGCCGGAATACGAGACGTCGAAGGTTCCCAGCAGCTGCGACTTGTTCTTGACGGTCGCGCCCTGCACGCCCGCCAGCGCGGTACCGAGCTTGTTGAAGACGTCGTCACGGGTGCCCGGCACGATGAAGGCGCTGGCGCTTTCACGCGGTGCGACCGGCGTGACCGAACCGCGCGGCTGGACCTGCGAAGCCGAGACGCTGCTGCCACCGCTGGGGAGGTTCATCGCGGCATCGGCCGAGGGACGGTCGAGATCCGGCGGCACTTCCAGCGGACGCGCTTCGGCGGCGAGCTTGTAGGCCTCGGTCCTGTGCTTCTTGCCGTGGAACAAGCTGCAGCCGGACGTGGAGAGGACGGCGACGGCGAGCGCGGCCAGAGCGAGACGGGTGCGAACTTGCATGGGACAGCGTTCTCCGGAAATCGGTACGAATGGGTATTTCTTGGATGATTCAGGCGGCTTCGAGGTCGCCGACCGCGGCAGCCATCGCGGCCAGTCCGGCGCGTGGTCCCGAGGACAGCGGAAGCAGAGGCAGCCGCAGGCCGTGACCATACCCGAACTCGGCCAGCAATGCCTTGATCGGGATGGGGTTGGGTTCAGCGGCGAGAAAGGCATACAACGCACGCATCCGCCCGTCCTGCGCATGGGCATCGGCGGCGTTGCCGCCCCTGGCGAGGTCGAACAGACGGCGAAATGCGCGCGGCGCGGCGTTGGATCCCACCGACACCAGGCCATCGGCACCGCCGAGGATGGCGCGGCAGGCGGTCGGGTCATCTCCGCTCAATATCGCGAACTGCGGCGAGCGCAGGGCCAACAGGGCCTGCATGCGGGCCTCGGCATCGACCGCTTCCTTGATGCCGATGATGCCGGGGTGCCCGGCGAGCTCGGCCACGGTTTCGGGCTGCATGTCGCAGCCGGTGCGGCCGGGCACGTTGTAGAGCACCACCGGCAGCCCACCCTGCTCGGCCACCGCGCGGAAATGCGCGACCAGGCCGGCCTGGGTCGGGCGCACGTAGGGCGGCGTGACCACAAGGGCTGCATCGGCGCCGGACTGCATGGCCCGACGGGTCAGCGCGATGGTCTTGGCGGTGTTCGAGGTGCCGGTTCCGGCCAGCACCGGGACGCGCCCGGCGACCTGGCGGACCGCCGCCTGAAGCAGGGCGTCGTATTCGGAATCGTCCAGGGCATTGGCCTCGCCGGTCGAACCGGCGACCACCAAGGCGTGGATACCGCCTTCGAGCTGTTGCGCGATGAGCCTGGACCAGGCGTCGAAGTCGACGGCGCCCGCTTCGGTGAAGGGGGTCGCCAGTGCCGTGATGATGCCGGAGAGCTGCAAGAGAACCGCCCGCAAGGGGTCGAAAGCCAGCCCTCATGTTACTTGCGGCGTGAAATGACCGGCAAGTATCCTGTCACTGTCGGCGCTCGGCCGGCGCCTGGGCGGACCGCCGCCGGACACGAACACTTTGAGCGATACCGCCGCACGCCCCACGGGCAACGAGAACCACCTGCTCATCAACGCCTATGCGACGCACCCAGACTCGCCGCTGCTGCCGGTCTCACGGCGCATCAGCGATTCCGGTTGCAACCTGGTGGATGCGCGCCTGAGCACGGTCGGCCGCGATGTCTCGGCAAGCATGCTCGCGGTGGGATCGTGGGATGCCATCGCCAAACTCGAAGCGATGCTCTCCCGCCTCGAACGCGAAGAGGGCTACAAGCTCAACTGGTACCGCACCGGCCCCAAGCCGCTGCAGTCCAACCTCATTCCCTACATCGTCGAAGTGGTCGCCGCCGACAAGCCGGGCATCCTGTTCCAGCTCGCCGATTTCTTCGATCGCCAGGGCATCACCGTCGAGAACCTGCATTGCTCGCGCTATCGCGCGATGCAGACCGGCGCCGAGATGTTCACCGCGCAACTCACCATCGGCGTGCCGGCCGACATGCACATCGCCGGGCTGCGCGATGATTTCCTCGAATTCTCCGATCGCCTCAATCTCGACGCGATCATGGACCCGATGAAGTTCTGACCGGATAGACGCACAGATAATGACCATCAGCGTTGGCAAGGCCGTCCCCAAGCCCGTCCTCGAACTGCCGTTGGCACTGGGCGATGGATCGACCGCCACGCTCGCCGATTTCGCCGGCCGCTGGATCGTCCTCTACTTCTATCCGAAGGATTCCACGCCCGGCTGCACCACCGAGGGCATCGATTTCCAGGCGCTGCTGCCGAAGTTCCGCAAGCTCGGTGCCGACGTGATCGGCGTCTCGCGCGACTCGGTGAAATCGCACGCCAACTTCTGCGCCAAGCAGGGCTTCGCTTTCCCGCTGGTCAGCGACGGCGACGAGGCGCTGTGCCGCGCCTTCGGCGTGATCCAGATGAAGAAGCTCTATGGCCGCGAATTCGAGGGGATCGTGCGCAGCACGTACCTCATCGACCCGCAGGGCAAGGTCGCGCAGGCCTGGCAGCCGGTGAAGGTCACCGGGCATGCGCAGGCCGTGCTCGATGCGCTCAAGGAGCGCGCCAACTGACCGCATCACTCCTCCACCACAAAGGGAATCCGTCCGCATGACCAAGGGCAAGCGCATCTACGTGCTGGATACCAACGTGCTGATGCACGATCCCACCGCCCTGTTCAAGTTCGAGGAACACGACGTGTTCCTGCCGATGCAGGTGATCGAGGAGCTCGACAACGGCAAGAAAGGCACGTCGGAAGCGAGTCGCAATGCGCGCCAGGTCAGCCGCTTCATCAACGAACTGATCGAGGAACAGGGCACCGACAAGATCGCGACCGGATTGAAGCTGCGCCCGCCGGGCGGCCTGCAGTTGCGCGCGGAAGGCGCCAGCGGCGTGCTGCGCTTCCAGACCAGCGATTTCGGCGGCGGCAAGGTGATGGGCACGGTGATGCCCGACAACCACATCCTCGCCGCGATCCTCTCGCTGCAGTCGCACGAGCCGGAAACGCCGGTGGTGTTCGTGTCCAAGGACATCAACCTGCGGATCAAGGCGGCGATCGCCGGCATCATCAGCGAGGATTACGAAAACGATCGCGCGCTCGACGACTTCAACCTGCTCTTCACCGGCTCGCAGGCGCTGCCCGAGGATTTCTGGACGCGCAACGGCAAGGACCTGAAGTCGTGGACCGACAAGGGGCGCACCTTCTACGAAGTGGCGATGGCCGAGGGCGACGACTGGCACGCCAACCAGTTCCTCTACCTGCCCGGCGACGAGCAGTCCGAGTTCCGCGTGGCGAAGATCGCCGACGGCAAGGCGGTGCTGCAGATCGTTGACGATTTCCGTTCGCACCAGCACGCGGTCTGGGGCATCAGCGCACGCAATCGCGAGCAGAATTTCGCGCTCAACGCGCTGATGGATCCCGAGATCGATTTCGTCACCCTGCTCGGCACCGCCGGCACCGGCAAGACGCTGCTGACGCTGGCGGCCGGCCTTGCGCAGACGATGGATGCGCAGCGCTACCGCGAAATCATCATGACCCGCGCGACGGTGAGCGTCGGCGAGGACATCGGCTTCCTGCCCGGCACCGAAGAGGAAAAGATGACGCCGTGGATGGGCGCGCTGACCGACAACCTCGAAGTGCTGATGCCGAACAACAAGGAAGGCGGATCGTGGGGCCGTGCCGCCACCAATGACCTGCTGGCCTCGCGCATCAAGATCCGTTCGATGAACTTCATGCGCGGCCGCACCTTCCTCAGCCGCTACCTGATCCTCGACGAAGCGCAGAACCTGACGCCGAAGCAGATGAAGACACTGATCACGCGCGCAGGCCCGGGCACCAAGATCGTCTGTCTTGGCAACGTCGAGCAGATCGACACGCCCTACCTCACCGAAACGACATCGGGCCTGACCTACGTCGTCGATCGCTTCAAGAACTGGGAGCACAGCGCGCATGTGACCCTGCGTCGCGGCGAGCGTTCGCGCCTGGCGGACCAGGCGTCGGAAGTGCTGTAACCGCGAATGGGCGTGTCGGTGCCGCGATGGGTGTGGATCGGTGCGGGCGCGCTGGCCTGCATCGCCGGCATGATCAACGTCGTCGGCTTCCTCGGTTTCGAGCACCAGGCGATCACCCACCTCACCGGCACCACCAGCCTGCTGGGTGCGGCGATCGCCCATGGCGACATCCGGGCGATATCGCGGCTGGGCGGCATGGCGCTGGCCTTCCTCGCCGGCGCGGCGTTGAGCGGCATGATCGTGCAGGACAGCACGCTTCGGCTTGGTCGCCGTTACGGCGTCGTCCTGATGATCGAATCGATCCTGCTGTTCGTCGCCGTGCCGTTGTTCAACGCGCAAGCCATCGCCGGACCGTTGCTCGCCGCGGTCGCCTGTGGCCTGCAGAACGCGATGGCGACGACCTTCAGCGGTGCAGTGATCCGCACCACCCATCTGAGCGGGATGTTCACCGATCTCGGAATCGGCATCGGCCATGCGCTGCGCGGGATGCCGTTGCAACACCGACGCCTGCTGCTGAGCGCACTGATCATCTCCAGCTTCCTCCTGGGCGGCATCATCGGTGGCTGGCTGTTCGTGCGGATCGGCTATGACGCATTGCTGATCCCGGCGGCGATGACCGGCCTCGTCGGCATCGGTTACTTCTTCTATCGGCAATTTGCCCTGCTGCACACCCGGGCAGACACATGATTCCCTCCGTCCTCACCATTGCCGGCAGTGATTCCGGTGGCGGCGCCGGCATCCAGGCCGATCTCAAGACCTTCGCCGCGCATGGCGTGCATGGGCTTTCCGCGATCGCCGCGCTCACCGCGCAGAACACCCGCGGCGTGACTGCCGTGCACGTACCGCCGGTCGAATTCCTGCGCGCGCAACTCGCCGCCTGCTTCGACGACTTCGACGTGCGCGCGGTGAAGATCGGCATGCTCGCCAACCGCGACGTGATCGATACGGTGGTCGATGCGTTGGTTGTCCAACGTGCTGCGCGCCCCGACCTCGCCATCGTCCTCGACCCGGTGATGATCGCGACTTCCGGCGCGAAACTGCTGGAAGACGGCGCGATCACCGCGCTGCGCACGCGACTGATGCCTCTGGCGACGGTGGTGACGCCAAATGTCCCGGAAGCGGAAGCGCTGGGTTCCGGAACGATCCGCAATCGCGACGATCTCGAACCTGCGGCAACGACCTTGCTGGCATCAGGCGCACAGGCGGTCTTCCTGAAAGGCGGCCACGTGCCCGGCGATCCGGTGCGCGACCTCTATCTCGGAGCGGATGGTGCGGCATCGATCGAGCACGCGCGCATCGACATCGAGGGCCACGGCACCGGCTGCACGCTGTCCTCGGCGATCGCCGCCAATCTCGCGCTCGGCCTGCCGCCGCGCGAAGCCTGCCTCGCCGCATCGGACTACGTCCATCGCGCCCTGCTCGCCGGAACGCAGCCGGGATCGGGCGGATTGACCGTGCTTGGGCATTGGCAGGCTCGAAACGCCTGAAAATCCCGGCGAATCGTCACGATGCGACATCGCGACCCGTTCTCTGCGAAAATTGCGGTCTTGGCCCCGTAGCTCAGCTGGATAGAGCGTCCCCCTCCTAAGGGGAAGGTCGTGCGTTCGAATCGCGCCGGGGCCGCCATTTTTCCTTGGAGATCCCATGTCCCTGCACCCCGTCCTGTCCGCACTCGGCCTGAGCGAGAACGAATCCGGCACCTATCTCGGCAATGGCGAGTGGTCGAAGACCCGCGATGCCGGCGTGCTGGAGCCGGTGAATCCGACCACCGGCGACGTGCTGGGCAAGGTGCATGCTTCGTCGCAGTCCGACTACGACACCATCGTCGAGCGCGCGCAGGCCGCCTTCAAGGTGTGGCGCAAGACGCCGGCGCCGCGCCGCGGTGAAGCGATCCGCCTGTGCGCCGATGCGCTGCGTGCCCACAAGGACGCGCTGGGCTCGCTGGTTGCGCTGGAAATGGGCAAGTCGAAGCCGGAAGGCGACGGCGAAGTGCAGGAAATGATCGACATCGGCGAGTTCGCCGTCGGTCTGTCGCGCCAGTTGTACGGCCTGACCATGCACAGCGAGCGCCCCGGCCACCGCATGTACGAACAGTGGCACCCGATCGGCCTGGTCGGCATCATCTCGGCCTTCAACTTCCCGGTCGCGGTGTGGGCGTGGAACAGCTTCGTCGCGGCGGTGTGCGGCGACATCTCGATCTGGAAGCCGTCGCCGAAGACACCGCTCTCCGCGATCGCGTCGATGAAGATCTGCAACGAAGCGCTCAAGGCCGGCGGCTTCCCCGATCTGTTCTTCCTGTTCAACGACGCCGGCACCGATCTCGCACAGGGCTTCGTCGACGACAAGCGCGTCGCCCTGGTCAGCTTCACCGGATCGACCAAGGTTGGCCGCAACGTCGGTGAACGCGTCGCCACCCGCATGGGCCGCAGCCTGCTCGAACTCGGCGGCAACAACGCGATCATCGTCGACGAAACCGCCGACCTGAAGATGGCGATCCCGGCGATCGTGTTCGGCGCGGTCGGCACCGCCGGTCAGCGCTGCACCACCACCCGCCGCCTGTTCGTCCACGAATCGATCTACGACGACGTGCTGGGCAAGCTCAAGGCCGCCTACGCGCAGGTCGAGAAGAAGATCGGCGATCCCACCGATCCCGCCAACCTGATGGGTCCGCTCAACAGCCAGGACGGCGTCAAGGGCTTCCTTGCCGCGATCGAGAAGGCCAAAGCCAGCGGCGGCACCATCGAGAGCGGCGGCACCGCGCTGACCGATCGCAAGGGCAACTTCGTGCTGCCGGCGATCGTGACCGGCCTCGCCAACAGCGCGGAGATCGTCCAGCACGAAACCTTCGCGCCGATCCTCTACGTGATGAAGTATCGCGACATCGACGACGCCATCGAGATGCAGAACGACGTGCCGCAGGGTCTGTCGTCGTCGATCTTCACCACCAATCTCAAGCGCGCGGAAGCCTTCCTTGCGGCATCGGGTTCGGATTGCGGCATCGCCAACGTCAACATCGGCACCAGCGGCGCGGAAATCGGCGGCGCCTTCGGTGGCGAGAAGGAAACCGGCGGCGGCCGCGAATCCGGCTCGGATGCGTGGAAGGCCTATATGCGTCGCCAGACCAATACGATCAACTATTCCGACGCGTTGCCGCTTGCGCAGGGCATCAAGTTCGATCTGTAAACCCGGATTGGCAGGTAAAAGGAATTACTGACCGATGTACGCCCTCACCCGCCCGTTGCTGATGTCGATGGATGCCGAACGCGCGCACGACCGCGCGTTGCGTTGGCTCGACCGCACGCATGCAGTCGGGTTGACGGGCTTGCTGGTGCGTCCGCCGCCGGCATTGCCGACCTCGGCCCTGGGCCTGCGTTTTCCCAATCCGGTCGGATTAGCCGCAGGCCTGGACAAGAACGGCGCGCACGTCGATGCGCTGTTCGGACTCGGCTTCGGTTTCATCGAAGTCGGCACGGTCACGCCGCGGTCGCAGGTGGGCAATCCGGCGCCGCGTCTGTTCCGCGTCGCCGAGCACGATGCCATCATCAACCGAATGGGCTTCAACAACGACGGCATCGATGCGCTGGTGCGCAATGTCGAGCGTTCGAAGCACATCCATGCCGGCCCGAACCGCGGCATCCTCGGCATCAACATCGGCAAGAACCGCGATACCGCCAATGCCGATGCCTTGAACGATTACCTGATCTGCCTCGAACGCGCCTATCCGCTGGCGGACTACATCGCCGTCAACATTTCCTCGCCGAACACCGCGGGCCTGCGCGAATTGCAGGAAGAACAATCGCTGCGCCGGCTGGTCTCCGGCTTGCGCGATGCCCAGGAACGCCTCGCCGGCCAGCATCATCGGCGTGTGCCGTTGCTGGTCAAGATCGCGCCGGATCTCAGCGACGAGGACATCGATGCAATCGCCCGCGTCTTCAACGACCTCGACGTCGACGGCGTGATCGCCACCAACACCACGGTCTCGCGCAGCGAAATCCAGGACAGCCCGCTGGCTGCCGAAGCCGGCGGCCTGTCCGGCGCGCCATTGCTGGAACGTTCGACCGCGACCCTGCGCCGCCTGCGCGCGCGCCTCGCCAGCCACATCCCGATGGTGGGCGTCGGCGGCATCGCCAGCGGCACCGACGCCATCGCCAAGACGGCCGCCGGTGCGCAACTGGTACAGCTCTACACCGGGCTGGTCTATCGCGGCCCGCGCCTGATCCGCGAATGCGTCGACGCGATCCACCGGCGCACCCAGCAAGCCTCGACACCCGCGCTGAAATGAGCAACGGCCTGCAGGTCACCCGCGCGCAATCGCTGCGCACGCGCAACACCTTCGGAATCGACGTCACCACTCCGCTGGCGCTGCGCATCGGCGATCCCGCGCGACTTCCCGAAGCACTGGCGATGACCCCCGATGCGCTGGTGCTCGGTGGCGGCAGCAACCTGCTGCTGGTTGCGGCGCCTGATGCCGTGCTCGAACTCGCCAACGACGACATCACCGTGGTCGCGGAAAACAGCGACCACGTCGACGTGCGCTGCGGCGCCGGCGCGGTCTGGCACGACTTCGTGATGGCGACGCTGCAGCGCGGCTGGTCGGGACTGGAGAACCTGTCGCTGATTCCCGGCACGGTCGGCGCCTCGCCGATCCAGAACATCGGCGCGTATGGCGTCGAAGTGATGGAACGCATCACCGCCGTCGATGCCTGGGATCGCCAGGACGCGTGCTGGCTGCGCTTCGACGCCGCCGATTGCGCCTTCACCTATCGCGACAGCCGCTTCAAGCACGAACCCGACCGCTACGTGGTGACCTCGGTGGATTTCCGCCTCGATCGCCAGCCCCGGTTGCGACTCGACTACGCCGGCATCCGCGAGGAACTGGCGACGATGGCGATCGCGGAACCGACCGCGAACGACGTCGCCGCCGCGGTGATCCGCATCCGTCGCCGCAAGCTGCCCGACCCGGCCGTGATCGGCAATGCCGGCAGCTTCTTCAAGAATCCGATCGTGGCGGCCGGCATCGCGGATGCATTGCGCAGCGAACATGCCGATCTCCCGGTGTTCCCTGCCGGTCCGGACGATCGTCGCAAGCTGTCCGCCGCGTGGCTGATCGACCGCTGCGGCTGGAAAGGCCATCGCGACGGGGATGCCGGCGTCTCCGCCGGGCACGCGCTGGTGCTGGTCAACCACGGCGGCGCCAGCGGTGCGCAACTGCTCGACCTGGCACGGCGCATCGCCGCTTCGGTGCAGGCGCGTTTCGGCGTGGCGATCGAACCGGAACCACGCATCATCGGCGCGAAGTGGTGAACGCAGCAACGGTCATCCCACCTTCGCAACAACGGCCGCCACTGCTGCGCGCGGCACTCTACATGCTGCTCAGCACGATTGGTTTCGGCCTGATGGCGGTGACGATCCGGCTTGCATCGAAAACCGAATCGACGCTGGAAATCGCCTTCTTCCGCAATTTCTTCGGGCTGATCGCCCTGCTGCCGCTGCTGCTCGGCCCCGCCTTGCGCACGCCCGACCCGAGCGCGACATTCCGCAAGATGGTGCATACCACCCGGCTGTCGCGCTACGGCGTGCGCGCGTTGATCGGCTTCATCGGCATGTTCCTCGGCTTTTGGTCGATCGCCAACCTGCCGCTGTCGCAAGCAATCGCGCTGGCGTACTCGTCGCCGATCTTCGTCACGATCGCCGCCGTGCTGATGCTGGGTGAAATCGTGCGCGTGCGCCGCTGGGCTGCCGTCGCCATCGGCTTCATCGGCATGCTGGTGATCGTGCGGCCGTTCTCGCACACCTTCACCCTGGGTTCGCTGGTCGCGGTTTCCGCGGCGATCACCAGCGCGATCGTCGCCATCCAGATCAAGCAACTGTCGACGACCGACGGCCCCGACACCATCGTGTTCTGGACCTATGTGCTGTGGGTTCCGATGTCGCTGGTCGCCGCGCTGTTCCAGTGGCACTGGCCGCAGGGCATCACCTGGTTGTGGCTGGTATTGACCGGCGTGCTCGGCACCATCGGCCAGGTGATGTGGACGCGCGCGCTCAAGCTCGGCGAAGTGTCGGCGCTGACGCCGATCAGCTTCGTGCAGCTGGTGGTGGTGACGATCGCCGGCTGGCTGCTGTTCGACGAGCATGTCGATCGCTGGACGCTGTTGGGCGCCGGCATCATCTTTGCCTCGACCGCCTACATCGCCCATCGCGAAGCGCAACTGGCGCGCCTCAAGCGCAGCAATGCCGCCGCGGCATGACCAATGGCACGCGGGATCGCCGCCGCCGTGGCGTAGCGTCGGCGGATCCATCGGAGGAGTCCGCCATGCGCCGTTTGCTGCCTGCCCTGCTTGCCCTGTCCATCGCCACGCCACTCGCGGCGCAGACAGCGCCGCCAGCGACGACCACCGACATTCCACTCAGCACCGGCATGCCGGCCGCGGCGCCCGCCGATGTCGCCAGCATGGACGCGATCATGGCCGCGCTCTACGACGTGATTTCCGGGCCGCCCGGCAAGGCCCGCGACTGGAATCGCATGCGCTCTCTGTTCGTGCCGGATGCGCGGATGATCCCGACCCGCACGACCAAGGAAGGCGCGGTGAAGATGCGCTGGATGACGGTGAACGACTATGTCGCGACGTCCGGCCCGCTGATCGAACGCGAAGGCTTCCACGAACGCGAACTGGCGCGCAAGACCGATCGCTTCGGCAACATGGCGCAGGTCTTCAGCACCTACGACGGCCGCACCGACAAGGGCGACTATCACGAGCGCGGCATCAACAGCCTGCAACTGCTGTTCGACGGCAAGCGCTGGTGGATCGTCTCGATCATGTGGGTCGGCGAAACGCCGGACACGCCGCTGCCGGCAAATTACCTGCCCAAGTCCTGAGTCCAACGGACTCCGTACATGAGTACGTGGACACCGACCACCCACACCAGCGCAGCACCCCAGCCGGCGAGAATGTCGCTGGGGTAATGCACGCCGAGATACGATCTTGACGTGCCCACCACCAGCACGAACAGCAGCGAAATCGCGGCGGCCGGCCAACGCCAGCGCGTGTGCCACGCCAGCAATACCACCACGGCGGCCAGCGTCATCGACCCCATGGCGTGGCCACTGGGAAAGCTGAAGCTCGTTTCCGGAGCCAACGACTCCCACAGTGATGGCCGCGCGCGTCCGTAATAGTGCTTGGCGGCGATGTTGATCAACGCCGAGCCGACGAACGAAATCGCCGCGAACAGCGCATCACGCCGGCGCTGGCGCAACCACAACGCAGCAACCAGGGCGATGTCGAGCGGAATCACGCCGTACTGGTATCCGAGCCGCGAAAACAGCAGCGCGAGTTGGTCGAACAGCGGCGCGTGGTGCGCATGCAGCCACTCGAGGATCGGCCGGTCGAAAGCGAAATCGCGCCCTTCGCCGACGTCTTCGGCCAGCTCGCCGATTCCCCACAGCGGCAGCAGGACCGCGATGAACAGCAGCGCGATCCGCCCGCCGCGCAGGCGCAGGAACGAATCAGTCGGCGTGGACGGCATAGCGCCGCGCGACGTAGGCATCGATGATGCCGATGAATTCCCGGGCAATCCCCTCGCCGCGCAGGGTCACGGTCTTCTGGCCATCCTCGAACACCGGTGCTGCCGGTGCCTCGCCGGTACCCGGCAACGAGATGCCGATGTTGGCGTGGCGCGATTCACCCGGCCCGTTGACGATGCAACCCATCACCGCCAGCGTCATGTTCTCGGCGCCGGGATACTTGATCTTCCACTCCGGCATGCTGGCGCGAACGTGCTCCTGCACCACGCCGGCGAGTTCCTGGAAGAATTCCGACGTCGTCCGCCCGCAACCCGGGCAAGCCGTCACCATCGGCGTGAACGCGCGCAATCCCATCGTCTGCAGCAGCTCCTGCGCGACGATCACTTCCTGCGTGCGCGAGGCGCCCGGCTCCGGCGTGAGCGAGATGCGGATGGTGTCGCCGATGCCTTCCTGCAGCAATACCGCCAGCGCCGCGCTCGAGGCGACGATGCCCTTGCTGCCGATGCCTGCTTCGGTGAGGCCGAGATGCAGGGCGAAATCGCTGCGACGCGCCATCTCGCGATAGACCGCGATCAATTCCTGCACGCCACTGACCTTCGCCGAAAGGATGATGCGTTCCGCGGGCAAGCCGAGTTCCACCGCGCGATGCGCGGAATCCAGCGCCGAACGGATCAAGGCTTCGCGCAACACGCGGCCTGCATCCCACGGTTCGGCCCGCGTGTGGTTTTCATCCATCAACTGCGCGGCCAGCGCCTGGTCGAGCGAACCCCAGTTGGCGCCGATGCGCACCGGCTTGTCGTACCTGGTCGCGAATTCGATCAACTGCGCGAACTGCGTATCCTTCTTCTTTCCGAAACCGACGTTGCCGGGATTGATGCGGTATTTCGCCAGCGCCTCGGCACAGGCCGGTTCGTTCGCCAGCAGCGTATGGCCGTTGTAGTGGAAGTCACCGATGATCGGGACTTCAATCCCCATCATCGCCAGCTTGTCGACGATGTGCGGCACTGCGGCGGCGGCCTCGGCGGTGTTCACCGTCACCCGCACCAGTTCCGATCCCGCGCGCCACAGCTCCGCGACCTGCTTCGTGGTCGAGGCGACGTCGGCGGTATCGGTATTGGTCATCGACTGCACAACGACCGGCGCGCCGCCGCCCACCTCCACCTTGCCGACCGTGACCGGCCGGGTGCGATGGCGTGAATGGGGTCCGAAGTGGTCGGCAGGATCGAACTCGACGGAAGCAGGCTTGGTCGTCATGACGTCGATTTTACCTGCCCGCGGCGGGCGACCGTTATCCTGACGCGAATGGATGACCAGCGCGACGATGTCCTCACCCCCAGCCAGCTCAACACGCTGGCGCGCAACCTGCTGGAAGACACGTTTCCGGTGGTGAACGTCGAGGGCGAGCTCGGCAATGTCTCGCGCCCCGCGTCCGGCCATCTCTACTTCACCCTGAAGGATGCGCGCGCCCAGATCCGTTGCGCGCTGTTCCGGCCCAAGAGCCAGTGGCTGCGATTCCAGCCGCGCGAAGGCCTGATGGTGCTGGCACGCGGACGCCTCACCCTGTACGAGGCGCGCGGCGACTACCAGTTGATCCTCGACTCGCTGGAGGAAGCCGGCGAAGGCGCGCTGCGACGGGCCTTCGAGGAGTTGCGCCAGAAGCTGCAGGCGGAAGGACTGTTCGATCAGGCCCGCAAGCGACCGCTGCCGCGCTTCGTGCGTCGGCTCGCCGTCATCACCTCGCCCGGCGGCGCTGCCGTGCATGACGTGTTGAGCGTGCTGGGACGACGTTTCCCGTTGTTGCCGGTGGAGATTTTGCCGGTCCCGGTGCAAGGCGCCGGCGCAGCCGCGCAGATCGCCGACACGGTGAAACGCGCCAGTGAAAGCGGACGCTATGACGCGCTGCTGGTCACCCGCGGCGGCGGTTCGCTGGAGGATCTGTGGGCCTTCAACGAGGAAGTGCTGGCGCGCGCGATCGCCGCGAGCGCGGTGCCGGTGGTGTCGGCGGTCGGCCACGAAAGCGATGTCTCGCTCGCCGATTTCGCCGCCGATGTTCGCGCCGCCACGCCTTCGGCCGCAGCCGAATTGCTGAGCCTCGACCAGGGCGACCTGCAACGTCGCCTGCAATCGCTGGAACGCCGCCTGCGCGATCGCCAGCAGCAACGCCTGCATGACCTCGCGCAACGACTGGATCGCGCCTGGCTGAAACTCGATGCACAAAAACCGGCGGCGCGGCTGCACGCGCTGGCCTTGCGCCAGTTGCAACTCGGGCAACGCCTGAACGCGGCCTGGCAGCGTTCAAGCGAGCGTGACCGCGCACGGTTGCGCCACGCGCAAGCGGTGTTGCGCGCGCGCCATCCCCAGCTACGCCTGCAACATCTGCGCGAACGCCTCGCGGCGATCGGCCAGCGTCCGCAACTGGCGATCGCCCGCCAGCTGCAACAGGAAACCCTGCGCCTGCGCTCGGCGGTGCGCGCCCTGCACGCGGTCAGTCCGCTCGCCACCGTCGCCCGTGGCTACGCCATCCTCAGCGACGACAACGACGTTCCCGTGCAATCGGTGGCGCAAGTGGCGACGGGAGATCGCATCCGCGCGCGCCTGCACGACGGCGAGCTCGCACTGCAGGTCAATGCCGTTCTTCCCTCCACCTCGGAGTCCTGACCATGTTGCGGAAGTCCTATCCCTACTATCTTGCCAATCGCCCGGTCGCCGCCAATACCGACCTTGAGGTGCTCGACAAATATTCCGGCAAGCGCGCCACCCGCGTCGCCTTCGCCGATGCCGCAACGGTGCGCAAGGGCATCGTGTCCGCGCACAAGGCGCGCGAAGCGATGGCGGCATTCCCGCCGGATGCGCGTCGTGACGTGCTGGAGCATTGCATCCGCCGCTTCCAGGAACGCCAGGAGGAACTTGCGCTCGCGCTGTGCATCGAAGCCGGCAAGCCGATCCACGATGCCCGCGGCGAAGTGCTGCGCCTGATCGACACCTTCCGCATCGCAGCCGGCGAAGCCACCCGCATCGAGGGCGAAGTGATCGAACTCGGCGTCTCCGAGCGAGCGCGCGGCTATCGCGGCATGGTCAAGCGCGTGCCGATCGGCGCCTGCGCCTTCATCACCCCGTTCAATTTTCCGTTGAACCTGGTTGCGCACAAGGTTGCGCCGGCGATCGCCGCAGGCTGTCCGTTCGTGCTGAAGCCGGCGCCGAAGACCCCGATCGGCGCGCTGATCATCGGCGAGATCCTGGCCGAAACCAACCTGCCGAAAGGCGCGTTCTCGATCCTGCCCTGCTCCAACGACGATGCCGGCCTGCTGGTCGAGGATCCGCGCATCGCGCTGCTCTCGTTCACCGGCGGACTGATCGGCTGGGACCTGAAGGCGCGCGCCGGTCGCAAGAAAGTCGTGCTGGAACTCGGCGGCAACGCCGCCTGCATCGTCGACGCCGATCCCGGCATCGATCTCGATGCCGTGGTGCAGCGCCTGGTCTTTGGCGCCTATTACCAGAGCGGCCAGAGCTGCATCAGCGTGCAGCGCATCTTCGTCCACAAGGACATCGCCAAGTCGCTGCGCAAGAAACTGGCGGAAGCGGTGAAAGGCCTGAAGATGGGCGATCCGCGCGACGAACGCACTTTCATTGGTCCGGTGATCGATGATGGCGCAGCCGATCGCATCGAATCATGGATCGCCGACGCAATGAAGCGCGGCGCCAAAAAGCTCGCCGGCGGCAAGCGCAATGGCCGCATGATCGCCGCGACCTTGCTGGAAGGCGTGCCACACGGCTGCGACCTCTACAAACGAGAGGTTTTCGGGCCGGTGGCGATGCTGGAAACCTTCGACGATTTCGACGATGCCCTCGATCGCGCCAACGCCAGCGATTTCGGTTTGCAGGCCGGCGTCTTCACCGCCCGCATCGACCACGCGATGCGCGCCTGGGATCGCCTCGAAGTCGGCGGCGTGATCGTCGGCGACGTCCCGAGCTTCCGCGTCGACAACATGCCCTACGGCGGCGTCAAGGCGTCGGGGCTGGGGCGCGAGGGCGTGCGTTACGCCATCGAGGACATGACGGAGCGGCGGCTGCTCGTCATCAAGTCCTGAGTCATCCGTTCTTGGCGCCGAGCGCGGCCAGCGCCTGCGGCCGCCCGAACAGGAAGCCCTGCCCGTACTGGCAACCCTCCTCGCGCAGGCATTCGCGTTGCTGGCGGGTTTCCACGCCTTCGGCGATGCAGTCGATGCCGAGGCCATCGGCCAGCGACACGATCGCGCGCACCAGCGCCTCGCTTTCACCGCGGCTGGAATCCTGCAGGCCGGCGACGAAGCTGCGGTCGATCTTCAATGCGTGGAACGGGAACTTGCGCAGATAGGACAGCGCGGAGAACCCCGTGCCGAAATCGTCGAGCATCGCCAGCACGCCGCGCGACTTCAGCTGGTTGAGCTGTTCCAGGGTGCGGCCGCTGTCCTCGAGCAATGACGCCTCGGTGACCTCGATGCGCAGGCGTCCCGGATCGGCGCCGGCGGCGTCGAGCGTCGACAGCAGGCGCGCCGCGAATTCCGGAGAACGGAAATGCAGCGGCGACACGTTGATCGACACATAGCCCCTGGCGCGCGATCCCGCCATCCACTCGGCGACCTTGCGATAGACCAGCCAGTCGATCTCGCGCACCAGGCCGCTGTCCTCGCCGACGCCGATGAAGGCGCCGGGAGACAGCAATCCCTGCGTTTCATGGCGCCAGCGCACCAATGCTTCGTGGCCGACGACGCGGCCGTTGCCGAGATGCACGATCGGCTGCAGGTGGACGTCGAAGGCATCGGCGTTGATCGAACGCCGCAGGTCGGCCTCGAGATCGAGCAGGCGCAACGATTCCGCACGCATCGCCTCGTCGAAGACCATCGCCTGCGATCGCCCATTGGCCTTCGCGCGATACATCGCGGCATCGGCGTCACGCAGGATTTCCTCGCCAGATTCGTAACCCTGGCGCCACATCGCGATGCCGACGCTCGCGGACGGGAACAGCTCGCGGTCGTGGACGAAAATCGGCGCTTCGAACGCCTTGATGATGCGCTCGGCCAGCGCGGTCACCTCGTCGACGCCGGACACCAGTTCGGCAAGCACCGCGAATTCGTCGCCACCAAGTCGCGCCACCAGGTCGTGCGGCCCGAGTTGGCCACGGATGCGCTTGGCGACCTGCACCAGCATCTCGTCGCCGGCGGCGTGGCCCATGCTGTCGTTGATCAGCTTGAACTGGTCGAGGTCGAGATAGAGCACCGCGAATCCCGGCATGTCGACCGAGCCGCGCGAGGTCAGCATGTTGAGCTGCAGGCGCTCGAGCAATTGCTGGCGGTTTGGCAAGCCGGTCAGGCCATCGTGGCTGGCCTGGTACTGCAGGCGCTGTTCGACGCGGATGCGCTCGCCGATCTCGGCCAGCAGGGTGCGGTTGGTTTCGGCGAGTTCGCGGGTGCGATCGCGGACGTGGCCTTCCAGTTCCTGCAGCAGGCCGCGTCGTTCCAGCGCCACCGATACGTGCTGGGCGGCGAACGACAGCAGCTCCATGTCCTGCGCACCGAAGCGGACATCGTCGCGATAGCTCTGGATCGCCATCAACCCGACCGGGATGCCATTGCGCAACAGCGGCACGCCGAGCCACGACACCGCCATCTGGCCGCGCACGTCGATCAGGCCATCACGCTGCAAGCGCTGCAGCGTGGCTTCGTCCAGCAGCAATGGTCGACCATTGTTGACGACGTAATCGGCGACGCCACGACCGCGCGCCACGCGTGGGGGGATGTCGTCGAGCTCGTCGGCGACATAGACGAAGTCGAGGAAACCGGGATCCTCGCTTACCAGCGCGATGAAGAAGTTGCGGCTGTCGATCAGTTCGTCGAGCACCGCGTGCACGCCGCTGTAGAAGTTCCAGCCGTCGCCCTGGCTTGACGACATCTCGCTGATGCGGAACAGCGCGGCCTGCAGGCGTTCGGCGCGCTTGCGCTCCTGGATTTCCAGCTCGAGCATCACGTTGGCATCGCGCAACTCGCGCGTGCGCTGCGCCACCTGGTCTTCCAGCCCGACCTTGGCGTCGCGGCGATCAAGCACGATCCCGATGTGTTGCGCCACGTAGGCCAGCACCTCGGCGGACTCGCGCGTGTAGCGATTGGGCCGATCGTAGCTCTGCACCACCACCGCGCCGCGCACCTCGCCGTCGCTCACCATCGGCACGCCCAGCCACGACAGGCTGGCCGGTCCGATGCAATCCTCTTCCGCGATGCCGAATTGCGCCGCCAGCGCACTCGACGGCCCCATCATCGGTTCGCCCTTCTGCATCATGCGCACGGTCAGGCTGTTCTTCAGGCTCGCAAGCGGAAGCGCGCCTTCATGCACCGGCCAATGGTCGACCTGGTCGACGAAATAGGGGATGCGGATCTCGTCCTTCTGGCGATCCCACAGCACGATCATGATGTTCTGGGCGTAGATCAGTCCCGCCACTTCGTCATGGATGCGCCCGAGCGTCGTATGCAAATCGAGTCCCGATTGCGACAACTCCGAAATGCGGAACAGCGCGCGCTGGATGCGATGCGCTTCCGACAACACCTGGACGCGCGAATCGGCGAGCAGGCGCGTCAGCGTCGCGTGGATCGCCGAATGGATCACGTCCATCCATTCTGATCCAGGCGTCTCCACCCGCCCCTGCGGATGCGCCAGCAGGACATAGGGCACGCTGTCTTCCAGCCGCGACTGCAGGCAATGGCCATCGCTCCCCTTGCCGGACAACGCATCCACCGCGGCACCGCGCGCAAGCGCTTCGCGTGGGCCGAAGGCCTCGACGTCGCTGTTTCCCTGGGCATCGCGCCAGGCCAGCGCCAGCGTGACGTCCGCCGGCACCAGCGCGTGCAGGGATTCCAGCAGGCCGCGCACCGCCGAATGCGAACGCAGGCCCGCCCATTGCGTGGGGAGGACCGAAGCCTGGGGGAGGATGGCGACGTTCATGGCATGGATAGAGTACCCCGGCCCCGCCCATTCACCACGCCAACCCCGTTTCCGCTTGCCGGCCGTTGGAACTGGCATGGAGGCCTGCACGGCAACATCGCGCGCAACCGTTATCCTATGGCTGATGGATGGCGTGCCCAACGAGCCCGACGACAATGCGCTCATGACCGCCTATGCCACGGGCGATCAGCGTGCATTCGAATTGCTGTACAGCCGCCATCGCGCGGGCCTGTATCGTTACATCCTGCGCCTGTTGCGCGATCGCGCCGCCACCGACGAATTGTTCCAGGACGTCTGGCAACGCGTGATCAGCGCCCGCAACGGCTGGCGCCCAAGCGGCTCGTTCAGCGGCTGGCTGTACCAGATCGCGCACCATCGCATCAACGACTACTGGCGCGCGCGCCGCCATCGCCCCGCCGCCCCCATCGATGCCGAGGAGCGCGTCGCCGCGATCCCCGACCAGGACACGCCGGAACGCGCGGTCTCGGAATTCGAGCAGCGCCGGCGCCTGCAACTCGCGCTCGAGACATTGCCGCGCGAACAACGTGAAGTGGTCGCATTGCGACTGGAACAGGAACTGACACTGGAGGAAATCGCCACCATCACCGGCGTTGGCCGGGAAACCGTGAAATCCAGGCTGCGTTACGCCATGGACAAATTGCGGGTGGAGATGAAGCCATGAAGCGCCACGAAGACGCATCCCTGGACGCCGAAGAACGCGCACTTGCCGCGCAACTGCGTCGCTTGCCGCCGCATGGCGAGCCTGCGCCCGATCTCGATGCGCACATCCTGGCGATGGCGCGGACGGCGAATGGCGGACGTCGTTCGGCACCCTGGTATCGCGGACTGCCCGGCTATGCCAGCGCCGCAGCCGTCTGCGTGCTCGCGGCCGGACTGGCATGGCAGATGTGGCCAGCCCATGTCCAGCGCGGTGAACACGCTACGGCATCCACGCCTGTTCCGCCTCTGCCCAAGCCTGTTGTCGAGGCATCCCCGGCACCAGCGGACACGGCCAACGCGGCAGCGGATGCCGGAGCCGTGGACAAGTCGACTGCAGCCATGCCTGCGGCACCTCGCGAAGTGTTGCCTCCCCCGCAACCTCCACGTCCGGCCCCGGCACGCATGCCGCCGACGCCACAACCGGCGATCATTCCATCGGCGAACGATGCCGCCTCCTACGCTGCCCCGGCACCGACCGCTGCGGCACCCGCATTGGCACCCCCTCCGGCACCTCCCGCGCCTCCGGCACCACCACCGCCGTCACCCGTGCAGTCGATGGACGCCACGCCTGCGGCCGCCTCCGCCAAAGGCAGCGTCGAACTGCGCGAACAACCGAAGCCCGCACCGGCATCCGCCCCCGCCCCTGTCACGGTGAACGCGATGCGTGCGAAAGCTGCAGCCGCAACCTCGGCCGATACCGAGAACGGCTACGACGCACGCCCACCGGCGACCGTGCAGGACACCAGCGTGCGCAACGACTGGCTCAAGCGCATCCGCGAACTGATGGCACAGGGCGATCGCGATGGCGCCCGCAGCAGCCTGCAGGAATACCGCACGCGCTATCCCGACGCGACGATTCCCGCCGACCTGCAACCCCTGCTGGCAACGCCCCCGGCGAAAACGCCGTGATCGCGATTCAACCGCCGCGATATTCGCGCGGAATGCGCTCGTTCAAGCCGACCAGGATTTCGTAGGGAATCGTCCCCGCCCAGTCGGCCACGTCCTGGCAGGTGATGGCGTCGCCGCCCTGGTGGCCGATCAACACCACTTCATCCTCGTTCCAGGCGCTGCCCTGCGGCCCGAGATCGACCATGAACTGGTCCATGCACACGCGCCCGACGATGGGATGGCGCTGACCGCGGATCAGCACTTCGCTACGTGACGACGACGTGCTTGATGACAGCGCGCGCGAATACCCGTCGCCGTAGCCGATCGGCACTGTCACCACGCGCGTATCCTGCGATGCGGTCCAGGTCGCGCCATAGCTGACGGTGCGACCCGCTTTCACCACCTTGAAGTAGACGACCTGCGAAAGCAGCGACAACGCCGGCCGCAATTCGAAGGGCGGACGCGCGGTGTCGCCCGGCGACACGCCGTAAAGAATGATGCCCGGGCGCACCATGTCCAGCCAGGTCTCCGGGAAATGCAGCACGCCGCCGGAATTGGCCAGATGGCGGATCGGCATCGGCGCACCGATGCGTTCGAAGTGCGCGCAGGCTTCGAGGAAACGTTCGAGTTGCACGCGCGTCATCGGCGACTGCGGATCATCCGAACACGCCAGGTGCGAATACACGCCCTTGATCGTGCACCACGCCGACGCCACCGCGGCCTCGATCAACGGGCCCGCGCTCTCGCTGTGGACGCCGATGCGTTCCATTCCGGTATCGACCTTGAGATGCACCACGGCCTTGCGACCCGCCGCCTGCGCGGCCGCCTCGACCTGGCGCAACTTGTCGAGCGACGACACCGTGATCTCGAGATCGTGCTCGAGGAATCGCGCCACCTGCGGCCCGAAGATGCCGCCGAGCACGAGGATCGGCGCCTTGATCCCAGTCTGGCGCAACGCGATGCCTTCCTCGACGAAGGCGACGCCGAGCTGGCCGACGCCCTGCGCCACCAGGTGACGCGCCACCGGCACCAGTCCGTGGCCATAGGCATTGGCCTTGACGATCCCCATCACCGGTACGCCGACATGGCCGGCAATCGCCTGCAGGTTGTGGCTGATCGCGTCGAGATCGACGTCGATACGGGTCGGGCGCTGGGTGAACGGCAGGGTCATGGCCCTATTGTGCCAACTTGACAGTGGCAATTTAGTAAATTATTTTGACTATCAAATTGCTGGACATTTAGTCATGGCCGAAACTCCCTGGTACGACATCGTCGCCATCCCAGCCCTGCTGCGGCACGCCCGCAACACCTACGGTAGCGCCATGCGCCAGGCGCTGGAAGATGGCGGCTATGGCGACATCCCCAAGAACGGCCTCTACGTGGTCGGCGGCCTCGCCCTCGGCGAGCAGCGCGACGTGCCGTTGTCGGAACTGATCCGCAGCCTGCGCATCTCCAAGCAGTCCGCCGGCCAGCTGGTCGATACCCTCGTCCTGCGCGGCTATCTCGAACGCCGCGAGGATTCCCAGGATCGCCGCCGGCTGGTGGTCGGCCTCACCACGCGCGGGCGTGCCGCAGCGACGGTCCAGGCCGCCGCGCGCGCGCGCATCGATGCCCAGCTCGCCGACGAAATCGGGAGCGCGCAGGTGGCGCAACTGCGTCGCAGCCTCGCCGCGCTCATCGCGCTCGATCACGACGAAGGCGCCGTCGACGACGCCTGAACTCGCCTCCAATCCTTCACGGAGATCGCCATGCTCATCAACCTGATTCCCAAGGTTTTCTACAATCGCCTGCAGGACGGCCTGGACCTGTTCGTCTCCGGGCTTGGCTTCAAGGTGCTTCACCAGGACGACGATCTCGCCGTGGTCGCCCGCGACGGTGCCAAGGCCTATCTCGTCGAAAGTCCGGAATTCGCCGCGAAGGACCGCCCGGAACTGGCGATCGAGACCGACACCATCGATACGTTGTTCACGGAAATCTCCTTCCGTGCGCCGCGCCTGCTCCATCGCAACGGCGCCACGATCACGCTCAAGCCATGGGGCGCGCGCGAGTTCGCCGTGCTGGACAAAACCGGCGTCTGTGTGGTCTTCAGGCAGTGGCCGACGGAGCCGCAGCCAGCGGATGCCACGCCATGAACCTCGCGACCGTGGAAATCAAGGCCTTCGTCCCGGCACGCGATTTCGAGTTGTCGAAACGCTTCTATCGCGATCTCGGGTTCGAGGTTCCGTGGTCGTCCGACGACCTCGCCTACCTGCATGCCGGCGATTCCAGTTTCCTCCTGCAGAAGTTCTACAACCGCGAACACGCCGAGAATTTCATGATGCACCTGCTGGTCCGCGACGTCGAAGCGTGGTGGCAGCACGTCGTTGCGCAAGAACTCGTCGAACGCTACGGCGTGCAGGCGGAACCGCCCGAAGACCGCCCCTGGGCGATCCGCGACTTCACCCTGACCGATCCCGCCGGCGTGCTGTGGCGGATCGGCCAGAACATCCCTGCGACGCAAGAGGAACCCGCCATGCCCGATGAACAACCGAAATTCGAATCGACCTCGCTTTCAGGGGCACGCTTCCACGATGTCGATTTGCGATCGTCCTCCTTCGACGATGTCGCGCTTGCCGATGCATCGTTCTCGAACGTCTCGTTCAAGGGGGCGAAGTTCGCCAACATCGACTTCCGCAACGTCGAGATTTCCGACGCCAACGTGGCCGGCATGACCATCAACGGGATCCTGATGACCGATCTGCTTTACGGGAAATCGCCATGACCATTCGCAACGTCATCGCCCAGCTGCGCACCACCGACCTCGACCGCAGCATCGACTTCTACACGTCGACGCTCGGGATGGCCCTGGAATTCCGCTACCAGGACTTCTATGCCGGGATCCGCTCGGGCGACCACATCGTCCACCTCAAGCGCGTGGACGCGCGCGACCCATCGATCGACGAGGTGCGCGAGCACGGGCACTTCCATCTCTATTTCGAAGTCGACGATGTCCGTGCATTCGCCGAAACATTGCGTGGCCGCGGTGTCTCGCTGGTCTCGGATGTGTGCGATACCGACTGGCAGACGCGCGAATTCGTCATCGAAGACGACCAGGGGCACACGCTGTATTTCGGCCAGCCGCTGTAACGCGGAAACGCGTTACTCGAAACTTCCGATGTTGTCGTGCGCGAGGTTGTCGAAACGGGTGTATTCGCCGAAGAATTTCAGCTTGATCGACCCGGTCGGGCCGTTGCGCTGCTTGCCGATGATGACTTCGGCCAGGCCCTTGTCCGGCGAATTTTCCTTGTTGTAGTAATCGTCGCGGTAGATGAAGGTGATCAGGTCGGCGTCCTGCTCGATGGCGCCCGATTCGCGCAAGTCGGCCATCACCGGGCGCTTGTCGGTACGCGTTTCCAGCGAGCGATTGAGCTGGCTGAGCGCGATCACCGGCACGTTCAATTCCTTGGCCAGCGCCTTCAGGCTGCGCGAAATTTCCGAGATCTCGGTGGCGCGGTTCTCGCTGTTGCCGGGTACCGCCATCAGCTGCAGGTAGTCGATCATGATCAGGCCGAGATCATGCTCGCGCTTGAGCCGGCGCGCCTTGGAACGCAGCACGTCAGGCGACAGCGCCGGGGTGTCGTCGATGAAGATCTTGGCGTGGCGCAGCATGCTCACCGCGTGGGTCACGCGCGCCCAATCCTCGTCCTCGAGCTGGCCGGTGCGCAGGCGCGTGGCATTGACGCGCCCGACCGAGGAAATGAGGCGCATCGCCAACTGGCTGGCCGACATTTCCATCGAGAACACCGCGACTGCCTTCTTGCTCTTGAACGCGGCGTATTCGCACATGTTGAGCGCCAGCGTGGTCTTGCCCATCGACGGACGGGCGGCAAGGATGACCAGGTCGGTCGGCTGCAGGCCGGCGGTCATCTCGTCGAACTCGACATAGCCGGTCGGCAGGCCGGTGACGCCGCCGCCACTGTCGCTGCGTTCCTGCAGCACGTCGACCGCCTCGTTCAGCGCGCGCAGCACCGGCACGAAATCCTCGCGACCGCGGCTACCTGCCTCGGCGATCTTGAACACTTCCTGCTCGGCCTTGGCGAGGATCTCGGCGCTGTCGCGACCTTCGGGCTGGAAGGCGTCGTTGACGATTTCCGAACCGACGTCGATCAGCTGCCGCAACGTCGCCTTGTCGCGCACGATATCGGCATAGGCGCGGATGTTGGCAGCCGACGGCGTGGTGCTGGCGAGTTCGATCAGATAGGCGCCACCGGCGACCAATTCGGATTGCCCGGTCGATTCGAACCACTCGCCCAGGGTCACGGCGTCGAAGGGCTTGCCCTTCTCGCTCAGCTCGCGGATCGCGCGATAGATCTGCTGGTGGTCGCGTCGATAGAAATCACGTTCGGTGAGGATGTCGGCGACGCGATCGAACGATTCCGGCACCAGCATCAGGCCGCCCAGCACCGCCTGCTCCGCCTCCACCGACTGCGGCGGCACCCGCAGGTGTTCGATGCGCGGGTCGGAGGAACTGTCCTGGCGGGGGAAACGCGGGCGCGACGACATCGGGGCAAAACCTCACTCTGCAAGCATCAAGGCGCCTGCACCGGTGGATGGGGATGATGGAGGGTTGAAGGATCCATCTAATCACGGAGCGTGCCGGGGGTGTTGCGCACAAACCGGGGGGAATTCTGTGGTGTTCGCGGGGACATGCTGTGGATAACCCGTGCGATCCCGTGGATATCTGCTGGATAACCCGTGCAGATCTCAGCAACTGCGACAACGCCAACGAAAACGGGCGCCGAAGCGCCCGTTTCGATGTCGCCTTGAAGCGGGATCAGGCGACGTCGGCTTCGACGATCACCTTGACCGGCGTCTCGACGCCAGCGGCGAAGTGCACCATCACGTCGAACTCGCCGACATGGCGCAGCGGGCCTTCGCCCAGCACCACTTCGCTCTTCTGCACCGGATGGCCGGCAGCAGTCAGGGCTTCGGCGATGTCGCGCGGAGTCACCGAACCGTACAGCTTGCCTTCGGCCGAGGCGTGCGACTTCACGGTCACGCTTTGGCCTTCGAGCTTGGCGCGGCGGCTTTCGGCTTCGTCGAGGACGGACTTGGCCTTGGCTTCGTATTCGGCGCGCTTGGCTTCGAACTGTTCCAGGTTCGCAGCGGTGGCCGGCACGGCCTTGCCCTGCGGCACCAGGTAGTTGCGGCCGTAGCCCGGCTTCACGGTGACGGTGTCGCCGAGGGTGCCGAGGTTCTGCACTTTTTGCAGGAGGATGAGCTTCATTTATGTATCTCCGTTAGCGACCTGGGATCGCAACAAATGCTGTCCGGATGGATCAGACGTCGTGGTTGTCGGTGTACGGCAGCAGCGCGAGGAAGCGCGCGCGCTTCACGGCAGTCGCCAGCTGGCGCTGGTAGTGCGACTTGGTGCCGGTGATGCGGCTCGGGATGATCTTGCCGTTCTCGGTGATGTACTGGCGCAGGGTGCCGAGATCCTTGTAATCGATCTCCTTGACACCTTCAGCGGTGAATTTGCAGAACTTGCGGCGGCGGAAGAACTTGGACATGGGTGTGCTCCTCAGGCGGCTTCAGCGTTGTCGTCGGCGGATTCGCCCGGGGCGTCGCCTTCGTCGTCACGGCGACGGCGTTCGCCGCGCTCGGGCTTGTCGCCCTTCTCGTCCTTGTTCTTCATGATCAGGGACTGCTCGGTCTCGGCTTCGTCGCGCACGATGACGAGGTGGCGCAGCACCGCGTCGTTGAAGCGGAAGGCATCGACCAGTTCGTTCAACGTCGCCTGCTCGCATTCGATGTTGAGCATGACGTAGTGGGCCTTGACCAGGTTGTTGATCGGGTAGGCCAGCATGCGGCGGCCCCAATCTTCGACGCGGTGGACCTTGCCGCCGGCATTGGTGATCGTGGCGCTGTTGCGCTCGATCATGCCCGGCACTTGTTCGCTCTGGTCCGGGTGGACCAGGAACACGACTTCGTAATGACGCATTGTGGTTTTCCTTGTGGATGACCGGACGGCGGGATGCCGGCCGGAAAGCCCTCGGCCATCGGCGGACCGACGCGTTCGGGCAAGCTCCCGCGGTGGCGGGAGCCGGACATTATGGCATGAATCAAGGGCTTGCGGGGCCTCGCGCCTCGCTGGCGCGTGCGAACCGGCTCAGGCCGCGCGATCGGCGTCCGTGGTGAAGCTCTCGCCGCAGCCGCACTCGCCCTTCACATTGGGGTTGCGGAAGACGAACTGCTCGTTCAGGCCCTGCTTGATGAAGTCGATCTCGGTGCCGTCGACCAGCGGCAGGCTGTCGGCGTCGACCAGCACGTGCACGCCCTGCGCGACGAAATCGTGGTCGCCCGGGGCGACGGCATCCGCCATCTCGATCCGGTAGCCCCAGCCGGAGCAGCCGGTGCGATGGACGCCAAAGCGCAGGCCGGCCTTGCCGGGTTCGGCGGCGAGGTAGCTGCGGACACGTTCCAGGGCGGCGGGTGCGAGGGTGATCATGGGGACAATTCTAACGGGATGAATGGCGAACGTCGTTTAAACTTGCCCTCTCTAGATAGGTTTGGACGAGGCGGGATTCAAGACATGACCACGACTTCGGTGGCCGATGCGTTGGCTGGCAAATTGCCCGAGGGCGGCGCGGTAAGCGTTCGCGGTTGGGTGCGGACGGTGCGCGGTTCGACCAACCTCGCCTTCGTGAATGTCAGCGACGGCTCCTGTTTCGCCCCGATCCAGGCGGTCGCGTCCGATGGCCTGGCCAATTTCGAGGAGATCAAGCGCCTGACCCCGGGCTGCGCCGTGATCGCCAGCGGCAAGCTGGTGAAGTCGCAGGGCAAGGGTCAGGGCTTCGAGATCCAGGCGGATTCCATTGAAGTGGTCGGCTGGGTCGAGGATCCCCTCACCTACCCGATCCAGCCCAAGCCGATGTCGCCGGAGTTCCTGCGCGAAGTCGCCCACCTGCGCCCGCGCACCAACCTGTTCGGCGCGGTCACCCGCATCCGCAACACGCTGGCGATGGCGGTGCACCGCTTCTTCCACGAACGCGGCTTCTTCTGGATCTCCACGCCGATCATCACCACGTCCGACGCCGAAGGTGCCGGCCAGATGTTCCGCGTCTCCACGCTCGACATGGCCAACCTGCCGATCGGCAAGGACGGCCAGGTCGATTTCGGTCGCGACTTCTTCGGCAAGGAAACTTTCCTCACCGTGTCCGGCCAGCTCAACGTCGAGGCCTATTGCCTCGCACTGAGCAAGGTCTACACCTTCGGACCGACCTTCCGCGCCGAGAACAGCAATACCACGCGCCATCTCGCCGAGTTCTGGATGATCGAGCCGGAGATCGCATTCGCCGATCTCGACGCCGATGCCGACCTCGCCGAGGAGTTCCTCAAGTACCTGTTCCGCGCGGTGCTCGACGAACGCGCCGACGACATGGCCTTCATCGCCGAACGCGTGCAGAAGGACGCGATCACGCGCCTTGAAGGTTTCATCAACGCACCGTTCGAACGCATCGACTACAGCGAGGCGATCAAGCTGCTGCAGGCATCGAAGAAGAAATTCGAATTCCCGGTGGAATGGGGCCTCGACCTGCAGACCGAACACGAACGCTGGCTCACCGAGGAACACGTCGGCCGCCCGGTCGTGGTGATGAACTACCCGGAACAGATCAAGGCGTTCTACATGCGCCTCAACGACGACGGCAAGACCGTCGCCGCGATGGACGTGCTGGCGCCCGGCATCGGCGAAATCATCGGCGGCAGCCAGCGCGAGGAACGCCTCGACGTGCTCGATGCGCGCATGGCGCAGTTCGGCCTCGACCGCGAGCACTACAGCTGGTATCGCGATTTCCGCCGCTACGGCAGCGTGCCGCACGCCGGCTTCGGCCTCGGCTTCGAACGCCTGGTGGTGTATGTCTGCGGACTCGGCAACATCCGCGACGCCATCGCCTACCCGCGTGCGCCTGGCAGTGCAGAGTTCTGATGCTGCTGTTCTTCGCCATGCTGTTCCTCGCCACCGCGATCGCCGGTTTCTGCGCCTTCGTGATTTTCTGGCCGCTGTCGCTGGTGCACCTGCGCGATCGCCACCCCGACCTGCGCGGTCACATCGGTGACTTCTCCTTCCTCAATCCGAAGGCGTTGGCGTGGCTGCTGCTCGGACGCTACCGCCAGGTGCGCGACCGCAGCTTCACCGGCCTCGCGACGCCGGCATGGGTCGCGCTGCTGGTGATCATCGGAGCATTGTCGCTGGCCGGACTGCTGTGGCTGGTGTCGATCCTGTTCCCCGCACTTGGACGCGTCTGACATGCACGACGACGATTCCCTGCAGCACGACGAATGGTGGCTGGCCAGCCTCGGCCGCATGCTGGTTTGGGCGCGCCTGCGCGTGCGCGAAGCGGGCACCGCCGAAGTGCTGGATTCCGACGGCAACATCCTGCCCTACGACAGTCCGGATACCGCGCGTGCCGCGCTGATGGATGCCGAGTTCGTCGCGTTCGACGGACTGGATGAAGACGATGCGCTCGCCCGCGGTTTCCGCCTCGGCGAAGTGGCGCCGCCACGCGCCGCCAACGACGATGCGCTGCGACCATTGATGGTGCAGGCACTGGGCGCGCGCGCCTGATGTACACACCGCGCGCCTTCGCCGTGAACGATCTCGCGGCGCTGGACGCGCTGATCGCCCGCGACCCGTTCGTGACGCTGGTGACGGTGGAAGATGGCGAACCCCGCATCACCCATCTTCCCGTGCTGTATCGCCGCGATGGCGGCGACGTGCTGGTCGAAGGCCATTGGGCCCGACCCAATCCGCAGGCTGGAAACGCCGTGCCGGCAACGATGATCGTGCACGGCCCGCACGCCTATGTTTCGCCATCGTGGTACGCCGACAAGAAGGAACAGGTCCGCGTGCCGACCTGGGACTACGCGGCGGCACATCTGCATGGCGAACTCGAGATCGTCGACGACGAGGTCGGCCTGCTCGATATCGTCGGGCGCCTGTCGCAGCACTTCGAAGCCGTGGTGGGTGGTGACTGGCGTCTTGATCCGGAGAATCCGGCCGAACGCGTGCAGGTACGCGGCATCATCGGATTCCGCATGCGGCCGCGACGCATCGAAATCACCCACAAACTCAACCAGAACCATCCCGATGCCAACCGCCGCGGTATCGCGGCGCGGTTCGTCGCATCGCCACTGGAGCGCGAGCGCGAAATCGGCGCGATGATCGCCGCCACGCTTCCTCCATCCCCCCGGGAGACATGACATGGATTTGGACTTGTCCGGCAAGCGCGCCCTGGTGTGCGGCGCGTCCGAGGGCATAGGTCGCGCCTCGGCACGCGAACTGGCCACGCTTGGCGCCGAAGTCACCGTGTTGGCGCGTCGGCGCGATGCGCTCGAAGAAGTCTTGCGCGGATTACCGGCGCCGAATGGCCAGCATCACGGCCTGATCGTCGCCGATGCCGCCGACACCGTCGGGCTCGGTGAAAAGGCTCGCGAACTCGCCGCGCATGGCCCGGTGCATATCCTGGTCAACAACACCGGCGGACCGCCCGGTGGTCGCGCCATCGACGCCGACGCCGGCGCTTTCCTCGATGCGTTCACCAAGCATCTGCTCGCCAACCAGGCGCTGGCGCAGGCGCTGGTCCCGGGCATGCGCGAGGCTAAATACGGCCGCATCGTCAATATCATTTCCACGTCGGTGTACGAACCGATTCCCGGCCTCGGTGTCTCCAATACCACGCGTGGCGCGGTCGCCAGCTGGGCAAAGACACTGTCGCGCGAACTGGCGATGGACGGCATCACCGTCAACAACGTGCTGCCCGGCTTTACCGAGACCGGACGCATCGACCAGATCGTGCGCGGGCGCATGGCGAAGGAAGGCATCAGCGAAGCCGAGGTCCGCGCGGACATGATGGCAGGCGTGCCGGCGCGTCGTTTCGCACGTCCGGAAGAACCGGCAGGACTGATCGCATTCCTGTGTGCACCGGCCGGCGGCTATATCAACGGCCAGTCCATTGCGGTGGACGGTGGCCGGATGATGTCGATCTGACCTCGGCACGTTGCGCAAACGGGTAAGCTGGGCAGATGCAGCGCTACCCGCACTGGATCGATGGCAAGCCCCACCCGCCCACGGGTGATGCGTGGCTTGATGTCCATTCACCCGCGAATGGTGAAGTCATCGCGCAGGTCGCCGCCGGAACTGCCATCGACGTCGATGCCGCGATGCAGGCGGCGCAACGCGCCTTCCCGGCATGGTCATCGCTGCCGAATTCGCAACGCGCGCAATGGCTGGAACGATTGGCGGATGCGCTCGAAGATCGCCTGGAAGAAGTCGCACAAGCTGAATCACGCGATGGCGGCAAGCCGATCACGCTGGCGCGCGATGTCGAGATACCGCGTGCGATCGCCAACCTACGTTTCTTCGCCCACGCGGCAACCCAGTTCGCCAGCGAATCTCACCACGGCGAAGCCGGACTCAATTTCACGTTGCGCCAGCCTTTGGGCGTGGTCGCGACGATCTCGCCATGGAACCTGCCGCTCTATCTTTTCACCTGGAAGATCGCGCCGGCACTGGCCGCCGGCAATTGCGTGGTCGCCAAGCCATCGGAAGTGACACCGCACAGCGCGACCTTGCTGGCGGAAATCGCAGCAGGCATCGGTTTCCCGCCCGGAGTGTTCAACCTCGTGCATGGCGCCGGACCGGCAGTCGGCGAGGCACTGGTAACGCACGCGCAAACGAAGGCGATTTCGTTCACCGGCAGCACGACCGTCGGCAAGCGCATCGCCACGCTCGCCGCGCCGTTGCTGAAGAAAGTCTCGCTGGAACTCGGCGGCAAGAATCCCTCGCTGGTGTTCGCCGATTCCGACTGGCGCGACAACCTCGACACCATCGTGCGCTCGGCATTCCAGAACAGCGGGCAGATCTGCCTGTGCGGCTCGCGATTGCTGGTCGAGCGCAGCATCCATGACGAATTCCGTGACGCCTTCGTGGAACGCGTGAAGTCGCTGCGTGTAGGCGATCCGGCCGATCCTGCAACGCAGATGGGGCCGTTGGTATCACAGGCGCACTTCGACAAGGTGATGCGCGCGTTGGCCGCCGCCCGCGACGAAGGCGCACGCGTTCTCTGCGGTGGCGACGCCATCGATCGCCCCGGCTGGTATGTCGCGCCGACCGTACTGGAAGGCCTCGGCCCCGATACCACCACCAACCGCGAGGAAATCTTCGGACCGGTGGTCACGCTGCAGGCGTTCGACAACGACGACCATGCGCTCGACCTGGCCAATGCCAGCGATTACGGCCTGGTCGCGACGCTGTGGGATCGCGACCTGTCGCGCGCACTGCGCTTTGCCCGTGAATTGCGCACCGGCATGGTCTGGATCAACACCTGGCTGATGCGCGACCTGCGCACGCCGTTTGGCGGCAGCAATCAATCCGGGCTCGGCCGCGAAGGCGGCGCCGAGGCCATGCGTTTCTTCACCGAACCCCGCAACATCGGAATCGCCACTTGAACCGTCTCCGCCATCTCCTCGCCAGCAACCACGCCTGGTCCGAACGCGTCAACGCCGAAGACCCCACCTTCTTCGAGCGTCTTTCGAAACAGCAGGCCCCGGAATACCTGTGGATCGGCTGTTCCGATTCGCGCGTGCCCGCCAACCAGGTCATCGACCTCGCGCCGGGCGAAGTCTTCGTCCATCGCAACATCGCGAACGTGGTCGTCCATACCGACCTCAACTGCCTGTCGGTGATCCAGTTCGCGGTTGACGTCCTCAAGGTCAAGCACATCCTGGTTGTCGGCCATTACGGATGCGGTGGCGTCCATGCCGCGCTGCACGGCACCCGGCTGGGGCTGGCCGACAACTGGGTGCGCCACGTCGCCGATGTCGCCCACATGCATACCGACGTGCTCGACAGCCACGACGACATGTCGCTGAAGCACGATCGCCTGTGCGAACTCAACGTGCTCGAGCAGGTCACCAACGTCTGCAAGACCACCATCGTCCAGGACGCCTGGGCGCGCAACCAGCCGCTGGCGATCCATGGCTGGGTGTACACCCTGCGCGACGGCATCGTGCATGACCTCGGTGTCAGCGTCGCCAGCAATGCCGACATTGCCCGCGAATATCCGGCGGCACTGGCGCGCATCCGCGAAGACGTGGAACGTCGGTGAGCACCGCCGGCATCCACAGCGGCAGCGCCCCGAAACCGGTCGGCCACTATCCGCATGCGCGTCGCGTCGGCCAGTGGCTGTACCTGTCCGGAGTCGGCCCGCGTGATCCCGCGACCAATCGTGCGCCCGGCAATGTCTACAACGAGGACGGCTCGCTGCTGTCCTACGACATCGCCGCGCAAACGCACTCGGTATTCGCCAATATCGGCCACATCCTCGCCGACTGCGGCGCCAGCTGGGACGACGTCATCGACGTCACCGTCTACCTGACCGACATGGCCAGCGACTTCACGACCTACAACGCCATCTGGGCGGAATATTTCCCCGATCCGGCGCGGGCGCCCTGCCGCACCACCCTGGGCATCACCGCGCTACCGGCGCCGATCGCCATCGAATTCAAGTGCGTGGCAATCCTGCGCGACGGCGCCTGACCCCATCGGAGAGCGCGACCATGCCCTTGCCCAATCCCATCAACCTGCAGAAGTGGATCGACGAACACCGCCACCTGCTGAAACCGCCGGTCGGCAACAAATGCATCATCGACGACGAGTTCTTCGTGATGGTCGTCGGCGGACCGAACAACCGGACCGACTACCACTGGGAGAAAGGGCCGGAATGGTTCTACCAGATCGAAGGCGAGATGGTGCTGCGCATCCAGGAAGACGGCAAGCCGCGTGATATCCCGATCCGCGCCGGCGAAACCTTCTACCTGCCGCCGGAGATCCCGCATTCGCCGCAACGCATGCCCGGTTCGATCGGCCTGGTGATGGAGCGCCGCCGGCTGCCGTTCGAGGACGACGGGCTGATGTGGTTCTGCGTGAACTGCAACCACAAGCTGTACGAGGAATTCTTCCACCTCGTCGATATCGAAAACGACTTCTTCCGCGTATTCGAACGCTTCTATCGCGACGATGCCCTGCGCACCTGCACCCAGTGCGGGACGGTCAATCCACGCCCGTCGCGCTACGAACTGGATGCCCGTTCGGAAGCCGACATCACCTGACCGCCCCCGCCGCGGTTCATCCGTCGTTCCATCGTGGCCGGGATCATGGCCACACGCATTGATCCAGGATCCACGATGAAGCCCCTGTACGCCCTTGCCCTGACCGCCTTCGCCTTCTCCGTCCAGGCCGCGACGCCGCCAGCGAGCCCCGGCACGCAGGCGATCGAATGCTTCGCCGTCTACAAGATGGCGGGTGATGCGCCACAGAACGCCGGCAACAAGTCCGACATCGTCAAGTCGCAGAACCTGATGCAATGGTCGATGGAGAAGGCCGGCGTCACCCAGAAGCAGTTCAACGGAACCATGGATGCCTTCATGGGCAGGCTCAACAAGATGGAGCCGACCGGCGCGCAGAAATACATGGGTGGCAAGATCGCATCCTGCAACACCTACGCCAAATCGCAGTACGACGCCTATCTCAAGGAAAAATCGGCGTCGCCGTCGAAGTAAGCGGGATCACCACTCCGTCCTGCGCGGCAACAGGCCGCGCAGTTCGACATCGGTGAGATTGCGCCAGCTGCCCGGCTTGAGATGGCCCAGCTTGACCGGGCCGATGCGCACGCGCACCAGCTGCTTCACGCGATAACCGAAGTGCGCCGCCATCAGGCGGATCTGCCGGTTCAGCCCCTGCACCAGGGTGATGCGGAATCCGAACGGACCGAGCTTCCCGGTCTTGCATGGCAAGGTCACCTGCCCGTGCACCGGCACCCCGCGTGACATGCCACGCAGGAATTCCTCGCTGACCTGGCGGTTGGTCGCGACCAGGTATTCCTTCTCCAGCTTGTTCTCGGCGCGCAGGATCTCGTTGACGATGTCGCCGTTGCTGGTCAGCAGGATCAGCCCTTCCGAGTCCTTGTCGAGCCGGCCGATCGGGAAAATGCGCTGCTCGTGGTCGACGAAATCGACGATATTGCCCTTCACCCCCGATTCGGTGGTGCAGGTCACGCCAACCGGCTTGTTCAGCACGATGTAAACGTGACGGCGCTTGCCGGTGGCCGCAGTGCGCATCGCCAGCTTCTCGCCATCGACGCGGACCTCGTCACCTTCGGCCAACTCCTGGGCAACGCGCCCGCGTTCGCCATTGACGGTCACCCGGCCGGCTGCGATCAGGCGGTCGGCCTCGCGGCGCGAACACAGGCCGGTTTCGGAAATGTACTTGTTCAATCGCATGGGGGAATTGTCCCATGCCCGCCTCCGGGAGGCACCGCCAACGGAAAAGAGCCCGGATATCCGGGCTCTTTTCCTTCGTCTCCCCCGCAATCAGCGTGCCGGGGACGCCTGCTGTTGCTGGGCCTGCACGTGATGCTGCTGTTGCAGCTGCTGGACGTCCTGCTGCAATTGCTGCGTGCTCTGCGTCACCGGCTGCTGGGCAGCGTGGGCCTTGTTCGCCACCTCGCGCTGCTGGGCCGGATCGGCCAGGCCGCCCTGGATCATCACCAGATTCTGCTTGTTGGCCGTCTCGACCACATGATCGACCTGCGTCAACCCGGAAGCCCGTGCCTGCCAGGTCATGTTCGCGAGTGCCTGGGTGTATTCCTTGTCGCTGTGGAAACCGAGCGTTTTAGCTCCGCCCAACTTGTCCGTCTGTTCCTTGATCTGCTCGTACATCCCGCGGGAGGGGTGGCCGGCCTCGTTGATCAGTGGATGGTCCTTGGACTGTTTCAATGCGTCGAGCGTTTTCGGGCCGACGATGCCGTCCACCTTCAGGCCATGGGCGGACTGGAATTCGCGGACAGCGTGTTCCGTATTCGGACCGAATTGCCCGGAACGGGTTTCCAGCGGCTTTCCGTCCTTGCCCGCATAACCCAGGCGGTTCAACGCATTCTGCAGATCGACGACGTCCTTGCCGGAAAGCCCCGCCCCGCTCTTCGTCGCTGCAGCTGCTGTCGCTACGGAAGGAGAGTTTCCACCCTGCATGCGGTGTTCGCCCCAGTAGGACTCGGGACTGATCAAGTGCCCGCCCTGGTCCTTCATCTGGTAATGCACGTGCTGCGCATAGTCGTTGGCGCTGCGCGGACCACGTCCACCCATCGTGCCGATGACCTGCCCGGACTCGATCTTGTCGCCAACCTTCACCGATTGCGACTGCAGGTGAAGCAGCTGGTGCAGATTGCCATCCTTGTCGCGGATGCCGACCGTGCCGTATTGGCCACCTGAAACCTCCACCACGCCGGATACCGGGGAATGCACTTCCGGATGACGCAAGTTGAGCCCGTTCTGGCCGCCGACATAATTGAAATCAACGCCCCCGTGCGGACCTTTCGCGCCGCGCTGCTCCCCGTAGTGCCCAGTGACGTGCGGCGTGATGCCGTTTTGCCCCGGCAGGATCGTATTCATTGCCGCCTGGAATCCCGAACCATTGGCGGGATGCGGTTGCGTCGCCTGCAGGCTTGAAGAAGCGGTTTGGGTGCGACCTTCCCCACCGACCATGGCTGCCCATGCCTCTGCCGGAGATTTTCCGTGATCGATCGCTGCCTTGTAACTGGCGCGCATTTCCTTCAAGGCATTGGCGGACTGGTCCAACGAGATGTGGGCCTTGTTCACCCCGTCCTTGCTGTAGTAGCTCGCGCCGTCCTTTGCGGGATCCGGGAAGCTCGCCCATTCCTGGGCCAGCGAATGCTGCGCAGATTGAAGGGTCGCACCCTCCTTGCCCATCAGGTAATCGCGGACCGGAGTCCGTTTATCCCTGATGAGGTATTCGGAAAAGATCCGGTCCTGCATTTCATGGCTGAACGGCTGATTCCGATCGAGGTGCAGCGTGCGCACCGCATTCTCCAGCGTTTTCGGAATGACCTGGTATTTGCCAACAGCAAACAGCCGGTCCGAATCGCGGGCCGGGAGTGCCTGCATGTCCATCACTTGCCCGAGCGTCAGCTTCGAGAAATCGATCGGATGATCGGCTCCCACCAGCACGTTCTTTTGCTTTTGCGCGTCCCAGTGCGTTCCACGGTTGTAGGCGTTGTAGCCGGGGGTGCCGGACTCGCCCTGGTGCATCAGGTCATACAACGGATTGTTAGGCATCTTCAAATCTCCATATACACAAGTAGGGGGAAGCGAGCGGCCTGTTCCTCCTGAACGTGACGCGATCGCAGCGAATCGTGGGATTCGCGACCGGATCGCCCTTGTCCAGCGATCCGGCGAGCGCTTCTTGCGCCCTCTCGCATCCGGTCTCCCGGACGTGAATATGGTTAATGCGGCGAGCTTGGCTCCTCTTTGCTCCATCCCATGTACGACAGGCGGGAATCGGGACCAGACACCGCGTAATCGGACAGCATGCCCGTCGCATGCACCGCGATGACTCCCCCACTATCCGGATCGCGAAAGCGCATCAAGGCTTGCCCATCCGCGCTGGCGCTCGCCAGCTCGGGAAGCTTGTCGCAAACCTCGCATTGTTCGGGGTCGGCGGCGCAGATTTCCTTCCAGTTCGAACCAATGACGTTTTCCTTGCTGTTGGGATCGGCAACCGGAACCCACCCAGCGGAAATCAGCGCCTGCCTCGCATCCGCATAGGACGGCTTGTCGCGGAGCAATGCATCCAGCCCCGACACCCTGGCGTCAGGTTTCTTCGTTGCTAGTTCCACTGTTTTTCCCTCTCCTGTTGCTTGATTCGTCAGGGCAACATGATTGCCATCGCCGGGCGCACTGGTGCGAGGCCCGCATGCCGTCAATGCCAACAGCGCGACAGGTCCGATCAACAGCCATCGAAAATTCATAGCGATTCATCCTTGATGGCGACCAATTCCCAACACGTTCCCTGCCGCCTGAAGAGATAGCGGATGCTGTAATCGGTATCCGGCTTGGTGTAATGGATTTGCGCACCATCCGGAGGAAGCTGGATCACTTCGACGGACTGCCCCTCATGTTTCGCGCGATCGAAAGCCATCAGCAACGGATAGGGCATCTCCCGCTCGGAAACCTGCTTCGTGACCGGCTTGGGCTCGGGCGTTGCTGTCGCATCGATTGATGCGGATTCCAAAGGCCAATGCGTGTATTTCGCCTGCATGGAAATGCTGCCCGCGAACTTCTCCGCGAAGCCGTTGAAATCCGTCGCTGGGCATGCAGCCGCATCGCTCTCGGTCGGGTGCACCGACTGTGCGACATGCCCGGCATCTGCAGTGGCAGCTGGGGCGCCTTGGGGCGAAGGGGTATTGGTTGAGATGGCTGGTTGCGGCTTGCACGCCACGATAGCCAGGCTCAGGAGAAGTACTGGAAAGATGCGCATCAGCGAACCCTCACTGGAAGGCTGCAGGCGCTGTAATCAATCTTGCATGCTGATCCGCCACCGCTTTTGCAATTACTCAAAGCATCTTCCTCAGCTCTTTGCAAATTAATACCCGTCCCGTACCCACTTACCCCCCCGCCCCACGCTTCAGCAAGGCAGGTATTTCGTCCATCAGCTTTAACTTGGCACCCACCGCCCCCACAATCCTCAACGGCAGCCTTATGTGCTTCTTTCTTGCTTCGGGCATTTGAAGCCCAGCCGATTGACCCGGTCTTGCTATCAGAAGCGATCGCCCCAAATCGATCTTGCCAGAGAGCGCCCGAACGAACTGGCGATTGTGGTTGATTGCTGTATCGATCTGAATCAGAAGGTGAATAACACGTTCCATAACCAGGAATCATTCCCGGAGGACATGGCGATCCACTATTCGGTGGTTGCTGACCATGCGCTGCAAAGGAGCTACAGGCGAGCAACAACATCAAAATCAATTGCTTCATACTTGGTCTCCGTCTACACGCAGCTTGCGCTCAGAATTCGAACGTATTTCATCTTGCGGCGGCTGAATGGAGCTTTGATAGGCCAAAGTTTGTTTGTTTAACCCATGGTGGGTCTGTGGTTTAGCTTCATGTGCTATTCGATTGCCGGTCTCAGCTGAAGGCGTCCGTTGAGCCCCACCCCAATCCCCCCCCCCGACCGGATTGCCCATTGAATCGCGTGCGCGTCCGGCGCCATGCGAACCCGTAGCGCCAAACTGCGAATACGCACTGAACCCGCCCACCGTCGCATTGAAGAACTGCGCAGCCAGCGGCGGACACGTCACCAGCAGCACGGTCAGCACCAACCCAAGTCCACCCTGCTGCATCGCAACGGTGTTCAGGCCCTCCATCGCACCCATGCCGTTGATCGCCAGCGTGTACTTGACGAACATCGCTGCTCCAACCGCGGCGACCATCTTCATCGCCACCGAGACCATGAAGCACAGCACAGCCAGCGAGAAGCAGGTGCCGATGCCGTATTGCAGCCACTTCGAAAACAGGCTCTTGGTCGACTGGAACAGCAGGCACATGATGAACAGCGGCCCAAGTCCGACGAACAATGCCAGCGCGACCTTGTACATCAACAACAGTGCGCCACCGACCACTGCCGGACCTGCCGTGCCGACCGCGCTCATGGTGGTGATGTGACTGAGCTGGTCCTTCCAGGCATCCGCGGAGCCACCCGCGGTTGCATAGGAGTCCAATAACGCGAACGTCGACTGCATCAGCGTGAGGTTCTGATCGATCTGCTGTGCCGGCGACACTTCATCCACCGTCACCAGGCCGGTGATCGCTCGCGGCAAGGTGTTGCTCAGCAGGTCGGAGATATCGTTCCCGAACAGCGAAAAAGTACTGGCCACCAGGGTGATCAACACCACGCGCATCGAGTTGGTCACCAGCGCCATCATCGGCTCGCGGGATCGTCCGGTGACGATCAGCCAGCCCTGGAAGATGATCCACGACACCACCATGATGGTGCCGAATAACAGGATCCATTGGATCAGCCCGCCCATCAGGTTGGCGCGGAAGATCTCGATTTCCTTGTCCAGGAATTTGAAGATCAGGCTGAAGAATATCCATTGTCCGATGCTGCCCATGCGTTCTCCTTGCTCCCCCTGTGCGCGACGGCTTACTGGCCGCGCTGCTTGCTGTGCAACGGCGAGTTGTCGCCGAGCGCAAGCGTCATCACGGCCATCGTCGCGGCATCATTGGCCAGCTGGCCACCCGCGCCACCCAGCGGCCCGCCCCCACCACTGCTGTCGGTACCATTCGTCCCGTTCAGCGCCATTTGGCTCAAGCGATCCTGCACGCCCTTCAGGTATGTCAGGCGCGCGTTGTAAGCATCGTTGTAGGCCTTTTGCTGTTGCTGATCGATCTGGATCAATGCCACCAGCGCCAGCATCTTGTTGGTGTTGCTCTGCAACTGCCCCGCACTGTAGTCGCTGCTGAGACCCTGTCGTTCGCCCTGGATTTCCTGCAATCTCTCATAGCGCTTGCTGGCCAATTCGCTCATCATCACGTTGTACTTGAACTGCGCCTTTTGTGTTTCCAGGATGTCCTTGCACAATTTGTACTGCTGGTCGGGGATGCCATCGCCTGTGGCGCTTCCGGCACTCGAGATCACCGAACTGGTATCCACGCCGTCCACCTTCGGCGCATCCGGTTTTTTCGGTTTGGAGCAACGGGTTTCGTCACTCATGTCGACGCTGGAGAGCTTGGCGGATGCATTGGCCGTCAATGCCACGTCCGACGATTTGAATTTCACATCCGGATCTTGGTATTTGCCCTGCTTTTCGCCAGCGCCTTGATCCTTGTCGAAATCACCCTTCTTTCCGACTTTCGCGAGGCCGTTCATGTTGGCGACGATGGTCTGTCCATCCTTGTCGCCTATCGCCTGCTGGATCTTCTTCAGCTGTTCGATCGCATCATCGTCCTTCACCGCCCAATCGGCCCATGCGCCCACGCTGATGGTGAGGCCGGCGGTCATGACGATCGCCATCGCGGTGCGCATGCGCCGGCGAGGCTGGGATTCGGGTCGTGGTGCGTTGTTCATGCGCATGTTCTCCATATCGTTGTTCAGCGGCCGTATCCGCCCATGCGGCGGGTCCTGGCGTCACTGTCCTCGCTGTTGCCGCGGCGCTTGCCGGAGCCCTTGCGGTTTTCATAGAACTCGGGCAACCACTGTTCGGGGGTGAGCTTGTCCGGCGTCACGCCGTGGCGCATCGCCTGTTCCTGCGATAGCGCGTGCAGGATTTCGATGTTGTCGGTCGACGCGGAAATCACCGCCAGTTCGTCGTCCATGCCACGCAAATTGAGCTGGCAGACATTGGCGGCGTGGCCCTGCTTCACCAGGAAGCAGCGCGAGCGTTCGTCCAGGCTCACGACCACGTTGTATTCGGCCTCGGTAAGCTTCAACCCCTCGACATAGTCTTCCTTGCTGGCATTGGGGTTCGGCAGCAGGATCAGGGTCGCGGTCTGTTCGATCAGGGCCGCGGCGATATCGCTCTGCAATGCGTCTTCCGGACTCTGGGTGGCGAAGATGCCGAGACCGTTCTGCTTGCGGATGGTCTTCTGCTTGTTCTTGGCGAATTCCTTCAGGCCACCCTTGCCTTCCAGGATCTTCCAGAATTCATCCATCACGTAGATCAGCGGGCGGCCGTCGATCAACGCCTCCAGCCGGTGGATCAGGTAGTTGATCACCGGCACGCGTACTTCGGGATTCTCGATGATGTCGGTGTAGTCGAAGCCGATGATGTTGGCGCGGCTGAGATCGACCGTATCCAGTGGATTGTCGAACACCCAGCCCAGCGAGTTGCCCGCGGTCCATTTGCGCAGGCGCGCGAACAGGCCGTCGTCGCCCATGTTGGGCAGGCTCTTCTGGAAGTTGGTCATGCTTCGCAGCTGCATCGGCATGTCCAGCATCGATTCGACCGCGCGGTGGATTTCCTCTTCCTCGCGCGCGGTGTAGACCGGCTTGGCCGCCAGGACCTTGATGAGATTGGACAGGAACTGGACGTTCTCTTCGCTGTTCTCGCACTGGAAGGGATTGAAGCCGGTCGGCTGGCCGCTCTCCAGCGCCAGGTAGTTGCCGCCACAGGCGCGCACGAAGATCTCGGCGCCGCGATCCTTGTCGAAGAAGAAGATGGTCGGCACCGGGTCGAACTTCTGCACCTGGCTCAACAGGAAGTTGATCAGCGCGGTCTTGCCGGTACCCGACTTGCCGATCACCATCGTGTTGCCGATCGCCTTCTCGCCCAGCGAATTCTCGCCAGGATGGGTTGCGTGGAAATTGAAGAAGTACGGCTGGCCGTTGGTGGTCTGCAGCGTGGTGACGCATTCGCCCCACGGGTTGTTGTCCTTCTTGCCGACCGCGAAGTTGTGCAGCGGCGACAGGCCGAGGAAGTTGAGCGAACTGACGTTGGCGGTACGTGTGCGATAGCGCCAGTTGCCCGGGAATTGCGAATAGAACGACGGCGCGACCGCCATGTCTTCCTTGGCCGAAACGAAACCGGCGTTGGAAAGTTCGGCGCGCGTCGCGGCGATCTGCTGGCCGAGCTTTTCCTGCGACTCGGCGTACAGGGCAACGATGAAGTGGTATTCGCCGAGCACGAAGTTGCCGGATGTCAGCTGGTCCATCGCCACGTCCAGTTCCTGTATCTGCGTGTAGGACTTGTCGCCCGACGAGATCATCATGCCCTTGGTGCGTTCCAGCACTTTGAGTGCGTCGGCGCGTCCCTTGGGGCTGAAGGAATGGGTGATGACGTATTCGAAGTCGAGGTATTTCAGGCCGTTGAGGATGCCCGGCCAGGTACCCTCGGGATATTCCTTGACGTTGAGGATGGCGCCGTACTGGTTGACGTTGTTCGGCGGATTGACGACGAAGTCGCCGCTCTTCACCGAGAACATCAACCGGCTCACCGGCAGGTAGTCCTTGACCGGCGCGTTGAGCACCGGCACCGGCTCGTCGATGCGATTGAGGATGTAGCCGTACAGCTCGAGGATTTCCGAGAACACCACGCCGTTGTCGGCCTCGTACATGCCGAGGCGGTATGGCGAATAGTCCTTGAGCACGGCTTCGACATTGGTCGCCAGCTCCTGGATGCGCGCAACCGCTTCCTTCTGCAGGCGTTCCAGCCGGCCGATGTCGCTGACCTTGTCCTTGATGCGCTGGCCGCCAGCCGGGCGGTAGACCATGCACAGGTACAGCTCGTTCTGCATGATCTTCTGCGACGACAGCGCATCGAAGTAGCGATCCGACATCTGCTGGTTGAAGGCGTGGCCGAACTTCGCCCCGCTCTTGATGCGGCGGCGGCGGCGGATGTCGTGGACCCAGAACGCGACATTGAGGAAGTCCGGCGCGCGCAGGGTCTGCAGCAGGCGATTGAAGGTCGCGTGCTTGTGCTCGATCTCCCATTCCTCCCGTCCCACGAACGGCAGGCCGCCGAGGTGCCAGACCACGAGGTAGTCGCCCCCCGTGGTCTTGATCACGGTCGGCGACACGTGCGTGGAAAACGGGAGGAATTCGCTGACGGGAGTATCGGGCGTGAACATCAGTCTCGTGGCGCCGGTTTTTCGCGATAGGGATTGGGATTGAAGACCCACAGGCCGTCGTGGTCGCCGAGGTTGCGCATGCGCGTGCGCATGCCCAGCTTCAAGCCCAGCAAGGTGAAGATGTGCTCGTCGCGCTTGGCCATCATCCGCATGATGTAGATGACGACCGGCGCGAAGAAGATGAACAGCAGGTTGCCGCTGTACATCGCGATCAGCAGCACGCCGCCCGCCCCGAGGAAAAACGGGACGTAAGGCACGCCCAGGAACATGGGCGGGCGGGTGCAGCCGCGGAACATGATGTTCTTATGCACGGTAGAGCGGATCAGCCTTGATCACGTAGGTGGTCGTAGAACCGCCGACATCAGCCGCGCAGTCGCCGTTGCCCTTCATCTTGTCGTTGCCGATCACCATCGAGGCGATCTGGGCGGCGGCGCCGATGAGCAGGCCGCCGATCAGGATCGGGGCGACATCGGAAATGCGCTTGTGGGCGAAGGCGATCTGGTAGCCGGCGAAGATCACCGCAATCGTGACGATCAGGATCGAGGCGACCTTGAGGATGTCGTAGACGTTCTTCATCACGCCGCACAGCTTGGTCTGGGCTTCGGTCTGGGCCATCACGTCCGGCGCGAACAGGCACAGCGTGGCGAGCAGCAACATGACGAGCAGCGTCAGGTTGGGCTTGCGGGAGGTCTTCTTCAACTTCATTTTCAACTCCTGGTTGGATGCAACGTCTTTGCGGTGGATGGATAAAGCGGTTGTCCTGCCTTCCCCTAGAACACGAATGCGCTGTCGCCAGCGGATTCACGTGATGCGCTTGTCGCCTGTTCGACCTGGGCCTGCGCCGGCATCGGTTGCGCCATGACCGGCATGGCGACGGCCGGCATCGCCTGCATCGGCATCGGTGCGGGAACGACCTGCGGTTGTGCCGCGACCGGCATCACCGCCCCGCCCCGGCGTGCGACCAGGCTGCGGGCGTCGAGCTGGCCATCGTTGCGAACGGTGGTCGCCCGCGCGTTCCTGCCGCGCGCCGTGACACGACCTGCGGATGCAGCGCGCTGGCTGCGACTGCGGCTGTCCACCACCGGAATCGCCGCCGCGCCATCGGCCTGCGCGAGGCGATCGCCCCACATCGAGCGCTCGATCTTCTGGACGTAGCCCTGGCGATAGCCGGTGACGAAGTTGCCCGAGTAGTAGCAACTGAACGACTTGCCCCAGTGGCCGCCGGCGCGCTGGTTGCATTCGGCGAGGATCCGCGAACCCGCCATCAGGTTGGCGCAGGGCTGGAATGCCTCCGCGTAGGTTTCGAGCCCGTACTTCGGCAGGTTGTAGCGATTGACCTGGGCCAGACCGAGCGAGAAGTTGTAGCCGCGCGATTCCAGCATGCGCACGGTGGCCAGGGCTTCCGGCAAGGTTTTCGGCTGGCGCACCAGATGGCCACCCACCACCCCGATGGCATACGGGTTGTAGGACGACTCGACATTGACGACGTGCTGCATGACCTGCGCCGGCACAGCCAGCGGACAGCCCATCAGTTCGAGACCGGGCAGCATCTCTTCCCCCCTGAAAGAAGCGTGCGCATGGCCGGAAATGTGCCAGTACGCAACCGCATTGTCAATATTTCTGCAGAAGCTGTCACAAATATGACCTCAAACCTCGGGCAACTGCCGGCCCGGCTGGTAGTCGATGCCGGTGATGTAGCGCCGGCCGGCGTGGGCCTTGATGTGGACGACGATGTCGATGGTCAGCATCAACAGGCGCTTGATCGTCGCGAACTCGAGCCCCGCCCCCTCCTGCGAGGCCTTCACCATCAGGGCCATCTGGTCCCAGGTCTGGTCGGTGCTGCCGGCGTGGCAGCTGGTGATCGAGCCGGGGTGGCCCGAGGCGCAGTTGCGGATGAAGTAGAAGGATTCGTCGCCACGCAATTCGGCCAGGATGATCCGGTCCGGCTTCATGCGCAGGCAGGCTTCCATGCAGGTCTTGGCGGTGACGTGGCTGGTGCTCTGCCCGCCCTTGGAATACAGCAGGTGCGCCACGTTGTTCTGGGGAATGAAGAGCTCGCGCGCGTCCTCGATGGTGATCAGCCGTTCATCCATCGGGATGTGGTCGACCAGCGCTTTCATGAAGGTGGTCTTGCCGCTCCCGGTGGCGCCGGAGACGACGATGTTCTTCTTGTAGTGCACGGCCTTGCGGAAGAATTCGCCGTAATTGCGCCCTGCACGCAACTCCAGCAATTCCTGGTCGTGCGGCGGCAGTTCGCCGTTGGTCTCGAGGATCTGGCCGAAGAAGCCGTCGTCCTCGTACTGCTGCAAGGTACGACTCTGCTTGGCCGGCAGGCGGATGGTGATCGAGACCTTGCCGGGATCGCAGGCTGGCGGAATCACGAACTGGGCACGTTGCCCGGTCGGGAACGTCAGCGACACCATCGGATCGATGTCGGTGATGCGCTGGCCGGTATTGCTCTCGTTGACGACCGCCGTGCAGAACTGGCGCGCCCGCTCGAACGTCAGGCCGGGAACCGACAGATGCTCCCAGCCATCACGGGTTTCCAGGTACAGCTCGCCCGGGCGGTTGATGCAGATTTCGGTGACGCGCGGCGAGTTGAGGTGCTCGAGGATTCCGAGCACCCCGTATTGATACTCGAGGAAATCGTTGGAGATCCGCGCAACCGGGGAGCTGTCGTCTTCCACCTGGCCCTTTCCCTGTCAGCGCCGCGCCAGCACGTTGCTGAAATCGACGTCCTGCGCCACGTACACGTTCAACTGCGTGCCCTGGTTGATGGTGACCGTGGGCTTGCGGTTGGCGCTTTCGTTGATCGCCTGCTGTGCCATGTTCTGCACGGTCTGCGCGGTGTTGCTCTCGTACGGCGATTCGTAAATCGTCCCGCCGGTGGTGATCGCCGTGCTCTTCGGGCCGTACTTCTGGCCTTCGTATTTGAACAGGTCGCTGATCATGCTGATCAGCATCGCGGTGGCGACCCGGCTCGGCCAATGGGCGTCGTACTGGCCGGGATGACCGGCGCCGCCGAGCTGGTCGGTGCCGGGACTGGCCATGCTGACGTCATAACCGTTCGGAGTAACCACGCGGTCCCAGATCACCGCGACGCGACCGTGCCCGATGCCGGCGCTGTCGTACTTGCCGAGCAACTTGGAACCGCGCGGCAGCAACAGGCTGCGTCCGTTGATGGAATACACCGGCTCGGTGACGATGCACGAAGTGAAACCCGGCACGTCGGTGATGATGCGCGTCTCGAGGATGCAGCGGATATAGGTGCCGCGCACCAGCAAGGCGTTCGGATTATTCAGCAGCTTGGCGCTGCTGTCGGCTTCCTTCACCGTCTCTTTGTTGGGCACCCATACCGGACCATTCGGGCCCATCATCATCATTCCACCCTGCTGCTGGCCCGGCATGCCACCCTGCATCTGGCCACCGCCCTGTGCCGCGACGCCATCGGCGGGCGGCGCACTGCCGTTCCACATGCGGCGTTCGACCAGGCTCGGTGGCCGCGGCGCCGCGGGCATGGCCTGGGTGTCGCCACCGTCGCCGTAATCACTGCCACGGCGCGCCGAAACATGTTCCGGCGTCGGCAACGGCGGCGCATTGTTCACCACGTCGATCGGCTGTGCAGCGGCTTCGACCGGAGGCGGTGCCTGCGCGGCGCGCGGCAGGTCCGGCGTCTCCACCACCTGGGTGGCGCGTTGCGCTTCGGCCGACGCCTTCTTCTTGCCGTCGTCGCGATTGGACAGCGAATGCATGATCCAGAACGCAACCAGCAGCAGCAGGCCGACGATCGCGGCAAGGAAGAACATCGCCTTGCGGTTGAGTTGCTGCATCTCCGTCTGCGTCAGCGTGGGCGCGGAAGCATCGAGATCGGGCGTGGCGTTGTCCTGCACGCGGTCGAAATACGGATTGCCCTGTTGTTGCGGCTGCGCTTCGTGCTGTTGCCCGGCGTTCGCCTGCGACTGGTTGTTGTTGTCGTCGGAAGGTGGGTAGTACTGGCTCATTGCTGCGATCCCCTGCGCAGGCCGATGACGTCGTCGCCATGGCGGATGATCAGGAACGGGTAGACCCCGTGGACGATGATGGTGTTGTTTTCCACCGTGGTATTGACCAGGAAGTCGCTGGTGCGCGCCTTGTCGCGGCCGTATACCGCCGGGAAGTTGCCGGTCGGAATGCCCTTGAGGTCGCTCATGCGGATATAGGTGAAGCTGCCGTCGTCGTAGACGGCCACCGGCACCAGCCAGCCCTCCTTGCTCCTGGTCGCATAGTCGTAGCTGTAGTTGTAGGCGCGTCCTGCCGACAACGCGGTATCGGCGGCGGCAGGCTCATCGGCTTTCTTCTGGGTGAAACGGGTGTCTTCCGGATAGCGGAAGGTGACCTTGTATTGCACGCCGGCGGCCTTGGCCTGGTCGAGCGCGCGCCAGTCGGTCGCCACCACCTTCAGTTCGAAGATGTAGGTATGCGTTTCGGTGCGCACCATCAGGTTGGTGTCGACATCCGTGTTCTTGGGTCGCAGGTAGAACAGGTTGTCGCGTCGCTGCAGGTCCCAGCCACCGCTGAAACCGACGCTGTAATCCACCACTTTCTCGCTGGGACTCAGCTCGATCTGGGTGGTGATACCGAGTCCGGTGCGGATCGGATAGATGCGATCGGCGGCGTAGGTGTATTCCTGCACGACCTGGGCGGAGGCATTCCCCGCGTACAGGCATGCGAACGCGGCCGTGCCCGCGATCAGGAAGGCGAACAGGTTGCGCATCAATTGACTCCTTGCGTCGGGCTGGCCGGTGTCGCCGGACCTGCAGCCGATTGGGATTGCGACTGGACGGGCGCCGGAACGGATTGCGTCGCGCCCGGAACCGGCGTGGCCGGTTGCGCCGTACCCACGGCGGGAAATTCGGCGGGAGCCGGCGTCGCGCTATCGACGTCACTGCGGTAGTTGGTGACGCGGAAGCGCAGCGGGTTGACCATGTTGTCGTCCTCGCGGTCCATCTTCAGCTCGGGCCGATAGGCGAATTCCATGGTGACGATGCGACTGTCGAGCGGGCGGGTGGCGCCGTTCGATTTTTCGTAGAGCTGGCGCTGGTAGCGCACGGTGGCCCCGGTCGGCGGCTTGCCCGGCTTGGCACCCAGTGGCGTGACGCTGCTGATCTTGATGCGGATCGCAGTACGTGCGCCATACATCGCGCCTGGACTTTCCGGATTGCGAGCGTCGCGCGAGGCGCTGTAAGCACCCCAGACATCGGGCTCGGACATGGTGTAGACGGTGCGATAGTCCCGCTCGTTCACCAGACCGGAATCATAGGATTCGCGCGCGAGCACGTACGAAGCGATGTTGGCGCGATTGATTGCTTCCTTGGCGATCACGCTCTGGAAGCCGTCATCGCCGGAAACGCGTGCCAGGCGCGCGATGCCCGCGTAGGGATCGACCATCACCAGATACGGCACCTCCTTCTTCAGCGGCACCATGTACGCGAGGATGCCCGCCATCGTAAGGGTGAGCAGCAACGACAATCCCGCCACCCACCACGCGCGCTTTTCACTGCGGCGCGCGAGATCGGCGACGGTGACCTCGAAATTGGCGGCTTTGTTCACAGCGGCGTCGATCGCGGCCGACGCCTTCTTTTTTCCGAATGCCATGGAGCCCCCGAATCAGTTCTTGGCCGGACGGGCCGTGATGGCACCGTTGTCGACCGTGAGTTCGATCCGCTGGGCGGCATAGACCTGGGCAAGCTGTTGCAGCGCCGCCGCGCCGTCCGCCGTGCGGATCTGCCCGACCGCCGCCGGCAACGTGTAGTCCGAGGACAACTGGTAGGACAAGCCTGCATGGGTGTCCTTGGCCCAGCGTGCGAGCACGCCCTTGAGCGTGCCGTCCATCGGCAGCGCGTAATAGGTGTAGGCCGGATTGAGCGGGATTTCCCGCGTGGTGTCGGCGAAACGGTTGACGGGACGCCACTTGCCACCGAACTCCGGCGCTGGCGTGGTCGTGCATGCAGATGCCAGCACCACTGTTGCCATGGCCAAGGCCATGTTCCTGGTCAGATTCTTCACTTGATCCCCTGTTGTACTGCCAAATCTCTTGCCACCCCGCTCCGACGGCATTACGCCCGGAACAGCGACGCAGGGCACATTTTTCTGTGCTTGCGTCCACGTTATCCGAAAATCTGTGACAGCGTCAACCTTTTACAAGCGCATTCCGTTGCATGAATGGGCGCTTCCCGCCAGTAATAAGGGACGCGGCTAGAATCGGAAGATGCTGCGCATCGACACCCACGCCCACATCCTGCCCCGCGACTGGCCCGATCTGGCGAGCAAATTCGGCGATCCCCGCTTCCCGGTGATCCACCACGGCGAGGACGGCCGCCACCGCATCTATCGCGACGGCAAGTTCTTCCGGGAAATCTGGCCCAAGACCTGGGATCCCCAGGAACGGATCGAGGACTACGCCCGCTTCGGGGTGCAGGTCCAGGTGATCAGCACGGTCCCGGTGATGTTCAGCTACTGGGCGCAGCCGCACCAGGCGCTGGAGCTGCATCGTTCGCTCAACGACCACATGGCCGAAACCATCCGCGCCTATCCGCGCCACTACGCCGGCATCGGCACGGTGCCGCTGCAATCGCCGCAACTGGCGATCCGCGAGCTCGAGCGCTGCATGGACGAGCTCGGCCTGCAGGGCGTGCAGATCGGCTCGCACATCAACCTGCCCGACGGTCGCCACTGGAACCTCGACGATCCCGAACTGTTCCCGTTCTTCGAGGCGGCGGCGCAGCTCGACGCCGCGGTCCTGGTGCATCCCTGGGACATGATGGGCAGCGAATCGATGCCGAAATACTGGCTGCCGTGGCTGGTCGGGATGCCGGCGGAGCAATCGCGCGCAGCCTGCTGCCTCGTCTTCGGCGGCGTGCTGGAACGCCTGCCGAAACTCAAGATCGCGCTGGCGCATGGCGGCGGCAGCTTCCCCTACACCATCGGCCGCATCGAGCACGGCTTCAACATGCGACCCGATCTCGTCGCCACCGACAATTTCCGCAATCCGCGCGAATACCTGAAGCGGCTCTATTTCGATTCCTGGGTCGCCGACGATCGCGCATTGCGTTACCTGCTCGATGTCTGCGGCCCCAATCGCGTGATGCTCGGCACCGACTACCCGTTCCCGCTCGGTGAACAGACGCCCGGCGAAGGCATCGAACGCCTGCAACTGGCCGATTCCGAACGCAACAGCCTGTACCACGGCACCGCGCTGGAATGGCTGGGACTGTCCGAAACGAGATTCCTATGACCGACCTGCTCTCCCCCGGACACGCCGCGGCGCTCGATGCCGCCGATCCGCTGCGCGCCTATCGCGACGAATTCCTGATCCCGCGCCACGACGGCCGCGAACAGGCCTATTTCTGCGGGAATTCACTGGGCCTGCAGCCGCGCGGTGCGCGTGCGCATGTCGAGGAAGTGCTGGACAAATGGGCGAACGAAGCAGTCGAAGGCCATTTCACCGGCTCGGCGCAATGGATGCCGTACCACGAGCTGGTGCGCGAACCGCTGGCGCACATCGTCGGCGCAAACCCCGGCGAAGTGGTGGCGATGAATTCGCTGACCGCCAACCTGCACCTGATGATGGTGACGTTCTACCAGCCGACCATCGAACGCACGGCGATCCTGTGCGAAGCCGGCAGCTTCCCGTCCGATCGCTACGCGCTGGAATCGCAGCTGAAGTTCCACGGACTGCCGGCGGCCACGACGCTGATCGAAGTCGAACCCGACCTGCCCAACGGCGTGTTCTCGATGCAACGGATCGAACAGGCGATCCGCGACAACGCGTCGCGGCTGTGCATGATCCTGTGGCCCGGCGTGCAATACCGCAGCGGCCAGGCCTTCGACCTCAAGCGCATCGCCGAACTCGGCCATGAAGCCGGCGCGATCGTCGGTTTCGACCTCGCCCACGCGGTCGGCAACATGCCGCTGCAGTTGCACGACTGGAACGCCGACTTCGCGGTGTGGTGCCACTACAAATACCTGAACTCCGGACCGGGCGCGGTGGCCGGCTGCTTCGTGCACGAACGCCACGCCAACACCGATCGCCCGCGTTTCGCCGGCTGGTGGGGCAACGATGCCTCGGTGCGCTTCAAGATGGGGCCGCAGTTCCAGCCGACACCGGGCGCGGATGGCTGGCAGTTGTCGAATCCGCCGGTCCTCGGGCTGGCGCCATTGCGTGCGGCCAGCGAGCAGTTCCTGCGCGCGGGGTTGCCGGCGCTGCGCGAGAAATCGCTGCGGTTGACCAGCTATCTCGGGCAATTGATCGACGCGCACCTCGCCGATGCGATCGAGATCGTGACGCCACGCGATGATGCGCAGCACGGTTCGCAGTTCTCGCTGCGGGTGAAAGCCGGTCGCGATGCCGGACGCGCATTGTTTGATCATCTTGCCGCTCAGGGCGTGCTCGGCGACTGGCGCGAACCGGACGTGATCCGCATCTCGCCCGCCCCGCTCTACAACAGCTTCGAGGACGTGCGGCGATTTGCGCTTTCGGCAATCGAATGGACGAAGACCCGATGACGTCACCCGTGCCCCTCACCATCATTGGCGGTGGACTCGCCGGCGCGCTGCTTGCGACCTTGCTGGCAAAGCAAGGCAGGCAGGTCGACGTGTACGAACGTCGCGGTGATCCGCGCATCGAAGGCTACGCCGGTGGCCGCTCGATCAACCTCGCACTGGCGGAACGCGGCCTGCATGCGCTGAAACTGGCCGGTCTCGACGATGCCGTGCTGGAACAGGCGGTGATGATGCGCGGACGCTTCGTGCATCCGCCGGACGGCACGCCGCACCTGCAGCGTTACGGCCGCGACGACAGCGAAGTGATCTGGTCGATCAGTCGTGGCGAACTCAACATCACCCTGCTTGAAGCCGCCCAACGCGCCGGCGCACGCCTGCATTTCGGCATGGGGCTGGATAGCGTCGATTTCGAAAACAGGATCGCGACTTTCGATACCGGCGAAGGCAAGCGCGACTTGCCGTTCCACACACTGATCGGCGCCGATGGCGCGGGGTCGTCATTGCGCCAGGCGCTGCAGGCCTATCGGCCCTGCGAGGAACGCACGGAGTGGCTGGACCACGGCTACAAGGAGCTGGAAATCCCGCCTACTGTCGATGGCGGTTTCCGCATCGAGGCGAACGCATTGCATATCTGGCCCCGTGGCCATTACATGTGCATCGCGCTGCCCAACGACGAGCGCACCTTCACCGTCACCCTGTTCATGCCGCTGGAAGGCGCACCGCCGAGCTTCGCGACGATCCGTGACAGCGGGCAGGCACTGGAATTCTTCCGCCGCGATTTCCCGGACACGCTGGAACTGATCCCGGACCTGGCCGAAGACTACGCGCGCAATCCGGTCGGCAAGCTGGCGACGCTGCATTACCAGCATTGGCATCTCGATACGCGCGCGGTGCTGATTGGCGACGCCGCCCACGCCATGGTGCCGTTCCACGGCCAGGGCATGAATTGCGCCTTCGAGGATTGCATCGCGCTGGCCAGCCATCTGGCGCAGGATCGCGATCTTGCCGGGGCCTACGCCGCCTTTGAAGCCGAGCGCAAGCCCAATGCCGCGGCGATCCAGCAAATGGCGTTGGAGAACTACATCGAAATGCGCGACAAGGTCGACGATGCCGCCTTCCTGCTGCAACGCGAACTCGAAATCGCGCTGCAGGAACGCCATCCCGGGCGTTTCGTCCCGCACTACACGATGGTGACGTTCATGCGCATCCCGTACGCGGTGGCGCTGGAACGCAGCGACATCCAGCGCGAGATCCTGGTCGATGCGACGCGCGGGCTGGAATCGCTGGCACAGGTGAACTGGGCCGAAGTGGATGCCGCGGTGATGGCGCGACTGCAACCTTTGTCGTGTGCGATCCAGCATGAAGCGAGGCAGCATGGCTGACAGCTTCCTGTTCTACGACCTCGAGACCTACGGACAGGATCCACGCCGCACGCGCGTCGCGCAGTTCGCCGCCATCCGCACCGACACGGAGTTGAACCCGGTCGAGGAGCCGCACGAGTTCTTCGTGCAGCCAGCCGACGACCTGCTGCCCTCGCCGATCGCGACGCTGATCACCGGCATCACCCCGCAGCACGCCCAGCATCATGGCATCGTCGAGGCCGAGGCTTTCGCGCGCATCGCCGAGCTGATGTCGGAGCCGGGAACCTGCAGCCTCGGCTACAACAGCATCCGCTTCGACGACGAATTCATCCGCTTCGGTCTATATCGCAACTTCCATGACGTCTACGACCGTGAATGGAAGAACGGGAATTCACGCTGGGACCTGCTCGATGTCGCGCGACTGGTGCACGCGTTGCGTCCCGATGGCATCCACTGGCGGCAACGTGACGATGGTGGCACCAGCTTCAAACTGGAGCACCTGGCCGAGGACAACGGGTTGCGCGAGGGCGACGCCCACGAGGCACTATCGGACGTGCGCGCCACGCTCGGACTGGCGCGACTGATTCGCCGCGCCCAACCTCGGCTATGGGATTACGCATTGAAGCTGCGCGACAAGCGCAATGTCGGCGACTTGGTCGATCCGATGCGAGCCACTCCGCTGCTGCATGTCTCGCAACGCTATCCGGCCTCGCGATTGTGCGCAGCGCCCGTGCTGCCGCTGACCCGCCATCCGCAATTCGACGGCCGGGTGATCGTGTTCGATCTCGCCAGCGATCCGCGCGTCCTGCTCGATCTTGATGCCGACGCAATCGCGTCCCGACTGTTCGTCGCCAGCGATGCCCTGCCGAAAGGCGTGGAGCGCATCCCGCTCAAGGAAATCCACCTCAATCGCTCGCCGATGCTGGTGCAGTGGGCGCACCTGCGTGAAGCCGATTTCCAGCGCCTGATGATCGATCCCGACAACGTGCTGGCCAACGCGAAGCGACTGCACGATGCGGGCCCGCAACTGGCCGAGAAGATCCGCCAGGTCTATGCACAAAAACGCGAATTCGCGCCGAATGATCCCGATGGCGCGCTCTACGACCGCTTCCTGCCCGACAGCGATCGCCGCATGTTCCCCTTGCTGCGCGGAACGCCGCCGCAGCGCTTGCGCGAAGAGGACTTCCCGTTCCGTGATGAGCGCCTGCGCGAACTGTTCTTCCGCTATCGCGCGCGCAACTGGCCGCAGACGCTGGCCTTCGCCGAACAGGATCGCTGGAACGAGCTGCGCAGCAACCGCATGCTCGAGCCCGGCATGGGCGAATACACCTTGCAGTCCTACCGCGACGAAATCACGACATTGCGCCACCAGCACGCGGAGGCGCCGGACAAGCTGGCGCTGCTCGACGCGCTGCAAAATTGGGGTGACCGCATCGAGGCCAGCCTGGCATGAGCCATTTCAGCGACAAGACCTTCAAGTTCCTGCGCGCGCTGATGCGCAACAACAATCGCGAGTGGTTCCTTGGGCACAAGGGTGATTACGAGCAGCACCTGAAGGCACCGTTCCAGCAACTGATGCTCGACCTGCAGCCGGAACTGGCGAAGATCAGCCCGCATTTCCGCGCCGACCCGCGCGGCAATGGCGGCTCGCTGTTCCGCATCCACCGCGACACGCGATTTTCCAACGACAAATCCCCCTACAAGGGCTGGCAGGGCGCGCGGATCTTCCATGAACGCCGCAATGAATTGCCGGCACCCTCGTTCTACCTGCACCTGCAACCCGGGCACTGCTTCGTCGGCGCCGGCATATGGCATCCGGAACCACCGACACAACGCAGGATCCGCCAGTTCATCGTCGACAATCCGACGGGATGGAAAGCCGCCGCGCACGCACCGGCCATCCGCAAGCGCTTCGACCTCGAATCCGACGAGATGCTGGCGCGGGTACCGGCGGGCTTTCCCAAGGATTTCGCCTACGCCGATGATCTTCGTCATCGCAATTTCGTGATGGTCCGTGCCGTCGCCGACACCGACATGACATCGCCGGGACTGGTGAAACTGCTGACCAGGGATTTTGCAACACTCGCCCCCTTCGTCGACTATCTTTGCGCCGCCCTCGACCTGGAGTTCTGAGCATGACCCGCGTGCAACGCAATATATCCATCGTCGCCGCCATCATCCTGGTGATCCTTGCCGTCTTCTGGTTCTCCGGCCCGTTCGCAGCGATCCACGGCCTGCGCAAGGCACTCGCTGCCAAGGATGCGAGCGCGCTCGCGACCCATGTCGATTTCATCGCGTTACGCAGCAATCTGTCGCCACAGATCGAGGACCGCATCGCCCGCGGCATTTCCGCGCGCCTGGGCGGCGGCGCAAATGGCGGACTGGTCGGCAAGGCGGCGAAGGCGATCTCCGACAATGCGGTGAACGCGATGGCGACACCCGCAGGCATCGGCGTGCTGCTGCAGGGCGACGCGCTCTACAAGCAGGCCAGCGGCGACACCGTCGGCGATGGCGTGGTGAAGCAACCGCGGCCCATGGATCCATTTACCGGCGCAAATGGCCGCTTCGAATCCCCCACCCGCTACGTCGCGACCCTGACAACCGATGGCGGCGATGTCGGCTTCGTGTTCGAACCACGCGGATTGCGCTGGAAGATCACCAACATCCGCTTGCCGCTGCTGCAGCAACCGAAGCGGAACTGAGCCTCACTCGTTGGCAACGCCGTGCGGAACGTGCCCTGCGGCAACGTGGCGGCGCGCGGAATCGATGTTGTGCAATGAGTCGTCGAAGAAGATGTCGGCGCCGAACGCGCTGAGGAATTCGCCCTTGTCGCGGCCGCCAAGGAACAGGGCTTCATCAAGACGGACGTCCCATTCGCGCAGGGTGCGGATCACCCGCTCGTGCGCGGGCGCGGATCGCGCGGTGACCAGCGCGGTGCGGATCGGCGCATCGTCACCCGCCGGGAACATCAGCTGCAGATCGTGCAGGGCTTGCAGGAATGGCCGGAACGGGCCACCCGACAAGGGATCGTGCGCATGCGCGCGCTCATGGAGTCCGAAGGCTTCCAGCCCCTGCGTGCGCGACACGCGTTCGCCCTCGTCGCCGAAGACCACCGCATCGCCATCGAAGGCGATCCGCAATTGCTCGCGGGTCGGTTCGTTGGCGCGCGCGGGCAAGATCGTCGCCGCGGCGATGCCGGCATCCAGCGCCCGTCGCACCGACTCCGGATTCGCCGACAACAGCAACGTGGCTCCGAACGGCTTGATGTAGGGCCACACCGGCGCGCCGGAAGTGAACGTCGCACGCCGGATGTCGAGGCCGTGGTGCTGGATCGAATTGAATACGCGCAGGCCGGTGTCCGGCGAATTGCGCGACAGCAGGATCACTTCGACCAGGGGCGTTTCCGCGGTCGCGCCGAGCCGCACGTTCAACGACAGCAGCTTGCGCACCAGCGGGAAGGCGATCCCCGGCGGCAGTGGTTCGTCCTCGCGGGCGCGCTGGTGGCGACTGAAGGCTTCGACGCCTTCGCGCTCGAACAGGCCGTGGCTGTCCTCCATCTCGAACAGCGCACGCGAGGTGATCGCGACCACCAGGGTCGGCTTCTTGGGGGGTTCCATCACCACAGTGTGCGCTGGCGTGGTCTCGCTCATTGCGACCCGGCGACGCTCATCGAGCCACGCTCATGGAATACGGTTGGCGATCAGGATGCGTGCCCCAGGCCTTGTCCGGTTCGGCCTGCATGCGGAAGTGCAGCTCCCCACCGGCCATGATCTCGTCGTGGCGGAGGAAGGCGCGATCCAGCGGCTTGCCGTTGAGGCTGGCACCGCCGATGTAGCCATGCGTGGCATCCAATCCTTCGGCGACGATGCGGAAAGTCTTTCCGTTCGGCAGGTGCAACGCGACTTCCGGCAGGAACGGCCGGCCGATGATGTATTCGTTGCTGCCCGGCGTTACCGGATAGAAGCCCATCGCGGTGAAGACGTACCATGCCGACATCTGGCCGAGGTCGTCGTTGCCGGACAGGCCATCGGGGCGCGGCGCGTACTGCGTGCGCATGATTTCACCGAGCTGCGCCTGCGTGCGCCACGGCTGTCCGGCATAGCTGTAGAGATAGGCGACGTGGTGGCTGGGCTCGTTGCCGTGCGCGTACCAGCCGATCAGCCCGGTGATGTCTTCCATGTGCTCGAACAGCCTGGGGTCGACCTTGGCGTCGAATACCTGGTCGAGCTTCGCCAGCAGCTTGTCGCTGCCACCATGCGCCTTCGCCAGCCCGGCGACATCCTGCGGCACATACCACGAGTATTGCCAGGCGTTGCCTTCGGTGTAGTCGGTGCCGTAACCGCTGGCGGCGGGATCGAAGGGCGTGCGGAACTTGCCGTCGCTCATGCGCGCGCGCATGAAGCCCGTATCGGGATCGTAGGCATTGCGCCAGTTCGATGCACGCTTGAAATAGCGATCGGCGACATCCTTGCGATCCATCGTCTGCGCCACACGCGCGATGGTCCAGTCATCGAACGCGTATTCCAGCGTCTTCGATGCAGCCTCGCCCTCCTCGTCGATGGCGACGTAGCCGCGCTTCATGTAGCTGTCGAGGCCGCCATAGGGGCCGTATTCGGCGCTGGCGGTCATCGCCTTGAGCGCAGCCTTGCCGTCATACCCGCGAATGCCCTTCATCCACGCGTCGGCGATCACCGGCACCGCGTGGTAGCCGATCATCGTCCACGTTTCCTGGCCGTGGAAGGCCCACACCGGCAGGATGCCGTAGGGACTTTCCTGCTGGGCCGCGAGCAACGAATTGACGATGTCGTTGGTCTGCTGCGCCGGACGCGTCAGCGTCAGCAGCGGATGCAGCGCGCGATAGGTGTCCCACAGCGAGAACGTCGAATAGTTGGTGTAACCCTTGGCCTGGTGCACGGCGTTGTCGGGGCCACGATAGCGGCCATCGATATCCATGAACAGCGACGGCCCCATGTAGGCGTGATACAGCGCCGAGTAGGCCATGCGCGTATCGCTGTCGGGCGCATGGATGTCGAGCACGCCAAGTGCGTCCTCCCAGGCCTTGCGTGCCTGTGCGTGGACGCGATCGAAATCGAAATCCGCGACTTCGGCATCGAGGTTGGCGATCGCGCCCTCCTCGCTCACCGGCGAGATCGCGACCTTGACCACCAGCGGCGCATCCAGCGCACCGAAATCGAAGCTGCCGGTCAGCTGGCGGCCTTCGATCTGCGCGCGTTGCGCCGGCTGTTTCGACGCCGGCGTGGCGAAGCCCTTGTAGGGCACGTCCTTCTCGCTGTCCTGCAGCGCATGACCGGTCAATGGCCGCGAGAAACGCATGGCGAAATAGAGTTGGCGACCGGGCGCCCAGCCGCGCGTCTCGCGGAAGCCGGTCACGGTGCCATCGGAACGCAGGCGCAGGCGCGACCACAGCACCTTGCCGGGGTAGTCGTACATCGACGTGCGCAGGTCGACCAGCACGTGCGCCTGCTTGCCCTTCGGGAAGGTGTAGCGATGCACGCCGACGCGCTGGCTGGTGGTGAGTTCGACGCGAACGTCGCGATCATCCAGCGTCACCGCGTAATAGCCGGGCTTGGCGACCTCGCTGGCGTGGCTGAAATGCGCGGTATAGCCGCTGCCCGGCTTGTCGGGATCGCCACGCTCGGTCCTGACCTCGCCAACCTGCGGGATCAGCAACACGTCACCGAGATCGGAATGGCCGGTGCCGGAGAAATGCGTGTGCGAGAAACCGACGATGCTGCTGTCGCGATGGTTGTAGCCGGCGGCCCAGCCGTAGCCGTCCTTGCGCTGCTGGATGCGGGTGTCGGGACTGAGCTGCACCATGCCGAAGGGCAAGGTCGCGCCCGGAAACGTGTGGCCATCGCCGCCGGTGCCGATCATCGGATCGGTGGCTTCGTAGCCGCGCTGGCCAGCGGCGCGCCAGTCATCGGCGCCCCATGCAGGCGTCGACATCAATGCTGCTCCGCCGATGGCGAACGCGGCGATCGTTTTCCAGACCATGTGGTTGTCCTCATCGGAGGTTGGACTCAGGCGATGAACTGTTCGCTGAGGATGCGTTCCTCGAGGCCGTGCTCGGCATCGAACAGCAGGGTGACGGCGCGTCCCGGCGCCTCGCGTACCGCGACATCGACGACATCACGGACTTCATGCGAATCGGCGGTCGCGCTGACCGGTCGCTTGTAGGGATCGAGGATGCGGAAGCGCACTTCGGTCGCGGCCTTGAGCACAGCGCCGCGCCACCGTCGCGGACGGAATGGCGCGATCGGCGTCAGCGCGACGACATTCGCGCCCAGCGGCAGGATCGGGCCGCCCGCGGAGAAGTTGTAGGCAGTACTGCCGGCCGGCGTGGCCACCATCACGCCGTCGCAGATCAGTTCCTCCAGCCGCGTCTGTCCATGCAGGTCGATGGCGATGTGCGCGGCCTGGCGCGTCTGGCGCAACAGTGAAACTTCGTTGTAGGCGAGCAGCGCCACCGTCGTGCCGGATTCGGTCTGCACGGTCATCTCGAGCGGATGCAGCATGGCGGGTTCGGCACTGGCGATGCGTTCGGCCAGATCCTCGTTGCGATACTGGTTCATCAGGAAACCGACCGTGCCCAGCTTCATCCCGTAGACGGGTTTGCCGAGGCCGCCGTGGCGATGCAGGGTCTGCAGCATGAACCCGTCGCCGCCGAGCGCGACCAGCACGTCGGCATCTTCCGGCTGGACGCGGCCATGCGCGGATTCGAGCACGGCCAGCGCCGCTTGCGCGTCGCTGTGGTTGCTGGCGAGGAAGGCGATGCGTGGGTCTGCCATGCAGGCAGGATAAAACGAAACCGGGGCCACTTGGGCCCCGGTCGGTCGACATCGAGAAACGATGCTCAGCTGCGATCGGCCAACTGCGCCAGGCGCTGCACCGCGACCGAGACGGTCGGGTAATCCAGCGTCTTCTGCGCCGCCAGTTCCGACAGCATCGACAAGGTGAAGCGCAGCGTCTGGTCGTCGCGACCCAGCCAGGCCGCGACCTTGGCCTCGGCATCCTTGCCGGCCATCGGCAGGACCTGCTCGGTCAGCTTGCGCATCTGCGACGCCAGTTCGTCGCGCAGCACGCCGCGCGCGACCGCGTGCCAGCGACCATCGACCTTGAGCGCCTCGATCTGTTCGCGCAACCACGGCTCGCGCAGGGCATCGCCGAGGCGGAAATAGACCTTGGCGACATCGATCACCTTGAGTTTGCGCGCACGCGCCAGCTCGATGATGTTCGGGCACGGCTCGAGGTACGGCAGCGCCGACAGCTGGTCGGCCAGCGCCGCCGGCACGCCCTTGGCACGCCACAGCTTGCGGGTTTCCTCGTAGGCCGGGCGCTGCGACGGATGGAGGATGCCCTCGCCCGCGCGGATGTCGCGGAACCCGTCGTGATAGCGGTCGACCGCTTCCTGGATGTTGGGGATCGCGCCGGGGCGCGACAGCAGCCAGCGGGTGAAGCTGCGCTGCAGCTCCCAGATCACCATCAGCGCGTCGACCTGCACCGCATCGTCGACCTTGCCGTCGAGCGCGTCGATCTGCGCCCACAACTCGCGTGCATCCAGCGTTTCGCGGGTGATGGTGAAGGCCTTGGCGATGTCGCCGATGCTGCGGCCGCTGTCTTCCTGCATGCGCATCAGGAAGGTCGCACCCATTCGGTTGATCGTCGAGTTGGTCACCGCGGTGGCGATGATCTCGCGCTTCAGGCGGTGGCCTTCCATCGCCTTGGCGTACTTCTTCTGCAGCGGCTCGGGGAAGTAACGCACCAGTTCGCGCGACAGATAGGGATCTTCCGGCACGTCGCTGGCCACCAGCTGCGGATACGCCACCAGCTTCGAGTACGACAGCAGTACGCACAGTTCCGGGCGGGTCAGGCCCTGGCCGCGCGCCTTGCGTTCGGCGAGCTCGGCGTCGGATGGCAGGAATTCGATCTGGCGATCGAGCAGGCCCTGCGCTTCCAGCGTGCGCATGAAGTGCACCTTGGAACCCATGCGCGACTGCGACATCCGCTCCATCAGGCTCAGCGCCTGGTTCTGGCGGTAGTTGTCGTTGAGCACCAGGCCGGCGACTTCGTTGGTCATCGATGCCAGCAGCTTGTTGCGCTCGGGCAGCTTGAGCCTGCCCTTCTGTACTTCGCCGTTGAGCAGGATCTTGATGTTCACCTCGTGGTCGGAGGTGTCGACGCCCGCGGAGTTGTCGATGAAGTCGGTATTGAGCAGCACGCCGTGCTGCGCGGCCTCGATGCGGCCAAGCTGGCTGCAACCGAGGTTGCCGCCCTCGCCCACGATCTTGCAGCGCAGTTCGTTGCCATTGACGCGAAGGCCGTTGTTGGCGCGGTCGCCGACATCGGCATTGGTTTCGCGGCTCGATTTCACGTAGGTGCCGATGCCGCCGTTCCACAGCAGGTCGACCGGCGACTTCAGGATCGCCGACATGAGTTCGGTCGGGCTCAAGGCCTGCACGTCGCTGGCGATGCCGAGCGCTGCCTTGGTTTCCGGCGACAGCTTGATCGACTTCTCGGCACGCGAATACACGCCGCCGCCCTTGCTGATCAGCTTGGAGTCGTAGTCGGCCCAGCTCGAACGCGGCAGCTTGAACATGCGCTGGCGTTCCTTGAACGAGACCGCCGCGTCCGGGTTCGGATCGATGAAGATGTGGCGATGATCGAACGCGGCGACCAAGCGCGTGCACTTCGACAGCAGCATGCCGTTGCCGAAGACGTCACCCGACATGTCGCCGATGCCGACGCAGGTGAAGTCCTGCTTCTGGCAGTCGCGGTTCAGGGCACGGAAATGGCGCTTGACCGACTCCCACGCACCGCGCGCGGTGATGCCCATGCCCTTGTGGTCGTAACCGACCGAACCACCGGAGGCGAAGGCGTCGTCCAGCCAGAACCCATGCGCCTGGGCGATGCCGTTGGCGATGTCGGAGAAGGTCGCGGTGCCCTTGTCGGCGGCAACGACGAGGTACGGATCATCGTTGTCGTGGCGCACGACGTTCGCCGGATGCACGATCTTGCCGTTCGCCGCGATGTTGTCGGTGATGTCGAGCAGGCCGTTGATGAAGCGCTTGTAGCAGGCCACGCCTTCGTTGAACCAGCCGTCGCGATCCGTCGCCATGTCCGGCAACTGCTTGGCGAAGAAGCCGCCCTTCGAGCCGACCGGCACGATCACGGTGTTCTTCACCATCTGTGCCTTGACCAGGCCCAGCACTTCGGTGCGGAAGTCCTCGCGGCGATCCGACCAGCGCAAACCACCACGCGCGACCGGCCCGAAACGCAGGTGGATGCCTTCCACGCGGGGGCCGCAGACCCAGATTTCGCGATACGGACGCGGCTTCGGCAGGTCCGGCACCGCGGCGCAGTCGAGCTTGAACGCCAGGTAGTCGGCGGGACCGCCGTCCTTGCGCTTGTCGTCGACGTAGTCGATGTAATAGTTGGTGCGCAGCGTTGCGTCGATCACGCCCATGAAGCTGCGCAGGATACGGTCTTCATCGAGGCTCTTGACGCTGTCGAGCTGGACCAGGATCTCGGCATGCGTCGCCTTGATCCGCGCCTCGCGCCCCTTGTCGCCCTTCGGATCGAAGCGCGCCTCGAAATATTGCACCAGCAGGCGCGCCAACTGGGGATAGCGTGCGAAGGTTGCTTCGACATAGCTCTGCGAGAACGGCACGCCCAGCTGCATCAGGTATTTGCAGTAGGCGCGCAGCATCGCGACCTGCTTCCAGCGCAGCTCGGCGCCGAGCACGAGGCGATTGAAGCCGTCGTTCTCGAGCTCGCCGCGCCAGACGCGACCGAAGGCCTCGGTGAAGAACCCGACGCTGCCGTCCTTGACCGTCGCGCCCGCGGACGGACGCACTTCCAGGTCCTGGATCGAATACGGCTGGCCATCGACGATGACGTCGTGCGGGTATTCGGTGATGACCTGCAGGCCCATGTTGTCGAGCATCGGCAGCACTTCCGACAACGGCAAGCTGCCATTGCGGTGGAACAGCTTGACCTCGATGCAGTCGGCGCAATGGCTGGCGGCCGGATCGGTGCGCAGGTTGATGCCGAGGCTGTCGTCATTGGTCAACGCCGCCAGTTCGACGACGTCATTGGCCGCGGCTTCCGGCGTCGCTTCCTCGATGTAGGCGGCGCTCAACGCACGACCGAAGCGCTTGGACAACGCCAGGCCTTCACGCTCGCCGTGGCGCGCGACCAGCACGTCGTTGAGGCGATCGTGCCAGTTGCGCACGGTCTCGGCCAGGCGCGCCTCAAGTCCGGCGATATCGAACTTCTTCTCGCTCGCGCCCTCGCGCGGACGCACGATCAGGTGCAACTGCGCCAGCGGCGAATCACCCATCGTCACGTGGCTTTCGACGTGGTCGGCGGACAGCGCGTCCTTCAGCATCGCCTCGATGCGCAGGCGCATGTCGGTGTTGAAGCGTTCACGCGGCACGTAGACCAGCACCGAATAGAAGCGGCCATAGCGGTCGCGGCGCAGGAACAGCTTGCTGTCGACGCGCTCCTGCAGGCCGAGCACGCCGTTTCCGAGCGACAGAAGTTCGTCGTGGGTGGACTGGAACAGTTCGTCGCGCGGCAACGTTTCCATGATGTGGCGCAGCGCCTTCGCGCTGTGGCCCTGTGCCGGCAGGCCGGATTCCTTCATCACCCGCTCGTAACGGCTGCGCACCACCGGGATGTCCCACGGACGATGGTTGTAGACGCTGGAGGTGAACAGGCCGATGAAGCGCTTTTCCGACACCGGCTTGCCCTTGGCATCGAACTCGACCACGCCGATGTAGTCCATGTAGCCGCGACGATGCACGCTGGCGCGCGCGTTGGTCTTCGAAAGGATCAGCGGCTCGAGCACGCCGGACTGCTGGACGCGATGCGCATCCAGCGATTTCAGCGCACGCGGCTTGCCGCCATCCTTGCCGCGCAGCAGGCCAAGGCCGCTGCCATCGACCGCGACCAGCACGTCTTCACCGCCGCGCTTCTCGACCTTGTATTCGCGATAACCGAGGAAAGTGAAATGATCGGCGGCGGCCCAGCGCAGGAATGCGCGCGACTCCGCCAGCACGTCTGCCGATACCAGCCCTGGCTTCTCCTGCGCCAGGCCTTCGGCGGCGATTTCCATCTTCTCGCGCATGCGTGGCCAGTCCTCGACCGATGCACGGACATCGGCCAGCACCACGGCGATCGCACGCTCGACTTCCCTGGCGTCGGCCGCATCGAGGCGATCGATTTCGACATGGATGAAGGATTCGTTGTTCAGCACCGGATGCAGCATCGTGTGCACGGTGATGGCGCGCTCGGTCAGCGCATTGGTGATCGAATCGACCAGGAACGGCATGTCGTCGTTGGCGACCTGCAGCACGGAGCGCGGCGTTTCCCAGCCATTGGCTTTCACGGTCGGGTTGAACACGCGGACCGCGGCGGCGCCGCGCTTGCGCTTGCGCGCGAAGGCCAGCGCATCGCTTGCAATCGCGGCCCGCGCCGCGGCGGATTGCGCCTGCATGTCCTCGGGCGACTTGTGGGCGTAGAGCGCGGCAGCGAATGCGCGATCGTCGGGAGCGGATTTCTTCGATGTCATGTGGTCCTCAGCGCAGGCCGGTTTCGTGACGGGCGATCACCAGACGCTGGATTTCGCTCGTGCCTTCGTAGATTTCGGTGATCTTGGCGTCGCGGAAGTAACGCTCGATCGGCATTTCCTTGGAATACCCCATGCCGCCATGGATCTGCAGCGCCTGGTGGGTGATCCACATCGCCGCTTCCGAGGCGGTGAGCTTGGCGACCGCGGCTTCCGTCGTGAACTTCTTGCCCTGCCCCTTCAACCAGGCTGCGCGCAGCGTCAGCAGGAAGGCGGCGTCGAGCTTGCACTTCATGTCGGCGATCTTGGCCTGGGTCATCTGGAACGCGCCAATCGGCTGGCCGAAGGCCTTGCGCTCCTTGACGTAGGCGAGCGTTGCCTCATAGGCAGCACGGCCGATGCCGATCGCCTGCGACGCGATGCCGATGCGACCGGCGTCGAGCACGCTCATCGCGATCTTGAAACCGTGGCCTTCCTCGCCCAGCACGTCTTCCGGCTGCGCGACGTAATCGGCGAACTCGATTTCACAAGTGGCCGAGGCGCGGATGCCGAGCTTGGGCTCGGTCTTGCCGCGGTGGAATCCGGCGCGATCACCGTCGATCAGGAAAGCGGTGATGCCGCGGGCACCCTTGTCGGGATCGGTCATCGCGAACAGCACGAAATACTTCGCCACCGGGCCGGAAGTGATCCAGCTCTTCTTGCCGTTGATCTTGAAACTGCCATCGGCTTGCTTCACCGCGCGGCAACGCATGGCGGTGGCATCGGAGCCGGACTGCGGCTCGGTCAGCGCGAAGGCGCCGATTTCCTTGCCTTCGGCGATCGCACGCACGTACTTCTGCTTCTGCGCTTCCGTGCCGTGGGTCAGGATGCCGTTGCAGAACAGCGAGTTGTTCACCGACATGATGGTGCTGTGGGCGGCGTCGCCCTGCGCGATCTCGATCATCGCCAGCACGTAGGCGATCGGGTCCATCTCCGCGCCGCCATATTCGCCCGGCACCTCGATGCCCATCAGGCCGTTTTCGCCAAGGAGGCGGATGTTTTCGAGCGGGAATTCACCGCTGCGATCGTGGTCTTCGGCGGACGGGCCGATCTTCTCCTGCGCGATCCGGCGCGCCACGTCCTGAATCATCAACTGCTCTTCGGTGAAGCTGAAATCCACGATCACGTCCCCAATCGGAGTTGGAAAACGGAATTGTATCCCGTGAAACTTTCCATTCGCTCCCGACTTGACCGTTTCAGACCCTTGCGCGACAATATATCTTTAAATCCGGATAGAGCGATATATGGATCTGGAAGGCTGGTCGAACCGCCTCAAGGTATTCGCCGATGCGACCCGCGTGCGCCTGCTCGTGCTGCTGGCACGCGAGGAATTCACCGTCGCCGAGCTTGCCGCCATCACCGGGCTGGCGCAACCACGCGTCTCCACCCATCTGGCCCGATTGAAGGAAGCCGGACTGGTGCGCGATCGCCGTTCAGGTGTCTCCGCCTATTACCGCTTTGACGAGGACGCGCTCGACGCCGCGCAGCAAAGCCTGTGGCAGGCCTTGCGCAACGGCAGCGACGATCCCCTGCTGAACCAGGACGCCGCGCGCATCCCGGGAGTGATGGCCGCGCGTGCCAGCGACCAGAACTGGGCCGACAGCGTCGCCGGCGACATGGAGCGCCACTATTCACCGGGTCGCACCTGGGAAGCGCTGGCGCGTTCTGCGCTGCCATTGCTGGAACCAGGCGACGTCCTCGACATTGCGTCCGGCGATGGCGTGCTAGCCGAACTGCTGGCGCCGCATTCGGATCGTTATGTCTGCCTTGACGCCAGCGCCCGCGTGGTAAACGCCGCCAGCGAACGCCTGCGCACCTATCCCAACGTCGAGGTCCGCGAGGGCGACATGCACGCCCTGCCCTTCGACGATGCCAGCTTCGACCTGGTGGTGCTGATGCACGCACTCACTTACGCCGCGAAGCCGCAACAGGCCGTCGCTGAAGCTGCGCGCGTATTGCGCCCGGGTGGCCGCCTGTTGCTGTCCAGCCTCGGCAAGCACGCCCATGCCACCGCTGCGCAACCGTTTGGCCACGTCAATCTCGGCTTCACCGTCAAGGAATTGCAGAAGTTCGTCGAGAAGGCCGGGCTGCGCGGCGATAGCGCCGCGAGCATCACCCGCGAACGCCGTCCGCCGCATTTCGAAGTCATCTCGCTGATCGGGACCAAGCCATGAGCACTCTCCCATGGAAGAACCCCCAACGCGCCGAAGCGCTGCAGCGGGCACTGGGCGAACGCATCCTCGTCCTCGATGGCGCGATGGGCACGATGATCCAGCGCCACGAACTGCAGGAAGCCGACTATCGCGGTGAACGCTTCGCCGAAGGCTATGACGCATTGTTCGCCACCGATGGCCATGCGCATGGCCCCGGCTGTGGCTGCGAAGGCCACGACCAGCGCGGCAACAACGACCTGCTAACGCTGACGCGCCCCGACATCATCCGCGACATCCACGCGCAGTACCTCGCTGCCGGTGCCGACCTGATCGAGACTAATACCTTCAACTCGACCAGCATCTCGTTGTCCGACTATCGCCTCACCCACCTGGTGCGCGAGCTCAATCGCGAAGGCGCACGCATCGCCCGCGAAACCGCCGACGCCGCGGAAGCAAAGGATCCATCGAGGCCGCGTTTCGTGGTCGGCGTGCTCGGGCCCACGAGTCGCACCGCCTCGCTGTCACCCGACGTCAATCGCCCCGGGTTCCGCGCCATCAGTTTCGACGAGCTGCGCGACGCCTATCGCGAAGCCGCGGAAGGATTGATAGAAGGCGGCGCCGACATCCTGATGGTGGAGACGGTGTTCGATACCCTCAACGCCAAGGCCGCGCTGTTCGCGATCGAGGAAGCCTTCGACGCCCACGGCGAGCGCCTGCCGGTGATGATCTCCGGCACGATCACCGATGCCTCCGGCCGCACGCTGTCCGGCCAGACCGCGGAAGCGTTCTGGTATTCGCTGCGTCATTCGCGACCGATGGGCATCGGCCTCAACTGCGCGCTCGGCGCCAAGGACCTCCGCCCGCACGTCGAAGCGCTGTCCATCGTCGCAGACACGTATGTCACCGCGCATCCCAACGCCGGCCTGCCCAACGCCTTCGGCGGCTACGACGAAACACCGGAAGACATGGCGCTGATCCTTCGTGAATTCGCGCAATCGGGACTGCTCAACGTGGTCGGCGGCTGCTGCGGCACCACGCCGGAACACATCGCCGCGATCGCCGCCGCGGTGGGCGACGTATCGCCTCGCGCGATTCCGCGACTGGAGAATGCCGCGTGAGCACGCTCGCCCGCCATACCCGCCTCGCCGGGCTCGAACCGCTGGTCATCACGCCGGAATCGAATTTCATCAACGTCGGCGAACGCACCAACGTCACCGGCAGCGCACAGTTCAAGAAGATGATCATGGAAGGCCGTTACGACGATGCACTCGTCGTCGCGCGCCAGCAGGTCGAGAACGGCGCCCAGGTGATCGACGTCAACATGGACGAAGGCCTGCTCGATTCGGAACAGGCGATGGTGACCTTCCTCAACCTGATGGCCGCCGAACCCGACATCGCGCGCATCCCGGTGATGGTCGATTCGTCGAAGTGGACGGTCATCGAGGCTGGCCTCAAGTGCCTGCAGGGCAAGGGCATCGTCAACTCGATCTCGATGAAGGAAGGCGAAAGCGAATTCCTGCGCCAGGCGCGACTGGTGCGCCGCTACGGCGCCGCCGTGGTGGTGATGGCCTTCGACGAAGTCGGACAGGCCGACACCCTGGAACGCAAGGTCGAGATCAGCTCGCGCGCGTTCAAATTGCTGACCGAAGAGATCGGCTTCCCGCCCGAGGACATCATCTTCGATCCCAACTGCTTCGCGATCGCCACCGGCATCGAGGAGCACAACGATTACGCCGTCGCCTTCATCGAGGCCGCGCGCGAACTGCGCAAGCGCTTTCCGAAGAGCCACATTTCCGGCGGCGTGTCCAACGTGTCGTTCTCGTTCCGCGGCAACGAACCCGTGCGCCAGGCCATCCATGTGGTGTTCCTGTACCACGCGATCAGGGCCGGCATGGACATGGGCATCGTCAACGCCGGTGCCCTTCCGATCTACGACGACCTCGATCCGGAACTGCGCGAGCGCGTCGAGGACGTCGTGCTCAATCGCCGCGACGACGCCACCGAGCGCCTGCTCGAGATCGCCGACAGGTACAAGGGGAAGAAGGGCGAGAAAAAGGTCGAGGACCTGCGCTGGCGCGAGCAGCCGGTTGCCGCACGCCTGTCGCATGCGCTGGTGCACGGCATCGACCAGTACGTCGAGGACGACACCGAGGAAGCGCGCCTGCAGGCCAAGCGCCCGCTCGATGTGATCGAGGGACCGCTGATGGACGGCATGAACGTGGTCGGCGACCTATTCGGCGCCGGCAAGATGTTCCTGCCGCAGGTGGTGAAATCTGCGCGCGTGATGAAGAAGGCGGTCGCGCACCTGCTGCCCTTCATCGAAGCCGAGAAACTGCGCACCGGCGACGCCGGGAAATCGAACGGCAAGATCGTCATGGCGACGGTCAAGGGCGATGTCCACGACATCGGCAAGAACATCGTCGGCGTCGTGCTCGCCTGCAACAACTTCGAGGTGGTCGATCTCGGCGTGATGGTGCCGGCGCAGAAGATCCTCGACACCGCGCGCGAAGTCGGCGCCGACATCATCGGCCTGTCGGGACTGATCACGCCGTCGCTGGAAGAAATGAGCCACGTCGCCAGGGAGATGAAGCGCCAGGGCTTCGAAATGCCGCTGCTCATCGGTGGCGCCACGACCTCGCGTGCGCATACCGCGCTCAAGATCGACCCGCATTACGCCGCGCCGACGATCTGGGTGAAGGACGCCTCGCGTGCGGTCAATGTCGCGCAATCGCTGATTTCCCCGGATTTGCGCGCGTCCTTCGTTGCCGCCAACGAGAGCGACTATGCCGACATCCGCGAGCGTCATCGCAACCGTGGAGATGCCAAGCGACTGGTGTCGCTGGAGAAGGCGCGCGCGCAGAAGTTCGATGGCGACTGGGCGAACTACACGCCGCCGCAACCGGCCAAACCCGGCATCCACGCGTTCGACGACTATCCGCTGGCCGAACTGGTCCCGCTGATCGACTGGACGCCGTTCTTCAACGCCTGGGAACTGGCCGGGCGTTATCCGGCGATCCTCAAGGATGACGTGGTCGGAAAGCAGGCCAGCGAACTGTTCCGCGATGCCCAGGCCATGCTCAAGCGCATCGTCGACGAGAAATGGCTGACCGCGCGCGGCGTGATCGGGTTGTTCCCCGCGCATTCGGTCGGCGAAGACGTGGTGCTGCCGGATGCGGCGACCACCCTGCACTTCCTGCGCCAGCAGGTCGACAAGCCGGTGGAACGCCCGGATTTCTGCCTCGCCGATTTCATCGCACCGGAGGGTTCGGGCAAGCAGGACTGGATCGGCGGTTTCGCCTGCACCGCCGGCATCGGCATCGACGAACGTGTCGCCCGCTATGAAGCCGACCACGACGACTACAACGCCATCCTGCTGAAATCGCTGGCCGACCGCCTGGCGGAAACGCTGGCCGAGCGCTTGCACCAGCGCGTGCGCCACGAATACTGGGGCTATGCGCCGGATGAAACCCTGAGCACGGACGAATTGATCGACGAGAAATACCGCGGCATCCGCCCGGCGCCCGGCTACCCGGCCTGCCCCGACCACAGCCAGAAGCGCACGCTGTTCGAATTGCTGGATGTCGAGAAGAACACCGGCATGCAGCTCACCGAGAACTTCGCGATGACGCCGGCTGCCGCCGTTTCGGGCTGGTATTTCAGCCACCCGCGCAGCCAGTACTTCGTGGTCGGGCGCGTGTCGCGCGAACAGGTGGCGGACTATGCGCAGCGTCGTGGCGTTCCACAGCAACAGGCGGAACGCTGGCTCGCGGCCAACCTCGACTACGATCCGGAGTGATCCCGCCACGTTAAGCTGTGGCGATGATGCCGACCGCCCGCGACAACTTCCTGCCCTTGCGCCACCTCGCCGCAGCCATGGTCATCTATGGCCATGCCTACGCGCTGACCCACCATGCCCCCGACGATGTCGATCTCGTCCAGCGCTTCATGCCCGGCTATTACGCCGGCAGCCTCGCGGTGTTTTTTTTCTTCGCGATCAGCGGTTATCTCGTCACCCTCAGCCTGCTGCGCCAGCCCTCGATCCTGCGTTACGTGCGCAACCGGGTCGTGCGCATCTGGCCGGCCTACATCGCCTGCATCCTGTTCTGCACGCTGGTGATCGGCTTGGCATGGACCACCCTTTCATCGTCGGCCTATCTGCATGACAAGGCGACCTGGCACTTCATCCTCGGCAACGCGGTCCCAAAATCCTTCGTATGGAACTTGCCCGGGGTATTCGCATCCAACCCCTACCCGAACGTGGTCAACGGCAGCCTTTGGTCGCTGGCGGTGGAAGTGCGTTGGTACCTCTGGCTGGGCATCCTCGCTGCGTTGACGCTGGTGCGCCGGCGGCCGGCATTCACCGCGGTCGCTGGCGCGTGGATCCTGTGGTGCGCATGGCAGTGGTGGCATGGCGTTCCCGATGCCCGCGACGTGCGCGCACTCGGTTGCATCTTCCTCGGTGGCGGTATGTGCGCGATATGGCGCGATCGCCTGGCGATCACCCACGTCGGCATGGCGGGACTGATCGTGCTCGCCGCGATCGCGCACGGTAGTCGCTGGTTCGGTCCGATCGCTGCAATCGCCGCCCTGCACTTCTGCCTGTGGGCGGCCTATCGCCTGCCGGCGCTGCCATGGCCGCGTCGGATCGACTGGTCCTACGGATTGTTCCTCTACGGATTCCCGGTGGAACAGTGCATCGCCGCGTGGAATCCGGCAATCACGCCGCTTGCGATGTTGCCGTTGGCGCTGGCCGGTGCGGCGATTCTTGCGGCGATCTCGTGGCACGCCATCGAACGCCCCCTGCTTGATCGCTTCAAGGGCAAGGACGCGGGCACGGAAACGCCTTTGCCCGCGGTGTGAGCGGGCTCAGTGTCCGCGCGCCAGCACGATGGAAACGCCGAATCCCGCCTGCCAGTCCGGGCTGGAGTGGTCGAGTCCGCGCAGCACCCAGCCATCCAGTTGCACGCGGTGATCGAGCAGCATCGTCAACCCGCCACCGGCGACACGCGCGTGGTCGATGCCGTTGCCGAAACCGGCTTCGACATAGCCGGACAGCGCGTCGGTGAACGGAAAACCGTAGGACGCCGCCGACATCCAGCCCCGCCCCTGCTGTTGGGAATCACGCGCGAGATAACCACCGAAGCTGCGGCTGTTGCCGAGATCGCGCGTGACCGCGACGGCAAGCTGGTCGGCATGGCCGGACGATCCGAAGGGCTGTCCACCCGACGCGAATTTGTGCGTCGCCAGCAATGCCGCAGTCCAAGCCTGCGACGACAGCGGCAGCGTCCACTTCAGCGCTACGTCGCTATCACCCTGGCCGTGCACATGCGTTCTAGTCGCTGCGCGCGTTTCCTGGTACGCATAGGGCGTTCCAGCGAATTGCAGTTCAATGCCATGGCCCAGCCCCATGCGCAGGCGGCTGTCGGCATTGGCCTGCACGGTTGTCGCATCACCATCGTGTTGCCAGCTGGCGTCGGGCAGGCCCTGCTCCCAGACCAAGCCACCGCGGGGAAGCGACCACGACGCGAACGACAATCCCGGGCGGTCGAATTGCGTGTCGGCATCCGATTGTTGTTGCGCCGTTTGCGCAAAAGAACACACCGGCCATGCAAGGATCGCGAGCAGGACACGGGGCGCGATCCGACCGACCATCACATCACCACACCAGGTCGTCGGGCACCTGGAATTGCGGATCACTGTACGGATCGTCCGCGGCAGGCGCGTCGGGATCGACCTTCAGCGCGACGGCAGGCGCAAAGATCCGTTCGGCTTCCGCCAGCACCTCGGCGGTGACCAGCTGGTAACGACCGTTCAACTGCACCACGCCCAGTTCCCCGGCGTTGAGTCGCGGCAATTGTTCGGCAGTGACGTAGATGCGCTTGATCTTCCCGCCGTAATCGAAATGCCTTGCGATTTCGGCATCGACGGCATTCAGCGATTTCCCCTCGAGGAAAGTCGCCAGCTTTTCACGCGCTTCGCGACGCAGCCGCGCTTCTTCCTGGCGTTGGCGTTCGGCTTCGATGCGGTCGGCCTTTTCCTTCTCGGCGCGCATCGCATAGGCCTTGCCGAGATCCATTTCGCCAGACTGCGACTTGCGCTTGGGCGGCGCCCCCTTGCCGTCCCTGCGTGGCACATGGCCCTGCTTGCCCTTGCCTGCAGGCGTGGTTTGTTTTGGCTTGGGTGCCGGTTTCGGCGCCGGCTTGAAGCCCAGGCCGAGCAACTGGTCGCGCAACGAATCGGTCATTTCAATCAGTAGTGGGGCGGCGGCGGTTCATCGGCGGGATCGGCACTCACGCCCGATCCGCGCGCGGATTTCAATTCTTCGATCACGCGGCGCAAGGCAGCCTCGTGGCGTGCGATGTCGCTACGCGCATCAGCCAGTGCGTCGCTGAGCTCGATCAACGCCTGCTCCTGGAAGGTCAGGCGGGTTTCAAGTTCCTCGATTCGCGACTGTTCGCTCATGCCACGCGCACGGAACGGCCGCGACCGATGCCCCAGTAGGCCAGGCCGTTGGCTTCAACCTCTTCCGGGTCGTAGAGATTGCGGCCATCGAACACCACGCGATCGCGCAGGCGTTCCGCCAGCATATTGAAATCGGGACTGCGGAACTGCTTCCACTCGGTGATCACGACCAGCGCATCGACACCGTCGGCCAGCGTGTCGGCACGCAGGTCGCACAGCATCAGGTCGTCGCGATCGCCGAAGATGCGATGCGCTTCCTCGCGCGCTTCCGGATCATAGGCGCGCACCTTGGCGCCGGCCTCCCACAACTGTTGCAGCAGGCGGCGGCTCGAGGCTTCGCGCATGTCGTCGGTATTCGGCTTGAACGCCAAGCCCCACAGCGCGATGGTCTTGCCCTTCAGCGCCGCGGCACTGCCGTAGTGGCGAACCATCAGTTCGAACAGATGGCTCTTCTGATTCTCGTTCACCGCCTCGACCGCGTTCAACAGCAGCGATTCATAGCGATATTGCGACGCCGTCTTCGCCAGCGCCTGCACGTCCTTGGGGAAGCAGGAACCACCGTAACCGGCGCCGGGGTAGATGAAGTGCCAGCCGATGCGCGGATCGGAGCCGATGCCCTTGCGCACATGCTCGATGTCGGCGCCGACGCGCTCGGCGATGTTGGCCATCTCGTTCATGAAACTGATCTTGGTGGCGAGCATCGCGTTCGCGGCGTACTTGGTCAGTTCCGCCGAACGCACGTCCATCGTCACCACGCGGTCGTGGTTGCGGTTGAACGGCGCGTACAACTTCTTCATCACCGCGATCGCGCTGTCGCTGGACGACCCGATGACGATGCGATCCGGGCGCATGCAGTCCTCGACCGCCGCGCCTTCCTTGAGGAATTCCGGGTTCGAGACCACGTCGAAGCGCACGTCGACGCCACGTGCCTGCAACTCCGCGGCAATCACCGCAGACACCTTGTCGGCGGTGCCCACGGGCACCGTCGACTTGTCGACCACCACCAACGGCTTGTCCATGTGCTTGCCGATGGTGCGCGCCACCGCCAGCACGTATTGCAGGTCGGCGCTGCCGTCCTCGTCGGGCGGCGTACCCACCGCGATGAACACCACGTCGCCGAAAGCAATCGCCTCGGCGGCGTCGGTGGTGAAGCGCAACCTTCCGGCGGCATGGTTGGACTTCACCATCGGCTCGAGGCCGGGTTCGTAGATCGGGATCACGCCGTTGTTGAGCCCGTCCACCTTGGCGGTGTCGATATCGACGCACACCACCTGGTGCCCCACTTCCGCGAGGCAGGTTCCGGTGACCAGGCCGACATAGCCGGTGCCGAAGATGGAAACGTGCATGCGTCTTCCTCGTGCGTGGCGTGGTCGCGATTACTTCTTCGGAGCGGCAGCGCCAGCCGGCGCCTTCTCGATGCTCACCAGCTCGACATCGAACGCCAGCGTGGCGTTCGGCGGGATCGGGCCGCCCGGGGTGCCCTGCTCGCCATAGGCCAGCTTGGCCGGGATCCAGAACTTGTACTTGCTGCCGACGGTCATCAGCTGCACGCCTTCCGACCAGCCCGGAATCACCTTGTTGACCGGCATCATCGCCGGCTCGCCACCGTGGGCCTCGGTGCTGTCGAATTCCTTGCCGTCCAGCGTGGTGCCCTTGTACTTCACCTTGACCACGTCGGTCGGCTTCGGCTTGGGACCGGTACCTTCGCTCACCACCTGGTACTGCAGGCCCGAAGCGGTGGTCTTCACGTCCGGCTTCTTGCCGTTCTCGGCCAGGAACTTCTCGCCTTCCTCGCCGTTCTTCTTGGCATCGGTCATCGCCTTCTGCATCATCTTCAGCTGCATGCGCTGGCTGAAGGCCTCGCCGACGGCGGCAGCCTGCTTGTCGTCCATCAACGGCTTCTCGCCGTTCATCGATGCGCGAATGCCTTTCATCATCACGTCGAGATCGATCTCGTCCTTGGCCGGCTCCAGCTGCTTGCCCATGTTCATGCCGAGCATGTAGCTGACCTGGTCCTTGTCGGTGGGCAGGCCGGCGATGGTCTGCGCCGGCTTGTCGGTGCTCTTGGCATCGGCGGCGGGCTTGGCGTCGGTCGATGCCGCGCCATCGGCAGGCTTCTTGCAGGCGCCCAGCGAGAACGTGATTGCGATCGCCAGCGACGACAGGACGATGAGGGAACGGCGATTGGACATCGGGAACTCCGGTTTTCTTCTTGACCGCAAGATGCGGATGAATGGCTGCGGACGAACCGCAGGGCAGATTACTTTAGCGACTCAGGCCGAGCAGTTCGACATCGAACACCAGCGTGGAGTTCGGCGGAATGCTCGGAGGCGAGCCCTTGGCGCCGTAGGCCAGCTGCGACGGGATCCAGAAACGGTAGCGACTGCCGACCGGCATCAACTGCAGGCCTTCCGTCCAGCCTGAGATCACCGCCTTCAGCGGGAAATTCGCATCCTTGTTGGCGTCGAAAACGTGGCCATCCAGCGTGCGGCCTTCGTAGCTGACGCGCACCGAGGAATCGGCGGACGGCCGCATGATGCCGCCACTGTCCTTCATCACCTGGTACTGCAGGCCGGTCCGTGTGGTCATCACGCCGGGCGCGGTGCGATTGCGGGCGAGGAACGCGTCACCTTCGCGCTTGTTGCGTACAGCCTCCGCCGCGCCGCGCACGCGCATCTTCACGATCAGTTGGTCGTGTGCCTGTTTCGCCTGGGCTTCATCGAGCAATGGCGTCTGCTTCAATGCGATCGCGCGCAGCCCCTGCATCACCAGCGGCAGATCGAATTCGGCGCGCGCCGGCGCCAGCGAACGACCGATGTCGATGCCGACCAGCTGCGCAACCTTGGCCGGCGTCACGCCCGGCGGGAACGCGGGAACCGGCGCATTCGACTTCCGCGCCTGGACGCGTTCGCCCAACGACATGCTCACTGCACGCGCATCGTCCTGGGTGAGCAGCGGCTTGCCGCCATCCATCGTATTGCGGATGGCGTTTTCAAACTCGGCGAAATCGATGTCCTGGCCGACGTCGGCCACCGTCTTGCCCACTTCCATTCCCACCATGTAGCTGATGCGATCGCGATCGGTGCGCAGATCCACCTTCGTCGCAGCCGGTGCGGTTGCCGGTTGTGCGGCAACTGGCTTCTTCGCGGCCTTCGCCTTGGTCTTCGTCTTCGCCGCATGGGCGATGCCTGGCGATACGGCGATGGCGAGGAGGACTGAAGCAAGCGCGGCGAAGCGAACCGGTGGCATGGGGAAATCCGACGACTGGAAGCCCGCTATTCTGCGGGAAATCTGCACGGACGACGAGCGCAGCCGCGTTCCGGGGTCACGACGGATTCATTGCGGTGCAAAAAGAAAAAACGCCCGCTTGCGCGGGCGTTTTCCTGAAGATGGCGTCCCCACGGGGATTCGAACCCCGGTCGCTACCGTGAAAGGGTAATGTCCTAGGCCTCTAGACGATGGGGACGGGTTTGACGCTTATCCCTTGCGGCACCGATCACTGGCCTGTTGCGATCGATGTTGGTGGAGCCAGGCGGGATCGAACCGCCGACCTCCTGCATGCCATGCAGGCGCTCTCCCAGCTGAGCTATGGCCCCACAGAGGGAAGCTCGCCAGTATAAGGGGTCAAACGAATCCGTCAAGCCTCTTCGACAACCGATTTGCTGTCGATGTGCTTCAGGGTGGCATGGCCATGGCCGCGGATCGCCAGCAGGTCCAGCCATTTCCCAAGGAAAATGTTCATGCGCAAGCGGTGGTCGATGATCGCGCGCGGTGGCGGATACATCCCCACCACGTCCTGCCAGCGACGACCGACATGGCAATGGGTCGCCTCGGCCTGGCGAGCGTCGCGGTACAGGCGCACGTAGGCGGAAGGATCCGGCTCGCCGGTGACCGGATCGATCACGGTATAGGTCAGGCGCAGTTCGGTGGTGTAGCGATGCTGTTCGAGGATGTCGAGGCGCAGGTCGAGGCCATCGTCGCCGTGCGAGAGGTAACTGCCGGCCGGCAGTCGCGCAGGCGCCAGCAGGCGGGTCAGCTTGCCGTGGTTTTCCGCATACAGGCCCATCAGCAGCCCGAAGCGGCTGATCTGGGGAATGCGGACTGCGGGCGCATGGACCAGGGCCATGCCCCGACCTTAGTACATCTCGCGGTTGATGCCCAGCGTTTCCAGCACCCGGCTGGCGATTTCCTCGATTGATGCGTGTGTCGTCGACAGCACCGGAACATGTTCCGTGCGGAAGATCACGTCGGCGGCGGCGACTTCGCGCTTGCAGGTCTCGAGCTCGGCATAACGGGAATTGGGCCGGCGTTCCTGGCGGATCTGGTGCAGGCGATCAGGATCGATGGTCAGGCCGAACAGCTTGTGGCGGTACTGGCGCAGCCGCGGCGGCAGGCGATCGGTTTCGAGGTCTTCGTCGGTCAGCGGATAGTTTGCGGCGCGCAGGCCGTGGTGGAGCGCGAGATAGACGCAGGTCGGGGTCTTGCCGGCGCGCGAGACCGCCACCAGGATGACGTCGGCGTCGCTGTAGTCCACGCGCATGCCGTCGTCATGGGTCAACGCGTAATTCATCGCATTGATGCGGCGGTGGTACTGGTCGAAATCGACGATGCCATGGGCCTTGCCGACGCGTGGCTGGCGCTTGCGGCCCAACTCCTGTTCCAGCGGCTCGATGAACGGCGCGAACACGTCCAGCATCAGCGCGCCACTGGTGGCCAGGATGGCACTGAGTTCGCTGTCGACGCAGGAATTCACCACGATGGGTCGTACCCCGGCCTGCTCCCCCGCCTTGCGGATCAGCCCCGCCGCTTCGCGCGCCTTGTCCGGGCTGTCGACGAACGGCAGGCGATCGGTGCGGAAATCGCTCTCGTTGAACTGGGTCAGCAGGCTGTGGCCAATGGTTTCGGCGGTGATGCCGGTGCCATCGGAGACATAGAAGACCGGGCGGATGTCGGACATGGGGCGGACCGTTTATGAAAACGATTGCTAAAATAACCGGATTGCCGATCGGCACCCCCAAATCCCCGTCCGGAGCCTTCCCTTGACCGCCGCCAATACCCTCTGGCTGAAAGACCTGCGCCTGTCCGACCTCGCCCAGGTGGGCGGCAAGAACTCCTCGCTCGGTGAAATGATCGGCCAGCTGGCCGGCCTCGGCGTTTCGGTGCCGGGCGGCTTCGCCACCACCGCCGATGCGTTCAAGGCCTTCATCGCCCACAACGATCTGCACGCGCGCATCTACGACAAGCTGAAGACGATCGACGTCGACAACGTCCCCGCCCTCACCGCCGCCGGCGCCGAGATCCGTGGCTGGGTGATCGATGCCCCGCTGCAGCCCGACCTCGAAGCCGACATCCGCATCGCCTACGCGCAGATGAGCAAGGACGCCGGCAGTGCGGATCTCGCGGTCGCCGTGCGTTCCTCCGCGACCGCCGAAGACCTGCCCGACGCCTCGTTCGCCGGCCAGCAGGAAACCTTCCTGAACGTGACCGGCGCCGACGACGTCGTGCACAAGGTCAAGGAGGTGTTCGCTTCGCTCTACAACGATCGTGCCATCGCCTATCGCGTCCACCACGGTTTCGCCCACGAGGACGTGTTCCTCTCCGCCGGCATCCAGCAGATGGTGCGTTCCGATGTCGGCGCCTCCGGCGTGCTGTTCACCCTCGACACCGAATCCGGTTTCCGTGATGTCGTGTTCGTGACCTCGAGCTACGGTCTCGGCGAGATGGTGGTGCAAGGCGCCGTCAATCCCGACGAGTTCTACGTCTACAAGCCCACGCTGAAGGCCGGCAAGCCGGCGATCCTGCGTCGCGCCCTCGGCAGCAAGCAGTTGCGCATGGTCTATTCCGACAAGCCCGGCGAGCGCGTGCGTACCGAGGACACGCCGGCGGAACTGCGTTCGAAGTTCTCCATCAGCGATGCCGACGTCGCCGAGCTGTCGAAGCAGGCGCTGGTGATCGAACAGCACTACGGCCGCCCGATGGACATCGAATGGGGCAAGGACGGCAACACCGGCAAGCTCTACATCCTGCAGGCGCGCCCGGAGACGGTGAAGTCACGCGCGAAGGCGACACAGATCGAACGCTACACGCTGGACCAGCGCGGCCCGGTACTGTGCGAAGGCCGCGCGATCGGCCAGAAGATCGGCGCCGGCACCGCCCGCGTGGTGCGTCGCCTCGAGGACATGAACAACGTGCAGCCCGGTGACGTTCTCGTCGCCGACATGACCGATCCCGATTGGGAACCGATCATGAAGCGCGCCTCGGCGATCGTCACCAACCGTGGTGGCCGCACCTGTCACGCCGCGATCATCGCGCGCGAACTCGGCGTGCCGGCTGTCGTCGGCACCGGCAACGCGCTCGACACCATCACTGATGGCCAGCAGGTCACCGTCAGCTGCGCCGAAGGCGACACCGGTTACATCTACGAAGGCAACCTGCCCTTCGAGCGCACGACGACCGACCTCGGCAACATGCCGCCGGCGCCGATGAAGATCATGATGAACGTGGCGAACCCGGAACGTGCCTTCGACTTCGGCCAGTTGCCGAACGCCGGCATCGGCCTAGCGCGCCTGGAAATGATCATCGCCAGCCATATCGGCGTGCATCCCAAGGCCCTGCTCGACTACGCCGGACAGGACGCCGAGACGAAGAAGAAGATCGATGCGCGCATGGCCGGTTACGCCTCGCCGGTCGATTTCTACGTCGATCGCCTGGCCGAAGGCATCGCCACCATCACCGCTTCGGTTGCGCCCAGCCCGGTGATCGTGCGCCTGTCGGACTTCAAGTCGAACGAGTACGCCAACCTGATCGGCGGCAGCAGGTACGAGCCGCACGAAGAGAATCCGATGATCGGTTTCCGCGGCGCCTCGCGTTACGTCTCCAGGGATTTCGCCGACGCCTTCGCGCTGGAATGCCGCGCGGTGAAGCGCGTGCGCGAAGAAATGGGCCTCGACAACCTGTGGGTGATGATCCCGTTCGTGCGCACGCTGGACGAAGGCCGCCAGGTGATCGAAGTCCTCGCCCGCAACGGACTCAAGCAGGGCGAGAACGGACTGAAGATCATCATGATGTGCGAAGTGCCGTCGAACGCGTTGCTGGCCGACGAGTTCCTCGACATCTTCGACGGCTTCTCGATCGGCTCGAACGACATGACCCAGCTCACGCTCGGCCTCGATCGCGATTCCTCGATCGTCGCCAACCTGTTCGACGAGCGCGATCCGGCCGTGAAGAAGATGCTGTCGATGGCGATCCAGTCCGCGCGCGCCAAGGGCAAGTACGTCGGCATCTGCGGCCAGGGCCCGAGCGATCACCCGGACCTCGCGCAGTGGCTGATGGAACAGGGCATCGAATCGGTCTCGCTCAATCCCGACACCGTGGTCGATACCTGGCTGGCGCTGGCGAAGTCGAAGGCCGGCTGATCCTGCATGTGGCTGCACCTGCTCCAACGGCACGATCTTGCCGGCTGGATCTGGTCCATCGCCATCTTCGTCGCGCACCTGGTGGTGGTTGCGCGCGCCCTCACCCGCCCCAATCGCACACCCGCCTCGCGGGTGGCGTGGGTCGCGGTGATTCTGTCCGTGCCGGCACTCGGCGTGATCGCCTACCTGCTGCTGGGCGAAACCAGCATCGGGCGCTCGCGCATGATTCGCCTGCGTCGCACCCAACGATTGCTGGAAGCCCCGAAGCACGATGATGACACCGGGACCGTCGATGTCCGGCCGCGCATCAATGCGCTGTTCGACCTCTGCCACTCGATCAACGGGTTCCGTCCGGTCGGTGGCAACCGCATCGCATTGCTGGGCCATCCGGGCGCGCCGGTCGACCAGCCCAAGCTCGATTGCCGCGCGGCGATCGACACCCTGATCGCCGATATCGAACAAGCACGCCAACACATCCACATCGCCTTCTATATCTGGCTCGATGACGGCGCCGGCGGCCGCGTCGCCGATGCCGTCGCCAACGCGGCGCGACGCGGCGTGCAATGCCGGGTGATGGTGGATGCGCTCGGCTCGCGCCCGTTCATCCATGGCCCGCGCTGGAAGCAACTCGGCGATGCCGGCGTGAAACTGCTGAAAACCCTCGACGACGTCTCGCGCTGGCACCACTTCGCCTTCAGCCGCGCCGACCTGCGCGACCATCGCAAGATCGTGGTGATCGACAACCGAATCGCCTATTGCGGCAGCCAGAATTGCGCCGATCCGGAATTCGAGGTGAAGCCGGAATTCGCGCCCTGGATCGACATGCTGCTGCGCTGCGAGGGCCCGATCGTGCGCCAGCAGCAATCGCTGTTCCTGAGCGGCTGGATTGCCGAAGCCAGGGAGCCGGGACTTGATGGATTGCCCGCCGCGGAGCCGATGCCAACGCGTTTCGCGGAAAACGTCGTGGCCCAGGTATTCGAGACCGGGCCGATCACGCGCCACAACGCCATGTCCGACATGTTTGCTGCCTGCATGTACGCCGCGCGCAGTGAACTGCTGATCACCACGCCCTATTTCATGCCCGACGAAGCGATCCTGCGCGCGCTGTGCGCGGCACCGCGACGCGGCGTGAAAGCCACGATCATCTTCCCGGCCAGGAACGATTCATGGCTGGTCGGCAACGCCTGCCGCAGCACCTATGCCGACCTGCTGGCCTGCGGTGTCGCCGTGCATGAATATCCGCTGGGCCTGCTCCACAGCAAGTCGTTGACCATCGACGGCCAACTTGCGCTGGTTGGATCGGCCAACATGGACCGCCGAAGCCTCGAACTCAATTTCGAGAACAACATGCTGATCGTCGATGCCGATGTCGTCGCCGCGGTCCACGCGCGACAGTCGGGTTATCTCGCTGCCTCGCGCCCGGTGACGCTGGATGAAGTGCGCGCATGGCCGTTCCGCCAGCGCCTGGTGCAGAATACGATCGCGATGATGGCGCCGGTGCTGTAAGCGCCCCCGGGGTTACTGCGCGGCGAATGCACCCATCGTCGTGCGGTAATGACGCAACTCCGCGATCGAATCACGGACGTCACTGAGCGCGGTGTGCGCGCTTTCCTTGTTGAACCCGGCCAGCACCTGCGGCGCCCAGCGGCGCGCCAGCTCCTTCACCGTGCTGACGTCGAGATTGCGATAGTGGAACCAGCGTTCCAGCGCCGGCATCTCGCGATGCAGGAAGCGACGGTCCTGGCAGATCGAATTGCCGCACATCGGCGAAGCCTTGGCAGGCACCCATGCACGCAGGAATTCCAGCGTCTTGGCTTCGGCTTCCGCCACCGAAACCCCTTCTTCCAGCACGCGCCGCCACAGGCCGGATTTCCCGTGCTGGGTACGATTCCATTCGTCCATGGCTTCAAGCGTCGCCAATGGATGCGCGATCGCGAATTCAGGGCCTTCGGCGAGCACGTTCAACTGTGCATCGGTCACCACGGTGGCGATTTCGAGAATGGAATCGCGCAGGGTGTCGAGCCCGGTCATCTCGAGATCGATCCAGATCAAGCGTTGTTCGGTGTGATCTTCGCTCATGGGCTCGCGCATTTCGTCGGGACATCGCATGATAGCCCAGCCACCTGACGAAGCCGGCCAGATGCTCTCGAACCCGAACTCCATCCATTACGTCATCCTGACCGCGATGCTGGCACCGGCGTTCTTCCTGACCGCCACCGCCGCATTGCTCGCCGCCGCCAACACCCGGCTCGCGCGCGTGGTCGATCGCCTGCGTTCGCTGATCGTCACCTGGGAAGCGGAAGCGCCCGACCGCGTGGAACGCGACCTGCAGATCGCCCGTCATCGCCAGCGCGCGCATCTCGTCCTGCGCGCCTGCCAACTGCTCTACATCGCCCTCGCCTGCTTCGTCGGCACGAGCCTGACGCTGGCGATGGATGCAGGCCTCGGCTTCCGCATGGGGATGCTGCCGACGCTGCTCGCCGTCATCGGCGTGAGCTTCCTGCTCGGCGCGAGCTTTTCCCTGTGGCGCGAGGTCAACCTCGCGGTGCGCAGTTTCGATCGCGAGCTTGACCACGAATTGTCGCGGCGCCACAACTGAAGGCATTCACAGCGGCGGCTTGCCTCGCTTGCCCCGGAAATAATTGGTGAGCCGCGTTCCGGCTTCATCTGCCAATACGCCGCCCGTCACCTCGACGCGATGGTTGTGGCGCGGATCGGCAAGCAGGTCGAAGACGCTGCCGGCGGCACCGGTCTTGGGGTCGGATGCGCCATGGACAACGCGCGCGACCCGCGCATGGATCATCGCCATCGCGCACATTGCACACGGCTCCAGCGTGACATAGAGCGTGCAACCGACCAGTCGATGATTGCCCAGCGCCTGCCCTGCCCGGCGCATCGCCACGATCTCGGCGTGAGCGGACGGATCATGTTCGGCGATGTTGCGGTTCCAGCCTTCGCCGATCACTTGACCGTCGGGTGAAACCACGATCGCACCGACCGGGATTTCGTCGTCTTCGATGACCGCGCGCTCGGCAAGCTCAAGCGCGCGTCGCATCCAGCGTTCGTCCTCGTCGCGGGGGCTTGCAACTCTAGCGCCACCTGATGCATCCAGCGACTTCCAGAACACCCGCGTCGCACCAAGACCGCCCAATGGCTTGTAGGCGTAATCGGGAATGTCGCCGGCGCTGCGATAACCAAGCCGCCTGTAAAACACCGTTGCGCCTTCGATCACCGCTGCATCCAATGTCAGCAACGATTTGTCGTGGCCGCGCGCCACCTGCTCGAGTGCCGCAATCAACGCGGCACCCACACCGCTTCCACGCGCCGACTCCGCCGTCATCACCTTGGTCAATTCGGCACGATGCGGCTGGCTGGGCGCCATCGCCACCACCAGCGTACCGGTGCCGACCAGCCGATCACCTCGCCATGCACCGAGGATGACGCGCTCGCCGCGTTGCGCCGATGCCAGCGCCTGCGACCAGAACGCATCGGCATCCGCGATCGGCAACGGATGCATGAAGCCGACGGAGCCGTTCGCCGCGACCGTTTCGATCAGCAATGCCGACAGTGCATCCCGGTCGGCATCCGAGACAGGCGCGATGCGCAAAGGGGGAACATCCGTCATGAGTGCTCTTGGTGGATCAGTGTTTGGTTCCGGCTGGCAAGGCAAAGGCGATCAGGTAATCGCCCCGATCCGGGGATTGTCGCGCGCCTCCGGCGGAGATCAGCACGAACTGGCGCCCCGATTTCGGCGACACGTAGGTCATGGGCGTGGCCTGCGCTCCAACCGGCAGGCGCCCTTTCCACAACTCCTTGCCCGTGGCGCTGTCCATCGCACGCAGATAGTAGTCGTAGGTGCCCGCGAAGAACACCAGGCCCGATGCCGTGGCCACCGGACCGCCCATCACCGGCATGCCGATGGCGAATGGCAGGTGCACCCGGAAACCACCCGGCAGCACGGCGTCGGCGACCGTTCCCATCGGCTTCTGCCACAGGATCTTGTGGGTCTTCAGGTCGACCGCCGTCAACTGCCCGTAGGGCGGCGCATGGCAGGGCACGCCCAGCGGCGACAGGAACTCGCCCTTCTTGTATCCGTATGGCGTTCCCGCCATCACGTGCAGGCCGTCATGACCACCCGGCGCATTGGGATCGTCCGCCACTGCACGCGGAATGTACTGGCCCCACAATGGCATCCGCATGCTGCCCGCGTAGAGGATGTCGTTCTGCGCGTCCACGGCCGCACTGCCCCAGTTGAATCCCCCGTAGTTCCCCGGGAACTGCAGGTTGGCGATTTCCTCGCTGGCAAGGGTGAACTCGCCGTCATAGCGCATGCGCTTGAACTTGATCCGGCAGATCATCTGGTCGTAGAACGTCGCGCCCCACATGTCCTTCTCGCTCAGCGGTGCATTGCCGATCTGCGGCATGCCCACCGAATACGGCTGTGTGGGCGAAACGCGATCGTCCTTGACGACATTCGTGGGAACGGGCTTTTCGACGACTTCCGTGATCGGCTTTCCGGTGCTGCGGTCGAGCGCGAAGATCTGGCCACGCTTGGTGAGCTGCACCACCGCAGGCACCATCTTGCCGTCCTGGCCAGGCATGTCGACCAGCACCGGCTGGGATGGCACGTCGTAATCCCACAGGTCGTGGTGCACGGTCGAGAAATGCCACTGCACGATGCCCGTCTTCATGTCGATGGCAACGACGCTGGATCCGTATTCGTCACTCGACGGACGGCGGAAGCCGCCCCAGAAATCCGGCGTCTGGCCGCCCATCGGCAGGAACGCCCAGTCGAGTTTGTCGTCGTATGACGGCGTCGACCACATGTTCGGTGTCGTGCGTGTATAGGTTTGCCCCGGCGGCGGCAGCAGATGGATGTCGGGGTTCCCCGGATCCCACGCCCACAGCAATTCGCCGGTGTCTGCACTGAATGCACGCACCACGCCCGAAGGTTCGTCCGTGGACGCGCCATCCTGCACCCAGCCGCCGATCAGGATGCGATTCCCGATCACCGTGTTCTCGGAAGTCGTCATGTAATAGAACGGCTGGACCTTGCCCATGCCGACTTTCAGATCAATCGATCCCTGGTTGCCGAAGCCGGGGCAAGGCTGCCCGGTCGCCGCATCGAGGGCAACCAACCGCGCATCCGACGTGCCGATGAACAATCGTTGTGCACACAGCGGCGCCTTTGCCGCCGCCTGTGTCACCGCAATGTCAGGATGCGCCTGCGCGAATGCCTGGGCATCGTAATAGGCCACGCCGCGACAGCGGTTCCACACCTTGCTGTCAGGCCCCTTGGCGTCGTAACGCCAGCGTTGCTGCCCGGTATCGGCATCGAGGGCAAACACCTTGTCGTACGGCGTGCAGATGTACACGCTGTCACCAACCTGCGTCGGCGTGCTCTGGTCTTCGGCGCCCTTGCCGGTCACGTCACCGGTTCGAAACGTCCATGCGACCTGCAGCTTGCCGACATTCTCCTTGGTGATCTGGTCGAAGGGCGCGAACCGATGACCGTCGAGCGTGCGTCCGTAATACTGCCAGCGCTCGTTGCGTTGCGATTGCGCATCACCCGCCCTGATCGGCGCGAGCGCCGCCGTACCGATGATTTCGCCATGCTCGGAAAACATCCCGGCGAATCCGGCCACGCTGGCGATGGCCAGCACCGCGGCTACCGTCCATCCTGCAAAACGCACGGAGGACCGCAGCTTCGGCGCGACCAGGGCTGTCACCACACCCAGCACCAGCCACGGCGACAGGCGTGGCACCAATGGCCAGAACTGCGCACCCACTTCCGCATAGGCCCAAACCAGCGTGCCGACAAAGCCGAGCGCAAACAACCAGATTCCCGCGAACCGGCGCCGGAAGATGAGCCCGCCGGAGATGACCAGCAGGGCACCCGCGATCAGGTAATACCAGGAGCCGCCGAGCCGGGCCAGCCATACCCCGCCTGCGACCAGGGGCAATCCGAGCAGGATCAATACGACTCCATACGCCGGGACGATCCAGCCTCCCTGCCGCGGTTGTTCGGTGTCGTTCATGCGACTCTCCCAGTGGTCAGGCGAAGGGATCTCCAGCAAGCGCGCCGAGCTTACCCGAGGACTTGTTCACTCCCCGTGTCCGGATGGCCATGACCTCCGAGGTTATCGCTGCCATGGATATCCGCGCCGCAGAATGCGGCATCGATCCCCTGGAGATCCGCATGCGTTCGTTCCTCCTCGCCACCGCGCTCGTGCTTGCCGCCAGCACCAGCACTCCCGCCCGATCCGCGACGCCAGCTCGCCAGCAGATGCCGGCGACTTCCGTCGACCACTTCCTGCTGTGGGGCCGCAGCATCGAGCAGGTCAGCGCGGACATGACCGTCAAGCTCGGGTTCCAGGCGACGCCGGGCCGCGATCCCGCCGGCCTCGCCAATCGCTACGTGCGTTTCGCCGACGGCAGTTACATCGAATTGCTCGGCATGACCCGCGCGAATCCCGAGCTCGATCCGGGCGCACAAGCCGATCAGGTTTCGCTGAAAGGTGCCGCCGGTTCGCGCACGCTGGGCTTGCGCACGCCTGCGCTCGATCGCATGCACGATGCCGTCGCCGCGCTCGGCTGGTCACCCACTACGGTGTTCGATGGCCCGAAGATGGCAAATGGCCGCACCGGCTGGCGCTTGTTCGCGTTCGAAAAACAGCCGCTGTCGAGCAATCTGTTCCTGATCGACTATGACAAGGCGTGGGCGCCCGATCTCAGCGCAACGCCCGCACCCGGCGACTGGCAGGCCGCGCGCGTGCATCCCAACGGTGCCCGCGCGCTCACCGCCTACTGGCTGCTGTCCGCCGATGCCGAGCGTGATCGTGCGCAATTGGCGGCACTGGGCCTGAAGGACAGCAAGCCGGTCCGCTTGCCGGAAATCGCGGCGCGCGGCGTCTGCGTGAACGTTGGCGACAAGGCGATCCTGCTGCTGCAACCCGATGGCGCGGGAATCGCCGCCGATGCCCTGCAGGCGGGCGGGCCCCAGATCATCGGCGCGAGCGTGGCCGTTGCCGATCTCGGCCGCGCGCAACGAGTGGTCGAACGCGGTTACGAACATTCCGTGAAGCGCTACAGCGGAACGTTCGGCCAGTCATTCCTCGCGCCGACGCGCGACGATCTCGGCATGCTGTTGGAATTCCACGCAGCGGGTCACGGCAAGGATGTGTGCGGAATGTAACCCGCTCACTCCCACTCGATGGTTGCCGGTGGCTTGCCGCTGATGTCGTAGACCACGCGCGACACGCCACGCAATTCGTTGATGATGCGGTTCGACACCGTGCCGAGGAAGTCGTACGGCAGGTGCGCCCAGTGCGCGGTCATGAAGTCGATGGTCTCGACCGCGCGCAAGGCGATCACCCATTCGTAGGCGCGGGCGTCACCGACCACGCCCACCGACTTCACTGGCAGGAACACCGCGAACGCCTGGCTGGTCATGTCGTAGAGGTCGGCCTTGCGCAGTTCGTCGATGAAGATGTGGTCGGCCTGCGCCAGCAGCTCGGCGTATTCGCGTTTCACTTCGCCGAGGATGCGCACGCCCAGGCCCGGGCCCGGGAACGGATGGCGATAGACCATCTCGCGCGGCAGTCCGAGCTCGACGCCGAGGCGACGCACTTCGTCCTTGAACAGTTCACGCAGCGGCTCGACCAACCCGAGCTTCATGTCTTCCGGCAAACCACCGACGTTGTGGTGGCTCTTGATCACGTGCGCCTTGCCGGTCTTGCTGCCGGCCGATTCGATCACGTCCGGATAGATCGTGCCCTGCGCCAGCCACTTGGCGTTCTTCAGCTTGTTCGACTCTTCATCGAAGATCTCGATGAACAGGTTTCCGATGATCTTGCGCTTGGCTTCCGGATCCTCGACGCCCTTGAGCTTGTCGAAGTAGCGATCGGCGGCATTCACGCGCACCACCTTGACGCCCATGTTGCGCGCGAACATCTCCATCACCTGGTCGCCTTCCTGCCAGCGCAGCAGGCCGGTGTCGACGAAGACGCAGGTGAGCTGGTCGCCGATCGCACGATGCAGCAACGCCGCGACGACGGACGAATCGACGCCGCCGGACAGGCCGAGGATCACTTCGTCGGAACCGACCTGTTCGCGCACGCGCGCGATCTGGTCCTCGATGATGTTGGCGGATGTCCACAGCGTCTTGCAGCCGCAGACATCGACCACGAACTTGCGCAGCAGTGCTTCGCCGCCACGGGTGTGGGTGACTTCCGGATGGAACTGCACGCCGTAGATACGACGCTGGTCGTCGGCGAACGCGGCGATGCCGAGGCGATCGGTCTTCGCGGTGACGTGGAATCCCGGCGGCGCCTTGGAAACATGGTCGCCGTGACTCATCCACACGTTGTTGCCGTCGGTGACGCTGGCCAGCGCCTGCATCAGCACGTCGTCGCCGGTGAACTGCAATTGCGCGTGACCGAACTCGCGCTGGTTGCCGGCTTCGGTTCCGCCACCCAGTTGCACCGCCAGCGTCTGCATGCCGTAGCAGATGCCGAGCAGCGGCACCTCCGCATCGAACACCTGCCGTGGCGCGGCCGGGCAATTCGCTTCGGTGGTCGATTCCGGGCCGCCCGAGAGGATGATGCCTTTCGCGCCGAACGCGGCGATCTCGGCGGGATCATGATCCCAGGCCCAGATCTCGCAGTACACGCCGATTTCGCGGATGCGCCGCGCGATCAGCTGGGTGTACTGCGCGCCGAAGTCGAGGATGAGGATCTTGTCGCTGTGCAGGTCAGTCATGCGATGGCTATTTGTCTATGGTGAAAACAACAAAGGGAGTCTTGCGGCTCCCTTTGCATGGATCGATCAGCTGGCCCGATAGTTCGGCGGTTCCTTGGTGATCTGCACGTCGTGGACGTGGCTTTCGCGCTGGCCCGCGTTCGACACCTTCACGAACTGCGGCTTCTTGCGCATGTCCTCGACGGTCGCGCAGCCGACGTAACCCATCGTCGCGCGCAAACCACCCGCGAGCTGGTGGACGACTGCCGCGAGCGGACCGCGATACGGCACGCGACCTTCGATGCCTTCCGGCACCAGCTTGTCGGCGTCGGACGCGTCCTGGAAATAGCGATCCTTCGATCCCTTCTCCATCGCCGCCAGCGAGCCCATGCCGCGATAGCTCTTGTAGCTGCGCCCCTGGAACAGTTCGGTTTCGCCCGGCGACTCCTCGGTACCGGCGAACAGGCCACCGATCATGATGGTCGAAGCACCGGCTGCCAGCGCCTTGCCGAGATCCCCGGAATAGCGAATGCCGCCGTCGGCGATCAACGGGATGCGATCCTGCAACGCCTCGGCAACCATCGAGATCGCGGTGACTTGCGGCACGCCGACGCCCGCGACCACGCGCGTGGTGCAGATCGAACCGGGACCGACGCCGACCTTCACCGCATCCGCGCCCGCGTCGAGCAACGCCAGCGCGGCGTCGCCGGTGACGATGTTGCCGCCGATCACCTGCAGGTTCGGATACTTCTTCTTGGCCCAGGCCACGCGATCGACAACGAACTGCGAATGACCGTGCGCGGTATCGACGATGATCACGTCGACCTCGGCCTCGACCAGCGCCTCGATGCGCTGCTCGGTATCGCCTGCGACGCCGACCGCCGCCCCAACCAGCAACTGGCCGTCGCGATCGTAGGCGGCGCTCGGGTTGTCACGCTTCTTCTGGATGTCCTTGACGGTGATGAGTCCACGCAGGGCGAAGTCATCGTTCACCACAAGCACCTTCTCGATGCGGTTGCGATGCAGCTTCTCCAGCACTTCCTCGTCGCTGGCGCCTTCCTGCACCGTGATCAGGCGATCGCGCTTGGTCATGACGTGGCGCACCGGATCGTCAAGCTTGCGCTCGAAGCGCAGGTCGCGCCCGGTGACGATGCCGGCCAGGTGGCCGTTCTCGTCGACCACCGGCACGCCGGAAATATTGCGCGCCCGCGTCAGCTTCAACACTTCGCCGATCGTGGTTTCCGGATGCACGGTGAACGGTTCGCGGATGATCCCGGATTCAAAGCTCTTGACCCGGCGCACGCTGGCCGCCTGTTCGGCGACGCTCATGTTCTTGTGGAGGATGCCGATGCCGCCGAGTTGCGCCATGGCGATGGCGAGTCGCGCATCGGTCACGGTGTCCATCGCCGCCGAAACAATCGGCAGGTTCAGGCGCAGTTTGTTGGTGAGGTTCGCCGCCAGCGACACATCCTTGGGCAACAGGAGCGAATGGGCGGGGACGAGGGAAACATCGTCGTAGGTCAGTGCTTCGGCCAGGATGCGGAGCATGGTCGGTCCGGGTGCCTTGGGAAGCGAGTCATTGTAGCGCGTTTGCGGCTTCCAAAGTGTTCTGCATCAGGGTTGCCACCGTCATCGGCCCAACACCGCCCGGAACCGGGGTGATCCAGCTGGCCCGTTCCGAGGCTGCGGTGAAGCCGACGTCGCCGACCAGGCGCCCGTCATCGAGGCGGTTGATGCCGACATCGATCACCACCGCGCCGGGCTTCACCCACTCGCCCGGGATCAGCGCCGGACGGCCCACCGCGACCACCAGGATGTCGGCGCCACGCACCGCGTTTTCCAGCACTTCGGGCGGGGTGAACTTGTGGCAGCTGGTCACCGTGCAGCCGGCGATCATCAATTCCAGCGCCATTGGCCGGCCAACGTGGTTGGAGACGCCGACGATGGTCGCGCTCTGGCCGCGCACCGGCCTGTCGGTCCAGGCCAGCAGCGTGGTGATGCCGCGCGGCGTGCATGGGCGCAGGCCGAACTGGCGCAATACCAGGTGGCCGACATTGGCAGGATGGAAGCCGTCCACGTCCTTGTCGGGGCGAATGCGTTCGATCAGGCGGGTGGCATCGGGAATGCCCGGCAGCGGCAGCTGGACCAGGATTCCATGCACCTGCGGATCGGCGTTGAGCTTGTCGATCAGCACAAGCAATTCGGCTTCGGTCGTGCCTTCCGGCAAGTCGTGATCGAAGGCCTGGATGCCGACCTTGGCTGCGGCGCGGCGCTTGTTGCGCACGTAGCTCTGTGAAGCGGGATCACCACCGACCAGCACCACCGCCAGCCCCGGGCGCGACTTGCCAGCAGCGACGCGTGCATCGACCTGCAGTTTCAGCTCGTCAAGCAGGGTGTCGGCGATGCGTTTGCCGTCGAGGATGCGTGCCGTCATTCGGGAATCGTCGGGGGATGCAGACGCGCATTATCGCCCACAAGCGGGGCATTCCGGATCGACCGGAATCCGTGTCTCGCGGAAACGCATCGACAGCGCGTCGAAGGCCAGCAGGCGCCCGGTCAGCGGCGCACCGATGCCGAGGATCAGCTTGATCGCCTCGGTGGCCTGCAGCATCCCCACCACGCCCGGCAACACGCCGAGTACGCCCGCTTCCGCGCAATTTGGTGCATCGGTCGGCGCCTCCGGGAACAGGCAGCGATAGCACGGCGCGACACCGCGATGGCGTCCGGCATCGAACACGCCCACCTGTCCTTCGAAGCGCTGCACCGCGCCGTAAACCAGCGGCTTGCCAAGGCGCAGGCAGGCATCGTTGAGGACATGGCGCACCGGGAAATTGTCGGCGCCGTCGATCACCACGTCGGCATCGGCGATCAGGGCATCGACATTCGATTCGACGACGCGCAACTCGACAGCCTCGATCTGCGTGCGCGGATTCAGCGCCGACAGCGTCTGCTGCGCCGAAGCCGCTTTGGCGTCACCGATGCGGTCGTTGGTGTGCAGGATCTGGCGCTGCAGGTTGCTGCGATCGACCACGTCGTCATCGACGATGCGCAGGCGACCAACGCCGGCTGCCGCAAGGTAGAACGCCGCCGGCGAACCGAGGCCACCGGCACCGACCACCGTGATCGTCGCGGCCTGCAGCTTCTTCTGGCCTTCGAGGCCGACCTGCGGCAAACGGATCTGACGCGAATAGCGATCGAGGAAATCGTCGTCCTCCGCCCTCTCCTGCATCGGCAAAGCTTCCGCCTGCCAACGCTCGGTGCCGCCATCGATCGATGCGATGTTGAGGTAACCACGCGCGAACAACGCTTCCGCCGCCGCAAGCGAACGCGTGCCGCGCTGGCAGATCAGGATCAGTTCGGAAGACGTGTCCGGGAATCGTTCCGCAGCGGTTTCAAGCAATTCCGCGGAGACGATGCCCTGCGCGCCTTCGGCCATGCCCAGTGCGCGTTCGTCGGAAGAGCGCACATCCACCAGCACAACACCCGCGCGAACCCGCCGCAAGGCGACCTCCGGCGTGATGCGCTCGACGGTCATTCGTTGCGCTTGATGTGGCGGATCATCCGCTGGCGCTTGGCGAGCTGGCGCTCGCTCAGCACGTTCTTCTTGTCCTTGTACGGATTGTCGTTTTCCTTGAAAACGAAACGTACCGGCGTGCCGATCAACTTGAAGCGCTTGCGGAAGAAATTCTCGAGATAGCGCCGGTAGGTCTCGCTCAGGGTCTTCAGGCGCGTGCCGTGGATGATGAAGGTCGGCGGATTCGCGCCGCCCGGATGGGCGAAGCGCAGCTTGGCGACGTGGCCGCGCACCACCGGCGGCGGATTGGCGGCATAAGCAGCTTCGATCGCCTGGGTGACCTCGCTGGTGCCGAATTCGCGATTGGCCGAGGCGTGCGCGCGATGGATGGCGCGGAACAGTTCACGCAGGCCGGAACCATGCAGTGCCGAGATGCGCACCGATTGCGCCCATTCGACGAAGCTGAGCTTGCGCGCCAGCAGCGTTTCCGCCTGCTCGCGCTGGTAGGTACTGAGGCCGTCCCACTTGTTGATGACGATCACCAGCGCGCGCCCGGCATCGAGCACGGCACCGAGCACCGTTGCATCCTGGTCGGTCACGCCTTCGGTCGCGTCGAGCATCAGCACCGCGACCTGGCATTGCTCGATCGCCTGCAGCGTCTTCACCACCGAGAATTTCTCGACCGCTTCCTCGACCTTGGAACGACGACGCAGGCCGGCGGTATCGATCAGGCGGTATTTGCGGCCGTCGCGTTCCATGTCGATGGACACCGAATCGCGCGTCGTGCCCGGCACGTCGGAGGCGATCATCCGCTCCTCGCCGAGGATGCGGTTCACCAGCGTCGACTTGCCGACATTGGGGCGGCCCACGAAGGCGATGCGGACGCGCTCGGGATCGGAATCCAGCGCTTCGCCTTGCCCGGCTTCCGGCAAGCGCGGATACACCTCGTCGAGGAGTTCGTCGATGCCGGAACGATGCGAGGCCGCCGTCGCGATCACATCAGCAAAACCGTAGCGTGCGAATTCGTTGAGCGCGGCCTGGGTGTCGATGCCGTCGACCTTGTTGACGATCAACAGGGTCGGCCGCGCGGTCTTGCGCAGCCATCCGAGGATTTCGTCATCGAGCGCCGAAGGCCCTTCGCGGCCATCGACCACGAACAGCACGAGATCGGCTTCCGCCGCGGCGGCACGCGCCTGGCGCGCAGTGGCGCCGGCCAGGCCTTCGTCCTCGCCGGCGATGCCTCCGGTGTCGACCACCACGAACGGCCGTTCGGGATTGGCGCGGCAAACGCCGTAATTGCGATCGCGTGTCACGCCCGGCTGGTCATGGACCAGCGCGTCGCGACTGCGCGTCAACGCATTGAACAGCGTGGATTTGCCGACGTTGGGGCGGCCTACGAGCGCTACCGTCGGCAACATGGCATTACGGACTGACGCGGAAGGCGGCGATATTGCCGTCGATGTCCTGGGCGACCAGCACGCCGTCCTCGGACACCACAGGCTGCGCGGCGATCGCCTTGGAAGTCATGCGGGTGCGTGCAGCAAGCTGGCCATCGGCGAGCTTCAGCCAGTGCAGGTAGCCCTTGTAGTCACCGACCACCGCATAACCGCCCTGCACCACCGGCGCCGAGATATTGCGCAGGGTGAAACCGTTCTGCTGCCACATCGGCGCACCACTGTTGCGGTCCATGCCCCAGACGATGTCCTTGCTGTCGGACACCACGGCGCGATCGCTGCTGATGCCGATGCCACCGACGCCACCGTGTTCCTGCACCCACATCAGCTGGCCGCTCGGCGCGTCCACGGCGATCGTGCGTGGCTTGTAACTGGAGGCGTAGAGCACGTTGCCTTCCATCACCGGGGCACCATCGGAATCGTTCATGCGCGCAATGTCGCTGCGGCCATCGGCATCGGCCACCGTGGTTTCCCACAGCAAACCACCGTCGGTCAGCGACAACGCAACCAGCTTGCCGCCATCGGTGCCAACGAAAACATAGCCGGGCCCGATCACCGGCGTGGAGTTGCCACGCACGCTGAGCGGCACCGGCTCCGACGACCAGGTCCAACGCTTCTCGCCGGTCGCGGCGTCGAAGGCGGTGACCTTGCCATCATTGGAATGCACCACCACCACGCCATTGCCGATCGCCGGCGCGGCGAGGATTTCATTGAGCAGCTTGCCGCTCCACTTTTCCGTGCCTGTGGCCTGGTCAAGCGCGATCACGTCACCCTCGAGCGTACCCACCACCACCAGGCCGCTGCCGACACCGGGGCCGCCACTGAAGCTGGTGGTCTTCTTGTCCTTGCGTTCCTTGGGGCGATAGGTCCACTGCACCTTGCCGGTCTGCAGGTCGATGGCATCGACGCCACCGAGGCCGGCCGCGGCATAGACGTGGCCGTCGGCGATGGCCGGATGCTGGCGCGTGCCGATGCTCTTCTCGCCCTTGCCGACATTGATCGACCACAACTTGCTGACGGTCGCGCTCGGTGCGAATTCAACCAGCTTGGCCGGCTTGGGATCCTTGTCCCCGCCCTTGCCCTTGAACAGGTTCTTGGTGGTCTGGCAGCCGCTCACAACTACCAGGCAGGCGAGCACGCAGGCCAGGACGGTGGTGGCACGGATCAGGGACGTGCGGGAGATCATTCCGGGGAACCTCACGGTCATGGTGCGCCGCCGACATCGGCCAGCTTGAGTTCGACGATCGTGCGCTCGGGGCTGCCCACTTCCAGCGTGGTCAGTGCGCGCTTGTAGGTCGCCTGGGCGTCCTGCGGCTTGCCGAGCTTCGCCTGGGCGTCGCCGACGACTTCCAGCGCACCAGACGAGGTCGCCTTGCCCAGCAGCGTGACGGCGTCGGCGGGCTTTCCGGTCTCGACCAGCAGGCGGCCGATGCGGACGTTGATGACATCGGCCAGGCCGCTGTCGCCAGCCTGGATCGCGCGCAACGTCGCCAGCGCGTCCTGTGGCTTGCCGGCATCGACCTGGGCCTTCGCCAGCTGCATGCGCGCCAGCGCGCCATACATGGAGTCGGCCTTCAGCTTGCCGAGGCCGGCGGACAGCTTGCCGACGTCATTGTTGGCTTCGCTGACCAACGCTTCGTACTGCTCGGCATCGTGCATCTGCTGGCCGTGCTGGCGGTTGCCCCACCATTGCCATCCGGAGATGATCGCGATGCCGACGGCGACGCCGCCGATCAGGCTGCCGGCATTCTTCTGCAGCCAGGAGCGGACGCGTTCGCCCTGTTCGTGTTCGTTTAGGAGTTCATCCATTGCCATGCGGGTTCACCACCGCGCACAGCGCGGAACAATTGCGGATCGGTTGTCTTTCGGCTTGCGCCTGCTCAGTTGGAGACCGAGCCCGGCGTGCCGTCAGAGGATACCGCAAAGCGCGCGACATCCGATCGGATGTAGGGCGTCAGGTCGACGGCCTGGCCGGCATGCTCGACATGCAACTGACTGGCGTTGCCGAGCGTAATGCGGCCCAGCTGACCGGAAGCGAAACTGCGTGATTCGCCCGCCTTGACCAGACCCTTCTCGATCACGCTGCCGTCCGGGGCGTAGGCCTGCATCCAGCTTTCGCCATCGAAGCGGATGCTGAGCGCGGCCGCGGGAACGCCCGCCTGCCCCGGCACAGGGGCCATCGACGCCATCGCCACCGCCTGCTGGTGCTGGGGTTGTTGCGCACCCTGCGCCTGGGCAGCGGGTTGCACCGGGGTCGATGCCACGGTCCTCGGCACTTCCAGGCTGGCGGTTTCACCCGGCAAGCTCGCGACCGGCGAACGCGTCGCCATCAACCACACCGGGATGCCGATGGTCAGGGTGATCACCACATAAACCAGCTTGCGGCCGATTTCGTCGACGAAGCGCTGCGCCATCGGGGTGCGCTGGTGGCTGACCAGTTTCGGCGGCTCGACCGCCGGCGCTTCTTCCATCCAGCCCGAGGTATCGAGACCGAGCAGGCGACCGTAACTGCGCAACTGGCCGCGCACGAATACGCCGGCTCCGGCACGCTCCCACTCTCCGGACTCCAGCGCATCAAGCGTGCGCATCGGGATGCGCGTGCGTTGCGCCGCCTCTTCGAGCGTCATGCCCTGCGCCTTGCGCGCGGTTCGCAACAGCGCCCCATGCTCCGCGGTCGCCGACATGGTCGCAGCAAACTGGAATTGATCGTCTTGCATTGCTCAATTTCCCCTGACGTTGGGAGTAGCGTTCGGGAATTCCTGTGCCATCCGCTGGCGGTAACGACTGGCTGCAGCCTGGTCGCCCAGGCGTGTTTCGATGTCGGCGGCACGGCCGAGAATTTCCGCGGTCGGCGCGCCAAGCGCGAGGCGACGTTCGGAGAAAGCGCGCGCTTCCAGCATGCGACCGCGCACGAACATCAGCTGGGCCATGCCATCCAAAGCCACCGCATTCGACGGCGAGAGTTCGAGTGCCGCGCGAAGATCGCGTTCGGCGCGTTCCGCCTGGCCGGCGCGCAGCGCGCACTTGCCGGCATTGGCGCGCATCCCTGCGAGATCGATCGCATCGGGATAGGCCAGTGAACGATCGAGCCACTGCAACGATTCCGCCGGCTGGTTGGCTTCGCACAGCCACGTGCCGTAGTTGCCCCACTCCGCCGGGCCCGATTTCGATTGCTCGGCGGCGCGCTTGAACCAGCCCCCGGCATCGGCAATGCGACCGCGATGCTGCTCGACCAGCGCAAGGATGGTCATCGCGGAGACGTTGCCGCGATCGGACGCCAGCACGCCCTTCGCCCCCTTCTCGGCAGCGTCGAGGTCACCTGCCTGCAGGCGGTTCCCGGCCAGCTGCAATGCATCCGCCTGCGCCATGCGCTGGCGGTCCGCTGCGCTGTCACGGACATCGGGAAGCTCACGAACCTGCTCGGTCTTGATCTTCTTCATGTTCGGCTTGACGAACGTCAATCGATTGCAGCCGGCCAGCGACAAAAGCGCGAGCACGCCGGCCAGCAGCGCGCCATTACGCCACCGCATCGAAGCCTCCCTGCGCTTCGAGGCGCTTCTTGTGCTCGGCCTGGCGGCGGGTGCGATCGAGCACCTGCCCCTTCAGCTGGCCGCAGGCGGCGTCGATGTCGTCACCACGCGTGCGCCGCAGTGGCGCGACCAGTCCCGCATTGTTCAACACCTTCTGGAACGCACGGATGTCGTCGGCGTTCGAGCGCTCGTAACGCGTGCCCGGGAACGGGTTGAACGGGATCAGGTTGACCTTGGCGGCATCCTTCATCTGCACGCGGCGATCGAAGTCGCGCATCAGGTGCACCAGTTCGCGCGCATGCTCGGGCTGGTCGTTGACCCCGCGCATCAGCGTGTATTCGAAGGTGACGGACTCGCCCTTCTTGCGCAGCGCATAGCGCACGCAGGAATCCATCAGCGTCTCGATGTCGTATTTCTTGTTGAGCGGGACGAGTTCGTTGCGCAGCTCGTCGAACGGCGCGTGCAACGACACCGCCAGCGATACGTCGCTCTCGACGGCGAGGCGGTCGATCATCGGCACGAGGCCGGCGGTCGACAGCGTCACCCGCTTGTTGGCAAGACCGTAACCGAGGTCGTCGCGCATCACGCTCATCGCGCGCACGACGTTGTCGAAATTCATCAGCGGCTCGCCCATGCCCATCATCACCACGTTGGTGAGGCGGCGTTCGCGATGGGGGACGTTGCCGAGATGGCGCGCCGCCACCCACACCTGGCCGATGATCTCGGCGGTGGAGAGGTTGCGATTGAAGCCCTGGGTCGCGGTCGAGCAGAACGTGCAGTTCAGCGCGCAACCCACCTGCGAGGACACGCACAGCGTGCCGCGGCCCTTGTCGGGGATATAGACCGTTTCGATGGCATTGCCACCATCCATGCCGAGCAGCCACTTGTGGGTGCCGTCGGTCGACGGTTTGTCGAACAGGGTATTGGGAACGACGATCTCGGCATGCTGCTCCAGCTTGGCGCGGAGTGCCTTGCCGAGATCGGTCATTTCCTCGAAGGTGGTGACGTGGCGATGGTGCACCCACTTCATCACCTGATGCGCGCGGAAACGCTTCTCGTCGAGGACTTCGACGAAGAAGCGCTCCAAACCTTCGCGATCGAGTTCGAGGAGGTTCTGCATGTCGCTCAGCGTGCGTAGACGTCCGTCGCCGGGAAGAAGTACGCGATTTCGATCGCGGCGTTCTCCAGCGAATCCGAACCATGCACGGCATTGGCGTCGATCGAATCGGCGAAGTCGGCGCGGATGGTGCCGGCGGCCGCTTCCTTCGGATTGGTCGCGCCCATCAGGTCACGATTCTTGGTGACTGCATTTTCGCCTTCCAGCGCCTGGATCATCACCGGGCCGGAAATCATGAAGTTGACCAGCGCGCCGAAGAACGGGCGCTCGCGATGCACGGCGTAGAAGCCTTCGGCTTCCTGCTTCGACAGTTGCTTCATCTTCGAGGCGACGACCTTGAGGCCGGCTTTTTCGAAACGGGTATAGATCTCGCCGATCACGTTCTTGGCAACGGCATCGGGCTTGATGATGGAAAGAGTGCGCTCCAGCGCCATATCACGGTTCTCCGAAAATTGGAAGGCCGGATTCGAGCCCGGCCGAGGCTAGCATGAAAAATCCGCATCCACACGCGGACTTAGAGAGGTTTCCCCGAAATATTCTAACTTTGTTGACACCTTCTTGCACTTCCAGGCGTTGACGGCGCTCAATCTTTCCGGCACATTCAAGTGATTGTTTCAATCGAGTGTTGCCATGGCCGTGACCCAGTTCAATACCAAGGATCGCATTCTCAACGCCGCTGAGACGTTGTTCGCCCTCAACGGTTTCGCCGGCACCTCATTGCGCGAAGTCACCGGCAAGGCCGACGTCAACATCGCCGCCGTCAATTACCACTTCGGCAGCAAGGAAAACCTGGTCAACGAGGTGTTTCGCCGGCGCATGGACGAGATGAGCGCCGCCCGCCTCGCCCGGCTCGAACGCGCCCGCAAGGAACACCCGGGCGAACTCGAACCGGTGCTGGCTGCCTTCATCGAGCCGCCGCTGGCGATGGCCCAGGATCGCCAGGGCGCCGCCTTCGTGCGCATCCTCGCGCGCGCCTATGCCGAGCAGAACGCCGGACTGCGCGACTTCGTCTCCACTCGCTACGGCCATGTCCTCCGCGGCTTCGCCCAGGAGCTGGCGCATTGCCTGCCCAAGCTGCCCAAGGACGAGCTGTACTGGCGCCTCGACTTCGTTGCCGGCGCACTGACCTATGCCATGGCCGACTTCGGCCTGATCCGCCGCCCCAACCATCGTTCCGAGAAGGAACACCTGCAGGACGCGGCCCGCCACCTGATCGAATTCGCGGCCGCCGGCCTGCGCGCCTGATACCCGCTCCCCTTCCAAATTCGCTCCCAAGGAGTTCCCCGATGTCGAATCCCCTACTCGTCCGCCGCGTCGCCGTCCTCGGCGCAGGCGTCATGGGCGCGCAGATCGCTGCCCAGCTGGTCAATGCCGGCGTTGATACCGTGCTGTTCGACCTGCCCGCGAAGGAAGGCGACAAGAACGGCATCGTCCAGAAGGCGATCGCCAATCTCGCCAAGCTGTCACCGGCGCCGCTGGCCAGCAAGTCGCTGGCCGAGGCGATCGTCGCCGCCAACTACGAAACCGGGCTCGACCAGCTCAAGAGCTGCGACCTGATCATCGAGGCCATCGCCGAACGGATGGACTGGAAGCAGGATCTCTACAAGAAGATCGCGCCGTTCGTGCCCGCGCATGCGGTGCTGGCATCGAACACCTCGGGCCTCGGCATCAATACCCTGAGCGACGTGCTGCCCGAAGAAATGCGCCACCGTTTCTGCGGCGTGCACTTCTTCAATCCGCCACGCTACATGCATCTTGCCGAACTGATCCCGGCCAGGCACACCGAAAAATGGGTGGTCGAAGGCCTTGAAACCTTCCTCACCACCTATCTCGGCAAGGGCGTGGTGATCGCGCGCGATACCCCGAACTTCATCGGCAATCGCATCGGCGTGTTCTCGATCCTGGCGACGATGCACCACACCGCGCAGTTCAAGCTCGGCTTCGACGTCGTCGATGCGCTGACCGGCCCGCTGGTCGGCCGCCCGAAGTCGGCGACCTATCGCACGGCCGACGTGGTTGGCCTCGACACCATGGCGCACGTGATCCAGACCATGGCCGATACGTTGCCGAATGATCCATGGCACCAGTACTTCGCGCCGCCGGCGTGGCTGAAGGCGCTGATCGAGAAAGGCGCGCTCGGGCAGAAGACCGGCGCCGGCATTTTCCGCAAGGCCGGCAAGGACATCTTGGTCGTCGATCTCGCCAAACAGGATTACGTGCCGGCGAATCCGGTCGCGGAGCCCGCCGTGATCGAAATCCTCAAGGAAAAGGATCCGGCGAAGAAGTTCGCGGCGTTGCGCGCCAGCGATCATCCGCAGGCGCGATTCCTCTGGGCCTGCTTCCGCGACCTGTTCCACTACAGCGCCTACCACCTGAAGGACATCGCCGATACCGCGCGCGACGTCGACCAGGCGATCCGCTGGGGCTACGGCTGGTCGCTCGGCCCGTTCGAAACCTGGCAGGCCGCAGGCTGGAAGCAGGTGGCGCAGTGGATCGCCGACGACATCGCTGCCGGCAAGGCGATGAGCAACGCGCCGCTGCCCGAATGGGTGCTGCAGCGTGATGGCGTCTACGCCGCCGATGGCAGCTACAGCCCGAGCAGCAATTCCGACGTTCCGCGTTCATCGCTCGCGGTCTACAAGCGCCAGCGCTTCCCCGATCCGATGCTGGGCGAACGCTTCCCCACCGGCGAGACCGTGTGGGAGAACGACGGCGTGCGCATGTGGCGCGACAGCGACGATGGCGACATCGCCGTGCTCAGCTTCAAGACCAAGCTGCACACGGTGAACGACTTCGTGCTCGACGGCATCCAGGAAGCCGTGCGTCGTGCCGAGAAGGACTTCAAGGGCATGGTGATCTGGCAGGCGAAGGAACCCTTCTCCGCCGGCGCCGATCTCGCCGGTGCGCTCGGCCTGCTGCAGGCCGGCAAGGTCGATGCGTTCGAGTCGATGGTCGCCAACTTCCAGGCCAGCAGCCAGGCGATCAAGTATTCGCTGGTGCCGGTGATCGCTGCGGTGCGCGGACTCGCGCTCGGTGGCGGCTGCGAATTCCAGATGCACAGTGCCAAAACCGTTGCGCATCTCGAAAGCTACATCGGCCTGGTCGAAGCCGGCGTCGGCCTGTTGCCGGCCGGTGGCGGCCTCAAGGAATTCGCGTTGCGCGCCTCGCAGGCGGCAGGTGCGAACGGTGACGTCTTCGCCGAGCTGAAGAAGGTGTTCGAGACCGTCGCCATGGCTAAGGTATCGACCTCGGCGATGGAAGCCAAGGAGCTCGGCCTGATGCGTGCCGGCGATCGCGTGGTGATGAACGCTTACGAATTGCTGCACATCGCCAAGGCGGAAGCGCGCGCACTGGCTGATGCCGGCTATCGCCCGCCGCTGCCCGCGCGCAACATCCGCGTCGCCGGCGACGTCGGCATCGCCACGTTCCGGATGATGCTGGTGAACATGTCCGAGGGTCGCTTCATCAGCCCGTACGACGAGGAGATCGCCACCCGCATCGCCACCATCCTCTGCGGCGGCAACGTCGATCGCAACAGCGTGGTGGACGAGGACTGGCTGATCCGCCTGGAACGCAAGCACTTCGTCGAACTGGCGCAGCAGCCCAAGACCCAGGAACGCATCGCCTACATGCTCAAGAACGGCAAGCCGCTCCGCAACTGATCGCGACGACAAGGACAAGACAATGACCAAGCAAGTACAAGACGCCTATATCGTCGCCGCCACCCGCACGCCCGTGGGCAAGGCGCCCAAGGGCATGTTCCGCAACACCCGTCCCGACGACATGCTCGCGCATGTGCTGAAGTCGGTGGTCGAGCAGGCGCCGGGCATCGATCTCTCGCGCATCGACGACGCCATCATCGGCTGCGCGATGCCGGAAGGCGAGCAAGGCATGAACGTGGCGCGCATCGGCGTGCTGCTGGCCGGCCTGCCGAATACGGTGGCCGCGCAGACGGTGAATCGTTTCTGCTCATCGGGCCTGCAGGCCGTGGCGCTGGCGGCGAACGAGATCCGCCTCGGCAACGCCGACCTGATGCTGGCGGGCGGCACCGAGAGCATGAGCATGGTGCCGATGATGGGCAACAAGGTTGCGCTGTCGCCGGAAGTGTTCGCGAAGGACGAGAACGTCGCCATCGCCTACGGCATGGGCATCACCGCCGAGAAGGTCGCCGAGGAATGGAAGATCTCGCGCGAGGACCAGGACGCGTTCGCGCTGGCTTCGCACCAGAAGGCCCTGAAGGCGATTGCCGCCGGCGAGTTCAAGCAGGAAATCACGCCCTACGACATCGTCAGCCACCTGCCCGATCTCGCCGCCGACCGCATCCTCACCCGCGATCGCATCGTCGACACCGACGAAGGCCCGCGCGCCGACACCACGCTGGAAGGCCTGGCGAAACTGCGCCCGGTGTTCCGCAACGGCATGTTCGGCGGCTCGGTCACGGCCGGCAATTCCTCGCAGATGAGCGACGGCGCGGCCGGCGTGCTGCTGGCGTCGGAAGCGGCGATCAAGCAGTACGGCCTCACCCCGCTTGCACGCTTTGTCAGCTTCTCGGTCGCCGGCGTGCGCCCGGAAGTGATGGGCATCGGTCCGATCGCGGCGATCCCGAAGGCGCTGGCCCAGGCAGGCATCACGCAGGACCAGCTCGACTGGATCGAACTCAACGAAGCCTTCGCCGCGCAATCGCTGGCGGTGATCCGCGACTGCAAGCTCGATCCGTCCAAGATCAATCCGCTCGGCGGCGCGATCGCGCTCGGCCATCCGCTCGGCGCGACCGGCGCGGTCCGCACCGCGACCATCGTGCACGGCCTGCGCCGCCACAAGCAGAAGTACGGCATGGTGACGATGTGCATCGGCACCGGCATGGGCGCTGCGGGAATCTTCGAAGCGCTTTGAGGAACATGCAGCCCGGGAACCGGGCGGATTGTTGCTAGGCTATCCGTCGATGCCTGATTCCGCCTTGTCCCTGCTGCGCGACGTCTTCGGCCACGCGGCGTTTCGCGGCGAGCAGGAGGCGATCGTCCACCACGTCGCCGATGGCGGTGACGCGCTGGTGCTGATGCCGACCGGCGGCGGCAAGTCGCTGTGCTACCAGCTGCCCGCGTTGTTGCGTGAAGGCACGGCGATCGTGGTATCGCCATTGATCGCACTGATGCAGGACCAGGTGGACGCGTTGCGCCAGCTCGGCGTACGCGCCACCTTCCTCAACTCGACGCAATCGGCGCAAGAGGCTGCCGATGTCGAACAGGCGTTGCTCGCCGGCGACATCGACCTGCTCTATGTCGCGCCGGAGCGCCTGCTCACCCCGCGCTTCCTCTCCCTGCTCGACCGGGCGCGGATCGCGCTGTTTGCCATCGACGAAGCGCACTGCGTCTCGCAATGGGGCCACGATTTCCGTCCGGAATATCGCCAGCTGACCGTTTTGCACGAGCGCTGGCCGGCCGTGCCGCGAATCGCACTCACCGCCACCGCCGATGCGCCGACCCAGCGCGAGATCGCCGAACGCCTGCAACTGGAAGACGCGCGGCATTTCGTCAGTTCATTCGATCGTCCCAACATCCGCTATATGGTCGAAGCCAAGGATGGCGGCCTGCGCCAACTGATGGACGTGATCGCCCGCCATCGCGGCGCCAGCGGCATCGTCTATTGCATGTCCCGACGCAAGGTAGAAGCAACCGCCGAATCGTTGCGCGAACACGGCATCGATGCCTTGCCTTACCACGCCGGCCTGGATGCGGAAACACGCGCCGAACACCAGCGCCGTTTCCTGCGCGAGGATGGCGTGGTGATGGTGGCGACGATCGCCTTCGGCATGGGCATCGACAAACCGGACGTGCGTTTCGTCGCGCACACGGACTTGCCGAAATCGATGGAAGGCTATTACCAGGAAACCGGTCGCGCCGGTCGCGATGGCGAACCCAGCGAAGCGTGGCTCGGTTTCGGCATGGGCGATGCGGTGCTGCTGCAACGGATGATCGAGAGCTCCGACGCATCCGACGAGCGCAAGCGGGTGGAGCGCCGCAAACTGGACGCGCTGCTCGGCTATTGCGAATCAACCGCCTGTCGACGCCAGTCGCTGCTCGCCTACTTTGGCGAACAGTACCCGCAACCCTGCGGCAATTGCGACAACTGCCTGTCGCCCACCGCCAGCATCGACGGCACCGAAATCGCGCGCAAGGCGCTGTCCTGCGTGTATCGCACCGGGCAACGCTTCGGCGCGGGACATGTGATCGACGTCCTGCGCGGCAGCGACAACGCGCGCGTGCACCAGTTCGGCCACCATGCGCTTTCCACCTATGGCATCGGCCGCGACCTCGACGCACGCCAATGGCGCAGCGTATTCCGCCAGTTGCTGGCTGCGGGCTTGCTGGAAAGCGACCTCGACGGTTACGGAAGCTTGCGATTGGGCGCATCCAGCGGCCCGGTGCTGCGCGGCGAAACCACGCTCTCGCTGCGCATGGAACCACCACGCAAGGCCGTGCGCCGGGAGCGCAGCAACCGCACCGACGCATCGATTCCCGCAGCACTGACGGACGAAGCGCAACGACGCTTCGAGGCATTGCGCGCGTGGCGTGGCGACAGCGCGCGCAGCCAGAACATCCCGGCCTACGTGATCTTCCACGACGCCACCCTGCGCGAGATCGCGCTGCACGCGCCCGCAGACATCAACGCATTGGCGGGAATCAACGGAGTCGGCGCGGCCAAGCTGGAGCGCTACGGGGAGGCGTTGCTGGAAGTGCTGTCTTCGTCGAACTGACCTACGGCTTCGGGCGCAAAAGCGCTCAAGTTTCGGTCACACCCATTTCGTCCAGCGCCAACTGCATCATCTGCGCCGCGGGCGCGCTCAGGATCTCGTGGTCGAGCGCATACCGCACGGTGGCTTCGATCAGGCCGAGGTGGGTACCGCAATCGAAACGGGTTCCCTGGAAGCGATAGGCATCGACCGGTTTTTCGTTGAGCAGGCTGGCGATGGCATCGGTCAGCTGGATCTCGCCACCGGCACCCGTCCGGGTGGTTTCCAGCAATCCGAAGATGCGCGGGTCGAGGATGTAACGCCCCACCACCGCGAGCGTGCTCGGCGCATTGGCGGGCTTGGGTTTCTCGACGATCGCCTCGATGCGGCCCGCGCGCCCGGAAAACGCCGGCGCATCGACGATGCCGTAGCTGCCGGTCTGTTCACGCGCAACATCCTGCACCGCGATCACGCTCGCGCCGGAAGCCTCGGCGTGGTCTGCCATCTGCTTCAATGCCCCCGGCCCGCGACTCCAGATCAGGTCGTCCGGCAACAACACCGCGAACGGCGCATCGCCGACCACCGGCTTGGCGCACAACACCGCATGGCCAAGTCCGAGTGCTTCCGCCTGGGTCACGAACACCGCTCGCACGTGCGACGGCAGTACGTTGCGAATCAGCTCGAGCTGTTCCTGCTTGCCGCTCTTCTCCAGCTTCTGCTCGAGTTCGTAGGCCTTGTCGAAATAGTCGGCAACCGCATGCTTGTAGCGGTTGGTGACGAACACCAGGGTGTCGCAGCCTGCTTCGATCGCTTCGTCCACCGCGTACTGGATCAGCGGCCGGTCGACGATCGGCAGCATCTCCTTGGGCACGGTCTTGGTCGCGGGCAGGAAACGGGTGCCGAGACCGGCAACCGGGAAAACAGCTGTGCGTATGCGCATGAGATCTCGGGGGATCAGCGGCGGCTGGCGCGGGAAGGGAATTTCACCACGACCGCGTTGTCGGCGTCACCATCGGCGGCTTCGGGTTCGAACTCGGGGACCGTGTCGCGCAGCAGCCCGATCAGGGCATCGAGATCGTAATCGTCGCTGGCCTTGCGGATGGCGCGGCTGCGTTCTTCCAGCATTGCCACATCCACCGGCCTGGCGATGCCCTGGAGGATCTTCGGGTGCGCGGTGCGGCGGTATTGTTCTTCGGAATGGAACAGCGTTTCGTGCAGCTTCTCGCCGGGACGCAGGCCGGTATAGATGATGGCGATGTCGCGCCCCGGCTGCTTGCCGGCGAGACGGATCATCTGCTCGGCGAGCTGGCGGATCGCCACCGGGCTGCCCATGTCGAGGGTGTAGACCGCTTCATGCGAACCGATGGCCGCCGCCTGCAGGATCAGCAGGCAAGCCTCGGGAATGGTCATGAAGTAGCGGGTGACCTGCGGATCGGTGACAGTCACCGGACCGCCGCCGTTGATCTGGTCGCGGAACAGCGGCACCACGCTGCCCGCCGAATCGAGTACATTGCCGAACCGCACGGTGATGTAGTGCGTGCGCGAATCGGCTGCATAGGCCTGGCACAGCATTTCGGCGAGGCGCTTGCTCGCGCCCAGCACGTTGACCGGATCCACGGCCTTGTCGGTGGAGATCAGGATGAACGTGCTGACGCCGGCCTCGGCGCTGGCCGCTGCCATCGTCTGCGATGCCAGTGCGTTGTTGCGGATCGCCTCGCGCAACTGCGACTCCAGCACCGGCACCTGCTTGTAGGCCGCGGCATGGAACACGGCATCGGCATTGGAGAGCTCAAGCGCGCGACGCGCGACCGCAGGATCACCGCAATCGCCGAGGATCGGGATCAGTTCGATCGAGGCGAAATCGCGCTGCAATTCGGCATGGATCCGCATCAGAGAGAGCTCGTCGAACTCCAGCAGCGTGATCCGCTTCGCGCCCTGGCGCGCGCATTGGCGGCAGAGTTCCGAGCCAATCGACCCGCCGGCGCCAGTCACCAGCACCGAGCGACCACCCAGCCACTCGCGGATCGCACGCCAGTCGGACACCACCGGCTCGCGACCGAGCAGATCGTCGATGTCCACTTCCTTGAGCTGGCCGGGCATAGCACGACCTTCCAGCACGTCCTTCAGGCGCGGCACCATGCGGAACGGCAGTCCACTGCGCTCGCAGGTGGTGATGATCCGCTGCATGGAGGTCGCGTCCAGCGACGGCATCGCGATGATCAGCAGGCGCGCCGCCGTCTTGCGGGCGATGTCCGCCGCCTGGTTGATCGTGCCGAGCACGGGGATGCCGTGCAGCTTGCCGCCGCGCAGTTGCGGCGAATCGTCCAGGAATCCGACCGGATGGTAGGCACTGGTCCGGCGCAGGTCGCGCACCAGCTGCTCGCCGGCACGCCCGGCGCCGAGGATGAGTACGCGGGTCGCCGTCGCCGAAAGCTGGCGCTGCTCGCTGGAATCCTTCCAGGCGCGATAAAGCAGGCGCGGAGCACCCAGCAGGCCCGCCAGCACGAACGGATAGAGCAGCAACACGCTGCGTGGTACCCCGACAAGGCGGTTGTAGACGAACAGGGAGATGGTGATGACCACGATCCCGGCCACCGCCGCCTTGAGGATGTTCCAGAGGTCCGGGGTGCTGGCGAATCGCCACAACCCCCGGTAAAGCCCGACCCGCCAGAACACCAAGCCCTGGGCGAGGAGCACGATGGCGGTTTCGGTTGACCAGGAATCGGCCTGTGGCGGCATGGGTCCTGCCGACGGGATGCCGTAGCGGATCCAGTGCAGTCCCACCCACGTCACCCAGACAATCGCAAGATCGTGGGCGACGATCAATCCCCTCGGCAACCATGCATTCAGCCGATCACGCATTGTCGCCAAGACCCTCTCCCATGAAGTTCAACCAACCCGAAACTGTGCACTCCCCCACAGTGCAGCGAGCCCGGTATACCACAGCAATATGAACGAAATCGTGACCGTGATTTCCTGAAATCTTAACATCCCGGCCACAATGGCCCCTGAAGCAGCCAGTAATAGATAGACGGCGGTCACGACTGCGTGATTGCCCCAGGCGCGCGCAAGTCGCTGATAAGCGTGCTGCGAATGTGCCTGCCACCAGTTTTCACGGCGCCAGATCCGCCGCAGCAAGGTCAATCCGGCATCGACCAGGAAAGGCGCGAGGACGCAAAGACTCCCCAGCGCCGCGCTGCCCTGCTCCCGCGCCAGCAGCAGGCCACTACCCGCAACCAGGAGCCCCAGCGCCCCGCTCCCCACATCTCCCATGAAGACGCGAGCCCGCGGGAAATTGAACGGCAGGAAGCCGAGGCAGGCCATTGCCAGTGCCAGGCCAACCCCGCCTGCCAGTGCAGCCGGCGTCCACAACAGCAAGGCCAGCCCCCATGCCATGGCTTGCGTCGCGGCGATGCCATCGATGCCGTCCATGAAGTTCCAGATATTGACCAGCACCGGGATCGCCACCAGGGCCAATACCGATATCCAGACCGGCCAACCAGACACGGCCATGGCCAGCGCCACCAGGATGGCTGCCAGGACATGCAGGGCGAGGCGGATGCGCGCCGATACCGGGCGGTGGTCGTCCAGCCAGCCGATCGCACCGACCAGCACCAGTCCGGCCAGCATCGCCAGCAACACAAGCCGTTCGCCGGGATGGGCAAACGCCATCCATGCCAGCACGCCCACCATCACCGCCACCATCGCGATGCCGCCGCCGCGCGGGGTCGGCATGGCGTGGTTGCTGCGCTCTTCGGGATGGTCGAGCACCTGCTCGCGGCGCGCGTAACGCAATGCCCATGCGCTGCCGACCAAGGCAGCGACCAGGCACAGCAGCCAGCCGAACGCCGGCATCAGACCACGGCGTAGTTGAGCAGCGGCTTCACTGTCGCCCACTCCTTGCAGCTTGGGCATTGCCAGTGGTGCGAACGTGCGCCGAATCCGCAGCGATTGCAGCGGTAGCTGGGATTGCGCACCAGCAGCTGGTCGGTGATCTGGCGCAGGTTGTGCAACGTTGCTTCATTGTTGGCCGAAGCATCATTCAACGTGAGGTCGATCAGCGCCGCCTCGCCGCGCACCGACGGACGATCGCGCAATTGCTGGGCCAGGTATTCGCGTGCCGCGCCAATGCCATCCTGGCGCTCGACCAGTCGCGTCAACGCCAGCACCGGGGCCACGCCGCGATAGTGCTCGCTCATTTCGCTCAGGAACCCGCGCGCACCCGACACGTCGCCGACGCGTTCGTAGCATTCGAGCAACGGCGGCAGGATCTCCGGCAGGAAATCGGAATCGTGGCGCGCGGCGCGCTCCCAGGCGCGGATCGCTGCAATGTCGTCACCACGCTCGTGGGCGATGCGGCCTTCGATCATGCCGGCGCGGCAACAGGTGGGGTCGGCCTCGTATGCGCGCGTCACCGCCTGCAGGGCCGTGCTGGCGTCACCGGTCGAACGATGGCGCTCGGCGAGCTCGCATTCGAATTGCGCGATCAGCTTGCCCATCGGCTCGCCGGTAACGGTTTCGTAGCGCTGGGCGTTCTCGATCGCCTTGCCCCAATCGCGTTCCGACTGGTAGATGCCGATCAAATGCTTCAATGCCAGTGGCGCACGCTGGTCGAGTGCGGCGAGTTCGGTGAACACGGTTTCGGCGCGATCGAGCAGGCCAGAACGCATGTAGTCCTCGCCCAGCGCAAGCAGGGCCTGCACGCGCTGCTGGTCGCTGAGGTCGCGGCGTTCCACCAAGCCCTGGTGCATGCGGATCGCGCGATCGACTTCACCGCGACGGCGGAACAGATGGCCGATCGCCACCTGCGTCTCGAAGGTGTCCTTGTCGAGTTCGGCGACGTGCAGGAACAACTCGATCGCCTTGTCCGGCTGCTCGGTCAGCAAGTAGTTCAAGCCACGGAAATAGGTCGTCGACAGCCGACTGACCTGGCTGTCATGCAGGCGCGCACCGCCACGACGCCCGAGGATCCAGCCGATCACGGCCGCCACGGGCACGAAGATCGCGACCCAAAGCCACTGATCAAGAAATTCGAACATGTTCATGCCACCTGATCGGGACGGGTCACTCTAACCCATGCCCTGCACACATCACGGCCTTGCCGCCGTGGTCAATCTTCTTCCGGCTTCGGTTCCACCGAACTCACGCGTTCGCGCAGTTCCTTGCCGGGACGGAAATGCGGCACATGGCGTGCCGGCAACTCCACCGCTTCGCCGGTGCGCGGGTTGCGCCCGGTCCGCGGGGGACGGTAATGCACGGAAAAACTGCCGAAACCGCGGATCTCGATCCGTTCGTGGGTCGCCAGCGAGGCGGCCATCATGTCGAGCATCAGGCGCACCGCCAACTCGACGTCATCCTCTTTCAGATGAGGCTGCTGGCTGGCCAGGATTTCGATCAGTTCGGACTTGGTCATCCCCATTCCAATTGGCGCGATCCGTTGCGATCCCGATGGTGGTCCCCACCACCACAACCACGGGCCGGCTCGCGCCGGCCCGTGTCATTGCAATTGCAGATTACTCGGAACGACCGAGCTGCTCGCGCAGCAGCGCACCCAGCTGGGTGGTGCCGCTCGAGGCATCGTTGGACTGCTTGTTGTACTCGGCCAGGGTCTCGTGCATCTCGTCCTGATCCTTGGCCTTGATCGACAGCTGCATCACGCGGCTCTTGCGGTCGTTGCCGATGATCTTGGCTTCGACTTCGTCGCCGACCTTGAGCTTCTGGCTGGCGTCGTCGACGCGCTCGGCGGCGATGTCGCGGGCGGCCAGGTAGCCTTCCACGCCGTCGGCCAGTTCGATGACTGCGCCCTTGGCGTCGACTTCCTTGACGGTGCCCTTGACGATGGAACCGCGGCTGTTCGAAGCGACGTAGGTGCCCATCGGGTCCTGTTCCATCTGCTTGATGCCCAGCGAGATGCGCTCGCGCTCCGGATCGACCGCCAGCACCACGGCTTCAAGGTTGTCACCCTTCTTGAAGTTGCGGGCCAGGTCTTCGCCGGTGGAGTTCCAGCTGATGTCGGAGAGGTGGATCAGGCCGTCGATGCCGCCGTCCAGGCCGATGAACACGCCGAAGTCGGTGATCGACTTGATCTGGCCGGACACCTTGTCGCCCTTCTTGTGGATCGCCGCGAAGGTTTCCCACGGGTTCGAGCTGACCTGCTTCATGCCCAGCGAGATGCGGCGACGCTCTTCATCGACGTCCAGCACCATCACCTGCACTTCGTCACCGACCTGCACGACCTTGGACGGGTTGACGTTCTTGTTGGTCCAGTCCATTTCGGAGACGTGCACCAGGCCTTCGACGCCCGGCTCGATCTCGACGAACGCGCCGTATTCGGTGACGTTCGAGACCTTGCCGAAGGCGCGGGTGTTCGGCGGGTAGCGGCGGGCGACGTTGTCCCACGGATCCTCGCCCAGCTGCTTGAGGCCCAGCGACACGCGGTTGCGCTCGCGGTCGTACTTGAGCACGCGGACGTCCAGTTCCTGGCCGACTTCGACCACTTCGGACGGATGACGCACGCGCTTCCACGCCATGTCGGTGATGTGCAGCAGGCCATCGATGCCGCCGAGGTCGACGAACGCACCGTAATCGGTGAGGTTCTTGACGACGCCCTTCAGGCGCGCGCCTTCGACCAGCTTCTCGAGCAGCTGCTCGCGCTCTTCCGAATGCTCGTTCTCGACCACAGCACGGCGGGAGACGACCACGTTGTTGCGCTTGCGGTCCAGCTTGATGAGCTTGAACTCGAGCTCCTTGCCTTCCAGGTAGTTGGGATCGCGCACCGGGCGCACATCCACCAACGAACCCGGCAGGAATGCGCGGACGTCCTTGATGTCGACGGTGAAACCGCCCTTCACCTTGCCGTTGATGCGGCCGACGATGGTCTGGTCGTTGGCGAGCGCTTCTTCCAGCTCGTCCCACACCATGGAACGCTTGGCCTTCTCGCGCGACAGCACGGTTTCGCCGAAGCCGTTCTCGATCGAGTCGAGCGCGACCTTCACTTCGTCGCCGATGCCGACGTCGATTTCGCCGGCGTCGTTGCGGAACTGTTCAATGGGAACGATGCCCTCGGACTTGAGGCCGGCGTTGATGACCACAACGTCATTGCGCACGTCGACGACGATGCCCTTGACGATGGCGCCCGGCTTCAGCTTGGCGAGGTTGGTTTGGCTCTGCTCGAACAGCTCGGCAAATGATTCAGTCATGTTGATCTCTGGTTGATGTACAGGCCGCGATGCGCTCACAAACTGCATCGGGCCCACCCGTTGTCGGCGCGGGCGGGATTGCCCATTGGCCGGAAAGGATGAGGTTGGTTGAACCACCGGTTGCCCGGCGGGGCTTGTTCTGCAAGTCGGGATCGACGCCGTCAGCGCGCGGGAAGCAGGTCCAGGACGCGTCGCACCACCGCTTCGATGCCCAATCCGGTGGTGTCGATGACGACAGCGTCCGAAGCGGGGACCAGCGGCGCGACTGCCCGGTTGGCATCACGCTCGTCACGGGCGAGAATCTCGCCCAGCAGACCGCTTAGGGTAACCGAAACGCCCTTATCCTTCAACTGGTTATAGCGTCTGCGCGCCCGCTCGTCGGCGCTCGCGGTGAGGAAGACCTTGGGACTGGCGTCGGGGAAGATCACCGTCCCCATGTCGCGGCCGTCGGCGACCAGCCCCGGGGCCTGCCGGAAACCCTTCTGCAGATCCACCAGGGCCGCCCGCACCGCCGGCAGCGCGGCGATCGCCGAGGCTGCCCCGCCTGCGGTTTCGGTGCGCAGGTCGTCGGTGGCGTCGACGCCGTTGACGACCACCCGCGGCTCGCCGCCGTCAGCCATCGGCTGGAAGCGGATATTGACTCGTCGTGCGCAATCGGCCACGGCTTCCTCGTCCGAGAGGTCGATCGACTCCCAGGACGCGGCCAGGCCGGTGGCGCGATAGAGTGCGCCGGAATCGAGGTAGTGCCAGCCCAGGTGGAGGGCCACGGTACGACTGATGGTGCCCTTGCCGGAGCCGGAGGGGCCATCGATGGTGAGGACCGGCACGGCGGAATCGGACATGGGGAAAATCGGCAGCCTGGACGACACATGATGCCACGCCGCAGCCAGGCCTTCTCCCCCGACCACGGGGGTGACTTGACCGAACGAAAATGGGCCAGCTAGAATATTGGGCTGTTTCAACCCAGCCGAGTTACGCATCATGAAGGTCCTGTCCTCACTGAAATCGGCGAAGGCCCGTCACCGCGACTGCAAGGTCGTTCGCCGTCGTGGCAAGGTCTTCGTGATCTGCAAGTCCAACCCGCGGTTCAAGGCGCGCCAGCGCTGATCCGCCCCGGCTTCGCGCCGGATGAAAGGCCGCTCTTCGGGGCGGCCTTTTTATTTGGCTAGAATCGCCACTCCCCCGACCGGAACCCCGCCGATGCGCCAGATCGTTCTCGCCGCCGCTGCCGTTTCCCTGATTGCCATCGCCGCCCCCGCGTTTGCCAGCGACACCGATACTCCGCTGGCCATCCGCGCGCAGCAGCCGATCAACGCCCCGCACCCGACACGCGGCCAGACCATGGCCCAGGTGCAGAAGCAGTTCGGCGCCCCGCAGTCGAAGATGGATCCACGCGGTGGCCAGAAACGCGATTGGCCGACCATCAACCGCTGGGTGTATCCGCAGTTCACCGTGTATTTCCAGCGCGACCGCGTGCTCGACGTGGTGGCCAACAAGGCCAGTCCCACCGAAGTGGGCCCGGCCCCGCCCGTGCGTTGACGCCATGGCGAATGCAGTGCGCTTCCCCGCCGAGTGGGAACCCCAGTCGGCGATCCTGATCGCGTGGCCAAACGCCGGGACCGACTGGGCGCCGCGCCTGGGCGAAGTCGAGGACACCTATATCAAGCTGGTCGCGGCGATCACCCGCTTCCAGCCGGCGGTGGTCATCGTCGGCGACGACGACATCGAGGCCTATGCCGAGGCGCGCCTGCGCAGCAACCGCATCGACATGTCGCGCGTGCGCTTCGTGACCGCGCCCTACGACGACACCTGGCTGCGCGACAGTGGCCCGATCACCCTGCGCAACGGCGATCGTTTCGACCTGCTCGACTTCCGCTTCACCGGTTGGGGCGGCAAGTTCGAAGCCAGCGCCGACGATCAACTCGTGCGCACGCTCGACGAACACAAGATCTTCGCGAACGCCACGCGCGACGAGATCCAGTTCGCGCTGGAAGGCGGCGCGATCGAGACCGACGGCGCCGGTACCCTGCTCACCACCTGGGAATGCCTGCGCCTGCGCCATCCCGATGCAAGCCGTGAAGAACTGACCGCGAAGCTGTCGGGCTGGCTTCATCAGGATCGCGTCCTGTGGCTCGACCACGGGCAGCTGGAAGGCGACGACACCGACGCCCACATCGACACCCTGGCGCGCTTCGCGCCGGACAACGCGATCGTGTTCCAGGCCTGCGATGACGCAAGCGATTCGCACTATGCCGGCCTCAAGGCGATGGCCGACGAGATCGCCGCGTTGCGCACTGCCGATGGCAAACCCTATCGCCTGTTCCCGCTGCCGTGGGCGCAACCGATCCTCGACACCGACGCGGACGGCAACCAGCGTCGCCTCGCCGCAAGCTACGCCAACTTCCTGATCGTCAACGGTGCAGTGCTGATGCCGAGCTATGGCGACGACGCCGATGCCAAGGCCGCCGAAGTGCTGGCGCAAGCCTTCCCCGGCCGCGAGATCGTGCAGGTGGATTGCCGCCCGATCATCTGGCAGAACGGCAGCCTGCACTGCCTGACCATGCAGTTGCCGCAAGGGTTGCTGGCCTAGACTGCAATCTCCCCCGCAAGGCGCTCCCCATGGCCCGATTCGTCGCATTCCTGCGTGGCGTCAGCCCGATGAACGCCAAGATGCCCGAATTGAAGCGCAGCTTCGAGCAGGCCGGCTTCGGCAACGTGCGCACGCTGTTGAGCAGCGGCAACGTGGCATTCGACGCCCGCGGCTCCGAAGCGGCACTGGTGAAGAAGGCGGAAGCGGCGATGGAAGCCAGTCTCGGCCGCTCGTTCCGCACGCAGGTACGTTCCGTCGAATACCTGCAAGCCCTGCTCGACGCCGATCCGTTCGCGGCGTTCAAGCTCGCGAAAGACGCCAAGCGCGTGGTCACCTTCATTCCGCAGCTGCCGGCGAAGGCGCCGGCATTGCCGATCGAAAAAGACGGCGCGCGCATCCTTCTGTTGCGCGACCGCGAAATCCTGACCGCCTACGTGCCGATGCCGGGCAACCCCGTATTCATGGCCTTGATCGAGAAAACCTTCGGCAAGGACGTCACCACCCGCACCTGGGACACGATCGCGAAATGCGCCGCGGCCTGACGGTGCCTAACCCGTAAACTATGCGAATGAAGACCAAGACCCTGCCCGTCGCCCTCGTCCAGGAACGCAACCACGGCGATGCCGCGGCCAACCTCGCCGTCATCGAGGAGCGCGTCGCCGAAGCCGCGCGCCAGGGCGCGAAACTGGTGCTGCTGCAGGAACTGCACAACGGCCCCTACTTCTGCCAGCACGAATCGGTGCATGAGTTCGACCTGGCCGAACCGATTCCCGGCCCGAGCACCGAGCGTCTCGGCAAGCTGGCCAGGCAGCATGGCGTGGTGCTGGTGAGCTCGCTGTTCGAGAAGCGCGCGACGGGCCTGTACCACAACACTGCAGTGGTGTTCGACGCCGACGGTTCGACCGCCGGCAAATATCGCAAGATGCACATCCCGGACGACCCCGGTTTCTACGAGAAGTTCTACTTCACCCCGGGCGATCTCGGCTTCGAGCCGATCGACACTTCGGTGGGGCGCCTCGGCGTGCTGGTGTGCTGGGACCAGTGGTATCCGGAAGCCGCGCGCCTGATGGCGCTGGCCGGCGCCGACCTGTTGCTGTACCCGACCGCGATCGGCTGGGACCCCGACGACGACGATGCCGAGAAGACGCGCCAGCGCGATGCGTGGGTGCTGTCGCATCGCGGCCACGCCGTCGCCAACGGGTTGCCGGTGCTGAGCTGCAACCGCGTCGGCCACGAGCCCTCGCCAATCGGCGCATCCGGCATCCAGTTCTGGGGCAACAGCCACATCCTCGGACCGCAGGGTGAATACGTCGCCGAAGCCGGCACCGACCCGACCCTGCTGCTCGCCGAAGTCGACATGGAGCGCAGCGAGCACGTGCGCCGGATCTGGCCGTTCCTGCGCGATCGCCGCATCGATGCCTATGGCGACCTGCTGAAGCGCTATCGCGACTGAGCGGACCACACACACAAAACGAACGATCGTGCTATTGTTGTGGCATGACCTCTCTGGCTGCCACCTCGAAAGGCGCTGCGACGCGTGATGCCATCATCGAGCGGGCATACGAAATCGCCCGCTTCACCGGCCTGGAAGGGCTTTCGATCGGCACGCTGGCTCAAGCGGTCGGCATGTCCAAAAGCGGCGTCTTCGCCCATTTCGGCTCGCGCGAAGACCTGCAACGGGCAGTACTGGAGTCGGCCGCCACACGCTTCGGCAATGCGGTACTGATTCCTGCGCTGTCCGAACCCCGTGGACTGCCGCGACTGAAAGCGATCATGCGCCTGTGGTTCGACTGGGGACACAACCAGGCCGGCAGTTGCGTGCTGGTTGCATCGGTCAGCGAATACGATGATCGCCCGGGCCCATTGCGCGACATGGTGATGCGCCAGGAGCAGGCATGGCATGACGCCCTGCGCCGCGCCGCCCAGCAGTCGATCGATGAAGGACACCTGCAACCGGGCGATGTCGACCAGTACGCGTTCGAGCTTTACGCCATCGCCCTGGTGGTTCACCACAAATCCAGCCTGTTCGGCGAAGAGCAATCGCGCCTGCGCGGTGAACGTGCCGTCGAGCGCTGGTGCAGCGCGCATTCCGCCTGACTCCCCAAATCCATAGACCAGCGAGGTAACCCGTATGACCACGCCAGCCCGCTCGACGCCTCAATTTAGCACGATCGTTCGTAATTTTTTGAAGCTACTGTTGTTGCGCCTGCAATTCGCAGTCATCGGCCGGCTGCTCCCCGGCCTGGCAGCCGGCATGGCAGCCCGCCTGTTCTGTCGACCGTTCCCGTCGGCGCGGCGGCGGGCATTGGCGGCACCGACCTGTGGCGCCGACGAAACCTAACTCGACAGCGGCGGCACTACGATCCATGTCTATTCCTGGGGTGACCCGCGACTGCAGCCCTATGTGCTCTTCGCACATGGCTGGTCCAGCCATGGCACGCGCGTCACCCCGTGGTTACCGCACTTGCGCGGGGCTGGTTATGCCGTGGTTGCGTTCGACCAGGTCGCGCATGGTCGAAGCGATGGCAACCAGGCCACCCTGCCCGAGTTCGCCGACCACCTCGCGGCAGTCGGCCGCCACTTCGGCCCGGCCGCTGCAATCATCGGCCACTCACTGGGGGGCGCAGCCGCAATGCTGGCGCTCGCCGATGGACTCGAGGCTGCACGCGCAATCCTGATCGCGCCAGCTGCCGATCCTGTCGCAGCGGCCGAGCGGTTCTCGCGCGTCATCCGGCTCCCGCAGCACCTGGCGCGCCGGATGTTCATCCCCTTTGAACGGCGGATGCATTTCGACGTGGACAGTTTGCAGGTCCATCGCAACGCACCGAGGATCGGAAGACCGGCATTGATCGTGCACGACATGGCCGATCGCGAAGTGCCGTGGCACGAAGGCGAACGTTACGCGCGCTTCTGGCCGGATTCGCGCCTGCTCACCACCATTGGTCTTGGTCATCACCGCATCACCGATGATGCCGGCGTGATTGCCGCCGGATTGCGCTTCCTTCATGGCGAAGTCGTGGGCGATCACGTAGTCTCGAGCACCAACCTGCCCTACGGCCTTGCCTGATTCACCGATGAGCCTTGAAACCGCCGCAATACCCGATAACACCGACTGGCGCGCGCAACCGCACGCAGAAATCGAGCGCGACGGCGTCCGCTACACCCTGCTGGGCACCGCGCACGTCTCTAAGACCAGCGTCGATGCCGTGCGTGCGGCGGTCGCCAGCGGCGAATTCGATGGTGTTGCGGTCGAACTCGACGAGCAGCGCTACAAGGCCATGAACGATCCCGATGCACTGGCCAAGCTCGATCTGGTCAAGGTGATCAAGGAACGCAAGCTGGCAATGTTCGCGGCGAACCTCGGGCTCGCCGCCTACCAGCGCCGCCTCGCCGAACAACTCGGCATCGAGCCCGGCGCGGAACTCAAGACCGCCGCCAGCGAGGCGATCGCGCGCGACCTGCCGATGAACCTGATCGATCGCGACGTCGGCCAGACCTTCCGTCGCGCAATGCACAAGCTCGGTTTCTGGCAGCGGATGAAGATCGGATCGGGCATCGCCGCGTCGCTGTTCGTCGACGAGGAAGTGTCGCCCGACCAGATCGAAGGCCTGAAGGAAGGCGACATGCTGGAATCGAGCTTCGGCGAATTCGCCGATGGCTCGCCTGCGCTGTATTCGGCGCTGATCGACGAACGCGACCAGTACATGGCGGCGCGCCTGCGCATGACTTCCGATGAATCGAAGCATGTGCTTGCGGTCGTCGGCGCCGGGCACCTGAAAGGCATCGCCAACTACCTCACCACCGACACCCGCGAACCCGCGGGGTTGCTCGAGGAGTTGTCGGCCAGCAACAAGAAGAAGCGCATCCCGTGGTTTTCGATCGCGCTCACGGTGTTGATCCTCGGCGGCTTCGCCTGGGGCTTCATGCATGGCGGCGCGGCGCTCGGCAAGCATCTGCTGGTGCAATGGATCGCGTGGACCGCAGGCCTGACCGCGCTTGGCGGCATCCTCGCCCTCGCCCATCCCATGGCCAATCTCGCCGCGACGATCATGGCGCCGCTGAAACCGTTCCGGCCGCCCGGCCTGAGCTCGGGCATGTTCGGCGCATTGGCGCAGGTGCGCCTGGTGCGCCCGACCTACTCGGACTTCCTCGCCCTGCGCGACGACGCCCAGACCATGCGCGGCTGGTACCGCAATCGCGTCTGCCGCACGATCCTGGTGTTCATGCTGACCAGTTTCGGCACGATCGCCGGCGAATGGATCGCGATCGCGAATGGCGCGCGACACCTGATCGGCTGAGTCGGCTACGCTTGCACTTCCCTCGAGTGGAGCGCAAGGCATGACCAAGGGCAGTTGTCACTGCGGCGCAGTGACGTTCGAAGCGGAAGGCGCGCCAGAGAAGGCGCTGGAATGCAACTGCTCCCACTGCCAGCGCAAGGGCTTCCTGCTGTGGTTCGTGCCACGTGCGCAGTTCCACCTGACCTCCGGTGCCGACGCGTTGCAGGAATACCTGTTCCACAAGCACAGGATCCGCCACCAGTTCTGCAAGACCTGCGGCGTGCAGGGCTTCGCCTACGGCAACATGCCCGACGGCAGCGAGATGGTCGCGATCAACGTGCGCGCCTGCCCGGATGACGTGGATATCGCCACGCTGCCGCGCGTGGCGGTGGACGGGAGGTCGTTCTAGATCGCTTCGGCCGGCGCGGACGCATTGCCTCCGCGCCGCCACTGCCGCGCACGACGCCAGGTCCGCGCGGTCGCCGAGCGCCAGTCGTCAAGCATCGCGTAGATCGTCGGCAGGAACAGCAGGCTGACCAATGTCGAGAACGCGAGGCCACCCACGATCGCGCGCGCCATCGGGTTGTAGGGCGGGCCATCGCCGGCGATCTGCGTGTTCGACACCGCGATCGGCACCATCGCCAGGATCGCCGTGCCCATCGTCATCAGGATCGGGCGCAGGCGCTCCTTGCTGCCCTCCACCAATGCATCCGTGCGCGACATGCCGCTGCGTCGCCGGTTGTTGATGTGCTCGATCATCACGATGCCGTTGTTCACCACGACGCCCATCAGCACCAGGATGCCGATGAAGGCCATGATGTTGAAGGTGGTTCCGGTGAGGAACATCGCCCAGAACACGCCGAAGATCGAGAACACCACGCCGCTCATGATCGCCGCCGGGAACAGCAGCGATTCGAACACGGCGGCCATCACGATGTAGATCATGATCACGGCGATGATCAGATTGAAAAACATCTGCTGCATCATCTCGTCGCCGCCCTGGAAGCCGTTGCCATTCTTGAACGAATAGGTGTAGCCGGGCGGGAACGAAGTCGCCTTGAACACGCGCTCGATCGCATCATGCGCCGCCTCGCCGGTACTGCCGGGCGCGACATTGGCCTGGATCTTCAACGAGGTCTGGCGATCGCTGCGCTGGATCTGGTTGGCCGACGGCTTGACCTGGGCATTCACCATCGCCATCAACGGGATCTGGCGACCATCCGAGGCCTGCACCATGAAGCCCTGCAGGTCCTCGACCCGTGATTGCTCGGCGCCGGCGAAACGCACCGTCACCGGGATCTGCCTCTGATCGCGCTGGAATTCGCGCAAGCTGGAACCGCGCAGCGCCATGCCGACGTACTTGGCGACATCGCTGGAACTGAAGCCATAGGCCGCCGCTCGCGCGCGATCGACGCTGATGGTCAGCTCGCTGTTCTGGTCGCCGGAATCGATGCGGACATCACGCAGTTCCGGCTGCCGCGCCAGCACCGGCAACATGTCAGTGGCAAGATCCTTCAGGCCCTGGCCGGAATCGCCAAGCAGGTTGACGCTGACACCCTGCTGCCCGGTGTCGTCTTGTTGGTTGCCGATGCCGATCTTCGCGCGTGCGGATTTCGGCAACGCCTTGCGCACGTCTTCCTCGACCTGCGCCGCGAGCTTGGGGTCCTTGGCGTCAAGACGGATCGTGGTGCGCGCCCAGCCTTGCTCGCCCCACCACGAATTCAATTGGGCAACGTGGAAACGCTTGCGATTGGCATTGATGTAGCGCTCGACCTTGGTGACTTCCTCGCCCATCTGGTCCTTGGTATAGGCGCCGTTCCATTGGTAAAAAATCCTGACGTACTCGGGGTTTCGGGCATCCATCATGCTCTTCTTCGACAGCATCATCGGCACGATGCTGATGGCGATGATCAGCAGGATGCCGGCGACGCTGGCGCCGCGATGCTCCAGCGTCCAGCGCAGGAACCTGGCATAACGCGTCTGCATCCTCGGGATGACGCCCTTGTGGGAAGCAACCGCCGGCGGCGTCTTCAGACGTGCAGACAGCATCGGGATCAGGCTGACCGCGACCAACCACGACGCCAGCAGCGAAACGGTGATGGTGATGGCGATCTGCGACAGCTGGATGGTCAGCATGTTGCGGGTGCCGAACATGTTCGGCAGGAACACGATGCAATGGCAAAGCGTACCGGCGGTCAGCGCGATGGCCACGCGCTTGGTACCGATGATCGAGGCGTAACGCGGGTTGTCGGGGTGGCGCTCGCGCTCCTGGTAGATCGACTCCACCACCACGACCGCGTTGTCCACCAGCATGCCGATCGCCAGCAACAGCCCCATCATCGACAGGATGTTGAGGGTGACACCGGCGAAATACATGAAGCCGAGCGTCATGATGAAGCAGATCGGGATCGCCAGCGTCACCATCAGCGTCGACGGCCAGTGGCGCAGGAAGAAGAACAACACGGCAATCGACAGGACGAGGCCGATCGCGCCGGCTTCGGCCAGTGCCGACAGCGAACTGATCACGCCCTTGCCAGCGTCGTCGACGACCTCCATGTCGATGCCGCGTGCCGCGCCTGACGCCTTGATCTCGTCGAGCTTGGCGCGCACCACTCGGCTCATGTCCACCAGGTTGCCGGTGCGCTCCTTGTAGATATCGATGGCGACCGAGGGACGGCCGTCGATGATGCGCGCGTAGTCCATGCGCTTGGGCTTGAGCGCGACGTCGGCGACATCGCCGAGGCGGATGCCCTTGGAATTGACCGGCATGTCGCGCAGTTGTTGCAGGCTGCGCAGTTCGCCGATCGGCTGCACGCGCAGGCGCATGCCGCCATCCTCGATCTCGCCGGCGGACACCGCGAAATTCGCCGACTGCATGCGGCTGACGAGCTCATTCAGGGCGACGCCGGCGGCGGTCAGGCGATCGGGATACAGCGCAATCTCCACCTCCTGTTCTGGAATGCCATCGACAGTGACCCGCGCCACGCCCGGCAGGCGTTCCAACTGGCGCTTGAAATCGCGATCGATGCGATCTGCTTGCGAACGCAAGTCGCCTTCCTTGCTGGTCAGGCGGATCGTCATCGCCGACTGGTCGCTGGTCGACCAGCGCCAGATGAAATAGCGCTGGAAGTCGTCGGGGAACTGGTCGCGCGCCGCATCCAGGCGCTGGCGCGCATCGACCGCCGCGATCGCGACATCGCGCCCCCAGTCGGTGAACCACACCATCAGCTGCGCGCCGTCGGCATTGGCGCGACCGCTGATCGACTTGATGCCGCTCATCGTGCCCAGAGCTTCCTCGGCCGGTCGCAACACGTTGCGCTCCACTTCCTCCGGAGTTGACCCCGCATAGGGCAACTGCACGAACATGAACGGCGCACTCATCTCCGGATCGGATTCCAGCGGCAGGCGCACCGCGGCGATCAGGCCCACGACCACCAGCGACACGAACAGCATGATCGTGCTGACGGGGCGCTTGATGCTGAGTTCGGCAAGCGTCATCGCGGGACCTCAGGCAGCCGGTTCTTGATCGGACGCGATGGCATCGGACTCGACGAGATCGAGCGCTTCGTGCTTGCGGCGGCCGCGTTCGCGATAGAACGCGTCGTCGTGGCGATCGAGGCGGTCGTAGACCACCGGGATCACCACCAGCGTCAGCAGCGTCGACACCAGCAGGCCGCCGATCACCGTGATCGCCATCGGACTGCGTACTTCCGCGCCTTCACCGAAGGCCAGCGCCAGCGGCAGGAAACCGAACAAGGTGCACAACGTCGTCATCATGATCGGGCGCAGTCGCGAACGCGCGCCTTCGATCAAGGCCTGTTGCTTGGGCATCCCCTCTTCGCGCAGCTGGTTGACCTTGTCGATCAGGATGATCGCGTTCTTCACCACCAGGCCGACCAGCAGGATCAGGCCGATGAACACCACCACCGATACCGGCGATCGCGTCAGGAACAGTGCCAGCACCGCGCCGACCAGCGCCAGCGGAATGGTGAAGAGGATGACGAAGGGATGCAGCAGCGATTCGAACTGCGACGCCATCACCAGGTAGACCAGGAAGATCGCGAGACCGAACGCGAACAGCAGCGACTTGATGGAATCGCCGAGCTCCTCGCCCTGCCCGCCAATGTGCATGCCGACGTCGGCACCGAGCGGATCGTCAGCCACCATCTTCTGCACTTCCTTCACCGCACCACCGAGGTCGATGCCGGAAAGATTGGCGGAGACAATCGCGACGCGACGCTGGTCGGCGCGATGGATCTCGCTGGGGCCGGTGGTCTGCACCACATCGGCGACCGACGACAGCGTCACCGGCGCGCCCTTGCCGGGATTGACGATGATGTTGCGGATCGCCTCGACCGAACCACGGTCGGCTTCGTTGGCGCGCACCAGCACATCGATCTTGCGATCGCGGAAGCTGTAGCGCGTGGCGACGTTGCCAGCCACCTTGTTCACCACGACATCGGCGATCTGGCGGGTGGTCAACCCGAGCGCGGCGGCACGATCGGCATCGAAGCGGATCTGGATTTCCGGGAAACCCTGTTCCACGCTCGACTTGACGTCGGTGTAGTGCGGGTTGTTTCGCAGCATCGCCGCGAGCTTCTGCCCGGCGGTCTTCAGGGTGTCGAGGCTGTCGCTGCGCACCTCGATTTCCAGCGGCGGCGCGAACGCGAACAATTCGGGGCGGGCGAAATCGACCTGCGCGCCCGGGTGGCTGGCCATGCTCTTGCGGAAGGCCTCGACCGCCGCGGCCTCGGCCTTGGTGTCGCCACTCTTGTCCATCACGATGCTGAGCTTGCCGATGTTCTCGCCGCTCTCGGTCGGGCTGGCGTCGAGGCGCGTGCCGGTGCCGCTGACGCCGTAGCGCAGGCGCACGCCCGGCACTTTCGCGTTCTCGGTCGCGACCTGGTGCAACACGTCGTCGGTGATGCGCAGCGGCGTGCCCGGCGGCAGCTTCGCGGTCATCTCGACGCGGTCCTGCGCCAGCTGGGGGATCAGGTCGGCGCCGAGCATCGGCACCAGGAGCAAGGCACCCACGAACGCCGCAGTCGCGAACACCACCACCAGCACGGGGCGATGCAACGCCGCCGGCAACAGGCGCAGGTAACCGCGCTCGGCGCGCTCATACGGCGCCATCGAAAGATCGCTGGCCTTGCGCATCACCGGGCCGATCACGGCGGACAAGCCGTTCCAGATCCGCATCACGACCCATGCGAAGCCGTAGCTGAAGAACCGCACCACCCAGCCAACGGCGCGACCGATGAAGGCAAAAGGCTTCTGCCAGCCCTTTTGCGGATACCACTGCGGATGCGGCGGCTCTTCCGGGAAGCTGTCGAGATTGCGGCCACGGATCGACGACAACATCGGGATCAGCGTCATCGACACCACCAGCGATGTCGCGACGGCGATCGCCACGGTCAAGGCCTGGTCGCGGAACAACTGGCCGGCAATGCCCTGCACGAAGACCAGCGGCAGGAAGACCGCGACCGTGGTCAGGGTCGACGCGACGACCGCCATGCCGACTTCGCGCGTACCGGTGATCGCCGCCTGGACGATGCCGAGCCCGCGCTCGCGTGCCTTGGCGATCGATTCCAGCACGACGATCGAGTCGTCCACCACCAGGCCGGTTGCCAGCGCGAGGCCGCCGAGCGACATCACGTTGAGGCTGAGCCCCAGGCGGTCCATGAAGAAGAACGTCGAGACGATCGACACCGGCAGCGACAACGAGATGACGAACGTGCTCCAGCCATCGCGCAGGAACAGGAAGATGATCAGGATCGCGAGCATGCCGCCGATCACCGCGTCCATCTTCACGTCATGGATGGCATTGCGGATGAAGATCGACTGGTCGTCGATGATCTGCAGGTCCATGTCCCTGGGCAAATCGCCCTTGATCGAATCGAGGCGCTTCTGCAATGCATCGGCAGTGGCGACGGTATTGGCGTCGCCTTCCTTGTAGATCGCCAGCTCGACCGCTTCGCGGCCTTCGAGGCGGATGATCGCCTCGCGTTCCTTGAAGCCCTGGCGCACCGTGGCGACGTCGCCGAGGTGGATCGGCACGGTACCGCTGCTGCCGCCTTGCGCGGCCGAAGCCGCCGCGATCATTTCCGCCGAACCGCTGCTGGCCGCCAGTCGCGCGAAACGCAAGGTCGCGTCGCTCGATCCGCCCGAGTTGCTCTGCACCGTCAGCAAGAGGTTGCGGATGGTGTCGATGTTGGGAAACTGGTTGACGGTGCGCACCAGGTAGCGCTGGCTGCCCTCTTCCAGGCGTCCACCGGAGACGTTGATGTTTTCCTGTTGCAGGCGCTGGATCACGGTATCGGCGGTGAGCCCGAGTTGCGCGAGCTTGCGCTGGTCGATGTCGACCTGCACTTCGTCTTCGAGGCCGCCCGCCACCTTCACCGCTGCCACGCCGGCGACGGTTTCCAGTTTCTTCTTGAGATCGTCGTCGGCGTAACGACGCAGGCCGACGAGCTGGGTATCGATGCCGTCGGCACCCGGACGCGCGGTCTTCGGCGCCAGCGCGATGCGCACGATCGGCTGCGTCGACGGGTTGAAGCGCAGCAGCACCGGGCGCTTTGCGTCCAGCGGCAATTGCAGCGCATCCATCTTGTCGCGCACTTCGAGGCTGGCCTGGTCCATGTTGGTGCCCCAGGCGAACTCCAGCACCACGTCGCTCTGGCCGGTACGCGACACCGACTTCATCTTGCGCAGTCCCTTGACCACGCCCAGCGCTTCTTCCGACGGTTGCGAGATCAGCGTTTCGATTTCCGACGGCGCCGCACCGGTGTAATCGGTGCGCACGGTCAGCGTCGGATAGCTGAGGTCGGGCAACAGGTTGACCTTCAATGCCGCCAGCGCGATCACGCCGAACAGGAACATCGTCACCCAGAACATCGCGACGGTGACGCGACGGCGCGTCGCCAGTGCGATCAATCCGCCCGATGCCTGGCTGGCGTCGTGGCCCTCGCGTTCGCCGGAAGTCGGATTCATGGCGTCTTCGCGACCTGCGCAGCCGGGGCCTTGCCATTGATCACCTGCACAGCCACGCCATCACGCAGCGCGGCCTTGCCGGCGGTCACGACGGGATCGCCGGACCTGAGTCCCGACAGCACTTCCACCCATTCGCCATCGACATAACCGGTCTTGATCGGCACGCGCGCGGCCTTGCCGTCGCGCACGGTGAACACCGCGGCCTGGTTGTCGTCCTCGAGCATGGCGATGCGCGGGATCGCCATCGCGCCGGCGCGACGATCGAACACCACCGCGATGCGCCCGAACATGCCCGGCTGCAGCACGCCGCCGCCGTCGAAGGCGCAGATGACGCGGAAGGTGCCGCTGCCGGAATCCACCACCGGAGAAATGCGCGTCACCTTGCCTTCGAAGGTCTTGCCGGGCACTGCGTCGACCGTCATCGTCACCGGCAGGCCGTTGCGGATCGCCTCGAGGCTGCGCTCCGGCACGTTGAGCGTCGCTTCCAGGCGATCGTTCTCGACGATGCGGAAGATCGGCGTGCTGATCTGCACCAGGTTGCCGGCCTTGATCGAACGCTGGGCGATCACGCCGGAAATCGGCGCGGTCACGCGGGTATAGGACAGATCGAGCTTCGCCAGGTTGAGCTGGGCGCGCGCGTTCTGCAGGTCGAAGCGCAGCTGTTCGACATCGTTGGCGCTGACCATCTTCTGCTTGGCCAGTTCTTCCGATCGCGCGAGGTTGCGCGCCAGCTTCTCGGCCTGCGCCGCGGTCTGCTGCACGCGCAACGCCTGCTGCGCCGAATCGATCTGCACCAGCACCTGGCCTTCGCGCACGTGCTGGCCTTCCTCTACGAACACGCGCTCGGCGATGCCGGACGTCTTCGCCACCACCTGGGCATCGCCACGCGCGTCGAGCGGCGCGGTGCCGCTGAAGCTCGCTGTCATCTCGCGCACCGTCACCGGCGTCACTTCAACGGACACGGCATCGTTGCCCTTGCCGCCCTTCCCATCCTTGCCGCCCTTGCCATCCTTCGTCGCGGCCTGGGCATCACCGGAGTCACCCTGCTTCTTGCAACCCGCTACGGGCGCCAGCAGCAGGGCCGCGCAGGCAACGGCCAAAGCCGTTCGAAGCAACGGCGCAGTCGGGCGGAAACGCGGCGAAATCAACATGACGTAGGCTCTGGCTCTATGGTGTGGTAGAAAGATATAACACCCCGGTTCATCCACCAATCTGCCGGAGGTCACCATGACTTCCGGCCCGTGCGCATCCGGTGGCCCCGATGACGCCCGTACCCTTGATTCCGCTGCAGGTGAATGGCGCGATATACTGGATTGATTGCATGTCACGCGGCCACTCGCCGCACGAACCACGGAACCTGCCGATGCGAATGTCGCTGTTGACGAAGGCTGCCCTCGCCGCCCTTCTTGCCCTGCCCGCATTGGGTCAGGCCGCCGATGCTCCTGCCGCCACGGCGAAGGGCGACGCCGCGAAGGGCAAGGATCTCGCCTACACCTGCCAGGGTTGCCACGGCATCACCGGTTACAAGAACGCCTACCCGAATTACCACGTGCCGATGATCGCCGGGCAATCCGAGCAATACCTGCACAACGCACTGATGGACTACAAGGCCGGCAAGCGCAAGCACCCGACCATGCAGGCGCAGGCCCAGAGCTTTTCCGACCAGGACCTGGCCAACCTCGCCGCCTACCTCAGCAGCCTGAAGACGAAGTGAGCGCCCCGATGACGAACCGTTCGAAGATTGCCGCGGTCGCCGCGCTTGCCATTCTGTTGTCCGCCTGTTCCGGTGGCGGCGAACAGGGCCATGAAGCCAAGGCCGAAGGCGAAGCCCGCCAGACCGCCCCGAATTCGATGGCGAGCATGCCGTCCGGCAATGCCGAGCACGGCAAGGTGCTCGTCGAGACCGGAATCCCGGACAAGAATCGCGCTTCCTGTGCTTCCTGCCACGGCCCGGCCGGCAATGCCCCGATCGATCCGACCTACCCGCGCCTCGCCGGCCAGTACGCCGATTACCTCGCGCACACGCTGCAGATGTATCGCGACGGCGAACGCCAGCAATCGATCATGGGCCTTCAGGCGAAGGACCTGAGCGACCAGGACATCGCCGACGTGGCGGCGTACCTTTCCGAGCAGAAGAGCGACCTCGGCGACCTCGCCACCGCGCACTAAGGCTTCGGCTGCTCGATCTCCGCGCCCTTCTCCGGGGCGCCCAACGCCGACGGATCATCGAAATACTTCGACTTGAACGGCACCGCCGGCGGCTTGCGCGCGCGCGCCGGATTGTCCTTCACTCCGTTGACGCCGCCGGCGATCCCGCAGCCGCCGCCTAGCGCCAGCAGTGAAATCTTGCATTTGATGACGCGCTTGCCGCTGCCGTCGAGCGGAATCTCGATTTCCTTGATGCCCCTGCGCACCCATTCCTCGAGCAGGTTTTCGTGCGGCACCCAGTACGGTTCGAACATGGTGGGATCGTCCTTGCGCGCCTGGCGCTTCACCCACGATCCTTCCTTGTAGGGATCCTTGATCCGCACGGTGAACTGGTCCGCGCCGTACTTCGCCGTGCCAGACGTGTCGTACTGGTCGCCGTTGGCACCACCATTGCGATTCCCGTTGATCGCCCCATGCGGTTGGCCCGCGACGTTGCGACTGGCCGCGCCCCAATCGTCGCCCTTCAGCGGCGTAGGCGGGCCGCCGGTCTTGGCCTGCGTGCCTGCTCCCACGCCACGACCGCTGGCCTGGACGCCGCTGCCATTCCCCACTGTCGCCGATGGCGCGCCCGTGGTTGCCGCCGTGCCCCGCAATGGCGCGTTCGCGCCCGCCGTGGATGTCGACTGCGCCGATGACGCGACGGCTGCAGACGCATTCGGTGCTGCAGCGGGAGTCGGCGGCAAATTGATCTTGCCGATGCTTTTCGCCGCCATCGTCGGCACCGCGACCGCCTGCGCGCGCACGCCCTGCAACGATGCCTGCTCGACCGGTTCGGGTTCGGGGATGTTCGGCAATGCCTGCGCCTGCAATTCCGGTTGCGGCGTCACCTGGGTCGGCAACTGCGGCATCTGCTGCGGTGGCTGGGTGAACTTCGGGATCGCTTCGGTCGGTTTAGCCACCAGGATCGGCGTCGAGGGTGGCAACGGCTGCGGCGTGACAGGCTTGGCCGGTGTTTGCGGCGCCTGCATTTGCATCGTCGATACCGCTTCCGCCTGCGTTTGCACCTGCGATGTTGAAACTGCCGCGCTTTGCGGGGCTGCGGATTCCTGCGTCGATGTCGGCGTCACCTTCGCGTCGCGCGGCGACGCACGCGCGACGGTGATCTCCGGTTGCGGCTGCGGCGTGCCGCCACCCTCTTCTTCCGGGGCGCCCTGCCCGATCAACTGCACCTGCATCGCCAACTCTTCTTCCTGCGTTGGCCGCGCCATGAATCGCAGATACATCAGCCACAGCAACATGGCCGCGAAGAACAGATTGATGATGAGGCTCGCGATGGCCGAGCCGATGCGCAGTCGGCGATTGCCATCGTCCTCGTTGTCCCAGCTGTTGCGAAACAGACTGCGGAAACTCTGCCAGCGCGTGAGCTGCATGCGCGATGCCGGCTTGCGCTTGGGCAGCCCACGCTTGGCCAGCAGGTCGCGCAGGTCGGACTCGGGATACGCGGGAGATGCCGCTTTCGCCGGCAGGGCGTGCAGCCACTCCCGCCAGCTCGTCAGGAAGGGTGATTCGCCTTGCGGGCGGATGGAGCGAAGGGCGCGACGACGACTGCGCAGGGCTGCTGCGAGATCATCGGGCCCGAACATGAATCAGCCGTGCCCCTGCTGGACCGGCGACTGCCCGGCATCGTCCCGTTGGTAATACGGTGCGTCCCCGGTGTCGTGATCGGTGGCATCGCGCACCGCGGTCACGCCGGGCACGCGTTCCAGCAAGGTCTTCTCGATGCCCTGCTTCAAGGTGACGTCGGCCATGCCGCAGCCGTGGCAACCCCCACCGAAGCGCAGCGTCACCACGCCATCGGCGCTGACTTCCTCCACGCGCACGTTGCCGCGATGCGAAGCGAGTTGCGGGTTGATCTCGTTTTCCACGATGTAATGCACGCGCTGCGCCAGCGATGCATCTTCACCCGGTGCCTCGCCCTTCACTTTCGGCGCGCGGATCTGCAGCTGGCCGCCGGTCGCCTGCGCCACGTAGTCGATGCTCGCGCCGTCGAGCGGGCCGACGCTGGCGGCATCGATCCACAAGGTGAAGCCTGCGCAGTCCACGGCCCATTCATCGCCGGACAGGTCGCCGGGCGCGGCGAACTCCAGGCGCACGTCGGCGCGCGGGGTCCCGGCATGCAGTGCGGACAGCTTGACGCCGAGGCCGGGAATGTCCTCGCGTTCGATCAGCTTGCGGAAATGCGCCTGCGCGGTTTCGGAGATATCGATCATGCCGGTATTCTAGCTGCCCCGGTGTCCGACCCGAGCCGCCCGCAGGAGTTCCCATGTCCGACATGATTCCCTTGGTTCAGGCCCATTGCAGCCCGCGTTCCGGCGCGTCGCACCGGCTGGGCGGGGCGGAACTGCGCGACCTGCTGCCGCAGGTGCCCGGCTGGGAGGTGGTCGAGGACGGCCACGCCATCAGCAAGACCTTCCACTTCGACGATTACTACCGGACGATGGCCTTCGTGAACGCCTTGGCGCTGGTCGCCCATCGCGAAGACCACCACCCCGACCTGTCGGTGCACTACAACCGCTGCGTGGTGCGTTATTCCACCCACGATGTCGGCGGGTTGAGCGAGAACGATTTCATTTGCGCAGCCAAGGCCGATGCGCTGACGGCCTGATCAACCCAGCTTGTCCAGCACTTCCCGCAATTCCGGCGCCAGCGGCGCATCCAGCACGTAATCGGCGCGTCCGCCATCCAGCGCGAAACGCAGTGACGACGCGTGCAGGAACAAGCGGCGCAATCCGGCCTGGTCGCGCAAACGCTTGTTGATCTCCTCGTCGCCGTACTTGTCGTCGCCCGCCACCGGATGCCCGAGGTGTTGGGCATGCACGCGGATCTGGTGGGTGCGACCGGTATCGATCTTCACTTCGCAATAGGAGTGGCCGCCGAAACGCTGCAGCAGCTTGAAGTGGCTGAGCGATTCCTTGCCGATGTCGTTGACCTGCACGTGGCGTTCGCCGCCCTGGCGCAGGCCGATGTGCAGCGGCGCATCGATGTCCATGGTGCCGTTCGGCATCTTCCCCACCAGCAGGGTCAGGTAGCGCTTGTCGATGCCGGCACCGTGGTCCTCGCGCATCAGCGCCTGCAACTCGCGCAGCGCCGAGCGTTTCTTGGCGATGATCAGCAGGCCCGAGGTATCGCGGTCGAGGCGATGGACCAGCTCCAGGGATTCATTGGGACGCAGGGCGCGCAGCGATTCGATGGCGCCGTGGCGGATGCCACTGCCGCCGTGGCTGGCCAGTCCCGATGGCTTGTTCAGGGCCAGCAGTCGGGCGTCCTCGAACACGATCGCGGCGTCCAGCGCCGCCAGCAGGCTCTTGGGCGGAGGGGCCGATTCCCCGGCTTCCTCCAGCCGGACCGGCGGGATGCGGACCTCGTCGCCGGCCGCCAGCTTGCGCTCGGGCTTGCCGCGACCACCGTTCACCCGCACTTGGCCGGAGCGGACGATCTTGTAGATCAAGGACTTGGGCGCACCCTTGAGCTGGCCCAGCAGGAAGTTGTCCAGTCGCTGGCCGTCCCGGTCCTCGGGGACCCGGACCATGCGGACGCCGGCGTTGGCGGTTGACGTTCCTGAATTGGCCATGCTCGATCTGATACACTATAAGGACGGGACAAGTTCCTGATTTCGCTGTGATCTTTGGCCGAAAGCCTGCCGCAGCGGATCCGCGCAACCGGCACCACCGTCCACGGGGCGGCCATGTTAACCGGCTGGGCGGCAGCGAACGCGAAACGTCGGACGCATTCGTGCATCCGTGCTGCACATACGCCGCGTGGCGTGACCCCTCCAAGGGTGACGCGGCCGGCATCCACAATTTGAACAAGAACGATCAAGCGCTCCCGCGGTCCGCCGTGGTGTTGTAGCGCTGGAATCCTCCAAGGCCCGCGCAGCGATGCGCGGCCAGCGGTCTCCAGAGGCACGATGCCCGGTGTTCCGCGCCGCAGAGCGCAGGGAACACAACAATGAAGCGCATGCTGATCAACGCGACGCAGGCGGAAGAACTCCGCGTCGCCATCGTCGATGGACAGACCCTCTACGACATCGACATCGAGCAACCCTCGAAAGAACAGAAGAAGTCGAACATCTACAAAGGCAAGATCACCCGCGTCGAACCGTCGCTGGAAGCGGCCTTCGTCGAATACGGTGCGGAACGCCACGGCTTCCTGCCGCTGAAGGAAATCTCGCGCGACTACTTCCAGCCCGGCACCGACCACCGCAGCGGCAACATCCGCGAGCTGGTGCGCGAAGGCCAGGAAGTCGTCGTCCAGGTCGAGAAGGAAGAACGCGGCAACAAGGGCGCGGCCCTGACCACCTTCATCTCGCTGGCCGGCCGTTACATGGTGCTGATGCCGAACTCGCCGAGCGCCGGCGGCGTCTCGCGCCGCATCGAAGGCGACGACCGCGCCGAGCTGAAGCGCGCGATGGACGCGTTGGCCATCCCCGACGGCATGGGCGTGATCATCCGCACCGCCGGCGTCGGCCGCGATGCCGAAGAGCTGCAGTGGGACCTCGATTACCTGTTGTCGGTGTGGAAAGCCATCGCCGAAGCCGCGCTGAGCAAGCCGTCGCCGTTCCTGATCTACCAGGAATCGCGCCTGATCATCCGCGCCCTGCGCGACTACATGCGTCCCGACATCGGCGAGATCCTGGTCGACACCCCGGAGATGTACGCCGAGGCGCACGAGTTCGTCGAACAGGTGATGCCGCAGTCGCTGCGCAAGCTCAAGCCGTACACCGACGACACCCCGCTGTTCAACCGCTTCCAGATCGAATCGCAGATCGAGAGCGCCTACGAACGCGAAGTGCGCCTGCCCTCCGGTGGCGCCCTGGTGATCGACCAGACCGAAGCGCTGACCGCGATCGACGTCAACTCGGCGCGCGCGACCAAGGGCGGCGACATCGAGGAAACCGCGTTCCATACCAACTGCGAAGCCGCGGAAGAAGTCGCCCGCCAGTTGCGCCTGCGCGACCTCGGTGGCCTGGTGGTGATCGATTTCATCGACATGGAATCGAACAAGCACCAGCGTGAAGTCGAGAACCGCCTGCAGAACGCCCTGCGTTCCGACCGCGCGCGCGTGCAGCTGGGCCGCATCTCCAAGTTCGGCCTGATGGAAATGAGCCGCCAGCGCCTGCGTCCGTCGCTGGGCGAAGCCAGCCAGATCGTCTGTCCGCGTTGCGAGGGCCACGGCCGCATGCGCAGCGTCGAATCGCTGTCGCTGTCGATCCTGCGCCTGGCCGAAGAGCACGCGATGAAGGACAACACCGGGCAGGTCCTGGTGCAGGCGCCGGTCGAGATCGCCAACTACCTGTTGAACGAAAAGCGCCGCGCGCTGAGCGAGATCGAGAAGCGCCACGACGCGCCGATCGTGCTGGTCGCCGACGAGCAGCTGCACACTCCGCACTACGAAGTCACGCGCATCCGCGAGAACGAGCTGGGCGAAGAAACTTCGCGTCCGAGCTACCACCGCGGCACGCCGCGCAAGGTGCCGACGCATGCATTGAGCAAGTCGCATCTCAACATCCCCGAGCCGATGGTCAAGGCGGTGAAGCACGCGCAGCCGGCACCGGTCCGCGCCGAAGCCCCGCCGCCTGCCCCGGTTCCGGTCGCACCGCCCGCCCCGGTCGCGGCTCCCGCGCCGGTCAAGCGCAAGGGCCTGCTCGGCCGCATCGTCAGCGCGATCGTCGGTGGCGACGAAGCGCCGGCGCCGGCGCCCGCCCCCGCCCCGGTTCCGGCATCGACGCAAACCGCGCGCAATGATCGCGGCGGCAACAAGCGCGATCGCGATGACCGTCGCCCGCGTGACGGCCAGCAACGCAACCAGAACAACGGCAATGGCGGCAACCAGCGCCAGCAACAACAGGGCCAGCAACGCGATCGCAGCGAGAAGCAGGGCCAGTCGCAGAACAGCCAGAAGCAGCAAGGCAACAAGCAGCCGCAACAACAGAAACCGCGCGAGCAGCAGGAACAGGTCGCGGCTCCGCAGATCGATGCGCAAGGCAGCGAACACGCCGCCGTCGTGAACGGCGAACAGCGGGAATCGCGCAACCGTCGCCGCAATCGCAATCGCCGCGGTCGTGGCGAAGGCGCGGCAGCACAGGTGGAAACGGCTGCCGACGGCAATGTCGAACAGCTTGATGCCGCAGCTGCGGCTGCGGCTGCAACGACGGCCGTGATCGCGCAGGAAACTGCTGCCCATCCCGTCGCCACCGTTGCGGCACCCGATGCGGTTGCAGCCGAAACGATCGAACCCGCCAACGTCGTCGAAGCAGGCGAAAGCGAAACCGGCACTGCACCCGACGACGATGCCGACAAGCCCAAGCGCCGCCGTGGTCGCCGCGGTGGCCGTCGCCGCCGCAAGGGTGGTGTCGAAGGCGAAGGCGCCGACGAGATCTTCGATGAAGTCGAAGGCGAGGAAGCCGCCGCCAGCAGCATCGGCAATGGCCACCAGCCGGAATTCGAGTTCGACGACCTTGAAGCGCCCGCGCAACCGAAGCCGGCTACCCTGGCTCCGGTGGTGCATGCAACTCCGGCGCAGGAAACACCGGTCGCTGCGCCCGAGCCCGCTCCCGTTGTCGCTGCAGCGGAACCCAAGTCGGAAGAAGCGCAACCCGTGATCGAAGCCGCACCCGAACCGGTGGCCGCACCGACGCCGGTCGCTGCCAGCCCGGGCCCGTCGACGATGTTCGCCAACAGCCGCCCGCGCGAAACCAGCCAGGCGATGCCGCTGTCGGCCGCCATCGCGGTGTCGCTGGTGGATTCGATGCGGATGCCGCCGCGCCCGGCGACACCTGCGCCCGTGGCCGAACCCCAGGTGGTGGCGGAAACTAGCGTGACTGCGCCGGAAGAAACCAGCGTGGTTTCCGACGCCGTGATTGCAACCGCAGATGCAACGCCTGCCGATGCCGCCGTCGAGACACCGGAACCGGCGACACCTGCCGTCCCGCATCTGTCCGGCGAAGAAATCGAGCGCGCCCACGACGCCTGAAACGGCATCGACGACTGAAAAGAAAAACGCCGGCATGACCGGCGTTTTTCTTTTGTGATCAGCGTTCCGCGATCACACCGCTTCGGCGGTATCGACCATTCCGTACTGGCTGGCGAGGCGCGCGAGCGCGACGGTGTCGCGGATACCGAGTTTCTCGAATGCGCGCGACTTGTGGGTGTTGACGGTCTTGGCGCTCAGCGACAGGCGCTTGGCGATTTCTTCCTGGCGCAATCCGCGCAGCAACAGTAAAGAGACTTCCAGCTCGCGGCCGGAAAGACCATCGAACGGCGAGGTATCCCCGCTGACCGAAGACAGCGCGATCGCCTGAGCGACACTGCTGGCGAGGTAACGCTTGCCGCGGGCGACATCGCGCACGGCACGCACCAGTTCGGAGGCATCTCCACCCTTCCCCACGTAACCGCTGGCACCGGCATCGAGCAGGCGCTTCGGCATCGGGCCGTCCTCGAGCACCGAAACCGCGATCACTTTCGTTTCCGGCAGGCTGCGGGCGATGCGCTCGGTCACTTCCAGGCCGCTCAGGCCGGGCAGATGGATATCGCAAAGCACGACGTCTGGCTTGAGTTGGCGCACCTGCGCCAACGCCACTTCGCCGGTGTCGGCCTCGCCCACCACTTCGATATCGACTTCGCCGGCCAGGATCATTTTCATCCCTGCCCGGACCAGCGCATGGTCATCCACCAGATAGACGCGAATTGCCATTCCCGATCTCCTCCCCCTCGTTCGGTAGATGTTAACGCCGTCACGAAATCGGGGGAAGTGCGGTTAATCCGGACGGATCTGTCAGGAAAGTCCTGTCCCGTGAGCCGGATCAGGATGGAGTGGCGGAAGCGGTGAGATTCGAACTCACGGTGGTATCGCTACCACGCCGGTTTTCAAGACCGGTGCCTTAAACCACTCGGCCACGCTTCCATAGTCCTTGTTGTCGCGCCATTGTCGCATGGCGCGTATCGCGTGATTACGCGATGCGTTCCGCCCCGCCCATGTAGGGACGCAACACTTCGGGCACGGTGATGCTGCCGTCGGCGTTCTGGTAGTTCTCCATCACCGCGATCAGCGCGCGACCGATCGCCACGCCCGATCCGTTGAGCGTGTGCACCAGTTCCGGCTTGCCGCTTTCGGGATTGCGCCAGCGCGCCTGCATCCGTCGCGCCTGGAAATCGCTGCAGTTGGAGCAGGAGGAAATCTCGCGATACATGTCCTGCGACGGCAGCCAGACCTCGAGGTCGTAGGTCTTGCGCGCGGAGAAACCCATGTCGCCGCTGCACAACAACATGCGCCGGTACGGCAACCCGAGTTTTTCCAGCACGACTTCGGCGCAACGCGTCATCCGTTCGTGCTCGGCGCCGCTGTCTTCGGGCTTGGTGATCGATACCAGCTCGACCTTCTCGAACTGATGCTGGCGGATCATGCCGCGGGTATCGCGCCCGGCCGAACCGGCTTCGGCACGGAAGCACATCGAGTGCGCGGTCGCGCGCATCGGCAGTTTCGCGGCATCGATGATTTCGTCGCGCACGATGTTGGTGAGCGGCACTTCGGAAGTCGGGATCAGATAGCGCTTGTGCTCGCCGTGCTGCGTGGAGAACAGGTCTTCCTCGAACTTCGGCAACTGCCCGGTCCCGCGCATCGACTCCTCGTTGACGATCACCGGGACATTGGTTTCTTCGTAACCGTGTTCACCGGAATGCAGGTCGAGCATGAACTGCGCCAGCGCGCGATGCAGCCGCGCCAGTCCGCCACGCAGCACGGTGAAGCGCGCGCCGCTCAGCTTGGCCGCGCTTTCGGCATCGAGCCAGCCGTTGCGCGCGCCAAGTTCGACATGGTCCTTCACCGTGAAATCGAACGCGCGCGGCGTGCCCCAGCGCGCCTGTTCGACGTTGGCGGCCTCGTCGTCGCCATCGGGAACGGACGCGTCGGGAAGATTGGGAATGCCGAGCGTGATCGCCTCGAGTTCACCGCGAATGGCATCGAGGCGGTTCTCGCTTGCCTTCAGTTCGTCGCCAAGGCCGGCGACCTCGGCCAGCAGTGGCGCGACGTCCTCGCCCTTGGCCTTGGCCATGCCGATGGCCTTGCTGCGGGTATTGCGCAGGTTCTGCAATTCCTGGGTGCGCACCTGCAACGACTTGCGCTCGCCCTCCAGCCGCTCCAGCACCGCGACGTCAAGGGAATAACCACGGCGCGCCAACTGGGTGGCGAGGCCGGCGGGATCGGTACGGAGCAGCTGCGGATCGAGCATGGGACAGGGGCAACATGAATGACCGCCCATTATCGCCCAGAGCGGCTCGGCGCATCCGTGCCAGAATCGGTGTCCGGCCGATTTCTCCCCCGAACATGACCGATATCGTTTCCAGAATCCGCACTTCCGCCGCATTCCAGCGCGCTTCCGCCTTCGCCCGCCGCGGCAACACGCCCTGGTTGCTTGCCGCCATCGGCACGGGTTTCCTGCTGTTCCTGCTGATGTGGGGCCATAGCCGCAAGCAGTTCTTCACCGTCGAGCCGGTGGCGAAGACCGATGCCGACCAGGAATACGCGCCACTGCCGACCCCCGCGCCGGGTGGTTCCATCACCGACACGCCGACCGCTGGTCCATCCGCGGACTCCGGCAATCGCCCGCGCCTGCTCGAGCCGCCGAAACCGGCTCCGGTCGCGAAGGCGCCGACATCCGCCGAAACAGCCCCGGCCGCCAATGCCGCAAGCGCGAACCACGGCACGAACACGACGAATGCCGCGACGGCCGCTGCGGTGCCGATCAGCCAGCCGCCCCCGGCCTATCCGCGCAATGCGATGCAGATGTCGCGCGAGGGCCGCGTGCGCGTGCGGGTCGATATCGGCGCCGACGGCGTGCCGACCGACAGCAGCCTGGTGGAATCCAGCGGCGATCGCGATCTCGATCGCGCCGCGTTGCAAGGCGTGCGCCGTTGGCGCTTCAAGCCGGCGATGGCGCACGGCACACCGATCGCCAGCAACGTGACGGTGCCGATCGAGTTCAAGCTCAACCAGTGACGCGAACCGCTGTCAGCTGAGCGGACGCGTCCGCAGCACCATCCACGTCATCAGCAACATTCCCAGCAGGATTGCGAAGGCGCCCGAACCCAGCAGCGGCGCGAGCGATTTTTCGCTGGCCGTGTTCGAAAACAGCAGGAACAAACCGGTGGCAAGCGCCAGCACGCCGAGGATGTGCAATGCGAACTGGACTGATTTGAGCCTGCCCTGCAGTCCGGGCAGCCACAACCGGTGGATGGTCGCGTAGACCACGGAAATCACGAAGCCCGCCAGCATGACGTGTGTGTGGGTGGGCATCTGCGTATTGTTTTCCGACGCCGCCATGTAGATGCCGAGGCACAGCCCGGCAATGGCGAAGAACAAGCCGCACAACAGGAACTTGCGATCGACACCCATGACCGACTCCTTGGCACTCCCCTAGGGTCGGCGGAGTATGGGAGCGCCTTGCAGCCTGCGCAAGGCGTATCCGACAGGGGGGCGGCGGCGTTTCAATCGCCCTGGAGAGCGAATCCGATCCCACGCATCGAGGCGGCAAAGCCCGGATAGGACGTCGCGACGTTGGCGGTATCGCGGATCGTCACTTCGCCGGTCGCGCGTTGCGCGCCCACCGCGAAGGCCATCGCGATGCGGTGGTCGCCATGGCTTTCGATGGTGCCGCCATGCAATGTGCCGCCATGGATGTCGGCGCCATCCGGGGTTTCATCGACGCGGATACCGAGTGCACGCAGGCCATTGGCCATCGTGGCGATGCGGTCGGACTCCTTGACGCGCAATTCGGCGGCGCCACGCACCCGGGTGACGCCACTGGCGAGTGCGGCGGCGATGAACAGCGCCGGGAACTCGTCGATCATGTCGGGCACGCAATCAAGCGGCACGTCGATGCCACGCAGGTTCGAAGCACGCACGTGCAGGTCGGCCACCGGTTCCCCGCCCTGCCCGCCTGCATCCTCGATGCGGATGTCGGCGCCCATCAGTTCGAGCGCGCGCAACAATCCGGTGCGTCGCGGGTTCATCCCCACCTGTTCCAGCACCAGGTCGGAACCGGGAACCACGCAAGCGGCGGTCAACGCAAACGCCGCCGAAGAGAAATCGGCGGGCACGTGGATGTCGGTCGCACGCAGGCGATGGCCACCCTCGACTTCCGCCCAGCCTTCGCCGAAACGGATCGGCCATCCGAAAGCCTGCAACATGCGTTCGCTGTAGTCGCGGGTCGGGTGCGGTTCGGTCACGCGCGTGGTGCCGGTGGCGTAAAGACCGGCCAGCAAGACCGCGGACTTCACCTGCGCACTGGCGACCGGCGATGCGTAATCGATGCCATGCAGGGATTGCCCGCCATGGATGTGCAGTGGCGGCAAACCACCTTCCTGCGTATCGATGCGCGCACCCATCTGCGCCAGCGGATCGGCGACGCGGCGCATCGGTCGCTTCGAGAGGGATTCATCGCCAATCAAAGTGCTGTCGAATGTCTGTGCTGCCAGCAGCCCGGCCAGCAGGCGCATGCCCGTACCGGCATTGCCGCAGTCCAGCGGCCCCTGCGGCGCTTCCAGGCCATCGATACCGACGCCGTGCACGATGCGCCGCGAAGGCGACGGGGTTTCGATCTTCACCCCGAGTTGCGCGAACACATTCGCGGTCGCGCGGGTGTCCTCGCCCTCGAGAAAGCCATCGACCTGCGACACGCCATCGGCCAGTGCCGCCAGCATGATGGCGCGATGCGAGACCGACTTGTCGCCGGGGATCGCGACGCGCCCCTGCAACGGCCTGCCTTGCGCAGCGATCCAGTCGCTCATTGCATCGCATCCAGCGCCGCGAGCAGCTTGGCGTTCTGCTCGGTGGTGCCGACGGTGATGCGCAGGCAATCGGGCAATCCGTAACCGCCCATCGGTCGCAGCACGATGCCGCGTTCGCGCAAGGCATCATCGATGCCACTGGCATCTTCGCCGAAGCGCACCAGCAGGAAATTGGTCTGCGAGGGGAAAACAAACAGGCCGCGCGTTCGCAGCGCATCCGCCAGGCGCTCGCGTTCGATCTTGTTCCTGCGCGCGCCCTCGGCCAGATGCTGCGGATCGCCCAACGATGCTTCCGCTGCTGCAAGCCCAGGCAAATTGACGTTGAAGCTTTCGCGAATGCGTTCGAGCCAGCCGATCAGCTCCGGCTGCGCGATGCCATAGCCAACACGCAGCCCCGCGAGTCCGTGCGCCTTGCTGAAGGTGCGCAGGACGATCAGGTTGGGATTTCTGGCGACCAGCGGGATGGCCGATGCCCACTCCGGTGCGTCGACGAATTCGGCGTAGGCCTCGTCGATGGCGACGATGGTGTCCGCCGGGATTCGCGTGAGGAAATGTTCGAGTTCGTCGGCACCGAACCAGGTGCCGGTCGGATTGTTGGGATTGGCGAGATAGACGAGATTCGTGTCCGCATCGACGGCTGCCGCGATCGCATCGAGATCGTGGCCACCGGCCATCGCAGCATCCATCGGCAATGCCGCTGCGGCCTTGAACGTCGCGCCCACCGCGGCCGCGGCAATCGAATACACCGCGAAACCGTATTGCGAAGCCACCACGCCTGCGCCCGGCCCGGCAAACACCTGTGCCAATTGCATCAGCAGTTCATGCGAACCGTTGCCGAGCACGATCTGCCCAGTCGCGACGCCATGTTGCTGCGACAGCGCGCGCTTGAGGTCGCCACCACGCGGATCCGGGTACAACGCGAGTTCGCCGAGGCAGCGCTGCACGGCTTCGCGCGCTTTCGGACTCGGGCCCCAGGGGTTTTCGTTCGAGCCAAGCTCGGTCAGCGGCGAATCCGCGGCGCGGCGCAATGCGACCAGATCGTGGCCGGGATCATAGGCACGCAGGCCACGAATGGCCGCCTGGACGCGATGTTCGAACATCTCAAAGCACCGCGACCGGATACGACCCGAGCACGCGCACGTCGCCTGCGGCGCTGTTGATCTCCTCCAACGCATCCTTCAGCGGCGACTCCTCGCGGTGCCCGCTGACATCGATGAAGAAGGCGTACTGCCACAGCCCTTCGTGCGAAGGCCGCGACTCGATGCGGTTCATGCTGATGCCGCGACGCGCCAATGGCTCCAGCACTCCGTAGAGCGCGCCGGGACGGTCGCGGATGAACACCAGGAGTGACGTGCGATCGTGGCCGGACGGCGGGAACAGCGAACGCCCGATCACCAGGAAGCGCGTGGTGTTGTCGCCGCGATCCTCGATCGGCCCCGCGATCGTCTTGAGGTTGTAGACCAGGCCCGCGGATTCGCCGGCGATCGCCGCGGCGTCATCGGCATTGCGGGCGCGACGCGCCGCTTCGGCATTGCTCGACACCGGGATGCGCTCGGCATGCGGCAGGTGCTGCCGCAACCAGCCACGGCATTGCGCCAGCGACAGCGGATGCGAGTAGACACGCTCGACATCCTCGAGGCGGCCGGTCCGCGACATCAGGTTCTGGTGCACGCGCAGGTCGACTTCCCCGCAGATCGTCAGCGGCGAAGTCAGGAACATCTCGAGCGTCGACTGGATCGTGCCCTGCCCCGAGTTCTCGACCGGAACCACGCCGAAATCGGCATTGCCGGCGCCGACTTCCTGGAACACTTCCTCGATGCTCGCGAGCGGCAATCCACGCACAGACTGGCCGAAATGCTTGTGCACCGCCTGCTGCGAAAACGTGCCTTCCGGGCCGAGGTAACCGATCTTCAACGGTTCCTGCTGGGCCAGGCAGGCCGACATGATTTCGCGGAACAGCCGCACCAGCACTTCGTCGCTGAGCGGGCCTTCGTTGCGATCCACCACCCGGCGCAAGACCTGCGCTTCGCGTTCCGGACGGTAATAGTCCACGGCGGCGGCGAGGTCACCCTTGGCCTGCCCGACCTGGCGGGCATAGCGGGCACGCTCGAGGATCAACTCTTCGATGTGGGAATCAAGTCCATCGATGCGCGCGCGCAGTGCGGCAAGATCGATAGGGGAAGGTTGGTCAGCCATGGCGTTTCCGGAAATCGTGCATGAAGTCGACGAGCACGCGCACGCCGTCGACCGGCATGGCGTTGTAGAGCGAGGCGCGCATTCCGCCGACTGCCTTGTGGCCCTTGAGCCCGATCAGGCCCGCGGCCTGGGATTCGGCGAGGAACACCGCGTCAAGCGCGGCGTCATGCAGCACGAAGGGAATATTCATGCGCGAACGCACGGATGTCACGACATCGTTGCGGTAGAAACCTTTCGAATCGTCGATGGCGGCGTAGACCATCGCCGCCTTTTCGCCATTCCTGCGGGCGAATTCGGCAGTCCCGCCCTGCTCGATCATCCAGCGCACGCACAGCCCGAGCAGGTACCAGTTCCACGTCGGCGGCGTGTTGAGCATCGATCCTTGCGCGGCATGCGAAGCCCAGTTGAGGATGTCGGCGCGTGGCTGGCCGCGACGTTCAAGCAGATCCCTGCGCACGATCGCGAGGGTGATGCCAGATGGCCCGAGATTCTTCTGGGCGCCGGCATAGACCATCGCATAGCGCGAAATGCCGGATGGACGCGAGGCGATGTTCGAACTGAAGTCGGCGACCAGCGGCGCGAGCGTGCCGTCGTCGATGTCATCCGGCAACTCGACGCCATGGATGGTCTCGTTGGCGGTGACGTGGAAATACGCCGCGCCCGGCGAACGCTGCCACTGCGCCTTGTCCGGAACACTGGTGAATCGCTGTCCCTCGCTGCTGGCGACGACATGGGCATCGACCGCGGGCGCGGCCTGCTTCACCGCCATCTTCGCCCAATGACCGGTGACCAGGTAATCGGCGCGCTGGTTGGGTCCGGCGAAATTCAGCGGCAACAACGCCTGCAGGGTGGTCGCGCCGCCCGACAGGAACAGCACTGCATGCGTCTCCGGAACGGCGAGCAAGGCGCGGACATCGGCCTCGACTTCGGCCGCCAGCGCCATGAACGGTGCGCCACGATGGCTGAGTTCGGCGACACTTGCGCCGGTTCCGCGCCAGTCGAGCATCTCCGCTTGCGCCTGCCTCAACACCGCTTCCGGCAGCACCGCCGGACCGGCGCTGAAGTTCAGGACGCGCGACATCTCACGCTCCGAACCAGAACAGCGCGAGCAAGGCGATGGCGATCGCCACCGCGGCGATCAGCAACCAGGGCACGCGCATGCGCTGTGGCGCATCCGTCTCCGGCATGGCTTTCGGCGCAGGTGCACGCACGACGGTTTCGCCGGCATCCACGCGCAGTTCCGGCCCCTCGAACAGGAAGCGTTGTCCATTCGGCAGCACGAGCTGGTCGCCGATGCGCAACCACGCGGTGGTGACGGTGGTGCCATTGACCTGCAGCGGCACCATCGGATCGAGGCTGGAGACGCGGACGTCGGCGTCCTGCATGTCGACTGTCGCACCGACCAGCACCGGATTGGCCTTGCCGCCATCGATCACCGGAACCGCCTGCCCGTGCAGGGCGCCGCCCTGGCCGCGCAGGACCGGAGTGACGTCGCCACCGCGCGGACGCGCCGCACGAGCCGATGGTTGCGGCGACGGCGCGCTGGCCAGCACCATTTCCCGACCCTCGACATGCAGGCTGTCGCCGGCATGCAGCATGGCCAGCTTGCGGATCGGGCGGCCATTGACGTGCACACCCCATGTGTCGGGCATGACGTTCATCCACACGCCACGCTGGTCGACCACCAGTTCGATCAGTGCCGGTTCGCCGAGGGGTGCGACGCGCAGTCCGCGCTCCTGGTCGGGATCGCGGCCGAGGCTGGTCGCTCCCGGCGCAAGCGCGAGATCGGCGTGGTCGTGGTCGGGGAAGCGGAGGGCAAAAGAATTCACGATGCCCCGATTTAACCACAGAATGCGACTTCCATTGCACTGCAACATGCGAGCCATCGCAGGCCATTCGACACGTCGTGGCACCATCCCGGGACTGTCCGGAGCCTGCCATGTCGAGATCGCGCGTTTTCGCCTTCGCCGCCTGTCTGGTGTTCACCAGCGTGCCGGGCCGCGCCCTGGACAAACCGGCCGGCGATGGCGACCTTCTCCGCCTGCTCGCGATCACCCCTTCGGCGCAGTCGCGGGATTACCTGAGCAACAAGCAACAATTCCAGTTGCATACCCTGCTGACCGAGCAGCGCCATCCCGAAACGATGGATCTCAGCCGCCGCATCGCCGGTGATACCGCGGCCGGTTTGCGTGAACTGTTCGCGGTCGACCGCGACGTGGCGAGGACGATGGAGGCGGTCGCCTCCGATCCCGTGCGCCTGGGCCGACTCGAGGCCGCATCGAAGGCGATGCAGGACGCCATCCGCAACGGCCATCGCGTGTACTTCTACGGCACCGGATCGACGGGCCGCCTCGCCGAAACACTGGAAAGCAGCCTGTGGCGCCCCTTCTGGGAACGCGCGGCAAGCACCGCCTCGTGGCACAGGATCGAACGCAGGCTGCCCGGCATCGGCGATCGCGTGCGCGGCGAAATCACCGGTGGAGATCGCGCCTTGATCGCCTCGCTGGAGGGCTTCGAGGACCTGCAGCTGATTGGCCGCCTGCAACTGCAGGACAACGGCATCCAGCGCGGCGACGTGGTGTTCGCGGTCACCGAAGGCGGCGAGACTTCCGCGGTGATCGGCACCGCCAAGGCCGGCGCCGAACTCAACGGCGGCCGCCCCGGAATGACCTGGTTCGTCTACAACAATCCCGACAAGGTGTTGCTGCCGTTCACCCGCAGCCGGGAAGTGATCGACGATCCGCGCATCACCAAGATCAACCTCGCCACCGGCCCGCAGGCGATCACCGGCTCGACCCGCATGCAGGCGACCACCACCAGCCTCTACGCATTGGGCGTGGTGATGGAAGACGCGATCCATCATCTGCTCGCACCAGTCCTCGCGAAGTCCGAGTTGCGCGCACTCGGTTTCGACGACCACTCGACGATCGCTTCGCGCCTGCGCCAGTTCGCCATTCTCCAGAAGACGGTCGCCGCAACCGCGCCGCAGCTCGCCGCGTGGACCGACCGCGAATCTTCCACCTATGCCAACGGCCATCGCGCCACCTACCTGGCCGGACGCGCATTGATGCCGGTATTCGTCGACGTCACCGAACGCGCACCGACCTTCCGCCTCGCGCCGCTGGATCGCGTCGATGCGAAGGAGCGTCGTTCCTGGATCCAGGTATGGGCGCCTACGGCCGATGCCGCATCGGCGTGGAAGCTGTTGTTGCACCGCCCCTTCCACGGACTCGACCCTGCGCTCTACGCCAAGCCGTTCGAAACCCGGATCGACGATCAATGGCTGCGTGCCGCCGCCGCGCGCAGCCTCGCCAATGCCGGTACCGAACAGCAGGCGCTCTACGACCTGTCGTTCTCGCAACGCAACCTGCAATCGTCCGGGCCGGTGGCGGGCGATCACGGCGCGATGATCCTGCTCGGCGGCGAAACGCCCTCCCCCGTCGCCACGAGCTGGTTGCGCACCTTCAACGATCGTGGTGCCTCGCTCGGCGTCATCCATGTCGGCACCGCACCACTATCAAAACGCTCACTGGCGACGCTGCGGGCAGGCAACGCCGAACCGTGGCTGCTCGATGTTGTCGTTCCGCTCCGCAACGATCCACTGGAACTCGACCAGGTCATCGCGCTGAAGATGCTGCTCAACACCCATTCGACCGGAATCATGGCCAAGCTGGGACGCGTGGTCGGCAACACCATGACCGCGGTGCAGCCCGGCAACCTCAAGCTGATCGGTCGCGCCACCTTCCTGATCCAGTCGCACGTCAACGCGGTACTGGCGAGCGACGCGTGGCGCAGGAAGCACGGAGCGACACCCGCCATCACCTATGCCGATGCCAATGCCGTGCTGTTCGACGTGATCGACCATCGCGCCAGCGACTCCACGCTCGCGAGCAGTCCCGAAGTCGAGCTGGCCGTCGTGCGCGTCCTCGAAAGCCTGCGCCTGCAACGCGCGATTCCGCTGGACGATGCCGCCGCCCTGCTGCGTGCACGTAAACTGGACGCCTATCTCGGCGACTATGACCACTGAATGTCCAGTATCCATCTCCACCACGCCCATTCGCTGTCACCGGAACAGGCACGCAGTGCGCTGTCCGATCTCGCCGACTCGCTTGCACGCAAATTGGGGGTCGAGAGCCGCTGGGACGGCGACAACCTGCATTTCCAGCGCAGCGGCGTCGACGGGACGATCAAGCTGCTGCCGGGCGAGGTCGAGATCGCGGCCAAGCTCGGCATGTTCTTCGCGCCGATGAAGGGCATGGTCGAACAGGAAATCCGCCGGGTGCTGGACGAGAAGTTCCGCTGAGGACAGCCCGCGCCGGAAACGAAAAAACCCGGCTGGCGCCGGGTTTTTCGCGATTACTGATCCTGGTGGGCGGTGCAGGGATCGAACCTGCGACCCTTGCCGTGTGAAGGCAATGCTCTACCGCTGAGCTAACCGCCCGGGAGCCGCCCAGTATAGCGACTGACCCGGGGTTTGTCATGCCGCCGATTTCTTTCCCCTCATTTGACCGGGATCAAGGCGCGCCGGTGCAGCCGCACCTACCGTGCATGCCATGGCTGCCAACACCATCGTCTTCGATCCCGACTTGCTGCGTCGCTACGACCGGCCGGGACCGCGCTACACCTCGTATCCGACCGCGCCGCAATTCCGGGCGGATTTCGGCGAGGCGGAACTGCGCGATGCCGCGACCGCCAGCAATGGCGACCCGATCCCGCGCCGGCTGTCGCTGTACGTGCACGTGCCGTTCTGCGAGAGTCCGTGCTTCTACTGCGGCTGCAACCGCATCATCACCCGCGATCATGCCCGCGCCGAAACCTACCTGGCGCGGCTGTACCGGGAAATCGCCCTGACCTCGCAACTGTTCGACCGCGACCGCGAGGTGATCCAGCTGCATTTCGGCGGTGGCACCCCGAACTTCCTGACGCCGGCGCAATTGCGCGAAGTGGTCGATACGCTGCACAGCCACTTCCATTTCTCCGATTCGCCGGAACGCGACATCTCCATCGAACTCGATCCGCGCTTCGTGTCGACGGAAGACATCGCCGAACTGGCGAAGATCGGCTTCAACCGCGCGAGCTTCGGCGTGCAGGATTTCGACCCGGACGTGCAGGCGGCGGTGAATCGCATCCAGGGCGTGGAGGAAACCCGTGCGGTGATCGACGCCTGCCGCGCGCATGGCTTCCGCTCGGTCAACGTCGACCTGATCTACGGCCTGCCCAAGCAGACACTGGAAGGATTCGGCAAGACGCTCGATACCGTGACGGACATGCGCCCCGACCGCATCGCCGTCTATGGCTATGCGCACATGCCGCACCTGTTCAAGCCGCAGCAGCGGATCCATCCCGAAGACCTCCCCGATCCGCAGGGCAAGCTGGCGCTGTTGCAGCTGGCGATCACCCGGCTGATCGCCGCCGGCTACAGCTATATCGGCATGGATCATTTCGCCCTGCCCGACGACGACCTCGCCATCGCCCAGTCCCATGGCAGCCTGCACCGCAATTTCATGGGCTATACCACGCATGCCGACAGCGACCTGATCGGGCTGGGGGTGAGTGCGATCAGCCATGTCGGCGACAGCTTCAGCCAGAACCCGCGTGATCTCGCGGGCTGGCAGGCCGCGCTGGACGAAGGGCGCCTGCCGGTCTTCCGCGGCATGCGCCTGAGCCAGGACGACCAATTGCGCGCCGACCTGATCCAGTCGCTGATGTGCCAGGGCGAGATCCCGATGGATGCGCTGGAACGGCGTCATTCGATCGATTTCGTCAGGTATTTCGCCGATGCGCTGCAGCGGCTGGAGCCCCTGGAGCGCGATGGCCTGGTCCGGGTCGAGCCCGGGCGGATCACGGTGACATCGCACGGACGCCTGCTGTTGCGTAACATCGCGATGTGCTTCGATCGTTACCTCGACCAAGCCGCCCAGGTGGCGACGCCGCGCTTCTCGCGAACGGTCTGATTCGCGCGTGGAGCCCTGCGTGAAAACCGCGGCCTTCCCGCGCACCGATCCGCGCACGCTGTCGGACGACGGTGACGCCATGCATTTCTGTACCACTTGCGCCTTCTCGCAGGCCTGCCTGTCGGAAGGCATGGACAAGCGCGCGCTCGGCGAGCTGCACGTGCTGGTCGAGCACATCGGACCGCTGCACGCAGGCGACATGCTGTTCCGCGAGGGCGATCCCTTCGAGGCGATCGCCGCGGTACGCGCCGGCACGGTCAAGACCTTCGTGGTCGATCGCGACGGCCACGAGCACGTGCTCGGCTTCCACCTGCCGGGCGAGCTGGTCGGCCTCAACGCGATCGACGACGACCACTACCCCTGCAACGCGGTGGCACTCGACACGGTGATGCTGTGCCGCTTCTCGTTCCCCAAGATCGCCGTGCTCGCGGCCAAGGTGCCCGGGTTGCAGCGTCAACTGTTCCGCCTGCTCAGCCGCGACATCGGCCGTGCCGCGTTGCTGGCCGGCGACTGGAGCGCCGACCAGCGCATGGCGGCGTTCCTCCTTGGATTGTCGCGGCGACTGGCAGCGCGCGGGTTCTCGCCCAACCGTTTCGCCTTGACGATGTCTCGCACCGACATCGCCAACTACCTGCGCCTGGCCCCGGAAACCGTGAGTCGCGTGCTCAAGCGCTTCCAGGATTCCGGGCTGCTGCGGGTCGATCGCCGCGACCTCGAAATCCTCGATCGCGAACCGCTGGAAGCGCTGGCATCGCCCATCCTGCGCGATTGAATCCGGCGAACGAAGGATTCATCGCCCCAATTTGATCTGGATCAGGGACAACACCCGTGCCCGGATCGACCATGGCCGGGTCCACCACGGGGAAACCACCATGTCCACCACCAAACGGCTATGGCTGGGGCTCGCCGCCCTGATCATCGCCAGCTTCAGCGTCATGCTCTGGCTCGGCTTCGACCTCCATCGGACCGCGCCCCCCATGCCCGAGCGCGTGATCAGCGCAAGCGGCCAGGTCATCTATACCCGCGCCGACATCGAGAAGGGTCGCCAGGTCTGGCAGAGCATCGGCGGCCAGGAACTCGGTTCGATCTGGGGCCATGGCGCCCTGGTCGCGCCCGACTGGTCGGCCGACTGGCTGCATCGCGAAGCCGAAGCGATGCTCGACCTCGACGCCCGCGCCAGCACCGGCCAGGCGTACGCGCAACTGGACGAGCCGACGCAGGCGAAACTGCAGAGCGCGTTGCGCAGCAATATGCGCAAGAACACCTACGACGCCGGCAACGGCGACATCGTGGTCGGCGATGACCGCGCCAAGGCGATCGAGCAGGTCGCGGCACACTACACCAGCCTGTTCTCCAACGATCCCGCCACGCACGATCTGCGCGTGGCCTATGCCATGAAGGAAAACACCGCGCCCGATCCCGAGCATCGCCGTGTGATGAGCGCGTTCTTCTTCTGGACGGCATGGGCGACGGTCACCAACCGCCCCGATGGCAGCATGGTGAGCTACACCAACAACTGGCCCTACGATCCGCTGGTCGGCAACACGCCGACGTCGAGCGCCTTCATGTGGTCGATGTTCTCGCTGCTGTTCCTGCTTGGCGGCATCGGCCTGATGACCTGGCACTACGCCGCGTACCACGGCAAGGAAGCCGCGCCGACGCCTCCGGCAACCGACCCGCTGCTGGGACTGGTGCTGACGCCGTCGATGAAGGCCACCGCCAAGTATTTCTGGGTGGTGATCGCGTTGTTCCTGGTGCAGATCCTGCTGGGCGCAACCACCGCGCACTACCAGGTGGAAGGCCAGGACGCCTACGGCTTCGCGCTGGCGGACGTGCTGCCCTACTCGCTCACGCGCAGCTGGCATACGCAACTCGCGGTGCTGTGGATCGCCACCGCATGGCTGGGCACCGGCCTCTACATCGCCCCGGCGATTTCCGGGCATGAACCCAAGTTCCAGCGTGCCGGCGTCAATTTCCTGTTCGCCTGCCTGCTGATCATCGTGGTCGGCGCGTTCGCCGGGCAGTGGTTCGCGGTGATGCAGAAGCTCGGCCTGGCCAACAACTTCTGGTTCGGCCATCAGGGCTGGGAATACGTCGACATCGGCCGCTTCTGGCAGGCATTCCTCTTCATCGGCCTGCTGCTGTGGTTGTTCCTGGTCGGCCGCGCACTGTGGCCGGCGATCAAGCGCAAGGACGAGATGTCGAGCATCGTCGGCTTGCTGTTCCTCTCCACGATCGCGATCGGCCTGTTCTACGGCGCCGGCCTGATGTGGGGCGAGCACACGCACATCTCGCTGGTCGAATACTGGCGCTGGTGGGTGGTGCACCTGTGGGTGGAAGGCTTCTTCGAAGTGTTCGCCGTCGCGGTGATGAGCTTCCTGTTCGTGAAGCTCGGGCTGGTGCGCGGCAAGACCGCGACCGAAGCGGTGCTGTTCGCCACCATCGTCTACCTGACCGGCGGCGTGCTCGGCATGTTCCACCACCTGTACTTCGTCGGCACGACGACGGCGGGCGTGGCGCTGGGCGCGGCATTCTCCGCGCTGGAAGTGGTGCCGCTGGCGATCATCGGACTGGAAGCCTACGAAACGTGGAGCCACAGTCGCGCCACGCCGTGGATGGCACGTTATCGCTGGCCGATCGTGTTCTTCCTCGCGGTGAGCTTCTGGAACCTCGTGGGTGCGGGCCTGTTCGGCTTCCTCATCAACACGCCGATCGCGCTGTACTACATGCAGGGCCTGAACCTGACGCCGCTGCATGGCCACACCGCGCTGTTCGGCGTGTACGGCATGCTCGGCATCGGCCTGATGCTGTTCTGCCTGCGCGGATTGAAGCCGGATGTCGCCTGGCGTTCGGGCGCACTGCGCGGCGCGTTCTGGTGCCTCAACATCGGCCTGTCGCTGATGGCGCTGCTCACGCTGCTGCCGCTGGGCGTGCTGCAGCTGCAGGCGGCACTTGAGCATGGCTACTGGTTCGCGCGCTCCGACGCCTTCATGAACCGCCCGATCATCCACCTGCTGGTGTGGATGCGCGTGCCCGGCGACACCATCTTCAGCATCGGTGCACTGACGCTGGCGTGGTTCGTGCTGCGGTTGTGGGTCGCGCCACGGCGCGAAATCGCGGACGAGCGCTGATGACCCGCGTGGCCCGGTGCAATGCCGGGCCACGTTCCATCCCTTCCGAGGACCCTCTCCATGGAATTCTCGTTACCCCTCATCGGGCAAGCGCCCGACCTGATCGAAATCGAACGCGCGTTGACCGCGACCGATCCCGCCGCACTACTCGATCTTTCCGGCGACGGCGGTTCGTTGCGCATCTCGACTGTTGCAAGCGACCGTGAAGTGATCGCCTGCCTGCACGCCGCGGGCGTTCCGGCACGCGAGGACGAACTGCGGCGATTGCCCTCCGTGTGCTGCGGCGGTTGCGGTGGCTGATCCCGCCAGCGGCCTTTCGCCACGCCTGCTGGCAGGTGCGCCGCATCGCCTGATGTTCTGCATCGGCGCCTGCAACGTGCTGCTGGCGATGGCATGGTGGGCGGCATGGCTGGTGTCCACGCGCTGGCCGTCGTTGCTGTCGATGACGGCGACTGAACCGTATGCCGGCTGGCTGCACGCCTTCATCATGCAGTACCAGATGCTGCCGAGTTTCATCTTCGGATTCCTGCTGACGGTATTCCCGCGCTGGATGGGCCTGCGCGAATTCGATCGCTGGCATTACCTGCCGGTCGGCCTTGGCATCTTCGGCGGGCAAATCGCGACCCTGCTCGGCGCACTGGGCTGGCACGTCGGCATCGTCGTCGGCGTATTGATGACGCTGGCCGGCTGGATCATGGCGATCGCCTCGCTGGCACCCCTGTTATGGCGCGAAGCCGGCACGACCTGGCACGCGCGATCCTGTTTCGCGGCACTGGTCCTGGGACTCGTCGGATTGCTGGCGTGGATCGCCTTCCTGCTCGGCGCATCGCCACTGTGGGCATTCGCCAGCATCAAGATCGGGACATTCGGATTCCTGCTGCCGATCTACCTGACCGTCGCCCACCGCATGTTTCCGTTCTTCGCCGGCAACGTGATGCCGGGCTATGCGCCATGGCGTCCGCTATGGCTGCTCGCGCTGTTCTGGGCGTTGGCGATGCTGCACCTCGTCCTTGAACTGGTGCATGGCTATGCATGGCTGTGGCTGGCGGACATCCCGATGTTCGTGCTCACCCTGTGGCTGTGCGTGCGCTGGTGGCCGCAGGGCACGAAACCACCCTTGCTGACGGTGTTGTTCGTGTCGCTGTGGTGGCTGCCGTTGGCCTTCACGCTGTACTCCGCGCAAAGCATCGACTACCTGCTCGGCGGCGATTACACGCTGGGACGCGCGCCCGCGCATGCGCTGTTCGTCGGCTTCTTCGGCAGCGCGCTCATCGCGATGGTCACCCGCGTCACCCAGGGGCATTCCGGGCGGGCCCTGGTGCTGCCGAAGGCGGCATGGTTCGCCTTCGTGGCGATCCAGCTGGTTGCGCTGCTGCGGATTGGCGCCGAACTGGCGAAGAATCCCTCGGCATGGCAGGCGATCGCCGCCTGTGGCTGGATCGTTGCCTTCCTGCCGTGGCTGGCGCGCATCGGCATCATCACGCTGTCGCCGCGCGCGGACGGCAAACCGGGCTGACGGCATGATCGAGTTCTATCCGCAAATCAAGGCGATCCACGTCTTCCTCGCGCTGCTCAGCGGTAGCGTGTTCGCGATCCGTGGCGCCTGCGTGATCGCCGGGGCACGCTGGCCGTTGTCGTGGCCGGTGAAGGGGCTGAGCTACACCATCGATACCGCGTTGCTGAGCGCCGCGCTGATGCTGGTGGGGATCCTGCCCGGCGCGATGTTCGCCAACGGCTGGCTCGCGGTGAAGATTGCATTGATCTTCGTCTACATCATGCTGGGCGTCTTCGCCCTGCGCACCGCCAGGACCCGCGGTGCACGGGTCGCGCTGTACATGGCCGCACTTGTCACCTACGCCTGCATCTATGCCACTGCACGCGCGCACAACCCGTTGGGCGCGATCCGCTGGTGGTTCGGCTGATCGCACTTGATCTCGATCAAGCACGCACACCTTGCGTGCCGACACCGCGCCCCGACTTGACCTGAATCAACACCGCGCCGCGCGCGCGGATGCATGGTGTCGGCAACGGCCCGGCGGGTCGACGTACATGGGGCAACGTCATGCGTGGTGCGACATCGAAATCCCGCGTCACTTTCGCGGCAACAGCATTGATGGCGGCGATTTCCGCCTTCACCCTGTCCAGCCAGGGCAGGACCATGGCCCCCGGGCCGACGGCCGACAAGCCGGCGAACTACGGTGATTTCGGGCCGCCGCAGGGCGCACCGGTCAAGGCCGTGCTGACCAGCCCGCCGTTCGTGCCGCCGGCAACCAACCGCAAGGCGCCGGCCAAGGTCATCGTCGAGCTGGACGTGGTCGAAAAGGAAATGGAAATTTCCGAGGGCGTGACCTACACGTTCTGGACGTTCGGCGGCACCGTGCCGGGCAGCTTCATCCGCGTGCGCCAGGGCGACACGGTGGAATTCCACCTGCGCAACATGCCCGACAGCAAGATGCCGCACAACATCGACCTGCACGGCGTGACCGGCCCCGGCGGCGGCGCCGCATCGAGCTTCACCGCACCCGGCCACCAGTCGCAGTTCACCTTCAAGGCCCTCAACGCCGGCCTCTACGTCTACCACTGCGCGACCGCGCCGGTCGGCATGCACGTGGCAAACGGCATGTACGGACTGATCCTGATCGAGCCGCCGGAAGGCATGCCGAAGGTGGATCGCGAGTACTACGTGATGCAGGGCGACTTCTACACGGCGGGCAAGTACCACGACAAGGGCCACCAGGCCTTCGACATGGAGAAGGCCATCGCCGAGCACCCGACCTATGTGTTGTTCAATGGTCGCGAAGGCGCGCTCACCAACGACAAGGCGCTGCAGGCCAAGGTCGGTGAAACGGTCCGGCTCTACGTCGGCAATGGCGGCCCCAACCTGGTCTCCAGTTTCCACGTGATCGGCGAGATCTTCGACAAGGTCTGGTACGAAGGCGGCAAGCACTATCAGGAAAACGTGCAGACCACGCTGATTCCCGCCGGTGGCGCGGCAATGATGGATTTCCGCCTGCAGGTGCCGGGCAGCTACGTGCTGGTCGACCACAGCATCTTCCGCGCCTTCAACAAGGGCGCGCTCGCCATCCTCAAGACCGATGGCGCCGATGACAAGGCGATCTATTCCGGCAAGGAAGTGGACGAGGTCTACCTGGGCGACAAGGCGACGGGCGTGCCCTCCACGGCTGCCATCGGTACCGCCGCCACGGCCGCCGCGCGCGGCAACGTCACCCGCGAGGAACGCATCGCGGCCGGCAAGGTCCTGTTCAATGGCACCTGTTCCACCTGCCATCAGCCCGACGGCAAGGGATTGCCCGGCGTGTTCCCGCCGCTGGCTGGCTCCGACTACATCTCCGCCGACGTCAAGCGCCTGGCCGACATCATGATCCATGGCCTGCAGGGCAAGGTCACGGTCAACGGCAAGGAGTACGACTCGCTGATGCCGCCGATGTCGCAGCTCACCGACGACGAAATCGCCAACATCGGCACCTACGTGCTCAACAGCTGGGGCAATCCCGGCGGCGAGATCACCCGCGAGGACGCCAGGATGGCCCGCGCGGCCGTGAAGCCCGCGAACACGGGTTCGGCGCACTGACATGCGCCGCGCCGTCGCCCTGCTGGTCCTCGCATCGATCCTGCCGGCCGCCGCCACGATGGCGGCCACGCAGGATGACGGATACGCGACCCTGCCTGGTGGCACGTTCCGCAGCGTGCTGGCCTACGAGGACGCGAAGGATGGCGTGCGCGTCGCACCGTTCGAGTTGATGCGCACGCCGGTGACGAATGCACAGTTCCTCGCCTTCGTCGAAACGCATCCGCAATGGCGACGCGATCGCGTTGCCGGCGTACTGGCCGAGGAGCGTTATCTCTCGCACTGGCAGGACGCGACGCACCTCGGGCCGGCCGCACTGCCCGACCAGCCGGTGGTCTGGGTGAGCTGGTTCGCGGCATCCGCCTACTGCGAATCACAGGGCGCCCGCCTGCCGCACTGGTCTGAATGGGAATACGCAGCCGCGGCCGACGAAACCCGCCGCGATGCCCGCGACGATCCCGCCTGGCGCGACCGCATCCTCGCCTGGTATTCGCATCCGTCAAACGAGGCGTTGGCCAACGTCGGCCAGCAATCACCGAATGCCTGGGGCGTGCGCGACCTGCACGGCCTGGTGTGGGAATGGACGGACGATTATTCGTCGCTGCTGGTCTCCGCCGACAACCGCGACCAGGGCGATGCCGACAAGGCGAAATTCTGCGGTGCCGGCGCCCTGTCGATGAAGGACCGCGAGAACTACGCGGTGCTGATGCGGGTCGCCATGCTCTCGGCGCTGGAAGGCGCCGATGCCACCGCCAATCTTGGTTTCCGCTGCGCGAGGAATGCACGATGAAACGACGCACCGCCCTGTTCGGGATCGCCGCACTGTTGCTGGCCAATACGGTCGCGGCCGGGGTCCCCGCCACGCCCGCAAGCGCACCGCTTCCGCGCGATTCCGTGTACCAGCTTCCATTGTCGCTGGCCGACCAGTCAGGCCACCACGCGGACTGGCGCGCGCGTCGCGGCAAGCCGCAACTGGTGACGATGTTCTATGCCTCGTGCCCCTATATGTGCCCGATGATCATCGATTCGGCCAAGACCATCGACAAGAACCTGACGCCTGTGCAGCGGCAACGGCTCGACGTGCTCCTGATCAGCATCGATCCCGAACACGACACGCCCGCCACATTGCAGGCACTCGCCGCAAAGCGCAGTCTCGACACCACGCGCTGGACGCTTGCCGCACCCGCGCCCGGCAACGTGCGTGCAGTCGCCGGCGTGCTCGGCGTCCGCTACCGGCAACTGGCCGACGGCAGCTTCAACCACACCAGCGCCCTGCTCCTGCTCGACGCCGACGGCCGCATCGTCGCGCGCACCGAACGCATCGGCGGGCCACCGGACCCGCAATTCCTGGACGCAGTGCGCAAGGCCGCCACGCCCTGACCACGGCACGCGTCTTCACTTGACCGTTTCACCACGCATCCAAACCCGAACCAGGAGAACACCATGAAAACCACACACGCCATCCTCGCCGCCAGCGCGCTGCTTGCCATCGCCCCGTTCGCCAGCGCAGCGTCCAACTGCACCATCCGCCTCCAGGGCAACGACGCGATGCAGTTCGACCAGAAGGCCGCGAGCGTGTCCGCGTCCTGCCCGAAGATCACCATCGAACTCACCCACTCCGGCAAGATGCCGGTGGCGGCGATGGGCCACAACGTGGTGATCAGCCAGACCGCCGACATGGCCGCGATCACCACCGCGGGGATGAAAGCCGGTGCCGCGGGCGGCTACCTGCCCAAGGGCGATCCCAAGGTGATCGCCGCGACGGCACTGATCGGCGGCGGCGGACATACCTCGGCATCCTTCCCCGGCAACAAGCTCAAGGCCGGCGGCGATTACAGCTTCTTCTGCAGCTTCCCGGGTCATTCCGCGCTGATGAAGGGCAAGCTGACGGTCACCAAATAATCCCTGCCAGATCCCGCCTTCCCAAGCCCGGCCGCGGGGATTCCCCGGCCGGGTTTTCCATTTCCCCCGCCGGGTTTGATCCAGATCAAGACCCGGTTTGCGCATTGCGGCAAGAATGCCGATGCAGCCCCAACCCGATGACACCATGACTCCCAACCAGACGATTGCCGGCACGGCCGGCACGCTGCCGGCCGCGGACGCGCGCTACGGCTATTACAACGACAAGGTGGTGCTGCAGTTCGCGGTGGCGACCGTGGTCTGGGGCATCGTCGGCATGCTGGTCGGCGCCTTCATCGCCGCGCAGCTGTACTGGCCGACCCTTGGCGAAGGCATCCCGTGGCTGAGCTACGGTCGCCTGCGCCCGCTGCACACCAATGCCGTGATCTTCGCGTTCGGCGGCTGCGCCCTGTTCGCCACCTCGCTGCACGTGGTCCAGCGCACCTGCCACGTGCGCCTGATCAACGACAAGCTGGCCGCCTTCGTATTCTGGGGCTGGCAGGCGGTGATCGTCGCTGCCGCCATCACCCTGCCGCTCGGGATCACCCAGGGCAAGGAATACGCCGAGCTGGAATGGCCGATCGACCTGCTGATCACCGTGGTCTGGGTCTGCTACGCAGTGCTGTTCTTCGGCACGATCGCCAAGCGCCGGGTCAAGCACATCTACGTCGCCAACTGGTTCTACGGCGGCTACATCCTCGCCATCGCCCTGCTCCACATCGTCAACAACCTGGCGATCCCCGCCGGCATGTGGAAGTCGTATCCGGTCTACAGCGGCGCCGTCGATGCGATGGTGCAGTGGTGGTATGGCCACAACGCGGTGGGCTTCCTGCTGACCGCCGGCTTCCTCGGCATGATGTATTACTTCGTGCCGAAGCAGGCGCAGCGCCCGATCTATTCCTATCGCCTGTCGATCGTGCATTTCTGGGCACTGATCGCGGTCTACATGTGGGCCGGCCCGCACCACCTGCAATACACCGCGCTGCCCGACTGGGCGCAGTCAGTGGGCATGGTGTTCTCGCTGATCCTGCTGGCCCCGAGCTGGGGTGGCGCGATGAACGGCATCCTTACCCTGTCGGGCGTCTGGCACAAGCTGCGCACCGATCCCATCCTCAAGTTCCTGATCGTCGCGGTCAGCTTCTACATGATCGCCACCTTCGAGGGACCGATGATGTCGATCAAGACGGTCAACTCGCTGTCGCACTACACCGACTGGACGATCGGCCACGTGCACGCCGGCGCGCTCGGCTGGGTGGCGATGATCTCGATCGGCTCGATCTATGCGCTGGTACCGCGCCTGCTCGGCCTGAACGCGATGTATTCGACCAAGTGGATCGACACCCATTTCTGGCTGCACACCCTCGGCGTGGTGTTCTACATCGCCGCGATGTGGATCGCCGGCGTGATGCAAGGCCTGATGTGGCGCGCCACCAACTCCGACGGCACGCTGACCTACAGCTTCGTCGAGGCGCTCAACGCGACCTATCCCTACTACCTCGCGCGTCTCGGCGGCGGACTGCTGGTGCTGTCCGGCATGGGCCTGATGGCGTGGAACATGTGGAAGACCTTCGCGATGGCGAAGTCGCCGGCGCCGCAGGCGGTGCTGGCCCCCGACATCAACGATGCGCGCGCCTGAGGACAAGACATGAGCGACAACATGCAAAACGACGCGCATCCCGCCAATCCGCACGAGAAGATCGAGAAGAACGTCGGCCTGATGGCGATCCTGATCGCGGTCGTGGTGTCCTTCGGCGGGCTGGCCGAAATCGTCCCGCTGATGTTCCAGGCCGAGACGATCAAGCCGCTGCCTGGCGTCAAGCCCTACCCGGCGCTGCAACTCGCCGGTCGCGACATCTATGTGCGCGAAGGCTGCTACAACTGCCATTCGCAGATGGTGCGCACGTTGCGCTTCGAAACCGAACGCTACGGCCATTACTCGATGGCCGGCGAGTCGGTGTATGACCGCCCGTTCCAGTGGGGCAGCAAGCGCACCGGTCCCGACCTCGCGCGCGTCGGTGGTCGTTATTCCGACGACTGGCACCGCGTGCATCTGAACAATCCGCGCGACGTGGTCCCGGAATCGAACATGCCGGGCTTCCCGTGGCTGGCCAAGAACCGGCTCGACGGCCAGGAGATCACCAACCACATGCGCGCGCTGCAACGCCTCGGCGATCCCTACAGCGATGCCGAGATCGCCAAGGCCGCCGACGACGTTGCCGGCAAGACCGAGCTCGACGCCGTGGTCGCCTATCTGCAGGACCTCGGCAAACATGCACCGAGGGGGAACTGAGCCATGGTGTCCGGAATCGTGACCGTGATGTTGCTGGTGGTGTTCCTTGGCGGCTGGGCCTGGGCGTGGAGCCCGAAACGCCGCGCGGAATTCGAGGAAGCGGCACGCCTGCCGCTGGATGATGGCAACGTGGAGACACGCGAATGATGAGCAGCGGCTGGTCGATTTACGTGATGGCGCTGATCGTGCTCAACATCGGCGGTTGTGCCTGGCTGTTGTGGTGGACGTCGAAGCGCCGGCCCGGCGACGGCAAGCCGGAAGACACCAGCCATGTCTGGGACGGCGACATCACCGAATACAACAAGCCATTGCCGAAGTGGTGGATCAACCTGTTCTGGATCACGATCGTCTTCGGCATCGGATATTTCGTGTGGTTCCCGGGCTTCGGCAACCTGCCCGGCATCAGCCATTGGACTTCGCAGAAGGAACAGGCGAAGGAGAAGGCGAGCTACGACGCCACGCTCGAGGAAACCTTCGCGCCGTTCAAGGGCCAATCGATCGACGTGCTCGCCGGCAATCCCGAAGCGGTGAAGCTGGGCCGTTCGATCTTCAACAACACCTGCGCGACCTGCCACGGTTCATCGGCCAAGGGCGCGATCGGCTACCCCAATCTCACCGATCAGGAATGGAAATGGGGCGGCACGCCCGACGATGTCCTGCAATCGGTGCTCGACGGCCGTGACGGCGTGATGCCGCCCTGGGGCCCGGTGCTGACCGGCATGGATGGCGAGAACGCCGTCGACTACGTGGTCGCCTATGTGCACGCGCTGGGACAGCCGGACAAGCCGCTCGACTTCATGGCCGTCAAGGGCAAGGCGCTGTATGAAGGCGTCTGCGTGGCCTGCCACGGCCCCGACGGCAAGGGCAACCAGCAGCTCGGCGCGCCGGACCTGACCGACAGCGTGTGGCTGTATGGCGGCAGCAACGCGGCCATCCACGAGAGCATCGCCAACGGTCGCCACGGCATCATGCCCCCGCATCGCCCGATCCTTGGCGAGACGCGTTCGCGCCTGGCCGCCGCCTACGTATGGTCACTGTCGCATCCGGGCAACACTGGCAAGATGGTGGCTCCTGCCACGAAGTGACAACGATGACCGAAGGCAATCGCGACTTCGACCACCCGCCGCGTCCACTGGCGCAGCGCATCGGCGCGATCGCCTGGCCGAGCTTCTTCGCCGCGGGCGTCGCGACGATGGTGTTCTTCGCGTTCGTCGATCCGCTGACCCTGCGCGACATGACCTTCCCGTCCATGCAGATCACCCGCGAGATGGGCTACACCGTCGGTTTCTTCATGTTCTGGCTGGCCACGGCATCGTCCAGCCTCTTCACCTGGTGGCTGCTGCGGCCGGGTAGCCGCTTCAATCGTCCATTGCAATGAAGAAAGCCATCGACATCGCGCTGACGGACGACGACACCTCGTTCTACGTCAGCGAGCGCAAGGTTTACCCGCGCGACATCAGCGGTCGCTTCGATCGCCTGCGCAAGATCGCGGTGCTGTGGCTGCTCGGGATGTTCTACGGCTTCGCATGGCTGCGCTGGGATGGCCACCAGGCGGTGCTGTTCGATCTTCCCGCACGCAAGTTCCACGTCTTCGGCCTGACCTTCTGGCCGCAGGATTTCCCGCTGCTGGCGCTGCTGCTGATGATCGCCGGCGTCTCGCTGTTCTTCTTCACCGCCCTCGCCGGCCGCCTGTGGTGTGGCTACGCCTGTCCGCAGACGGTGTGGACCGAAACCTTCCTGTGGATCGAACGCTGGTGCGAAGGCGACCGCAATGCGCGCATCAAGCTCGATGCCGCGCCGTGGTCGCGCGACAAGCTGCTGCGCAAGGGCAGCAAGCATGTGTTGTGGCTGGTGTTCGCGCTGTGGACCGGCTTCACCTTCGTCGGTTACTTCACGCCGATCCGCGAACTGTGGTCGCGCCTGCCCTTCCACGTCGGTGGCTGGGAGATGTTCTGGATCCTGTTCTACGCCTTCGCCACCTGGGGCAACGCCGGGTTCCTGCGCGAACAGGTGTGCAAGTACATGTGCCCGTACGCGCGCTTCCAAAGCGCGATGTTCGATCGCAACACGCTGATCATCGCCTACGACGCCATGCGCGGCGAACCGCGCGGCCCGCGCAAGCGCAGCATCGCCGACGTCTTCGCGCGCGGCCGCGGCCTGCTCGACCTCGCCACCGCCTACGACTACGTCTTCCGCGCCAGCCGCCACCCCAGCGCCGCCGATTCGCGCGCGCAGGCCAAGGGCACCATCACCTTCGACAACGCCGTCGGGACCGAAGTGCAGCCGTTGCCGAAATTCGCACCGGAAGAGCTCGGCGATTGCATCGACTGCACGATCTGCGTCCAGGTGTGCCCGGTCGGCATCGACATCCGCAACGGCCTGCAATACGAGTGCATCGCCTGCGGCGCCTGCATCGACGCCTGCGACGACGTGATGGCGAAGATGGGCTACCGCAAGGGACTGATCCGCAACACCACCCAGAACGCGCTCGACGGCGGCCGCACCAGGGTGCTGCGTCCCCGCATCGTGGTCTACGGCCTCATCCTGCTGGCATTGCTCGCCGGCTTCGCCTGGGGCGTCGCCACGCGCTCGCCGCTGATCGCGGAAATCCTGCGCGATCGCAATGCGCTCTATCGCGAGACCGCCGCCGGCGTCGAGAACGGCTATACCCTCAAGCTTGCCAACAAGAGCGATCGCGCGCAGCAATACACGATCGTCCTGGTGCCCGCAGCCCGCGACCGCGATGCCCTCGCCTTGCGCGAGATCGCCCCGGTCACGGTGCCGGCCGGCGATGTTGCATCGGTGGTACTGACGGTGCAGGCGAAATCGCCGGTGCAGGGTCGCCACGATGTCCGCTTCGTCGTGACGAATGCCGACAACAGCGTCCGCAAGGAAGTGGAAAGCAGTTTCTTCGGACCCGTGCAATGAACGACAACCACGAATCTCCCGTGCAGAAGCGCAGCCCGTGGCGCGAACCGATGGTGTGGCTGGTCTTCGCCATCCCTGCCGCGGCCGTCTTCGCCTCGTTCGCATTGCTGTACGAGTCGGCGCGCTCTTCCGGCAACAACGACATGGTGCCTGACGAAGTCCAGCGCACGGCTCAGATCCAGACCGCCGACCTCACGCCCGATGCCCGCGCGCAGCAGATGCACCTGAGCGCGGTCGCGCGCACGGCCAAGGGCACGATCGAAGTGGATCCGGTGTCCGGCGAATTCGATCGCCACGCCCCCCTGCAGCTCTCGTTGCACCATCCGACCGCCGCCAGGCTCGACATGGTGGTGGAGCTCGCGCCGAGCGCGAATGGCTGGAGCAAGGCGCAGGACATCGACCTCTCGCATGACTGGAACGTGCAACTGGCGCCCGCGAACGGCGCCTGGAAATTGCACGGACGCTGGGTCGCGCGACAACAGGCCATCTACCTGCGCCCCGCGATCGGCAGCGACTGATCGCCATGAACAGCGTGCCCGCGGACTTCACCGGCACGGCCAGCACCACGCTCGCCACTTCCGCCTGCTTCCACTGCAACGAAGCACTGCCGTCCAACCCCGCGCTTGCGGAGCTTGATGGCGCCGAACGCGCCTTCTGCTGCGACGGTTGCGCGGCGGCGGCGGCGTGGATCCGCGACGCACGGCTCGACGACTACTACCGACTGCGCAGCGCGCCGGCGGCACGCGTCGCCACGGATGATTCCGATCTCGCGCTGTGGGACCGCGAAGACATCCTGGCCGAACATGCACGCGCCGTCCCCGGTGGCCGCGAACTCACCCTGCTCACCAACGGCATGCGCTGCGCCGCCTGCGCCTGGCTGATCGATCGCGCGATTGCGCGCGAACCCGGCGTGCTCGAGGTCAGCGCCAATGCCGTGACCGGCCGCATCCGCATCGCCTGGGATCCGGCACGCATCCGCTTGTCGACCGCATTGCGCCGGTTGCAATCGCTCGGTTATCGGCCGTGGCTGGCGACCGGCGACGCCGGGGAACGCATGCGTCGCCGCGAACGCAACCGCTGGCTGCTGCGGCTCGGCATCGCCGGACTCGGCGCGATGCAGGCGATGATGTTCGCCGAAGCGCTCTATCTCGACACTCGCGGCACCATGTCGCTGGCGATGCGCGACTTCCTGCGCTGGATCACCTTCCTGGTCTCCACGCCGGTGGTGTTCTATGCCGGTTGGCCGTTCCTGTCCGGTTGCTGGCGCGAATTGCGCCATCGCAGCCTCGGCATGGATACGCTGATCACGACGTCCGTGTTGCTGGCCTATGTCGCCAGCGTGGTCGAAACGATACGCGGCGGTTCGCAAGTCTGGTACGACGCCGCGGTGATGTTCGTGTTCCTGTTGCTGCTGGCGCGGATGCTGGAGCAGCGCGCGCGCAATACCGCATCGGCGCAGGTGGACGCATTGGCCCGGGCGCGACCGGCGCTGGCCCTGCGCGAACGCACCGACGGCACCCGCGAGCACGTGCCGCTGGCCGCGCTGCAGGCCGGCGACATCGTCTGCATCGCCAGTGGCGAGCACGTTCCCGCGGATGGCAGCCTGCTCGATCACCACGCAACGTTCGCCGAGGCCTTGCTGACTGGCGAATCCCATGGCATCGGCAAGACCGCGGGCGAGCCGATCTACGCCGGAACCATCTGTGGCGACCGCCCTGCACGCATTCGCGTCACCGCCACCGGACAGGCGACGCGATTGTCGCAACTGGCGCGGCTGGCCGAACAGGCGCAGGCCCATCGCCCGCCACTCGCGCGCACCGCCGACCGCATCGCGACCTGGTTCGTGCTGGCGATGCTGGCCGCTGCCGTCATCGTGTTCTTCGCATGGCGCAGCCACGATCCGTCGCGCGCACTCGAAGTCACGTTGTCGTTGCTGGCGATCAGTTGCCCGTGCGCGTTGTCGCTGGCGGTACCGGCCGCCCTCGCTTCGGCCAACGGCACGCTGGCGAAACTGGGCATGTTGCCGGTCGGCGCCGATGCGCTCGATCGACTTGCGGGCGTCGACCATGTCGTCTTCGACAAGACCGGCACGCTGGGCGACGGATCACCGATGATCGATGATGTCGCAACGTTCGACGGCGTCGACCCCGACACCGCGCTGCGGATCGCCCGCGCGCTCGAACATGGCAGCACGCATCCGCTGGCGCGCGCCTTCCATGATCCCGCGATCGACAAGACGGCAGCCAGCGACGTCACCACCCATCGTGGCAAGGGCATCGAAGGCGTGGTCGATGGCCGGCGCTGGCGCATTGGCCAGGCCGCTTTCGCATGTGCGGGCAACGATGATGGCGCGATCTGGCTTGGGGATGGCGAACACGCCGCCGCGCGCTTCGCCATCCGCGAAAGCGAACGCGGCGACGCGCGCGAGGCACTGGCCGCACTGCGGCGGCTCGGGATCGACCTGCATCTTTCCAGCGGCGACTCGCAGGCCGCGGTCGAACGCCTCGCCACCCGGCTCGACATCGGCGATGCGCACGCACGCCAATCCCCCGAAGACAAACTCGCCTTCGTTCGCCACTTGCAGGCAAGTGGGTCCAACGTCGCGATGGTCGGCGATGGCCTCAACGACGCCCCGGTCCTTGCCGGCGCCGATGTTTCCATCGCGGTCGGCGAAGGCGCGGCACTGGCGCAACGTTCCGCCGACCTCGTCCTTGCCTCGCCCGCGCTCATGCGCATCCCGGCCGCGATCGCACTGGCGCGGCGGACGCGCCGCATCATCGGCGAGAACTTCGCCTGGGCGATCGGTTACAACCTGCTGGCGTTGCCGCTGGCCGCCATGGGCATGGTCACGCCGTGGATCGCCGCGCTCGGCATGTCGCTGTCGTCGCTGGCCGTGACCCTCAACGCATTGCGACTGACGCGGGTGCGGGCATGATCATCATGTTGCTGCTGATTCCGCTCAGCCTGATGCTGCTGGTGGTGGCGATCGCGGCATTCGCCTGGGCGGTGAAGCGCGGGCAGTTCGACGATCTCGATACCCCCGCGCTCGACATCCTGGTCGATGACGACGCGCCGCCTCCACCTGAACCCCGCGAGCCCCCCGATGCCGATTGACTGGCTGGTCCTCGGTGGCGCCCTGCTGAGCGGAGTGCTCGGTGGCGCGCATTGCGCGGTGATGTGCGGCGGGATCGCCACGGGCCTGTCGATGCAGCAGCGCGGCGGCTGGTGGCGCGCGTTGCAGCCGAATCTCGGGCGCATCGGCGGCTACGTGCTGGCAGGCGCCATCGCTGGTGGCATCGGCCACGGCATCGTCGGCGTCGCCCGCCTGCCCTGGCTCACGCTCGCGCTGCGCGCCACGGTCGGCCTGGTATTGATCGTCGCGGCCCTGCGCCTGCTCGATCGCCGTGGCCGCCTGTCCTTCCCCGGCGGCCCCGGCAGCAGGCTGTGGCAATGGCTGCGTCCGCTGCAGCGGCGTCTGTTGCCGGCGGATACCGCCGGCAAGCGCATCGCACTCGGGATGCTGTGGGGATGGATGCCCTGCGGCCTCAGCACCACCCTGCTCGCCGCTGCGTGGCTGCAGGCCAGCGCCGTCAATGGCGCGATGACCATGGCCGCGTTCGGTCTCGGCACGTTGCCGGTGATGTTGCCGCTCACCTGGGCGGGCGCGCGCATGGGCCAACGCCTGCAACGCGGCGGCTGGCGCATCGCCATGGGCAGCTTCGTGCTGGCCGCCGGGGTGCTGACGCTCACTGCCCCCTTGCTGATGAAGGCGCCTGCCCTGCACGGCGTGCTGGCGGCACTGGGCTGCCAGAGCCTGCCTTCCTGACGATCAGGCGCGGCTGCGGTTGCGCGGCTCCTCGTGTTCCACGCCGTGGGCCAGGCGATCGAGCTCCGCCGAATCGCGGATTTCGATCTGCCGCCCCAGCACCGCGATCACGCCATCGTCCTGCAGCTTGCTGAAGCCGCGACTCACGGTTTCCAGCGCCAGGCCAAGGTAGTGCGCGATATCGTCGCGGCTCATCGGCAGCCTGAATTCAAGTGCCGGCTGGCCGATGTTGCGATAGCGTTCGGCAAGGCCATGGAGGAACAACGCGATGCGCTCCACCGCCTGCCGCCGCACCAGCATCCCGAGATGGTCGTGGTCGCGACCGACGCTCTGGCCGATGACCCGCAACAGCTGCTGCTGCAGGCTGGGCAATTGCGCCGCCACTTCCGAAAGCCGTTCGAACGGCACCTCGCAGACATTCGCCGTGGCGAGCGCCACCGCCTCGCAGCGATGCACGCCCGCGCCCAATGCGTCGAGCCCCATCAGCTCGCCCGGGAGGTGGAGCCCGACGATCTGCTCTTCGCCCGACTCGCTGATCGCGACCGTCTTGAACGCGCCGTCGCGTGCCACGTATACCGCCGTGAGGGGATCCCCCAGCCGGTACAGGCGCTCGTTCTGGGCGATTGGCCGGCGGCGGCGCACGATGTCGTCCAGCTGCCGCAACTCCTCGGCGCCGATCCCCGCCGGCAGGCACAGCTGCCGCAGCGAGCAGTGCACGCAACTGCTCCGGATCGAAGCCAGGTCGAATGTCTGTGCCTCAGTCATGGGGTCATGGTGCCATATGATGAATGGCTATTCACTTTGGACACTTTGTCCTACCGGATCCCACGGTCGAATTGACCTCCGATTTTTGTGAACGCTTTCGCGGGACTAAACCCGTGCCACGGTGCTACGATCCCCCCTGTACACAGGATTCGTGTACTTCCCTACAGGACGTAGGCATATGGCAGCCAAGGACGACACAACGCTTTGCCGCAAGTGCGGCGCCCCGATTTCATACAAGACTGGCGATGGCGAGTATTGCGCCTTCGGCCACCGTCAGCATGTCTTCACCACCTACGACATGCGCCCGACCGACGCCAGGGAACTCGAGGAATCGCAGTTGAGCGAGGTCGAGAAACACATCCTGGTCCGGCTCGGCTACCACTTCGAGGCAGCGGCCTGACTGGCATTATGGTGCATCCCTGACGGAACGCACCGATGCCCGACCTGATCCTCTATCACAACGACGCCTGCTCGAAATGCCGCGCCACCGCGGCCCTGCTCGCCGACCGCGGCCTGCACCCGACGGTCGTCGAATACCTGCAAACCCCGCCCGATGCCGCCACCCTGCGCGATCTCCTGCGCAAGCTCGCCATTCCCGCCCGCGAACTGTTGCGCAAAAGCGAACCGGAATACGCCGCACTCGGCCTGGATGACCCTGCCCTGCCCGACGAAGCTGCAATCGCGGCAATGGTCGAATACCCGCGCCTGATCGAACGACCGATCCTGGTGCGCGGCGATCGTGCGGTAATCTGCCGCCCGCCGGAACGCGCGCTCGAACTCATCGCCTGAGGCGATTCGACGCGGAGTTTTCCTACAGCTGCGTCGGCTGCTTCCCGAATGTGGGCGCGCCATCGTGGCGCCATCCTGTCCCTGCGACCATGAAGGTCGTGCCACCGTCAGGGAAGACACATGGACATGCTTGCCACGCCTCGCCAGGAACCGATTCACGGATCGGCATACATCGAACACGAATTCCTCACTCATGACCAGCGCGCCGGCGACGCCTGCGAACTCGTGTTCGACGATCTCGATGCCCGCGAACGCGCGATCTTCCTGCGCTGTGGCTTCCATCCGCCGCTGGCAGCCTGAATTCCGGCGTCAGAACGATTTCGAAGTCCGCATTTCCGCGATCCGCGATGGCGCCGCAAAGCTGTCGCTGCGCGCCTCGCGCCAGAACAGTCGGAACACCTGGTGGTTCGGTTCGCGCGCTTCGAGCAGCTCACCGGGATGGAGCCTGGGATACAGCTGAGACAGCGCACGGATCTCGATCGGGCTGACCCGGCGCAGGATGTGTTCCGGACCGAGCTCGCGGGGATGGGTCAGGCCGGCGGCGCACAGCATGTCGCGCAGCGCCTTCAGGGTATTGCCGTGGAAGTTGGCGACGCGCTGCGCCTTGTCCTCGACATCGAGCGTTTCCCAGCGACTCGGGTCCTGGGTGGCGACGCCAGTCGGGCATTTGTCGTTGTGGCAGCTGCGAGACTGGATGCAGCCCAGCGAGAACATGAAGGCACGCGCCGCGTTGCACCAGTCCGCACCCAGCGCCATGGTGTGGGCGAGGCCGAAACCGCTGGTGATCTTGCCCGCCGCGCCGATGCGGATGCGATCACGCAGGCCAAGGCCGATCAGCGTGTTGTCGACCAGCATCAACCCTTCGTGCATCGGCACGCCGACATGATTGACGAATTCCGATGGTGCCGCGCCGGTACCGCCTTCCGCGCCATCGACCACGATGAAATCCGGCAGCAATCCGGTTTCATGGATGGCCTTGGCGATCGCGAACCATTCCCAGGGATGGCCGATCGCCAACTTGAAACCCGCCGGCTTGCCGCCCGACAACTCGCGCATGCGGGCGACGAATTGCAGCAACTCGATCGGCGTCGAGAACACGGCATGGCGTGCCGGCGACACGCAGTCCTGGCCCATCGGCACGCCGCGCGTCGCCGCGATTTCGGCCGACACCTTGGCCGCCGGCAGCACGCCGCCGTGGCCGGGCTTGGCGCCCTGCGACAATTTCAGCTCGACCATCTTCACCTGCGGGTCGCGCGCATTGGTCGCGAACTTGTCGGCGTTGAAACTGCCGTCGTCGTTGCGACAACCGAAATAACCGGAACCGATCTCCCACACCAGGTCGCCGCCGAATTCGCGGTGATAGGGGGAAATCGAGCCTTCGCCGGTATCGTGGCTGAAGCCACCGAGCCTTGCGCCCTTGTTGAGCGCGCGGATCGCGTTGGCCGACAGCGCGCCGAAGCTCATCGCCGAAATATTGAAGACGCTGGCGTCATAGGGCTGCGCGGTGCCCGCACCGATGGTGATCCGGTAATTCTCGTCGTGGTGCGGTGTCGGCGCGATCGAATGGTTGATCCATTCGTACTGGTCGCCATAGACATCGAGTTCGGTGCCGAACGGCACCACGTCGCTGAGATCCTTCGCGCGTTCGTAGACCAGCGTGCGCTGTTCGCGCGAGAACGGCACCTCGACGATGTCGGACTCGACGAAATACTGGCGGATCTCCGGCCCGAACGATTCCAGCACGAAGCGGATGTGGGCGAAGATCGGGTAATTGCGCCGCAACGTGCTCTTCGTCTGCATCAGGTCGGCGGTACCGAGCCCAGCCAGTGCGCCGAACACGATCACCCCGGCCAGCCAGCCCTGGCGATGCCCCCAGAGCAGCAACAGCAGCGAGACCAGCAATCCGGCCAGTGCCAGCACATAGCCGAGGTAACGCGCCTGCTCGCTCTTGAAGACGATCATGGGCGAGAAGAGTAGCATTTGCAGCCTGCCCGGATGGCGAAACTGGTAGACGCAAGGGACTTAAAATCCCTCGATGGCGACATCATGTGGGTTCGATCCCCACTCCGGGCACCACGATCACAACTCGCACATGCAGCTCCCAAGCGCGCTGCGGCGCGTTCAACCCGACCGCATCCAGACCATGATCGCGGCGCGGTTCGATCCCCACTCCGGGCACCACTAGGACGGCAGTACGCCTGCGCGGATATTCGCGTGCAATGCCGGATCGATCAGCTTCGGCGCCGCCAGCGTGGCATCACGCTTGAGCCGCATCTCCACGAATGCATCTTCGGACGCGCCGCCACCCACGTGGATGTTGTGTTGTTCCTGGTCGGCGATCGAGGTCAGCGCACGTGCTTCGCGTCCCTGCGGATAGTCGTGGCACAGGAAGATGCGGGTATCGGCCGGCAAATCGAACAGGCGATGGATCGAACGGTACAGCTTGTGGGCATCGCCGCCGGGAAAGTCGACGCGCGCGGTGCCGGTCTCCGGCGCGAACATCGTGTCGCCGATGAAGGCGGCATCGCCGATCACATAAGTCAGGCTGTCGTCGGTATGTCCCGGCGTCGCCATCACCCTTGCCGTGAGCTGGCCGATGTTGAAGCCGTCGCCATCATTGAACAAGTGGTCGAACTGGCTGCCATCGACCGCGAAATCGTCTTCCAGTCCGAACAGCACCTTGAAGCGTTCCTGCACCTTGGTGATGCCGCGACCTATCGCGACGGGCGCGCCGGTTTCGCGCTTCAACCACGCGGCGGCAGTGAGATGGTCGGCATGGGCATGGGTCTCGAGGATCCAGTCGACATGCAGGCCGTGCGCATGCACGAAATCGAGCACGCGTTGCGCGGAGGTCGTTGAAGTGCGTGTCGTCGCCGGGTCGTAATCGAGCACGGGATCGATGATCGCGGCCCGTCCGCCCTCGCCATCGAAGACGACATGGGTGAAGGTGGAAGTCGCCGGGTCGTGGAAACTCTCGACGTGTGCGATCTGCGCGTCCATGGCGCTACTTTACAAAGAAAAATCCCGGCTTGCGCCGGGATCGTCTTGATGGAGGCCGAGGTCGGAATTGAACCGGCGTACGCGGATTTGCAGTCCGCTGCATAACCACTCTGCCACCCGGCCATCAAAAACTATTGTCCTACAAAACAAAGCCCCGGCGTACCGGGGCTTTGCAAAACTGGAGCGGGAAACGAGACTCGAACTCGCGACCCCGACCTTGGCAAGGTCGTGCTCTACCAACTGAGCTATTCCCGCGTTGAGCCGGCCATTTTACCGGACTCTGGCAACGTGTCAACAGGCTTGCCTTCCCCATCGCGCAATACCGGCCAGGCGGCGATCAGGTACTCGACTCCGGACCACAACGTCAGCAGCGCCGCAGCGGCCAGGCCCCAGTCTCCGATGTGGAAAGCCGGGCGATCGATCCACAACGTCGGGTTCGGTGCATACGGCTGGTGGATGGAATACAGCAGGAAGCCGATCGCCAGCATCTGCACGGTGGTCTTGATCTTGCCGATCAGCGCCACCTTCACCTTTGCGTGCTGGCCGAGCCCGGCCATCCATTCGCGCAGCGCGGAAACGGCGATCTCGCGACCGACGATCACCGCCGCCCAGAACGCCATCCACGCGGTGGGATGCCCCTGCACGATCAGGAACAACGCGGTCGACACCATCAGCTTGTCGGCCACAGGATCGAGGAAGGCACCGAAGGCTGAGTACTGGTGGTAGCGGCGCGCGATCCAGCCGTCCAGCCAGTCGGTGATCGACGCCAGCGCGAACACCAGCATCGCGAACAGGCTGGCCCAGCGCCAGGGAAGGAAAAAGACCACCACCAGCACCGGAATCATCAGGATTCGTGCCAGCGTGAGGAAGGTGGGGATGGTGATTCTCATGCCCCGCACATGCTACGCGAGTCCGTGCAGCGCCGCGTATATCCTTTCGGCCAATGGTGCATTGACGCCCTCGACCCGCGCGATGTCGGCGGCACTGGCGGCCTTCAATCCGACCATGCCGCCGAAGTGCTTGAGCAGGCTGGCGCGGCGGCGCGGCCCGATTCCCGGGATATCCTCGAGCTTGCTGGTGGTGCGCGCCTTCTGGCGGCGCCCGCGGTGGCCGGTGATGGCGAAACGATGTGCCTCGTCGCGCACCTGCTGGATCAGCTGCAGGCCCGGCGACTGCTTGCCCGGGTGCAGCTCGCGACCATCCGGGAACACCAGGGTTTCGTCGCCGGCGATGCGTTCCGGACCCTTGGCGACGCCGATCATCGCCACGCCTTCGACATTGAGTTCGTTCAGCACCGCCCGCGCCTGCGCCAGCTGGCCGACGCCACCGTCGATCAGCAGCAGGTCGGGGATCGGATTGGCCGGGGTCTCGCCCTCGGCGATGCTCTCCATCGCGCGCTTGAAGCGCCGCGTCAGCACCTGGTGCATGGCGGCATAGTCATCACCCGGCGTGATGCCGGTGATGTTGAAACGCCGGTACTGGCCGCGCACCGGGCCGTTCTCGTCGAACACCACGCAGGAAGCGACGGTCGCCTCGCCCATGGTGTGGCTGATGTCATAGCACTCGATGCGGTGCGGCGGCGCCTCCAGCCCGAGCAGCACGCACAACGAATCCAGCCGGGCCTTCTGCGCCGCGTTGCTGGCGAGTTCCGACGCCAGCGCGACGTCGGCGTTGCGGCGGACGAAATCGACCTGCGCCGCGCGTTCGCCACGGAAACTCGCGCGCAGGCGCACCTTGTGCAATGAGGCTTCGTTGAGCGCTTCCTCGATCAGCCCGCGTTCGGGAATGTCCTGGTCGAGCCAGATTTCGCGCGGGGGCGGATGGTCGCCGTAATACTGCGAAACGAAGGCAGCCAGCACTTCGGCAGCGGAATCCTCGCCGTTGAGCCTGGGGAAGAACGACCGGGTGCCGAGGTTGCGGCCATCGCGCCACGACAGCAGCATCACGCAGGCGTGGCCATTGCGCAGCACGCAGGCGAGGACGTCGGTGTCGTTGCCGTCGTTGCCCAGCGAATGGTGCGTCTGCAGTTTGCGGACGCTGGTGAGGACATCGCGCAGGCGCGCGGCCTCCTCGAAATCGAGGCGCTCGCTGGCGGCTTCCATTTCGGCAGTGAGTTCGCGCCCGAGTTCCTCGCTGCGGCCGGACAGGAACAGCTCGGCGCGATGGGCGTCATGCGCATAGGCACCGGCATCGATGAGGCCGACGCAGGGCGCGGTGCAGCGACCGATCTGGTATTGCAGGCAGGGCCGCGTGCGGTTGCGGAATACGCTGTCCTCGCAATTGCGCAGCTTGAACAGGCGGTGCATGAAGTTGAGGGTTTCACGCACCGAATAGGCGCTGGGGTACGGCCCGAAATACTTGCCGGGAATCGCGCGCGGGCCGCGATGCAGCGCGATGCGCGGGAATTCCTCCTGCGTCAGCAGCACGTAGGGATAGCTCTTGTCGTCGCGCAACATCACGTTGTAGCGCGGCTTGAGCGTCTTGATCAGCTGGTTCTCGAGGATCAGCGCTTCGGCCGGCGTGCGCGTGACGGTGACTTCGATCCGTGCGATCTGGCCAACCATGGTCGCGATGCGGATGGTCAGCGCCTTGTTGAAATAGCTGGCGACGCGCTTGTTGAGCGAGGCCGCCTTGCCGACGTAAAGCAGCGTGTCGTCGGCCGCGTACATGCGATAGACGCCTGGCGCGCTGGTCAGGTCGCGGACGAAGGCCTTGCCATCGAAGGGAGCGTGTTCTGCGCTGGTCACGACGCCATTATGCGGCGGGGACGGCATCCGCCTGCCGGGCGGCGCGCAGGCGCTCCAGCAGCAACGGACCGGCCTGCTCCACTCGCGCCCAGCATGTGCGGAAATCGTCGAAATCGCCGTACCAGGGATCGGCGAGATCGAACGGCACCAGGTCGAGCCATTCCATCACCCGATGCATGCGCGCGTGGTGGCGCGGGCCGGCCTTGCGCAACCCGGCCGACAACGTCGAGGCATCGGCGAACAGCAGCAGGTCGAAGCGGTCGAAATCGACGTCGCCGATCTGGCGCGCGCGCAGGTCCGAGAGATCGATGCCATGCTCGCCGGCGATGCGAATGGCACGCGGGTCCGGCGCTTCGCCGACATGCGTGCGCTCGAACCCGGCGGAATCGACCTGCAACCATGACAACGACGGATCGGCGGCGATTTGCGCGCGCACCCAGCCATCCAGCATCGGCGAACGACAGATGTTGCCGAGACAGACGAACAGGACCTTCATGCCCCGCCCTGCGCCAGTCGCGCTTCGGCGCGCGCGAGGTCTTCCGGCGTATCGACGCCCGGCGGGAACGTCTCCGGCGCGAGCGCTGCGGCGATGCGGAACCCCGCCTCCAGCACGCGCAACTGTTCGAGTGATTCCAGCTGTTCCAGCCTGCCCTGCGGCATCGCCGCGAAACGCTGGAGGAAGCCGACGCGATAGGCATAGATGCCGATGTGGCGCAGGCACTGCCCGGGCATCAGCACGCGCCCGCCCTCGACAAGAGCGGATTGCGCGAAGGCATCGCGATGCCAGGGAATCGGCGCGCGACTGAAATACATGACGTCGCGCCACTGCGCATCGCCGATCGGATCGCGCCAGACCAGCTTGACGGTATTGGGATCGAACAACTGCTCGGCATCGTCGACTTCGGTCGCCAGCGTCGCCATCTCGGCGCCACTGTCGGCCAGCGTCCGGGCAACTGCACGAATGCCCGATGCCGGCGCGAATGGTTCATCGCCCTGCAGGTTCACCACCAGGGTGTCGTCGCTCCAGCCGGCAAGTCGCGCGCATTCGGCGAGGCGGTCGGTACCCGAAGCGTGATCGCTGCGGGTGAGCACGCCACGCACGGCGATGCCGTCGAGCGCGGCAAGGATGCTGGCGTCATCCGCGGCCACCACCACGTCATCCGCGCCGGCGGCGAGCGCGCGCCGGGCGACATGGCGAACCAGCGGTTCGCCACCGAGCAGCCGCAGCGGTTTGCCCGGCAAGCGGCTGGCCGACAGGCGCGCGGGAATGGCAACGACGAACGACGGGCTCATGTCGACTCCAGCAGGTTCAGTTGGCGTAGTTGCTGGACCCGATCTTCCAGTCCGATCCAGAATGCCGCCGGCAATTCGGCATCGACCGGCACGCTGTACCAGTGTTCGCCGGCGAAGACGCTGCATTTCACCGCGTCCTTTTCGGTCATCAACACCGGCAACGGGCTGGAGAAATCGAAATCTTCCGGTGTGTAGGCGTGATGGTCGGGGAACGCATGCGGCACCACCGCGATACCGTGCTGGCGCAAGGTGTCGAAGAAGCGCTCGGGATGGCCGATCCCGGCAACCGCATGCACGCGCTGGCCGGCGAATTCGGCGAGACTGCGCACGCGCGGACCGCGCAGCGAGACAGCGCGTTGAGCGGCCAAGTGCATCGGCCACACGCCGAAATCGTTCTCGCTGCCCGCGGCGGTATCGCTACCGAGATTGCGCACGCGGAAATCGCAGAGTTCGGCACGCTCGACCGGTTCGCGCAGCGGGCCGGCCGGGATCATCCGCCCGTTGCCGTAACCGCGCATGCCGTCGATCACTTCGATCTCGATATCGCGCGCCAATGCGTAATGCTGCAGGCCGTCGTCGCAGACCACGATGTCGCAGCCGCGATCGCGCAGCGCCGTGGCGGCATCGACGCGGTGGACATCGACGCGCACCGGCACTTTCGTGCGACGCGCGATCACCACCGGCTCGTCGCCGGCAATTACCGGATCATCGCTACCCTCGACCCAACGCGCCTGCCGCGCATCGGCACGACCATAGCCGCGACTGGCGACACCGGGATGCCAGCCCCATTCGCGCAGGCGTTCGACCACTGCAATCGTCAACGGCGTCTTGCCGGCGCCACCGGCGATCAGATTGCCGATCACCAGCACCGGAATGCCGACCGGCTTCGCGCGCCGTTGTTGCACGCGGCGGCGACGCGACGACGCGCTGCGATACAGCGATTCGAGCGGGCCCGTCCACACTGGCGCCGCTTCATCGCCGAACCACCATGACGGTGGCCGGCGTTCGCGACTCATGCACCCTCCCGGAACTGCATGGCATGGAGATGGGCATAGACGCCGCCCTGCGCCAGCAGTTCGCGGTGGGTGCCGCGTTCGACGATGCGGCCCTGGTCGAGCACCAGCACCTGGTCGGCGTGTTCGATGGTCGACAACCGATGCGCGATCACCAGCGTGGTGCGATCGGGCATCAGGTGATCGAGCGCGGTCTGCACCAGGCGCTCCGATTCGTTGTCGAGCGCGGCGGTGGCTTCGTCGAGGATCAGGATCGGCGCGTCCTTCAGCAAGGCGCGCGCGATGGCGACGCGCTGGCGCTGGCCGCCCGACAGTTTCCCGCCGCGCTCGCCGACATGGGTTTCGAGGCCTTCCGGCAGGCGATCGACGAACTCGGCAGCATTCGCCCCTTCGATGGCGCGACGCACGCGCGAAGCATCGGCGTCGGCCATTTCGCCATAGGCGACGTTGTCGGCGATGTTGCCGTCGAACAAGGCGACATGCTGGCCGACCAGCGCAATCTGACGCCGCAGGTCGGCGAGACGATAGGCATCGAGCGGCTGGCCATCGAGCAGGATCTCGCCCGATGCCGGTTCGTAGAAGCGCGGGATCAGCTTGATCAGCGTCGACTTGCCGCTGCCCGATCGCCCGACGATCGCGGTCACGGTGCCCGGACGCGCGGTGAAGCTGACATCGTCCAGCGCCGATGCCTGCTGGCTGTCGTAACGCGCGCTGACGTGGCGGAATTCGAGCTCGCCGCGCGTGCGCTCCAGCGGCAGCTGTCCTTCGTCGCGTTCGTCCTCGGCATCGAGCACGTCGAACACGCGATTGGCCGAAGAGATGCCTCGCTGCAGCATGCTCTGCACATTGGTGATCTGGCGCAGCAGCGGCACCAGGCTGACCATCGCCGTGAGCAGGGTGAAGAACGTGCCGCTGGTCAGGCGTCCTGCCGCGGCTTCGCGCGCGGAAATCACCAGCATCACCGCCACACCGACCGCGCCCAGCACCTGCACGAACAGCGACAACGAGCTGCGCGTCACTTCAACCTTCAGCGACAGACTGACATTGCGCGTGTTCTGGTCGGCGTAGCGCGACAGTTCGGCCTGTTGCGCACCGTAGGTCTTCACTTCCTGGTGCGCGTGCAGCGCCTGGTCGGCCGACTGCAGCATGTCGGCGGCGGCGGTCTGGATTTCGTGGTTGAGGCGGCGATAACGCTTGCCGACCTTGCCCATGATCGAGGCCAGCAGCGGCGCCAGCACCAGCAGCACCAGCGAAACACGCCAGCTGTTATGGAACATCACGTACAAGGTGCCGATGATGTTGAGCGTGTTGCTCACCATGACCTTGAGCGCATCGACCGAGGCCTGCGCCACCTGCTCGGTGTCGCCGCCGAGCCGGGTGATCATCACCGGCACCGGTTCCCGGTCGAAACGCGCGCCCGGCAGCCGCAGGTATTTCGCCAGCAATTGCAGGCGCAGGTCGCGGGCGACGTTGCGACCGCCACGGGCGATGCAGTAATCGCCGACCAGGCCGAAGAAACCGCGTGCGAGCAGCAACCCGACCAGCGCCGCCGGGTACAGATAGATGTACAGGCGCGCGTTGAAGATGTCGTCGACGATCCACTTCATCAACTGCAGGATGCCGGCGCTCGAAGCCGCTTCCAGCAACATGCCGAGGAACGCCGCGGCCAGCAAACCGCGATAAGGCCTGGCATAGCCGAGCAGTCGCCGATAGGTTTCGCGGGTCGTGTGCGCGCCTTCGGTCATTTCGGCGCACCTTCCTTCTGCTGCGGCGCGGTGGCGATCATCACCTGGCGGAAGCCGAGCTGGCCCAGCGCCTCGTACGCGGTCACGACGGCCTGGTGCGGCGTGCGTGCATCGGCGCGCAGCAACACGGGCTTGCTGCGATCGCTTCCGGCGACTTCGGCGATGGTGCGCTTCAGGGTTTCGACGTCGTTGCGCAGCGATTCGCGGTCTTCGACGAAATAACGACCGTCGGCGTTCACCAGCACGCTCAGCGGCTTGTCCTTCTGCGGCGGCGCCTCGCCTTCGGCGCGGGGCAGTTGCAGGCGCAGCACGTTGCGCGAAGCGAACGTGGTGGTGATCACGAAGAAGATGATCAGGCAGAGGATGACGTCGATCAACGGAATCAGGTTGATCTCCGACATGTCGTCCTGCTCGCGGTCGCGGATGCGCATGTCAGCCGTGCGCGCTCATCTTGGCGGCGAGGTCGCGGCGATCGTCGAGGACGTCGTCGAGCAGCATCACTTCATGCTCGAAGTCGATGATGTAGGTGGCGATGCGGTGCTTCAGCCAGCGATGGGCGATCAGCGCCGGGATCGCGACGATCATGCCGGTCGCCGTGCACACCAGCGCCTTGCCGATGCCGCCGGCGAGCTGGTTCACGTCGCCGAGGCCGTGGTCGAGGATGCCGAGGAACATCTGGATCATGCCGACCACGGTGCCGAACAGACCCAGCAGCGGACCGATGGCGGCGATCGTGCCGAGTGCGTTGAGGAAGCGCTCCATCCGGAACACCTGGTGGCGGCCGACGTCCTCGACGCGCTCGCGGCGCTGGTCCGGCGTGCGGTCGCGGACATCAAGTGCGGCGGCCAGCACCTGCCCCAGCGGCGAGGTGTCGCGCAGGGAGTCGATGTGCTTGGGATCGAGGCCGCCGCGGGCGGCCCAGTTGCGGACCTCGTCGCCGAGGCCGGGCGGCAGGATCGTGGCGCGACGCAGGCTCCAGAGCCGTTCGACGATGATCGAGAACGCTGCCAGCGACAGCAGCAGGAGGGGAATCATCGGCCAGCCGCCGGCCTTCACCAGTTCAAGCACTCTGCAATCCGGGACTTGGGGGAGTGGCCGATAGGATAGCCCGGAACCTGCCCACGCTCCTGCTGCGCTCGCCCTGCGGCCCGCGTGCGGTGCTCGCAATGCTCACGTATCAGCACATACGCTGCGCTTGCTCCGCTCCGCCACGAACCGCAGGCCTTCGCTCGCGACGGAGCGTGAACAGGTTCTAGTCCTGGTTTCCGCTGTCCCAGATGCGCTGTCGTCGCGCCCGTTCAGTCTGCAGGGTGACGCCCGCCGGCGACAGCTCGACGCGCACGGAACCGGCGTGCGGGGTGTCGAGGACATGGGTACCGCCATCGGTCCAGCGCGCCACCGCCTTGGGATTGGGATGGTGGAACTTGTTGCGATAGCCGGCCGAGGCGATCGCCCAGGCCGCGCCGGTCGCATGGATGAAGGCATCGCTGGAAGAACCGGCGCTGCCGTGGTGCGGCATCGACACCACATCGGCGCGCAGCGAATCGGGATTGCGCTCGACCATCGCGCGTTCGGTCGCCTGGTCGATGTCGCCGGTCAGCAGCAGCGCGTGATCCCCGCTGGACACCCGCAGCACGCAGCTCGACGGATTGCCGGTGTATTCCGAATCCGGAAGCGGCGAGACGACCTCGAAACCGACGCCATCCCACTCCCAGCGGTCGCCGAGCTTGCAGTGCGTATCGACTTCGATCGGCGCGTTCGGCGGCGCCTGCACCGCCGCGACCGGCACCCCGGCAAGCACCGCGTTCATGCCACCGGCGTGGTCGGCATCGGCGTGGCTGAGCATCATCAGGTCGATGCGGTCGACACCAAGCGCGGCCAGCGCCGGCAGTACCACCGTTGCCCCGGCATCGTAGCCGTCGTCGGTCGCCGGGCCGGCGTCATAGAGGATCACGTGGTTTGCTGTGCGCAACAGGATGGCCTGTCCCTGCCCGACATCGATCACCTGCATCCGCGCTTCGCCCGGCAATGGCGCCGGCTGCAGTGGCGTGAACATCGGCAGCCACAGCGCGAGCGCCAGCGGCTTGCCCGGCAGTTTCCGTGGCGCCAGCAACCAGAACGCGCCGATCAATGCCAACGGCCACGCGATGATGCTCGCTTCCGGCATGCGCGACTGCCCAGGCGGCCAATCGGCGATGCGCTGGAACAGCGGCCACGCAAGATCGAACAGCCAGGCCGCGAGATTCCACAGCGGCGCGCCCCAGCCGTGGTGCAGGCCATCGGCTAGCACGCCGAGCAAGGACAACGGGACGACGACGAAACCCCACCATGGCACGGCGACCAGGTTCGCGAGCGGCGACACCCACGACGCCTGGGCGAAGAACAGCATCGACAACGGCAGCAGCCCGAGCGTCGCCACGCCCTGCGCGCCGAGGAATTCGCGCAGGACGCTGCGTCCGCCTTCGCGCAGGCACCATGACAACCAGGCCACGCCGGCGAAACTCAGCCAGAAACCGGGACGCAGCAAGTTCAGCGGATCGATCAGGGTGAGCGCGATCGCGGCGATCGCCAGCGCCTGCACCGCGCCCATGCGCCGGCGCAACAAGACTGCGGATGCGACGCTCGCCATCATCAGCAACGTGCGCAATGTCGGCACTTCGCCACCCGAGAGTGCGGTGTAGAACGCTGCAACGACGATGCCCGCCAGCAGCATCGCCGTGCGTCGCGGCAGCGATCGACCGAGGTCCGGGAACGACTGCCACAACAGCCACGCCAGCGCCGATCCGAGGATCGCGGTCAGCGCGACATGCGAGCCCGAGATCGCGATGAGATGGGTCAGGCCGTTTGCCCGCAGGATCGTCCAGTCGTCATCGCTCAATCCGCGCGTGTCGCCGACGGCCAAGGCACGGATGAAACGCCGTGACGGCGACGAACCCTGTTCGATGCGTTGGGCGATCCCGTCGCGCAGCGCATCGATGCCGTCGCCTGCCTGTAATTCTTCGTTGCCGTCGCCGCCCTTCACCGATCCCGTGGCGACGATGCGATCGACCAGCATGCCGCGCTCGGAATCCTGCACGCCGGGATTGCGCAGTCCATGCGGGCGCTTGAGCTTGACGTGCAGGCGCCAGCGCGATCCCGATTCGATTTGCGGCGGCGCCTGGTCCGGTGCGGCGAACCAGCCGAGGCGGATGCGCTTCCCGCGCAATTCCGCTTGCTGCGCGACGTCATCATCGACGGCGAACTGGAAGCGCGTGCTCTTGCTGTCCTGCTCGGGCAGGTTGTCGACGCGCCCCTGCACCACCAGTTCGCGCCCTTCCAGCCCTGTGGGCAAACGTGATTGCAACGCCGCGCCCGCGACGATTCCGGCCCAGCCGAATCCCAGCAATGCGGTGGCGATCCAGATGCGTCGCGGCAATTTCCACCACAACACCAATCCGCTGATCGCCAACGCGATCAATACCCAGCGCGGCGCCAGCCAAGGCGCCCACAGGCACGACATCGCGCCAGCCAGCAATCCGATGGCAGCCTGGAGTCCGATGCGCGGCGACGTCCCTGTCTCCGCGTGCATGTCAGACGTCGCCCGGAGGCAATTCGTGCAATCGACCGTTGCTCAGTTCGAGCACACGATCGAGGCGGCGCGCGAGGCGACGATCATGCGTCACCAGCACCAGGCTGGTGCCCTTGGCGCGATTGAGTTCCAGCATCAGCTCGAACACGGTTTCGGCGGTGCGATCGTCGAGGTTGCCGGTCGGTTCGTCGCCGAGGATGCAGTTCGGCATGTTGACCATGGCGCGCGCAACCGCCGCGCGCTGGCGTTCGCCACCCGAGAGTTCGCCCGGCTTGTGCTCCAGCCGTCCGCCCAATCCGACCTGTTCCAGCAACGCAGTCGCGCGCTTGCCTGCATCCGCTGCGCTGGCGCCGCCGAGCATCACCGGCAACATCACGTTCTCGAGCGCGGTGAATTCCGGCAGCAGGTGGTGGAACTGGTAGATGAAGCCGAGCGCGCGATTGCGCAGGCGGCCGCGATCGGCGTCCTTGAGCGCCGACATCTTCTGGCCGCCGACATAGACCTCGCCGGTGGTCGGCACGTCGAGCCCACCGAGCAGGTGCAGTAGCGTGCTCTTTCCGGCGCCGGAAGCCCCGACGATCGCCACCGACTCGCCTTCGACGATGCGCAGGTCGAGGCCATCGAACACCGGAGTGTGCAACTTGCCCTCGGCATAGACCTTGCCGAGCTGTTCGGCGCGGATCACTTCGTTACTCATAGCGCAGCGCCTCCGCCGGCGGCGTCCGCGACGCCCGCCAGGCCGGATACAGGGTGGCGAGGAAGGCCATCGCCAGCGCGACCGCCGCGATGATCGCGACGGTGTCGGCGCGCAGGTCGGTGGGCAGGCCGGTGATGTAGTAGACGTCCTCCGGAAGCAGCGTCACATGGAACATGCGCTCGATCAGCTTGAGGATGTGCTCGAGGTTGAGCGTAAGCAGGATGCCGCCGATCACGCCGATCACGGTGCCGATGATGCCGATCAGGCTGCCCTGCACCATGAAGATCCGCATCACCTGCCCCGGCGTCATCCCCAGCGTGCGCTGGATGGCGATGTCGGCCTGCTTGTCGGTCACCAGCATCACCTGCGACGACACCAGGTTGAACGCACCCATGGCGATGATCAACGACAGCAAGATCGCCATCATCGTGCGTTCCATGCGGATGGCGCGGAAGATGTTGCCGTTCTCGTGCATCCAGTCATTGACGCGATAGCCGCCGCCGAGTTTCAGCGCGAGATCGCGGGCGACCTCGAAGGCTTGGTCCATGTCGTGCAGCTTGAGGCGCACGCCGGTGACGCCGTCGCCCATCCGTTGCACGCGCTGGAGGTCGTCCATGCGCACGATCGCCAGGCCCTTGTCGAATTCCTGATGCCCCGCCTCGAACACGCCACTGACCACGAAGCGCTTCATTTGCGGTGTCGCGCCCATGCCGGTGATGTTCATGCCGGACGTGGCGACCAGCACGCTGTCGCCCATGCGCACGCCGAGGATGTCGGCCAGCTCCTTGCCGAGCAGGATGTTGTAGCTGCCGGGCGTCAGCGAATCGAGGCTGCCGACCACCAGCTTGTCGCCGATGACCGAAACCTTGCGCTCCTGATCCGGCAGCACGCCGCGGATGATCGCCGGCGCCTTGTCATTGCCACCGTCGATCAGCGCCTGGGTGTCGACATAGGGCGAAGCCGCGGCGACGCGCGGATCGGCCAGCGCCAGCTTGATCGCGCGCGGCCATTCGGTCATCTCGCGACCATCGGCGACGACGGTGGCATGCGCCGCCATCTGCAGCAGGCGGTCGCGGATCTCGCGCTGGAACCCGCCCATGACCGACAGCGTGGTGATGAGCACGGCGACGCCGAGCGCGATGCCGATGATCGACGCCATCGAAATGAAGGAGATGAAGCCATTGCGGCGTTTCGCGCGCAGGTAGCGCAGGCCGATGGCGATGGGGAGCGGTTTGAACATGGGAGGCCGCGGGAAGGGACGCGTTATGGTGCCAGCATCGGCGGGGAAAGCATGTGTCGCTCGCCGGAGATGGCCAGCCGCAGTCGGCGGCGGTTCACGACATCGAGACGGTGCCACCAGGTTTCCCGCCGCCAGCGGCCACGATCATCCCTGCGCACCAGCGTCAGCCACGGCCCGTGCAGTTCGACGCGGGCATCGCGCAGGACGACGCCGTCGAGGCGCGGATCGCCATCGAAATCGAGCACATGCGACGGACGGGCGCGTTCGCGCCGCTCCAGCCACGCCGCATGCGCCAGCGCGGCCACGACCAGCGGAAGCTTGATCATCCATGGAAATGCGGAGGCAAGCACCGCGACTGCTGCCAGCGCGCCCAGCGCAACCGGCACCACGCGCGACAGTGGCGTTGGCCCCAGCTCGATTGCCTGTTCAACGGCCTCCGAGGGTCCGCATGCGTTCGATGAGTCCGGCGAGTTCGGCGTCACTGCATTGCTCATAGCCCATGATCCAGCGCCAGAGCTTATCGTCCTCGCAATCCATCAACCGTAGGAAAACCGCCCGCTGCGCCTCGGAATCCTGCGGCCAGCCGTGTTCGAGGTAGCGGTCGAAGACCTGGTCGAGCTCGCGCATGCCGCGTCGCGAGCGCCAGCGGATGCGCTTGAGTTCGGCGTCTTCGCTCACTTGGCGGCGCGTGCGGCTTCGCGCTTGAGTCGCAACCAGCGGTTGACGCCCAGCGCCGCCAGCGTCGCCAGCGCGCCCGACAGCAGGTAGGCGCCGACATAGGCGAGGCCGAACTTCGCGCACAGGCCGAGCGCGACCAGCGGCGCGAACGCGGCGCCGATCAGCCAGGCGATGTCGTTGCTGAGGGCCGCGCCCGTGTAGCGATAGCGATCACCGAAGTTGGCGTTCAACGCACCTGCCGCCTGGCCATAGGACAGGCCCAGCAGGGTGAAGCCGGCGATGATGTAGATGTCCTGCCCCACCGAGCCGGCACCGAGCAGGGTCGGCGCGAATCCGCTGTAGGCGGCGATGGCGACGGCCAGCGCGCCCAACGTGCGCTGGCGGCTCAGGCGATCGGCGATGAACCCGGAGGCGACGATGCCGCCCGCGGCGAAGAAGGCGCCGATGATCTGCACGATCAGGAACTGCGGGATCGACTGGTTGGAGAACAGCAGGATCCACGACAGCGGGAAGATGGTGACGAGGTGGAACAGCGCGTAGCTGGCCAGCGCGGTGAAGGCGCCGATGGCGACATAACGGCCCTTGGCCTTCAGCAGTTCGACGACGCGCACCGGCTCGAGTTCCTGCTCGTCCATCTTCTGCGCGTATTCGTCGGTGACGACGAGGCGCAGGCGCGCGAACAGCGCGACCACGTTGATGGCGAAGGCGGCGAAGAACGGATAGCGCCAGCCCCAGTCGAGCACTTCTTCCGTCGGCAGCGCGGAATAGAGATAGGCGAACAGGCCGGCGGCGACGATGAAGCCGGTCGGCGCGCCGAGTTGGCCGAGCATCGCGTACCAGCCACGACGCTTCTTCGGCGCATTGAGCGCCAACAGCGACGGCAGGCCGTCCCACGATCCGCCGAGCGCGATGCCCTGGACGAAGCGGAACACCGACAACAACACGACCGAGGTCATGCCCAGGGTGGCGTAACCCGGCAGGAAGGCGATGCCGGCGGTGCAGGTGCCGAGCAGGAACAACGCTGCAGTCAGTTTGGTGCCGCGGCCCCAGCGACGCTGGATCCACAGGAACAGCATGGTGCCGAACGGGCGCGCGATGAAGGCCAGCGCGAATACCGCGAACGAATACAGCGTGCCGTCGAGCTTGGACGCAAACGGGAAGAACACCGACGGGAACACCAGCGCCGAGGCGATGCCGTAGACGAAGAAGTCGAAATATTCCGAAGTGCGGCCGACCACCACGCCGACGGCGATTTCGCCGGGGGCGACTTCATGGCTGCTGTGGACGCCATGGTCGTGGATGGTGCTGGTGGACGGGGAGTTCGCGGACATCGGTCAACCATTCCTGGCAAGTCGGGGATGCGGCGCGCCTGGACGCGGTCCGCCTGCACTAGCTTCCCACCATCGGACGCGCCGGGCCATAGGACAAAACGTCCAATCGCCCCTTCCGTCCGAGAGGACTAAAGTACACCCTGCGGCCCGGACCGGGGCCGCCCGCGCGCTGTCCGGCGCATGTCCACCGCGAACCCCGGGTGTCCGCAATGAGCAGAGCGAAAACCTTGATCCGGCGCCTGGCTGCCGCCGCAGCCTTGTTGGCGCTGACCGGCTGTTCCAGGAGCATTGTCCTGAATGCGCCCGGCGATGTCGCCGCCCAGCAGGGCAACCTGATCATCGTCGCCACCGTGCTGATGCTGCTGATCATCGTCCCGGTGATCGCCCTCACCCTGTTTTTCGCCTGGCGCTACCGCGCCAAGGCCAATGCCACCTACAAGCCGGACTGGGACCATTCGACCCAGCTGGAACTGCTGATCTGGGCGGCGCCGCTGCTGATCATCATCGCGCTGGGCGCGGTGACCTGGATCACCACCCACACCCTCGACCCCTATCGCCCGCTGAGCCGCCTCGGCGCCAACAAGCCCGTGCCGGCCGAAACCAGGCCGCTGGTGGTCGAAGTGGTCTCGCTGGACTGGAAGTGGCTGTTCATCTATCCCGAACAAGGCATCGCCACCGTCAATGAACTGGCGGCGCCGATCGACCGCCCGATCGAATTCCACCTCACCTCGTCGAACGTGATGAACGCGTTCTACGTGCCGGCGCTGGCCGGGATGATCTACACCATGCCGGGCATGGAAACCAAGCTGCACGCAACCATCGACAAGCCCGGCCAGTACGAGGGCTTCTCGTCGAACTACAGCGGCGCCGGCTTCTCGCACATGCGCTTCACCTTCCACGCCACCGATGCCGCGGCATTCGACAAGTGGGTCGCGGACGCGAAGCAGAACGGCGACGCGCTCGATCGCGGCACATACGAGCAACTGGCCAAGCCGAGCGAACGCGAGCCGGTGCGCCATTACGGCAAGGTCGACGGCGATCTTTATGGCGCCATCCTCAATCGTTGCGTCGAACCGAACCAGATGTGCATGGCCGACATGCACCACGGGAACTGACATGCTGCACACCATCGCCAACGCCCCCGAAACCTCCGCCCTGCTCGGTCGCCTGGGCCTGGACCAGATCCCGATGCTGCACGAGCCGATCGTGCTGTGGACCTTCATCGGCAGCATGCTGGCCGGTCTCGGCGTCTTCGCCGTGATCACCAAGTACAAGCTGTGGGGAACCCTGTGGCGCGACTGGTTCACCAGCATCGACCACAAGAAGATCGGCATCATGTACATGGTTCTGGGCCTGGTGATGCTGCTGCGCGGCTTCGCCGATGCCCTGATGATGCGCCTGCAACAGGCGATCTCCTTCGGTGACAACGTCGGCTACCTGCCGCCCGACCACTACGACCAGATCTTCACCGCGCACGGCGTGATCATGATCTTCTTCGTCGCCATGCCGCTGGTGACGGGTTTGATGAACTACCTCGTCCCGCTGCAGATCGGCACGCGCGACGTCGCCTTCCCCTTCCTCAACAACTTCAGTTTCTGGATGACGGTCGGCGGCGCGGTGCTGGTGATGCTGTCGCTGTTCCTCGGTGCATTCGCCCGCACCGGCTGGCTGGCCTACCCCCCGTTGTCGGGGCTGGAGTTCAGTCCGGATGTCGGGGTCGATTACTACATCTGGGGCCTGCAGGTCGCCGGTGTCGGCACGACGCTATCGGGCATCAACCTGATCGCGACCATCGTCAAGATGCGCGCGCCGGGCATGGACCTGATGAAGATGCCGGTGTTCACCTGGACCGCGCTGTGCACCAACGTGCTGATCGTGGTGTCGTTCCCGATCCTGACCGCGGTGCTGGCGATGCTGACGCTGGATCGCTACCTCGGCACGCATTTCTTCACCAACGATCTTGGCGGCAACGCCATGATGTACGTGAACCTGATCTGGATCTGGGGCCACCCGGAGGTCTACATCCTGATCCTGCCCTGCTTCGGCATCTATTCGGAAGTGGTGGCGACGTTCTGCGGCAAGCGCCTGTTCGGCTACAGCTCGATGGTCTACGCCACCGTCTGCATCACCATCCTGTCCTACCTGGTGTGGCTGCACCACTTCTTCACCATGGGCTCGGGCGCGTCGGTGAACTCGTTCTTCGGCATCACCACGATGATCATCTCGATCCCGACGGGCGCGAAGATCTTCAACTGGCTGTTCACCATGTATCGCGGGCGCATCCGCCTGGAAGTGCCGATGCTGTGGACGCTCGGCTTCATGATCACCTTCGTGGTCGGCGGCATGACCGGCGTGCTGCTGGCCGTTCCCCCGGCGGACTTCGTGCTGCACAACAGCCTGTTCCTGATTGCGCACTTCCACAACGTGATCATCGGCGGCGTGGTGTTCGGCCTGTTCGCGGGCATGACCTTCTGGTTCCCGAAGGCCTTCGGCTTCAAGCTCGATCCGTTCTGGGGAAAGATGTCCTTCTGGTTCTGGTTCTCAGGCTACTGGTTCGCCTTCACCCCGCTCTACGTGCTCGGCCTGATGGGCGTGACCCGCCGCCTCAGCCACTTCGACGATCCCTCGCTGCAGATCTGGTTCGTGATCGCCGCGTTCGGCGCCGTGCTGATCGCCATCGGCATCGCCTGCTTCCTGATCGACCTGTACGTCAGCTTCCGTCGCCGCGACGCGCTGCGCGATACCACCGGCGATCCCTGGAACGCGCGCTCGCTGGAATGGTCGACCTCGTCGCCGCCGCCGGATTACAACTTCGCCTTCACCCCGGTCGTGCACGACAACGACGCATGGTGGGACATGAAGCAGCGCGGCTACACGCGCCCGGCCTCCGGCTTCAAGTCCATCCACATGCCGAAGAACACCGCCGCCGGCATCGTCCTGGCCGGGTTGAGCACGGTGCTCGGCTTCGCGATGATCTGGCACGTCTGGTGGCTGGCGATCCTGTCGTTCGCCGCGCTGCTGGTCGCCGCGATCGTCCACACCTTCAACTACGACCGCGACTACCACATCCCCGCCGATGAAGTGGTCGATACCGAAAACGCGCGCACGAAGCTCTTGAACGCCCATGTCTGACGCCATCGCCACCACCAACCCCGACGGCAGCCCGGTCTTCCTCGACATCGAGGCCCGCCACCATCCGGAGAACGGCACCCTGCTCGGGTTCTGGCTCTACCTGATGAGCGACTGCCTGATCTTCGCCAGCCTGTTTGCGACCTATGGCGTGCTCGGCCGCAACTACGCCGGCGGCCCGACCGGCGCGGAACTGTTCGAACTGCCGCTGGTCGCGGTCAACACCGCCTTGCTGCTGCTGTCGTCGATCACGTACGGCTTCGCGATGATCTCGATGCAGAACCGCAAGCAGGGCGCGGTACTGGCCTGGCTGGCGATCACCGGCCTGTTCGGCGCCGGCTTCCTCGGCATCGAACTCTACGAATTCGGCCACCTCATCCATGAAGGCTACGGCCCGCAGCGCAGTGGCTTCCTGACGTCGTTCTTCGCGCTGGTCGGCACCCACGGCCTGCACGTCACCTTCGGCATCATCTGGCTGGTGACCTTGATGACGCAGGTCGCGAAGAAGGGTCTCACGGCCGCCAACCAGCGTCGCCTGTTCTGCCTGTCGATGTTCTGGCACTTCCTCGACGTCGTCTGGATCGGCGTCTTCACCTTCGTCTACCTGATGGGCGTGCTGTGATGAGCCAGCTCCATACGAACGAGAACCACCACATCGACGATGCACACCACGAGGAAGGCGGCCACGCCCAGGCCACCGTGCGCGGCTACGTCACCGGCTTCATCCTGTCGGTGATCCTGACCGCGATCCCGTTCTGGCTGATCATGGGCAAGGTCATCGCCAATCCCGGCACCGCGGCCGCGGTGATCCTCGCGTTCGCGGCGGTGCAGATCCTGGTGCACATGGTCTACTTCCTGCACATGAACACCAAGTCGGAAGGCGGCTGGAACATGCTGGCGCTGATCTTCACCCTGGTGCTGGTGGTGATCACCCTCGCCGGCTCGATGTGGGTGATGCACCACATGAACGCGAACATGATGCCGGCGTCGATGCACGACATGCGCAACATGCCGTAACGACCGGGCTCCAATGCGAAGACTCATTTTCCTCGTCGCATTGGCCCTGGCGTTCTGCGGATTCACCGCGCTCGGCGCCTGGCAGGTCCAGCGCCTGCACTGGAAACACGCACTGATCGCACGCGTGGACGCCCGCGTCCACGCCGAACCTGTTGCACTGCCCGCGCGCAACGAATGGTCACGTGCATCCGCAACCCGTGACGAATACCGCCGCGTCGCGGTCACCGGCGAATATCTGCAGGGTCACGACACCCGCGTCCAGGCCGTCACCGAGCGCGGCCCCGGCTGGTGGCTGCTCACGCCACTGCGCGAAGACGATGGAGATACGGTGCTCGTCAATCGCGGTTTCGTCCCGAATGACTGGAAGGTCGATGTCGCCCCACCCGCTGGTCGCGTCCGCGTTGTCGGGCTGCTGCGGATGAGCGAGCCGCACGGCGCATTCCTGCGCAGCAATGATGCCGCGCACGACCGCTGGTATTCGCGCGACGTCGCAGCGATCGCACGGGCGCGCGGCATCGGCGAAGTGGCGCCGTGGTTCGTCGATGCCGAACGTGACGCCTCCGCGCCGGAATGGCCCGCCGGCGGCATGACCGTAGTGCGATTCCGCGACCAGCACCTGCAATACGCCCTGACGTGGTTCGCCCTCGCGGCATTGACGCTGTTCGCCGGTTGGCGCGTTTACACTTCCACCAATGTCGGTCGCCCTCGTCACCAGCACTGATCCTTCACCATCGCGCGAGAGCGCCGGCGTGCGCAACCTGCAGCAGCTGATCCAGTTGCGCTGGATCGCGGTGGTGGGCCAGATACTCGCGATCACCTACGTCCACTTCGTCCTGGCAATCGCCCTGCCGCTGCAGCCGATGCTGCTGGTGCTGGCGATGCTGGTGGCCTACAACCTCGTCAGCCAGATCGTGGTGAACGATCGCCTGCGCGTCACCAACCGGGCGCTGCTGCTCACCTTGCTGATCGATGTCGCGACACTGACCGCGCAATTGCACTTCAGCGGCGGCCTGACCAACCCCTTCGTCCTGCTGTTCCTGCTCCACGTCGTGCTCGGCGCGATCCTGTTGCGCACCGTCGCCAGCTGGATCATCGCCGTGGCAACCACGCTCTGCGTGCTGTGGCTGGCGCTCTATCCGGGGCCGGTCACCCTGCCCGCCGACCTGTCCCAGGGCCTCGTTTCGCTGTACGTGCAGGGCCTGCTGGTCTGCTTTGCGGTGGTCGCGACCCTGCTGGTGGTCTTCATCACCCGCATCGGCCGCATCCTGCGCGAACGCGACGCCCGCCTCGCGGCGATGCGCCAGCGCGTGGCGGAGGAAGAACACATCGTGCGGATGGGCCTGCTCGCCTCCGGCGCGGCCCACGAACTCGGCACGCCGCTGTCGACGCTGTCGGTGATCCTCGGTGACTGGAAGCACCTGCCGAGCTTCACCTCCGACCCCGAACTGCTGCAGGACGTGGTGGAGATGCAGGCACAGGTCCTGCGCTGCAAGGCGATCGTCAGCGGAATCCTGCAATCGGCCGGCGATCCGCGTGGCGAAGCGCCGGAACAGGTGCGCCTGCGCGACTTCTTCGATGATCTCGCGGATGAATGGCGCACCACTCGCCCGACCCGGCGATTCGATTACCGCAACCAATGCGCGGACAATCCGCTTATCGTCTCCGATCCGGGGCTGATGCAGATGATCGCCAACGTGCTCGACAATGCGCTGGAAGCATCGCCGCAACACGTCGCCATGACGGTCGCGCTGGCAAATGGCGATGTCGTCGTCGATGTCGCCGACGATGGCCCCGGTTTCGCACCAGCGATGCTCGAACAACTCGGCAAGCCCTACCAATCCAGCAAGAACGAGCCCGGCCATGGGCTCGGCCTGTTCCTGTCGGTGAACGTCGCGCGCAGCCTCGGCGGCACACTCACCGCGCGCAACTCCACGCATGGCGCCGTTGTTACCGTGAAGCTGCCGTTGTCCACATTGACGCTCGAGGACGAAAGCGAGGGCGACGATGGCGAATGAATCCGATCGCCGATTGCTGATCGTCGAGGACGATGCCGCCTTCGCGCGTACGCTGGCGCGCTCGTTCGAACGCCGTGGTTACGCGGTACGCCATATCGACGGCTTCGATGCACTGCAGGCGCTGCTGGGCGAATTCTCCCCCACGCATGCCGTGGTCGACCTCAAGCTCGCGGGCGGTGAGTCGGGCCTCGCCTGCGTCAAGACCCTGCACGAACACGATCCGGAACTGCGCATCGTCGTGCTGACCGGTTACGCCAGCATCGCCACCGCGGTCGAGGCGATCAAGCTCGGTGCCCTCCACTACCTCGCCAAGCCGTCGAACAGCGACGACATCGAAGCCGCCTTCCAGCGCGAGGAAGGCGATACCGACGTTGAACTCACCGACCGCAAGACCTCGATCAAGACGCTGGAATGGGAACGCATCCACGAGACGCTTGCGGAGACCGGCTTCAATATTTCCGAGACGGCGCGGCGGCTCGGGATGCACCGGCGCACGCTGGCTAGGAAGCTGGACAAGCAGAGGGTGAAGTGAGGGGAAATGAAATTAGAACTTCAACGGCGGGACTTTGGCCACCGTCACGGATAATTGATACTCAAACAGATCGAGTTCGGGCATTCCCGCACATGCCAGCTTCAAGTCTTCCGTCATTGTCCTGCAGACGATCATGCCCCTGACTTTTTGCCCGGGTTCCGCGAGATTCTGTCTGATCCAGTTGACATAACGCAGCAATTGCCCGACGACCCTGTCATATCCTTTCGACACCTTGAGTTCGAGCACCACAAAATCGCCCGAGCGATCCAAAGCCAGAATGTCGATTCTCCTGCCGTTTCCTGCCTCGAACTCTAACCCACGGATACCATCCGCCTCATAAAGTTTCAGCCCAGGCTCGATGCATTCCAGATTCTCCGCGAGATACCTCTGGAGATCCCGTTCCAGGAGAAATTCGGACGATCCAGCCACCGGATCGATCGACTCCGCATCATCCTGTTCTGCTTGCGCCAACTCCTCTTCGCGCGCGACATCGCCCGGCATGAATTCGTGGATCGGAGCAGGATCTCGACCAGATTCGTAAAGCCTGTACTGCCCCGAATCCACCTTGAATAGAAGATCATCGGAAACATTTGTCGATGGGTGATGCAGGCGACTGCGATCATTGGTCGATGCCTGGACGAGGTGCGCGCGAATACTGTTGGGTTGCAACTTGGGATACTTGGCCCTAAACCAATCCAGCGCGCGTGACGTGGTGAATACCTGCCCAGGCTGAAGCTTCATGTCTGCGAGCATGTCCTTCAGCAACTGGCGAGTGGGTTTCTCGTAAATGGTTCTGGCCATGGTTCGACGATCCAAGTTCAACGGCGATTCATTGGATAGTACAGACTTGACCAAGGTCCAATGAAAAAGCCGCCGCCTTTGCAGGCGACGGCTTCCGATTCCAACTTGCAACTCGTCAGACCCGACGCGCCAGCATCAGCTTCTTGATCTCCGCGATCGCCTTGGCCGGGTTCAATCCCTTCGGGCAGGTGCGCGCGCAGTTCATGATCGTGTGGCAGCGGTACAGCTTGAACGGATCCTCGAGATCGTCCAGGCGCGCACCGGTGTCCTCGTCGCGCGAGTCGATGATCCAGCGGTAGGCCTGCAGCAGGATCGCCGGGCCGAGATAGCGTTCGCCGTTCCACCAGTAGCTCGGGCACGAGGTCGAGCAGCAGGCGCAGAGGATGCACTCGTAGAGGCCGTCGAGCTTCTTGCGATCGTCCTTCGATTGCAGGCGCTCGCGCGACGGCGCCGGGCTCTGCGTGCGCAGCCACGGCTTGATCGACGCGTACTGTGCGTAGAAGTGCGTGAGGTCGGGCACCAGGTCCTTGACCACTTCCATGTGCGGCAGCGGATAGATCGGTACTTCCTTGCCACGGCAATCGTCGATGGCGCGGGTGCACGCCAGCGTGTTGGTGCCGTCGATGTTCATCGCGCAGGAACCGCAGATGCCTTCGCGGCAGGAGCGGCGGAAGGTCAGCGTCGGATCGATCTCGTTCTTGATCTTGATCAGCGCGTCCAGGACCATCGGCCCGCACTTGTCGAGGTCGATCTCGTAGGTGTCGGTCTGCGGATTCTTGCCGTCGTCCGGGTTCCAGCGATAGACCTTGAAGGTCCGCACGCGCTTGGCACCGGCAGGCGCCGGGAAGTTCCTGCCCTTGCCGACCACCGAGTTCTTCGGGAGAGTGAATTCAGCCATGCCTGTGCTCCCTCAGTACTTGCGTTCTTTCGGCGGAATCACGGCGACGTCGTCGGTCAGCGTGTGCATGTGCACCGGACGATAGTCGATCGAGGTATTGCCGTTGCGATCCACCGACGTCAGCGTGTGCTTCATCCAGTTGGCGTCGTCGCGCTTCGGGAAGTCCTCGCGGGCGTGGGCGCCGCGCGATTCCGTGCGGTTCTCGGCCGAAACGATCGTCACCAGCGCCTGGTCGAGCAGGTTCTCCAGTTCCAGCGTCTCGATCAGGTCGGAATTCCACACCAGCGACTTGTCGCTGACCTTGACGTCGGCGAACGATGCGTGGATCTCGCGGATCTTCTTGACGCCTTCCGCCAGCGTTTCGCCGGTGCGGAACACCGCGGCGTCGGCCTGCATGGTGCGCTGCATGCGATCGCGGATCACCGCGGTCGAGGTCGAACCATTGGCATTGCGGATCTTGTCGAGGTGCGACAGCGCCGGATCGATGGCGTCATCGGCCAACTTGCCGTGCGTCGAATTCGGCTTGATGAGCGCAGCGGCGCGATGGGCGACCGCGCGACCGAACACCACGAGGTCGAGCAGCGAGTTCGAACCAAGGCGGTTGGCGCCGTGCACCGAGACGCAGGCCGCTTCGCCGATCGCGAACAGGCCCGGCACCACCGCGTCGGGATCGCCATTGCGCAGCTGCACCACTTCGCCGTGGTAGTTGGTCGGGATGCCGCCCATGTTGTAGTGGACGGTCGGCAGCACCGGGATCGGTTCCTTGGTGACATCGACGCCGGCGAAGATGCGCGCGCTCTCGGCGATGCCCGGCAGCTTCTCGTGGATCACTTCCGGGCCGAGGTGGGTCAGGTCGAGCAGGATGTGGTCCTTGTGCTCGCCGACGCCGCGGCCTTCGCGGATTTCCATCGTCATCGAACGCGACACCATGTCGCGCGGCGCGAGGTCCTTCACGCTCGGCGCATAGCGCTCCATGAAGCGCTCGCCGTTGCTGTTGCGGAGGATGCCGCCTTCGCCGCGCACGCCTTCGGTGATCAGCACGCCCGCGCCGTACACGCCGGTCGGGTGGAACTGCACGAACTCCATGTCCTGCATCGCCAGGCCGGCGCGCAGCGCCATGCCGCCGCCGTCGCCGGTGCAGGTGTGCGCCGAGGTCGCGGAGAAGTAGGCGCGGCCGTAACCGCCGGTCGCCAGCACCACGCCATGCGAACGGAACAGGTGGAGCTCGCCGGTCGCCAGCTCCAGCGCCAGCACGCCGCGGCAGGCGCCGTCGGCATCCATGATCAGGTCGATCGCGAAGAATTCGATGAAGAATTCGGCATCGTGCGCAAGCGACTGCTGGTACAGCGTGTGCAGGATGGCGTGGCCGGTGCGGTCGGCGGCGGCGCAGGTGCGCTGCGCCGGTGGGCCTTCGCCGAAGCGCGTGGTCATGCCGCCGAACGGACGCTGGTAGATCTTACCTTCCTCGGTGCGCGAGAACGGCACGCCGTAATGCTCGAGTTCGATGATGGCCGGAATCGCTTCCTTGCACATGTACTCGATGGCGTCCTGGTCACCCAGCCAGTCGCTGCCCTTCACCGTGTCGAAGAAGTGGTAGCGCCAGTCGTCTTCGCCCATGTTGGCGAGCGCGGCGGCCACGCCACCCTGCGCCGCAACCGTGTGCGAACGCGTCGGGAACACCTTGGTGATGCAGGCGGTCTTCAGGCCCTGCTGGGCGAGACCGAAGGTGGCGCGCAGGCCCGCGCCACCGGCGCCGACCACCACCATGTCGAATTTGTGTTCGTGGATCTTGTAAGCGGCCATCAGTTCAGTTCCCGAGCGCGATGCGGACCACCGCGAAGACTCCGGCGATCGCGGCAATGGCGAAGACGAAGCGATTGATTACCAGGAGCGCGACGCCCCACGCGGAATGGAAGTAATCCTCGATCACCACCTGGATGCCGAGTGCGGCATGCCAGCACATGGCGACGAGGAAGGCGACGAACACCACCGCGTTGAACGGGCGCGCCACCATCGCATGCACGACGTCATAACCAGCGGAGGCGTTGCACACCACCAGCAGGAGGAAATACAGGCCGGTGAACACCAGCGCGATCGCGGTCAGGCGCTGGTTGGCGAAATGCGAGGTGCCGTCCTTCGCCGACCCCAGGCCGCGCGCGGACTTCAGCGGATTGCGGAATTCGCTCATGCCGCACCTCCCTTCGCGAACAGGCAGCCGAAGATCAGCGCAACCATCACCAGGCTGCCGATGATGCTGATCCAGCTGTTGCGCACGAATTGCGGGATGGCGTAGTCGTAGCCGGCGTCCTGCACCAGATGGCGGATGCCGTTGATCAGGTGGAACGAGAACGCCCAGGCCCAGCCGAACAGCAGCACCATGCCCAGCGGCGAGCCGAGGCAGTGCGCGAAGGCTTCCCAACTGTCACGACCGCCGGCCAGCGCCAGCAGGCCCCAGGCGATGACCAGCGCGCCGAAGGCCAGCACGATGCCGGTGGCGCGGTGGATGATGGAGGTCACCATCTGCACCTGCCAGCGATAGACCTGCAGGTGGGGCGACAAGGGGCGTTGCGGATTCGCCATTGGCGTTTTCCTCGGATTGGTTCGATGCCCGGGAGTCAGAAATCGATGCAGCGGCCGTCCTTCTCCCAGTCCCCGTAGCGCGTCGGTTCGAGGCCCGGGCGACCGTCGATCTCGCGGACCGGCTGGTGCGCCGCGGGCGCCGCCTCGGGCGCGTCGGGCTTGGGCGGAAGGGCGTCTTCGCCGATGATGTCATCGTCCATCACCCGTAAATGATACGTTCCGGCGGCCATGCCCGACAACCCGAACTCCCCTGCCTTCGCCCTGCCCGGCCAGTCCGTGCTGGAAATCTCCGGCCCCGATGCGGTCGCTTTCATGCAGGCGCAGTGCATGAACGACATCACCCCGCTCGCCGATGGCCAGTGGCAATGGAACGGCTGGCTGACCCCCCAGGGCCGGCTGATCGCACTCTTCGCCCTGCTCCGCCGCGACGCGCAGACGCTGTGGTGCGTCCTGCCGGATTCGCCCGCGGCGGCACTCGCGCAGCAACTGCAGCGCTATGTGTTCCGCGCCAAGGTCAAGTTGCGGCCACGCGAAGACCTGCAGGTCGGCGGGAGTTTCGTCCGCGACACGCAAATACCCTTGGCTGAAGATGCCGCCACGCTCGATCTTTCGACCGATGCCGGACAACGCGCCTGGGTGATCGCCACGACACCATTCGCGGTCGATGCCGCAGCGGAATCGCATTGGCGCGAAACCGACCTGCGCCACGGATTGCCGCGCCTTGCCGCCGATGCCGAGCCGAAGTGGACCCCGCAACAACTCTCGCTCGATCGCCTGAATGCCTACAGCGTGAAGAAAGGCTGCTATCCCGGGCAGGAAATCGTCGCGCGCACGCACTTCCTCGGGCAGCCCAAGCGCGGATTGATGTTGCTGGACACCGCGCAAGCGGTGGCCGCTGGCACGCAGGTTTCGGATGGAACGCGCGATGTCGGGACCGTCATTTCGACAGCCGGTGATCTCGCGTTGGCCGTGGCGTCACTGGATGCAACTCCTGCAACCATCGATGGCCATGGCGTGAAGCAGCTTCCGCTGCTCGACGGCCTGGTGCGTTAGCGCAATGGAATTCAGCGCGACATCGCCGGCGCCGTTTCAACCTGTGTCTTCTGTGGCTCCTGAGTGTTCCCCGCCTGTGCCGACTGTCGGTCGCGCTCACGATTGAACGCATCCAGCTGCTTGAACGAGGCCCCTGCCGGCTGGGCAGCCAACTCCGCCGCCGACACCGCAAGCCGACGCTGGGCGGGATCGTTCAATCCACCCTGGATCAGGAACGCATTCGGCCCCGTGCTTCCTACCGATTGACCGAGCAGCACGTGGTCAATGTTTGTCATGCCAAGGCCGTAGCGACTGCGCTCGTAATTCAGCAGCAAACCCGCCGAGAGATTGCCGACATCTCCGACCAGCCCACTGCCCGGCTTCGCCGTCATCGCATCCACTCCGTCCGCAATCCTTGTGTAGGCCGCTTGCTGGGGATGGGCATGCGCGGCATCCGGCAATTGCAACGGAACCCCACCGATCTGCACGCGGTGACGATCGAAGCGCGCATCCATCACCTTGTCGACCGGCTCCGCATTGCGGCAATCCGTCGTGCGACAAACCGATGCCGGCGCCAACTCATCGACGTAGCCTTCCGGCTTGCCGCGATCGACCTTGGGCAGCACGCGATACAGCAGCAATCCTTCTTCCGAGCGATGGACCACATTGAGGCGCGGATCGTCGGGAACCGGTGATTTGTGGAGGAACGGTTGGTCGGACAGTGCATTGAGATAGTCGATCATCAGGTTGCCACTGCGGATCGACAGCCCGTTGCGGTGGTAGCCGCCGCCGAGGTCGGAATGCGCGCCTGCAACCATGACATTGAGGAAACGGCCATCCTCGGTAATCCCGGGATCGAGAATACGGGTCGATTTGAACAGGTTGCGGCGCTCGTCCTCAGCCGTGAGCTGGAAGGCCGACAACACAGAGGGCGGCAGCCGGCGATCATGATTGCGCGGCTCACCTGTGCCTACCGGATCAAACAGGCCAACCGACTGCGCGACCGTTCCCGGCGCCACCAGATTGCGGCTGTACTCGACGACCATGTTGCCGCGCTCGTCGCGATGCATGCGGCGGCTGTCGGGATCCATGATGCCGCGTTCGTGCACTAGACGCGCGAATCCCGCAGCCTGCTCGGCGCCGCGACTGAAGCCGATATCGGCAACGCGGATCTGAGCCTTGGGGTTTTCCTTCAGCCAATCGCGCGCCTGGGCACAGAAGCTCGAATAGAGATCCTCCAGCCTCTTGTCATAGGAATACCCTGTTGCCAGATCGACAACTTTCTCAACCGCATTGCCCCGCGTCCCGACACCAAATTCATACTGGGCCTGCACGTTGAGGTTCGCACCTCCCTGCTGGCGGTACTCGGCGACCTGATCAACCATCAAGCCGATGTTCGTCTTGTGCGCGGGATCGCGTTCGGCGTCATTCCCCGTGCCGTCGAACGCGGCGATATACAGGTATTCGTTCCGATCGCTCGCGTGTCTCATGATCGGCGCGCTGAAGCCGCCCAACGCACGACTGGCATTTTCAAATGTCTGCATTTGCCTGGCGCTGGCCGCGTACGTGCCGACATCATCCTCCAGCACTCCATCCTTGCCTTGGCGGTGATTCTCGGTCATGCGTCTCCCCTCGCGCGGCCAACTCAGTAGGTCTTGCTCCAGACCCTGATCAGGTCATTGCGAAACATGCTGTATTTGTTTCCAGGCACCTGTTCCTTTCTCGTTCCCACGCGCGCCAGCATGTACACATTGATCGTGCGATCGTTGATTTCCAGATAGATATCCGGGGCAAGGCCATCGCGAAGCCAGTCCTGCGGAATTTCGCTTTCGTGCACCTGATGACGGATACGCTGATCAGAGAAAATGCTGCCAATGTCCACGGTTGCCGAATGCGCTGCGCCATCAAGTGATTTCCAATGCACCTCGGCAGGCTTCGGAAAGTTCGCGATGCCGACTTCGGTCGTGCCCCAGGCCTTCTGGTAATCCTCCCCGCGAGGCGCTGGCCTGATCTTGTCGGGTGCATCCTCGATCACATAGTGATGGTTGTAGACGACCGTGCATCCGATTGTGTTGTAGGCAATGGCTTGAAAACCGTGGCTTTTGAAATGCAACTCAGCGATCGGATCATTCGCCGGCCGGGTCGTGGACTGCGATGTCGAATCGGTCGGTGCGGACATGGCGGTTTGGCATCCTGTCGTCAACAACGTAAGCATGGCCGAGGCCAGCACGAGCGCGGGAGTTCCATTCGCGGGGCGCAGCACGGAACTGGACTCCGGGTCCATGGCTCCGTCAATCGATCCTGTTCCCCCCCGCCCCATGGACGCCCTTTAAAATGTGAATACCGTCGCATTTTATCAGCAAATGCCACGGTTTGCGCACGTCCGTCCAAGCGTCAGATCTTCAAATATATCTTCCGGCGATCCATCCACCACATGATCGCCCACCACAGCGCCACGAAAACGATGGCGTAAGCCAGCGACGCGAACTTGTCGCCGCCCCAGGGCGCAATCCAGCTGGCGAAGGCGTGGTTGTAGATCGGGTCCTGCCAGCGCAGCGCCGGCAGCGTGACCTGCATCAGTTCGGAACCGGCGTAGGCCGCGATGGCGTTGACGCCGAAACGACGGCCGATCGGCGGCCAGCCACGCACGTCGACCAGCTTGTGGCAGGCAAGCAAGGCCAGCATCGCCCAACCCGCCGTCCACAACACGAAGGGAGGGGTCCACAGGTTTTTGTTGAACGGAATCCACTGCGACCACAACCAGCCCAGCGCCAGCGCGATCACGCCGGCGATCAACAGTGTTTGCGTCCGGCGCTCGCGCAGCCACACCCCCGCGCACAGGCCGATCAGGCTGCTTGCGATGGAAGGCAAGGTCGCAAGCAACCCTTCGGGATCATGGACCTGTCCGGTCGCCGCGTTGTGGTCCCAGACATAGCGTCCGAACACCGCACCGTCGACGTGGTCGACGATGTTGTCCCATTTCGCCAGCGTGCCGCCGGACATCAGCAAGAGTGCATAGCCGCCGAGCAAGGCGACGATCGCGATCCACCACACGCGCTTCGGCGTGTAGATGGCGAACAGCGACACCACCGCGAAACACACACCGATCCGTTGCAGCACGCCCGGCCAGCGCATCTCGCGCCCGGGCAACCACCATGCAGCCAACGCGTTGATCGCCAACCCCAAGGCGATGATGCGCACCGCGCGCCACAGCGCCGCGTTGCGCAACACGTTCGGAGCCGCGCCCTGCTGCAAACGCGGCAGGATCGCCAGCGCCACCGATGCGCCCATCACGAACAGGAAGAACGGGAACACCAGGTCGGTCAGCGTGCAGCCGTTCCATTCCGCGTGTTCCAGTGGCGCATAGACGTGATCCCAGGTGCCGGGGTCGTTGACCAGCAGCATTGCCGCCACGGTCAATCCACGCAAGGCATCGACGGAAGCGAAACGTTGCGGCCTGGCCACCGAGTTCATTTCAGCTCACCGGCAGCCATGACGATGTCTTCATCCTTCGGGATCACCAGGAAGGCCGCACCCGCCAGTGGCGTGTAGGTATCGGCGCCGACCACGCGCTTCAGCGGTTTGCCGCCGAAGCCGGCCTCGGTGATCGCGGTGATCACGCCCTCGCCGATGCCGGCGCTGAAGCGGCCTTCATCGACGACGAGGATGCGTTCGCATTCGCCGGCGTGTTTCGCAATCGCTGCGTGATTCAGCGGCACCAGCCAGCGCAGGTCGATGGTGCGTACCTTCCAGCCATGTTTCTTCTCGATCTCGCGCGCGGCGCGCAGGCTCATCGGCACGCCGTTGCCGTAGGTGAAGATCACGCAGTCCTTCGCCTCGGGCGCGTAGACGCGCTCCTCGCCCACCACCAGCGCCTGGTCGGGCGGCGGGTACTGCGTCAGCCACTGGCCGTCGCCGGCTTCGTACAGATCCTTGGTCATGTACAGCGCGATCGGCTCGAGGAAGACGCTGACGCGCCCATCCACCTTCGCCAGCGCCGCCAGCGTGCGCAGCATCATCGCCGCGTCATCGCCACGTGACGGGCAGCCGACGACGATACCGGGGATGTCGCGCAGCGCAGTGATCGAATTGTCGTTGTGGAAGTGGCCACCGAAGCCGCGCTGGTAGCCGAGGCCGGCAATGCGCACGACCATCGGGTTGGCGTACTGGTTGTTGCTGAAGAACTGCAACGACGCCGCCTCGCCACGGATCTGGTCGATCGCGTTGTGCAGGTAGGCGAGATACTGGATCTCCGGGATCGGCAACATGCCCATGTTGGCGAAGCCCTGGGCCATGCCGAGGATCATCGTCTCGTCGAGCAGCGTGTTGAACACGCGCCGGTTGCCGAAGGCCTTGTGCAGTCCCTTGGTGACGGTATAGACGCCGCCCTTCTGTGCCACGTCCTCGCCGAACAGCAGCGTTTCGGGATACTTGGCGAAGAGATCGTGCAACGCGTTGTTGATCTGGATGGCGAGATGGCGCGGCGGCAGTTTCTCCGGCAATTTCTCTTCGCTGCCGAAAGCCTTGATGCGCGCATCCGGCAGCGGCGGACGCTGTGCTTCCGCGGCGACCTTGCCTGGCGTGTACGGCGCCAGCGGCTGCATCACGTGTTCCAGTGTCTCGATGCGCGGACGGCGGTCGGCATCCTCGGCCGCGGCGAAACATTTCGCGCGCGTCGATTCATAGAGATCGAGGATGTCCTGCTTCGACATCAGTCCTGATTCCAGCGCGATCGCCGCGCTGCGCAGCAAGGGATCGGTCGCCTCGACCTTCACCAGTTCCTCGATGTTGCGCCACTCCAGCTCGAAGTCGGTGCCGGCGTGGCCCATGATGCGCGTCGTGCGCATGTGCAGGAAAGTCGGACGGCGGGTCTGTCGGCAATGCTCGACCGCACGCACCACGTCGCCGTATCCGCTGGCGAGATCGAGGCCATCGGCGGTGAAGTAGTCAAGGTCGGGACGATTGCGGAAGCTCTCGCCGATCCAGCCGCCCGGCGTCTTCACCGAAATGCCGATGCCGTTGTCTTCGCACACGAACAGCACCGGCGCCGGCAGCTTCTGGTAGGCCGTCCACGATGCCGCGTTGAACGCGGTCTGCGCGGTGGCGTGGTTCGCCGATGCATCGCCGAAGGAACAGATCGCGATCGAGTCATCGGGAATCGGCAACTGGTGGCCCATGCGGCGCGCGGCCTCGATCGCCACCGCGGTACCCAACGCCTTCGGCAGGTGCGAAGCGATGGTCGAGGTCTGCGGCAGCACCCACAACGGTTTGCTGCCCCAGACCTTGTGGCGACCGCCGGATGCGGGATCTTCCGCGCTCGCGGCGAACGACAACGCCGAATCCATGATCGGGTCCATTCCCGGCAACTTGCGGAAGCGTTCGGCCATGAAGCCGCCGCTGCGGTAATGCAGGAAAGCCGGATCGGTATGACGCGTCGCCCGCGCGACCATCGCATTGCCCTCGTGGCCGCTGGAACCGATGGTGTAGAACACCTTGTTCTGCACGCGCAACACGCGCGCCATCAAATCGAGGTGACGCGAAATCAATTGCGATTCGAACAGTTCGCGAAAACCCTTGGCGTCGAGCGCGCTGCCGTCGAGGATCGGTTCATCCGGTGACGGCCGCGCGTCCTTCGGGCCATCCCAGGCATTGACGAACTCGCTGAAGTTGACGTCGCAGACTTCGGCGCGGTTGACGCCTTTCATGCGCGCGGGAATCGGATTGGGGATGGCAGCAAACATGGCGATGTCTATAACGATGTCATTGGGTTGATCCGGCCCTGCGCGCGAACCACTCCTCGCGCGTCTGGGTCCAGATCTCGAGGTGATGGGTGTCGAGCGGCGGCGGATAGCTGCCGCGGCCGATATTGCGCGCGCCGAGGCGCTGCGCGACCTTCTGCGATTCGATGTTGGCGGCGTCGATCGACTGGATCACGTTGGTCCAGCCGAGCGTTTCGAACGCCCAGTCGATCGCCGCGATGCAGGCTTCGGTGGCATAGCCCTTGCCACGACCGTCGCGATGGAAGGCGTAGCCGACTTCGGTGTCGGGCCAGCCATCTGGGAACCATGGCCCTGCCTGTCCCACGAACAGTCCCGTGGATTTCTCGATCACCGAAAACATGCCGAACCCTTGCGTGAACCACGCACCCGGCATCTGCAGGAAGCGCCGCCATGCATCGCCACGCGCCAGCGGACCGCCGATGTGGTGCGTCGCCGGATCGGCGAACATCTCGGCGAAGCGCGGGTAATCGGCGATTTCAGGGGCGCGCAGGATCAGTCGCGCACTCTCGATTCGCGGCGCCCCCTCGCGCAGGCGCGCGAACCAGTCAGCGTGATCGGAAGCCGCGCTCATCGCGATCCTCCGGTCAGAACGGCGCTTTCAAAAAGCATTGATGCCGGTCAGCTCGCGACCGACCACCAGCTGGTGCACGGTTTCCGTGCCTTCGTAGGTGATGACGGATTCGAGGTTGAGCGCGTGGCGGATCGCCGAGTGTTCGGTGGTGATGCCGGCGCCACCGAGCAGGTCGCGGCAATCGCGAGCGATGTCGATCGCCATGCGGCAGTTGTTCCACTTCGCCAGCGACACCTGCGTGGGCTGCATCCTGCCGGCGTCCTTCAAGCGACCGAGTTGCAGCGACAGTAACTGCGCCGCGGTAATGCGACGCGCCATGTCGGCCATCTTCAGTTGCGCCGCCTGGGTGGCCGCGACCGGGCGCCCGAACAGCACGCGTTCCTTGGTGTAGTTCAGCACCTCATCGAGGCAGGCGATGGCTGCGCCGATCGGGCCCCAGGTGATGCCGTAACGCGCCTGCGTCAGGCAGCCCAGCGGCCCCTTCAGGCCCTTCACGTTGGGCAGGCGGCTGGAATCGGGCACGCGCAGGTTGTCGAAGAACAGCGCCGATGTCACCGACGCGCGCAGGCTCATCTTGTGCTTGATGGTCTGCGCATCGAAGCCCTTCATGCCCTTCTCGACGATGAAGCCCTGGATGCCGTCGTCGGTCTGCGCCCAGACGATGGCGATGTCGGCGATGCTGCCGTTGGTGATCCACATCTTGCCGCCGTTGATCACCCAGTCGCTGCCGTCCTTCTTCGCGACGGTCTTCATGTTGGCCGGATCGGAACCGCCGTGGGCTTCGGTCAGGCCGAAGCAGCCGATCACCTTGCCGGCTGCCATTTCGGGCAACCAGCGCTTGCGCTGCTCCTCGTTGCCGTAGGCGTAGATCGGATACATGCACAGTGACGACTGCACGCTGGCGAAGCTGCGGATACCGGAATCGCCGCGCTCCAGTTCCTGGCAGATCAGGCCGTAGCTGACGCCGTTCAAGCCGGCGCAACCGTATTCCTCGGGCAGGGTCGCGCCGAGCAATCCCAGCCCGGCCATTTCCGGGATCAGGTGTTTCGGGAACTCGCCCTTGTCGAAGCACTCGCCGATGATCGGCAGCACGCGTTCGTCGGTGAAACGCGCCACCGAATCCTGCACCGCGCGCTCCTCCTCGCTCAGCAGGGAGCGAACGTCGTAGAGGTCGTAGGGATTCAGGGCAGCAGCCATGGGAACGATACCGGGGCGATGGATGTAGCCGGCCATTCTACCGCCCCGTCGGAACGGAGACGGGAGCCTTGCGGCTCCCGTCGTTCCGAACTTCGTGCTGCCGGATGCGCTTACAGGCGCGTCACCACGCGGCCATCCACCACCGGGAAGCGGTCGGTCGCCGGCTTCTGGTCGAGGCGGACCACCTTGTCCTTGCCCTCGTAGCGATAGGTCACGTCGTAACCGACGGTCTGGGTACCGGTGCCGACTGCGATGCGCGAACCCGGGCGCTTGCCCATGCGCTGCTTGCCGACGCTGCCATCGGGATTGCGATAGGTCACGTCGTAGCCGATCAGCTTGTTGGTATAGCTGGTGTCGTTGACGGTGGTGCACTGGTGATCGGTGCGCTGCACGGTCGCGTTTTCATGGCGACGGTTCTGGATGCGATTGCCGGCGATGCCGCCGCCCACCGCACCTGCGACCGTTGCCAGGTCACGGCCCTTGCCACCGCCCACCTGGTGGCCGACCAGGCCACCGACCACGGCACCGATGGCCGAACCGGTGATGTTGTGCGGATCCTTGGTCGGCGCCTTTTCGGTCACCACCACGTCCTTGCACTCCTGACGCGGCGTCGTCTGGGCGATCTTGTCGTTCACCGGCGTCACGTCGAGCACGGTGGCGTATTTGGTGGCCTTGTTGCTGACCTGGCGCACATTGGTGATCGGCGCGTAATCCGTTGCCGCACTGGCGGCAGTGTCGGCCGCCTGGCCATGCACGGCATCACTGGCGCTGTCGGCCGCAGCCGGCTGCATCGCCGGCGAGGCAGAGGCAGGCGCCTGCGGTTGCGCGGCGGTGGCGGCCGTGACCGGAGCCGACGGCTGCGAGGTCGCGGCGTGATATGCGGCGACAGCGCCACCACCCACCAGCAGCGCGCCCAAGCCGACACCAAGAAGCTTGTTGTCGATGTTCATCGTCATCTCCCTGCGGCGGACCACCCGCCTCTCGTTGGAGCATCTAACCGCAATCCACCTGAACGAAAGCGTGACTTTCGGCCTACGCCAGCTGACGACCCGATAAACGTGCAGCCCCCATTCATTCTCAGCCATGCGACCGCGCGATCGACCTGATACGGTGACGCCATCCCGCCATTGGATGGAAATTCGACCGATGCGCCACCTCTTGCTCGCTCCCCTCATGCGCTGGTTTGGAAGGCTCAGCTATCCGCGCCTCTTCCTGCTGCTGGCGGTGCTGTTCCTCTTCGACACGCTGATCCCGGACTTCATTCCCTTCATCGATGAAATCCTCCTCGGCCTCGGCACCCTGATCCTCGCCAGGATGAAGAAGAAGGTTCCCGCCACGCCGCAGGCCGGCAATGCCACGCCGCCGGTCGAGGGCACCGCGACCCGCCGCTGATCGCCGTGGAGCTGTTCGACTCGCACAGCCACATCGATGTCGATGCCTTCGACGCCGATCGTGGCGACGTGATGGTGCGCGCCCGTGAAGCAGGCGTCGTCGGGCAACTCGTGCCGGCGATCGCCGCAGCCGGCTGGCAGCACCTGCGTGATGTCTGCACCCTGTTCCCGGGCGAACTGCATGCGGCCTACGGCATGCATCCGATGTATCTGGACGAGCATCGTCCCGAACATCTCGAGCAACTACGCGAGTGGCTGCAAAGCCCGGGCTGCGTGGCCGTCGGCGAAATCGGGCTGGACTATTTCGTCGAATCACTCGATCGCGAACGCCAGCAATTCTTTTTTGATGCCCAGCTGCGGCTCGCGCGCGAATTCGATCTCCCGGTGGTCGTGCATGCGCGCCGCGCTGTCGATGCGGTGATCGCGGGCATGAAGAAGATCGGCGGGCTGCGCGGCATCGTCCACAGTTTCGCCGGCAGCACGGAACAGGCGGAGCAGTTGTGGAAGATGGGCTTCCTGCTCGGCATCGGCGGGCCAGTGACCTATGAGCGCGCGCAACGCCTGCGCGGGCTGGTCGCGACGATGCCGCTGGACCATCTGGTGCTGGAAACCGACTCGCCCGACCAGCCCGATCCCGCCTGGCGCGGCCAGCGCAACGAACCGGCACGCCTCACTGCGATCCTTGCGGTGGTCGCGGAATTGCGCGGCGAATCACCGAACGTCATTGCCGCCGCCACGACGGCGAATGCGATGCGGTTGTTGAGGAGAGCATCGCCCGGCTTGCGCCTTTAGCGGTTATCCGTGAAGTCACGACACGCGCGCTCAGTGGGCGGCCAGTCCGGTAAGCGGGCGTTGCGCCGCATGGATGCGGCGCACGAGCCTACATGGACGTATTCACGGCGTCCCGCGCACCGGACTGGCTACCCGCTGAGACAGCGCGTGCCTTGAGCAACATCTCCAGCGCCTTGCCGACCGCCGCGAACGCGAACGTCCCGGTGATGTGCGTCGCCGCTCCCAGGCCGGCACCGCAATCAAGCTTCAGTGCATCGTCCTTGCCAAGCTGCGGCCGCACCCCGCACACGCTGCCATCGGCCTGCGGGTAGCGCACGTTCTCCAGCGAATACACCGCCGGCACGCCGAAATAGCGCGCGTGGTTCTTCGGGAAATTGAACTCGCCGCGCAGCTTCTTGCGGATCAGCGACAGCATCGCGTCGTGTTCCGTGCGCGACAGATCGCGTACGCGGATTTGCGTCGGATCGCTGCGGCCACCCGCCGCGCCGACCGTGATGATCGGCTGCTTGCGCCGGCGGCACCACGCGATCAGTTCGACCTTGGCGCGAAAACTGTCGCAGGCATCGAGCACCAGGTCGAAACCGCCGCCGAGCAGTTCCTCCATGTTCGACGGCGTCAGGAACGACTGCACTGCATCGATGCGGATGTCGGGGCGGATCGCGCGGCAACGTTCGGCCATCGCTTCGACCTTGGGCTGTCCGTATGCGCCCTCGAGCGCCGGCAACTGGCGGTTGGTATTGGAGACGCACAGGTCGTCGGCGTCGATCAGGGTCAGGTGGCCGATGCCACTGCGCGCGAATGCCTCCACCGCCCATGAGCCGACACCACCGATCCCGACCACGGCCACCCGGGCGGCATCGAAGCGTTGCAGCGCGCCGCTGCCATAGAGGCGGTCGATGCCGCCGAATCGTTCCCGCAAATCGCTCATCCGCGCATTTTACCGATGCCCGGATTGGCCGGCAGCCATGCTAAGGTTCGGCCACATCAACATGGAGGGATGCACCGATGTCCACCCCCGCCCCGGATTCCCCGAAGAGCGGTTCGACAAGCATGCGCTATTTCTTCGTCTGGGCGATTGGCCTGGTACTCGGCATCATCGCCACGGTGATGATCGGAAACGCATTGCGCGCGCGCCAGGATCCCCTGCCCAAGGCGGTCATGACCGTGCAGAAGTTCCACATGGGCGTGCTGAAACGCAACCTCGAGCAGAACCGCTGCGCCGCCACCGACACCATCCCCAACCTGCAGACGCTGCGCCGGATGGGCGATGATCTCGAAGCCGCCTTCCCCGAACTGGCGAAGGATGATCGCTTCGTCAAGCACGCCAGCGATTTCCGCAAGGTGATCGATGCATCGCTGGCTTCGCCGCCGATGAATTGCGAAGGCGTGAAGCAGACGATCGCGATGATCGGCGACCAGTGCAAGGCCTGCCACGACGACTTCAACAAGTGAGTCGTGACGCCGCCTGCACGGCGGTGAACACAGGCTGACGAAAACGGCGCTTCGGCGCCGTTTTCTTTTCGTGGTTTCCAGCCCATTCACGAGGGTCTCGCCATGATCGATCGCACGCCCCCTCCCACTGGAGATCGACATGAACCTGCGCAACGCACTCCTCGCCAGCGGCGCCGCCCTGACCCTCGGCGCATGCGCGACCACCCGCCCCGGCTACGGCAACAACAATGGCTACGGAAACAACGGGTATGGCAATGGCGGCTACAACCAGGGTGGCTATAACCAGGGCTACTGCAGCGATTGCGGCGTCGTCACCCGCATCGACATGGGCTCGGGATCAAGCGCGCCTCCCGCCACCGGCGCCGTGATCGGCGGCATCGTCGGCGCTGTCGCCGGCCGCGAGATCGCCAAGCAAAACACCGATAAGCAGAACCGCAAGAACGTCGCCACGGTTGCCGGCGCCGCTGCCGGCGCGCTGGTCGGCAACGCGATCCAGAATCGCAACCAGAACCAGTACAACGTGACCGTGCGCATGGACGACGGCCGCTTCGTGACGGTGTCGCAGTCCGACATCAATGGCATCCAGGAAGGAACGCCGGTGCGCGTCACCAACGGACGCGCGTGGGCGCGCTGAAGCGCTATCTCCACGCAAAGAAAAGGCCCGCTTGCGCGGGCCTTTTCCGTGTTGCTTGATGCGTCGGTTGCTTACGCAGCTTCGACAGCGTCGGCCTGCAGGCCCTTCTGGCCCTGGACGACGGTGAAGCTGACGCGCTGGCCTTCCTTCAAGCTCTTGAAGCCGGGCATCTGGATGGCGCGGAAGTGCACGAACACGTCCTCACCATTTTCGCGGCTGATAAAGCCAAAGCCCTTGGCATCGTTGAACCATTTGACGGTTCCAACTTCGCGGTTCGACATCGGTGTTGCTCCTTGTAACGTAATTAGCGAGTCATGCTGGTCGCAAGGAGGAACGGGCAACGATGGCAAATCACACGATCTGGCGCACCGGCGGGCCACGATTCACGGTGACCCTTGAAACTCAGCAAGCGCACGGTAACTCCGCTTTAGTTAAAAATCAATCACATTCTTGACATTGGCGCCAAATCGGCTTACGACCCCCTGGATATGAACAATCCCATTGTTTTTCAAATAGTTGCGGCAATTCTGGTGCTCGCCGGGCTGGTCGGAGTGGTCCTGCCGGCTCTTCCCGGCCTGCCTTTGGTGTTCGCCGGCCTGCTGATTTCGGCCTGGGCGGACGGTTTCCAGCATGTCGGGGCGCCCATGCTGGTCGTGCTCGGACTGCTCACCCTGGTCTCCCTCGTCGTCGATTACTGGGCCGCCGCGCGCGGTGCCAAGCGGCTTGGCGCCAGCCGCACGGCGACGATCGGTGCAGCGCTGGGCATGCTGGTCGGGGGATTCCTGCTCTTCCCGGTCGGATTCTTCCTCGGTCCCTTCGTCGGCGCACTGGCGGGTGAGCTGCTGCATCGGCGCAGCCTGACCCAGGCCGACCTCGGGGCGGCAACGAAGATCGGCATCGGCACCTGGCTCGGCATCGCGCTGGGGATCGCCCTCAAGCTCGCCATCGCCGGATTGATGCTCGGACTCTTCGCGCTGGACTGGTGGTGGTCCACACATTGACCGCAGGGCGGCAAAATACCGGCATGACGATCAATCCCTTCCGAATCTTCCTGCTCGCGCTGCTGCTGGCGCTATCGCTGCCGCTGGCGGCGCAATCCGTCCCGGACGACGTCCACCTGGAACGGCAAATCGCCCACCTGCTCAATGCACAGCCGGCCTTGCGGGGGATTCGTGCCAGCGCCGAAGGCGGCGTGATCACCCTGAGCGGGCAGGTCCTCGAGCCCGAGCAGCGCAAGGCGGCCGCGGACATCGCCGGCGGCATCCGCGGGGTCAAGCAGGTCGACAACGAGATCACGCTGGATCCGAACCTGTCGGTGCGCTTCGGAAGCGCGCTGGATGAGGTCCAGGCCAAGCTGGTGCGCCTGATCGCGAGCCTGCCGCTGCTCGTCGTGGCGATATTGATCGTGGCGATCGCGGCATGGCTGGGCGGATTCATCAGCGGGCGCATGCGCATGCTCAAGCGCCTGAGCCGGCACAACCCCTACATGGACGGCTTGCTGCGCAACATCGTCAAGACGCTGGTGGTGCTGGGCGGCGTGCTGATCGCGCTCGACCTGCTCGGCGCGACATCACTGGTGGGCGCGGTGCTGGGCTCGGCCGGCGTGGTCGGCCTGGTGCTCGGCTTCGCCTTCAAGGACATCGCCGAAAACTACGTGTCGGGCATCCTGCTGTCGATCCGCCAACCGTTCGCTCCAGGCGACACCGTGCGCATCGACAGCAACGAAGGCCGGATCGTCGCCCTCACCTCGCGCGCGACCGTGCTCATCACCGCCGATGGCCTGAACCTGCAACTGCCCAATGCGCTGGTGTTCAAGTCGGTGCTGACCAACTTCACGCGCAACCCGCGCCGGCGCTTCGACTTCAGCACCGTGATCGACACCCGCAGTTCGTGGAACGACGCAATGGACATCGGCATCGCGGCGATCCGTGGCGTCGACGGCGTGCTGACCGATCCCGCGCCAACCGCGCTGATCAAGGAAATCTCCAACGACGGCGCGACGATGCAGTATTTCGGCTGGATCGACCAGCGCAACAACGATCTTTCGAAGACCCGCAGCGAAGCGATGCGCCAGGTGCGGCGGACGCTGCGCAAGGCTGGCATCGTGCCGCCATCGCCGGTGCAATCGATCCGCCTGATACGCGGCGAGGACGATGGCATCGACGCCGCGGCCGCCCACGAAATGCACCAGCCGCGCGATACTTCCGCCGACCGCACCCTGGATGCATCGGTGCAGGAAGCGCATGCTGCGGAAGAAGGCCAGAACCTGCTCGACCACAAGGCTGCCGAGTGATGACACGCACGCACACACTGTCTGCTCTCGCCATCGCACTCGCGCTGGCGCACGGGACTGCGCTGGCGCAAACGGCGCCCTCGACGGATCAGACGGATATCGGCGCCTGCGCCGCGATCGAATCCGACAAGGATCGCCTCGCCTGCTACGACACCGTCGCGAAACGCGACACTTCCACGCCTGCGACCGCCGATGCCGCGGCGACCCGGGCGAAACAGCAGGAAGCGGCGCGCGCCGCGGAACGCGCGGCAAGCCCGCGCAGCGACCTGTATGCCTCGGAAGCGGACAGCGACGAGGCCATCGCCAATGCCGGCAAGGGCTCCCTGCTCGACAGCCGCTGGGAACTCGCGAAGAACTCGAAGCTCGGCACCTGGAATTTCCGCGCCTACAAACCGGTGTACCTGTTGCCGGCGTTCTGGACCAGCCGGACCAACACGCTGCCGCGCTCACCCAACCCGAACAACACGGTGACCACGCCGCAGGATCTGCAAAACATCGAGGCCAAGTTCCAGCTCAGCTTCAAGACCAAGGCGATCGAGAACCTGTTCGGCGACAACGGCGACGTCTGGATGGGCTACACCCAGAGTTCGCGCTGGCAGGTCTACAACTCGGGCAATTCGCGCCCGTTCCGCGAAACCAATTACGAACCGGAAGTGCTGCTGGTATTCCGGACCAATTACCAGATCGCCGGCTGGAAGGGGCGCCTGGCGGGCATCGGCGTCAACCACCAGTCGAACGGTCGCGCCGATCCGCTGTCGCGCAGCTGGAACCGGGTGATGATGAATGTCGGCTTCGATCGCGAGAACTGGTCGGTGATGTTCCGGCCTTGGTTCCGCATCCCCGAAAGCCGCGACATGGACAACAACCCGGACATCCAGGATTACATGGGCCGCGGCGACATGACCGTGGTGCACACGGTTGGCCGCAACGAGTTTTCGCTGACGGCGCGTCATTCGTTGCGTGGCGGCGATCGCTCGCACGGCGCCCTGCAATTCGACTGGGGCTTCCCGATCACGCGCCAGTTGCGCGGCCACTTCCAGCTGTTCGACGGTTACGGCGAAAGCATGATCGACTACAACCATCGCGCGACCTACATCGGCCTCGGCGTGTCGCTGCTGGAGTGGTACTGAGGCGCGATCCGGTCAGCCCGCGCCGTTGAGTTGCGCCTGCACGGCATCCAGCAGTTCCTCGAAGCCGCGACGCGGCTCGAAGCGCACGCCGTTGATGAAGAACGTCGGCGTGCCGTTCACTCCGCTGCGGATGCCGCCGTCCATGTCGCCCTGGATGCGCGCGACATATTCGCCTGATTCGAATGCCTCGCGCAGGCCATCGCCCGGCAATCCGAGTTTTCGCGCGATGGCGAGATACAACTCGCCACCCAATTGCGACTGGTGTTCGTAGAGGGCATCGTGCGCCTGCCAGAACTTGCCGTGCGTCGCCGCGTATTCGGCGAGGACGGCCGCCGCCATCGCCTGCGGGTGGATCTCGGTCAACGGGAAGTTGCGGAACACCAGGCGCATGCGGTTGCCGAAATGCTGCTGCACCTGCTTGACGATGCCGTAGGCGTCACCGCAATACGGGCACTGGTAGTCGCCGTATTCCACCACCGTCACCGCCGCGCCGGAGCCGCCCTCGATGTGGTCCTTGTTGCTGACGGGAATGCGCAAACCGCTCATGGCGTTTCCTTGGCCAACTGGTCGAGCGCGTCGAGGACGCCATCGGCGCCGGGATTGATCGCAGTCGGCGACAGATAGCTCCAGGCGATGGCGCCCCGCCCATCGATGACGAACAACGCACGCTTGGAACATCCGTGCACTTCATCGTACGCACCGTAGAGACGCGAGATCGCGCCTTTCGGCTCGAAGTCCGCGAGCAGGTCGAAATGCAGGTTGCGATCCTTCGCGAAGGCCTGGTGGCACCACGCACTGTCGACGGAAATGCCGAGCACGACGCCACCCTGCTTGCGGATGAGCGGCAAGGCCTGGTTGAACACCACCAGCTCGTCGCCGCAGACCGCGCTCCAATCCGCCGGATAGAACACCAGCACCACCGGCGCCCCGCGCAATTCCTGCAGGGACAGCGTCTGGTCGGGCGTGGCGTGGAGGGTGAAATCCGGCGCGGGGACGCCTGCGGCGAGCAAGGCGTTGGGCATCGCTGTCACGACTTCGCTCCGGCATCGGTCGGAGCGAAGCATGCGCAGCGAGGTGTTATCCGGGCGTCAAACCCGCCCGGATGATCCGGTCATTCGCGGGAAGGCGCCGGTTGCGCCAGTCCGTTCCGCACGGCCTCGTCGATCAATGCGCGTACCTGTTTCTCGATGACGCGCGCCTGCTGGTCCATCTCCCTGCCCACGACGTCCATCTGCCTGCCGATGGCATCTATGGGCTTGGCGGCAGCTTCCATCTCGCGGGCAAGCGCTTCCATCCTCGCGCTTTCGGCCTGCATGCTGTCCTGCCCGGCCTGCATCGCGATGGAATGACGCTCCATCTGCCTGTTCAACGCATCCTGCTGTTCGGAGAGCTGTTGCATCTGACGATCCAGCGCATCGCGTCGCGCATCGCTCGCCTGCATCTGCTGCTGCGCCAGCGCGCGCTGCCGCTCCGCCAACCCGCGCTGTTGTTCGGCCAGTTTCCGCATCTCGAGCGCTTCGCCACGCGCGGCCGGCATCTGCGCCGTTTTCGACTGCATGGCATCCATCCGCTTGTTGATCGCTTCGATTTCCTGCTGGTGCGGCGCCATCTGCGCCTGGAGGTCGTGGATCCTCGCCTGCTGCGGCTTCAGGGCAGCCCAGGCCTGTTCCACGCGGGCAAGCGTTGCGGGATCGCGCACGACATAAGCCTTGCCGTTCCTGCTGAACCAGATGAAATCACCGGCAATGCCGCGGGTCGTGCGATCGATGTCACGGGAGTCGACCGAGTTGCCGATGAGCGACAAACTGCCATTGCGCTTGTGCACCAGCGCGAAGCCGTCCTGCTCGCCGCGGACGTGCGCAATCGTCGGAGGTGGCGGGACCGGTGGCGTTGCGGGTGGCGCAGTGCGCGCGGGCACTGCCGGCAGACGCGGCGGCGCCGGGGCGGCAACGGGCGGAACGCTCTGGACGGAAGGTGGCTGCGGCGGGTTGCCGAGGCGCGCGTACGCCTGGAATGCGATGCCCAGTGCGACGATGCCGACCACCGGCACCAGGACTGCGCTGCCGACGAGGCGGCGTTCGGGACGAAGCAATTGCCTGATGCGGGACATGAGCTGACCTCCATGCGCGGCTTGCGCGGGTGTGAAGCTGGGGACGGGCGACCGCGCGACGTTCATGCGATCGAGTTCGGAAAGTGCGAGGGCGAGGCGGCGCGGATCGCCGAGTTGTCGCGCGGCAAGATCGTCGGCGACCAGTTCGCGCTCGATGCGGATGCGTCGCGACAGCCACCACACCACCGGGTGATAGAACAGCAGCGCCTCGATCGCACCCTGCAACAGGTTGACCAGGTAATCGTGGCGACGGATGTGCGCGAGTTCGTGCGCGACCAGGGCTTCCAGCAAGGACGCCGGCATGTTGGCGGCGATGGCGGTGGGCAACAGCACCATCGGTTTCCACCAGCCCACCGACAGCGGACTGTCGCCCCCTTCGATCATCCGCACCGCGACCCGGCGCCGCATCCCGAAACCTCGTGCGAGCGCATCCACGCAGTCCTGCCAGCGCAACGCATCGGTGCATGCCGCACTCGTGCGCAAGCGCCGCACCCACCACAGGCCGGAAGCCATGCGCAGGGCGAACGCGATCGTGCCTGCCGCCCATACCGCGACGATCCACGAAAACACCGGATGCGCGTGGGATGGCAGCGACGCCAGCAACGGAATTCCGCTTTGCACCGAACCCGCGGAACCGGCAGCAACGAATGCCAGCGGGGTTGTCGGAATCGAAGCCGGGATGCTTGCGGCATGCAACTTCACGAACGTCAGCACCGGCGCCGCAACGCAGGCGAGCAACGCCACACAGGCGACCGCGTAACGCACCTGTGGGCGCGCCGAACGCAAGGCCCGCAACGACATCCACGCCAACGCGCCGATCAGCGCGCCCTGCCAGAGGAAGTGCAGCAACGTGGCGGCCAGCAGCGGGACCAGTGCCGCGATCGCATCCGTGGAAACGAGGTCAGTCATTGCGGGTTTCCTCCAGGAAGCGCTGGATTTCCTCGCGCTCGGCGTCGCTTACGCTGTCGCCGCGCAACGCCGCCATCACCAGGTCCCTGCCGGAACCGGCGAATGCCTTGTGGATGAAGTCGTCGAGCAGTTTCGTCTGCATCGAGCCCTGCTTCTGCGCGGCCGAATAGACGTGCGAACGCTGGCTTTCGTCGCGGTTGAGCAGCCCCTTGCCGTACATGATCTGCATCAACCGCAGCACATTGGCGTAGCCGAGGTCCGGGCGCGCGCGCTGCTGCACCTCGTGCACCTGCTTCACCGAGGACGGACCGATCGCCCACAGCGTGCGCAACAACTCCAGTTCCGCCGGAGTGGGTTTGGGAAGACGCTTGCCATTGCCCATCGTGGTGCCCGCCAGTTGCGATAACGGGCACGCTACCCCATCTAGAACTCTTTGTCTAGAAAATTTTTTCTAGATCCTGATGCCCCCACTCCCGCCCGTCCGGGCGGTGGTGTCGGGAGTCAGACGACGGCCATCGGGATCTTGCCGATCTTCGCCTGCCATTCGCGCGGGCCGGTCTGGTGCACCGAGCTGCCGCGGCTGTCGACGGCGACGGTGACCGGCATGTCCTCGACTTCGAATTCGTAGATCGCTTCCATCCCGAGGTCTTCGAATGCCAGCACCCTGGCGGCCTTGATCGCCTTCGAGACGAGATAGGCCGAACCACCGACCGCCATCAGGTAGACCGCGCCGTTGTCGCGGATGGCGTCGATCGCGGCGGGACCGCGCTCGGCCTTCCCGACCATGCCAATCAAACCGGTCTGCTCCAGCATCTGTCGGGTGAACTTGTCCATGCGCGTGGCTGTGGTGGGACCGGCGGGGCCGACGACTTCATCGCGCACCGGATCGACCGGGCCGACGTAGTAGATGAAGCGGCCCTTGAGATCCACCGGAAGTTTCTCGCCCTTGTTGAGCATGTCGACCATGCGCTTGTGCGCGGCATCGCGACCGGTCAGCAGCTTGCCGTTGAGCAGCAGCGTCTCGCCCGGCTGCCACGATGCGATTTCTTCTTTCGTCACCGTGTCGAGATTCACCTTGCGGCCCTTGCTGGCGTCGTAGGCGATCTGCGGCCAGTCGGAGAACGACGGCGGATCGAGCGTGACCGCGCCGCTGCCATCCAGCACGAAATGCGCGTGGCGCGTCGCGGCACAGTTCGGGATCATCGCCACCGGAAGATTGGCGGCGTGGGTCGGGTAATCCTTGACCTTGACGTCGAGCACGGTGGTCAGGCCACCCAGTCCCTGCGCGCCGATGCCGAGCGCGTTGACCTTCTCGTACAACTCGAGGCGCAATTCCTCGGCGCGATTCGAGGCGCCACGCGCCTGCAGGTCGGTGATGTCGATCGGCTCCATCAACGATTCCTTGGCCAGCAGCATCGCCTTCTCGGCGGTGCCGCCGATGCCGATGCCGAGCATGCCGGGGGGGCACCAGCCGGCGCCCATGGTCGGCACCGTCTTCAGCACCCAGTCGACGATCGAGTCGGAGGGATTGAGCATCGCGAACTTCGACTTCGCCTCGGAACCGCCGCCCTTGGCCGCGACGATCACTTCCACCGTATTGCCGGGCACGACGCTGACGTTCACTACCGCCGGCGTGTTGTCGCCGGTGTTGCGACGCTTGCCGGCAGGATCAGCCAGCACCGATGCGCGCAACTTGTTTTCTGGATCGTTGTAGGCGCGGCGCACGCCTTCGTTGGCCATGTCCTCGACGCCCATGGTGGCGTCGTCCCAGCGCACGCCCATGCCGATCTTCAGGAACACGGTGACGATGCCGGTGTCCTGGCAGATCGGGCGGTGTCCTTCGTAGCACATGCGCGAGTTGACCAGGATCTGCGCCATCGCATCCTTGGCCGCGACCGACTCCTCGCGCTCGTAGGCAGCGGTGAGGTTGCGGATGTAATCGGCTGGATGGAAATAGCTGATGTACTGCAGGGCGTCGGCGACGGACTGGATCAGGTCGGCCTGGCGAATGGAGACGGAACCCGAGGATGGGGACGACGACGGTGCGGTGGGAGCGCTCACGTGGTGGAATCGTGGTGGGAATCCCGCAATTTTAATCCATCCGGCATTGCAGGCCGGCCAACCCCCGCCCCGGCATGCCATGATCGGCGCACATTCCAGCGGGCCAGGCCCGGGAGCGCATCATGTTCAAGAAGATCCTGATCGTCCTCGTGGTGGCGATCGCTGCCTTCCTCGGCTATGCCGCCACCCGCCCCGATACATTCGAAGTCAGCCGCAGCGCCGTGATCAAGGCGCCGCCGCAGCATGTCTTCGACATCGTCAACGATTTCCACAACTTCCCGCAGTGGTCGCCGTGGCAGCACCTCGACCCGAAGATGCAGGCCACGTATTCGGGCCCGCAAAACGGCGTCGGCGCCAGCTATGCGTGGTCGGGCAATGACAAGGCCGGCCAGGGTTCGATGAAGATCACCGACGCGCAGGCACCGGCGAAGATCGCCATGCAACTCGATTTCATCAAGCCGTTCGCCAGCACCAATACCGTGGATTTCGCTTTCGGACCGGAAGCCGACGGCACCCGGGTGACTTGGACGATGCGAGGCAGCAGCCCGTTCGGGATGAAGGTGATGAGTGTGTTCATGTCGATGGACAAGATGATCGGTCCCGATTTCGAACACGGGCTGGCCAACCTCAAGACCGTCGCGGAGACATCGCACTGATGCGGTAACGGGCAGACTGTCGCGATGCCGCCACCGCTGCCCACCCCCGACCTTTCCCTGCGCGAGCGCTTCCAGGCGCTGCGCAACCTGCCGCCGTTCCTGCGCGACGTCTGGGCCACGAGTCGCACGCTGACCAGCGCCGACATCGGGCTGCGCCTGGTGCGCGCGGTGTCGCCGGTGGCGTTGCTCTACATCGGCAAGCTGATCATCGACGAGGCGGTGCGCCTGTCGCGCACCCCACTGCCCCACGATGTCCAGGCCGCATGGCAGTCCGGACTGCTCAACCACCTGGTCGGCCTGCTCGCGCTGGAACTGGCGATCGCGGTGCTGTCCGACCTGATGGGCCGCCTCGTCTCCTATGTCGACGGCGTGCTCTCCGATCTCTACACCAATCGCATCGGCGCGCGCCTGATGGAACACGCGGCCACGCTCGACCTCGAGGACTTCGAGGACGCCGACCTCCAGGATCGCCTGCAGCGCGCGCGCATGCAGACGATGGGACGGATGAACCTGTTGTCCCAGCTGTTCGGGCAGGCGCAGGACTTCATCACCGTCGCGGCCTTCGCCGCCGGCCTCGTCGCCTATGCGCCGTGGCTGATGGCCATGCTGGCGCTCGCGCTGGTGCCGGCCTTCATCGGCGAATCGCACTTCAACACGCTCGGCTACCACCTCAACACGATGTGGACGCCGGAACGCCGCGAACTCGAATACCTCAAGCAGGTCGGGTCGAGCGTCGAGACCGCCAAGGAAGTGAAGATCTTCGATCTCAATCGCTTCCTGATCGAACGCTTCCGCACGCTGTCCGACAAGTTCACCGCCGCCAACCGCAAACTGGCGGCACGCCGCGCGGCCTGGGGCACGCTGCTGGCCGCACTCGGCAGCATCGCCTACTACGGCGCCTACGGTTACATCGCGTGGCGCACGGTGCGCGGCGATTTCACCATCGGCGACCTGACCTTCCTCTCCGCGAGTTTCCTGCGCCTGCGCAGCCTGCTGGAATCGTTGTTGTCGGGCTTCGCCCAGGTGGCGAACCAGGCGCTCTATCTCGACGACCTCTATTCCTTCTTCAAGATCGAACCGGAGATCACCAGCAAGCCCGGCGCAGCCATGGTGCCGCGACCAATCCGCAACGGCTTCGTGTTCGACAACGTCGGCTTCCGCTACGACGGCTCGGAACGCTGGGCCCTGCGCGGACTGTCGTTCGAACTCAAGGCCGGCGAAGTGCTGGCGCTGGTCGGCGAGAACGGCGCCGGCAAGACCACGCTGGTGAAGCTGCTGGCGCGACTCTACGATCCCGACGAAGGCCGCATCCTGCTCGATGGCATCGATCTCCGCGACTACGACCTCGACGATCTGCGCGCCAATATCGGCGTGATCTTCCAGGATTTCGTGCGCTACCACCTCACCGCCGGCGAGAACATCGGCGTCGGCCAGATCGATGCCCTGCATGACCGGGCGCGCATCGAACAGGCGGCGCAACGCGGCATGGCCGACGAAGTGGTCGCGGACCTTCCGCAGGGCTACGACCAGCTGGTGGGCCGGCGCTGGAAGACCGGCGTCGAACTCAGCGGCGGGCAATGGCAGAAAATCGCGATCGCGCGCGCCTACATGCGCGATGCCCAGGTCGTCATCCTCGACGAACCGACCGCCGCGCTCGATGCCCGCGCCGAGTACGAAGTGTTCCGGCGCTTCAAGGAGCTCAGCGAGGAACGCACCGCGGTGCTGATCTCCCATCGCTTCAGCAGCGTGCGCATGGCCGACCGCATCCTGGTGCTGGCCGACGGCAAGGTCGAGGCCCAGGGCAGCCACGAGGAGCTGATGGCCCAGGGCGGGCGCTACGCCGAATTGTTCGAATTGCAGGCCGCCGGCTACCGCTGAAAGCACCATCGAGCCGGGGGCATTAAAATGGGCGGATTGCCTTCGTTGTCGCCTGAATGTCCAACCCGCCGCCCTATTTCACCGAAACCGTGCTCGAAGTCCATCACTGGACCGACGCCTATTTCAGCTTCACCACCACCCGCGATCCCGGCCTGCGTTTCGAGAACGGCCAGTTCGTGATGATCGGGCTGCAGGGCGAAGGCAAGCCGCTGGTGCGCGCCTATTCGGTCGCCAGCGCCAACTGGGCTGAGACGCTGCACTTCTTCAGCATCAAGGTGCAGGACGGCCCGCTGACCTCGAAACTGCAACACCTGAAAGTCGGCGACCCGCTGCTGGTCAGCCGCAAGCCGACCGGCACCCTGCTGATCAGCGACCTCAACCCCGGCCGCAATCTCTACCTGCTCGGCACCGGCACCGGCCTGGCACCGTGGCTGTCGGTGGCGCAGGATCCCGATACCTACGAGCGCTTCGAACGCGTGATCGTCTGCCACGGCGTGCGCAGCGCCGCCGACCTCGCCTACCGCGAATTCTTCGAACGCGACCTGCCCAACCACGAACTGCTCGGCGACCTGGTGCGCGACAAGCTGCTGTACTTCCCTGCGGTGTCACGCGAAGCGTTCGAGTATCGCGGCCACGACCACCACGGCCGCATCACCGACATGCTCGCCGATGGCCGTATTGCGACCGCATTGGGCATCGACGCACTGGACCCCGCCCACGATCGCGCGATGATCTGCGGCAGCCCGGCGATGCTCGCCGATTTCCGCACCCTGCTCGATGCACGCGGCTTCAAGGTTTCGCCGAAGATCGGCCAGGCCGGCGACTACGTGTTCGAGCGCGCCTTCGTCGAAAAGTGACCCTTCAGGCGCCGCCAGCGCGGAGCCAATCGATCGCATCCTGCTCGCGCACGAACACGCGGGCGTCGATGCCGGCATCGCGCGCATAGATCTCGCAAAACTCGATTTCATTGCGGCCATTCGGCTTGACGTGGGCAATGCGGGCCTTGTCCAGGCCGACGCCTTCCATCATCACCACCAGCTCCAGCCAATCCCGCTCGAGCAGCGGCAGCCCGCGCAATTCATCCACCAGCAACACCTGCGTCAGGGCGCCGCCCTGCAACTCGCCAACGATCACGCGCCAGTAGGCGATGGTGTTGGCATAGTTCTCGACGCCCTTCACCTGCAAACGCAACATGCCGGACGGGAATGATTTCCTGACAACGAGATCGTCCCGGGAGATCACCTCGACGGCGTCCGCTGGGTTCACCTCGGCAATATTCGCGCTCATGGCGGGAGGTTACCGTCCGCCCCGAGGCGGATCAAGGCAGAAGCCACCCGTTCGCCCTGCGCGACGCCCCGGCCACGCCGGCTGCGCTAATCTGCATGTTTACCGCTCCACTCGGGAATCCGCCCATGTCTTTGCCTCCCCGCACTTCACTCGCCGCCGCGATCGCCGTCACCCTGCTGTTCGGTGCAACGGTCGACCATTCGTCCTATGCCGCCACCAGGAAACCGGGACACGCCATGCCTGCAGTCAGCTCCAATCCGTTCTTCCAGGACAGCACGCTCGAATTCGGCTTCCCGCAGTTCGACAAGATCAAGGCCGGTGATTTCGCCCCCGCCTTCGACCGCGGCATGGCCGAACAGAAGAAGGAAGTCGAGGCGATCGCCAACAACCCGGCCAAGCCGACCTTCGACAACACCATCCTGGCGATGGAGAAGAGCGGACGCATCCTGTCGCGCGCGACCTATGTGTTCTCCAACCTGACCGCCGCCAATACCAGCCCCGACCTCGACAAGCTCGACGCCGAGTATTCGCCCAGGTTCGCCGCGCACCGCGACAGCACCTATCTCAACGGCAAGCTGTTCCAGCGCATCAAGACGCTGTACGACGAACGCGCCTCACTGGGACTCGATGCACAGGGCACGCGCCTGGTCGAGCGTTATTACGAAGACTTCAAGCACGCCGGCGCCGACCTGACGCCGCAGCAGAAGGAACGCGTCAAGGCGATCAATGCCGAAGTCGCCGGCCTGCAGACCAAGCTCACGCAGAACGTGCTGGCCGAGGCCAATGCTTCGGCGGTGATCGTCGATTCGCGCGACCAACTCGCCGGCCTCACCGACGAACAGATCCAGGGCCTCGCAGACGACGCCAAGGCGAAGGGCATGCCGGGCAAGTTCCGCATCGCGCTGGTCAATACCACCGGCCAACCACTGGAAGCACAGCTGGAAAATCGCGCGTTGCGCCAGAAACTCCACGAAGCCTCGGTCGTGCGCGGCAGCCGCGGCGGCGAATTCGACAATACCGCACCGATCTCGCGCCTGATGAAGCTGCGTGCCGAACGCGCCGCGATCATGGGCTATCCGGACTATGCCTCGTTCGCACTGGCTGATGAAACCGCGAAGAACCCGCAGGCGGTGAACGCGATGCTCGACAAGATCGCGCCGATCGCGGTCGCCAACGCCCGCAAGGAAGGCGCGGTGCTGCAGGCGATGATCGACAAGGAACAGAAGGCCAAGGGCCAGCCGACGTTCAAGCTGGAACCGTGGGATTGGGCGTTCTACACCGAGAAGGTGCGCAAGGCCCAGTACGACTACGACGAAAACGAGATCAAGCCCTATCTCGAATTCAACAACGTGCTCAACAACGGCGTGTTCTTCGCCGCGAACAAGCTGTATGGACTGACCTTCAAGCGTCGCACCGACCTGCCGGTCTACCAGGAAGACGTGCAGACCTACGATGTCTTCAACGAGGACGGCAGCAAGCTCGCCATCATCATCGTCGACCCCTATGCCCGCGGCTCGAAGCAGGGTGGCGCATGGATGAGCTCCTACGTCGACCAATCCGACCTGATGGGCACCAAGCCGGTGATCGCGTTCCACCTCAACGTCACCAAGCCGACCGCGGGCAAGCCGTCGCTGATGACCTGGGACGACGTCAATGGCGCCTTCCACGAATTCGGCCACGTGCTGCACGGCATGTTCTCGAACGTGAAGTATCCCTACTTCGCCGGCACCAATGTCCCGCGCGACTTCGTCGAATATCCGTCGCAGGTCAACGAGATGTGGATGGATGATCCGACCGTGCTCGCCAACTACGCAAAGCACTGGCAGACCGGCGAACCGTTGCCGAAGGCGCTGCTCGACAAGGTGATGGCGGCATCGAAGTTCAACGAAGGCTTCAAGACCACCGAATACCTCGGCGCCGCGATGCTCGACCAGAAGTGGCACCAGATCCCGGCCGCGTCGGTTCCGGAAGCCAGCGGCGTGATGGCCTACGAGGCGAAGTCGTTGAAGGATATCGGCCTCGACTACGCGCCGGTGCCGCCGCGCTATCGCACGCCGTACTTCAAGCACATCATGGAAGGCTACGCCGCCGGCTACTACGCCTACATCTGGTCGGAAGTGCTGGACGCCGACACCGCGAAATGGATCCACGACCACGGCGGCCTGACCCGCGCCAACGGCGACCGCTTCCGCTCGATGCTGTTGTCGCGCGGCGGCAGCGTCGATGCGATGGAACTGTTCGAGAAGTTCTACGGCGGCAAGCCGGACATCACGCCGTTGCTGGAACGTCGCGGGTTGACGAACAAGTAAGCGCGCCAAAGAGCTACAACACGCGCGTTCAGTGGGTGGCCAGCCCGGTAAGCGGGCTGGCCACTCGCTGAGACAGCGCGCGCCTAGAATGCTGCGGGCGCATGGCCGGGCGATACGCTATCTGTGCGCTTCACCTTAATTACTCGAACAATCCGCGGTATTTCGGATTGAGATATTGCTGGAACACCAACAGCGGGACATCGGCGCGCTGGATGCCATCGGAATAACCGGCAACCTGGTACGGCGGGAACACGAAGGTCAGGCCGATCAGCTTGCCCTCGGCATCGATCATCGGTTCGAATTCGGCAAACTCGCTGGCCGCGGGCTGGGTGCCGGACTCGACGATCGGCTCCATCCGCGCGATCGCCTTCGCGATGTCTTCAGGGGCCTGCTTGTCGTCCTCCATGCGCGTGCGGATCTGTCCGATCAGGGTTCCGCGCACGCTGTTGGAGATGGCGACCCAACCGGCATCGCCATTGAGCAATTCCCGGGTGCTGATCAGGTTTCCGCCCTGCACATCCCAGAGGAAGCGCCGGATCAGCGGAGCGCCCTGCGCGCCGCCGCTGTAGAGGCTGCCGTCTGCGGCGATCGCGATCAGGCCGTGTGCCTGTGGCGCGATCTGGCGGAACTCGAGGCTCATGTCATAGGGAATGCCTGCATCGCCGGCCTTGTGCGGCGCCGCGGCATCGACCAGGCGCTTGCGCGAGGCATCGGCATAGGCCTTGATCTCCTGCGCCAGTCCCGGCGGCAATGCCACGCCCTTGGGATAGGTGATCCCGAGCAAGTAGGTGGGCGTGTGTTCGACCTGGTCCTGCAGGACCACCGGTGCGGTTGCCGTGGCGGATGTCGCCGCGCCATTGGCGGCGGGTGCATTCGCCGGCGATTCGCGCTTGCAGGAAGTGGCCAGAACAGCGATGCAGGCAAGCATCGCGACCATCAGCTTCGCGCGGGGAGGATCACACTTCGACATCACACTCTCAACGCGTCGTATTCGGGATGTCGTCGCATCCATGTGTCTGCGTAGGAACAGGCCGGATGCACCTTCAGCCCTTCGGCGCGCGCATAGTCCAGGCCTGCCTTGACCAGGTCCCCGGCAATGCCGCGGCCACCGATGGCCGGTGGCACGATGGTGTGGTCGATCGACAGGACATCGCCTTGTCGCGAATACTCGATGTATCCCTCATGGCCGTCGACCTTGGCAATGAATCTCCGGGTTTCCGGCACGTGGTGGATCGTGATCGTCATGGCGCAGCCTGCCCTGCCTTGCGTTGAATGAACCCCGTGGCGCCTCCCCATGTCGCCATTCAACTATTGTGCGTGAGCCAGCGGCCGACCGGTGTGAGTGTCGCGTGAAAATCGTATCGATCCAATGGCATAAGCGGATCGCGGTCGCTGCGCGTTAACATCGCGCGATCCAACTCCCAAGACGCCCGCCATGCGCTTTCCCGTCCTGTCCTGCCTGGCCTTGTCCGCCGCATTTCCACTGATGGCGTCGGCGGGCGATCTCACCACCGTGTCGGAACGCAGCGGCTTCCTGCGCACCGGCCGCTATGACGAAGTCATCGCGCTGTGCCGCGACTTCCAGGCGAAGTACCCCAAGGCGGTGCGTTGCTTCGATTTCGGCACCACGCCGGAGGGCCGGCCGATGAAAGCGCTGGCGATCTCGACATCCGGTGCTTTGACGCCCGAGGCCGCGCGCGCGAAGGCCCTGCCGGTGGTGCTGGCGCAAGGCGGCATCCACGCCGGCGAGATCGACGGCAAGGACGCGGGATTCCTCGCCATCCGCGAGATGCTGCAGGGCAAGGCCGCGAAGGGCGCGCTCGATCGCGTGGTGCTGCTGTTCGTGCCGGTGTTCAACGTCGACGGTCACGAGAATTTCCGCGCATGGAATCGCCCCAACCAGCGTGGCCCCGAGGAAATGGGCTTCCGCGTAACCGCGCAACGCTACAACCTCAATCGCGACTACATGAAGGCCGACGCGCCGGAAATGCAGGCACTGCTGCGTCTCGACAACGCCTGGGATCCGCTGGTGGAAATCGACCTGCACGTCACCGACGGCGCCAAGTTCCAGCACGACGTCTCGATCACCGGCGAACCGGTGAATTCCGGCGACATGGAATTGCGCAACGTCGGCCGCGCGGTGAAGAATGGATTGATCGAGCGGCTGGCCGCGCAGGGCTCGCAGCCGGTCGACTTCTATCCATCGTTCGTCGAGGACGATGATCCGAAATCCGGTTTCATCGAGGGCCCGTCAACACCGCGCTTCTCGAACGGTTACTACCAGTTGCGGAATCGGGTCGGCATCCTGCTGGAAACGCATTCCTGGCGCACCTATCCCGAGCGCGTGCGCATCACCCGCAACGGCATCGTCGACCTGGTCGAACTGACCGCCGCCAACGGCAAGCAGTGGCTGGCGGCCGCCCATGCCGCCGATCTGCGCGCGCGCAAGCTCGCGGGCACGCCGGTGGCGTTGAGCTATCGCACCACCGACGATGCCCGCATGATCGACTTCAAGGGCTATGCCTATGAACGCCGCAAGTCCGACATTTCCGGCGGCACGATGACCGAGTACGACGAGTCGAAGCCGCAGGTCTGGCGCATTCCGCTCAGGGACCACGTCGTTGCCGATACCGAAGTCGCCGCGCCACGCGCGGGCTATCTGGTGCCGGCGGCGTGGGCGACGGTCGTCGAACCGAAACTGAAGGCGCATGGCATCGAATACCGCAAGCTCGGCAAGGCCCTGTCGAATGCCGCGGTCGAAACCTTCCGCGCCGACAGCGCCAAGTTCTCCGCCAACTCGTTCGAAGGCCACCAGCCGCTGACGCTGACTGGCCACTGGGCGCCGGAGCATCGTGACCTGGTCGCCGGCGCGCTGTTCGTGCCGATCGCGCAATCGAAGTCGCGGTTGCTGATGGGCCTGCTGGAACCGCAGGCACCCGACGCGCTGGTCGCCTGGGGCGAAATGAACAATGCCTTCGAATCCAAGGAATACATGGAGGCCTACGTCGCCGAGCAGGAAGCGGTCAAAATGCTGGCGAAGGATCCGGCGCTGAAACAGGAATTCGAGCAACGCCTGAAGAACGATGCCGACTTCGCCAAGTCGCCGCGCGCGCGCCTCGATTTCTTCTATCGTCGCCACCCGGCATATGACCGGGGGCTGCGCCTGTATCCGGTCTACCGGACCGACGCGACGCCATGAACACGGCAAGCGCCAATCGCCGCCCGATCTGGCCATGGCTGGCGATCCTCGCCTTGCTGTTCTTCGGCATTTACTGGCGGAGCAGCCATCCTGGTGGTGCGCCCACCGGAGTCATCGCGCAGCAATCGACACCCTTCCCTGGCCGGACCACCGCCGATTCGCATCCGCTGGAGCCACTCTCGGGGCATGCGCACGAGACTGACGGCACTGCCGGCGCGAACGCGGGACTGCCGCCGGAAGCCCGCGACACCCTGCGCCTGATCGCACGCAATGGCCCGTTTCCCTATCGCCAGGATGGCGTGGTCTTCGGCAATCGCGAAGGCCTCCTGCCCGATCATCCCTACGGTTACTACCACGAGTACACGGTGGTGACTCCGGGCGCGCCGACGCGCGGCACCCGCCGCATCATCACCGGTGGCACGCCCCCGGAAGTCTGGTACTACACCGACGACCACTACCGCAGTTTCCGCCGCATCGATCCCTCTTCGTCATGAGCCTCCACGCCCCGCTGTTTCCGATGGACCTCGCCGTGCGCATCGACGCCGACGAACTTCCGCGCCTGCACGAGGATCTCGAACGCAACGGCCTGGCCTGCATCGACGTCTCGCTGCAGGGATGCCGCGACAAGGCCGAACTGATGGCGCGCATGGCCAGTGCGATGCGTTTTCCCGAGCCGCCGCCGTTCGGCGCCAACTGGGATGCGCTGGCCGACGCCCTGCGCGACCTCGGATGGTGGCCGGCCGATGGCTATGCACTGGTGATCGACGCCCGCGGCTTCATCGACCACGTCCACGATCCGCTGATTCCGCAGCTCACCCGCGTGCTGCGCGACGCCCGCGCGTTCTGGCAGGAAGAAGACACCGCCTTCGTGCCCTTCTTCTTGCAGTAACAGCGCCTGCAGTAACGATCACGAACTGCAGGACAGCATCGAACAGCCGGCACGATTGCGCGCCCACTCCGGGCGCTTGCCCGCGAAGTCCTCGCGCCCAGGCTGGTCGTCATAGGGGTGACGCATCACCTCCAGCAATTCGGTGATGCCCGATGGATCGCCCTGTTGCGCGCGTTCGATCGCGCGTTGCGCCAGCCAGTTGCGCAGGATGTATTTCGGATTGACCGCACGCATCCGCTCGCGGCGCGTGGTCGCGTCGAGCGGATCATCGGCGAGGCGCTGGCGATAACGTTGCAACCACGCCTGCAACTGTCCCGCAGCGACGATGCGCTTCCCGGCATCGTAGTGGGCGTCATCGAAGGCATCGCTGGCCAGTGCCTCCGCCGGGAGATCCGACAGCGTGCGGAACACCATCGTCATGTCGGCTTCGGCAGCCTGCATCCACGATTGCAGGTCGGCCATCAACACCAGATCGTTGTCGCGACATTCGGCAAGACCGAGCTTTCCGGCGATATTGGCGCGCTCGGCCTCGGCGTACGTTTCGGCGAACGCATCGAGCCCTGCCTGCAACGGCGCCACGTCAGCGAACAATGGCGACAACGCCCGCGCCAGCTGCGTCAGGTTCCAGTAGGCGACGCGCGGCTGCCAGTCGTAGCGATAACGCCGTCCCTGCGCATCGGTGGTGTTGGGGGTGAAGTCGGGATCGTAATCGTCGATCCAGCCGTAGGGGCCGTAATCGATGGTGAGCCCGAGGATCGACATGTTGTCGGTATTGAGCACACCATGGACGAAGCCGACGCGCATCCAGCCGGCGACCAGTCGCGCGGTGCGCCGGCAGATCTCCGCGAACCAGTCGCCGACACGATGTTCCGGCGACGATGCGTTCAATCCATGGAAATGGCGATCGATGGTGAAATCGACCAGCGCGCGCAGCAGATCGACTTCGCCGCGCGCGCTCGGCAATTCGAAATGCCCGAAGCGCAGGAACGAGGGGGCGACACGGCACACCACGGCACCCGGCTCCATCTCCGGATGACCGTCGTAGAACATGTCGCGCAGCACGTCCTCGCCGGTCGCGACCAGGCTCAACGCGCGCGTGGTCGGGATACCGAGATGGTGCATCGCCTCGCTGCAGAGGAATTCGCGCACCGACGAACGCAATACCGCGCGGCCATCGGCATGGCGCGAGTACGGCGTCTTGCCCGCGCCCTTGATCTGCAGCTCCCAGTCCTGCCCGTCACTGCCGGCGACAGTTCCGAGCATAATCGCGCGGCCATCGCCCAATTGCCCGGCCCACTGCCCGAACTGGTGGCCCCCGTAGTTGGTGGCGTATGGCCGCATGCCCTCGAACAGGCGATTGCCGGCAAAGACTTCGGCGAACTCCGGGCTGGCGACCCCTTCGTCGTCGAAACCGAGAATCGCCGCCATTTCCGGCGAATGTGCCAGCAGCTTCGGTGCGGCCACCGGCGTCGGCATCACCTCCGACCACAGCGCTCCACGCACTTCGCGCACGACGTTGCGGCTGTCGGGATCCCCGGGCAAACCCCGCGGAAAAGCGTTGTCGAAGTGCAGATTCACCATCAGGTCGCGCCAAATACCGTATATTCCATTCAGGGAAACTGGGGATGCCGCCCGCCACGCGCAAGAGCATCCCGGGCCGAAGGCCGGCCACTCGCGTACAATATGCGCCCCCATTTCCCGGCGCCCAACGCCCAGAGAGAGCCATGAGCGCCGAATCCGAAACCACTGCCCCCACCAAGACTTTCACCGATCTCGGCCTGCCTGCGTCGCTGCTGAAGGCGCTGGCCGAAGTCGGCTACGAAAACCCCTCGCCGATCCAGGCCGCGACCATCCCGCCGCTGCTGCAGGGCCGCGACGTGCTCGGCACCGCCCAGACCGGCACCGGCAAGACCGCCGCATTCGCGTTGCCGATGCTGGCCAATATCGATCTGTCGATCAAGTCGCCGCAAGTGCTGGTGCTGGCGCCGACCCGCGAGCTGGCGATCCAGGTCAGTGAAGCGTTCCAGAAATACGCGCACCACCTGCCCGGCTTCCAGGTCACGCCGATCTACGGCGGCCAGAGCTATACCCCGCAGCTGCAGGCGCTGCGTCGCGGTTCGCACGTGGTGGTGGGAACGCCGGGCCGCGTGATCGACCATCTCGAGAAAGGCTCGCTCGATCTCTCCAGGCTGACCTGCCTGGTGCTGGACGAAGCCGACGAGATGCTGCGGATGGGCTTCATCGACGACGTCGAGGCGGTGCTGAAGGCGACGCCGGAAAATCGCCAGGTCGCGCTGTTCTCGGCGACGATGCCGGCGCAGATCAAGCGCATCGCCCAGACCTACCTGCGCGATCCGGTTGAAGTCATCATCAAGGCGACCACGACGACCGCCGCCAACATCCGCCAGCGCTACTGGGCGGTCAGCGGCCTGCACAAGCTCGACGCCCTGACCCGTATCCTCGAAGCCGAACTGTTCGACGCGATGATCATCTTCGCGCGCACCAAGATCGCGACCGAAGAGCTCGCCGAAAAACTGCAGGCCCGTGGCATCGCCGCCGCCGCGATCAACGGCGACATGGACCAGAAGGCGCGCGAACGCACCATCCAGCGACTGCGCGACGGCAACATCGACGTTCTTGTCGCCACCGACGTCGCCGCCCGCGGCCTCGACGTCGAACGCATCAGCCACGTGCTGAACTACGACATCCCCTACGACACCGAAAGCTACGTCCACCGCATCGGCCGCACCGGCCGCGCCGGGCGCAGCGGCGAAGCGATTTTGTTCGTCACCCCGCGCGAGCGCGGCATGCTGCGCGCGATCGAGCGCGCGACGCGCCAGCCGATCGAGCAGATGCAGTTGCCGACCGTGGCGACCGTCAACGAACGCCGCGTCGGCAAGTTCTACGACCGCATCCAGGCCCAGCTGGAAAACGCCAGCCTGCCGAGCTACCGCGACCTGCTGGAAACCTTCGAGCGCGAGCGCAACGTGCCGATGGCCGACATCGCCGCCGTGCTTGCCCATCTGGTGCAGGGCAAGACGCCGTTGCTGCTCGATATCCGCGACGTGCCGGAAGCACCGCCGGAACGCAAGTTCGAGCCGCGTGGCGATCGCCCGCAGCGCGGCGAGCGTTTCGAGCGCAGCGAGCGTCCGGAACGTGGTGAACGTCCCGAGCGCGCACCGCGCGAGCGTGCCGCGCCGCGTCCAGTGGGCGACGACGCCGGCATGGTCACCTATCGCATCGACGTTGGTCATTCGCACCGCATCAAGCCGGGCAACATCGTCGGCGCGATCGCCAACGAAGCCGAGCTGGATGCGCGCCACATCGGCCGCGTCGATATTCGTGACGACTATTCGCTGGTCGACCTGCCGGAAGGCATGCCGCCGGAACTGCTCTCCCACCTCAAGAAGGTGCGCGTCGGTGGCCAGCAGTTGAAGATGCGCCTCGCCGAGGACAGCGACATCGACGCACCGGTGCGCAAGCGCCCGGCATTCAAGAAGGAAGGCGGCTTCGGCAAGAAGCCGTCGTTCGGCGCACCGCGCAAGCCGCGTTTCCCGCGCGAGTAATCGCGTCCGTCAGTGCATCCCCGCATTCGCGGGGATGTATGCGTGGAGATCGGGGAACGGCAGGCCGAACGCCTGCGCGAACAGCCAGTACGCCACCAGCGCCATCGAGACATAGAGCGCGAGCTTGGCCACGAAGCCGACGACCTTGAGCGCGAGCCAGACCAGCACGATCAGGATGACGATCCCGACCACCATCGTCGTCGTCATGCCGATGCCTCCACTGCGGCATCGCGCAAGGGCTTGAGCGCGGGATCGAGGGCGATGCGCTCGTCGAAGACGAAGCAGCCGCCGTCGTAACCATCACCGCCGACGTCCTCGAAGTAGCGCAGGATCCCGCCTTCGAGTTGGTAGACGTGGTCGATGCCGGCATCATGCAGCCACGGCGCTGCCTTTTCGCAACGCACGCCACCGGTGCAGAAACTCACCACGGTCGCATCGGCGAGTTGTCCGCGCACGCCATCGATGGCAGCGGGCAGATCGTTGAAATTGTCGATCGGCAGCGTCACCGCATCATGGAAAGTGCCGTAACCGACCTCTTCCCGGTTGCGGGTATCGAGCATGACAACGCGGCGGCCGTCATCATCGCGGCCGGCACGCAGCCAGCGCGCGAGATCCTTCGCTTCGACTGCCGGCGCACGCTGCGCACCGACTGCGGCTTGGCGCCCGGCGAAGGCGATGATTTCCTGCTTGCGCTTGACCTTCAGTTTCGCGAACGGCACGTGCCGGCTCCAGCTGCGCTTGGCCTCGAGACCGGCGAAGCGCTCGTCTTCCTGCAGCGCGACAAGAAACCCTTCGACACCGGATTGGGTGCCGGCGAGGAAGATGTTGATGCCTTCCGGCGCCACCAGCACGGTGCCGCGCAATTCCCGTGCTTCCGCAAGCGCGCGCACATGCGCGATCACGGCGTCGACATCGGCGATGTCGACAAAACGATAGGCGGCGATATTGAGCACGGCATCCATGCCGGCAATTTTACCGCGAACCACCGTCAGGCCTGGCGCCCTCCGGCAAACGTGAACGCCACCGCAGCCAGCACGCAGGCGAAGGCCGCGGCGTGGTTCCAGCGCAGGCGCTCGCCGAACATCAGCCAGGCGAAGACCACGAATACCACCAGGGTGATGCATTCCTGCAGGATCTTCAGCTGGAACAGGCTCAGCACCCCGGAACCGATGCGGTTGCCGGGCACCTGGAAGCAGTATTCGAAGAACGCCAGGCCCCAGCTCGCGAGGATGGCGATCCACAACGGACTGCCCTTGAACTTCAGGTGCCCGTACCACGCCAGGTTCATGAAGACGTTGGAGACGGTCAGCAGCGCCAGGAAGCGCAAGACCGCGGGCGAGGCCAACGCATTCATTGCTTGCCCTGCTTCGCTTTCTCCGCCGCGGCCTTGGTGCGCGCGGCCGCATCGGCCTTCCACACCGCGATTTCCGGCGCGTCGCGCAGGACCATGTTGTCGGGATCGACGGTATAGCTCTCGTTGGCGGCGATCGCGACTTCACCGCGACCATTCGTCATCGGCACGCGCACCCTGCGTTCGCCAACGCGCACTTCCACCGGCAGCGGGAACGGGCGATCGCCATCGGTGGTCCAGCGCAGCTTCAACTTGCCGCCAGCGCGCTCAACGTCGAGGCGCGGCATCACCGCGCTGTGCAGGTAGACGTCGAAGAACCAGTTCCAGTCCTTGCCGGTGATGCGGTTCACCGCGTCGACGTAGTCCTTGCTGGCGGCGTAACGCGGCTTGAAGTTGCCCGGCTTGGGATCGAGGCGTCCGTACACCAGCATCCGCATCGATGCGCGGAAGGCGCGATCTCCGATCTGGTGGCGCAAGGTATGGAGGATCCACGCCCCCTTGTAATAGACATCGGTGCCCGGATCGATCGCGTCGGATTCCGCGGTGCCGTTCGGGCGGCTGTGGCCGCTCACCATCGGGAATTTTCCGGCGATCAGGCCGCGCTGGCGCAGCATCTCGGCGTCGTAGTACATATGACCGCGCAGCCACTCCAGATACAGCGGCTGCATGTACATCGCGAAGCCTTCGTGCAGCCAGAAATCGTCGTAGTCGGCATTGGTCATCTGGTTGCCGAACCACTCGTGGGCGAACTCGTGCTGCATCAGCCAGTCGTAGCCGTTGATATCCTTCTTGTAGTCGTTGCCATAGGCATTGATGGTCTGGTGTTCCATGCCGAGATGCGGCGTCTCGACCACGCCTACCTTGTCGTCGCTCCACGGATAGGGACCGACGACTTCCTCGAAGAAATCGAGCATCTTCGGCAGTTCGGCGTAGAGGCCCTCGGCCTTGCCGCGATTGCCACGCAGATAATAGAAGTCCATCGGCATGGTGTTGCCGTAGCGACTGCGGTATTCGCTCTGCAACAGTTCGTACGGACCGATGTTGAGCGCGATGGCATAAGTATCCGGCTGGCGCGCCGACCAATTCCATGTCCACGTCTTGTCATTCTTGTCGACGCCGAGCAAACGGCCATTGCTTGCGGCGGTCAATCCGGCGGGCACGGTGATGTGCTGGATCACCCGCAATGGCTTGCCCATCGGATGATCGATGCACGGCCACAACAGGTCGCAGCCCTCGCCTTCCACCGCCGTCGCCACCCACGGCTCTCCGGTCGGCGCGGTCGCCCAGACGATGCCGCCATCCCACGGCGCGCGCTTCGCCACCAGCGGCTTGCCGTCATAACGGATGTGCACCTTGAAGCTGCCGCCCGCCGCAATCGGCTTCGGCAATGCGAATTCGATGCGGCCTTCATTGTTCGGATGATCCTTCGCCGCCAGCGCGATGCCATCGACATCGAACGCCGAGATCGCATAGCGCGGATCGAATTCCAGCGCGAAACGCGACAGCGGCGACTTCGCGCGGAAGGTCAGCGTGGCATCTCCACCCAATGATTTCGCCGCGGGATCGACGCTGAACGCGAGGTCCGCCTGCTCGAACACCACCGCCTTCTGTTCCGGACTCATTCCGAGGCCCGAAGTCATGGTGTGGTCTGCGGCCGCGGCGATGCCGGCGACGGCAAGCAGCGGAAGGCACAGCATCCTGGATGCGGTCATGGCACGCCTCTTTCACATGGAAACGACATGGTAGCCGAGCGCGGCGACGTCTTCGCCTCGTCTTCGCACCGGCTCGGCATAATCGGTTGGCAAGCCTGTCGCGGGATCGATCCATGGATGCTATCGGACCTATTCTCCTCGCCGAAGACACCATAATCGATGCGGAAATGACCATCGGCGCGCTGCACGAGGCACAGCTGGTCAATCCGATCGTCCACGTCAACGACGGCGTCGAGGCACTCGACTACCTGCATCGCTGCGGGCGCTATGCCGGGCGTGCGGGCGACGATCCGGCGCTGGTCCTGCTCGACATCCACATGCCGCGCATGACCGGCCTTGAGGTGCTGCACGCGCTGCGCCTGGAAGACGGATTCCGCCACCTGCCGGTGGTGATCCTGTCCTCGTCATCGGAAGAGGTCGAACTCGCGCGCGACCACAATCCGGGCGCGAACGCCTACGTGGTCAAACCGCGTGATCTCGATCGCTACTTCGACATCGTCGGCACCATCGGCAAGCTCTGGGGTACTCTCGCGCCAACACCCGGCCACTGAACCAGGCGCATACCGTTTTCATGCACATCCTTTTGATCGAGGACATGGACAGCGACGCCGAGCTGATCCGCCTGGAATTGCTGGGCGAATGGCCGGCACTGCAATTCGATTGGGCGAGCACGCGGCAGGCCTTGTCGCAGGCCTTGGCGAAACCGGCGCCCGACCTGATCCTGTGCGATTCACGCCTCCCCGGACTGCACGGCGCGGACATCCTCGAGCTCGCCGCCACGGCGTGGCCCGGGACGCCATTGGTGTTCTGCGTCGGCTCGCCGCATGGCGATCCGATCCTGCAGCCAGTGCTGTCGCGCGCGGCTGGATTGGTCGACAAGAACAGGCTGCAAACGCTGGTGCCGACCATCAAGCGGGTGATGGCGGCACTGCGCCCGGATTGACCGGTCTTATTCCGTCGAAACGCTGGCGCCGTTGCCGCCGCAGAATTGCGCCCGGTACTGCATCGCCTTCGGCATCAACCGCTGCAGGTCGGCGATGCGGGTGCCGGCGCTCGGGTGGGTCGATGCATATTCCGGCGGCGCGTTGCCGCCTTCGGACTGTTCCATGCGCTGCCATAGCGGGATCGCCTGCTGCGGATCGAAGCAGGCGGCGGCCGCCAACATCAGGCCCATTTCGTCAGCCTGGCTTTCCTGCTTGCGCGCATACGGCAATTGCGACGTCACGCCATAGGCCGAGAACACCGCATTCTGCAATTGCGGATCGATGCCGCTGACCGCGCCGGCCATCGCGCCAAGCTTCTCGAGGTTTTGTCGCGTCATGCGCTGCGCGCCATGGCGCAACAAGGCATGGGTGATTTCATGGCCGAGCACCACCGCGATCGCATCGGCGTTCTGCGCCACCGGGATCAGGCCGGTATACACCGCGATCTTGCCGCCGGGCAGGCAGAAGGCATTCACTTCATCCGACTTCAGCACGTTGACGTCCCAGCTGAAGCTCTGCTCGATGTGCGGTGATTGCAGGCCGTGCTCCTTGGCCAGCTGGTCCTCGACCGCCGGGATCACCTTGATCAGGCGGGCGGCGACCGCGCGCACCTGCTGCGCAAGCTGCGAATTGGGATCGACCGGCTGTTCCTTCTGCATCACCTCTTCATAGGCCTGCAGGCCCATCGCCGATTCCTGCTGCGGCGTGATGCTGGCATCGATATGGACCTTCTCGCCGGTCTCGGGCTGGATCTGCGCCGAGGAAAACCACTTGTACGCGCCATACAGCGCGATCAGCAGGACGATGATCAACCGTGGGTTGAATCCGAATCCGCGTCGTTGCGGATATTGGTTTTCGGGGTCGATCTGCATGTCGGTTCTCCTGGAATTCCCCGTTCTCAAAGATCGCGCGCGACCCGGAACCCGGTGCGCGCATTGGTGATGTCGCCGGCCTGCGCCACGCGCCACGACGAGCGTACCTGATTCGGCGCACCCGCCCATGATCCGCCACGCACCACGCGGCTGCGGCAGCCCGGATTGAACCACGCCGCGCCATCGGCGGGCGCACGGCGGTAACCCTGGTGCCAGCAGTCGGCGACCCATTCGCTGACATTGCCGGCAAGATCGTGAAGACCGAATGCATTCGCGGCATCGCGCGCCACCGGCGCCGGCCCCCAGTAGCCGTCGCCGTATCCACGGAAGGCATTGGCCCAGCGATGCCCGCTCGGCGAGACATCGAGCGCGCCGGTCAGGTTGCCCGCGCCCGGCGGCGGTGCGCCATCGCCCCACGGGAATTTCCCCGTACCGCCTGCGCGCAAGGCGTATTCGAATTCGGCCTCGGTCGGCAGGTGGTAGGCGCGCCCGGTCTGGGTGCGCAGCCAGTCGATGTAGGCCTCGGCGTCGCGCACGTCGAGATGCAGCACCGGCAAATCGCCGCGTGCCGGCTGGCCGGCGTAATCGTCGCGCCAGCTCACGCCACTGCGACGGGCGAAATTGCCGCTGCGTTCGTCGTAGACGATCGAATTGCCGCGGCGCTCGGCGCGCGTGCGATAGCCCGTGGCAGCCACGAAGCGCGCGTAGTCGTCGACGCGCACTTCGGTTTGACCCAGGGCGAAGCCGCGCATGAAGGTCACCCGGTGCGCCGGCGACTCCGCCTTGCTCGGACCCGGTTCATGCGGATCCGCGCCCATCATGAAACTGCCGATCGGCACCACCCGCATCAAGGGTGCGGCACCGCCGACGCGCAGGGCTTCGCTGAATTCCTGGCCGGGCGCGAATTGTCCGTAATGGGTCGCGAGGTCGATCCGCCGCGCAAGATCGGCGACCGACCCATCGTCCGTCACCGCGACCCGGCGCATTTCCAGAAGCAACGCGCGCGCCGCATCGATAGACCCGCGTTGCGAAGGATCCTGCAGGCGGATCCGCGCATCGATGTACATCGATTGCACCTGCTGAACGCGTTGCTGCTCGAAGCGTCGCCATGCCGCCGCGATGACCTGCGGATCGCCATCCGTGGCCTGCGCATGGCGCATCCACGTCACCACGTTGGCGTAATCGTGGGCATCGGCGGCAACCTGCGCCTGCGCGATCATCGCGTCGCGGGTTCGCTGCAATCCGGCGATCGCGCGCACGTCGCCGGGGCGGTTGCGCAACACCTCCCCGAAGTCGGTGCGGGCGCCAACGCCGATTTCCCCCCAGCGTCCTTCGGCGAGATCGCGTTCGCCGAGCTGCAGCAACGCGTCGAGCCCGTCCGAGGCATCGAGCCGGCCGAGATAGCGCTGGACTCCGGGATCGTTGGCGTTCGCAACACGCAGTACCGCGGCGATCTGGTGCGCTTCCGCAGCGGCGCCCGGCCAGTCGCCGGCGTTGTCGCGGATCGCGGCATCGCCACGCGCGATCAATTGATCAATCGCACGCTGGCGCAATTCCAGCGCGTCTGCATTGGCCGGATCCGCACGCAACACTGCGAACAGCAGCGGCAACGTGGAGTCCGCGTCCTGATAAATGCGACCGCGTTGCAACTGGCGTCCGGCCGAGCGCAAGGCATCGGCGACGTTCGTGCCATCGAGTGTTGCAATCGGCGGCGTCCAGTTCAGGTTGTAATGCGAATGCTCGTCGCCACCGACGGTGACGATGCCGCGACGCAGCGCTTCGGCCGAATCGGCATCCACCTGCGACGGCGTGCGCGTACAGGCGGCCAACACAAGGCCGGCGAGGAGAATCGTCGCCCATCGCCCGGTCGCCGCCGTCGTTCGCTGCATTCGCGCCTCGCATCGCATTCGGCTATTGTCACCCAATGACAGAAACACACACGCCGGCCGCGGAGTGGATCCGGGATCCGGCCATCCTGCGGACGCTCCGCAGCGGCGCGGGCCCACGCATCGGCCTCGACACCGAATTCATACGTGAGCGCACCTACTGGCCCGTGCTGGCGCTGGTGCAGATCTCCACGCCGGAACGCATCCTGCTGGTCGACCCGCGCGTTCCCGGCATCCCCGAAGCGCTGCGTGAATGGCTGGACGATGCCTCGATCCTCAAGGTGATGCACAGCGCCGGCGAGGACCTGATCGCGCTGCGCCAAGCCTGCGGGGCACTGCCGGCGCCGCTGTTCGATACCCAGACCGCCGCCGCGCTGGCGGGCATGGGCGCGGGACTCGGCTACCAGTCGCTGGTGCGCGAGATCACCGGTGTCGAATTGGCCAAGGGCGAAACCCGCACCGACTGGCTGCAACGACCGCTGACGCCGGCCCAATGCGACTACGCCGCCGACGATGTCCGCCACCTGTTCGCGCTGCACGATGCGCTGGGCGCGCGCCTGCACGCACTTGGCCGCGAGAATTGGCTGGAACAGGATTGCGCGCTGGCGATCGAACTCGCGCGCGAACATCACGCGGACCCGTGGCCACATCTTGGCGTGCGTGCGGCGCAGGTGCTCGATCGCCCCGCGCAGACGCGCCTGATGCGCCTGCTGCGCTGGCGCGATCGGCGCGCGGTGGAACGCGACCTGCCGCGCAACTGGGTGATCGCGCCCGAACTGGCGATCGACCTCGCACGCATCGATCCGGTCGATCGCGATGCGGTGTCGGCACTGCTGGCGCGCACGCCGAAGGCGCCGCAATCGCCGGCTGATGCCATCACCCAGGCGCTCTCCACCGCGGTTGCCGATGAAGCCGACATGCCGCTGGTGATCGATGACCGCAACCGCGATCGTCGCCAATTGCAGGCACTGCAGGCGGCCGTGGCGAAACGCAGCAGCGAACTGGGATTGCCCGATGGCGTGCTGGCATCGCGACGCATCCTGCAGGCATGGCAGGACACCGGCGCATGGCCGGAAACGGTGAGTGCGTGGCGCCGCAGCGAACTGGATGCACTCATGGCTGCAGCAAATGCGAAGGCGGAGACGGCAAATGCGTAGCCAGCGCTTCCTTGTCGTTGGGCTGGTCGCGGCACTGCTTGCCGCCTGCGCAACACCGGCGTCCACTCCCGCGCCAAGCGTCCAATCCGTACCCGCTGCAGCGCCGCGCAACGGCAGCGCGGGATTGCAGGTCCCCGGCATCTCGCCGCAACAATTGCACGCAGATTACTGGCTGGCGCGCAGCCCCGACGCCGACCACATCCGCCTCGATGCCGCGCAGGTCGCCGCGCTCGACGCCGAGCAGTTCCAGCGCGATCCCACCTTCAACCGCCTTGATGCCTTTCCCACGACGATGGACGGAAGTCGCGTGCGTGGCTGGATCGAACAACTCGCCAAGCGCCCGTCCGGATTGCTCGGCAAGGATGGCGATGCGGTCAGCGACAGCCAGGTCGACGCATGGATGGCCAGTCGCGCCATCGACGACATTCCGGCGCAGGTGAAGCCACGCTGGGCGATCGTCACCCGTCGCGCAAACCTTCGCACCTTCCCCACCGATGTCCGTGTCTTCCGCAATGCACAGGGCATCCGCGAACGCATCGATCGCTTCCAGGAAACCGCACTGTTCCCGGGCACGCCGGTCGCGGTATTGCACGCCAGTCGCGACGGCAAATGGGTATTCGTCGTCAGCCCGACCTACAAGGCATGGATGGATCGCGAGCCGCTGGCCTACGCATCGCAATCCGAAGTCCTCGCATTCGCACGCAACGCCACCCATCGGGTGATCGCGCCGCGCCTGCTTGCCGATGGCCGCCAGCTCGACATGAGTACACCGGTCGCCATCGTCAACGGCAAGGCCGTGCTTCCGGCCTGTGCCAACGAATGCCGCCTGACGGAACATGATGTCGAACTTCCGGCCGGCAGCACTGTCGCCGGAGCCCTGCCCTACAGCCAACGCAATCTGCTCACGCAGGCTTTCCGCCTGCTCGGCGAACCCTACGGCTGGGGCCATGCCGACGGCACCCGCGACTGCAGCGGCTTCGTCTCCGACGTCTATCGCAGCGTCGGCGTGCAACTGGCGCGCAATACCGGCGACCAGCGCGATTCGCCGGTGCTGCAGACGCAACGCTTCGACGAGCGCTCCACCCGAGCGCAACGACTCGCGGCACTGGCGAAGGCGCAACCGGGCGACCTGATCTTCATCCCCGGGCACGTGATGATGGTGATCGGCCATCTCGACGGACGCACGTACGTCATCCACGACACCCCGGGCGTGCGCATCAACGACGCCGACGGCAAGCCGCGGCCGTATCCGCTGGATGGGGTTTCAGTGACGCCGCTGGAACCGTTGCGCGCCGATGCGCAACGCGACTTCATCGACATCATGCTGGCCTTGCAGCACGTGATGCCGAGCCACGACTGACCGCCCGACACGGATCCCGTCAGGCCTTGATCGCGCGCGTCATCAGGTAGGACTGGTGGACGATGTTGCGGACGAAGAATTGCCCGACCAATTCGATGAACTCGCGGCGGAACTGCGCCAGCCGCGTCGGGTCGTCTGCAAGCACCGACACCAGCTTCGCCACCGGCCCCGCGGATTGCTCCATCAGCGTAACGAAGTGCTGGGGGCTGAGCGCAGGGAAACGCAATTCATCGCGGCGGAATTCGATGTCACGCACCTTGTCTCCAAGCCGCTGCAATATCGTCGCGGGATCGCCCCATTCCTGCGGCGGCGCCGCGCCCGGCGGCGGCGGCAGATAGCCGGACACCAGCGCGAAGATCCTGCCGACCAGCATTTCCGGCGGCCACGTCGAGAATGCGATGCGCCCGCCCGGCTTCAACACGCGCAGCATCTCCGCGACGGCAACCTCGGAACGTGGCGCAAACATGTGCCCGTACTGGCTCAGGACCGCGTCGAACGATGCATCGGGCCAGGGTAGCGCCTCGACGTCGCCTTCCGTGAATTCGCTTTCCACGCCGGCCAGCGCCGCGTTCCTGCGCGCCTCGTCGAGCAGGACCGGAGAGAGATCCAGCCCGCATGCCTTCGCGCCCGTGCGCGCTGCCGTCACGGCGACCACACCGGTCCCGCAAGCGACATCAAGAACGGACTGACCGGGGAGTATCCCGGCGAATTCCACCAGGCAGGCTGCCGGTGGCGTGGTAGATGCCGCGATCGGGACGAACAACGCCCATGCCTCGCGCTGGGCTGCCTTGAACTGTGCAAACGGATCAGTTGCCATCCCGAATCCCTCCGGAACATTGGCGAACGATGCTGGAGCTGGCGGAAACGGAGGGATTCGAACCCTCGATGCAGCTTTTGACCGCATACTCCCTTAGCAGGGGAGCCCCTTCGGCCTCTCGGGCACGTTTCCGGGTAGAACTGGATCCCGGCGCTTGGCCGGGTCGCTAGGATACCGTCGCAGGCGGTTCGCGTAAACCGCACTCGCGCTGATTACGCCTCGTGTTCGACGGGAGCGTCGTCGTCCTTCTGGATCTTCTGGTAGATCTCTTCACGATGCACCGCGACGTCCTTGGGCGCGGTGATACCGATACGCACCTGGTTTCCCTTGACGCCCAGGACCGTGACGGTCACCGAGTCTCCAATCATCAGGGTTTCCCCGACTCTGCGGGTCAAAATCAACATCGAGACAGCTCTCCAATTACATTCGGTCGGGGGACACCGGCTAAACCTCATGGTTCAGCAATGTGCACATTCTAATCACATAAATCCCAACAGATCAGCCCCTTGTTGGTACTGAATCGCAGATCGGGCTTCAGGCCGCCTTCAGAGCGGCCCAATCCACCAGTTTGGTGAGAATCGCCGGCAATCCCGGAACATCGTCACCACCACCCTGCGCCATGTCCGGGCGGCCACCGCCGCGGCCATTGATCTGGGTCGCCACCTGCGTCAGCAGGTCGCCGGCCTTGATCCGGCCCAGCAGGCCACCGCTGACGCCCGCGACCAGGGCCACCTTGCCCTGCCCGTCGGCGCCGGCCAGCAGGATCGCGGCGTCGCCCAGTTGCTGCTTGAGGGTGTCGACGGCATCGCGCAACGATTTGGCATCGAAGCCCTCGACGCGCGCCGCCAGCAGCTTGCCGCCCGGGATCGTGACTGCCTGGGCGACGAGATCGCCGGCCGCACCGGACGCCGCCTTGGCCTTGAGCGACTCCAGCTCGCGTTCGGCCTTGCGCTGGCGGTCGATCAGGCCGCGGATCTTGTCGGCGACATCACCGCTGGTGCCACCCAGCAGTTGCGCGGCTTCGGCGAGGCGATGCTCTTCTTCGGCGACATGGTCCAGCGCCGATTGCCCGGTCACCGCTTCGATGCGCCGCACGCCGGCGGAGACACCGCCTTCCGACACGATCTTGAACAGCCCGATGTCGCCGGTGCGGCGCACGTGGGTGCCACCGCACAACTCGATCGAGCCGTCGCCGAACTTGAGCACGCGCACATGCTCACCGTACTTCTCGCCGAACAATGCCATCGCGCCGAAATCCAGCGCGTCCTGCATCGCCATCTGGCGCACTTCGCCTTCGTGGTTGGCGCGCACTTCGACATTGACGCGGCGCTCGATCTCGGCGACCTCGCCTGCGGTCATCGGCTGAAAATGCGAGAAGTCGAAGCGCAGTCGATCCGGCGCCACCAGCGAACCCTTCTGCTGGACATGCGTGCCCAGCACCTGGCGCAGCGCTGCATGCAACAGGTGCGTCGCGGTGTGGTTGAGCACGGTCGAGGTGCGACGACCGATATCGACCTGTCCACGCATGTGGTCGCCGACTTTCAATTCGCCCGATTTCAGTTCACCGACGTGGGCGTGGAACTGGCCGGCGAGCTTGCGGGTATCAGCCACGGCCATATTCGCCGACGCGGATTCCAGCATTCCGGTGTCCCCGACCTGGCCGCCGGATTCGGCGTAGAACGGCGTGCGATCGAGGATCACCACCACCTCGCCCGGCACCGCGCGATCGACCGGCTTGCCGTCCTGCAACAGCGCGACGATTTGCAGGTCACCGCCGTCAAGATGGTCGTAGCCGAGGAACACGGTCGGCGCGAGTTGCGAGGCCAGTTCCGCCGGCAGCACCAGTCCGCCACCGAACTTGCCGGCGGCGCGCGCGGTTTCCTTCTGCTGCGCCATCGCGGCATTGAACCCGTCGACATCGACCGACATGTCGCGTTCGCGCGCCATGTCCTGGGTGAGATCGAGCGGGAAGCCGTAGGTGTCGTAGAGGCGGAAGGCGTCTTCGCCGCGGATCACGCCATCGGCACGGCCGGCGACATCGTTGAAGATGCGCATGCCGGAATCGAGCGTCTCGGCGAAACGTTCTTCCTCGGCGCGCAGGGCGCGCTCGATGGTAGAGACATTTTCGCGCAGCACCGGATAGGCTTCGCCCATCAGGGCATCGAGCGTCGGCACCAGCTTGTGGAAGAAGGTGTCCTTCATGCCCAGCATCCAGCCGTGGCGCAGGGCGCGACGGATGATCCGGCGCAGCACGTAGCCGCGGCCCTCGTTCGACGGCAGCACGCCATCGGCGATCAGGAAGCTGGACGCGCGGATGTGGTCGGCGATCACGCGCAGCGACTTGTTGTCGAGATCGCTGGTGTGGGTGAGTTCGGCGGCGCGCTTGATCAACGCTTCGAACAGATCGATTTCGTAATTGCTGTGGACATGCTGGAGCACCGCGGTGAGGCGTTCGAGGCCCATGCCGGTATCGACGCAGGGCGCCGGCAGCGGCACCAGCGTGCCGTCGGTCTGGCGATCGAATTGCATGAACACCAGGTTCCAGATTTCGATGAAGCGATCGCCGTCTTCGTCGGGCGAACCCGGCGGACCACCGGCGATGTGTTCACCATGGTCGTAGAAGATCTCGGTGCAGGGACCGCAGGGACCGGTATCAGCCATCTGCCAGAAGTTGTCCGACGCGTAGGGCGCGCCCTTGTTGTCGCCGATGCGGACGATGCGCGATTCCGGCAGTCCGATCACGTCGCGCCAGATGCCGAAGGCTTCGTCGTCGTTGTGGTAGACCGTGACCAGCAGGCGTTCGGCCGGCAGCTTCCAGACGGTGGTGAGCAACTCCCACGCCCACTCGATCGCTTCCTTCTTGAAGTAATCGCCGAACGACCAGTTGCCGAGCATTTCGAAGAAGGTGTGGTGGCGCGCGGTGTAACCGACGGCGTCGAGGTCGTTGTGCTTGCCGCCGGCGCGCAGGCAGCGCTGGACGTCGGCGCAACGCGAGTAACTGCGCTTCTCAGCACCGAGGAAGACGTCCTTGAACTGCACCATGCCGGAGTTGGTGAACAGCAGCGTGGGATCGTTGGCGGGCACCAGCGATGCCGAGGGCACGATGGTGTGGCCCTTCGACGCAAAGAAATCGAGGAAGTCGCGGCGGATGTCGGCGGTGGTTTTCATGGCATCTAAATCGGGCGGATGGCCCGCGATGCCAACGAAATGTGGGCGAAACAGGCGCGGACCAACGGGCCGACTAGGGTATCAGCACCGCCCCGTACGGGCGAATCGGCCAGGCACCATCAGAAACTTAGGGATCGTCGGGATCGAACCGCGTCGCTGCCCGAACCTGATCCATGGTGTAGCCACGCCGGAGCAGGAAGTCGGCGGCCTTGCGCTGGGCCGCGCGTTCCCCGGCAAGGGCGTCGGGATGCCGACGACGGATCAGGTCACGGGCCTGTACAGCCCAATCCGTTTCCGAAGCTTCCAGCGCGACCCTGGCCTGGTCGCCATCGAGGCCGTGGGTCTCGAGTTCGGCACGGATCCGCCGCGGCCCGTAGCCGGACATGGTGCGGCTGCGCACCAGCGATTCGGCGAAGCGGCCATCGTCCTGCCAGCCTTCGGCGACCATTCGTGCCACCGCGGCATCGGCGTCCGTCACCGGGACGCCGCGGATCGTCAGTTTCCGCAACAGCTCCTTGCGGGAATGCTCGCGCCGGACCAGCAGCCCGAGCGCACGTTGCGCCGGGCTCGGTTCAGGCCGGGTACGGCGGCGGGGGCGCGAGGAAGCTCCGCCCGCCGCCGTCCCGAATTCGTCATCCGGCGCGCCCGGTTCCAACATCAGTCCTCGGCGTCTTCATTGCGGCTGGCTTCCTCCGGCACGAACTTCTCGCGCAGGGCAGCTTCCAGTTCGGTGGCGACCGTGGGGTTTTCCTTGAGGTACTGGCGAGCGTTTTCCTTGCCCTGGCCGATACGTTCGCTGCCGTAGCTGTACCAGGCGCCGGACTTCTCGACCAGCTTGGCATCAACGCCCATGTCGATCAGTTCGCCTTCACGGCTGATGCCCTCGCCGTAGAGGATCTCGGTGATGACCTGCTTGAACGGCGGCGCCAGCTTGTTCTTGACCACCTTGATGCGGGTCTGGTTGCCGATGATCTCGTCACCCTTCTTGATCGCGCCGATGCGACGGATGTCGAGGCGCACCGAAGCGTAGAACTTGAGCGCGTTGCCGCCCGTGGTCACTTCCGGGCTCTGGCCCGGCATCATCACGCCGATCTTCATGCGCAACTGGTTGATGAAGACCACCAGGCAGTTGCTGCGCTTGATGTTACCGGTGAGCTTGCGCAGGGCCTGGCTCATCAGGCGCGCCTGCAGGCCGGGGAGCTGGTCGCCCATCTCGCCTTCGATTTCGGCCTTCGGCGTCAGTGCCGCGACCGAGTCGACGACCACGATGTCGACCGCGTTGGAACGCACCAGCATGTCGGCGATTTCCAGCGCCTGTTCGCCGGTGTCGGGCTGCGACAGCAGGAGGTCATCGAGGTTGACGCCCAGCTTGCGGGCATAGACCGGGTCGAGCGCGTGTTCGGCGTCGATGAAGGCCGCGGTGCCACCGGCCTTCTGGCATTCGGCGATCGCCTGCAGCGTCAGCGTGGTCTTGCCCGAGGATTCCGGACCGTAGATTTCGACCACGCGGCCCTTGGGCAGGCCACCGATGCCGAGCGCGATGTCGAGCATCAGCGAACCGGTGCCGATGGTTTCCACCGCTTCCACCGGGCGCTCGCCCATGCGCATTACCGAGCCCTTGCCGAACTGCTTCTCGATCTGGCTCAGGGCCGCGGCCAGTGCGCGCTGCTTGTTCTCGTCCATCGTGGTCGTCCTCTTCAAAGTTGTTGTATTCGCGTGTTGGAAACAGTGTCGTGGGTGGTGATCGCACAGACTGCGACAGCTGGTTCCATATCCAGACTGGCCGCTGAACCGGTGGCGCCATAGCGGCGCGCTACCCGGTTTGCCGTGGGGAAACGCCCCGTCATGCGCTGGGTCGAATCAGCCCGCAGTACAGGCCTTCGATCGCGAAGTCCTGGCCGGGCAGCACTTCGATCGGTGCGTAATCGGGATTGCGCGGCAGCAGGCGGATGCCCTCGCGACCGTTGCGGAACAGCTTGACGGTGATTTCCTCGTCGATGCGCGCGACCACGATCTGGCCGCTGCGGGCGTCGTTGGTGCGATGGACGCCGATCAGGTCGCCGTCGAAGATGCCTTCGTCGCGCATCGAATCACCCTTCACCCGCAGCAGGTAGTCGGGCTTGGGCGAGAAGAACACGCGATCCAGCACCACGTAACTGTCGGAACCGATGTCGGCGCCGATCGGCACGCCGGCAGCGACCTGGCCGAGGACCGGCAGGCGCACCGCGTCTTCATTCAACGATTCCAGCTCCAACGCCGCCTGCACCCGGCTCGGCGGGCGCAGCAGCTTCAGGCTGCGCGCCTTGCCCGGCGAACGGGCGATCGCGCCGGCGGCTTCCAGAGCCTCCAGGTGGTACTGGGCGGCACGCACGCCCTTGAAGCCGAAGGCACGGGCGATCTCGGTCTGGGCCGGGGCGACACCGTCCACTTCGATGCGCTCGGCGATGAAGTCGAGAATCGCCTGCTGGGTCTGGCTGAGGTCTGTCTGGTTCATGTGAGTAGTAATACTGCTAACAAATCAGACTGTCAATCACCCCGCCCGATCTGCTGCAATGCCCGGCAATGAACAACTCCACTTGCCCCTGCGATCCCGCCCGCCGCTATGCCGACTGCTGCGGACCGCTCCACGCCGGCACCCCGGCCCGCGATGCCGAAGCCCTGATGCGCTCCCGCTACAGCGCCTACGTGATGGGACTGGAAGACTATTTGCTGGTGAGCTGGCATCCGACGACGCGACCGCAACCGCCGCTACTGGGCTCCGGCTCAACGCTGAAATGGCTGCGCCTGAAGGTGATCGAACATCGCGCGATCGACGCCGACCACGCCGAGGTGGAATTCGAAGCGCGCTGCCTGGAAAACGGCGCCCGTCGCGACCTGCACGAACGCAGCCGCTTCGTCCGCGAAGGCGGCCACTGGTTCTACGTGGACGGCGTGATCCGCTAGACCGCTTCGTCCATCAATCCGCGCAGGGCCGTCGCCACTGTCTGCCGGCGCACGGCTTCGCGATCGCCATCGAAGTGGAAGACATTCGCGCGCGCGTAACCACCACGGCGCTTCCAGCCGATCCACACCGTGCCCACCGGCTTGTCGTCGCTGCCGCCCCCGGGGCCGGCAATGCCGGTGACCGCGACCGCGATATTGGCGCCGGAATGGATCAGCGCCCCGGAGACCATTTCGATCGCACATTCGCGACTGACCGCACCCTGCTGTTCCAGCGTCTGCGGACGCACGCCGAGCAAGGCCTGCTTGGCCTCGTAGCTGTAGACGACCATCCCGCAGTCGAACCACGCCGATGAGCCGGCGACGTCGGTCGCGAGCTTGGCGATCCAGCCACCGGTGCAGCTTTCGGCGGTGACCAGCGTCAACCGCCGCGCCTGCAGCCATGTGGCGACGTCGTGGATCAGGCGCTGGAGTTCGGCGTCGCTGGGAATGCCGGCCATCGGAAGTCTCGGGCGGGATGCGTGACAATAGCCGATCACGCCCATCGCCCGCACCACATGTCCGCAGCCGAACACACGCCATTGATGAAGCAGTATTTCGCCGCCAAGGCGGAACATCCCGACGTGTTGCTGCTGTTCCGGATGGGCGATTTCTACGAGCTTTTCTACGACGACGCGCGGCGCGCCGCCAAATTGCTCGACATCACCCTGACCCAGCGCGGCCAGAGCGCGGGCCAGCCGATCCCGATGGCCGGGGTGCCGGTGCACGCCTACGAGGGTTATCTGGCGCGACTGGTGGCGCTGGGCGAATCGGTGGCGATCTGCGAACAGATCGGTGATCCCGCGACATCAAAGGGACTGGTCGAACGCAAGGTGGTGCGGATCGTCACGCCGGGCACGGTGACCGACGAAGCCCTGCTGCAGGATCGTCGCGACACCCTGTTGATGGCAGTCGCACGCGGGCGCGATGGTTATGGGCTGGCCTGGGCCGATCTTGCCGGCGGCCGGATGATGGCGGCGCAACTGCGTGATGCCGATGCACTGGAAGCGGAACTGGCGCGACTCGATCCCGCCGAACTGCTGATCGCCGATGAAGACGGTTGGCCGGAGTTCGTGACGCAGCGCGGTGGCGTGCGCAAGCGTGCGCCATGGCTGTTCGATGCCGACAGCGGACGTCGCAAGCTGATCGATTTCTTCAACGTCCACGATCTCGGCGCCTACGGCATCGAGGATGCACCGCACGCGATCGCGGCGCTCGGCGCATTGCTCGGTTATGTCGAGGAGACGCAGAAGCAGCGCCTTCCACACCTCACGTCGATCGCGGTGGAATCGGGCGACGACGCCATCGCGATGAACGCCGCGACGCGTCGTCATCTTGAACTCGACACCCGCATCGACGGCGACACGAAGAACACCTTGCTCGGCGTGCTCGACTCCACCATTTCGCCGATGGGCGGGCGCTTGCTGCGGCGTTGGCTGCATCGCCCGCTGCGTGACCACGGCATCGTGCGCGAACGCCAGCATGCAGTGACGACATTGCTGGGTTCCGGAAAGCTCGACGATTTGCGTGAGACCTTCCGTGGCCTCGGCGATCTCGAACGCATCCTCACCCGCATCGCCCTGCGCAGCGCACGCCCACGCGATCTCTCCACCCTGCGCGATGGCCTGGCGCTGACGCCGCGCATCGCCGGATTGCTCGCCGGCCTCGATTCGCCACGGTTGCAGGCACTCGCCACCGAGCTCGGCCAGCACGACGACATCGCCCGATTGCTGGAAACCGCCGTCGTCGCGCAGCCACCGTTGCTCGCCCGCGATGGCGGCGTGATCGCCGAAGGCTATGACGCCGAACTCGACGAGCTGCGCATGCTCTCGACCCATGCCGACCAGTTCCTGATCGACCTCGAACAACGCGAACGCGAAGCCACCGGCATCGCCACGCTCAAGGTCGGCTACAACCGCGTCCACGGCTATTACATCGAACTCGGCAAGGCGCAGGCCGAGAAGGCGCCGGTCCATTACACGCGCCGGCAGACGCTGGCCAATGCCGAGCGTTACATCACCGAGGAGCTGAAATCCTTCGAGGACAAGGTGCTGTCGGCGCGCGAACGTTCACTGGCGCGCGAGAAGCAGTTGTACGACGGCTTGCTCGACGCCCTGAACGTCGATCTCGAACCATTGAAGCGCTGCGCCGCGGCGCTGTCGGAGCTCGACGTGCTGGCCTGCTTCGCCGAACGCGCCGACGCCCTCGACTGGCGCGCCCCGGAACTGGTCGATGCACCGCAACTCCACATCGAGCGCGGCCGCCATCCGGTGGTGGAAGCCGTGCGCGAGGATCCGTTCACGCCCAACGACCTCGATCTCTCGCCCGAACGCCGCATGCTGGTCATCACCGGCCCCAACATGGGCGGCAAGAGCACCTACATGCGCCAGATCGCGCTGATCGTGCTGCTCGCCAACATCGGCAGTTTCGTCCCGGCATCCAGCGCGCGCATCGGCCCGGTCGATCGCATCCTCACCCGCATCGGTGCCGGCGACGATCTCGCCAAGGGCCAGTCGACCTTCATGGTCGAGATGAGCGAAACCAGTTACATCCTCCACCACGCCACCGCGCAATCACTGGTGCTGATGGATGAAATCGGCCGCGGCACCTCGACCTACGACGGACTGGCGCTGGCCGATGCCTGCGCGCGCCATCTCGCCGAAACCAACCGCAGCTTCACCTTGTTCGCCACCCACTACTTCGAACTCACTGCGCTCGCGCAAGCGGACAGCGGCATCGCCAACGTCCATCTCGATGCCGTCGAACACGGCGACGCACTGGTGTTCATGCATTCGGTGAAGGATGGCCCGGCCAACCGCAGCTTCGGCCTGCAGGTGGCCGCACTGGCCGGCCTGCCGAAATCGGTGGTGCGCGATGCGCGCGCGCGACTCGCCGAACTCGAACGGCATGGCCGCGACGACACCGCGGCACAGGCACCACTGACCGCCGACACGCTCGACAATCCGCAACAGATCGGTCTGTTCGCGCCGCGTTCCGCGGCACTCGATGCTCTCGCCGGCATCGATCCCGACGAACTCACGCCGAAACAGGCGCTGGAAGCGTTGTATCGCCTCAAGGCGCTGGGCTGACCCGGCGCATCGTTTCACGGCTGCTTATCTTCCGGGCTGGCAGACTGCTGGCACGTTGATCGACGATGACTATCACTTTAGTCATTTTTATCGATTTCCATTTGCGCCATCGATCGTCGAGCATCAATCGATCTTCCACGGAGCAGTGCGATGAAGAAGCCCGGCAAATCCCCGTCCCGATCCAAGTCCCCGGCCACGTCGAAGTCGGCCTCCACGAATGAAAGCGTGACTCGCGCGCGGGCGAAAGCGCAGAAAACCCTGAGCACCACGCCGGCCGAGCGCCACGGCAAATGCCCGGTGACGCATCTCACCACGCAGTTCGGCGCGCCGGTGGTCGACAACCAGAACTCGATGACCGCCGGGCCGCGCGGACCGTTGCTGATGCAGGACGTGTGGCTGCTGGAGAAGCTCGCCAACTTCAATCGCGAAATCATCCCCGAACGTCGCATGCACGCGAAAGGCTCGGGCGCGTTCGGCACCTTCACCGTCACAAAGGACATCAGCAAGTACACCAAGGCGAAGATCTTCTCCAAGGTCGGCAAGAAAACCGAGATGTTCGCGCGCTTCACCACCGTGGCCGGCGAACGCGGCGCTGCCGACGCCGAACGCGACATCCGCGGTTTCGCCCTGAAGTTCTACACCGAGGAAGGCAACTGGGACCTGGTCGGCAACAACACGCCGGTGTTCTTCCTGCGCGATCCGCGCAAGTTCGGCGACCTCAACAAGGCGGTCAAGCGCGATCCGCGCACCAACCTGCGCAGCGCCAGCAACAACTGGGATTTCTGGACGCTGCTGCCGGAAGCCCTGCACCAGGTGACCGTCGTGATGAGCGATCGCGGCATTCCGCGCAGCTATCGCCATATGAACGGCTTCGGCTCGCATACCTACAGCTTCATCAACGACAAGGACGAGCGCTTCTGGGTGAAGTTCCACTTCCAGACCCAGCAGGGCATCGAGAACCTGACCGACGAGCAGGCGGCCGAGATCGTCGCCGGTGATCGCGAGAGCCACCAGCGCGACCTCTACGACTCGATCGAGCGCGGCGATTTCCCAAAATGGAAGATGTATGTGCAGGTGATGCCGGAGCTCGATGCCGACACCTACCACATCCATCCCTTCGACCTGACGAAAGTGTGGCCGAAGAAGGACTACCCGTTGATCGAAGTCGGCGAGTTCGAATTGAACCGCAACCCTGAGAATTTCTTCGCCGACGTCGAGCAGAGCGCATTCGCACCGAGCAACCTGGTGCCCGGCATCGGCCCGTCACCGGACAAGATGCTGCAAGCACGACTGTTCGCCTACGCCGATGCACAGCGCTATCGCCTCGGCGTGAACTACCATCAGATCCCGGTGAACGCGGCGCGGTGCCCGGTGCACAGCAACCATCGCGACGGCGCCGCGCGCATGGACGGCAACTACGGCAGCCTGCCCCACTACGAGCCCAACAGTTTCGGGCAATGGCAGGAACAGCCGCAGTATCGCGATCCGCCGCTGCGCATCAACGGCGACGCCGACTTCTGGAATTTCCGCGAGGACGACGACGATTACTTCAGCCAGCCGGGCGCCCTGTTCCGCCTGATGGACAAGGACCAGAAGCAGCGCCTGTTCGACAACACCGCCCGCGCGATGGGCGACGCACCCGACTTCATCAAGCAACGCCACGTCGGCAACTGCACGAAGGCGGATCCCGCGTATGGCGCTGGTGTCGCCAAGGCGTTGAAGGCGCACGCGGCCGCGATGAAGAAACCGAAGGCTGGCGGCAAGGCGATGCCCGGCGTGCTCAAGGGTGGGCCAGGCGGCGAAGACGTCAACGTCTGAACCCGACGGAACCTCAACGCGAAACGGGCAGCCTGTGCTGCCCGTTTTCCTTTGCCTGCGGCGTCACAGATGCCGGATGTCCGCCGGCGGATTCATCCAGTTGTCGTTGCGCCCATCGGAATGACGCACCGGACCCGACATCAACTCGTCGACGCTGGCATCGTCCAGGGTGTTCACCTGCACCGAGAGGAAATCGCCACCGGCCTCCGGAATGTGGCCGTGCGTGTACAGCGTGACGCCGCATTTGCTGCAGAAGCGATGATGCAGGTTGCCGCCCGGCCATTCCTTGCCGTAATCAGCCAGCGCGTCCTGGCCCTGCAAGACCTTCAGGTCGCTGGCGCGCGCGCTCCAGTTGCGGATCTTCAGGCAGTACGTGCAGTTGCACTTGCCGGTGCCTTGCGCAAGATCAAGATCGGCCTGGTATTTCACCGTGCCGCAATGGCAACTGCCGTGATGGGTCTTCGTCATGTCAATGCTCCGCGCGGCTGGTGGTCGCCGCCATCATCGGGTGAGGATGCGCCGGCACCAGGGCGTTGTCGATCTCGTTGGCGCGCAGGAAGGCCGGGCGCGACTGATGGATTTCGACAAAGCGTTCGAACGCGGGCCGCGGCTGGAGCGCCTTGATGCGCATGTAGTAGCCAAGGGTGGCTGCGGCATAGAGGTCGACCGTGGTGAAACGGTCGCCGATGATGTGCGGGCCTTGCGACACCACGCCTTCCAGCACGTCGAGCACCTCGCCATCGCTGCCGTAGCCGGCGCTGAATCCGGGCGCGAGGTTGCCGGAATATTTCGCGGTCATGTAAGCCTCGAGCGGGCCGGCGAGGAACAGCATCCAGCGGTAGTAACTGCCACGCAGCGCATTGCCCGCTTCCGGGGCGAAATGTTTCTGCGGCACCAGGTCGGCAAGGTGCATGCAGATCGCGGCGTTTTCGGTGATCACGACATCGCCGTGCTTCAGCGCCGGAACCTTGCCCATCGGATTGATCGCCAGGTAGTCCGGCGACTTCATGCTGGTGTTGAAGTCGAGGATCACCTCGTCGTAGGGCAGCCCGGTCTCCTCGATCATCCAGCGGGCGATGCGGCCACGCGACATCGGGTGGGTATAGAGGGTCAGTGCATCGCGCATCTCGAATGTCTCCGGTGGGGGGGTGCGGCCACGATATCCGCCCATGCTGACAGATTCTGTCAGTAGTGGTCAGTCCTTCGATCCGTAGCCGCTCTGGTCGCGCCAGCGCCGCATCAAGGTGGGTCGGCGCACACTGTACCGCTGGCCGCTGTCTTCCAGCGAGAGCACGCGGTCGGCACGGAAATGGCGGAAGTCCTGGCGCAGTTCGCACCACGCCGCGAGCATCCGCACATTGGCGAAGAACGCCATCGCGAATGGCCAAATCCTTCGATCACTGGTATTGCCGTGGAGGTCGACATAGCGCATCACCACCACATGCTCGTCGCGAATGGCGCGCCGCAGGACAGGTAGCCACGACTCATCCGGCGCCTGTTCGCGGTTCTTCGGAACCAGCAGGCCACTGGTTTCGATCTCAAGCCGCAAGGTGTCCGGCAACACCGAGGCCAATCGCTGCAAGGCGTCACTGGCGGCTTGCGCCAGTTCGGCATCGCCCTGCAACGACACCCAGCGCGCGCCCAGCGTCAGCGCTTCCAGTTCATCGCGCCCGAACATCAGCGCCGGCAACAGATAGCCGTGGCGCAGCATGTAGCCGGTGCCGGGATCGCCCTCGATGTCGGCACCCTGTTCGCGCAACACCGCGATGTCGCGATAGACCGTGCGCAGGCTCACGCCGAGTCGTTCCGCCAGGCGCGCGCCGGTCAACGGCCGGCGGCGGCTGCGCAGCAGGTCGAGCAGGCGCAACAGGCGCGATGCGCGACTGCTCACGAGGAAACGATGTGCGTGCTTGCGATCATCCCCACAGCGTACATGGTGGCCCACACATGGCCGTAACAATCGCCCCCTTAAGTTGACGACACTATCCGGGGCCAGGCCCATTCAAGAGGACATCCGCACGATGAGCATGATCGAAGACATTCTTTCCCAGATGCAGGGCGCTCCGGTGCAACAGGTCGCCAGCCAGCTGGGGGTGGATCCGGCTCAGGCCCAGCAGGCGATCGGCGCAGCCTTGCCGATGATCGTCGGTGCGCTGGGACAGAATGCCAGCCAACCCGGTGGTGCGGATGTACTGGCCGGCGTGCTCGGAGCGAACCATGGCGATGCCGCCGGTGGTGGTCTCGGCGGGCTGCTGGGATCGGTGCTGGGTTCGGTTTCCGGCCAGCAAGCGACGACGCCTGCGACCGATGGCGGCGGCATCCTCGGGCACATCTTCGGTAGCCAGGAACAGCAGGCATCGAACCAGGTTGGCCAGGCCACCGGCCTCGGCAGCGACCAGGCGCAGATGTTGATGAAGATCCTCGCACCGATCGTGATGGCCTACCTCGCCAAGCGCATGTTCTCGCATCCGGACAGCAACAACGCGAATTCGGTCAGCGACGTGCTGCAACAGGAACAGTCGCATGTCGATTCCGGCGGCGGCCTGCTCGGCCAGGTGCTCGGCAGCCTCGGCGGCGGCGGTGGAATCGGCGGCCTGCTGGGTTCGGTGCTGGGCGGACGCAGCTGACGCCTGCCCGCTTCAGCCGCACGACAAAGGGTCGCATCGCGGCCCTTTTCATTTCCCGGTATTCCCCGTGATGTGCATTCAGACGACTGGTGGCATGCTGGCGATCCCGCATCCCCGGCCATCACGATGACGCGCCCCCTTCTGCGCCCGACCCTCGGCCTGTTCGCAACCACCTTGCTCGCCGCCTGCGCACAACAGCCCGTGCAGTCGCCGCCACCCGCTCCCGTCGTCGTCGCGCCTGCGCCCACGGTGCAAGAAGAGCAATCGCCTGCGCCCACGCCCGCCGCAGTGACGCCGCTGCCGAGCAACGAAGAGCTCATGCAATTCAATTCCTGCATGACGGGGTTGCGCGAACCGGCGATCGCGGCTGGCGTCGACTCGGCGGCGTTCGATCGCCATGCGATGACCGTGACGCCGGACATGACGGTGTTGCCGCTGCTCGATCGCCAACCCGAATTCACCACCGCGATCTGGGACTATCTCGCCGGACTGGTCGACCAGAAGCGCGTCGACGATGGTCGCGCGATGATGACCAGGTACGCATCCACGCTGTCGCAGGTGCAGTCGCGCTTCGCCGTCGATCCCGCCACCGTCACCGCGGTATGGGGCGTGGAAAGCGATTTCGGCCGCATCAACGGTCGCCGTCCGCTGCTGGTCTCGCTCGGTACGCTGTCGTGCTTCGGTCGTCGCCAGGCCTATTTCCGCAGCGAATTCTACGAACTGCTGAAGATCGCCCAGCGTGGCGATGTCGCCATCGACGATCTCAAGGGCTCGTGGGCGGGCGCCTTCGGGCAGACGCAATTCATGCCGTCGACCTACAACCGCATGGCGGTCGATTTCGATGGCGATGGCCGTCGCGACCTGGTGCGCAGCGCGCCGGACGCGCTCGCATCCACCGCGAACTACCTGTTGAAGTCCGGATGGCGCGAAGGCCAGCCGTGGGGATATGAAGTGAAACTCCCCGCCGGTTTCGACAGCGCGCAGGCCGGACGCAAGAATCGCAAACCGCTGTCGCAGTGGCAGGCGCAGGGCATCCATCGCGTCGATGGCCAGTCGATCCCGCTGGAACCGGACACGCCGGCGGCGGTGTTGCTGCCCGCGGGCGCGAATGGCCCCGCTTTCCTGGTGTTCCGCAACTTCGACGCGATCTACAGCTACAACGCCGCCGAGAGTTACGCACTGGCGATCGCGCTGTTGTCGGATCGCCTGCGCGGCGGATCAGGCCTGCGCACGCCGTGGCCCACCGATGACCCGGGCCTGTCGCGCGCGGATCGCGTCGAACTGCAGCGTTTGTTGCTGAAGCGCGGCCATGCCATCGGCACGCCGGACGGCGTACTGGGCACCGCCAGCCGCGCCGCCATCCAGCAGGAGCAGCAGCGCCTCGGCATGACGATGGATGGTCGCGCCGGGCAGAAACTGCTCAAGGCGCTGCGCGACGGTCGCTGAGCGGATTACTTGCCGGCCGGGGCCAGCACCAGCACCGAGAAACTGTCGTCGATCATCGGCGGGCGACCACCACCTGCCGGCGCCGGACCGAATTTCGCGGCGACGGTGTAGGCGCGGTGGTCGCTGTCGTCCAGGACAATCGTGCGCGCCGACGCCTGCGTCGGCAGCGATTGCGTCTTGCGGAAACGATCGCCACCCTCGACGTGGACTACATCGAGCTCACCGCTCTTGCCCAAGGGAACCAGCACGCTCTGCGTCGCCGGATCGAACGCCGCGCCATCCGGGCCTTCGCCGATGGCCACGCGCGCCACCGCACGGCCGTTGTCGGCGTTGGTCACTGCCAGCACCTTGTTCTGGCAGGTGGAGAACACCCGGCGATGCTCGGCATCCATCGCGATGCCGGACGGCTCCTCGCATCCATCCATCTTCCAGTCGTGGACGATCTTCGCCGATGCCGCATCGAGTTCGACCAGGTGGGCGCTGCTTTCGATGTTGAGGAAGATGTGGCCGCGACCGTCGGCAACCGCCAGCTCGGGATTGCCTCCGAAGGCGATCGTCGCGACTTCATTGCCGGATGCGGTATCAAGCACCGAAGCGTTGTTGCTCCTGGCGTTGAACACGAACAGGCGATGCGAAGCGTCGTCGTACAGCACCGCATCCGGCGACTTGCCATTGACCGGCAGGTCACGCACGCGCTGCAGCGTCACCAGATCGAATTCGGTGACGCTGTTGGACTTGCCATTGGTGGTATAGCCATGGCCGTTCGCGCCAACCGCGATGCCATGCACGCCATCGGTGCCGGCGATCGTTCCGACTTCCTTGCCACTTGTCGTATCGATCACCTGCACGCGATCACCACGACTGACGAACAGGTGGTGATGCGCGGAATCCACCGCAAGCAGGTCCCAGTGCCCGGCGCCGGAGACCGGATAGCGCACGGTCACCTCGTACTGGACCGCTTTCGTGGCAGGCGCGGCCATCAACGGCGATGAAGCGGACAGGATCGTTGCCAATGCCAACAACTGCTTCATCGCGATGTCTCCGGTGGGATCGGCGGATCATAGACCCGCGCGATCACCGGTATCTTTCAGAGACCTGACAGCGCCTGTTCGAAATCGGCCCACAGGTCTTCGACGTTCTCGATGCCGACCGACAGCCGCAACATGCCGGCGGTGATGCCGTACTTGCCGAGCGTTTCGACCGGGATCGAACGATGGGTCAGGCCGGCCGGATGCTGGATCAGCGTATCGACGGCACCGAGGCTCACCGCCGGCACCATCAGCTTGACCGAATTCATCACCTTGGATGCCGCGGCGTGGCCGCCCTTGAGGTCGATCGCCATCAGCGAACCGGGGCCACTCATCTGCGTGCCGACCAGATGCGAATTGTTCATGGTGCCGAGGCCGGGATAGAACACTTTCGCCACTGCAGGATGCTGCGACAGGCGCTTGGCGATTTCGATCGCGTTGGCTTGCGCGCGCTCGACGCGCAGGCCCAACGTCGGCAGGCCGCGATGGATCAGGAACGCCGCCAGCGGATGCAGGTTGGCGCCGGTGGACATGCGCACCTTGCGCAGCGGCTTGGCCAGCTCCTCCGAGCAGCAGACGACGCCGGCGATGACATCGCCGTGGCCACCGAGGAACTTGGTCGCGCTATGGACCACGTAGGCGGCGCCGAGTTCGAGCGGGCGCTGCAACACCGGCGTCGCGAAGGTCGAATCGACCATCACCGGCACCTTGCCGGCGGCCGCCACCACCGCGCGGATATCGACCAGGTCGCAGGTCGGGTTGGCCGGCGTTTCGATCACCACCAGCGTGGTGTCGGGGCGGATCTTCGCGGCGATCTCGTCGGCGCCAACGTACTCGGCATCGAAGCCCAGCAATCCGTTGGCGAGCAGGCCATCGGTCGCGGCATACAGCGGACGCACCACCAAGACATGATTGCCGTGCGCGCGGCGCGACAGCAGCAACGCGGTGATCGCCGCCATGCCCGATGCGAACGCGATGCAGGCATCGGCGCCTTCGAGGCCGGCGATCGCGTTTTCCACGCGCGCCACCGTCGGGTTGTGGAAGCGGCCATAGATGGAATTCGGAGCCTCTCCTTCGCCTGCCCCCCAGGCGGCGAAGCTGCGCGTGCCTTCGTCGAAATCCGGGATCGGATAGGTGCTGGAGAGATCGATCGGCGAGGCGTGCACGCCCATGGCCTTGAAGTCTTCGCGGCCACCATGGACGGCGCGGGTATCGAAACCTTTCATCGCAGTGATTCTCGACTGGAAAGGCCAGAGACTAACCAATCTTCGGTCGTGGCATCATGATCCGAACAATATTCGGAATTCCATCAAATTTCCCATGCTCGACCGAATCGACCTCAATCTCCTGCGTCTTCTGCGGAAGAATGCGCGCCTGCCCAACAAGGAACTGGCGGACCTCAGCGGCATTGCGCCGTCCACCGCGCTCGAACGCATCCGCCGCCTGCAACAGAACGGCACGCTGCTCGGCTACCACGCCGAAGTCGCGCCGGCGGCGGTGGGCATCGGCCTGCAGGCGATGGTCACGGTGCGCCTGCGTCGCCACTCGCGCGCATTGGTCGACAGCTTCCACTCCCACCTGCTTGGCCTGCACGAAGTGATGGCGTTCTATCACCTCGCCGGCGCCGACGATTTCCTGGTGCATGTCGGCGTGCGCGACAGCGACCACCTGCGTGAATTCGCACTCTCGGCCTTCACCGAACGCGATGAAGTCGCGCACATCGAAACCCATCTGATCTTCGAATTCCGGCGCAATCCGGGCTTGCCGGTGTATTCCGCTCAGGGCGACTGACGGGCCGATCGCACGAAGACCAGATCGATCGCACGGTCCATCGAAATATTGCCGGCGCGGAACTGCTGCACCCGCTTGTCGACCGGCTTGCCACCGGTCATGCAAGTGGCGAGGAAATCGCCGCCGGTATCCACCCGCAAGGTGAAATCCTGGGCACCGGGACGCCAGCCGCGGCTGCCGGCGATGCGATAGCGCAAGCCGGTCCACTCGACGCCATTGCCGGCATCGAGCGACTTCACCACCGCCTGTCGCCCTTCATCCATGCATGAGGCTTCGCCGACGCGCTGGATCGCCTGCGATGGATTGATGGCGTTTTCGCCCGTTGTTGCCGGCACGTAACTGTGGCGAATCGTCACCGCGCGCCCCGGCGCGAACCACTGGTCCCAGTTGTAGCTTTCACGCAACTGGAAGCGCGGGCGCCCCTGCCTGTCGAACCATGCGGCGGGCAAAGGCAACTTCCCCGCTGGCACCTGCCCGTCGCGCAGGAAGGCAATCAATTCCGCATCCTTCCAGCCCATCGTCGCGATTCGCCATGCGATGTCCTTGTCGCCGAGCATCACCGTCAATTTGCGCGCCGGCTTGATCGCCATGCCGTTCACCGCGAAGCGCAGATCGCGAATCCCGTTCTCCGAATCCTTCTGCTGCACATGCATCGCCGGCATGGTGAAGATCACGGGAACGAACTGCTTGTCCTTCGACGTTCCCGTGAACACGTCCTCGACCACGATGCGTTGCCGCGAGATCGTCAGCGTTTCCTTGTCGAGGCGGATATCGGCCTTGCGCCGCAACGCGATCCCGGGATTGATGTCACCGGGCAGTCCGTCCGCGGCAAACGCCACCGATGCCGAAAGGGAAACCACGCAGATCGCCGTCCAGCGCATCGTGTTGCGGATCATCGCGGCCTCGTCGTCATCACCAGCCACAAGGGTAAATCACAAGGCATCGATATCGCCCAGCGCCCGGATCAGCCGCCGCGCACGCTTGTCCGGCCGCCCCTCGGGTGGCGAATAGCCGGCACGCGCCGCAGCCGCGGTGGCACGCGCCTCCTTGCGCGCGGCAATCGACTCGGGATCCTCGGCATACAACGCCTGCGCCACGCTGGCCGGACCGCGCTGCTCGCTCAGGCCTTGCACCGTGACTGCGAAGACTTCCTCGCCACGCGTGACCTGCAAGCGTTCGCCGGTGCGCACCACCCGCGATGGCTTGGCGCGCTGGCCATCCACCTCGACGCGACCGACCTCGATCGCCTGCTTCGCCAGCGATCGCGTCCTGAAGAACCGTGCCGCCCACAACCAGATATCGAGGCGAACACCCGCCGGTGCGTCATCGCCTGTCATGCCACGGCCACCCGCTGCACCTGCAGTTTTGCGATCATCCTGCAATGAACCAACCCGATTCCGATTCGCCGACACCTGCCGCAGCATCCGCGCCGGCGCGTCCGGCGTCAACCACGCGCGACCTGACCACCGGCCCCATCGCCGGCACGTTGCTGAAATTCGCGCTACCGATCCTCGCCGGCAACGTGTTGCAATCGCTCAACGGCTCGGTCAACGCGGTCTGGGTCGGGCGCTTCCTCGGCGAGGACGCGCTTACGGCCGCCGCGAATGCCAACAGCATCCTGTTCTTCCTGATCGGATCGGTGTTCGGCATCGGCATGGCCGCGACCATCCTGATCGCACAGGCAAGCGGCGCACGCAACCTCGAACAGGCGCGCCGCGTCATCGGCACCAGCGCGACCTTCTTCATCATCGTCTCGCTGGCGATCGCCGTGCTCGGCCTGCCGTTCGCACGACACATCCTCGCTGCGATGGGCACGCCCGCGTCAGCACTGCCGCTGGCGGAAGACTATCTGCGCATCATCTTCCTGGCAGTGCCGTTCCTCTATCTGTTCTCCTGGGTCAGCGCGATCCTGCGCGGCGCCGGCGATACCCGCACGCCATTCGCCTTCCTGCTGCTCGCGGTCGCGCTCGACATCATCTTCAATCCGCTGCTGATCTTCGGCATCGGCCCGTTCCCGAAACTCGGCATCGCCGGTTCCGCACTGTCCACCCTGATCGCCAATGCGGTGAGCCTGGCGGCGCTGCTGTGGTGGTTGCGACGCAAGGATCATCACCTGTGGATCGAATGGAAGGAACGCGCGCTGTTCAAGCCCGATCCCGCGATCCTGCGCGCATTGATCGTCAAGGGCGTGCCGATGGGCCTGCAGATGGTGGTGATCTCGCTGGCGATGATCGCGATGATCGGCATGGTCAACAGCCATGGCATCGACGTCACCGCAGGCTACGGGGCCGCCGGCCAGTTGTGGACCTACGTCCAGATGCCGGCGATGGCGATCGGTGCCGCGTGCTCGTCGATGGCCGCCCAGAACGTCGGCGCCGGCAACTGGTCGCGCGTCGACGCCACCGCGCGCGTCGGCACGCTGTTCAACTTCCTCCTGACCGGGATCCTGATCGCGCCGATCATCCTGTTCGACCACGCCACCCTGTCGTTGTTCCTGCCGCAGGGCAGTCCGTCGATCGAGATCGCGCGCCACCTCAACCACATCGCGATCTGGGCCTTCATGTTCTTTGGCGTCACCATGGTCCTCTCCGGCGTGGTGCGCTCCACCGGTGCGGTGATGCCACCGTTGCTGATCCTGACCTTTGCCTTGTGGGGCATTCGCGTGCCGTTCGCGAAATGGCTGCAGCCATCGCTGGGCGTCGATGCGATCTGGTGGAGTTTCCCCGCGAGTTCGGTGTGCTCGATGCTGATGTCGATCGCGTATTACCGCTGGGGTCGCTGGCGCCAGGCGAAGATGCTGCAACAGCCGGCACCGGTCGCGGTTCCCGCCGAAGTGCCATCGGAAGCACCGACGCTGGTGGCCGACCAGCCGCCCGTCAACGACTGACCACGCTCACATCGCCGGTCGCTGCTCCACCTTCGGATCGGCGACTTCCTTGCCCGCACGCGCGCGTCCCGCCATGTCGGCGCCGGCCTCCGCGTGCAAGCGCCACATCATCAACGCGGACAGTCCCGAGAACAGCGCCATCATCGGGAACGCGAAATAGAAGTTCTGCACGTCCACGGTGGGGACGTGGCGCAGCCAGCCACACAGCTGCAAGACGAACCCGGCGACTGCGACACCGGCGCTCACCGACAGCTGCTGCATCATCGCCGCGAGGCTGCTGGCCTGGCTGATGCGCGGCTGCTCGACGTCGGCATAGCTGACGGCGTTGAGGCTGGTGAACTGCAGGGATCGCACGCAACCACCGACTAGCAACACGGTCATCATCAAAAGATGCGGCGTCGACGGACGGAACAATCCCATCACCGCCAGCGACACCGCCGACAGCAGTGCATTGAACACCAGCACGCGACGGAAGCCCCAGCGACGAATGATCCATGCCGCGATCGTCTTCATGAACATCGAACCGACTGCGGACACGAAGGTCAGCCCACCCGACTGCAGCGGACTCAGTCCGAAACCGACCTGCAGCATCAATGGCAGCAGGAATGGCGTCGCACCCACGCCGATACGAAACAGGCTGCCGCCGAGCACGCCGGCGCGGAAGGTCGGGATGCGGAACAACGCCAGGTCCAGCAGCGGATGCTCCACTCGCCGCGCATGCAAGGCGTAACCGGCGAGTGCCGCGAGCCCCAGCAGCAATGTCGCCGTCGCCGCCCACGCCGGGACCTCGAGGTGGCCGAGCGTGGAGAACCCGAACATCGCCAGCGCAAGCCCGAAGCCCGACAGCAGGAATCCGCGCCAGTCGAGCGGCCGCACCGGTTCTTTCAGTACCGGAATATGGCGCCATGCCAACGCGATGCCGAGCGCACCCATCGGCAGGTTGATCAGGAAGATCCAGCTCCAGTGGAAATAGGTGGTGATGAAGCCGCCCAGCGGTGGCCCCATCACCGGCCCGACCAGCGCCGGGACCGTCAGCCAGCTCAACGCCTGCACAAGTTCCGACTTGTCGATCGTGCGCAACAGCACCAGCCGTCCGACCGGCACCATCATCGCCCCGCCCATGCCCTGGATGAAGCGCGCCAACACCATCCACTCCAGCGAGGGACTGATCGCGCAGCCGACCGACCCCAGCAGGAATACCGCGATCGCACTCATGAAGGTGACGCGCGCACCGAAACGGTCGGCCACCCAGCCGCTGACCGGAATGAACACCGCCAGCGCCAGCAGATAGGTCGTGAGGACGAGCTTCAGCGAAATCGGATCGACGCCGTAGTCGTGCGCGATCGCCGGCAACGCCGTCGACAGCACCGTCGAGTCCATGTTCTCGATGAACAGGGCACAGGCGACGATCAGCGGCAGGCGGCGCGATGCCTTCATCGCCCCGATCCTCTCATCATCGATGTCGCGCAAATGCAAACGGCCGCCCTGGGGCGGCCGTCGTGCGCATCACGCATGGCGTGATTATTCGCCAGCGGCTTCTGCAGCCTTGGCTTCGGCCTTGGCCTTGGCGACCGCGGCCAGATCCTCGCGGATACGGGCAGCCTTGCCTTCCAGTCCACGCAGGTAGTACAGCTTGGCGGAACGCACGTCGCCGCGACGCTTCACCTTCACCGACTCGATGACCGGGCTGAACGACTGGAACACGCGCTCCACGCCGTAGCCGTGCGAGATCTTGCGGACGGTGAACGAGGAGTTCAGGCCGGCGTTCTTGCGGGCGATGACCACGCCTTCATAGGCCTGCACGCGCTCGCGGTTGCCTTCCTTCACCTTGACGTTGACGATCACGGTGTCGCCGGGACCGAATTCCGGCAGCGCGCGACCCGCCTGGGCGGTTTCGAATTCGTTGATCAGGTTGCTCAGCGAGGACTTGCTCATGGTGACACCGTTGTTCTGTAGTTATTCTGGAGCGCGACACCCGAACGGGTCCGCGGCGGTAAGCCCGTCATTATAGGACGATTCCGAATCACTGCGCTACCCCTGCCCGCAGGATCGGTCAGGGCTCCAGCCCGTGCCCGCGCAGGAAGGCCAGGTCGGCCGCGGTCAGGCCGGCGCCTGCCAGCAGGTCCGGGCGCCGTTGCGCCGTCCGCAGCAGGGATTGCTGGCGACGCCAGCGGGCGATTTCGGCGTGATGGCCGGACAGCAGCACCTCCGGCACCTCGCCCAGGGCATGGCTGACCGGCTTGGTGTAGTGCGGGCAGTCCAGCAGCCCATCCTCGAAACTGTCCTGGGCCGCCGATTCGGCATCATTGAGGGCGCCATCCTGCAGTCGGGCCACGGCGTCGACCACCACCGCCGCGGCCAGCTCGCCGCCGGACAGGACGTAGTCGCCGATCGAGATTTCCTCGTCGACGCGGGCTTCGACCAGGCGCTCGTCGACGCCTTCGTAACGACCGCAAAGCAATGCCAGTCGCGGCATCGCCGCCAGTTCGCGCACGCGCGACTGCGTCAGCGGGCGACCTTGCGGACTGAGATAGATCACATGCGCCTTGGCTGCATCATCGGCCTGCATGGCATCGAGCGTCGCCAGCAGCGGGTCAATCATCATCACCATGCCCGGACCGCCACCGAAGGTGCGGTCATCGACGCGACGATAGTTGCCCTCGGCGTGATCACGCGGATTCCAGCCATGCAACGACAGCAACCCGCGTTCCTGCGCGCGCCCGACCACGCCGAAGCCGGCGCATTGCGCGACGAATTCGGGAAACAGGCTGATGATGTCGATGCGCATGGCGCGACTCAGAAGTCCGGGTCCCAATCGACCGTGATGCGATTCGCGTCGAAATCCACGGACGTCACGTAGTCGGGTTCCTTGAACGGGATCATGCGCTCGCGCTCGCCTTCCACCACCAGCACGTCGTTGACGCCAGTGGAAAAGAGATGGGAGACGCGGCCAAGCACGACGCCTTCGGTCGTCACGACTTCAAGGCCTTCGAGGTCGATCCAGTAGTACTCGCCCGCTGCCGGCGGCGGCAGCACGGAACGCGGAACGTAGAGCTCGGAACCGCGCAGGGCTTCGGCGCTGTCGCGATCCTCGATGCCCGGAATCGTCATCACCAGGCCCTTGCTGGAGACGCGACCACGCGCGCCTTCCAGTTCGCGTTCGTTGCCGCGCCCGTCACGCAGGGTGATCGGCGCATATTTCAGCAACGCCTGCGGCGGCTCGCTGAAGGATTCGACTTTCAGTTCGCCACGCACACCAAAGGCGCCATGCACCCTGCCAATGAGGATGCGGCGCCCGGTGTCGTTCATGTGCGGAATCGCCGCGCGCATCGCGCGCGGCAGGCCATCAGGCCGCGGCAGCCGGCTTGGCGGCTTCCTTGTACAGCGCGCCGACCTTTTCGGTCATCTGCGCGCCGCGCTCGATCCAGAACTTGACGCGCTCGACGTCGAGCTCGACGCGCTTGTCCTGGCCGGAAGCGATCGGGTTGAAGTAACCGACGCGCTCGATGTTGCGGCCGTCGCGGGCGCTGCGGCTGTCGGTGACGATGATGTGGTAGAAGGGACGCTTCTTGGCGCCGCCGCGGGTAAGGCGAATCTTGACCATGGTTTGCTCTGTGTTGCCCAGCTGCCGGAATGGCAGGGTAAGCCGGCAAGTATAGCAGGATCGGCGCCGGGAGGCCTCAGCGCATCATCGGCGGCATTCCGCCGCGTCCGCCCATCATCCCGCTCAGGCCGCGCATCATGCCCTTCATGCCGCCGCGACCGATCTTGCCCATCATCTTTTCCATCTGCTGATACTGCTTCATCAGCTTGTTGACGTCCTGCGGCTGCAGGCCGGCACCACGGGCGATGCGGGCGCGACGCGAACCGTTGAGCAGATCGGGATTGCGGCGTTCCTTCGGCGTCATCGACTTGATGATGGCCATCATCCGCGGGATCTCGCGACCGGTGATCTGATCCTTCACCTGGCCGGGGATCTGGCCCATGCCCGGCAGCTTGTCCATCAGTCCGTGCAGGCCGCCCATGTTCTGCATCTGCTCGAACTGGTCGTGCATGTCCTGGAGATCGAAGCGACGGCCCTTGGCGACCTTCTCGGCGAGCTTCTGCGCCTTTTCCTTGTCGACGTTGGCTTCCACCTGCTCGACCAGCGACAGCACGTCGCCCATGTCGAGGATGCGGCTGGCCGCGCGATCGGGATGGAAGACGTCGAGGCCGTCGGGCTTCTCGCCGATACCGACGAACTTGATCGGCTTGCCGGTGATGTAGCGCACGCTCAGCACCGCGCCGCCGCGGGCGTCGCCGTCGGTCTTGGTCAACACGACGCCGGTGAGCGGCAGCGCTTCGTTGAATGCCTTGGCGGTATTGGCGGCGTCCTGGCCGGTCATCGAGTCGACGACGAACAGCGTCTCGACTGGATTCACCGCAGCGTGCAGCGCCTTGATCTCGTCCATCATCGCCTGGTCGATGGCGAGGCGGCCGGCGGTATCGACGATCAGCACGTCGGCGAAGGATTTCCTGGCGTCGTCGATCGCGGCACGGACGATCGCCTCGGGCTTTTGCCCGGCATCGGACGGGAAGAACGACACCCCGACCTGTTGCGCCAGCGTCTTCAGCTGTTCGATCGCGGCCGGACGATAGACGTCCGCGCTCACCACCATCACCTTCTTCTTGCGCTTTTCCTTGAGGTGCTTGGCGAGCTTGCCGACGGTGGTGGTCTTGCCCGCGCCCTGCAGGCCGGCCATCAGGATCACCGCCGGCGCCGGCACGTTGAAATTCAGATCGACGCTTTGCGCGCCCATCGTGTTGGTGAGTTCGTCGCGCACCACCTTGACCAGCTGCTGGCCCGGCGTCAGCGACTTCATCACTTCCTGGCCGAGCGCGCGCACCTTGATGCGCTGGATCAGCGCCTGCACCACCGGCAACGCGACGTCGGCCTCGAGCAACGCCACCCGCACTTCGCGCAGGGCTTCGCTGATGTTGGATTCGGTCAGGCGACCACGGCCGCGGATGCGGTTGATGGTGCCGGACAGGCGTTCGGTCAGCGATTCAAACATTGCAGTCTTCGGAGTGGTGCGGAAAGCCGCAAAGTATAGACGCTGGCGCTCCCGGCCCATCCGGGCGGGGTCGACGCATGCGACACTGGCTGAATGCTGCCGACCCTTGCTGCCGTCCTCTTCTACCTTGTCGCCACCGCAATGCTGGTGCGGGACGTCGCGCGCGGCAGCGGTGGGCGTGCCTGGATGTTGCCGGCCGCGCTCGCCGTGCTCGACCACGCCTGGCTGCACGTCGAGACCTGGCACGCTGGCGGGGCGCCGGACATGCATTTCTTCGCGGCGCTGTCGCTGGTGGCGCTGGGCATGGCGGCACTGACCACGTTGCTGGGCGCGCGCAAACGCATCCAGGCCATCGGAGTGGTGGTCTTCCCGCTGGCCGCGCTGTTCACCGCCTGCTACTCGGCCTACGGGCACCCGCAGCCGCCGGCGATGACCTGGCAGGTGCAGCTGCACGCATGGCTGGGCCTGCTGGCCTACGCGACCCTCGCGGTCGCGGCGCTGCTGGCGACGTTGTTGTGGCTGCAGGAACGGGCCATGCGCAATCGTGAATTCCACGGCTGGATGCGCGCCCTGCCGCCGCTCACCGAACTGGAGTCGCTGCTGTTCCGGACGCTTGCAGTGGGCTTCCTGCTGCTGACCGCAGCGCTGCTGGCCGGGGTGCTGTTCGTCGGCAACCTGTTCCAGCAGCACCTGGTCCACAAGACCGTGCTGAGCCTGCTGTCCTGGGTGATCTTCGGCACCCTGCTCTTCGGCCGTCGCCGCTGGGGCTGGCGTGGCGCCCGGGCCGTGCGCTGGACCCTTGTGGCAATGGCGATCCTGCTGCTGGCCTTCTTCGGCAGCCAATTCGTGCTGGAACTCGTGCTCAAGCGCACCTGAAGCTGAATGCGGAAAACGATTGCATTGTTGTTGTAACAATAATTGCATTGACAACTATTGCATGGGCGAGCATGATGCCGCTCCATGAATACGCGCCTCCTCTGTGCCGGTTCCTCGCTCGGCCTGCTGTTCCGGCAGGTTCGCGATGCCATGTGGCATGCCATGGAGACCGAACTGGAACGTCTGGGCCATGACCTGACCTTCAGCCAGTTCGTCACCCTCAAGAAGCTCGGGATGAGCGACGGCCACATCAGCGTCGGCGATCTCGCCCGCGCGGCCGAACTCAATCCCGGCGCGATGACCCGCCTGCTCGACAAGCTCGAGGAAAAAGGCCTGATCGTCCGCGCCAACGATCCCACCGATCGCCGCGCCCTGCGCATCCAGCTCACCGACGCCGGTCGCGCCATCTACGACCAGTGCAGCGCCTGCAGCGACCGCGTGCGCGAACGCGCGCTGTCCGGCATGAGCGAATCCGAATGCGAGCAGTTCATCGCCACCCTCGAACACGTCCGCACCAATCTTTCGAACACGGAGTCAGCATGATGGCGATCCGCCACCTGCAACCACTGTCCGCACTCGCGCTGGCCACCGTGCTGGCCGGTTGCGCCAGTACCCACGGCCTGAAGCCGGAATCCTCGCTGCAGGATGCCAACCGCTTCCAGGCAGCGAGCAGCCTCGGTCGCACGCCGGTCAGCGATGTCGCGTGGCCGAAGGCACAGTGGTGGAACGCCTATGGCGATCCGCAACTCGACGCGTTGATGCAGGAAGCACTGTCGGGATCGCCGAGCATCGCGATCGCCGATGCCCGCACCCGCAAGGCATTCGCGCAGGCGGGACTCGCCGAAGCCGGCCTCAAGCCGACGCTGGGGGCGAGCGCGCAGCTCGCTGGCGTCCAACTCCCGGAAACCCTGGTGCCGGCGCCGTTCGGCGGCAAGCTGATGCATTCCGAAGTGCTGATGCTGAACTTCGCGTGGGCACCCGACCTGTGGGGTGGCAAACGCGCGAAGTGGCAATCGGCGGTTGGCGCCGCGCGCGCCCAGGAAGCCGACGCGCAGGCCGCGCGGCTGACGCTGGAAGGCAACATCGCCCGCACCTACGCCACGCTGGCGCAGGCATGGGACGCGCATGACGTCGCCGAACGCGATCTCAGGCGCAATTCCAGCCTGCATGCGCTGGCCACGCAACGCGTCAAGGCCGGCATCGACAACCAGATCGCATTGACGCAGATCGCCAGCGCCGAAGACAACGCGCGCGCGCAGATGCAGGCCGCCGACCAGCAGGTCAGCGCGCTGCGCAATGCACTGGCGATGCTCGCGGGACAAGGCCCGGATCGCGGATTGCAGATCAATCGACCGCAACTGAAGACCGATGGCATCGCGATTCCGTCGCTGCTGCCGAGCGAACTGGTGAGCCGTCGCCCCGACGTCGCAGCCGCGCGCTGGCACGTCGAAGCGGCATCGCGCGGCATCAAGGCCGCGAAGTCCGATTTTTATCCGAGCCTGAATCTCTCGGCGATCGTCGGTCTCGCCGCCAGCAAGCTCGGCGACCTGTTCAAGTCGGATGCCGGACTGGGCTTCGGAGGTCCGGCGATCTCGCTGCCGATCCTCGACGGTGGCCGCCTGCGCTCGCAGTTGCGCGGCGCCAATGCCGATTTCGATCTCGCCGTCGCCGGTTACGACCAGACGGTGTTGAACGCCATTCGCGAAGTGACCGACGCAGTGCAGTCCTCGCGCGAACTCGATGCGCAGATTTCCGCGGCGACCAGCGCGCGTGACCAGCAGGCACGCTCGGCGGTGCTCGTGACCCAACGCCAGAAGGCCGGGCTCGCCAACCAGCTTGACGTGCTGACCGCCCAGAAACCGATCCTGCAGCTCGACCAGCAACTCTCCACGCTGCGCGCTCGCCGCCTGCAATCGGCGATCGATCTCGATATCGCACTGGGTGGCGGCGTTCCCGTCGAACTACCCCCGCAATCCTCCAATTCCGAATCCGGGAAGAAGTCGCAATGACCACCGAACCCAACAAGACTCCCGCCGACGACTCCGCGGCAGCGCCGCGCCCCGCGGCAGGCGGCACGCTGATGCCGCCGACCAACCCCAAGGACACGCCGCTGCAGAACAAGCGACGCAAGATGCTGATGATCATCGCGATCGTCGCGATCGTGCTCGGTGTCGCGTGGTTGCTGTACCACCTGCTGATTGGACGCTGGTCCGAAAGCACGGATGACGCCTACGTCCAGGGCGACGTCGTCACCATCACGCCGCAAGTCGGCGGCACCGTCACCCGCATCGGCGTGGACGATGGCATGAAGGTGGACGCCGGCCAGGTGCTGGTCGGATTCGACACCAACGACACCGATCTCGCCTATGCACAGGCCGAAGCCGCGCTCGGCAGCGCCGTGCGCCAGGTGCGCGCGCAGTACCGCGCCGCCGAAGCCGGCAGCGCCGACATCGACGCACGCGAAGCCACGGTGAAGCAGGCGCAGGCCGCGGTCGACGTTGCCCGCCAGGACGTCGGTCGCCGCACCGGACTGGTTGCAACCGGCGCCGTGTCGAATGAAGAACTGGCGCATGCACGCGCCCAGCTCGAAACCGCGCAGGCCAACCTCGCCGCCGCGCAGGCTGCCGTGTCCGGTGCCCGCGAAAACACCGCGCGCAGCCGCGTGCTGATCGACAACAGCACCATCCGCGACAACCCGGCGGTCGCCGCCGCGGCATCGCAGCTGCGCCAGGCCTACCTCGCCCGCCAGCGTTCCAGCGTGCTTTCGCCGATCTCCGGCTATGTCGCCAAGCGCAGCGTGCAACTCGGCCAGCGCGTCGCCCCCGGCACGCCGATGATGGCGATCATCCCGCTCGACCAGGTCTGGGTGGATGCCAACTTCAAGGAAACCCAGCTCACCAAGCTGCGCCTGAACCAGCGCGTCGAACTGACGTCGGAACTCTACGGCGACAAGGTCGTGTACCACGGCACGCTGGCCAGCCTCGGCATGGGCACCGGCAGCGCGTTCTCGATATTGCCGGCGCAGAACGCCAGCGGCAACTGGATCAAGATCGTGCAGCGCGTCCCGGTCCGCATCCTCCTCGACAAGAAGGAATTGCAGGAGCATCCGCTGCGCCTCGGCTTGTCGATGGACGTCAAGGTGAACCTGCACGACAAGGGTGACGGCCTGCTGCCGACGACCACGCCGACGCAGCCGCACCTGATGACCGAGGCCTATGACAGCGCACTGTCCAAGGCAGACGCCGCGGTCGAACGCGTGATCGACGACAACCTCGGCGGCAACGGCTCGCACTAACCCCCATTCCGAACAAGCGACCGATGAGCGCGACTTCCGCCACCGCCGAACCGGGTGCACCCGCACCCGCGCCGGCCACCGAACTGACGATGCAGGGTTTCGCGCCGCCGAATCGCGCGCTGACCACGATCGGCCTCGCACTTGCATCGTTCATGCAGGTGCTGGACACCACCATCGCCAACGTGTCGTTGCCGGCCATCTCCGGCAACCTCGGCGGCAGCGCCAACCAGGCGACGTGGGTGATCACCTCGTTCGCGGTGAGCAACGCCATTGCGTTGCCGCTGACCGGCTGGCTCACCCGCAAATACGGCGAGCGCAAGCTGTTCATGTGGTCGACGATGGCGTTCGTCATCGCATCGTTCCTGTGCGGCATCGCCAACAGCATGGGCCTGCTGGTGCTGGCCCGCGCGTTGCAGGGTTTCGTTTGCGGCCCGATGTATCCGGTCACGCAAGCGCTGTTGCTGTCGATCTATCCCCCCGCGAAACGTGGACAGGCGATTGCGCTGCTGGCGATGGTCACCGTGGTCGCGCCGATCGCCGGCCCGATCCTCGGCGGCTGGATCACCGACAACTACAGCTGGGAATGGATCTTCTTCATCAACATCCCGCTGGGCATCTTCGCCAGCACGGTGGTGGGTCGCCAGTTGAAGGGTCGTCCGGAACGCCTGGAACGGCCGAAGATGGATTACATCGGCCTCGCATTGCTGGTGCTCGGCGTCGGCGCGTTGCAGATCCTGCTCGACCTCGGCAACGACGAAGACTGGTTCCACTCCACCACGATTGTCATCATGGCGATCATCGCCACGATCTCGCTGATCACCTTCGTGGTGTGGGAACTCACCGACGACGACCCCATCGTCAACCTGAGGCTGTTCCGCCACCGCAATTTCCGCGCAGGCACCGCCGCCATGGTGCTGGCCTACGCCGCGTTCTTCAGCGTCGGCATCCTGGTGCCGCTGTGGCTGCAACGAAACATGGGATACACCGCGATCTGGGCCGGACTCGCGACGGCACCGATCGGCATCCTGCCGGTGCTGCTGGCACCGATCATCGGCAAGCACGGCAACAAGGTCGACCTGCGCATCCTCGCCAGCCTCGCCTTCGTGGTGCTGGCCGGAACCAGTTTCCTGCGCTCGGGCTTCAACCTCGACGTCGACTTCAACCATGTCGCGACGATCCAGTTGATCCAGGGCGTCGGCGTCGCACTGTTCTTCATGCCGGTGCTGCAGATCCTGCTGTCGGACCTCGAGCCGCACGAAATCGCCGCAGGTTCCGGCCTCTCGACCTTCCTGCGAACACTGGGCGGCAGTTTCGCGGCCTCGCTGGTGACTTATGCCTGGAGCCAGCGCACCGCGACGCACCACGCGCAGCTGACCGAGCACATCGACGCGACGTCTCCGACGATGATGGCGACCGTTGCGCAATATGGCGGCGGCAATCCACAGACTGGCGCCTTCGTTCTCGACCGCATGATCACCCAGCAGTCGATGCAGATCGGTTTCAACGAAATCTTCTTCCTGCTCGGCTTCCTGTTCCTGTCGGTGATCCTGCTGGTATGGATGGCGCGACCGCCGTTCTCGGCCAAGGCCGGTGCGCCCGCGGGTGGCGGGCACTGAGCCAACGGCTACGAGAAGGTCTCGTACTGGCGCAGGATCCAGGACGTCTGGTAGATCAGTGCAAGCAGCACGAATAGCGCATGGAAGCGCGGATTTGCGCTGCGCATCGCCACCAGGCACAACCCGACATGGATGGCGGCGCGCAACGGGTACTCAACCCCGAGGGTCGCGAAATAGCCGGCACCCTTGATCAGGGTGTCGCCGATGTCGAGCACGAACAGGCTCGCCATCACCCCGAAGATCCACGCCCGTCGCGACATGAAGTAATCGCGGTACCCGGCGTATTCCTCCATCTGTTCCGGGAACAGCAATGCGCACAACAGGAAGTACGTGGCCGCGTAGACGATCAGGAAGACGTAGTAGACGAACTTCCAGTCGTGCAATTGCGAGAGGCGGAATTCCCACCACCAGAAGTTGATCAGGCCGAGGAACATCCATAGCACCCAACCCAGGTGCACCCAATAGACCTTCTTGCCGGCAGGATGCTGGATGATCCGCGCGACCCCGACCAGCAGGCGCGTCAGGCCCATGCCGGCGACCAGCGAGATCAGCACGCGGACGTGGCCGAACAGTTGTGGATCCAGCTGCAGGGATTGCATCGCCATTCCTCCTAGGCGGTTTCCGGTACGTGGATGGTCGCCTTCACGTGCTTGAGTCCCGCGACGATCGTGAAGGTCATGATCACCAGCAACGACCACGAGCTCCATTTGCCCCAGTGCACCTGCGCCCACGCGCCCATCTGGTTGGGATAGCGCCAGATCCCGTAGAACGTCGCGATGTTTTCCGCCAGCCACAGGAAGAAGCCGATCAGCACGAACGCCAGCAGCAGCGGCATGCGGCGATCGCGGTCGAGCGGGCGGAAGACTACCGTGGTGCGCGCATAAAGCCCGAGCGCCAGCGCCGCGAGGTACCAGCGCAGGTCGGCGATCCAGTGATGGGTGAAGAAATTGGCGTAGATGGCGATCGCCACCAGCACCGCCATCCAGTAAGGCGGATGGTGGCGGATGCGCAGGTCGAACAGCCGCCAGGCCTGGATGATGTAGCTGCCGACCGCCGCGTACATGAAGCCCGAGAACAGCGGCACGCCGAAGACCTTGGTGTAACCGGGCCCCGGATAACTCCAGGATTGCACGTCGCCGGACGTCTTGAATACTTCCATCGCGAAGCCGACGACGTGGAACAGGCAGATCGCCTTGAACTCGTCGAAGGTTTCCAGCTTCGCCCACAGCATCCATCCCTGCACCAGCAGTGCGAACAACAACAGGGCGTCATAGCGCGGGATCCCGAGGATCCCGCCGTGCGGCATCGCGAACACCGCGAGGAAGAACAAGCCGGCGAACAGGCAGGCACGCGCTTCCTTGAGGCCGAAGAACAGGAATTCCGTAGCCGCGCGGTGCAGGCCATCACCGCCCGCGCGCGGCTTCATCAGCCAGGCATCGAATCGACCGAGGCCCGCCTTCGTCCAACTGCCATCGTCGGCGTCGGCAATCGATTGGATCACGCAGCTTCCAGTGCGTCCGCCAGGCGTTCGACCGCGATCACTTCCATGCCCTTGTAGCTCCCCGCCTTCGGCGCATTCGCCTTGGCCACGATCGCACGTTTGAAGCCATGCGTCGCAGCCTCCTTCAATCGCTCCTCGCCATTGGGCACCGGACGGATCTCGCCGGACAAGCCGACTTCGCCGAAGGCGATCGTCTTCTCCGCCAGCGGCTGGTTGCGCAACGACGACAACACCGCCAGCAACACCGGCAGGTCGGCCGCGGTTTCCTGCACGCGAATGCCGCCGACCACGTTGACGAAGACGTCCTGGTCGGACGTCAGCACGCCACCATGGCGATGCAATACCGCCAGCAGCATCGCCAGGCGATTGCCCTCCAACCCGACCGCGACGCGACGCGGATTCGACAGCGGCGAGGCATCGACCAGCGCCTGCACTTCCACCAGCAACGGCCGCGTGCCTTCGCGCGTCACCATCACGCAACTGCCGGGCTGGTGCGCGCTGCCGCCGGACAGGAAGATCGCCGACGGATTCGGCACTTCGCGCAAGCCCTTGTCGCCCATCGCGAACACGCCGAGTTCGTTGACCGCGCCGAAGCGATTCTTGAACGCGCGCAGCACGCGGAAACGCGATCCACTGTCGCCTTCGAAATACAGCACGGCATCGACCATGTGCTCGAGCACGCGCGGGCCGGCGATGCCGCCTTCCTTGGTGACGTGGCCGACCAGGAACACCGCTGTTCCCGTTTCTTTTGCATAGCGCACCAATCGCGCCGCGGACTCGCGCACCTGGCTGACCGAACCCGGCGCTGCGGTCAGCGTTTCCGTCCACAGGGTCTGGATCGAGTCGGCGATGATGAAGCCGGGTTTCGCGACGACCGCCTGCTCTAGGATGCGTTCGACGCAGGTTTCCGCCAACGCCTCGAGTCCATCAAGGGAAAGATCGAGCCGCAGCGCGCGACCGGCGACCTGCGCCAGCGATTCCTCGCCGGTGACATACAGGCCGCGGGTATTGCCGCTCATCAGCGCCAGCGCCTGCAGCAGCAGGGTGGATTTGCCGATGCCGGGATCGCCGCCGATCAGCACCACTGCGCCCTCGACCAAGCCACCACCGAGCACGCGATCGAATTCACCGATGCGGGTCGATGCCCGCAGGATTTCCGACTGCTGCACGCTCACCAGCGGCGTGATCCGGGCGACATCGGCCTTGCCGGCCCAGCTGCCGCGCCGCGACGGCGCACTCGTGGCCGTCGGCTCCAGCGCGATCTCGGACAGCGTGTTCCAGGCCCCGCAGGCCTCGCACTGGCCCTGCCACTTGGGATATTCGGCGCCGCAACTGTTGCAGACGTAGGCGGTGCGCTTGCGGGGGCTGGGCGGCATGTCGAACTCCGGACGATGCCTGCCAGTATCCGGGTTGTCGTCGCGCGAGGCGAGATCGGCGAATTCCGGACTGGAGAATCCCCGTGTCGAGGGGCAAATTTCGGGCTGAAGAATCCCCGTGTCGAGGGGCAAATTCCGGGCTGAAGAATCCCCGTGACGAGGGGCAAATTCCGGGCAAAAAGAACCCCTCGTTTCCGAGGGGGGTGTTAGGAAAGCAAATGGGCCGAGTTCGTGAACCCGAAAGCAGTCTCCCCACCGCTCTTGACTCGTTCAACCTACCTGCACATGCCCCAATGAGACCTGAAGCCGTGCCTGAATGTGGTGCCGGAAATAGGAATCGAACCTACGACCTACGCATTACGAATGCGCCGCTCTACCAACTGAGCTATTCCGGCCTAGCCGGCTATCGTACGGTCCCGGGCCGACCCGGTCAATTCCGGCAGGTCATTCGACCAGGCGCAGGCGCAGCTCCTTGGGCAGCGCGAACACCATGTCCTCGGGCTCCCCTGACAGCTCGCGCACGCCATTGGCGCCGAGCTCGCGCAGGCGCGCGAGCACGCCCTGCACCAGTACGTCCGGCGCCGAGGCACCGGCCGTCACGCCAATCCGCTGCTTGCCTTGCAGCCAGTCCGGAGCGATCTCGCCGGCATCGTCGATCAGGTAGGCCGCAACGCCCTCGCGCTCGGCGAGTTCGCGCAAGCGGTTGGAATTCGAACTGTTGGGCGACCCCACCACCAGCACCAGGTCGCATTCGCGGGTGAGGTCGCGCACCGCATCCTGGCGGTTCTGGGTGGCGTAGCAAATGTCATCGTTGCGCGGGCCCTGGATCTCCGGGAAACGCTCGCGCAAGGCGGCGATGATGTCGCGGGTGTCGTCGACCGACAGCGTGGTCTGCGTCGTATAGGCGACGTTGCCAGGCTGCGTGATGACGAGGTTGCGCGCGCCGGCGATGTCCTCGACCAGGTGGATCTGCCCCCCACCGGCGTTCGCCCTCCACTGCCCCATCGTGCCTTCGACTTCGGGGTGGCCGGCGTGGCCGATCAGGATCAGGTCGCGACCGGCGCGGCAATGGCGCGAGACTTCCAGATGCACCTTGGTCACCAGCGGACAGGTCGCGTCGAACACTTTCAGCCCGCGGCGATCGGCCTCCTCGCGCACCGCCTTCGACACGCCATGCGCGGAGAAGATCACCGTCGCGCCATCGGGAACCTCGTCAAGTTCCTCGACGAAGATCGCGCCACGCTGATTGAGATCGTCGACCACGAACTTGTTGTGCACGACTTCGTGGCGCACGTAGATCGGCGCGCCCAGCGTCTCGATCGCGCGCTTGACGATTTCGATCGCGCGATCGACGCCAGCGCAGAATCCGCGGGGATTGGCGAGCAGGATATCCATCAATCCTTCTTGTCCTTGCGCCCGGAACCGGCGAACAGTCCGAACAGGATGATGCCTGCCGCACCACCGACGATGGCTGAATCGGCGAGGTTGAAGGCCGGCCACACGTGGTCGCCGACGTACCACTTGATGAAGTCGATGACGTGGCCGTGCTGGACGCGGTCGATCACGTTGCCGATGGCACCACCGATCACCAGTGCGTACGGCAACGCGGTCTTCCATTCGCGGCGTTGGGTGCCGGCGAGTGCGTAGGTCAATGCCACGCTGATGATCACCGCGAGCGCGCTGAACAGCCAGATCTGCCAGCCGCCGCTATTGGCGAGGAAGCTGAAGGCGGCGCCGGTGTTGTAGGTGCGATACCAGTTCCAGAAACCGGGAATCACCACGACATCGGTGAATTCAGGCAGGCTGCGCAGCACCCACGACTTGCTCCACTGGTCGAGCACGACGACCAGCACCGACGCCAGCAGCCACGGCAATGCATTGGGCTTGGCGAACTTCATCAGAAGAAGCTCCGCTGTTCGCCGGCGCCATCGACGTTCTCGATGCAGCGGCCGCACAGTTCCGGATGCTCGCCATGGCTGCCGATATCGGCGCGATGCTGCCAGCAGCGCACGCATTTCGGCTTGGCGGTCTTGCTGGCCAGCACCGACGATGCCTTGCCGACGCTTTGCACGCTGACATCGCCACTGATGAAGAAGAAGCGCAATTCGTCGGCCATCGGCGCCAGCCACGCATGGGTGGTGTCATCGACGTCCAGCGTGATGTCCGCTTCCAGCGCCGCACCGATCTCGCCGGCGGCGCGCATCGGTTCCAGCGTCTTCGCCACCTGCTCGCGCAGTTGCAGCAATGCATCGAACTGGTCGGCGGTCGGAACGGAATGGGCAGGCAGCTCCGCCAATCCCTCGTACCAGGTCGCCAGTTGCACGCTCGCGGCATGTTCGCCCGGCAGGTACGACCAGATTTCCTCGGCGGTGAACGACAGGATCGGTGCCATCCAGCGCGCCAATGCTTCAGCAATGTGGTGCATCGCGGTCTGCGCGCTGCGACGTCCTCGCGAATCCTCCTGCATGGTGTACAGGCGGTCCTTGGTGACGTCGAGATAGAGCGAACCGAGGTCGATGCTGCAGAAGTTCATCAGCAGCTGCACCACGTCGGCGAAGTCGTAGCGGGCGTAGGCCGCGGTGATCCGTGCCTGCACGTGCGCGGCGCGATGCACCGCCCAGCGGTCGAGCGCGACCATGTCGTCGAGCGCCACGGCATTCTTCGCCGGATCGAAACCACTCAGGTTGCCGAGCAGGAAGCGCGCGGTGTTGCGGATGCGGCGATAGGCATCTGCAGTGCGCTTGAGGATTTCCTGCGACAGCGACATCTCGTTGCTGTAGTCGGTCGACGCGATCCACAGGCGCAGGATATCGGCGCCCAGCGTCTTGATGATGTCCTGCGGCTCGATGCCGTTGCCGAGCGACTTCGACATCTTGCGACCGTGCTCGTCCACGGTGAAGCCGTGGGTGAGGCATTCGCGGTACGGCGCGGCCTTGTCGATCGCGACCGCCGCCAGCAGCGACGACTGGAACCAGCCGCGATGCTGGTCGGAACCTTCGAGATAAAGATCGACCGGCAATTCGTAGCCGCGCGCCTTGACCACGCACTGGCTGCTGACGCCGGAATCGAACCAGACATCGAGGATGTCGCGAACCTTGTCGTAGTGCGCGGCTTCATCGCCAAGCAGATCGGCGGCATCGAGCGCGTACCAGGCATCAACGCCACCCTGCTCCACCCGCCGGGCGACCTGCTCCATCAACTCGACGCTGCGCGGATGCGGCTCACCGGTTTCGCGATGCACGAACAATGCGATCGGCACGCCCCAGGTGCGCTGGCGCGAGATCGTCCAGTCCGGACGGTTTTCGATCATGCCGGCGATGCGGGCTTCGCCCCATTCCGGATACCACTTCACGCCCGGGATCGATGCCAGCGCATCGCGGCGCAAATTCGCTTGGTCCATCGAGATGAACCACTGCGGGGTGGCGCGGAACGCGATCGGCGTCTTGTGGCGCCAGCAATGCGGATAACTGTGCTTGAGCGGTGCGTAGGCGAGCAACGCGCCATTGCCGCGCAGTCCTTCGACGATCGCATCGTTGGCCTTCCAGATATGCAGGCCGGCAAGCTGGATGTCGCCGAACGGCGGCGTCGACGGCAGGTAGACGCCGCGTCCATCGACCGGATTGAGTTGCGCCAGCGTGTAACGATCCATCAAGCCGTATTTCAGCGAGACCTGGTAATCCTCCTGGCCGTGGCCGGGCGCGGTGTGCACGGCGCCGGTACCGTCTTCGTCGGAGACGTGGTCGCCGACCAGGATCGGGATCTCGCGCTCGGCATAGAACGGATGCTGCAGCACTTCGTTCTCGAGCTGGCTGCCGCGGACGTGGCCATGCGCGACCACTTCGATCACGCCATAGCGATTCAGCGCCTTCTGCGCCAATGCCGATGCCAGCACCAGCCAGCGCTTGCGGCCGTCATGGATCGGGCCTTCGACCAGCGCGTATTCGATGTCCGGACCCAGCGACACCGCCAACGATGCCGGCAGCGTCCACGGCGTGGTGGTCCAGATCGGCAGCGCGACTTCGACGCCATCCGGCAATTCCGTACCGAACAATGCGGCGAGCGCCTTGGGATCGCGCGCCGTGTAGACGACATCGATCGCCGGCGAAGTGCGGTCGGCGTACTCGATCTCGGCTTCGGCCAGCGCCGATCCGCAATCGAAGCACCAGTGCACCGGCTTCACGCCGCGGGCGAGATGGCCGTTCTCCACGACTTTCGCCAGCGCGCGGATTTCGTCGGCTTCGTACTTGAAGTCGAGCGTGCGGTACGGATTATCCCAGTCACCGAGGATGCCGAGGCGCTTGAAATCGGTGCGCTGGATATCGATCTGGCTCAGCGCGTATTCGCGGCACTTCTGGCGGAACTGGTCGGCGTCGAGCTTGTCGCCGACCTTGCCGAATTTCTTTTCGATCGCGATTTCGATCGGCAGGCCATGGCAGTCCCAGCCCGGGATGTACGGCGAATCGAAGCCGGCCAGCGACTTCGACTTGACGATGACGTCCTTGAGCACCTTGTTGACGGCGTGGCCGAGGTGGATCGCACCGTTTGCATAGGGCGGGCCATCGTGCAGGAAGAAGCGCGGGCGCCCCTTCGCGGCATCGCGCAGCTGCTGGTACAGGCCTTCCTGTTCCCAGCGCGCCAGCATCAACGGCTCGCGCTTGGGCAGGTCGCCGCGCATCGGGAATTCCGTCGCCGGCAGCAGGATGGTGGATTTGTAGCGGTGCTCGTTGTCGCTCATCGTTTCGTCTTCAATTCATGCAGGCGTCGGCGACGACTGCTCTCGTAACAGGGTACGCGCGGCGGTGGCGTCGCGCTCCATCTGGGCCGTCAGTGCATCCAGCCCGTCGAACTTTTCCTCGTCGCGCAGCTTGGCGACGAATTCCACGTCGATGCGCTTGCCGTAGAGATCGCCATCGAAATCGAACAGGTGCGCTTCCAGCAGCGGCTCGACGCCATCAACGGTCGGCCGCGTGCCGAAGCTCGACACCGAAGGCCACGGCCGATCGCCCACGCCGTGCACCCAGGTCGCGTAGATGCCTTGCAGCGCCGGCTTCTTGCGGAAACGCAGGTTCGCCGTCGGGAATCCGAGCTTGCGGCCGAGTTGCTGGCCACGCACCACCCGTCCGCCGATGGCGTAGGGGCGACCGAGCAGGCGCGTCGTCGTGACGAAATCACCGCTCGACAACGCCGCGCGGATGACCGAACTCGACACGCGTTCACCAGTGCGTGCCAGCGGTTCGATCGCAGCGGCCGCTAGCCCGGCCTGTTCGCCACGTTCGCGCAACACCGCAAGATCGCCACCACGTCCGCGCCCGAAGCGGAAATCGGGGCCGACCCAGACTTCGCGCACGTGCAGGCGATCGACAAGAATCCGGTCGATGAATTCCAGCGCGTCGAGTTGCGTTAGCGCCCTGTTGAAGCGCAATTGCCCGACGATGTCGACGCCCATCGCCGACAGCATGCGCAGGCGCGCGCCGGGCAACATCAACCGCGGCGGCGGATCGTTCGGCGAGAAGAATTCGCGCGGCAGCGGTTCGAAACACACCACCGCAGCCGGCAACCCGAGTTCGCGCGCACGTTCGATCGTTTGCCGGATCAGGGACTGGTGCCCCAGGTGCAGGCCATCGAACGCACCGACGCAGGCCACGCAGCCTTGCGGGCTCACGGGCGGGCCATCGATGTCGCGGAACAGTCGCAGCATTTGGGCGCCCGCGGCGGCGGGCGATCGGTTTTTCGGGGATTCGCCAGTATAGCCGTCGTGCATCAATGCTCGCGGAAGTCGGACAGGCGGAAACCCAGCGCCAGCATCGCCAGCCCGTAGACCAGCCCGCCACCCGCGACCAGGACACCCAGCCAGGCGATCCGCATCAACGGCGGCGCCAAAGTGAAATCCGGCGCGTAATGCAGCCCGACCAGCAGGAAGGCTGCCATGGCGGCATTGGCGATGCCGACGCGCCACAGGAAACTCCCCCACCCGTCCCGCGGATCGTAGACTCCGGCCTTGCGCAGCCAGCGCCACAGCAGGACCAGGTTGAGATAGCTCGACAACGCACTGGCGAGGCCCAGCGCGAAATGCAGGCCCGGATGCGTGGCCAGCGTCTCGACCCAGCCGCCGGTTTTCGCCGCGTCCGGCAGCTTCGCGTAGAGCAGCGCCAGCAGCAGCGCGGTGAACACCATGTTGGCGATCAGCGCGGTGATGCCGGCGCGCATCGGCGTGCGCGTGTCCTGGCGTGCGTAGAACGCCGGCAGCACCGTCTTCACCAGCGCGAATGCCGGCAGCCCGAAGCTCAGGCCGAAGACCGACAGCGCCGCCATCCGCGTGTCATGCGGCAGGAACCTGCCGTGCTGGAAGATCGTCGCGACCAGCGGAATCGACAACAACATCAGGCCCAGCATCGCCGGGATGATGATGATCAGGGTCGAACGCAGGCCCCAGTCCAGCGATTTCGAAAACCCGACGCGATCGGTGTTGACGTGGTGGCGCGACAGCGTCGGCAGGATCACCGTGCCGAGGGCGATGCCGAACACACCCAGCGGCAACTCGAGGAAACGATCCGCCGCCGACAGCCAGCTCTGCGAGCCCGCGGCCAGCTTGGAGGCGACGAAGGTATCGAACAGCAGGTTGATCTGCGCCACCGACGAACCGATCAGGGTCGGCACCATCAGGCCCATCACCTTGCGCACGTCGGGATGGTTCCAGCCCCAGCGCGGCATCGACAGCAGGTCGAGCTTCGACAGCGCCGGCATCAGGAACAGCAGTTGCAGGATGCCCGCGGCGAGCACCGCCCAACCCATCGCCATGATCGGCGGGTGCGCGAGCTTCGATCCCCACCATGCGCCGGCGATCATGCAGATGTTGAGGATGATCGGCGCCAGCGCCGGCAGCCCGAAGCGGTGATAGCTGTTGAGCGCGCCCGCCGACAGCGCCGTCAGCGACACGAACAGCAGGAACGGGAAGGTCCACCACAGCAGGTGGACGATCAGTTCATGCTGGCCAGGCACCGGCCTGACGTTGTTGGAGAAGGCATCGGCGAACCACGGCGCCAGCAGCATGCCCAGCGCGGTGACGATCAGCAGCACGCCTCCCAGCGTCCCCGATGTCCGCGCCACCAGTTCCTTGAGGTCCTCGTGGCTGCGCTTTTCCTTGATCTCGGTGAACACCGGCACGAAGGCGGTCGAGAACGAGCCCTCGGCGAACAGCCGGCGCATGAAGTTGGGGATGCGGAACGCCACCCAGAAGGCGTCGGTCATCGGCCCGGCGCCGAAGGCCGCGTTGAAGCTGGTATCGCGCACCAGCCCGAACACCCGGCTGAGCATGGTCATGCTGCCGAACGACAGGATCCCCCGGGCCATGCTGCGCTGGCGGGGCTTTGCGGCGCCTTCCCCACTCATGCCCGCCCCCTCGACTTGACGGGGGTGAATGGGCCTGCCATACTTTTCTGTCTCGCGTTCCGCGACATCACATTTCCCGTCTCTACAGACCGTTTTCCTAAGGTTTCATCGTGGCCAACATCAAGTCCGCCAAGAAGCGCGCCAAGCAGACCATCGTCCGCAACGCCCGCAACAACAGCCAGCGTTCCATGCTCCGCACCGCCGTCAAGAAGGTGCTGAAGGCACTGAACTCCAACGACGCCGCGGGCGCCACCGAAGCCTTCGCGACCGCGCAGCCGATCCTCGATCGCTTCGCTTCGCGCGGCCTGATCCACAAGAACAAGGCCGCTCGCCACAAGAGCCGCCTGAACGCCCGCATCAAGGCCATCAAGGCCGCCTGACCCGGCGTTGCCGTCGCGGCGCTTCAACGCCGCGACAACCGCAAAAGACCCCGCCTCGAGCGGGGTTTTTTCGTGCCCGCGGGAATCAGGGGACATGCGGCGTCGCGTTGTTTTCTTCCGCGCGCTCCAGCTCCTCGCGACGCTGCTCGTCGAGGAAGGCCTGGATCTTCAGCATGACGTCGCGGGTGCCCTCATGGGCCAGGCCCGAGACGATGAACCACGGCGCAGTCCAGCCGAGATCACCGATCACCTTGCGCGCCTGTTCCTGCGCATCCTCGTGGGTGAGCAGGTCGGCCTTGTTGAGCAGCAACCAGCGCGGCTTCTCCATCAGCCCGGCGTCGAACTTGGCGAGCTCGTGTTCGATCGCTCGTACCTGCTGGGCCGCATCGCCACCGTCCAACGGTTCGATCTCGACCAGGTGCAGCAGCAGGCGGGTGCGCTGGATATGGCGCAGGAACAGCGCGCCGAGGCCGGCACCGTCAGCAGCGCCCTCGATCAGGCCGGGGATGTCGGCGATGACGAAGCTCTTGTGCGGCTCGACGCTGACCACGCCCAGGTTCGGATAGAGCGTGGTGAACGGATAGTCGGCAACCTTCGGCGTCGCCGCCGAGACCGCACGGATCAGGGTCGACTTGCCGGCATTGGGGAACCCGAGCAGGCCGACGTCGGCCAGCAGCTTCAGCTCCATGCGCAGGTCGCGCTCCTCGCCTTCCGTGCCCGACGTGGACTGGCGTGGCGAGCGGTTGATCGAACTCTTGAAGTGCATGTTGCCGAGGCCGCCCTTGCCGCCCTGCGCCACCAGCAGGCGCTGGCCGTGGCGGGTGAGGTCGCCGATCGTTTCATCGGTGGCGATATTGGTGACCACGGTGCCGACCGGCACTGTGATGGTGAGATCGTCGCCGGCCTTGCCATACATCTGCCGGCCCATGCCGTTCTCGCCGCGCTGGGCGCGGAAGGCGCGCTGGTGGCGGAAATCGACCAGGGTGTTGAGGTTTTCGTCGGCCTGCAGCCAGACGCTGCCGCCATTGCCGCCGTCGCCGCCATCCGGCCCACCCAGCGGGATGAACTTCTCGCGGCGGAAACCCACGCAACCGTTGCCGCCATTGCCGGCAGTGACGGTGATTTCGACTTCATCGACGAGTTTCATGGGTGATGGGACGCGTGTTAGCGGACGCCGTCAAGGCGTCTGCTGCGTCCCTGAACGCCCGACCATGGATGGTCGGGCCGGGCGATCCGAAGCGAAAATTGCATCGCCATGGACGGCAGCAGAACTGGCTGACAACGTACAAAATTGAAGGAAGGTGAAGCTTAGCCGGTTTGGCGTGCTTCAAACGAAAAACCCCGCCGAAGCGGGGCTTTCCGGTGTGCATCTGGCGCGAGTATTACCCGGCCACGACGCTCACGGTGCGGCGCTTCTGGGCGCCCTTCACCGCGAATTCGACCTTGCCGTCGACCAGCGCGAACAGCGTGTGGTCGCGACCCAGGCCGACGCCCGGACCCGGATGGAACTGGGTGCCGCGCTGGCGGACGATGATGTTGCCGGCTTCGATGGCCTGGCCACCGTAGATCTTCACGCCGAGGTATTTCGGGTTGGAGTCGCGGCCGTTGCGCGAGGAACCTACGCCCTTTTTGTGTGCCATGACTGCGTCTCCTTAGTTCTTGCCGCCGGCAATGCCGGTGATCTCGATTTCGGTGTAATGCTGGCGGTGACCCATCTGCTTGCGATGGTGCTTGCGGCGACGGAACTTCACGATCTTCACCTTGTCGGCGCGGCCGTGGCCGATCACCTTGGCGGAGACGGTGGCGCCCTTCAGCGCGTCGCCCAGCTTCACGCCTTCGCCGTCGCCCAGCAGAAGCACCTGGTCAAAGGTGACTTCGTTGCCGGCTTCGACTTCCAGCTTTTCGACTCGCAGGGTTTCGCCCTGCATCACGCGGTACTGCTTACCGCCCGTGACTACTACTGCGTACATGACCAAGCTTCCTTTGTCGTTATTGTGGTCCAGCGCGCGGTCGGGCGCACTGAACCTGAAATTATAGGGCCTTTGGCGACACCGGCGCAAGCCGGGGAGCCCCGCCTCGCCACGGTTCCAGCCGGCGTGGGATCATCGATCCTCCCCATCCCGGACAGACTCCATGGCCCACGCACGCACACCCGGGATCGGCATCTGGCTGCCGTGGGTGCTGCTGGCTGTGGCAGTCGCCGCCGGGCTGGCCCTGCTGGATCGCGACGGTTCCCAACTGGCAGCCCCCATCTCAAAGCCGGTTGCGACGCCCGTGGCCGCCGTGCGGAGCCCTGCCCAAGCGGCCCTCCTGCAGCCACGCCTGCACTTCGACAGCCGGGTGGGCACCATGAACGTGGCTGGCCAGCTCGGCGATACCGACAGGGCCCGCCTGGACATGGCGCTGGCACGGACCTTCAAGGCCGAAGCAGTGGAAGGCGATATCGGCAGCGACCCCGGGATCGAACCTGCCGCCTGGCTCGATGAAGTGATCCTGTTGTTGCCCGACTTCAAGGCCACGTCCATCAAGTTTGCGATCGATGGCGACGCGGCGAGGGTCGATCTGTCCCGCGTACCCGAACGCGACCGCGCTGCCATATCGAAAAAAATCCGCGGGCTTTTCACCGGCATCGAGGTCCGCGGTCTCGTCGATTGAGACTTGCACCCGGCACGATTGCCCCCATCTGCATAGCAGGGCTACGCTAGGCGATTGCCCTCTCCTCCCTCACTGGAAAGCCGATGGCGATTGACACCATCCGCGTGCGCGGCGCGCGGACCCACAATCTCAAGAACATCGACATCGACCTGCCGCGCGACAAGCTGATCGTGATCACCGGCCTGTCGGGATCGGGCAAGTCGTCTCTGGCGTTCGACACCATCTATGCCGAGGGCCAGCGCCGCTACGTCGAGTCGCTGTCGGCGTATGCGCGGCAATTCCTGTCGATGATGGAAAAGCCCGACGTCGACCATATCGAAGGGCTGTCGCCGGCGATCTCGATCGAACAGAAATCGACCAGCCACAACCCGCGCTCGACCGTCGGCACCATCACCGAAATCTACGACTACCTGCGCCTGCTCTACGCGCGCGTCGGCACGCCACGCTGCCCCGACCACCACTTCCCGCTGGAAGCACAGACCGTCAGCCAGATGGTCGACACCGTGCTGGCGATGGACAAGGATCCGAAGCTCGCCGAGCAGCGCTGGATGCTGCTGGCTCCGGTGGTGCGCGAGCGCAAGGGCGAACACGCGCAGGTGTTCGAACAGTTGAAGGCGCAGGGCTACGTGCGCGTGCGGGTCGATGGCGCGATCTACGAGATCGATGCGCTGCCGACGCTGGCGTTGCGCCAGAAGCACACCATCGAAGCGGTGATCGATCGCTTCAAGGTGCGCGAGGACATTCGCCAGCGCCTGGCCGAATCGTTCGAGACCGCGCTCAAGCTCGGCGAAGGCATGGCGATCGTGCAGAGCATGGACAACGCCAATGCGGACCCGCTGCTGTTCTCCTCGAAGTATTCCTGCCCTGTCTGCGATTACGCATTGCCGGAACTGGAACCGCGGCTGTTCTCGTTCAACTCGCCGGTCGGTGCCTGCCCCGAATGCGACGGTCTCGGCGTCACCCAGTTCTTCGATCCCGATCGCGTGATCGGCAATCCGTCATTGTCACTGGCGGCTGGCGCGGTGCGCGGCTGGGATCGCCGCAACGCCTATTACTTCTCGATGGTGCAATCGCTGGCCAAGCACTACGGCTTCTCGGTCGACACGCCGTGGGAAGAATTGCCTAAGCGCGCGCGCGATGTCGTGCTGAACGGCAGCGGCGACGAAGCGATCACCTTCCATTACGTCGGTCCGCACGGCCGCAAGCAGCGCAAGCACGAATTCGAAGGCATCCTGCCCAACCTCGAGCGCCGCTACAAGGAAACCGATTCGCCGGCTGTGCGCGAGGAACTGGCGAAGTACATCAGCGAACGCGCCTGCCCGGTGTGCGAAGGCTCGCGCCTGAACCGTTCCGCGCGCAACGTCTTCGTGGCCGAACACCCGATGCACGACATCGTCCACCTGCCGGTCGGCGATGCGATGGTGTTCTTCCAGAAACTCGAATTACCCGGCTGGCGCGGCGAGATCGCCAGCAAGATCGTCAAGGAAATCCACGAACGCCTGCGCTTCCTGGTCGACGTCGGCCTCGATTACCTGACGCTGGAACGCAAGGCCGACACGCTCTCGGGCGGCGAGGCGCAGCGCATCCGCCTGGCATCGCAGATCGGCGCGGGCCTCGTTGGCGTGATGTACGTGCTCGACGAACCTTCGATTGGCCTGCACCAGCGCGACAACGAGCGCCTGCTCGGCACGCTGACGCGGCTGCGCGATCTCGGCAACACGGTGATCGTGGTCGAACACGACGAGGACGCGATCCGCCTCGCCGACCATGTGGTCGACATCGGCCCCGGTGCCGGCGTGCACGGCGGTGAAGTGGTTGGCCAGGGCAAGGTCGAGGACGTGCTGAAGTCACCGCGTTCGATCACCGGCGATTACCTGAGCGGACGACGCGGGATCGAGGTGCCGAAGAAGCGCCACGAACCCAATCGCAAGATGCTGCTGAAACTGCGCGGCGCCAGCGGCAACAACCTGAAGAATGTCGATCTCGAGATTCCGTCCGGGTTACTGACCTGCATCACCGGCGTGTCCGGTTCCGGCAAGTCGACGCTGATCAACGACACCTTGTACGCGCTGGCGGCGAACGAGATCAACGGCGCCTCGCACAAGCCGGCGCCCTTCAAGGACATCAAGGGCCTCGACCTGTTCGACAAGGTGGTCGACATCGACCAGTCGCCGATCGGGCGCACGCCGCGCAGCAACCCGGCGACCTACACCGGGCTGTTCACCCCTTTGCGCGAGCTGTATGCGCAGGTACCGGAAGCACGCGCGCGCGGCTACGCGCCGGGGCGCTTCAGCTTCAACGTGCGTGGTGGCCGCTGCGAGGCCTGCCAGGGCGATGGCCTGATCAAGGTCGAGATGCACTTCCTGCCCGACGTCTACGTCCCCTGCGACGTCTGCCACGGCAAGCGCTACAACCGCGAGACGCTGGAGATCCTCTACAAGGGCCACAACATCCACAACGTGCTGGAGATGACGGTCGAGGATGCGCTCAAGCTGTTCGAGAACGTCCCGGTGATCGCGCGCAAACTCGAGACGCTGGTGGACGTCGGCTTGTCCTACATCAAGCTCGGCCAATCGGCGACCACGTTGTCGGGTGGCGAGGCGCAACGCGTCAAATTGTCGAAGGAACTGTCGCGGCGCGATACCGGCCGCACGCTCTACATCCTCGACGAACCGACCACCGGCCTGCACTTCCACGATATCGAAGCGCTGCTGGCAGTACTGCATCGCCTGCGCGACGAAGGCAACACCGTGGTGGTGATCGAGCACAACCTCGACGTCATCAAGACCGCGGACTGGATCATCGACCTCGGCCCGGAGGGCGGCGGCAAGGGCGGCCAGATCATCGGCCAGGGTACGCCGGAAGAGGTCGCCAAGCTCAAGGATTCGCATACCGGGCGCTTTCTCGCGCCGCTGCTCAAGAAGAAGAAGGCCTGACATGACCGCCAAGACGTTCAACACTTCACTCGACGTGCGCTGGCGTGACCTCGACGCCTTCAACCACGTCAACAACGGCACCTACCTCAGCTATCTCGAGGAAGCGCGCATCCGCTGGTTCGCGCGGGTCGGCGAACCGTGGGTGACCGAGGAATTCGCCCCGGTGATCGCTTCGTCGACGCTCAACTACCGCGAGCCGGTGAATTATCCGGCGATGCTGGACATCGAATTGTCCAGCGAGAAGATCGGCACCACCAGCGTCGTGGTCGGGCATCGCATCAAGGGCGCCGATGGCCGCCTGCATTGCGACGGCAATGTCGCGATCGTGTGGATCGACCTCAAGACCGGGCGGCCGCGCCCCTTGCCGGAAGGCGTGCGGCGTGCGGCGGAGTTGCTGGCGGGCTGATCGCCCGCCGCGTGATCGCCTACTTCTTCGACGGCACGCCCATTTCCTGCAGCAACTGCGGCGCGGGATCGACCACCGTCATCACCCAGCGCATGTAGCGCTGGTCCATCGAAATCATCCGCGTCATCGCCGGATCGAACACCCAGTTCGATGCCACCGACTCCCAGTTGCCGTCGAAGGCGAGACCGACCAGCTTCCCGTGCGCGTCCATCACCGGTGATCCCGAATTGCCGCCAGTGATGTCGAGATCGGAAAGGAAATCGACCGGCACGCCGCCAAGCTTGCTGTCTTCCAGCCCGGCATAACGCTTGGCCTTGATCGCATCGAGCGCGGCCTTCGGCGTATCGAACGGTTCCTTGCCGGTGGTCTTGGCGACGATCTCGTCGATCGTGGTGAACGGCGCCTGCTTGCTGCCATCGAGCTTGGTGTAGCCGGTTACGTTGCCGAAGGTGATGCGCAACGAGGAGTTGGCATCCGGATACACCGCCTTGCCATGCGCCTTGCGGTAATCGGCCAGTGCCTTGAGATAGACCGGCCGCGCGACCAGCAACTCGCCGGCGCGCGCCTTGCGCGCATCTTCCAGGTTCAGCAGCGTCGGCGTCACCGCGACCGCGTAACGGATCGCCGGATCGTCACTGGCCTCGAACGCAGCGCGATCTGCATGAAGCCACTTCGTGCGCTCTGCGTCCTTGCCCAGCGCGCTCTTGTGCATGCGCGCGACGGCATCCGTCACCGACTTGGCGTCGTTTCCGCCGATCCATTTGTCCAGCTCGGCGATGTGCTGGTCGGCGGGCAAGCCGACGTAGCGATTCAACCAGTAGGCCTGCAACTGGCTGTCCATCCCGCTGTCGTAGCGCTTGTCCATCTGCTTGAGCATGGCCTCGATGCCGGCGATATCGCGCTGCTGGTAGCCGGATGCGCGTTGCGCATCGGGCTTGGCACGTTCGATCGCCAACCGATACAACTGCACTGCAGTGCCGCCCAGGGTTCCACCCACTTGCGGCACGGCCAAATCGCGCTCGCGGGTCTTCGCCGACTGTGCATTGAGCGTCACGATGGTGTTCCAGGCCGCCAACGCCGGTTCGCCCGCCTTGCGCTGCTTCTTCAGCCACGCCAGTACCGCGGACTCTTCCGCCTGCTTCGCTGCCAGCGCGTTGGTGCGACGGAATCCTTCCAGCTGCCCGTCGAAATTCTTCAGCGTGTTTTCCCAGCCGCGCACGGTGCTGGCGTACTTCACCGCGACGTCGGGATTCTTCGCGCCCGCCGCCTGCACCATCGCCACCAGTTCCTTGTACGTCTTGCTGATGGTCGGATACAGCCAGTCCTGGGTGCTGCGGAATTCATCCACCAATGCATAGCGGCTGGTCGATCCCGGATACCCCGCGACCATCACGAAATCGCCGGCCTGCAGCGGCTGGTCGGCGATCTTCAGCCAATGCTTCGGCTGGTACGGCACATTGTCCTTGCTGTACGCGGCCGGCTTGCCGTCCTTGCCGACATAGGCGCGCAGGAAGGAGAAATCTCCGGCGTGGCGTGGCCACATCCAGTTGTCGACTTCCCCGCCGAAATTGCCGATCGACGACGGTGGCGCGTAGGCCAGCCGCACGTCCCTGATTTCCAGGTACTTGAACAGGCGATAGGTATTGCCACCGAAGAAGCTGTAGAGGCGGCAGCGATAGCCGCCACCGGTTTCGCAAGCCGACAGCAAGCGCTTCTCCAGCGTTTCCACCGCGCGCGTGCGATCGATCGGCGTCGTCGCCGAGGCGATGGCCGATTGCACCTGCGCGGTGACGTCATCGATGCGTTCCAGCGCGAAGATGCGCGCCGATGGCCCGGCGGTCACTTCATCGGACATTTTCGCGGCGTTGAAACCGGTTGCCATCAGGTTCTTGCGCGCGGTCGAATTGAGCTGGATCGCGCCATAGGCGCAATGGTGGTTGGTCGCGACCAGTCCCTGCGGCGAGACGAAGCTGGCGGTGCAGTTCCCGAGCGATACCACCGCGCCCAGCGGATCGCCGGTGAGGTCGGCCAACTGGGCGGGATCGAGCTTGAGCCCGGCGGCCTTCAGCGATTTGGCGATCTCCGGCAACTGTTGCGGCGTCCACATGCCCTCGCCCGCCTGCGCAACGGGAATGGCGGCGGTCACGGCAGCAAGGGTGGCCACGAACATCCGGCGCATCGCATTTCTCCACAATCGAAACGAATTTCCATTAAACCATTTCGAACCTGAGCGGAATCCAGCGGTAAAATGGCGGTTCTTCCGCAACGCAGCAACGCCATGACGCAAGCGAGCATGAAAGCCCTGGTGAAACGCAATGCCGGCAAAGGCATCTGGATGGAGGACGTGCCGGTGCCGACGCCCGGCCCCAACGAAGTGCTGATCAAGGTCGAGAAGACCGCCATCTGCGGCACCGACCTGCACATCTACCTGTGGGACGACTGGAGCCAGCGCACCATCAAGCCGGGCCTGGTGATCGGCCACGAATTCGTCGGGCGCATCGCCGAAATCGGCCCCGGCGTGCAGGGCTACAGCGTCGGCCAGCGCGTCAGCGCCGAGGGCCATATCGTCTGCGGCCATTGCCGCAATTGCCGCGCCGGCCGCCAGCACCTGTGTCCGAACACCATCGGCATCGGCGTGAACCGCAACGGCGCCTTCGCCGAATACATCGTGATGCCGGCCACCAACCTGTGGCCGATCCCCGACCAGATTCCGAGCGAACTCGCGGCGTTCTTCGATCCCTACGGCAACGCCGCGCACTGCGCGCTGGAATTCGACGTCGTCGGCGAAGACGTGCTGATCACCGGCGCCGGTCCGATCGGCGTCATTGCGGCAGGCATTTGCAAGCACATCGGCGCGCGCAATGTCGTCGTCACCGACGTCAACGACTTCCGCCTCAAGCTGGCCGCCGACATGGGCGCGACCCGCGTCGTCAACGTCATCAACACGCCGCTGAAATCGGTGATGGCCGACCTCCACATGGAAGGCTTCGACGTCGGCCTGGAGATGAGCGGCAACCCGCGCGCGTTCTCCGACATGCTTGATTGCATGTATCACGGCGGCCGCATCGCGATGCTCGGCATCATGCCCAACGGCACCGGCATCGACTGGGACAAGATCATCTTCAAGGGCCTGACCCTGCACGGCATCTATGGCCGCAGGATGTACGAGACCTGGTACAAGATGACGCAGCTCGTGCTCGGCGGCTTCCCGCTCGGCAAGGTGCTGACGCATCAATTGCCGATCGACGAATTCCAGAAGGGATTCGACCTGATGGAATCCGGCAAGTCCGGGAAAGTCGTCCTCAGCTGGAATTGACGGAATCGCCATGTCCCTGACCGAACGCTACGCCCATACCCTCGACGAGATCCGCGACGCCGGGCTGTTCAAGAGCGAACGCATCATCGCCAGCCCGCAGTCTGCGGAAATCACGCTGGAAGACGGCCGCACGGTGCTGAACTTCTGCGCCAACAACTATCTCGGCCTCGCCGACCACCCCGACATCATCGCCGCGGCGAAACAGGCGCTCGACACGCATGGCTTCGGCATGGCGTCGGTGCGCTTCATCTGCGGCACCCAGGACCTGCACAAGCAGCTCGAGAAGACGATTTCCGATTTCTTCGGCACCGAGGACACCATCCTCTACGCCGCCTGCTTCGATGCCAACGGCGGTCTTTTCGAACCGCTGCTGGACGAGAACGACGCCATCATCTCCGATGCGCTCAACCATGCCTCGATCATCGACGGCGTGCGCCTGTGCAAGGCCAAGCGCTATCGCTACGCCAACTGCGACATGGCCGACCTCGAAGTGCAATTGAAGCAGGCCAAGGCCGACGGCGCGCGCACGATCATGGTGACCACCGACGGCGTGTTCTCGATGGACGGTTTCATCGCCCCGCTCGACGAAATCACCGCCCTGGCGCAGAAGTACGGCGCACTGGTCCACATCGACGAATGCCATGCCACCGGCTTCCTCGGCAAGACTGGCCGTGGCTCTGCCGAAGTGAAAGGCGTGATGGACAAGATCGACATCTTCACCGGCACGCTTGGCAAGGCCATGGGTGGCGCGCTCGGCGGCTTCACCACCGCGAAGAAGGAAGTGATCGAACTGCTGCGCCAGCGTTCGCGTCCATACCTGTTCTCCAACTCGCTGCCGCCGCACGTCGCCGCCGCCGGCACCAAGGCCTTCGAGATGCTGTCGTCCGCCGGCGAGCTGCGCGAACGCCTCGCCGCCAACACCGCGTATTTCCGCGAGCAGATGGGCGCACGCGGCTTCGACATCAAGCCCGGCGTGCATCCGATTTCACCCGTCATGCTCTACGACGCACCGCTGGCGCAGAAATTCGCTTCGCGCCTGCTCGAGGAAGGCATTTACGCGATCGGTTTCTTCTTCCCGGTGGTTCCGAAGGGCCAGGCACGCATCCGCACGCAGATGAGCGCCGCGCATACCCGCGAACACCTCGATCGCGCGATCGACGCGTTCACGCGGATTGGGCGCGAATTGGGCGTGATCGCTTAAGGCACGCGCTGTCTCAGCAGGTCGCCAGTCCGGTGCGCGGGACGCCGCAAGTACATCCATGTAGGCTCATGCGCCGCATCCATGCGGCGCAATGCCCTCTTACCGGACTGGCCACCCACTGAGCGCGCGTGTTGTTGCTTCGCGGAGATTTGAAAGCAA
>JAFEBX010000012.1 GCA_018242425.1 Pseudomonadota bacterium
CTGTGCGCCTTTAGCGGTTATCCGCAGTGGCCGACACGCCGTGAACCCATCCATGGGGGCTCGGCTCGGCATCCATGCCTCGCATGGTCGGCCACAGCGGACGAACCGCACGGCGCCGCCGGTGGGGGGCTTTCGCTCTCTCTCAGAAGCCACAACACGCGCGCTCAGTGGGGAGCCGGTCTGGTAAGCGGGCGTTGCGCCGCATGGGTGAGGAAGCGCCGCTTGCGCGGCATGCCGCGTGGCGATTCCGAACGCCACGAGCGGAAGCGAGTGGCCGGTCCCGCGTAGCGGGCGGCGCACGAGCCTACATGGACGTATTCACGGCGTCCCGCGCACCAGACCGGCTTCCCGCTGAGCGCGCGTGCAACTCAGAAACTCATGAACAGGCCGCCGTTCACCGGCAGCAACGCACCCGTGATGAATCCGGCGTCTTCCGCGGCGAGGAACGCCACCGCGCGGGCGATCTCCTCGGGTTGGCCGAGTCGTCCGACCGGCACCTGCGCCACGATCCCGGCGCGGATGTCCTCCGGTACGGCCATCACCATCTCCGTCGCGCAATAGCCGGGCGCCACGCAATTCACCGTCACGCCCTTGCGCGCGACCTCGCGCGCCAGCGACATGCTGAAACCGTGCATGCCGGCCTTGGCCGCGGCGTAATTCGTCTGCCCGAACTGGCCGGTCTGGCCGTTCACCGAACTGATGTTGACGATGCGGCCATGGCCCTGCGCCAGCATCGGCTCGACCGCGTGGCGGCAGGTATTGAAGATGCCGTCGAGATCGACTGCCATCACCTGCTGCCACTGCGCCGCGTCCATCTTGCGCAGCGAGGTATCGCGGGTGATGCCGGCGCAGTTGACCAGGATGTCGAGGCGGCCGTGCCTTGCCACGATCTCGTTCACCAAGACGCCGCAGGCGTCGAAATCGGTGACATCGAGCGCGGCGAATTCGACGTCCAGTCCGGCCATTGCGGCATTGAACGCATCGATGCGTTCGCTGCGGTTGGCGAGATCGCCGGCGATCACATGGCAGCCCTGCGCAGCCAGCGCACGACACACAGCACTCCCCAGGCCACCGATGCCGCCGGTGACCAGCGCAACGCGTCGTTGACTCACTTGCGTTCGGTCCGCTTACCGGGTGCAGTGCCTTCGTTGGCCTTGGAAGAAGATGGCGGCGAGGCGTTGCGCAGGAATTGCTGCTGCATCTCCTTCCACATTTCCATGTTGCGCTCGGCCATCTGGTTCATCATCGTCCACGGCGTCGGGCCGAGCATGCCGCCAAGCTGCTGGCGGAACTGCGCCTGCTGCTCGGTGAACAGATGCATCGCGCGCTCAAGGTAATTGCCCATGAAGCCCTGCATCGAATCGCCGTAGAGGCGGATCATCTGGCTGAGCATCGGCGTGGTCAGCACGGGCTCGCCGTTCTGCTCGTGCTCGGCGATGATCTGCAGCAACACCTGCCGGGTCAGGTCGTCGCCACTCTTGGCGTCGCGGACCTCGAATTCCTCGCCGTCCAGGATCAGCTGGCGCACGTCCTCGATGGTGATGTAGCTGGAAATCTCGGTGTCGTAAAGACGGCGGTTCGGGTATTTCTTGATGATGCGCGGCTGGCTCATGTCAGGCGTTTCCCCCATGTTCTGCCCCCAGCATGGCGCAGCGCAGCACGCTCCGCAAGCTTGAAAAAGTGAAACAGGCCGGGAAAACCGGCCTGTCGGTGAATCTGAACAGGGGGAAGCGAGCGCTTACCAGCCCATGTGGTGCCCGCCGTTGATGTCGAGGTTGGACCCGGTGATCCAGCCTGAACGCTCGTCGGCGAGGAAGGACACGCCGTAGGCGATCTCTTCCGGGGTGCCGAGGCGGCCGGTCGGGATGTCGGCGACGATCTTGGCGCGCACTTCCTCCGGCACCGCCATCACCATGTCGGTGGCGATGTAGCCGGGCGAAATCGTGTTCACGGTGACGCCGTTGCGAGCGTTCTCGCGCGCAAGGGAAATGGTGAAGCCGTGCATGCCGGCCTTTGCGGCGGCGTAGTTGGCCTGACCGTACTGGCCCTTCAGCCCGTTGATCGAACTGATCTGGATGATGCGGCCCCATTTGCGTTCGCGCATGCCCTCGATCACCGGGCGCGTCACGTTGAACACCGAGTTGAGGTTGGTGTTGATGACGTCGGTCCACTGGTCGGCCTTCATGCGATGGAAGGTGCCATCGCGGGTGATGCCGGCGTTGTTGACCAGGATTTCGATCGGGCCGAGCTTGTCCTCGACTTCCTTGATCATCCGTGCGGAATCCTCCGGTGAAGTCACATCGCCCTTGACCAGCGTCACGTCGATGCCGTCCTTCTTCAGATCGGCCTGCCACGCCTTCGCTTTTTCTTCGTTGCGGTAATTGGTGGCGACCTTGTGGCCCTTGCCGGCCAGTTCCCTGACGATGGCGGTGCCGATGCCGCCGGTGCCACCGGTAACGAATGCGACGCGTGAAGTCATGACAGCTCCATGTGGGGGACGCGCGGGATGCGCATCGGATCGAACCTTGCAACCGCATCATGCAACCATTCCCGTGGCGTGGCCTGCGGCGATGCAGCAAATTTCCCTTGTCCCAGTTGCAACCATGTTGCATGCAGCGCGGGTAGGGGATCGTGACGATCCACCGGATGCGCCGATGTCGACTTCGACAGCTTGTTGCCTTGCGCGTCCACCAGCATGGGCAGGTGCGCGTATGCGGGTGTCGGCAGGCCAAGCAATCGCTGCAGCAGGATCTGTCGCGGGGTGGAGTCGAGAAGATCGGCGCCGCGCACCACTTCGGTCATGTCTTGCGCGCCATCGTCGACCACCACCGCCAGCTGGTAGGCCCAGCAGCCATCCGAACGCCTGAGCACGAAATCGCCGACATCACGGTCGATGCGTTGCGCATAGCGGCCATGGATCAGGTCGTCGAATTCAATCAGGCATCCGTCGGGGACGCGCAGGCGGATGGATGGATCCGGACGCCGCAATCCGGGGATGCAGGCGCGATGGATGCCGCCCTGCGCCTCGACCGCGCTACGGCTGCAATGGCATTCGAAGGCATGGCCGGCGGCGAGCAGGTGGTCGAGTGCTTCGGCATACGACGCATCACGATCGCTCTGGCGCACCACCGGCCCATCATGGACGAAACCGAATGCCGCCAGCGTGGCGAGCTGCTCGTCCGCGGCACCCGGTATTTCGCGGATGCGATCGACGTCCTCGATGCGCAGCCACCATTCGCCACCGCCACGGCGTGCGAACAGCCAGCTGCCAAGCGCGGCCAGCAATGAACCGGGATGCAACGGACCGGTGGGCGAGGGCGCGAAGCGGCCCCTGGCGGGAGCTGGCATGTGTCGGGAAGAGTCGGAGTGCACTTGAATTTAACGCCTTCGGCCCACACTGTGAGCAAAACACGAGGAGTTCGATCGGCATGTTGAAGCGCATCACCCTGTTCCTGGCCACCAATCTCGCAGTGATGGTCCTGCTCGGGATCGTCATGACCGTGTTCGGGATCAATCCCTCGCGCACTTCCGGCCTGCTGGTGATGGCGGCGATTTTCGGCTTCGGCGGATCGATCATCTCGCTGCTGATGTCGAAGGCGATGGCGAAGTGGACCACGGGCGCGCGGATCATCGCCCAGCCAGGCAACGAAACAGAACGCTGGCTGGTGCAGACGGTGCAGCGCCATGCCCAGAAGGCGGGAATCGGCATGCCTGACGTCGCCATCTACGATGCCCCGGAAATCAACGCTTTCGCGACCGGCGCCAACCGCAACCATGCACTGGTGGCGGTGTCGAGCGGCCTGCTCAATTCGATGAACGCCGACGAGGCGGAAGCCGTGCTCGGCCACGAGATCGGCCACGTCGCCAACGGTGACATGGTGACGATGGCGTTGCTGCAGGGCGTGCTCAACACCTTCGTGATCGTGCTTGCGCGCGTGGTCGGCCAGGTCGTCGATGGCTACCTGAGTGGCGGTCGTCGCGAGGGTGGTGGCGGCATCGGTTACTGGATCACGGTCAACGTGCTGCAGCTGGTGTTCGGTCTGTTCGCCAGCATGATCGCGATGTGGTTCTCGCGCCATCGCGAATTCCGCGCCGACATCGCAGGCGCCGAGCTGGCCTCGCGCGACAAGATGATCGCCGCGCTGGAGCGCCTGCAGGCCAACCACGGCGAATCGACGCTGCCCAAGCAGGTCGCGGCCTTTGGTATCTCCGGCAACATGAAGCAGGGCCTGGGCGCGCTGCTGCTCAGCCATCCGCCGCTGCCGGTCCGCATCGAGGCGCTGCGCAAGGCGCAGCTCAACCCGAAGGCGCTGCGCGAGGGTGTGGTGGTCTGACGCACTCAAGCACGCGCTGTCTCAGTAGGTAGCCAGTCCGGCGCGCGGGACGCCGCAAGTACATCCATGTAGGCTCATGCGCCGCATCCATGCGGCGCAATGCCCTCTTACCGGACTGGCCACCCACTGAGCGCGCGTGTTGTTGCTTCGCGGAGATTTGAAAGCAA
>JAFEBX010000013.1 GCA_018242425.1 Pseudomonadota bacterium
AGAAGGCCGCCAAGAAGACCGTCCGCAAGGCTGCCAAGAAGACCGCGAAGAAGGCCGCCAAGAAGACCGTCCGCAAGGCTGCCAAGAAGACCGCGAAGAAGGCCGCCAAGAAGACTGCAAAGAAGGCTGCCAAGAAGCCGGCCGCCAAGAAGGCCGCGAAGAAGGGTGGCAAGAAGCGCGCTGCCAAGAAGCCGGCTGCGCTGCCGATGATGCCGACCCCGATGATCTGATCATCGATCGCATCTGCAATACCTTGAAACTCCTTCCCGTTCGCGGGGAGGAGTTTTTTATTGCCTAGTCCTTGCCGGAGCCGTTGTCGTCGTTGTCGGACGCGGGGGCATTCCCGCCGGCGATGTCCGGTGACGTGCCGCCGGTGATGCTGTTGGGCACCCATGCCACCGCCGGCAGGTTGAGCGCGCGGTCGAGGATGGTCGGCATCAGTCCCGAAGGCAGCGAGCTCTCGCTGTTCCACAGGATCACCAGGCCGAGGTCGCGGTCGGGCAGCACCGCCATCGCGCCGCGATAACCCTGCACGGCGCCGCCGTGGAAATACAGCGGATGGCCGGCGTAACTCATCACGCGCCAGCCGAAACCGTAGCCAGCCGACTCGAGGCGTTCATGGCGCCAGCCACTGCCGCGCAGCTCGGTCGGCGTCGACACCTGCGCGGTGTGCAACTGGCTGAGCACGTTGGCCGGCAACACGTCGGGGCGATGGCCGCTCTGGGCGATCATCCACTGCGCCATGTCGCTGATGCTGGCGTTGACGCCGGCGGCGGGTGCCAACTGGTAGAAATTCGGCTTGGGCATCAGCGCGCGCCAGCGGCCGCCACCGCGCACGTGCGGCTTGGCCCAGCGCGGACTCGACTCGATGCCCTTCAGGCCATAACTGGCGTCGTTCATGCCGAGCGGCTTGAACAGGCGCGTCTGCACGGCATCGGAATAGAAATTGCCGGTGGCGGCGAACACCACGTCGCCGATCAGGCTGAAGGCGACGTTCTGGTAGGCATAGCACTGGCCGGGCATGCACTTCATCGGCGCCGATGCCAGTTTCTGCACTGCGCTCGGGTAATCGACATTGCCTTCGATGTCGCGATCGTAGGCATTGTGGGTCAGGCCGACGCGATGGCTCATCAGGTCGGCGACGGTGACGCTCTGGGTCGCGGCTTCGGAAGGCAGGCGGAAGCTGGGCACGTAGCGCACCACCGTGTTGTTCCAGGCTAGGCGGCCGTCGTTGACCAGCAGGCCGGTGAGCGCGCTGGCGAACGATTTCGACAGCGATGCAAGGCGGAAGGTGGTGTGGGCATCGATGGGTTGCGGCCGGCTGACATCGGTCACGCCATAGCCGCGCTCCATCAACACCTGTCCGTTCTGGACGATGGCGACGGCGAGACCGGGCACGCGTTCGCCGGCGACCAGCGCGCGTGCGATGCGATCGACTTCGCGCAGGTCGTCGGGAGAGACTGAAGTGTTCGAAGCGTTCGTCGATGGCCGCGCTGCAGGGCTCGTCGCCGGCAGTACTTGTGCCGGATCCGGTCGTGCGGGGACCAGGGCGTTCTGGGCGCCCGCGGTCGTCGCGGCGAGCAACAGCGTCGGGATCAGGATGGACAGCATGGACTGGCGCATGCGGCGGATCCCGGGACGCGGATTGTTCACGGCGAAGCTTCCAAAGTGGTCGCTGGCAGTGTAGTCACGCCGTTTGTAAATTGCATGAACAGGGGGAGAAACGCCGGGTATCACCTTGATTCCAAAGGAAGCATTGATTTGGCCGGTGCCCGTCAGTCGTTGTCGCCCTTGTCGTTCGGGCGCATCAGGAAGTCGCGCAGGGCCTGGCGACCACTGGAATAACGATGCGGATCGCGCTGGGCGCTGCAACTGGCCGGATTGTTGGTCACGGCGATGTCGATGCCACGACGGAAAGTCTGGTCGCAACTTGCGGTCAAGCGTTCTTCCAGCACCTGGTAGCGCCAGGAATTCACCGAGACGAGCTTGCCGGCCTGGTGCAGCCAGGCGATGCGTTCGGGCGTGGCGAAGGTGGCGTTCATCTCGACGATGGCGAGCTTGGGATCGTGCTGCGCGATCACCCAGTCGATGTCGTCGTCACTGGTCGCCTTGAACTGCAGGAAAGCATCCTTCGATACCGCGCGCGCCGCCGCGTATTTGTCGCGGCTGCCCCCGGTCTGGAAGTAGACGCGATCGAGCATGTTGGCGCGTGTGGCCAGCGCGATTGCCGGCGCGATCACGTCCATCGTCTTGAACTCGGCATCGACGATGATCCTGCCCTTGGCGTGCGCAAGCACTTCATCGAAGCGCGGCAACGGATCGCCGGCGCGCAGGCGGCACTGGCTGACCTGCGCGGTCGTCAGCGTCGCCGGCGCGCCATGGCAGGTGCTCTTGGTCGAAAGATCATCGTCGTGGTAGACGAACACGTCGCCGTCGCGCGATGCATGCAGGTCCATCTCCAGGATGTCGGCATCGCCGGTTGCGGTCGTGGCATCGAATTGGCGCTGCACGTTCTGCAAGCCGAAATAACCGCCACGATGGGCGGCGACCCAGGTGCGCCCCAGTGGCCTCAGCTTGATGTCGGGAGGCAGGTTGTCCGGCGTGCTGTACTTGGCATACGCGCCGACGGTTCCCGACAGCATCAGGGCGATCAGCAGGGCTTTGGTTTTCGGCATGCGTGGTCGGGCGGGAGAGGCCAGGCTCGCATGCTGGGGGCGCTGGCCTTCAATTTCCTTGCAACCGTGTTAACGTCGCGCAACGTCGAAACGCGTTTGGCCGATGCCCGTCACAGAATCACAGCGCGTCCACCAGGGGGAATGGCCGGCGATGGTGCTGTCCTTCGTCTATTTCTTCTGCGTGCTGGCCGCGTATTACGTGATCAGGCCGGTCCGCGAGCAGCTGGCGGCCGCGGTCGGTTCCACCCAGTTGCCGTGGTTCTTCGCCGCCACCTTCGCGGCCACGCTTGTGCTCACGCCGGTCTTCGCATGGCTGATCGCGCGCTGGCCGCGACGGGTCGTGGTTCCGGTGGTTTATCTGTTCTTCATGGTTTGCCTCGTCGCGTTCATTCCGTTGTTCGCGCGCGATGGCCTGATCTCGCCACGTGCGCTCGGCATCGTGTTCTTCGTCTGGGTCAGCGTCTTCAACCTGTTCGTGGTCTCGGTGTTCTGGAGCTTCATGGCCGACATCTGGGACGAAGGACAGGCGCGCCGGCTGTTCCCGCTGATCGGCGTCGCCGGCACCATCGGTGCGATTGCCGGTCCGGTGATCACCCGCGTGCTGGTCGATGTCATCGGCGTGGCGCCGCTTTTGGCGGTTTCCGCCGGTCTGCTCGGTATCGCGTTGTTGTGCGTGTTGCTGCTTGGCCGCTGGTCGCAGCGGCATGATCTCGGCAAGCAACACCACAACCAGCCCGTGGGTGGTGGCATCTTCGACGGCCTGAAGCAGATCATCACCACGCCGTTCATGCGCAACATGGCGATCCTGATGCTGCTGGGCGATGCCGTCGGCACCATCTGCTATGCGCTGGTGACCGATTATTCCAGGGCGACGTTCCACGATGCCGTGGCGCGCACCCGCTTTGCGGCCGATCTCGACATGAGCACCAACCTGCTCATGATCCTGCTGCAGCTGACGGCGACGCGCATCCTGTTGCCGCGCGTCGGCGCCGGCGTGGTCATCGCGGTGTGGGCGGTCATTGGCATCGTGGTGTGCCTGGCGATGGCGATGTCGGGGAATCCCAACGTGCCGGTCTTCGCGATCAGCCAGGAACAGGCCGCGGCATGGATCGCGCATATCCCCGACGTGCCGTTCCTCCGCAACCTCATCGCCCAGCCGATCGAATTGCTGCCGACGCTGTCGTGGGTGGTGCTGATGCTGCTGGTCACGCGCGCCACCGCCTACGGGATGATGCAGCCCGCGCGAGAGAGCCTGTACACCCTGGTGCCGCGCAGTTGGCGCTACAAGGGCAAGAACGCGGTGGATACCGCGGTCTGGCGCGCAGGGGACGTCGCCAGCGCATTGCTGGTCAATGCATTGAAATCGGTCGGCGCCGCGGGGACGATCTTTGGCCTGACCGGTGCCGCGGCGATCGCCATCTCCGGATGGATCGGCTGGCGTACAGCCGCGCAGGCGCAGGATGCACGCAATGCAGCAAGAACCGACTGAGCCGGACGTCCCGGAAGAAGATCCGCCACTCGATCCAGCGACCGTCCTGCGCGAGCGCCGCTGGCTGTGGCGCGCGTCGTTGGTGGTCACGGTGGTCCTCGTTGTCTGCGGCCTCTACGCCTGGTTGTGGGAGCCGCGCCAGCTTGTCGAGCGCGATTACACCCTGCGGCTGGCGAACTGGCCGGCGCAATGCGATGGGCTGCGCATCGACCAGGTCACCGATCTCCATACCGGGTCGTGGATGAACGGCATCGACAATGTCGATCGCATCGTCGCCAAATTGTCCGCGAGTGATTCCGACGTGGTGGCGTTCACCGGTGACTACGTGATCCTCAGCGTGGTGCTGGGGAAGCATGTCGATCCGGCGACGATCGCCAATCACCTGGCGCCGCTGACGCAGAAGAAAGCTGTCTATGCGGTACTCGGCAACCATGACTGGTGGGACGGCGGGCCACGGGTGGCGCGCGAGTTCGAACGCGTCGGCATCCATGTACTGGAAAACGAGTCGACCCGCGTCGGCGTTCGCGATTGCGGTTTCAACCTGGTCGGCGTCGACGACCTCACCGCCGGCAAGCCGCAACCGCTGGCAGCCTATGCGCGCATCGACCCGGGTTTGCCGACCGTCGCGCTCGAGCACGAGCCCGAGATGTTCCTGAAGTTGCCGGCCTACACCTCACTGGTGCTGGCGGGGCATACGCATGGCGGCCAGGTGAATCCGTTCGGGCTGCGCACGCCGTCGAAGTTCCGTCCGCGATCTGTGGCCTTGAGTGGCGAGTACCACGTCGGCGATCGCACGTTGTTCGTGTCGCCGGGCATCGGCACCAGTTGGCTGCCGTTGCGGATGGGGCGTTACCCGGAGATCTCGCGCCTGACGTTGCGGAGTGGTGGGCACTAGCACGCGCTGTCTCGGCGGGTCACCAGATCCGGTGCGCGGGACGCCGTGAATACATCCATGTAGGCTCGTGCGCGTCATCCATGACGCGCAACGCCCGCTTACCGGGCTGGCGACCCGACGAGCGCGCGTGTTGTGGCCTTCTGGGAGAGAAGCGGAAAGCCCACCAAGCCGGCGCCGTGCCTTATGCGACTGCCCGAGGTGACTGCTGCTCGCGCGCAACCAGGTCGCGATAACCGGCGGAACGCAGTTCTTCCGGATCGAAATCGTCGACCATGATGGTGTCGAGCGTCATCGTCCGCAGCTCGCGCAACTGGTCGGCTTCCTCGGACGTGATCCAGCCTTCGCGCACGCCTTCGACGAGTTGATCCTCGAACTCCAGTGCCTCGATGTCGCTGTTCTTCAGCGCCTTCATGAACTTGCGCTCGACCGGTTCCGCCATCACGAACTTCGGCAGGTAGCTGATGATGCGGCCGGCCGGATTGTTCTCGCCGGGCGTGGTGAACACGCCTTCGGCCAGACGGTCGCGTGCATCCGACGGCGTCATCAGCAGGCTCGCCACCTTGTGGCCGAGACGATCGCTCGGTGCCTGCGCGCGGCGGCCCCACGGGAAGATGATCGGCCACAGCAACCACGCCACCGGGCGCACCGGGAAGTTGCGCAGCGCGCCCGACAGTGCGGTTTCGATCTTGTTGACTGCGTCGTGGAAGGCCCAGGCCAGCAACGGCTGGTCGCTGGCCGGGCGGCCTTCGTCTTCGTAGCGCTTGAGCATGCTGCTGGCGATGTAGAGCTCGCTCAGCACGTCGCCGAGGCGGCCCGACAGCGATTCCTTGAACTTCAGCTTGCCGCCGAGCATCAGCATCGAGACGTCGGCCATCACCGCGAGATTGGCGGAGTAGCGATTCATCTTGCGGTAGTAACGGCGCGTGTAATCGTCGCCCGGCGCCTTGCCGAACTGCGACCACGTCAGGCCATACCACAGGCTGCGCACGGCATTGGAGATCGCCGCCCCGATGTGCCCGAACAGCGCGCCATCGAAAGCGGTGATGCGTTCGCTGGCGTCGGCGATCTGGGTCGCCTTCATTTCCTTCATCACCCACGGATGGCAGAGGATCGCGCCCTGGCCGAAGATCATCAGCGAGCGCGTCATAATGTTGGCGCCTTCCACCGTGATCGCCACCGGCGATGCCTGCCAGGCGCGGCCGGCGAAATTGCGCGGGCCGAGGATGATGCCCTTGCCGCCGATCACGTCCATCACGTCCTTGGCCACTTCGCGGCCCATGGTCGTGCAGTGGTACTTGGAGATGGTCGAAGGCACCGCCGGGTTTTCGCCGCGCGCGACGGCCGCGGCAGTCGCCTGCGACAGCGCGCTGATCGCGTAGGCATGGCCGCCCATGCGCGCGAGCGCTTCCTCGACGCCTTCGAAGCGGCCGATCGACAGGCCGAACTGCTTGCGGATGCGTGCATAGCTGCCGGTGACGACCGCGCCCATCTTGGCGCCGCCGCTGGCAGTGGAGGGCAGGGTGATGGAACGGCCGATCGACAGGCATTCCATCAACATGCGCCAGCCCTGGCCGGCGTAGTCTTCGCCACCGATCAGCTGCGACAGCGGCACGAACACGTCCTTGCCGCGGATCGGGCCGTTCTGGAACGGCGAGTTGAGCGGGAAGTGGCGACGGCCGATTTCCAGCCCTTCGGAATCGCGCGGCACCAGTGCCAGCGAGATGCCGATGTCCCTCTTATCACCCAGCAGTCCGTCGGGGTCGTACATGCGGAAGGCCACGCCGATCAGCGTCGCCACCGGCGCCAGCGTGATGTAGCGCTTGTTGAGCGTCAGGCGCACGCCGAGCACCTTGGCGCCGTTCCATTCGCCGCTGCAGACGATGCCGTAGTCGGGGATCGAGGTCGCGTCGGAACCGGCGAACGGACCGGTCAGCGCGAAGCACGGCACTTCGCGACCGTCGGCCAGGCGCGGCAAGTAGTGCGCCTTCTGCTCGTCGGTGCCGTAGTGCATCAGCAATTCCGCCGGGCCCAGCGAATTCGGCACGCCGACCGTCGAGCTCACCACCGACGAAATCGATGCCAGCTTCTGGATCACCTTGTGGTTCATCAGCGCCGAGAACCCGAGGCCGCCGTATTCCTTCGGGATGTTCAGGCCAAAGAACTTGTTGCGCTTGACGTAGTCCCACATCTGCGGCGGCAGGTCGGCGCGGACGTGGTCGATTTCCCAGTTGTCGGTCATGCGGCACAGCTCTTCGCACGGACCATCCAGGAATGCCTGTTCCTCGGCCGTCAATTCCGGCTTCGGCAACTTCAGCAACTGCGACCAGTCGGGCATGCCCGAGAACAGCTGTCCTTCGAAGCCGACCGTGCCCGCTTCCAGGGCGGTGCGTTCGGTATCGGACAACGGCGGCAGGATCCGCGTATAGAACTTGAGCAGCGGCGTCGTCACCAGCGATTTGCGGATGGCCGGCACCAGCAACGGAATCGCCGCGATGGCGGCCAGCACCATCAGCGTGATGGTGAGCGTCGAATTGCCGCTGAAGAACCAGGCGACCAACAAGAATGCAGCCACCAGTGCCAGCCACAGCGCCAGGCTCCAGCGGTGATAGGCCGCGATGCCGGTTGCGATCACGAGGGCGAGGAGGGGGAGAACGATGCTCATGGCGGCTCCGCTGGAATTCAAACAATTGAATGAATGAACGTGAGCGTATACCAAGCCCGCGTCCTTTTCCATACTTATACGTATTGAATGAAATTCGCGTTCGTCAAGCTGCAGTGCAGCACCATACGCACTTTGACGGAACCGTACGGTAGTGCCTACACTGGGCCATGACACACCAGCTCGC
>JAFEBX010000014.1 GCA_018242425.1 Pseudomonadota bacterium
ACGCGTCGAAGCCGAACGTGCCGAAGCCGAACGTGCCGAAGCCGAACGTGCCGAAGCCGAACGTGCCGAAGCCGAACGTGCCGAAGCCGAACGCGCCGAAGCCGAGCGCCTCGAAGCCGAACGCGTCGAAGCCGAACGTGTCGAAGCCGAACGTGTCGAAGCCGAACGTGTCGAAGCCGAACGTGTCGAAGCCGAACGCGTCGAAGCCGAACGCGTCGAAGCCGAACGCGTCGAAGCCGAACGTGTCGAAGCCGAACGTGTCGAAGCCGAACGCGCCGAAGCCGAACGTGCCCGTGTCCAGGCCGAAGAAGAAGCCGAATACGCCCGCCTCGAAGCCGAATATGCCGAACAGGCCCGCCGCGAGCACGAACAGGCGCAGGCCTCGGCGCACGAAGGCGAAACTGCCGAAGTCGTTGCGGCGCTGACCGCGGCCGCGATCGCCGGTGCCGCCGACGTCGCCCACGAGGAACATGTCGAAACCACGCAACTGGCGCCGGCCGCTGCGACGCATACCCATGGCGTCGACCTCGGACCCGAGCATCCGCTCGATGTCGCCAGCCTCGACCACGAATTGCTCGACATCTTTGTCGAGGAAAGCAACGACCTGCTCGACAATTCCGACAGCCTGCTGGCGCGCCTGCGCGGCAATCCGGAAGACCTCGAAACGGTCACGGCGTTGCAGCGCGATCTCCACACCCTGAAGGGTGGCGCTCGCATGGCCGGCGTGATGTCGATCGGCGACCTCGGCCACTCGATGGAAACGCTGCTGGAGTCGGTGGCGGAACGCCGCACCCAGCTTGGCAGCGATGGCGTGCCCTTGCTGGAACGCGGCCTCGACACCCTGCGTGCGATGACCGAACGCGTGGCCGCCCGCAAGTCGTCGCAGACGCCAGGCGAGCTGGTCGCGCAGATGACCGCGCGCGCGCGCGGCATCATCGCGGCGACGCCGGACGCCGAGACTGCCGCCGAACCGGCGAAGGCCGTGCTGCCGGAACTGTCGGCGCCGATCATGGAGACCGCGCTCGACCGCGAAACCGCGGAAGGCGGCCAGGTGCGTTCGCAGGAACAGGTGCGCATCCGCGCCGACCTGCTGGAACGCCTGGTGAACTACGCCGGCGAAGTGGCGATCTATCGCTCGCGACTGGAGCAGCAGCTCGGCGCGTTCCGCGCGGCGATGGGCGAAATGGAGCAGACCAACCTGCGTCTGCGCGACCAGCTGCGCCGCCTCGACCTGGAAACGGAAGCGCAGATCGTCGCCCGCCACCATCGCGAACAGGAAGCGCACAACCCCGCGTTCGACCCGCTGGAACTCGATCGTTATTCGACGCTGCAGCAGCTGACCCGCGGCCTCAACGAATCGGCGTCCGACATGTCGACGCTGCAGGGTTCGCTGGAAGACCTGACCCGCCAGTACGAAGCGCTGCTGCGCCAGCAGTCGCGCGTGTCGACCGATCTCCAGGAAGGCTTGATGCGCACGCGCATGATGCCGTTCGAGACCGTGCTGCCGCGCCTGCGCCGCGTGGTTCGCCAGGCCGCCGGCGAAACCGGCAAGCAGGCCCAGTTGCTGGTGACCGGCGCGGAGAACGAACTCGACCGCAACGTTCTCGAGCGCATGACCGCGCCGCTTGAACATGTCCTGCGCAACGCGCTCGCCCACGGCATCGAATCGCCGAAGGCACGCCGCGCCGCCGGCAAGCCTGAAGAAGGCCGCGTCGAGATCAACGTGCGCCACGAAGGTTCGGAAGTGGTGTTGGCCATCCACGACGACGGCGCCGGCATCAACCGCAAGGCGATCCGTGCGCGCGCCGAGGAACGCGGCCTGCTGCAGCCAGGCGCGGATGTCGCCGGCGAGGAGATCGACCGCTTCATCCTCCAGCCGGGCTTCTCCACCGCCAGCGAAGTCAGCCAGCTGGCTGGCCGCGGCGTCGGCATGGACGTGGTCCACAACGAAATCCGCCAGCTCGGCGGTTCGCTCGACATCGCCTCGGAAACCGGCAAGAACACCCGCTTCTCGCTGCGCCTGCCGCAGACGATGGCGGTGACGCAGGCGGTGTTCGTGCGCATCGGTGAAACCACCTACGCGGTGCCGATTGCTTCGGTGCGCGGCGTCAGCCGCATCTCGCGCGGCGAGTACGCCAGCGGCGCGCAGCATCGCTACGGCAGCGAAGAGTTCACCGTCTTCGATCTCGGCTTGCTGCTTGGCCAGCCGATGCTCAAGGCGGAAGAACACCTGCAGGTGCCGCTGCTGCTGATCGGTTCCGGTGAACTGAAGGCGGCGGTCGGCGTCGACCAGATCCTCGGCAACCGCGAAATCGTGGTGAAGCCGCTCGGTCCGCAGCTGGCATCGATCCCCGGCATTTTCGGCGCAACCGTCATGGGCGACGGCTCGGTCGTGGTCATCCTCGACGTCGCGCCGCTGGCTCGCCGTTACGCTGCGCGTCCGCAGCACGAAGTGGAAGCCGAGGCGGCGGTGCAGGCGCACGAAGCCGCCGAGACCCACGTGGTTCCGGTGGTGATGGTGGTGGACGATTCCGTCACCATGCGCAAGGTCACCGGTCGCGTGCTGGAACGCAATGGCTACGAAGTGATGACCGCGAAGGATGGCGTCGATGCGCTGGAGCGGATGGCCGAGCGCGTGCCCGACCTGATGCTGCTCGACATCGAAATGCCGCGCATGGACGGCTACGAGCTGGCGACGCAGATGCGCCGCGACGCCCGACTGCGCGACGTGCCGATCATCATGATCACTTCGCGTACCGGCGAGAAGCACCGCGAGCGCGCATTCGAAATCGGCGTCAACCGCTACCTCGGCAAGCCGTACCAGGAGCCGGAACTGATGCGCAACGTGTCCGAACTGCTTGAGTTGTCTGGTGAGCGCTGACCGCCACGCCACTGTCCTGTTGGGCCGTCCGGGCGAACTGCGCGATCGCCTGGAGGCGGCGCTGCGCGAAGCCGGCGCCGACATCGCGCTGGTGGTGGATCCCGTGCAGGGGGATGCCGCGCAGGTCCAGGCGCAGTCGCCGCGCAATGTCGTGGTGCTGATGGAGCCGGGCGTGGAAGAAGCGCTTGATGCGCGTTTCGACGCATTGTTCGATGATCCCGGCATCGAGCTCCTGTTCGAGGAAGCGAGCGTGCTGGCATCGCGCCAGGGCTGGGACCTCGCGCGCTGGGGCAGGCATCTGTCTGCAAAGCTGCGCGGCAGCCATGACGTGTTGCCGGAAGGGCATGGCGATGACGCAGGGTTCGTCGCGCCGTTGCCGCGCGACGCGCTGAAGCCGAAGGCGGAACAGCCCGAACCGGAACCGGAACCGGAACGGCCGGACCCTATCGAGGCGGCCGTAATGTCGGTGCCGGAAGAACAACATGCGCCGATGCCCGAGGCATCGGTGCACATGCTGCTGGACGATGCGCCCGCGCAACCGGAACACGAGGCCGCGACGCAGGCATCCGAAGCTGCAGAGACCCTGGTGGTGGAGCATCAGGATTTCGTCGAGGCACCGATCGAAATCGTCGGGATGACCGAAGTGCCGGCGCAGCCGGAACAGGCGCCGGGGCTGGAAGGCCACGACTGGGCGCCAGTGCATTCCGAAGAGAAGGCGCCGGCGGCAGCCGCAGTCGATTTCGCCAACGATGGCCTCGATTACCTTGAGCCCGTGAAGCGGATCCCGCATGGTGGCGGCGAACACCATGTCGAGGCTTTCGATCCCTCCATGTTCATGGACGCCGCGCATCACTTGCCCGATGCCGAGGCCATTCCGCTGGAACCGCTGGAAGCCCTTGACCCGGTTGACGACATCGCGCATCCGCATGGCGACGTGATTGCGCTGGAGCCGACACCGTCGACCGACGCGCAGCCACTCAAACTGGCTTCGGCCGCGAGCATGGATGCGCCTGACATGAAGGCGGCGCCGCTGCACGAAACCTGGTCGCTGATCGATCACGACGACGCCCCGGCCGCCCCGCCGCCTGCGACACCGATGGCGGGCAGCGCATCGCGCCTGGACGGCATGTCGATGGTCGATGACGGCACCATCGGGCTCGAAGTCGCCGAGAGTGGCGGGCCGGCATCGACCCTGAGCATCACCGGAACGCGAGGTGCGGTGTTGATCGTCGCCGGTGTCGGCGGACCCGATCCACTGCGCGCGCTGCTCGGCCAGTTGCAGGACGATTTCCCGCGCCCGATCCTGATCCAGCAACACCTCGACGCCGGCAACTACGATCGCCTTGCGCGCCAGATGGAGCGTGCCACGCGCCTGAAGGTGCAGCTGGCGGCCCCAGGCATGGCGATGGAAGACAACACGGTTTACGTGTTGCCGACTTCGGTGGGCCTGGAAGAGGGTGCCGGTGGACTGGCATTCGTCGACATGCCGCAGGTGCGCGGATTCGCCGACGTCACCTCGAGGCTCGATCCGGCCGACAGCGCATTGCTGGTGCTGAGCGGCGCACCCACCGATTTCATCGAAGAAGCGCTGCGCTTCAAGGTCGCCGGGGCCTGGGTCGCGACCCAGGCCGAGCATGGCTGTTTCGACCACGCGGTGCCGGCGATCGTTGCCGCGCGTGGTGCCGAAATCGCCGAGCCGTTGGTGCTGGCGCAGAAACTCAACGCACGTTGGCACGCATGAGGCAGCCATGAACGAACTTCCGAACAGCCTGCGTGGCGTGCTGATCCAGGCGGCCGGCAGCCAGTTGCTGCTGCCCAACGCCGCCGTCGCCGAAGTCTTGTCCTATTCCGATCCGGAGCCGATCGCCAATGCGCCGACATGGTTGCTGGGGCGCGTGCGCTGGCGCGGCTGGCAGGTGCCGCTGGTCGATTTCTCGCGGCTCGATGGCAGTGCATCCGCCGGGCCTGCTGCCGCTGGCGGCCGTCGCCGCGTGCTGGTGGTGAAAGCACCGGGAGGCCATGCGCGCCTGCCGTACTTCGCCTTCCTGGCCGACGGCTTCCCGCGCCTGATGAGCCTGTCGGAAGCAACGCTGGAAACGCTGGCCGAATCCTCGGAACCGGGAAGCTGCATCTTCGCGCGCGTCGCCATCAATGACGAGAATGCGGTGGTGCCGGACATGGATGCGGTCGAATCGCGCCTGCGCAGCGAGCTGCCCGAAGCCGCTTAATCAAAATCGCCGTGTAGTGCCTGCATCGCCGCGATTGCGGCCAGCCCTGCAGTTTCCGTGCGCAGCACGCGCGGGCCGAGGCGGACGCCGAGGAAGCCTTGTGCTTCCAGCAGTGAACGGTCCTGCGGCGACCAGCCGCCTTCGGGACCGACTGCCAGCACGATGTCGCGTTGATCCGTCGCGAGCACCGTCCGGAAATTCATCGACGCGACCGGATCCAGCAGCAGTCGTACCGTTGGCGCCAAAGTCGCCAGTGCATTCGCCAGCGACACTGGTGGCTGCACGTCCGGCACGAGCGCGCGACCGCTTTGTTCACAGGCGGAGACCACCACGCCGCGCCAGTGTTCCAGGCGCTTGGCGGCGCGCGCGCCATCCAGTTTCACTTCGCTGCGATCGCTGAAAACCGGTGCGAACGCAGTGACGCCGAGTTCCGTGCCCTTTTGCAGGATCAGGTCCATCTTCTCGCCGCGCGCCACGCCCTGCAGCAGGGTGATGCGCAATGGCGATTCATTGGCGGGCGTGCGCACCTCGCCGATCCGCACCCTGGCTCCGCGCTTGTCGATCGCGACGAGTTGCGCATCGGCTTCATGGCCACGGCCGTCGAAGACCACGCAACTGTCGCCGGCCTGAAGGCGCAATACGCGGGTCAAATGCGCCGCGGATGTTTCCGGCAGCGCGAGCTCCGCGCCAGCGCGCAATCCGGCGTCGACATGAACGCGGGTCAGGCGCATGCGGTGACCTCGCGAATGGTCGTGGCGGTGACGTCGGCGAGTTGCGCGAGCGCGTCGTCATCGATGCAATAGGGCGGCATCCAGTAGAGGATGTCGCCGAGCGGGCGCAGCACCACGCCACGGGCGAGTGCCGCGCGATAGGCCTGCAATCCGATGCGCAGCGATGGATCGAATGGTGTCGTCTTGTTTCCGTCGCGGGTGAGTTCGAAGGCGACGACCATGCCGCACTGGCGGGCATCGGCGACGTGGGGCAGGGCGGCGATGTCTTTCGCGAGTTCGCCCATCCGCATTGACGTCGTGCGATTGCGTTCGAGCACGTCGTCCTGGTCGAAGATCGCCAACGACGCCAGCCCGGCGGCGCAGCCCAGCGGATTGCCGGTGTAGCTGTGCGAATGCAGGAAGGCGCGTTCGCGCGAATCATCGAGGAAACCGTCGTAGATCGCCTGCGTCGCCAGTGTCGCGGCCAGCGGCATGAAGCCGCCGGTCAGGCCTTTCGACACGCACATCAGGTCGGGCTGGATGCCGGCCTGCTCGCAGGCGAACAGCGTGCCGGTACGGCCGAAGCCGCTGGCGATCTCGTCGGCGATCAGGAAGATGCCGTGGGCATCGCAAAGTTCGCGCACGCGCCTGAGATATGCGGGGTGGTGCATGCGCATGCCGCCCGCGCATTGCAGCAACGGTTCGACGATCAGCGCGCAAACCTCCTGCCCATGCACGTCGAGCAGGCTGGCCAGCACGTCGGCCGCTTCCAGTGCGCACGCCTCGGCGGTCTGGCCCGGGCGGGCATCGTAGGCATCGGGTGATGGCGCGAAGATCGCTTCCGCCAACAGCGGCGCGTAGATGCGCCGATACAACGGAATGTCGCCAACCGCGAGTGCGCCCAGCGTTTCGCCGTGATAGCCGTTGTGCAACGCGATGAACTTGTGGCGCTCCGTTTCGCCGCGATTGCGGAACCAGTGGAAGGCCATCTTCAACGCGACTTCCACCGCCGCCGAACCGTTGTCGGCGTAGAACACTTTCGCCAGCGGATCGCGCCCTGCCTGTCGCGGCGCGCGCGCCAGCAGTTGCTCGGCCAGGGCGATCGCCGACGGATGGGTGAACCCGGCCAGCAGCACATGTTCGAGCGTGCGCGCCTGTTCGGCGATCGCCGCGGCGATGCGCGGTTCGCCGTGTCCGTGGATATTGGTCCACCAGCTCGATACCGCATCGAGATAGCGACGGCCATCGGCGCCGACCAGCCATGCGCCTTCCCCGCGCACCACCGGAACCAGCGGCAGCAAGCCGGGGTGTTCGCGCATCTGCGTGCATGGGTGCCAGACAGCGGCCAGGTCGCGTTCGACGAGGTCGTGCTCGGCTATCATCACTGGCTCATGGACAACGTTCGACATCCGCTGATTATCGCCCGGAGTGGCTGGCAGGTCTCGTCATGAGCCAACGCCTCCCCATCGTCCATGCCCGCCGCCAGCGCGACGACGGACGCGGCCGCATCGTCGAGGACGTCGACCTCGAATTCGGCAATGGCGAGCGCCGCATCTTCCATCGCGTGCTGGCCCCCGGTCCCGGCGCGGTCGCCGTGGTGCCGATGCTCGATGACGAGACGGTGCTGCTGGTGCGCGAGTACGCCGCCGGCGTGCATCGTTACGAGCTCGGGCTGGTGAAGGGTCGGATCGACGACGGCGAAACCGCCGAGGAAGCCGCGAATCGCGAATTGATGGAAGAGGCCGGCTATGGTGCACGCCGCATCGAGGTGATGCGCATGCTGAGCCTGGCGCCGACCTACATGGAACACCAGACCGCGCTGGTGCTGGCGCGCGATCTCTACCCGGCGAAGCTGCAGGGCGACGAGCCGGAAGAACTGGAAGTGGTGCCGTGGAAGCTGGCCGATCTCGGCGAGCTGGCATTGCGCGACGACAGCTCGGAAGGTCGCAGTCTGGCGGGATTGTTCATCGCCCGCGAATGGCTGGCGAAGCACGGATGATCGTTGATGCAGGGCTTCGCGACGGCGTCGCCGCGTTGGCGCAGCAGGCGGCGCAACGCATCCTTGCGGTCTATGCCGATGCCTTCGACGTCACCCGCAAGGCTGACGCCAGCCCGCTCACCGAAGCCGATCTCGCCTCGCATCGTTGCATCGTCGACGGCTTGACGGCGCTCACGCCCGACATCCCGGTGCTGTCGGAAGAATCGCCGGATGCACACAAGGCGCGGCGTCGCGACTGGTCGCGCCTGTGGCTGGTCGATCCGCTCGACGGTACCCGCGAATTCGTCAAGCGCAACGGCGAGTTCTGCATCTGCATCGCGTTGATCGAGGGCGATGTCGCGGTCTTCGGCTTGATCCAGCAACCGGTCAGCGGGCTGCTCTGGTATGGCGCACCGGGGCAGGGGGCATGGCGGCGCGAGAACGGCGTTGATGTTCCGTTGCACTATCAGCGCGGCGATGGCCCGTTGCGCGTGGCCGCGAGTCGCTCGCACCGCGATGCACGCACGCAGGCGCTGATCGATCGCATCGGCGACGTCGACACCGTGGCATGCGGTTCCGCGCTCAAGTTCTGCAGGATCGCCGAAGGCGCCATCGATCTCTATCCGCGTTTTGGCCCCACCAGCGAATGGGACACCGCCGCGGGACAGGCCATCGTCGAGGGCGTCGGTGGCGCGGTGCTGGATCCGCAAGGCCGGCCGCTGCGCTACAACCGCCGCGACACCTTGCTCAACGGCGATTTCATGGCGATGGGCGATCCCGCATTGCCGTGGCACGACTGGCTGGAATGATGACGATGACGAATGACGCGCCGAATGGCGATATCCAGCAGCTGATCGCGATCATGGCGCGCCTGCGCGATCCGAATGGCGGTTGCCCGTGGGACCTCGAGCAGGATTTCTCGACCATCGCGCCGTACACCATCGAGGAAGCCTACGAAGTCGCCGATGCGATCGAGCGCGGCGACATGGCCGATCTTCGCGACGAGCTCGGCGACCTGTTGCTGCAGGTGGCTTTCCACGCACGGATGGCGGAAGAAGCCGGTGCGTTCAAGTTCGAGGACGTCGTCGTCGCGATCTGCGACAAGATGGTGCGTCGCCATCCCCATGTGTTCGCCGGCGCCAGCGTCGAGGACGCCGATGCCCAGACGCGGGCATGGGAGAAACAGAAGGCTGCCGAACGCGCGGCGAAGGGCGAGGCCGACACCTCCGCGCTGGCCGGGATCGCGCGGGGGTTGCCGGAGTGGCAGCGCGCCGTGAAGCTGCAATCGCGGGCAGCGCGTACGGGCTTCGACTGGCCGGACCACCGCCCGGTCTTCGCCAAGCTGCGCGAGGAGCTGGACGAGCTGGAAGCCGAGTTCGACCGCGGCGAGCGCGACCAAGGTCATTTGTGCGAGGAGCTGGGCGATGTCCTGTTCGTCGCGGCCAACCTGGCCCGTCACGCAGGGATCGATCCCGGCAACGCCCTGCGCGGGGCCAATGCCAAGTTCGAGCGGCGTTTCCGGGCAATGGAGGCGCTGGCCGCAGGGCAGGGCCGGGACTTCGCGGCCCTCGGGCTGGAAGGCCAGGAGCGCCTGTGGGGCGAGGTCAAGCGCGACGAGCTTACACAAAGCTGAATGTGACACATGGCCTTCACCCATCGTCCACAAACCGGTCGGCAGTCTTCTTCACAAAGCTGAAAAGACAGGGGTTGCCATGACGCAACAGCAAGATGGAGGACTTGTCCTCATTGTCGAAGACAATCGCAACATTTCGGAGATGATCGGCGAATATCTCGAGAGCAAGGGCTTCGAGGTCGATTACGCCCAGGACGGCCTGGATGGCTATCGGCTGGCGCTCGAGAATGCATATGACGTGGTCGTGCTCGACCTGATGCTGCCGCGGATGGACGGCGTCGAGGTCTGCCGCAAGCTGCGGGAAGAGGCGCGCAAGTCGACGCCAATCCTGATGCTGACGGCCCGCGACACCCTGGAAGAGAAACTGACCGGCCTCTCCGCCGGCGCCGACGACTACCTGACCAAGCCCTTCGCCATCCAGGAGCTGGAGGCGCGCCTGCGCGTGCTGATCCGCCGCGAGCGTCGCCAGGTCGGTTCGGAAGTGCTGAAGGTCGGCGACCTCGTGCTCGATCCCGCCAGCCTGCGCGCGACCCGTGGCGGAAGCGAACTGCTGCTGTCCCCGATCGGCCTGAAACTGCTGACGATCCTGATGCGCGAATCGCCGCGCGTGGTCGGCCGCCACGAGATCGAACGCGAAATCTGGGGCAACAGCCTGCCGGATTCCGATACCCTCCGCAGCCATCTCTACAACCTGCGCAAGATCATCGACAAGCCGTTCGACAAGCAGTTGCTGCACACCGTCCAGAGCGCGGGCTACCGCATCGCCGACATCAACCAGCCGCCGTCCTGAGCATGGCGTCGACGCCGAAACAGCTGAAATCCCGCATTCGCGATGTTTTCCTATTGCAGGGAATCATCGCCGTGGTGCTGGTGCTGGTCGGCACGTTCCTCGGCAGCCGCTTGCTGGCGGAAGGCTTGTTGCGCGATCGCATCCGCACCGAAAGCGATCGCATGTGGGACCTGGTCCAGCGCGATCCGGCCAAGCCGTTGCCGAGCGGATTCGGCTACCAGGCATGGTTCGTTCCCGCCGGCAAGCAACCGGATGCGGTGCCGCCACAGCTGCGGGTGACGTCGCCGGGATTCCATCGCGATCCCGATGGCGACAGCATGGTGTATGTCGGCGAGCACGCGGAAGGACGGTTGTACCTGCGGGTGGAGCCATCCTTCGTCAACCGCATGGTGAGCTGGCTGACCGCGCTGGCCGCGACCTTGTCGTTGATCGCGATCGCGACGCTGTCGTGGCTGGGGCATCGCCGTTTCCAGAGGATGATGGCGCCGCTCGAGCGCCTGTCGCACGCGGCGGAGCGCTGGCGCCCGGAATCGACCACGCCACAGGGATTGATCGAAGCGTCGGCGATCCATGATCCGCTGGACGAAGTCGAACGCCTGCGCCATGCGCTGATCGACATGACCTCGCGCATGGACGCCTTCGTGCGCCGCGAGCGCGATTTCACCCGCGATGCCAGCCATGAGTTGCGCACGCCGCTGACCGTGATCCGGATGGCCGGCGACCTGCTGCAGGGCGAGGAAGGGCTCAGCACCCGCGGCACCCGTGCGGTGGGCCGCATCCAGGAACAGTCGCAGCAGATCGAGGGGCTCGTGGATGCCTTCCTGCTGCTGGCGCGCGATCCGCGCTCGCCGATCGATGTCACCGAGACTTCATTGGCCGAAGTGGTCGAGACCGAAGTCAAGCGTGCCGGCGAGCGGCTGGAAGACAAGCCGGTCGCGCTGCGCCTGCAGGTCAATGCCTATCCGGTGGTCGATGCGCCGCCACGACTGCCCGGCGTCGTGCTTGGGCACTTGCTGCAGAACGCCTGCGATTTCACCGAACAGGGCGAAATCCTGGTGACGGTCGAGATCGAGCGCATCGAGATCCGCGATACCGGCGTGGGCATGGATGCCGCGACCCTGGCGCGGGTGTTCGAGCCGTTCTTCCGTGCCGATACCGCCCGCACCGAGTCCAGGGGATTGGGCCTGAATGTCGTTCGCCGGCTGGTCGAGCGCATGGGCTGGACTGTGACGTTGGACAGCAAAGCGGGCACGGGGACCACCGCGATCCTGCGTTTTGCCTGAATAATGCAAGGTCAACCGGCGCATGCGCCGGGCGTTCACCCCCAAACCGACTCTTACGAACCTGATGCCGACTCCCAGCCCCGCGCGGCCGCGCACCCGCAAATCGTTCCCCTGGATCCCCGTCGTGCTCGGCGTGGTCGTGTTGCTCGGTGGCGGTGCGTGGTGGTTCAAGCATCGCGCGGCTTCCGGCCAGACCGGCTATCGCACCCAGGCGGTCGATCGTGGCGACATCCGCGTTTCGATTTCGTCGACCGGCACGTTGTCGGCGATCTCAACCGTCACCGTCGGCAGCCAGGTCTCCGGCCAGCTCACCGAGGTGCTGGTCGACTTCAATTCCAAGGTGAAGAAGGGCCAGGTGATCGCCAGGATCGATCCCTCGACCTACGAGACGCAGATCGTCCAGGGCAATGCCCAGATCGCCAGCGCGCAGGCGCAACTGAAGCAGAACCAGGCAACGCTGGCCAACGCGACGCTGGTTTACCAGCGCAATGCGCGACTCGGCGCGCAGAAGCTGGTGGCGCAGTCCGATGTCGACCAGGCCCGTGCGGCGATGTTGCAGGCCCAGGCCCAGGTCAACAGCGCGCAGGCCGCGATTCGCCAGCAGACCGCATCGACGCAGACCACGCGGCTCAACCTCGATCGCACGGTGATTCGTTCGCCGGTCGATGGCGTGGTGCTGACGCGCGCGGTTGAACCGGGCCAGACGGTGGCGGCCAGCCTGCAGGCGCCGACGCTGTTCACCATCGCCGAGGATCTGTCGAAGATGAAGATCCAGCTGACGGTGGACGAGTCCGACATCGGCCAGGTCAAGGCCGGGCAGAACGTCAATTTCACCGTCGACGCCTTCCCCAACCGCCAGTTCAGCGGCGTGGTCTCGCAAGTGCAGATGGCCGCGACCACCACCAACAACGTCGTGACCTATCCGGTGCTGGTGACCGTCGACAACAGCGACGGCACCTTGTTGCCGGGCTTGACCGTCAACGCCGAGATCGAAGTGAGCCGCCAGCCGAACGTGCTGCGCGTCGCCAACGCCGCGCTTCGCTACAAGCCTTCCGATGAAGACAGCGGTGCGCAGGGACAGCAGGCTGGCTTCGGGCAGGGTGGCGGACGCGGTGGCGCCGGCATGGGCGACGACATCACCAAGATCGTTGCCGGCCTGCAGTTGAAGCCGGAGCAGCAGGCCGCTTTCGATGCGGCGATGGCGGAGATGAAGAAGCGCACGGCCGAACGCATGCAACAGGCGCAGCAGCAGTCCTCGCAGCAGGGCGGCGGCAGCAAGCTGTTCGGCGGCGGTCCGGGTGGCCCCCCGCGCAGTGGTTCCGGCGGCGGCAACGCCCAACAGCAGGCGCAGATGCGCTCGCGCATGCGTGAGCGCTTCCAGCAACAGTTCGCCGCGTTCACCACGACCCTCGATCCGGCGCAGAAAGCCAAGTGGGACGCCGGCCTGAGCGATCTGATGAACGCACGTCGCGCCGCGATCTACCTGCTGGTCGATGGCAATCCGCAGCGCGTGATGGTGCGCCTTGGCGCCACCGACGGCAGCAATATCGAAGTCAGCGGCAGCGTGAAGGAAGGCGATCTCGCCATCACCGGGCAGCAGTCGGCGGACAGCGCGGTGCAGGCGAAGAAATGAGTCCCGCAGGCGACACGCCGCCGGTCGTCGCGACACACGACCTGCGCAAGGTCTATTCGCCCGGCACCGCGGCGGAAGTGATTGCGTTGCGCGGGGTGAACCTGCGCATCGAGCGCGGCGAATTCGTCGCGATCATGGGGCCGTCGGGTTCGGGCAAGTCGACGCTGATGAACCTGATCGGCTGCCTCGACACGCCGAGCAGCGGCACCTACGCCTGCGATGGCGTCGATGTCTCGACGCTCGATGCCGAAGAGCTCGCGGCGTTGCGCCGCGACAAGATCGGTTTCGTGTTCCAGGGCTTCAACCTGCTGCCGCGCATGAGCGCCCTGGAGAACGTCGCGATGCCGATGGCCTATACCCGCGTGCCGCACCATGAGCGCCGCGAGCGCGCGCAGGCGGCGCTGGCGGCGGTGGGCCTGGGCGAGCGCTCCGGGCATCGCCCCAACGAACTCTCCGGCGGCCAGCAGCAGCGCGTGGCCATCGCGCGGGCGCTGATCAACCATCCACCGATCCTGCTCGCCGACGAACCCACGGGCGCGCTCGACAGCAAGACCGGCGAGGAAATCCTCGCGCTGTTCAACAGGCTCAGCCAGGAACAGCACACCGTCGTGCTGATCACCCATGACGCGCACGTCGCCGCGCACGCCCATCGCGTCTACGTCATGCACGATGGCGAACTGCACGAAGGATCGCGCGAGGACCTGCACGCATGAGCTGGCTCGACATCATCCGTACCGCGCTCGCCGCCCTGCGTGGCAACTGGCTGCGCAGCGCGCTGACATCGCTCGGCGTGATCATCGGTATTGCCGCCGTGATCGTCATGGTCTCGATCGGCCAGGGCACCCAGAAGGAAATCGACAAGCTGGTCTCCGGCCTCGGTTCGCAGCGCCTCGACATCGGCAGTGCCGGCGGCCAGGGCGGCGGCGCGCGACTCGCGCAAGGCAGTCGCTGGAGCCTCAACAGCGGCGACGTCGATGCGATCCGCAGCGAAGTCCCGGAAGTGCAATACGTCAGCGGATCATTGCGCGGCGGCACCCAGGTGGTGAACGGCGAGAACAATGCATCGACGCAGTGGCAGGGCGTCGACAACGACTGGTTCGCCATCAACGACTGGCAGATGGCCAGTGGCGACGGTTTCGACGCGCGCGACTACACCAGTGCCGCGAAGAAGGTCGTGATCGGCGAAACCGTACGCAAGGAATTGTTCGCCGACGGCAGCGGCATCGGCCAGAGCATCCGCATCGGCCGCGTGCCGTTCACCGTGGTCGGCACGCTCGCCGCCAAGGGACAGGGCGGTTTCGGCCAGGACCAGGACGACATCGTGGTGGTGCCGCTGGAAACCGCGCGTCGCCGTCTCTCCACGTCCAACAGCATGCCGCCGGGAGCGGTGCAGGGCATCAGCGTGGGCGTCGATTCGGCGAAGAACCTCGACAGCGCGCAGAACGCCATCGAAGGACTGCTGCGCCAGCGCCACAAGATCCAGCCTGGCGCCGACGACGATTTCGCCGTGCGCAACATCAGCCAGATCGTTGCGACGCGCACCGCGACCACCAACCTGATGTCGAAACTGCTCGGCGCGGTCGCCGGTATCTGCCTGATCATCGGTGGCATCGGCATCATGAACATCATGCTGGTGTCGGTGACCGAGCGCATCCGCGAGATCGGCCTGCGCATGTCGGTGGGCGCGGGACCGAGCGACGTGCGTCGCCAGTTCCTTGCCGAAGCGATGCTGATCTCGCTGATCGGCGGCGTCATCGGCATCCTGCTGGGCGCCGGCGGCGCGCTGCTGGTCAGCAAGTTCGGCGACCTGCCCGTCGATCTGAACGCCCAGGTGGTATTGCTGGCGGCGGCATTCTCGATGGCGACCGGCCTGTTCTTCGGCTACTACCCGGCGCGCAAGGCGTCGATGCTCGACCCGATCGAGGCGCTGCGTTCGCAGTAAACGCGGCGTCGCGGCGGCCTAACAGGGCTGTGGCATCATTTCGCCATGGCTGATTCGATTGGACATCTACCGCGCGGACCGCGCGGCATCTACCGCGCCACCCTGTGGTCGCTCAAGGGGTTGCAGGCGGCATGGCTGCACGAATCCTCGTTCCGTCTGGAGGTCGTGCTGTTCGTGCTCCTGGCGCCGCTGGGGTTCCACCTCGGCGAATCCGGGGTAGAGCGCGCGCTGCTGATCGGCTCGATGACGCTGGTGATGGCGATGGAATTGCTCAATTCCGCGGTGGAAGCCGTGATCGAGCGCTACGGTCCGGAATTCCACGAACTGGCCGGACGCGCCAAGGACATGGGCTCGGCTGCGGTATTCGTGCTGATGATGAACGTGCTGCTGACCTGGGGCCTGATCCTGCTCCCGCGCATGCTGGGTGAATACTGATGGATCTGTCCTTCCTCTCCGATCCTTCCGCGTGGGTCACGCTGATCACGCTCAGTGCACTGGAAATCGTGCTTGGCGTCGACAACCTCGTCTTCATCTCGATCGCGGTGGGACGCCTGCCGGAAGCGCGTCGCGCCGTCGCGCGCAAGATCGGCATCGCGGTGGCCTGCATCACCCGCATCCTGCTGCTGATTTCGCTCGCCTACCTTGCGCGGATGAGCGAGAACCTGTTCACCATCGCCGGCATGGGCTTCTCCATCCGCGACCTCGTGCTGATCGTCGGCGGCCTGTTCCTGCTGGTGAAGGGCGTGATGGAAATCCGCGAACTGATCAGCGGTGGCGAGGACGAGGATCCGCGCACCACGCGCGCATCGTCGGCATTCGGCATGGTCATCCTGCAGATCGCCATCATCGACATCGTGTTCTCGCTGGACTCGGTGATCACCGCGGTCGGCATGGCGGCCAACATGAAGGGCGCGATCCCGATCATGGTGATGGCGGTGCTGGTGGCGGTCGCGATGATGCTGCTCGCCGCGAATCCGATGGGCCGTTTCATCGATGCCAACCCGACGGTCAAGATGCTCGCGCTGGCCTTCATCCTGCTGATCGGCGTGGTGCTGGTCCTCGACGGCTTCGACATCCACACGCCCAAGCCCTACATCTATTTTGCGATGGGCTTCTCGGTTCTGGTGGAGTGGTTGAACCAGCTGATGCGACGCAATGCCCGGACACACCATGTTCCGGGCAGCGGCGACTGGTGAATGGCCTGAAAATTCACCTGAAATGAACGTTTGTTCACCGACGATTGATTGAATGAATGCGCCGGCTCCGGCGCGGCTTCCACACTGGAGATGATCCGATGACAACCATCCGCGTCGTGTTGCTGCTCGTACTGGTCTCGTTACTGTCCGGTTGCGGCTACAACACCATCCAGCGCAAGGACGAAGGCGTGAAGGCGGCTTGGTCACAGGTGATCAACCAGTACAAGCGCCGCGCGGACCTGGTGCCGAACCTCGTCAACACCGTGAAGGGCTATGCCACGCACGAGGAAAAGGTGCTGACGGAAGTCACCGAGGCACGCTCAAAGGTGGGTGCGATCAACGTCAATGCCGACGACCCGCAATCGCTGGCGCAGTTCCAGGAAGCGCAAAAGGGCCTGCAGAGCGCGATCGGTCGCCTGCTCGCCGTTTCCGAAAACTACCCGCAGTTGAAGGCGGACCAGAGCTTCCTGCAATTGCAGGCGCAGCTGGAAGGCACCGAGAACCGCATCGCGGTGGAACGCAAGAACTACATCGACACCGTGCAGGACTACAACACCTATATCCGCCAGTTCCCGGTCAACCTGACCGCGAAGATGTTCGGCTACAAGGTCAAGCCGAACTTCACCGTCGAGAACGAGCAGCAGATCCAGAACGCGCCAACGGTCGACTTTGGTGGCGCGGCGCCGGCATCGTCGTCGCAACCGGCACCTGCGCACTGATCGCGGATTACACGCAGGCTGGTCCTTGCAGAAGCCGCGCCGCATGAACTGGCGTCGTCTGGTCGCGATCGCCCTGCTGCTTGCCTGCAGCGTGGTCGCGCAGGCACAGCAGGGATTGGCGACGATCCCGACACTCGATTCACCGGTGGTCGATACCACCGGCACGCTGTCGGCCGCCGACAAGCAGGCGCTGCAGCAGCAGGCGCTCGACCTGCAGCAGCGCAAGGGCAGCCAGCTGCAGATCCTGATGGTGGCGAGCACGGCGCCGGAAGACATCGCCGACTACGCGCAACGCGTCTACCAGCAATGGAAGATCGGGCGCGAGAAGGTCAACGACGGCGTGCTGATCGTGGTGGCGAAGGACGACCATCGCGCGCGCATCCAGACCGGTTACGGGCTTGAGGGCGCGATTCCCGATGCCATCGCCTGGCGCGTGATCCAGGAATACATGGTGCCGAAGTTCCGCCAGAACGATTTCGCCGGCGGCATCAAGGACGCCAGCGCGCAAATCGTCAAGCTGATCGATGGCGAAACCCTGCCGCCGCCCGCCGCCCAATCGCAGCAACCCCGCGATCACGGCGTCAGCTGGATCAGCGCATTGTTCGCGGCCTATGTCGCTGCGATGGTCGCGCGCGCGCTGCTCGGCTGGTTGCCGGCGGGCGTGCGCGGCATCGGTACCGCGGCGGTGGCCGGTGGCGTCGCCTGGCTGATCGGTGGCGCGGTGGCACTGGCCGCGATCGGTGGGTTCCTCGGATTGTTCGTCGGCCTGATGAGCGCCTCGGTCAGCCGTTACGCCAACCAGGGTGGTTGGGGCGGCTGGGGCGGTGGTGGCGGCGGTTTTGGCGGTGGTGGTGGCTTCGGCGGCGGAGGCGGCTGGAGCGGTGGTGGCGGCAGCAGCGGGGGCGGTGGCGCCTCGGGGAGCTGGTGATGGGCACGATCGGTCGCCTGTGGCGTCACGCCTTCGCCCGTCCGGCGCGATCACTGTTCCCGGCCGACAGCCTGCAGCGCATCGCCGAATTGATCCGCGTCAGCGAATCGCGCCATCGTGGGGAAATCTGTTTCGCGGTGGAATCGGACATGCCGTTGGGCGCAGTCTGGCGCGGGGTGTCGCCGCGTGAGCGCGCGCAGCAAGCGTTCTCGAACCTGCGCGTGTGGAATACCGCTGCCAACAATGGCGTGCTGGTCTACCTGCAACTGGCGGATCGTCGCATCGAGATCGTCGCCGATCGCGGCTTCGACGGACTGGTCAGCGCCGAGCAATGGCGCGGCATCTGCCAGCTGATGGAAGAACGGCTGACTGCCGGCGAGGCCGAAGCCGCGGTCGCCGAGGGCATCGAGGCGATCACCGGATTGCTGGAAACGCATTTCCCGCAACGTCCGGGCGAGGTGGATGAAGATGAGCTGCCCGATGCCCCGGTCATCCTCCGATAGCGACGCCGGCTCGGGCAAAATAGACCGACCCTCGTAACCAGGCGTGCCGATGCCGCTGCTCCACCAGATCAACCCCGTCGCCCTCCACCTCGGTCCGCTGCAGGTGCACTGGTATGGCCTGATGTACCTGCTCGCGTTCGCGCTGGCGTGGTGGCTGGGACGCAGGCGCATCCGCGCGGGTTTCCTGCCCGGGGTCAGCGAGGCCGGATTCGGCGACCTGATGTTCTACGGCATGCTCGGCGTGATCCTCGGCGGCCGCATCGGTTACATCCTCTTCTACGATCTCGGCACCTACCTGAAACATCCGCTTCAGGTGTTCGAGGTGTGGAACGGCGGCATGAGTTTCCACGGCGGACTGATCGGCGTGATGCTGGCGATGTGGTACTGGGCGCGCAAGCAGGGCATGCATTTCTTCGATGTCGCCGATTTCATCGCGCCGCTGGTGCCGCCGGGTCTCGGCTTCGGGCGCATCGGAAATTTCATCAACGGTGAACTCTGGGGCAAGCTCACCGACAGCGGCTGGGGCGTGGTGTTCCCGCAGTCGCTGCCGGATCAATATCGCAATCTGCCGGCCGACCAGCTGCAGGTGCTGCTCGGCGCCGGCGCGCTGAACCCGTTCGCGCGCCATCCCTCGCAACTCTATGAAGCCTTCCTCGAAGGCCTGGTGATGTTCCTGGCGCTGTGGTTCTTCTCGAAGAAGGCGCGCCCGCGTTTCGCCGTGTCCGGGATGTTCCTGCTGCTGTACGGCGTGTTCCGCTTCATCATCGAATTCGTGCGCATCCCCGACGAGCAGCTCAGCTACCTCGCCTTCGGCTGGTTGACGATGGGGCAGTTGCTCAGCGTGCCGTTGATCCTCGCCGGGTTGTTCCTGCTGTGGAAGTCGCACACGGCGCCGACGCTGCGCGCATCGACATGAAGCGTCTTGCCGGAGGCGAGCAATGAAGCAATACCTCGATCTGCTGCGCCACGTTCGCGAGCATGGCAATGACAAGGCCGATCGCACCGGCACCGGGACACGCAGCGTGTTCGGCTGGCAGATGCGCTTCGATCTCGCTGAAGGATTCCCGCTGGTCACCACCAAGAAGGTGCATACCAAATCGGTGATCCACGAATTGCTGTGGTTCCTGCAGGGCGACACCAACATCCGCTACCTCAAGGACAACGGCGTCAGCATCTGGGACGAATGGGCCGATGGCGACGGCGAACTCGGGCCGGTGTACGGCAAGCAGTGGCGCAGCTGGGCGACCGCCGATGGCGGCACGGTCGACCAGGTCGCGTGGCTGGTCGACGAGATCAAGCGCAATCCCGATTCGCGGCGCCTGATCATCAATGCCTGGAACGTCGGTGACCTGCCGAAGATGGCGCTGATGCCCTGCCACACCATGTTCCAGTTCTACGTGGTGGATGGAAAACTGAGCTGCCAGCTCTACCAGCGCAGCGGCGACATCTTCCTCGGCGTGCCCTTCAACATCGCCAGCTACGCATTGTTGACGCACATGATCGCGCAGGCCTGCGATCTCGAGGTTGGTGATTTCGTCCACACGCTCGGCGATGCGCACCTGTATTCCAATCATTTCGAACAGGCCGACGAACAGCTGTCGCGCACGCCGCGGCCGCTGCCGAAGCTGGTATTGAATCCCGACGTCCGCGACATCTTCGGCTTCCGCTACGACGACATCGCCATCCGCGGCTACGATCCGCTGCCGGCGATCAAGGCGCCGGTCGCCGTCTGATGATCGTTTCCCTCGTCGTCGCGCTCGATCGCAACCACGCCATCGGCAAGGACAATGCCTTGCCGTGGCGCTTGTCGGATGACCTCAGGCGCTTCAAGGCGCTGACGCTGGGCAAGCCGGTGCTCATGGGCCGCAAGACCGCGGAATCTCTCGGGCGCGCGCTGCCGGGGCGGCGCAATCTCGTGCTGACGCGTTCCGGTGCTGTTCCCTTCGCCGGGATGGAAGCGTTCGCGACGCTGGAGGCGGCGCTGGAATCGGCTAAGGGCGTTGAGGAGGTCTGCGTGATCGGCGGTGGCGAGATTTTCGCCATGGCGCTGCCGATCGCCACGCGCATGCACCTGACCTGGGTGGACGCCGCCATTGCTGGCGCCGATGCGTTCTTCCCGCATTTCGACCCGGCGCAGTGGCGCGAAACATCGCGCGAAGCGCATTCCGCCGATGCGCGCAACCAATATCCCTTCGAGTTCGTCGACTACGTGCGCGTTTGATCGCGGTTACATCGTGCCGGGGCAGTTGTCGAGGAAGGTCGCCGTCGGGCAGAAGAACAGCGAACCGGTGACCGCGCGGCTGACGTCGAGCAGGCGGTCGTAGTTGCCGGGCGGATTGCCGATGAACATGTTCTCGAGCATCTTCTCGGTACGTGCCGGTGAGCAGGCATAGCCGATGAAATAGGTGCCGAAGACGCCCCGGGCGGAATCACCGAAGGGCATGTTGTCGCGCACGATCTTCAGTTGCACGCCGTTTTCCTCGATCGACGTCAGCTCGTTGTGGGCGTAACTCTTCTTGACCGCCGCGGTTTGTTCAATGTCGGTCAACTTGCTGCGACCGATGACATCCTCCTGCGCCTCCACCGATTGCGCGTTCCACGCCTTGAGGTCGTGCAGGTATTTCTGGACGATGACGTAGCTGCCTCCGGCGAAGTCGGGCACGCTGTCGGCAATCACGGCTGACGCCAGCGCCTCCTGGTCGACCGGGTTCTCGGTGCCGTCGACGAAGCCGAGCAGGTCGCGCTCGTCGAAGTAGCGAAAACCGTGCACTTCATCGACGGATGCGGTCACCGAGGCGAGCCGTTGGTTGATCAGCATCGCCAGCTCGAAGCACATGTCCATGCGCATCGCGCGGATGTGGAACAGCAGGTCGCCCTGGGTGGAGACGGCCTGGTGCTTGGCGCCCTTGATCTCGCGGAAGGGATGCAGCTCCGGCGGGTGGGGGGCGCCGAAGATGCGATCCCATGCATCGGAACCGAATCCCGCCACGCAGGACAACTGGCTGCCCTGGTCGCGGAAGCGGATCGAGCGCACCAGCGCGGAAAGATCACCGCACAACCCCTGCACGATGTCGCGTGTTTCGGCAACGTGCTTGAGATCGACGACGAGGAAGATGGCGGCGCTGGTGAGCGGCGCCACGATGGCCTGGGGAAGATTCGTCGTCATTGCGAGCCCTGCATGCAAGCCGGTGAGCGGGCGAGCATATCGCGGTTGTCGCGATGCGGGCGTCAGTCGTCGGCCTGCGCGGCTTCCGCGGCGGGCACCACGCGGCCCTTGACCTGGCGGATCAGCAATTCCTCGGAGTCGAGCTGCAACGCGGTGAGCTTGCCGCCCCAGACCGCGCCGGTGTCGATGGCGTGGACGCCGAGCCCGATCATCAGGCCCAGCGTGCTCCAGTGGCCGCACACGATCGACAGTTCGCGGGGTACGCGTTCCGGCGATTCGTACCACGGGAACATGCCGGCGGATTGCGTGCCCGGCGCGCCTTTTTCCTCGAAGGCGACGCGTCCACGCGGGGAGCAGTAACGCATGCGCGTGAACACGTTGATGATGGCGCGATGGCGTTCCGGGCCGGTCAGGCGCGGATTCCACATCGGCCGGTTGCCGTACATGGTCTTGAGCAGCTTGCGGAAGCCGTTGCCCTGCAGGCGCGTTTCCACTTCCCGCGCCAGCGATTCCGCTTCGTCGATGCTCCAGCGCGGCAACAGTCCGGCGTGCACCATCGCCCACCCGAGTTCGCGATCGACGTGCATCAGCTTCTGCTGGCGCAGCCAGTCGAGCAGTGTGCGGGCGTCGTCGGCGAATACCACGCGTTGCAGGTCGGGATTGACCCGGCGCTGCTCCTCGGGGCGACGCTCGCCGATCGCGATCAGCGACAGGTCATGGTTGCCGAGCACGATGCTGGAATTCGCGCGCAGCGAATGCACCAGCCGCAACGTCTCCAGCGATTCACCGCCGCGATTCACCAGGTCGCCGCAAAACCACAGCTTGTCGCGCGCGGGATCGAAACGGATCCGTTCCAGCAATCGTTGCGTCGCGTCGTAACAGCCTTGCAGGTCGCCAATCGCCCACACCGCCATGGCAATTCTCCCTGTGCGTCAGTGCAGCGTACGCGGAATGGTCAGGGTGAACTCCGGGATCTTTGCCGCGAACTCGGTGCCGTCGTCGGCGACGATGTCGTAGCTTCCCTGCATGGTGCCGACCGTCGTGCCCAGCACCACGCCGGACACGTACTGGAAGCCATCGCCCGGGCGCAGCCACGGCTGCTCGCCGACCACGCCATCGCCGTGCACTTCTTCGGCATGGCCTTCGCCATCGGTGATCAGCCAGTGGCGACGAACCAAGCGCGCCGGCACCTTGCCGCTGTTGCGGATCGTGATGGTGTAGGAGAAGACGAAACGGTTTTCGTCGGGCGACGATTCGTCGTCCAGGTAACTGGTGTCGACGTCCACGTCGAAGGCATAGTCGTCCATCGCGTTCATGGCGACAGTGTAAGGCGGATGGGTGAACCGTGCGTCAGCGGCGAAATCAGCCGTCTTGCGCGAGATTGGCCAGGCGTACGAATCCGGCGACATCGACCTGTTCCGCGCGCGCGTCCGGGCGCAGGCCGGCGGCTTCGATCAGGGCAGGATCGGCGACGCCGTTCAGGGCATTGCGCAACGTCTTGCGACGCTGCCCGAAGGCGGCGCGCACCACGTCGGCGAAGTGGCGTGGATCGCGGATGGCGATCGTCGCGGGATCGCGCGGCACCAGCCGCACCACCGCGGAATCGACCTTGGGCGCCGGCCGGAACGAGCCGGGCAGCACCACGAACAACGGCGTCACCGTGCAGTAGGCTTGCAGCATCACCGACAAGCGTCCGTAGACCTTGCTGCCAGGGCCGGCGGCCATGCGATCGACCACTTCCTTCTGCAGCATGAAATGCATGTCGATGATCGACGCCGCGTGATCGAGTGCGTGGAACAGGATCGGCGACGACAGGTTGTAGGGCAGGTTGCCGACCAGGCGGATCCTGTTTTCGCCGGCAAGCTTGGTGAAGTCGACCTGCAACACGTCGCGATGGATCACTTCCAGCTTGCCGTGCGCGCGTGCGGCTTCGGTCAGCGGGAAGATCAGGTCGCGATCGAATTCGATGACGGTCAGTTCGCCGTGGCGATCGAGCAGGGGAAAGGTGATCGCCCCCTGTCCCGGACCGATCTCGACGATGGTGTCGCCGGGCTTGGGATCGATCGCCTGCACGATCTTTTCGATCACGCCGCGTTCGTGCAGGAAGTTCTGGCCGAGGTGTTTCTTGGCGCCGGGACGGAAACTGGCGGAATCGTTCATGGTGTCGTGTTCCGTTGTCCGGCGAATTGCGCGCATTGCGCGACCGCCGCGAACAGGCTGTCCGGCGATGCGCACCCGCTGCCGGCGATATCGAGAGCGGTGCCGTGGTCGACGGCAACGCGCGGATAAGGCAGGCCAAGGGTGATGTTGACCGCGTGTTCGATCCCGGTCGATTTCAGCACCGGCAAGCCCTGGTCGTGGTACATCGCGACCACCGCATCGAACTGCGGAAGTTTGCCGGGCAGGAAGGCGGTATCGGCGGGCAGCGGGCCATCGAGATTCAAGCCGCGTGCGCGCAGCTGTTCCAGCACGGGGATGATGATGTCGAGTTCTTCGCGTCCGAGGTGACCGTCCTCGCCGGCGTGCGGATTGAGGCCGAGCACGGCGATCCGTGGCGCTGCGATCCCGAAATCGCGGCGCAATGCCGCGTGGGTGATGGACAGGATGCGTTCCAGCCGTTCCGCGGTGATTGCGCCGGGCACATCGCGCAGCGGCAGATGCGTGGTCACCAGGGCGACACGCAGGCCGGGACGCGCCAGCATCATCACCACGTCGCAGCCGGCCTGTCGCGCGAGGCGTTCGGTGGTGCCGGTGTAGGCGATGCCGCCGTCGTTGATCGCGGCCTTGTGGAAGGGGCCGGTGACGAGGCCGTGCATGCGTCCTTGCAGGCAGTCGAGCGCGGCGGCGTCGAGTGCGGCGATCGTCGCGGGGGCGTTGGCGGGGTCGGGATGGCCGGCGTGGGCCGGCACCTGCAGGCGGTGTTCGATCAGGCGAAGTTGCCCGCCGTGCGTGACGTCGGCATCGGCAGGCAACAGTTCAAGCGGTAAGCGCAATGCAGCTGCCGCTTGCATCAGGACATCGGGGTCCGCATAGGCGGTGCAGAGCGTGGACAGATCGGCGCGTTGCGCCAGATGGACACAGAGCTCCGGACCGATACCCGCCGGCTCCCCGGGAACGAGGGCCAAGCGGCTCATGCCGCACCAATGCACGCGCGCTGCATCGTCATCACGCGCTCATTTATCGACATAAACTCGCTCGTTCTTCCTTGCATCGCACGCGCCTTGATGCGGCATGGGATGTTTCTATGGCGATCAGCCCTTCTTTTTCGCCGGCGCTGCCGGTGCGGCCGGAGTCGTGTCCTGCGCCGGCTGCTGCGGCGCCGCGTCGGCGCCGACGCGGACGTCGACGTAGGCTTCGCCGCGCATTTCGCGCAGGAAGCGGTCATAGGCGTCTTCCAGCTTGCGACGGCCGATCGTTTCGCGCATGGCACCGCGCTGATCCTCGCTGGCGGCCACGCCCTGGCGGCTGGCGACGCGCTGCGCGATCACCCAGCCATCCTTGGTCTGGACCGGCTGGCTGACTTCGCCGTCGCGCAATGCGGCTACGGCTGCGCCGATTTCAGCACCGAGGCCGTCCTGGCTGCGCCAGCCGGTATCGCCCCCGTTCGCACGACCCACCGGATCATCCGAATCGGATTCCGCGACCTTGGCGAAATTGGCGCCGCCCGCCAAACGGGCGCGCAGGGTTTCGGCACGCGCCTTGCCCTTGCCGTCATTGGCGGGATCCTTCGACTTCACCAGGATCTGGCGGGTGTGGTACTGGGTGACGGTGCCGAGGCCGGCGGCGCCATCGCGCGTTTCCACCAGCTTCAGCAGCTGGAAACCGGTCGCGCCACGGATCGGGCCGGCGATGTCGCCGGGCTTCATGCCGCCGACGATCTGGGCGAATGCCGCCGGGATTTCCTGCATCGAGCGCCAGCCGAGGTCGCCGCCATCGAGCGCGTTGGGTGCATCGGAATAGCGGATGGCAGCTGCCGTGAAATCCATTTCCTTGCGGTCGATCAGGCCCTTGACGCCTTCGATCTTCTTCTGGCCGGTGGCGATCTGTTCCGGCGTTGCCCCGGCGGGCAATGCCACCACGAGGTTGGCGAGGTGCAGCTGCGTGCCGGTGTTCGACTGCGCCGCGAGTGCGGCATTCACTTCGGATTCGCTGACGTGGACTGCCCCCTGCGCGTAAGCCTGCTTGAGGCGCTGGGTCAGCAGTTCGTCGCGCACGGCGTTGCGGAAGCTGTCGAACGACTGGCCCTGTTGCGCGAGCTGCTGGCGCAACTGGTCGACGCTGATCTTGTTGCCCTGCGCGATTGATTCGATCGCCTGGCCGAGTTCCTGGTCATCGACGGTGATGCCGCTCTGCTGCGCGCGGGCCACCTGCAGGCGCTGCAGGATCAGGCGCTCGAGGATCTGCTTCTCGAGGATGTCGTGCGGCGGCAGCTCATTGGCCCGGCCGGCGTACTGCTGTTGCACGTTGGCCATCGCGCGTGCGAGTTCGCTTTTCAGGATCACGTCTTCGTTGACCACGGCGGCGATGCCGTCGATCGACGTGGAGGTGGCCTGCTGGGCGAACGACGGGGCAACCAGCGCCAGTTGAAGGGCGAGGACGGCGGGGAACAGAATCTTCATTGAATGGGGTCCGGATCGACGGTGTGTTGCCCTGACGAGAGGGCTTCAGGTGGGACGAGATAGAGGTCGTCGCGGAAGTAACCGAGGATAGCACGGCGCAAAATGCGCCTCGTGTCCTGTCCGGCCGAACCGAGTCCCTTCAGTTCGAATTCCAGCATGATGCCGTTGCGCAGGTCGCCTTCGCGGGTGGCGACATAGCGGCGACCGACGATGCGCACGGCCACGCAGCAGCTGTCCCACTGCACGCCGCCGACGATTTCCAGCGGTTTGACGGTGTGCTTCCAGGTGGTCTGGTCGCGCAACGAGGTGTAATAGCGACCGACGACGCTCCACGACGAAGTGATCGGATAGAGGAACTGCAGGTCGGCCTGTTCGAGCAGGTTGCGGCGATAGCGGTAGCTCAGGTTGACGATGCCATCGTCGCCCCACAGATAGCGCGTGCGCACCGAGACCAGGTCGCGTTGCTTGGTCCGCGGGTCCCACTGGTAGGACGCGCCCATGGTCCAGCGGTCGTTGAAGGCATAGTTGGCGTCCGCCACCCAGGCCGAACGGCCGCGCAGCAACGGCGTCTCGCCCGGCAGCGTCACCTGGGTGTCGCTGAGATAGCGGATCTGGCCGAGGCTGGCCGAGAGTTTTTCGTGGCCGTCGGATTCGCGGTTCATGCGCGTGGTCACCGCGAACGTCACCTGGTCGGCGTCGCTTTGGCGGTCGGCGCTGGAATAGCGGTTGTCGCGGAACAGCTGGCCCCAGCTGTAGGTCAGCAGGCCGGTGTCGAAGACCGGGAGCATCGACTGGTCACGATACGGCGTGCGCAGGTAGAACACGCGCGGCTCCAGCGTCTGCACGTAGTCCTTGCCGCCCCAGTGTACGTTGCGGTCGAACTGGATGCCGCCGTCCAGCGACATGATCGGCAGGCTGCGGGTCGGGTTGCGCTGGACCAGCGGCTGCCAGACCGCGTCGGGCACGGTATCGCGGTTCCAGTAACGCCCCTGCAGCGCCTCGGCCGCGATCGCGCGGTCCTTGGCGTTGTTGTCGGCGAGATCGCCGTCGAGCTGGTAGGCGGTGTAACGCCAGGCCACGGTGGGTGTCAGGAACCACCAGTTGCCCTGAAGCGGCATCGAAATGAACGGCTTGATGTCGAAGCGGCTGCCACCCGGGATCCGCAGCGACGGGCCGGTCTGGTCGAAGGTGCCGGTGGCGAAGTTGCGATAGTTCTGGTGCTGGAAGCGCACGGCTTCCGCGCTGACACCAGCGCGGAACAACACCCCCAGCGGCGTGTCCAGGTTGTAGGTGATGCGCGGCTGGCGATCGTAGGGCAGCGCAGCCTCGGTCAGGGTGTAGTCGGTGCGCACCCAGTGGTCGACGCTGATCGATGCGTCCCAGTGGTGGCCGCGCCCGTACACGCCGATTTCGCTCATCGCCGAATACTGGGCAAGCCCGGCGGAACTGTTGTTGAAGTCTTCCAGGTAGCGCGGATCGCTCAGCCACAGCAGGTTGGCGCGTGCCTGCCAGTTCGGCGACAGGTTCTGGAACGCCTGGTAGGTGAAGCTGCCGCGGGCATCGTCGTTGCGCAACTTGTCGTTGGGCATCCACATCGCGCGGGCGACGCCGGAACCGCTTTCGTTGAGGTAGCGGAATTCGTTGTCGATCGCCACGCCGCGCTCGGTCATGATGCGCGGGCTGATGGTGTCGTCGTAGTTCGGCGCGATGTTGATGTAGATCGGCTGGCGCCAGTCGAATCCGTTGCGCTGGGTCTGCGAGATCGACGGGAACAGCAGGCCGGTGCGGCGGCGATCGTCGATCGGGAACTTGAACCACGGGATATAGGCCACCGGCACCTTGCCGATGCGGATCTTGGCGTTGTGCGCCACCGCCATGCCTTCCTCGGTATCGACGTCGATGCGCGAGGCCTTGAGTTCCCAGTCGCGCTGTTCCGGCGGGCAGGTGGTGTAAGTGGCGTCGTAGAGCTCGCCCTTGCTGCCGTTCAGATCGATGCGGTCGGCGGTACCGTTGCCGCGATGGGAGACGATCTGGTAGCGGATGTTGTCGATGGTGTGGGTGTCGGCCGCCTGATTGCCCAGCGCCTTGTCGGCGAGGATGCGCATCTTCGGGTCCTGGTAGCGCACATGCCCTTCAGCGACATAGGTGTCCTTGTCGCGGTCGTAGGTGACGTGGTCGGCGCCGAGGAACTGGTTGCCGCGGTTCAGCGCGACATTGCCGTTGAACACCGGCATGTCGACCGTGCCGGTCTGCTCGTCGCCTTCCAGGGTGGTCTGCAGCTGCTTGCGCGGGGTCACCTTCTCGTCACCGGTCGGCGCGGTGTCGGTGAAGATCGGAACGGGGTCCTTGGCCGGGCAACGTCCCCAATCCAGCTGGTATTTTTCAGCAGCCTGGAGCGGCAGGGCCGCAGCAATACACAACGACAGGGGCAAAAGGCGCGGGTGGGGGCGCACGGGGCTTCCTGAATGCCAAGTCGCGATACTTTGCCGGATCGCTTGCCTGCGGGCAATCAAGGCCGCACTTTCGTTCATGGACTGCTGGAGCACAGACATGGCCGAAACCACCCACCACGACCCGCTGCCGACCGATTCCGAGTTGCGCGAGCGCCTGAGTCCCGAGCAGTACGCGATCTGCCGCTGTTCAGCCACGGAGCGTGCATTCACCGGCAAGTACTGGGATCACCACGAAGCCGGCCGCTATGCCTGCGTGGCCTGCGGCCAGCCCCTGTTTGCCTCGGCGGACAAATACGATTCCGGCAGCGGCTGGCCGAGCTACATGCGCCCGATCATGGAGGCGGCGGTGGAAGAACACGCCGACGACAGTCACGGCATGCGCCGGGTGGAAGTGCGCTGCAGCCGCTGCGAGTCGCATCTGGGCCATGTCTTCCCCGATGGCCCGGCGCCGACCGGGCTGCGCTACTGCATCAATTCGGCGGCGCTGGATTTCGAGGCGGACGCCACCAGTCAGCGCTGACCGCACAACGCGGTGACGTGGGCGCGGGCGGAGTCCGACAGCGCGGGCAGGGCATAGCCGCCCTCCAGGGTCGAGACGATGCGGCCGCAGGCATGGCGTTCGGCGACTTCGACCAGCCGTTCGGTGATCCAGCCGAAATCGCGTGCTTCCAGCAGGCCCTGGGCCAGCGGATCCTCGCGATGGGCGTCGAAACCAGCCGAGATCAGCAGGAGCTGCGGCTTGAAGGCGTCGATCCGCGGGATCAGCACGTCTTCCCACAGGGTGCGCACTGCCTGGGCGTTGGCCAGTGGCGGATACGTCGCGTTGGCGATGTTGCCGACGCCGGTTTCGTCGGGCTCGCCGGTGCCGGGGTAAAGCGGCGACTGGTGGCTGTCGACGAACAGAACGCGCGGTTCGTGTTCGAAGATCGCCTGGGTGCCGTTTCCGTGGTGGACGTCGAAATCGGCGATCGCCAGCCGCTCGATGCCGTTCGCCAGGGCGCGCGCGGCGGCCACCGCGATGTTGTTGAACAGGCAGAAGCCCATCGCCAGGTCGTGCTCGGCGTGGTGACCGGGCGGACGCACCGCGCAGAAGGCGCGGCGGTCATCGCCGACCATTACCCAGTCGATCGCGGCGGTCGTGGCGCCGGCGGCGCGCAATGCCGCCTCGGGACTGCCGGGCGACAGCGCGGTATCGGCATCGAGCCAATGGATGTCATTGCCGACCGGGGGCGCGAGTACGCGATCGACCAGATCGGCGTGGTGCACGCGCAACAGGTCTTCGCGCGCGACCGGCGGCGCATCCTGCCAGTCGATCGGCAGCGCCGATGCCTGCAGGGCATCGAGTACGGCGCGCAGGCGTCCGGAGTGTTCGGCGTGATCGGCGCCGGTGTCGTGGGCGAGGCAGGCGGCGTGCGTGTAGACGCGGACGCTCAACGCCGGCGCTCGTGCTGCCACAGCACCTCGCCGTGGCCGCTGGCGCGCGCCAGCACCCGCGCCAGCACGAACAGCAGGTCGGAGAGGCGATTGAGATAGCGCACCGCCTGCGGACGCACGGCTTCCGCCCGCGCCAGCGCGACGGTTTCGCGTTCGGCGCGACGCACCACGGTGCGCGCGACGTGGCAGCGCGCGGCGGCTTCTCCGCCACCGGGGAGGATGAAATCCTTCAGCGGCGGCAGTGCGTCGTTGTAATGATCGAGTCGCTGTTCGAGGCGTTCGACATCGGCGTCGTCGATCGCCGAGTGGCCGGGGATGCACAGTTCGCCGCCCAGGTCGAACAACTGGTGCTGGATCGAGGTCAGCAGGTCGCGGATGTCGACCGGCATGTCGCTGGCGAGCAGCAGGCCGATGCAGGAATTCGCTTCATCCACGGTGCCGTAGGCGGTGACGCGCAGGGAATCCTTGGCTATCCGGCTGCCATCGCCGAGACCGGTGCTGCCATCGTCACCGGTCTTCGTGTAGATCTTCGAAAGGCGATTGCCCATGGAACGGGGTGGCGTGTGCGGTCACACCGTCTGCGCGCGCAGCGCCGGGACACGGCGGCGCAGCAGTTCAAAGCCACCGAACAGCACGGCCGAATAGAGCAGGGTGCCAAGCACGGTCCACTTGAAGAACGGGATGCCGGCGGCGTAGCAGGCCATCAGTCCGGCGCCATTCTTCGGATACATGGCGCCGCTGGCCCACGTGCCGAAGTTGGTGACAAGGAAGAAGAACACCGAACCGGCCAGCGACCAGCCGAGCACGCGCGCACCACTGACGCGGCCGCGCAGCGAGAAGCCGGCGAACGTGGTCAGCGCGATGCAGGCGTAGACCAGCCAGAACGACAGGTGGCCGACATAATCGGCGTAGCTGCCGCCATTGAGCAGGCCCAGCGCGACGTCCGAGAGCAGCATCGCGACCAGCGGGATCCACAGCGCGGCGCGGCGCGAGGCGAAATAGGCGCCACCGAACAGGGCCATGGCTTCGACCGGCGAGAAATTCGGCGGATGCGGCAGCAGGCGGGTCAGCGCCGCGGCGGCGATCATCACGGCAAGCGTCCACGGGCCGGAGGCGAGGGCGGAAGTCTGGTCGGTGCGGTTCATCGGCTTCAACGGAAGATGGTGCGGAAGCCGTTAGCATAGCGCGTCATGCCTGATCACGCCCCCACAACGCCGGCCGCCTCCATGCGTCGCCACGACATCGTCATCGTCGGTGGCGGCTTGGTCGGCGCCAGCCTTGCGATCGCCCTCGACGGCCTCGGCCTCGACGTCGCGATGGTGGAGGCCGCGCCCACCGGCGCGCTGCCCGCGGTGTTCGACCAGCGCAACCTCAGCTTCGCCGAAGCCACCTGCAACGCGTTGGCCAATCTCGGTGTGTGGCGGTTGCTGCGCGCGCCGACGGGCCCGATCCGCCGCATCCACGTCAGTCGTCGTGGCGATTTCGGCCGGATCGAACTCGACGCCCGCGATTACGATCGCGAGGCGTTCGGGCAGGTGGTGGTGGCCAGTGATTTCGGCGAGGCGCTGGAATCGCGACTGGGCGAACTGCGCCATCTCACCCGCTATCGCCCCGCACGCTTTGTCGAATCCGTTGTCGATGGCGATGAGCGCGTCGTGCGCATTGCCGGTGGTGAAGGCGAGCATCTGCTGTCGACGCGATTGCTGGTCGGCGCCGATGGAACCCAAAGTGTGGTGCGGACGTCGCTCGGGATCGCGGCGGAACGCCACGATTACGGCAAGGCGCTGTTCGTCGCGCGCATGCGTTGCGATCGCGCGCCGGATGGCACCGCCTACGAGCGCCTGACCGATGACGGCCCGACCGCGCTGCTGCCGCGCGGTGATCGCCATTACGGCGTGGTGCATGCGGTATCCACCGACGAAGCCGATGCCGTTGCCGCGCTGGATGACGAGGCATGGTGCGCGCGGATCCAGGATGCCTTCGGCTGGCGCGCGGGACGTTTTCTTTCCGCGGGCCCACGCAGCCGCTATCCGGCGCAGCGTGTCCTGGCGAAGCAATTGACGGCGCGGCGCGGCGTGGTGATCGGCAATGCCGCCCAGACCATCCATCCCATCGGCGCGCAGGGCTTCAATCTCGGCCTGCGTGATGCCCTGACCCTGGTCGAATGCATCACTGCTTCAGTGCCCGATGCCGGAGCCGACGACGTGTTGCAGCGATATGCGCAACGCCGTGCGGAAGACCGTTCGCGCACCATCGCCTTTTCCGATGGCCTGGCGCGCCTCACCGTGAATCCGTCGCCGTTGCTGCGGCCGCTGCGCACGCTCGGCATGGGGACGATCGCGCAAGTTGATGCGGTGCAGTCGATGCTGGTCGGTGGCGCGATGGGTTATCGCGGCGATGTGCCGGCGCTGTGCCGCGAGGTGGTGCGATGACCGTGTCCGCAAGAAGCAGCCGCGGTCGTTTCGATGCGGTGGTCGTCGGTGGTGGCGTGGTCGGCATTGCCTGCGCCTTGGGCATGGCCGACGCCGGACTCGACGTTGCGCTGGTGGAAGCCGCGGAACCGCAGGCGTGGTCTCCGGGAAAACCGGACCTGCGCGTGTATGCGTTCGCGCCCGACAACGCGGCGCTGCTGGATGCCTTGAATGTCTGGGGCGATGTGCAGCGCCAGCGCGTGCAACCCTATCGACGCATGCGGGTGTGGGATGCCGCGTGTGGCGATGCGCTGGAGTTCGATGCCGACGAACTGGCGCGGCCGCAGCTGGGCTGGATCGTTGAGCACGGATTGCTGGTCGACGCCTTGTGGCGACAACTGGAACGACGCGGTGTCGTCGTGCGTTGCCCGGCACGCGTGGTCGGTCTCGAACAGGATGATGCCGGCGTGCGCCTCACGCTGGATGATGGCGGCATGCTCGATGCGCGCATCGCGATCGCCGCAGACGGCGGGCAGTCGGCCCTGCGTGAACTGGCCGGCATCTCTACCGATGATCGCGATTACGACCAGCTCGGACTGGTCGCCTATGTACGTAGCGAGCACCCGCATGGGCAGACCGCATTCCAGCGCTTCCTGCCTGGCGGTCCGCTGGCCTTGCTGCCGTGCACGGAAGGTCGCAGTTCGATCGTTTGGTCGCTGCCAACGGAAGAGGCGCGGCGGTTGCAGGGCGTCGATGCGTCAGTGTTCAACCACGAACTCACCCGCGCTTCCGATGCCTGCCTCGGCGCGCTGGAGCTCGATTCGGCGCGCGCGGCATTCCCGTTGCGTCGCAAGTTGGCGCAGGCGCAACGCGCGGATCGCGTGCTGTTGATGGGCGATGCCGCGCACGTGGTCCATCCGCTGGCCGGGCAGGGCGTGAATCTCGGATTGCGCGACGTCTCGGCGTGGTTGCGCGGCGTGCGTGATGCCAAGGCGAAAGGTCGCGACTTCGATGCTGCGCCGCGCCTGCAGCGCTGGGCACGGGAGCGTCGCAGCGACAATACGGTTTCGACGCTGGCGTTCGAGGCGATCAATCGAGCCTATTCGAACGACTTGCCCGTGAGCACGTTGCTGCGCGGACATGCATTGGGCATTGCCGGTCGCGTACCGATGTTGCGCCACGCGTTGTGGCGCCACGCTGCCGGGATTTGACCGCAAGAAATGACGAAGCCCCGCCGGGGCGGGGCATCGTAGGCCGACTTACGGAGTAGTAGTGGACGGGGCCGGTGTCGCGTCCTTGTCCTTCTTGCCGTGCTTCTTTTTCTTGGTGTCCTTGTTGCTGGTGCTTGCCGGATCGCTCGGGGCCGCGGTCATCGGATCCGCCGCGGGCGTCGCCGGTGCGGTTTGTGCCGGGGGCGACATGCTGTCGGTGGCTGCCGGTGCTTGCGTCGTCGCTGGTGCCTGCTGCGGCGCCGATTGCGGTGCGGACTGGGCGGTCGCAAGACCGGAGGAGGCGATCAGTGCGGCGGTTGCGATGAACAGGGAAGTGCGATTCATGCGGGAACCTCTACAACGTGTCGGGGGAGGCCAGACCGTAATTCCGATGCGCAAGTCCGCAAGTTAACGCTGCGCTAAATCGATGAATCGATGTTCAGGCTAATCGCTTTCAGGCAAGAAACGACGGCAACGACATGGATGCAACGCAATTCGTTGCGAAAACGGACAGGGAAAAAATGAATGCGTGATTTGCGCGAAATGAATGCGATGCCGTGTCAACGCGCGTTTAGGTGTGTTGCGAACACCGTGATTTCTTCGCGATCGTGATAAAGCTGGCGTGCGCGCAACTCGACCTCGCCACCGCACTGCGCCCGGAACAGATCGAGGCAGCGCTGCGTTTCCAGCCAGCGTTTCTTCATCGGCAATTTCAGGTTGAAGATCATGCGCCGGCACCAGCCTTCGCGCAGCCAGGTCGCCATGCGCTCGGCAACACGGATCGGTTGTTCCACCATGTCGCAGACCATCCAGTCGAGCCGTTCCTGCGGATGCCAGGAGAAACCATCCTCGCGCAGGTGGGTGACTTGCCCGATCTCGAACAGGTGCGGGCGCAGCGGGCCGTTGTCGATCGCGACGACGCTTAGGCCGTTCCGCAACAGCACCCAGGTCCAGCCACCGGGTGCGGCACCGAGATCGGCGGCGCGCATGCCCGGCTGCAGCCATGCCTCGCGTTCCGGCGGAGTGATGAGTACGCCCAATGCTTCGTCGAGCTTGAGAGCAGAACGCGAAGGCGCGTCGGCGTGCATCCGCAGGCGCGGGATGCCGAGCGGCCACGGCGCGCTGTCGTCGCGGTCGGCGCTGGCGAGGAAGGCGTGGCGGCCGTCGATGAAGGCCACGTGCAATCGCCGTGCTGCCTTCGGATCAAGCAGGCCTTCGCGCTTCAGCGCCGGGCGCAGGGCGTTGCCGAAACTGCGCGCCAGCCCCGACAGCGGGCGCCCTTCGTCGGAATCGGAATGCTCGACCCAGACATCGTTGAACGGGCCTTCGCCGGATTCGCGCAACGCCGCAATCAGCGGCGTGATGCGGTCGGCGGGATCGAGATCGTCGAGCTCGGCGATCAGTCGCAGCTTCTGGCGCGCGAACACCAGTTCGCGCCATGGCAATGCCTCATCCAGTGCCGCGCCATCCTCGCAATGGAACAGCACGTAGCCGCTGTCGCGATTGGTCTGGGCATAGCCGGGATGACCGAGCAGCGCGGCGCGATCGCCGAGTTCAGCGGCCAGTTCCGGTTCGAATCCCGCCCGGCACCAGCACAGCAGGCCGGAGCGAACGTCCATCAGTAATGCGTCCCGCTTTCGCCGAATGCGCGCAGCACGGCGCAGGCGGCATCGCGTTGAATGTCGCGGACCACATCGATATCGCGATGCTGCAGTTCGCCGATCCAGTCGGCGGGCAACGGACCTTCGTCGAATTCGGTCAATGCCATCACGTCTTCGGCGCGCGCACCGATCAGCAGGCGGTCGATGCCGGCCCACACGCTGGCGCCATAGCACTGGCAGCACGGTTGCGCCGACGTCGCCAGCGTCACCGGCCCCCACACGCTGCCGTCGTCGTTGCGGTTGAGGCGCGGCCGCTGCAGGCGCTGCTGCGCCAGCATGAAGGCCATCATCTCGCCATGCGCCACCGAGCAGGATTGCGGCACCACGCGATTGACGCCGATCGCGACAACCTTGTGGTCCGGCGAAAAAACCGCTGCACCGAACGGTCCGCCGCTTCCGGCTTCGACGTTGCGCTTCGATAGTGCGATCGCCAGCGCGACCTTGTCGTCGTCGCTTTCATAGCGCTCAGCGAGCGGGAATTCGTGCGCCCAGATCGGCAGGGTCAGGTGGAGTTGGAGTGGGATCATTTGCGTTCTTCCAAAACGTGTTCACGATCCGTCACGAGCGAAGGCCTGCGGTTCGTGGCGGAGCGGAGCAAGCGCAGCGTATGTGCGGATACGTGAGCATTGCGAGCACCGCACGCGGACCGCAGGACGAGCGCAGTAGGATCGTGAACACGTTTCAGCCTTCCTTCTGCATCCAGGTATCGCGCAGGGTCACCGCGCGATTGAACACCGGCTTCGCGGACGCATGATCGCGGCGGTCGGCGACGAAATAGCCGACGCGCTCGAACTGGAAGCGGGTTTCCGGCGCCGCGTTGGCGGCATCCGCCTCGACGTAGCCGCGGACATTGCGCTGCGATTCCGGATTCAAATGATCGCGGTAGCCCTTGCCGTCGCTGTCGTCGTCGGGGTCGGCGGCGGTGAACAGGCGATCGTAGAGGCGGAATTCGGCCTCCACCGCAGACGCGGCATCCACCCAATGAATCGTGCCCTTGACCTTGCGGTTGGCGCCTTCCATGCCCGGGCGCGATTCGGGATCGAGCCAGCCCTGCAGCTCGACGATCTCGCCGGCGTCGTTCTTCACGATGTCGTCGCAGCGGAAGATGCCGGCGCCGCGCAGGCGCACTTCGCCGCCGGGCACCAGGCGCTTCCAGCCCTTCGGTGGCACTTCGGCGAAGTCCTCGCGTTCGATCCACAGCGTGTTGGAGAAGGCGACGTCGCGTTCGCCCGCGCTTTCATCCTTGGGATGATTGTGGAAGCGCAGGGTTTCGCGATGGTCGGCGGGCAGGTTGTTGATCACCAATTTCAGTGGATCGAGCACCGCCATCCGACGCTGCGCGCGCGTATCGAGGTCCTCGCGCAGGGTGTTCTCAAGCACCGTGTAGTCGATCGTCGAATTCTGCTTCGACAGGCCGAGACGCGACACGAACAGCTTGAGCGCTTCCGGCGTGTAACCGCGGCGACGGATGCCCTGCAGCGTCGGCATGCGCGGATCATCCCAACCCGAGACCAGGCCTTCCTGCACCAGCGCCATCAGCTTGCGCTTGCTCATCACCGTGTAGTCGAGATTGAGCCGCGAGAACTCGATCTGGCGCGGCTTGCCGGCTTCGTTTGGCAGGCCCGTGTCGGTGAGCGGCTTCAGCAGGTCGGGATGACGGTTCAGCCCGACGTTGTCGACCGCCCAGTCATACAGCGGGCGATGGTCCTCGAACTCGAGCGAGCACAGCGAATGGGTGATGCCCTCGATGGCGTCGGACAGCGCGTGCGCGTAGTCGTACATCGGGTAGATCGGCCACGCATCGCCGGTGTTCTGGTGCTCGACGTGCTTGATGCGATAGATCGCCGGGTCGCGCAGGTTCATGTTGGGCGACGCCATGTCGATCTTGGCGCGCAACGTGCGGGTGCCATCGGCGAATTCGCCGGCACGCATGCGCCGGAACAGGTCGAGGTTTTCCTCGACGCTGCGATCGCGGTAGGGCGAGTTGGTGCCGGCCTCGGTCAGGGTGCCGCGGGTGGCGCGCACTTCCTCGGCGCTGAGGTCGCAGACGAAGGCCTTGCCATCACGGACCAGCTGTTCGGCGCCGAGGTAAAGCACCTCGAAATAGTCCGAAGCGTGGCGAAGGTCGCGCCAGTGGTAGCCGAGCCAGGTCACGTCGTCCTGGATCGCCTGGACGTATTCGGGGTCTTCCTTGGCCGGATTGGTGTCGTCGAAGCGCAGGTTGCAGGCGCCGTGGAACTCGCCGGCGATGCCGAAGTTGGCATGGATGGCGCGGACGTGGCCGAGGTGCAGGTAGCCGTTGGGCTCCGGCGGGAAGCGGGTCTTGACCGCGGCATGGCGGCCAGCGGCGAGGTCGTCGCGGACGATGTTGCGGATGAAATCGGTACGCTCGGCGGGCGCCGGCGTGGTCGGAAGCTCGGACATGCGGGACTGGAACTGGAACGGTGTGCGCAGTGTACCGGGTCTGCGAAATCGACTTGCGCCATCGGTCACAGTACACGGGTCCCGACAGGTAGCCTTGGGACCCCGATGCGCAGTAGCGTATGCGCCTCATGTCCGGCTCATTCTTCCCCCGATTCGAGCGCTGGTCCGATCGCGTGCAGCTGGCCATCCTCGTGGCCTTGCTGGGGGCGGTCTGCCTTGCCTTGCTTGGAAGGATTTTCATGCCTCCGGCGCCTTCGTTCCCGCTGGCCTGGCAGTCGGAGGCCGGCACTTTGGCCCAACAGGGCGAGAGCGGCGCGGAAGGCGACGGCATGGTCGTGCGCGTTCCCGGTGGCGACCAGCAGGTCGGTTTCGATGTCGTCGGCAGCGTGCCGGACGCGGTGCGCGAACAAGGCATCGTCGCCCTGCGCTTCGAACGCACCGGGCTCGACCGCATCGAGGTCGAGGACCTGGCGACCGGCCAGGTGGTGCGGGACGGCTTCTATGAAGTGAATCGCGACCGCTTGCCCGGCCTGACCTCGTCCTACCAGTTCAATGTCATGGTGCCACCCCAGGGCGATCTGCACCTGCGTGTCCGTGCGCAATCGGCCACGCCGACCTCCCTGATGGGACGACTGGAACCGCACCTGCTGGCCGGGCGCGACGATCGCCGGATCGCCGGTACCGCGGTGATGAGCTACGCCGTCTACCTGGTGCTGGCGCTGGTGGTGATCGCGCTCTACATCGCCACCGGGCAGCGCAGCATGCTGGCGTTCTCGTGGTTCGCAATGCTGCGATTGCTGGTGCTGATGTCGGTGAACGGGCACCTGTACCAGATCCCCGGAATGGCGTGGTTCGGCGTTTTCGGCAATCACGGCACGTCGGCGCTGATGATCCTTGGCATCGCAGCAGGCATCGTGCTGATACAGGAGCACGGGGCATTGCCCCGCGAAGCACGCGGCAATCAGTGGCGGCAGTTGTCCGTGGCGATCGTGGCCGCCGCGATCATCGTTTCAGTCGCGTTGCTGTTCGCGCCGCTGCCGCCGGTGGCGGCGTGGGCGCTGGGCCAGTGCACGTGGTTCGCGTTCGCGGTCATCGGGTTGGCGTTCTGCGCACGCGCCTATCGCAACAGGATTCCGCATCGGGTCGCGGTGATCGCGGCGGTGCTGTTGTCGTTCTTCGCCAGTCTTGCCCACCTTGCCTATGAAACCGGCCTGATCGCGCACTGGTGGTGGGCCGGGCGCCTGCTTCAGATCACCGGCGCGATGTTGTGCACGGTGGTGGCGATCAGCCTGGTTCGCCGCATCGAGAGTTACCGGATCGAACTGGCGCGCGCGCACCACCACCAGCAACAGCTGCGCCGGCAAATGGATGCGCAAACCGCGGTGCGCGAACTCGAGCGCGATCTCGCCCATTCGCTGGGCGACATCGCCGACCCGGAACTCGAATTCGCGGCGATCCATCGCCTGCTGTCGGCAGCGACCGCCTGCCTCGGGCTGGAAGGCGCCGGATTGGTGCAGTTCCCGGGGCGTCGCGCGCCGCAGGCGTATGCGCTTCCGACAACCATGCTCGACGAATTGCGCGGCTGGCTGGCGCCACGCCGCAACTGGGTGGAATCGGTGGCGACGGGTGCGGCGCCGGTCGAGAACCACACGCCGGTGGTAGGGCGCGGATTGCGTTCGGTACTGGTGCCGGCGCAAGTCCTGAAGGGCAGTCATTCGGTGCTGGTGATCGAACGCAATGCCGACGCGCCGACATTGAGTGCGGCCGATCTCGCCGCGCTGGCGAGCATGACCAACGCGGTGCGCGAAGCACTCGAGCAACAGCGCGAGGCGCGTGCGCTCATCGTGACGGCACGCATTGACGCGCTGACCGGTGTCCTCAATCGCAATTCGCTCGATATCGATCTCGCCGCCGCGCTTGCCCAGGCCGCTCGCACGCGATCGCCACTGGCGGTGTTGTTCCTCGACATCGACCACTTCAAGCGCATCAACGACGAATTCGGCCATGCTGCCGGTGACGAATGCCTGCGATCCGTTGCCCACCTGCTGCGATCCAGCCTGCGTTCGGGCGACCTGCTCGGGCGTTACGGCGGCGAGGAGTTCGTGGTGGTGTCGCCCGGCGCGCCATTGGCGGTGGCCCAGCAACTGGGCGAACGCATCCGCGCAGCGGTGGAAATGCTCGTGATCGAATGGGAAGGCCAGCCGATCCCGGTCACCATCAGCGTCGGCATCGCGATGCGTCGCCGCGATGAAGCCAAGCCAGCGCACCTGCTCGATCGCGCCGACCAGGCGCTGTACGACGCCAAGCGTCGCGGCCGCAACCAGGTGCGCTTCGATCTCGATGCCGCCGCATTTGATCCGGCCTCCGAATAGCCGCTGGTAAACTGTGGCCCTTGGTCATGGGAGCAACGGACATGGGCGGTGTCGGATCGTGGAAGGACCGCATGGTCGCGCCCGAGCGCGCGCTTCCGGGACGTGACTCGGCGATGGCGATCGACAACGTCCATTTCGTGATTGGCGGTCCCCTGCGCGATGCATTCGCCGGTTACGGCGATGCCCGTTTCGGCATGGGCTGCTTCTGGGGTGCCGAACGGATGTTCTGGTCGATGCCCGGCGTCGTCAGCACGGCGCCCGGTTATGCCGGCGGCTACACGCCGAACCCGACCTATCGCGAAGTCTGCAGCGGCGAAACCGGCCACGCCGAAATCGTGCGGGTGATCTTCGATCCGGCGATCATCGGCTACGGTGCGTTGCTGCAGGCGTTCTGGGAAAACCACGATCCTACCCAGGGCATGCGCCAGGGCGGAGACGTCGGCACGCAATATCGCTCGATGATCCAGTGCACCACGCAGGATCAGTACACGCTGGCGCTGGCCAGCCGCGACGATTACCAGAAGCGCTTGACCGCGGCGGGGCTCGGGCAGATCACCACCGAGATCGTGTTCCCCGCGCCCGAGTTCTACTACGCCGAGAACGAACACCAGCAATACCTCGCCAAGAATCCCGATGGGTATTGCGGGCTCGGCGGCACCGGCGTGTCGTGTCCGGTGGGTACCGGCGCCTGAGCGACCCCGCGATGACGCAGCAAGCATCGCGCGCCGCACTGACCCAGATGCTGGTCGGCGCGGCCATCATCGGTACCAATGGGATGATGGTGCGGCTGTCGCACACCTCGCCGACAGTCTCGGCGTTCTGGCGCATGTTTCTTGCGGCGATCGTGCTTGGGCTGCTGGTGCAGTTCCGCCATGGCTGGAAACGCATCCCGCGTTCGGCGTGGATCTGGATCGCAATATCCGCGATCGCGTTTGCCGGCGATCTGTGGATGTGGCACCGGAGCATCCTGATCGTCGGGCCGGGACTGTCGACGCTGCTGGCCAATACCCAGGTGTTCTTCATGGCGGTCGCCGGCGTGCTGGTGTTTGGTGAACGCCTCGGTGGCCGTTTCTATCTCGGCCTCGTGTGCGCGTTCTTCGGCCTGTGGTTGCTGCTTGGCGGCGACTGGGCGACATTGCCGGCGAGCTATCACTGGGGCGTCTGGCTCGGGCTCGCGACCGGCATCACCTATGCGTTCTACAACGTCGGCATCAAGCGTGCGCAGGAGGAAGTCGCCAAGGTCCACGCGCGGGTGCCGGTGGAGCAGGTGTTGTGCTTCGCATCGGCAGGGTGTGCTCTGTTGCTGGGCATCGCGGCATTGGCGGAGGGCGACTCCTTCGCGATTCCGGATGCGCAGACGGCGATCGCGCTGGTGGTCCTCGCGGTGTTCGGCCATTGCCTCGGCTGGATCCTGATCTCGCGCGCGATGCAATCGCTCGGCGCCGGCATGGTCGGACTATTGCTGTTGCTGCAGCCGATCGTCGCCTACCTGCTCGACATCCTTGTATTCCCGCACACGCCGACATCGCGGCAATGGCTGGGCCTGGTGGTGAGTCTCGCCGGCATCTTCATCGCCGGATTGAAGGCGAAATCGAAGTCGCGGCTGCCTCCGGATGCCGAGCCGGAAGCGCCGGCGACCGGTCAGTAGCTTCCACTCAGAATCGTGTCACCCGACAAACGTAGATGACTTCACAGGCACCGGCGCCGGTGTCGTCGCGGGTCATCGAACTGCGCCAGTTCCAGCCGCCGCGATCGTGCGCTTCCACCAGCCAGCCATCGATGCGCACGCGGTCGTCGCGCTGGACTGCGTCCAGTGCCTTTTCGATCGCGGCATCTGACGGAATCATGTGCATGTTGGCGCTGTTGCGGATGATCGCGCCGGGATCGAGCGGTGGATTGCCGATCCAGCCGTAGCGATACCAGCGGTTCGACTGGCGCACATTGAGTTGCGCGATCGTCGCGGTATCGGTCATCGGCCCCCAGCCGAGCGCGAGATCGAGCGGCGAGAACAGCGCGGGACGATCGCCGCTGTAGTCGCGACGCGACAGCACGCGGGCATCGACGCTGAAACCGGCCAGCGCATCGAGGCGGCCATGCGCGACGCTGAATGTCGAAATGCCATCCGCCACCGGTGTCTGCAAGGGGGCTTCGCCGTCACCCGTGGCCTGGGGTTCTGGACAGGCGGGATTGGCGACGACCTGTTGCGGCCGCACTGGCGGCGAGTAGGGCGATGCCTGGAACCATGGCGTTGTCGGCAACATGGCCTTCGCCTGCTGCGCGCGTCCGGCATGCACGTCCTGCCATTGCACGATGCCGATCCACACGGCGAGCGCCAGCACGCATGCGCCCAGCGACCAAAGCGCGACGCGCCAGGCCATCATTCGGCGACTGCAGTGCGCACGGTCGCCGCGACGTTGCGCAGTAGGCCATCGAGTGGCGAAGTGTTGCGCCAGGCCAGCGCGATCCGCCGGTGCGGCGCCGGCGCTTCGAAGCGCACCAGTTCCAGCCCCTCCGGCTGCACGTGCGGCGGGCGCACCGACAGGTCCGGCAGCAAGGTCACGCCATTGCCGAGCGCGACCATCTGCCGCAGCGTTTCCAGGCTGGTGGCGCGGAAGCCGGGCTTCTCGTGCGCACCCGCGAGTTCGCAGACGTCGAGCGCCTGTTCGCGCAGGCAGTGGCCATCGTCGAGCAGCAGCAGTTGTTCGTCGGCCAGGTCACCGATGCGCAGGTGCTTCGCGTTCGCGAGGTGATGTCCGCTCGGCACCGCGAGCAGGAACGGTTCCTCGAACAGCAGTTCGGCGTGCAGGCGATCATCGCCGAGTGGCAGGGCGAGGAAGGCGGCATCGAGCTTGCCTTCGCGCAGGTCGGACACCAGCACGTCGCTCTTTTCCTCGCTCAACAGCAATTCCATCTTCGGGAAGCGCTTGCGCAGCGCCGGCAACACCTGCGGCAACAGATAGGGACCGAGCGTCGGAAACGCGCCGAGGCGCAGGCTGCCGGCCTCGGGGTCGCGGCTGCGGCGCGCCAGTTCCTTCATCTGTTCGACATCGTGGATGACGTGCTTGGCGCGATCGACGATCTCGCGTCCGATCGGCGTCAGCATCACCCGTCGCGGCGCGCGTTCCACCAGCGGCACGCCGAATTCTTCCTCGAGTTTCTTGATCTGCATCGACAGCGTCGGCTGGCTGACGTGGCAAGCCTGCGCCGCACGGCCGAAATGCCGGAGCTCCGACAATGCCACCAGATAGCGGAGGTCGCGCAGGTTCATCGATCGATCGTCCGGCTGGCCGCGGCAGGTCCCTTCAGTTCGATGGTATTGCCATCGGGGTCGCGGAGGTAGATCGAAGGGCCATCGCCTTCGGCGCCGAAGTTGTCCTGCGCGGGGCCCAACGGCTGCAATCCGTGTTTGGCGAGATGTGCGACCAGTGCGCCTTCGTCGAACGGCTCGATGCGCAGGCAGACATGGTCGACATTGCGTCCCTGTTCGCCGGCGGCAGCGCCGCCCGCCAGTCCGAGTTTCCCGTGGACGTCGACCAGATCGATCATCGAGGCGCCGCAGCGCAGGTGGATCAGGCCGAGATCGTCGCGCCGGCGCGCGAGGCTGCAACCCAGGACATCGCGGTAGAACGCCAGCGACCGTTCGGGATCGCCGACGCGGAGCACCACGTGATCGATACGCTGCAGTTCGAACGGACGCATCGGCGCCTCCATGGGTCAGGCGGCCTTGGCCTCGGCTTCGGTGGGCGCGCTGGTGCGGATCAGGTAGTCGAAGGCGGAGAGTGCGGCGGTCGAGCCCGCGCCCATCGCGATCACGATCTGCTTGTACGGCACCGTGGTGGCGTCGCCGGCGGCGAACACGCCGGGCAGCGAAGTCTCGCCGCGATCGTTGATGACGATCTCGCCGCGATTCGTCAGCTCGATCGAACCCTTCAGCCATTCGCTGTTGGGCAGCAGGCCGATCTGCACGAACACGCCGGAGAGATCGAGCTGGCGGGTTTCGCCACTGCTGCGGTCGGTATAGCTGAGCGCGTTGAGCTTGCTGCCGTCGCCGTGCATGCCGGTGGTCTGGGCATTCACGTGCACGGTGCAATTGGGCAAGCTGCGCAACTTGCGTTGCAACACTTCGTCGGCGCGCAGCTTGCCGTCGAACTCGAGCACGGTGACGTGGTCGACGATGCCGGCGAGATCGATCGCCGCTTCGACACCGGAATTGCCGCCGCCGATCACCGCGACCTTCTTGCCCTTGAACAGCGGGCCGTCGCAGTGCGGGCAATAAGTGACGCCCTTGTTGCGGTGTTCGCTTTCACCGGGCACGCCGGTCTGGCGCCAGCGCGCGCCGGGCGCCAGGATCACGGACTTCGCCTGCAGGACCGGGCCGCTGGCCAGGCGCACGCCGACCAGTCCACCGGGTTCGGTGGCCGGGATCAGTTCTTCCGCGCGCTGCAGCGGGATCATTTCAACGCCGTAGCTGCGCACGTGTGCTTCCAGCGCGGCACTCAGCTTCGGGCCTTCGGTGTATTCGACCGAGATGAAATTCTCGATCGCCATCGTGTCCTGCACCTGGCCGCCGAAGCGTTCGGCGACGATGCCGGTGCGGATGCCCTTGCGCGCGGCATAGATCGCGGCAGCGGCGCCGGCCGGGCCACCGCCGACCACGAGTACGTCGAAGGGTTCGACATTCTTCAGGGCTTCGGCCGCGCGCGCGGCGGCGCCGCTGTCGAGCTTGGCGAGGAATTCCGGCACCGTCAGGCGGCCCTGCACGAACGGCTGGCCATTGAGGAAGACCTGCGGCACGGTGAGGATTTCGCGTTCCTCCACTTCCTTCTGGAACGAGGCGCCGTCGATGGCGATGTGGCGGATGCGCGGATTCAGCGCGGCCATCGTGTTCAACGATTGCACCACGTCCGGGCAGTTCTGGCAGGACTGCGAGAAATAGGTTTCGAAGACGTATTCGCCATCGAGCGCTTCGATCTGGGCGATGACGTCGTCTTCGAGGCGCGGCGGATGCTTGCCGACGTGCAGCAGCGCCAGCACCAGCGAAGTGAATTCGTGGCCGAGCGGCAGGCCGGCGAAACGCACGCCGGTGTCTTCGCCCTGGCGGGTGATCTGGAAACTCGGGACGCGCTCGCCTTCGTTGGACGCGGCTTCGCGCAAAGTCACCTTGCCGGCGCCGGCATCGACGATGTCGGCCAGCAGGGCGCGGGTTTCCTTCGATGCGTCGCTGCCGTCGAGGTGCGCGACCAGTTCGATCGACGTGCGCAGGTTCTGCAGCAGGGCGGCGAGTTGGGTTTTCAGGTCGTTCTCGAGCATGAGATTCTCCTTGCGGACACGATTCGGCGTTCCGGCGCGTCGCGACGAAACAACTTCAGGGATTGGAAGAAAGAGCTGGACGGAGCGGACGCGTGCATCCGCTCGGCCCAACCCTCTCCATGCGGAGAGGATTGGCGATCGTGAAAATTAGATCTTGCCGACCAGTTCGATCGACGGCTTGATCGTGTTGGCGCCTTCCTTCCACTTGGCCGGGCAGACTTCGCCGTCGTGGCTGGCGACGTACTGGGCGGCCTGCAGCTTGCGCACGGTTTCGGCGACGTCGCGGGCGATGGCGTTGTCGTGCACTTCCATCGTCTTGATCACGCCTTCCGGGTTGATGATGAAGGTGCCGCGCAGGGCCAGGCCTTCTTCCGGGATCAGCACGTCGAACGCCTTCGACAGCGTGTGGGTCGGGTCGCCGACCAGCGGGAACTTGGCCTTGCCGACGGCCTGCGAGGTTTCGTGCCACACCTTGTGCGAGAAGTGCGTGTCGGTGGTGACGATGTAGACCTCGGCGCCGGCCTTCTGGAACTCGGCGTAATGCTCGGCGGCGTCTTCGATTTCGGTCGGGCAATTGAAGGTGAAGGCGGCCGGCATGAAGATGACCACGGACCACTTGCCCTTCAGGTCGGCGTCGCTGACGGTGATGAACTTGCCATCCTTGAAGGCCTGGGCAGTGAACGGCTGGACCTGGGTGTTGATGAGGGACATTGCGTGCTCCTTGGGTGGTTGGGGGATTGCTGAAAGAGGAGAACCGACGATTGCGTCGATCCGGTGACGATCAAGATAGGTGCCGTCGATAGTTAAATCAAATCGATTATTGTGATTCGATTGATAGATTATGCCTATCGATTCGACGGGCGTGGCCGGGGTCGAGCCGCAGCAGGCGGCGGGCTTCGGCCTCGTCTTCCGGGGACAACGGGGTCAGGGCGGCGAATTCGCCGGCGACGTGGCTGGCCAGCGGCAGGCCGTCGCGCACCAGCAGGCGGGCGCCGGCGATGCGCGGCAGGCGCGGGCCCGGCAGCAGGGTCCCGACCAGGTTGAGCGGGTCGAAGGCGGAGATCGGCAACATCACGCCGTCGGGGGCTTTCTTGCGGATCGCGCGCAGGGCGGCCACCGCTTCGGGCAGGGCGAACTGCTCGCCGACCAGTCCAGCGACGAAACGGCCGCCGCGCAATTCGCCGCGCGCTTCCAGTCGGCGATAGACGCGCACCAGCTCGCGCCACGGCGGCAGCCACGCGGCTTCGCGTTCGAGGATGCGCCAGCACACCACGCCATAGCGGCGCAGCAGCACGCGCGCGATCTGCTCGATGTCGTCCGATCCGGAAGTGGCGTCTTCGGTGTCGGGCTTGCGTGGCGCGCGAGCGAGCGTCCAGCGCCCGGCATCCCGAATTCCGCTGACCAGCCCGCGACGCACGCGACGCGTGCTCGCTTTCGGGCGCTTGCCCTGCGGCAACAGCAGCGCGCGCAAACCGGAGTAGCTGTCGCAGCTGGCCATCCCGCGCGCGACCAGCTCACCCAATGCATCCTCGAGTTCGGTTTGCAGCAATCGCGTTTCGTCGAGCAGTTCGTCGAAGAACGAGGCGCCGTGCGCGCGCAGCGCATCCGCGACTTTCTGCGCGCGCGACGACAGCGGCGCATCGTCGCGGGACGCATCGACCTGGCGCGACCACAGCGGCAGGGTGCGTCGCGGTACCAGCACGATGGGTGTTGCGCGCACCGGAGAATTCGCTTTCGTCGCGCCTTCCGCGCTCGGAGCGCGCAAACGCGCCCAGGCGATGCGTCCGGCCTGGCAGAGTTCGTCCAGCCAGTGGATCGAGTAATCGGCGACGCGCGCGGGCAGCAACTCGCCTTCCCAGCTCGCGGCCGCGGCCTCGTAGCCTTCCAGCTGGGCCAGCACGCCGGCCAGCGCTTCCGGGCCGCGCAGTCGCGACGATGGCGCGACGTGTTGCCATTCGCAGAGGAAGCGCAGGAAATCGCGCGGCGGCACTGGCTCGATCTCGCGGCGCAATTTCCCGAGCGTGAGGCGATGGATGCGCGCGAGCAGGTTGCGTTCGCACCATTGCTCGCCGTCGATGTCGGGGTCGTTCGTGCTCGGATAAAATCGGCCGCGCATGGCGTAGCCGTCGCGTTCCAGCATCGCCAGGCCGATGTCGATGTCGCCGGGATCAATCGTGAGGGTTGAAGCAAGCGTGGCGACGGTGACCGGGCCGCTGCCGGTCAGGCGCATGCGCAGCAGTTCGCGCACGGCGTCCTCGCGCGTCCACGCGAGGTCGGCATAACCGGGCGCGGCATCGATGCGCGGTTGCAGTGCGGCCTCGGGGTGAATGGCCTGCAGCATGCCCAGGCGTTCTGCTGCGCACCACAGGTCGACATCCACCAGCAAGGTCGCGCGCTGCTGCTTCGCCAGTTTTCGCAAGGTCTCCGACCAGTCGCTGGCTTCCGCTTCGGATGCGGTGATCGCGCCGAGGCTCATCAGCGCGTCATGTACTTCATCGTCGCTGCGCGCCTGCGGCCACGCGTCTTCGCGCACCTGTTCGATCGCGGCGATGTCCAGCCGCCCCAGGTCCGAAGCCTGTTGCGGATCGCTGTAGCGGCGCGTCTGCACGGCCTGGGTGCGGCGCTCTTCCAGCGGCGCGTCGTCGAGGAAGGCGTAGGGCTGTGCGTTCAATGCCTCGGCGGCGAACGGCGTCGGTGCGGTGAGATCGCGCGCGACGATGCTGACGTCGCCGGACTCGAGCCTGCGCAGCATCGCCAGCCAGCCTTCGGTGTCCATCGCCTCTTCGAGGCAGTCGTGCAGCGTCTGCGCGACCAGCGGGTGATCGGGGATCTCGCGTTCTCCGACGATGTTCTCGAGGCAGGCCACCTGGTCGGGGAACACGGTGGCGAGCAGGTCTTCCGACTTCATCCGCTGCAGCTGCGGCGCGACCTTCTTGCCGCCGATGAAGCGCGGCAGCGCGAGCGCGGTGGTGGCATTCCAGCGCCAGCGCGCCGGGAACAGCGGCGCGTCGAGCAACGCCTGCACCAGCACGTCCTTCGCCGAATTGGAATGCAGGAAATGGGAAACGTCGTCGAGCGGGAAGCTGTGGCTGGTCGAGAGCGACAGCACGATGGCGTTCTCGGTGGCGGCGGCCTGCAATTCGAAATTGAAACTGCGGCAGAAGCGCTTGCGCAGCGCAAGCCCCCAGGCGCGGTTGACGCGGCTGCCGTAGGGCGTGTGGATGACGAGCTGGGTGCCACCGGACTCGTCGAAGAAGCGTTCCATCGTCATCCGTTCCAGCGTCGGCAATACGCCGAAACCGGCGAGTTGTTCGGCGCAGTATTCGGCGATCTGGCGCGCGGCGTTCTCGTCCAGGCCAAGTTCCTCGCGCAGCCAGGCGATCGCGGGGGCAATGTCGATCGAACCGTCGTCGCCGTGCAACCGCGTTTCCAGTTCGCCGCGCAGGCGCGACACGCTATGCGACAACTCGTTGGTGCGTCCCGGTGCTTCGCCCAGCCAGAACGGGATGTTGGGCGGTTGGCCTTCGGCGTCCTCCACGCGCAATCGCCCGGCCTCGACGCGCAGGATCCGGTAGCTGGCGTTGCCGAGCTGGAAGATGTCGCCGGCGAGGCTTTCGATCGCGAAATCCTCGTTGACGGTGCCGATCATCACCGATTGCGGCTCCAGCACCACGGCGTAATCGGCGGTATCGGGAATGGTGCCGCCCGACATCGTCGCGGTGGTGCGCGCACCCTTGCGCGCCCGCAGCTGGCCGTGCACGGCGTCGCGGTGGATCCACGCACTGCGGGTGCCGCGTCGCGTCGTGAATCCTTCCGCCAGCATCTTCACGATGGCATCGAAGCGTTCGCGCTCCAGCTGCGCATACGGCCAGGCACGACGCACGGTGTCGAACAGCGCATCCTCGTTCCATTCGCGGCAGGCGACTTCGGCGACGATCTGTTGCGCGAGGACATCGACCGGCGCCGGCGGCATGATCAGCGCGTCGAGTTCGTGGCGTCGCACCGAATCCAGCAACGCCACGCATTCCACCAGTTCGTCGCGTGTCGTCGGGACGATGCGGCCTTTCGGCATTCCACCGACATGGTGGCTGGCGCGGCCGACGCGCTGCAGGAAGGCGGCGATGCTGCGCGGCGATCCGATCTGCACGACCAGGTCGACATCGCCGATGTCGATGCCGAGTTCCAGCGACGCCGTCGCCACCAGCACTTTCAACTGACCATGCTTGAGCTTCTGTTCGGCATCGAGGCGTAGTTCCTTCGCCAGCGATCCGTGATGGGCGGCGACATGTTCCTTGCCCAGGCGTTCGCCGAGATGGCGCGACGCACGTTCGGCCATCCGTCGCGTGTTGACGAAGACCAGCGTCGTGCGGTGTTCCTCGACCCGTTCGGCGATGCGGTCGTAGACCAGCTCCCACTGGTCGTTCGACATCACCGCCTGCAGCGGCACCGGCGTGAGTTCCAGCGCGAGATCGCGCGGCTTGGAGTGGCCGATATCGACCAGCGCGCAGTCGGGTTTGCCGTCGGCGTCGACATGCGCCGAACTGACCAGGTAACGCGCGACTTCCTCGATGGGTTTCTGCGTCGCCGACAGGCCGATGCGGGCGATGCGGCGTCCCGCCAGTGCATCCAGTCGTTCCAGCGACAACGCGAGGTGGCTGCCGCGCTTGCTCTGCACCACGGCGTGGATTTCGTCGACGATCACCGTGCGCACGCCGGCCAGCATGTCGCGCCCGGATTGCGAGCCGAGCAGGATGTACAGCGACTCCGGCGTCGTCACCAGGATGTGTGGCGGATGCTTGCGCAGCGCGGCGCGTTCGCCCTGCGGGGTGTCGCCGGTGCGCACGGCGGTGCGGATGGCGACGTCGGGCAGGCCGAGGCGCGCGAGTTCCTCGCGGATGCCGGCCAGCGGCGCCTCGAGGTTGAGATGGATGTCGTTCGACAGTGCCTTGAGCGGCGAGACGTACAGCACCTGTACGCCTTCGGGCAGCTCGCCCCGTGCCAGTCCGTCGCGCACCAATGCATCGATCGCGGCGAGGAACGCGGTCAGCGTCTTGCCCGATCCGGTCGGCGCCGCCACCAGCGTGTGCTGCCCGGCGGCGATCGCCGGCCACGCCGCGACCTGGGCGTCGGTGGGGCCGGGGAAGCTGCGCGCGAACCAGCCGGCGACGGCCGGATGGAACTGCGCGAGGGCGGGATGCGAAGCCATCGCCGGATTATCCGCCGCGGCCAGCGACCCGCCCTGAATGCCGGAGTGGAAGTCGAAGCGGATCTGGCCGTGCATCAGGGCAGGATGGAACGGCGGCGTCTCAGTGACTGAGACGGGTAGCATGGCGGGATGAATTTGCCGCCCATCCGCGAACTCCTCGCCGACGCCAGCCGGCGCATCGATCCGATCGATGCCGAGTGGCTGCTGCTGCACGTGATCGATCGTTCGCACACGTGGCTCTTCAGCAATCGCGATGCCGTGCTCGGCCACGAACAGGCGCGCAACTTCGAATCACTGGTACAGCGACGCGAGCAGGGTGAGCCGGTGGCCTATCTCACTGGCCGTCGCGGGTTCTGGTCGCTCGATCTCGAAGTCACGCCGGCGACGCTGATCCCGCGACCGGAAACCGAATTGCTGGTGGAGCTGGCGCTGGAGAAATTGATGGATGGCGGTTCCGCCGCCGATCTCGGTACCGGAAGTGGCGCGATCGCGCTGGCCATCGCGCACGAACGCAAGCAGTCGCGCGTCATCGCAACCGATGCAAGCCGCGATGCGCTGGAAGTCGCGCAACGCAATGCCGAACGTCTCGGCATCGCCAACGTCGAATTCCGCCATGGCGAATGGTTCTCGCCGCTGCAGGGCCAACGCTTCGATTTGATCGCCAGCAACCCGCCCTACATCGCCGTCGACGATCCGCACCTGGTCGAAGGCGATCTGCGCTTCGAGCCCGCGTCGGCGCTGTCATCGGGCAGCGACGGGCTGGACGATATCCGCATCATCGTGGCGGATGCGCCGGCCCATCTCCAAGCGGGTGGCTGGTTGATGCTGGAGCACGGCTACGACCAGGGCGATGGCGTGCGCGCGTTGCTCGAACGCGCGGGCTTCGCCGATGTGGCGACGCGCCGCGATCTGGAAGGGCGTGATCGGGTCACGCTGGGGCGGTGGCGATAAACTTCACCCATCGCCACGCCGCAGGATCCCCCATGCGCAGCCTTTACCCCGAGATCGAGCCCTACCAGAGCGGCATGCTGGCCGTCAGCGACCGCCATTCCATCCATTGGGAACAGTGCGGCAACCCCGACGGCAAGCCGGTGGTGATGTTGCACGGTGGGCCCGGTGCGGGCTGCGGCGCCAACATGCGGCGTTTCCACGATCCGAAGAAGTACCGGATCATCCTGTTCGACCAGCGTGGCGCGGGGCGCAGCACGCCGTTCGCGGACCTGGTCGACAACACGACGTGGGATCTCGTCGCCGACATCGAGCGCATCCGCGAAATGCTCGGCATCGAGCACTGGCAGGTGTTCGGTGGATCGTGGGGTTCGACGCTGGCGCTGGCGTATGCGGAGACGTATCCCGAGCGCGTGACCGAACTGGTGCTGCGCGGCATCTTCATGCTGAGGCGCTGGGAACTCGAATGGTTCTACCAGGAAGGCGCGTCGCGGCTGTTCCCCGATGCCTGGCAGCACTACCTCTCGGTGATCCCGGAAAGCGAGCGCGGCGACATGATGGCGGCGTACCACAAGCGCCTGACCAGCGACGACGAATCGGTGCGGCTGGCGGCGGCGCAAGCGTGGGCGATCTGGGAAGGCGGCACCAGCTACCTGCGCATCCCCGGCGATTACGTCACCAGCCATGGCGATCCGAAATTCGCGCTGCCGTTCGCGCGGATCGAGAACCACTATTTCGTCAACAAGGGCTTCTTCGAAGTCGACGACCAGTTGCTGCGCGATGCCCACAAGATTGCCGACATCCCCGGCGTGATCGTGCACGGGCGTTACGACGTGGTGTGCCCGGTGCAGAACGCCTTCGACCTGCACAAGGCGTGGCCGAAGTCGGAACTGCATGTCTCGCCGCTATCGGGGCATTCGGCGTTCGAGGCCGAGAACATCGACGCGCTGGTGCGCGCGACCGATCACTTCGCGCCGATCGCGATGTGATCTTCAGCGAGCCGGGCTTCCATCCGGCTCGTGGTCGATCATCCACAGCCCGGCCCACAGCTTGAGGTCGAGTTCGTAGCCCTTGGCATGTTGTTGCATCAGCCACGCGGGAGCCTGCTTGCGTGGAACGGCGTGCACGGTGATGCCCTCGTCGGGCGTACCGCCGCCATCGCCGACCTTCACCAGGTCGCGGGCGCGGACGAAGGCGATGCGCTCGTTGCTCATGCCGGAGCTGGTCGGTCCGATCAGCAGCACGCGCACGTCGCGTGCATCCCAGCCGGTTTCCTCGATCAGCTCGCGTCGTGCCGCTTCTTCCAGGGTGTCGTCGTCGCGTTCGTCGCCGACCAGCCCTGCCGGCATCTCGATGGTGCGTGCCTGCAGCGGAACGCGGTATTGCTCGACGAACAACACCTCGTCGTCCGGCGTCACCGCGATGATCAGCACCGCCATGCCTTCGTGATGCACGCGCTCGCACGATTCCCAGGTTCCGCGCTTGACCAGTCGCAGCCAGTTGCCCTGGTAGAGGAGTTCGCTGGGGGCGTCGATTTGGTGGGCCATGCAGGTCTCAGGCAGGAGAGGTGGAGTCGAGGCCGGCCGCAACCTGCAGGCGGCGACGGGTCAATGGACCGAAGCGCAGGCTATCGCACAGCGATGACAGCGTCGCGGCATCGGCGTTGCCGCGTGCGAATGGCGGCTGGTGCGGATCCAGCGGGACATCGACGGCGATCGTGGTGAGCTGGCGATACATCAACACCTTCTCGCGATGTTCGCGCAGCGATGCCGCCGCGCGCGCCGAGCCGCGCTGGCGCAGGAACGGCACTTCGTCGACGCGGTCGAGCAGGGCATCGAGCGATCCGAAATGCGAGATCAGCACCGCCGCGGTTTTCTGGCCGATGCCGGGCACACCGGGAATGTTGTCGACGGCGTCGCCGCACAGCGCGAGGTAATCGGCGATCTGGTGCGCCTGCACGCCATGTTTGGCCTTGACGCCGGCTTCGCCCCAACGCAGGTCGCGCGCGAAGTCGAATTGCTCGTCGTCGCCTTGCAGCAGTTGCGACAGGTCCTTGTCGGCCGAAACGATCACGCCGCGCGTGTTGTGCGCGCGTGACTGCACCAGCGCACTGCCGATCAGATCGTCGGCCTCGTAATCGGTGTGCGCCAATACCGCCAGGCCCAGCGCCGCGCTCAGTGCCTTGCAATATGCGAACTGGCGGCGCAATTCCTCGGGCGCCGGCTCGCGGTTGGCCTTGTACTCGGGATAGAGCCGATTGCGGAAACACGAGTCCAGCGCCTCGTCGAAAGCGACCACGACGTGCTGCGGGCGCTCGCGCTCGATCAGCTCCACAAGGAAACGCGCGAAACCGTGGACGGCATTGAGCGGCCAGCCGTCGTCGTCGTGCCATTCGTCCGGCATCGAATGCCAGGCGCGGAACACGTACATGCTGGCGTCGACCAGGTACAGGGTCGGGCGTGGATGCAGCACCCGGCTCATCGCGGCGTCCAGTCGCTGACCAGGGCGACGGGATCGGGACGGTCGCGTTCCGGTGCTTCCATCAGCGGGGTGCCGATGTGGATGAAGCCGACGATCGCCTCGTCTTCGGCGACGCCGAGATGCGCGCGGATCACCGGATCGTAGGCGGCCCAGCCGGTCAGCCATTGCGCGCCGAAGCCGGCTGCCTGCGCCGCCTGCAGCAATGCGAAGCACACGCACGATGCGGTCGAGAAGCGTTCGCTGGCCGGGATCTTTTCGTCCGGTCCCTGCCTGGCGATCACGGCGACGATCAGCGGCGCGAAGCTGAAACGTTCGCGCTCCTTCTGGAGGATGGCCTCGCCGGCGTGGGGATCGCGCTCGCGGGTGCGGGCCTCCAGCAATCCGCCAAGGGCGAGACGGGCGTCGCCACTGATTCTCAGGAAGCGGAACGGAATGCGTTTTCCGTGATCAGGGACACGGATTGCGGACTGCAACATGCGTGAGAACTGGGCTTCGTCCGGGCCCGGCGCCGACAGTTGGCGGGACGGAACCGATCGGCGGCGATCGAGGCATTCGAATGTCATGGACGTGTGAGGGTTTCCTGCTTAGGATGGTGAACAGGGGGGATTCTTCCCGTCGCCCAAGGGCGGCGGTCAGCATCTCAGAGGTATGGCTTGACTCGGAATGATTCCACAATTCCAGCGACAAGCCAGGTTGAAGAGCAGCAAAGGAAGGCGGCACGCCTGGTTGCCGAGTTCGTGTCGGCAAAGCTTGCGCCATTCTGGAGCGAGCTGAAGAGCGCGCTCGACCGTATTCCGGTCGGACCCAACAATTTCTCCACCCTGCCGCGCGACCAGTTCATCGTGCACGGGATGCTGGATGGCACCCAGGATTGGCATGCGCGTTTGCGCGCGACCCTGGAAGCCGACGCGATGGCGTGGTGGCATCGCCAGACCACGCGCAGCGGAACGGCGCTGACCCTGATGGGCGAAAGCGAGCTGTTGCTCGAGATCGATGCACAGCAGGCCAACGAAGCGATTCGCGCGCGCCTGGGGTCATTGACGCAGCGGCTGGATCACGCCCTCGAAGCATTCTCGCGAGGCGCGGGGCTCCCCGGGCACGAGAACCCGTGGAACGTGGAAGGCATCACCCGCAGCTTCATGTCGACGTTCGATCGCGAGGCGATGACGCCGACGCTGATTCCGCTGCTGATGCGCCATTACGAAACACAGATGAGCGCGGTCCTGCGAACGTTGATCCCTGAATTGTTGCGGGTGATCGGCGATGGCGAATCGCAGGCCGAGGCTTTCGACAGTCCGGCATCGGGGCATGCCCCTGCCAGCGGTGGAGGCAACGGCTGGCAGCCGGACGGCGGCATGGTCGAATCCTTGCCGGCGAATCTTGGCGGACAGGGCGCTGGCGGCAGTGAAGAGAGCTACGGCGGCGAACATGTGCCGTCGCATCCCGGGTCGCGCGCGCCCGTCGAAATCGGCAGCTATGCCAGCGTGCGTCCCGAAACCCGTTACCGCACGCGCGTCCACGCCCAGCTGGATGCCTGGCGCCGGCGCATCAGCAATGGCGAGGGCAGTCCGCGCACCGCGCCGAACGCGATGGCGCGGGTGATCAACACTTCCGAAGTGCTCACGATCGCTTCCGTCCTCCAGGGGGACGATCCGGCGCCTTTCGTGCGCGCCTTGCGCGGTGAGGACGACCGCTCGCTGCCGATGGTGATCCGCCAGGAATTGATGGCGGCGGCAGGGCAGTTCGGTTTCGATCCCCAGCAGTCGTCGTTCGCCGAAGTCGAGGAGGATGCGGTGGACCTGGTGGCGATGCTGTTCGATGGCCTGCAGCGCGCCAACGCCTTCGAGGAACCGGCGACGAAGATGATGGGCAAGCTGGTCGTGCCCTACGTCAAGGTCGCGGTGATCGACGATTCGCTGTTCGAAAACCGTGGCCATCCCGCGCGGCGCCTGCTCGATGCGCTGGTGGAAGCCTGCGACGGCAACACCGGCGACACCCATGCCAGCCGCTCGATGCTCGAGCGCGCTTCGCAGGTCGTCGACCAGGTGGTTGCGCGCTTCCAGGAAAACATGGCGATCTTCGATCTTGCCGCCCGTGAACTCCAGGAGTTGCTCGATCGCCAGCGCACCCTGGCGGAAGTGACCGAGCGCCGCATCACCGAAACCCTGCAGGGGCAGGAACGCCTGCGCCAGGCGCGGATCGCCGCCGACGAGGCGGTGAATGTCTCGCTCGAGGGACGCAAGGTGCTGCCGGATACCTTCCAATTCCTGTCCGAATACTGGCGCAACGTGCTGGTGCAGGGCTGGTTGCGCTTTGGCGATCGCTCGCCGCGTTACCAGGCGATGCGCGCGGTCGGCGATGCCTTGTTGCAGATGGATGCCGATGCGGTGGCCCTGCGCAGCCGCGCCCTCGCAGCGGGCTTCGAGCACAATCGCGCCGCCATCCTCGAGGACCTGCGCTTCGTCGGCCTGCAGGGCGAAGCCGCGATCGAGGCGCTGGCGCGCTTGGCCGCAGGCCTGTTGCGCGCCGATGCCGCGCCGGATGAGGCGATGCTGTCGAATCCGCCCGAACCGCTGCTCGACGAACTGCCGCTGCACGTTCCCGACATGGAACGGCGTTCGCGCGGCGTGGACAGCGTGCTGGTGGCGCGCGTGCGCCGGTTGCGTGCTGGCCAGGGACTGCGCATCGTCGAGGATGGTGGACAGGAAACCATGGCCAAGATCGCCTGGGTGAGCGCGATCACCGGGCGCATCCTGGTGGTCAATCGCCGTGGCGAACGGCGGATGGTGGTGCGGCCGGAAACGATGGCGGTGCTCATCGCCGATGGCCGCGTGCTGGTGCGTTCTGTCGAGCCGCCGGTCGATCAGGTCATGGCGCAGGTCGCCGACTCGCTCGGGGAGCGGCGTTTCGCGCAAACGGGGTGATGCGGCGGTTTTGCGTCCTCAACGACGGTCTTGCGGTCGCGGTGGCATCTTCGGGCCGCCGGGGCCGGGTCCCGAGCGTGGCGGTGGCATCTTCGGGCCATTGGCCTCGAGCCAGGCCTTGCGCTGCTCAGGCGACATCGCCTTCCACTGTTCGTGCATCGCCTTGCGCTGTTCCGGCGTCAGGTTTTCCCAGCGCTGCATGCCGCGATGCGCGGCCTCGCGTTGCTCAGGCGTCATCCGCTGCCAGCGCTGGGCACGCTTGAGCATTTCCCCGCGCATGTCGGGATTGTCGTTCCAGCGCGCACGGATCGGATCGACCAGGGCCTGTCGCTGCTCTGGCGTCAACTTGTTCCATTCCGGATAGCTGGTGGCGGGCGCGGCTTGTTGCGCCATCGCGGGCGCAGCCAGCACCAGGCCCATCATCAATATCGCGGTGACACGCATCTTGCTCACTCTCCCGGAACCGGCGGAGCATCGTTGCCCAGCCAGGCATAGAACTCCGGATCATTATCGTAGGCCGAGGTGGCGCTCACGGCGGTCTTTTTCGCGGAGGTTGTGGCGGTTGCCACGCTTGGCGCAAGGTTCGCCTGGACGGCGACCGGCGCAACGGCGGCGACTGGCGCGGTATTGGCAGCCGGCGTCATCGGGCGCTGCAGCCACAGGCCGCCGATCGCCAGGACCGCGACCGAAGCGAATGCGACCGCAGGCTGCCAAGCCTGGCGGCTGGGGCGCGGGGTGGCGAGGGCGGCACGCAACCGCTGCTGGACCGCCTGTGGGGTCTCGCGCGAGGCATCCAGGTACAGCTGGCGCGCCTTGCGGTCGAAGTCGTCGTGATCGTCATTCATGGTCATGTCCAGTCCTGCAGGTGCGCGCGTAATGCCTCGCGTGCGCGGGAAAGATGCGTCTTCACCGAGCCCTCGCTGCATCCCATTACCGTCGCGGTGGTGGCGACGTCGAGATCCTCCAGCACGCGCAGGGTGAAGGCTTCGCGCTGGCGCGCCGGAAGCCTGCGAACCGCCTGCGCCATCAGAGCATAAGCCTCGCGGCCGTCGTTGTGGTCCGAGGGATCGCCGGCCGGATCGGTCCAGGCCACCGCGATGTCCTCGTCCTGGTCGCCGGTGCTGCGCAACCAGCTGAACCGGAAGGCGCGGCGGCGGCTGATGTCGATGATGCGGGTGCGCAGGATCTTCCAGAACAGTGCCTGCCACTCGGAGGAGGGTTTGTCGCCGTAGCGCAGCATCCGCATCATCGCGTCCTGCACGGCGTCCAAGGCGTCGTCGCGGTTGCGCAGTCCCAGTTCGGCGAAGCGGAAGGCGCGCGACTGGATGCTGGCGAGGAATTGCTCGATCGTCAGCACGCGCGTGCCCGTGACCGGCGCGTTCAAGGGCAATCCCTTCGCGTTGGCTGCAATTGCATGTATCGACATGGTGCCCTGTTCGCCGCCAGCCCGGAATGGGCGACATCCCGGAAACGCTTGTCCCGGGAGCAGGTTGACGGTGAAGCCGCGGCGTTCATCTTCCGTGGCCCCACCAGGCAGCCAGCTCCATCGCGACCACGTAGACCAGCAGCTGCGGCAGCCCGTTGGCAAGGCGGATCAGTTCCCAGGCCAGGGACGGGCTGAGCCGGGACAGCGACTCCGTCAGCCCGAACCCTGCCGGGCCGCCGATGCTGATCGCCGCGATCGCCAGGCTGGACAGTGCCACCGCGATCGCCACGAAGACCGCCCCGGCGATGGCGCCACGGCCGCCGCGTGGCAGGCCCAGCACGCGCAATGCGACGACGGCATCGAGCGCGGCCAGCAGGGCCAGCCAAGGCAAGGTGCGATGGGTGAACGAGAACGCCACCGTCCATGCGGCCGCGAATGCGATGGCCATGACCCCGAAAAGGAACCAGCGGATGATGGAAACCTGCGATGCGGGCATGGCGGGGGACGTGGAAACGAACTGCAGATGGTAGCCGGTACGCGCCCCGTCGCCGGAAACGGGTGCGGGCGCATGCGATCGCTTAGGATTCAGGGAACGACGAGATCGGGGATGCGCGTAATGGCGGTGCGGATCGGAGTGGGGCGTGAAGCGGCGTCGGGCGAGCGCCGGGTGGCGATGACGCCCGAGGCCTGCGGCAAGCTGGTGAAGGCGGGCGCGCAGATCATGGTGGGGCCGGGTGCGGGAGCTGCGGCGGGATTCACCGACCAGATGTATGTCGATGCCGGTGCGACCCTGGCCGATGCGCCGTTCGCCGATGCCGACGTGGTTGTTTGCGTGCAATCGCCACCGCCCGCAGCCATCGCCGCCATGAAGCACGGCGCGGTGCTGGTCGGTTCCCTGCAGCCCGAAGCTGATCCCGCGCGCGAAAGCGCATTGCGCGATCGCGGCATCGTCGCCTTCCCGCTGGAGCGGCTGCCGCGCACCACCCGTGCGCAGGCGATGGACATCCTCAGCTCGCAGGCATCGATGGCCGGCTACAAGGCGGTGCTGATCGCCGCCGAACTGGCGCCGCGCTTCTTCCCGATGCTGACCACCGCCGCCGGCACCATCCGCCCGTCGAAGGTCCTGATCATCGGCGCCGGCGTTGCCGGCCTGCAGGCGATCGCCACCGCGAAACGGCTCGGCGCGCAGGTCGAAGGGTTCGACGTGCGCCCGGAAACACGCGAACAGATCGAATCGCTGGGCGGCCGCTTCCTCGATCTCGGGGTCAGTGCCGCGGGCGAGGGCGGTTATGCACGCCAGCTCACCGACGAGGAGCGCGCGGAACAACAGCGTCGCCTCGCCGATCACCTGCGCGGCGTCGACGTGATCGTCTGCACTGCGGCGGTACCGGGGCGTCCGGCGCCGAAGATCGTCAGCGCGGCGATGGTCGAAGGGATGAAGCCCGGCAGCACGATCGTCGATCTCGCCGCGGAAACCGGTGGCAACTGTGAACTGACGCAGCCGGGGCGCGTCATCGAACACGTGGGCGTCACCATCGCCGGGCCGCTCGACCTCGCATCGATGGGCGCGACCCACGCCAGCGAGATGTTCGCGCGCAACGTCTTCAACTTCGTCAGCCTGATGCTGAAGGACGGCGCGCTCGCCTTCGACTGGAACGACGAACTGCTCGCCAAGACCGTCTGGCCGCCGCGGCCTGCCACCACCGGAGACACGCCATGAGCGACGGCTTCACTGCGCTGTACATCTTCATGCTGGCGGCGATCGCCGGCCACGTCATCATCTCGCGCGTCCCTGTGATCCTGCATACGCCGCTGATGTCGGGTTCCAACTTCATCCACGGCATCGTGTTGATCGGCGCGATGGTGGTGCTGGGCATGGCGGAAACACCGACCGAGAAGGTACTGGGCTTCATCGCCGTGGTGCTGGGCGCGGGCAATGCCGCTGGTGGTTACGTGGTGACCGAACGGATGCTCGAAATGTTCAAGAGTTCGAAGAAGCCCGGGGGCGGCGCATGACCGGCTTCAGCATGCAGACGCTGGTCGCGCTGAGTTATTTCATCGCAGCGACGCTGTTCCTGCTCGGCCTGCAGCGCATGGCAAGCCCCAAGACCGCGCGCAGCGGCATCCAGTGGGCGGGCATCGGCATGGTGCTGGCGACCATCGCGACCTTCGCGTTGCCGAACCTGCACAACATCGGCCTGATCCTCGTCGCCGTCCTCGTTGGCGTGGTGCCGACGTGGCTGTGGGGCAAGAAGGTGGCGATCACCGACATGCCGCAAATGGTGGCGCTGTTCAACGGCATGGGTGGCGGTTCCGCCGCGGCGATCGGTGCGGTGGAGTTGTGGAAGGCATCGTCGGGTGGCGAACATCCTTCCGAATTCGCATTGGCACTGGCCGGCGTCGGTTCGCTGATCGGCGCGGTGTCGCTGACCGGTTCGATCATCGCCTGGGCCAAGCTCGATGGTCGCATGGACAAGCGCTACACCTTCCCGGGACAGCAATGGTTCAACGCGGCGATCGCGGTCGCCGCGATCATCTGCGGGGCGATGGCGGTGCACACGCTGGCACTGCCGTGGATCATCGCCTTCTTCCTGCTCGCGCTCGGCCTCGGCAAGTTGATGACGCTGCCGATCGGTGGCGCCGACATGCCGGTGGTGATCTCGCTCTACAACGCGTTTACCGGCCTCGCGGTGGCGTTCGAAGGCTACGTGCTCGGCAATCCGGCGCTGATCATCGCCGGCACCATGGTCGGCGCGGCCGGCATGCTGCTGACGCGGCTGATGGCCAAGGCGATGAACCGCAGCATCAAGAACGTGCTGTTCTCCAACTTCGGTGGTGGCGGCGCCAGCGCGCAGGAAATCAGCGGATCGCAGAAACCGATCGAGGCCGCCGATGTCGCCGCGCTGATGGCCTATGCCGAACGCGTGGTGATCGTGCCGGGTTACGGCATGGCGGTGGCGCAGGCCCAGCACAAGATCTGGGAATTGACGCAACGCCTGATCGCGCGCGGGGTGAAGGTGAAGTTCGCCATCCATCCGGTCGCCGGGCGCATGCCGGGGCACATGAACGTGCTGCTGGCGGAAGCGGGCGTGCCCTACGACCTGATCGCCGACATGGACGACATCAATCCGGAATTCCCCAACACCGATGTCGCGTTGGTGATCGGCGCCAACGACGTGGTGAATCCGGTGGCGAAAACCGATCCGGCGTCGCCGATCTACGGCATGCCGATCCTCGACGTGGTGAACGCCAGGAACGTTGTTGTCATCAAGCGCGGCAAGGGCACCGGGTTTGCCGGCATCGAGAACGCGCTGTTCTACGCCGACAACGCGCGGATGCTCTACGGCGACGGCGCGGAGATGGCGAACCAGCTGGTGAGCGAACTCAAGGCACTGGACGGCGGCGGGCATTGAGCGAGAGCGTTCACGGCACGCGCTGGTGGCGTGGGTCACCACTCCGCTGCGCGGGACGCCGTGAATACGTCCATGTAGGCTCGTGCGCCGCCCGCTGCGCGGGTCCGGCCAATCGCTTGCGCTCGTGGCGTTCGGAATCGCCACGCGGCATGCCGCGTAAGCGGCGCTTCCTCACCCATGCGGCGCAACGCCCGCGCATCGGAGCAGCGACCCACTTCCGCGCGCGTGCTGTGGCTTCACGGAGAGCGAAAAGCCGACCACCGGCGGCGCCGTGCGGTTATCCGCTGTGGCCGACCATACGAGGCATGGATGCCGAGTCGAGCCCCCATGGATGGGTTCACGGCGTGTCGGCCGTAGCGGATAACCGCTAAAGGCGCAGAGCCGGGCGATGCTGTTCGCGGGAAACGGAGGCGCACCGGTGCGGATGGCGCAAGCCTGAACTGGCCATCCGCCACCAGCGCGTGCCGATGCGCCACGCAAAATGGACTAAAATGGTACGGATTCAAGATTCCGTGCCCCAGCCGTGATGTATTCCCGCAACAGCGAACCCGTGCGCTTCGAGCGCGACTGCCCGGTGGTGATGGTGCCCTCGGGCGAGGCCGTGAGCCTGCCCGCCGGCAGCATCGGCTACATCACCCAGTCGCTGGGTGGCAGCTGGACCGTGTTCGTGGAAGGCAACCTGTTCCGCGTCGCCGGCAAGGATGGCGATGCCATCGGCAAGGAACCGCCTGCGCCGATCGAGCTTCCGGAAGGCGCTGGCGACGACGATGTCGAGAAACTGGTGTGGCAACAGTTGCGCACCTGCTTCGATCCCGAGATCCCGATCAACATCGTTGAGCTGGGCCTGGTGTATTCGGCGGATGTGAAAGCCGATCCCGAACATCCGGGCCAGCGTCGCGTCGATGTCGAGCTGACGCTGACCGCGCCGGGCTGCGGCATGGGCGAGATCCTGGTCGATGACGTGCGCAGCAAGCTCGAGATGATCCCCACGGTTGCCGAAGCCGATGTCGAGCTGGTGTTCGATCCGCCGTGGAACCGCAACATGATGAGCGACGCGGCCCGCCTCGAAACGGGGATGTTCTAACCCTCCAGCACTTCCGCGAGCACGACCGCGTTGTTGTGCGCTTCGTCGCGCGAGGCGTACAGCAGCGTCGTGCGCTCCTTGCGAACCAGTGCCTGCAATTCCGCCAGCACCGGATTGCCTTTCAGTTCGGTCTTGTACGCCGAAACGAATTCTTCCCAGCGATCCGGATGCCCGTGGAATTCATGGCGCAGGGCATCGCTGGGCGCGATGCTTTTCGCCCACAGGTCGATGGCTGCCTTCTCCTTTGTCAGCCCGCGCGGCCACAGCCGGTCGACCAGGATGCGCTTGCCGTCTTCGCCAGCCGGCGCGTCGTACACCCGCTTGAGTCGCGGGGCGGGCATGGCTCAGCCTGCGGCCTCGAAGCGGTTGGCTTCGACGTTCTTGCGCACTTTCGCCGGGTCCCAGATGCGGCCGTTCATGGCGATGTAGACGCCGGGCGGCAGCGATTGCACCGCACCCACCGCGCAGCCGATGTTGAACTCGGCGTCCGAGCCCTCGAAGCGCGCCGGATTCAATGCGCCGGTCAGGACGATGGTCTTGTCGGCGATCGTGCGCAACACCTTGGCGGTCTCGACCATGCTGTCGGTGCCATGGGTGACGAGGACGCAACGCTCGGTCTGGGCGGCGATGGTGGCGCGCATCAGTTCACGATCGCTGTTGTCGACGAACAGCGAATCCTTGCGCAGCAGCGGGATCACGTGGAAGCGGAACGCCACCCCGAGTGCGCTGAGGATGCGGCCGATCTGCGGATCGCCGACCTGATAGTCCGACTTGGCATCGAAATAGATCTTGTCGATGGTGCCGCCGGTGGTGACGATCAGCAGGTCGTCCATTTCATTTGCCCTGGATTTCGCTGGCGCACATCATCACGGCCGGTCCTGCGAGCTTCGCCATTTCTTCCTGCGAACCCGGCTCCTTGCGCATCATCTTCAGGCCGACTTCGCTCACGCGGATCAGGCTGGCCTGGTCGGTGACCATCCGGCTCGAAATGCAGCTGCAATATGCCTGGACCTTGGCGACCGGAAGTTGAGGACTCTTTTCCTGGGCGGCCTTGACGCAGTTGGCAGTCATCGCGGTGCGGCTCTGGTTCAACAGGTCGTCTTGTGCATGCAGCGCCAACGGAAACATGGTGATCGCGGCGACGAGGATGAGATTGCGCATTCAGAGGCTTCCGGTGGCGATGTGCGGCAAGTTTAAACCGAGGGCCCGCTCCGCCGTTGCGCGAACCGTGCGCGCATGCCGGGCAGGCTGGCGGCGAGGATCACCACCACGGCCAGCACGAGTTCCGCGAAGGCCTGCAGGCGTTCCGGCGGACGCGTCCACGCCACCATGACCCCGTGCGAGAACCACAGCAGCGCCAGCACGCCCGACCAGAATCCGGCGGTGCGCCGATGCATCCACACACCCAGTGCGCACAACGCGGGCGGCAGGGTGAAGACGATGCGCGCGAGGGGTTCGTGCCAGAACCACGCGAGATCGAGCAGGGCCAGCAGCACCAGTGCCGCGAACAGGATCCGGCGCGCGGGCGTCATGGCGCGTTCGTGCCGGACGAGAGCAGCGCGGCGATACCAGCGATGCGCTTGCCGAGTGCGCGCGCGAGCTGGAGCTCATCCTCGCTGAGTTCGGCATCGTCCTGCGGCCCGGAGACATGGCTGGCGCCATAGGGCGTGCCGCCGGTGCGGGTGGTGCTGAGGCGCGTTTCGGTGAAGGGGATGCCGACGATCACGCAGCCGTGGTGCAACAGCGGCACCTGCATGCCGAGCAGGGTCGACTCCTGGCCGCCATGCATGGTCGCGGTCGAGGTGAACACGCAGGCCGGCTTGCCGACCAGCGTGCCGCTGGCCCATTGCGCGCCGAGACCGTCGAAGAAATATTTCATCGGTGCGGCCATGCTGCCGAAACGGGTCGGGCTGCCGATCGCGTAACCGACGCATTCGTCGAGATCGCGGGTCTCGAGATAGGGGGCGCCGTCCTCGGGAACGGGCGGCAGCACCTGCTGCGTCTGCGGTGCGACCGGTGGCACCGTGCGCAGGCGCGCGGCCATGCCGGGGACTTCGCCGATGCCGCGCGCAACCTGGCGGGCCAGCGCGGCGACCGATCCGCCACGGCTGTAATAGAGCACGAGGATTTCCTTCATGCCGACAGTGTACGTGGCCCCGTTGACGGCAGACCGGCTACCCTTGCCCGATGGCCCGACTTCCCGACCAGATCGTGTCCCGCCTGCTGCAGCTCCGCGATCCGGTGCGGCGCGCGGTCTTCATGCGTTTCCTTGGCCGCCGCTTCTGGGACGACAACCTGTTCCAGTCCGCAGCTTCACTGGCCTATACCACCGTGTTCGCATTGGTGCCGCTGGCGACGGTGGTGTTCGGGATGCTGGCGGCATTCCCGGTCTATGCGGAGCTGCGCGGCCAGCTCACCAATTACATCTTCGCCAATTTCGTGCCGAGCGCGGCGAGCCAGGTGCAGCACTACATCAGCGAGTACTCGCTCAATGCCAGCCAGCTCACCACCGCCGGCATCATCGCCCTGGTGTTGTCGCTGCTGGTCACGCTGACCAGCGTCGAGTCGATCTTCAATCGCATCTGGCGGGTGCCGGTGGCGCGGCCGCAGTTTTCGCGCTTCCTCGTCTACTGGACGGTGCTGACCCTGGGCACGCTGGTTGCGGTGGCGAGCATGTCGCTATCGGCGAAACTGTTCGCGATGAGCATGTTCTCGTCCGAGCCCGGGCGCGTGCTCGAAACCTTCATGCTGAGGATGGCGCCGCCGTCGATCGAACTGGTCGCGTTCCTGTTGCTCTACCGCGTGGTCCCTCATCGCACCGTGCAATGGCGACATGCGTTTGCCGGCGCGCTGCTCGCCACCGTGGTGCTCGAATTCGTCAAGTGGGGCATGGGCGTCTATCTCGGTACTTTCCGCAGTTACGAAAAACTGTATGGAACTGTCGCCTTCATCCCGATCTTCCTGCTATGGATCTACCTGAGCTGGGTGGCGGTGCTGCTGGGCGCGTCGTTTGCGTCGAGCCTGTCGGCGTTCCGCTACCAGCCGGCGGCCTTGCGCCTGCCGGAAGGCTGCGAGATCTATGGCCTGCTGCGCATGCTCGGGCGTTTCCAGAATGCGCGCGGCCAGGGCCATGGACTGCATGCCGATGAACTGCGTGAGCTCGATCCCATCCTCACCGATTCTCTGGTGCAGGAGATGCTGTCGAAGTTGAGCGGGGCCGGCATCGTCAAGCGTGCCGAAACCGGCGAATGGCTGCTGTCGCGCGATCTCGCAGACGTCAGCCTGGGCGAGCTCTACGTCGTCGCACAGCTGCGCATCCCGGTCGAGGAGGCCTGCCTGCCGATGCGCGATGACACGTTGGGCAGCGACGTCATGCGCGTGATCGACGAGCTGCGCCTGCCCTTGCGCGAAGCGATGAAACGCAAGGTCGCCACCATCTATTCCGAACCCGGAAACGAACCGCGATGAACACGATGAACCGTTCCCTCCATTTGTCCGCGCTTGCGGTCGTGTTGACGCTTGCCGCGTGCAAGCCGCATCCCGAACAGCCGCAGGCGACACCGCCCGCCGCGAAACCTGCACCAGCGCAGCCGGCACCCGCGGCGGCACCCGCGACGGCATCGCCCGCGGCCGGACTCGCCGATGTTGGTGCGCAGCCGACGCTCCGTCTCCCCACCGTCGATGGCAAGACCTTTGATCTCGCCGAACAGCGCGGCCACTGGGTGGTGGTGAATTACTGGGCGACGTGGTGTGGCCCGTGCCTGGAGGAGATGCCGGATCTTTCGGCGCTCGCGGCGCTGCGCGAATACATCAAGGTGGTCGGCGTCGCCAATGACGACATCGCCCCGGCGCAATTGCAGGCCTTCCTGCAGAAGCATCCGGTGGTGTACCCGATCGTGCAGGTCGATCCCGGATCGCCGCCTGCCGATTTTGGCGCGCCGCCGACCTTGCCGATCAGCTGGCTGATCGATCCGCAGGGCAAGGTGGTGAAGCGCTTCATGCGCCCGGTCAAGGCCGCGGACATCGAAGCGGCGATCGCGGCGGCGGGCGGGCCGGCAACGGCGGGGTGATACCGTATCCGCAAAACCATGCAATGAACGGGGAGGGGTTTCGATGATTGGAGTGCTGGCGTTTCTCGCGATCGTGGTGATCGCGGCGGTCTGGATTGCGGGCATCTACAACGGCCTGGTGACTGCACGCAATGCGTACAAGAACGCGTTTGCACAGATCGACGTGCAGCTGCAGCGTCGTTTCGACCTGATCCCGAACCTGGTGGAAGTGGCCAGGAAGTACATGGGCCACGAGAGCGAAACGCTGGAAGCGGTGACCGCCGCGCGCAGCGCGGCGCAGGCGGGACTGGCGGCTGCCAAGGCCAATCCCGGCGATGGCGAATCGATGGCGCAACTGGCTGCGGCACAAGGGCAGTTGAATGCCGGGCTCGGGCGCCTGCTCGCGGTGGCGGAAGCCTATCCCGATCTCAAGGCCAACCAGAACATGATGCAGTTGACCGAAGAGCTCACCAGCGCGGAAAACAAGGTCGCGTTCGCACGCCAGGCGTTCAACGACTCGGTGATGGGGTACAACAATCGTCGCGAGATGTTCCCGTCGAGCGTCATCGCCAGCATGTTCAATTTCGCGCCGGCGGCGCTGCTGGATATTCCCGCCGACAAACAGGCTGAAGTCCGCGCCGCACCCAGGGTGCAGTTCTAAACGCCAGCTGCCGCGATGAATTTCTTCGAGCAACAGGCCGCCGCGCGGCGCGCGTCGACCTGGCTGGTGGTGCTGTTCGTGTTGGCCGTCGTCGCGATCGTGGCGGCGGTCGACCTGGTGGCGTGGACCATGACGCATTCCACCAATGCGCTGGTGTTCTTCGGCATCGCCACCATCGCGACGATCGTCCTCGGTTCGCTTTATCGCATCGCCAGCCTCGGTGATGGCGGTGACGCGGTGGCGCGGCAGCTTGGTGGTGTCCTCGTGCCGGAGGACGCCACGGATCCCGGCTTGCGTCGCTTGCGCAACGTGGTCGAGGAAATCTCGATCGCATCGGGCGTGCCGGTGCCGAAGATCTACGTGCTGGAACAGGAATCGGCGATCAATGCCTTCGCCGCCGGATACACGCCGTCCGATGCGGTCATCGCGGTGACCCGCGGTGCGCTCGACCGACTCAACCGCGACGAACTGCAAGGCGTGGTCGCCCACGAATTCAGCCACATACTCAATGGCGACATGCGCCTGAACATCCGCCTGATCGGCGTGCTGTTCGGCATCCTGATGATCGGCCTGATCGGGCGCAAGATCCTGGTGAGTGGCCGCACCGGTCTCCGCATCGGGCGCGGCATCGGCATCGCATCCATCGCCGCGCTGGCGGCGCTGGTCATTGGTTATGTCGGCCTGTTCTTTGCGCGGATGATCAAGGCCGGCGTCAGTCGCTCGCGCGAATCGCTGGCCGATGCCAGCGCCGTGCAGTTCACCCGCCAGACGACAGGCCTTGCCGGCGCGTTGAAGAAGATCGCCGGCGTCCGGGGTGGGTCGTTGCTTGATGATCGTGGCGAGGCCGAGGAAGTCAGCCACATGCTGTTCGGGGATGGCGTCGGGTTCTCCGCACTGTTCGCCACCCATCCGCCGCTGCTCAAGCGCATCCAGGCGCTCGATCCGTCTTTCCGCGGCGAAGAGCTCGAAAGGCTCAAGGCGACGTGGCGATCGGCACCGCCGAACGGGATGCAGGAAGACCTTGCGCTGGGTTTCGATGAGGAGCGACGCCATCCTCTCCCTGATGTCCAGCGCGATATCCGGGTGACGCCGACACGGGTGGCTGCGCAGGTGGCATTGCCCGGCGCCGATGATTACCGCCGTGCCGACACCATTGCCGGTGCGATCCCGGAAGCCTTGCGCGATCTCGCCGCGCATCGCGAATCGGTGATGGCGCTGTTGCTGGCCCTGCTGATCGACAGCGATGAAGACCTCGCCGCGCGCCAGCAGCACGAGATCGCCGCGCGCCTGGGTGATGAAGTCGGCGATCATGCGCTGCGCGTCCACCAGCAACTGGTCGCCGACCTGCACCCGATGCTGCGGATGCCGCTGGCGGCGTTGGCTTTCCCGGTCTTGCGCCTGCGCCCGCGTCCGCAACTCGATGCCTTCATGGCCGCGATCGATGCGGTGGTGAAGGCCGACGACCGGGTCTCCTTGTTCGAGTACTGCCTGGGTCGTCTGCTCACCGTGCAGGTAATCGAGTCGCTGGAGCCGGCGCGCCACGCCCGCATTGGCTGGCGCAAGCTCGACGGCGCACGCAACGAAGTCGCGCTGCTCCTTGCAGTGGTTGCGCAGGCTGGTAACACCGATCTGCTGCTCGCGCAGCGCGCCTACCTCGCCGGCATGCAGCATGTATTCCCGCAGCAACACCCGCCCTATGCGCCACCCGCGCAGGGAGTGCTCGCACTGGACCAGGCGTGGGAAGTGCTGGATGCGCTGCATCCGCTGGCCAAGCAATCGCTGGTGGAAGCGGTGACCGCGGCGATCAGCCACGATGATCGCGTCGACGTGGCGGAAGCGGAATTGCTGCGCACGATTTGCGCCGTGCTGCATTGCCCGTTGCCGCCGATGCTGGATCGCTGATCAGGCCTTGAACGATTTGATCGGCTTGATCACGTCGTAACGCTCGCGGTGCAATTTCCCCTTGAGCGGTGGCAACGCGATCGCGTCATCCGGGATGCGGGTATCGGGCAGGCGATCGAGCAGGTCGCGGATCAATGTCAACCGGCCGAGTTTCTGGTCGTTGAAATCGACCAGCGTCCATGGTGCCTGCTTGGTATGCGTGGCCTTGAGCATGGCTTCGCGGGCATCGGTATAGGCGGCGTATTGCTCGCGCGCCTTGATGTCGATCGGCGACAGCTTCCACCCCTTCAACGGATTCTCGCTGCGTTCGTCGAAACGTTTTTCCTGCTGGACCTGGTCGCAGCACAACCAGTATTTGAACAGCAGGATGCCGTCGTCGACCAGCTGCTTCTCGAACACCGGCGCCTGGCGCAGGAATGCCGCAACCTGGGCAGGCGTGGCAAAACCCATCACCTTCTCGACGCCGGCGCGGTTGTACCAGCTGCGGTCGAACAGCGCGATCTCGCCGCCCGCCGGCAACGCCTGCACGTAACGCTGGAAATACCATTCGGTCTGCTCGCGGCTGTCCGGCTTGGGCAATGCAACGTGGCGCACCTGGCGCGGATTGAGGTGCTGCATGATCGCCTCGATCACGCCGCCCTTGCCGGCGGTATCGCGACCTTCGATCACCACCACCACGCGCTTGCCGGTGTACTGCAGCCAGCGCGCCATCTGCACCAGTTCCAGTTCCATCGGTTCCAGGGCGTGTTCGTACTGCTTGCGCTTCAACTTGCCCATCGTGTCGTTCCGGTCAGAGAAGTCTGGAATACCACTGGGTGGAATCTTCGTGCCATCCGGCGGCGCGATACAGGGCGCGCGCCGCTTCGTTGTCGCGCGTCGTTTCCAGCACGATGAAGGCGGCGCCGTCTTCCCGCGCGAATTGCGTCGCGGCGTCCAGCAATGCACGCGCTGTACCGTGGCGACGGAATTCCGGCGCGATGAAGAGATCGTTCAGGATCCAGGTGCGCGCGGTGCGCACCGACGAATACATCGGGTACAGCTGGACGAAGCCGGCAGGCGCGCCGTCGTGGCGGGCGAGCAGCACCACCGATTCGTTCTGGCCGATGCGCGCCTTCAGCCAGTCGTGCGCGCGCTGGATGTCGGACGGCTGCTCGTAGAACTGGCGATAGCCGTCGAACAGCGGGGCGAGGGCATCGAGATCGTCGAGCGTCGCGCGGTCCACGACGGGTTTCATGGCGCCTCCTCGAGTTTCGCCAGGGCATCGGCCTGGGCTTCGCGGGACAAACGATCGACCAGCGCATCGAGCTGGCCTTCCAGGATGTTGGGCAGATCGTACAGGGTCAGTCCCTCCACCCTGTGATCGGTGATCCGCCCCTGCGGGTAGTTGTAGGTGCGGATGCGCTGGCTGCGATCGCCGCTGCCGACCTGCAGTTTGCGATCGGCGGCCTGCGCGGCTTCGCGCTTTTCCAGTTCGGCTTCCACCAGCATCGCCTTCAGCCGCTTCATCGCCTTGTCGCGGTTGGCGTGCTGGCTGCGTTCGGTCTGCGACTCCACGACCACGCCGCTCGGGACGTGGGTGATGCGGATCGCCGATTCGGTCTTGTTGACGTGCTGGCCACCGGCGCCGCTCGATCGATACGTATCGACCTTCAGGTCGGCGGGATTGATCTCGACGTCGATGTCACCGGTGTCCTCGGCGATGATCGCGACCGTCGCCGCCGAGGTGTGGATGCGGCCCTGCGATTCGGTTTCGGGAACGCGCTGCACGCGATGGGTGCCCGATTCGAACTTCAGACGCGAATAGGCGCCGCTGCCTTCGACGCGGGCGACGACTTCGCGAAAGCCGCCGTGTTCACCCGGGTTCGCCGATTCCACTTCGACGCGCCAGCCCTGTTTCTCGGCATAGCGCGAATACATGCGGAAGAGGTCGCCGGCGAAGATCGCCGCCTCGTCGCCACCGGTGCCGGCGCGCACTTCCAGATACAGGCTGCCGTCGTCGCGTGCGTCCCTCGGCACCAGGTGCGCCATCAACTCGTTGTCGAGTTCGGCCAGGCGCGTGTTCGCCTCGTCGATTTCCTCTTCGGCGAGATCGCGCAATTCGGGGTCGTCGCGCATCGCGAGCGCGGAGGCGAGTGACGCCTGCAATCGCTGTTCTTCCGCCAGCGCGACCGACAGCGGTTCGAGCTGCGAGAACTCGCGCGACAGTTTGCGGAACTGTTTGGCGTCGGCGATCACGCCCGGATCGGCCAGCAGCCGTTCCAGTTCGTCGCGCCGTTCCGCAAGGACTTCAAGCTTGCGGCGGAGGCTCGGCAGCATCGTCTGGGGAGTCGTTGTGGTCGGGGAACATGCGCGTGGCGGCGCGCAGCAATTCGGCATCGCCGCGCAACGCGGCATCGCGCACGGCGACGGTCGGTGCGTGCAGCAGGCGATTGGTCAGGGTGTGCGCCAGTTGATCGAGCACCGCTTCCGGCGATTGGCCGGCGGCGAGTTGTTGCCGCGCTTTCGCCAATGCGTCCTGTTGCAGGCGCTGGCCATGCGCACGCACGGCGCGCACGCCATCCATGCCCATCGTGGCGCCGGCGACTTCCATGTAACGCGCCACCTGCAGGTCGATGATCGCCTCGGCGGCCTCGGCGGCGTCCTTGCGGCCACGGCGGTTGTCCTCGACCGCGCGTTGCAGGTCATCGACGGTGTAGACGAAGACGTCGCGCAGTTCGGCGACATTGGCGGCGATGTCGCGCGGGACCGCGAGGTCGACCAGCAACATCGGGCGGTGCTTGCGCGTCGCCAGCGCGGCCTCCACCTGCGGGCGATGCAGGATTGGTTGCTGGCTGGCGGTCGCCGAGAACACGATGTCGGCTTCGGCGAGATGCCGATCAAGTTCGTCCAGTGGCAAGGCATAACCGCCGTGCGCGGTCGCCAGCGTTTGCGCGTGGGCCAGCGTGCGGTTGGCGATCAAGAGGCGGCGGACGTTCGCCTGCAGCAGGTGGCGCGCCGCGAGTTCGATGGTTTCGCCGGCGCCGATCAACAGCACGGTGGAATCCTGTGGGCGCGCGAACGAATCGCGCGCCAGCTTTACCGCCGCCGATGCCACCGACACCGGGTTGGCGCCGATCGCGGTATCGGTGCGCGCGCGCTTGGCGGTGGCGAAGGCCTGCTGGAACAGGCGGTCGAGTTGCGAACCCATCGCGCCATTGCTGCGCGCCAGGCTCCAGGCATCCTTCACCTGGCCGAGGATCTGCGGTTCACCCAGCACCAGCGAGTCCAGCCCGGCCGCGACCCGGAACAGATGGCGCGCGGCATCGCCTTCCTGGTGGCGATAGAGATAGGCGTGGAGATCGGTCGATTCCGCCGCATGCGTCGCCAGCCACTCGGCGATGGCGGGCGCGGCGTCCTCGCCGACGGCATAGACCTCGGTGCGATTGCAGGTCGAGAGCAGCACCACTTCCTGCACCTGCGGCAGCGCGCGTAGCGCCGTCAGCGCGGGTGCGAACGCGTCGCCGGCAAACGCCACCCGTTCGCGCAGGGCGACCGGCGCGGTCTGGTGGTTCAAGCCGAGAGCGACAAGCGTCATCCGTTCAGGCACGTGGGGTAAGCTGCAAAACGTCCGACATTTTACGCTTGGTGGCGCTGGATGCCCGTTTCCCGCAGTTTCTTCCGCCAATCCATGCTGGCGCTGGCGTTGTTGCCGGCTTTGGCCATGCCCGCATACGCCGCGACGCCTGCGAAAGGCCCGAACGCGCTCAGCGAATCCCTGGCCGGCGAGTTCGCCCTGCAGGAAGGCCGGCTCAAGGATGCCGCCCGTTATTACCTCGACGCCGCCAAGGCCAGCCATGATCCCGTGCTGGCGGAACGCGCCACCCGCATCGCACTGCTGGCCGACGACAACAAGAGCGCGGGCGAGGCGCTCGAGTTGTGGCGGCCGAGTGCGCCGGATTCGCTGGTGGTGCGGATGGCCGACCTCACCCTGCGCCTGCGCGCCGATGACGCCGACGCGGCTACCGCGCAGGCGCGCGGCCTGATCGCAGATCGCGACCCGCGCGGCTGGAAATACGTGCTGGTCGCGCTCTCGGGCGGCAGCCGGGATCCGAAGGTGGCGGCGCAGGTGCTGTCGTCGCTGGTTGCCAGCAACGTCTTGCCGAACGATGTCCAGGCATGGCTGGCCTACGCCGGGCTGGCGCAGAAACTGTCGCAGCCGCAGCTGTCGCAAACGCTGGTGGCGGAAACCGTCAAGCGTTTCCCGATGGATCCGCGCGTCGCCCTGCTGCGTTCCAGCCAGTTGATGGATGAAGGCAAGCTCGACGAGGCGCGCGCCGCCATCGCCCCGCTGGAATCCAAGGTCGCCAATGACGCCGACCTGCGCCTGGCCGTCGCCGGGCAATACGAAGCATTGGGCGATTTCTCCGCCGCCGAACGCGTACTGGCCAAGGGTGCGCAATCGACCGAGACGATCGGCCTGCGCGCGGCGATGCTCGACAAGTCCAAGGACGACGCCGGGCTCGCGCGTCTCTACGAATTCGCGAAACATCGCGCCGGTAATGATGATTCGCGCAACCGCCTGTTGCTCGGCACGCTGGCGGAAACGCTGAAGCGCTACGACGAAGCCCTGAAGTGGTACGCAGGCGTCACGGGCGAGCAATCCGACACCGCGCGCCTGCGCAGCGCCAACGTCCGCTATGAGCAGGGCCACAAGGGCGAGGCATACAAGGGCCTGCAGGCGCTGCAGACCGATCCGCGCGTGGATGGCAACGTGCAACGCGACGCTTATCTGCTGGAAGGTGAGTTGCGCCGCAAGGACAAGGATGACAAGGGCGAAATCGCCGTCTACGACCGTGGCATCGCCGCGCTGCAGGACGAGCCGGGCATCCTCTACGCGCGTGCGCTGGCGTGGGAGCGCATGGATCGCATCGACAAGACCGAAGCCGACCTGCGCAAGATCCTGGTCACCGATCCCGAGAATGTCGCCGCGCTCAACGCGCTTGGCTACACGCTCGCCGATCGCACCACGCGCTATGCCGAGGCGCTGCAATTGATCGATCGCGCGCGCGCCGCCGACCCCGCCAACGCCGCCATCATCGACAGCTACGGCTGGGTGCTCTATCGCCTCGGCAAGATCGACGAAGCGCTGCCCTACCTGCGCCGCGCCTACATCCTGCAGAAGGATCCCGAGATCGCCACCCACATCGGCGAAGTGCTGTGGGTGCAGGGCCATCGCGACGACGCGCTCCGCTACTTCGAGGAAGCGCGCAAGCTCGAACCCGACAACAAGGCGTTGCAGCGCACGCTCGACAAGCTCGGGGTCAAGACGTGAGAGCGCACCGCCTCGCCCTGGCGGCGACGGCAGCGTTGCTGGCGTCTTGCACATCCATTCCGACAGCGCCTCCGCCGCCGACCGCGACGCTGGTCTGCGAACCGCTGTTGTCGAAGAACGCCGAGTGCGTGCGCCGCATCGATGCATTGACCGCATCCGCCCAGGCGGGGTCGTGGGGCATGGGCGGTCGCGCCGCGATCAGCCACGGTCGGCAGTCGGGCAGCCTTGGCGTGGAATGGGAGGATGCCGGATCGTCCGGCTACCTGGTCGTCCTCACCGCACCGATCACCCGCCAGGGGTGGCGCCTGCAGGAGCAGGGCGGTCGCGCCACGCTGGAAGGCATGGCGGGTGGGCCACGCACGGGCGCCGATGGCGCTGCACTGTTGCGCGATGCCACCGGATTCGAGATCCCGGTGCAGGCGCTGCGCCACTGGATGCGTGGTTATCCCGATCCTTCGCAGCGGCTCGACAAGGCCGCGTTCGCCGGCGACGATCTCGCCACGCTGGTGCAGGGCGGCTGGCAGATCGACTATCTCGCCCGTGACGTCCAGGGCCGGCCGTCGCGCATCAACGCCACCCGTGGCGATGACCGGGTTCGCCTGGTCATCGACCGCTGGGGCCCGCTCGAACAATGAACGGCATGGATGGCGAGGGCTGGAGTGAGTGGCCAGCTCCGGCCAAGCTCAACCTGTTCCTGGAGATCACCGGGCGGCGGCCCGATGGCTACCACGAGTTGCAGACCGTCTTCCGGCTGCTGGATTGGGGGGATCGCATCCGCCTGCGTCCGCGCGGTGATGGACGGATCGTGCGCGTCGGGGCATCCGTCGAGGGCGTCGCCGAGGCCGATGATCTTGCTGTCCGTGCCGCGAAGTTGCTGCAATCGGAGGCCAATTGTGGGCAAGGTGCCGACATCGCCGTCGAAAAGGTGATTCCGACCGGCGCCGGGCTGGGTGGCGGCTCCTCGGACGCCGCTACCGTCCTCGTTGCCCTCGATCTGCTGTGGAATACCCGCCTGGGCGTGGATCGACTGGCGGAGCTGGGCCTGAAGCTGGGTGCGGACGTCCCGGTCTTCGTTCGTGGCCACGATGCCTGGGCGACCGGCCTCGGCGAAAAACTGACCCCGATCGAGCTGCCGCCGACCTGGGTCCTGCTGGTCCATCCGGGCGTCCACGCCGCCACCGCACGATTGTTCCAGGCCCCTGATTTGACGCGGAATTCCCCTCCGGCGACAATATCCGACTTCGTCGCGGGCCGACTCGGGGGCAATGCCTTCGAAGCGGTGCTGCGCCGGCTCGAACCGGATGTCGATGCGGTCTTCCAGGCACTGCAGCCTTGGGCGTCGCCACGACTCACCGGATCGGGAAGCGCGGTCTTCGTCGAGTGCGCCACGCGCGCGCAAGCCGAAGCCCTGCTGCCACGGGTTCCGGGCCACTGCCGGAGCTGGGTGGTGCAGTCCGCCGCGCGATCGCCATTGCAGGATGCGGTGGCGCGTTACACAACAGGGGCGTCGCCAAGTGGTTAAGGCACCAGGTTTTGATCCTGGCATGCGTAGGTTCGAATCCTTCCGCCCCTGCCAAATTTTCCCGTTCAACCGTCTTCCGTAGTACCGCCACTGTCGCCCCGGAGCGCGCAATGAAGGACGAACGCAACCTGCTGGTGTTTTCCGGCAATGCCAACCGCCCGTTGGCGAAGGCGGTGTGCGCGGAACTTGGCGTGCGGATGGGCAAGGCGCTGGTCTCGACCTTCTCCGACGGCGAAGTGCAGGTGGAGATCGAGGAAAACGTCCGTGGCCAGGACGTCTTCGTGATCCAGCCGACCTGCGCACCGAGCGCGGAGAACCTGATCGAGCTGCTGGTGCTGATCGACGCGCTCAAGCGCGCATCGGCGACCAGTGTCACCGCGGTGGTGCCGTACTTCGGTTACGCCCGCCAGGATCGCCGCCCGCGTTCCGCGCGCGTGCCGATCACGGCGAAGGTCGCCGCCAGCATGTTCGGCACCGTCGGCACCGACCGCGTGCTGACCGTCGACCTCCACGCCGACCAGATCCAGGGCTTCTTCGACGTGCCGGTCGACAACGTGTATTCGTCGCCGCTGCTGCTCGCCGACATCTGGCGCGCCTACGGCACCGAGAACATGGTGGTGGTGTCGCCCGACGTCGGCGGCGTGGTGCGCGCCCGCGCGATCGCCAAGCGCCTCGACGATGCCGACCTCGCCATCATCGACAAGCGCCGCCCGCGCGCCAACGTCGCCACGGTGATGAACATCATCGGTGAAGTCGACGGCAAGAACTGCGTGCTGGTGGACGACATCGTCGACACCGCCGGCACATTGTGTGCCGCTGCCGCTGCCCTCAAGGAGCGCGGTGCGGCCAAGGTCGCCGCCTACATCACCCACCCGGTGCTGTCGGGCCCGGCGATCGACAACATCACCAAATCCTCCCTCGACGAACTGGTGGTGACCGACACCATCCCGCTCAGCGAGGCAGCGAAGGCCTGCGGCAAGATCCGCCAACTCAGCGTCGCCGAGTTGCTGGCGGAAACCATCCGCCGCATCGCCTTCGGAGAATCCGTCAGCTCGCTCTACGTGGACTGACGAACAACCGGCTCGTCTGGTCGCGGACGAGTCATCACAGCCGCAGCGATGCGGCATTCCATCAAAGCAAGAGAGAAACACAATGTCGAACGAACACACTCTGAAGGCCTACGGCCGCAAGGACGAGGGGAAAGGTGCGAGCCGCCGCCTGCGTCATGCGGGTCGTATCCCGGCCGTCGTCTACGGTGGCGGCAGCGCCCCGGCCAGCATCGAACTCGACCACGAGCCGACCTGGCTTGCCCAGCAGCACGACTGGTTCTATGCCTCGATCATCTCGTTGAACGTCGATGGCAAGGCCGAGTCGGTCCTGCTGCGTGACATGCAGCGCCATCCGTACAAGCAGATCATCATGCACCTGGATTTCCAGCGCGTGAAGGCTGACCAGAAGCTGCACGTCAAGGTGCCGCTGCACTTCGTCAACATCGACAAGTCGCCGGCCGGCAAGAGCACCGAAGCCACCGTCACCAGCGAACTGAACGACCTCGACATCGTCTGCCTGCCGGCCAACCTGCCGGAGTTCATCGAAGTCGACCTCGGCTCGATCAAGGTCGGTGACACCGTGCACCTGTCCGACGTCAAGCTGCCGAAGGGCGTCGAGCTGGCGCATGCCATCGACGAAGCGCACAACCCGGCGGTTGCCGTGGCGCGCGCGACCAAGGAAGAAGTGGTGGAAGACGCCGCGCCGGAAGCCGCTGCGGTGCCGAGCGACAAGGGTTCGGACGAGAAGGCCGAGTAATCGGCTTCGCGGGATCGCGTTCGCTTCGGCGGCGCGGTCCCCATCTGATCCATGGAACCCTTGCGCCTCATCGTCGGTCTCGGCAATCCCGGGGCCGAGCATGCGAAAACCCGCCACAACGCGGGTTTTCGTTTTGTGGACGAACTCGCCGCACAAACCGGCGCGCGCTGGTCGGTGGAAGGCAAGCTGTTCGGCGAAGCCGCGAAAGCGAGTGTCGGCGGACGCGATGTCTGGCTGCTGAAGCCGGCGACCTTCATGAACCTCTCCGGCAAGTCGGTGACGGCGGCGTTGCGGTTCTGGAAGATCGAACCGGAACAGATGTTGATCGCGCACGACGAGCTCGATCTGGCGCCCGGCATCGCGCGCCTGAAGTTCGATGGCGGCCACGGCGGCCAGAACGGCTTGCGCGACACGATGAAACTCCTCGGGCATGGCAAGTTCGGTCGCCTGCGCATCGGCATCGGCCATCCCGGGCACAAGGATCGCGTCACCGGCTGGGTGCTGGGCCGCGCCAACGCGGACGACGACATCCTGATCGGCCGCGCCATCGACGACGCCATCGCGGTACTGCCGCTGGCGCTGTCGGGAAATTTCAACGAGGCGATGAAGCGCCTCAACACGAACACGAGTAAAGACTGATGGCGATCCAATGTGGAATCGTCGGCCTGCCCAACGTCGGCAAGTCGACCCTGTTCAACGCACTGACCAAGGCGGGCATCGCCGCGGCGAACTTCCCCTTCTGCACCATCGAACCGAACGTCGGCGTGGTGCCGGTGCCGGATCCGCGCCTCGGTGCGCTGGCGGAAATCGTCAAGCCGGAGCGTGTGATCCCGACCGCGGTCGAGTTCGTCGACATCGCCGGACTGGTCGCCGGCGCCGCCAAGGGTGAGGGCCTCGGCAACAAGTTCCTCGCCCACATCCGCGAAGTCGACGCGATCGCGCACGTCGTGCGCTGCTTCGAGCATCCCGACGTCATCCACGTCAACAACAAGGTCGATCCGATCGCCGACATCGAGACGATCGACACCGAACTCGCGCTCGCCGACCTCGAATCGGTCGACAAGGCGTTGCAGCGCGCCGAGCGCTCCGCCAAGTCCGGCGACAAGGAAGCCAAGGCGCGCGCCGAAGTGCTCGGTCGCATTCGCGCTGGCCTCGACGAGGGCAAGCCCGTGCGCGGCATGGGACTCAGCGAAGAGGACCGCGCCGCGGTGCGTGACCTGTTCCTGCTCACGTTGAAGCCGGTGATGTACGTCGCCAACGTGCTGGAAGACGGCTTCGAGAACAATCCGCATCTCGATGTCGTGCGCGCCCGCGCCGTTGCCGAAGGGTCGCAGGTGGTGCCGGTCTCCGCTGCCATCGAGGAAGAACTCAGCCAGCTTGACGACGAGGACCGCGACACCTTCCTCGCCGACCTCGGATTGGAAGAGCCCGGCCTGAATCGCGTGATCCGCGCCGCCTACACGCTGCTCGGCCTGCAGACTTACTTCACTGCAGGCGTCAAGGAAGTGCGCGCATGGACGGTGAAGCGGGGCGCCACCGCGCCGCAGGCTGCTGGCGTGATCCACACCGATTTCGAGAAGGGCTTCATCCGCGCCGAAACCATCGGTTACGACGATTTCATCAAGTACCGTGGTGAGCAAGGCTCCAAGGAAGCCGGGCGCATGCGCCTGGAAGGCAAGGAATACAAGGTCCAGGAAGGCGATGTGCTGCATTTCCGCTTCAACGTCTGATCGCACCTGCTGCGCTCGTCATCCCGGGCGCGCATGCGGTGCTCGTCACCTCATGGGCTTCAGCCCACTTCGGTGACTGCGCGCCTTTGCGCATCCCGGCCTGACTTCGCTCGCGACGGTGCGATATCTCGTCCATACAAAACGCCCGACGGTTTCCCGCCGGGCGTTTTTGCTTTCCAGAGGGCGGAGGATTACAAAGCTTTCCCGCCCAGCTTCCACGTCACCGACAGGAAGTAACTGCGGCCCACCGCATCGAACCATGAGGTGTCGTAGTACGGGTAGTTGCCCCAGGTCGCGTCCTTCGGCGGCATCTTGTCGAACAGGTTGTTCACCGACAACGACAGGCGCAGGTGGTCGTTGATGTCGTAGCGTGCACCGCCGTTGAAGCGCCAGGTAGCTTCGGTCCAGGCGTCGTTGTTGTAGTTGGCGACGCGTCCGAGGTAGTTGCCGAACAGGCTGGCGCCCCAGGCATTCCTGCTCCACGTCACGCCGACATTGCCCTTGGTGCGCGGCAGCGTGGTGTCGGCGAAGCTGACATCCAGCATGTTTTCAACCGGATCGCCGGGGTACAGCACGCGGGTGTGGCGCTGCGTCCAGTTGTAGTTGGCGCTGAAGCGGAAATCGCCGGCGTTCGCGGTGCGCAGGCGGTAGTTGGCGGTCAGATCGATGCCCGAGGTCTGCTCCTGGGCGATGTTGATCGGCGCGAAATGGACGCTGGTGATGTCGCCATTGCTGTCGCGGATCACGCGAGCGAGCGCATCGACGCAAGTCGGCGAATTGATGTCGACGGCTGCGCCGGTGTCGGTGACGCCAAGGCGGCAATCGGCTTCGGTCTGGCGCAGGCGTTCGCGATCCTGCACCTGCACCTGGTTCATCACCTTGATCTTGTAGTAATCCACCGTCAGGTCGAAGTTGGCGCCGGGCGACCACACGAGGCCGGCGGTGAACGATTTGCTGGTCTCGACGTTCAGTGCCTCGTTGCCGTGGTAAACGTCGAAGGTGGCGCCGTCCCAGCTGCCGTCGTCATAACAGAAGCCATTGCTGGCGCCGGGCACGTCGGTGCGGCAGTGGTAGTAGTCGGTGGCGTAGCGGGTGCGGTAATAGTCGTTGCCCGCGAACAGGTAATGCATGTCGGGCGCGCGGAAGCCCGTGCCATAGGAGCCGCGCACCAGCAGCGACCGGATCGGACGCCATTCCATGCCGAGGCTGTAGGTGAATTTGCCCGGGCTCTTCCCACCGTAGCTGTAACGGTCGTAACGACCTGCGATGCTGGCCTGCAGGGTGGAGAACAGTGGCATGCGCATTTCGCCCGCGGCGCTCCAGCGGTTGCGGCTGCCGCTGCCGTCGCCGTATTGCGGGCCGTAGTAGGCATCGGCGGTCAGCGCAAGCGGATCGGGATTGATGCGATACGACTGGCGGCCGTATTCGACGACGCCGGCGAAGCCGACGTTGCCGGCCGGCATCGAGAACAGGCGCTCGGTGTCGGCGGTGAAGCTGAGATTGTCGTTGCTCGCCTTGGGGCGGAAGGTCGACATCGCGGCGATCGACGCGAATTGCGATTGTGTGATCGGGGTGAACAGGCGATTGGGATCCGGGCTGAAGATCGCATAGCCGTCACTGTCGTAACCCTGTTGCGGACCGAGGAACAGCGCATTGGCGGCAGCGGCCCGGATGCGCGGCATGCCGACATCGGCGTTGTACTGCGAATGGTTGTACGCCGCTTCCCAGTTCCACTTCTCGGCGAACACGCCCTTGAAACCGGTGTTCACGCCCACCGTCTTTTCGGTAGTGACGTTCATGCGGTTCTCGAGCCCGCCGATTTCCTCCGGCGTGAATTGCCGCGTCCAGATCTCGTAGTGGCCGGTGTTGGCGTTGTAGAACATCTTGCTGCGGTAATTGTTGGTCGAGTTGGGGTCGTGGAACTCCCAGCCCATGATGTCGCTGGCGACATCGTTGCCATTGGTGCCGGTCAGCAGCTTGACCTTCTGGTAGCCCAGCTGGATGTCGGCGAACCACGACAGGCTGTCGGAGAGGCGATACTCGAACGAACCATAGGCATTCACGCCCTTGCGTTCGTTTTCGATGGTGCGATAGGCGATGGCGCGGTTGCTGCCGCAGTAAGGCTCGCCATAACGATCGCTGGCCAGCACCGTGGTGCCCTGGTTCAGTCCGGACATCGCCTTGCAGCCGTCGGCCGGTGCGATGTTGACGTCATCGTCCCAGTCGTAGAGCTGGGCGGTGAGGCGCGGCAGCTGGCGGCGCGGGATCGGGGCGTCCAGCGTGGAGTCCTGGACCTTGCGCTGGTAGCCCCACAACGGTTTCTTGTCCAGTAGCTCCAGTCCGACGATGCCGCTGAAATTGCCGCGCTCGAAGCCGCTGGTCAGCGTCAGCTTGTGCGATTGCCCGCCGCCGCGACTGGTGTCGCCGAAACGGTAGTCGATCGTGGTGCCATCGGCTTTCTTCTTCAGGATGAAGTTGATCACGCCGGCCATGGCGTCCGAACCGTAGATCGCCGATGCGCTGCCGGTGAGGACTTCGACGCGATCGATCATGCCCAGGGGAATGTTGCCGATATCGGTGAAGTTGCTGCGGCCTTCGAGCGGCAACGGGAAATCGGCGATGCGGCGGCCGTTGATCAGCACCAGGGTGTGGTTGGGGCCAAGGCCACGAAGGTCGACCGCCTGTGCACCCGGCGTTGACTGCGCGCCGGTGAAGTTCTGCTGGCCCTCCACGCTGCCGCTGTTTTGCGAAAGCGAACGCAGCACCTCGGGAACGTTGGTGAAGCCGGCCGACTTGATCTGGTCGGCGGTGATGACAGTGACCGGGGCGGGTCCCTCGACCTGCGCGCGCGGAATGCGCGATCCCGTCACCGTCACCGTTCCCAGCGACTGGCTGGATGCGGATTGTTGCTGTAGCGCCTGTTGCTGTTGCTGCGCGTCGGTCGTGCTTTGTGCGCTTGCCGTCACACTCGCGAGCGCCAGCAGGCCGCACTGGACCGCGAGGCCGAGTTTGTTCTTGCGCATTGCTTACCCCTTCACTAGTCGTCGTTCATGGAATCGGATGCGATTGCGCCGCATGTCCCCTCCGGGCGAAACGGTCGCGGATGGCAGTTCATCCGATCGTTTCATCCACCTTTACACTGAAAGAGATGCCGTGACAATTGCACCAAAGTCATGCCCTGCCGACGGGATACGCAGGCGCCGGAAATCGCTTATGGTTCGATTTTCGCCGATGCAACCACGCGCATGCGCCATCCATCGATACAACGCATCGTTCCATACGCAATCGTCGTGCTTTTCATGTCGCTGCTCGCGGCGTGCGGCGGACTTGGTGCGAAAACCGCGATTGCGCCATACGACTATTACCGCATCGGCAATGTCGAATCGCCGACGCCCGGGCGCGTGCGGGGCGGATTGATGATGCTCGGCGGCGGCGATTGGCCGTACGACGCATTCCACTGGTTGTTCGAACGCGCCGGCAATGGCCACATCGTGGTGTTGCGTGCTTCCTATGCCGACGAGAACCAGGTCGAGATGTACGAGAAGATCGGCGGCGTCGCCTCGGTCGAAACACTGGTCTTCCATGATCGCAAGGCGTCATACGACCCGAAGGTGCTTGCCGTCATCGCCCACGCCGACGGCATCTGGATCGCCGGTGGCGATCAATCCAATTATGTAAAAGACTGGAAGGGCACCCCGGTCGAAGAAGCGATCAATCGCCACGTCGCCAGCGGGAAACCATTGGGGGGCACCAGTGCGGGGCTCGCGGTGCAGGGGCGTTACGTCTACGGCGCGATGGATGGCGGCAGCCTGACCAGCAAGGAAGCGCTCGCCGATTCGCGCACCGGCGCGATCACCCTGGTCGAGGACTTCCTGCGCTTCGAGCCGCTGTATTCCGCTGGCGTGATCACCGATACCCATTTCGATGCGCGCGATCGCCAGGCTCGCCTGGTCACGATGATGGCGCAGCTGCAGGAATCGCATCCGGGTGCGCCATTGCTCGGCATCGGCGTCGACGAACAGACGGCCTTGTGCATCGACGCGGATGGCAATGGCCGCATCTTCAGCGCGAACGACGGCCATGCCTGGCTGTTTCGCGCCGGACGTTCGACGTTGCGGAAAAATGCCCCGGTCGTTGCCGAGGGCTGGCGCGTGACCGCGGCCGGCCGTGACAGCCGCATCGATACCCGCGACTGGAGCGTGTCGAATCCCGCCTTCCAGTCGGTAGTCGCCATTCGCGATGGTCGACTCGAATACACTCCGGCGATCCCCCGCCGTCCATGAATCCGTCCAGACGCACAAGGAATCCTTCGATGCGCATTTTCAAGATCGCCGCACTCGCGCTCGCACTCGCGGCTGCCTCCACCGCACAGGCCGCCGATCCGGTCCTTGTCATCCATGGCGGCGCCGGCGTGATCCGTCGCGACAACAACAAGACCGTCGAAGCCGATGTCCGCAAGGCTCTGGAAACCGCGTTGCGCAACGGATATGCGGAACTGAAGGCAGGCAAGTCATCGACCGACGCCGTGGTCGCCGCATTGCGCGTGCTGGAAGACGACCCCAACTTCAACGCCGGCAAGGGCGCGGTGTTCACCCATGACGGCAAGAACGAAATGGACGCGTCGATCATGGAAGGCGAGGGCCAGCGCGCCGGCGCGGTCGCCGCCGTGCACCGCGTGCGCAACCCGATCACCCTGGCGCGCGCGGTGATGGACCATTCCGAACACGTGATGCTGGTTGGCGACGGCGCCGAGATGTTCGCGAAGGAGCAGGGCATCACCCTGGTCGATCCCTCCTACTTCCGCACCGAGAAGCGCTGGCAGCAGCTGCAGAAGATCCTCAAGGAGGAGGCCGCCAAGCAGGCTTCGACCGATCCCGAATACGTCAAGCACATCGGCACCACCGGCGCGGTCGCGCTGGACAGCAAGGGCCACCTGGCGGCCGGCACCTCCACCGGCGGCATGACCAACAAGCGCTGGGGCAGGGTGGGCGACTCGCCCATCATCGGCGCCGGAACATGGGCCGACAGTGGCTGCGCCTTCTCCGGGACCGGCTGGGGCGAGTACTACATCCGCACCCATGCGGCCAGCAATGTTTGTGCCCGGGTACAATTCCTCAAGGAGACCGCTGCCCAGGCCGGAGCCGCCGTCATCAACGGCGAAGTGGTGAAGATGGGCGGTGACGGTGGCGCCATCATCCTGACGTCCGATGGCAAGTTCGCCTTCCCCTTCAATACCGAGGGCATGTATCGCGGCTGGATCGGCGCCGACGGCGTTCCCCACGTGGCGCTCTACGCCGACGACGGCATGACTGGCGACGTTGTCCTGAAGAAGGAAGAAGCCCCGGCCACGCCCCCGCATTAAGCCAATCGAATCGGGTGTCATGACGCGTTGACATCGCGCAAACCGCACGCCAGAATAGTGGGCTGTTTCACCGCCTCGTTCTTTCGGCGGAGGGATACCCAAGCGGCCAACGGGGGCAGACTGTAAATCTGCTGGCTTACGCCTTCGGTGGTTCGAATCCACCTCCCTCCACCAGTTCGAAGCGTTGAACGGCATTCCCGGTGCGGGAGTAGTTCAATGGTAGAACTGTAGCCTTCCAAGCTACTAGCGCGGGTTCGATTCCCGTCTCCCGCTCCACCTTGGACACTCCGCGGCAGGAACGCTGCAATTGCTTCGCTCACGTAGCTCAGTCGGTAGAGCACCTCCTTGGTAAGGAGGAGGTCGATGGTTCGATTCCATTCGTGAGCACCACCCTTCATTCCAAACATTCGAGTCGAGACACGAGATGGCAAAGGAAAAGTTCGAGCGCAAGAAGCCGCACGTGAACGTGGGCACGATTGGTCACGTTGACCATGGCAAGACGACGCTGACGGCGGCGCTGACGAAGGTGGGCGCGGAGCGT
>JAFEBX010000015.1 GCA_018242425.1 Pseudomonadota bacterium
CCAAAGGGCCAAAGTTGAATGAATTTAAACGGCCAGTCAGCCAATGTCACCAATACGTCATCAATGCTGACCTTGCCATCGGTCATCTTAATCTGAGCCTGTTGACCATTGACGGTCTTGACCGCTTTTCATTCGCCGATATCGGCGACCTTACTGCGGGCATTGAGAACGTGATGGTCCGGTAGCAAACAAAGAGTCTTCTTGTTCTCGGACTTCAGGAGATCATCCAGATGGTCGGCTGGCGACTTGTCGAATGCCGCATCGGTCGGGCGAAGATGGCGAATGGGTCTGTACGCCCAGGCAAACGCATTCGACCGCCTTGCCGAAGGTCTTGAACGACCCGTTGGCGGTGTCGGCAAGGTTTGCGCCGCGGGTGTTGGTCGTTGTGTTCATGGTAATGGTTGCCTTGATTGGGTGCGATATCGCGGATATGCGATAGCAACCGAAGCCGAGCTTTCTGCCAATGCGGTAACACATGCTCAACACAGAAGGGGGGAGCGCGGTGAGGCTGAGTAGCCGTTACGGCATTGCGCCGTCGCTTTCTGAAATTGTGCGCTTCGTGTTGTTGCTTCAGTATTAGGAGCTAATATCCTCGCTGGCGCAGTAGCTTGGCGTTGCGCACCCGATCGATGAATCAGGCAAGAGAATAATGCTGTCCCCATGGCATGGTCGGCGTTAGGCTTGCGATCACGCCGACATTTTCCGGCTCATAGGTGCCCACATGAACCAAGGGCTTGGACATCTTCCGCAGGAGCCCGTTGATCGATTTTCCCGGCCATTCGCGCGGTTTCTTCGTATCGAGGCACTCGCAGCGGTCGTACTGCTGTTGTGCGCCATCGTTGCACTGGCGCTTTCCAATTCGCAATGGTCCGTCCCGTACTTGGCATTTTGGGATATGCCAGTGGGCATCAAGTTTGGAGGTATTGAATTCTCGCGATCGATTAAACGATGGATCGACGATGGCGCGATGACGTTGTTCTTTTTCATTGTTGCCCTGGAACTAAAGCGTGAAATAGTGCTCGGCGAGCTGCGCAATCCCCGTGTGACGCTTTTCTCGATGGTGGCTGCATTGGGCGGGATGCTGGCGCCTGCTCTGATATTCCTGTTGATGGAGCGAGGCGAATCAGCGATCAAAGGATGGGGTGTTGTCATGGCGACCGACACCGCGTTCGTGATCGGATGCCTGGCTGTGCTGGGATCTCGGATTCCACGCGACCTTCGGCTGTTCTTGCTCTCGGTGGCGATCTTCGATGATGTGGGTGCCATCATGGTGATCGCTATCGGCTATGGCAGTCATGTGGATTGGAGTGCCATCGCATGGGCAGTAGGGGCGCTGATGGCGATTTTCACAATGGGCCGCATCGGGATACGTCAAGTCTCGGTGTATTCCGCATTCGGCGGCATTGTGTGGTTATCGCTTGATTTGTCTGGCATCCATCCGACGCTGACGGGCGTCGTGCTCGGGCTAATGACGCCGGCTCGAAGCTGGGTCAGCGACAATCGGCTCCATGCCATTCTCAACAAAGTTGTCGCTTATCCGCGGGGCGAGCACTGGAGCGGCGATACCAAGGATCGACAGGATCTGCGGCGTGCCGGTGTTGCCGCACGGGAAGCACTGTCCCCGCTCGAGCGACTTGAGATGGCATTGCACCCTTGGGTGGCCTTCGCGGTATTGCCTTTTTTCGCACTGGCCAATGCCGGATTGCCCTTGTCGACAACCGTCGTGGATTGGCGCTTGGCGGCTGCGGTGACCATTGGTCTGTTTTGCGGGAAGCCTATCGGTGTAGTGCTTTTCAGTTATCTGGCAGCCAAGTTAAAGGTAGGCATCCGTCCGAAGGAACTTTCCTGGCCATTGCTTGCTGGTGGGGCGCTGCTGACCGGCATTGGATTCACAATGGCTATATTGATCGCTGAACTTGGGCTGGATGCAGAACATCTGGATTCTGGCAAGATCGGGATCCTTTGCGGATCGGCACTCTCGGCAGCATGCGGTTTGGTTGTTCTGGGCTGGCTGACGTCACGACATCAACGACGCAAGACTGCCGGTGCCAGTTCTGCTCGAAGCAACTCGTGAGCGACTGTCAAATCTTCAGAAGAAGCCCTGGCAATGGGCCACCCTTCGTTTTCCGCCGCGGCGATCGCCTCGATAGCGGGCGATTCGAGGATATGATCAGTCGAGTCATGTGAGTTGACGCGGCGATGCTGATTTTTGCTTTTCACGAAACGAACCCTCAGTCGATGACATGCATCGAGCCGAGCCAGCGTATGCCAATTTCCCATATGTGGCGTGAACGGTAATGGTGCAGCAGGCGCTTTTAACGTTGTCTTGGAAGTAAACATTCAGGTGCAATTTGATGAATGCGCAAATTATCTCTTTCGCTTCACACGAGACATGTTGAAAGAGCGCATGCTTCTTTATGGAGCAACGGCATGAACGAAAAGCACCCAATCAGTCGACCGCAGACACAAAAGCATCAACCCGGAAATCAGGCGGTAATGATTCCTGAGCCTGAATCATTTGGGGCGAACTATTCTGGGGATGGAGGTACGAGCCCTATCGCTGGGCAAGCAATCCATGTCAATAGCCGCGCATGTGTTGGCGCCTGGTCATGACGAAATTCTCCCATTTCGCGTACAAGGCGGCCCGCCTGGCAGGACAACCCACGGCTTTCTTGATGGCATCACTTCTGATCTTGGTGTGGTTGCTCACCGGGCCGCTTTTTCACTTCAGCGATACCTGGCAACTCATCATCAATACCGGCACGACCATCGTCACGTTCCTGATGGTTTTTTTGATTCAAAACTCCCAAAACCGGGATACCAACGCCATCCAGATGAAACTGGATGAACTCATCCTTGTGACACAAAAAGCCCGGAATAGCCTCCTGGATCTAGAAGATCTCGATGAAGCCGAACTTGATCGGCTCAGGATCCACTTTGTAAAAATCGCAAGGGAAGGGCAAGAGGAGGGGCCAGCCGAGTCGGCTGGGGAGGAAGAGACTGCCAGCTCATAACTCAAACGTACCTGTGCGGATATGGCGCGGGCGTGTAACGACCAGCCGACAGCCTCCGTGGTGAAGGAGGTTTCCCGGCCGCCAGTAAATGCGGTCAGCTAGTTACATCAAATGGTGAAGCAATGAGCAGGATAGCGCCACACGTCTGCACGTCTCAGGAAAGCATCGCGCACTTGAATGCGTTGCAATTCGAACTGGATTCGGAATTGATCGTCGAACTCCAGATGCGAGATGGGCACAAATTAATCGGAACAATCATAGAAAGACCAGCAGTTCAGTTATTCATTGATCCGCAAGATAATGAAGGCTCCAATGGTCGGGTATCCCTAGACATGTCAGGCGTAGGCGTCCGGCTGTTATGGCTGGATGAGATTTCTGGTTTTATCAGGTTGGGTACGCATTGACTTTGAGGTGTAGAAATCGCATCCCGCAGAATTTTTTGCGGTTGCACATGGTTGTCAATGAAAAGGTTCCTCGAGGAACCCCAGAGGCCATGTCAATTTCCTTGTGTTTTCCTGCATGGACGCTTGTGCGATCACTAGTGGCCGCCTAGTGTCACGCGCGCTGATATCGTGAGTGAACCCGAGGGCGTAGTTCGAAAGTCGGAAGATTGCAAGGTTAGGTTCGGAGTGTATTCAATGTCTGCTTCTGGCCGATTCCAGCCATTGTTCGAACGCTAATCAGGACGCTGATGCATTGATAGCAATCAATTGGCCTGGCTAATTAGCTCAGCTACGCTGCAGCACCGTCTCGACACTGTCCGTCATCCGCTGGCGCTGCAACAAAAAATCCAGCGACGATCCGCCCAGCTGCCGCCATAAGACGGCAGAACGCAACGCCGCCAGCAGCAACGCGCGAATTTCGCCCACCACGCCCGACTGGTTGAGGTAGTGCGGATTGCCTTGCACCATCACCTTTGGCGACAGCGGGCTGATGTGTTTCACGTACAGGTCGGCCAGCGCGTTGAGGACCGCCGGCTGCGTCGGTTCCTGTCCCGCGCTGTGTGCGGCGAGCTGGCCGATGTCGTCGCGCAGCCTGCGTTGCACGTCGCCGTCGCGGCTGTAGCTGCGTTCCAGCGCGAGCACGCCCATCACCAGTTTCGGGAATTGCGGGTCGCGGGATTCCTTGCGCAACTGTTCGCGCAGGCGCTGCAGGCCGGGACGGATCGAGGCAACGGTGCCGTAGACGTCATTCGTGCTTTCGGGGTCGAGCTGGAACACGCTGGCCAGCACGCCGTCCATCGCCCGGGCGTCGGCCTGGCCGTTCTCGGCAAGACGGCGCACCTGCACCAGTGCCTGGGCGAGGCCGGCGAGGGCGAGGACGCGATCCTGGACTGGGGCTTGGCTCATGCGGGGAATGTCGGTTCGAGTGGAGCATCGGTTGCGGAGATGACGGCGCCGCCGAGGCATTCGTCACCATCGTAAAGGACCAGCGATTGCCCGGGCGTGACCGCGCGTTGAGGCCGCGCGAACTGCACGTCGACGCTGCCGTCGGGGCGCGGGATCACGGTGCATGCTTCCGCCGGCTGGCGATAGCGCGTCTGCGCCAGGCACTGGAACGATGTGGGGCGCGTTTCGCCGGAAATCCAGTGCATGGTTTCCGAACGCAGGCGGCTTGACTGCAGCCAAGGTGAATCGTGGCCCTGTTCGACGTAGAGGATGTTGCGGGCGACGTCCTTGCCGACCACGTACCACGGCGCTGCATCGCGTCCGCGCACGCCGCCGAGTTGCAGCCCGCCGCGCTGGCCGAGGGTGTGGAAGAACACGCCCTGATGTTCGCCGAGGACGGCGCCGTCGGGCGTGCGGATCTCGCCAGCCTGCATCGGCAGGTATCGCGAGAGGAACGTGCGGAAGTCGCGTTCGCCGATGAAGCAGATGCCGGTGGAATCCTTTTTCGCCGCAGTCGGCAGCTTTGCTTCGGCAGCCATCTTGCGCACGTCGGGCTTGTGCAGTTCGCCCAACGGAAAACGCGTTGCCGCCAGTTGCGCCTGCCCGAGCTGGTGCAGGAAGTAGCTCTGGTCCTTGTCGCCGTCGATCGCGCGCAGCAGGCGCCAGCGGCCGTCGCGTTCGTCTATGCGCGCGTAATGGCCGGTGGCGATCTGTTCGGCGCCGAGTTCGCGGGCGGCATCGAGGAAGTGCTTGAACTTCACTTCGCGATTGCACAGCACGTCGGGGTTGGGCGTGCGCCCGGCGGCGTATTCGTCGAGGAAATGGCGGAACACGCCATCCCAGTATTCGCTGGAGAAATCGCGGAAATGGATCGGGATCCCGAGTCGGCCGGCGACCGCGACGGCGTCGCGGCGATCGTCTTCGGCGCGGCATTCGCCGCTGCCGTCGTCGGCCCAGTTCTGCATGAACAATCCGGCGATCGATTCGCCGGCCTCGCGCAGGCGCAACCCCGCGACCGAGGAGTCGACGCCCCCGGAGAGGCCAACGATGATCTTCGCCTTGCCGCTCACTGCACCAGGCTCACTTCAGCTGCGCGGCCATGTCGAGCGGGTAACGGCGGCCGGACAGGAAGTCCTGGGCGACGCGCCACACCATCGGGCTGCGATGATCGGCGACACGCGCTTCCAGCTCCGCCGGCGTCCACCAGTGCGCAGCGATGATGCCGTCGTCGAGCGGGCGCGCTGCATCGTGTTCGACCGGCTCGGCTGCAAAGGCGAAGCGCAGGTAGTGGCGGCCCGAGCCTTCCGGCTTCGGCGGCGCGGTCCACTGGTACGCGCCGATGAAGGCGGTCAGGCGGACATGCCAGCCGGTTTCCTCCAGCGTCTCGCGCAGGGCAGCGGCCTGCAGGGTTTCGTCGGGTTCGAGATGGCCGGCGGGCTGGTTGATCACCACGCGGCCGCCGGCGTTTTCCTCGACCATCAACAAACGGCCATCGCGCACCACCACGGTGGCGACGGTGACGTCGGGTTGCCAGAAGCGGCCTTCGCGATAGCTCATGTCGATATAATCGCCCACATGAGCCAGGAACGCGACACCGCCCAAGAGCGCGGTACCGTGGCCGAGGTTGCGCGGCCGGAAACGCAGCCACCTTCGCGCTATGCGGTGCTGATGCTGAACGACGATTTCACCCCGATGGACTTCGTGGTGGAGGTTTTGACGCGCTTTTTCGCCATGGACCTGGAGAAGGCGACCCAGATCATGCTCCACGTCCATACCCGCGGCCAGGCCGTGTGCGGGGTCTATACCCGCGACGTCGCCGAGTCCAAGGCCGGGCAGGTGAACGAATACGCCAGGCTGGAACAGCATCCCTTGTTGTGCCGGGTGGAAAAGGCGTAGCGTCGTCCCCATAACGGTCCCAGACCATCATTGGGGAAAGCTCCATGTTTTCCAAAGACCTCGAGACCACCATCGGCCAGTGCTACAAGCACGCCCGCGAGCAGCGCCACGAATTCATGACCGTGGAACACCTGCTGCTGGAGCTGGTCGACAATCCCGCCGCGCGTGAAGTCCTGACCGCCTGCCGCGCCGATATCCCGCGCCTGAAGGCCGACCTGCAACGTGCGATCGAAGCCTCGGTTGCGGTGCTGCCGGAAGACGATGGCCGCGACACCCAGCCGACGCTGGGCTTCCAGCGCGTGCTGCAACGCGCCGTCTACCACGTCCAGAGCTCCGGCAAGGCCGAAGTCACCGGCGCCAACGTGCTGGTGGCGATCTTCGGCGAGAAGGATTCGCACGCGGTCTATCTGCTCAACCAGCAGGACGTGACCCGCCTCGACGTGGTCAATTTCATTTCGCACGGCCTGTCCAAGCATGGCGAGGAACAGGCGTCTTCCGATGCCTCGCGTTCCGGCGAGGAAGGCGAGGGCGAGGAGGGCGGCAGCGCCGGTGGCGGCGATCCGCTGGCCGAGTTCGCGACCAATCTCAACGCCTCGGCGAAGGAAGGCAAGATCGACCCGCTGGTCGGTCGTGCCGACGAAATCGAGCGCACCATCCAGGTGTTGTGCCGCCGCCGCAAGAACAATCCGCTCTACGTGGGCGAGGCCGGTGTCGGCAAGACCGCGATCGCCGAAGGCCTGGCCAAGCGCATCGTCGAAGGCGACGTGCCGGAAGTGCTGAAGGATGCGACGATCTTCTCGCTCGACCTCGGCAGCCTGGTCGCGGGTACCAAGTATCGCGGCGATTTCGAGAAGCGCCTCAAGGCCGTGCTGGCCGCGCTCAAGAAGATCCCGAACGCGGTGCTGTTCATCGACGAGATCCACACCATCATCGGCGCCGGTTCGGCATCCGGTGGAACGATGGACGCCAGCAACCTGATCAAGCCGGCGCTGTCGTCGGGTGAACTGCGTTGCATCGGTTCGACCACCTTCCAGGAATACCGCGGCGTGTTCGAGAAGGATCGTGCGCTCGCACGTCGTTTCCAGAAGATCGACATCGTCGAGCCGACCGTGCACGAGGCGGTGGAGATCCTCAAGGGCCTGAAGCCGAAATACGAGGCGCACCACGGCGTGAGCTATGCCGATGATGCGATCCAGGCCGCGGTCGATCTGTCGGTGAAGCACATCAACGACCGCTTGCTGCCCGACAAGGCGATCGACGTGATCGACGAAGCCGGCGCCCGCCAGCGCATCATCGCGGAAGCGCTTCGCAAGTCGGTGATCGACGTCGAGGAGATCGAGACCATCGTCGCCAAGATGGCGCGCATCCCGCCCAAGCAGGTCAACACCAACGACAAGGACACCCTGCAGCAGCTCGAGCGCAACCTGAAGATGGTGATCTTCGGCCAGGATCCGGCGATCGAGACGCTGGCGTCGGCGATCAAGCTCGCGCGTTCCGGCCTCGGCAATCCCGACAAGCCGATCGGCAGCTTCCTGTTCGCAGGACCGACCGGCGTGGGCAAGACCGAGGTGACCAAGCAGCTGGCGATGCAGCTCGGCATCGAGCTGGTGCGCTTCGACATGAGCGAATACATGGAGCCGCATTCGATCAGCCGCCTGATCGGCGCGCCTCCGGGCTATGTCGGTTTCGACCAGGGCGGTTTGCTGACCGAGAAGATCGTCAAGACGCCGCATTGCGTCTTGCTGCTCGACGAAGTCGAGAAGGCGCATCCCGACATCTTCAACATCCTGTTGCAGGTGATGGACCGCGGCGTGCTGACCGATACCAACGGTCGCGAAGCCAACTTCCACAACGTGATCCTGGTGATGACCACCAATGCCGGCGCCGCGCAGGCCGCGCGTCGCAGCATCGGTTTCACCAAGCAGGACCACAGCACGGATGCGCTGGAGGTGATCCGCAAGGGCTTCAGTCCGGAATTCCGCAATCGCCTCGACGCGATCGTGCAGTTCCAGGCCCTCGGCAGCGATCACATCCTGCGGGTGGTAGACAAGTTCCTGATCGAGCTGGAAGCGCAGTTGCAGGACAAGCACGTCACCCTGTCCGCCACGCAGAAGGCGCGCGAGTGGCTGGCGCAGAACGGCTTCGATCCGCTGATGGGCGCCCGCCCGATGGCGCGCCTGATCCAGGACAAGGTCAAGCGTCCGCTCGCGGACGAACTGCTGTTCGGCAAGCTGGTGGAAGGTGGCCATGTCGGCCTCGACGCCAACGACGACGGCCTGGTGCTGAACATCGAAGCCGCCAGCCCGGCGGCGCCGAAGGAAGAAACCGCTCCGGTGGTGTAATTGCGAGAGCGCAGGCCAGGGTCGTGAGGGGATTCTCCTGAAGCGACCGTTCCGCGCATGGGTGAGGAAGCGCCACTTACGCGGCATGCCGCGTGGCGATTCCGAACGCCACGAGCGCAAGCGAGTGGCCGGACCCGCGCAGCGGGCGGCGGACGAGCCTACATGGATGTATTCACGGCGTGTCGCGGAAGGAGAGCCCCTTGCGGCCTTGAGCCGGAAACGAAACGAAAAAAGCGACCTCCCGGTCGCTTTTTCTTTCGCACGTTGCCGAACTCAGCGATGACGATACGTGATGCGACCCTTGGTCAGGTCGTAGGGCGTCATCTCGACCTTGACGCGGTCGCCGGTCAGGATACGAATGTAGTTCTTGCGCATGCGTCCGGAGATGTGCGCGATGATTTCGTGCCCGTTCTCCAGCTTGACCCGGAACATGGTGTTCGGCAGGGTCTCGGAGATCGTGCCTTCGAACTCGATGACGTCGTCTTTCGCCATAAATACTCAAGTAGGTGGGCAGCCGGTACGGCGCCCGAAAGAGGGGAATTGTCGCATGCCAACGGGATCGGCGCAAAAAGCGGCCAGCCCCGGGCCGGAATCGGCCTAGCCGGCCAGCCCCGAGACAGGCAGGCCGGGCAGGTCGGCAGTCCACGGCCCGACGACTCCCGGCTGGCCCACCAGCGCTGCGATCCGCTGGGCGAACACGGGTCGTGGCACCAATTCGGCCCCTAGGGTGCGCAGGTGCGGGCTCTCGACCTGGGCGTCGATCAGCGGCCAGCCGCGACCGTGCAGGAGCCGGGCAAGCGCGGCTAGCGCGACCTTGGAGCCGCCGGATTCGCGCGAGAACATCGATTCGCCGTAGAACATCCGGCCGATGGCGACGCCGTAGATGCCGCCGATGAGTCGCTCGCCATCGAATACTTCGACCGAATGTGCATGGCCAAGTCGGTGCAACTCCACGTAGGCATCGATCATGTCCGCGCCGATCCACGTCCCGAGCTGACCCGGACGCGGTGAGGTCGCGCAGGCGCGCATGACCTGGGCGAATGCGGTGTCCGCGCGCAGCGTCCATGTGCTTTGGCGCAACCCGCGCCGGAACTTCGACGACAGCACGACGCCGTCCGTGCGGAACACCATGCGCGGATCGGGCGACCACCACAGGATCGGTTCGCCCGGGTTGAACCACGGGAAGATGCCGTGGCGGTAGGCGTTGAGCAGGCGTGCCGGCGACAGGTCGCCACCGGCGCAGAGCAGGCCGTCCGGTTCGCGCAGGGCGCGTTCCGCAGGCGGGAAGGGCGCATCCGGATCGGGGGGCAGGACGGGAATCATTTCTGCGCCCCGCCATTGCCGTCGCGGAATGGCGAGTGTCGGCGCAATTGCACGGCATGGCGGCGGACATCGCGACGCTCGGCGGCGCACCAGTCGCCCAGCGCGCCGCGGAAGCGCGGGTCGGCGATCCAGTGGCGGCTGCGCACCAGCGTCGGCAGGAAGCCGCGTGCGATCTTGTGTTCGCCCTGGGCGCCGGGCTCGAAGCGCGCCAGGCCATGGCGCAGGCAGTAGTCGATGCCCTGGTAGTAGCAGGTCTCGAAATGCAACCCCGGCAGTTGCACATGGCTGCCCCAGTAGCGGCCGTATAGGGTGTCGTTGCTGCGCAGGCAAAGCGCGCCGGCGATGGCCTCGCCATCGACTTCGGCGATGAACAGCACCAGTTGCCGTGGCATCGTGCGGGCGATTTCGCGAAGGAATTCCAGCGTCAAGGCCGGCGAGTTGCCGTATTCGGCGAAGGTCTGCAGGTAGAAGCCGTGGATCGCCTGGATGTCGGCGTCACTGGCCTCATCGCCATGCACGATCCGGAACGCCACGCCGGCACGCTCGACCTTTGCACGTTCCTGGCGGATGTTCTTGCGATGCTTGGCGTCCATCGCGGCGATGTGGTCATCGAACGTCTTCCAGCCATCGCGGTTGTGCCAGTGGTACTGGATGTCCTCGCGCAGCAGCCAGTCATCGCCGAACGCGGAATCTTCGTCTTCGCGATGGAAGTTGACGTGCGCCGACGACAATTCCTGCGCGCTGCACAGCCCGGCCATTGCGACGGCAAGCGCCTGGCGGAGTTCCGGCGTCGGTGCCAGCAGGCGCGGCCCGGTGACCGGCGAATAAGGCGCACCGCACAACCACTTCGGGTAGTACTCGAGGCCGTGCCGGGCATAGGCGTGCGCCCAGGCGAAATCGAACACGAACTCGCCGTGCGAATTCGATTTCAGGTACATCGGCGCGGCGGCGACCAGCATTCCTGCGTCCCACAACGTCAGGTGATGCGGTACCCAACCCCAGTCGGCGCGCAGGCAGCCGCTGCGTTCCAGCGCCGACAGGAACGCATGTTTGACGAAGGGATGATCCGTGGAGTGCAGACCATCCCATTGCCCGGCGGGGATGGCGTCGAGCGATTCGAGGATGCGGGCCTGCAGTGCGGGCATCGCTCCGGTCAGGTGGCAGGCGCGCGCAAATCCGCGGTGACGCGGCCATGTGCGGAGACGCTGGCTTCGTGCGCCTGTTCGCGCCAGGTTTCCGCGAGCGCGGCGGCATACCAGTCGCGCATGGCCGGCAGGTCGCGCAGGCGTTGCGCGTAGGCAGACGCGGCGTCACCCAGCTTCAAGCCATAGGTCTGGATGCGGAACGCGACCGGCGCGAAGAAGGCATCCACGGCAGTGAACTCCTTGCCTGCGAGGAACGGACCGCCGAAGCGCCACAGGCCTTCGTTCCACAGGGCATCGAGGCGTGCGATGTCATCGGCGAGTGCCGGGGAAATCGCATTGAGCTCGACGCGTTGGCCGCAGCTCATCGAGCAGATGTTGCGCAGCTCCGCGAATCCGGAGTGCATTTCGGCCGCAGCCGAGCGCGCCCAGGCGCGGGCGATGACGTCGCGCGGCCACACTTCCGAATGATGTTCGGCCAGGTATTCGGTGATCGCCAGCGAGTCCCAGACGGTGATGTCGCCATCGTTGAGGCAGGGCACGCGACGGGTCGGCGAGAACGAGAAGATCTCGCCGAAGGCATGCATGCGCTCTTCGAAGGGAATGTCGAGCACCTTCAACAATACCCAAGGCCGCAGCGACCACGACGAATAGTTCTTGTTGGCGATGTGCAGGGTCAGCATGGTGTCCTCGGTTCAGTGCAACAGGGGAAGTCGGAAGATGGCGTGGAGCAGGAGGCCGGCGAGTCCGCCGATCACCGTGCCGTTGAGGCGAATATATTGCAGGTCGCGGCCGACGCTGCGTTCGATTTCGTCGACCAGGAAACGGGTGTCCCACGCATCCACGGTCTGGCGAATATAAACCGGTGCGATGGTGCGCAGTTGCGCGGCGATGTGTTCGCTGGCGATCCGCAGCTGTTCGTTGGCGGTGGCCTGCCACACCGGATCGTCGCGTAGGCGCTGCCCGAGGCGTTCGGCGTAGTGGCGGAACTGCTGCATGCTGGTGGAGTCGTCCCGGGCGAGGTCGTCGCGCAGCCATTCGCGCAGCTGACGCCACAAGCCACGGACGTAGTCCTGCAGCTCGGGGCTGTCGATCAGCTTTTGCTTGAACGCGGCAATGCGCTGCTGCAATTCGGGATCGTCTTCCAGTGCATCGATCAGGCGCAGGGCTTCCGCGCCGTAGCGTTGGCGCAGCGGATGATCGGGCGTGTTCAATACGTCCTGCACTTCCTCGATGATCGCGTTGGCCAGCCGGGTTGACAGCGAGACGGCGAGATCCTCGGTGTAGTCGAGTTTGTCGGCCAGCCAGGTGAGTTTGGGGAACTCGCGGCGCGCCATCACGATCAGTTTTTCGGTGATGAAATCGCGCACGCCGGGCTGGCCCATCCAGTCGGCGACCTGCGACAGGCCGGCGTTCAGAACCTTCTGATGGTGGCCGCCGCGGGTGAGGATGTGCATCAGCTGCGACGCCGTGCGCGCTGCATCCCAGTGTTGCAGCTGGCGACTGGCCATCGCCATCAGTTCGCGTTCGAACGCGGGGGAATCCAGAGCATCCAGCGATTGCCGCGCCCATGATTGCAATTGTTTCGATAACTGTTCCAGGCGTTCCGGCGTCGACAGGAGTTCACCGAGCCGCAGCGCCGGATTCCATTCGTCCACCCGTTTCAGGATCTGCTCGGGCGCGAGGAAATTGTCGGCGACGAAACGCGCCAGCGCGTCGGCGATGCGCGCCTTGTTGCGCGGGATGATCGCGGTGTGCGGAATCGGCAAGCCCAATGGATGCCGGAACAGGGCGACCACCGCGAACCAGTCGGCCAGCGCGCCGACGGTCGCGGCTTCGGCGAAGGCGCCGACCCAGCCCCAGATGCCTTGCCGCCCGAAATGTTGCGCGACCACCAGCAACGCGATCGCACCGAGCAGGAAGGCCAGGGCGATGGCCTTCATGCGGGCGAGGCGGCGGGCGCGATCGTTCGTCAGCCGTTCGACTCCAGCCAGCGCTCGGCGTCCAGCGCGGCCATGCAGCCGAACCCGGCCGAGGTGATCGCCTGGCGATAGTGCTGGTCGGCGACGTCGCCGGCGGCGAACACGCCCGGCGTCGAGGTCATCGTCGCGCCGCCTTCGAGCCCCGACTTGATCTCGAGATAGCCGTTCGACATCGCCAGCTGGCCGTCGAAGATCTGGGTATTGGGATGATGGCCGATCGCCACGAACATGCCGTGCACGCTGATGTCCTGGGTCTGCCCGGTCTGGGTCGACTTCAGGCGCAGGCCGGTGACGCCCATGTCGTCGCCCAGCACTTCATCCACCGCGTGATGCCAGATCGGCACGATCTTGCCGGCCTCGATCTTGGCGAACAGCTTGTCCTGCATGATCTTCTCGGCGCGCAGGGTGTCGCGGCGGTGCACCAGGTAGACCTTGTTGCAGAGGTTGGCGAGATACAGCGCTTCCTCGACCGCGGTATTGCCGCCGCCGATCACCGCGACATCCTTTTCCTTGTAGAAGAAGCCGTCGCAGGTGGCGCAGGCGGAGACGCCGCGGCCCTTGAATTCGTCTTCGCTGGGCAGGCCGAGGTACTTGGCGGTGGCGCCGGTGGCGATGACCAGCGCGTCGGCGGTGTATTCGCCGGCATCGCCGACCAGCCGGAACGGGCGCTTCGACAGGTCGGCGCTGTGGATCTGGTCGATTACCACTTCGGTCTCGAAGCGTTCGGCATGCGCCTGCATGCGCTCCATCAGCGCCGGTCCCATCAGGCCGTGGGCGTCGCCCGGCCAGTTGTCGACTTCGGTGGTGGTCATCAACTGGCCGCCGATCGCCATGCCGGTCACCACGACGGGCTTGAGGTTGGCGCGGGCCGCGTACACGGCGGCGGTCCAGCCGGCGGGGCCGGAACCGAGGATGAGCAGGCGGCAATGCTTGGCGGAAGACATCGACATGATCGTTATACTTGAACCGTATGGTGTGGGGCAGGCGGCTAGTGTAAGCGCCCGTTCCATTCAGATGCGGGCAGGCGCCCGTTCCATCAACCCCCAGACCCGCATCCCCAAATCCGGAATACACCTTGGCAGCTACTCGACCCAACCGCCGCACCCGTGCCAAAACCGATCCCGGGACTGAGCGCGGTCGTGCGACGGCCGAGCCGCGGCCACCGATGAGTCCGCAGCACAGGCGGTTGATCCGCGATGTCGTGTTGATCGCCGTCGCGCCGGTCCTGGTCTATCTGTTCGCCTGCCTGTTCACCTATTCGCCGCAGGATCCGGGCTGGTCGGGCAGCGCCGGCGTCACTACGCCGCTGCACAACGTTGGCGGCAAGGTTGGTGCATGGCTGGCCGATGTATTGATCTACCTGTTTGGCTACGTCGCCTGGCTGGTGCCGGTCCTGCTCGGCGCCGTGGTGTGGATCACCCTGTTTCGTCCAGTCGACGCCGAAGCCAGCGAACAGGAGGCCGAGATCACCCCGGCGCTGCGCCTGATCGCGCTGTTCGCTTTCCTGATCGCCGCGGTGGGCCTGCTGCAATTGCGGATCGGCAGCGTCGAGAATTTCTCGGCGGGCGCGGGCGGCATCCTCGGTCGTCTGGTCGGCGATTCGTTGCGCCATAGCGTTGGCCAGGCCGGCGGCACGTTGTTCATGATCGCCCTGTTGCTGATCTCGATCACGCTGGCGACGCGCTTCTCGTGGTTCTGGTTGATGGAACGCATCGGTGGCTGGGTGATGGCGTTGCCGGGCCTGTTCCGCCGCAGCCAGCAACAGGCCAGCGAATGGCAGGAAGCACGGCAGATGCGCGAGGAACGCGTCGAGGCACGCAAGGTCGATACCGAGCTGCGTGCCAAGCGCGAGAAGGTGAAGATCGAACCACCGGCCGCTCCCGTCATCGAGAAGTCGGAACGCGCCAAGCGCGACCAGCAGATCCCCTTGTTCGTCGGCGGTGATCCCGGTGCGTTGCCGCCGCTGGCCCTGCTCGACGATCCCAAGCCGCAAGCGAAGGGCTATGACGAGGAAACCCTCGAAGTCCTGTCGCGCCAGATCGAATACAAGCTCAAGGATTTTCGCATCGATGCCCAGGTGGTCGGCGCCTATCCCGGTCCGGTGATCACGCGCTTCGAGATCGAGCCGGCGCCGGGCGTCAAGGTCAGCTCGATCAGCTCGCTCGACAAGGACATCGCGCGCGGACTGTCGGTGAAGTCGGTGCGCGTGGTCGACGTGATTCCCGGCAAGTCGGTGATCGGCCTGGAAATCCCCAACACCAGCCGCGAGATGATCTACCTCTCGGAACTGTTGCGTTCGCGCGAATACGACAAGTCGCCGAGCCCGCTCACGCTCGCGCTCGGCAAGGACATCGCCGGCCGTCCGACGGTGGCAGATCTCGCGCGCATGCCGCACCTTCTGGTCGCGGGTACCACCGGTTCGGGCAAGTCGGTCGCGGTCAACGCGATGGTGCTGTCGCTGCTGTTCAAGGCGAGCGCCAAGGACGTGCGCATGCTGATGATCGATCCCAAGATGCTGGAACTCAGCGTCTACCAGGGGATCCCGCACCTGCTGGCGCCGGTGGTCACCGACATGAAGGAGGCCGCCAACGGCCTGCGCTGGTGCGTCGGCGAGATGGAACGCCGTTACAAGCTGATGAGCGCGGTCGGCGTGCGCAACCTCGCGGGCTTCAACAAGAAGGTGAAGGACGCAGCAGACGCCGGCCAGCCGATCATGGATCCGCTGTTCAAGCCGTCGGGCATTCCGGACGAAGCGCCGCAGCCGCTCGATACCTTGCCGTTCATCGTCGTCTTCATCGACGAATTCGCCGACATGATGATGATCGTCGGCAAGAAGGTCGAGGAGCTGATCGCGCGCCTGGCGCAGAAGGCGCGTGCCGCCGGCATCCACCTGATCCTGGCGACGCAGCGTCCGTCGGTCGACGTCATCACCGGCCTGATCAAGGCCAACATCCCGACCCGCATCGCTTTCCAGGTGTCGAGCAAGATCGACTCGCGCACCATCCTCGACCAGTCCGGCGCGGAAACATTGCTCGGCCACGGCGACATGCTCTACATGCCGCCCGGCACATCGATGCCGGAGCGCGTGCACGGCGCCTTCGTGAGTGACGAGGAAGTGCATCGCGTGGTCGAACAGCTCAAGCAGAGCGGTACGCCCGATTACATCGACGGCGTGCTGGAAGAAGTGCAGACCATGTATGACGGCAGCAGCGTCGGCGCCACCGGCCTGCCGGAAGCATCCGGTAGTGGCGACGACGAAAGCGATCCGCTGTACGACGAAGCGATCCGCATCGTCACCGAAACGCGCCGCGCCTCGATTTCCGGCGTGCAACGCCGCCTCAAGATCGGCTACAACCGCGCCGCGCGCCTGGTCGAGGCGATGGAAGCGGCTGGCGTGGTCAGCCCGCCCGAGCACAACGGCGATCGCACCGTGCTGGCGCCGCCGCCGGTGCGCGACTGATCGCAGGCGTGTCAACCACGCCATTGCCCGCGCGTTGTAGTTGACGACGCGCGGCGATCGAAGCATTTCGCCGTTCCCCCGGCGCCTGGAGAAATGCATTCGATGAGTCGTCACCACGTAGTCATCACGGGGACCGGGCGCGCAGGCACCACGTTCCTGATCCAGTTGATGACGGCGCTTGGCATGCCGACCGGTTTCCGCGAACGCGCCGCCGATATTTATCCCCTCGCCAATGCCGGGATGGAATGGGATCTCCGCGATCGCCACGCCCCGCACGTCGTCAAGAGCCCGTGGCTGTGCGACCAGCTCGACGAGGTCCTCGCCGGTCACGACATCGTGATCGATCATGTCCTGGTGCCGGTGCGAGACCTCTTCAGTGCGGCGGAAAGCCGGCGCGCGGTATCGCGTGCCAGCGGCCATGGCGATGCGCCGGGCGGCTTGTGGGACACGCCGGATCCCGGGCAGCAGGAAGACATCCTCATGGCCAAGCTGTACAAGCTCATGTACACGCTCGCCAAGCACGACATCCCGGTCACGCTGCTGCATTTCCCGCGCATCACCCGCGATGCCGATTATCTTTACGAGAAGCTGAAGCCCTTGCTTGGCCTGTCGCAACGCTGGAATTTCCATGCCGCCTTCCAGCATGTCGTCAAGCCGGCATTGGTGCATGATTTCAAACCGCGCAACCAACAAATGACCAAGTCCGCCTCCCGGAGCCCCGCATGAAGATTCTTCGCACGGCAATCGTCGCAACCCTGGGACTGTCCGCCGCATTGGCGCTGAGCGCCTGTCATCGCGGGAAGGACGGGGGAGACAACGGCGACGGCCACCGTGGCCGCGGCATGGATTTCAGCGACGTGAAGTTCCCGATCTCCAAGGCCGACTTCATCACCAGGATGAATACGCGCATGCGCCAGCGTTGCGCCAGCCGCGATGCCCAGTCGCAGCAATCTGGGCGCGGAATCGACTGCAGCACGCTGGAAGCCGGGATCGCCAAATGCACGACGGCCGCCGTGATTCCCGACAGCATCGCCGACCAGGATGCCGCCCGTGATGCCGGGCGCAGCTACTTCCAGTGCGTCCGCCAGCAATGACGCTTTGACGGATCGATCGCCCTCGGTCGCATTCAGGTCGGGGTTCAGCCGGTTCCGGGCACACTGCCCATGGACACCGGCTAGGAGCGAACGATGCGTATTTCCCCATGGTTGACCGGCCTTTGCGTGCTGGCGCTGGCACAGGTCGCGCATGCCGATGGTCGTTCCGATCTCACCGCGTTCACCCAGGGGCTGAAGTCGCTGCAGGGCGGTTTCTCGCAGGAAGTCTTCGACACCAAGGGTCGACTGAAGCAGTCGTCGTCCGGGCGCGTGTCGCTGGCGACGCCGCGCCAGTTCCGCTGGGAATACGTCAAGCCGTATCGCCAGCTGGTCATCGCCGATGGCAAGACCGTATGGATCTACGAGCCCGACCTGCAGCAGGTGAGCAAGCGCCCGCAGGGAACGGAAGAACAGAACAGTCCGCTGGCGATCCTGGTCGATCCGGCGCGGCTCGATCGCAACTACGTGGTGACCGATGGCGGCACCAGCGCAGGCGTGAACTGGCTGACGATCGCGCCGCGATCCAAGGCCGACAGCAATTTCCAGTCGGCGAAGATCGGCTTCAAGGATGGCCAGTTGTCGCAGATCGTCGTGACCGATCCGCTTGGCCAGCGCACCCAGATGTATTTCGCCCAGTGGCAGCGCAATATCACCTTGCCGGCGGCCAATTTCAGCTTCACGCCGCCCAAGGACGTCGACGTCATCGGTGACTGAAGCATCACGGCGGATGGCGTCGTAACATCGATGCCGATGAACACCAACATGTCATTGCCGGGCCTTGATCCCGGCGTCAGCGCGTTGCAGCCGCTGGCCGAACGCATGCGTCCGCAAACCCTGGACGAGATGGCGGGGCAACAACGCCTGCTGGCGCCGGGCTCGGCGTTGCGAAGGGCGATCGAGGCTGGCCACGTCCATTCGATGGTGCTGTGGGGGCCGCCGGGTTGCGGCAAGACCACGTTGGCATTGTTGCTGGCGCAATACGCCGACGCCCACTTCGAGGCGGTCTCCGCGGTCCTGTGCGGCCTGCCGGAGGTGCGCAAGGTGCTGGCGGCGGCGGAACAACGATTCATCGGTGGCCGGCGCACCCTGTTGTTCGTCGACGAGGTGCACCGCTTCAATAAGGTGCAGCAGGACGCCTTCCTGCCGCATATCGAACGCGGCACGATCATCTTTGTCGGCGCGACCACCGAAAATCCTTCGTTCGAGCTGAATTCCGCGTTGTTGTCGCGCTGTCGCGTGCACGTGATGGAAGCGGTCTCGGTCGCCGATGTCGTGCAGGTATTGCAGCGTGCGATTGATGACGATGTCCGCGGTTTGGGCGGGCGCGGCCTGCAGGCATCGCCGCAGGCGCTGGAACAGATCGCCACTGCCGGCGATGGCGACGTCCGGCGATCGCTGACCCTGCTCGAGATCGCTGCCGAACTGGCGGGCGAGGAGGGCGGCCACATCACCGATGCCACGTTGCAGCAGGTGCTGGCCGATCGCACCCGGCGTTTCGACAAGGGTGGCGAACAGTTCTACGACCAGATCAGCGCCCTGCACAAATCGGTGCGCAGTTCCAATCCGGATGCCGCGATCTACTGGGCAGCGCGGATGATCGACGGTGGCTGCGATCCGTCGTACCTGCTGCGCCGCCTCACCATCATGGCGGTGGAGGATATCGGTCTCGCCGATCCGCGCGCCCTGGAAATGGCGATCAACGTGTGGAATGCCTATGACCGCATCGGTGCGCCGGAAGGCAATATCGCGCTGTCCAATCTCGTGATTTACCTGGCCAGCACGGCCAAGTCGAATGCCAGCTACATGGCATTGAACGCCGCACGCGCCGACGTTGCCGAGTTCGGTTCGCAGCCGGTGCCGATGCATCTGCGCAACGCGCCGACGAAATTGATGAAGGGCCTCGGCTACGGCAAGGACTACCAGTACGACCACGATGTCGAAGGTGGCGTCGCGCTCGACCAGACCGGATTCCCCGATGCGATGGGCGAACGCGTGTATTACCAGCCGGTGGCGCGTGGCATGGAGCTCAAGCTGAAGGAGAAGCTGGACGCCCTGCGCGCGGCGCGCGTCCGTGCGCGCCAGGACAAGGGCTGATCAGTCGCCGCCGTTGTCGCGGTGGTCGCGGCGGCGGTCGTCACGATGCGGATTGCCGCTGCCATGCGCGGCCTGCTGCTGTTGCGGGCCCGGATGGGCAATCGGTTGCGGAGCACGCATGACCGGGGGCTGCGGATGCTGCATGCGCGGTTGCATGGAGGGCGTCGGCATCGGCGGCCGTGCACTGGTGCGGCGTTCTTCGCGCATCGCTGCCCGATCCTCGGGCGTCGGCATGCGTTCGCGCGCACCCGGCCATTGCTGGGGATGACGCTGGGCCTGCTGTTGCGGGCGTGGTGGTTGCACTGTCGCGACTGGCTGCTGTTGCGCGGGAGCTGCGGGGGGCGTCGCGGACTGCACGCCACGCCACTGCATCCTGTCGGCCTGGCCATGGTTGTAGCCGAAGCGCGCGGTGCGGTCCTCGCGTGATCGCTGCATCGCTGCGCGCTGGTCCGGCACTGCATCCCAATGGCGTTGGCGATCGATCTGTCGCTGCTGGTTGGTCGGCTGAATATTCGTGCCGCCCGGGCCACCGTTGTAGCTCACGCGATTGTTGTTGATGACGGTTTTGTTGATGATCGTCGTGTTGTTGTAGACGTTCACCACGCGATTGTCGATGTGGTTGTAGCCGCGGTTGTAGTTGAAGACGCCGCCACGCCAGTAACCGCCGACGTAATCGACGCCGAAATAACCGAAGCCGTAGTTGATGCCGCCGTAGTAGCCGACGACCGGACCCCAGTAGCCGCGATGGAAGAAATACACGCCATCGTTCCAGGCCCAGTAGCCGGGCGTCCACAGCGCGCCGGCGAAGGGCGGCAGCACCCATTGGCCCGGCACCCAGTAGTAATCGCCGATCTCGTCATCCCAGCCCCAGTAGCCGGGAACCCAGATGTAGCCGGGCGCGGGGATCAGCGGTTGTTCGTAAACCATCAGCGGCGGTGGCGCGATGCGCACGCTGATCGACACCATGGCTTTTGCCGGATGGCTCATCGCCAGTCCGGCGGCCATGGCAAGACCGGCAAGCAGGGCTTTCGGCAGGAGAGCGTGCGGAGACGGGGTGGCGATGGACTTGCGCATGGCGTGCAACCGGTGGGGGTTCATCCCAGTAGACGCCCATGGCGGCGTCTGGTCATCACCCGGGCCAAAAACGTTTAGTGGCGATTCGACAACATTGCCGCGGTCGTCATCTTTGGTCCACGTTATGGTGTGGTCGTGCCGTATTCGATGGGCGTCGTCGCATGGAACAGCACGAGGCCAGACTGCCTGACGCGGTCCAGCAATGCGTTGCATTCATCCGGGCTGGCGATGAATTCCACCAGCACGGGTTGTTCCCCGGCAAGCTCGAAGAACCCCTGTTCATGCAACTGGCCATGCCGGCCATAGCCGGCGATCGCGCGAAAGGCCGAACCGCCATGGATGCCGATGGCGCGCGCCTGTTCCAGCAGCCATTCGTACTGGAGCTGGCCATGGATCTTGCGATTCTCGTAGGTGTAGACACGCAAGTGGATGCCGGTTGCCATGTCGCCTCCTGCTTCAGTGTTTGCCCAGCAGCAATCCCGCGATGCCGATGCCCGCCAGCGTGCACAGGATCGATCCGGCGACGTGCACGAGGATCAACAGGCTGCCCCAGCCGAACTGTTGCCGCAGCAGCAGGGTCGATGCTTCCGCCGAAAAGGTCGAAAACGTGGTCAGTCCGCCGAGGAATCCGGTGGTGAGCGCCAGTCGCAGCGCGGGTGGAATCGTCAGGAACTGGTCGAATGCGGCCATCAGCACGCCCATCACGAAGCCGCCGATCAGGTTGGCGGCGAGGGTGCCGAGGGGAATGGTCGGGAAGACCGAATTCAACGCCAGCCCGAGCCACCAGCGCGACAACGCGCCGAAACCGGCTCCGATGAAGATGGCGATGGCGGGTTGCAGCGGCATGCGGTCGGTTCCGGAAACGTGCGATCAAATCATACCGTGCCGCGGAATTTCTCCAGCACGAAATAGGCGATGCCGATGACGGCGCCGAGCAGCCACGCGATCGACGCCTGCAGGCTGGACAGCCAGTCGATCAGTGCGCCGGCGATGATCGCCACCAGCACGAATTGCAGGTAACGCCAGGCGCCGAGGTTGCGGATGACGCGCTGGCCGGCAGGCATCGGTTGGTTGTCGGTCATGTCAGTGGCGTCCGCGGAAGTGATCCATGCTGTTGTACACATGGAAGATCCGCCCCGCAACGAAATCCCAGATCGGCAGTGGCAGGATTCCCTTGAGCGTCTTCGCCAGTCGCGTGGTCCACGGTTTCATCACGATCGGCGTGCCGCGACGCATGCCGTTCCATGCCGCCGCGACCGCGCTTTCCGGCGACATCAGCGGCGTGAGCAGCGGGCCGCGCGCGCCTTCGAACATGCCGGTGGAGATGTAGCTCGGGCAGAAGGTGGTGACGCGCAGGTGGCGATGCCCGGATTGCTGCAGTTCAAGGCGCAAGGAATCGCTCCAGCCGAGCATCGCCCATTTCGATGCGGCGTACACGCTCATGCGTGGATTGGAGACGGTGGCTGCGGCCGAGGCGATGTTGAGGATGCGGCGTTCGCGATTGGCACCGGCGACCATGGCCGGCAGCAGGGCGCGCGCAACGTGCATCGGTGCAAGGGTGTTGATGCGGATCACCGGGTCGATGTCGCGTCGTGGGTCGGTCTCCCAGAACCAGGCATTGCCGCGCACGATCCCGGCGTTGTTGACGATGAGGTCGGGGGCGCCAACCGTCGCGAGCAGGGTGTTCGCGGCGTGATCGATGGCGGCCGTATCCGCGACATCGACGACACTCGAGTGCGGAGTCGCGCCCAATGCGCGGATTTCGTCGGCGACGCGCTCCAGCGCCGCGCCATCGATGTCCCACAGCACGACATGCCCCGCGCCTTCGCGTGCGGCCTGCAGCGCGAACAGACGCCCCATGCCCATGCCGGCGCCCGTCACCAGGACGGTGGTTCCTTTCAATTCGAACATGCGTATTCCTCAGCCGCGGACCAGCAACCAATCGATGACCCGTTCCACGGTCTTGCCATAGGGTGGGAAGATCAGTCGCAGGGTATCCGGCCACAGCGGTTTGGTCATCACCGGTTTGAAGTGGCTGAAGATGCGGAAGGACGCCTCGCCGTGGTATGCGCCCATGCCGCTGTTGCCGATGCCGCCGAAGGGCATGTCTGGTGCGGTGAGATGCGCCACGGCGAAATCGAACACCAGCGCACCGGATGAAGTTTTGTCGATGAAACGCTGCCGCAAGGCGCGATCCGAAGTGAAGGCATAGAGCGCCAGCGGCTTGGGTCGAGCGCGGATGAAGGCGATCGCGGCGTTGGCATCTGCGACGGGCACGACCGGCAGGATCGGGCCGAAGATTTCATCCTGCATCGATGCGTCGCCAGCAGTCGCGGGATAGAGCACGGTCGGCGCGATGTAGCGTTCTCCGGCATCGTGTTCGCCACCGATGGCGCAGCGTTCCGGATCGATCTGCGCGAGCAGGCGTGCGACATGACGGCCATCGATGATGCGTCCATAGGCCGGATTGCCGCGCGGATCGCTTCCATACAGTTCGCGGATCGCGCTGCGCAGGTGCGCTACCAGCTTGTCCGCGACTGCAGGCGTGGCCAGCACGTAATCCGGTGCGACGCAGGTCTGCCCGGCGTTGAGGAATTTCGCCCAGGCGATGCGCCGCGCCGCCGCTGCCATGTCGACACTGTCGTCGATCCATAGCGGTGATTTGCCGCCGAGTTCCAGCGTCACCGGCGTGAGGTGCTGCGCGGCCGCCGCCATCACCACGCGGGCCACGGTCGAATTGCCGGTATAGAAGATGTGGTCGAACTGTTCGCGCAGCAGGGCAGTCGTTTCGGCGACGCCACCTTCCACCACCACGACGGCTTCATTGTCGAGATAACGCGGAACCAGCCGGGCGAGGGTGGCCGCGACATTCGGCGAGACCTCGCTGGGCTTGAGCACGACGGCATTGCCGGCGGCGAGCGCGCCGACCAACGGCGCCAGCAGCAGCTGCACCGGATAGTTCCATGGCGCGATCACCAGCACCACGCCCAGCGGTTCCGGCACCAGGCGACCACTTGCCGGTTGCAGCGACAGCGGAATGGCCACGCGCTTCGGGCGCAGCCAGCGACGCAGGTGCTTCAGGGCGTGGGCGATTTCGGCGCGCAGGAAGGCGGTTTCGGTCAACCTCGATTCGACCGCGCATTTGCCGAGATCGGCCAGCAGCGCGGCGTGGATGGCATCGGCGTCATCCACCAGCATGCGGTCCAGCGCCTGCAATTGCGCGATGCGCCAGGCCAGTGGACGGGTGTGACCGCGATCGAATGCCGCCCGGAGGGCCGGAACAAGTGCATCCGCTTGAAGGTGAATGGGTGGGGTATCGCTGGCCATTTCGATGTCCTATGATTGCGGGTGACCGGGCATGAGCCCTCGCCAATGGAAGGCGGTCGATATGAAAGGATGCTTCCCGCAGATGCGGGCTACAGTTTGCCTGATGACGCTTGCGTTCGGGTTCTCGCCAGTGATGGCGGCACCCATGCCGGCATCGGTTGCTCCCCCCCATGCACAAGTCGGCGAAGACGTTCGCGGCATCGTCGCGGGTGCGGTGATGGTCGCGCTGACCGAACGCCTTCACGACACCGCGCTGCGGATCCGCCTGAAATCGGTGGACGTGAAATCGCGCGAAGGCGTTGCGCAGAACCTCGAGGGCATCGGCGAATACGTGTCGGCGACCCAGAAGGACTGGACGAGCTTCCGTTTCAGCACGCGCTACGTGCCCGGAGAGGGTAGCGCGACCTATCCGGTCCTCGATTTCGGTCAGCCGGCGGCCACGTTCAGTCGTGTCCTCAACGACCCTGTGCTGATCGGCGAGCTGGAAACGCGCGTCTGCGACCAGATCGCCAAGGACAGTGGCGTGCGTGACGTGCGCCTGCAGTTCGACGACATCCAGACCGAGCGCAATCCCGACGGAAGTCTCGACATCAGTGCCGATGCCCGCGCCGATGTCGGCGTCGATACCGGCCGCAAGACGCATATCGAAGGCAGTTACGACGAACGCGGGCGGCGCTGGATCAACGTCAATTACCTGTTCAACATCCCGGATCGGTTGACCGGTGGACGCTGAACACCGCGCTGTCGTCGCCGAGCCCGCGGGCAGTCGCTGGTTCGCCGCGGAGCACGGCGACGATTTCGCCGAACTGCTGCCGCTGGATGGGCGGATTGCGAGCGCGCGACGCGTGGTCGCGATCAGCGACCTCCAGGTCTGGCGCAGCCAGTTCTGGCGCCTGCAATCGCTGGTGCCGCCGGCGCTGCACGCTCGTGCCCAACGCCTGCACGCCCCCCGCGAGCGCGAGCGCCGCCTGCTGGCCTATGCCCTGCATCGCCTGATGGTCGCGCGCGTGCTGGGGCGCGATCCGGCGCGGGTCGAGATCGGGCGAATGGCCTCGGGCATGCCGATGGTCGCCGGGCTGCCTAACGTGGCGACCAGCCTGAGCCACGCCGATGATTTCGTGGCGATCGCGGTGGCGCGTGATGCGGGAATGATCGGCGTCGACATCGAGGCGATCGAACACGAATCATTGCTCAATGGCCTGGCCGGAAACGTATTGCATCCGCAGGAAGCGGGTCGCGGCGAAGCGCTGATCGATGCCTGGGTGCGCAAGGAAGCGGTGTTGAAGGCGGTCGGCAGTGGTTTGTCGGTCGACATGAATGCGTTCCGCAGCGAGCAGGGTGCGGCGGTGGCTGAACTGGCCATGGCGACCGGACTGCGAGCGTGGTCGTTGCGCGCCTGCGCCGATCGTGCCCGCCTTGGCCTGGCGGTGCCGACGCTGGATGGCGTGCTGGTGCGGTTCGAACCGGGAAATGTCGATGTCGTTTCACTTCGCGAACAGGTGATGCGAATGTGACTTGACAGGAAAGCGGCGCCGAGAGGACGATCGCAAAGTTGTCGAAGCCCCGTGACAAGGCGATTGGAACGCCGCACGCACGGGCATGGAGTTGGACTGAAACGGATTTCAGGAGTGGTGCATGTCAAGGCTAGGGAAAAGCGGCCCGTCAAAGGTTTTCTTCCTTTGGTTTTTCGAATTCGCATTGCTGATCGGCAGCGTCCGGCTGGCCGGTTGGTTGCGTTTCATGCGCGACGAACCGGGCTATCTCGAATTCTCGACCAACCTGTTGTGGCGCGCGGTGCTGTTCGCGCTGGTGCTGTGCGTGTCGATGACGGCTTTCGGGCTGCACCACGTCTACCTGCGCAAGAACCGCTTCGGCTTCCTGCTGCGCGAGCTCTACGCCTTCGTGTTCGGCGGCGTCGCCCTGCTGGTGATCTATTACCTGTTCCCGCTGGCCTACATCGGCCGCGGCGTGCTGGTCAGTGCCTTGTTGCTCGGCTTCTTCGGCGTGATGATCCTGCGCCTGATCTGGGGCTCGGTATTCGCATCGCACACCCTGAAGTCGCGCGTGCTGGTGCTGGGCGCCGGCGAAACCGCCTGCTTCCTCGATCGGCGCATGCGTCGCGCGAATGATCGTCGCAACTTCCGCGTGATCGGCTACGTGCCGAGTGCGGGCGAGGAGATCAAGGTCGAATCGAGCCTGCTGGTGCGCGGCGAAGGCAATGTCGACCAGGTCGCGCAGTTGCTGGATGCCGACGAAATCCTGGTGGCGATGGACGACAAGGAACGCGAGGCCCACATGGAGCCGCTGCTTGCCGCGATCGGCCGCGGCCTGCGGGTCTGCGACCTGCCGACCTTCGTCGAGCGCGAAGCCGGCATGATCACGCTGACCCGGCTGGATCCTTCCTGGCTGGTGTTCTCGCATGGCTACGACCACTCGTTGCCGCGTCGCCTGAACAAGCGCGCCTTCGATTTCGCGTTCGCATCGCTGATCCTGGTGCTGACGTCACCGCTGATGCTGCTGGTGGCGCTGGCAATTCGTTTGGAGTCGAAGGGGCCGGTCTTCTACAAGCAGGTCCGCGTCGGCATCCATGGCGCCAACTTCCAGGTGTTCAAATTCCGCAGCATGCGCGCCGACGCGGAAAAGGACGGCGTGGCGCAGTGGGCCAAGCGTGACGACGACCGCGTGACCCGCGTCGGCCGGTTCATCCGCATGGCGCGCCTGGACGAACTTCCGCAGCTGATCAACGTGCTGCGCGGCGAAATGAGCCTGGTGGGACCGCGCCCCGAACGCCCGCAGTTCGTTGATTCGCTCAACCAGCAGATCCGTTACTACGACATGCGCCACAGCGTGCTGCCGGGCCTGACCGGCTGGGCGCAGCTGCGCTATCCGTACGGCGCATCGGTGCGCGATGCCGAGGAAAAGCTGCGTTACGACCTGTTCTACGTGAAGAACCACACCTTCTTCTCCGACCTCAGCATCCTGCTGCAGACGGTGGAAGTGGTGTTGTTCGGCAAGGGAGCACGCTGACAATTGCATCGGCTGGGGGGCCGGGGGAGAAGACGATGGCAGCAATACCGAAAATCGATTTGGCACAGTGGATCGATGTCGACTGGACGGCGTTCGACCCATGGCGCATCCAGGCGGTGCGCCACCACCTGCAGGACCATCCGTTGCTGCGCCTCGACGAACTGGTCGCGCTGGCGCAACGTCTGGAAGCGCAGGGTAGCGTCCGAACGCATTCCAATTCGGCCAAGGCGGGCACGCCGTTCAATTCCGCGCCGGAACTGTTCCCGAACGCGGCATCGTCCGCTGATACCTTGCGCAACCTCGCCAATGCCCAGGCGTGGATGTCGCTGCTGAACATCCAGAAGGACCCGCTGTACCGCACCCTGGTGCGCGAAGTGCTGGACGAGCTGCAACCGGAGCTCGACAGCCGCGACCATGGGATGAGCTATCGCGGTGGCTGGATCTTCGTGACTTCGCCGCATACCGTCACGCCATACCACTTCGACGCCGAACACAACTTCATCCTGCAGGTGCAGGGGCGCAAGCGGGTCTATGTGTGGCCGCACGACGACGAGGAAGTCGCCAGCGAGCATGCCCGCGACCTGTTCCACCTCAGCCACGAACGCTACCTGCTGCGCTGGCGTGATGCCTTCCGCGAGCGTGCGCATGTCTTCGACCTGCAGCCGGGGCAGGGCGCCTACATGCCGTCGACCAGCCCGCACATGGTCGAGAACGGCGATGGCCCGTCGGTTACGGTCAGTTTCACCTATTACACCGATTCCACCCGGGAGAAGGCGCGCTTGCATGCCGGCCACGGCGCCTTGCGCAAGCTGGGGTTGCAGCCGCCACAGATCGGGCAGTCGGGATTGTCGGATTCGCTGGGCGGCCTGATGCTGAAGCTCCGCGGCGACTGGCGGGGCAAGGTCGCCCACGCGCGCGATGAATACGCGGAGGAATCTGCGTGAACGCGCGACTGGCATCCACGGACATGGTCGCATCGTCGCTTGTGGATGCATTCACCGCGCGAGTTGGCCAGTGTCCGGATGCCATTGCGATCCGTGATGGGGATCGTGTCATCAGCTATTTGCAGCTGGACACGATTTCCGCCGTGGTTGCGGCCGGACTGCGCGAGCGTGGCGTGATTGCCGGCGACATCGTCGCACTGGATGCGCAACGCGGCGCCGATGCGGTGATCGCGATGCTGGCGATCCTGCGCTGCGGTGCGGCCTACCTTCCACTTGATCCGACGCAGCCACCTGCACGGCTGGCCATGATGCTGGCCGACACCAGCGCGCGGCTGTGCCTGGTGTCGCTGGCGAGCGAAGCGGCGATCCGCCTGCCGGAAGGCGTGGTGACGGCGACCATCGAAGACTGTGCCGCCGCGAGCGCGACGACTGCGGACGCCACGCGCAACAGCGAAGACCTTGCCTACGTGATGTACACCTCCGGTTCGACTGGAACGCCGAAGGGCGTGTGCATTCCCGATCGCGCGATCCTCGGGCTGGTCGGCGACGTCGGCTTCATCGATCTCGGCGTGGAGACGGTGTTCCTGCAGGCCGCACCGCTCGGTTTCGATGCCTCCACCCTGGAAATCTGGGGGCCGTTGCTCAATGGCGGGCAGTTGGTGATTCACCACGAAGTCGTGCCGACCGCGAATGGTCTTGGCGAGGCGATCCGTCGTCATGGCATCACCCATCTGTGGCTGACCGCCGCGCTGTTCAACAGCGTGGTCGACGAGGATCCGAACCAGCTGCATGGACTGCGCCAACTGTTCACCGGCGGCGAGGCGTTGTCGGTACGGCATGTACGGCGGATGCGCGAGGCTGAGCCGGGCGTCGCCCTGTTCAATGGATATGGGCCGACCGAATGCACCACGTTCGCGGTCACCCATGCGATCACCGAACTCGCAGAAGACGCGCGCAGCGTGCCGATCGGCCGTGCGATCGATCACGCACGACTGCACATCGTCGATGGCGATGGCCGGCCTGTCGCCGATGGCGAAGCGGGCGAGTTGTGGATCGCCGGCAGCGGCGTCGCGCTGGGATATTTCGGGCGTGTCGACCTCACCGCCGAACGCTTCGTGCCGTCGCCCGATGGCATCGGCCTGGCCTATCGCAGTGGCGACCAGGTACGCGTCAACGCAGATGGCTGCATCGAGTTCTGCGGGCGGATAGATCAACAGGTCAAGATTCGCGGGTTCCGCATCGAGCTGGGCGAGATCGAAGCCGTGCTCGGTGCGGTTCCCGGGATACGCAATGCCGCCGTCACCGCGCCGGATACCGGGCATGGCGAGCGTCGCCTCGTCGCCTATCTGCAAGCTGAAGACGGGCAGGTGCCGGATGTGCAGGCGATCCGCGCGGAACTGGCGTGCAGGTTGCCGGACTACATGGTGCCGCTGCGCTATGTCGTGCTCGATCATTTCCCGACGACGGCCAATGGCAAGCTCGATCGTGCCGCCTTGCCGGCACCGGATCGTCGCCGTCCCGAACTTGCGAATCCGCATGTCGCACCACGTGGCGATCGCGAAGCCGCGATTGCCAGGGCGATGGGGGCATTGCTCGATCTCGATGGCATCGGCCGTGACGACAGTTTCTTTGACCTCGGCGGCAGTTCGCTGCTGGCATCGCGCCTGGTCGCGGATCTGAAGCAGAACGGCACGCTCCCGGGCACCGCATCGCCGGGCCATCTCTTCAGCCATCCGACGCCGGCGTTGCTGGCGGCCCGCTTCGAATCGCAATCGAATCCGCGCCAAATCGAAACTGCAGCGCGCCATGGTTCAGAGCCGATCGCCATCATCGCCATGGCCGGACGTTTTCCCGGCGCAGCGGATGTCGAGTCACTATGGGAGATGCTGCGCGCGGGGCGCGAAGGCATCACCCGGTTCGAACGCGACGCGCTCGATTCCTCCATTCCGGAATCGCTGCGCAACGATCCCGATTACGTTTCCGCGCGTGGCGTGATCGACGGCGTCGAACAATTCGATGCAGCGTTCTTCGGCATCGGTGCGCCGGAAGCGGAAGTAATGGATCCGCAGCAGCGCATCGCGCTGGAACTGGCCTGGGAATGCATGGAGCGCGCGGGCCATGCGCCGGGCGACGAAAGTGACGGCGATGTCGGCGTGTTCGCCGGCATGTACAACGCCAGCTATTTCCAGAAGCATGTCTCGCGACATCCCGATCGAATCGCGCGGGTCGGCGAATTCCAGACCATGCTCGGCAACGAGAAGGACTACATCGCCACCCGCGTCGCCCACAAACTCGGACTGACCGGCCCGGCGATCAGCATCCACACCGGGTGCTCGACCTCGCTGGTCGCGATCTGCCAGGCGGTGGAAAGCCTGCGCGCCGGACAGTGCCGGATGGCGCTGGCAGGTGGCGTGTCGGTGACCTGCCCGAGCAACAGCGGCTATCTCCATCAGGAAGGCAGCATGTTGTCGCCCGATGGCCATACCCGTACGTTCGATGTGAATTCGGCGGGCACGGTGTTCAGCGATGGCGCGGCGATGGTGCTGCTCAAGCGCCTGTCCGATGCGCAGGCCGATGGTGATCCGATCCATGCGGTGATTCGCGGCATCGGTCTCAGCAACGACGGTGCCCAGCGTGCCAGCTTCACCGCGCCGAGCGCGGCGGGGCAGGCAAAAGCCATCCGCATGGCGCATCGCGATGCCGACGTCGATCCGCGCAGCATCGGCTATGTCGAAGCGCACGGGACCGCGACGCCGATCGGTGATCCGATCGAGATCGAGGGGCTGGCGCAGGCTTTCGGCGAAGCGACGCAGGACACCGGCTTCTGCACCATCGGTTCTCTCAAGAGCAATGTCGGCCACCTGGTGATTGCGGCCGGCGCCGCCGGCGTGATCAAGACCGCGTTCGCGCTGCGCGAGAACTTCATTCCCGGCACGGTGCATTTCACCGCGCCGAATCCCTCCATCGATTTCGCTTCAACCCCCTTCGTCGCCAACGCCGAAGCGGATGCCTGGCGCTGCTCCCCATCCCCTCGGCGCGCTGGTGTCAGTAGCTTCGGTGTTGGCGGCACCAATGCCCACGTCGTCATGGAACAGGCGCCGGAAGATCCGTCTTCCGACGCTGCTGGCGAGGTGCAATTGCTGCAGCTGTCGGCGCGCTCGCCGCAGGCGTTGCAGCAAGCCGGCGAACGACTGGCGACATGGCTCGGGGATCATCCGCAAGCCAATCTCGCCGATGTCGCCTGGACGCTGCGCAGCGGCCGACGTGCGTTTGCATTCCGTCGCGCGATCGCGGCGAACGACCATGACGATGCGATCCGCGCGCTTCGACAGACGGCTACCGAGCCGACGGCAGCGGGCGGTGATCATTGCGTGGTGCTGCTGTTCCCGGGGCAGGGTGCGACTTATCCCGGCATGGGCCGCAGCCTGTACCAGATGCATGCGGTGTTCCGCGATGCCATCGACGACTGCGCGCGACGCCTGGGCCGCACCCTGGGCGAGGACCTGCGCACCTTGCTGTTCAGCGACGATACCGATGCCCTGCGCCCGACCTGGCGCATGCAACCGGCGACCTTCGCGATCGAATACGCGTTGGGCCGCCTGTGGCAGTCGCTGGGTATCACGCCTGTTGCGATGCTCGGCCACAGCATCGGTGAATTCGCGGCGGCGACGCTGGCCGGCGTGTTCTCGCTGGAGGATGCCATCGGCCTCGTCGCCAAGCGAGGTGCGCTGATGCAGGCACAACCGGCGGGCGCGATGCTCGGCGTGCGCCTGTCGGAAGCGGATCTTCTCGCGCGCCTCCCGGCTGATCTCGACCTCGCCGCCGTCAACGGACCGCGTTCCTGCGTCGTGGCCGGTACTGCCGAAGTGGTCGATGCCTTCGCGGCGGCGTTGGCGACGGAGCAGGTCGCCTGCACGCCACTGCGCACCTCGCATGCCTTCCATTCGCGGATGATGGAGCCGGCGCTGGCGCCCTTCGCCGAGGCTGTGGGCGCCTGCACGCGCAATGCACCGATGTTGCCGATCATTTCCTCCGTCACCGGCGAACGACTGGGTGATGCCGAAGCGATGTCGGTGGACTACTGGGTGAACCAGCTGCGTTCGCCGGTGCAATACAACCGCGCGGCGGCTGCGGCACTCGCGCAGCCCGGTGCCCGCGTCCTGCTCGAGGCCGGTCCACGCAACACGCTCAGCCAGCTGGCGAAGCAGCAGCGTCTGGGCGAAGGCCAGTTCGCGCAGCCGTCGTTGGCCGACAACGTCGAGACGGAAGCGCGGGCCTTGCTGCAGGCGATCGGTGCGATCTGGGGCGTTGGCATCGATGTCGCGACCGATGGCCTCGATACCCGCCAGCGCCGTCATCGCCTTGAACTTCCGACCTATCCATTCGAACGCAAGACCTATTGGCTGTCCGCGGTCGTCGACGCGCCCGCTGCTACTGCCGTGATTCCCGGGGAGAATTCCATGCCTGCAAACAATTCCGCGCCAGCCGCACCGACGGCGGCAACGACACCGAACCCGGACGTGATCGCGCGCATTCGTGACGTGTTCGAGGATGTTTCCGGGATGGACATGGCGGGCATGCACGAGGACGCCAATTTCGTCGAAGCCGGACTGGACAGCCTCACCCTGACCCAGATCGCGTTGCAGTTGCAGAAGACCTTCGGCAGCAAGATCAGTTTCCGTCAATTGATGGGCGAATATTCCAGCCTGTCACGGCTTGGCGCGGCGCTTGGGGCCATGATCGCCCCGGCCCGCGCCGAAGTTCGGGTGGAAGCGCCCGTGGCCACTGCATCGCCTGCGTCGATGATGAACCCCGTGGTTGCCGCGACGGCGGCCCCTGTTTCCGGTGACCTCCAGCAGCTGATCGCGCAGCAGATGCAGTTGATGCAGCGCCAGCTTGAGCTGTTGGGTGCGGCACCTGTTGCTGCTGCACAGATTCCGATATCGGCAGCCACGGCCCCCGCAGCGCCTGTCGCATCGGCACAACCGGCACCGTCCCAATCCTCGGACCAGGCCGAAGCGGACGCGCTCGCGCATACCCGCTATGACGTCAAGAAGGCGTTCGGCGCCATCGCCCGCATCGACAACGCGGCATCATCCGAACTGGGCCCCAGGCAGCGTGACCGCCTCGACGCCTTCATCCAGCGCTATGTCGCGCGCACCGCGGCATCGAAGGCATATACCCAGCGCCATCGCGCCCGGCTGGCCGATCCGCGCGTGGTCAACGGCTTCAAGCCGATGCTCAAGGAAATCACCTACCAGATCGTGATGGAACGCTCCAAGGGCGCGCACCTGACCGATCTCGATGGCAATGACTACGTCGATGCCCTCAACGGTTTCGGCATGAGCCTGTTCGGTTGGCAGCCGGATTTCGTGCTGGATGCCGTGCGCAACCAGCTCGATGCAGGCTACGAGATCGGACCGCAGCACGTGTTGGCGGGTGAAGTCGCCGAACTGTTCTGCGACGTCACCGGCAACGACCGCGCCGCACTGTGCAATACCGGATCGGAAGCGGTGCTGGGTGCGTTGCGCATCGCCCGCACGGTGACCGGTCGCGATACCGTCGCGGTGTTCAGCGGTGCCTACCACGGCATCATCGACGAAATGATCGTGCGCGGGACCCGCGCGCATCGTGCGGTTCCCGCAGCGCCGGGCATCCTGCGCAACACCGCCGAACACGTGGTCGTGCTCGATTACGGCACCGAGGAATCGGCGCAATGGTTGCGCGAGCACGCCGATGAACTCGCTGCGGTATTGGTGGAACCGGTGCAGAGCCGCCGCCCGGATTTCCAGCCGGTCGAATTCCTCAAGAAATTGCGTGCGATCACCGAAGCCTCCGGCACCTTGCTGGTCTTCGATGAAGTCGTCACCGGTTTCCGCGCGCATCCCGCCGGCGCCCAGGGCATGTTCGACATCAAGGCCGACCTTGCGACCTACGGCAAGGTGGTCGGCGGCGGTTTCCCGATCGGCGTGATCGCAGGCAAGCGCGAGTACATGGACGCGCTCGATGGCGGCGACTGGCAGTTCGGTGACGATTCCGTACCCACGGTCGGCGTGACCTATTTCGCCGGCACATTCGTCCGCCATCCGCTGGCGCTGGCCGCTGCTGCCGCAGTACTGAAGCACCTCAAGGGGCAGGGGCCGGAACTGCAGTCGCGCCTGAACCAGCGCATCGCGGCATTTGCCGAAGACCTCAACCACCATTGCGCCACGGTCGGCGCACCGGTGGAAGTGCGGTATTTCGCCTCGGTGTGGAAGACCTTCTTCCTCGAGGACCATCCGCTGCAGGACCTGCTGTTCGCGATGATGCGCAGCCGCGGCGTCCATATCCTCGACAACTTCCCGTGCTTCTTCACCACCGCGCATAGCGAAGCCGATTTCGCCCGGATTGCCGAAGCCTTCAAGGCATCGATCGATGAATTGCAGGAATCCGGTTTCCTGCCCAAGCCCAAGGCGACGATACAGACGGTCATGGACGCGGGCGCGCCGAAGGTCGCCGGTGCGCGGCTGGGGCGGGATCCGCAGGGACAACCGGCGTGGTACGCACCCGATCCCGAAGCGCCTGGCCAGTACGTGAAGGTGGAGGTCTGAACATGACAGTCGATACCCTCGCGTCTCCGCCCGCCGCTCATGATCCATTTGCACAGGCCCTGTTGCGGGTGGTGCCGACCACCGAAGGGCAGCGTGAAATCTGGCTGGCCGACCACCTCGATCGCGAAGCGTCGCTGGCCTACAACGAAGCACTGACCATCCGCATCGAAGGCATGCTCGACCACGCTGCGCTGAAGCAGGCACTGCAGGCGCTGGCACAGCGCCACGATGCCTTGCACTCGGTGCTGTCGGGAGACGGCCAGACCCTGTGCGTGCTCGAGCAGGCGACGCTGCCGTTGGCGGTCGAGGATCTTTCCGGGCTCGACTTGCTGGCGCAAAGCGAACGGCTGGCGCAGGCGGAGGCCGCGGCGGTCTCGCATCCCTTCGACCTCCAGGATGGCCCGCTGTTCCGCGCCGCGCTGTATCGCATCGGCCCGCAGTCGCATCGCCTGCTGTTGTCCGCGCACCACGTCATCTGCGATGGCTGGTCGTGGTGGGTGATCGTGCGCGATCTCGGTGCGCTGTACGGCGCCGCGCTGCAGGGTCGCGAGGCTTCGCTACCGCCAGTGGAGTCGTTCGCGGACCACGCCCTGGCCGAGGCCTCGCAGTCGACGCAATCGACGGCTGCCACCGAGCGTTATTGGCGCGGTCGCTTTGCAGATGGCGCTCCGGTGCTGGAATTGCCGATCGACCTGCCGCGCCCCGCGCATCGCCATTTCTCTTCGCGCCGCGAGGATCTCGATCTTCCGCCAGAGTTGTTGCATGCCTTGCGCGAAACCGCGGCGAAGCAGGGTTGCAGCCTGTTCTCGCTGATGCTGTCGGCGTTTGCATTGCTGGTCGCGCGCATCGCCGGGCAGGACGACGTGGTGATCGGCATTCCCAGCGCCGGCCAACCGGCCAGCGGCAAGCTGGCGATGGTCGGCCATTGCGCCAACACCCTGCCGATGCGCTTTGCGCCGAATCGCGGGGAAGCTTTCTCGGCATTCCTCAAGCGCGCCAACGACGACCTCCTCGACGCGGTCGAGCATCGCGATTACACGCTCTCGACCCTGTTGCAACAGCTGGCAATCGCGCGCGATCCGTCGCGGGTGCCGCTGGCGCCGGTGCTGTTCAACATCGACCAGAGCCTGGATGGGGAGAGCGCCGCATTCGCTGGTGCCCGCATCGAATGCCATGGCGTGGCGCGTAGTGCCGACAATTTCGAGTTGTCGCTCAATGCCGTGCAGATGGCGTCCGGCCTGCGCCTGGAATGCCAGTACGCGACGTCGTTGCTGCAATCGACGACGGTGCGGCGCTGGCTGCGCGCCTATCGCAGCCTGTTGCAGGGAGTGAGCGAGAACATCGATCGCTCCTGCAGCGACTACGGGTTGCTGGATGCCGGCGATCTTGGCGAGCTCGCGGCATTGTCGCCGGCTGCAACACCGTTCCAGCGCGAGCGGTTGATGCACCAGCACTTCGAAGCGAGTTGCGACCGCCTACCCGATGCTGTCGCCGCGAGCGACAACCAGCGCAGCATCCGCTATCGCGAACTCGAACACGAAGCCAATCGCATCGCACATCTGCTGATCGGCCAGGGCGTCAAGCCCGGCGATCTGGTCGGTCTCGCGGTCGAGCGCGGGATTTCGATGCTGGCGTCGATGCTCGGCATCCTAAAGGCAGGCGCCGGCTATATCCCGCTCGATCCGGCGTTCCCGCAAGCACGCCTTCAGCACATGCTCGACGATGGTGGTCCGTCCGCAGTCCTCACCACGCTGGCGCTGGTCGATGGACTGCCGTTGCAGGGGCAGCGCGTCGTCTTGCTGGATGCCGCAACGCTTGCAGCGCAGCCGGACACGCGGCCGAACCTGGCCGGCAATCCCGAAGCCATCGCCTACGTGATCTATACCTCGGGTTCGACCGGCACGCCGAAGGGCGTGGAGATCCCGCATCGCGCGGTGGCGAACTTCCTCGGCAGCATGGCCACGCAACCGGGCCTGCGCAGTGACGACGTGCTGATCGCCGTCACCACGCTGTCCTTCGACATCGCCGTGCTCGAACTGATGCTGCCGCTGCACGTCGGTGCACAGGTGGTGATCGTCGATCGCGACACCACCCTCGATGGCGGCGCGCTCGCCGCGTGCATGGCCAGGCATCGCGCGACGGTGATGCAGGCGACGCCGGCAACCTGGCGCATGCTGATCGAAGCCGAGTGGACGGGCGGGGCAGGCTTCCGCATCCTCTGCGGCGGCGAGCCCTTGCCGCCGACGCTCGCCGCGCAATTGCTGGCCCGTTGCGGCGAGTTGTGGAATGTCTACGGCCCCACCGAAACCACGGTGTGGTCGACCTGCGCGCGGATCATGACGCCGGCACGCGGCGACTTGCCCGACATCCATATCGGCAAGCCGATCGCCAACACCGGCGTATGGATCCTCGACGACGCACGCCAGCCTTGCGTGCGCGGAGTCCCCGGGGAGCTGTGCATCTCCGGCGCGGGGCTGGCACGTGGCTACCGCAACCAGCCGGCACTCACCGCAGATCGCTTCATCGACTGGAATGGGCCGGATGGCCGCGTGCGTTTGTATCGCACCGGCGACCGTGCGCGCTGGCGCGACGATGGCATGCTCGAACACCAGGGGCGCCTCGACCATCAGGTCAAGCTGCGCGGCTATCGCATCGAACTCGGCGAGATCGAGACGCAACTGGTGGCACATCCCGACGTGCAATCGGCGATCGCGATGGTGCGCGAGGAACGCGAAGGCGATGCGCGCCTGGTCGCCTATGTCGTGCAGGAACCCGATCGCAGCATCGATCCCGTGCAGATGAAGAAGCACCTGCGCGACACCTTGCCCGAGTACATGATCCCGCAGCACATCGTGGTGCTGGCGCATTGGCCGCTGACCGCGAACGGAAAGATCGATCGCAAGGCGCTGCCGGATCCGGAAATCCCGGTCGATGGCGACGATGTCCGTGCGACTCCGGAAACCCCGTTGCAGGAACAGTTGCTGCAGGCGTTCATATCGGTATTGCGGATTTCGGCGATCGGCATCGACGACGACTTCTTCCTCAGCGGTGGCCATTCGCTGCTGGCGGCGCAACTGACCACGCGGCTCAACAAGGAACTGTCCCTGGCCCTGTCGCAACGCACCTTGTTCGATGCGCCCAGCGTGCGTCGACTTGCGGCCAAAATCGAAGGAGAGCAGGGGCGCGGTCATGCGGCTTCCACCGCACAAAACGTGATCGTGCACAGGCCGCAGCAGGAATGCGCGCCACTGAGCATCCTGCAGAATCGCCAGGCGCTGATCCACGAATTCCATCCCGAAGTGCTTGCCTACAGCCTTCCTTCCGGCCACAGGTTGAATGGCCCGCTGGATGTCGCCAACTTCCGCCAGGCCCTGATCAACGTGGTCGAGCGGCAAACGGTGCTGCGGACCGTCTTCGAGCGCCGCGGCGATGACCTGGTCCAGGTCGTCCGCCACAACATGGATGCACATGTCCTCGATCCCGTCGTCGACCTGGCCCACCTGGCGCCCGGGCAACGTCAGTCCGCGCTGGAAACCGACATCAGGACGCTGGTCGCGCGCCCGTTCGAATCGCTGGCGGAAGCGCCGTTGTTCCGCTCGCGGCTGTATCGCATGGCCGAAGACGAACACGTCTGGTTCTTCATGCCACACCAGATCATCTGGGACGGCTGGTCGTTCGATCTTCTCTACGTCGAATTGTCGGAATGCTACGTCGCGCTTTGCGAGGGGCGTCCGCCACGACTGCCGGAGCTGCCGGTCACCTATGGCGATTACGCCGAATGGCACAATGCATGGATGGGCAGCGCCGCCTATCAGCGCCAGCGCGAACAGTGGCGCAAGTGGATGTGCACGCCGAATCCGCGCGGAGGCTGGCCATGCGCCTTGCCGACTGATCGCCCGCGCCGTCGCCTGATGACCGGAACCGCGCGGGCGATTCCGTTGTCGCTTTCGCAGGCGCAATCGGATGCCTTGCGCCAGATCGCACGCGGCATGGATTCCACCGTGTTCGTGGTGATGCTGGCGGCGTATTTCGTGGCGCTGGCCGATTACAACGGCGATCCCGATATCGTCGTGGGCATGCCGGTGCGCGGACGCAACCACGCTGAAACCGAACCACTGATGGGGCACATCGTCAACTTGCTGCCGGTGCGCATCGATGTTCCGGTCGATGGCGCCTTGCGCGACGTGGTGCGGCTTGCCAAGGCTTCGTTGCTCGACAGCCTGTCGGCGCCAGACATCCAGCTCGAGGACATCGCCGAGATGCGCGCCGGTTTGCCCGGCACTTCCAACAGCATCCTCTATCACGCCCAGTTCTCCTTCCAGGACATACGCGACCGCATCACCCACTGGGGCGCGCTGTCGCACCAGCGTCTCGACATCGACCAGCCGAGCATCTCGGAAGACCTGAACCTGTGGGTGGTGGATCGCGGCGAGCATGGATTGCAGGGCACGTTGCTGTACAACACCGACCTGCTCGAACCGGCGACCGCGAATCGGATCGCCCGTTATTACGAACAGTTGCTGGCCGCGATGATCGCCGATCCCGAGCGCGCGATCGACGCCACCCTTGTCGCCATCCGGCAAGCTACCAACTCCACGATTTCACCCGACCAGGAAACCGCATCCGCCATGCTACTCAACAATTCCAAGCCGATCAGCAACGACCGACTGGATTACGTCCGTTCGTTGTGGGCGCGTCACCTTGGCACCGAAGTGGTGGCGGGCGACAACTTCTTCGACCTGGGCGGAAGCTCGATGCTCGCCATCAAGATGCTGTCGGAAATGCTGCGCGACACCGGCGTGAAAATGAAACTCCCGGAACTCGCGGTACAGACTGCGGCCGAAGTTGCCGGGAAATTGCCCGAGCGGAGTGGCGAACCCACCGGTTCGGGCTGGTTCAAGCGGATCTTCGGACGCCAATGAACGGCGATGGACGGGAGCGCATTGCCAATCACATCGATCCCCGCGCCTGAGCCGATGCTGTTGCCGCAAGGCGACGGTCATCTGTTTGCGGTGGTCCATCGCAGCATGCTGCCGGCGCGCGCGCGCATCCTGATGTGTCCGCCGCTGTTGCAGGAACATGTCCGCAGTTACCGCTTCTTTGCCCAACTCGCCGTGCAATGGGCGCGACAGGGCGCCGAGGTGATCCGTTTCGATTACGCGGGAACCGGTGACTCGAGCGGTGCGGGTGTCGAGCTGGCCGTCGATCGCGCGATCGGCGATATCCGCCATGTCTGGAATGCATTGGTGGCCACCGGTGATGGCGTTCCCCGGATCGTGTGCGGGGTGCGCATGGGTGCATTGCTTGCAGGCCATGCGATTCGCGATGGTCTCGATGCCGACATGGCCTGGTGGTGGCAGCCCGTGCTTTCCGGTGCCGGCTGGATCGAGGAAGCGTCGGCCATCGATGCCCGCGAACGCCAATCGCAAAGCCGATTTCCCCTGCAACCGGGACCGATCGGTGTGGCGGGGGAATTGATGGGCCATTTCATCGACCCGCGCCTGCCCGATGAAATACGACGGCTGCAGTGGGCGGACACACGAGTCCCGGCGATGTGGTTGCTCGACAGCGAGCACGCGCTGGAATCCCGCATGGGCGTGGAGAACGTGATTCGCCTGCCGCTGGCCTTCGATGCCTGGGCCGGCCAGGTCGATTACGAAAACATCATCCCGGTGCGTCTCGCGGATGCCGCAACGGAGCATTTGTTCGCCCGCTTGCCCGGAGCGGCGAAGTGATGGAACTGCTCTCCATGCCCGATGGTGCCGGCTACGGTTTCCTGCATCGCGCGGATCCGCAACGATCTCCGCGCGCGACCGTGGTGATGCTCAACGCCGGGTTGATCCACCGCATCGGGCCATTCCGGATGAACATCGAGTTGGCGGAACGCCTCGCGCGCCACGGCATCGACCTGTTCCGCTTCGATCTTCCCGCGGTCGGCGATGCACCGGCAGGCGGGGGCAATTGCCGCGAAGATCGCGTGCGCGAGGCGATGGATGTCGTCACTTCCGTCACCGGCAGCGATCGCTTCATCGTCGGTGGCGTGTGCAGCGCCGCCGATCTTGCCTGGAAATTGCCGGCGCACGACGCGCGTGTGCGTGGCTTGCTGCTGCTCGATCCCTGCGCAGTGCGCGGACCGTGGTTCCACTGGGCTCAGTTGCGACATTTCGTTTCGCGACCGGTCGCTGCCTGGGGTCGCATGTTGCGGCACTGGATGCAGCGGGGCTGGCGCGATGGCGATGCGCCGCCGGCTGGGCGCGATTGGCCATCGGAGCGCGAATTCATCGCCGGCAACCAGCGCATGGCGGAGGCAGGCATCGCCATGTACGCGCTCTATACCGCCGGTGTCACCGATTACTTCCTGCATCCGCGGCAGATGCGAGCCAGTTTCCCCGACAATTCCGGCGAACCGCGACTGCGCTTGCGGTTCCGCCCCGATGTCGACCACATCCTGTTCGTCCCGCGCCAGCGCGAGGAGATTTTGGACGACATCACGTCTTGGCTTGACGACTGGTTGCCCGCATCGGATTGATGCGGGCAACCGCAAATCAGGCCAATCAGGGCGCCTTGGGTGGCGGCGGCAGTTTCACTGCCGGGCTGTTCGGCGTGGTGATGGGCAGCGGCGGAGGCGGTGCCGGGGTGGGTGTCGGAGTAGGAGTAGGAGTGGGTGTCGGCGTCGGCGTGGGGGTAGGCGTCGGAGTCGGGGTGGGAGTCGGCGTAGGCGTCGGAGTGGGGGTTGGTGTCGGCGTTGGCGACGCCGGCTGCAATTCCACCGCACCAATATCCGGGCCGGCGCCATACACGCGCGGATTGCCGCTGTAATCCTGGGTGACTGACGGAATCGGCAGCCCGGCATCGATCAGCGGGCTGTTCTGTTGTGGCGTCGGGTTGAAGGTGGCGTAGTTGCTGTCCACGAACAGCGGCGGCTTGCCGCAGATGTTGTTGGTGCCCTGGTCGCAGGGCGGGCTCTTGAGGTTCCAGAAGAGGTTGTTCTGGAACAACACCGTCGCCGAGCCGCCATCCTTGTAATAGGCACAGGTGAGTTCGCCGGTATTGCCCTGCAGGTTGGCGCGCCAGTCGAGATCGCCGGAGATCGCATTGTTCTGCATCACCAGGGCGCTGCCGGCGCCACCGCCACCGCTGATGACTTCACAGTCGCCAAGTCCGGTGATTGTGTTGAAACGCATGGTCACCATGTTGGCGCCGGTGAGCAGGTCGATCGACACGGTATTGCCGAGCGCGCGGCAGAAATCGGCGGATTGCAGCGCCGACGTCGGATAGCCGAGGAGGGCATTGCAGTTGCCGATGATGACGCTGTTTTCGATCAGGCCAGGGCCGGCGAGTTTCACCTGGTTGCCGGCATTGGCATAGGACAACACCTGGCGCACGGTCACGCTGCCGGTGCCGTTGGCATACAGCAGGTCGATGCCATCGGAGGTGTTGTGATGCACCTTGGTGCCCTGGAAGATCCAGTTGCCACCGGTGCGCCCGGTGCCGAGGCCATCGCCATAACCGCCTTCCTGCTGCCCCCAGCAACCGAAGTAGCTGTGGTCGACGTAGTTCTCGATGCAACCATTCCAGGCGATCTCGCCGCCGATGAAGGCGATCGTGCCGCTGTTGCTCGATCCGGTCTGGCTGCCGTTGGCGACATCGCCATCCCATCCGGCCCAGCCGTTGCCGAGGATGCGTACGTTGTAGAGCGTCCAGTCGGTCAGTTTGCCGGCCGAGATGCCGTTGTGCGGGAAGCCGTGGACGTCGACGTTGCCGATGAAGGTCTTGCCGGCGCCAACCGCAACGATGCCGTCGGAACCGATGTCGCCGAAGGGCGCTGTCGATGGGCAGGCCGCCTTGACTGCACCCGCAGTCGATGTGCCCGAGGTGAGGTGCGCAAGTGCGCAGCTGGCATGGTCGGTGAGGTCGAGGCACTGCACCTCGACGTTCTGGCTGCCATTGAGGTTCAACACGGTCTGGGCGCGTCCGCTCGCCCACAGTTCCGGCTTGACCGCACACGTTGTCGAATCCTTGCCGAGTATGCGCGTGCGCGTGTCCCAGGTCGTGCCGGACGGGATCGGCGGCGGGTAGCAATCCCAGCTGTAGCTGGGCGAGCAGTTCGCCGTGCCCGGTGCGCCAACGCCGATCTTGTAGCTGCCGGGCGAGATGATCAGGGTGTCGCCACCGGCGATCAGCGGCTTGGTCGCCGTCGTCTGCCCCAGCGGGAAGGCGATGTTGGGGCTGGACCAGGCGCAATTGCGGCTCTTGCCGTCGTACGCGGCATCCACCAATCCGGTGCACTGGGTGGCGTCACCACCGTCGGTGCGGACGTAGTAGGTGTTCGCGGCGAACGCGGTCGGCGCCAGCAGGGCAAACGGGAAGGCGGCCGCAATCGCGAGTGGCAACGGCAACATGCGATTGTGTGGGCAACGCATGGCAAAGTGGGATGTCCTGGGTGTCATGGCGGGGGATCCATGGAAGTGAGCGAAGAGGAAGATGCAGCGAGTGGGCGAGCGGTCGGCGCGAGATGGATGCTGCGTACTAACGAACGTCGCAACTGGCCGGAAATGCGATGGATTGCGGGTCTCGGGTCATTCCAGCGATAGACGTGCTCATAGGCGCCGGGCCAGTCCAGCAGGGCGGTGCCGATCGTCGAGCGCGCGTGCTTCAGCGCGTTCGCATCCTCGATCCAGTTCACGCAGCCCTTGCCGACCCGATACCGGCGCACGGCCTGCACCGGCAGTGATTGCGCATCGCGCCAGGCCATCCCGCACACGTTCACGCCGCAGCGTGCGGCGAACTCGACGTACCACCATGCACGCGTGTTGACTTCGAGGATGCGGTATTTGCCGTCGCGTTCATCCCGCTTGAATTCGGCGCTGAAGATGCCGCGATAGTTCAATTGATCGAGCAGGCGCATGCAGGCGGCAACCGCCGGTTCGATCTCTTCCAGGGCGATGCTGCGGCAATACGTGCTGTTGCCGAAATCGGGGGGGTGGATGCGGCTGCGCCGGCGCGCGAAAAGTCCCGGATAGCGTCCGTCGCGATCACGGAAACCATCGACGAAGACGTGATTGGCAACCGGGCCGGGGACGTACTCCTGCACGATCATGCCGTGGCCCTGTGCCTGCATTTGCGACCATGTCTCGCGGCAGGCACGTGCGTTCTCCACCCATACGCCCTTGCGACCTGTGATGCGGCTGAAGGTCTGGGAATCGATCGGCTTGATGAACACGCGATCGAGCCGTTCGAACGGCAGGTGGTCGAAATCGGAATCGTCGTGCACCTGGAAACTGCGCGGGCTGGCGATGTCCTTGTCATCCAGCCACTCGGCGAAGCGCGCCTTGTCCTGGAGGATGCGCATCGTCTCCGTGGAACTGGTGCTGGCGAGATAGCGGTCCATTACCTTGCCGTTGACCGCGTTTCGCGCCACCCAGTCGGCGATATCGTCTGCGCAGGGGATCAGTACCGCGCCCTCGATTCCTGACTGAGCCAGTGCCTGCTCGACCCCCTTGGTCGAGCCGTCCCAGGCGGGCGCACCGGGCAGGCGGCGGAACCAGCGTGAATAGGTGGCGAGGTCTCGCGGCGGGCATGCCGCCCACACCGGGGCGCCGGCGTCTTGCGTAGCACGCAAGGCACCGAGCCCGGTAAACCCGGCCCCCATCACCAGAGCTGGAAACTTCTCGGCCATTGTCTGCTCGTGATCCTTCACGTTCGAACTCACCACATTTGCCGCAGGGACGGCAAGGCATGTCTGCAAGGTGGTCGCGCCGCCGGGTGGGGTGCATTCAGCCTGCGGGCGCGATGTGCTGCGGGCCGGCCCCGGCGGAGACGGGATCGTCGTCGTCGATTGCCCAGATGCCGAACCCCAGCAATACCAGCCCAAGGAGGGTCAGCAGCGTCACCGTCATCACCTGCTGCCGTGACGTGCCATCGCCACCGGGAATGGCAGGCATGGCCACAAGTTCCTGGCGCGGCGACCGCGGCTCCATCGCCGCCAACCGGATGGTGTTGCCGTTGCCGTTGCGTATGCGGGTACCCGGGAAACGGCCATGGCGGCGGTGGAAGCGCAGTGCCTCCAGATAGAGCAGCATCAACTCCTCTTCGCTCAGTGTCGCGCCACGGTCGGGGTGGAGCTCGGCGATGCGACGGCGGAACAGGCGTTTGAGGGTCTCGACATCGCAATCGGGATCGACCCCGAGCGATGCATAGAGTGACGTGAAATCGCTCGCCATGCGGATTCCCTCCCTGATCGTCTGACGCGTCCTGCGATGATCGACGATAACGGTTCGATCCTAGTCCCATCATGGTTACAATGCAATGCAGGAGCGGGCAGGGAAAGCGGGCGCCAAAGGCATGAGGGGAACCACCGCAGGGGTCGGGATCGGGCGCCATTACCTGCGCTATTCCCTGGGCAATGTCTCCACCATCCTCGCCGGGCTGGTGTCGTTCCCGTTGATGACGCGCCTGCTCGACAACACCCAGTACGGCATCCTCGGCTACTACGACAACTGGATGCTGCTGGCGGTCGCCATCGCCAAGTTCGGCGCCCAGCATTCGCTGCTGCGCTTCTATCCGCACGGCGACGATGCCGGCGATCGCGCGGCGTTCTTCACCAATTACTTCTACCTGCCGTTGGCTTGTTCGCTGGTGCTGTGGGTGGTTCTGCTGGTGGTGATGGCGACGATCGACCGCCTCACCGGCGCGCACCAGCACCTGGTGTTCTGGATGGCGATGTTCGCGGTGCCGTTGTCGAGTTTCTCCAGCCTGACCGAAACAATCCTGCGTGCGAGCGAGCAATCGCGCACCGTGCTGGTGACGCGGGTCGTCGGACGCTGGCTGGAAGTGGGGCTGATGGTCGGCGCAGTGGTGTTGCTCGATCGCAGTGCCATTGCCGCCTACGGCGGCAAGCTGGCCGCGGCGATCCTCGTCACCGGCTGGTACGCGACGTGGGTACGTCGCCATGTCCGCTTCATGCGCGCGCACGTCTCGTTCGGGCAAATGCGCGAGGGCATGCGTTACGGCGTGCCGCTGGTCGCCAATGAAGTCGTTGCCGTTGCCATCGTCGTGGTGGACCGGTTGATGCTGAAGGGCATGCTCGGTGAATTCGCCGCGGTCGGCATCTACAGCGTCGGCGCGTCGCTGGCGATGCAGTTGAACACCTTCATGAATACCAGCGTGTTCGAAGCCCTGGTTCCGACCGCCAACAGGCTGTTCCAGACCGAAGGCGTGGAGGCAGTGCGCGCGCTCAAGCGCCAGGTGTTGCTGCCGATGGCCTATTGCAGCATCGGCATGGCGATGCTGCTTGGCGTGTTCGGCGCCGATGCCATCCACGCCCTCAGTGGCCCGTCCAAGATCGCATCGGGGCCGGTGTTCTCGATCCTCGGCATGGTGTTCGCGCTGTATCCGCTGCTGGCACTGTCGGGATTCGGGCTGTTGCTCGAAAAACGCACGCAGAAGATCCTGATGTTGATGATCGGCAGCCTGGCGATCAACGTGATTCTCAACATGTTGTGGATCCCGCGCTTCCATGTCATGGGCTCGGTCTATGCAAGCGCGATCAGCACGCTGGCACTCGGTATCGCGCATTGCGTCTTCGTGCGTCGCGATCTGCTGCAGTTCCCTTCGCCTGGCGTGCTCGCGCGTGCGTTGCTCGGCGTGGCCGTCTGCCTCGCCATCGCGTGGTGGCTGGCCGGGGTGCTCAAGCCGGGCTGGATGCGTTTCCTGTTCGGCAGCGGCACCTGTGCGCTGGTCTATGCCGGCATCGTGCTGGCGCTGGATGCCCGCATTCGCGGACTGTTGCTGCAGCTGTGGCAACGTCTCGGTATCGGCACGCGGCGATGAACGGGCTGGCGCGTTCATGGTTGTGCATCGAGCGGGGTAATCCGCACCGCCGCACCGACCACGCGCATGCGGTCCGGGACATCGCGGGCGACCACGGCATTGGCTCCGATCACCACGCCGTTGCCAACGGTGATGTCGCCGAATATCTTGGCGCCGGCACCGATGTAGATGTCATTGCCAAGGCGCGGCCAGCGCGTGGATTTCCCGGCGCCCTTGTAACCGATGGTTACTTCCTGGCCGAGGCTGAGGTGATGGCCGGCATCGCAATGGAGAAAGACGCCGCCGTGATGGCCGATGTGCAGCCCCGGACCGATGTCGGCATTGGCCGAGATCTGGATGCCAAGGACAAGGTCGCTGAAGACTTTCAGCGGCAGGTAGGCGAGCGTGAACGGCAGCCGCAGCAGGCGCCACGGAATGCGGCGCGTCCAGCGCACGTAGCGATAGATCATCGTCGCCAGGAAACCGTAGGTGAAGAAGGCATGGGCCGGCCTGCGCCACGCGGGTGCGCCGGCGGAATCAGCCAGGTAAGTGCGGAAATCTTCCTTCAGCGTGGCGAACATGGCTATACCACCTCGTTGCCGGGGTGCCTGCCATGAGCGACTTCCTGTTGTCGCCGCTGACATGGCTGGCGATCGCGGCATTGCTGCTGGTGCTGTGCGGCAAGCGACTGCAACGGCACATGCAATGGTTGTGCAAGGCCTTGGTGATCGTCGCGGTGCTGGCGTGCACGCCGTTGTGTGCGAATGCCCTGTTGTGGTTGGCCGAACGCCATCCGGGAATCCCGGACTGTTCCGCTGCACAGGATGATTGGCCGATCGTCCTGCTGACTGCCGGCTACGATCGGCCGCCGCGTTCCGCCAGCGACGACGCCGCGTTGGGCAAGGAAAATTTCGAGCGCATGGATACCGCCCGGCGCCTGGTGGCCGCCGATGCACATTCGATCCTCTACGTCTCCGGTGGCGGCGAGGAACGGATCGCCGAATCCGTCGTTGTTTCCACCCTGCTGGTACAGCGCGGGATTCCACGCGATCGCCTGCGGCAGGAAACGCATTCGCGCACGACCTGGGAAAACGCCTTTGCCTTGCGCGGGGATGTTGAACAGGCGCGGCTGGTGACGTCGCCGGCGCATCTGCAACGCGCGACGATGGCCTTCCATGCCGCGGGCATTGAAGTTTGTGCAGTTCCTGCCGCGAGCAGCGTTGTTACTGCCGATGGCGTTGGCTATGTCCTGCCGCGGCGTACCGCCATGCTCAAGACCGAGCAGGCGCTGCACGAACTGGCCGGTCGCGTTGCCTATGCGTGGCGTGGCTGGCGCCTTCATGCCGCCAGCAACCGGTCGTAGTACGGAAGCATGGCGTCGCCGATCGCGTCCCAGCCGTAACGCGCTTCCGCCAGTCGGCGTGCTTCGCGCCCGAGCGCGGCGCGATGGGCGGGATCATCGAGCAGGGCGAGGATGCGGTCGGCGAAACCTTGCGCATCGTCGGCGAATGCGGCGTGGATACCGTCCTCAAGATCAATGCCTTCGCTGCCGATCGTGGTAGTGACGATGGCCTTGCCGAAAGCCATGGCTTCCAGCACCTTCAGGCGCGTGCCGCTGCCCATGCGCAGGGGCACGACATAGACCGACGCACGTTGCACCAACGGGCGCAGGTCATCGACGAACCCGGTGACGTCGACGTTCGCGGCCACGTTCGCGGGAACCTGCATGCCTTGCGCCTTGCCGACCAGGGTGAAGCGCAGCCCCGGCTTGCGCGCGAGCACCCGCGGCAACACGTCGGACAGGAACCATTCGATGCCATCGCGGTTGGGGAACCAGCCCATCTGGCCGACGAAGACCAGGCTGCCGTCCTCGTCATCCGTGCCGGGTCGGTTACCATCGAGATCGACGCCATTCGGCACGGTGATCGCGGTGCGTGCGCCGAGGTCGACGAGTTGCGCGCGATCCTGCTCCGAGCACGCCAGCACCAGGTCGGCGCGCCTGCTGGCAACGGCTTCGAAGCGACTCAGTCGATCGATCTGGCTGCGCAGGAAGGCACGATGCAGTGGTCGCGATTCGTTGTCGCCGCGTGCGCGCAACAGCACGTGCTCGACGTTGTGCGCGTTGTAGACGACCGGGACACCGCTCGGCACCTGGTTGGCGCAGGCCATCAGCGGGAGCATGTCGAAGTGGACGAGGTCGGCATCGCGCGCCAGTTCGGCGACCTTCGCGCGCAACTCGGCGCCGGCATAGCGATGGACGACGAATGGCAGGCTGCCCCCCATGCTGGAAGCCAGTTGCAACGCGGTGGAAATCCTGTCCTGGCGCAAATGATGGAAGGCGAGGCGCGTCACCGCGGGCGGCAATTCACCGCCCGCGGTTTCGACATCTTCCGGGCGCAGGCAGCTGAGCAGGGTGACGCGATGTTCGCGCGACAGCGCCCGCAGCAGATGCCATGAACGCAGCTGGTGGCCTTCGGTCGGAGGCCACGGCAGGCGACTGGTCACCATCATCAGCCGTGCCATCAGTGCGGCTTCCACAAACGACTGCCATCGCGCGACATGGCGGCCGGCAACGACAGCAGCGCCGCGGTATTGAGCATCAGGAAAGTGGCGGCGGTCGATGCCAGCGGCAGTCTCCGCGCGATGCCGGGCAGGATGATGGCCAACAGCGCGAAGCCGTAGCCGACGCACTGGACGAGGAACAGGGCGCGATAGATCGGATCAGGCGACAACGCGCAGGCGAGCAGGGCGCCCAGCATCGCCCAAGGCGCCAGCAGGCGGCTGAGCTTGTGCGAGCACCATGCGAACCACACCGGGTTGCGCCACGGCAGCAACAGGCGTGGCAAGCGTGCGATCAACTGCCAGTTGCCGGCTAGCGTGCGCACCTTGCGGGCGAATTCCTCGCCGTGGTGAGCGGATGCACTGTCCCATGCGATCGCGCGGTCGGTCATGGCGACCCGCTTGCCGGCAAACACGACGTGCAGTGGCAACCACATGTCATCGAGGATGGTGCCGGCCGGCATCGCCACGAACAACGAAGTGCGCAATGCGTGGATCGCGCCGCTGACGCCGTGGAGCCAGCCCAGGGTCGATTCGTCATGGCGGAGCTGGCGTTCTATCCGCATGTACAGCCCGAGGTCGCTTTCCCCGCCCTGCGCGTCGCGTATCTGCAGTTCGCCGGCGACAGCGCCGACCTCAGGGTCCGAGAATGGCTGCACCAGTGCGCGCAATGTCCCCGGTGCGAAACGCTGGCGGGCATCGGCGAATACCGTAATCGGGGTGGTGACGGCGCGCAGCGCGGCATCCAGCGCCAGTGCCTTGCCACCATTGCAGGCAAGCGTGATGACGCGGCAACGGGGATCGCCGATGTCCGCAACACGCGTGGTGGCGTCGCTGCTGCCGTCATCGACCACGACCACCTGCAAGCGCTCGGCGGGGTAGTCCTGCACGAGGATGTCGCGGACACGCCCCGCGATCCGAGCTTCTTCATTGCAAGCGGCGATGACGACGGTGATCTCCGGCCATGTTTCCGGGTCACCAGAGATCGCGGGCCGATGCCTGCGGCCAAGGATCCGCATCAGCAACGGGTAGCCGAGATAGGCGTAAACCGGCACGGCCACGCAGATCCAGAACGCGAGCATCGTGCCGTTCATGTCAGGGCCGCGCGCAACCGCTGGTAGCGTGCATTGCCGAGTACGCGCTTGGGCACGGCGAGGGCGCCATGGCGCAGGCGCGCCCAGCGGGCGGCGGGTCCGCTCCAGTTCGCCAGTGCCGCGAATTTTGCTGCGCCGAGTTCGCGGGTGATGGCAATGCGATTGCGCCAGCCCGGTTGCATGTCGTCGTCGGGCCCGGGGCGCGAACCATAGAGGTCGCGATAGCCGCAGGCCAACGCTTCATCGAGTTCGCGCGCGCCGCCGCGACCACCAGGCAAGGCCATCGAATCGACTTCGCGGCCGATGATGTCTTCGAGCGCGGCCTTGCTGTCGCGCAATTCGCGGCGCAGCGATTCCAGGTCCATGTCCTCGAGGAAGCCGTGGCTCATGCCATGGGCGCCGATGCGCATGCCGGCATCGGCGAGGGTGCGCACGTCTGCGCGGCGGAGCATGCCGGGGCGATCGATGAATCCGCCGGTGATGAAGAACGTGGCGCACAGGCCGCGTTCGGGCAGTCCATGTCCGAGCAGAAGCGGCAATGCGGTGGTGACATTGCTGATATCGCCATCGTCGAAGGTGACGTGGAAGCGTTCTGGGCATTCCTGCGCCGCAATCCAGTCGAGCTGCTGCGCGAATCGCGCGGGCGCGACGCTGTAGACCGGGTCGAAATGCCCGGGCGACGTGGGATCGTCATGGATGCCGTGGTACATCAGGTGCATGCGGCGCATCACTGCCTCCATTGCCGCAACCAGCCGAGCAGGCCGCTTGTTTCGCTGAAGAACAGCGCCTTCGACAGGCGCCCGCCCGGTGAACGGAAGCGTGCCTCGAAGGCATTGACGCGACCGATGCGATAGGGGTCGGTGCCGTTGCGGTTCAGCCGCTCGACGGTCGTGACCGCGGTGACGTAGCCGGCTTTGCGCAGCAGATCGACTTCGCGTTGCCCGAAATCCTGCGCTCGCCCGTTGGGGTAGGCGAAATGACGAGGTTGGCGGCCGAGCCCCTGGCGCAGAACGCTGGTGGAAACCGTGATTTCCTCGCGCACATGGGCGTCATCGGTTTTCGACAACAGCGGGTGGGTGTGGGTGTGGGCACCGATTTCGATGCCGTGCGTCTGCAGTTCCGAAATCCCGTCCCAGCCCAGCATTTCCCCTGCATCCGGCATCGGTTCGGTGGGGGCGGCCGCGGCGACGATGCGGTCAACCGTCGCCTCGACTTCGCGCGGCGGAAGCGCCTTGATGCAATCGGCAAGGTGTTGCAGCAAATGCGGGTGGCTGGAGGCGTCCGAAATATCGACCGGCTCCATGCCGAAGAATCCGATGTCGAGCACGGGGTTGCCGGCGTTCTGGATCGCGTGCGCCAGGCGGTAATACCACAGCGACGATCCGCCGATCAGCGACGTCACCACATAGAGGGTGACCGGCGGTGGCGGGGACATCGCGAGGATGTGCAGGTTGTCCATGTAGCCGTCATCGAATGTCAGGGCATAGCGCGGCCCGCGTCGGCGCGTCGACAGGTGATGGCGGCCATCGTCCAGCGAAACCAGCCAGCGTTTGGCGCGCAGCCATCCGACGTGGCGTGCGAACGTGGACGGCGAAGTGCTGAGCGGCGCCGGGTCGTAGTCATCGCGCAGGCGGTGGTACATCAACACAGCCAGCGACGGGCCGCTCAACCAGCGATAGATCGAATCGGCGCCGCTGTAATGCGCCATCAACGCGAACGCGTATTTCACCAGCGGGAATAGTTCGTGGATCATCGGTGCGTGCCTCCCGATGCCAGCAAATCGCGTGACTTGAGCAGCAGGCCGACATAGATCCAGAAGCAACCGATCATCGGGTAATAGGTGAAGCGGTCGCCGAAGATGTTGCCCACCACAAGGGCGGTCCACGCACCCAGCATCCCGAGCGCGATTCCGTATTGCCAACTCCCCGGTGGCGTCTTTCGCAGCCGCTTGATGCACAGGAAGAACAGCGCCAGAAGCAATGCGAGCAACACCAGTGCGCCGACGACGCCGCCCTCCGCGAGCGTGCGCAGGTACACGTTGTGGGTGTCCATGTGATATGGGTTCACCCGGCGCGCAAACGTATTGAAGCCGGTTCCGACCACGGGATGGGCGACGAAGCTGTCCCAGGCGATGCCCCAGTAAACCATGCGCATGCGCGTGCTTTCGTCCTGCTTGTCTTCCTCCACCGACGTGCTCTGGTAGCGTTCGACCACGGATTCCGGAAGGATCGCCGGCAGTGCGATCGCCAGCACCAGGAACAGCGGCATCAGTTTCCAGCGACCGCGCCAGGCCAGCAGAACGCAGATCAGGCCGAGCGCGACCGCGACATACGCGGTGCGCGAATAGGCGTAGAGGATGCAGAACACCGAGCAGGCCAGTCCCAGTGCGACGAGTGCACGCAGGATCTTCGGCATCTTCACCGCGATCAGCAGCGCGAAGCACAGCACCCCCATGGTGACGCAGAACGCCGCGAATTCATTGGCGCCTAGCAGGGCGAACGTGCCCTTGATGCGCAATGCGTCACCGTAATGCCACTTGGCGACCGAGGTGTGCTGTACCCAGGTGACCTTGGCGATGTAGGGCAACGGCAGCAGGCTGGCGATGATGATTTTCTTCACCTGCGACAAGTCACGCACGCTCATCTGGGTAACGAAGACCAGCGACACCGCGATCAGATGGTCCTTCAGGATGTTGATGCGGTCGCCATCGCTGACCAGTTGCGAACCGACCAGGTACGAGACTACCGCGTACAACATGTAGACGAAGACCGCGATATTGACGGGTTCATTGCGCGCCAAACGACCGCCGCAGAAGAAGGCCCCGATCAACGAAATGGCGAAGAACACATTGAGGAAGTTGAGGCCACCGCCAAGCTGCGGCAGGTAGCCGGTCTGGATGTTCTGCAACGGCAACAGGAACACGAACAGGTAGAGGGGCCAGTTGTTGCGATGACGGCGTGCTGGCGCTGCATCCTGTGCGGCGTCCATCGGTGCAGCGACATCCTGCTCGCGCCAGCGCAGCCCGCGTTCGGCGAGCGGGAAGCGCGAGGGCGACGATTCAGGCTGCACGTGCGACATCGCCTGCTCCGCGCAAGGCCCGATAGAGGCCGGCATAGCGTGTTGCCATCACCTGTGCCGAATGGAATTCGCGCGCATATTCACGCGCCGCAGAATCATCGCTGCGGGTGCCAATGGCCGCGCGCATTGCATCGGCCCAGGAGGTTTCATCCGCAGGCAACAATCGTGAACACGGGGCGTGCGCCAGCAACGACGGGACGTCACCCACCGCGGTCGCCAGGATCGGTTTGCCCGCGGACATCGCTTCCAGCACGACCAGCGGCATGCCTTCACTCAGCGAGGGCAGGGCGAGCACGTCCATCGCGGCGTAGACGGGCGCGCAGTCGTCCAAGGTTCCAAGCATCGTCACCCGCGGGCGCAAGCCCAGTGCCTCGACCAGCAGTGCCAGCGCGCCGAATTCCGGACCATCGCCGGCCACCAGCAGATGGATCGGCGCGTCATCGCCGATGCGCGACATCGCCCGCAGCAGAAGGGAAAGATTCTTTTCCGGGGCGAGGCGGCCGATTGCAGCGAACACGGTCTCTTCCGGCTCGCAACGGAAACGCCGGCGTGCCAGCAGGCGTTCCTGCGGTGACGCATGCTCGATCATCTCGATGCCGTTGGCGATCGGATGGATGCGATCGCGGGCGACGCCTGCCGCAAGCAGATTCTCGACCTGGGGTTGCGCCACGGCCACGACCGCGTCGTAACGTTTCAGCAGCGCCCGCTCGATCCGGTTATACAGACGCAGCGCGGTGCTGGTTTCGATCCAGCCATGCGTCGTCGCCACGCAAGCACAGTCGAGTCCGCGCGTTGCCAGCCATGCATATACCGCGCTCTTGGGGTCGTGGGCGTGCACGCAGTCCGCCCCGGTGGATCGCAGCAATGCGCGCAGGGTCGATATCGCACCTGCATCGAGGCGCCCCTTGCTAGGCAGTAACACACTGTCCTGACGTCGCCGTTGCGCCTCGTCGTGGAGCGGGGAATGGCCGAGGTGGTGATTGTCGATGCACGCCAGCACGCTTCCCTGGCCGGCATCGGGCAGGTGACGAGCGAGCGCCAGCACCATGCGATCGGCGCCATACAGGCCCGCGCTCGAACGCAATTGCACGACCGGCCTCATGCCAGCCCCAGCAGGCCGCGATAAAGATGGTCGTAGGCGCCGATCATCCGCAGCGAGGAAAATTCCTCGAGGACCATCCGCCGCGCACGCGCGCCCAACTCATTGCGACGACCGGCATCTCGCGCCAGCGACAACATGGCTTCGGCAAGCGCGGCCGGATCATTCGCCGGCACCAGCACGCCATTGATGCCGGGCCTGACCAGTTGCAGGTTGCCGCCGACTGCCGTAGCGACCACCGGCAGGCCGCAGGCCATCGCTTCCAACAGTGCGTTCGACATGCCCTCCGACGACGATGCCAGCACCGCAACATCGCAAGCGGGAAGGAGATCGTCGACGCTGCTGACCGATCCCAGCAGGTCGATGTGTCGTGCAAGCCCGGTGTCGTCGACCTTGCGTCGGACATCATCGGCCATCGGACCGTCACCGGCGAACAGCAGGCGGACATCGGGGAGCTGGGCTTGCAACCGCGCGAACGCATCGACCAGCACCAGCGGGCATTTCACTTCCGAGAGACGGGCAACGCAGCAGAACACCACGGTTCCGGGATCGATGCCCAGCGCACTGCGGCGCGCACGGCGCCAGGCATCGTCGCGGGGCTGGAAACGTTCCGTGTCGACACCGTTGTGGATCACCGTGGCGCGCTCAGGTGGCAAGCGTTCGTGGCTCGCCAGCGCGTCGATGATCTGGCGTGCCGGTGCGATCACCCGGTCGAAGCGATGGTTGAGCAGCCGGAAGGCGCGCTTCAGGCGACCGCTCTTCTTGAAACCCATGTCACGACGATTGGAGATGTGGACCACGCCATGCCGTTTCGGCAGCAATGCGTTCAGGACATCGGCTTTTTCGTGCTGGGATTGCACGATGCTGTAGCGTCCGCTCGACACCAGGCGTCGCAACACCTGGTAGGCGCGCAGTCCGCCACGACCATAGACCGCCGCAACCGGAACGCGCACGATCCGAACCCCCGGCATGGGCAATGGCTGCTCGGGCGGATCGAACGCAAGTTCGACCACGGTGACCGCGTAGCGATTGCGGGGCAGCCCACGCAACAGGTTGCGCAGGAACTGCTCGCTGCCGCCGGTGATGGAAAGACTGGTATCCGTCACTACCAGCAATCCAGCCGGAGACTCAGGGCTGGTAGCCGACGTAGAAGACGATTCCATTCTCTTTGAAATTCTGGACTTGGATCGGCGTCCTGCGGACGCGGTGCTGGAGATCGACGCGAGCACTCCAGTGCGTGTTCCAGCGATAGCCGAGACCGGTCCCGATGAACTGGTTGCGATCGACGCCCGGTTGGCTGATCAGCGTGCGCCGGAAAGCGGCGGCATAGGCATTCACCGTCCAGGTCGGGCTCAGGCGCCACGCGCCTGAAATGCTGCCGAGTACCGCGTTCCAGCCTTCGCCGCCGACGTGGATCGGGGTGGCGCGGTCGCTTTCGAGTTCCGCGTTCAGGGTCAGGCGATCGGAACGGTAGTCGTAATGCAATTGCGCCCGGCGATCGCGATAGACCTGCGGCGTCACCACGCCCTCGTTGTTGAGGAAATCCTGGATCAGGACCGAGCGATCATCGAGGCTGTGCGTAATCACGTCCTCGGTGGTGTCGGCGTACTGCTGGGTCAGGCGCAGGCGCAGCGTGTGGTTCGGGCGTGGATTCCACGCGGTATCGAAACGGATGAACGGCCCGGAGGATTTCGCATTGATCGCCGGGATATCGGCGCGCGACCAGCCGAGGTCGGCCTGCAGCTGGATCGTGCGCATGCGGGTGTCATAGCGCACGAAGGCGCTCTCGCGTCGATAATCGTTCGCCTTCGAGCGTTCGGCGAAATTGACCCGTTCAGTGCTGACCGCTGCACTGATCGAACGATTCGGCGAAATGTCGTGATCGATGCTCCCCGACAGCAGGTATTGCTGGCCGTCGATTTCGTGGGTCTTTTCGGCGAGGCTGTTGCTCATGCGCAGATCGAAGCGCATGCGGGTGGTGGGCGACAGGCGCGCCACCCAGGTCGGGCCCGCGACGAAGACATTGATCTGCTGCACGTTGGCCGGGTTGTAGGACACCAGGCTGTCGACCGGGCGCCGGGTCAAATGGTCGGCGGCCATGAATTCGAAACGGCCCGGCGATATCACCCAGTTGGCTTGAGCGGCGAGGGCGCCACGCGCACCATTCTGGAAAGTACCTTGCGTGTAGTCGAGGTATTGCGCGGTCCCGCGTGCTGCCAGCCGGAACTTGCTGGAGTTCCGCCGCACGTCGAACGTCAGCGTCGGTGCGATGACCCAGTCATCCTGCTCATTCTCGGGAACCAACCCGATGTTGTCGCTGTGGAGCAGCGAGACGCCCAGCTGGTAGTCGATGCTGTTCTGGACGGTCTGCGCGGCAACCGGAGCCGATCCAATGGCTGCCAGCAATGCTGCCGCGAGTATGGTTGGACGCCAGGAATCCATTCGGCGTGTATGTCGCACGGTTCACCCCATGTCGTTGAAAACGACGCCTGCGAATTTTTCCGGTGGGAATTGCTGGACGGCACGGGCGATGGTTTCCGCGGTGTTCATCGCGTAACCGGTCACCAGCACCACGACGTCGGCCATTTCGGCCAGGATGCGCGCATCCGGCGAGGATTCCACCGGCGGCGCGTCCAGGAACAGATAGCGATTGGCGTAGTGGCTGCGCAAGGAATCGACAAGCAGGCGCATGCGCGGGGTCGCCAACTGCTCCGCGCTGTTTTCGCGCGGTGGTCCGGCCGGGACAAGGCCCAGGCGTGGCACGCCGGTGTCGTGGATCAGTGGCGCGAGGTCTTCGACCTCGCCTTGCAGATAGCCGCCGAGGTGGGCATTGCCCATCTCGATGCGCATGACCGCGTGCTGCGAGGGATGGCGCAGGTCGCAGTCGAGCAGCAACGCGGTGCGGGCGTCATCGAAGGCGAATGCCGCGGCGAGGTTGCGGGCGACGAAACTGCTGCCGCAACCGGCCGAGACCGGTGCGATCAGGGTGACGAAATTGCCATCCATCATCGACAGCAGTTTCGTCCGCAGGTCACGGAAGGCATCGACTTCCGGTTGCGCCACGCTGGCGCGATAGATCGTGCTGCGCTCGCGTAGCTGGGTAGGCGTCAGCGTCTTGCCCGGCGTCCGCATCAGGGCCTGGTCGCGCTGGCTCTGGAATGTTCCGGAATCCATCACAAGCCTCCCGCGCGGAACAACGCCAATACGCCATAGACCATCGGCACCGACAGGAACAGGCTTGCGGCGAGCGCCCCTTGCCGCAGCATCGACGCCCGGCTGGCGCGCGTGCGATAGCGCGGGGTGACACCGAGCAGCGGCACCGCCGACAGCGTTTCCACCTGGTCGGGCGAGCGCAGCTTCTGGTCGAACTTCACCATCGCCAGGAGCAGGCCGAGCGGCAGCAGCAATGCCACCGCCAGGCTGGCGATCGCCACATGCATCAGGCGCAGGCCGCTGGCGCGCACCGGTACAAGGGCCGGTTCCTGCACGCGGAAGCTCATGCCGCGATGGCCTTCGTCGAGGTTCATCGACAACCGGGCGTTCTCGCGGCGCTTCAGCAGGTCCTGGTAGAGATCGCGATTGACTTCGTAATCGCGGGTGAGTTCGGCGAGGGCGCTGGCAGCCGCAGCGATGCCGCGGTTCTGCGCCATCACGCCTCCCAGCAATTCCTCAGCAGTGTTGCGCCGTGCCGCGATCGATGCACTGTCGCTGCGGGCAGAAGCCAGCTTGCTGCGCAGCTCGCCATAGAGCGGGTTGATCGCGCTGGTGCTCTCGAGCGACGAGCCGCCCTGGGCCGCAACCGTCTTGCTGCGCAATTCCGCATTCTTGAGCTGCGTCTGCAGGTCATCAAGCTGGTGGTTGATGCGCACCACGTCCGGGTACTGATCGGTGTACGTCAGCAGCAGCTTGGAGCGCTCGGTCATCAGGTCGGCCATCTGCGCGCGAATCTGTCCTTCGCGCGTCTGCACGGCGCTGACTTCGCTCTCGTTGCCGAGTTCGGTCTTGATCGCGGCTTCCTTCGAACGCGCGTTCTGCAGGTCCATGTCGGCGGCATCGACTTGGTGGCGCAGGTCGGCGATGCGGGTATTGACCTCGGTTTCCACGCCGGGGCGGGCATCGGGGTTGGCGGAGCGATAGGCTTCGAGGCGCGCTTCCGACTGTTCGAGCTTGTCGTGGTAGGTCTTGACCTGCGCGTCGATGAACTGGAAAGCCTCGCGGCTCTCGCGTTCCTTGGCCGCCAGGCTTTCGCTGATCACCTGGTCGCCCAATGCCTTGGTGACCACGTAGGCGCGATGCGCATCCGAATCGGAATACTCGATCTGGATCAGCTTCTCGCCGGTATCGATCTGCGTGCGGCTCTTGATCTGCTCGATCAGGCGATCCTGCTCGACCGGGCTCGGATGGCTGTCCATCCAGCCACCCACCTTGAGGATTTCATGCATCACCTTGTTGCTGAAGGCGACTTCCTTGGCCAGCGCCGCGCGATCGGCCACCGCAGTCGGCACCGCGCGACCTTCCATCAGCGGGCGGATGATGTTGCTGTCCTCAACGACAATGGTCGTCCGCGATGCGTACTTCTTCGGCAACATGATCCCGACGGCGAGGCCGAGCAGGGCGATGCCCGCGAAGATGGCCGCGTAGCGCACCGGGCGGCGGCCGAAATCCTTGACCACGCCACGCAACAGTTCATGCGGAGTGATTGCGGTTTCGCGCAGTTGCAGGGAAGGGGCGGCAACGCCGCCCGACAACATCGGAACACTCATAGCACCCGCTCCGGAACCGAAACGACGTCGCCCGAAGTCAAGGTGTAATTGGTGCCGAGATCGCCCTTGTTGAGGATCTGGTCGAGGCGGACGCGATAGTTGCCGCCGGGGTTGTTGTCCTTGGGCCGACGATGCAGTTCGGTGCGATCGGGCGCGGCGAATTCGGTGACGCCACCCGCGGCGAGAACGGCATCCAGCACCGTCATGCCTTGGCGCCACGGCACCGAAACCGGGTTGCGCACAGCGCCGGTGACGCGTACCCGCGACAGATATTCATGACTGCGCAGCTCGGTCAGGATCACCGCGACCTGCGGATCACGCACATATGCGGTCAGCTTCTGCTTGATGTCGTCAGCGACCTGTTCGGGCGTGCGACCGGCGGCGGTGACGTCGCCAATCAGTGGCACCGAGATCTTGCCGTCGGGACGTACCGGTACGGTGATGCCGAGTTCCGGATTGCGCCAGACCGACACCTGGACGATATCGTCCACGCCGATCAGATAGGCTTTGACTGCCTGCGTGGCATCCGTCGGCGGAGCACCAGCTTGAGTGCCGGCTCCGGTAGTGGCGCACGCGGAAAGGAAAATCATGCACAGTACTGTGCATGCCAAACGTAGCATCCTGCTCATGGCTTGCTCCTTGCAACATGGCGAATTTACACCCGCCCGCAAGTCCCGGCAAGTAGGGGTTTTCTGATCTTGCGAAGCGCATTCACCATCGCCTGGCGACAACAATCTCGAATAAAATCAAAGTCATGAAGATCCTCGTCACCGGTGGAGCCGGGTACATCGGCAGCCATTCATGTATTGAATTGGCCGCATCAAATCATCAGGTTGTGATCCTCGACAACCTCTGCAATGCGTCACCGTTCTCAGTTGCGCGTGCGGAAAAACTCGCTGGAGTGCGATTTCCACTGCTCCAGGTCGATCTTCGTGACGCCGAAGCGCTCCATCAGGTGTTCAAGCGCGAACGCTTCGACGCCGTCGTCCACTTCGCCGCCCTCAAGGCGGTCGGCGAGTCGGTGGAAAAGCCGCTCGACTACTTCGACAACAACGTCGGCGGCAGCATCCATCTGTTGCAGGCGATGCGCGCGCACGGCTGCAAGCGCCTGGTTTTCAGTTCGTCGGCCACCGTTTACGGCAATCCAGACAGCGTACCGGTCAAGGAGGACGCGCCGCTGCGGGTGACCAACCCCTACGGGCGCACGAAACTGATGATGGAAGACATGATCCGCGACGCGTGCGCGGCGGATCCGGGATTCAGCGCGATCCTGCTGCGTTATTTCAATCCGGTGGGTGCACATCCCTCCGGGGACATCGGGGAAGACCCCCGCGACATCCCCAACAACCTGATGCCCTACATCTGCCAGGTCGCCGTCGGGCGGCGCGAACGCCTCAGCGTGTTCGGCGGCGACTGGCCGACGATCGACGGCACCGGCGTGCGCGACTACATCCACGTGGTCGATCTGGCGCGCGCGCATGCCGATGCGATCAACACGCTGGAACATGCGCATCACGCGGCGACCACGCTCAATCTCGGAACCGGGCAGGGTGTCAGCGTGCTGCAACTGGTACGCGCCTTCGAAGAGGCGAGCGGACGCAAGGTACCCTACGAGATCGTTGCGCGCCGTGCCGGCGATGTTGCCGAGGTCTATGCCGATCCGCAGCGGGCCCGTGACGTCATCGGCTGGCAGGCCACGCGCGGCGTCGATGCAATGTGCGCCGACGCCTGGCGCTGGCAGTCTCGGAATCCGGATGGATACAGTGACGCCTGATCGTCAGACCTTGTAGTAGTCGCGGTACCACTCGACGAAGTTGCGCACACCGGTTTCGATCGGCGTCGCCGGCTTGTAACCGGTGTCGCGCTGCAGGGCGGTGACATCCGCAAACGTGTCGGGCACGTCGCCGGGCTGCAACGGCAGCATGCGCATCTCGGCCTTGCGTCCGAGCGCGTCTTCCAGCACCTCGATGTAGCGCAAAAGTTCCACCGGCTGGCTGTTGCCGATGTTGTAGACGCGGTAGGGTGCGGTCGACGATGCCGGCGTCGGCTGCAGCGGGTCGTAGGCCGGATCGGGGCCGGGCACATGGTCGAGGGTACGGATGATGCCCTCGACGATGTCGTCGATGTAGGTGAAATCGCGGCTGTGACGGCCGTTGTTGAAGACTTCGATCGGTTCGCCGGCAAGGATCTTGCGGGTGAACAGGAACAACGCCATGTCCGGGCGTCCCCACGGTCCGTAGACGGTGAAGAAGCGCAGGCCGGTGGTCGGGATGTCGTAGAGATGGCTGTAGGTATGCGCCATCAGTTCGTTGGCCTTCTTGCTGGCCGCGTACAGGCTCACCGGATGATCGACGCTATCCTCGACCGCGAACGGCAGCTTGCGGTTGGCGCCGTAAACCGAACTCGACGATGCGTACACCAGGTGCTCGCAGCCGAAATGGCGGCAGGCTTCGAGGATGTTGAGGAATCCGACGATATTGCTGTCGATGTAGGCGCGGGGATTTTCCAGCGAATAACGCACGCCGGCCTGCGCCGCCAGTGCGACTACGCGATCAGGCTTGAATTCCTTGAACGCACGATCGACCGCTTCGCGGTCCTCGAGGTCGCCGCGCACGAAGGTGAAGCCGGGCTTGCCTTCGAGCAGTGCGAGGCGCGCTTCCTTCAGGGTGGGGTCGTAATAATCGTTGAGATTGTCGAACCCCAGGACTTCATCGCCGCGTTCGAGCAGGCGATGGCTGAGGGTCGACCCGATGAATCCGGCGGCACCGGTGACGAGGATTTTCATCGTCATAGCCTGTCATTGGCGAAGCCCGCGGGCAAGCGCTGGCTGACATCGAAGACGACGTGGTCGTGCTTGCCGAGCGACTTCACCCATTCCGCGCCGCGCTCGAGGAACTCGCGATGCGGCACCGCGAACACGATGGCGTCGTACTCGCCGGCGACCGGCTCCACCAGCAGGTCGAGCCCGTATTCGTGATGTGCTTCCTCGGCGTCGACGCGCGGATCGAAGACGTCGATGTCGAGGTGGTAATGACGCAGTTCGTCGATTACGTCGACGACGCGGGTATTGCGCAGGTCCGGGCAGTCGGGCTTGAAGGCCAAGCCGAGCACCAGCACGCGGGCATCCACCAGGTTGATCTTCTCCTGCGTCATCAGCTTGACCACGCGCCGCGCCACGTGCGAGCCCATGCCGTCGTTGATTCGACGGCCGGACAGGATCACCTGTGGCTGGTAACCGATCTGCTGGGCCTTGTGGGTGAGGTAGTAGGGATCGACGCCGATGCAATGGCCGCCAACCAGTCCCGGCTTGAACGGCAGGAAGTTCCATTTGGTGCCGGCGGCGGCCAGCACTTCGCCGGTATCGATGCCGAGGCGATGGAAGATCAGCGACAGCTCGTTGATGAGCGCGATATTGAGGTCGCGCTGGGTGTTCTCGATCACCTTGGCCGCTTCCGCCACGCGGATGCAGGAGGCCTTGTGGGTGCCGGCAGTGATGATGCTGCCATAGAGGCGATCGATCAGTTCGGCGGCTTCCGGCGTCGAGCCCGAGGTCACCTTGAGGATGGTTTCGAGCCGATGCTCGTGATCGCCGGGGTTGATGCGTTCCGGGCTGTAGCCGGCGAAGAAATCACGATTGAACTTCAGGCCCGAGACCTGCTCGATGATCGGCACGCAGACTTCCTCGGTCGCGCCGGGATAGACCGTCGATTCGAACACCACCACGGCGCCGGGCGAGATCGCGCGGCCGACGGTGCGGCTCGCCGATTCCAGCGGACGCAGGTCGGGACGCTTGGCGTCGTCGATGGGCGTCGGCACGGTGACGATGAAAACGTTGCAATCGCGCAGGTCGGCTTCGTCGCTGCTCAGGCGCAAGCGGGTGGCGGTGGCGAATTGGTCTGCGGATGTTTCATAGGTGCGGTCGTGGCCGTCGCGCAACTCGCTGATACGGCGTTGCTGGATGTCGAATCCCAGCGTGGGGTAGCGCTTGCCGAACGCGACTGCAAGCGGCAAGCCGACATAGCCCAACCCGATCACGGCGAGTCGGACCTCGTCGAGATCCATGAGGGGGTGTGTGGTCATTTCCTTTGGCATTTTGTCCATCCTAGACTTTAGGCACACGAAGTTAACAGGGGTGCAGTGTAACCTTGCCGGTTCGCACGCACTTCCCCCAAGGCCGATCGGCTTCAGGAGCCCCTCTTGATGAAAACTTGCACGCGCCTGCTCGCATTGAGCGCCCTCACCATGGCACTGATGGCCTGCTCGTCGAAGCAGGGCGGTCCCGGTCAGGGTGGGCAGATGCCGGCACCCGAAGTCGGCTACGTGGTGGTGCAACCGGCTGACATCGCCGTCGAAGCGCAATCGTCCGGACGCCTTGCAGCCTACCGCAGCTCCGACGTCCGTGCGCGCGTTGCCGGCGTGGTCCAGCGCCGCCTCTATACCGAAGGCAGTGACGTCAAGGCCGGGCAAGCGATGTTCCAGATCGATCCCGAGCCGCTGCGTGCAGCCACCGCATCGGCCCAGGCCGCGCTGGCGAGCGCACAGGCGACCGCTGCCAATGCGCGCGCCGCCGCCGAACGCGCGCGTGGCCTCGCCCCGGGCAAGTTCATCTCCAAGGCCGACCTCGACAACGCACTGGCCGCCGAACGCAGTGCCAATGCCGCGGTCAAGCAGGCCCAGGCCGCGGTCACCACCGCGCGCATCAACGAAGGCTATGCCTCGGTGCGTGCGCCGATCAGCGGTCGTGCCGGCATCGCCCAGGTCACCGAAGGTGCGCTGGTCGGGCAAGGCAGTGCCACGTTGCTGGCTACCGTCGACCAGATCGATCCGCTCTACATCGAATTCTCGGTGGGGGTGAACGATCTCAGCCGCCTGCGCCAGCTGTCCTCGCAGGGTGGCGGTTCGCGCGAAGTCGACGTCCTGTTGCCCGATGGCAGCACCTTCGACCAGAAGGCGCGCCTCGACTTCTCCGGGAGCGTGGTCGATCCCGCCACTGGGGCGGTACGGCTGCGTGCGATCCTGCCCAATCCGCAGCACTTGCTGATGCCGGGCACCTTCGTCACCGTCAAGGCGACGCTGGCCGAACAGCAGGGTGCCTATCGCATTCCACAGACCGCCATCCTCCGCGATGCCCAGGGGCCGTATGTGCTGGTGGTCGCCAGCGACAACAAGGCCGCGCGCAAGGGGCTGCCGGAAGGCCGCCAGCAGGGCGGCGACTTCATCGTCTCGGGCGGGCTGTCGCCGGGCGACAAGGTGATCACCAGTGGCATACAGCGCGTGCAGCAGCCGGGCCAGGAAGTGAAGGGCGTGCCTGCCGATGCCAAACCGGCAGCGCCGGCCGCCGCCCCGGCCAAGCAGGGGTAATCCATGCCCAAATATTTCATCGAGCACCCGGTCCTCGCCTGGGTCGTCGCGATCCTGATCTCGCTGTCGGGCGCGCTGGCGATCCGCAGCCTCGGCATCGAGTCGTACCCGAACATCGCGCCGACGCAGGTCAGCGTGGGTGCCAGCTACCCGGGTGCCAGCGCCGAAACCACCGAGAAGGCGGTGACGCAGATCATCGAGCAGCAGCTCACGGGCATCGACAATCTCGATTACTTCAGTTCGTCCAGCGCCAGCGGCCAGTCCAGCATCAACCTGACGTTCAAGCCTGGCACCGATCCCGACATCGCCCAGATGCAGGTGCAGAACAAGGTGTCGCAGGCGACGCCGCGACTGCCGAGCGACGTGGTGCAGTCGGGCGTGGTGGTGGCCAAGGCCAACTCCGGCTTCCTGATGGTGGTGGCGCTGCGCACCAGCAATCCCGCGGTCGATCGCGATGCGCTGGCGGACATCATCGCGTCGAACGTGGTCGACCAGATTTCGCGCGTGCCGGGCGTCGGCAGCACCCAGGTGTTCGGCGGCCAGTATTCGATGCAGATCTGGCTGAACCCGGAGAAATTGAAGGCCTACGGCCTGTCCGCGAGCCAGGTGCTGGCAGCGGTGCGCGGACAGAACGTGCAGTTCTCCGCTGGCACCGTCGGCGGAGATCCGTCGCCGGCATCGCAGATGGTTACCGCGACGGTGTCGGCCGAAGGGCGCTTCAGCACGCCACAGGAATTCGAGAACATCCTGCTGCGTACCGACAGCAGCGGCGCTGCCGTGCATCTCAAGGACGTCGCCCGGGTCGAGCTTGCAGGTGCCCACGGCTTCAACATGAAGTGGGATGGCCAGCCGGCAGCCGGTTTCGCAGTGCAATTGGCACCAGGTGCCAATGCGCTGGCGGTGGCTGAAGCCGTGAAGGCACGCATGGAGCTGTTGCAGCCGAGCTTCCCGGCCGGCGTGCAGTGGTTCTCGCCGTATGACACCTCGACCTTCGTCAAGATTTCAGTCGAGGAAGTGGTGAAGACGCTGGCCGAGGCCGTCGTCCTGGTGTTCCTGGTGATGCTGCTGTTCCTGCAGAACATCCGCGCAACGCTGATCCCGACACTGGTGATCCCGGTGGCGCTGCTCGGCACCTTCCTCGGCATGTACGTCATCGGCTTCACCATCAACCAGCTGTCGCTGTTCGGCATGGTGCTGGCGATCGGCATCGTCGTCGACGACGCCATCGTGGTGATCGAGAACGTCGAACGCATCATGACCGAGGAAGGCCTGTCGCCAATGGCGGCGACGCGCAAGGCGATGGAGCAGATCACCGGCGCGGTGATCGCCATCACCCTGGTGCTGGCCGCCGTGTTCATCCCCAGCGCGTTGCAGAGCGGCAGCGCCGGCGCGGTGTACAAGCAGTTCGCGTTGACGATCGCCATCGCGATGTTCTTCTCGGCGTTCCTCGCGCTGGGCTTCACGCCGGCGTTGTGCGCGTCGCTGCTCAAGCCGACTGCCCACCACGAGGCGCGCAATCCGATTTTCCGCGGCTTCAACAAGTTCTACGATCGAGTAAGCAAGACCTATGTCGGCCACATCGGTAGCGCGGTGCGCCATACGCCGCGCTGGATGGCGGTATTTGCCGCATTGGCAGTGATCGGCGGCTTCCTGTTCTGGAAGATGCCCGGAAGCTTCCTGCCGGAGGAAGACCAGGGCTATGCGATCGTGATGGTGCAATTGCCGGCCGGGGCGACCCTGCGTCGTACCGACGCCGTGCTCGATGAAGTGCGCGGCAAGCTGCAGCAGATGCCGGAAGTCGACAACCTGATGCAGGTGTCGGGTTTCAGCTTCATCGGCGCCGGCGAGAACGCCGGCATCGGCTTCATCCGCCTCAAGGACTGGAGCAAGCGCAAGACCACCGCCAGCGAATTCATCCAGAAAGCCAACATGGCGATGTTCGGCATCCGCGATGCCCAGGTGTTCGTGATGAACCTGCCGACGGTGCAGGGTTTGGGCCAGTTCGGCGGTTTCGACATGTACCTGCAGGACCGTGGCGGCCAGGGCCGTGCGGAACTGGGCAAGGCGCTGGGATCGCTGCTGGGCAAGGCTGCGCAGGACAAGACGCTGATGGCGGTGCGTCCGCAAGCATTGCCGGATGCCGCCCAGCTCAAGCTCGACGTCGATCGCCTGCAGGCGCAGTCGATGGGACTGTCGGTGGGCGATATCTACAGTTCGATCCAACTGATGCTGGCGCCGGTCTACGTCAACGACTTCCTCCAGGGTGGCCGCGTCAAGCGCGTCAACATGCAGGCCGACGCGCAATACCGCACCGGGCCGGAATCGCTGCAGGAGTTCTACACGCCTTCCAGCCAGACCGATGCTTCCGGCGTGCCGCAGATGATTCCGTTGTCGAACGTGGTGCATGCCAAGTGGGAAATGGCATCGCCGACGCTGACGCGCTACAACGGCTTCGCAGCCGTGGAAGTGGTGGGCCAGCAGTCGCCCGGCCACAGTTCCGGCGACGCCATGAAGGCGATGGAAAACATCGTCAACAAGGACCTGCCGCAGGGCTTCGGCTATGACTGGGCAGGGCAGAGCTACCAGGAGATCCTTTCGGGCAACCAGACCACCATGCTGATGGTGCTGTCGATCATCGTGGTATTCCTGTGCCTGGCCGCGTTGTACGAAAGCTGGTCGGTGCCGATCGCGGTGCTGCTGGTCGTCCCGATCGGCATCCTCGGTGCGGTCGTGTTGTCCGATCTTCGCCAACTTCCGAACGACATCTACTTCAAGATCGGCATCATCACCGTGATGGGCCTGGCGGCGAAGAACGCGATCCTGATCGTCGAGTTCGCGATCTTCGAGCGGCGTGCCGGCAAACCGCTGGCACAGGCGGTGGTCGAAGCCGCGCGCCTGCGCCTGCGCCCGATCCTGATGACGTCGCTGGCCTTCATCGCGGGCGTCACGCCGCTGGCGATTTCGACCGGTGCCGGCGCCAACTCACGCCATGCCATCGGTACCGGCGTGATCGGCGGCATGCTGTTCGCGACTTTCCTCGGCCTGCTGTTCATCCCGGTGTTTTACGTCACCGTGCGGCGCTTCCTGGGTGAAACCCTGGATGACCCGCCGAAATTGAACGAACACGGGCATTGAGGGCAGGATGCCGGATTGTTCCGGGTAACCTCAATGTCAAAAATATTTGACATTGAGTAAAATATAGATAACATGACTCCCATCAACCACCATTGATGGGAGTCGATCATGATGCTGCCGAAGGAAAGGTTTGCCTGGGTTTGGATGACCGCGCTGGTCATCGTGTTCGGCCTGTATTTCGCCTGGATCCAGGCACGCCACTACGTCCAGCCCGATCCCACCTTCCTGGCCCGGATCGGAGCGCTGGCGATCGCGTTGTCGACGCTTGCGGTGATTGCAGGGGCAACGCACCTCTACTTGCGCATGCGTCGTAGTGAAGACGGTGAAATCCAGGAGGACGAACGCGATCGCGCGATCGAGCTGCGTGCCACCACCATCGCCTATTACGTGCTGATGGCCGGCATCTGTTACGTCGGCTGCTACCTGCCGTTCGAAGCCAGCGGCTGGGACATCGTGCATGCGGCATTGCAGTCGATCGCGGTCGCTGAAATCGTGAAGTGCGTGATCATCCTTCGCGGTTACCGGAAGGGCTGACATGGCCGGCAAGCGCCTGAGCAACGACATTCGCGCCCTGCGCTTCGCGGCGGGCGAGATGACCCAGGCCGATCTCGGAAAGCGCGTCGGCCTGACGCGCCAGACCATCGCCGCGATCGAAGCCGGCAAATATTCACCGACCCTGGAATGCGCCTTCAGGATCGCCGACGTGTTCGAAAAAACACTCGACGAGGTCTTCAGGTGGGAAGATGCGGGCCAGTCTCCGGACAACTGAAGGCAACGCCATGGGCAAGGTACGCGTCGCGGGTTTCGCGGTATCGATTGACGGTTTTGGCGCGGGCCCCGAGCAAAGCCTCGCGGATCCATTGGGCAAGGGCGGTCGCGAATTGCACCAGTGGATGATCGGAACGCGAATGTTCCATGAAATGATCGGCCAGCCCGGCGGCGAGACCGGCGTCGACAACGATTATGCGGAACGGTCGATGGCCGGCTTCGGCGCCTTCATCCTCGGCCGCAACATGTTTGGCCCGAGTCGCGGTGATTGGCCCGACGACGGCTGGAAGGGCTGGTGGGGCGACAACCCGCCGTACCACGCGCCGACCTACATCCTGACCCACCACCCACGCGAGTCGATCGTGATGGAGGGTGGCACCGTGTTCCATTTCGTCAGCGACGGCATCGATAGCGCGTTGCGCCAGGCGCGCGCGACCGCTGGCGATCTGGACGTCAAGATCGGCGGGGGCGTCGCCACCGTGCGTGAATACCTGCAGGCCGGCGCGGTCGACGAATTGCACTACGTGATGTCGCCGGTGGTGCTGGGGCAGGGCGAGGTGATGTTCGCCGGCATCGACTTGCCGGCGATGGGCTATCGGATCACCGAACGAGTGACGACGCCGAAGGCGATGCACTTGGTGATGTCCCGCGATAGGGATTGTCCCTGAGGTAGCCATCGTCGAGCGTGTGCAGGAAGGCGACGATGGCGGCGATCTCGTCCTTGTCCAATCGCGCCTTGGCGCCCGGGTGCTGGCCTTCGAACGGCGGGTCGCGATTGATGTTGCCGTGGTAACGCGCAGGCAGGTCGTCGTAGGGAATGACTTGTCCGCGAGCGTCGCGTGCATACCAGCGTTCCGGCGTAATGTCCCGGGTGACGTAGAACTCGATCACTTCGGCGAGATCATGGAATTTCCCGTTGTGGAAGAAGGTTTTCCGCAAGGCGACGTTGCGTAGCGTCGGCGTGCGGAACAGGCCACAGTAGTCGTCCTGGCCGGCCTTGTCCTTGCGTTCCGGCCCGCAGGCGCCGAGATCGTGGAAGCCCGGGTCGCGATTGCGCGCGATCGCCGGATTGCGGGGTACGGCGAGGGCGATCAATCCGTAATCGGAAAATGCCGGCGGCGTGCCATCGAGCCCGCGCCTGGACAGATGGCATTGCGCGCAATTTCCCTTGGCTTCGTCATCGAACAATTCGAGCCCGCGTTGCTCCTGTGCGCTCAGCCGGGCGCGACCGGTCAGCCACGCATCGTATTTGCTGGTGTACGGACTGAATTCCGCGTAGTCCTCCTCGAATGCACCGAGCGCCCGCGTGACTGCTGCGAACGCCTTGCTGTCGGTGGCGAGCGCATCGTCGCCCAGCGCGGCGCGCAATTTTGCTGCATGCGGCGACCTGCGCGCGGCATTGGCGACGCCGGCTTCGCTGTTGCCCATCTCGAAAGGCGAAGTGAGCGGAATTGCCGCCTGTTGCGCACCACTGTCAACACGACCATCCCAGGTGAGGCCGCCCGTCGGCCCGTTGTCGATCGAACTGTCGGCCTCCTCTTCCGAGTCGTGGTGGTGGTTGTCGTAGGGCGGAATGCGATTGAGGTAGGTCAGCGTGGGCGGTGCACGGAATCCTTGCTCGCGAAACCCGGATCCGCCCATCTGCACGTCGAGCGCATTCGGCGGGTTGTAACGGTGTGCCGGATCGTGGCAACTCGCGCAGGATTGCCGCTTGGAGACGGAAAACGCCGGATCGGAAAAAATCGCCTTTCCGGCTTCGCGGAGCAGGGCTGTACGTTCGCGTGCGGACTGGTACCACTGCGAAGTCGCGCCGGTTTCCGACGCGAGCAAGGCCGCGCTCGTGCCTGCACAACACAGCAGGAGCAGGAATCCGTGACGTTGCATGTGGTAATTTCAGAGGTCGACTGGATGGCGTGGACGCACATTATGCGCAGGCTCGAAAAATTCACGTTGGCTGCTTCCATCTGCACGTTGCTTGCGTCCTGCCAGACCGTGCCGGGCAAGGGTGGGGCGTCCACGGAGAAGGGATTGGCGGCGATCGACACTATCGTGGTCATCTATGCCGAGAATCGCAGTTTCGACAATCTCTACGGGAATTTTCCCGGTGCCAACGGCGTGCAGGGCTTGAAGCCGGAACAGTACCTGCAGCGCGATCGCGACGGCAGCATCATTAAGTCCTTGCCGCCGGTGCCGGGCGAGGGGCTGACAGTCGCGTCCGATCCGCGCCAGATCACCACCGAGGCGACGCGCGGCCATCCCAACCGCGCCTATGCGCTGGACGACCCGAATGGCTACGGGGTCACCCTGGACTACAAGCTGCACGACCTGGTGCATGCCTTCTACAACCAGCAGATGCAGATCAACGGTGGCCGCAACGATGGGTTCGCCGCTTGGAGCAATGTCGGCGGCGAGGTGATGGGATACTTCGACGGTTCGCGGATGGCAATGTGGAAGGTCGCGCAGAGGTACGTGCTCGCCGACAACTTCTTCCATGCCGCGTTCGGTTCATCCTTCCTCAACCACCAATACCTGGTTTGCGCCTGCGCGCCACTCGACTTCAAGACGAAGGCCGATCCGAAGAAATACGAAAGCAGCATTTCGGTGGTGAACGCCGATGGCGTCAGCCTGGCCGTCGACCCGAAGAGTCCGGCATCGGCGCTGGACGGGCCACCGAAATACGTTCGCTATGGCGTGCTGACGCCCGATTTTTATGCGGTGAACACGATGATGCCGCCGTACGCACCATCCGGGAAAGCGGCGCCGAAGAACGCCGGGGAAGCGCTCGACCGCATTACGCTCAGCCCTCAGACCGCGGCCACCATCGGTGATCGCCTCAGTGCCGCGAACATCGATTGGGCGTGGTATTCAGGCGGCTGGCAAGTCGCGCTCAACGGTGGGAAGCCGGCGCAGGACATCGCTTTCCAGTACCACCACCAGCCGTTCAACTATTACGTGAACTACGCGCCCGGGACGGCAGCGCGCACCGAACACCTGCGCGACGGCGGCCTGGACGGGGCGAAATTCATCGCCGACATTGATGCCGGAAAGCTGCCGGCGGTGAGTTTCTACAAACCCCAGGGCAACCTCAACCAGCATGCCGGCTATGCCGACGTGAGCTCGGGCGACACCCACATCGCCGACCTGATCGCCCATCTCGAACGCAGCCCGCAGTGGAAGCACATGGTGGTGATCGTCACCTATGACGAGAACGGCGGCTGGTGGGACCATGTCGCGCCGCCCAAGGCCGACCGCTGGGGCCCGGGGCTGCGCATTCCGGCGATCATCGTGTCGCCGTTCGCCAAGCGCGGCTACGTCGACCATACCCAGTACGACACCGGGTCGATCCAGCGCCTGATCAACCGCAGGTTCGGCCTGCAGCCGTTACCGGGCATCCTCGAGCGCGATGCGGCGCTCAAGGCGCATGGCGAACCACCGATGGGTGACCTGACCGGGGCGCTGGATCTGCGCAACTGACAGGGATACGACGCTGCGAGGTTCGATGCCTCGCAGGCCGCACGCAGTGCTTCAGGCGAAACCTTCGGTCGACGTGAGCACGCCGCTTTCCAGGGCATCGGCCAGCGACTGTTGCCAGGGTGCGATATCGAGTCCGTGAGTGTCGCGCCAATCAGGATCGAACAACGTCTGCTGGTAGCGCATGCCGCGATCGCAGAGCAGGGTGACGATGCTGCCGCTTTCGCCGCGGGTGCGCATGCCTGCAGCCAGTTGCAGGCATGCGGCGAAGTTGGTGCCCGACGAGCCTCCGTAACGCGTGCCGATCAACTGTTCAAGCAGCAACGCCGCGGCGATGGAAGCGCAATCATCGACTTCGATCACGTCATCGACCACATCGAAGATGAAACCAGGTTCGACCCGTGGTCGACCGATGCCTTCAATCCGCGTGGGCTGGCTGGCCACGGCATTGCGATCGCGCGTGCGCCAGCCGTGCGCGTAGCTGCCACCGCTGGGTTCGGCCACGCACAGGCGGGTGTCCAGACGGCGGTAGCGCAGATAGCGACCGATGGTGGCGGAAGTACCGCCGGTACCGACGCCGCAAACGATCCACTCCGGTTCCGGTCGCGGTTCGCGGCGCAGTTGCCCGAGGATCGATTCGGCGATGTTGTTGTTGCCGCGCCAGTCGGTAGCACGTTCTGCCAGGCCGAACTGGTCGAGATGACAGGCGCCGTTGGCAGCGTGCTCGGCGGCGCGCGCATGTACCTGTGCAGGATCTTCGACGAGATCGCAGTGGCCACCGAGGGCCTGCACATCAAGGATCTTTTGCGGCGCGGTGGCGGCCGGCATCACCGCGATGAATGGCAGCCCCAAGAGGCGTGCGAACCACGCCTCGGAAATCGCGGTGCTCCCAGAGGATGCATCCACCACGGTCTGGCCACGCCGCAAACGCCCGTTGCACAACGCGTAGAGGTACAACGAACGCGCGAGACGGTGCTTGAGGCTGCCGGTGGGATGGCTGGCCTCGTCCTTGAAGTAGAAGGCGATGTCCGGGAACCCCGGGAAATCCAGTCGCAACAGATGGGTATCGGCCGAGCGCGTGACTTCCTGCTCCAGCAATGCGAGCGCATCCCGTACCCAGGCACGGGTGGCGGAACCGGCAGTGTCGTCCTTCATATGCCGATCACTCCGTCGCCAGCAGCGCACGTACCCGGGCACCGAGATGCTCGAAATAGCAGTCGATATAGCTGATGCCGTTTTCCTGGTCGATCAGGTACGGGTTCATCAATGTATGGCGCAGGATCACCAGCCGATCGCCGGCATCCTCGGCCAAGGTTGTGGCGTCAAGACCAATCGCATCGAAAATCCGGCGGGTTTCCGTTTCGCCCAGCACGTCGGGCCGCAACGTCGTCACCGAGCCGAAGAACTGCTTGACCTGCAATGGCCGCGCAGGATCGCTACGCAGCTCGTCATGCAGACGGCGGACGAACTCACTGGCCGTGGCGACGCAACGATTGCCGACCGGATTCAGTGCGAAACAAACCAGGTTGCTGTCCGGTGCGAACGGCACAATCGCGTGCACCACTCCTTGCAGTTCGTCGGCGAAACGCAGTGCGCGCGCGTGGAACGCTTCCGCCGAATGGATGGTCTGCGCCGGCAACAGACCGAAATGCGCATGGTCGAGGGGCAGCACCTTGTGGGTGACGTAGACGCCAGCCGCAGCGGCGCCGGACTTGGAACCTTCCGGAATGAACTGGCCGAGGTTGCGATAGCGGCGCATGTAATCCTTCGGCGCCTCGCCATGGAACACGTAGTCGGCTTCTTCCGCCAGCAGGGCGACAGTTCGATGATCGCGGCAGATGAAGGCGCCGGCGCCGTAGGGGAGGTAGCCCAGCTTGTGCGGATCGATCGTGACCGAATCGGTATCGCCAAGGGCGTCGATGGCCGCATGCACGGCGGGAGAGGGGAAGGTGGAGAATCCCTCGGCGATCTCCTCGCGCGGACGCAGGCTGCCATCCTCGTTGCGGAAGAGGGTGGCGAGATAGCCACCCCAAGCTGCATCGACATGCACCGCGAAACCCAGCCCGCGCGCGGAGGATCGCTCACGGGCGGCGACCACTGCATCGATCGGGTCGATCGTGCCGTATTCGGTGGTGCCCATCACGGCCACCGCCATCAACACCGGTTGGCGTTCGCGCCGGCAGCGATCCAGTGCCTCGTCGAGCACATCCACGTCGATGCGCATGCCGCGCTCCGGCAACATTTCCAGTTGCGAGCGGCCAAGGCCCAGAAGCTTGCAGCCCTTGCTCCACGAATAGTGCGCGGTCACCGGCGCCAGCACCTTGGGCACCTTCAACGAAGCATGCGTCGCGAAGAAATCCGCAAGACCGCGCTGTTCGATGCGCTCATCGCGCACGCGCGCCTGCCAGCGCCTGCGGTCAGGTGGCGCTGCCTGCGCCAGCCATTGTTGCCACGCATCCACCAGCGCGGTTGCGGCGTGCGGATGCAGGTTGAACGCGCTCCAGGCGTCGTCCGGAAGCTCGAGATCGGGCAGGCCCGCCGCCACCAGCGCCACGGGAAAAGCCTTCTGCGCCAAGGCCAGCCGCAGCGCCTGGTAGTTCGCCAGCGTGCCGCCGGAAGTCAAATGGCCGAAGGCACAATCGTGACGCTGCGGATCGTTGGTGTAGCCGATCATGCCGGCCAACTGCAGGCCGACCTTGACCTCGAGGTCGACCGTGACTGGCGCGGCATCCTCGGAAACGTTGTTGGGGTTGTACGGCAGCGTGAGGATCTGCGCGACCAGACCGGGCAGCAGCAGGTCGGAGGCCATGTGGCCGATGTAACGAGGGCTGTGGAACGGTACCGATTTCTTCAGGGCCGCAGACAGCTGGTGCAGCTCGCGGCGCATGCGCGCCTCGAATGCCAGATATTCGGGATGCTGTGCCGCGGCGGTTGAAATCGCCGGCGGGTCCTCGGGATGGAAATTGCGCCGCCAATAGACGTGGTCACGCAGGAACTCGACGACCAGCTTCTCCAGCAACGCGTCGTTCTCGCCATACGGACCGAGGAAGCAGGCATCGAGCAGCCGGTTGCGGCCGGCTGAAAGGTCCTGGTCGTGGCCGATGTCGATGGCGCGCATGGGCATCAGGCCGAACCTCGGCGCTACGGATGGAGTGCGCAGTATCAGCAGCGTCTCGGCTTGCGGCACTGATCCAGATCAAGCGGCCAGGAATGTGGTTACCGGCAACCCGGATCGATTTCAGACAGGGAATAGTGCTTAGAATGAAGGTGAAACAGCAGGCGCAAGCCATTGAA
>JAFEBX010000016.1 GCA_018242425.1 Pseudomonadota bacterium
GAAATCCTTCATGCTCTTGAGAAATTTTATTCGAATAAGCTTGAAATGAGCCGGAAGTCAGCAATTGTGATTAGGCATGATGCCTCCCAATTGGCTGTAATTAACGCCGAGCTCCATGATGGGGTTCGAACGATGTTTGTGTCTGCAGATCGCGGTATCCGTTTTGCGCTCGAATATGAAGGGTTCTCTGCGATCTCCAATTCCATGATGACTCACTTGGGGTTAGCTCAGCTTGTTGAGCTCTTGGTTGGTCAGTTGCCAGCATCTAGAGGTTTGGCTTCTTTGTTTTGGATGTCACCCGTTTCGGACGATACTAGTAGGATTAGAAGTTATTTGATCGCGCTAGCCTTGAGAGAGCATGATGCAGCGCTTGCAATGGGGATGAGTGAAGTGGTAAACGAAATTGCGGAGGACGCGGGGATGGAATTGGCGCGGAAGAGATTGCGTTTAGATTCTGATGCCTCAAATGACCGTGCTGAAGTTAATAAGACGCTTGAACGATATGAGTCAAGTTTTTTTCAGAAGATCAATGCCGAGGCCAATAGAATTCGGCGGCGGGCGGAATAGAGCTTGCAAACAATTAATTATTGGCTGATGCCCAGGCTGTTGTGGCTGGCGCGGCATACCTTGGTTATCGGGGCGAACTACTATGCGCCGGGCAAGGACTATGGCGAAATGCACCAGAATTTCGAATGCCAATCCGATGTCGGCGGGAACACCTCGCTCGGAATGATTTAGCCGGATTCGGGATGTGTGGCCGCCCTGTCACATTCCATCCCGCCCACACGTCCTGGCTTGATCCACCCGACATAATCAAGCCATGGATCCCCAGACCGCCCTGTTCCAGCAACACCGTTCCCGCCTGTTCGGCCTTGCCTATCGCATGCTTGGCACGCCGGCCGATGCCGAGGATGTCCTGCAGGACGCCTGGCTGCGCCTGCAGGCGCAGGACACCGCTGCGCTCGACGATCCCGAAGCCTGGCTGGTCACCGTGACCACGCGGTTGGCGCTGGATCGCCTGCGCCGGGCGCGGACCGAACGCGAGCACTACGCCGGTCCGTGGCTGCCGGAGCCGTTGGCGCCGGAGAATGAAAGTCCGGAAGCCGAGCTCGAGCGCGGCGAGAGCATCAGTCTGTCCTTCCTGTTGCTGCTAGAGCGTCTGGGGCCCGAGGAGCGGGCGGCGTTCCTGTTGAAGGAAGTGTTCGATTACAGTCATGCCGAGACGGCGGCGATCCTGGGCATCGGCGAGGACGCCTGCCGCCAGCGCGTGCATCGCGCCAAGTCGCGGTTGCGCGAGGGTCGCCCGCGTTTCAACGTGGATGCGCGGATGCAGCAACGCATGCTGGAGCGTTTCGTGGCGGCGATGGCGAAGCCGGACATGACGACGCTGCAGGCGCTGTTCGCCGATGACGCGGTCCATATCTCGGATGGTGGCGGGATCGTCAATGCGACATTGCGCCCGCTGCATGGCGCCGACCGCTTGGCTCGGCTGTACCGCCAGATCGCCCTCAATACGCAGGAACTGGCACCGCGCTACGAGCTGGCGATGCTCAATGGCGCCCCGGCGTTGTTCATCTGGCAGGACGGTGTGTTGACCTCGGCGATGTGGGTCGAATGCGAGGGTGAATGCATCACCGCCATCCATGCCTTGCGCAACCCCGAGAAGCTCGCGCGGATCCTGGCTGTCACGAAATCGGAAGCGCCTGCGTCCTTGCATTGAAGACGGCCAATTCCGGTCGTCCCAACCCAAGGAAACCGCCATGAACCGTTTTTCCGTGATGAAGCACTATCCCGCCATGCAGCCGCTGGCAGCGATCACCCAGGGCATTCGCGACGCCGGGCGCCTCGAGCATCCGTTGATGGAACTGGTGCTGATGCGGGTGTCGCAGATCAACGGCTGCGCCTTCTGCCTCGACATGCACAGCAAGGACGCCCGCGCCGCTGGCGAAACCGAGCAGCGCCTGTATCTGTTGCCGGCCTGGCGCGAGACGAAGCTTTACAGCGAGCGCGAATGCATTGCCCTGGCATGGGCCGAGGAACTGACGGAGCTGGCTTCCCCGGAGGCGTTGCCTGATGCCCTGTACGAGCAGGCCCGCCAGCAGTTTGAGGAAGATGCATTGGTCGACCTGGCGCTGCTGATCGTCACGATCAACAGCTGGAATCGCATCAACATCGCGGCGCGGACGATTGGTGGCCATTACAAGCCGGCATCACATTGACCGGAAGAAACGAATGCCGACAGCAGAGACACTTGAGCGCTTCATCGCGCGTGTTGAAGAGAACGCCCATGCCGAAGCTTGCGAGGAGTTTTACGCCGCAGACTCGACGATGCAGGAGAACCAATCGCCTCCGAGAGTCGGACGAGATGCCCATGTCGCGAACGAGCACATGGTCATGGCGCGAGCAAGGTCGGTCTGGTCGAAGTGTGTACGCCCTGTCTTCGTAAACGGAGACAACGTGGTCATTCGCTGGATTTTCCACTTCGATTGGGCCGACGGCACGGCCACGCACATGGAAGAGGTCGCATGCCAGCGCTGGGAAGGGGAACGCATCGCGGAAGAGACGTTCTTCTATGATCCAGTCCAGCGCATTCCCAAGAAGGTCTAGCCTAATTCCTTCCTTCAAGCGGGCCTGCCAACGGCGGCCCGCTCAAGCCAAGCATCAGATGCCTAAAGGAAATTCTCATGTCTGAAACAAAGCGCGAAAAGCTCGGCGAAGAAACACTTTCCACCATTACAGGCGGAACTGGTGCGGCTGTCGTCGAAAGCCTCAAGGACATCGCCCCGGATCTCGCGGATTGGATTATTTCCTTCTCTTATGGTGATGTCATGTCCCGTCCAGGGCTGGACAAGCGCTCTCGCCAGTTTTCGACCATCGCCGCGTTGACGGCCATGGGAACAGCGGCACCGCAACTCAAAGTGCATATTCATGGCGCACTCAATGTTGGCTGTACGCCCTCGGAAATCATTGAGGTCATTCTGCAAATGTCTGTCTATGCAGGATTCCCTGCGGCAATCAATGGCTTGAATATTGCTCGCGAAGTATTCAGGGAGCGTGGGGTCACAGTCGGTACCTGATTCATCGTTCAATTCGTTACCTCTTCGTGGCACGGATTGACTGGGGTGTAATGTGTGCGGGCCGATTAGGGAGAAAGTCATGCGCCACGCGTTTGCGGTGTTGCTGCTGTTCCTTATTGGCCGGTGCGCGGATGCACAGACGACGATGAAGCTCTGGCCCGGCCCACCTCCGGGCACCGGGAGTTGGAAGCAACACGAGCAAACCATCACCGGAACGCCCGTTGGTACCATCGTCATCAATGTGACCGAACCAACACTGACGGCCTATCTGCCCGGTAAGAACAAGGCAACCGGCGCCGGCGTGATCGTCGCGCCAGGCGGTGCATTCGTGGCGCTGACGGTCGGGCTGGAAGGCGAGGACGTCGCACGCTGGTTGCAACAGCACGGCATCGCCGCCTTCGTGCTCAAGTACCGCATTCCCGAGAAGCGCGGGCAGGGTATTCCGAAGGACATGGATTTCGACGCAGCGGCGAAATACGGCACCGCCTATGCGTTGCGGGCACTTGCGCTGGTGCGTGAACACGCGAAAGAGTGGGGCGTGAAGTCGGGCAGGCTCGGCATCCTCGGGTTTTCGGCCGGGGCGATGGTCGCGAGCAATAGCTTGCTCCAGCCCGATGCATCTGCACGCCCTGATTTCGCAGCGCTGATCTACGGTGCACCGTTTGGCGCGATGCCTGCAATTCCCAAATCACTGCCGCCGGTGTTCATGGCCTGGGCGCAAGACGATCCGATGGCGCTGGAGGAGATCGATCGCTTCCATGCGGCGCTGAAGACGGCAGGCATCAAACCGGAAGCGCACGTGTTCGCGTCAGGCGGGCACGGCTTCGGGATGAAGCGGCAGGGCACGAGCAGCGATCATTGGCCGGAAGAGTTCCGGGAGTGGCTGGTGGCGCAGAAGTTCGTGCCGGCAAGCCGTTCCGGACCCGTTCGGCCTTGAATCATCAAGCCCACGGCGACAGCGAAATATTGAGCATCGCGCCGAATCCCTTGTTGGACTTCACCGGGATGCTGAATACCGACGGATCCTGCTGGGTCACGCCGATCGCCTGCTGGCCCAGTTGCACCAGGTCGGCAGGCGTCTTGGTGCCGGTGGCCCAGTTCTGTCCGGTCCATACGTAGCGCAATTTCCAGCTGCCGGCATCGTCGCGTTTTGCGAACAGCACCAGCGTGTCGCGGAACAGGTATTCGCCCGGGATGTGCTGTTTCAGGAACAACGCGCCGTCGACTTCATAGCCGGCGTTGGAGACCGCGAGATCGATCGAGAACGCGACTTCGCTGCCGGCGGTGATCTTGGATGTATCGAGGAAGACCGAGAACAGCGTGGGGGAACGTGCGTCCTTGATCAGGCTGCCGTCCGCGGCGAACAGTTCCGAATACTCGCGCCGTACCGCGCTTTCCTGCGCGGTGGTGCGTGAGGTGAGCTCGTAGGTATAGGCGCCGCGAGGGGCCACGGTGGTTTCGATGTAGTACGAGGCGGTGATCTTCTTGCCCTGGTTGCGCGCTCGCTCGATTTCGGGCGGAAACGACACATTGGTGAAATCCAGCCTGCCGGTGGCGCAGATGTCGCCGAACAGGAAGCGCACCAGGTTCTGGTAACCCTCTTCGGAGTTGACGATGCCGAAGAAGCCGCTATGGCTGCGATTGACGAAGGCGCGCGGGCTGCCGACGACATAGGCATTTTCGATCTTGACCAGGCCGTCGCTCATTTGCCCGACCGCCAGCGACGACAGGCCGTGGGCAACGGCATAGTCGCGGCTGTTGGTGCCGACGAGGCAGAACATCCGCTCGGGGCCGAAGCCTGATTTTCCCAGCGTGTTGGCCTGGTCGGCGGGAACCTTCAGGTATTGCGACATCACGCTGCGGTTGAAGTTGTTCATGTCGTTGAGCGAGAGCATGCTCGGCACGTTGATGCCGCCGATCTCGATGCCGTTGTGCGGGGTGGCATAGGTGAACACCTTGTCGACCATGGCGCGCACTTCGGCGCTGGCGACATCGGGGTTCTGCAACAGGCAGCGGCAGATCAGGCCGCCCATCGAATGGGCGACGAGATACACGCGGAAATTCTTGCGGTCGCTGTCGGAGTTGCCGCAGATGCGGTCGCGCAGGTCGAGGATGCGCTTGCCGAGCGCAGCGGCGGCGTCGGGAATGGACGGGGTCTTGCCGTCGCCGAAAGCGGGGTCGGCCTCGTCGTAATAGCGGTGGATCAGGATGCTGCGCGCCGGCAGCCGATCGGAGATTTCCGCGCCCGAGGCATAGATGTCGCGGTAGTCGTAGTCCTTCATCAACCGGATCAGCGGCGATTCGAACACGAACTTGACGATGCGGCCGTCCTGCGCCTGGCGGATCTTGGTCGATCCGGCCTCGAAGCCCATGTAGGGCGTCGATGTCGTCTGGACGATTTCATCCTTCGTCATCGCGTAGCCGCGGACGTAGATGATCGGGTAGTACGGTCGTTCGATCCTGGCCATCGCGATTCCCTGCAGTTGGCGGATCCCCCGGCATGAGTCTAGCCGGATCCGGGCAACGCCGGTCGGCGCTAGCGCGCGGCCATCTGCTGGTACGTCCGTTCGACCTTGTAAACGGCAGTGCCGCCGCGGGCATGCGTTTCGATCTGCACATGCAGGGCGCCGGGATTCGCCGGGTCTGGCAGGTAGCGATATTGCGCGTGGAAGCCGTCGGCCGATTCAAGCTGCAATTCCAGCACGCCCTTCGCGTCATGCGACGTGGCCCACACGCCACCATCGAGTTCGACCGGGGCGCTGTCCAGCGGAATCAGGATCTGGTTGCCGCCATCGCGATTGGCGATGATCACCGTAGCGCCCATGCGCGCGACCACCAGTCCGTGGACCATCGGCGCGACCGCATTGAACACGCCTTCCTGCAGGTGTGCCTGCGGCGTCAGCGGACGCTGGCCACCTGCAGCGGAAGGACCGCCTTGTCCCGCACCATGCCGGCCACCGCGACCGCCACCTTGGCCGCCCATTCCGCCGCCACCACCCATGCCACCGCCGTGGCCGCCGTGCCTGCCGCCGGACGGTGCTTCGGTGGTTGTGCCTGTTGCGTCATCCGATCCCGTCGCCGGTGCGTGTTTGCGGAACTCCGCGGCCGCGGCATCGGCCTGGTCCATGTTGCGTTGGACGTCCGCCTGCCAGGCACCATCGATGCTTTTTTGCGGATTGGTTGATTGTGCGGCGTTGCCGGAACCGGTCATGCCCAGGGACGCGGCCAGCAACAGGCCGTGCGGCAGGAAGGAAGCGCGCATGCGGGATTACCAGCCGCGCCGTGCGCGACCGGAGCCGAAGTTGCTCTGGCCGATGCCGATGCTGACCCCGACTTCATGTGCATTGCCGTTGTCGTCGTAATAGCGCTTGCAGGTATTGAGTTGGGCGGCCTGGAAATTGCTGTTGCCGAGTCGGCTGGAATAGCCGACACCGACCGTGGCGCTGCCGTGCGGTTTGCCGTCGCAGGTATCCGCGGGCCGCACATCCGATGCGGCGTAGGGGGCAGCGAAACGCTTCGCCGGATCGTAGGGATAGCTGCCAGGTGGCATGGCGCTGCCCCGCGGATCGGTGGGCGCATACGAATAACTCGTCTGCGCCGGCACGCTGAGATCGAGCGCCCTGGCGGAAGCGCTGTCCGACTGTCCGTTGCCTGCGGCGAAGACGGGGGACGCGGCGATCATCGAAAGCATGAGTGGCAGGACAGGTTTCATCGCGTCGTTCCATTGCCTGCCATTGCGGCGGCCATGTCGACACGCTAATCCCCCAAGCTTGAATGCCTGCTGTCTTTTCCCGGCGATGTGGCCGATGGCCCCGGGCCACGCGCGTCAACCGTGATCGGGCAAGCGCGTTACAGCGCTAGCGCTTGGTGGCCAGCACGCCATCGAGCGCCAGCTCGGCCTTGAACCCGGCTTTCTCCAGCCGCTTCTGCACTTCGCGCGGGACGTCGCGGCCGCTGGTCAGCTTGTTCGGGCTGCCGGTGTAGTGGAACAGGCGGCCGCCACGGCGCAGCACGCGTGCCAGTTCGTTGTAGAACACCTGCGAATAGAGTTCGCCGGCGATGCCGAAGCGCGGTGGATCATGCAGTGCGGCATCGAACGAGGCGTCGGGAAGTTGCGCGATCGCGATCGAAACATCACCATGCGTGAGCTGCAACCGGCCACCGCTCTCCGCGGCATCGGGATCGGGCGACCACGGATTGACGGTACGCAGCCACAGCACGTCCTCGTTCTTCTCGAACGACTGCATGCGCGCGACGCCAGCATCGAGGGAGCAGGCGGCGAAATAGCCAAGTCCGCCACAGGTATCGAGCACCGTCTTGCCTGCCGGCTGGATCAGCGCGACCTTGCGCCGGGCATCGTCGAGCGGCGATTCCTTCGCGCTCGGCAGCATCTTGATGCCGTCGATCTCGAAGGTGGGCACGTCCCATTCCGTCGGCACCAGCTTGATCAGCTTGCCGGCATAGCGCGAGACCGCGATGAATTCCTCGCCATCCCACCAATGGATGGTGCGGTCCTTGAGCTTGCCGGGCCATGGATAGCGCATGCCGCGATATTCCCAGTCGCCTGCGGACAACTGCACTTCCCCGGTGCTGCGACCCAGATCGAGCGAGCCCGACCATGTCGACGCGCCGCCGTCGCGCGCGGCGAGCAAGGCAGCGCCGGTCCCGCGAGTGAGCAAGGGACCGGAATACCGGGTCATGCGCTGAATTGGTCCGTCGAATCGGTCATGCACCATGATACGGTGGGGCGTGACCCAGGCCAGCCCGACTTCCGACGCGGTCCAGTTGCGCGATCTCGCGCGCCTGCGTCGCGTGCGTGACCGCATGGATCGCGAGTACGCCAAGCCGCTCAACGTCGATGCGCTGGCACGCGACATCGGCATGTCGTCCGGGCATCTCAGCCGCCAGTTCAAGCTCGCCTTCGGCGAATCCCCCTACAGCTACCTGATGACGCGCCGGATCGAACGCGCGATGGCGTTGCTGCGGCGTGGCGACCTCAGCGTCACCGAGGTCTGCTTCAGCGTCGGTTGCGCATCGCTGGGCACGTTCACCACGCGCTTCACCGAGCTGGTCGGCGTCTCGCCCGGCGCGTACAAGCGCGACGCAGCACAGGCGACGGCGGGGATGCCGTCCTGCATCGCCCGCCAGGTGACGCGACCGATCAGGAATCGAGAAGCGCAGGCGCGCGAGCCCACCTAGCATCACGGCTCCACCACCCATGAGCACGAGTCACATGGACATCACCATCCATTCGAGTTTCCTTCCGCAGACCGATCCCGAGGCATCGCTGGCTTTCTATCGCGACGTCCTCGGCTTCGAATTGCGCAACGACGTCGGCTACAACGGCATGCGCTGGCTGACGATGGGGCCGCCCGACCAGCCCGGGACGTCGATCGTCCTGTTCCCGCCGGCCGCCAGTCCCGGCGTGACCGAAGAGGAAAAGCGCACCATCGCCGAGATGATGGCCAAGGGCACCTACGCGATCATGCTGTTGGCGACGAAGGATCTCGATGCCGCGTTCGAGCGCATCCAGGCCAGCGGCGCCGAGATCGTCGAGGAACCGACGATGCAACCCTACGGCGTTCGTGATTGTGCGGTGCGCGATCCGGCCGGCAACCTGTTGCGCGTGCAGGAGCGTGGCTGAAGCCGCGCCTTCCACCCAATTCGAGGAACCTGACATGAGTCCCGGTACGAAGAAATCCACGAGCAAGCCGGCGAAGAAGGCCGCGACGAAGAGCACCGCATCCGCGGGGTTCAGTGCAGCGGAAAAGGAAGCAATGAAGGAGCGCGCCCGCGAGCTCAAGGCCGGGAAGAACCGCGCCGAAGGCGAGGCCGACCTGCTGGCGAAAGTCGCGGCGATGTTGGAGCCCGATCGCGCGATGGCCAAGCGCCTGCATGCGATCGTGACCTCGGTCGCGCCCGGCCTGATGCCCAAGACCTGGTACGGAATGCCGGCCTATGCGAACAAGGACGGCAAGATCGTCTGCTTCTTCCGTGATGCGAAAAAATTCGGTGACCGCTACGCCACCTTCGGTTTCAACGACGCGGCGATGCTGGATGACGGTGCGATGTGGCCGACGTCCTATGCCCTGAAGTCGCTGGGCGATGCCGAGGAAAAGAAGATCCGGGCGCTGGTGAAGAAGGCGATCGGCTGAGCGTAGGTATCAGGCCAGGACCTCACGCCGATCCATGCGCCATGACATGACGATGAACAGCAAGCTGCCGCCGATGAAGCCGATCGCCAATGCCAGCAATGCACGATCGGGATTGCTGGCGAGCTGGTTGACCGGGATTTGCCATGGCATGACCACGCCGATTTTCGCCGAGGTGGCGACGACCGCGAAGAATGTGCCGACGATTCCGGCGGCCAGCGCCGGGACGAAACTGGAATAACGCAGCGCGATCCACAGCTGCACTGCGATCAGCAACCATGCGGACAGATGGATGCGAACGATCAGGAGCAGAAAGGCGGCGAAATCCGGCGTGCCGGTGGCTGCCACTGCGGGCTTCACCCAGCCGGCGGCAAGTACCGCCAATGGCACCAGCATGGCCAGTAGCGCGCTCATTGCCGCGGTGATGCCGAGCATGCACAGCGACTTGGCGGCGTAGATGTGCCAGCGCGGCAGCGGCAGCGCGCGCAGGTAATCCCAGGCGCGCGTTCCGTGTTCGGTATGCGCGATCAGGGCGGTGAGGGCGGTGACGCTCATGGGCAGCATGAAGAACGCCCAGATTGCCGAGGGAAATTGCAGGGTCATTGTCCACGGCATGGCTTTCGCCTGCCGGACAAGGTTGAAGAACACGAAGATCGCAATCAGCGAAGGTGCAACCACGGCCAGGAGCAACGCCAGCGAGTGGCGCAGTTTGCTGGCTTCCACGGCAAGCATGGTTGCGAAACTGGCGGCAGGACGGTGATGACTCATGGCCGGGGCTCAGGAAATGGTGGTGGATGCGGAGATCTGCGTAGCGCGTCGATACAACGTCTCCAGCGTGCGTTGGCGCGGAACCAGCGCATGGACATGGATGCCGGCCGCGCATAGCACGCGATTGAGTGCTGCAGTGGCACTGCGCGTGTCGTGATCGGGATTGAAGCGGGCGATGAGCGAATCTTCGGCCTGTTCGATGACGAACCCGTGCTGGCGGGCGACGGAGGCGGCGTGTTCGGGTATGTCGGTTCCGATCGAGACTTCATTCGCAAGTCCGGCCTTGAGTTCGCTCAGGGCGCCTTCCAGGACCAGTCGTCCCTGGCTGACGATGCCGACGTGGGTGGCGATCTGTTCGATCTCGCCCAGGAGATGGCTGGACAGGAGCACGGTGGCACCGCTGCGCGCGGGAAGTTCGCGCAAGAAGCCGCGCATGTCGGCAATGCCCTCCGGATCCAGTCCGTTGGTGGGCTCGTCCAGGATCAGGACCGGTGGGGCGCCGAGCATCGCGCGTGCCAGTCCCAGGCGCTGGCGCATGCCAAGCGAGTAGTCGCTGACGCGGCGCCGGCCATGTGCAGCCATGTCGGTGAGGTCGAGCACGCGATCGATTTCCGTGACGGGCAGCCCCAGCAGGCGCCGGCACAGGTCCAGGTTTTCGCGGCCGCTCAGGTGCGGATACACCCCATGGGCTTCCAGCAGCGCCCCGACCTTGCCTGCGGCATGGCGGCGATGTGTGGCGATGTCGATTCCCGCGATCCGCGCGGTTCCCGCGTCTGCCTTCAGCAGGCCGAGCAGCAAGCGGATGGTGGTGGTCTTGCCGGCGCCGTTGCGGCCCAGGAAGCCATAGATGCTGCGTTCGGGGACGCACATCGAGATTCGATCGACGGCGATGCGCTCGCCGAAGCGGCGGGTCAGGTCATGCGTTTCGATGGCTGCGGGCATGGGTGGGTGTTAAAAATTTAACTCTTGATTAAAGTTATAAGGCAGCAAAAAATTTAAGTCAAGGTTAAAATTCCAACTTTCCTGCCGGACCCTGCCATGTCGGTATCCAAGCGCTTCCAAAGCCATTGCCGCATGTTGCGGATTGCAACCATGCTGGTGTTCGTCGGTCTGTTCCTTCTGCTCGGATTCGGGTTGGCGGGCATGCCGTGGACGCTGCTTCCCTCCGGGGCGGCCGCGCCGGGGACCTGGGCGTTGCTGGCGTTTGTCCGCTTCCTGCCCGGGTTTGGTTATTTGTGGGCGCTATGGGCAGTGCAGCGGGCATTGGGGGACCTGGCCGCCGGGCGCCTGTTCCAGTCTGCGGTGGGGCGGGCGATCCGCCACATCGGTATCGGTGTCCTCGCCGGGGCTTTGCTCAACGTGTTCGCGGTGACCAACCTGTCGCGCTGGATCCTGGGTGGCCATGGCAGCTACGCATATTTCGATTTGTCCGGCATCGTGCTCGGCGTCGTTGGCGCTGCACTCGTGCTGCTGTCGCGGCTGGTGGATGAAGCGCGCGCGTTGCAGGAAGAACTGGATGAAATTCTCTGATGCCTATCCGGGTGACGCTTGATGAAATGTTGGCGCGCCGGGGCATGAAGGCGCGCGAACTGGCGGCTGAAGTGGGTATCAGCGAGACGCAGCTGTCGCTGTTCCGTAGCGGCAAGGTGAAGGGGATTCGCTTCCGTACATTGGCGAAGTTGTGCGCAGTGCTGGGTTGTGTGCCCGGCGATCTGCTTGATTACGATCAGGACGACGCGGACCTGCAGGATGCCGGTGAGGACTGAGTCGCGTTTCAGCGTGCATTCGCAAGCAATTGCTTCAGCTGCATGCGCTCGGCTTCGCCCAGGTCGGACACCAGCGCGGCCGGCTGGCCGCCCAGGGTGAAGGTGTCGATGGCATAGCCTTGTTGCGATTGGCTGGCGGCGAGTGCCTTGCCCTGCGGCAGCACATAGACATCGGCGAGATGCTGGCCGTGGCGGTAGACCAGCACCGGGACGCGACTGTCGCCGACGTAATCGATGCGACCACCGACCAGCGTGTAGCCTTCGTTCGCGAAATCCTGCACCAGTGGCGAAATCGCGAGTTTCCCTGCAAACCACGGCTTCACCGTGTGGTGGTCGCTGGAAACGACGTCCACCGGTGATGCCGCAGCCAATGCACGCAGGTGGCCGCTGAGCAGGTCACGGGCGAGAGGTGCCGTCGCCGGCGAATGCGAACCAGGCTGCATGGTCCACGTCAGTGCACCACCAAGGATGAATGCCGCAGCCCACGATGCGGCGAGCGCAAGCGGTGGCCAGACGATGAGCCGCTTGTGCGGGGCTGCCGGCTGCGTGATGCGTTGGCGCAAGGCATCCGGCGCAGGGTGATAGGGCGCCTGGGTGCGAATGTCGCTGCGAAGGGTTTCCAGTTCGGCGAGGCGTGCCTGGCATTCCGCGCAGGCATCGAGATGCGCTTCGAAGGCACGACTGGTTTCGGCGTCGAGTTCGCCGTCGAGATACAGCGGCAGCATTTCGTGGCCGGCTTCAAGCGCCATCGGTTTCTCCCTTCGGCGTGGACAGCGCCTTCTGCAGCATCGAGCGTCCACGGGCGAGTCGCGACATCACGGTTCCGATCGGAATCGCCAGGACATCGGCGATCTCGCGGTAGGACAGTTCTTCCAGCTCGCGCAACACGATCGTTTCGCGGAATTCCACTGGCAGGGCCTCCATCGCCTGCACCAGGCGATCGTGGCGACGGATGTCGTCGACCAGGCGTTCAACACCATCGCTGTCGCTGCGCGGCATCCAGGTCGCATGGTCATCATCGTTCGCGGCGATATTGCGCGCGTCGCGCTTGCGCAACGCCAGTCGCGCATGGCAGCAGTTGCGCACGATCGCCAGCCACCATGCCCGGGCATCGCCGCCGGCGTAGGTCGCGGCGAAACGACTGGCGCGCAGATAGGCATCGTGCACGGCATCGGCGGCGTCCTGTTCGTTGCCGAGGAGCCAGCGTCCGAGGTTGTAGGCGGCGTCGAGATGGCGCAAGGCCAGCTCGTCCACCGCCTCGTGGCCGGAGAGTGCGCTCACCCGCGTGCAATCCTCATCGCGAAACGATTCCGGTCATGTGGTGCGGGACACCAGTATGCGCCGCAGCACGCCATCACGATCGACCAGCGCGTGCTTCAGCGCGGCGGCGATATGTCCGGCGAGCAGGATGCACAGCGTCCACGCCAGCGCTTCGTGCATGCTGTGGGTGAACAGACGGAACGGCTCGTCCTTCGCGATGATGGCCGGCCAGTTGAACAGGCCGAAGAAACTCACGTCGTGGCCACCGGCGAGGCGATGGAGATAGCCACTGAACGGCAGCACCAGCATCAGGATGTAGAGCAGCCAGTGCAGCGCATGGGCGGCACCGCGCTGCAAGGCGGGAATGCTGTCCGGCAACGGGGGCGGCCGGTGGGTGAGTCGCCAGCACAGGCGCACGACCGCCAGCAGGAAGATCAGGCTGCCCAGCGAGGCGTGCCAGAACAGGATCGCGTCGTGCCGCGGCTCTTGTTTCGGGGTGCTGGCCATCAGGAAACCGCCGGCGATGTTGAGGAAGATCAGGACGGCGATGCTCCAGTGCAGGAGGATTGCGGTTCGGGTGTAGGAAGTGGTGGTCATGGTGGTCCCGCGGGGTCGGCGAGGGGAGTCCTCGGGTAGTAGATCGCCCGGATGACGGTTTTATTCCCGGCACGCGGCCAGGGCCGTAAGCTGGGGGGTCTGTTCGCCCCTATCGCAGGAATTTCGATGCTCCGACGCTTCCCGATCCTTTTGGCATTCCTGATCGCGGGAATCCTGCTGCCGATGCAGGCCATTGCCGCATCGCCGGGCAAGGTCGTCGCTGCGTACTACCCGGGCGACGCGTCGTCGCGCTATCCGGTCGAGAAGATCCCGGCCGATACGCTCACCCATCTGTTCTATGCGTTTGCGGTGATCAGGGATGGCCAATGCGCTGTCGCTCCGGATGCCGACGCGAATTTCGCGGTGCTGGCCAAGCTCAAGCGCGGACATCCGAAGTTGCGCACGATCATTTCGATTGGCGGCTGGGGCGCGGACGGGTTCTCCGATGCCGCGCTGACGGCCGCCAGCCGCAAGCGACTGGTGTCGTCGTGCATGGCCATGTTCTTCGATCGCCATCGCGGCAGTTTCGACGGCGTCGATCTTGACTGGGAATTCCCGGTCTCGGGTGGCCCGAAGGAGATCGCGTCGCGCCCGCAGGACCGCCGCAACATGACTTTGCTGATGCGCGAATTCCGCCGCGATCTCGATGCGCTCGGCAGGAGGCGTGGGCAGCATTTCCTGCTCACTGCGGCGTTGCCGGGCGGGCGCATGGAATCGGCGGGCCCTTACGATCCCGCCCAGAGCTACGAGCTGGCCGCCGTGGCGAAGGTGCTCGATTTCATCAACCTGATGAGCTACGACATGGGCACGACGTTCTCGCTGGTGGCGTCGTTCAACTCGCCGTTGCGCGAAGTGCCTGCCGATCCGATGGCGCCCGGGCTGCGGCGCTGGAACAGCGTGGAAGGCGCGGTCGATTATTACCTTGCGCATGGCGTGCCCGCCGACAGGATCGTGGTGGGCGTGCCGTTCTACGGCCGCGCCTATCGCGTCACCAGCGATGCCAACAACGGCCTGTACCAGCCGTACAGCGGAACATATTCGGCGGGTGACTGGCGCACGATCAAGGCGAAACTCCTGGCGGATCCGCAGTGGCAACAGCACTGGCACCCGATCGCGCAATCGCCGTGGCTGTTCAATGCGAAGGAACATGTCTTCGTCAGCTACGAGGATCCGCGCTCGATCGGCATCCGCGCGAAGTTCGCCCATGATCGCGGCCTGCGCGGCGTCTTCACCTGGGAACTGGCTGGCGATGATGACGAACAGAGCCTGCTGGAGGCAATGGCGCGGCCGTTCAAGTGATGCGGAAGGCAGGCATGCGGGCGCTGCTTATTTCACCTGCAACGATTCCAGCTTCTGCCGATACCCGCTGCGTTCCGATCCGGTGCTCCAGCGTGCGGCCTGGCGCAGTGCACCCAATGCCGAGGCATGGTCTCCAGCCTTGAGGTAGGTCCTCGCGAGGGCATCGTAGAAGCGCGGTTCGTTGCCATGCAGGCGAATGGCCCGGTGGTAATGGGTGATGGCGTTGGGATAATCGCCGGATTGCTCGTCCAGTTCCGCCTGCAGGAAATGGTAGAGCGGATCGATTTCCTGCAGGTGTTCCAGGCGCTCGCGCAATTCTCTGGCCAAGGGCATGTCACCCTGCCGCTCCGCGAGGGAAATCATGTTCGTCAGGGAACTGATGTCTTTCGGATCGATCTCGAGCGCGCGTGAAAATGCGCGTCGCGCCGACACGTAATCCTTCATGTACATGTGGAGGACGCCGGCGTTGCTCCAGTTGTCGGCATGATCCGGATCGAGTTTCAGGGCCTGTTCCATGTATTGCTGCGCATGGTCCAGCTGGCGTTGGTCGAGGTAATCCATTGCCAGGTTGTTGTAGTAATGCGCAAGCAGGCGCCGATCGGAGATCGGCTCGGGATTTTCGAGCGGAGTCACTGCATTTTGCAGCACATCCACGACCTGCATGGAGCCATTGAAGCGGACGACCGTGTTGATGTGGTTGACCCGATAAAGGATTCCGCCGTCCTGTCGCCATATCAGCGTCTTGCGGATTTCCTGCGGCTGCGCATCCAGCCCCGCCTCGCGCGCCAGGGCGACGAAAATCATGGTGAAGGACAGGCAGTTGGCGCTGCGGCTGGCATAGGTCTGGGCGACCGTCTGCGTCGCATCCCCCTTGTAGGCCAGGTCGAGGCCGTTGCTGCCATGGAACAGGTTGATCAGGCGATCGAACCGGTCCCGCGGCGATGTCGACTTGGCGATCACCTCGCGTTGCAGGCGCGAGCGCAGCTCGGGGGGCAAGGCCATGACCTGGGCCGGCGGCTCCTGGAACAGCGCCGTCTTCTCCACCTGCGGGGTGGACGATGCAAGCAACGACAGCGAAAGTGCCAAAGCGAGCATACGCAATTCCCTCACCGGAGTCCTGCGTCGGCCAGTCGCCTTCGACTGGCCTCGGACACGAGTGTAGCGCTAGCGGGGTGTACGGGATGTACCAAAATGCATGAAATCGGGAGGTCCATTCATCTCGGTCGATGCCACCATGCCTGCGGCCTACAATGCCGTTCCGGAACACGCGAACGAGTGACTCGATGACGCCAGCATCTTTCTACCCAATTGGAACTCCAGGCCAGCCCTGGGGCGCGACGGAAAAGACCGAGTGGCGCGCGCGCCAGCGCAAGCAGCGCGACTATGGCGATGAAGTCGCCAGAAAAATCGAAGGCTTCAAGCCGAGTTTCGACGTCGTCGAATACGATCGCCTCGACGGTTCACCCGATGGTGTCTATCCGCTGTACGTGGTTCGCAGCCAGGAGTGGGACGCGTCCTTGCCGATCGCGCTTGTCACAGGCGGCGTGCATGGCTACGAGACCAGCGGGGTCCACGGTGCGCTGCAATTCATCGATCGCCACATGCAGGATTACGCGGGCAAGGTGAACTTGCTGGTGGTGCCCTGCGTCAGCCCGTGGGCCTACGAACGCATCAATCGCTGGAATCCCGATGCGATCGATCCCAACCGTTCCTTCCATGCCGACAGCCCCTGCGCCGAATCGGCGGCCTTGCTGCGGCTGGTCGAACCGTTGAAGGGGCGCGTGCTGATGCACATCGACCTGCACGAAACCACCGACAGCGACGAATCGGAATTCCGCCCGGCACTGGCTGCGCGCGATGGCAAACCGTTCGAACCGGGCACGATTCCCGACGGCTTCTATCTGTGCGCGGACTCCGCCAATCCGCAACCGGCCTTCCAGCAGGCGGTGAACGCTGCCGTGGAGAAGGTCACCCACATCGCGCCGGCCGATCCCGACGGCACCATCATCGGCTCGCCAGTGGTCGCGCCGGGCGTGATCGAATATCCGTTGGTGGAACTGGGCCTGTGCGCAGGCATCACCGGCGCGCGCTACACCACCACCACCGAGGTCTATCCGGACAGCCCGCGCGCGACGCCGCAGGAGTGCAACGACGCGCAGGTCGCGGCGGTCCGGGCGGCGCTGGACTACGCGCTCGCCCACCGCTGACCGACGGGTGGGCGTGGCCGCGTTACCATCCGCGCTTTGACCGGGGAACGCCATGACCGCATCGCCACGCCAGGCGTTCCGCTATTACGACATGCTGGTCGCCGGCATGGTTGCGGTGCTGCTGTGTTCCAACCTGATCGGGCCGGCCAAGGTCAGCGTGATGGACGTGCCGGGCATCGGACCGCTGAGTTTCGGAACCGGAAACCTGTTTTTCCCGATCGGCTACATCTTCGGCGACGTGCTGACCGAGGTGTACGGTTATGCGCGGGCGCGCCGGGCGATCTGGGCCGGTTTCGGCGCGATGATCTTCGCGACGGTGATGGCGTGGGTCGTCGTGCACATGCCGATGAGTCCGGCCGAACCATTCAACCAGACCCTGCAGCCCGCACTCGAAGTCGTCTTCGGCAACACCTGGCGGATCGCGCTGGCCTCGATGATCGGCTACTGGGTGGGTGATTTCGTCAACGCCTTCGTGATGGCGCGGATGAAGGTCCTGACCGGCGGCAAGCACCTGTGGACGCGCACCATCGGGTCGACGGTAGTGGGCCAGGCTTGCGACAGCATCACTTTCTATCCGATCGCCTTCCTCGGCATCTGGGAAAGCACGACGCTGGTGAAGGTCATCCTGTTCAATTGGACGATGAAGGTGCTGGTCGAGGTCGTGCTGACGCCGGTGACCTATGCGGTGGTCGGTTGGCTGAAGCGCGCGGAAGCCGTCGACACCTACGATCGCGCCACGCGCTTCAATCCGTTCTCGTTGCGCGATGAAGGCGAGGTCACCGCGCGCGAGTCGTAGCCTTCAGCTTGCCTGGATCTGCAGCTTGAATCCCAGTCCGGCGATGTCGGATTGTTCGCCTTCAAGGTCGGCGCGCAACAACGGGCGTTCGTCGAGCCAGCGTCCCGAAAGTTCCAGGCGCAGCACGCTCTTGTCGACACGCAGCTTCAGTCGCGGAATCGCCTCGCCTTCGTGCGAACGGTGCACCAGCACGGCCAATCGCAACAGCGCCGAGAGACGACGCGTGGTCTGGCGCAGGCGCGCGGGGAGGGCGTCGAATACCGATTTCGGCAGGCTGCGGCGATGGCTGCGCACCAGGATCGCCAGCATCTGTTGTTCCTGCTGGGTGAAGCCGGCGACGTCGGAGTGCTCGATCACGTAGGCGCCATGCAGGTGGTACTGGCTGTGTGCGATCACCAGGCCGATCTCATGCAGGCGTGCTGCCCAACCGAGGATCCGTCCGTCATCGGCATCGAGCTTCCAGCTGCGTTGCGCCTGGTCGAACAACGCCATCGTCGTGTCTTCAACCCGTTGCGCCTGCGCCATGTCGACGCCGTAGCGTTGCATCATCGCGGTCACCGAGCTGTCGCGCGGATCGTCGCCGCCGGCGCGACCGATCATGTCGTAGAGGATGCCTTCGCGCATCGCCGCCTTGCTGACGTCCATCTGGCGGATGCCGAGCGTCGCGAACGCAGCTTCAAGCACCACGACGCCACCGGCGATCACCGGCGTGCGGTCTTCCGACAGTCCCGGCAGCCGGATCTTGCTTATGCTGCCTGCCGCGAGCATGAGTTCGCGAACATGCCACAAGGCTTCCGGCGTGATCTCGCCATTGCCCTTGCCGACGCCGGCGCAGATCCTGCCGATCGCCTTGATGGTGCCGGAAGATCCCAGCGCGTCTTCCCAGCCCAGCTCGCGGTAGGTGCTGGAGAACTGCTGGAATTCCGCCGCGACTTCGGTCAGTGCCTGCCGCCATTTCTTGCGGGTGAGCTTGCCGTTGGCGAAGAAGCGCCGGGTGGTGGCGACGCAACCGACCTGCAGGCTCTCGCGTTCGATCGGTTCCAGCCCGCGACCGATGATGCATTCGGTCGAGCCGCCGCCGATATCCATCACCAGCCGCAGCTCGCCGTTGCGAGGCGGTTGCGCGTGGCTGACGCCGAGATAGACCAGTCGCGCTTCTTCGCGGCCGGACACCACTTCGATGGAATGGCCGAGGGCCATTTCCGCGGGAACGAGGAATTCCTGGGGGTCGCGCAGGCGGCGCACGCTGTTGGTGGCCAGCGCACGCACGCGCCAGGGCGGGATGTCGCGGATGCGCTGTCCGAAGCGCGACAGGCAGCCAAGCGCGCGCTCCTGGACGATGGCATCGAGATGACCGGAGCGATCGAGGCCTTCCGCCATCCGCACCATCTCGCGGATGCGGTCGACGACGCGCAACTGGCCGAGGGTGTAGCGCGCCACCACCATGTGGAAACTGTTGGAGCCGAGATCGACCGCGGCCAGCATGTCGCCGTCGCGCAGTGGTGTCTCGGCAGTGATGGCGCGGCTCGGGCTCATGTCGGCGATTGGCCGTCGATGCGTTCCAGCAATGATAGCTGCGCCGAGTGGGGTGGCTGGCCGTCGACCGGTTGCAGGTGCACGTATTCGCCGTTTTCCCGTAGATCCCAGGCCTGCGTGTTGTCCTCGAGGTAGTTCGCCAGCGCTTCGTCGTAGACGCGCTGCGCCAACACCGGGTCGATGATCGGGAAGCAGGTCTCGACGCGTCGCAGCAGGTTGCGTTCCAGCCAGTCGGCGGAGGAGCAGAAGATTTCGGGATCACCGTCGTTGGCGAACCAGTACACGCGATGATGCTCGAGGAAGCGGCCGACGATCGAGCGCACTCGGATGTTGTCGGAAACGCCGGGTACGCCCGGGCGCAGCGTGCAGGCGCCGCGCACGATCAGGTCGATCTTCACGCCGGCCTGCGATGCGGTGTACAACGCGCGCACCACATCGGGTTCGTTCAGGGCGTTCATCTTGGCGATCACGTGCGCCGGCCTGCCCTTGCGTGCATGCGCGGTCTCGCGCTCGATGCGCGCAAGCAGGCCGCTGTGCAGGGTGAACGGGGAGAGCAGGATGCGCTTGAGCTTGATCGCCGAAGCCATGCCGGAAATCTGCTGGAAGGTGCGGCTGACGTCTTCGCCGATGTCCTTGTTGCAGGTGATCAGGCCGAAATCGGTATAGAGGCGCGCGGTGCCGCTGTGGTAGTTGCCGGTGCCGAGGTGGGCATAGCGGCGCAGGGTCTTGCCCTCGCGGCGCACGATCAGCAGCATCTTGGCGTGCGTCTTGTAGCCGACCACGCCGTACACAACCTGCACGCCGGCTTCCTGCATGCGGTCGGCAAGGCCGAGGTTCGCTTCCTCGTCGAAGCGCGCGCGCAGTTCCACCACCACGGTGACGTCCTTGCCGTTGCGCGCGGCGCGGATCAGCTGGTCGACGATCGCGGAATCCTTGCCGGTGCGATACAGCGTTTGCTTGATCGCCAGCACGTCGGGATCATCGGCGGCCTCGCGGATCAGGTCGAGCACCGGGGTGAAGGCATCGAACGGATGGTGCAGCAGCACGTCTCCGGCGGCGACGCGGCGGAACATCGACTCCTCCTCCATCTGGCGGGGAATCATCGGCTGGAACTTGAGGTCGGGGCGATCGCGGATCAGGTCGTAGACCTGGACCACGCGGTTGAGATTGACCGGCCCGTTGATGCGATACACCGCGTTATCGGTCAACTCGAAGTTCTGCAACAGGAAGCGTTCGATTTCGGGTGGGCAGCTTTCCGCCAGCTCCAATCGCACCGCCTTCAGGTAACCGCGTCCGATCAGTTCGTCACGCAGCGCGTGTGCGAGATTGTCGACCTCCTCCTCGTCGACGATCAGCTCGGAATTGCGCGTCACCCGGAACTGGTAGGCGCCCTGGACCTTCAGTCCCGGGAACAGCTCGCCGACGAATTCCGACAGCACTGACGACAGGAAAACGAAGTCGTGGCCACCCGAGCCGGTGAGATCGGGGATCCGGATGATGCGCGACAGCGAGCGCGGCGCGCGCACGATGGCGAGATGGCCCTTGCGGCCAAAGGCATCGCGCCCGCGCAGGACGACGACGACATTGAGTGCCTTGTTGAGGATACGCGGGAACGGGTGCGAGGGATCGAGCGCGATCGGCGAAAGCACCGGCATGATCTGTTCGCGGAAATACTTGCGCAGCCATTCGGTCTGTTCGGGCGACCATTGCGCGCGCTGCAGCAGGCGGATGCCTTCGGCATGCAGGGCGGGGCGCAACTCGGTATCGAAATTGGCGTACTGCGCCTTCACCAGCTCGGCGGCGCGTTCGTGGATCTGCTGCAGCACGGTCGCGTGCGAGCGGCCGTCGGGCCCGGGCTGCAGGCCGAGGTGCTCGGCGTGCTGCAGGCTGCCGGCGCGGATCTCGAAGAATTCGTCGAGGTTGGTGCAGGAAATGCACAGGTAGCGCAGGCGTTCCAGCAGCGGGATCGAGGGATCCTGCGCCTGGGCGAGGACACGGAAATTGAAGTCGAGCTGCGACAGCTCGCGATTGAAGTACAACGCGGGGTCGTGCAGGTCGGGCTTGACCCGGCGCGACGACGCCTTCATTCCGCGGCTGGGCGCGGGACGACGCGTTCCTTTCCGAAGTGACATGAGAACGTGCTTCCTTTGCCAACCTCGCTATGGATGTCGAGGCGGGCATCGTGGTGGTTCAGGACATGCTTGGCGATGGAGAGGCCAAGCCCGGTGCCGCCGGTTTCGCGCGAGCGGCTGGTGGAGACACGATAAAACCGTTCGGTGATCCTGGGAATATGCGCGGCGGGAATGCCGTAGCCGCTGTCGGTGACTTCCAGGACCGCACCATCGCCTTCGCGCGCGAAGCGGACATCGATGCGGCCGCCTGCCGGGGTGTAGCGGATCGCGTTGCCGATCAGGTTGGAGAAGGCGCTGTGCAGCTCCTTGTTCGATCCCCACAGGTCGACGTCTGCGCTGTCCTCGATGGTAATGGCGTGGCGACCCTGGCTCAGGGCATCGGCTTCGCGGCGCAACACCGCCAGCATCAATGGCATCGCCACGTGGTCGTCGGCGATCCGTTCCTGCGATTCCAGGCGCGACAGCGTCAACAGGTCTTCCACCAGTTGCGCCATCCGCTGCGACTGCTGGCGCATCTCGGCGAACATCCGCGACGTTTCGTCGTCGCTGTCGTCGTCCAACATGTCGAGATAGCCGTGCAGCACCGTCAGCGGGGTGCGCAGTTCGTGCGAGACGTTGGCGACGAAGTCGCGGCGCATCTGCTCGAGGTGCAGCAGTTTGCTGACATCGCGCGCGATCAGCAGCCAGTATTCGTCCGAATACGGGATCAGGCGCAGGTTCAGGCGCAGGCTGGGATCGATCGGAGAAGCCGCGTCATGCATCGGTTCGGCGTTGCGCCCGGCGGCCAGCCAGCGCGACAGGGGGAGCGACTGGAGGCGTTCCCCGATCGGACGATCGATGTCTTCCGGATATTTCAGGCCGAGCAGCGTCGTCGCTGCCTTGTTGAACCACAGCGTCCGCTGGCTGTTGCGCCTCAACACCACCACGGCATCTGGCAAGGTCGCGGCCGCGGCGCGATAGGTGCGCAGCATCGCCAGCAGGCGTTTCTTGCGGGTACGGACCTCGCCTTGCTGGCGTGCGAGCAGGCGTTCGAGCTCGTTCCAGATGCCCGATCCTTCCGGTGCACGGATGCGCCGTCGCGCGGCGATCCGGTCGATGATCGTGCGCATCCGCCAGTAGTGCCAGGCCAGCACGGCCAGTGCCGCGATCGCGAGCGCCGCCCAGAAATGCCCGCTGAAGATCCCGACCAGCGCCGCCAGCGCCAACGCGACACCCAGCGGCAGCAGTGTCGTGAACCAGGCGGAACGGATGCTCATTCGCAAATCATCGGGTCGGCCGGGTCGGCCTCAGGCAGAGATCGAGAAACGGTAGCCGGCACCGCGGACCGTCTGCACCATATGGTCGAGCGCATGCGGTTCCAGCGTCTTGCGCAGGCGACGGATGTGGACGTCGACCGTGCGTTCCTCGACGTAGACGCTGCCGCCCCAGACATGGTCGAGCAGCTGCGAGCGGGTATAGACGCGCTCGGGGTGGGTCATGAAGAAATGCAGCAGGCGGTATTCGGTCGGGCCGATCGCCACCGGTGAATTGTCGTCGCCGGCTTGCGCGAACACGCGATGGGCGGCGCCATCGATGCGCAGCGCGCCCAGCGCGACATTGCCTTCCTCGTCGTCCTCGCGGGAACGGCGCATCACCGCGCGGATGCGCGCCAGCAATTCGCGCGAGGAGAACGGCTTCACCACGTAATCGTCGACGCCGGCTTCGAGGCCGCTGACGCGATCGTTCTCTTCGCCACGCGCCGTCAGCATGATGATCGGCACGTCGCGGGTCATGCTGTCCTTGCGCCAGCGCCGTGCCAGCTCCAGGCCGCTGGTGCCGGGCAGCATCCAGTCGAGCAGGATCAGGTCGGGGAGGCGATCGGCGATCGCGTTCTGCGCTTCACGGGCGTCGCCGGCATGGACGGCGTCGTATTCGGCCTTGCGCAGGGCGAAGGCGACCATGTCGCGGATGGCGGGCTCGTCGTCGACGATCAGGATGCGCTTCTGCACGGGATGAACCCAACTGGCGGATCGCGACAGGAGACGACAGTTTATTGACAATACGATGACAACGTCATCGTTGGCGCTGCTCGCCAAATTTATCTCAGAGAATCAAGTGCTTGCCGAAGGTTCCTGTCCTCGTTTGGACCGGCGTCCATGTCCTGGATGCCCTGTTTGCGCATGTCCAGCACCTCCGGCGTGATCGCGGCGATGCGGGCATCGATGCGGGTACGGGCGTAGTAATCGAGGTCGGGGCGATTCTTCAGGGTGTGGAGCTGGAGCAGGGCACGGCGTGGATTTCCGTTCAGGTAGGCGGCCTGGGCATAGGCCTCGCCGGCGCGGATGGCATCGCCGGCCTGTTCGGCGGCACGCCCCAGGGTGCTCTGGAAGGTCGGATCATCGCCACCGTCGGCAGCGAGCGGGCGCAGGATCTCGACCGCGCGCTGGCCGGCATCGCGTCCGCCGCGCTGGTTGAGGATCTGGGCATAGGCGATCGCGATCGCGCGATTGCCGGGCATGCGATGGAGCAGGGCGGCGAGGCGTGAATCGGCGTCGGCACGATGGCCGATCCCGTTGTCGGCCTCGGCCATGCCGACCGCCAGCCACCAGTTGTCCGGATGCTTCTGCAGCAACGGAGCGAGCGTCGCATTGGCCTGGGCGAATTGCCCGGCGGCCATGCGGGCGACGGCTTCGCCATAGCGCTGTGCGTCGCCCAAAGGACGCTTGGCCGCCAAACGCTCGTATTCCTGCACGGCCTGCGTCGGCGTGGCTGCCGTGAGTGCGCGCATGCGTTCCTTGGCGTAATCGAACATGCCACTGGCGCTGCGCTGCGACACCTGCACGCGCACGCCCGGCGGCAGCAGCGGATTGTCACGGCTGGCGACATTGGTGACCACCGGCGCGCTGCTCATCTGCGCCGCGCGCGCCTTGGCCTCGGCGATGCGACTGCCGGTGACCGGGTGGGTGAGGAGATAGTCAGGCGTCTGCTCGCGATCGCCACCGCGGTTGGCGCGCATCGCGGTTTCCATCCGCTCGAAGAATCCCGCCATCGCGTTGGGGTCGTAACCCGCGCGCGCCAGCAGGCGGATGCCGACGCGGTCGGCCTCCGATTCGTTGCTGCGCGAATAGTCGAGCTGGCGCTGCACCATCAAGCCCTGCGCACCGGCCACCGCGGCCATCGTGGCGTTGCTGGAGGAATTGCCGCCACCGCCGGCCTTCTGCGCCACCACGATCGCGCCGAGCATCGCCAGCAGGATCGGCAACTGGTCGCGTTGCGCGCGTTCGACCGCACGCAACACATGCGACTGGCTGACGTGCGAAACCTCGTGCGCCAGCACCGCCGCGACTTCGTCCTCGCGTTCGGCGGTCAGCACCAGGCCGCTGTTCACCGCGACATAGCCACCCAGCGTGGCGAAGGCGTTGATTTCGCGTTCGCGCAGCAGGAAGAAGGTGAAAGGCGTGCTGTTGGCATCGCTCGAGGCGACCAGGCGGTTGCCGATGCCCTGCAGCCAGTCGGCCAGCAGCGGATCGTCCAGCGTGTAATCGAAGCGGCGCAGCTGCGCCAGGGTCATCGCACCGTACTCGCGCTGTTCCGCCGGGGTGATGATGCGCGCCGCCGACGACCCCATGTCCGGCAGGTGGCCCTGCTGGGCACGGGCCGTGCCGACGACGAGCGTGATTGCAAGGGCGAGGGCAGTGGGCAGGTGGCGGTGCACTCGAGAGTTCCGGTAGCGGGACGGGCTGGATGCGCTTCTTGATACCGTCACATCATGTGGCGATGGCGGGGCATCGGCGTGAATTTGCCGTAAACCGGCTCGCCAAGGCAATGCAAAGCGGCTCCCGAAGTCGCATCATATGCAGGTCAATCGCCGCACCCCGACCATGTCCACGCCAGAAATCACCCTCTACACCACCCAGGTCTGCCCGTATTGCGTGGCCGCCAAGAATTTCCTCAAGAGCAAGGGCCTGGAATGGCGCGAAGTGCGCATCGACCTCGATCCCGCCGAGCGCGAGAAGATGGTGGCGCTGGCCAAGCGCACCAGCGTGCCGCAAATCTTCGTCGGCGAGACCCATGTCGGTGGTTATGACGACATGATGGCCCTGCATCGCGCCGGCAAGTTCGAGCCGTTGCTGCAACAAGCCTGAAACGCCGCGCGGCCCCATGCGCCGCCGTCTGGCATAATTGACGCACCCGAATTTCCCGCGTGGACGCGCCCAAGGCGCCATTTCGCCACGCCCGTACTCCAGAGAAGGATCCAGCAATGACCCAGACCATCACCGTGATCCGCGGCGACGGCATCGGCCCCGAAATCATGGCCGCCACCCTGCACGTGCTCGACGCGATGAAGCTCGACCTCGCCTACGAGGAAGCGGACGCCGGCATGGTCGCTCTGGAGAAGCACGGTGACCTGCTGCCGCAGGCGACGCTCGATTCGATCAAGCGCAACAAGATCGCGCTGAAGGCGCCGCTGACCACGCCGGTGGGCGAGGGCTTCACCTCGATCAACGTCACCCTGCGTCGCATCTTCGACCTCTACGCCAACGTGCGCCCGGCGCACAGCTTCCCCAACACCAAGTCGCGCTTCCCCAGCGGCATCGACATCATCACCGTGCGCGAGAACACCGAAGGCGCGTACATGAGCGACGGCCAGGCGGTGAGCGAAGACGGCGAAACCGCGACGCTGGTGCAGAAGGTCACCCACAAGGGTTCCGAGCGCATCGTCCGCTACGCCTTCGAGATGGCCCGCAAGATCGGCCGCAAGAAGGTCACGGTGGTCCACAAGGCCAACATCATGAAGTCGACCTCGGGCCTGTTCCTGAAGACCGCGCGCCAGGTGGCCGCGCAGTACCCGGACATCGAGTGCAACGAAATGATCGTCGACAACACCTGCATGCAGCTGGTGATGAAGCCGGAGCAGTTCGACGTGATCGTCACCACCAACCTGTTCGGCGACATCATCTCCGACCTCTGCGCCGGCCTCGTCGGCGGCCTCGGCCTCGCGCCCGGCGCCAACATCGGCGAGCACGGTGCGATTTTCGAAGCCGTCCACGGTTCCGCGCCGGACATCGCCGGCAAGGGCATCGCCAATCCCTGCGCATTGCTGCTCGCCGCGGGCCAGATGCTCGACCACCTCGGCATGCCGGATCAGGCCGCGCGCCTGCGCAACGCCATCATCGCCACGCTGGAAGCGAAGGACGACCTGACGCCGGACCTCGGTGGCAGCGGCACCACGACCAGCTTCGCCGAGGCGATCACGCGCAGGCTGTAAGTCGCATGGTCGGTCGCGGCAATTTGACACTGCCGCGGCCGGACGCGACAATGCCGCACGTTGTTTCGCGAGCGTCGTTGCACGGTGTGCGGGGACCGCAGGGCGGGGCAGGAAGAACGGCTCTCGTCGGGGTATAGCGCAGTCTGGTAGCGCGCCTGCTTTGGGAGCAGGATGTCGGGGGTTCGAATCCCTCTACCCCGACCATTTCTTCCTCCACCGATTTCCTTGCGCCCGTAGCTCAACCGGATAGAGCACCGGCCTTCTAAGCCGGTGGTTGCAGGTTCGAGTCCTGCCGGGCGCGCCAATCGCGAAGCAAGATGAAGTTTCAATGGTGGCTGTAGTTCAGTTGGTTAGAGCACCGGATTGTGATTCCGGATGTCGGGGGTTCGAGTCCCCTCAGCCACCCCATTTCAACAAGATGGTCTTGCATGTACTCGCACATGCAGTATCATTGGCGGTTCGGGGCTGTTAGCTCAGTTGGTAGAGCAGTTGACTCTTAATCAATAGGTCCAAGGTTCGAATCCTTGACAGCCCACCAAATCGGAAACGCCCAGCCAAAAGCTGGGCGTTTTTGTTTGTGCGAAAGGCGGGACTCGAACCGCGCTGCGATTAACTTCCGGCCGCGATGCGGTCAAACGCGCCGCCGCGCGGGGTGGCATTGGGCTGCCGGCGCTCTTGGTGCGAAAGACAGGACTCGAACCTGCACGAGGTCACCCTCACTGGTACCTAAAACCAGGGCGTCTACCAATTCCGCCACTTTCGCAATGGCGTGAAGTGTACCGGGCATCGGTCACAGTGGCGAAGCGCCGTGAAATCGGCGAAAATCCCCCGCTTGCCTGTGCGTCGGCGCGGGCCCCGAACAACCTACAACGTCAGGCCGCAGTCCAGCGCGGCGAGCAGGAGCGTCCATGCAAGTCTCGATCGAATCCACCGGCAACCTCGGCCGTCGCGTCACCTTCAAGGTGCCGAGCTCCGACTTCAACGACAAGGTGGGTTCACGCCTGCGCGAAATCGCCCGCGACGCCCGCATCAAGGGCTTCCGCCCGGGCAAGGTGCCGGCCAGCGTGATCGACAACCGCTACGGTGACCAGATCCGCGGCGAGATCCTCGACGGCATGCTGCGCGAAGGCTTCGGCAAGGCCGTGGAAGGCCAGGACCTGCGCATTGCCGGCAACCCGCGCATCGTCCCGAACAGCGAGGCCGCGACTGAAGGCGAACTCGCCTACGTCGCCGATTTCGAGCTGGTCCCGGATTTCGGCGACATCGACGCCGCCAAGCTCAACGTGGTCCGCCACACCGCGGAAGTGACCGACGAAGACATCGACCGCATGGTCGAGAACCTGCGCATGCAGCGCCAGAGCTGGTCGCCGGTGCAGCGCGCTGCCAAGAGCGGCGACCTCGTCGATGTCGAGATGAGCAGCGAAGTCGATGGCCTGCGCATGCCGCCGCAGGGCGTCGAGTCGGCTTCCACCGTGCTCGGTTCGGCGCAGATGCTGCCGGCGCTGGAAACCGCCCTCGAAGGCGTCGAGTCCGGCGCCGAGAAGGACATCGAGATCGAATTCCCGGCTGACTGGCGCATCGAATCGCTGGCCGGCAAGACCGCCAAGGTCCACGCCAAGGTCACCCAGATCGCCGAAGCCAAGCTGCCGGAAATCGACCAGGCCTTCATCCGCAGCTTCGGCGTGCGCAGCGGCGAGATGGAGCAGTTCCGCAGCGACATCCGCCAGAACCTCGAGCGCGAGCTCAAGGGTGCCTTGATGTACCGCCTGCGCCGCGAAGTCGGCGAAGCGCTGGTCAAGGAGTTCGCCGGCGTCGAACTGCCGCCGCGCCTGGTCCAGGACGAAGCGCAGGGCATGGCCAATGCCGATGCCGAGCAGGCTCGCCAGAACGGCCAGCAGGTGGTCGAAGCCGCCCCGGGTCCGTACGCCGATGCCGCCCGCAAGCGCGTGCTGGTCGGCCTGCTGGTTGGCGAGATCGCCCGCCAGAACAAGCTCAGCCTCGATTCCAACCGCCTGGTCGAAACCCTGCGCCTGATCGCCTCGACCTACGAAGAGCCGCAACAGGTCGTTGATTTGTACCGCAACGATCCCCAACTCATGCAGGGTCTGCAGAACCGCGTGATGGAAGAGCAGGTGATCGACTGGATCGCCGGCCAGGCCCAGCACACGGAACAGGCAATGTCCTTCCAGGACGCGATTCGCGCCGAGTAATCAGGTCGCCCGGCCACGCCGGGTCTGATACGGTCACGAGGCGCGTCACCCCATATGGAGCTTGAGCATGTCGTCGATTCCAGCCACTTCGCTGAACCTCGTGCCCATGGTGGTCGAACAGACCAGCCGTGGCGAACGCGCCTATGACATCTATTCGCGCCTCCTCAAGGAGCGCGTGATCTTCCTGGTCGGTCCGATCGACGACAACGTCGCCAACCTGGTGGTCGCCCAGCTGCTGTTCCTCGAGGCCGAGAACCCCGAGAAGGACATCAGCCTGTACATCAATTCGCCGGGCGGCGTGGTCACCGCCGGCATGTCGATCTACGACACCATGCAGTTCATCAAGCCCGACGTCTCCACCATCTGCGTGGGGCAGGCGGCATCGATGGGCGCGGTGTTGCTGGCGGCCGGCGCGGCCGGCAAGCGCTATGCGCTGCCGAATTCGCGGGTGATGATCCACCAGCCGCTGGGTGGTGCCCAGGGCCAGGCGGCCGACATCGAGATCCAGGCCCGCGAAATCCTGACCCTGCGCCAGCGCCTGAACGAGATCCTTGCCAAGCACACGGGCCAGTCGCTGGAGACCATCGGCCACGACACCGACCGCGACAACTTCAAGGACGCCGAGGCTGCCCGCGCCTACGGCCTGATCGACCAGGTGCTGGCACGCCGCCCGGACGAGACCATCCAGGCCGGCTGATCGCCCAGGCGTTGAAGCAAGTCTTTGATTCACAACACAATTGGTCGGGTGTCCATGCCGTGAGTGGACGCCCGGTCTTATGCTATCTTCCGGGAGAGCCACTCTCCCGAGCTCAGGACAGGGAATGACAGACGACCGCACCACCCGCACGACCGACAGTTCGAAGATCCTGTACTGCTCGTTCTGCGGCAAGAGCCAGCACGAAGTCCGCAAGCTCATCGCCGGTCCCAGCGTGTACATCTGCGACGAGTGCGTCGAGCTCTGCAACGACATCATCCGCGAGGAACTCGAGCAGAAGGCCGACTCGAGCCGCAGTGCGCTGCCGAAGCCGCAGGAAATCCTCGAAGTCCTCGACCAGTACGTGATCGGCCAGGCGCGTGCCAAGAAGACGCTCGCGGTCGCCGTGTACAACCACTACAAGCGCATCGAGAGCCGCCAGAAGTCCGATGACATCGAACTGGCGAAATCGAACATCCTGCTCGTCGGCCCGACCGGTTCGGGCAAAACGCTGCTGGCGGAAACGCTGGCGCGCCTGCTCAACGTGCCGTTTACGATGGCCGATGCCACCACGCTCACCGAAGCCGGCTACGTCGGCGAGGACGTGGAGAACATCATCCAGAAGCTGCTGCAGAAGTGCGACTACGACGTCGACAAGGCGCAGCACGGCATCGTCTACATCGATGAAATCGACAAGATCTCGCGCAAGAGCGAGAACCCGTCGATCACCCGCGACGTGTCGGGCGAGGGCGTGCAGCAGGCGCTGCTCAAGCTGATCGAAGGCACCGTCGCCAGCATTCCGCCGCAGGGCGGGCGCAAGCATCCGCAGCAGGAATTCCTGCAGGTCGATACCCGCAACATCCTGTTCATCGTCGGCGGCGCGTTCGCCGGCCTCGACAAGATCATCCAGCAGCGCACCACCGAAGCTGGCGGCATCGGTTTCAGCGCCAAGGTGAAGTCGTCGGAGCGCAAGGCCGATACCGGCAAGGTGCTGGCCGACGTCGAACCGGAAGACCTGATCAAGTTCGGCCTGATCCCCGAATTCGTCGGCCGCCTGCCGGTGGTCGCGACGCTCGAGGAACTGGACGAAACCGCGCTGGTGAAGATCCTTTCCGAGCCGAAGAACGCCATCACCAAGCAGTTCCGCAAGCTGTTCGAGATGGAAGGCGTGGAGCTGGAATTCCGCCCGGAAGCGCTTGCCGCGATCGCCCGCAAGGCGCTCAAGCGCAAGACCGGCGCGCGTGGCCTGCGCACCATCGTCGAATCGGTGCTGCTCGACACCATGTACGACCTGCCGTCGCTGGAAAACGTCAGCAAGGTCGTGGTGGACGAATCGGTGATCGACAACAAGACGCCGCCGTTCCTGATCTACGACGCCGGTGCCCAGCAACCGCAGCAGAAGATCGCAGCCGCCGAATAAACGGGTGCCTTCAGGTTGCGTGAACCCACGGGCTGGCCTTGTGCCGGCCCGTTCATTTTTTACGTGGTGGCGTCCCTTGCAAATGGCAGGAACGTGCCGCACCTTTTCTGGAAGCGGCGGTTGCCGCACCGGAGCAATTGAATGAGCGTGAAACCCAGCCAGCCCAGCCCGACGATCCTGCCCGAAGAGGCGCTGCCGGTATTGCCGCTGCGCGACGTGGTGGTGTTCCCGCACATGGTGATTCCGCTGTTCGTGGGGCGCGAGAAATCGATCAAGGCGCTGGAAGTGGCGATGGAAGGCGACAAGCGCATCCTGCTGGTGGCGCAGACCTCCCCGGACATCGACGACCCGGCCCAGGGCGATCTCTATTCGGTGGGCGCGCTGGCCCAGGTGCTGCAGTTGCTCAAGCTTCCCGACGGCACCATCAAGGTGCTGGTGGAGGGCACCGAGCGCGTCGGGGTCAACGGTGTCGAGACGCACGAAGGCGCGCTGTATGGCAGGCACCATGCATTGCCGCAGCCCCCCGAGCGTGACCTCCAGGAGGTCGAGGCGCTCAGCCGTTCGCTGACCGGGCTGTTCGAGCAATACCTCAAGACCAACCGCAAGCTGCCGCCGGAACTGATGCAGACGTTGCAGACGCTCGATGATCCGGCGCGCATTGCCGACAGCATCGCCGCGCATCTGTCGGTGCGCCTGTCGGACAAGCAGAAGCTGCTGGAAACCGTCGATGTCGGCGAACGACTCGAACTGCTGATCGGCCTGGTCGATGGCGAGCTCGACGTGCAACAGCTCGAGAAGAAGATCCGCGGCCGCGTGAAGTCGCAAATGGAGAAGAGCCAGCGCGAGTACTACCTCAACGAGCAGATGAAGGCGATCCAGAAGGAGCTGGGCGAGGGCGAGGAAGGCGGTGGCGGCAACGAACTCGACGCGCTCGGCAAGAAGATCGCAGACGCCGGCATGCCCAAGGCGGTCGAAGCAAAGGCCAAGGCCGAGTACGCCAAGCTGCGCCAGATGTCGCCGATGTCGGCGGAAGCCGGCGTGGTGCGCAACTACCTCGACTGGCTGCTCGGCGTGCCGTGGAAGAAGCGCTCGAAGGTGCGCAAGGACCTCAAGGTCGCGCAGGAAGTGCTCGACGCCGACCACTTCGGCCTCGACAAGGTCAAGGACCGCATCCTCGAATATCTCGCCGTGCAGTCGCGCGTGTCGAAGATGAAGGGCCCGATCCTGTGCCTGGTCGGACCGCCGGGTGTCGGCAAGACCTCGCTCGGACAGAGCATCGCCAAGGCCACCAACCGCAAGTTCGTGCGCATGGCGCTGGGCGGCGTGCGCGATGAAGCCGAGATCCGCGGCCATCGCCGTACCTACGTCGGCTCGATGCCGGGCCGCATCGTCCAGAACCTCAACAAGGTCGGGGCGAAGAACCCGCTGTTCGTGCTCGATGAAATCGACAAGATGGCGATGGACTTCCGCGGCGATCCGTCGTCGGCGCTGCTGGAAGTGCTCGATCCCGAGCAGAACCACACTTTCAACGACCACTACCTCGAAGTCGACCTCGACCTCAGCGAAGTGATGTTCATCGCCACCTCCAACTCGATGAACATCCCCGGGCCGCTGCTCGACCGCATGGAAGTGATCCGCATCCCCGGCTACACCGAGGAAGAGAAGCTCAACATCGCGATGCGCTACCTCGTGCCCAAGCAGATGAAGGCCAACGGCCTGCGCGACGGCGAGCTGAAGATCGAAGGCAGCGCGGTGCAGGACATCGTGCGCTACTACACGCGCGAATCCGGCGTGCGCAACCTCGAGCGCGAGATCGCGCGGATCTGCCGCAAGGTGGTGAAGGAAATCGCGCTGGCCGGCCCGCAGCCGCAGAAGGGCAAGCGCAAGCCGAAGACCGTGGTGGTCAACGACGGCAATCTCGACAAGTACCTGAGCGTGCGCCGCTTCGACTATGGCCGCGCCGAAGTCGAGAACGAGATCGGCATGGTCACCGGCCTGGCCTGGACCGAAGTCGGTGGCGACCTGCTGCAGATCGAGTCGGCGCTGGTCCCGGGCAAGGGCGCGATGATCCTCACCGGCCAGCTTGGCGACGTAATGAAGGAATCTGCGTCGGCCGCGTTGTCGGTGGTGCGTTCGCGCGCCGAGCGCCTCGGCATCGAGCACGACTTCCTGCAGAAGTTCGACATCCACCTGCACGTGCCTGACGGCGCCACGCCCAAGGACGGTCCGAGCGCCGGTGCCGCGATGACGACGGCGCTGGTGTCGTCGCTGACCAAGATCCCGGTACGCGCGGATGTCGCGATGACCGGCGAGATCACCCTGCGCGGACGCGTGACTGCGATCGGCGGGTTGAAGGAGAAGCTGCTCGCCGCGCTGCGCGGCGGCATCAAGACCGTGCTGATCCCGGACGAGAACCGCAAGGACCTGGTCGACCTGCCGAAATCCGTGACCGAAGGCATGAAGATAGTGCCGGTGAAGTGGATCGACGAGGTGCTCGACCTGGCGCTTGAACGCCCGATCTCACCCCGTGAAACCGCCAGCGCCGAGGCTACCCTGCCGGTGCCGCCGGCCGCGCGCCGCCGGCGCGAATCGGCCAAGGAGCGCGGCATCAAGCACTGATTTGCCTGAATGCCAGCCCCCGCGCGGCCGTGCCTGCCATAAACGGGTGCGGTTGCGGAAGCGCGGAAACGGCTGGTATAACGGCCCGGCTTGGCTAGTCCATGGCGGAACCATTCCGCACCGGGAATCCTCCCGTCTTTTGCCCTACGGCCGCCCGAGGCGTCCCGACTGGCTTTTCATGATCGACCCGCTCGATCCCCCAACGTAGGAGTACACATGAACAAAGGTGAATTCATCGATGCCGTGGCCGTTGCCGCCGGTCTGTCCAAGATGGACGCGACGCGCGCCGTCGACGCCGTGATCTCGGTGGTCGGCAGCACGCTGAAGAAGGGCGATGCAGTGACGCTGGTCGGCTTCGGCACCTTCGAAGTGCGCTCGCGCGCTGCCCGCCAGGGTCGCAACCCGAAGACCGGCGAAACCATCAACATTCCGGCTGCCAAGGTTCCGGGCTTCAAGGCCGGCAAGGGCCTGAAGGACGCGATCGGCTGATTGCACGGGCGCTTAGCTCAGCGGTAGAGCGTCTCCTTTACACGGAGAGGGTCGGGGGTTCGAAACCCTCAGCGCCCACCACTTCGACACCCGGCCACGTGCCGGGTGTTTTGTTTTAGAAAAAACGCGTCAGGGATGCTTGCGCATTCATCATGGACACGATATTCTTTCCAACTCAACGGAGCGGTAGTTCAGCTGGTTAGAATGCTGGCCTGTCACGCCGGAGGTCGCGGGTTCGAGTCCCGTCCGCTCCGCCATGAGAAACGCACAAGGCGCCGCAAGGCGCCTTTTGTTTTGCCCGGACATTTCCGCTCGCGTTACACTTCGCGGTCGGCTGAAACCAAGACCCTATCGATGCTGCAAGCACTTCGCGAAAAGACCTCCGGCTGGATCGCCACCACCATCCTCGGATTGCTGATCATTCCCTTTGCCCTGTTCGGCATCGAGCAGTACGTGGGCGGGCGCAACGACACCTACGTCGCGCGCGTCCAGGCGCCGCCGACGTGGTGGAAGTCGGCGCCTTCGTTCTGGCCGCTCAGCAAGCTGTGGACGACCGAGGACATCAGCCAGCAGGAGTTCCGCCAGCAATTCGACCAGATGCGCCAGCAGCAGCGGCAGCAGATGGGCGATGCCTTCGACAGCCAGCAGTTCGAAAGCGCCGACAACAAGCGCAGGGTGCTGGACCAGATGATCGACCAGCGCGTGATGCTGATGGTGACCGATCGCAACGGCATCAGCGTCTCCGATGCATCGGTTCGCAAGAGCATCGAAACGATTCCGTATTTCCAGGTCAATGGAAAGTTCGACCTGGCGACCTACCAGCGCACGCTGGCGACGTTGAACCCGCCGCAGTCGCCGGAGTCGTTCGAGGCCGAGATCCGTGATGGCCTGCGCCGCGAAGCGCTGGCAGGGCGCATCGCGCTCAGCGATTTCGTCACCCCGGCCGAAACCGCCCGCCTGATGAACACCCTGACCGAGCAGCGCGAAGTGCAAGCCGTGGCCGTGCCCGCGGTTGCCGATGCCGCGCCGGTGAGCGCTGCCGAGGCCAAGGCGTGGTATTCCGCGCATGGCACGCAATACATGCAGCCAATGGTCGCGACGTTCGAAGTGGTCGACGGCGATCCGGCCAAGATGGCGCCGGCAGTGATCGACGAGGCGCAGCTGCGCAAGCAGTACGACGCCGACAAGGCCAAGTACGTTGCCCCCGACCAGCGCCTGGCATCGCACATCCTCGTCGCCGTGGCCAAGGACGCCAAGCCCGAGGCCGTGGCTGCGGCGAAGGCCAAGGCAGAGCAGTTGGCCGAGCAGGCCAAGGCGCCGGGCGCGGATTTCGCCGCGCTGGCCAAGGCGAATTCCGACGACGTCGGTTCGAAGGCCAAGGGCGGTGACCTCGGTTGGGTGGCGCACGACGGCGGCATGGTCAAGCCGTTCGAAGACGCGTTGTTTGCATTGAAGAAGGGCGACATCAGCGCGCCGGTGCGTTCGGACTTCGGCTTCCACGTCATCCAGTTGCGCGACGTCAAGGAAGGCAAGGTCATCACCTTCGAGGAAGCGCGCCCCGAAATCGAGAAGGCGCTCGCGAAGACGGCGAACGACAAGGCGGTCAATACCGCGATGGGCGTGCTGGCCGACGAGGCCTACAAGAACCCGGCGAGCTTCGCCGCGACTGCTGCTGCCCAGAAGCTGCCGTTCGAGAAGGTCGGCCCGGTGACGCCAGTGAACGTCCAGGGCGTGCTCGCCGAGCCTGCGGTGCGTCGTGTTGCCTTCTCCGACACCTTGCTCAAGAACAAGGGCGTGAGCGATCCGGTCACGATCGCCCCCGGTCATTCGGTGATGATCCACGTGCTCGACTACACGCCGGCGCGCCAGCGCCCGATGGCCGAGGTCAATGACCAGGTGATCGCCGATGTCCGTGCCGATCGCGCCAGCAAGGCCGCCGCTGCGCGCGCCGATGCCATGATCAAGGCGATCACGGACGGCCAGACGATCGCGCAGGTCGCCGCGACGCAGTCGCTGCAGGTGCAACCGGCGCAGACCCTGCCACGCGGCAACGCGCCGACACCGGCCATCAACAAGGCGATCTTCTCCACGGCGCGCCCGGCTGCCGGCAAGCAGAGCGCCGGCAAGGTGCAACTGCCGGATGGCGGCTGGCTGGTGTTCGCGGTGGAATCGGTCAAGGCCGGCGATCCCGCGGCATTCCCGCCGGAAATGCGCGTGAACCTGATGCAGCAGATCGCGCAGGCCAACGGCCAGGCATCGGCCGACGGCTACATCAAGGCGATCCGCAAGCTGTTCAAGGTCACGGTTGCGGAAGACAGGTTGTAAGCGCAGTCGATCGAATCACGCACAAAAAAAGCCCGGCGAACGCCGGGCTTTTTGTTGACGCTGGGGTCGCGATCACTCGATCCCGCTCATGCCCATGATGTTGTAGCCGGAATCGACGTAGGTCACTTCGCCGGTGATGCCCTTGGCGAGGTCGGAGCACAGGAAGGCGGCCGTGTTGCCGACGTCCTCGATCGTGACCGTGCGGCGCAGCGGCGCGACCGCTTCGAACTGGGTCAGCATCTTGCGGAAATTGGCGACGCCGGACGCCGCCAGCGTGCGGATCGGGCCGGCCGAGATCGCGTTGACGCGGGTGCCTTCCGGGCCGACGCTCATCGCCATGTAACGCACCGTGGCTTCAAGGCTGGCCTTGGCCACGCCCATGGTGTTGTAGTTGGCGAGCGCGCGTTCCGCGCCGAGATAGCTCAGGGTGAGGATGGCACCGTTGCGGCCCTTCATCAGCGGACGCGCGGCCTTGCCGAGGGCGGCCAGCGAATAGGCGCTGATGTCGTGGGCGATGTGGTAGTTCTCGCGGGTGATGCCGTCGAGGAAGTCGCCTTCGATCGCTTCGCGCGGGGCGAAGGCGATGCAGTGGACGAGGATGTCGAGGCCGTCCCAGTGCTGGCCCAGCTGCGCGAAGCACTCGTTGATCTGGGCATCGTCGGCGACGTCCAGCGGCAGGACCAGCTTGGCGCCGTATTCCGCGGCGGCATCTTCCACTCGGGATTTCAGCTTCTCGTTCTGGTAGGTGAGGACGAGTTCGGCGCCCTCGCGATGCATGGCCTCGGCGATGCCGGTGGCGATGGAACGCTGGCTGGCGATGCCGGTGATGAGTGCGCGTTTGCCCTGCAGGAACCCCATGGATGACACCTGTGTCGCTTGGAAAGCAGACAGTGTGCCCGCCGCGACGCCCGGCGTCACCCTTCGCGGGCGTAGGCTTCAGCCTTTCGGCCGCAATACGCTGGGCAGTTTCAGGCGTGGCAGCTGGCGTTGCAGCGGCGCCTTCCAGTGTTCGCTGTCGCCGCGGTCGAGGATGTCGCAGGCGATGGCGTGGATTTTGTCCGGGTAAATCCGGGTGATGAAGGAGAGGCCGGCGCCACCCCGGCGTTGGGCCATGCGCATGCGGCCGTCACCGGCGTTGTAGGCCATGACGGTGGTTCGCCAGTTGCCGCCGAACTGGCGATGAAGGGTCTTGAGGTAGGTGATCGCGGCGCGGGTGGAGGCTTCCATCGACATGCGGTCGTCGCGGCCGCCGCCGATCTTGAGGCCGTGGGCACGCGCGGTCTGGGCGGTGAACTGCCACAGTCCGGCCGGACCGATGCCGCTGCGCTGGTCCGGCTCGTAGTGGCTTTCGACGAAGGGGATGATGGCGTATTCGCTGGGCAGGCCGGCTTCTGTCATGCGTGTCAGCACGTAGTCGAAGCGTGCCAATGCGGGATCGCGCGGATCGATCAGCCGGCGCACGAATGGCGCGTAGTGGCGTCGCCAGGTCGCGGAGGCATCATCACAGCCGGGCGAGGCCAAGTGCGCCTGGAATTGCGTGAGCACGGCAGCACCGGTGGTGGTGTCGTCGGCAGCCAAAACGCAGGGTGCGGCGAAGAGTGCCAGGGCGAGGGACATGCCTTGGCGCAGCCCCGTCATCGGAAACCATCCTTCCAGCTGCGCAATGCGGCGAACGCTTCGACGCGACCTTCGGGCGGATGGCCAAGGTGTTTCGCAAGCGATTGCAGGATTTCCGGCGAATCGACCCGCAGGAACGGATTGCAGGCACGTTCGGAGTCGATGGTGGATGGCAGTGTCGCTGCGTTGTTGGCGCGCAACGATGCGACCTGGGCGGCGCGTTGTTCCAGCGCAGTGTTGCCGGGTTCCACCGCAAGCGCGAAGCGGGCATTGGCGGCGGTGTATTCGTGGGTGCAGCAGAGCAGGGTGTCTCCCGGAAGAGCCGCAAGACGATCGAGCGAATCGAGCATCTGCGCCGGCGTGCCTTCGAACAGGCGGCCGCAGCCGAGGCTGAACATCGAGTCGCCGCAGAAGACCAAGCCTTCGCCGGAATAGGCGACCTGCGTTTGCGTGTGCCCGGGCACCGCGATCGCCTCGAAGCGCCACGGCCCGATTTCAACCACGTCGCCGTCGGAAACGCGCTGCGTCGCGATCGGAATGCGCGGATCGTCGGGCGCGAATATCGGCACATCCGGCCAGCGAGCATGCAGTTCCGGCACGCCGTCGATGTGGTCCCAGTGATGATGGGTGATGAGGATCGCCGTCGGTCGCGTCTTGCCCAGGCGTGCGATCACCGGCGCGGCATCGCCGGGATCGACAACAAGAGTCGCCGGCCCGTCGCGCAGGAGCCAGATGTAGTTGTCCTCGTACGCGGGAATGGGATCGGGTCGTGCCATCGATTGAGACGGTGGGCCGTACACTAGGCACCATGCCGAGCCTGTTGCCCATCCGTCAACCCGACCTGCCCGCACGGGACTGGTTCGGAACTGCCCATGGGCGGTTGGTGCTGGCCTGCGAACAGCCATTGCTGGCGCGCGCCGGGGATGAGCGTCCGGGACTGCCCTGGGTCTGCATTTCTCCCGCCGAGCGACCTGTCGAGGCCGAAGATCGCCATCTGTTGTGGCTGCGGGTGGATGGCATTGATGCTCTCGCTGGCGACGTCGGCTGCGCGGTGGATCGCTGGCCACTGGCGAGTGAATCGGTCGGTACTGTCGTCCTGCAGCACGCCGGCGATTGCGGGCTGGCCCGCGAGGACGCGCTGGTGGAAGCCAATCGTGTCCTGGTGCCGGGCGGCAGGCTGTGGCTGTTCAGCCTCAATCCGTTGTCGCCCTATCGGCGCTATTGGTGGCGCCAGGGCGTTTCCGATGCCGAGCCGTTCACCTGGCGCCGGCACCTGCGCCGCCATGGCTTCGAACCCGAGGCAGTGGCCGAAGGCATCGGCCCGGCGTGGAATGCGCAGCGGATTTCCGCGGTACAGATCGGCGCGGGTGCGCGTGCGGCGTATCGCCTGTGCGCGGAGAAGCGATCGCTCCCCCTCACGATCAAGCGCGCGCGTGTGCCCAGCCCGGCGCTGACTCCGGCATGAGTCCTGGCAAGAAGCGGATCGAGGCGCATACCGATGGCGCCTGCCTTGGCAATCCCGGTCCCGGGGGCTGGGCGGCGTTGCTGCGTTATGGCGCCCACGAGCGCGAGCTGCATGGCGGCGAAGCGCAGACCACCAACAACCGCATGGAATTGATGGCGGCGATCCGCGCGCTCGAAGCGTTGACCGAGCCGTGCCAGGTCGCGTTGCATACCGATTCGCGCTACGTGCAGCAAGGCATTTCCGAATGGCTGGCGGGCTGGCGTCGGCGTGGCTGGAAGACCGCGGGTGGCGATCCGGTGAAGAACCAGGACCTGTGGCAGCGACTGGATGAGGCGCGGGCGAACCACCAGGTCGAATGGAAGTGGGTGAAGGGCCATGCCGGCGATCCCGACAACGAACGCGTCGACATGCTGGCGCGCGATGAGGCAATCAAGATGAAGGAGATGGCAGCCTGATGCGCCAGGTCGTGCTCGACACCGAAACCACCGGTCTGGAATGGAAGATCGGAAACCGCGTGGTGGAAATCGGTTGCGTGGAATTGCTGGAACGGCGGCCGAGCGGCAAGACCTTCCACGTCTACATCAATCCGCAGCGCGAATTCGAATCGGGCGCGCAGGAAGTCACCGGGCTGACGCTCGACTTCCTCGCCGACAAGCCGCTGTTCGCCGACATCATCGACGATTTCATCGCCTTCATCGATGGCGCCGAGTTGGTGATCCACAACGCCGCGTTCGACGTCGGCTTCCTCGACCACGAGTTGTCACTGGCGGGCGATCGCTACGGCAGGATCGAGGATCATGCCGGCGTCCTGGACACGCTGGCATTGGCGCGCCAGAAATATCCCGGCCAGCGCAACTCGCTGGATGCGTTGTGCCGTCGCCTGGGCGTGGACAATTCGCATCGCCAGCTGCACGGCGCCTTGCTCGACGCCCAGCTGCTGGCCGAAGCCTATCTGGCGATGACCTCGGGGCAGGGCGAGATCGGCTTCGATGCAGGCAGCGATGGTGCCGTCGAAGTCGTGGTGCCGTCATGGATGCCGACGGGTGATGCCGGCGTGCGTCCGCGTGTAACGGTGTCCGCAGCCGACATCGATGCCCACGAAGCGCGCATGGCGGCGATCGCGAAGAAGGCGAAGGACGGCCGGGTGCTGTGGCCCCGGTAATCAGTTGTTGCGGATCAGCACCGCAGTGATGTTGTCGGAGCCGCCGCCATCGAGCGCCGCGGCGACCAGCGTATCGACACTCTCCTGCGCGCTGCAGCCGGTATTGGCAAGGACGCGCCCGATCGCCTGATCGTCGACATGCTCGGTCAGGCCGTCGCTGCACAACAAGAGTTGTGCTTCCTTGGCGAAATCGCCGCTGATGCGTTCGATATTGAGCTGGCCCGGATCGGTGACGCCGAGTGCCTGGGTGACCATCTTGCGCTGCGGGTGGGCGCGGGCTTCGTCACGGGTCAGGATGCCCTGGATGACCAGCTCCTCGACGTGGCTGTGATCCTGGGTGAGTTGCAGCAAGCCCTGGCCGGGGCGCCACAGGTAGGCGCGGCTGTCGCCGACCCACGCCACTTCGAAGTGGTCGCCGCGGACCAGCGCGGCAACCACCGTCGTGCCCATCGGCAGCGCTTCGGAGCGCCGGCGCGATGCCCGCACGATGTCCTCGCCGGCGATGCGCACGGCCTGCACCAGTGGCGTGCCGTCGCGCACCTCGCGCACCACGGCCTCGCGCGCGAGTGCGCTGGCGATTTCGCCAAAGTCGTGTCCACCGATGCCGTCGGCCACCAGCCACAGGCCCAGCGTTCCTTCGCCGTGGTAGGTGTCCTCGTTGAGACTGCGCCGAAGCCCGGGGTGGGTGAGGTGGCCGAATTCATACATGGCAGGGATGATACGCAAAAAACAAAAACGCCCCACTAGGGGGCGTTTGCGAAACTGGCGGAGAGGGAGGGATTCGAACCCTCGGTACGCTATAAACGTACGCCTGATTTCGAGTCAGGTACATTCAACCACTCTGCCACCTCTCCGAATGGGTGCAGCGAGCCGGGTATGATACGGCTACCTAGTCCATGCGGCAACCCGCCGGAGCCAAGATGTCCGAACTGCTCGTCCCCGTGTCCTATGGCGAATTGCTGGACAAGATCGCGATCCTGCAGATCAAGTCCGAGCGCATGGGTGATCCTGCCAAGCTCGCCAATGTCCGCAACGAACTGGCGGCGGCCGAGCGCACCTGGGAGGCGCATCCGGCCTCGGCGCATGACATCAGCGATCTGCGCGCGCAGTTGAAAGCAGTGAACGAGCGTCTGTGGGTGATCGAGGATGACATCCGCCTGAAGGAAAAGGCCCAGGCCTTCGATGCCGAGTTCATCAAGCTGGCGCGCAGCGTCTACTTCGAGAACGATGTTCGTGCGAAGATCAAGAAGGACATCAACCTCGCATTGGGGTCGACATACGTGGAAGAGAAGTCGTACCAGGATTACGGCACGGGGTCGGGCGCCTGATCAGCTGAAGTCGCTGCGATAGCGCTCGAACGCCGCGATCGCATCATCCACCGTGATCAGTTCCATCACGCCGTCGTGCTCGATCTTGGTACCCCATTTCAGCTCCGAAGCGGGTTTTCCCAGGTATTTGCGCGCGGCGTCATCATAACGATCGACGCAGAAGCGGCGGTCCGAGTACGGGCCGCTGCGCACTGGATTGCTGGCGGCGTGCAGGCCCAGCACCTTGCTGCCCATCGCGTTGGCGATGTGCATCGGGCCCGAATCAGGCGTCACCACCAGGTCGGCGCGGGCGAGCAGTGCAGGCAACTGCTTGAGGGTGTCCTTGCCGATCAGGTCGAGTACCTGGTCGCGTGATCCCATTGCAGCGAGTATTTCAGCGCCTGTCGTGCGCTCCAGCTCGCTGCGACCGCCGCACAACACGATCCGCCAGCCTTGCGCGACGGCATGATCGGCCAGTGCTGCGTGGCGATCCGGGTACCAGTTGCGGCGCGTGTGGCTGGAGCAGGGCGAGATCAACAATGTGCGGCGGCCGTCGTCGTCCCATTGCGCGCGTGCCCAGTCATGCGCTTCCCGCGGAACGGGCAGATCCCACACCACCTCGGTCTGCTTTAGGCCCAGCGGTTCGCAGAAGCTGCCGATCGCGTCAAGGACGTGGATGCCCGGACGATCCTCGATCCGCGCGTTGATGAACAGCCCATGCAGATCCTTGGAGCGCGAACGGTCGTAGCCGACGCGCAGCCGCGCCGGCACGAACGCCGAAAGCAGGTTCGCGCGCGCGGCGACCTGCATCTGCAACAGCGCATCGAAGCCTTGTGGTTGCAATGCGCGCAGCGAGCGCCCGAGTGCGCGCATGCCCTTGAAGCCGCTGGACTTGTCGTATTCGACGAACTCCACGCCTTCCAGTCCGGCCAGCAGCTTGTGCTCGCCCTTGCCGATGATCCAGGTCAGCGCGACTTCCGGCCATGCCTTGCGCAGTGTGCGCACCAGCGGGACCACATGGGTGGCGTCGCCGAGCGCGGACAGGCGCAGCAGGCAGATGTTGCGGGGCAAACCGGATGACGGGCGCACGACGTTGCTAGACTCGTTGCATGGCGATGGCGCATCAAACTACCACGGCTGCAGGCGACGCTCCGGCGATGCTGGGCGCGATCGGCATGCCGCAGCCGCAGGCATGGTGGTTCGATCCTGCGTCGGCGGATTTGGCTGCGCAGCCGGTGCAGTCCGGTGGGCGCGGCAGTGCGTGGTTCGTGCATGGCCCCTTCGGCGATGGCGTGCTGCGCCATTACCGTCGTGGTGGCGCGATGGCGAGGTTGAGCCAGGATCGCTATCTGTGGGGTGGCGAGGAGCGCGTGCGCAGTGTCGCCGAGTTGCGCCTGCTCGATGCCCTGCAGGTGCGCGGATTGCCGGTTCCCGCGCCGATCGCGGCGGCGTGGTGGCGCGATGGCGCGACCTATCGCGCGGCGATCCTCATCGCGAGGATTCCCGACGCGCATACATTCGCGTCGGAGATCGCAGCGGGAACCGGGAACGAAAGCGGGTGGCACGATGCCGGCGCGATGATCGCGCGCTTCCATGCCGCCGGCCTCGAACACGGCGATCTCAACGCCCACAACATCCTGTTCGATGCCGCCTGCAAATCGTGGCTGATCGATTTCGACAAGAGCCGCCTCCACGCAAAACCGGATCGTCGCAGTTCTGAGGACAACATGGCGCGGCTGGAACGTTCGATCCGCAAAGTCGGGGCCGGACAATCCCCGATGTATGTGCAGCACGTGATCGACACGCTGCATGCGGGCTATCGTGCGCAAGGAGGACAGGCATGACCATGACGTGGTCGTTGCGCTTCCACGGCGTTGGCAATGCGTCGGCTGCGGGCAGTCTCGGCTCGGCGATGGCGACGATCGAACGCGATGGCCGGCCATGGCTGACCATCGACTGCGGTGCGGAGGGTCTTGATCACTATCTGGCCACCTACGGCGAATATCCGAGGGCGCTGTACATCACCCATACCCATCTCGATCACGTTGGTGGTTTCGAACGGCTGTTCGTCGGTGCGTGGTTCGATGAAGCACTGCGCGGCGGCGTGCGGGTGTATTGCCCGGCCAGCGTGGTGCCGCTGTTGCACCAGCGCGTCGGCGATTATCCGAACGTGCTGGCCGAAGGCGGCGTCAATTTCTGGGAAGCATTCCGGTTGATTCCGGTCGGGGATCGTTTCTGGCGCGAAGGCCTGCATCTGGAAACGTTCGCGGTGCGCCATCACTGGCCGAAATCCGCCTATGGATTGCGCTTGCCCGGCAGCGTGGTGTGGACCGGTGACACCCGGCCGGTTCCGGAAGTGTTGCGCGTGGTCGCCAATGCCGGCGAAGTGATCGCCCACGATTGCGGATTGCACGGCAATCCGTCGCATACCGGGTTCGACGATTTCCTGCGCGAATACGATGCGGAAACGCGCGCACGCTGCATCCTCTACCACTATGGTTCGCCGCAGGAAGCGCAGGTCATGCGCGGCCAGGGTGCGCGTGTCGCGGAACCGGGGGAAGTGATTGCGCTGCCGACGCCGCGGCCGATCGGGCCCTGAAAAGGTGACGGCCCCGCCAACGATCCTCGGCGCACGCGTCATTCAATACCGTTGCTGCCTTCCGGCCCTGGCGGGGTTTTCGAACTAGCGTCGCGAGGGGCCGACGGGGCCGCCATAGAGGCTTGCGCCAAGCGGAAAGCGATTCCGCGGCGCGCAGTTTAACAGATGATCAGGCCCAGCCGAATCCCTCTGCGATGCGGAACATCGCCCACGACATCGTGCCGGCGGCGGGAATGGTGAGGATCCATGCCCAGACGATGCGTTCGATCACGGTCAAGCGCAGTGCGCGCGGATTCTTGCCGAAACCGACGCCCATGATTGCGGTCGAAATGCTGTGGGTGGTCGATACCGGCATGCCGAAATGCGCAGCGGTGATGAGGATGGTCGCCGAGGCCGTTTCCGCGGCGAAACCGTCGATCGGCTGCAGTTTCACCATCTTGTGGCCGAGCGTCTTGATGATGCGCCAGCCGCCGGTCGCGGTGCCGATCGCCATCACCAAGGCGCAGGTCGCGATGATCCAGGTGTCGATATGCGAGTTGTCGCTGCTGGACGGATGCAGGAACGACAACCATTCCGGCAGGTTGTCGAGCGTGCCCGCTGCCTGGGCGCCGAACAGCGCCAGCGCGATGATGCCCATGGTCTTTTGCGCATCGTTGCTGCCATGGGCGAAACCCATGTAGGCGGCGGAAACGACCTGCGCCTTGCCGAAGAAGGCATTGACCCAGCGCGGGCGGGCGATGCGCGCAAGCGGGCCGCCTGCGCGATGCAGCGCGGCGATGATGGCGTAAAGCAACCCGAGGATCAGCACGCCCAGCACGAAACCTGCGATCGGCGAGGACACCATCGGCACCAGCACCTTCCACAGGATGCCCTTGTTGGTGGTCCAGCCGCCGTCACCGGCGTGCGACCACATCAACGCGTGCCAGTTGCCGTGGGACGATGCCAGCACCGCGCCGCAGAGCCCGCCGATCAGCGTGTGAGAGGACGAGGACGGCAGTCCGAGCCACCACGTGATCAGGTTCCAGCTGATGCCGCCGAGCAGCGCGCACAGGATCACCTGGGAGGTGACTTGCGCGACCTGGGTGTCGATCAGGCCGGACGAAATCGTCTTGGCGACGGCGGTGCCGAAGAACGCACCGACGAGGTTCATCGCGGCGGCCAGCATCACCGCCTTGCCCGGCGTCAGCACCTTGGTTGCGACCACGGTCGCGATCGAATTGGCGGTGTCGTGGAAGCCGTTGATGAACTCGAACACCAGCGCGGCGACGATCACCAGCAACAGAAGAGCCAGCATGGCGGCGGTCTCAGGAATTCTTCAGCACGATCTGGTAGGCGACCACGCCGGCTTCGCGGCAGCGGTCGATCGCCTTCTCGAGGATCTCGAAGAACTCCTTGAGCAGGAACATCTCGCCGGCATCGAGCCGTCCGGAATAGATGTCGCGATGGAGTTCGAGGATCAGGCGGTCGGCCTCGGCCTCGAGGACGCGCAGGCGCTCGTTGAGCTTGCTCATCTCCTCCAGGTTCATGTGGTGGAGTCCTTGCACCATCTGCACCACGACCCCGGCGGCTTGTTCCAGCATGGATGCGCGCGGGGCGAAATCGATGCCGCCGAGGCGATGGCTGGCCAGCGCATAGCGGTCGGCGAAGCGCTCGACCTGCTTGGGGATCTTGTACAGCGCCGAACTCAGCGCTTCGATGTCCTCGCGCTCGATCGGGGTGATGAAGCTGTCGACCAGCGCGTGGTTGATCTTGTCGGAGGCGACGCGCTCGCGCTGGCGGGCCAGCTTGAAGGCGTCCAGTGCCGGATTGCGGGCCGGGTCCTTCAGCATCTGGTACAGCGCCTTGGTGCTTTCATGCGCGGCGTCGGCCGCTTCATCCAGCAAATCGAAGAACTGCTTGCCGGAACCGAAGATCGTCTGCAGTGAAAACATGGGGCGTGCGCCTCGCTGGCCGGGACGGCGAAAGTGACAATTCTGCTACAAAAAAGCCCCGGCTGGCCGGGGCTCTCGTGCAATCTGGCGGAGAGAGGGGGATTCGAACCCCCGAAGCGCGGTTTAGACGCTTACACACTTTCCAGGCGTGCTCCTTCAACCACTCGGACACCTCTCCGTGCTAGCCGGCCATTGTACCTGCAGGGGGCAGGGCGTGGCAAAATCACCCCCATGAGCTATCTCGTCCTTGCGCGCAAATGGCGCCCCAAGCGGTTTTCGGAACTGGTGGGGCAGGAACACGTGGTGCGTGCGCTGACCAATGCTCTGGACACGGGCCGGGTCCACCACGCCTTCCTGTTCACCGGGACGCGCGGTGTCGGCAAGACCACCATCGCGCGCATCTTCGCCAAATCGCTGAACTGCGAGCAGGGCAGCTCGGCCGAACCCTGCGGTGAATGCGCGACCTGCCGCGATATCGACGCCGGCCGCTACATCGACCTGCTGGAAATCGACGCCGCCTCGAATACCGGTGTCGACGACGTCCGCGAGCTGATCGACAACGCCCAGTACATGCCGTCGCGCGGACGGGTGAAGGTCTACCTGATCGACGAAGTGCACATGCTCTCGAAGTCGGCCTTCAATGCCTTGCTTAAGACGCTGGAAGAGCCGCCGGGCCACGTGAAGTTCCTGCTCGCGACCACCGATCCGCAGAAATTGCCGGTGACGGTGCTATCGCGCTGCCTGCAGTTCAACCTCAAGCGCCTCGACCTGCAGCAGATCGACGGCCAGATGCGCAAGATCCTCGCCGCGGAAGGGATCGCGTTCGAGGACGGGGCGATCCGGCAATTGAGCAAGGCCGCCGACGGCAGCCTGCGCGATGGCCTGTCGCTGCTCGATCAGGCGATTGCCTACACGGGTGGGCAATTGGGGGATGCCGCGGTCGCGACCATGCTTGGCAGCGTCGATCGGGCCCGCATCGGCGCGCTGCTGGATGCATTGGCTGCGAACGATGGCGAACGCGTGATGGCGGAAACCGCTGCACTGGCCGAGTTCTCGCCGGACTGGTCACACGTGTTGGATGCGCTGGCCGACGCCCTGCATCGCGTGCAGGTGCGCCAACTTGTGCCGAAGACCGAAGTCGCGGCCGATGGTGTCGACATCGAGGCATTGGCGGCAGCGACGCGGCCCGAACTGGTGCAGCTGTGGTACCAGATGGCGTTAAACGGCCGCCGCGATCTCGCCTATGCGCCGAGCCCGCGCGCCGGCTTCGAGATGACATTGCTGCGGATGCTGGCGTTCCGCCCCGGCCGGAACGTGCAGGCGCCGGCATCGATGGCGGGGCCATCGAATGTGGCGTCGCCTGCCGCACCTTCGCCTGTTGCATCATCGCGCGGTGGATCGCCTGCGGGGGCGGAAGCGGCGCGCGCCGCCCTGCGCGAATCGATGGCAAGTCCGCAATCTCCGCCACCGATGCGTGCGCCGACGCCCGCGCCGGTGCGGGAAGCGGTATCTCCCCCTCCGCAACGCACGGCCAGCATCGAACCTGCGCCGTCCGCGAATGCGGCGACACCATCAACTCAAACGGCGATGCAGCCGCAGGACTGGCCGGATTTCGTCGCGTCGGCCGCGTTGCGCGGCGCCGTTCGCGAAATGGCCGCGCATGCCGTGCTGTTGCGCCACCAGGGCGAGCAGATCGTGCTGGGACTGTCTCAGGACCATGATCATTTCAATCGTCCGCAGATGCTGAACCAGCTTGCCGACCAGCTTGCGGGCAGGCTTGGCTACACGCCGCGCCTGCAGATCGAGATCGTGCAGGGCGGCGCGCCGGCCGATTCCCTGCACCAGCGCAACTCGCGCGAACGCGATGCGCGCCAGCAGGCCGCGGAAGACGCCTTCATGGGCGATCCCGACGTGCAGAAACTGGTGGCGCGCGGTGCCCGCGTGGTGCCCGATTCCATCCGACCCTTTGATGACCAGGAGTAAACCATGCGCGGCAATCTTGCCCAATTGATGCAACAGGCCCAGAAGATGCAGGAGGGCATGCAGCGCGCGCAGGACGAGCTGGCCACGATCGAAGTGGTCGGCAATTCCGGCGGCGGCATGGTCAGCGTGACGATGACGGGCAAGATGGAGTGCCGCAAGGTGCGCATCGATGCCTCGGCGCTGGCCGATCACGAGATGGCGGAAGACCTGATCGCGGCCGCGATCAACGATGCGGTGAACAAGGCCAACGAAGTCGCGCGCGAGAAAATGAGCGCCGCGGCGACCGGCCTGCCGCTGCCGCCGGGCATGAGCCTGCCGGGCTTCGGTTGATCCTTGAGTAGTGGACTGCTCGAACAGTTGATCGACGCGCTGCGGATCCTGCCCGGCGTGGGCCAGAAGAGTGCGCAGCGCATGGCCTACCACGTGCTGGAACGTGATCGTGAAGGCGGCACGCGACTGGCCGAGGCGCTGGCGGTCGCGGTGGAGCGCATCGGGCATTGCAGGCGTTGCCGCGATTTCAGCGAAACCGAGTTGTGCGCGACCTGTTCCAGTGCGGCGCGCGATGTCCAGCAGTTGTGCGCGATCGAATCGCCGGCGGATCGCCTGGCGATCGAACAGGCGACCGGTTATCGCGGCCTGTACTTCGTGCTGCAGGGACGCCTGAGTCCGCTCGATGGCATCGGCCCGCGCGAACTCGGCCTCGACCAGCTCGCCGATCGCCTCGGCGAGGGCGAGGTGCACGAATTGATCATCGCCACCAACCCGACGGTGGAAGGCGATGCCACCGCGCATTACCTGGCACAGATCGCCCGCAAGCACGGGGTGCGGCCAAGCAGGCTGGCGCACGGCTTGCCGCTGGGCGGCGAACTGGAATACGTTGATCGCGGCACGCTGGCGCATGCCTTCGGCAGCCGCGCGGAAATCACGGAGTAGGGACCATGTCGGACACCATCTTCCACAAGATCATGCGTCGCGAGATCCCGGCGGATATCGTCTACGAGGACGACGACATGATCGCGATCCGCGACATCGCACCACAGGCGCCGGTCCATGTGCTGTTCGTGCCCAAGCGCGATTTCGCGACGCTGAACGACGTGGCCGCGGATGCGGCGATCGTCATCGGCAAGCTGGCGGTCGCGGCGGCGGCATACGCGAAGCGCGAAGGCTTCGATCAGTCGGGCTACCGGATCGTGATGAACTGCAACGGCGACGCCGGGCAGACGGTGTTCCAGATCCACCTGCATTTGCTTGCGGGGGCGCCGCTGGGGCATTTCGGGGTGCCCAAGGGCTGATTCATGGCCGATGCGAGCGCAACGCGCGAATCAGCGCCTTGCGCTCGCTGGCGTCACCCGTTGCATAGCGCAGTGCATTGAAACGATCGATCAGCGCTGACAGCCCCGCTGCGGATTGCGGACGATCCGCCCGCACGCGCTCCAGCCAGTCGTACGCCGTTTCGTGCGGCTCGCGCGCAAGCCCGAGTTTCGCGTAACGACGATCCAGCGCGCGCCACGCCCGCAACAAGGGGTCGCGCACGCGTTCGCCGCGCGCCAGCCACCACGCCGCGATCGCCAACGCGATGCCCGCGGCAATCGCGAACAGCGCGATCAGCGTCGATGGCGACAGGCGCTCGATGCCAAAGCGCTTCAGCATCGTCGCCTGGCGATCGGCATTGAAGCCGAGCACGAAATCGTTCCAGCCGCGGCGCAGGTTGTCGCCGAAATTCCATGCCCGACTCACGTCGATGAGACCGGCGAAGTTGCGACCCGGCATGCGGTCGGCGATGGTGTCGTACACGCGTTCCGGCGCGACTGCCGCAGTGGGATCGACGCGCGTCCAGCCGCGCCCGGCCAGCCACACTTCCGCCCAGGCGTGGGCATCGGAATTGCGGATCACCCAGTAATCGCCGACGGGGTTGTGGTAGCCGCCGGCGTAACCGACCACGACGCGCGCGGGAATACCGGCGCTCCGCATCAACACCACGAAGGCGCTGCTGAATTGCTGGCAATACCCGGTGCGTCCCTGGAACAGGAAATCGTCGATCCAGTCGCGCCCGGGCTCGGGCACGTTCAACGAATAGGCGAAATCCTTGTGGATCACCGCCAGCGCGCGCTCGATGACGGCGATGCTGTTGCCGCCGGCTTCCATCTGCCATTGCCGGCCCAGCGCCAGCGTGCGCGGATTGCGATCAGGCAGGACGAGGTTGGCGCGGCGCTCGCGCGCGTCCAGCACCGGGTCGAAGCTCTGCACCGGCGCTGCCTGCAACTGCCAGCGGGTGAGTCCGCTCAATGGCGCGATCGTGCGCAGGCTGGCGTCGCGTCCCATTTGCGCGCCATCGGGTTGTGTCGCGGTGAATTCGAGCGTCGCCAGCAGGCGCTGGTCGCTGGGCTCGACATCCAGCGTGTAGCGCCACTGCACCGGTGCCAGCGACAGCTTCGGTGGACCGATGCCCGATGACGGCGCAGGCGTCCAGGTGCGGCCATCGAAATCGCGCAGGGTCATCGCCCGCCAATACATGTCCTGCGGGCGCGGTGCCGGTCCGTCGAAGCGTGCGCGCATCGCCGGCGTGTCGTCGTTCAGCGCGTCCATCCAGCGATCGGGCGTCATCGATTCGCTCAGGCCCGGCTTGGTGACGGCGCGATCCGGCAATCCCCACAGCGGCGACGCGAGGCGCGGGAACAACCAGAACGCGGCCAATACCAGCGGCAATGCCAGCAACAGCAGTTTTCCGGCAGCGCGCAGGGAATCGAAGGGCGACCAGTCGGCGAGATCGATGCCGGAATCGAGATCCGCGAGCCGCAACAGCGTCGTCAGGGCCGCGGCGACCGCGATGGCGCCGAGGATCAGCGACAACGGTCCCTGGTCCAGCAGGTAAGTGGCGAATGGCGCGAACAGGCCATAGCCGAGCAGGCTGCGGGCATCGCGCACGTTGGCGGTTTCGGTCGGCTTGAGCGCAAGCATCATCGCCAGCAGGGCGCAGCCGGTATCGCGACCGATCTGCCGGTAGACCGAGAACACCGCGATCGCGAGCGTCACCGCCAACGCGATCTTCAGCAGCGATGGCAGGCGGCCACGCGTCGACAGCGCCATGCTCAGCAGCGCGACCACGCCGACTGCGACTCCAACCATGGGTTGCAACTGCAGCAACAGGGGCAATAGCAGCAGCACGGTCGTCGCGTGCAGCCAGCGCCGGGTGGTGGCATCGAGCGCGATCGTCGTGCTCACGCCGGACGTTCCGGCAAGCGTGCCAATGCATCGAGGCAGGCATGGCGATGATGTGGTCCGCGATCCGCAGGCAACGCACGGCCGATCGGCGGACGCAGGCCATAGCGATGGCCGTGGCGTTCGGCGAGCTCGACCCAATGCGCCAGCCGCGAGATCGCGTGCTCGTACGGAAGATGACGCACATCGTTCCAGTCGAGCAGGATGTCGGCATCGACGCGTTGTTCGTATTCGCGCGTCAGCAAGTGCGTGGCCCGCGCCGATGCCTTCCACGCGATGGCGTGTTGCGCGTCACCGTGGCGATAGGGCCGCAATTGGTGGATGTCGTCGCCGGCCGATGCCGGTTTCGCGCGATGGCCGCCCTCGCCACGATCCGGCAATGGTGGGCCGTTGACCTCGAGTGCCGGGTAGACCAGCCAGCCCTGTCCTTGCCATAGCCAGCTCCAGGCGCAGGCGAGGCCGAGCGGGCGGGTGGTCGCCAATTCAAGTCGCCCGGCTTCCAGCCAGCCGCGCTTCGTGGTTGCAACGGGCAGGGTCGCGAACGTGGTTGCATGCGGCGTGGCCTGGGCGACGGCATGGCCATCGTTGCAATCCAGTTGCAAGCCACTGCGTGCACGGGCATCGCTGGCCACGAGTCCGATCTTCACCTGTAATGTTTCGCCGGCATGCACCGGTTCGGCGTCGATCGAGGCCACGCACAGCCCCGACAGCTGCAGGTGCGCGTAGACAAGGCTCGCAAGTCCTGCCGCCAGCAACAGCAGCGACAGCAACAGCGCCGGGTTGTTGTTGTAGTTCAACGCGCCAAGGAACATCACGCCGACCATCACGGCGTAGAACAGGCCGAATTTCGTCGGCAGCACGTAGACGCGCCGACGGTCGATCGTCATCGGCAAGGGATCGACGCGACCGCGCCGGCGAATCCAGTTTTCCAGTCGGTGCCGGAACGCGGGACGTCCGGCAGGCGCTGCCTCGTCCATCAGTCGACCGGAACCGCCAGCAGTATCGAACGTGCCAGTGCACGGGCATCACCGGCATCGGCATTGGCGACCAGGCGGTGCGCGGCGAGGTGCGGGAACAGCGCCTGGATGTCGTCGGGCAGGACATGGCCACGTCCGAGCAGCAGCGCATGCGCGCGCGCCGCGCGCAGCAACGCGAGCCCCGCGCGTGGAGACAGTCCGACGCGCACGCCGGGGTGATTGCGGCTGCGTGCGACCAGGGCCTGCAGGTAGTCGATCAGGGCATCGCTGGCGTGGACCTGCTGGACCGCGCTGCGGATCGCCAGCAGGTCGTCGCGTCCGAGCTTCGGCTGGGCCTGCGCGATCAACAATCGGCGCTCCTCGCCAAGCAGCAGCGCGCGTTCGGCCTCGGCGTTGGGATAGCCCATCGAGATGCGCAGCAGGAAACGATCGAGCTGCGAATCGGGCAGGGGGTAGGTGCCGACCAGGTCGGCCGGATTCTGCGTGGCGATCACGAAGAACGGTTCCGACAACGGGCGCGTTACCCCATCGAGCGTGACCTGGCGTTCCGCCATCGCTTCCAGCAATGAGCTCTGCGTGCGTGGCGGCGCGCGATTGATTTCGTCCGCCAGCAGGACATGGGTGAATACCGGGCCTGGATGGAATTCGAAACGCGATGCCGGGGCGTCATAGATCGAGACACCAACGACATCGGCGGGCAACAGGTCGGAGGTGAACTGGATGCGCTGGAAATCGAGCCCCAATGTCGCCGCCAGCGCGTGCGCCAGCGTGGTCTTGCCGAGGCCGGGCAGGTCCTCGATCAGCAGGTGGCCGTCGGCGAGCAGGGCGACGAAGGCGAGGCGCACTTCCAGTGGCTTGCCCAGCACCAGCTGGTTGACCTGCTGCTGGGCGGCTTCGAGGGCGCTCAACATTGCGCATCCAGGCGCTGGCGGCCGGCGTCGAGGCGGCTGCGCACGGCTTCCAGTTCGGCGATCCGGGCATCCATCCCGTGTTCCTGCAGCCACATCCGCTGGCGCAGCAGATCGTGGAGGACATCGCGCACGGCGGCATCGGCCTGGCCGGCGCTGGCGACGCCATCCAGCTGGCGGCGAACCCGCGTCAGCTGCATTTCCAGCGCGTCGGCACTGTCCATCACCTCGCGCAGCAGGCTCCAGCGCTGGTGCTGGCGGCGGCGCTGCATCACGAAGATGGCGACGGCTAGGGCGATCACCGCCACGATGGCGATGGGTAAGATGATCGGATTCAATGGTGGCCCTGGGTCCGGTTCCTGAACAGCGAGTGTGTCGGATAGTCCGGCGCCGGTGCAATCCGTGGAAAGTCACGCCCGGCAGGGTACGGAAATGTTTGACAGCCCCCCTGTTCATCCTTAACATTCATCAGCTTATGTCCTCGAAATTGCCCGACCAGCTCGATCCATGGCGCATGGTGTCGGCGCGGCGCGAGTTCGAGGGCAGGCTGGAGTTGGCGGAGCTGCCACGGCTGGCCGGTCTGCTTTTCGACGCGCAAGGCGAAATCGCCTACCGCATCGCATTCGACCGTGATGCCCTGCAGATTGCCTACGCCTCACTGGATATCGATACCGCCTTGCCGCTGGAATGCCAGCGCAGTTTCGAGCGATTCGAGCTTCCGGTGCAGGTGAGCCAACGCATCGCGTTCATTCGCGACGAGGCCGAGGAAGCAGCACTGCCGCCGGGCTACGAAGCATGGCTGGTGGATGCGAGCGATTCGATCTCGCCCCGGGACCTGATCGAGGATGAATTGATCCTCGCGGTGCCGGCGATACCGGTCAAGCCGGGGACCGAGGCCATGGAGGCCGAGTGGTCACCCGACGAGGAAGAAACCGCGGCGGTCAATCCGTTTGCGGCACTGGCAACGCTCAAGCGCGACCAGAAGGAATAACGTTCAGACGTCCGTTTCGGCGGACACCGATTCACCCAGGAGTTTGTCCCATGGCTGTCCAGAAATCCCGCGTTTCCCCGTCCAAGCGTGGCATGCGCCGCGCGCACGATTCGCTGACGGCGAAGCAGCTGTCCACCGACCCGACCAGCGGCGAGACCCACATCCGCCACCACGTCACCGCCGACGGCTACTACCGCGGCAAGAAGGTGCTTCCGTCCAAGACCAAGGTCGTCGACGAAGATTGATTTCGCACTGGCGAAATCACTGACGTAATCTGACGGGACGATACCGCTGCGCGGTGTCGTCCTTGTCGTGCTTGCGGAAATCGTTCCGGAAACCTCCCATCCGGATCCAAGGAGTTCGACCGATGGCTGATGTTGCTTCTTCCCGCCCGGCTTCCACCAGGATGTTTGCCCGCATCGCCGGCACCGGCAGCGCACTGCCGAAACAGGTCGTCACCAATGACGACCTGGCCAAGCGCGTCGACACCAGCGACGAATGGATCGCGACTCGCACCGGCATCCGCCAGCGCCATGTCGCGGGCGAGGGCGAGACCACCGTCAGCCTCGGCGAGGAAGCCGCGCGCAAGGCCATGGCCGCCGCTGGCGTGACCGCCGACGACATCGACCTGATCGTCTTCGGTACCACCACCCCCGACCTGATCTTCCCGTCCTCGGCCTGCCTGATGCAGGCGCGCCTGGGGATCGTTGGCTGCCCGGCGTTCGACGTCAATGCGGCCTGCTCGGGCTTCATCTATGCGATTTCGGTCGCCGACAAATTCGTTCGCAGCGGCGACGCCAAGTGCGCGCTGGTGGTGGGTTCCGAAACCCTGACCCGCATGGTCGACTGGAACGACCGCGGCACCTGCGTGCTGTTCGGCGATGGCGCCGGCGCCGTGGTGCTCAAGCCCGACAGCGAGACCGGCATCCTCAGCACCCATCTGCACGCCGATGGCGCCAAGAAGGAACTGCTGTGGAACCCGGTCGGCGTCTCCGCCGGCTTCAAGCCGGAAGAGCCCAACGCGGGCGTCAAGGTCCTGATGACCGGCAACGAAGTGTTCAAGCATGCGGTCAAGGCGCTCGACGGCCTGGTTGACGAGACGCTGGATGCCAACGGCCTCGATCGCCACGACATCGACTGGCTGATCCCGCACCAGGCCAACCTGCGCATCATCGAAGCGACGGCCAAGCGCCTCGACATGCCGATGGATCGCGTGATCGTCACCGTCGACAAGCACGGCAATACCTCGTCGGGCTCGGTGCCGTTGGCACTCGACGCCGCGGTGCAGTCGGGCAAGGTCCAGCGTGGCCAGTTGCTGCTGCTGGAAGCCTTCGGCGGCGGCTTCACCTGGGGCTCGGTGCTGCTGCGCTACTGAGCGGCGCACCATTCTGGCGCGCATGGCGGCCCCCAGCGGCTACCATGTGCGGCCATCCCGTGAAGAGTCATCCGTGACCGCACTTGCCTTCGTGTTCCCCGGCCAGGGCTCGCAGAGCCTCGGCATGCTGGCGGAACTTTCCGAACTGCATCCCGTCATCCGCTTCGCCTTCGACGAAGCGTCCGAAGGCGCCGACGTGGACCTGTGGGCACTGTCCCAGGGCGGCCCCGAAGAGATGCTCAACCGCACCGAATACACCCAGCCGGCCCTGCTGGCCGCCGGGGTCGCGGTGTGGCGCGCCTGGCAGGAAAAGGGCGGGGCGCAGCCGTCGCTGCTGGCAGGCCACAGCCTGGGCGAATACAGCGCGCTGGTCGCCGCCGGGGCGCTGTCGCTGAAGGATGGCGCGCACCTGGTGCGCATCCGCGGCCAGTTGATGCAGGACGCCGCGCCCGCCGGAACCGGCGCGATGGCGGCGGTGATCGGTGCCGATGACGAATTGGTCGCCGAGGTGTGCAAGGCCGCCTCGGAATCGCAGGTCGTGGTGCCGGCGAACTACAACTCGCCGGGACAGATCGTGATCGGTGGCGATGCCGCGGCGGTCGATCGCGCGCTCGCGCTGCTGGCGGAGAAGGGCGTGCGCAAGGCGGTGAAGCTGGCCGTCAGCGTGCCGTCGCATACGCCGCTGATGCGCGAAGCGGCCAATCGTCTTGCCGAAACCATGCGCGGCCTGCATTGGCATGCGCCATCGTTGCCGGTGGTGCAGAACGTCGATGCATCCGTGCACGCCGATGTCGATGCGATCCGCGATGCACTGGTGCGCCAGTTGTACCAGCCGGTGCGCTGGACCGAATGCGTTCAGGCATTGGCCGCGAAGGGCGCGACGCGCATCGGCGAATGCGGCCCGGGCAAGGTGCTGGCCGGCCTGGCCAAGCGCATCGACAAATCCCTCGACGCACGCGCCCTTGGCAGCGTGCCGGAATTCGAAACCGCACTGGAAGAATGGAAGGCCTGATGAGCAAGCCGCTGGAAAACGAAATCGCGCTGGTGACCGGCGCATCGCGCGGCATCGGTGCCGCGATCGCCGATGAACTGGCCGCGCGCGGCGCCACCGTGATCGGAACCGCCACCAGTGAATCGGGCGCGGCCGCGATCGGCGAACGCCTGAAGGCAGCCGGTGGCCATGGCCGCGTGTTGAACGTCACCGAGGAAGGCGCGATCGAAGCGCTGATCGATGGCATCCAGAAGGATTTCGGCAAGCTCGACATCCTCGTCAACAACGCCGGCATCACCCGCGACAACCTGCTGATGCGGATGAAGGACGAGGACTGGCAGGCGATCCTCGATACAAACCTCACCAGCGTCTATCGCGCCAGCAAGGCGGTGATGCGCGGGATGATGAAGGCGCGCAAGGGCCGCATCATCAACATCGCATCGGTGATCGGCGTGACCGGCAACGCGGGCCAAGCCAATTACGCGGCGGCCAAGGCCGGCATCATCGCGTTCAGCAAATCGCTGGCGCGCGAGATCGGCAGTCGCGGCATCACCGTGAATGTCGTTGCGCCCGGTTTCATCGCCACCGACATGACACGCGACCTGCCGGAAGAGGCCAAGGCCGCGATGCTCCAGCAGATCGCACTGGGCCGCCTTGGCGAGCCGGCCGACATCGCCCGCGCGGTGGCCTTCCTGGCCGGTCCGGACGCGGCCTACATCACCGGCGATACCTTGCACGTCAACGGCGGCATGTACATGCCCTGATCCGGGGCGGCGGCCCCGGCGATCAGCCCGGCTTTCAGGGCCGATTCGCCATTCGCCACCGGATTGCTTGCCGAATCGACTTATGCACTACACTACGGCCTGAAACCGAAACCTCCCTCCCTCTGGAGCAGCAAGAACATGAGCACCATCGAAGAACGCGTCAAGAAAATCGTTGTCGAACAGCTTGGCGTCAAGGAAGAAGACGTCAGCACCAATGCCTCGTTCGTGGACGATCTCGGCGCCGACTCGCTCGATACCGTCGAGCTGGTGATGGCGCTCGAAGAAGAATTCGAGTGCGAGATCCCGGACGAAGACGCCGAGAAGATCACCACCGTCCAGCAGGCGATCGACTACGTCAAGGCACACGTCAAGACGGCCTGATCGCGCCAGCAACACACGTCATGGGGCCGCGCATCGCGGCCCTGTGCGTTTGAGCGAAACTGAAATTTCCCGGAGTCAAAATGTCCAAGCGTCGCGTCGTCGTCACCGGTCTCGGCATCCTTTCGCCGCTCGGCCTCGATCTTGCGTCCAACTGGGATGCCATCACCCACGGTCGTTCGGGCATCGGCCCGATCACGCATTTCGATGTCTCGGCCTACCCGACGCACTTCGCGGGCGAAGTGCGCGATTTCGATCCCGCGCAATGGATCGCGCCGAAAGACGTGAAGAAAATGGATCCGTTCGTCCATTACGGCGTCGCAGCGGCGGCGATGGCGATCGCCGACTCCGGGCTGGAGATTGCCGGTGAAGCGGCGGAACGCATCGGCGTCGCGATCGGTGCCGGCATCGGCGGCCTCCACGGCATCGAGGAAACCACGCTGAAGCTCGCCAACGGCGGTCCGCGCAAGGTGTCGCCGTTCTACGTGCCGAGCACCATCATCAACATGATTTCCGGCCAGGTCTCGATCATGACAGGCGCCAAGGGCCCGAACATCGCGGCCGTCACGGCCTGCACGACGGCCACCCACAACATCGGCCTGGCCATGCGCATGATCCAGTACGGCGAAGCCGACGCGATGATCTGCGGCGGCGCCGAATACGCCATCACCCCGACCGCGGTCAGCGGGTTCTGTGCGATGAAGGCGCTGTCGACCCGCAACGACGATCCGACGCGCGCATCGCGCCCCTGGGACAAGGATCGCGACGGTTTCGTGATGGGCGATGGCGCCGGCGTGCTGGTGATCGAGGAATACGAAAGCGCGAAGGCGCGTGGTGCGAAGATCTACGCGGAACTGATCGGCTTCGGCATGAGCGGTGACGCCTTCCACATGACCGCGCCGAGCGAGAATGGCGACGGCCCGGCCCGCTGCATGCGTGCGGCGATGAAGGATGCGGGCATCAATCCCGAAGACATCGGTTACATCAACGCGCACGGCACTTCGACGCCGGCCGGCGATCTCGGCGAAACGCTGGCGATCAAGTCGGCGCTGGGCGATGCCGCGAAATCGGTGATGGTGTCCTCGACCAAGTCGATGACCGGCCACCTGCTCGGCGCCGCCGGCGGCGTGGAAGCGGTGTATTCGGTGATGGCGCTGCGCGAAGGCGTGATCCCTCCGACGATCAACCTCGACAATCCGTCGGAAGATTGCGACCTCGATTACGTGCCGCACACCGCGCGCCAGAAGCAGGTCGAGATCGCCATGTCGAACTCGTTCGGCTTCGGCGGGACCAACGGCACGCTGGTGATGCGCCGCGCCTGATCCGGCGCCACGGGACGATCACGCGATGTCGCGCCTGATCCGGCGTCGCCTGCCAGCCGCGACCGACCTGTTGCGGTTGCATCGCCACGCTCCCGTGCGTTATCCGATGCTGCTGGAGTCGTCGGCGCATGCGCTGGATGCGTCCGCGCGTCGCCACGCGCACTGGGACATGTTGCTGGCGACGGATGGCGAAGGTTTCGTCCGCAGCCATGATGGCGTGTTGCGTGATTTGCGCGGGCATGCGTTGGAAGGCGGATTCCTCGACTATCTCGAACGCGAATGGCAGGCGCAGCGACAAGTTTCCGATCCCGCCGATGCCGACCTGCCGTTCCGCGGTGGCTGGGCGGTGTTCTGCGCCTACGAGCTTGCCGAGGAAATCGAACCGACGCTGCATATTCCCGCAGCGGAAGGCCGTGGGCCACGCGGGGTCGCCTTGCGCTGCCCGGCAGCGATACTGCGCGACCACGCCAGTGGCGAATGCATCGCGATCGCGGAATCCGATTGCGAGGAATGGCTGGATCGCATCGAAGCCGATCTGCAGGCATCGCATGCCATCGGCGAACCGTCGTGGCATCCGCCCATGGCGGTCGGCGAAGACGAGCCGCAGCGTTTCCTTGATGGCGTGGCGGCGGTGCTCAGGCACCTGCGCGATGGCGACATCTACCAGGCCAATCTTTCGCGCGGCTGGTGGGCGAAATTTTCAGACAGGGTTGATCCCGCGGCGCTGCTTGCGCGCCTGCGCACGGCCAATCCGGCGCCGTTTTCGGGATTGTTCGCGCATGGCGACTGGGCGGTGGCGAGTTCATCGCCGGAACGCCTGGTGACGATCCGCGGCGACATCGCCAGCACGCGTCCGATCGCCGGCACCCGTCCGCGTGTCGCCGGCGACGACGATGGCGCGCGTATTCGTGAACTGATCGATCATCCCAAGGAACGCGCCGAACACGTGATGCTGGTCGATCTCGAGCGCAATGATCTCGGTCGCGTCTGCGTCGGCGGCACGGTGGAGGTCGACGAGCTGATGACCGTCGAGAGCTACGCCCATGTCCACCACATCGTCAGTAATGTGCGTGGCGTGCGCTCGCCCGATGCCAGCCCGGTCGACGTGCTGCGTGCGGTTTTCCCCGGAGGCACGATTACCGGGTGCCCGAAGGTGAGTTGCATGCGGATCATTGCCGCGCAGGAAGGCATCGGCCGTGGTGCCTATACCGGAGCGATGGGCTGGCTCAATCGCGACGGCGACATGGATTTCAACATCCTGATCCGCACCGCCGAAGTCGAGGGCGATATCCTGAGATTCCGCACCGGGGCCGGCATCGTGTTGCAGTCGGCCGCCGACAGGGAGTTGGCGGAAACGCGTGCGAAGGCGCGCGGCCTGTTGCGCGCGTTGGGCGTGGAGGATTGAACATGGATGCAGCGCACATCTTCCGCGGCAACCAGCGCGTCGGTCATGTCGATCCTGCCGATCGCGGTCTCGCCTATGGCGATGGCCTGTTCGAGACGATGCAGGTGCATCACGGCGAAATCCCGTGGCTGGATGCGCATCTGCAGCGTTTGCAGCGCGGCGCGCAGCGACTGGCGATCGCGCTGCCGGACGAAGCGTTGCTGCGCGCCGAGATCGCGGCCATGTGTGCCAACCGGGATGCCGCCGTGCTCAAGTTGGTCGTGACCCGCGGCGTGGGCGGTCGCGGGTATGCGCCACCGCTGCATTCGGACCCGACGTGGATATTGTCGCTGCACGATGCGCCGCCGCCAATGCAGCCGCTCGACATCGTCTGGTGCGAGACTGTACTTGCGGATCAACCTGCGTTGGCGGGCATCAAGCATTGCAACCGGCTCGAGCAGGTGCTGGCGCGGCGCGAGGTGGTTGCTGCCGGTGCCGATGAAGGCCTGATGCGGGATACATCAGGGAATGTCATCTCGGCGACTTCTGCCAATCTCTTCATCCATGATGGCGATGGCTGGTGCACGCCGAAGGTCGATCGATCGGGTGTGGCCGGGATCTGTCGCGACTGGCTGCTGCGCCATGTGCCGGTGCGCGAAACCGTGCTGGATCGCGACGCGGTGCAGCGTTCATCCGCCATATTCCTCTGCAATGCGGTGCGCGGTATCCTGCCGGTGCGCCGCCTCGATGCGCGCGAATGGCCCGCGAGTGTGCACATCCATGCCCTGCAGCGCCAACTCGCCGATGCCCATCCAGGCTTTATGTGAAATGTTGGCCGGATAGAGCCTGGACGGAAGACGATGGCGAAGCGAGCGAAGAACAAGAGGCGCGGATTCAAGGGATTGTTGCTGGTCCTGGTGCTGGCATTGCTTGCCGCAGGGTGGGTGGCGTGGCGGCATTACACCGTCTTCATCGCCCAGCCGATGCATGGCTTGCGCGATGGCCAGCAGGTCAGCGTCGGCAAGGGCAGTGCGTTGCCGCAACTGCTGCGCAAGCTGCGCGCGGCCGGCGTCGACCAGGGTTTCGATATCGAGTGGCAGCTGCTGGCCCGCCAGTTGAATGCCGCCGGCAAGTTGCAGGTCGGCGATTACGCGCTCAGGAACGGGATGACGCCAGCCGAACTGCTGCGCAACATCCGCGACGGCAAGGTGGTGAGTTATCGCTTCACCCTGATCGATGGCTGGAACATCCGCGACCTGCGCAAGGCGCTGGCCAAGGCCGAGCCGATGAAGCACACCATCGATGCGATGAGTGACGCCCAGCTGATGACTGCACTCGGCCACCCCGGGCAGCATCCGGAAGGACGTTTTCTCCCCGAAACCTACCAGTACACCGTCGGCGGCAGCGATGTCGACGTGTTGAGGCAGGCCCATGCGGCGATGGACAAGGCGCTGGCGGCCGCGTGGTCGTCGCGCGCGCAGGATCTGCCGCTGAAGACGCCGGAAGAAGCGCTGATCATGGCGTCGATCGTCGAAAAGGAAAGCGGCATCGCCGACGATCGTCCGAAAGTCGCGGGTGTCTTCCTGCGTCGTCTCGGCAAGGGCATGCGCCTGGAGACCGACCCCACCGTGATCTACGGCATGGGCACGGCCTATGCCGGCAACATCCGCAAGAAGGACCTGCAGACCGACACGCCGTACAACACCTATCTGCGCAGCGGATTGCCGCCGACGCCGATTTCGATGCCGGGCAAGGCGGCGTTGCAGGCGGTGACGCATCCGGATAGCGGCGATGCGCTGTATTTCGTCGCCAGTGGCGATGGCAGCGGCCGCAGCCTGTTCGCATCGACGTATCCGGAACACCAGGCCAATGTGCGCGCCTATCTCGCGCGCTATCGCGCCGGACAGGCCAAGGGTCCGCTGACCGGTACGTCGACATCCACCGAGGATGCGGATTCCGCAACGGCGCCAGCGCCGGCAGGAGTCGCGAAGCCGTGACTGCATTGGAAATCGCATCGCGACTGATCACGCTGGAAGGCGGCGAGGGCGCCGGCAAGTCGACGGTGCTGTCTGCATTGGCTCAAGCCTTGCGCAGACACGGCGGTGAAGTGGTGACCACCCGCGAACCTGGCGGCACGCCGCTGGCTGAACGCATCCGCGAATTGCTGCTGCATCCCGATAACGCCGATGCGCCGACCGCGGACACCGAACTGCTGCTGATGTTCGCTTCGCGTGCGCAACACGTCGCCAGCGTGGTGCGACCGGCACTGGCGCGCGGTGCGTGGGTGCTCAGCGATCGTTTCACCGATGCCAGCCACGCCTACCAGGGCGGAGGGCGCGGCGTCGATGGCGCGACGATCGCGATGCTGGAATCGCGCTTCGTCGGGCTGCAACCGGGATTGACCTTGCTGCTCGACGTGCCGGTTGCGGTCGGTCGCGCACGTGCACAAGGACGCGCCGCGCCGGATCGCATCGAATCCGAAGCCGATGGGTTTTTCGAACGAGTGCGAAGCGCCTATCGCGATCTCGCGATGGCGCAGCCACAACGCTTCCGCCTGATCGATGCCAGCCAACCCGCGGAACGCGTCGCCGCCGATGCGGTCGCTGCGCTGGACCGCTATCTGCAAGGACTGCCACAGGCATGACCGCAGGATTCTCGCCTTGGCAGCAAGCGGCTTACGAACGCGCGGTCACGAGTCTCGATGATGGCCGGCTTGGCCATGCGCTGCTGGTTTGCGGGCCGACCCGGATCGGCAAGCGCGCTTTGGTCGATCATCTCGCCAAACGCGTGCTGTGCCTGACGCCCGCAGCCGATGGCGAACCTTGTGGGCGCTGTCGCAGCTGCACGCTGTTCCCGACCGGCGCACACCCCGATCTGCGCATCGTCACCCTCGAGATGAACAAGGAAGGCACGCGCCTGCGCAGCGAGATCGTGATCGAGCAGGCGCGCGACATCGGCGCATGGCTGGCGTTGACCTCACAACTCGGCGGTGCCCAGGTGGTGATCGTCGACCCCGCCGACGCAATGAATTCCGCGGCAGCGAATGCCTTGCTGAAGACGCTGGAAGAGCCGCTTCCGAATCGCTATCTGTGGCTGGTAAGCGCGCAGCCGAATCGCCTTCCGGCAACCATCCGCAGTCGTTGCCAGCGACTGGAACTGGTGGTGCCGGGTCAGGCGGTCGCGCTGCAGTGGCTGCTCGACCAGGGCAAGCCGCGTGCCGATGCCGAAGCCGCGCTGGCGGCTGCGCAGGGCGATCCCGGGCAGGCCATGCATTGGCTGGAGAACGGAGGCATGGGCGTGCGTCGGCAGGTCGATGCGGATTTGCGCGCGATCTCCGAGGGCACCGGCAATGCGGTGGAGGTTGCACAACGCTGGGCGGCCGATGGCGAGGCAGCTTTGCGCCTGCGCTTTGCCGCCGATCTCGCCCGCGAACGCGCCGCCCGCTTGACCGATTCGGTGGAAACACGCAGGCTGGCGCGGTGGTTCGACCAGGCCAATCGCGTGCGCGACTTGTTGCGCACGACGATCCGGGCGGACCTCGCGATCGCCGGATTGCTGCTGGAATGGCGCGCCGGCCAACCCGAACCCAGGACAGGAGCAAGACGCGCATGAGCACACCGCAGGGCGGACGCCAGGCCATCGTGTCGTTGCCATTGGCCGACAAGGACCAGGTCTACGAGGCCTACATGCCGTTCGTGCGCAATGGCGGCCTGTTCGTGCGGACGACCAAGCGCCATTTCCTCGGCGATCCGGTGTTCCTGCTGGTCACGTTGCCGGGTTCGACCGAACGCATCCCGGTGTCGGGTCGCGTGGTGTGGGTGACGCCGCCGGGTGCACAGGGCGGACGCCCCGCCGGCATCGGCGTGCAGTTCGATGACACCGCCGAGGCGGTGACGCTGCGTGGCAAGCTCGAAGTCGAACTCGCGGGGCGCCTCGAATCGGACAAGCCGACCGCGACGATGTAGTGACGCGCCTTCGCACGCGCTGGCTTCGCGGGTGACCAGCTCCAGTGCACGGGACGCCGTGAATCCGTCCATGGAGGCTCATGCGCCGCATCCATGCGGCGCAATGCCCGTGCACCGGACTGGCTCACCCGCGGCCGCGCGCGTGTTGTGGCTTTCTGAGAAAAGAGCAAAAAAACGCCACCGGCGGCGCCGTGCGGTTCGTCCGCAGTGGCCGACCATGCGAGGCATGGATGCCGAGCCGAGCCTCCATGGACGGATTCACGGCGTGTCGGCGACTGCGGATAACCGCTAAAGGCGCTCAGCCGGGCGATGCTTTATCCCGATACAAAACCAGCGCGCGCGATCAGCGCAACGCGTCCCAACCGGGCCGCGGTGCGAAGCGATCGCCGTGGGTCGCTCGCAACGCCTCGAGTCGCGCCAGCAACGCATCGACGCCGGTCTCGCGCACGTACTGGATCGGGCCGCCGCGGAATGGCGCGAAGCCGGTGCCGAAGATCACGCCTGCATCGAGCAGGTCGGCATCGGCGACGACGCCTTCGTGCAGACAGGCCACGGCTTCGTTCACCAGCGGCAGGACCAGGCGATCTTCCAGGTCGGTCGGCGCCTTGTAGTCCGACGGCACTTCAGGCTTGATCGCCTTGCCATCCTTCCACGTGTACAGGCCTTGGCCGTCCTTCTTGCCGCGCTTGCCGGCTTCCGGCGGCGTCGACAGCGCGGCGGGAATCTCCAGTCCCAGGAACGGTGCGAGTTCCGCACCGACGCCTGCGGCGACGTCGAGACCGACGGTGTCGATCAGTTCGATCGGGCCCATCGGCATGCCGAAGCGCACGGCGGCCTTGTCGAGCACCGGGCCGGGGATGCCTTCCGACAATGCGCGGGCGGCCTCCAGCAGATACGGGAACAGCACGCGGTTGACCAGGAAGCCCGGCGTGCCGGCGACCGGTACCGGCAACTTGTCGAGAGACTTGCAGAAGGCGGCGAGACGTTGCTGGGTACTCGCATCCATCGTGTCGTGGTGGATCAGTTCCACCAGCGGCATCAGCGCAACCGGATTGAAGTAGTGGAGGCCGGCGAAACGCGCGGGATTGCGCACATGCTCGCGCAGTTCGTCGAGCGGGATCGACGAGGTATTGGTGGTGAGCAATGCGCCGTCCTTCATGCGCGGTTCGACGTCGGCGTACAACGCGCGCTTGGCCTCGGGATTCTCGATGATCGCCTCGATCACCAGATCGGCGTTGACGATGCCGTCGCCGGCGAGATCGCCTTTCAGGCGTGCGGCGACCTGCGGTCGCTTGGCGTCATCCTTCACGCGCTTGGCGAACAGTTCGGCGGAGCGTGACAGCGCGCCATCGATGAAGCGCTGCTCACGATCCTGCAACGTGACCTCGAAGCCCTTGTAGGCCGACCACGCGGCGATGTCGCCGCCCATCACGCCGGCGCCGATCACATGGACGTTGCGGATGCCGGAATCGCCGGTGCCGAGCGACTTCAGGCGTTCCTGCAGGAAGTACACGCGAATCAGGTTGCGCGCGGTCGGCGTCGACGACATCGCGACCACGCCGCGACGTTCGCTGTCGAGTTGCGCCGACGTGGTGCTGAACGGTCCGGGGCGACGCCAGCTCTCGATCAGCGCATAGGGCGCCGGGTAGTGCGCCTTCGGCGCCTTGCGCGCGACCTGCTTGGCCAACTGCGGCGCCAGCAACTGGCGCGTCGGCCATGCGTTGGTGAGCGATGCCAGTGCGCGCTGCTTGAACGGACGCGCGGTGCCGCGCAATGCGAGCTCCGCCGCGGTATCGACCAGTGCCGCGGGATCGGCCACCTTGTCGACCAATCCCATGGCACGCGCCGCCGATGCGCTGACGGTGCGGCCAGTCAGCATCAGGTCGAACGCAGCGGGGGCGCCGATCAGGCGTGGCAGGCGCACGCTGCCGCCCCAACCCGGGAAAATGCCGAGCTTCACTTCCGGCAGGCCGATCCGCGTCGAGGCGTCGTTGCTGGCGGCGCGGTAGCGGCAGGCAAGCGACAGCTCGGTGCCGCCGCCCATGCAGAAGCCGTGGATCGCCGCGACCGTCGGGCAGGGCAGGCGCGCAATGCGCTCGAAGACCTGCTGGCCGCGGCGGATGGCGTCGGCGGTGGTGCCGTTGGCGTCGAATTGCCTGAACTCGTTCAGGTCGGCGCCGGCGATGAAGCCGCGCTCCTTCGCGGAAAGGAACACCACGCCACGCGGCGGATCCATCGCCAGTCGCTCGACCATCAGGCCGAGTTCGCGCAGGGCTTCCTGCGAGAAACTGTTCACTGACTGCCCCTCGCGGTCGAAGGCGACGATCTCGACGCCGTCGGGGCGGGTCTCGTGGCGCCAGTTGCGCAATTGCAGGCCGTCAAAGCGCGAACTCATGGCGGTACATTCCTTGGCGTATGGATTCAGCTGACTATCATCCCCAAGTCGTTCACATGAGGTCAAATGGCGGGGTCGGGAACTCCGGGCCGGATTGAGGGTCGAAAGCCGCAGTCCAGTCGACCTGACAGCCCGTTCAATGCAGGTTTTCACGCAGTCAACAGTCCAGAGCATGGCCGAACCGTTCGATGACCTCGATGCCGAGCTGGTCCGCCGCGTCCAGGGGGGGCAGCAACCGGCTTTCGACCAACTGGTGCGCAAGCACCAGGCGCGGGTGACCGCGCTGATCGGTCGCTACATCAGCGACTGGAGCGAATGCCAGGACGTGGCGCAGGAAGCCTTTCTGCGCGCATATCGCGCCATCGGCAGCTTCCGCGGCGATGCCCAGTTCTCGACGTGGATGCACCGGATCGCGGTGAACACGGCCAAGAACCATCTCGCAGCGCAAAAGCGCCGGCCGCCGACCGACGACATCGATTTCGCCGATGCCGAGGAATACGCGGGTGGCCTGCGCATGCGCGATTCCGATACCCCGGAACGCGAGGCGATGCGCCAGGAAGTGGAGACAGCGGTGATGCAGGCCTTCGCGATGCTGCCCGACGAGCTGCGCGTCGCCATCACCCTGCGCGAAGTGGACGGTTTGAGTTACGAGGAGATCGCCGGGCGGATGGGCTGCCCGATCGGCACGGTGCGTTCGCGCATCTTCCGAGCCCGCGATGCCATCGACAGCGCGCTGCGCCCGTTGCTGGGCCAGGGCGCGACCCGGAGCCAATCATGAAGCACGATTTCATCGACGAAAACGCACGCGAACAGCTGTCGGCCCTGCTCGACGGCGAACTCGACAACGATGATTCCGCGCGTTTCCTGCAGCGTCGCCTGCAGCACGACGACGCCCTGGTCGGGCAGCTGGTGCGCTGGCAACTGGCGGGCGACATCCTGCGCACCAATGCGCGATCCGGTGGCGGGGATGATCTCGCCAATCGCGTGCGTGCCGCGATCGAGCGCGAACAGGCGCAGGTGGCGACGAAGCCGAAGGCGCGTCGTGGCTGGATGCTGTGGGGCAGTGGACTTGCTGCGGCGGCGGCATTGGGTTTCGCGGCGCTGAACCTGCCGGGTACCGCCGATCCCGTTCCGGCGGTGAAGGAGGTGGCGACGGTCTCGAATGCGCCCGTCGTCGCCGTGCCGGCGACAGCGGCCGCGATCACCGCATTCGTGAAGATTCCGGCGAAACAAGCGCCTGCGGCCACTGGAGTTTCCGAACCCGTGCAGCACCGCGTCGCCGACGTCGCGCCACGCCATCGTCAACGCGATACGGTCGCCGACGTTTCCAGTCGTGTGCACGATGCTTCGCAAGAGGAGGCGCCACCCGCCGCGCCCGAGCGCGTCATCGCGGTTGCGACGGCGGCTCCGGCGAAGTCCAGGGTCAATCGCAATCCGTTCACCATGCGGGCGGCTGCGCCGCAATCGGAGCTGGCATGGCCCAAGGCCGTGTTGCCCGGATTCAACTCCGGGTTGAATGCCGACTTCCGCAACGACGGCAATGCCGGCAATCCCTTCGCGCCGCATCGCGCTTATGAAGAACCGCTGCCGGACCGCTGAAGCACGCCCGGCACGATCGTTTCACGCATGCCTGCACCTGCAGGCTCTTGACTCACGCCAGTACCAAGGAACATCGCCATGAATCCACGTTTCGGTTCCAATGTGAAAGCCCTCGCGATTGCCTGCAGTCTTGTCCTCGCCACGGCCGCCGTTCCGGTCGTCACGCTGCACGCGCAGAGCAATACCGCAGCGCAATCCGCGCCGCTGGTCAGTGGATTGCCGGATTTCACCGGGCTGGTGAAGGCAGTGGGGCCGGGCGTGGTCAACATCGAGGCGAAGATCAAGCCCAAGCGCACGCAAACGTCGCGCCAGCAAATGCCCGACATGGGCGACATGCCGGAATTCTTCCGGCGTTTCTTCGGTGAAGGCATGCCGAACATGCCCGACGGCGGCCAGCCGGGCGGCACCGCGATCGGCAGCGGTTTCATCATTTCGACGAATGGCGACATCCTCACCAACCATCATGTGGTCGATGGCGCCGACAGCGTGACGGTGAAGTTGCCCGATGGCCGCAGTTTCCCGGCAAAAGTGATGGGCAGTGACGCCCAGTCCGATGTCGCGTTGCTGCACATCGATGCCTCGGGGTTGCCGGCGCTGCGTCTCGGCGACTCCACGAGCGTGCAACCGGGACAGTGGGCGGTGGCGATCGGCTCTCCATTCGGCCTCAACAATTCGGTGACGGCCGGCATCGTCAGCGCGATCGGCCGCAACAACCGCAACCAGAGCTATGTTCCCTTCATCCAGACCGACGTCGCGGTGAACCGCGGCAACTCCGGTGGCCCGCTGCTCAACACGCGCGGTGAGGTGATCGGCATCAACTCGCAGATCTTCAGCAATTCCGGCGGATTCGAGGGCGTGAGCTTCGCGATTCCGATCGATACCGCGATGGCTGCGGTCAAGCAGCTCAAGGCCAACGGCAAGGTGCGCTACGGCATGCTCGGCGTGGTGATGCAACCGGTGACCGACAACGATGCCAAGGCATTGGGATTGCCCGATACCCGCGGCGCGCTGGTGAACCAGGTGCAGCCGGGCAGTGCCGCCGAAAAGGCCGGCATCCAGTCGATGGACGTGATCCGCGCCTTCAACGGCGATCGCGTGCGCGACTATTCGGAACTGGCGCCGAAGGTCGGCCTGCTGGCGCCGGGAACCCGCGCGACGGTGACCGTGTGGCGCGATGGCCGCGATCGCGACATCCCGGTGACGCTGGGCGCGCTGGACGATCGTACCGACGTTGCCAGTGCCGGCAAGGGACGCCCGGCGCCTGCGGCTCCGTCGGCGGCCGGCAATCGCCTCGGCCTGCAGCTGGAGAACCTCGATGCCGACGACCGTCGCGAGCTCGGCCTGCGCGCAGGCGAGGGCGTGGGCGTGGCCGAAGTGCGTGGCGATGCCGCCCGCGATGCCGGCCTCGGCCGCGGCGACGTGATCCTGGCGGTGGGCCGGACTCGGGTCGGGTCGGTTGCGGCCTTGCAGGCAGAGCTGTCCAAGCTGAAGAAGGGCGACAGCGCGATGCTGCTGGTCCGCAGTGATGGCGGACAGGCCTTCGTCACGGTCCCGGTGGATTGATCGCCGAGGGCTGGCGGTTTGGGCCGCCAGCCCTGGTCGGCTTTTCGGCTGGATCCGTTCGGCATGCGATAATGACCGGCTTATGTCCCGCGGGCCGTTCTCCGGCCCCGATTACCTGGTTGTCCGCCGATCCGCATGTCTTCCGAAACGCCTGCCGCCATGCGGAATATCCGCAATTTCTCGATCATTGCCCACGTCGACCATGGCAAGTCCACGCTGGCCGACCGCATCATCCAGCTCTGTGGCGGCCTCGAGGCGCGCGAGATGGAAGCGCAGGTGCTCGATTCCAACCCGATCGAGCGCGAACGCGGCATCACCATCAAGGCGCAGTCGGTGTCGCTGCCGTACAAGGCAAAGAACGGCGAGACCTACCAGCTCAATTTCATCGACACCCCCGGCCACGTCGACTTCAGCTATGAAGTGAGCCGTTCGCTGGCGGCCTGCGAAGGCGCGCTGCTGGTGGTGGACGCCGCCCAGGGCGTGGAAGCGCAATCGGTCGCCAACTGCTACACCGCGGTGGAGCAGGGCCTGGAAGTGGTTCCGGTGCTCAACAAGATCGACCTGCCGACCGCCGACATCGAGCGCGTCAAGAAGGAGATCGAGGCGGTGATCGGCATCGATGCCGAGGACGCCGTCGCCATCAGCGCCAAGACCGGCCTCAACGTGCAGGACGTGCTGGAAGCGATCGTGGCGCGCATCCCGCCGCCGAAGCCGCGCGAGACCGACAAGCTGCAGGCGCTGATCATCGACTCCTGGTTCGACAACTATCTCGGCGTGGTCTCGCTGGTGCGCGTGATGCAGGGCGAGATCAAGCCCGGCGACAAGTTGCTGGTGATGTCGACCGGTCGCAGCCATCTGGTCGACAAGGTCGGCGTGTTCACCCCGAAGCGAAAAGTGCTGAACAAGCTCAGCGCCGGCGAAGTGGGCTGGGTCACCGCGTCGATCAAGGACGTGCACGGCGCGCCGGTCGGCGACACCCTGACCCTGACCGCCGATCCCGCCCCGCAGCCGCTGCCGGGCTTCCAGGAAATGCAGCCGCGCGTGTTCGCCGGCCTGTTCCCGGTCGACAGCGAGGACTACCCGGATTTGCGCGAGGCATTGGAAAAGCTTCGCCTCAACGATGCCGCGCTGCGTTTCGAGCCGGAAAGCTCGGAAGCGATGGGCTTCGGTTTCCGCTGCGGCTTCCTCGGCATGCTGCACATGGAAATCGTGCAGGAGCGCCTGGAGCGCGAGTACAACCTCAACCTGATCACCACCGCGCCGACGGTGATCTATGAGGTGCTGAAGACCGACGGCGAAGTGATGCCGCTGGACAACCCGGCCAAGCTCCCGGCTGCGAATACTGTCGCCGAGATCCGCGAACCGATCATCCGCGCCAATATCCTGACGCCGCCCGATTACGTCGGCAGCGTGATCAAGCTGTGCGAGGACAAGCGCGGCAGCCAGGTCGGCATCACCTATCTCGGCAGCCAGGTGCAGATCAGCTACGAACTGCCGATGGCGGAAGTGGTGCTGGACTTCTTCGACAAGCTGAAGTCGGTGAGCCGCGGTTACGCCTCGCTCGATTACCACTTCGTGCGCTTCGAGGCCGGTCCGTTCGTGCGCGTCGATACCTTGATCAATGGCGATCGCGTTGATGCGCTGTCGATCATCGTCCACCGCCAGCACGCCGACCGTCGCGGCCGCGAGCTGACCGAGAAGATGAAGGACCTGATCCCGCGCCAGATGTTCGACGTGGCGATCCAGGCGGCGATCGGGGCGCAGGTGATCGCGCGCACCACGGTCAAGGCGTTGCGCAAGAACGTGCTGGCCAAGTGTTACGGCGGCGACGCCACCCGCAAGAAGAAGCTGCTCGAGAAGCAGAAGGAAGGCAAGAAGCGGATGAAGCAGGTCGGGCGGGTGGAAATCCCCCAGGAAGCTTTCCTCGCGGTCTTGCAGGTCGACAACAAGTAAGGAAATTGCATGCGCTGGTTCGAACCCGCCCTGGTCATTCTCACCCTCGTCACCGGCATCGTCTGGGCGCTCGACAAGTGGGTATGGAAACGCACGTCGCGCGAGGAAGGCCTGCTCGACGAAGGCAACGAGAATGGTTTCATCGAGACCGCCCGCAGTTTCTTCCCGGTGCTGGCGATCGTGCTGGTGCTGCGCACCTTCGTCGCCGAACCATTCCGGATTCCCTCGGGCTCGATGATCCCGTCGCTGCAGATCGGCGATTTCATCCTCGTCAACAAGTTCGCCTACGGCCTCCACCTGCCGATCACCAATACCCGGATCATCCCGACCGGCAATCCGAAGCGCGGCGATGTCGTGGTGTTCAAGTATCCGGGGATGACGCCGGACGATCCGCAGAAGGGCGAGGACTTCGTCAAGCGCGTGATCGGCGTGCCCGGCGACCATGTCGGTTACCACATGGGCCAGCTCACCATCAATGGCGTCCCGGTGAAGTACCAGACCGTCAAGGCGGTTCCCGAAGGCGATGGCGAGGGCATGATGCGTCCGTCCGAACTGCGCACCGAGAACCTGCCGGGCCATTCGCACCCGATCCTGGTGTCCGACGACACCCTGACGCTGGGCGGGCAGGGCGAGCAGGACCTGGTGGTCCCGGAAGGCCAGTACTTCGTGATGGGCGACAACCGCGACAACAGCCTAGACGGGCGCTTCTGGGGCATGTTGCCCGAGGCCAACCTGCGTGGCCGCGCCTTCGCCATCTGGATGCACTGGGGCCATGACGGCATCCAGCTGTCGCGCGTGGGCCATTCCGTTCCATAATCGGTCCATCGCACATCCACCCTGGGGAACCCGGCATGAAGCGTTCGCAATCCGGCCTGTCGATGACGGGCTTCCTGATCTTCCTGATCCTCGCCGGCTTCGTCGCCTGGATCGTGATGAAGATCTTCCCGATGTATCGCGAATATTTCGCGATCAAGGAAGCCTTCAAGGGCGTCGCCACGACCGAAAACCTGCATGACATCGCGAGCATCCAGAAGTCGCTGGAGAAGCGTTTCGACATCGGCTATGTCGATGTCGCCATCGCCAAGCAGGTGCGTTACGAGAACCAGACCAACAGCATCGTGATCGATTACGAGCGCGAATCCGAACTGGTCGGGCCGTTCTCGCTCAAGGGCACCTTCCACATCGAACAGCCGCTGCCCGGCGCATCGCCGCAGTAAGTGCTGAAGCTGGACTACGGCTTTCGTGATCCCGCGCTGCTGGCGCGGGCACTGACCCACCGCAGCGCGCCGGGACGCGCGCACAACGAACGCCTGGAGTTCCTTGGCGATGCGGTGGTCAACCTGCTCGCCGCCGAGGCGCTGCACGCGCGCTGGCCGGGTGCCGACGAAGGCGCGTTGACGCGCGCGCGCGCCGAGCTGGTGCGTGAGTCGGCCCTGGCATCACTGGCGCGCTCGCTCGATCTCGGCAACGAACTCACGCTGGGCCCCGGCGAGATCAAGAGCGGCGGTTTTCGTCGCGATTCGATCCTCGCCGATGCGCTGGAAGCCATCGTCGGCGCGGTATTCCTCGACGGCGGATACGACGCGGCGCGCAAGCTGGCGCTGCCGTGGTTCGAACCGATGATCGATGCGTTGCCGTCGCCCCGCGATGTCGGCAAGGACGCCAAGACGCGATTGCAGGAATGGCTGCAGGCGCGTCGTCGCCCGCTACCGGTCTATACGCTGCTCGAAGAAGGCGGCGAAGAGCATGAACGCGTGTTCATCGTCGCCTGCACACTGGAGGATGCGCCGGAAGCAGGGTCGAGCGGGCAGGGGCGTTCGCGCCGCGCCGCCGAACAGCAGGCTGCGGAGGTCGTGCTGGCCGGGCTCGAAGGGCGCAAAATACCCGAATGAATGATCCCGTCTTCCATGCCGGTACCGTGGCCGTCATCGGCCGCCCCAACGTCGGCAAGTCCTCGCTGATCAATGCCCTGGTCGGCAGCAAGGTCAGCATCACCGCCGATCGCCCGCAGACCACCCGCCATCGCATGCTTGGCATCGCCAGCTTCCCGGCGGGCCAGATCGTGCTCGTCGATACGCCTGGCATCCACAGTCCGCAAAACCGTGCGATGAGCCGGGTTTTGAATCGCGCCGCCCGCGGTGCGCTGGAAGGCGTCGATGCCGCGCTGCTGGTGATCGAGGCCGGCCGTTGGGACGACGAGGACACGCTCGCCTACGACGCCCTGCGTGGCGCCGGCGTGCCGGTGGTGCTGGTGGTCAACAAGGTTGATCGCATCCGTGACAAGGCCGAGTTGCTGCCGTTCCTCGGCGAGGTCGCCAACGGCCGCGACTTCGCCAGCGTGCACCCGGTGTCGGCGCTCAAGCGCAAGGGACTGGATGCCCTGGTGAAGGACGTGCTTGCATTGCTGCCGGAACAGCCGGCCCTGTATGCCGAGGACGAGATCACCGATCGCAGCATGCGTTTCCTTTCCGCCGAGTTCGTTCGCGAACAGTTGATGCGCCAGCTCGGCGCGGAATTGCCGTACGCGACTGCCGTCGAGATCGAACGCTTCGAGGAAGATGGTGCGATGTTCCGCGTTGGCGCGGTGATCTGGGTCGAACGTGACAGCCAGAAGGCGATCGTGATCGGCAAGGGCGGGACACGCCTGCGCGAGATCGGCACCAAGGCGCGCCAGCAGATGGAACGTACCTTCGACCGCAAGGTGTTCCTGGAAACCTGGGTGCGCGTGCGTGAAGGCTGGTCGAACGACGAAGCCGCGCTGCGTGCGCTCGGCTACAGCGACTGAGCCCGCATTGACCGGCGATGCGTTACGTCGCTGAACCCGCGTATGTCCTGCATGTCCGCCCGTGGCGGGAAACCAGCCTGCTGGTCGAAGTACTGAGCGCGGAACACGGGCGATTGGGTTTGCTTGCGCGCGGCGTGCGCGGACCGCGCCAGCAGGCACTGCGGGCTGCATTGGCTCCGTTGCAATCGATCCGTTTCGATGCCGTGCAGCGCGGCGAACTGGCGCGGCTGACCGCAGCCGAAGCCATCGATGTCGCGCCGCGGATGCAGGGGGATGCGACGCTCAGTGCGTTCTATCTCAACGAACTCACCTTGCGGCTTGCACCGCGCCAGGATCCGCAGCCGGAGCTGTTCCGTGCTTATGGACGCACGCGTGCGCTGATCGGTGCCGGCGCACCGCTTGCATGGACGCTGCGACGCTACGAACGCGACCTGCTGGATGCGTTGGGCGTCGGGTTCGACTGGGCCCACGACAGTGACGGACAGGCGGTGGATCCGGCGGCGCGTTACCGCATCGATCCCGATGGCGGCCTGCGTCGCGTCGGCCAACTCGGCGACAGTCGTGAACGCCAGCGCCATCCCACCGGGCGCGTGTTGCTGGCATTGGCCGGCGATGGCCAACCCGACGAGGACGATCTACCGGCCCTGCGACGGGCGATGCGCGAACTGCTGATGCGCCATCTCGGCGGGCGCGGCCTGCGCGCCTGGGAAATGGCATCCGAGCTTGCGCGGATCGACTCCCGCGATCAACCGTCCCTGAGCGCGGAGTCGACCGCTGCGGAGAAGCGCGAACGCGCGGAATGATCGGCGGGGTGTTCGTGCAGCGCCCGCGTGGCCTGCGCCAGCGCGGTCGCACCGACGAAACCGCAACTGGCCTTGAGTCGATGCAGCATGCCGCGGGCGGCATCGACGTCGCCGCGTTCCAGCGATCCGAGGACGAAGTCGCGCTGGGCCGGCAACTCCGCGCGGAACAGCCCGCGCATGGTCTCGACGTGTTCGCGGCGCCCGCCCATCGCGCGCATGGCTGCGTCATCGTCCCAGTCCGGCGTGTTCGTGCCGTCCAGCAGTGCCGCAAGCGCACGATGCCAAGCTTCGATCGGCGAGGGCTTGCGCACCACCATTGTGAAACCGTCCGCCTCAAGGCGCGCGGCGATTTCCGCCGTGGCATCGGCGGTATGCGCCAGGGCAGGACAATCGCGATGGGCGACCAGATCATCTCCGCGCAATTGGTGCAGCAGCTCGCTGCCGCTGCCGTCGGGCAGATTGGAATCGATCATCCAGGCGTCGTAGCGCTGCGCGCGCGCCATCCGCAACGCGCTCGCGCAATCGCCGGCGACATCGGCCAGTGCCGGGAAGGACTCGATCGCCCCCTGCAGGAACATCGCGTTGACCGGGTCGTCTTCGACCAGCAGGATTTTCGGCATCGTCATGGCGGCATGATCCCAGAATCGCGCGATTCGCGCGTCGTGGGGCCGTGGATGCGACAATAGGCAGCCGTGTTCCATCCGGCAGTCCCGTGTCCCGCAACCGCATCGACCGTACCCCTTTCGAGCTCCGAATCAACGACCTCAGCCATGATGGCCGGGGCGTCGCCCGCCGCGAGGAGGGCGTCCACGCCGGCAAGGCGATCTTCGTGTCCGGCGCCCTGCCGGGCGAGCGCGTGATGGTGGAACAGACCGGGAAATCGCGCCATTTCGACGAGGCACGCACGCTCGAGGTGCTGGAAGCATCGCCCGATCGCGTCACGCCGCCGTGCCCCCATTTCGGCACCTGCAGCGGCTGCGTGTTGCAGCACCTCGACGCCGGCGCGCAGATCGCGTTGAAGCAGCAGGTGCTGATGGACAACCTCGAGCGCATCGGCCACGTCACCCCGAAGCACGTGCTGGCACCGCTGACCGGCAAGGCCTGGGGTTATCGCCGCAAGGGCCGTTTTTCGGTCAAGCGCGTCGAGAAGAAGGACAAGACGCTGGTCGGATTCCGCGAGACCGATCCGCGCTTCGTCGCCGATCTGCGCGAGTGCCATACCGTGGTGCCGGAACTCGGGATGAAAGTCGCGGCGCTGTCGGCACTGGTGGATTCGCTCGATGGTCGCGCCGACATCCCGCAGATCGAATTCATCGCCGGTGACCAGGGCGTGGCGCTGGTGTTCCGTCATCTGAATCCGCTGAGCGACAAGGATCGCGATGCGCTGGCGGCGTTCGGGGATGAACACGGCTTCATCATCTTCCTGCAGCCCGGCGGCGTGACTTCGGTGCACCCGTTGCATGAACCTGCATCGGAACTGTCGTTCGCGCTGCCGCAGTGGAATGCCGAGCTGGCCTTCCGTCCGCTCGATTTCATCCAGGTCAATGGCGATCTCAACCAGAAGATGATCGCGCACGCGCTGGAACTGCTCGATCCGCAAGCCGACGACCACGTGCTCGACCTGTTCTGCGGACTCGGCAATTTCACCTTGCCGCTGGCGCGCGTCGCCGGCCGCGTCACCGGTGTCGAAGGCGATGCCGGTCTCGTGCAACGTGCCCGCGAGAACGCGCAGCGCAACGGCTTCGACAACGCCGACTTCCACGCCGCCGATCTCTCGGTCGAATTGCGTGGCCAGCCGTGGCTGAAGCAGCCCTACACCAAACTGCTGCTGGATCCACCGCGTTCCGGCGCGATCGAGGTGCTGAAGCAATTGCCGCTCGACGGGCTGGAGCGCATCGTCTACGTCAGCTGTCATCCTGGGTCGCTGGCGCGCGACGCCGGCTGGCTGGTGAATGAAGCGGGCTGGACGCTGCAGTCCGCCGGCGCGATGGACATGTTCCCGCAGACGGCGCACGTCGAATCGATCGCGCTGTTCCTTCCACCGAACAGGAAGAAGTGACGATGGGCATCGAGATCGAACGCAAATTCCTGCTCGCCAACGACGACTGGCGCCACGAGATCGAAACGACGATCGTGATGGGGCAGGGCTATCTCAACGATGCCGCGTCGGTGCAGCAGGGCGTGCAGAACGTCTCGATGCGCGTGCGCCTGGAAGGTGGCGAGGCACGCATCAACATCAAGTCGCGCGAACTCGGCGCGTCTCGCCAGGAATTCGACTACCGGATTCCCGTGGCCGATGGCGAAGCCCTGCTCAAGCTATGCGTTGGCGGCCGCATCGAGAAGCATCGCCACCACGTCCGCCAAGGCGGGCATCTGTGGGAAATCGACGAATTCCTTGGCGACAACGCCGGGCTGGTGGTCGCCGAAATCGAGCTGGATTCGGTCGATGAAGCCTTCGCACGGCCGGCGTGGCTGGGCCGTGAGGTCACCGAATTGCTGCGCTATTACAATCTCAACCTGGCCTCGTATCCGTACGCGCAGTGGAGCGCGGAAGAGCGGGCTGCCAGCGACGCCTGAACCGCGCCGCATCGATCAACTGGAGTCTCCATGCTCGTCATTGGCATCGCTGGAACCGAACTGAACGCGCAGGAGCGCGACTGGCTGCAGCATCCCGCCTGCGGAGGCGTGATCCTGTTCACCCGCAATTTCGCCTCGCGCATGCAAGTCGGTGAGCTGTCGCAGGCGATCCGCGAGGCCGCGCCGCGTCCGCAGCTGGTCTGCGTCGACCAGGAAGGCGGGCGCGTCCAGCGTTTCCGCGAAGGCTATAGCGCGCTGCCGCCGCTGGAAGGCTTCGATGCCCTGTATCGCCAGGACCGCGATTCCGCGCTGGAACTCGCACGCGAGCACGCCTGGCTGATGGCCAACGAAATCCTCGCCTCCGGCGTCGATCTCAGCTTCGCGCCGGTGGTCGACCTCGGTCGCGGCAATCGCGCCATCGGCAATCGCGCGTTCTCGCCCGATCCGCAGATCGTCGCCGACTTCACCCGCGCCTATGTCGAAGGCATGCACGGCGCCGGCATGGCCGCCACGCTCAAGCATTTCCCCGGGCATGGTTCGGTGCTGGAAGACACCCACTTCGACAATGCCGCCGATCCGCGCACGCTCGATGAATTGCGCGCGACCGACCTGGTGCCATTCGTGGCCGGCATCGCCGCCGGTGCCGACGCGGTGATGATGGCGCACGTTGCCTATCCGCAGGTCGCACCGGAGCCGGCTGGCTATTCGCCGCTGTGGATCGAGGACATCCTTCGCAAGGAGATGGGGTTCCGCGGCGTGGTGTTTTCCGACGACATCGGCATGGCCGCGGCGCATGGCGTTGGCGGAATCAAGGCGCGCATCGACGCGCACTACGATGCCGGTTGCGACGTGGTGCTGGTCTGCCATCCGCAATTGGTCGAGGAGTCGCTTGAAGCAGTCGACCAGCGCGGTCCGCTCAATACCATGGCCCTGGTCGGCCTGATCGGTCGCGGCGCACTGGGCTGGGACGCCTTGCTGGCCGACGCCCGTTACGGCCATGCGCAACACGCGATCGATCGTGACGAACTTCGGAGGACGGCATGACCGCCGTGCGTCCGTCGCTGGCAGCAGCGATGGAGAACTCGAACCTCGTGCACGATCGCGCGGCGATCGATGCCGCCATCGTCCGCGTCGCCGATGCCGTGCGTGCCGACTACGATCCCGCCGACGTCCCGCTCTACATCACGGTGATGAACGGTGGCATGCCGTTCGCCAGCGCGTTGGCGATGGAAATCGGCTTGCGCGGGCTCGATCTCGAATTCGATTACCTGCACGCGACGCGTTATCGCGGCCAGACCTCCGGTTCCGGCCTGGCGTGGTTGCATCGCCCGGCGACTTCGATGCGCGATCGCCGTGTCCTGCTCGCCGACGACATCCTCGACGAAGGCCACACCATGCTGGCGATCAAACGCTGGTGCGAGGACCAGGGCGCGCGCGACATCCGCATCGCCGTGTTGGCGTTGAAGAAACATGATCGCTGTGTCGAAGGCATCCGCGCCGATTACATCGGCCTGGAAGTGCCGGACGCCTACGTCTACGGTTACGGCATGGATTTCCACGAGCAGGGCCGCAACCTGCCGGCGATCTACGCCCTGCGCGACTGACAACGGAGCATCGAATGAGCGACATGCAGGCGATCGATCTCGCGGTGATCGGCGGTACCGGCGTCTATGCGCTGGCCGAACTCGCCGATGCCGAATCGCACCAGCCGGTCACGCACTACGGCGCGCCCTCGGGGCCGGTGCGGATCGGCAAGCTCGGATCGCGCCGGGTGGCTTTCCTCGCACGCCACGGCGAAGGGCATTCGCTGCCTCCGCATCGCATCAACTATCGCGCCAATCTCGCCGCGCTGAAGTCGCTGGGCGCGACCCGCGTGCTCGCACTCAACACCGTCGGCGGCATTACCGAGCGCTTCGGTCCGCGCGTGCTGGATTGCCCCGATCAACTCATCGACTACACCTGGGGTCGCATTTCGACGATCTGCGAGGAACCGGGCACCGACGTGTTGCACGTCGATTTCGGTGAGCCGTATTCGCGCGGCCTGCGCACGGAAATCATCAACGCGGCGAAAAAAGCCGGCGTGGCACTGGTCGCCGATGGCTGCTACGGCGCCACCCAGGGTCCACGGCTGGAAACGCGTGCGGAGATCGCGCGGATGCGCCGCGACGGCTGCGACCTGGTCGGCATGACCGGGATGCCGGAAGCCGGACTGGCCCGCGAGATGGGACTGGATTACGCCTGCGTGGCGATCGTCGCCAACTGGGCTGCGGGCGCCGGCCCCGATCCCGACGAGGTCATTACCTTGCAGGACGTGCTCGACAACGTTGCGGCGGCGACGGGCGAGGTAGGCAAGTTGCTGGATGCGCTGCTGAAGGCCTGAGTCACCGTGTTAAGATAGGCGCATGCCGGTGTGGCGGAATGGTAGACGCGGCGGACTCAAAATCCGCTGGCAGTGATGTCGTGTAGGTTCGAGTCCTATCACCGGTACCAAATTGGAAACGATGACCCGCCTGAATGGCGGGTTTTTCGTTTCCGGAAATTGTCACGTGGGCGGGCAATTGCTGGCGGGAAGATCCAGGCTGATCAGCGATTTCGGGGCAGGCCTGCACGCCGTCTAGACAATATGAAACACGCAGTAAATGCCGGAAATGGACCGCCCGTGAGTGGGCTGCAACTCGCTTTGCATTCACCGACGCCTGCCTAGCATCGGCCTTGCTCGCCCATCGTCCGGGCGATGAATCGCAAGGAGTGAAGGATGAACAGCCTCGGTCATACCCCTCAACGCGATCGTGCATGGGGGCGTTATTACGCACGCAATGGCGCGCATGTCATCACCCACGACTACTTCGAGAAACTGAGTAATGCCGCGCGCATCGCGTTGTACCAGATGCGGCGCGCGGGTGCGTCTGACGCCAGTCGCTACGTGGCCGCTTGAACGAACGGGTTTCCGTGGTCGCGAAAGGCCAGGGGAAATTCGTCTAGGCGGGTTTTCCCTGTTGTCCGTGGAGGTGGTCGGGGTTTCGGTTACGCCGCGGCGTCGAGCGCCAGTTCCTTGCGCACGTAATGGTGCCAGCCTTCACCGCGGCTGCTCTGCTCGAACACGCCGCAGCAGGTCATCGGTTGTTCGTAGATGTGCACCGAAACCGCGACATCGCGATCGCTGGCGTTGCGGATGGTGTGGTATTCGTGCGGCGGGATCAGGCAGCCGGCGGAACCGGTGTTGCCGGTCAGGGTGTCACACTGGACGAAGCGGAAATCGTCGCCTGCGCGTTCGGCGAGGTCGTACTGGGTGATTTCGATATCGCCCGACCACACGCCTTCGACGCACCACATGCCGTAGTGGTCGTGGATCTTGGTGCCCTGGCCGGGCGCCCAGGTCATCGCCACCACGCCGTAGCCATGCTCCTTGCTGCGATAGAGTTCGCGGCGCGCGTAATGGCCGGGAATCGCCTCGTACACGCAGGCGGGCAATTCGACGCTGCCGGCCCTCATCAGGGCGCACAGGCTGTCGCGCAGATGGCGGGTGATGGCGGCGCGATCACCATCGCCATGGGTCACCGCGTCATCGACTGCGGCGATCAGGTGGTCGCGGCCGGGAAAACTGCAAAGGGTGGCGTCGGAGGCTGTCATGATGGCGATATCCGTTGAAACTGTCTCGAGTCTAGCGCCGCTGGCGGCCACCGGCGGCGACGGTTCATTTTCCGAATTCGAGCTGCACAGGCGTGGATGCCGGCAGATCGACGCGGACGGGCGTGGTCTCGATATCACCATCTCCACGCGTGGCCGAGCCGGAACGCGAAATGCGCGCCAGGACTTCGACCGACTTGACCATGGACAAGCGTGCGGTCGGCATCGGACTGTCGCCATCATCGAGGGTGACGACAAGCGGCAATTCGGCGAGCGTGTGCTTTTCCACCGCAACCGGCATCGGCGTACCGCCGGCCTGGCGCGCGATCACGAACACCGGCGTAGACGGGTCGAGTTTCGCGACATCGACACCACTGCCCAGCATCACGCGGACCTGCAGGCCATTGCTGGTCTGCGCGGTCGCGGTTTGCGGTCGCGGCGGAAGTTTCGCGGCGCCGCGGGCGACATCGATCTGCGCGCCGAGCACGGCGGCAGCCTTGGCATCGACCAGTGGCAGCAGCGTTTCCCAGGTCGCGACGGCGTCGGCATCACGACCGGCCTGGCGCAACGCGATGCCCTTGAACCACAATGCGCGCTGGTGGCGCGGGTTGCGCTGGATCGCGGCGTCGAGCCAGGCGAGTCCCTGCGCATCGAAATGATGTTCCGGCGCGGCCATCGCGCGTGCCTCGGCGGCAGCGACCAGCACGTCGGGATTCTTCGGGTCCAGTGTCGCGGCACGACCGGCGGCATCGGCGGCCTTGTCATGGTTGCCCTGCGATGCATAGATCTGCGCAAGGACGCGCCAGGCATCGGCATTGGCCGGATCGAGCGCGAGGCGCGCCTGCAATTGCGCAGCGGCTTCGTCGAGGGTGGCGGGCGCGCGACGCATCGCCGGATCAAGCGCCAGTGGCGTGCCCAACATCCAGTACAGGGCAAGCGCGATGAACAGGCCCGAGCCGCCGAGTGCGATCACGAGCGGGCGCGACTGCTTCAACAACGGGCGCAGCACGAAGGCGAGGACCAGCAACGATCCGACGATGGCGATTGGCAGGAACGGCATCATCATCACCATTCCTCCTGGTCGTCATTCGCCGGGGGCAGCGCACGCGCCTTCGCGGCATTGCGCGCGACGATCCGCCATACACCGAAGCCCGCACCCAGCACCAGCAGCGCCGGGCCGAACCACAGCAGCCAGGTGCTGCGTTCCATGCGCGGGCGGTACAACACGAATTCGCCGTAACGCTGCACCAGGAACTGCTTGATCTCGGCGTCCGATTTGCCGTCGCGCATCAGGCCCAGCACTTCGCGGCGCAGGTCGCGCGCGACCACTGCATTGGAATCGGCCAGCGACTGGTTCTGGCACATCACGCAACGCAACTCGCTGGTCAACGCGTGGAAGCGCTGTTCCTCCGCAACATTGCGGAACACCGGCGGTACGTCAGGCGCTTCGGCCTGCGCATGCGCCACGTTGGCGAAGAGCAACATCAGCACGAGCAGCCATCCGCGCATCAGCGTGCGGCCTCGGCGAGTGCGAGCGCGGGCTCGAGTTCGTTGTGGATGATCTGCGGCGTCAGCGCTCCGACATGTTTCCAGCGCACGTTGCCCTTGGCATCGATCAGATAGGTTTCCGGCGCGCCGTAGACACCGAGATCGATCGCGGTCTTGCCTTCGGGATCGCTCAGTACCAGCCAGAACGGATTGCCGAGTTGCTCCAGCCAGCGCTTGGCATCGGCCGGATCGTCCTTCCAGTTGTAGCCGATCACGCGCACGCGCTTGGTTTCGGCGAACGCGCTCAGCGTCGGGTGTTCCTCGCGGCAGGCCACGCACCAGCTGCCCCAGACGTTGAGCACGAACGGCGCGCCCTTGAGGTCTTTCAGGCGCACGACGTGTTCGGGATCGAAGAGATCACGCAAGGCGAATTCCGGGGCTGCCTTGCCGATCAGCGGCGAGGGCAGGGCGTCGCGATCGGCGCGGCGGCTCATCCACACGCCCGCGGCGAGCAGCACGGCGAGGACGGCGAAGACGATCAATGGCAACCAGCGACGGGTATTCATGCGGAATCCTCCTTGCGGCGGAAGCGGCGATCGGTGGCGGCAACGAAGGCGCCGAGCGCCATCAACAATGCGCCCGACCAGATGAAGCGCACCATCGGCTTGCTGTGCACGCGCACGGCCCAGCTGCCGCCGCCCAGCGGTTCGCCCAGCGCGACGTAGCGATCGCGGAACAGGCCGCCGTGGATCGCGGCTTCGGTCATCACCTGGCCGCCGCTGGCGTAATGGCGTTTTTCGGGATGGAGCGTGGTGACGATGCGGCCATCGCGCAACACCGTGATCGTGCCGGTGTTCGCCTGGTAGTTGGGGCCGTCGTGGTCGCTGACGCCATCGAAGCGATATTGCTCGCCATGGACTTGCAACGATTGGCCGGGAGACAGCGCGACCTCGCGTTGTTCGACCAGTGCGTCGGCCAGCATCGCCCCCGACACGAACACCGCGATGCCGAGGTGTGCCAGCGTCATTCCGAACATTTCCGCGGTAAAGCGGCTGCCATTGGCCTTGAAGCGCGACCACACGAAACGCAGCGTGCCGGCGAGCAGCCAGACCGCTGCAAGAACGCCGAGCGTGGTCCGCAGCTTGCCTTGCGGTGCCAGCCACCATGCGACGACCGCGGCAACCATCGCCAACACCGCCCACGGCAGCAGCATGGCGATGATGCGGTTCGGCTGTTCCTGCTGCCAGCGCGTCAGTGGCCCGAACGGCAACAGCAGCACCAGCGGAGCCATCAGCAGCACGAACAGCAGCGAGAAGTAGGGCGGGCCGACCGAAATCTTGCCGAGGTTCAGCGCGTCGGCCAGCATCGGATAGAGCGTGCCGATCAGCACCATCGCGCAGGCGGCGGCCAACAGCAGGTTGTTGGCGAGCAGCAGCGTTTCGCGCGAGGCGAAGGTGAACGGCTTGGCGTTGCTGGTGGTGTCGGGTGCGCGCAGTGCGTACAACAGCAACGATCCGCCGATCACCACGCCAAGGAAGACGAGGATGAAGACGCCGCGCGTCGGATCGGCGGCGAAGGCGTGCACGCTGGTGATCGCGCCCGAACGCACCAGGAAGGTGCCGAGCAACGACAGCGAGAAAGCGGAGATCGCAAGCAGCAACGTCCACGCGGCGAAACTGCCGCGCTTTTCGGTGGCTGCCTGCGAATGCAGCAAGGCCGCGCCGGCCAGCCATGGCATGAAGCTGGCGTTCTCGACCGGATCCCAGAACCACCAGCCGCCCCAGCCGAGCTCGTAATAGGCCCAGATGCTGCCAAGCGCGATGCCGAGGGTGAGGAATCCCCAGGCGACATTGGTCCATGGCCGCGTCCAGCGCAGCCAGCGTGCGTCGACATGGCGATCGAGCAGCGCCGCCACCGCGAACGCGAACGGCACCGCGAATCCGACGTAGCCGAAATACAGCACCGGCGGATGGATGACCATGCCCGGATCCTGCAGCAGCGGGTTGAGATCACGACCTTCCGTCGCCGCCGGCAGCAGGCGGTCGAACGGACTGCTGGTGAACACCAGCAAGGCGAGGAAGCCGATCGATACCGCGCCGAGCACGCCGAGCACGCGCGCGATCACCGGTTGCGGCAAACGACGCGAGAAGGTCGCGACGGCGGCTGTCCACAAAGCCAGCACCAGCAGCCATAGCAGCAGCGAACCTTCGTGCGCACCCCACACCGCGGTATAGCGATAGACCAGCGGCAACAGCGAGTTGCTGTTGTCCACGACGTAGGAGAACGAACGGTCCTGGACCACGAAGGCCCAGGTCAGCACTGCGAAGGCGAACCCGACCAGCGCGAGTTGCGCATAGGCGGCGGGACGCGCGACTGCCATCCAGTCGCGATGGCCGCGTTGCGCGCCGAGCAGCGGCAGCACCGTTTGCAGGCAGGCCACCACCAGCGCCAGCAACAGGGCGTAATGCCCGAGTTCACCTGCCATCAGTTGCTTCCCGCCGGCGGTTGGGCGGCAGGCACCGCATGCTTGCGATGCGCTTCCGACATCTTGTCGGCCACTTCCTTGGGCATGTAGTTCTCGTCGTGCTTGGCCAGCACCTGGTCGGCGACGAACACGCCATCCTTCATCGATCCGGTGGCGATCACCGCCTGCTTCTCGCGGAACAGGTCGGGCAGGATGCCGGTGTAGACCACGGGCAGGTGGGCATCGCCGTCATCGACGTCGAAATGCGCTTCCATCGATCCCTGCGCGCGCTTGAACGAACCGGCCGCGACCATGCCACCAAGGCGGAAGCGCGCGTGGCCACCGGCCTCGCCCTTGAGGACATCGGTCGGGGTGTACAGATAATTGACGTTGCGTTGCAGGGCCAGTGCGATCAACGCAGCGGCGATTGCGGCGGCGAGGACCAGCAATCCGACGAAGACCAGGCGGCGACGGCGAACCGGATTCACGAACGCGCCTCGCCCTTGCGCGCGGCGTCCCGGCGTCCGCGCAGTTTTGCTTCGCGGCGTGCACGCGCGATCTGCAGTTTCGGCGCCAGCCAATCCCAGAGGATCGCCAGCACGAAGATCGCGTAGGCCGCGATGACGTAACCGTGGTAATTCATGCCGTCTCCGTGATCCAGCTCTTGCCGGCTTCGCGCCGCAGGTTGTCGGCGCGGGCGCGCGCCAGCAGTGCACCCACGAACCAGACGTGGATGCCGGCCACCATCAGCCACAGCGGCAGCTGCATGCTGGCGTCCATGTGCGATGGGCCGGTCAGTGAAATCGTGCTGCCCTGGTGCAGTGAATTCCACCACGTCACCGAGAACTTGATGATCGGCAGCAAGACCACGCCGACCACGGCGAGGAAGCCGGCGGCACGCGCGGCCTGGCGGCGATCCTCGATGGCGGCGTAGAGGCCGATCACGCCGAGGTAGAGGAAGAGCAGCAACAACTCGGTGGTCAGGCGCGGATCCCAGTCCCACCACGTGCCCCACATCGGCTTGCCCCAGATCGATCCGGTGGCCAGCGTGACCGCGGTGTAGAGCGCGCCGATCGGGGCGCAGGCCATCGCCAGGATTTCCGCAAGCTTGATTCGCCACACCAGCGCGATCGCGGCATAGATCGCCATGCCGAGGTAGACCGCCATGCTCATCCAGGCCATCGGGACGTGCACGTAGAGGATGCGGAAGGCATCGCCCTGCTGGTAATCGGCCGGAACGCGGAACAGCGCCAGCCACAGCGCGACCGCCATCACCGCCACGCCGATGCCGTGGCACCACGGCGCCCAGCGCGCGGCGAAACGGTCGAAGTAGGGCGGTGAACCGAGTTGGTGGAACCAGCGGACGAGAGGGTGCATATCAGCTGCACAGGATACCAGCGGCCTCCCGGGCCAGGTTGATGCAGATCAACCTTCAGTGCAGCGTGAGGGTGCCCCGCATGCCCTTCAGGTGGCCCGGGAAGGTGCAGAAATAGGCGAAATGCCCGTTCCGCAGCTTGGCGGTGTCGAGGGTGGCGCTCACGGTTTCACCGCCACCCGCCAGCTTGCTGCGCGCGACCACGCGTTTGTCGCTGGGTTCGACGTAGCTACGGTAGGGGCCAGCGCCGATGCCGGCGCGTTCGACCGCGTTCACTTCCTCGACCCTTGCGACCACGACGTTGTGGCCCATGATCCAGCGCGGCATCTGGCCGGTGTGCTCGAGCTTGATGGTGAATTTCTCGCAGGCGCTGGGCACGTCGATGTTGCCGGCATCCCAGGATGGCGCATCGCCGGCATGGAGGGTGAAGGTGCAATCGCCAGGTGGCAGCAGTGGCTGTGCAGGAGCGACCTGTTCGACCGGTGTCTGCTGCGCGGCGAGCACGGCATCGGGCGTCGCTTCGGCGCCGGGCTTGGGCGGCGCTTCCGGCGTATTGGGAATTTCGACCGACGACTTGGCTGGCGCATTCGCTTGCGCAGGGGGCTCCTGTCGCTGGCAGGCGGCCAGTACCAGGGCACAGACGATGACCCAAGCCTGTCGTTTCATGAAGGATCGATTCCCCGACGATATTTTCGCAATGCGCAAGTATGACGCAGCCGCCGGTGAAGCCGCATCAACGCCAGCCGATGCGCAACGCGATCGCGGCAACCACCGGCGCAACGACCAGTGACAGCGCGAGCATCGCGGCGAGGATCAGCAGCGCGCCGGATGCATCCAATCCCTGCGCCGCCGCGACCACGCTGCCGGCGCCGAACACGAGGACCGGCACATACAACGGCAACGCGATCAGGGCGAGCAGGGCGCCGGCGCGACGGATGCCGACGGTAAGCGCGGCGACCACCGCGCCGATCAGGCTGAGCAGCGGCGTGCCCAGCAGCAGTGATGCGACCAGCATCGGCAATTGCGCATGCGGCAGGTGCAGGAGTTCGCCCAGCAATGGACTGACGAGGATGATCGGGAGTGCCGTCGTCATCCAGTGGGTGAACACGCGCACCGCAACCAGCACCGCCAGCGGTTGCGGCGACAGCAGCCATTGTTCAAGCGATCCGTCTTCGGCGTCGCCACGGAACAGCGCATCAAGTGCGAGCAAGCCGGACAGCAGCGCGGCCAGCCAGATCACTGCAGGCGCAGCCTGCGCCATGGCGCCGGAATGGGTGTCGATCCCGAGTGCGAACAGCACCACGACCAGCAATGCGAACAGCACCGGCTGCAGGGCATCGCCACGCTTGCGCCAAAGCAGGCGCAGGTCGCGTAGCAGCATGGCGCGGATCGCGGCGGCGATCACGCGGCGCGTTCCATCAGCAACTGGCGCGTGCGCACGGGTGGCGCGGCGTAGGCGCCATGTGTCGTCACCAGCGCCGCGCCGCCATCATCGAGGTGACCGCGGATCAAGCGATTGACCAGTTCGATGCCGTCGAGATCGAGGTTTGCATAGGGCTCGTCGAGCAGCCACAACGGCGCCGGCGACAGCCACAGCCGCGCCAGCGACAGCCGCTTCTTCTGCCCCGCGGAAAGATGCCGTGCCAGCTGGTCGTCGTAGCCGGCGAGTCCGACCAGGTCGAGCGCCGGTTCGATGCCGCGACCGGGGCGTCGCCCGAGCAGGCCGCAGGAAACTTCGAGGTTTTCGGTCGCGGTGAGATCGCCCTTGTGTCCGGGCAGATGGCCGAGATAGGCGAAGGCGGCGGCGCGGCGGGCGTGGTCGAGATCGCCGCCATCCATCCGCAATTCACCGCTGTCGGCGGGCAACAGGCCGGCCAGCACGCGCAGCAGGGTGGTCTTGCCGACGCCGTTGCCGCCCTGCACGAGCAATGCCTCGCCGCGCGCGACGGTGAAGTCGAGGCCGGAGAAGATTGCTTCGTCGTTGCGGGAAAACCCCAGTCCGTGGACGGACAGCAACGCGGGTTCGGACGGATGGTTGGGCACGGAGTGGGCGGTGGCAGGCCGACCGCCGGCCCGCGGTCATTCTATCCAGTCGATCTGCGGATGCGGGAATTCCTCGGGCCCGTACATGCGCAGGCGCACCGGCTCGTCGCGGCGCCACAGCAGGATGCCGCGCTGGCGGAAGCGGCGCGCCCATTCGTCCAGCAGTGCAGGCGGAGCGTCTCCGACCAGCCAGCCGGCTTCCCACCATTGGCCATCGGGCGAGGACGAATTCATCGGCCAGCGCAGGTAGCCATGCGCGTCGATCGCGGCGCGCAATTCCCGGTCGGCGCGCTGGTTGTAGGCTTCCGGCTGCAATTCCGAAGCCGGATTGCAGGCGGTGATATAGGCGAAGGTGTCGGCGCGCGCGAGTCGGGCTTCGAGCCGGACAGCGGGGTGGCCGACTGCGACTTCGATGGGCTCGTCGTCGAGATCGACGAAATAGGCTGCCAGCCGATAGGCTTCGGCAAGGCCGTCTGCCGTGGTGGGTCGCGTCAATGCGGTCACGCAGCCACCTTAGCAGCTTGCGTACACTCGCATATTGTTCGAAAGGGCACCCCCAGCGATGCAACCGGTTACAAAGCTGCCGAAGGTCGGCACCACCATTTTCACCGTCATGTCCCAGCTGGCAGCCCAGCACGGCGCGGTCAACCTCGGCCAGGGATTCCCTGATTTCCCGGTGCCGGATCGCCTGGTCGAAGCTCTGGACCGGGCCATGCGCGCCGGCCACAACCAGTACGCGATGATGACCGGCATTCCAGCCCTGCGGCAGGCGATTGCCGACAAGACCGCGGATTGCTACGGCTGGCGTCCCGACGTCGATGCCGAAATCACCGTGACCAGCGGCGCGAGCGAAGCCATCTTCGACGCCATCCACGCGGTGGTGCGAGCGGGCGAGGAAGTGATCGTCCTCGATCCCTGCTATGACTGCTACGAACCGGCGATCGATCTCGCCGGTGCCCGCGCTGTCCACGTCGCCCTCGATCCGGTGACGTTCGCGCCGGACTGGAACAAGGTGCGCGCGGCGATCACGCCGAAGACGCGGATGCTGATGATCAACAGTCCGCACAACCCCTCCGGCGCGATGTTCAGCGCCGCCGACATGCAGGCGGTCATCGACCTGCTGCGTGGCACCAATATCTACCTGCTGTCGGACGAGGTGTACGAACACATCGTCTTCGACGGCGCCCGCCACGAATCGGCATTGCTGTACCCGGAGCTGCGCGATCGCGCCTTCGTCATTTCCAGCTTCGGCAAGACCTATCACTGCACCGGCTGGAAAGTCGGCTATTGCATCGCACCGCCGGCGATGAGCGCGGAGTTCCGCAAGGTCCACCAGTACAACACCTTCTGCACCTTCACCCCGGCTCAGTTCGCCTTCGCGGAAATGATCGCCGCCGATCCCGATCACTACCGCCAGCTGGGCGCGTTCTACCAGGCAAAGCGCGACCGTTTCCGCGCGCAACTGGAAGGCACGAAGCTGAAGCCGCTGCCGGTGCCGGGCGGTTACTTCCAGCTGGTCGATTATTCCGCGGTCAGCGACCTCGACGACCTCGAATTCAGCCGCTGGCTGACGATCGAACATGGCGTCACGGGTATCCCGCTGTCCCCTTTTTATGCCCAACCGTCCGCAGGCCAGCGTTTGTTGCGGCTTTGCTTCGCAAAAGGCGATACAACACTGAACCAAGCCATCGAACGGCTGTCCAAGTTGTAGCCACGCAAACGGGAGTTGGCCATGAAATTCGCGCAGTTGACCGCATTGCTTTTCGCACTGCTCGTGACCGGGGTGCTGGCGATTTGCGGTTGGCGATCGGTGCAGGCAGGGCCTGCGCTGGCGGTGGCAACCGGAGTTGGCGCGAAGCCGGTCACGTCGGCGAACCTGCAGGACATCTATTTCGGCATGGGCTGTTTCTGGGGCGCGGAAAAGCGTTTGTCGGCCGTGCCCGGCGTTGCCGAAGTCGAGGTGGGCTATGCCGGCGGCGATGCGCCCAAGGTGGGCTACGAGGACGTGCTGCGTACCGAGCAGGACATCCGCAACGGCGTCAGCCATGCCAGGAACCATGCCGAAATCGTCCGCGTGCGCTACGACCCCAAGAAGCTCGACCTGGCGTCCCTGCTCGCGGCGTTCTGGGAAAACCACGACCCGACGCAAGTGGGCGGGCAGGGCAACGACATCGGCAGCAACTATCGCAGCGCGATCTATTACACGACGCCCGGACAGAAGATCCTGGCCGAGCAGACCCGCGACATCTACCAGCAGGACCTGGCGCGCGAGGGCTACGGCAGCATCACCACCGAAATCCTGCCGCTGCGCAATTACAACCGCGCCGAGGAAAGCCACCAGGACTATCTGGTCAAGAATCCCGATGGCTATTGCGGCCATGGCGGCACCGGCGTGAGATACGGATTGGCGACGGCCGGCAACAAGTATCCGCAACTCGACGGTGCGCGCCTGGATCGCACCCGCCAGCTGGTGGTTTACGAAGCCGAGGAATGCCCGTTTTGTGCACGCTTCGATGCCGAGGTGCTGAAGAGCTGGAAGTCCGACGTGCCTTACGTGCAGACGAAATCGCAGCAGGCGCCGAAGGGCTGGACACTGGCCCGACGGATGTTCGCCACGCCGACCATCGTGCTGTTCAAGGGCGGCAAGGAAGTCTCGCGCTACACCGGCTATACCGGAGAATCGCAGAAGTTCTGGCAGTGGCTGGGCTTCAACCTGCTGACGCCGGAACAGCAGCAGATCGCCTTCGATCGCGGCACCGAAATGCCGGGCACGGGGCCGTATCTGGAAGAACATCGCGCCGGCACCTATGTCGATCCGGTCAGTGGTGTGGCGCTGTTTCGCAGTGATGCGAAGTTCGACAGCGGCTGCGGCTGGCCGAGCTTCTTCGATCCAGAGCCGGGTGCGCTGGTGTTCGAGGAGGACGACAGCCATGGCATGCATCGCACCGAGGTCCGCAGCGCGAGTTCCGGCATCCATCTCGGCCACGTCTTCGACGATGGTCCGCCGCCGACTGGCAAGCGTTACTGCATCAATGGCAAAGTGTTGAAATTCGTTCCCGATCCGGTGAAGGGTTGATTCGATGGAGTTGGCGATGACCAAGCGCGACCTGCGCGTGTCCCTGGTCCAGGGCGATACCCGCTGGCACGATCCGGCCGGCAACCGCGAGTACTACGCGGGCCTGATGGCACCGATGCACGGCAACACCGACCTGATCGTGCTGCCGGAAACCTTCACCAGCGGCTTCTCCAACGACGCCATCGGCAATGCCGAAACCATGGAAGGCCCGACCGTCGCGTGGCTGCGCGAACAGGCCGCAAAGCTCGACGCGGCGATCTGTGGAAGCGTGCAACTGCGCACGCCCGACGGGGTGTTCAACCGCATGCTGTTCGTGCGCCCCGACGGCAACGTCGAGCATTACGACAAGCGCCATCTGTTCACCTATGCCGGCGAACACGAACGCTACGCCGGCGGCCACGATCGCCTGGTCGTGGAATGGCGCGACTGGAAGATCTGCCCGCTGGTTTGCTATGACCTGCGTTTCCCCGTGTTCTCGCGCAACCGCCTTGGCAAGGACGGTGAACCCGAATACGACCTGCTGGTCTACGTCGCCAACTGGCCGACGCCCCGCGCCTACGCATGGAAGACGCTGCTGCGCGCCCGCGCGATCGAGAATGTCTGTTTCGTCGCCGGGGTGAATCGCTGCGGCAGCGACGGCAACGGCCTGCATTATTCCGGCGACAGCGCCGTCCTCGACTTCCTCGGCCATCCGCTGAGCGAGTGCGCGGCCGCCGAACTGACCACGACCACCACGCTGCTGGCCGCCGACCTTGCCGACTGGCGGGCGAAGTTCCCGGCATTGCGTGATGGGGATCGCTTCAGTCTCGACTGAACTGGGCTATCCTCGGGGCTCCAGGGAGAAGGAGCTCCTCATATGTACGGGACCATGGCTGCCCGCAAGCTGGTTCGCGGGATGGAAACACTGCCGGGGTTGCGGCAGGCCGGCGCGGCGCTGTACGAACAGCGATTCGCTCGCGCAGAAAACGCCAACCTGTTCCGCGGCGTCTACCGCGACTACGCCTCGGCGCTGGCATCGGCGCCGGCGACCAAACCCCAAGGCTACGACCACGACGAACCGGCGGCGATGTACGACTGGCGCCGCAAGATGCTGTCACCCAGTGATTATCCGGCCTTGTTCTGGATTTCGCGATTGCTCGATGACGGACACCGCAGCGTGTTCGACTTCGGTGGCCACGTCGGCCTGCTGTACTACGCGTTCTCCCGGCACATGCCGATGCCGGCCGACCTGCGCTGGACGGTCTGCGATGTGCCTGCAGTCTGCCGTCGCGGCGAAACACTGGCAGAGCAGAGCGGGGCGAAGGCGTTGCGTTTCACCGATCGTTTCGGCGATTGCCGTGGCTTTGATTTGCTGTTCGCATCGGGATCGCTGCAATACCTGCAGCCGTCACTGGCGGAGATGCTGATCGAAGCCGACGTGCGTCCGCGTCATCTGCTGGTCAACCTGACGCCGATGCACGAACGTTTCGATTACTGGACGCTGCAGAACATCTCGACCGCCTTCTGTCCGTACCACATCGTCGTGCGCGAGCGCTTCATCGGTGCACTGACGGCACTGGGTTATCGCGTCGTTGACCACTGGATCAATCCGGACAAGCACTGCCTGATCCCGTTCCATCCGGATCATTCGCTGTCGTCCTACGATGGGATGCTGCTGTCGCTGCCCGATTGAGCAGCGACAGTTCAAGCGGGCTCAGCCGTTGCGTGGCCCGCGATTGCCGCCGCCACCCGGACGACCACCGCCACCGGGCCTCGGGCCGCGATGATTGCCACCCGGGCGCGCGCCTTGCGGGCGCTGACCACCGGGACGATTGCCGCCACCGGGACGCGGGCCGCGCGGGCGGTCGTAGGCGTTGCCGTGGCCGTGGTCGAAGCTCGGAGTTGCATGGTCGGACGGGAAACTCGGCGCGTTGCCGGGATGCCCGTAGGGATGGCGTGGCTTGCCCTGGCCCGACGAAGCGCCGTACGGATTGCTGTTGAAACCGCCATCCTGCCTGGGGCCGCGCGACTGACCCGGGCCACCGCCCGGTCCGCGAGACTTCTGGCCGTAAGGCTTCGGTCCCGAGGGTTTCTGGCCGTATGGCTTCTTCGGGCGACGATCATCGGCATTGCGATGGCCGGTCGGTCCGGTCTCGACGCCGTCGGGCACGTACCAGGTCTTCATCGCGGCGGGATTGTCGCCACCGCGCGTTTCGCCCGGACGCATGCGCTGTCCCGGCTGGCGTTCCTGACCCTTGATCTTGAAGCGCTTGTTGGCCTGGTTGGCGGCAGCATCGCCGGTGACGGTCAGTCCGCCGGACTTGCGCGGCGCGCCGCGACCGCGACGATCCTCGCGCACATGGTCGAAGCGGCGCAGTTCGCGGCCTTCGTCGGCAGCGGCGTGGCCGTTGACGTAGCCACCCTGCGAGCGACGCTCGTTGAAATGCATCGCCGACTTCTTGCTGGCCTTGCGCTGGCCGATCACCGGCTGCAGCGTCAGTGCCGAAGGCGGGCCGTCTTCCAGGCCCAGCGACTTGCGCAGGGCTTCCACCTGCGCGTCGGAGAGTTCCTGCGACTGGCCGCGCAGCAACGGCTGGGGCAGGGTGACGTTGCCGTAACGGATGCGCTTCAGGCGCGACACCTGGCAGCCCTGCGATTCCCACAGGCGGCGCACTTCGCGGTTGCGGCCTTCCTTCAGCAGCACCTTGAACCAGTCGTGCGAGTCGGAACCGCCGACGCGCTCGATGTCGTCGAACTTGGCCGGGCCGTCTTCCAGCGCCACGCCGCGACGCAGGCGATCGATGAGCTTGTCGCTCACGTCGTCCTCGCCTTCCGGCGGACGCACGCGGCAGACGTATTCGCGCTCGACTTCATGCGAGGGGTGCATCATCCCGTTGGCCAGCTCGCCGTCGGTGGTGAGCAGCAGCAGGCCGGTGGTGTTGATGTCGAGGCGGCCGATCGCGATCCAGCGCGCGCCCTTCAGCGTCGGCAGCGCATCGAAGATGGTCGGGCGGCCTTCGGGATCCTCGCGCGTGGTGACTTCGCCTTCCGGCTTGTTGTACATCAGCACGCGCGCCGGTTCGGTCAGCGCGGTCGCGACGAAGGTCTTGCCGTCGAGTTCGATCTTGTCGCCGCCGCTCACGCTCATGCCGACGGTGGCGGGTTCGCCGTTGATCTTCACCGCACCCGCGGCGATGCGCTGTTCCAGCGCGCGGCGCGAGCCCAGCCCGGCCTGCGCCAGCACTTTCTGCAGGCGTTCTTCAAGCTTCGGTGCGCTGGTGGCTTCGCGCTGTTTCAGCGAAAGGGGGGTGCGTTTTTCATTGTTGCTCATGGTGTGCTCCAGTGCTGTCGCCGTCATCGGCGAGGGCGGGTTCTTCGTCGTGTTCGACGTGTTCTGTTTCAGTGGTGGATGAAGCTTCGGCTTCGTCGAGGGAGATGTTCGCGGCGACCGGTGCGGATTCGGGATCGAACGGCAGCTGCGGTTCGAGTTCGCCGAAGTCCTTCAGTTCGGACAGCGGTGGCAGTTCGTCGAGGCGCTTCAACCCGAAATAGTCGAGGAAGCCCTTGGTGGTTCCGAGCAGTTCCGGACGGCCCGGGACGTCGCGATGGCCGACCGAGCGGATCCACTCGCGCTCTTCCAGCGCCTTGATGATGTTGCTGTTGGTGGCCACGCCGCGGATCTGTTCGATCTCGCCGCGGGTGATCGGCTGGCGATAGGCGATCAGGGCCAGCGTTTCCAGCGTGGCGCGGGTGTACTTGGTCTGGCGTTCGGCCCACAGGCGCGCCACCCACGGATGGACGTCGGCCTTGACCTGGTAGCGCCAGCCGCTGGCGACTTCCACCAGCTCCACGCCCCGCGATTCGCATTCGGCCTGCAGGGTTTCCAGCGCAGCCTGCACGCTGCCATCGGGTGCGGGTTCGTCGAGCGGGAACAGCCCGTTGAGCTGCACCAGCGTGAGCGGTTGCGGTGCCGCCAACAGGGCGGCTTCGACGATGCGGTTGATCAGGGTCTGGTCCATGTGTCTCTGGTCATTCGGTTCCGGGTGGGCCGGAACGCTGGGTTCAATCTTCGGTGGTGCTGTCGAATTCGCTTTCCGGCACTTCCGCCGGCGCGTCGGCGGTCGCCAGCGACTTGATGTAGATCGGCTGCAGCGGTGCTTCCTGCACGATCTCGATCAATTGTTCCTTGGCCAGCGTCAGCATGCCGAGGAAGGTCACGACGATGCCGAGGCGGCCTTCTTCCGGCGTGAACAGCGACTCGAAGCGGTGGAAGGCGCCATCGTGCAGGCGTTCCAGCAGTTCACCCATGCGCTGGCGCACGCTCAGGGCGTCGCGCTTGATCGCATGGTGGGTATAGAGATCGGCGCGCTTCAGCACATCGTGCAGGGCGAGCAGCATCTCCTTCAATTCCACCGGCGGCGGCAGGCGCACCGCGGCGCGGTCCGGCACGTGCGCCGATGCGGTACTGGTGTCGCGATCCTGGCGCGGCAGGGTGTCGAGATCCTCGGCGGCCTGCTTGTAGCGTTCGTATTCCTGCAGGCGGCGGACCAGGTCGGCGCGCGGATCGTCTTCCAGGCCTTCCTCGCTGGCCGGGCGCGGCAGCAGCATGCGCGACTTGATCTCGGCCAGGATCGCGGCCATCACCAGATATTCGGCAGCGAGCTCGAAGCGCATCTCGTGCATCGCCTGGATGTAGTCGACGTACTGGCGGGTGATCTCGGCGACCGGGATGTCGAGGATGTCGAGGTTCTGGCGGCGGATCAGGTACAGCAGCAGGTCGAGCGGGCCTTCGAAGGCCTCGAGGATGACCTCGAGCGCATCCGGCGGGATGTACAGGTCCTGCGGGATCTGCAGTACCGGCTGGCCGAGCACGGTCGCCAGCGGCATTTCCTGCTGCCGCGGGGCACCGGGGTGTTCGGGAATGGCGGGCGCCTCGACGGCAGCGACCTGGTCAATCGGCTGTTCGGATTCAGTCATGCATACGGCGCGAGGCCGGCGATTCGTTCAACGGGATGCACGTCGCCACGACTGCCGGGGCGGTCGGGCCATGCGAATCGGATCGGAGGGCGGGAGCGGGTCCGGATTGCCGTATGGGGGAACGGCTGGGGCACGCTGGCCGCGTATGGGAACCAAGCGTAAGCGGCCACGGGCGGCTTGTCCAGTCGGACCGTTCAGGAGGCCAGTACCTCGCCGCGCGCGTCGTGGTAGCGGAAGGTCATCCACAGGCCGACCGCGACCGCATAGCAGAGATTGGGGATATAGGCCTTGTCGAGCGTGGTGACGTGGGTGGTGACCGCGGTGAAGTTGGTATAGGCGGCCTGCGACAGGGTGAAGGCGGCGACGATCAGCATGAAGCGCACGAACACCGGTTTGCGCATGTGCAGGGCCAGCACCGTGCCTTCCGAGACCAGCACGCCGATCAGGAACGGCGTGACTCCGCCGATCAGGACGAGGTTGAAGAGGCTGCCCTGGGCATGGGCCTTGAGCATCAGGTCGGCGAAGGTCACGCCCAGCGGTCGGCACAGCAGGAACAGCAGCAGGCCGGTGGCGAAGGCCATGCTGCGTACGTAGCGCTCATTGCCCTTCGCGGCCAGGATGACCTTGGTCGAGATCCACAGCTGCCCGCTGATGGTCAGCAGGATCAGCATCTGTTCGAGGATATTGAATGTGTCCCACTTCATGCCGGACGTTATGTGATTGCCCTCACACAAGCATACACGGGGCTGCGTTGCGGTCGACTGCGTAGACTTGTCGCCACTCAACTCCTCGGGAACCAGAAGCATGTGGTACGTGATTGAAGGCCACGACGGCGACAACGTGCTGGCGCGGCGCATGGAGCAGCGCCCCGCGCACCTGGCGCGCCTGCAGGCCTTGCTCGATGAAGGCCGGTTGCTGATCGCAGGACCGTGCCCCGCCATCGATGCCGAGGATCCGGGGCCGGCCGGCTTCAGCGGCAGCGTGGTGATCGCCGAGTTCGCATCGCTTGAGGATGCGCGCGCCTGGGCCGACGCCGATCCGTACAAGTCCGCCGGCGTCTACACGCGCGTGGACGTGCGCCCGTTCCGCAAAGTCCTACCGTGAGCAACGAGGCCCGCATCGCGGCAATTCGTTCCGCGCTTGAAACGGCGTTCCGGCCCGACGTGCTGGAAATCATCGACGACAGCGCACGCCACGCCGGCCATGCCGGTGCCCGTGACGGGCGCGGTCACTTCAAGGTGCGGATCGTCGCGGGCGCATTTGCCGGACAGGGCCTGCTGGCGCGCCATCGCGCGGTGTACGCCGCGCTCGGAACGCTGATGCAGACCGATATCCATGCGCTGCAGATTGATGCGAAGGTGGTTGGGGAATAAAGCATCGCCCGGCTGAGCGCCTTTAGCGGTTGTCCGCTGTGTCCGACACGCCGTGAATCCATCCATGGAGGCTCGACTCGGCCCGCTGCGCGGGACCGGCCACTCGCTCACGCTCGTGGCGTTCGGAATCGCCACGCGGCATGCCGCGTGAGCAGCGCTTCCTCACCCATGCCTCGTATGGTCGGCCACAGCGGACGAACCGCACGGCGCCGCCGGTGGATACTTTCAGGTGATGCGTAAGCAACAGTACGCACGCTGTTGCTTCCAGAGACTTGGAGGCCACAACACGCGCGCGGAAGTGGGTCGCTGCTCCGATGCGCGGGCATTGCGCCGCATGGATGCGGCGCATGAGCCTACATGGACGTATTCACGGCGTCCCGCGCGGTGGAGTGGTGACCCACGCCACCAGCGCGTACCCTGACCAGAGCCGGGCGGGCTGTTACTCACCGATCTTCTTGCTGACCGCGTTCTCCTGCTGGTTCAGCGTGCGCTGTTCGGTCCTGGTGATGTGGCCACCGTTCTGCGACGCCATGTCGCGCTCTTCCTGGCGGATCTGGCGGTCGTCCTTGTGCAGCGCGCGCGCCTGCGCCTTGGTCAGGTCGCCTTCCTTGCGTTCCTCGTGGATGCGGCGGTTCTGGTTGGCCAGGCGATCGTTGACCTCGTCGCGGCGCGGGTGGTGGCGATCCCAGCGCGATTCGTGTTTCTTCGTCGTGGTCGCGGCGGATGCGGTGGCCGGAGCGATGGCGGCGAACGAGAGGCTGGCGATGCCGGCGGCGATCAGGAGGTTGCGGATCATGATGGTGTCCTCGTGTGGGGGGAGGAGTTCTCGGTGAACTCACCGCCATCAACGAGCCAGATCCCCACAGGTTGAGTGACGGTTTCGTCATCCTCGGTCCATCCCCGGCGGTCAACCGCAGCTGGCCCCGCTATACTGCGGAATCCCGTACTGTTTTCGGGGTGCCTTGTTTCTATAATCAAATAGTTACAGGCGATATTTCATCCAATACTTGATGCGCTGAATGGCGCAGGAAGCCCCTTCGACCCATGCGTCTGTCCACCATCAAGCTCGCCGGCTTCAAATCCTTCGTCGATCCCACCACGCTGCACTTGCCGACCAACATGACCGGCATCGTCGGTCCGAACGGTTGCGGCAAGTCCAACATCATCGACGCCGTGCGCTGGGTGATGGGCGAATCCTCGGCCAGCCGCCTGCGCGGCGACAACGCCACCGACGTGATCTTCTCCGGCTCCAATGCGCGCAAGCCGGTGTCGCAGGCGACCGTCGAGCTGATCTTCGACAACTCCGACCACACCATCGCCGGCGAGTACGCCGCGTTCACCGAAATCTCGGTGAAGCGCTCGGTTGGCCGCGACGGCCAGAGCCAGTACTACCTCAACGGCGCCAAGTGCCGTCGCCGCGACATCACCGACCTGTTCCTCGGCACCGGCCTGGGCCCGCGCAGCTACTCGATCATCGAGCAGGGCATGATCAGCCAGATCATCGAGGCCAAGCCGGAAGAACTTCGCATCTATCTCGAGGAAGCCGCCGGCATCTCCAAGTACAAGGAGCGCCGCAAGGAGACCGAGACCCGCATCCGCCACACCCGCGAGAACCTCGAACGCCTGACCGACCTTCGCGACGAAGTCGGCAAGCAGTTGCAGCATCTCGCGCGCCAGGCCAAGCAGGCCGAACAGTACACGACGCTGCAGGGCGAAAAGCTGGTCAAGGACGCCGAATGGAAGGCGCTGCAGTTCCGCGCGCTCGACGTGCAGTTGCAGGCGCATCGCCACGCGCTGGCCGGCGACGAGACGCGGCTGGAGCAGCTTGTCGCCGAACAGCGCGAGGCCGAACGCCAGATCGAAACCGGTCGCGTCCGTCACCAGGAAGCCACTGATGCCCACGCCAAGGCGCAGGCCGAGGTCTATGAGGTCGGAGGCACGCTGGCGCGCATCGAGCAGCAGATCCAGCACCAGAAGGAAATGTCGACGCGCTTGCAGCAGGCCCGCGACGAGGCCGAAGCGGCGTTGACTGAACTGGTCGGCCACATCAGTGGCGATGGCGAGAAGCTGGCGGTGCTGAAGGCGGCGCTGGAAGAATCCGAGCCGCGCCTGTCCGCGCTGAAATCCGATGACGAGGCGAAGCAGGGCGCGTTGCGCGATGCCGATGCCGCGCTGGCCGACTGGCAGCAGCGCTGGGACACGCATACCCGCGAGCAGAGCGAAGCCGCCCGTTCCGGCGATGTCGAGCGCACCCGCGTCGATTACCTGGATCGCCAGTTGCTGGATGCCGAACGTCGTCGCGAAAAACTCGATGGCGAACGCGCCGGGCTCGATCTCGATGCGCTGGCCACTGCCTTCGCCGAAGCGCAGCAGGGTCACGACACCCACAAGTCGGCGCTGGACGGGCTCACCACGGATCTCGATACCCGCAAGGCCGCTGTCACCCAGCTGCAGGAAGAACAGCGCGCGTCCCAGACCGAACTGGCCGATGTCCGCAAGGAACTGCAATCGGCGCGTGGTCGCCTGTCATCGCTGGAAACGCTGCAGAACGCAGCGCTCGGTCAGGAGCAGGGCGCCGCGGTCGAATGGCTGAAGAAGCACGGCCTCGACAGTGCCCGTCGCGTCGGCGAAACGCTGGATGTGCAGGAAGGCTGGGAAGCGGCCGTCGAAGGCGCGCTCGGCCAGATGATCGAAGGCGTGCTGGTGGAGTCGCCGGAAACGCTGGTGGAAGCGTTGGGCGAACTCGGCGAAGGCCGCCTCACCCTGGTGTCCCCCGAAGCCGGCAATGGCGAATTCGCCGACACTTCGCTGGCCGCACGCGTGAAGGGCCCGCTGGCGATTCGCCGCCTGCTGGCGCAGTTGCACGTCGCCGAAACATTGGACCAGGCCCGTTCGCTGCTGGCGACGCTGGGCGAGGGCGCTTCGGTGATCACCCGTGCCGGCGAACGCCTCGGTCCGGGCTGGGTGCGCGTGGTGCGTTCCGGCGCGGCCAAGCAGGGCGCGCTGGTGCGCGAGCGCGAGATCCAGTCGTTGCGCTCGAACATCGAGACGTTGCAAACGCGCGAACGCGAGCTCGACCAGAAGATCGGTTCCGCGCGTGACCGTGCGCTTGCCGCCGAGCAGGAACGCGAGGACGCGCAGCGCGCGCTGTACCACGCGCACCGCAATGTCGCCGAGCTGGCCGGTCGCTTGCAGAGCCAGCAGGGCCGTTTGCAGACCGCGCGTGATCGCATCGCCGCGATCGAAACCGAACTGGCGCAGATCGCGCAGTCCGGCGAGGAGGCGCAGGCCGGAGCCCGCGAGGCACGCACGCGCCTGGAATCGACGGTCGACAAGATGGCGGGACTGGAGCAGGCGCGCACCGCGCTGGATTCCGAACGCCGCACGCTGGGCGAACAGCGCGACAACGCGCGCCAGGCCGCGCGCGAATCGCGCGACGCCCTGCATGCGTTGCAGTTGTCGCTGGAAAGCCAGCGCACCCAGGTGACGTCGCTGATGCAGTCGCTGGATCGCATGGGCAACCAGCGTGGCCAGCTCGACACGCGCCTGGGCGAACTGGTCGGCCAGATGGCGGAAGGCGATTCGCCGGTGCAGGCGCTCGACCAGCAGCGCCAGGCGGCATTGGCAGAACGCGTCCGCGTCGATCAGGGCCTGACCGCCGCACGCACGAAACTGGAAGCGATCGACAACGAGTTGCGCGAGTTCGAACAGACCCGCCAGCAGCGTGACAGCCATTCGATCACCCAGCGCGAGGCGATCAGCCAGCGCAAGCTCGACCAGCAGGCGCTGGCGCTCTCGGCGGAACAGTTGCGGGTTGCCGTCACCAGCGCCGGTTTCATCCTCGACGACGTCGTCAACACGCTCGAAGAGAACGCCGACGTGCAGGCGTGGGAGCGCATCGTGACCGACCTCGAGACGCGCATGCGTCGCCTCGAGCCGGTCAATCTCGCCGCGATCCAGGAACACGCCGAGGCCGCCCAGCGCAAGGAATACCTCGACGCCCAGGACACCGACCTCAACACTGCGCTGGAAACGCTGGAAGACGCCATCCGCAAGATCGACCGCGAGACCCGCGGCCGCTTCAAGGACACCTTCGATCGCGTCAATGCCGGCGTGCAGGAGCTCTATCCGCGCCTGTTCGGCGGCGGCCACGCCTACCTGGAACTGACCGGCGAAGACCTGCTCGATACCGGCGTGGCGATCATGGCGCGTCCGCCCGGCAAGCGCGTCTCCAACATTTCGCTGCTGTCCGGCGGCGAGAAGGCGATGACTGCGGTCGCGCTGGTGTTCGCGATCTTCCGCTTGAATCCGGCGCCGTTCTGCCTGCTCGACGAAGTCGACGCACCGCTCGACGAAGCCAACGTCGGCCGCTTCACCGCGATGGTCAGCGAGATGAGCGAAAGCGTGCAGTTCCTGTTCGTCACCCACAACAAGGCGACGATGGAAGCGGCGCGCCAGATGCTCGGCGTGACCATGCGCGAAGCCGGCGTCAGCCGCATGGTCTCGGTCGACCTGGCCGAGGCGAGTCGACTGGCAGGCGTCGCCTGAAACCCATGAGCGCCGCGGCATGGCCGCGTCGCCAGCTTCGCCCTACACTCGTCGACTGAAGACGGAGAGGAACCGCAATGTCCGAGACTTGGCTGCTGCGCATCGGCATTCTTGCCGCCGGTTTGATCCTGATGGTCGCCATCATCTGGTTCGGGCGTCCGAAGAAGGCCCCGCAGGGACGTCGACTCGATCGCAGCGCGGGTCCCGGCAGCGAACGCGCCGAACCGACACTGGGAGAGGCGATGGCCGCATTCGGGTCTTCCGAAGCCGAGGGTACCCAGGACGAACTCGACCTCGACAGCCACGGCAATGACCTTGGCAAGCGGGTCGAGGACAGCTTCGACAAGATCGTTTCGCTGTTCGTCGCGGCGCGCGCCGGCCAGAGTTTCCATGGACCCGACATCGTGGTCGCGGCCGAGAAGGCCGGGCTCACCTTCGGCCACATGAACGTTTTCCACCGCCTGATCGATCGCCATCCCGAGCAGGGACCGGTGTTCAGCGTCGCCAACATCATGAAGCCCGGCAGTTTCGACATGGTGCAGATCCAGTCGCTGGAAACGCCGGCACTGGCGTTCTTCCTGACGCTGCCGGCGCCGGTGAACGCACTGGAAGCCTGGGACATGATGCTGCCGACCGCGCAACGGATCGCCGAACTGCTCGATGGCGTGGTGCTGGACGAAGAGCGTAACGCGCTTGGCCGCCAGCGCATCCAGCACATCCGCGACGAGTTGCGCGCCTATGACCGCCAGCGCGAAGCGCCTCCGCTCAATCGCGGCGACAAATGGTGACGAAAGGCGTCGAGCGCCGGATCGCCGATCTGCGCCGCCAAATCGAAGCGGCCAACCATCGTTATTACGTCCTCGACGATCCAGATCTTCCGGATGCGGAATGGGACCACCTGTTGCGCGAGTTGCAGGAACTTGAGGCCGCGCATCCGGAACTGGTCACCGCGAACTCGCCGACGCAGCGCGTCGGCAGCAGGCCTTCGGCGAAATTTTCCGAAGTGCGCCATGCGGTGCCGATGCTGTCGCTTGCCAACGCCTTCAGCGATGAAGAGGTGGGGGAATTCGTTGCACGCATCGCGAAAGAGACGGGCGATGCCGATCCGGAATTTTCGGTCGAACCGAAACTGGATGGCCTCGCGATCAGCCTGCGGTACGAACACGGCCAGTTCGTGCGTGGCGCGACGCGTGGCGATGGCAGTACCGGTGAAGACGTCACCGCCAACCTGCGTACGGTCAAGTCGATTCCGTTGATGTTGCAGGGCGATGCCCCCGTCGTACTGGAAGTGCGTGGCGAAGTGATCCTGCCGAAAGCCGCGTTCGAGAAATACAACGCATGGGCGCTGGCCAACGGCCACAAGACCCTGGCCAATCCGCGCAATGGTGCCGCCGGATCATTGCGGCAGCTCGATCCGAAAATCACCGCGCAGCGCCCGCTGGCCTTCTTCGCCTATGCGCTCGGTGAAATCGAAGGCGCGAGTTTGCCACCCACGCATTCGCGGACGCTGCAATGGCTGCGCGGCCTCGGTTTCCCGGTGAGTCCGGAAGTCGGCGTGGCGCGCGGATTGCAGGGATTGCTCGACTACTACGCCCGCATCGGCGACAAGCGCGATGCCTTGCCCTACGACATCGACGGGGTGGTCTACAAACTCGACCGCTTCGACCAGCAACGCGCCATGGGCTTTGTCTCGCGCGCGCCGCGCTGGGCGATCGCACACAAGTTCCCGGCGCAGGAAGCCAGCACCGTGGTCGAGTCGATCGAGGTCAACGTCGGTCGCACCGGCGCGGTCACGCCCTGGGTGCTGATGAAGCCGGTGCATGTCGGCGGCGTCACCGTCACGCGCGCGACCCTGCACAACGCCGACCAGATCGCGCGCCTCGACGTCCGTGCCGGCGATACCGTGATCGTCCGTCGCGCCGGCGATGTGATCCCGGAAGTGGTGCGGGTGGTAGAGGGCGAGCGTCCGTTGGACAAGAAGGGCGAGCCGATCCATCCGCCTTACGTACTGCCGACGGAATGCCCGGTCTGCGGATCGGCGATCGAGCGCGAGGAGGGCGAAGTCGTCGCCCGTTGCAGCGGCGGGTTGTTCTGCCCGGCGCAGCGCGTGCAGGCGATCTTCCATTTCGCCTCGCGCCGCGCGATGGACATCGAAGGCCTGGGCGAGCGTTTCGCCGAAGCGCTGGTCGATTTCGACTACGTCCGTACCGTCGCCGATCTCTACAAACTCACCGTCGACGATTTCGTGGTGATGAAGCGTCGTGCCGACGAACGCGATGGCACGATTCCCGAGACCGTCAAGGCCGGCAAGATCGCGACGCGTTGGGCCGAGAACCTGGTGGGTGGAATCGACGGCAGCCGCAACACCACGCTGGAGCGCCTGCTGTTCGCCCTCGGCATCCGCGATGTCGGTGAATCCACTGCAAAGACGCTGGCGCGCCATTTCGGTGCGCTCGATCCGTTGATGGCCGCCGATGAAGACGCGTTGAAACAGGTGCCCGATGTCGGCCCGGTGGTGGCCGCGCACATCGCCCACTTCTTCGCGCAACCGCACAATCGCGAAGTGATCGCGGCGCTGCGCGAACGTGGCGTGCATTGGCCGGAGGGCGCACCGAAGCGTTCCAGCGAAGGCCCGCTGGCAGGCAAGACCGTGGTGCTGACCGGCGGACTTGCGGCGATGACGCGCGACGAGGCCGGTGACCGCCTGGAGGCATTGGGCGCGAAGGTGAGCGGCAGCGTGTCGAAGAAGACCAGTATTGTCATTGCCGGCGAAGCGGCTGGCAGCAAGCTGGCCAAGGCGCAGGAACTCGGTATCGAGATCTGGGACGAAGCCGCCTTGCTGGCGTTCCTCGAACAGCATCCGGCCAGCGAATGACGGAACACGAACCGGACTGGAAACCGGGCGCATCGATCGCAGCGATGCGCCTGCGTGCGCGCCTCAACCTCCTGGTCCGCGAATTCTTCGCGGTGCGAGACGTGCTGGAAGTGGAAACGCCGATCCTGTCCGCGGCCGGCAACACCACGCCGAACATCGACAGTTTCAGTTCGCATTTCAGCGGGCACGTCGATGCCGGCAGCAGCGAACGCTGGCTGCGCACTTCACCCGAACACGCTCTCAAGCGACTGCTCGCCGCAGGCGTCGGGGATTGCTACGAACTCGGCCGGGTGTTCCGCAATGGCGAGGCCGGCGGTCGCCACAATCCCGAATTCACCATGCTCGAGTGGTATCGCATCGGTTGGGACCACCTGCGGCTGATCGGTGAAACCGCCGAACTGGTGCGCGCCGCGCTGGGGCTGGTCGGGCGCGATGCCAGCCTCGAAGTCGTGACCTATCGCGAGTTGTACCAGCGCGAACTCGCCATCGACCCCTTGCTTGCCGACATCGATACGCTGTGCAACGCACTGGGTGATGTCCACATCGATCCGCAAGGACTTGAACGCGACGACTGGCTCGACCTGCTGATGACCCATCGCCTGCAACCCGCGTTCTCCCCGGATCGCATGATCGCCGTTCACGACTGGCCGGCATCGCAGGCGGCACTCGCGCGCATCCGCGCCGACGATCCGCCGGTGGCCGAGCGTTTCGAGCTCTACCTTGGTCCGGTCGAGTTGGCCAATGGTTATAACGAACTCCTCGCTGCCGACGAACAGCGTCATCGCTTTGATGCCGACATCTCCGTGCGCGTGCGTCGCGGACAAGCGTTGCCGGCCATCGACACGCGTTTCATTGTTGCGTTGCGACATGGAATGCCGGCCTGTGCCGGCGTGGCCTTGGGCGTCGATCGCCTGCTGATGGTGCTGCATGGCAGCGACCACATCGGCGACGTGGTCGCCTTCGATTTTTCACGGGCCTGAACCGATGTGGTCGATCCTTCTCGCCTTGTCACGCTTTGCAGGCTAGATTCGACGACATGTCCTTCGTCCTCGCCATCGCCCTCGCCAGTGCCGCCGTCGGGAACCCGCCGGCCACGGTGGATTGGCGTTCGTGGTTCAAGCGCCATGGTGGCGACATCGTGGCCTGCGACGCCAAGAAGGGTGAGCGCGTGCATTGCAAGGCAGCGGTTGCCGGGAAAGCCGTGACACTGTTGCGCCAGCGCTCGAAGACGGAATGCGTGCGCGGGCGCGATTGGGATGTCGATGACAGCGGCGTCTGGGTTGACCATGGTTGTCGCGCCGATTTCAAACTGGCCGCAGCTGCAGTCACCCCCCCGGCCGGGGAAAAGGCTGCGCCGGAAGCGGTCGTCGCGCCGAAGCCGCCAGCGGTGGTGCCGGCGCGGCGCGGCGTCGTCGTTTGTGAATCCTGGCAGTCGCGCTGGGCCCATTGCGATGCCGACGTCACCCAAACCATTCGCCTGGCGCGCCAGCGCACCAACGACGCCCAATGCATTCGCTCGCAGACCTGGGGCGTGGATGCCACCGGCATCTGGGTGTCGAGTGGATGCCGCGGCGAATTCCAGGTGGGTGAAGTCGCCAGCTCCGGCACGCCAGTACGCACCATCCGCTGTGAATCGACCAATGGCGGGCGCGATACCTGCGCGGTCGATACCGGCCGTGGCGTGGTGCTGACGAAACAGTTGTCCAACCTCGGCTGCAGCAAGGGGAAAACCTGGGACTACGACGACGATGGCGTCTGGGTGTCGCGCGGCTGTCGCGGCATCTTCACCATCGATGTCGACCCGGCGACGGTGGGCCAGGCACTCCGCTGCGAATCGAACCACGGCAAGGAAAACATCTGCCCATTGCCGGCAGGTGCGCGCGTGCGCGTGCAGGAACAGCGATCCAACACGCCCTGCGTGGAGGGCAAGAACTGGGATGTCCGCAGTGACGGCCTGCATGTGAGCCACGGGTGCCGTGCCGATTTCCACGTGCTGTGATGTCGTCCTGAACAGGAGGCAACACGGGCAACGATGATTGGTTTTGCTTGGTCTGTGTTATGGAAACGCCGGATAGATTCGAACTGCCCTCTCAATCATGAATAGGAGTCCGTCATGTCCCTGAGCCGCTACTTTCCGATGCTTGCCATGCTCTTTTTCGCGGTGCCAGCCGCCCATGCCCAGTATTCCGGCTATCCGGGTTACGGGAACCAGGGGCAAGGTGGAGTGATCCGCTGCGAATCCAGCAAGGGTCGCACCAACCAGTGCCAGATCGATACCCGCAATGGCGTGCGTTTGACGCGCCAGTTGTCGGATAGCGCCTGCGACGAAGGACGGACCTGGGGCGTGAACCGCAATGGCGTCTGGGTCAGTGGTGGCTGCCGCGCCGAATTCGTCATGGGTGATGGCCGCTATGGCAACAACGGTTACGGAAATGGCGGCTATGGAAACAACGGTGGACAACGTTTCGTCTGCGAATCGCGTGACAACCGCCAGAACTACTGCCCGGTCAACGGTGGTGGCCGCGTTCGCGTGTATCGCCAGATTTCCGGCAATGCCTGCGTCGAAGGCCGCACCTGGGGCCAGGATCGTCGCGGCGTGTGGGTAAGCGGCGGTTGCCGGGCGGAATTCGTCACCACCGGATACGGCGGCAACTGGAACAATCAGGGCGGCTGGGGCAACAGTGGCCAGACCTTCCGCTGCGAATCCACCAATGGACGCCAGAACTTCTGCAATGCCGATACCAGTCGCGGCGTGCGTTTGGTGCGCAAGCTTTCCAACAATGCCTGCGACGAAGGCCGGACCTGGGGTGCGACGCGCAGTGGCGTTTGGGTGAGCCAGGGCTGCCGCGCCGAGTTCGTGACCCGCCGTTGATCCTGCCGCGACGATGGAATGCCATGGCGGTCGCCTAGAATGACCGCCATGGACACCATCGATTACGCACGCTACGACCATATCCGCCCGATCCGTTGGACGGGTGATGCGCTGGAATTGCTCGACCAGCGCCAGCTGCCGTTCGCCACGCCTTATGTGACAACGCGGACCAGCGATGAAGTCGCCGAAGCGATCCACGCGCTGATCGTGCGTGGTGCGCCGGCAATCGGCATTGCCGCAGCCTGGGGCGTGGTGCTGGCGTCGCGCGATGTCGATGCCGCGAGTGGCAGCGAAGCATTGACCAGGCTGGAGCCGGCGATGGCGCGCCTCAACGCCGCACGCCCGACGGCGGTGAATCTCGCCTGGGCGCTGGCGCGGATGCGCGCCGTCTTGTCGGCGGCGGGATCGGATTGGCGCGAGGTGCTGGAGCGCGAGGCGCTATCGATCGAGACGGAAGACCTCGCCGCCAATCGCACCATGGGTGCATCGGGTGCGGCGTTGATCGCTGCCGAAAGCGGCGTGCTCACGCATTGCAATACCGGATCTCTGGCGACTGCGGGCTTCGGCACCGCGCTCGGCGTGATCCGCGCAGGTGTTGCGCAGGGACGCATCGCCAAAGTGTTCGCCGGCGAAACGCGGCCGTGGAACCAGGGGGCGCGCCTGACGGTATGGGAACTTCGGGAAGACGGGATCGATGCGACGTTGATCGCGGATTCCGCCGCCGCGCATCTCATGAAGACCGGGCAGGTGCAGTGGGTGGTCGTCGGTGCCGATCGCATCTGCGCCAATGGCGACACCGCGAACAAGATCGGCACCTACCAGCTGGCGATCGCGGCGAAGCATCACGGCGTCGGTTTCATGGTGGTCGCGCCGTCGTCGACGGTGGACATGGCGACCGCACGCGGCGATGACATCGAGATCGAGGAACGCGACACCGCCGAGCTGCTCAGTTTCCGCGGCGAACGCACGGTCGCCGACGGCGTGCGTGCATGGAATCCGGTGTTCGACGTGACGCCGCATGACCTCATCACGGCGATCGTGACCGAACGCGGCGTGGTGCGGAATCCGGACGAAAAATCGATGGCGGCGCTGTTCGCCTGAGCGCTTTTTTCGCCTTGTTTCCGCAGCGCCTGCAGAAAGCTCGAAAAGCGCGTGTAACTACTTGATTTTGCGAAGGAATTCGGCGTGATTTCAGGCGTCGTTCATGCTAGAATTTCCTGTCTGATTTGATGCCGCCCGCGGGCGCGCCGGACGCGCCCCCGGAGGGCTCGTTTCGAGCGTGGTCGCCGGCGGTTTCCCGAACCCACCGGTAGCCTGATGACGTCACAGAACAGCGATTACGCCAAGGAAATCATCCCCGTCAATCTCGAAGACGAGATGCGCCGCAGCTACCTCGATTACGCCATGAGCGTGATCGTCGGGCGCGCGCTCCCGGACGTGCGAGACGGCCTCAAGCCGGTGCATCGCCGCGTGCTGTTCGCGATGAACGAACTCGGCGCGCACAGCAACAAGCCGTATTACAAGTCGGCGCGTATCGTCGGTGACGTCATCGGTAAATACCATCCGCACGGCGACCAGTCGGTGTACGACACCCTGGTGCGCATGGCGCAGCCGTTCTCGCTGCGTTACATGCTGGTGGACGGGCAGGGCAACTTCGGTTCGATCGACGGCGACAACGCCGCGGCGATGCGTTACACCGAAGCGCGCATGGCCAAGCTCACCCATGAGCTGATGGCCGACATCGACAAGGAAACCGTCGACTTCCAGCCCAACTACGACGAGAAGGAACTCGAGCCGACGGTCATGCCGACGCGCTTCCCGAACCTGCTGGTCAACGGTTCGGCCGGCATCGCGGTGGGCATGGCGACGAACATCCCGCCGCACAACATGACCGAGGTCATCAACGCGTTGCTGGCGCTGGCGGAAACGCCGGACATCGACATCGACGGCCTGATGGAATACATCCCGGGCCCGGATTTCCCCACCGCAGGCATCATCAACGGCGTTGGCGGCATCCACCTTGCCTATCGCACCGGTCGCGGCCGCGTGCGCATGCGCGCCAAGGCCGACGTCGAAGTCGCCGACAACGGCCGCGAATCGATCATCGTCACCGAGATTCCCTACCAGGTGAACAAGGCGCGGCTGATCGAGAAGATCGCCGAGCTGGTGAAGGAGAAGAAGCTCGAGGGCATCAGCGAGTTGCGCGACGAGTCCGACAAGGACGGCATGCGCATCTACATCGAGATCAAGCGCGGCGAATCCGCCGAGGTCGTGCTCAACAATCTCTACGCGCAGACGCCGATGGAGTCGGTGTTCGGCATCAACATGGTGGCGCTGGTCGATGGCCGCCCGCAGCTGCTCAACCTCAAGCAGATCCTCGAAGCCTTCCTCAAGCATCGCCGCGAGGTGGTGACGCGCCGGACCATCTTCGAACTGCGCAAGGCACGCAATCGCGCCCACATCCTGGAAGGCCTGACGGTCGCGCTGGCCAACATCGACGAGATGATCGAGCTGATCAAGACCTCGGCGAATCCGGAAGAAGCGCGCACGAAGATGCTGGCCAAGACCTGGGATCCGGGCATGGTCGGCGCGTTGCTGGGCGCAGCGGGTGCGGAAGCCTCGCGTCCGGAAGACCTGCCCAAGGGCGTTGGCCTGCTCGATACGGGCTACCAGCTCACCGAGGTCCAGGCGCAGCAGATCCTCGACATGCGCCTGCATCGCCTGACCGGCCTCGAGCAGGAAAAGCTGACCGACGAATACCGCCAGTTGCTCGACACCATCCGCAGCCTGATCGACATCCTGGAAAACCCGGCCGTGCTGATGGCGGTGATCCGCAGCGAACTGGAAAACGTCAAGGAAGAATTCGGCGACGTCCGCCGCAGCGAAATTCGCGCATCGGAAGAGGATCTCGACATCCTCGACCTGATCGCCCCGGAAGACGTGGTGGTGACGCTGTCGCACGCCGGTTATGCCAAGCGCCAGCCGGCCACGACCTATCACGCGCAGAAGCGCGGCGGCAAGGGACGCAATGCGGCGGCGACCAAGGACGAGGATTTCATCGACCAGTTGTGGCTGGTGAACACGCATGACACGCTGCTGACCTTCACCAGCCGTGGCCGCGTGTTCTGGCTGCCGGTGCACCAGTTGCCCGACGCCGGCCCGCAGGCGCGTGGCCGCCCGATCATCAACTGGATTCCGCTGGAAGAAGGCGAGAAGGTCCAGGCAGTGCAGCCGGTGCGCGAATACGAGGAAGGCAAGTTCGTGTTCTTCGCGACCAAGGACGGCACGGTGAAGAAGACCGCGCTGACCGAGTTCGCGTTCAAGCTCGCGCGCGGCAAGATCGCGATCAACCTCGACGAGGGCGATGCGCTGGTCAACGCCGAGCTGACCAATGGCGAGCGCGACATCATGCTGTTCGCCAGCAACGGCAAGGCCGTGCGTTTCGACGAAGGCACGGTGCGCGCGATGGGCCGCACCGCGACCGGCGTCCGCGGCATGAAGCTGGCGAAGGGCGAGGAAGTGCGCAGCCTGATCGTGATCCGCGGCGAAGGCGACATCCTCACCGCCAGCGAGCGTGGCTACGGCAAGCGCACCGAAGTCGCCGAATTCCCCAAGAAGGGTCGTGGCACGCAGGGCGTGATCGCGCTCAAGACCACCGAACGCAATGGCCAGCTGGTCGGCGCGATCCAGCTCAGCGACCATCACGACGTGTTGCTGATCTCCGATGGCGGCACCCTGGTGCGCACGCCTGCGGCGGACATCTCGCAGGTGGGGCGCAATGCTGCTGGCGTCACGCTGATCCGCCTGTCGGCGGACGAAAGCCTGCAGGCGATCGAGCGTCTCGACGTGTCGCTGGACGATGATGGCGATGAGGCGACGCCCGAGCCGGGATCGTTGCCGGCAACTGAGTCGGGCGATGCCGCTTCACCGGAGTCGCAGGGTTGATCGAACGGGCGCCGCGAGGCGCCCGTTTCGTTGCGGAGCCAGTGATGGACCAGATGTCGATCGAACTTCCCGCCGGCCAGCTGCACGTTCGCTGTTGGGGCACGCCAACCACGCGCGCGCCGATCCTCCTGTTGCATGATTCGCTGGGCTCGGCGGCGCTGTGGCGCGATTTTCCCGACGCGCTGGTGCAGGCGACCGGAAGACAGGTGTATGCCTACGATCGTTTCGGGTTCGGTGAGTCGAGTGCGCGCCACCAACGTCCTTCGATTCGCTTCATCGAAGAAGAGGCGACGCAGGTCTTTCCCGCGCTGATGGATGCGCTGTCGCTGCAGCGATGCGTTCCGTTCGGGCACAGCGTTGGCGGCGCGATGGCATTGACGATTGCAGCGAACCATCCCGATCGTTGCGAAGCGGTTGTCAGCCTCTCGGCGCAGGCAAGCGTCGAGCAACGCACGCTTGACGGCATTCGCGCGGCGCGGGCGCAGTTCGCGCAGCCGGGGCAACTGGATCGGCTTGCGCGCTGGCATGGCGACAAGGCTGCATGGGTGCTGGATGCCTGGGCTGGCGTATGGCTGTCGCCAGGGTTCCGCGACTGGTCATTGATGCCGGCCCTTGCGAACGTGCATTGTCCGGCGCTGGTCATCCATGGCGATGGCGACGAGTACGGATCGGTCGAATTCCCCCGCAGCATCGCTGCCAACGTCCCGGGTCCGGTGCGCCTGGAAATCCTCGAAGGCTGCGGACACCTGCCGCATCGCGAACGGCGGGAGGAAGTGCTGGAGATCGTTGCCGCGTTCCTGGCCTGAGCGCCGTCAGATCCACCACATCGCGGGATCGATCAGCGGATCTGGACTCGTTGCAGCTTCACTGGCGTCGGGGACGCGAATCTTCGCCGGCACGCCGACCGCAACGCCACGATCCGGCACGTCCGTCACCACGACGGCATTGGCGCCGATGCGCGCGTCATTGCCGATCGTCAGCGGCCCGAGGATCTTGGCACCTGCACCGATGAGCACGCGATCGCCGACGGTGGGATGGCGCTTCACCGGCGCGTTGGCGGTGCCGCCCAACGTGACACCGTGGTAGATCAGGACGTCGTCACCGATTTCCGCGGTCTCGCCGATCACAACGCCCATGCCGTGGTCGATCACGACGCGACGACCGATCTTCGCGGCAGGATGGATCTCCACGCCGGTGGCCATGCGTGATGCATAGGCAATGATTCGCGCCGGCCAGCGCAATACCCCGGTTCGCCACAGGCGGTGGGCGAAGCGATGCAGCCACAGCGCATGCAGTCCCGACGAGGTGAACAACGGCACCCATTTCGAAGTCGCCGCGGGATCGCGTGACAGGACTGCCGCGAGATCTTCACGGATGCGCCCGATCGGATCGAACGCGTCACTGCTGGTCATATATGCCGGTCAGTCGAGCAGATCGGAGAACAGGATGGTCGACAGGTAGCGTTCGCCGAAGCTGGGGATGACCACGACGATCGTCTTGCCTTCGCTCTCGGGGCGCTGGGCGATCTCATTTGCCGCGGCAAGCGCGGCGCCCGATGAAATGCCGACCAGCAGGCCTTCTTCCTTCGCCGAGCGTCGCGCCCATTCCACCGCAGTATCGCCGGGGATGTCGATGATGCCATCGTAGATGGTGCGATCGAGGATCTCGGGCACGAAGTTGGCACCGAGGCCCTGGATCTTGTGCGGGCCGGGCTGGCCGCCATTGAGGATCGGGGATTCCGCCGGTTCCACGCCGTATACCTTCACCGAAGGCTTGCGTTCCTTCAGCACCTGGCCGACGCCAGTGATGGTGCCGCCGGTGCCGATGCCTGCAATGAAAATGTCGACCTCGCCGTTGGTGTCGTTCCAGATTTCCTCGGCAGTGGTCTTGCGATGGATGGCCGGATTCGCCGCGTTGGCGAACTGGCGCGCGAGCACGCCACCGCGCTCCTTGGCGATCGCTTCCGAACGTTCGACCGCGCCGCGCATGCCTTCGGCGGCCGGCGTCAGCACCAGTTCGGCGCCATAGGCACGGAGCAGGGCGCGGCGCTCCTTGCTCATCGAATCGGGCATGGTCAGCACGACCTTGTAGCCACGCGCGGCGCCGACCATCGCCAGCGCGATGCCGGTGTTTCCGGAAGTCGCCTCGACGATCGTGCCGCCGGGCTTGAGTTCGCCGCTCGTCGCCGCGGCATCGATGATGGCGACGCCGATGCGATCCTTCACCGATTTCGCCGGGTTGTAGAACTCGAGCTTGGCCAGCACGGTGGCCTTGCTCTGGATGATGCGGTTGATCCTGACCAGCGGCGTGCGACCAACCAGCTGGGTGACATCGGAATAGATGGTCATCTTCGACCTCGACGAAAAGTGGTGTTGGGATGCTAGGCCAGGCGATATAACCAAACAACATGAGGCGCAGAACCAGTCGTCATGTCCTTATGCGATGGCGTGATGACGCCTGCCAGTCAGTCGCCGATCCAGCCGTCCAGCAGGTCGCGGAAGTCGTCGGCATGGTCTTCCTCCATCGCCAGGATGCCCTCGAGCATGCGCTTGGTCGTGGTGTCGCGATCGCCGATCCAGTTGATCAATTCGCGGTAGCTGTCGATCGCGATGCGCTCGGCGATCAGGTTTTCCCTGACCATGTCGCGCAGGTTGCCGCCCTCCTTGTATTCGGCGTGGGAGCGCTGCGCCAGCGTCGCCGGATCAAGGTCGGGATCACCGCCCAGCTGGACTATGCGCTGCGCGATCAGGTCGGCGTGCGCCTGCTCCTCCTTGGCGTGCTGGAGGAATTCCTGCCTCACCGATTCCGCCAGCACTCCCGTCGCCGAAAAGTAGTGGCGCGAGTAGCGCAACACGCAGACCCATTCCGTTGCCAGGGCGTCGTTGAGGCGACGGATCAGTTGCTTGCGGTCGATGGTGTAGGTCGCAGTGATCGGGCCTTTGTCCAAACCCTTGCGCGCGCGTTCGCGCAGGATTTTGACATCGGTGAATCCGTTGTTGTCGATGGCTGATTGCGTGATGGCGTTGCTGCTCTTGCGTGCGACGGTCTTCGTTGCGGTTGCCATGTCGTTACTCCGTGGGATTGGGCGAAAGGGCATCGATGGTCTGCAGCATCGATTCGGCGCTGGAGACGCGGAACTCGCCCGGAGCCTCGACTTCGACGGCGCGGGCAACACCGTTCTCCGCGTAGAGGGCGAAACGCTTGCCGCGCAGGCCCATGCCGAACGGGCTGGCATCCATCTCCAGGCCCAGCGCCTTGGTGAAGGCGCCATTGCCGTCGGCGAGCATCAGCAATCCGTCCGGGACATGTTGCGATTCTCCCCATGCCTGCATCACGAAGGCGTCGTTGACCGACAGGCAATAGACATCGATGCCGCGTTTGGCGAAATCGCCGTGGTGCTGCACGTAGCCGGGCAGGTGGCGTTCCGAGCAGGTCGGCGTGAAGGCACCGGGGACGCTGAACAGCACCACGCGCTTGCCGGAAAACAAGTTCGCGGTGTCGCTGGCCTGTGCGCCTTGTGCGCCGGCGACCTGCAACGTCATGGACGGGATGGAATCGCCGGGCTGGATGCTCATGGATTGACCTGCGGGAAAACCGGCAGGGTAGACTTGATGCCGGAAAAATCGCGTTAAGGGGGCCGTGGGCCGCCCGTCCGGAGGATCGATGCAGTTCAAGGATTATTACGAGATTCTCGGTGTCGAACCCAATGCCGGCGAATCGGAAATCAAGTCGGCGTACCGGCGGCTGGCGCGCAAATACCATCCGGATGTGAGCAAGGAAGCGGACGCCGAGGAGAAGTTCAAGTCGGTCAACGAAGCCTACGAGGCACTGCGCGATCCGCAGAAGCGCGCGGCCTACGATCAGTTGCGTTCGCGTGGTTATCGTCCGGGTGATGATGTGCAGCCGCCGGGTGCGGGCGGAGGTTTCCATGGCTCACCGGGAGATTTCGATTTCGAGGAAATCTTCGCCGGTGGCGGCGGTGCGGGTGGCGGTGGTTTCAGCGATTTCTTCGAGCAGATGTTCGGCCGCGGTCGCGGCGGTCGTCCCGGCGGTCGCCAGCAGCAGGCTGGCCCGACCCGCGCGCGTTTCAGCGTGCCGCTGGAAGCCGTCTATCGCGGCGACAGCGTGCGCATCGGCTTGAACGGCAAGTCGCTCGACGTGCGCATTCCCAAGGGCATTCGTCCCGGCCAGATGATCCGTCTCGCCGGTCAGGGCGGCAACGGCGGCGACCTGTTGCTGGAAATCGAGTACGCGGCGCATCCCGATTTCGAAGTCGATGGCCGCAACATCCTCCACGTGCTGGAGGTGATGCCGTGGCAGGCAGCGCTTGGCGCGGTGATGAGCGTTCCGACGCTGGGTGGCGCGGTGGATTTGAAGATCCCGGCGGGGTCGGATGCTGGCAAGAAATTGCGGCTGCGTGGCCGCGGATTGCCCGGACAGACACCGGGCGATCAGATCGTCGAGCTGGAAATCATGGCGCCGGTTCCGCAGACGCCGGCGCAACGCGCAGCCTACGAGGGACTGCGCGACGCGTTCGGTTGATCAGGCTGCGCTCGGCAGCAACTCCGTCACCACTTCGGCCAATTCCTTCTCGCTGAAGGGCTTGGTGATGTAGGCGCGCGCGCCCTGACGCATGCCCCACATGCGATCGGTGTCCTGGTCCTTGGTGGTCACCAGTACCACCGGGATGTGCTTGGTGGTTTCTTCGCGGGTGATCGAACGCGTGGCCTGGAAACCGTTGAGGTTCGGCATCACCACGTCCATCAGGATCAGGTCGGGCTGCAGGCTCTTGGCCAGCTCGACGCCGGCGGCGCCGTCTTCGGCAGTACTGCACTGGTGACCGAGTTTTTCGACCACGCGACGAAGTCCCAGCAGCTGGGAAGGCGAATCGTCGACAACGAGGATATGGGCCATTGGTGTTCTCTAGTTCCCCCTAGGATTGCAGCGATTTTACACAGCTTCAGGCGTTTTCCGGAAACGCCACCAGCGTGCGCCCGAGCGATCCGCCGGCCAGCATGCGGGCGAAAATCGCCGGCAAACCCTGCAAATCCACGGTCGCCGTGCAGATCGCCTGGAGATCGGCGGGTTTCCAGTCGCTGGCGAGGTGTTGCCAGATGGCGTCACGGATGTTGCGTTCTGTGCCCGCTGACGCAATTCCGAGCAGGGAGACCCCGCGAATGATGAACGGCATCACGGTTGTCGGCAGCTCCGGGCTGGCGGCCAGTCCGGCGGTGGCGACATTGCCATAGGGCGCGGTTTGCGCCAGCAGGCTGTTCAGCATCGGTCCGCCGACGTTGTCGAGGCCGCCGCCGAAGCGCACCGATTCCATCGGGCGGGTGGTGGCGACCGCGTCGCGGCCGAGCACGTCGCTGGCGCCGAGCGCACGCAGGTAGTCGCCGTGTTCCGGCTTGCCACTGATGGCATGGACCTCGAAACCGGCACGCTTGAAGATCGCGATCGCAAGCGAACCGACGCCGCCGGTGGCGCCGGTCACGGCCAGCGGGCCGAGTCCGGGATGCTGGCGGTTGTCGAGCATCCGGTACAACGCCAACGCGGCGGTGAAGCCGGCGGTACCGAGGATCATCGCTTCGCGCAGGCTGAGTCCATTCGGCAACGGAACCACCCAGCGCGATTCCAGTCGCGCATATTCCGAGTAGCCGCCATCCCGGGTTTCCGACAGGCCGCAACCGGTGACGAGGACGGCATCGCCCTCCCTGAATTCCGGATCGCTCGATTGCACGACATGGCCGGCGACGTCGATGCCGCCGTTGAGCGGGAATTGCCGCAGGATCTTGCCCTGTCCGGTGCCGGCCAATGCATCCTTGAAGTTGACCGAGGAGTACGCGGTACGGATCACCACTTCGCCGGGCGACAGGGCAGCGAGCGCGATGCGTTCGACGCCGCTGCGATACCCCTGCGCGTCGTTATGGATGCGGAAGGCGTTGAACCCGGCGGGGATACTCATGTTTCTGCCACCGAACGCAATTGGCTGCGGCGTTTCTCGTCCATCCACTTGTCGGCTTGCGCCGGCCGGTAATCGCGCATCCACGCGAACAAGGCATCGATGTCCTCGCCATGCCAGAGATCCTGGCGCTGTTCCGGGTGGACGAAGCGTTCGCCGACCATGTGGTCGAGCATCGCCATCAATGGTTGCCAGAAACCGGCGACATCGAGGAAAGCGCAGGGCTTGTGGCCGAGGCCGAGCTGGCGCCAGGTCAGCATCTCGAACATTTCGTCGAGCGTGCCGAAGCCGCCGGGCAGGGCGACGAAGGCATCGGAGAGTTCGAACATGCGCGCCTTGCGCTCGTGCATCGAGCCCACCACTTCCAGTCGCGTCAGGCCGCGATGGCCGACTTCCCATTCCATCAACTGGTGGGGGATCACGCCGGTGACTTCGCCGCCAGCCGCGAGCACGGCATCGGCGACGATGCCCATCAGGCCGACATTGCCGCCGCCATAGACCAGTTGCGCGCCTTCGCCGGCGATGCGGGCGCCAAGCGCGCGTGCGGCTTCGGCATAACGGGGATCGGAACCGGCATTGGAGCCGCAGTAGACGCAAATCGATTTCATGGCACGAAACTTAAGAAGAGATAGGCTGCGAACAGCACGAGGTGGACGATGCCGGGCAGGACATTGGTGCGCCCGGTGCGCAGGCTGATCGAAGTGATGAACAGCGTGATCACCAGCAACGCCATCGACATCGGCGCGAGGCCGAGCGACAGCGACCAACCCTGCGTCAGGCTGACGATGATCACCGCCGGAATGGTCAGGCCGATGGTGGCGATCGCCGAACCGATGGCGAGGTTGAGGCTGGTCTGCAGGCGGTTGCCCAGGGCGGCACGCACGGCGGCGACGCTTTCCGGAAGCAACACGATGGCGGCGATCAGGATGCCGACGGTCCCGGCCGGCGCGCCGGCGCGGTCGAGCATCGCTTCGATGGTCGGCGACACGGCCTTCGCGCCCAGCACCACGGCAACGAGTGCAATCACCAGCAGCGCGCTGCTGGCCAAGGTGTCGCGATTTGAGGGAGGATCGGCATGCCCGTCGCCGTCCGCATCCGTCTGGCCATTGTCTACGGGCAGGAAGTAATCGCGATGGCGCACCGTCTGGAAAAAGGTGAACGCACCGAACAGCACCAGCGTGGCGATGGCGATGAACAGCATCTGCTTCTGGTTGTAGGCCGGCCCCGGCGTGATGGTGTAGTTGGGCAGGATCAGGGTGAAGGCGAGGATCGCGACCAACGTCCCGAGCGCGGCGTTGATGCCATCGAGCTTGAACTGCTGGACGTGATGGCGACGGCCGCCGGCGAGCAAGCTGATGCCGACGAGGCCGCTGAGCAGGATCATCACGCCTGCGAATACGGTGTCGCGCGGCAGGGTCGCGGCGTCCGGATTGCCCGACACCATCATCGAGATGATCAACGCGCATTCGATGACCGTCACCGCCAGCGCCAGCACCAGCGTTCCGAACGGTTCGCCGACGCGATGCGCGATCACTTCGGCGTGGTGGACGGCGGCAATCACGCTCGCGACCACCACTGCGCCCAGCAGCAGTCCGCTGCCGGGGATCCCCGGTGCGCTCTTGGCGATCAGCAGCGCGGCTGCGGCGATGAACGGCAGCAGGATCGCCCACAACGGATTGTGCTTGGAAGTCATGGGGCCATCATGCGCGAACGCAGCAGCAGTTGCACGATCGCGACACCGCCGGCGCCAGCCAGTCCGGCACAGGTGAAACACAGCCACATCGGCCAGCCGATACGCGCGGTGATTGCAAGGGCGGGGAAGAACAGCAGGCCACCGAGCACGAACCAGAAGATGTCCATGCCCATGGTGGCGACGCGTGCGGGATCGCCGGTATCGCGATAGAGCCAGACCAGCACCAGCAGCGACGTCAACGGCAACGACGCCACGAGCGCGCCGAGCACGCCGTGCTTCTTCGAGAGTTCCGATGCCACCATCACCGTGATGACGGTGATGGCGAGCTTGATCAGCAGTTGCAGGTTCATGTCGGCTGAACCTGCACGTGCATCAGTTGGCCTTGTGGATGGCGCGCTTGTCGACCGCCATGGCGGCGTCGTGCACCGCTTCCGACAGCGATGGATGGGCGTGGCAGATGCGCGCGAGGTCGTCGGCGCTGCCGTTGAACTCCATCGAGATCACGCCTTCGTGCACCAGCTCGGACACGTTCGGCCCGATCAGATGCATGCCGAGGATGCGATCGGTCTCGGCATCGGCGAGGACTTTCACGAAGCCGATCGGTTCGGCCATCGCCACCGCGCGACCGACCGCCGCGAACGGGAAGCTGCCGGCCTTGTAGGCGATGCCGTCGGCCTTGAGCTGTTCCTCGGTCTTGCCGACCCAGGCGATTTCCGGCTCGGTGTAGATCACGTTCGGGATCGTGTCGTAGTTGACGTGGCCGGGCAGGCCGGCGATCAGTTCGGCGACTTCGATGCCTTCCTCGAAACCTTTGTGCGCCAGCATCGGGCCGCGCACGCAGTCACCGATCGCCCATACGCCGTCAACGCCGGTGTGGCAGTGGTCGTCGACTTCGATCATGCCGCGCGCATCGAGCTTGACGCCGGTGCCGTCGGCCACCAGGCCCTTGGTGGCGGCGCGACGGCCGACGCAAACCAGCAGCTTGTCCACCACCATTTCCTGGTCGGACTTGCCATCGTTGAAGGTGACGTGCACGCCGTCGGGCTTGACCTCGGTCTTCGAGACCTTGGTGCCGAGGCGGATGTCGAGGCCCTGCTTCTTGAATTCGCGTGCGCCGACCTTGGCCACTTCCTTGTCGGCGGCGGCGAGGAAGTCGGGCAGCGCTTCGAAGATGGTGACCTTGGCGCCGAGGCGGTTCCACACGCTGCCGAGTTCGAGGCCGATCACGCCGGCGCCGATCACGCCCAGCGTCTTCGGTACTTCGGTGAAATCGAGCGCGCCGACGTTGTCGACGATGTTCTTGCCGTCGAACTTGGCGAACGGCAGTTCGATCGAATCGGAACCCGCGGCGAGGATGACGTTGGTGCCCTTGAGCTCGACGGTGCTGCCGTCGTGCAGCTTCACCGTGACGACGTTGCCCGGCTGCAACTGGCCGAAGCCGTAGAACGGCGTGACCTTGTTGGCCTTGAACAGGGCCGCGATGCCGCCGGTGAACTGCTTCACGATCTTGTCCTTGCGGCCGATCATGGTGGCGACGTCGATCTTCTGGTCGGCGAAGCTGATGCCGTGCTCGCCGAAGATATGCGACATGTTCCAGAACTGACGGCTGGAATCGAGCAGCGCCTTCGACGGGATGCAACCCACGCGCAGGCAGGTGCCGCCGAGCGCAGGCTGGCCGTCCTTGCCGAGTGCGGCATCGACGCAGGCGGTCTTGAGGCCGAGTTGCGCGGCGCGGATCGCGGCGTGGTAGCCGGCGGGGCCGCCGCCGATCACGACGACATCGAATTGCTGTTGTTCGGACATTGCGGGATTTCCTTTGCGAAACGCTACAAGCAGCGCGCCCCGCGGGAGCGGGGCGCAATGGATTACATGCCGAGCAGCATGCGGCTGGGATTCTCGAGCTGGTTCTTGATGTCGACCAGGAACAGCACCGCGTCCTTGCCGTCGATGATGCGGTGGTCGTAGCTGATCGCGATGTACATCATCGGCGCGGCGACGACCTGGCCGTTCTCGACGATCGCGCGTTCCTTGATCGCGTGCATGCCGAGGATCGCGGACTGCGGCGGATTGACGATCGGCGTCGACATCAGCGAACCGAAAGTGCCGCCGTTGGTGATGGTGAAGGTGCCGCCCTGGAGGTCTTCCAGCTTCAGGCCGCCTTCGCGCGCCGCCTTGGCGTAAGCGGCGATCGCCTTCTCGATGTCGGCGAAGCCCATGCGCTCGACGTTGCGCAGCACCGGCGTGACCAGGCCCTTGTCGGTGCTGACCGCCACCGAGATGTCGGAATAGCCGTGATAGATGATGTCATTGCCATCGACCGACGCATTGACCACCGGATACTTCTGCAACGCGTTGGCGGCGGCCTTGGCGAAGAAGCTCATGAAGCCGAGCTTGATGCCGTAGGTCTTCACGAAATCGTCCTGCAGCTCCTGGCGCATCGCCATGACCTTGCTCAGGTTGACTTCGTTGAACGAGGTTAGCATCGCGATCGAATTCTTCGACTGCATCAGGCGTTCGGCGATGCGGGCGCGCATGCGCGTCATCGGCACGCGTTCTTCCGGACGCGCACCACCGCTGATGCCGGGCGTCTTGCCGCTGGCGTAGTTGATCAGGTCTTCCTTGGTCACCGCGCCGTGACGGCCGGTACCGGCGACGTCGGCGGGATTGATGCCCTTGGTTTCGGCGGTGAAGCGCGCGCCCGGCGGCAGCTGCGTGGCGTTGCCGGAAGCGGCAGGCGCAGCCACGGGCGCCGCGGCCGCAGGTGCCGGGGCGGCTGCAGCAGGCGCCGCAGGTGCAGCGGCGGCAGCCGGGGCAGGAGCCGGCGCTGCGGCAACCGCGCCTTCCTCGACGATCGCGATCACCTGCTGGCTGGTGACGGTCGCGCCTTCGGAGAACTTGAGTTCCTTGACCACGCCATCGACCGGCGACGGTACTTCAAGCACCACCTTGTCGGTTTCCAGGTCGACCAGGTTCTCGTCGCGACGCACGCTGTCGCCGACCTTCTTGTGCCAGCTGGCGATGGTGGCGTCGGAGACGGATTCGGGAAGAACCGGGACTTTGATTTCGGTGGCCATGTCGGGTGTCCGATGAAGATGTGGATGCGTGAAAGAAGGGGGGTGCGACGTCAGTCGTTGCCGTGTTCGAGCTTGGGCGGATTGACCAGCGCGTCGGCGATCAGCTGCGTCTGTTCGGCAACGTGATCGTTGAAGTGACCGGCGGCCGGCGACGGCGAACGCGCGCGTCCGGCGTAGGTGACCGACTGGCCGTTCATCAGGCAGGCACGCAGGTGGTGCTGGATCTGGAACCAGGCACCCTGGTTCTGCGGTTCTTCCTGGCACCAGATGACGTCCTTGGCCAGCGGATAGCGCGCCAGCTCCGCCTTCAGTTGCGTACGCGGGAACGGATACAGCTGCTCGATGCGGACGATCGCGACATCGGACTGGCCGCGCTTTTCTGCGTCTTCCAGCAGGTCGTAATAGACCTTGCCGGAGCACAGCACGACGCGCTTGACCTGCTTCGGGTCGGCCTTGGCATCCGAGATCAGCTGCTGGAATTCGCCATTGGCGAGTTCGTCCAGCGACGACACCGCGAGCTTGTGGCGCAGCAACGACTTCGGCGTCATCACGATCAGCGGCTTGCGGGTGTCCATGCACTGCTGGCGGCGGATCATGTGGAAGGCCTGCGCCGGCGTGGTCGGCACGCACACCATCATGTTGTCCAACGCGCACAGTTGCAGGAAGCGCTCCAGGCGTGCGGAACTGTGTTCCGGGCCTTGCCCTTCGTAACCATGCGGCAGGAACAGCGAGAGTCCGCACAGGCGGCCCCACTTGGCTTCGCCGGCGGCGATGAACTGGTCGATCACCACCTGCGCGCCGTTGGCGAAATCGCCGAACTGCGCTTCCCAGATATCGAGCGTGTCGGGATCGGTGGTCGAATAGCCGTATTCGAACGCCATCACTGCTTCTTCCGACAGCAGCGAATCGATGATCGTCGCGTCTTCCGGATTCTTCACCAGCTGGCGCAGCGGGATGTAGAAATCGTCGGTCTTCTGGTCGTGCAGGATGGCGTGGCGATGGAAGAACGTGCCGCGGCCGGAATCCTGGCCGACCAGGCGCAGGCGCTTGCCCGAATCGAGCAGGGTGGCGTAGGCGAGGTTCTCGGCGAAGCCCCAGTCGCCCGGCAATTCGCCGGCAGCCATCTTGCGGCGGTCGTCGTAGATCTTGGCGACGCGCGGATGCAGCACCACGGCATCGGGAACGGTGTTGATCTGTTTCGCGAGCGCATCGAGCTTGCTGCGATCGACTCGGGTATTCACTGGATCCGACAGCTTGCCCTTCAGCAGCTTGTTCCAGTCGGGCAGCAGCGGATCGGGCTTGGCCGCGACCACGTCGGCGGTGACCGCGCCGGCATCGAGCTTGTCGCGATAGGCGTCGACCATGGCCTTGACCTGTTCGGCGGTCAGCACGCCCTCGGCGACCAGCTTGTCGCCGTACAACTCGCGGGTGGTCTTCATCGAACGGATCTTCTGGTACATCAGCGGCTGCGTCGCCGCCGGTTCGTCCGCTTCGTTGTGGCCCTGGCGGCGATAGCAGACCAGGTCGATCACCACGTCCTTGCCGAATTGCTGGCGGAAATCGTGGGCCAGGTCCATGCAGAACAGCACCGCTTCCGGGTTGTCGCCGTTCACGTGCAGCACCGGTGCTTCCACCATCTTGGCGACGTCGGTGCAGTACAGCGTCGAGCGTGCGTCCTCGTGGTAGCTGGTGGTGAAGCCGACCTGGTTGTTGATGACGATGTGGATTGTGCCGCCGACCTTGAAGCCGCGCGCCTGCGACATCTGCAGCAGCTCCATGCCGACGCCCTGGCCGGCGAACGCCGCGTCGCCGTGCAGCAGCACCGGCAGCACGTGCTTGCGGGTCTTGTCGTCGTAACGGCGCTGGCGCGAACGCACCGAGCCATCCACCACCGGGTTGACGATTTCCAGGTGCGATGGGTTGAACGCCAGCGCGACGTGGACCGGGCCACCGGGCGTGCCGATGTCGGCGCTGAAGCCCATGTGGTACTTCACGTCGCCGGTGTGGGCGTGATCGTCGTCGTTGTGCTCGAACTTGCCTTCGAATTCGTTGAACAGCACGCGCGGCGGCTTGCCGAGGGTGTTGACCAGCACGTTGAGACGGCCGCGGTGGGCCATGCCGATCACCATTTCCTTGGCGCCCTGGCTGCCGGAACGGCGGATCAGTTCGTCCATCATCGGGATCAGCGAATCGCCGCCTTCCAGCGAGAAGCGCTTCTGGCCGACGTACTTGGTGCCGAGATAGCGCTCGAGGCCTTCGGCCGCGGTCAGGCGCTCGAGGATGCGGAGCTTGGTGGCCTTGTCGAAATTGAAGTTGCCACCGGCGGCTTCGAGGCGGTCCTGCATCCAGCGTCGCTGATCGACGTCGCTGATGTGCATGTATTCGGCGCCGATCGGCCCGGCATAGGTCGCCTTGAGCAGGGCGAACAGGTCGCCCAGCGTCATGCGGGCGTGGCCACCCACGCCACCGGTGCTGAACTCGCTCTTGAGGTCGGCATCGGAGAGGTGATGGAAGGCCAGCGTCAGGTCAGGCGCATCAGGATGCTTGAGCATGCCCAGCGGATCGACGTCGGCGGCGAGGTGGCCGCGGGCGCGATAGGCATTGATCAGGCGGCCGACATGGCGTTCGCGTTCGTCGCCGGAGGATTCGCCACCACCCGTGCGGGTCGCCACGCGACCGGCGGCGGCCACGGCGTCGGCGATCACCGAATGGGGAACGTCACCGGCTTCGCGGCCCTTCAGGCTGTCGAAATACGCCTTCCATTTGCCATCGACGCTGTCGGGAGCGACCAGGTACTGCTCGTAGAGCTCGTCGATGTAGGCGGCATTGCTGCCGAGCTGGGAGGTTTGCGCAAACTGCTTGAGAAGGCTGTCCGCCATGATGGGGAGATACTCGCGATGTCGCCGGGGTCGGGGTTGTGCAAGTGGCTGATTTTCCGACGCAACAGACCGCTGAATGCGCTGGATCAGTCGAGTTGGTGATTATAGGCGCAGCCGGCTCCGCACTGCATCAAATTCCGAGGGCGCGCAGTTCAGACATTGGTCGAGCCCGCTCCCAGGTGGCGTCGAAACGGGCCTGGAAGACGCGTCCCTGGCCGGCTTCGGCCGCGATGGTTTCGCCACCGAGGCGACCGTCGCCGTCGAGACGGAGGATCGCGCCATCGTCGCCGAGCAGGAAGGGATGACTCGCTGGCCATTCGTCGTTTTCCAGTGGCTGGCGCAGCTGCAGGACGCTGGACAGTCGCTGGTGCAAGGCGACCAGGGAGCCGCAATCACGCACAAGGTCGTCGGGTTCGCCGACGAGAATGCGGATTTCGCGTTCGCGGCCCGAGACGGCGAATCCGCGCAGGGCGTCCACGATCGCCGGCTGGTTCCAGAGGCGGGATTCCAGCTTCGGGGCAAAGAGGCAGATCCGGCGCGAACTGGCCTGGAGCATGGCGGTCGTCGCCGCGACCACGGCGTCCAGGCCATCAATACGTCCGTTTGGCAGCGATGCGTTCATGGCGACTCCGGCAGCAGGTAGCCGCCATCGGCCAAAGTCTGCAGCAATTCACGGCCAGCCGCCCCCAGCGCAGCCAGCGTTTCGCCATCCAGCCACTGCGCGGCGGCAATCACTTTTGCATCCTCGACAGACGCCGGCCATGCTGCGCCGTTGGCGAACAACAGGGCACTGCCATCGGAAAGACGTCGCCAGGCCATGCGGGCATGCGGGTGACGCATCCATGTTTCCCCGCTGCCGATGCTTTCGGCGATATCAAGGCCGGATGCATCGTCGCCGGTCGGCGCCTGGCCTTCGGCAACGCGATAGGCCGAGACGAAACGGCCGAACCATTCGCCGATCTGGTCGCGATCTTCCAGGCGGATGCGTGCAAGCGCGGCGAGGGCGCGGTCGAGCGCGGCATCGTCGATTTCGTTGGGGTCGGCCGGCAGCGCGAGATCGGGATCGACATAGCGCACGCGCTCGTCGGCGTCGAAGGCGAGGGTGTCGGCCTGGTGGATCAGCAGTTCCGCAGTCGATGGCGCGCGCAACCCGACCGAGATCGTCAGGCAGGCGTCTTCGGCGATGCCGTGGTGGGCGACACCCGGCGGCAGGTAGAGCATGTCGCCCGGCCCGAGGATCCATTCGTGGTTGGGTTTGAAATCGCGCAGCAGGCGTAGCGGCACGTCGTCGCGATATTCGGATTCAGGATCGGGATGGGTATCGATCTGCCAGCGACGGTGGCCGACGCCCTGCAGCAGGAACACGTCGTAATTGTCGATATGCGCGCCCACCGAGCCGCCCGGCGCGGCGAACGAAACCATGATGTCGTCCATGCGCCAGCGCGGCAGGAAGTCGAACTCGTCGAGCAGGGCGCGAACGTCGGCGTCCCATTTGTCGACGTCCTGCACCAGCACCGTCCAGTCGTGGTGCGGCATCGCCGGGAATTTTTCTTCCGGGAACGGGCCGGTTTCCAGCGTCCAGCGATCGTTCTTTTGATCATGGCTGACGATGCGCGCGAGCGCGCCTTCCTCGCAGGCAAGGCCGGCGAGGTCTTCCGGCTGGATCGGCGATTCGAAATGCGGGAAGGCGTTGCGGATCAGCAGCGGCTTTTTCTGCCAGTACTCGCGCAGGAAGCGCTCCGGCGGCATGCCCAGCGGCAGTGGTCCGTCGATGGCGTCGATTTCGATCATGGTGCTTTTCCGTTGGTTTCGTCGGTGAGGCGTTGCTGCAGCGCTTCACCTGCATGCCGTGAATACGCCTTGCAGGCGTCGGCATCGATCAGTGGTCGGGTGCCGGCGAATCGCGCGAACATGTCGCTGGCGGTCGGGTGCGGGGTCAGCAGCAAGTCACAGGGCAGCGACGCAACCGTGTCGAGCGTGCGGCGAAATGCCGCGACGTAGGCGGGATGATCACCGAAGCGGTACTGCTTGTTCGAGATCGCGGTCAGGCTGTCGACGTAGGCGATGTCCGCGCAGTGTTCGCCTTCACAGGATCGCCAGGTCCAGCTGGTGCTGCCCGGAGTGTGGCCGGGAGTGGCGTGCGCAACCAGTTTCAGGTCGCCGAGCCGCACCGTCTGCCCATCGGCAATCACTCGCACACGGGCCACGCGCGGGAGCTTGCCCAGTTCCCCGAACTGCGGGTCGCTGCGATCGCTGGATCCGCGCCGCAGGGTCGCGGCTGCCGGTGCGCGTGCGAGCACCGGAGCGCCGGTGTCACGCTGCAGCTGCGCCAGGCCGCCGGCGTGGTCGTTGTGATCGTGCGTGCTGAGGATGAGTTTCACGTCACCCGGCTTGAAACCCAGGGCGCGGATATTGGCTTCGATCGCCGCAGGCGCCTTGTCTGTGGCGCCGTCGATCAGGATGGCGCCTTGCTTGCCGACGATCAGGATCGAGCTGATGCCGCAGGTGCCGACGTAATACGTGTTGCCGAAGATTTTCCGCGGCGGCGCGCGATCGCTCCAGCCGTCCATCGGACTGGCATCGGCCGGGCACCGCGCCACTTCATCGGCGAAGGCGGGTGACTGCCAGCCAGCGAGAACGGCGATGGCGAAGAAGATTCGGGGGAACGCGCGACGGATCGACACGGGGCAATGGAGGGCGTTGGGGAATGGGTATCCATTGTGCCGCAAGCCATGTGCATGGCGATCAATCGAACAGCGTCGGTGCACCGGGATAGGTGATGTTGCCATCGGCGTGGAATTCGGCGCCTTCGTTGGGCGTGGCGGGATCGACTTTCCCCGGCCCCAGGATGTGCAGCACGGTTTCGCCGCGCGAGAGCAGGTAGTCGGAAATGATGCGGCGATGGCAGCGCCACCACACCGCTTCCGAGCACATCACCGCGCAGCGTTGGCATTCGCCTTCGGCGATCAGGTGGTCGAGGCCATGGCGAAATTCGGGCGACAGCGCGTAGTCGGCGTAGTTGTGGAAACCCTGGTGTTCCCAATAGCCATTGATCCGGGGCGGAATTCTGTCATGCGCGCTACCGCGCCTGCCGCCGAGTGTCGCCAGATGTTCGTAGACGATGCCGTGTCCGGCCAGCGCAGCGGGCAGGGTATCGATGTTGAATTGCGGATTGCTGCGCGAACGCGGGAAAGTGCGGACATCGACCACGCGTTCGATTTTCGATTCGACCAGCAAATCGATGAATTCATCGAGACTGCGATTGGAATGGCCGATGGTGAAGAAGGTCGCCATCAACCGGGGATGAGGTGCAGGACGTTGCCGCGATGGGCGGCGATGTGGTCGGTGCGGTCGCTCTTGATCTCGTATTGGGGATCATCGGGCGTGGCGCGATGGGTATGGCCCTTGTAGTCGAAATCGCCGGCATGGATCCTGATGATGGTGCCGCTGACCCAACCGGCTTCGGAATTCCAGCGGACGTGGTCGCCGACCTTGAATTTCGTGGACATCGTTGCCTCCCGCGAACATGAGGAGTAGCGAATTTACGCCGCCTTCCGGCGTGGCGCAGCATGCCCCTGTTCCTTCAGCCGCGTGCCGACGCGGACGATCGCGCGGATCGCCGGCACCAGTTCCTCGCCGAGCTCGGTCAGGCTGTATTCCACCGACGGCGGGGATGTCGCCAGAACCTCGCGCGCGACCACGCCTTTCGCTTCGAGCTCGCGCAAGCGGGACGTGAGTACGCGTGCGGAGACGCGCGGGATGTCGACGCGCAATTCGCCGAAACGGCGCGGGCCCGCGCTCAGGTACCAGAGCACGTGGGGACACCACGCACCCCGCAGCAGCGTCATGCATTCGGTGAGCGGGCAGACCGGTGGCGGTTCGACCTTGCTGCGGCGGAGGGGCAGGCCCATGGCGGTTCGCTGGTTACTTCGCGGATACCGAATTCTATAGTAACTGACGGTTATGTGGTATCAAACAGTAACCGCGCAGGCTTAGGATGCGAGGATCGATGGCGATGCGCCATCGGGATCACCCATCCAAAATCAGGAAGAATGCATGAAGCTCTATTACTCCCCCGGTGCCTGTTCGCTTGCTCCCCACATCGTCGCCCTCGAGGCCGGCGTCAGCCTCACGCTCGACAAGGTCGACCTGAAGGAAAAGAAGACCGCGGATGGCCGCGACTATCTCGCGATCAACCCCAAGGGTTACGTGCCTGCGCTGGAACTCGACAGCGGCGAACTGCTGACCGAGGGCCCGGCGATCGACCAGTACCTTGCCGACCTGAAGCCGGAAAGCGGCCTGGCGGCGGCCAACGGAACGATGGCGCGCTACCAGCTGCAATCACTGCTCAACTACATCACATCGGAAATCCACAAGACTTACAGCCCGTTGTTCGCGCCAGACACGCCGGAAGCGACGGTCGCCAATCGCAAGGCCTACCTGCAGAAGCGTTATGCCTTCCTCGACGCGATCCTGGCCAGGCAGCCGTGGTTGATGGGCGAGCGATTCGGCGTCGCCGATGCTTATCTGTTCACGGTGACGCGCTGGGCCAAGGCCGTGCAGGTCGATCTCTCGGCGTTCACCGCGTTGGCGGATTTCCAGAAGCGCGCGCAGGAGCGTCCGGCGGTGCAGGCGGCGCTGCAGGCCGAAGGGTTGGGACATCACGCCAGGTAATTCCCGCCACACAAACAAAAACCGCTCCCGAAGGAGCGGTTTTCCATGGCCGTGACGGCGCATCAAATCTTGCGCGCGAGCTCCGCAGCCACGCCGATGTAACCGGCTGGCGTCAGCTCCATCAGCCGCTGCCTGGCATCGGCCGGCAGGTCGAGCTGCGCGATGAAGGCGCGCAACGATTCCCGGGTGATGCCCTGGCCGCGCGTCAGCGCCTTCAGTTGTTCGTAGGGTTCCGGCAGGCCGTGGCGACGCATGACCGTCTGCACGGCTTCGGCCAGCACCTCCCAGTTGGCGTCGAGGTCGGCGGCGAGGCGATCCGGGTTGGTTTCCAGCTTGCCCAGGCCACGCAACAGGGCATCGAACCCGATCAGCGCGTGACCGAAGGCGGTGCCGAGCGCGCGCAGCACGGTGGAATCGGTGAGATCGCGCTGCCAGCGGCTGATCGGCAGCTTGGCAGCGAAGTGTTCGAACAGCGCGTTGGCGATGCCGAAATTGCCTTCGGCGTTCTCGAAATCGATCGGGTTGACCTTGTGCGGCATGGTCGAGCTGCCGACTTCGCCAGCCTTGAGCTTCTGCTTGAAATAGCCCTGGGAGATGTAGCCCCAGATATCGCGCGACAGGTCGATCAGGATCGTATCGATGCGCTTCATCGCATCGCTGAGTTCGGCGATGCCGTCATGCGGTTCGATCTGGGTGGTGTAGGGCTGCCAGTCGAGGCCGAGCGAAGTGACGAAGCGCTGCGAGAACGCCGGCCAATCAATATCGGGATAGCTGACCACGTGGGCGTTGTAATTGCCGACCGCACCATTGATCTTGCCGGGCATCGGCAACGCGGCCAGCACCGAGCGCTGGCGTTCGAGGCGGGCGACGACGTTGGCGATTTCCTTGCCGACGGTGGTCGGCGAGGCGGTTTGTCCATGGGTGCGCGACAGCATCGGCAATGCGGCGAGATCGTGCGCCATCGACTTCAGCTTGGCGATGGTTTCGTCGAGCCTGGGCAGCAGCACCGTGGCGCGCGCTTCGTGCAGCATCAACGCATAGGACAGGTTGTTGATGTCCTCGGAGGTACAGGCGAAGTGGACGAACTCCAGCGCGGGCGCCAGTTCGGCGTCGTCCTTGAGGAGTTCCTTGATCAGGTATTCGACCGCCTTGACGTCGTGGTTGGTGGTCGCCTCGATCTGCTTCACGCGGGCGGCATCGGCCACCGACAGGGTATCGGCGAACTTGCGCAAGCGGGCTTGCGCGTCTGTGGAGAACGGCTTGAGCTCGATGACCTTGTCGTCCGCGGCCAACGCCAGCAGCCATTCCACCTCGACCTTCACGCGCGCCTTGATCAGGCCGTATTCGGAGAAGATCGGACGCAGCGCATCGACCTTGGAGGCGTAGCGGCCATCGAGCGGGGAGAGGGCGGTGAGGGTCGAATGGGTCATGGCGATTCGTCGGGAAATGAGCGCCGCCGGTGGGCGGAATGCAATTCGCATAGTTTAACGCTGCGTCCTGTCGACCGCCCCGGGCGTATCCTGCGGTCTTTCGATTCCCGGAGCACGCCGTGGCCCAGACCTTCCGCATCGAACACGACAGCATGGGCGAATTGCGTGTGCCCGCCGATGCCCTGTGGGGGGCCCAGACCCAGCGCGCCATCGACAATTTCCCGGTGTCGGGCCGACCGATGCCGCCGGAATTCATCCACGCGCTGGCACTGATCAAGGCCGCCGCCGCCGAAGTGAACGGCTGGCTGGGACTGCTCGACGACGGGCGCGCCCAGGCGATCGCACGTGCCGCCGCCGATGTCGCCGCCGGCCGCCATGACGGCCAGTTCCCGATCGATGTCTACCAGACCGGTTCCGGCACCTCGTCGAACATGAATGCCAACGAGGTGATCGCGCATCTCGCCAGCACTGCCCGGCGCAGGATCCATCCCAACGACCACGTCAATCTCGGCCAGAGTTCCAATGACACCGTGCCGAGCGCGATCCGCGTCGCCGCGGTGCTTGCCGTGCAGCGCGAACTGTTGCCGGCGATCAAGCACCTGCGTCGCGCGATCGACCGCAAGGGCAAATCGCTGGCGAAGGTCGTCAAGACCGGGCGCACCCACCTGATGGACGCGATGCCGCTGACGATGGGCCAGGAATTCGCGGCGTGGTCGGCGCAACTGGATTCTGCGCAGGCGCGCATCGAGGATGCATTGAAGCGCGTGCGTCGCTTGCCGCTGGGGGGCACCGCGATCGGCACCGGCATCAATGCCCATCCGCAATTCGGCCGTCGCGTCGCCCAGGCGTTGACTGCCGGAACCGGCGTGCGCTTCGAATCCGCCGCCAACAAGTTCGAAGGCTTGGCCGCTCAGGACGATCTGGTAGAACTCTCCGGCCAACTCAATGCCCTCGCGGTCGCGGTGACCAAGATCGCCAACGACCTGCGCTGGATGAACTCGGGCCCGCTGGCGGGTTTGGGTGAAATCGAATTGCCGGCGTTGCAGCCGGGCTCGTCGATCATGCCGGGCAAGGTCAATCCGGTGATCCCGGAATCGGCGTGCATGGTCTGCGCGCAGGTGATGGGCCACCACGCCGCAATCACCATTGCCGGTGCCAGCGGCAATTTCCAGCTCAACGTGATGCTGCCCCTGATCGCCAACGACCTGCTGGAATCGATCCGCCTGCTCTCGAACGTGTTGCCGCTGCTCGGCGATCGCGCCATCGCCGGGTTGAAGGTGCGCCATGACAACATCGATGCGGCATTGGCACGCAATCCGATCCTGGTGACCGCGCTCAATCCGGTGATCGGTTACGAGAAGGCCGCGGCGATCGCCAAGCGCGCCTACAAGGAGAAACGTCCGGTGCTGGACGTGGCGGTCGAGGACAGTGGGCTGGATGCGACGACCCTGAAGCGATTGCTCGATCCCGCCAAGCTCACCAAGGGAGGCATCCACTCGGGGGGTGGTTCATCCGGTTGAGTGCGATGAGCATCAGGGCAGGGCGTGCAGACCGCCTTGTTGCCGCGATTTCGCCCCCATGACCAGCAGCCACAGTGCCGTTCCGATTTCACCGATAGCGGCCGGCAAGGTCGCGTAATCGGAGAATGCCGAATCCCTGTAACCCGGGATCAGGATGGTGCCGAACACATTGATGCAGTAGCCGACGCAACCAAGGATCAGGAACGCGCCCAAAAGTCGCGGGATGCTACGCGATTTGATGACCAGGCAACCGAGCGGGAAAAGCCACAGCCCCCAGAACAGGTTGGTGACCAGCAAGGTGCTTCGGTACGAGGCGAGTGCCGCAGCCACTTGTGCGTGGAGCACTGTTGCATCGCCGGTTTGCGCCTGCACATCGGGTGCGATCAATGCAAGGATGTCGAGCCGGTGCGCCACGCCGACGAGTGCGAGCGGAATGCCGGCGCAGGCGAGCGCGGCCATCGTGGTTGCGGCCTTGCGATTGACATCCCGGAACAGGGCGAACATCGCCAGGGCCAGCAACAGGAATGCAACCTGGTTGACGAGAAAGGATGCGATGCCCGACCGGTACAGTTGTTCCGACGTCGTGACATGGGCGATGAAACTTTCGATGGAACCGTTGGCGGGTATCCGGGACGGCACATAGGCCAAGCTGAAAATCCCGGTCAGGACGACTGCGAGATACAGCGCGCCGGCGACCCGGCCAATAGCGATTTGCGAGCGCATCAAGCATCCCCTTTGATGTTGGACTCGATGATCCGGATGCAATTCCGGCGCCGCATGCGACGCCGGAACCGGCAAGTCGGCAGGACTTTGATCAGTCGTCGTTCTTCTTCGGCACGTTGATCTTTCCGCCGATGTTCTTGTGGTTGACGTCGCCGGAACCCATGCTGTCGACGCGGAGGTCGCCCTGCACGTCATTGGCGGTGACATCGCCAGAACCGACCGTGCCAACGTGGACATTGCCGCGGATGCCGCCGATGACGACATCGCCGGAACCGACGGTGCCGACCTCGACCGATCCCGCAGACACGACCTTGGCATCGCCCGAGCCCATGGTGTCGATGTTCACCGCGCCGGCGATGTTCTGCAGCTTGGCGTCACCCGAACCGATGCTGAGGACGCGCAGGCTGCGCGCGCCATCGACCACCAGGTCGCCCGAGCCCAGCTTGGCGAAGGCGTCGCCGCGCACGCCCAGCAACTGGCCGTCGCCGGAACCGAGGTCGAGGCTGGTGCGCGCCGCATTGCGAACGACCACGTCGCCGGACTTGGCGGTGACTTCGACCATCACGTTGTCGGGCACCTTGGCCTGCAGCTGCATCATGCTGTAACGGCTCATGCGGATCGGGCCGATGCTGATGTTGGAACGACCGGTGAAGCCGTCGGTATGCCAGGCACGAACGGTCAGGACATCACCGTTGCGCTGCTGTTCCACCTTCATGGTATCGAGCGCGGACTGCGACGATGCGCAGGCGCGACCGCCGACAGAGGCGCCACCGGAAACGGCATCGGCAGTCAGGTCGTCACTCTCCAGGTCGAAACGCACGGTGCGGATGCCACGGGTATCGAGCGCGAGGTTGATCGGACGCTGGAACGCACAGGGGGTGTTCGCGAAGTCGTTCTTAGGCGCCACCGGGGGCACGGGTGGAACTGGCGGCACCGGGGGCGTCGGGGCCGCCGCGGCTGCGGCCGCCGCGGCAGCCGAGCCGGAATCCGAGTCGTTGTCGGAATCGGCATTCGGGCCGGAGGAGTCCCCGCGGACGACGACATGGTCGTCCTTGTCCTTGCCGCAATTGTCGATGTCGTCCTGTGTCATCGTTGCGTAGGGCTTGAACGCCGGCAAAGCCGCCGCGAGCTTGTCCTGGGTCACGCGCAACGCCGGCAGTGTCGTGCAAATCTGCTGCGCGTCGGCCTTCAATGTTTCTGCCTGAGCGTTCACGCGCTTTTCGACCTCGTCGGTCTTGCCGGTGAAGATGCTGGCCAAAGCCTCGTTGACTGCGGTGCCGGCGAGATCCGCGCCCTTGACGCCGATCGCCATGCCGATGCTGGCAATTTCGATCACGTGCTTGCGGTAGTCCAACAGCAATGCACGCTGGCCGGCATCGACCGTGATGTTCTTGCCATCGACGATGAAATCGCCCTTCGGGGTGATTTCCGCAGGCGGCTGGTTGGCGGTGCTCTTGCCGGCGCCCCAACGGAAACCATTGCCCTGGCCGAGCTTGATGTTCTCGGTCTCGAGTTTGACGCGCGCTTCGGCGATGGCCTTCTGTGCAGCCTGTCCGATCGCGGTCTGAGCGCCGCCACCGGGTGCCGGCGAAGCGGAAGGCTGCGGCGACGGCGAGCAACCCATCAATGCGGTGGCTAGCGTCAGTGAAACGAATTTTGAGGTGCGGCTCATGGGAGTTCTCCGGATCAATGGGTGGTGCCGATGGCAGTGGAGTGCGGGGCGTTCCTGCCCAGCCATTGTTCAGTGTCCTGCACGCGATACATGCCCGAGTCGTTGGCATAACGGCGCAGTTCGTTGCCGTGCCCGGCGCCGTAGATCACCAGTACGCGATCGCCGGGCGAGGTATGGCGAACGATGTTGTTGAAGATGTACAGGTTGCGGCCCTGCCACAGCATGATCCAGTTGGCGCCGACGGGGTCTGCCTGCGAACCGTACATGCCGATGTGGAAATAGGCCCGTGCATTGTTCGTGAGCCATTCGCGCGAGTTCAACCGCCGCAGCATGTCACCGATGGTGCCGTGGTCGAGGACGGCCTGGTCGGCGGCTGCATTGGCGCTGCCGATGCGCATGTCCTCGGCACGGATCTGCTGCTGTCCATTGCGTTCGACCGCTTTCAGGTAATCGACGCTGTCCTCGTCCTTGATCGGGCCGAGATCGTTCCAGTCCACCGCAATCACGCCAGGCAGCTTCATGTCGCAGGCAATGCGGTAGCCCAGCTGTTCGACTTCGTCGCGGCTGAGCGGGCGCTTGCCGGCGCAGGATTCCCTGAATTCCTGGTCGATCCGGTCCTGCTTTTCGGTATTGATCTCGACCATGATCTTCGTCGGCTTGTAGCGTTCGACCAGGCGGGCGATCTCGGCGATTTCCTGCTGGCGCTTCGGCTGCGTGACGTCGTCCGACTTGGTGTTGAAGACGTCGCGATTGTGATTGGCCATGTGGTAGGAACCGAGGAACAACACGTCGGCCACTGGTGTGGAAGCGGGAGCTTCGTCCTTCGCCTGGGCCGTCCCCGCGAAAGCGAGGACGGCGACCATGGCCAGGGAGCTTGCACGAGTCATGGCACCCTCCCAGCTCAGGCTTCGGTGCGCCAGCGGCGCAGGCGGATCGCGCCGAAGATCATCGCCACGCCGACCACCGCGCCGATCCACAAGGCAGGGCTGGCCCATGCATTCAGTCCATTGAAGTACTGGAGGCCGTCGTGCAGGCTTTCGGGTTGGTGATTGTGGCGGATGGCATCCGACAGGCTGATCAGGTGCGAGCCCGGGAAGGTGCCGGTCAGCAGGCGGACGATGCCGTGCTTCCACATCATGCCCAGCACCGGGGTGTCGCGATACATGCCGTTGATCGCCACCGCCCAGGACACCAGCGCACCGACCAGGATCGGCAGTCCCACTGCCCACAGGAAGGGCACGCGGCGGGACCACGCCGAGCACAGCAGCAACCAGCCGGCGGTCGGCAGCGCCCACAGTGCGTACAGCGGCACCATCAGCAACGATTGACCGAGGATCATCAGCGGATCCATGTTCGACCACAGCAGGGCGAGCGGCAGGCCGTTGCCAAGCATGAACACGCTGATGATCAGGGCGAAGACCAGCATGGTGACGATGGAGACCGCGATCGCGATCAGCGGCGCGACGACCAGGCCCGACAACAGCTTGGACAGCACGGTTTCGGTGTCGGAAATCGGCATCGACTTCCAGAACAGCACGCTGCGGTCCTTGCGCTCGTCGAACAGGGCGCTCAGCAGGTAGAAGAACACCACGAAGCCGAGCACCATCAACGGCCACACCCCGGCGATCATCAACACCCCGTTCACCGCGTCATGCATCTGCGCGAGGTCGGAGGGCGAAGCGTTGGCCAGGGCCTGGCGCACGCTGACGCTGTTGGCGGGGACGTCCTGGCCGCCGATGTTGACGACCCACGACGACGATTCCGACTGGAACTTGTGGAAGGCGAACTGGCCAGCGCTGCTGCCGATGACGGTGAACACCAGGAAGATGACGCTGGTGATGATCGGCGCCCAGAAGAAACCGCCCTTGTGCTCCCAGAACTCGCGCTTGAGCAGCGTCTTCATGCGGTGGGTCGGATGCGGCGCGGTGCGAGCCGCTGCATTCGCGTTGTTGACGATGGCGTTCATGCGTAGGTCCCCTTCATGGTGGCGACGAACAGGTCGGCGATGCCCGGGCTACGGGTTTCTCCGAGCGCGGCGAGCTGCACCTGGGGCACGCCGTCGAACAGCAGGATGGATTTTCCGAATGGCATCGCGCGTTCGCTGACCGGCTTGAGCGCGCGGGCGGCTTCGAGCTGGTCGGGATTCACCAGTACCTCGGTGAAGCGCAGGCTGACGTCTTCCATCGGCGAGTTGAGCACCAGCTTGCCGTTCTGGATGAACATCACGTCGGTGAGGATGTGTTCGATCTCCTCGACCTGGTGGGTGGTGACGATGATCGTCTTGTCCTCGTCGAAATAATCCTCCAGCAGGCGCTGGTAGAACTCGCGGCGGTAGAGGATGTCGAGGCCGAGCGTCGGTTCGTCGAGCACCAGCAGGCGGGCGTCGATCGCCATCACCAGGGCCAGGTGCAACTGCACGATCATGCCCTTGGACATCTGGCCGACGCGCATGTCCGGCTTCAGCTGGGTGTGGGCGATGAAGCGTTCGAAGCGGCTGCGATCGAAGCGCGGGTGGACGCCCTCGACGAATTCCGCGGCATGCCTGACCTTGAGCCAGCGCGGCAGCACGGCGACGTCGGCGATGAAGCAGACATCATTCATCAGTGCATCGCGCTGGGTCTGCGGATCACGACCGAGCACGTCCAGCGAACCCTCGTACGGGATCAGGCCGAGGATGGCCTTGAGCGCGGTGGTCTTGCCGGCGCCGTTGGGACCGATCAGGCCGACGATGCGACCGGACGGGATCTCGAAGCTGACATTGTCGAGCGCGGTGGTGTTCTTGTAGGCCTTGCGCAGGCCGCGTGCGGTGATGACGGCGGTCATGGCGCGCTCCATTTACGTGAGGGGTCAAGCAATTCGGCAGGTTCGAAGCCGAGGCGCTGGATCCGTTCCAGGATCAGCGGCCATTCTTCCTTGAGGAAGCGGTCGCGCTCGTTGTTGCGCAACTGGTTGCGGGCACTGTCGGTCACGTACATGCCGAGGCCGCGGCGCTTCTCGACCATGCCTTCATCGGCGAGTTCCTGGTAGGCACGTGAAACGGTGATCGGGTTGAGCTGGTACTCGGCGGCGACCTGGCGCACGGAGGGCAGGGCATCGCCCGGCTTGAGGACTCCATCCAGCATCATGGCGATCACCTTTTCCTTGAGTTGACGGTAAATCGGGCTTCCGTCTGCCCATTGCACGGGAGACATGTCAGATCCTCGGCGGGAATGCGAAGAACGGAACCGCCTGGGCCTGGCGGCGATTGCGGAACGTCTTGCCGGACTTGACCCGGTCCGGGTGTGCCTTGACGACAGCGACCGCGGCAACGGGCAGCTGCGGCGAGGCAGGCAAGGTCGTGGGGAGTGGCGGGGATCCTGCCAACGCGGTGGCGGTGCCAAAACCGGCGATGGCCAGACCCAACAGAGCGGTGGTGCCGTGCCTGCGGGCAATTGCTCCGATGTTCATGGTGGCGTCCTGTTCGACTGGTGTTGTATTGAACTATAACACCAAATCAGACTTCGTCAATAGCCTGACTCCCAACTGAAGACATAGATGCGGACAGATCGGACGTCCGGCTTGACTCTGGGGCGGCTCCAGACTCTAGAGTTGGACTGGAAGGCGGCCGCGATCGCATGACTCGGAACAAAAATGACCTTTGGATTCAATGACATGCAGGAGAATGGGGCAGGGCTGTCACGCCGCCGCTTCGTCCAGGGGCTGGCCGCGGGCGGGGTACTGGCCGGTCTCGGCTTGTGGCCGAAGCAGGGCTGGGCCTTGCGTTCCGCCGGTCAGCCGGAGGTGCTGGCCGGAACCGATTTCGATCTGTCGATCGGCGAAATGGCGGTGGACTACACCGGCAGGGCGCGCACCGCGGTCACGGTGAATGGCTCGTTGCCGGCGCCGCTGCTGCGCTGGAAGGAAGGCAGCACCGTCAACATTCGCGTCCGCAATGCACTGCAACGCGCGTCGATGCACGACGGTGAAGCATCGATCCATTGGCATGGAATCTTGTTGCCGGCGAACATGGATGGCGTTCCGGGATTGAGCTTCGACGGCATTCGTCCCGGCGAAAGTTATCTGTATCGCTTCGACGTGCGGCAATCCGGCACCTACTGGTACCACAGCCATTCCGGTTTCCAGGAACAACGCGGATTGTATGGTCCGTTGATCATCGATCCGATCGAACCCGAACCGTTCCGCTTCGATCGCGATTACGTGGTTTTGCTCAGCGACTGGACCGATCTTGATCCGCAGCGATTGTTCGCGCGCCTGAAGAAGATGGCGATGTACGACAATCGCTACCAGCGCACCGCCGGCGATTTCATTCGCGACGCGAAGAAGAACGGTTTGCCGGCGACGCTGGCGGATCGCCGGATGTGGGGCGGGATGCGGATGTCGCCCAGCGATCTCTCCGACGTCAACGCCAATACCTATACCTACCTGATGAACGGCACCACGTCGCTCGGCAACTGGACGGGACTGTTCCGTTCCGGCGAGAAGGTGCGGTTGCGTTTCATCAACGGTTCGTCGATGACGCATTTCGACGTGCGCATTCCCGGCTTGAAGATGACGGTGGTCGCTGCCGACGGCCAGTACGTCCATCCGGTGACGGTGGACGAATTCCGTATCGCCGCCGCGGAAACCTATGACGTGATTGTCGAACCCACGGGGCAGGATGCCTTCACCATTTTCGCGCAGGATCTCGGGCGGACCGGCTACATCAGCGGCACGCTGGCCGTGCGCGAGGGATTGCGTGCGTCGATTCCGTCGCTTGATCCGCGGCCGCTGCTGTCCATGTCCGACATGGCGATGGGCCACGACATGTCGTCGATGCAGGGCATGGACCATGGCGGTCACGACATGGCGAACATGCAGGGGCATGACATGGGGGCGATGGCCGGGATGGATCATGGTTCTGGCGCGATGCCGAACCATCCGCCCAGCGAGACGGGCAATCCGCTGGTCGACATGCAGGCGATGTCCCCGTCGCCGAAGCTGGATGACCCCGGCATCGGACTGCGTGACAACGGACGCAAGGTGCTGAGCTACTCGATGCTGCACAGCACGTTCGATGATCCCGATGGCCGCGACCCCGGACGCGAGATCGAACTGCACCTGACCGGGCACATGGAGAAATTCGCGTGGTCGTTCAACGGCCAGAAGTTCTCCGATGCCGCGCCGTTGAAGCTCAACTACGGCGAACGCCTGCGCATCGTGCTGGTCAACGACACGATGATGACGCACCCGATCCATCTGCACGGCATGTGGAGCGACCTCGAGGACGAGCACGGGAACTTCATGGTCCGCAAGCACACCATCGACATCCCGCCAGGAACACGCCGCAGCTATCGCGTGCGCGCCGATGCGCTCGGCGACTGGGCCTATCACTGCCACCTGCTGTATCACATGGAAGCGGGGATGATGCGCACCGTGCGGGTGTCGGAATGATCGCGATGAACACGACGCGCCTGCTGGTCGCTGCGATCGGGCTCGCGTTGCTGGCGCCCCAGGCAGTCGCGCAGGCGATGGATCATTCGGCGATGTCCATGCCGATGCCGCAGGCGAGCACTGCGAAGAAGCAACCCGCGAAGAAGAAAGCCCCGGCCAAACCGAAAGCGAAGAGTCCGGACGCCATGGATCATTCGCAGATGCAGGGGATGGACCATTCCGGAATGGATCACTCCGGCATGGAGGGCATGGATCACTCCATGCACCAGCAGGCACCTGCGCCGGACCAGCCGACAACGCCCATTCCCGCGATCACCGATGCCGATCGCGCCGCAGCAGTGCCGCCGCACGGCGGGCACGACATGATGGACAACGCGATCCACGGTTATGCGCTGCTCAATCGCCTGGAAACATGGAACGACACGCCGGGCAGGGGAGTGGCGTGGGAAGGTCGCGGCTGGATCGGTACCGACTTGAATCGCGTATGGCTGCGCACGGAAGGTGAGCGCGTCTCCAACCACACCGAATCCGCCAGTGCCGAAGTTCTTTACGGCCACAGCGTGTCGCCGTGGTGGGACGTGGTGGCCGGCGTGCGCCACGACTTCAGGCCCGGCGATGGACAGACGTTCGCGGCGATCGGTGTGCAGGGCCTGGCACCGCAGAAATTCGAAGTCGAAGCGACTGCCTATCTCGGGCAACGCGGGCAGGTCGCACTGCGCTTCGAGACGGAATACGAGTTGCTGCTGACGAACCGCCTGATCCTGCAGCCAATGGTCGAAGTGAACGCCTATGGCAAGGACGACCGCCTGCGCGGCATCAGTTCCGGCCTGAGCACGGCAGGGGCAGGGCTCCGCCTTCGCTATGAATTCACCCGTCAGTTCGCCCCCTATATCGGGGTGACTCGCGAACAGGCGTTCGGTCGCACCGCAGATTTCCGTCGCGAGGCGTCCGGCCAACGGGGTGACACCCGCTTCGTCCTCGGATTTCGCACCTGGTTCTGAAAAACACTTGACTCTGGACCTTGCTCCATGGTTTAGAGTGCTGGCATCGTCCCAATGAGGGTGCCGGAATGAAGATCGGCCAACTGGCGCAACGCGCCGAAGTGAACATCGATACCGTCCGCTATTACGAGCGCGAGGGTCTCCTGCCCAAGCCGGAGCGGTTGTCGTCCGGCTATCGCATCTACGGCGAGGGCGACGTCAAGCGATTGCGCTTCGTCCGCCGCGCCAAGGCGCTCGGATTCACCCTGCCCGAAATCCGCGAGCTGCTGGAACTGTCGCGCTCTCGCGATGACGACATGGCCGCGATGAAGTCGGCTGCAGTCCTGAAGATCGCCGACGTCAAGGCGCGCATCGCCGAGTTGGAGCGCATGCGCATCGCGCTCGAAGGACTGGCCGAATCCTGCCCTGGGCATGGTGCGCTCGAACAGTGCCCGATCCTCGGTGCCTTGTCGGAGGATGTGCAGTGAGCGCGCATTCCCATCATCACGGCCACGACCATGGGCACGATCACGGACATGACGCCGGACATGACCATGGCGAAATGAAGTCCTGCTGCGCCGGCAAGCATGCAGCTGCGCCTGCCCCTGCAATCGAGATGCCCGCCGGGACCATCTACACCTGCCCGATGCATCCGGAAATCCGCCAGGAAGGGCCGGGCATCTGCCCGATCTGCGGGATGGCACTGGAACCGGAAATGCCGTCCCTGGAGGAAGGGGAAAACCCGGAGCTTGTCGATTTCAGCCGCCGTTTCCGCTCGACATTGCCGCTGACGATCGTGGTGTTCGTGCTGGCGATGTTCGGCTCGAAATTCGGCTTCCTCTCCGCGACGGCACGCAGCTGGATCGAATTCGCCTTGAGCACGCCGGTGGTTCTGTGGGCGGGCTGGCCGTTCTTCAAACGTTGCGTGCAATCGATCCGCAACCGCAGTCCCAACATGTGGACGCTGATCGGAATCGGCGTTGCCTCCGCCTATGGCTACAGCGTGGTCGCAACGCTGGCTCCCGGCATCTTCCCGGCATCGTTCCGCGAACATGGGCGCGTCGGCGTGTACTTCGAAGCGGCGGCGGTGATCGTGTCGCTGACGCTGGTCGGACAACTGCTCGAGTTGCGCGCGCGTTCGAAGACGTCAGCGGCAATCAAGGCGCTGCTCGGGCTGGCCCCGAAAACCGCGCGCCGTATCGACGCCGACGGCAACGAGGAAGACATTCCCCTTGGACACGTGCACGTCGGCGATCGACTGCGCATTCGTCCCGGCGAGAAGGTCCCGGTCGATGGCGTCGTGCTCGATGGCCATTCGAACATCGACGAATCGATGCTGACCGGCGAGCCGATCCCGGTGGGGAAGGGCGTGGACGATCGCGTGATCGGCGCGACGCTCAACGGCACCGGCAGCCTGGTCATTCGCGCCGAACAGGTCGGATCGGCCACCGTGCTGTCGCGGATCGTGCAACTGGTGGCCCAGGCCCAGCGTTCGCGCGCTCCGATGCAACGCATGGCCGACAAGGTCGCGTTCTGGTTCGTGCTCGCGGTGTTGGCCGCAGCGGCGATCACCTTCGTTGCATGGGGCGTGTTCGGGCCGGAACCCTCCTGGACGTACGCGGTGCTCAATGCGGTCTCGGTGCTGATCATCGCCTGTCCATGTGCGCTGGGCCTGGCGACGCCGATGTCGGTGATGGTCGCGACTGGCCGCGCCGCGCATGCCGGCGTGTTGTTCCGCGATGCCGAGGCGATCGAGCGATTGGGTTCGATTGACACGCTGGTGGTCGACAAGACCGGCACGCTCACCGAAGGCAAGCCTGCGTATCGCGAAACGATCGTCGCCGACGGCTTTGACGAAAACGATGCGATTGCCTGGGCCGCAAGCCTGGAGCAGGGCAGCGAACACCCACTGGCGGCAGCGATTGTTGCTGAGGCGAAGCGGCGTTCATTGCAACTTTCGAAGGTCGATGCATTCGAATCGTTGACCGGACGCGGCGTACGCGGGCAGGTGGATGGCCATGCATTGGCCCTGGGCAATCAGGCGTTGATGGACGAGATCGGGTGTGGCGTGGCGTTATTGGCAAAAGATGCCGAACGCCTGCGTTCCGAAGGCGCGACGGTGATGTTCCTTGCGGTGGATGGAAGGCTGGCTGCGGGAATCGCCGTTGCCGATCCGATCAAGGCCAGCACGAAGCCTGCGCTTGACGCCTTGCGTGCCGACGGCGTGCGCATCGTCATGGCGTCGGGAGATGCGCCGGCGACGGCGGAAGCCGTCGGTCGTACATTGGGCGTCGATGAAGTGCACGGCGGCGTCGATCCTGCAGGCAAGGTCGCATTGATCGAACGATTGAAAACGGAAGGACGCCATGTCGCGATGGCCGGTGACGGCATCAACGACGCACCGGCGCTCGCGGCGGCCGATGTCGGTATCGCGATGGGCACCGGCACCGATGTCGCCATGTCGAGCGCGCAGGTCACGCTGGTCAAGGGTGATCTCGGCCGCATCGTCGAGGCTCGCGCCATTTCGCGCGAAACCGTCGCGAACATGCGGCAGAACCTCGGGTTCGCCTTCCTCTATAACGCGCTGGGCGTACCACTTGCGGCAGGCGTGCTGTATCCGGTGTTCGGGCTGCTGCTGAGTCCGATGATCGCTGCGCTGGCGATGAGCCTGAGTTCGGTTTCGGTGGTCAGCAATGCCTTGAGGCTGGGACGAAACCACAAATAAAATCCGGGGGTACCACGATCGGCCCAGGGAGGACGGCGATCGGGGATACCCCCGGCCCCAGAAAACGAGGGTAGAAAGTGGTTTGGAGCTAGAGCTGCAGGCGAGCCTGGCCCGGTGCAGGTGCCAGGCGGTTTTCCAGCTGCTCGTATCGCGTGTATTCCGCTAACAGGACAAAAACCAGCACGAGGCTGAACATCAGGGCCCAGATACCGGATATGAGCCACCACATCCTGGAGGGTTCGACATCAGATGTATCAAGACCTGTTTTCGGCTTGGCATTCATCACGGCGATATCGGTCATTCGTCGATTTCGATCCAGCAGGCAACAGTCGGGTGACCCGCCACCAGCACCGGCGGACCAGCTCTGTGGGTGTGGAAACCGGTCTTCTGAAGCAACCTCTCCATGCCGATGGGAGACACGGTAATCAGTCGCTTGGCACCTTGGCGCCGGGCGTAATCTGCCGCGACATTCAATATTTCCAGGGCAAGCTTCGAAGGATGCTGCGAGCCGGCGCCGCCGCCCGGGCCGGGATCGCCAGTCGCGGCAAATCGCGAAAGTTCCCACACGTCGACGGAGGAGGGGGGATCCAGACCGTTCAGGAGGTTCGGAAACACCTCTCCGAGCAGGTACGGGCGAGTCGTGGGCAGCAACCTTGCGCAACCGACCACTCTTTGGCTTTCGTCCCGTGCCAGGACATAGATGGTGTCCTGGCGATCGAACTGGTCGAGTTCCAGATCGTTCGTGAGCGCAAGTTCCCAGCCGAGCTTCCCGACAAAAATGTCCCGCCGGTATTTACCCAGCTCCTGGAACACGTGGTCGGTCAGGGAGGCCGCATTTCCAAACAGTACATCCATGGTTTTTCTTCCCCCCATGTATTTCGAGGGAAGGCTCGCAGATGCCTGCTGCGGCGATAACTGTCAGATTTGACAGCGACTTGCCGGACGAACGGTCTGCTGGTGACTTGCCATGCAAGGGGCGACCCGGTACATGATGGCGCTTGCGTACTTCGTCCTATTCGAGCCGATTGCTTATTTCGTGGGCCGTGGGCGCCTGGTGCATCGAGTAACGATTTTCGATCGCACCAAGTACCGTTTCCTGCCATTCGAAGCAATCGAGGACGGCCTCGAGCAAGACCGAAGTCTTCAGGTGGCCCGCTTCGATTCCGTCGTTGTCCAGAAGCATCACATTGGTCCTGAGCGAGTTCTGGCGCACCTGCATCGCTGGAACCCGCATCGGATCATAGATCCAGTCCCATCCCAGGGAAATCACCGGTGCGGAAATGCTGACCCATTCCGTATACCCCTCGATCGTGGAGACGCAGGCGCCTTCCATGACCGTCCTGTCGGGTGATTCTTCATCCAGACCGGACACGAAGTGCTGCAAGCGTATGCCGTGGAAATTCCTCAACTGGAGTTTCACGTATCCATCATCATCAAGAATCATCGTCATTCCCTGATCTTGCGCGCATGCGCAGTACAACCCGACTTCTTTCAGGCGTATCGTCTGGGCGTAACCTAACGCAGGCTGGAAAACGATCGTACTGTCAGTTCAGACAGGCGATGTGATTGGCGTGTTGTTCGCGTGACGATCGACGGGAGTGACTTTGCGAGAGTGGAAGGAAGATCAGTTGCAAGCCCTGATTGGCGAAAGCAGCCAAGAGGAGTTGTTTGCGAAAATCACCTCCTTCGGACGCGAAGTCGGGTTCGAACACTGCGCCTACGGCGTGCGTGTTCCATTGCCGATATCGAATCCGAAAATCATCATGCTGAACAACTATCCGTTGTCGTGGCAGCAGGCCTATTCGGAGAAGGGGTATTTGCTGGCTGACCCCGCCGTCCGGCATGGCATGAGTTCGATTTCCCCGTATGTCTGGTCGGGTTTCGACAAGAAAAGCGACGACATTCCATTCTGGGAGGACGCGAATTCCCACGGCATCGTTTCCGGCTGGGCACAACCCGTGCTGGCGCCGAACGGCATCAGGGGCATGTTCACGGTCACCAGGGGCGCCGATCCGATCACACCGGAAGAGATCCGCGAGCAGGTACCCAAAATGCTCTGGCTGAGCCAGGTGGCACATTACGGGCTGTCCCGTCATCTGATCCGTCGCCCGAATTCCGCAGGGCTGGACGACCTCACGGCCCGGGAACTGGAAGTCATGCGCTGGATCGCCGAAGGCAAGACTTCGAGCGAAATCTCGATGATCCTGAGCATCTCGGAGCGCACGGTGAACTTCCATACGAACTGCGCGATGACCAAGCTGGAAGCGCCCAACAGGACGGCCGCGGTAGTGCGGGCGGTGCTGCTGGGGCTGATCA
>JAFEBX010000017.1 GCA_018242425.1 Pseudomonadota bacterium
AGGCGCTGAGCTTTTCTTTTGAGGCAGGTTTTTGCTGCTATACTCTTGTTTTCTCGAACAACTACAGGCGCGTAGCTCAGCTGGTTAGAGCACCACCTTGACATGGTGGGGGTCGTTGGTTCGACTCCAATCGCGCCTACCAAATGCGTAGCCCGACACGGACGATTTCGTGTCGGGCTTTTTGTTTGGTCTTTGCTCTGTAAGTGCTTGATTTGACAGGTGTTTTTGGCGTTCGTTCGCGGCCGTCAGAAGCTGCTGACATCTCGGCGTTGCAGGCCTGGAACAGCTTGAGCGGCCACGCAAATTTATACGCGGCCATTTCTCCGACACTTTTCCGCCACTGCCCGTTTTGGCAACCAAGGAAGTGACAGGAGCAAGTTGGCATGGCCAGCTACTACAAGCGCGGCGACTACCAGTGGGAAGCGCGCATCCGCCGCAAGGGCTACCCGACGCAGGCCCGCACCTTCGACACCAAAGCCGAGGCTCATGCCTGGGCAGTGCAGGTCGAGGCCGAGATGCAGCGCGGCAGCTACATCGTCCGCAACGAGGCGGACCGCACCACGATGAAGGAGCTGATCGAGCGCTTCATCCGCGAGGTCACGCCCTCGCATCGGGGCCAGGTGAAGGAGGCCGCTCGCCTTCGCAACACTGCCAAGCACAAGCTGTGGCAGACCTACGTCGCCAACCTGAAGGCGACCGATTTCGCCGCGTGGCGTGATGAGCGCCTCAAGCAGGTGGCACCGGCCACCGTGCTGCGCGAAATGGGCGATCTGGCGCTGATCCTCAACCACGCCATGAAGGAGTGGGGCATCGTCCTGCCGGTCAACCCGCTCAACCACGTCAAGCGGCCGAAGGTGTCGAACGCCCGCAGCCGCCGGCTGGCGGCTGGATCGGAAGCGGGGGAGGGCACTGCGCCCACGCCGTCGGAAGAAGCTCGACTGCTGGCCGCCTGCACGCATGTCGATGGCGACCTGTCGAGCTGCCGCGTGAAGTGGCTGCGTCCGATGGTGGAGTTGGCCATCGAGACCGCGATGCGGCGTGGCGAACTGCTTCGCCTGGAATGGCAGCACATCGACCTGGACAAAGCCGTGGCCTACCTGCCTGAGACCAAGAACGGCGATCCCCGATATGTGCCCTTGACCCCCAAGGCGGTAGCCATCCTGCGGGCCTGGCCCAAAGGCAGTGGGGCACTGGTCTTCGGCACCACCGAAAACGCCTTCAAGCTGGCGTGGCAGCGTGCCGTGAAGAGGGCCAAGCTGCCGGACCTGCACTTCCACGACCTGCGGCACGAAGCGGCGTCACGGCTGGCGGAAAAGCTGTCCAACGTTCTGGAGCTGTCCAGCGTTACCGGTCACAAGGACCTGCGCATGTTGAAGCGCTACTACCACCCGAGGGCCGAGGACCTGGCGAAGAAGCTGGCGGGGATCGCCGTCGCTGCGGCCACCTGATCACTCGGCGTCCAGGAGCCGGGCGAACAGCTTGACCTCCTGGTGCGTGTGACCGAAGTAGCGGCGCTGGTTGCCGCAGCCCCAGCAACTGCAGGGCTTGGCCGTTGTCACAGCCATGCCGAGAGATCGAGCGTCCGCACTGAGGTCCCGGCCGAAGCGATGACGCCGGATGCCTTGCAGTCGCTCACGGTGGTGGCGCCTGAGCGCTCGGTTCGGAGTCTTCATCGCAGAGCCAAAAGAGAGGGAGTTAGGCTTGCATGGCAGTCGATCAATTAAACTACAAGGTTGCCTCAAAAGGACGCGGGCGCCGTATCCAGCTGGCTTTTCGTGCTCCTTCGGGGAGGCTCTGACGACACTATTACTGGACAAAGAGAACTAGAACGGATGTCGCGACGCAGTGTGATACCGGTGATTGATCTGTTCGCCGGGCCCGGTGGTTTGTGCGAAGGCTTTTCGTCCATCGTTGACGAAGCAGGCGAGCGGCGCTTCGCCGTCAAGGTCTCCATCGAGATGGACCCGATCGCACACAGGACGCTGTTTCTGCGGGCGATCTTTCGCAAGTTCCCTAAAGGCATGGTGCCGGACTGCTACTACGAATACATCCGCGGGAAGCTCACCCGCGAGCAGTTTCTGGCCCATCCCGAAATCAAGGGAGCCGCCGAGCGCGCAGCCAAGGAGGCACGTTGCGCGGAACTCGGCGTCACGCCGGCCGAAGAGGTTGACGCCTGGATTCGGGAAGCCCTGGGCAACCAGACGGACTGGGTGCTTATCGGCGGCCCACCGTGCCAAGCCTACTCACTGGCGGGGCGCTCCCGACTTCGTAGCAAGGACCCGAAGAAGTTCGAGGCCGATGCCAAGCACTTCCTCTATACCGAGTACCTACGGATCATTCAGCAGTTTGCTCCTGCCGTATTCGTGATGGAGAACGTCAAGGGGATGCTCAACTCCACCAATTCGGGCAAGCGCATCTTCGAAAAGATCCTCGCCGACCTCAAATCGCCGCGAGAGAACCTCAGCTATGAGGTGCGCTCGCTAGTGGTCCACAAAGCGGAGGGGGAGGAACTCGACCCCAACGACTATGTGATCGAGGCCGATGACCACGGTATTCCGCAGAGCCGACACCGCGTCATCCTCTTTGGCATCCGCTCCGACGTAGCGGATGCGACTCCGGCGCTCGCCGAGAGCCCCGAGCGCTTCTTGCTGACGAAGGTCAAAAAGAAGGTAGGCGTCAGCGCCGCCTTGGCTGGTCTGCCCCCGCTGCGCAGCCGGCTCTCCAAGGAGCCCGACTCGCAAGAGGCGTGGATGAATGTCCTGCGCGACGCGCCCAAGTCGCTCAAAGACTGGAGAGTTCCATTGCGCAACGATATCGAGGCAGCGATGGAGAAGTTCATCAAGCGGGCCGAGAAACAGAATACATACGGCTCGACCTTCATCCCCATGGACGTTACGCCAGGGGAGGCCATGCCCAAGGCCTTGCGCGAGTGGTATCTGGACAGCAAGGTCGGCGGTGTGCTTCAACACGAGACGCGCAGCCATATGCGGTCGGACCTGCACCGCTACATGTTTGCGGCCTGCTTCGCTGCAACCCAGAAATACGCCCCGGACCTGCGCAACTTCCCGCCGAGGCTGCTTCCCGACCATGTGAACGTGGACGAGGAGACGATTCCGTTCAAGGATCGCTTTCGCGTGCAGATGGGCAAGCATCCGTCGTCAACGGTGGTGGCCCACATCAAGAAGGATGGGCACTACTACATCCACCCGGACCCCGCGCAGTGCCGGAGCCTGACCGTGCGCGAGGCCGCACGCCTGCAGACCTTCCCTGACAACTATTTCTTCGAAGGCAACCGCACCGAGCAGTACGGGCAGATCGGCAACGCGGTCCCGCCATTGCTGGCCAAACAGATCGCTGAGGTTATCTACGCGTTCATGTCGTCGCCCCGTCGCTGAGGCGGAGTGCTCTGCCCCAGTCGGTGACTCGAGACTCCGGTGACCTTAACAGGGAGCCATCGCTTTGTCCCACAAGTCTTCGTGCAGCTCTATGCCATCCTCGGTCGCAGGCCCATGTCATGCCCTAGCGAAATGGTGGTGTTGCGGGAGGCCGCGATGACCCGTTACAGCGCGCGGATGGGAGCCTGCCCCTCGCTGCCCTATGGCTCGTCGTCGGTTCTATTCCACAGGTCGTGAATGTGAAGCGTGGCGCCGGCCACACTGAGCGACACCGGCAGCGGGTGGACATTAGGCACCTTTCCATGCTCTTCGAGCAGGCGCGCGTGAACGTCTCGCATGGACCAGGCTGTGGGGCCGATCTCCATTCGGGCGCGAACAAACTGCGGCCAAACGGCCATCGCCAGGTCGGGCGCCTCCGTCTTGACGCCATAGCCTTGCGTGCGGACCGAAGACCTTGAAATGGCGAAGAGCAGCACGCCCGTGATGGCCTCTCGCCGCTTCTGCTTGAGCCGCAGCGACTTGTCGAGCGCCGATATGCCGTTTTTCTCGATCCACGACTTGACCTTGTCCGACCAATCCATCAGCTCCGCCGACAGGTTGGCTGCCTTGCTTCGGAGCCGGCGGACGTCGTTGGTGGAGTAGTCCTGCCACTTCAACTGGAAGAGTCCCACGTCGCCGGTGAGCCGGTCGTAGATGACCGCGTCGATGTCGGTCAGGACCGTGCCGCCGTGCCGTAGTTTGAGATTGCCAGGGAATCGGATATAGCGCTTGCCGCCGAACATGCCGTAGAGGTGCTGCCGCAGCCACTCCTCGCGGTCGGCCGCGACGGCATGCTCAGTGCGAGGGTACAGCCACTGATACTGGGTCCTGGCGGCAGTGAATGGGTTGCGGGTCAGGCACGACACCGGCCGCAGAATGAAACCGTTGCCCAAGTCGAAGAGCAGGGGGATCAATGGCGTCGAGTGTTCGGCGAGCTTCTTCGCCTGTGCCGATGTCATCGCCACCGCATTGAAAACGGCATGGACCACAGGCTCGGTGCTGCCGCTCATTGTCGAAATCGATTGTTCAAGAGCATCCCTCGGCCCCCAGATGGTGAGGCTTTGGGCAACCGACACTTCGGGAAACAGCCCTTTGGCGACCGACACGCAGCCGAAATGCTTGGCGTGAAGGCTGATGAGCGCCGCGCCCACGCCCGCGAGGTCGGCGCCAGTGACGGAGCCGAGTTTTGCGTCGGCGTGGATGCCCGAGTCCTCGCGCCACGGCGTTGCCAGCGCAAGGGCCTCGGCCATGTAGTGCTTGTCCACCTCGATTCGGGCGTCGTAGGCCACCATGACGCCGCGCCCGGTATCCCAAGGCCGCACCAGCGGCTTGATGAGCTCTTCGATGTCGGGCCTGATCCAGCGCTTTACCGGCGCGTTGGCCAAGGCCAGGTAGTTCCCGGGCATGTCGGGGAAGCGCTCTGCGTCGCGCATGGAGGCCATGGTCCAGCCTGAGCTCGTCGAGGGCGCGCGCTCCTCGGCGGCCTTGAGGCGGTCATGCTCCATTGCGTCGGCGAACTGCGCTTTTGCGTCTTCGCTCATGCGTATTTGGAACTCGTCGCCATTCCTGACGACTTCCATGATGCCTCGCTCGCTCATGTCGGCGAGCCTGCGCACGAGCGACGCCTTGCCGAACTCCTGCATAAGACCGGCGGCGAAACCACGAGATTCTGGCGTGCTCTCCATGAGCGGGAAGGCGCCCGGCTGATCCAGAGGCTCAAATAGCTCAGCGACGGCTCTGTTCCATCCCCAATACATGAGGTCGAGCGACTGGCCGACCTTTGCGTTCTCCAAGCTGTCGGGATGTGCGCTGATACCCCAGTAGTCCATTGCGCGGACAACTTCGATGAACATGACAAAGCGGCCCATGCGATCACTGGGCAATCGCGTCAGCACCGCCGCCAAATGCGCGTCGGCGAGGTCGCGGAGGGCCTGGGCATTTGAGCTGGCCACGGCTCAGCCTCGCTGCGGCGAGCCGATCTCACCAACCTGGCAACGCCCCCCAAGCCAGGCGCTCATGGCGGCCTGCATGCCGGTGGCGGCCTGGACATCGCGCGTCGAGCATTCCCACACGCACAGCACCCGCCAGCCAAGCGCTCGGAGCTTCTCAACCGCGCGCCGGTCCCGCTCGACGTTGGCCTCGAGCTTGGCCTTCCAGAACTCGGGACGCGTGGCGGGCATCTTGGCGAATCGGCATCCTTGGTGCATGTGCCAGAAGCAGCCGTGGACAAAGATGGCGACCTTGCGGCCGGGCATGACGATGTCGGGCGCGCCGGGAAGGTCGCGGCGATGCAGCCGGAAGCGGTAGCCGGAGGCAAAGAGCATCCTGCGGACGGTAAGCTCGGGCTTGGTGTTCTTGCCCTGGATGCCGGACATCATCCGGCTGCGGTCGGCGGGCGATACGACATCAACCATGGGCATGTTCCGGGAAGGCAGCGCGCCGCATGGTTGGCTGGCCCGTGGGCCTACTTCACTTCCGGGATGTTGGTTGCCGGGGCCGAGTAGCTCGCACCCATCACGGCCTCTTTGCACTCCGGCCGCTTGGCCCATTCGGACACCATCTTGCCGCCGGACGACGAGTGCAGGACATCGTTAACCTCCCTGGCCCACACGCCGATTTGCGCGAGCAGTTCAGGCGAGACGGCCTGCTTGGCCCAGATGCGGTCGAGGTCGATGCGGTCGCCGAGCTTCTCGGCCACCAGCGACACCGTGTAGGCGGTGACGTTGGCCTGGAAGGCCTGGAACATGGGTCGCAAGAGCTTCTGCGCATCGCGGTATATCTTGGCCTTGGCGATCATGGCTTTGAAGTCGGCGACGGTCGGCAGCGGCGCCTCTTGCCCGTCGGCTGGCGTCAGTCCCGCCATGAACTTGTCGAAGTTCTTCTGAGAGCCAAGGCTCACGATGTCGGGCTTCCTGTCCCACGCGGTGATGTATTTGGCCAGGTCGGTCTTGGTGACCCTGCGCGCCGTCGGGATGGCTTCCTTCAATGCCTTGAGCTTGGCCGGCGTGGTGCCCTCGCGCGCGAGCAGCGTGTTGTAGCTGCCTGAGGCGCGCTCGTAGAACCATTGACCGACGCCATCGGGGCAGTAGACCGAGCGCGAGAGCTTCTCGATCTCGACGTGGAAGGGCTTGTTGGCCGACAGGTCCGATTGCCGGACGGCGTTCTGGCTGTTGGCGAAGCGGCTGATGTCGGAGACCAGCGCCTCCTCCTTGGCCGAGTCCTGCGCGCGCATGACGATGATCTTGGCGGCCACGCGCACGCGGCTGAGGTCAGTGTCGGGATACTTCTTTTTGGCGAAGTAGATCGACGCGGTGGTCTGCCCGCCGTTGACGATTTGCAGCCCCTTGAGCCAGGCTATGCCAGCGGAACCGTCGCCAGATTTGCCCAGGCGCATCTCGTCGGCCACGATCACGATGCCGTTGTTGAAGGCCATGAAGCGCTCAGGCGCCGAGCGCAGCGTGTTCTGAATGCCGGCGTTGACGCCCTTGCCCTTAACGCTCAGGAAGGACCGAACATTGGCCTCGAGCAGGCGCGCGCCGAACTTCTCGTAGAGCAGGCGAAGCGCCTCGGCCGGGATGGCCGTCAGGGCATAGTCGTAGTCGTCGTTCTCGCCCGGAACGAAGACGCATGGCAAGGGAGCGCCAGAGACTTCGGCGAAATCGACCACCAGTTCGTCGCGCGGCTTGCCTTCTGACCAGTGCCGATGCAGCCGTTCGATGTCCATGACCTCCAGGCGCACGGCCTTTCCGCCGATGTCGCGGGTCTTGAAACTCTTGGACTTGGCGACGCGGTCGGTGATGACATAGACGCGAATCTGCTCCAAGTCGTCGTAGATCGCCTGCAGCGTCTCGGCCAGGGAGCGCACATCGCTCGATGGGTCGAGCTTCGGCGCCATCTTTCCCTCGGCGCACAACGTCAGGAAGCGCAGGCATTGCTCGACGGCGGTCTTTGTCTCCGAGTCGGGGACCGGCGTGGGCACATCGACGTTTGCGTAGAGGCTTACGAACAAATCGAGCTGGTCGCTCTCCTCGGAGAGCGAGTATCCGCTCAGGCGCAAGTTGGCGTTGCCGACCTTGCCTTCAAAGTGGCACTCGACGGGCTCGAACGTCATGCCAATGTCCGACATGTGGTCCATCACGATGCCGGAGAAGACCAACTCCTCATAAAGCGCGCCGTCTCGCATCTGCGAGCGGACAGCGGCCTGCGTCTCGCGCAGGAACTCGGGCAAATTCATTCTTAGATCGCTCCCAGTTTCTTCAGTGCGCCCTCGATCCCGACATTGTCGCCAGGTGCCTTGTCGAGGTCGATTTCATACATCGCCCTCATGATGCCCGCCGGCACTGTGCCCGAGGTCATCCGTGGAAAGTTGCCTGCGACCTCCACCACACGTGTTCCAGCCTGTTCAAATTTTCTTTGATAGCGATCGGCGTGCGAATCGATGTAACCTGCCGCCAGAATGCGCTCGGACAGGAGCCGGTTGGCCTCCGCGTCCCCCTTGACTGCCTGGCGCATCGCCTCGATAAATCCCGGCAGGTTCTGCCCGCTCTCCGTTTGCCGCAACCGGGTTCCGGCCACAAACAGGGGTTGGCGCGTGGAGTCGTCGAGTTGCTCTAGTGAGCCGATCCTGGCGGGGAAGCCCGCAGCCGACAGTGTGGCCTTGACCTCCAAGGCGCCCGCGCCGATCTCGAAGTCCTGTATGCCATCGAGCGGTCCCACCCAGGATTCGACGGCCGACGCTGGTGCCACGCCAGCTTCGATGACGTCTCGCAACAGCATGAGCTCGCCAATCAGGCCAATCTCCGCCTCCGGGCTCAGGGCTTGAGTTCCCTTGCGCATGAACTCCTGCCAGGCTCCCACGCGGCCGATGAAGACGCGCAAGAGCTTGCCTTCGTCGGAGCCGGCCGCGACCGAGTCATCGAGTGCACCGACAACATCGCAGGCCATAGAGCCGAAAAGCTCGGGGCTGCCGGCAGACTTCCGCGTCAGAGCGAGCCATAGCTTGCCGCTGCCGTCGGGGTCCGCGCGCTCGACTGCGAAGCCCTGGCCTTCGGGAAGCTTGTCGGCGGCGGAGACCTTCGCTGATGGGAAGCAAACCAGCACGGCCTCGGCGTTGTCCGGGGAGCGCCGGCCCGCGCGCAGTTGAAGCGGACCTGCCGAAGGCAGGGCAATAGCTTGCCATCCGGGCTCGGCATCGTCGCTGCTGAGCGACGACCACGCCATAAGAAACTCGTCACTCGGACGGGCCATATTCCTGCATCCAGTAAAGGAGGTTCACTTCGTATTCCACGCGGATGCCGTTCTCGGCTGACGGGAAGGCGATGGCGAAGGCCATGATGGGCTTATCCCAGCCGGGCACGATGAGGTTCTCGGGGAGCTTGGCCTTGCCCTTGTAAGGGGACAGCGTGTACAGCAACAGCAATCCTCGATCGGCGTCGCCGCCGAGCCTGTCGCGCGCCTCGCGGATGCCCTTGCCGCTGGGGCTCGTCGGCAGGTTGACGCGGCCCCGAGCAGGGTCGGGCTTCCACGCCGCGCGGGTGCGGGCGAGCGCGTCGCGCCATACGTCGTCGTCGAGATCGATGCCCTCGTCCTTCGGGTCGGTCAAAACGCCAATGGCGAACACGCCCGGGTCCTTCGCGCCCTGGGCGTCGTCGATCTTGCGCGTTTGCAGAGACTTCGTCTCGAAGCCATTCGGGAAGGCATACGGCTCGCCAACGCCGTCACCGCCGGAGAGCAGGGCGACGCTCCACTTCTTCAGCTTGCCGATGTCGACCATCTTGGCGATGAAGTCAGACAGCACCGCCGCCTTGGCGGTGGTGGCATTCGGGTGCGTCGCGTAGGCGGCGAGGAACGCGAGGACATGCGGAGCGTCCACGTCCCGCCAGAGGCGCGCGCCGGGCCAAGAGTCTGCCTCACCATCGCGCGGGTACTTTGGTGCGTCCACGAACGTCGTCCCCAGTGCCGCGACCAGCGTGCGTGTCGCGTCGAGGTTTGCCTGCTGGATCGCCGCGTTGCGGTGGAAGAGGATCGTTTGCGGGCGCGTACCGCTGTAGGTCAGGGACAGCGTCTGCGCGTTGCGCATCTTCAAGGGCGACGTGACTGTGAGCGTCTCGTGCGACATGACCTTTAGGCCGTATTGCTCGGGCGTGAGCTTGGCCTTGGCCATGAAGTCGAATTCCTCGCGAAGCTCCTCCGATGCATCGGCGATGTGACCAAACCACTTGACCAAGTCCGGCGACGTGTAAAGCCGGCAGAGATCCAGGTAGCCAGGGCGGTAACCGAACCATCGCCCCATCTGCATCAACGTGTCGTACATCTTCGTCGTTCGGACGAAGTAACTGGTGCACAAGCCTTCAAGCGTCAGGCCCCGCGCGAGCTTGTCGCCGCCGACGGCAATTACCTTGAGGGCGGCGCCAGGCGTGGCGTAATCGAGCGCATCCTTGGCGGTGCCGTTGATTGAGCGTACGTCGATGTCGTCGATCACGTCGGGCAGCTTGGCCAGCACGTCGTCCCATGAGGGCATCGGCGGAGGCAGCTCTTCGGGCGTGGACAGCTCGGCGACCTTGTCGCGAATCGGCACGAAGTCCTCGTCCCAGAGCTTGCGCATCTGCGCGAGTAGCTCGTCGGCGTCAGTACCGCGAGTGATCTTCTGCCGCATCCGACGCACGGTCTCCTCGACCTGCTCGCGTACGTGGTCTTGGACCGCCACGTAGCGCGTGACGTGGATCAGCATGGAGCTGTGCTCGAGCCCTTGACCGCGCAGGTCGCGGACCGCGCTGGCCAGGACGAAGGATTGGATCGCCTCGAGCAGGGACTGGGGAATCGTTTCCTGGCCGTTGTGGACCGGAACGTGGGTCTTCTTGTGCTTGGGCGGCATCCACCCGGCGTCGGCCTCCGGGTCGTAGTGGTCAAGGATGCTGCGCGAGAGCGGCAGCGCGCCGACGCGGCCCTCCTTGGTCAGCTTGCCGAACATGCGCGCAGGGCCGACGTAGTTCGACGGCGCCGCCAGGTTGATGATGAAGGCCCTGGGAAAGAGGTCGGGGCCTTCGGCGATGGTCGCGCCCTTGTGGTGGATGTATATGTTGGCAAACGGCGTGGCCGTGTAGCCCACATAGGCCTTGCGGCTGAACGAGTGCAGGACCCTCCGGATGAGGCTGTTTATGGTCTTGGGCGAGTGCTCCTCGTCCGGCGTGCCGTCCTCGTTGAAGAGCTGCTCGCCCGTGTCCACCGAGGCGTTGTCCGCCTCGTCGTCGATCACCAGCAGCGGCAGCTTGGTCACCAGCCTCCAGTCCTTGCCGTCCGGGATCGGGTGCTGGAGCGAGAGCGAGTAGGGGAGCGGGTGGGGTGTGTCGGCCACCCGCTTTTGAATCCACTTGAGCAGCTCGGTCAGGACGGTCTTTTGCTTCTTGACCACGAACACCCAGGGCCGCTCCTCGGGCGAGATGCCGTTGAAGTGCTTGGCGATGGCCTTGCTGAAATCGCCGTTCTCCGCGCGCGTCGTCGCCGAGTTGGTCTTGAGGTCTTCGCCAAACGCTGCCACGCCGATGGAGGCCCCGGGATCGCCGCCTTGCGTCGTCTCGTAGCCCAGGAAACCCTCTTCAAGGCGAATCTGGGTCTGCGATCGAAGGTTGTTGTGCAGGCCTGCGAGCACGATGATGATCTTGTAGCCGGCGTCGGCGGCCTTGTTGATGAGGCCCGTGTAGTTGCTGGTCTTCCCCGACTGCACATGCCCGACGACCAGGCCGCGCCGATCCCATGGATCGGTCCGCAGCGGGTCTTCGAGCAGGCCCAGGATGTCGCTTGTGGATTCGTCGAGGCCGTCGACCACCACGTCGGAGAGCTTCGACTCCTGATAGTCGCGGTAGCGGCGCCAGTAGTGCCAATCCTTCTTGCGGGCGGCGTTGAGCCACTCGATGTGGCCCGTGTCATCCTTCAGCGTGGTGGCCTTACCCATGCGGTGGCTGAACCGCTGGATCAGCGTTGAGACCGCCTTGGCCTCGTCAAGCGGTACGGGCGGATCGCTGGCGAACATCGCGGCAGCGAGCTTCACCTTCTCGGCGATGTAGGCCGGCGTGATTTTGGAGGAGTCCTTCTCCGCCTTCACCAGCCGCTGCGCGGTGGCGATGACATCTTCAAGCAACTGGGCGTGTGCTGCGGCCTCTTCTGCTGCGGTCATTTCTTGCTCCCTAGTTTTGCGACAAGCGCTGGGTACTTTTGGAACGGCTCGGTACGTGCCATCGACCTGCGCGCCTCTTCGATGCTCAGGCCCTTGCGTTCGACCAGGTCGTTGAAGAGCACACTGGCGACTTCGACCACGGCCGCGTTGGGCTCGCCCTCGAAGCCCGTGCGCGGCGTCTCCTTGTTCTCGGCTGTGTCGAGCCAGATGCGCTGGACCGGTACGGTCTCCTCGATCACTCGCAGCATTGACTTGACCAGCGGCGCGAGCGCGCCTGCACTCTCCAAGACAGCCGACACCGATGGGTGCGCCTCGTCGATGCGATATCGCATGCCAGCCTTGACACGCTCCACGCGCCAGGCCTGCTCTATTGGGATGTTGCCCTTCGCCGGAGCTGGCGTGCCGCGATAGGCGAACACGCGCCGGGCGCGCTCACGGGTGTTTTCGGCCAGCAGCGTCAGCCAGGGCCGCAACGAAACGGGTGGCCGGGCTGTCGATTTGCGAACGTCGATCTTCCATTCCGCGTCGGCTGTGTTCGGGATGTCCAGCCGAATGCGCGCAAGGCGGTGGGCCTCCTCGCGGTTCCACGCACGCGACCCTCCGAGGCCCAGCCAACCGCCCGCGACCAATAGCCGCTCGTTGCGGTAGACGTAGAAGCCTTGCTGCGCGGTCCAGCCCGCCGGGCCAGCGTTGTCGTCATACTCGGCGGCCGTCAGCTTGTCGCGATGCGGCAGAACGTGTGCCTGCGCCGAGACTGTTCCATAGTCGGTGACTTGATGAGTCGGCGGCGATGCCCAAGGCTTCGCAGGGTGACCCGTCATGAAAGGGTCCCAGGGCGCGACGGCCCGGCCGTTGATAAGCAGCTTGAGCCTGGCCCTCGGGCCTTGGAGCAGCCGGTGAAAGACCATCGCTAGATGGGACTCGACGGTGTCGATGAGGTCGTGGAAGTCGTCAGAGGTATAGCCGGAGGTCACGACGCGATCCATCGACTCCCAAAGCACGACCGTCCCCGCCTTCTTGCCTTTCAAACCCGCGATGAAGGGCTTGGACCCCTGAGCCGGACCTTCAAACAGGAGCCAGCCGCCATCGGGATCTGCGGCGAGTTCGTCGAGGTCCCAGCGCAGGCAGCTCGCAGTCCCCTTCTTGACGCTGGCCACGGTGAGCCGGCGGCATTGCGAGAATGAGGCGGTTTTCAGCCCCATGCCGAAGCGCCCAAGGTCATGTGCAGCGCGCAAATCGAGCGGGTTCTTGTCGCCCAGGCGCATTGCGCTTTCGAGCTCGGCGTCGTCCATGCCGCGCCCGTCGTCCAGGACCGTGATTCGGCTCTTGGAACCGTCCCAAGCGAAGTCAATGCGGACCTCTGCGGCGCCAGCCGAAACGCTGTTGTCGATGATGTCGGCTAGGGCCGCGCCGGTCGAGTAGCCGAGGCCTCGCAGGGACTCAAGCATCGCCATCGCGCGCGGCGGCGCGCTTCTCGTATTGGGCTTCATCGCCAATAGCCTTTCCCTGGCCAGAACTCAAACCCAAGCGCGATCAACTGGCGGACGATCTTGCGAGAGCGGTTGTCGGGCGTTGTCGTGATGTTGACCCAAAGCCGGCGGGCATCGCCCTCAAGGTAGTCTTCGACGACGAAGCCAGCTTCGCGCGCCTGTTCCAGAAGCTTGTCGAGCGCAGAGGGCTTCGAGCCGGCCCGCCGCTCGGGGCGAGGGGCCGCCGGAGAGTCCGGCTTAGGGGCGCGCGTTATGGCCTTGGCCGTGTCAAGCAACTCGGCGCCATCGGTGATCTCGTCCGCGTCTCCAGTCTCGTCAGAGCATTGTTCGGGACTTGCAGCCGGTGAAAGGCCAAGCTCGGAGCGAAATCGGGCGAGCCGGGTGGGATGCTGGAGCCGTCGGAGTGCTTTGGCTTCGATTTGACGTATGCGTTCGCGTGTCACGTCCATTCGCGCGCCGACCTCTTCGAGCGTCAGCGAGTCTCGGACTCCGATGCCGTAGCGCATGCGCACGATGTTTTCTTCTTTGAGCTTGAGCGTGCTCAGGAAGTAGTCCATCGATTCGCCGAGCTGGATGTCCTCGACCACCTCCATCGGATCTCGGGACGAAAATTCGTCTTTGGCGTGGATGGCGATGAGGCTGTCAATGTCGGGCAGCTCGTGCAATGGCAGAGGCTCGACGCCTAGGCGGGAAAGGCCCTCGACTTTCTGGACGGGCAGCTCGACGAGATCCGCGATCTCTTCGAGCGTCGGGGAATGGCCATGACGGAGCTCGAAGGCGTGGGCGGCCTGCGCTATGCGCTGCGTCTTCTCGTAGACGTGGACGGGAATGCGGATGGTCTTGCCCTTGTCTGCAACAAACCGCCCGACTTGCTGACGAATCCACCACGTTGCATACGTCGAGAACTTGAAGCCCCTGCGCCAGTCGTAGCGGTCCACTGCCTTGATGAGGCCGATGTTTCCTTCCTGCAGTAGATCGTCAAGCGGCTGGCCGCTGAACAGGTACTTCTTGGCGATGGAATAGACCAGCTTCAGGTTGGAAACCGCCATCCGGTCGCGCGCCCGCCGATAGACCCGTATCGCTTGGCCGAATTCATGGGCGGATTCAGGTTCGCCGACAAGCCCGGCGTCGGCCAGCTCCATGAGAAAGCTGCGTGTGAGACCCATAGCTGCCAGTGCGCTCCGGCGAGCTTCCCACTCGTCCGCATCCTGGTTCTCTCCGACGGGCAGGCCAGACAGATGCTCTGCCTTGGCGCAAAAGTCCGCCAGCTCATTGATGGATTCTTTGGCATCAAGGGCGAACTGCGAATTGGCCTCATCATCTGCGCCGGCCAACTCTTCATCAACTGCCGGTGCCTCCAACGCATCGTTCGCTTCGATATCTGCGTCGATTCCGGCGGTGCGCACGGCTTGTGTGTCCTCAGCTTCAGCCTGCTGGACAGAAGACATCGAGCGGAGCGGTCTGACGCCGTTTGCCACGCGGCGGGCCGCCTCCAATGTGGCGGTGATGCCTGCGGGCCACGCAGCCAGCGCGTCGAGCGCTTTCTCGATGCCGCGCTCCATGGCCTGCCCCAACTCAATCTCTGCCTCCGCAGTGAGGAGGGTTTCGCGCTGCAGCTCACGCTGGTAATGGCGCAAGGGCTCGTTTCGGCGAGCAGCCAACTCATCAATAAATGCCAGAGCGTCGTCAACCGCGCCTTCTTCGTCTGGTTTTGCGTCGGGCGCGACAAAGACCTTAAAGTTCTCGTGGGGCGACGAATACTCAAGTCGCTCGTCAATCTCGGCGCCAAGGTCGTTGATGACCATGCCTAGAAGCGCTCCAGCCTCGGGGTCGGGCTCGCCACCATCGTCGCGGGTCAAGTCCTCGATGGCCAATTGCGGCACACTGCCTTCGCGGATCGCGCGAAGCAGAATCAAGCGAAGCCGCTCGCGCGCCTCATGGTCTTCGGCGCGCGGCAGCGGAGTCGCCCGGTCGGGCAGGAAGGCATCGAGATCAGCCCAGTCGGTTGACGTGTCAATGGGCTGGTGTTCGGTAATCGCCGCCTGGATTTCAGTGGCGGCCTCGGCCAGCGTCGGATCGCCGTCGGGCGGCACTTGGGCCTCTTCGGCTTCCCACCCACCCAAATCGAAGTCGGAGCATTCGTCTACGGACACCGATGGCATTTCTGACGCCGAGGAGTCGCATGCCGGGATCTTTGCAGGGAAGGCGGAATCGGCCGGCAAGAGGTGAGCATGTCCGACGGCTGAGGCACCTTCGGCAGCCCGCGTCGACCCAGCGGGCGCCTGCCCGGCTTCTTGCTGCGGCCAAGCCGCCTCAATGGCTGAGGCGGCTTCGAGTGCGCCCGCCGCCTGCGCAATGCGAAGTGCATCGCGCCCTGACGGGTCGAGTAAGCCAGGGTCGGCGCCAGCGCCGAGCAGCAGCTTGCAAATGGCGGCCTTGTTGCGGGCCGCTGAGAGCATGAGGGGCGTTTGGCCCTTCTCGTCGCGGGCGTTGAGGTCGTCGCCTCGGTCGATGTGGACCCTGACGGCTGCCTCGACACCCGTCACTACGGCCATCTTCAGGAACCTACCCAGTGAGGGGGTCCATAGCGGCGCCTGGCCTGTCACACAGGCACCATCAAGCTGAGACGCCTTACAGCGTTCTCTTTGGATGACTGGCCGTTTCCTCTCGCTCCCGGTTCGAAGCGCCGGCCGTTGCCAAATGGCGGATTCTTCCCTGCGGCCATTGCGGCTCTTTTGGTTTGAACTGTTACATATTCTACAGAGCCCGCGAGGCTTCGCCCGTTTCCGCGTAACGGAAGTCTCGGGCCTCAGTCACCGTCAGTTTGATCGGTGGCCGTCTCCACCAATGCCACCAGGTACGACGCCTTGCGTCGCAGCGGCCTAGCCAGCTTGATCAAGGTCGTAAGCGTTGGCTGCCGCTCGCCGCGCTCCAGCATGCTGATGTAGTTCCGCTCCAGCTCCGCCTCGAAGCCGAGCTGCTCCTGCGTCAATCCGGCCTGCTTGCGCAGGTCGCGCAAGACACGTCCGAATGTGATCGCAAGGTCCAACGATTTATCCCACTATGGTTGGAGAAATTGGGCCGGCTCGCTATCATTTTGTCCGCCAACCATAGTGTGAATTTGGCTGGGCGCTCGACCGCCATAACGGTACGGTGTGCTGCAGGACGAGGAGCGACATGCGGGCTGGAAAATTCAATTGCGCGAGCGCTATCTCGGCAAACCTCTTGGCGGCAGTGCTGTTGGTGCCGTCGCTAGGCTTTGGCGCGTCGGCTGGCGACAGCGGCGCCGCAGCGGATGCGCTCACCGGGCTGGTCCAGTCATGGCGGGCGGCTGGTTCCGTTGTCAGCGGGGCTAGGCTGGAGGCGCGACTGCGCGAGACATGGCGCCTGACCGAGGTCCAGCCGGGCGGCGTCGTCTTCGACCACCCCATCACGGCCGCAGCGGTGTTCTCGCTGGTCACACACCTGCCAGTGACAGGCGCGGCAGAGGCGCCGCCGAACGACCTGGCGCAAGTCCGCAAGGACCTGGATGGAGCCTGCGCCGCCGTCAGCGGCCAACTGTCCCGGACTGATCTGGAAGCGGTGCCGACCAGCTCGGTGCCCGTCGTGGCTAAAGCGATCGGCGTGCTGGTGAAGCGCGAGGCCTTGGGCCAGTTCGATTGCCGACATGCCGACCAGACGCCAATCTTCCGAGCCGTGGTCAAACCCGCCGGTGGCGCCAGCTCAACGGTATTGCCACCGGGGTGGGACTGGCACATCTCGATCGCGCTGTTTGCTGGCGAGGACCTGGCGCGCTTGCGATCCAGCGCGGCGGCCTATGCGCAGTCGGTCGAGAGGTTTCGCGTTGCGGTGAAGGGAGGCGACGGCGTTCAGGTGCCCAGCACGGAACTGCCGCCCGCAGCGTTGTCCGCTGCGGCACAACGGCTCCGTGATCGCGTCGCCTTCACCTGCGCGATGGTCACGGATGTGAAGCCGCCGCTGCTGACGGTCCAGGTCGGTACGGCATCGCTTGCCTTGCCCATCGAAAAGAGCTTTCCCCAAGGAAAGGCCCTGGACGTGGCAGAAGCGGGCCGGGCGTCGATGGACCGGCAGTCGTACTGCATGAAGGCATTTTGAGCAGCCCGTCGCCCACAGATGGACGACGGCCCAGGTGAAAGATTCGGAGCGAACGATGCTGCATCAAGCACTCAAAGACATCCTCGGCGACATCTTCGGTTTCGGCGGTACGACGGCGGCGCCGCAACGCATGGGACGCACTGCATCCACTGCGACCCCATTTGCGGAGAACTGGCCTTCAGATGCAACGCATCACTTCCCGGCTGATCCGCTCACCGGCATCTACAGCCACGACCAGGGCGGCGTGGCTTCCGATATCTACGGCAACCCGGTCTGACTCGGGCTGGTCAGCCGGCCGAGCCCATCTTGTCAGTGACCCCAAGCCGGATGGCCGCCGATGCGCGGCGTATGGCAAGCCTCATCTCCTCTGCGTCCCCATCGCTGGCCACGGCGCCCAGATAGTCGGCCACGCCTGCAAGGTCGGCCGAGAACTCAGCGATCACGCGGGCCTCGTGCTAGACAGACGGCGCGACGTTCTGGCTTGGCGTTGCTTCCATTGGGGCTCCTTCTGCTTCGGTCAAGTCGGTGCCGGGCTGAACATTGTTCAATGGCCATTCGACCATTGCCATGCAACCAGTGCCAATGTCGATTGCACATTGTTCATTGGCACATTGCCAGTTGCACATGTGCAAGGACGGGCGAAATCAAGCCGGGCCAGACATGCCGTGCGATGCCAGACATGCGCCCGCGAAAGCGGGTGCGAGCCCGTGCAGGGCGAGCATCCGTGCCCCCCAGGGCACGGACGCGGGGGAGCCGCCCGGCGTAGCGGTCGCGCTTGCCGCGACCGCAGCGCGCCCCAGCGCGCGTTAGCCGGGTGGGGGCGAAGCCCGCCGCCCCGCCTCCGGACAGGTTGGATTGGGCCGGCGGGCAACCGCCTTCGTGGTCGCCCCGTCCAGGGGCGAGTCCTGCGGCAGCGGGACCAAGCAGGGCAACGATCGGGTACCGAGCGGGGCCATGCGCAGCCGGCGAAGGCGGTTGCCCGCCGGCGCAAGCCGGCGTCCTGTACGTGTTGGTGAGGGGAGGGGCGGCCAACAGGTTGGCCGGATCGGTCGCGGGCGTCCAGCCCGCGCCACGCCTTGCTCCGCGTCCAGCGGAGACCGCCGTAGGCGGGGCGTGGGAAGCCGATTCGGAGGCGTGTTGATGGGACCGTTGGGGGTGGCCAACAGCGAGAAGACCACGAAATTTATACTTTGGTCCGCGTAGTAAATAGATGGCCCTCAACCTTCGAGGACGCCATCCATGACCACGCAAACACCACCACTTCCTGGGTCTGCCCGGCCTGTTCTGCGCAGCCAAGCCAATGAGATCGGCGAGCGGCGCGACCTCCGCATCCTGCACCTCATCAATCGGTTCAGGATGCTGCGATCACCCGAGGTCGCCGCGATGCTCAGGGCCAAGACCACGGCAGACTTCAACCAGTTCTCTCGCAGTTGTCGCCGTTTGCTGACCGACAAGCAGCTCGGCTCGGTACGGTTGCCCGGTGGGCTTGGGGATGCCTTCTTTCTCAAGGTCAAAGGCAAGGCCCGTCTGATGGCTGCCGGCGTGGCAGCCGGTGAGATTCGGGCGTACCGCAGCCTGGAGCTTCCGGCTGGGCGGCCTCAGTTCCACGACGTATTTGCCATTCACTGCCTGGCCTGGTCGATCCAGTGGAGTCGAAGCCTTCTGCCGCCAGGCGTCGATGGTCCGTTGCTCCGCTACGAGACCGAGCCCGAGCTGCGAGGGAAGGCCGCGCACGGCGAGCATGTCGCTGACTTTCGTCTGCGATGGCGGCCTCAGAACACGGCCGCGACGGACCTGGTGTCCGTCGTCGGCGAAGTGGAGTGGGCCGAAAAGGACGGCCGCTATGCCCGAATCCAGGCCGAGTCCCTGGCCCGCGCTGCGAAGCTTGGCCATCAGGCGCTGGTTTTCGTGCCGCGCACGCCGGGCGTTGGCTACGAGGCGCTGGTCGATCGACAGGTCAGATACCTGAACGACTTCCTCGACCTCGTGCCATGGCGCGAGCATGCGGAGCCGAATCTCTGGCTGGTCTACGGTGACATGAAGACGCCTCAGTCGATGCGGCCCAGATTCGAGGCGGTGCCCTTCGTCGACGCACTCGCCGCCTTGGAGTCCTCTGGCAAGCCCGTCACCGCACGACGGCGCCGCGACGCGATGACGGCGCGGTTGAAGGTTACTGAGCCTGGCAGTGAGGGTGAGATTCGCGTCGAGCGGATTGGCTCTGTTTACCCTGTGTGCTGTGAGTGTGGTCCCATGCCGGATGCGCCCGATGAAACGCTGTACGTGAACCTGCTCAACCGCATTAGCGAAACGGTGTTGTTCGGCGAGACCATGCCCCTAACGCAGGGCATGCACGCAGCCCTGGCGCTGGCTCGCCGATGGCTGCTTGATGATGTGACGATTGCTGAGCATCTGGAGCGTTCGGGATTCGATCCGGCAACAGGGCTCCCAACTGACTTCGCGTGATCGGTAGCGGGCGTCGGTCTGCGCTGGTCGTCAAGACCGGGTGTCATTGAGCACTGCGTCTGTGTTGAACTCGCGCGGACAGCGGCAATGCAACGGGTGCGCCCTTTGGGCGGTGCGACATCAGTGCACCGCCTGCCAATAGAGCAGACTTCGGCGATTGCAAGCATCGCGTTGACGCCCTTGGCGGTGCGGAAAAAATCGGCGAAAACCCCAGCACGCGTTGTTACGAGATTTCCACGATTTCGTCCGCGGCAAACCAGTCCCCCCTTGCCCGCGCGCTTTTTAGCGCCTCGGTCGGGTTCTCGGACCACAAAACCAGAGCCAGCGATTCACGTGCTCTGCTGCAGGTGACGTACAGCAGTCGCAGGCTCCGGTCGATGGTCGTTTCCTTGCCGGCCTGTACGTTCTCCAAATCGCGGTCGCCCAGCTCAGTTGCGCCGAACAGCTTGTCGTACGAAATTTGGTTGCCGCCGGACTGCTCGTCGTCCATGACGACCATGACGTGCGTGAACTCGGACCCCTTGACCACTTGGTGGGTAGCGAGTTCAGACTCTCCGGCCAAGTAGCGTCGGTACCGGCCCAACTCGGCCCATGGGGCTTCGAACAAGGCGCACCACCCCCTTCGCCGCCGGGCGTCGTCCGTCTCGGCTTCCCTGCGGGGTATCGGCGGAGGAGGCGGTGGCGTCTGATCGGCAAACTGCTGTAGCAGCCGAGAGTCCACCTGAAACACCTTCGCCTCAATGATGGGCGCGATGACCTGGGCGACGGTGGCGTCTGGTTTGACGCACGCCGCGCCGAACGCCAAGACGGCCTCATGCATTTCCTCAGCCCGCGCAATTCGCTGATCAGCGTCGATCGGCAATTGCTCAATGCAGCCCGCACGTCGCAGGACTTCGGTGGCCGCGAAGTCGTTGACGCTCCCGTCCGCCGCCACGCAGGCCACGAGCTGCGCGAGGTCCTGAAGCACCAGGCGGGCGGCTGAAGGCCCGGTGTTTTCGCCCCTGCCCGATGGCGCGGCGGCGTTCGGGTCAATGAGCGTCATCGCCAGGTACACATTCAAGAAGTCACCGCGCGCTGCAACGAGCTTGTGCTCAAGCGCAAGCGACTGATAGCCGGTAGGCGTCGCCCATGCATCGTTCTGTGCCGCCTGCCGCATCTGCGCCGCAACCCAGGCTTCTTTCTGGCGCTTATCTGGCGTCGACAGGGACGTGCTCCCGATGAACAGACGCACCGTGCCGCCGGTCCTTTCGGTGCGGTGATGCTGTTCGACACCGGAAGTAGACTGCGTACGACCTGCCAGCTTCGCCGCCCAAATCTTGTTGATCAGCTGAACAATCCGCCGCTGGCTGCGGTGGTTCATCTTCAGCTCCGGCTTGGCCCAGCTGGAAGGCACGAGGCCGGGCAGGTCGGCGTGCCCGTCCATGTAGATGCGCTGCCGATGATCCCCGAGGAGGCCGAGCGTAAGGCCGCAGCCCCTGGGCTCCGCTAGGGTCATCAGCGAGTCCAGCACCGACTTCATCGTGTCCTGGGACTCGTCGATCAGGATGATGGGGTGGCGGTCCTGCAGGATGGCTCGCAACGTCGGCCGGTTCAGCAGCAACCAGGCCGTCGCATCCAGTACTTGGGCGTGTTGCAGGGCACCTTCACCATAGGTGTCCTTGTCCGGGTGGTAGGTGAACGTTGACACGGCCTTCAAGGCCTCGATGTCTGCCTCGATCTCGGCGAATTTCCTGCGGTCTGTATCACTGACGCCCCTTACCTTGGAAGCCGCCTTGGTCTTGGCCTCTTCGAGCTGCACGCCCTTGTTAGCGATCAGTGCCTCGCGGATGTCGTCGTCAAAGCCGCCGATCAACTCCCAACAAAACGAGTGGATGGTCGAGACGGCGACTAGGTCGTTACTGCCCAGCCGGCCGCTGATGACCGCAACGGCGTTTTTCGTATACGTGACGACGCGGATCGACCGACCATACAGACGCAGCCGGTGAGCCAGCCTTCCACCGCTTTCGTGCGGCACGATTCCGGTCAGGCGGCGCAGGACTTCGACGAGCGTGCGGGTCTTGCCAGAGCCGGCGCCGGCGAACATGAAAAAGCTGCGCGGCGGCTGCTCCGTCAGGTATCCGCAGATCTCCTCAACGACGCCGGCGTCGCGGTCGTTCCCTTCGGGGGTCACGGGGCCGCTCATGGCGTTGGGCTTCCAGCGGGGTCAAGCTCGTCCTGCAGCCAGGCAAGGGCGTCGGCGATGTACTTCGGGCACGTCACGTCCTCTCCGGCTGCGACGCGCTCGAAGATGCTGGCCGCGAAATCGCCCTTGCTGAACGAATCGCGCATTAGCGCGTGCAGGTCCTTCAGCAGGTCGGCAGGGGTGGCAGCGCCTGCCACCGTCTCGGCCGCATCGGCCAGAGCGCCGGTCGGCGGCTTGATCTTCTTGTCAACATCGGCCTTGTCCTGCCCGCTGGCTATGGCAACCTCCGCCTCGACGGCGAGATTGTTCAGCCTTTTGAACCAATCCATGTTAGTGAGGACCAGTGAATCCTCGAACGTCGTAGGCCACTGGCCGCCCGCCTCGGCAACCGGCAGTTGCCATGCAAATCGCACCTTGCAGTCCGGTGCGCCGGTCCAGATGAGTTGCGCAGGCGTCGGCGTTTTGAAGTCGTCCACGTTCTGCAGCTGCGGATGCCATTCGCGCAGCGTGGCGTTGCCTGATTTGAGGCCGGGCTGCCCCATGTTTGCCGTGGCCATCCAGCGCTTCTTGCCAGAGGGGCCAGCCTTCAGCTCGGTCGGATCGAGATCGGTGATGACGACGGTCGGAATCCGAAGCTTCTCGACGAGGGGCCGCAGCCTGTGAGCGTGGCTGCCACCAATGTCCAGGAAGGAAACGTAGCGGCTGTTCAGCTTTTCGTACTTCAGCTCCATGAACAGCGGCACGAGCATGCGCTCGGCGACGCCTTCTATGAATAGGGCGGCGTTGGCGAACAGCAGATCGGTGTGCTGCACGCGGAAATAGCGTTCCGCGAATTGACGCGTCTCGTCGTCGTCACCGAAGACCTCGCCAAGGTCGACGACTTCTGTGCTCGGCGTCGGATGGGCCTGCGAGGGCGGGATCCGCCGCACATACCGCAGCCGGTCAAAGTCCTCGGCGTGCGCGAGATGGCTGGAATGCGTGCTGATCAGCAGCTGGCTTTTCAGCGCGCTGGCATCCTTGTCGGTCGGGCTGATGAGCTTGTGCGCCTTGTCCGGAAAGATGCGCTGTACTTGGACATGCAGGTGCGCCTCGGGCTCCTCGATCATGACGAGGTGGACCGGTGGCGGCGAGCCTTTCTCGGGATTCATGCGCGCGGTCTTGAACGACACAAGCTGGTAGCTCAGCGACTGCAGGTTTTGATAGCCTAGGCCGATCGAGAACTCCGGCAGCATGTCTTCGCCGGTGCCGCCCTTCATGCTGTACTGGACAGCTGTGCTGTGGTCGAGCAAGTCGGCGGTGTGGATGCGCGTCCTGAACCGGATTTCCTGAGGGTCGTGGAGGCCGGGGTAGCCGAGCAGCTTCACCTCGGCCACCGAGGATGCCAAGGCATCGTGGATCTTCTGGTCCAGGTCCTTCTGGGCGTTGGCGACTGCCTCGATGAGGTCGGCGCGTTGCCCATGCCCAGTGACTGCGACATTGAGGTGCTGGCGTGCGAACTTAAGCAGTTGGGTTGAGAACAAGCCGACCGGATGGGAGGACGATGTGGACTTGGAATTGGCCTCTTCCGAACCGAGGCCCCGCTGGGCGGCCACGAAGTCGACGCGGATCAGCTTGGCTAAGTGCTTGCGGTCGGCGGGTTGTGCGCCGGCCGCCAGGATCTGGCTCTGGTAGGCCTTGATCCCCTGGATGGGATTGTTGGCGGCATCCAGGCTGTATGGCCTGACCTGTCCCAGCATCTTGGGTTCGCGCAGCCAGTAGTCGAGCAGGTCGATCGGCCAGGCCAGCGAGTCGCTGCTCATACCCTTAACTGGCTGGCGCGCCAGGTTGTAGGCCCAGGCCAGCTCTTTCAGCGATGCCACGTCACTAGCCGGTTCCAGACGCAACCTGACGCCAACGGCACCGCCTTTCCAAACCAGCTTGGACAGGAACGGCTGGACGTAGTGAAACATCCCGGCCTCGGCATCGAACCAAAGATCCAGCGTGGGCATTGCCCCAAGCAGCGTTGCGAGCTGCCCTTCCCAGTCGTCGCCGTCCTTCGGCGTCGCGGTGGCCGGATCCTCAGTCAAGGCCTCCCACTTGGCGCCCAGTGCACGCAGCGCGGGCCATTCGGACAGGCTGATGTCGAAGGCGCCAAAGGGCGAGGATTCAGCCAGAAAGTGCCGTAGCGCGGTGAGGATGGCAGTCTTGCCGCTGTTGTTAGCGCCCACAAGAATCGTCGTCTGTGAGTCAAGGTCCAACCGGACCTTGCCCAGCCGGCGGAACTTGCACAGTTCGACGTACCGCAGAGTGATGCTCCCGGACGAGGTGGCTGCCGGCACTGCTGCCGGGTTTGCAACTGGCTTTGCAGCCGGCGGTGTTGGTGCTGCTGGCGTGGTCAAGACGCGATGCCCCTGTACGAAGTGGCCGCGATTACTGCGGCATTGATACAAGAGGCTCCGATGCCGCCCGGTCGTGTCCGCGCGTGCTATGCCAAGCTCCTCCCATGCTCCAATTAGACTGCAAAGCACCGCAGTTGTCGCGACGTGTGCTGGGGTCGGTGAATAGCGCGTCGCTTGATGCGCTTCCGCAACAGGATGTGCAGTAATCGGGCTCTTGGAAAGTACGGATCGCCACGGCGAGAGTCGGCGCGCCGGCTCATCGAAGATCAACTCATGGCAAAGCTGAAGTCAGAGCGGCATCACTGGTGGCCGGTATGCGTATCACGTCACTGGGCGGGCGACGATGGCAAGACCGGTTGGCTCAAGCCCGATGGCAGCACGGTGCGCATCCCGCCGGCGCGGCTTGGCGTCATCGGCAATGGGCATCACATCAAGCTGGGGCGTAACGATGAGGACACGGTTTGGGACCAAAGCTTCGAGCGGGTTTTCGACAAGGCGGACGACGCCTTCCCCGACCTGATCAGATGGCTAGAGGGGCTTGAGCGCAGGCCGGTGCCTGACGTTCAGGAATTGCGGCAGCGCTTCATCCCTCAACCGTGCACCGATGCAGAGTTGGCCCGCATGACGGAGTGCGCCGTGTCTTTGGCGGTGCGCGGTCCGATGAACCGCGAAGCATCCGTTGCCCTGGCTGAAGATCTCAGGGGGCCGCTTCCGACGCCAGAGCGGAATGCGCTGATCGGCCTCAACATGAGGAACTCCCATCGCCTGATCGCGGACAGCATCGGTTCGCGCGGGAAGTTCGTCGCTGTGTACTCCCAGGGGAGGGAATTCGTCTTCGGGGACGGCTTCTTCCATAACGTCAGGAACGTCCAGAACCCCCCATCGTCGCCGAAGCTCTTCGTGCCGATCACGCCGCACATTTGCGTATTGGTTTGCCGGCCGTCCCGCTACCGGGAGGATCCGAAGCTCACGACGCTGATGCTCGACGACCACGAGGTCGAAATCTGCAACAAGACAGTGCAAGTCTACTCGGAGAAGGCCATCTTCTTCCGCTCGCAGCAGCCCGTTCTCACCGAGGAATTTAAGCGGGGCAAGCATCTGCAGTATGCCCACCCAGCGAACCCCATCGACAACCTGATCGACAGCATTCCCGGCGTGCCCGCGAGGGACACATCGTTGGACCACATCTCGTACCCAGCTGGGGGGTGAGCTGCAGGATCACCTGCGGGGATTGAACTTCAACGTCCTGGCGCTAGGCGCTACCGGTGTTCGTTTCCGCGGCACGGGGCGGTTATCCGGGAACGGGGCCGTTCTCGGGATACGACAACGACTTGTCGTGCGCAGCTCTATGTTGCCCTGGGCTCGGCTCGATTGCGCTGCTCAGGCGGGTGACGGATGTGTGGACAAAGCGGTCAATCGATGCTGCGATCGCCAATTCCACGTCATCGATCTTGTTCAGTGCCAGTCGCATCGTCAGAGGCAGGTCATTGTCGGTTCGAGCCTTGTTCATCGTGTCCTCACCAGTTGCGCGTTCCGCGCGCCATGCTCGTTTCCAGTGCGTGCATGCTTCCTGAAACGAGCATGGTCTGCAAGGGCAGTTTTGCAGCCGGCGAGCGTCCGGGTCAAGGCTGGCCGCAGGCCACCGCGAAGCGGTCGCCTTGACGCGGGTCGATCGACGCGCACGCTCGAGGCGTCGGAGGCGGGATGCAGGCGCAGCCTGTGGCCTGCCTCCTGACGACAGAGGGCGACTCGCTCCCTTCCCCGGAACGGGGAAGGGCGGGGGGATGGGGCGGTCCGTGGCCGTCGACCCGCTGAGTTGTTCACCGTTGGGCTGAGCTACTACTTGTTGAGATACTTGAAAAGTCCTACTTGGCGCTTGGTGGTGGTGACGAAAAATTGATGCGGGACAATGACTTGGGATGTTTTTTAACCTGGCCGGCGTACGCGTTCATGCACGACCGCCGTACGCGTTCATGCATGAACATCTGCGGCGTCACCCTTCGCTGCCTGCTGTCCGCGACGATGTGCCGCGAACGCGTTCATGCATGAACAACCCATGGTTATCCACACCGCTGTTCTCGCCGTGGAACCGCTGGCGGGCTGGGCCGAAGTTCCACCCCGGTCTCCGTCATCTGGACCCTTGCTTCGGGGTATAGCAGCAGTACGTCGCGCAGCGCCGGCCGCAGGCGGGCGGTGGCGCTTCTCAGGGCGGCGGCGTTCCCCTCAGGAGGCTGAATCCCGATTTGCGCGAGTAGTGCAGACCAGGGCAGGCGCACTGGGCGGCGCAATGAGTTGAGCCGGTAGGTCAAGAACATGTACAGGTCGAGACGGACTGTGGATCTCGTAGCCGCCACTGCCCGCAGGTCGATCGGCACCGCATGCTGGGTGCATTCCAAGAAGTATTCCTCCGGTACCAGCAGTTGGCCGAGGACAAGGTCAGCCGAGCCATTTCGCAAGCACTCGCCGAACAGCGGCCCCTTGCGTGCGACGAGATGATTCTCGAACTTCGGCGGTGAATCGGCTCGGTTGATTTCGATGAACAGACTGCGACACAGGCGGTCCAACTGATCGGCGTACCGCACGATGCTGCCGCCGTCGCCGCGACTTCCGCGAATGCCCAGGGATCGGAAGAAGGCCGACTGGCTTGGCGCCAGGTCGATGCACCTGCTCTTTGTTTGCACGATCCGGGTTGAGATCCAAATCAGCCAGATTCGGGCGACGTGACCGTATGGCACGCCCAGAGTCGGGTCGCTGACGATTCGGAGCTGTCGCCGGCCACCGTCCCGCTCGTAGACGCTGGTCACCGGCTCCGTATGGGGAAGACCCAGCAGAGCCAAAAAGCTGGGCACGTATCCGATAGCACCTTCCTGGATCGCAGGGACACCGCAAATGCGCTTGTGCGCCTCCTCGATACCGAGTGGCCGGGCCAGCGGGAAGTGAGGGTGCCGTTCTTTGTCGCGTGCCGCCATCACACGGCGCCAGCAGCCATCCGACGCGCGATGGTCTCGGCCTTGGTCGGCCGACCGCGTTTGCGTGTCGCTACGGTCAGGGCGGGCGTGATGCTGGGCTGGCGGGCCGATGCGTGGGTATCGATGTAGTCAGCGAGATCCACCAGGCGCACGTACCAGCGTCGGCCTTGCTTGAAGCATTTCAGACGGCATCGGCCGGCGCTCAACTCATTGAGCAGTGTCTGATGTGCGCGGGCGCATTCCCGGGCCGCATCGACGAGATCGACGACGGCGGGATACCGGGTGGAGAGGAGCGAGAGGGTGCGCGATTCCTGGCCAGCAGGGGCCGTTGAAGCCTTGAGGTTGGGCATGACGAAGACGGACGAACACAACACCGCCGGCAGGTCCGAGGACCCGGCATGCGTCGGTACGACGAGCGGTGGGCGGGGTGTCAGGCCCGATGCTCGAAGCGTGGTGAAGCCGGCGGCTACCAGCCGGCTTCGGCGTCTTCTGCTCGCGCAGGCGTGATGCCTGGCGGTAGCGTCATACCCTCGGTGAGGCCCGAGGCGTCAGGTCGCAGGGTGCGGGTTCAGGAGGCCCTCCAGGTAGCTTCCGAAGGTTCCTGCGCGTCCAGCAACGTCGCCAGTTTATGCAAGTAGGCCATGTATAAGAATTCGCGCGCTGACGGCGGAGCGACCGCCGCTCTCTCCGCCATTTTTCCGCCACTCTGACCGGTTGCACCGGTATAATCTGGGTTGCTTGAAGCGAGCTAAGTGCTTGATTTTCAAGGGAAAGCAGTGGCTTTCCTCCGTGCCGGAGCGCCTTGACATGGTGGGGGTCGTTGGTTCGAGTCCAATCGCGCCTACCAATGAATGAAAGCACTTGACGGAAACGCCAGGTGCTTTTTTCTTGGGCCGCTGAAAATCCACTACAACCCCGGCCCCGG
>JAFEBX010000018.1 GCA_018242425.1 Pseudomonadota bacterium
ATGGTGGGCGCATGGACCGGCCTACGGTTCGGGGATCTTTCACGCATCCAGCCGGAACACATGGAAGGCGGACGGCTGCGGGTGCGCACGTCCAAGACGGGCAAGGAGGTGACGATACCGCTACACCCATCCATCCCTGCGATCATGGCCAAGTATGGCGGGCGCATCCCTTCGGGCATATCCAACCAAAAACAGAACGACTACCTGAAAGAGGCCGCCGCCATGGTGCCGGAACTGCAAGTAAAGACCATGGAGGGGCGCACCAAGGGCGGCATCCGTAGGGAGGTGGCACGGGCCAAGTGGGAGCGCATCACCACGCACACCGCCCGCCGGTCCTTCGCATCCAACTGCTACCGGGACGGCATCCCCGCCCGCACCATCATGGCGGTAACGGGGCACCAAACGGAACAGGCGTTCATGCGCTACATCCGCCTGACCAACGAGGAACACGCGGACATCATGGCCCGTTCCAGCCTGTTCACCATGCGGGTATTGAAGGCGGTTTGAGGGAAGGCAGATACGTCTCGAACCCCTGCAAATACAGTATATCGAAGTAAACCTGCGCAGTTATTTGAGTAAGTAAGGGGTCCTTAGCGGAAACAAAACTCCGCAATGGATCAACAGATCGTCCTTTCCCCCGTACCGCTCACCGACTTGGTGAACGAAATCGTCCGCGCCGTTCGTGCGGACATAGATACCGCAGCCGCACCACAACCTGAAGAACTGTTGACGCGGCAGGAAACCGCCAAACAGTTGCACGTGACCTTGCCCACGTTGCGGGACTACACCCGCCGGGGCTACGTGAAGGGGTACCGCATGGGCAACCGCGTCCTGTACAAACGGAACGAGGTACTGAATGCTTTGCAACAGATGCGCACTGCAAAACAGGCCCGGCCATGAGCTATCCAGTATCCCCATCGTTCCGCGTTGTGTGCTACGCACTGGATCCGGTCACGGGCTGGTACGTGAAGGAACCGCAGCGGATAGCATTCGGCAAGGCACCGCAACGCCTGAAGGTGGAAGAAACCCAGGATGCGAAGATCCGGGCCAATGGTGCCCGTGAATTGATCCACGGCCCGCAGGTGAACGGCAAATGCCCGTTCCTTACCGGGCTGGTGCCCTTGGGCGTACCGGGCTGGCATGAAGGCAACGCATACGAATACCGCAAGGGCCAAGGCACCCGCAGCCTTGTGTTGTTCCGGTTCACCGATCGCGATGCCGCGTTGACCCTGTTCTACTTCACCGGCTGGTACATGCAGGGACGTGAACAGCGGCTGCAATTCGCGCGGGACTTCGCCCGCCATGTAGAGGCCCACGGCATCCCTGAAAACAGCAACGCGGGCGTGTAGCCCGCGCTGCCTATCCAGTATCGCCCACACGGTTTCCCGAATGATCGACGGCGTGAAATTAAGGATCCACCCGGACGCGCAACGGCGAATGCGGGAACATACCCTGCTGGCAGGCCGTTGGCGTTCCCGTGGCGAAGGGAAGGCAGGGGAACAACGGCACGCAGTCAAGTGGAGCGGGTGGACCTTCACCGGCGATGCAACCCGCTGCTGGGAGGTGCGGGGTTCCTTCCACAAGGTCCACCACGGCGGCACCAACTGGCAGGACTACACGTTCACGCAATTCCGGGACACGGTGGCCGCGCTATGCGATGCCTTCGGGTTGCACGATGCGGGCCTGACCTTGGCAACGCTGGAAGTCGGGGCGAACATCATTCCGCCCATCCCCACGGCTGCGGTGCTGCGGTCCATCGTGCTACACAAGGACGCTACACCCGTGCCCATGCAGAAAGGCGAAGGCATCCAGATCGTGCATGCCGCCTACCGGTTCAAGATCTACGATAAGGCCGCACAGTACCGGGAACATGTGAACGGCGAACTGCTGCGGTTTGAGCTGAAGGCAAACAAGATGCGCACACTTGCGCGATGCAAGGTGCGGACCGTTGCGGACCTGTTGGACCCGGCGGCATGGATCCGGCTACGGGCCTTCCTGCTGGCCAAGTTCGACGAACTGTTGATCGCGGAACCCGATATGCCCGCCGATGGACTTCGGCCCGGTCAACGCGATCTTGTGGCCAACGCTGCGGTGCCGTCCTACTGGCAGGAACTTCACCGGCGCACCCGATCGCGAAGGCGCACCGCATACACCGCGCTGGTGCAACGCATCCAACCCAACGGCCTGCAACCCACCCTGCGGGCATTGATCGCGGCGAAGTTGTCCGAGGTGAACGGGTGGGACATTTGCACCAAGGGGACGAATGCAACCCCTTACTCTGAAAGTGGGACGTTTGCACCAAGGGGACAACACCCGGCCAAGGCACCCCGAAAAGGCCAAAGTGGGACGTTTGCACCACTTGCGATAAGGGGTGCAAACGTCCCACCTACGGTTCCCGTTCCAGGTAAAGTTGCCCACCCTTCGGAGGTGCCTTCGGAGGGGGTGCGGAGGTGCCTTGCCTGCGGTCGGGATATTTCGGACCAAGATCCCCGCAGCCGGGTATGCAGCGAACGCATCCACGGGAAGGCGGGGAAGGCATGCAGGAACAAGTTGAGCAACCGCAGCCTGACCTTGCGACGGATGAAAGTGCGCGGCCTGCTGCTATTCGATGAACGGCCCTTTGTTGTGGTGGCCACGTCAAACCCACCGCAGCACGTCAACAGCCATGCACGGCCCCGGTAGTGGTTTCCACCTGAAAAGAACAGGACAAAAACAGCAATGGAAACGCAAGCCACCCGGCGCGGCACCTTCAGGAAAGGCACATCCGGCACCCCCAAAGGCAGGCCCAGGGGCACGCCGAATAAGATCAACGAGCGCATCCGCGAAACGATCCACGCGGCCCTTGACGAAACGGCCCCGGACGTGGTGAAGTGGATCCGGCGGCTGGGCAAGGACGATCCCAAGGGGGCGTTGCAGGTCTATGCAGCACTGGCAGAGTTCGCCTTGCCGAAGTTGAGCAGGCAGGAAGTGAAGGCCGAAACGGATGCCGTGGTGAAACACACGATAACGTTCCGCCGGGGCGGCAAGGTGATTACCCCCGGCCACGGGATCGGCGAAGGCTGAGGCCAAGGCCACCGCAGCGGACGGGCGCGAAAAACACGGTGGAAACAAGGTGAACCTATCCCTGCCAAAAACAGCCCGGCAACAGCCGCGCCATGGACTTTCGCGCCATGTATGCGCGGGCGCGGGGAGGGTGCCCCCGTTCCGGTCCTGTTGCCTGCCTTACAGTTCCGCAGATTACACACCCAAAAAAGGAGGAAGGGGGGTAAAAGGGTCAACAAAGGGTCAACAGCCCAAACGCACGAACGCCGGAAACCCTTGCTATTGCTCAGGTTCCGGCGTTCCGGTTGTAGCCCGTAGGGGAATCGAACCCCTGTTTCATCCGTGAAAGGGACGCGTCCTAACCCCTAGACGAACGGGCCAAACTGTCA
>JAFEBX010000019.1 GCA_018242425.1 Pseudomonadota bacterium
GCCAGCGAATCGGGCGAGAAGCCGCCGAACACCACCGTGTGCACCGCGCCGATGCGCGCGCAGGCGAGCATCGCCACCGCCGCCTCGGGGATCATCGGCAGGTAGATCGCCACCCGATCGCCTTTGCGCACGCCCAAGTTGCGCAGCGCGTTGGCGAGTTGGCACACCCGCGCATGCAGTTGCCGGTAGCTGATGTGCTGCGGCGGCGTGGCCGGATCGTCGGCCTCCCACAGCAGGGCGGTCTTGTCGCCGCGCAGTTGCAGATGGCGATCCAGACAGTTGACGCTGGCGTTGAGCACGCCATCGGCGAACCAGCCGATGTGCAGGTTCGCCGCGTCGAAACTCACCTCGCGGATGCGCGTGGGAAACTGACTCCAGTCCAGCCGCTTGGCCTGCTCGGCCCAGAATGCGTCTGGATCGGCCAGCGCGCGCGCGTAGTCGCGGCGGTAGTCGTCGGGGCCGATGCTGGCGGCGTTGGCGAAACCGGCGGGTGCCGGGTGGATGGCATCGCTCATGGGCCGACTCCTCAGGCAAAGGCGAGGAGTCGATTCTAGTCTGCTGTGGCGTCAGCGGCGATTGCGACGGCGCGGAGTCTGCTTGGCATCCGCAGTCGGCGCGATCTGCACATGATCGGCTGGGGTGGTGGCGCGGCTGGCGCGGCCGTACATCAACTCGGCCACCGCCGGCGGCGCGAAATAGTCGCCCGGCTGCACCGCCTGTGCGTAGTAATAGACCTCGTGGCTGCCCGGCGGCAGGCGCTGCGCATACAGATGCACGATATTCGCGCCGGTCTGGCGGCTGTCGAACCACCACGAACCCGGATCGGCCACGTGCTTGAGATCGGCACCACCGACCTGGCTCAAGCCGATGTCGCGCGTCACCAGCCCGCCCGGCACGGTGTCGGTGATGGCGACGAAATGCCGGAACGCCGGCACGTCCAGCAGCAAGCGCACGCGGACCCAGTCGCCGCTGCGGATCGGTTGCTCGCCCGGATCGACGAAGCGACCGCCGCGCAGCACCTGATAGCTGCGGGTCAGGCGCATGCCGACCGCTTGCGCCGGTGTGTTGGCCAGATCGACGCGATAACGCAGGCGGGCGCTGTAGTTCAACGACGCGTTGTCGGGCGTTTGAGTTTGCAGGCGCAGGTTCGCGGTCGAATCGCTGGCCGGCAACGGCTGCGTCCACTGCGCCTGCGCTTGCCCGGTGGCGAGCGTGAAGCGATGGGTGAGCGTACCCAGTGATGCTGCCACCTGCGCAGCGGCGCCGTCGTGCGGCAAGCGCTTGACGACGGACTGCAACGCGAGCAGGCATTGCGCCGTGGCCTGGGTGTCGAGACTGGCGACGCCGCCGGCATACAGGTCCTGCAAACCGCGCAGCAAGCTCAAGCGCGCCGCTTCGCCAGCGGCGTCGTGGTCGAGTTCATACAGCGTGCCGACCACCGCGCACTGGTCGCGCAGATCCGAGCCCATCGCCCACCCGAAATCGCGGCCGTCGTGGATCACCCGGCGCAGGCCGTGTGCGCTGCCGGCCGCACGCAGGCGCGCGATGCCCTCGTGCAGATGCGCGGCTTGCGCCGGCTGCTGCGCCAGTGCGCGCAGCAGTTGGCTGCGCCCGTACCAACTCAGATCCGGCCAGGCATTCCACAACGCATCCAGCGCGGCGGCATCGAGCAGCTTGGGATCGTCCAGCGCCCCGGCCGCCTCGGCGGCTTCCTCGCGGGTCGTGCGCGCCTTGCGGTCGTCGGGTTTGAGCGAGGCGGCGCGCTTGATGGTTGCGGCGACGGATGCTTGCAGCGAGTCCACCGTCGGCGCCGGGGCGGGGTGGCCGAGCTCGGCCAGCACCTTGAACGCACGCAACGTGTAGGCCGACAGCGCCGGCGAACCCGGTGTCTGCCATCCGCCGTTGCTGCTCGGGAAATAATGGAACTGCCCGTCGTCCAGGAACATCGGCGCCACGCGCAGGGCGTCGCGCACTTCGTCGGCGGCCTTGGGCCACAGCGTGCCATCCTTGTGCGCGGCGATCGCCAGCGCCGCACCGAGCGCGCGGCTGAGGGTCTGCTCCCAGCAGCGCATCGGGTAATCGCGCAGGTCGGCAATCCAGCCGTCCTGCCATCCGTCGAGGCCGCGATCGACTTGCACGTCCAGCGTGGCGTCATGCGCGCCGGTGGGTAATTGCGGCAACGGCAGGTCGATGGTGCTGGCGTCCAGCCAACCGGCCTGCACGGTCTGCGCATCGCCATCGCGGGTGAGCACCGGCACCGCACTCGCCAGGCCGTCGGCCGCGCCTTGCCGCGTGGCGGTGGCCTGCACGGCGATGTCGCCGCTGCGCGTGGGCGCCAGTGCGATGGTTTGCGAAACTTCCGCATTGCCGGCCACGCCGACGCGGCGTTCGCGCCGTTGCGCCACGCCCGCGCCCTGCGCGCTGACCTGCAATGCCAGCGTCGCTGCCGCACTGCCGTGGTTGCGCGCCGACACGCTGCCGCTGGCGGCGTCGCCGACGAACACGCGCGACGGCAGGCCGGCGCGCAGTTCCACAGGCAAGGCGGTCTCCACTGTCGCTTGCGTCAGCGCGAAGCCGTCGCCGGCATCGCTGCTCCACACCAGCACCCGCCAGCGGGTGAGGTTGTCGGGCAGGCGGATGCGCAGGTCGCGGCGCTCGCCGGCGGCCAGGGTCAGGTCGGGATTCCAGTACGCCGAATCGAGGAAGCGATCACGCAGGCGGCCTTGCACCGTGCCGGGGTCGGCGTGCGGGCCGCGCTTGAGCACGGCGGCGGTCGGTTCGCGGGAGAAAGTATCGACGCCCCGCCTGATGCGGCTGCCGACGACTTCCACGCGTTCGAGTCCTACGGCGTTCGTCCCCGATTGTGCAACTCGTCGCGCTTCGCGCTTGCGCTCTTCTTCCTCCCGCGCCTTGGCGGCCGCATCCATCGCCTTGCGCCAGCCCGACAGCGGTAGGCCGGCGAACGGCGTGGGCAGGCTGCGCAGGTCTTCCAGTGCAAACCAGTCGGCGCTGTACCAGTGGTTCAGCGCGCCCAGCCAGCCGTCTTGTTCCGGATCGGCCTGCGCGGCGGTGTCCAGCACCTGTTGATAGACCGAATCATCCACCACCGCGATGGTGGCGTGGGCCGGGCCGGTGGACGGGTTGGCCAGATGCAGCAGCAGTTCCTGGCCGGGGCGCAGGCGCGTGCGTTCAAGTTTCACGGTGATGGCGTCGTGGCGCTGCGCGGGGATGGCCAGGTCGAGGCTGGCTTCCAGCGTGCGCGAGCCGAAGCCGCCGTCGGCATCGCGCACCAGCGCTTGCAAGGTCGCGCCGGGCCGCCAGTCGGCACGCAGCGGCACGACAATCTGCGTCTTTTCGCCGGATACCGCCTGCACCCAGTGCGTGAGGATGCGCCCGGATTGCAGGGTGAACAGCACGTTGGCATGCGCGTGCGGCTGGGTGAGTTGCACGCGCGCGGCGCTGACGCCATCGGAGGGCGTCAGCAAGGTCAGGCTGGCGGTCGGCCCGTGTTGGTCGGCAGATACTGGCGCGTGCCCGCCGATCCAGCGGGTCAGTTCGGTTGGCGCGGCGCCTTCGGCGCTGGCGGAGAAGCGATACAAGCCCGGTGCCGGCGCACGGAAGGCACACGCGGTGGGCGCATCGGTGCGCAGCTCGCACGATCCGACCGCCTTGGGTGTTACTTCGGGCCGGCCCTGCGCATCGGCGATGGCGGCGATCTGCACGTGCACGCTTTGCCCGGGCACCTCGTGCCCGTCGGCGCTGAGCACCACCGCGGCCAGCCCGGCATCGGCGTCGATCGGCAACCACCAACCGGCGGTCTTCAAGCCCACGTAGCGCGGGTACTGCGCGTAGCGCACCGCCAGCGTGCCGCTGGATGCCGAGGCCTTGTTCGACACATTGACGCTGGCGGTGAACTCGAGCAGGCCGAAGGCGATCGGGTGCGGTTTGTCTTCGCTCGACTGCATGATCGCCGGCAGGTGCAAGCCGATGTGGGCGCGGCCCTGGCCGTCGGTGGTGTGCGGCACCGTCACGCCTTGCAAGGGTTCGGCGAACGGGCGTGAGTCCTCGCCGCTGTAGGGCGCGATGAAGGTGTAGGCCGCATAGGCCGGGTAGCTGTCTTGGATGCGCCGTGGGGTCAGCAATCCTTCGACCCGCAGGTTCACGTTCGCCGCGTCATCGCCCGAGTAGTAACCGGCCTGCACATCCAGCGCCAGCGCCTGCCCGCCCAGCACCGCCGGATGGTCGGCCTGCATCTGCGCCCACAGCGGTTGCGCATCGAAGCGGGCGACCTTGAAGCAGGCACCGGATTCGTCGTCCACCGTGTCGGAGAGTCTGGCTTGCGCCGTGGTGATGCAGTAGTCGCTGTCGGGCAGCAGCTCCGGCAGGGTCGTCTGCCCGCTTGCCGAAGCCAGCGCATCGAGCGTCACCGGCCAGGTTGCGAGTCGCTTGTTGTCATCGGGCGCGCGCAGCACCGCCGTGACCTGCCTCTGCGTCGGCGGCAGCAGGCGATTGCCCTGTCGCTGGCGCTGCCAGAAGCGGTAGTGCACCGTTTCGCCGGGGCGGTACAGCGGGCGATCGGTGACGCCGAAGGCGCGCAATTCTCCTTCCGGCCAGCGTGATTGGTAAAAAGTGCCCGGATCGCCGATGCCGTGCGCATCGTGGGCGAACAGCGTGTGCGGCCCGCCCCATCGGCTCCAGCCGGTGACCGGCACCACCGTGCGCTGGCCTTGGTAAGTGGCGCGCACCAGCAATGCACCGGCTTCGTTTTGTTGCGAATCGTCGTCGGGGATGGCATCCAGCACGGCCACGCCATCGGCCGCCGTGCTGGCGTGGGTGAGCACGGTGGCCTTGCCGCTGGCCGTCACGCGCAGCAGTTCCACCTGCGCCTGCGCCAGCCCGTGGCCGCCATCCCACGAACTGACCCAGACCAGCCGCTGCCCGTCTCCAGTCGCGCCCACCAGCACCGCGAACGGCGCGTAGGCCAGTGCGTAATCAGCACCTTGCTGCACCGGCCCGGGTTCACCGACGAGCAGCAGGCCGCCGTTTGCGCGGATCGCGTCGGGCGTCGTCGGCAGGGCGACGGGCGTGGGCACGTTGCGCGCACCCCCGGCTTGCAGGCGCGTGGCCTGCGTGGTCACGTCCGCGCCGATCGCCATTTGCTGCACGTCGGGCGCGCCGGCGATGTTGGTCGCCCGCACGTCCGGTTGAGTGGGCGAACCGGGCGGCAGGATCAGCAGCTCAGGTTTCATCGTGAAGGCGGGCGGCCAATCGCCCAAGCGCAAGGCAATCGTCGTCGCCCCGGCGAGCGTCCCGCCGTCGTCGGCGCTCAGCCCAGCGGGCAGGCGCAGCGCGAGCGTGCGACCGGCGACGCTGGCGCGCAGGCAGACGTTGACATCCGGTGCCGACTGCGCGGTGTCGCGGTCGCCGTGGTAATGGTTGCAGTTGGACGCCTCGCGCAGGCTCAGATCCGTCGGCAGCGCGGCGCGCAGTTGCGTCAACGCCGCAGCGTTCAGCGCACGCGAGAAGCGCAGGACGATGTCCTGATCGGGCGGGCACTGCGCGGGCACGCGGTGGCCCGGATCGGCGGAGAAGGACAGGTTGCCGCAATCCACGCCGCGCAGGCCGAACGCCTCGCCGATGCGGGCGGTGAGCAGGTCCTTGTCCTGATCGCCGGGCAGCGGCCCGTCGCTGCCAACCAATCCCGGGCGCACGTGCACGCGCAACACGCCGGCGCGACCGCCCAGATCATGCAGGCGCAGCGCGAAGACGTGATCGTCTTTGGTGAAGTACGTCCCCTGCAACTCGGCTTTGTTCGGTGTGGCCAGATCGAACGCGATGGCATGGCCGTCCAGGGTCACGCCCAACACGTTGGCGACCGTGGTCGCGGTGGTGTCGGCGGGGGCCTGAATGAACATTCCGGGGATGCCGGACAGCCATTGCCCGATGCGTGCATCCAGTTGCGGGAGGGCCGTGCGCACAATCGCCTGCGTGGGTGCCAGTTCGACGCCAGCCTGCGACCACAGGCCGTGGCCGATACTGACGCGGTATTCGCTGGCGGAGCGGAACGGATGCTGGTTGAAGAAGTTGCCACGGCAGATCAGGCTGGTGTCGTCCTGCCAAAACCACTGGCAGGCGGCATCAGGCGCGATGCGCAGCGCATCCACGTCGGTGCGGCCATTCCAGGTCAACATCGGCTGGTCGAATTCCAGCGTCAGTTGGCCTTCCCACCCGTGCGCTTTGACGATCCGCGGTGCCGGCACTGGCGCGTCGGCGGGGGTCGCGACCGGCGCGGCCGGTGCAGGCGCGTTGGCAACTGGCGCGGCGATCGTGGGCGCAAAGGCCGCGAGGCAGGCGAGCGCAAGCAGCGCGCGGATGGCGTGGGTGGCGATGCGCATGGATTCCCCGATCCCGCCGGTGCGCGGGGTCACCATCAAGCGCGAGTCAGACGGCGGCTGTCAAGCCGCGGGCGTCAATGCACGGCGATGGCGTAGCCCTTCATGCGCGCGGAAAACTCCTGCAACGCGCGGATACCGGTGGCCTCGGCTTGCTCGCACCACGCTTGCAGACGTTGCAGCGACGCAGCCGCGTCGGTCGAGCGTTCTTCCAGCACGGTGGCCAGACGAGCGCGGAACTCCACCAAGGTGGCGATCTGCGGGCGGCGGGCGACGAAGGCTTGCAGGCGTTCGCGCGCGCTGGCGTCGAGCCAGCGGCCACCATCGGCCAAGCCCTTGCGCAGTCGCCGCGGCAGCTTGGCCGGCGCGTCGCCGCCATCGTCAGCCTGCGCGCGTAGCGCCGGGCGCATCACGTGCCGCCAGTAGTCGGTCATCGCCGCAAAGCGATGCGCGAGCAGGGCGCGCAGGGTTTCGCTGTCGGGCAGGGCGATGTTCGGGCGGATATCCAGCGTCGGCGCGAC
>JAFEBX010000001.1 GCA_018242425.1 Pseudomonadota bacterium
ATTGCGCTAGGCGCAACGGCGTGGCAGGATTCGCTCACCGAGCCCCTCCGGACCGAACCGTCTCCGTAAGGTGTGCTTGCCAGGCAATCGTCTGGATAGGCCGGGGGTGCGGACAGGGGAGCGATTAGTCGCTCCCTTTGTCTTTCATGGCTAGCTGAAATCCCAGATGTTCTCTATCCGGCGATCGAGTAGCTTCAGCCATTGCCCGTCTTGATAAGCATCAGTTCTTCGTGCCCGGAGTACCGCCCCGGCGCACATATCCGCCAGCTGGATTAGGTTATCTGACTTGGAATCCACAAATTTCAAGCTTGCGATTTTGCCCCCGGATAACTGGCGTCTTAGATAGGCTTCCAGTTCGCGCCGATATTTGCGGTCGCCGCTACCGTCTAGCTTGATCCTCGCATTGCGAAGCGTATCGCCATCATGCGACATAAGTAGGCGTAAAAAGAAATTATAGAAGCAGTCCGTGTCCTGCTTCAGACGTTCACTGTAAAGCCGAGCTTTTTCGACCGCCAGCACGCGGACGCTGAAGTCTTGGTCGCGAACTGCGGAAAGAATATCGTGGCGGACATGATCAGGTGACTTTGAGAATTTAACTTCGCCGTTGATGCGCAAACGCTGTTTTGATTCACCGATGACTCTGCTTGCACTTTCGGCAGCATCGTTCGAGTCAAAGCGCACCATTGCAACTATGAAGTGGCTACTGGAACCTTTTCCGACCTTGAATCCTGGGTCACCGCTTTCGTCCATTACTACGAGCACACAACCGCCTTCGTCGGGTTAAGCCCCATGAGCAAGGCGACAATTTACCGCAGGAATGCGGGGTTTACCGGATCTGTATCCATAGCCAACCAAGTAGCAATATATGACGAAATCATTTTCCGTACATGCGTCCGTACGGCCAAAATTTCCCAGCGCCAGAAAAGGGAAAACCCCTGTAAAAACAGGGGTTTAATTGGTGGAGATGGCGGGAATCGAACCCGCGTCCGAAGGCACTCCATGCCCGGCACTACATGCTTAGCCCGGTGTTTGATCTCGGATGATGGCAACACACCGTGCGAGGCACACCATCACCCACACCCGCTTTGATTTCGGAACCTGCTGACGGGTCGCCACCGGTCCCTATCCCGTGATGATGACCCTACATCCGCGAGCACGGGCACAAGCGGGTTCGGGGCTAGGCCTTAAGCGGCCAGAGCGTAGACGTCGTCGTTGGCGTCTGAGTTTTTGCAGCTGGATTAACGAGGAAAGCTACCCCCTCGGCATGCGCCAAGCGATTTCGCAACCCCCGTCGAATCCAGTGCATCCCCGGGAACCGTTGTCTCGCCGACCGGAGCAGTATAGGGCAGAATCCCTGAATGCCGAATCAGGGCGCTTCCCAGGACAATTTCAACCAGCACGCGCCGATATTGTTCGGTGTGCTGGCGGGAATCTGCGCCACCATCATGGTGCTGCTGATCTGGCGCAACGAGCAGACGGTGACCCATCGCGAAACGATGGCCGAGCTCAACTCGGAGGCCGACCTGGTTGAATCGCTGGTGCGCCAGCGCCTCGATGCCCTGGAACTGATCATGCGTGGCGGTGCCTCGCTGATCGCAGGCGATACCCAGCCGACCGACGAGGAGTGGCAGAGCTATGTTGCCGGCCTCGATCTCGAACAGCGCTACACGGCGGTGGTTGGCCTTGGCTATGGCCCCTATATCGACCGCGTCGACCTGATGCGTTTCCAGCAGGACTGGAAGCAACGCACCGGCGAGATGATCAACATCCAGCCATGGGGGCTTCGCCCGGAATACGCGCCCGTCATCTATCTCGCGCCGGCCTCCCGGGGGACGCGATCGCTGATCGGTCGCGACATGTACATCGAGGCGACGCGCCGCGATGCCATGCAGCGGGCGATGGAGAGCGGTCGCCCGTGGCTTTCCGGTCCCGTCGAACTGTTCCTCGACAGCGGTGGCTCAAGCGTGCGCAGCTTGATTTTCTACACGCCTGTCTATCGCGGCGGCGAGCATCCCGTCACGGTCGCCGCCCGTCGGGCGGGCATGCTCGGCTGGGTATACATCCCGTTCCGCATGCCGAAATTCATCGACATGACGTTGAAGTCGGTGAAGCGCAAATTGAAATTGAGGATCAGCGATGCGACGGCCGCGAGCAATGTCGTGATGCTGGCAGAGGATCCGGGCCTGGCGGGCAAGGCTTTTCGTGGTCCGATCGCACGCAATATCCCCATTTATGGCCGGGTGCTGCGGCTCGAATTCTTCGGCGACGACGACGCCGGCAGCGAACGCAGCCAATGGGTGCTGTGGTCGGGCCTGCCGCTCGCGCTCGCGACAGGATTGATCGCGTTCCTGCTGGCGCGGACGCAGGCGCGGGCGCACGTGCTGGCGCGCGACATGACGCGCGCGCACGCGCGCAGCGAAGCCTTGTTCCGCAGTGCGATGGTGCATTCGGGCATCGGCATGGCATTGCTCGACGACAAGGGCGACATCGTCGAGGTCAATCCGGCGTTCACCCGCCTGTTCGAACGCGACATCGGGGCATTGCACGGAACGCATTTCGCGTCACTTCTCGATCATGGCAGCGTGGGCCTGGTGGAGCAGGGCGAGGAGGACGGAATGCGCATGGAAATCCGTCGATTTGCCCGCAGGAATGGCGAGCTGCGGCATGTTTCGCTGGTATACGGGCAGATTCCGCACAGGGACGGCGTCGACATCAGCCTGCTGGTGCAGGCCGAAGACATTTCCGACCGTGTCCGCAGCGAAGCGCGCATCCGCGCGCTCAATCGCACCCTCGAGTTGCGCGTTGATGCCCGCACCCGCGAGCTCAGTGAAGCCAACCAGCAGCTTGAAACCTTCGCCTACAGCGTGTCGCATGACCTGCGCGCACCACTGCGCGCGATCGATGGTTTCAGTCGCCTGCTGTCCGAACGCCATGCCGCGGCGCTGGACGAGGCCGCGCAGGGATATCTTTCGCGGATCCGCGAGGGCGCGCATCGGATGGATGACCTGATCGGCGCAATCCTGACGATTTCCCGCGTCAGCCGCGGCGAATTGCAGCACCAGCCGATCGATCTCTCGGCGTTGGCGCGCGAGGTGGTCGACGAACTTGCTGCCAGCGATCCACAGCGCGTGGTCGAGGTCGAGATTGCGCCGGGATTGCGCGCAGATGGCGATGCGTCATTGGTACGGACGTTGATGCAGAACCTGATCGGCAACGCCTGGAAATTCACCCGGGAGCGCGATGTCGCGCATATCCGTTTCGGACGTGATGCCGACGGGCGCTATTTCGTCGAAGACGACGGCGTCGGTTTCGATCCCGCTTATGCCGGCAAATTGTTCCAGCCGTTCCAGCGCCTGCATTCGGAGTCGGAATTCGTCGGCTACGGCATCGGCCTTGCCACGGTGCGGCGCATCGTCGAGCGCCACGGCGGCACCATGCAGGCGTGGGGCAAGGTCGGCCACGGTGCGCATTTCACCTTCACGCTGCCCGGCGTCCTTCGCGAAAACGACGACGAGCACCAGGCCTGAGCAGCCTCAGGCGTCCTTGTTGTGCCGGCGCAAGAGGCGCTGCTTCTCGCGATTCCAGTCGCGCTCCTTGCTGGCCTCGCGCTTGTCGTGGGTCTGCTTGCCGCGTGCCAGGGCGATTTCCAGCTTGACCTTGTTGCCTTTCCAGTACAGCGCGGTGGGCACGAGGGTGTAACCGTCGCGCTGGACGCGGCCGACCAGCTGGTCGATCTCCTGGCGATGCAGCAGCAGCTTGCGGTCGCGGCGATCGTTGGCGATCACGTGGGTGGATGCCTGGATCAGCGGGGTGATCTGCGCCCCGACGAGGAAGATTTCGCCATGGTTGACCAGTGCATAACCGTCGCCGATGTTGGCGCGTCCGGCGCGGATCGCCTTCAGCTCCCAGCCCTGCAGGGCAAGACCCGCCTCGACGCGCTGTTCAAGGTGGTATTCATGGCGCGCGCGCTTGTTCAGCGCGATGGTGCCGCCGTTTGCCTTATCCTTTCCGCCTTTCCCGGGCGATTTCTTGTTGTCCGCAGCCTTGCTCATGCGGATATTGTAATGACCACCATCATCGAACGCAGCGCCCTCGTGGCACATTCCGCCGAGACCATGTTCGACCTGGTCGATGCCGCGGAACGTTATCCCGAACGTTTCGGCTGGTGCCAGGCCGCCGACGTCGAACGGATGGATGGGGGGTGCTATGTCGCGCGCCTCGATGTCGGCCTCGGCCGCTTCAAGACCTGGTTCAAGACCGAGAACACCAGCGAACGCCCGCTGCGGATCGACATGCGCCTGGTCGACGGTCCGTTCAAGACCCTGGAAGGCCACTGGCGCTTCACCGCGCTCGATGTCCATGCCTGCAAGGTGGCGCTGGAATTGAAGTTCGAACCGGCGTCGTCGCTGCTGGGGCCGGTGCTGGCGCTGGGCCTGCAAAGCCTGGCCGATCGCATGGTCGATGATTTCATCCGCGTCGCCAACAAGGCGGGATTGCCGTGATGGCAGGCGCCATCAGGGTTGAAGTGGTCGCGGCGTGGCCGCACCGTTGCGAGCGCAAGCAGGTGGAATTGCCCGCGGGCGCGAATGCACAGGATGCGATCGCCGCCGCGGGATTCGCGTCACTGGCGGAAATCGCCGGGATCGCGGTATTCGGCCAGCGGGTGACGCCGCGCCATCCGCTCGCCGATGGCGATCGTGTCGAGTTGTTGCGTGGATTGAAGATCGATCCCAAGGCCGCGCGACGTGCGCGTGCCCAGGTCCAGCGCGAGCGCCGCGGCGCCCGCTGAGGGCTTATTCGCCGCTATCGCTGCTGTCGCCGCCGCCGTTCTTCTTCTTGTCCTTGCGCAGGTTGGGGCCAAAGCGCTTGATGGAATCCTTGGCCAGCTGCTCGTCCTGCTCGGCGAAATAGTTGCCGTCCCACTTGGTGACCAGGTCATTCTCGAAGTAGACCGAGAAGTTCCTGATCTGGGTCTTGCCGGTACGGCCGACGCGCTCGGTGCTGGTGTAGTCCCAGCGGCTGTGGTGGAACGGGTCCTGGATCGAAGGCAGGCCCAGCAGTTCCGCGACCTGGTCCTTGGTCATGCCGGCCTGCAATTGCTCGACCTTGGTCTTTTCCATCAGGTTGCCCTGATAGACGGGCTGGCGATAGAAACAGCCGGTCAGGGCGATGGCGGCGATGCAGGCGAGCAGGAATGTGCGCATGTGAACGGGCGGTGTCACGAATTTCAGGGATGATACACGTCCCGCCCAGTCGTCGCCCCGCGCCGGCAGGCGGCGGTTCAGCCACTGGTCGTTGTCAGAGTTTGGAGAATGTGATGGAAACCCGCGATCTGCGCAGCCTGGGCTTCAAGGTCACCCAGCCGCGCCTGCGCGTGCTCGAGTTGCTGGAGCGCGCCAAGCCGCGCCACATGACGGCGGAAGAGATCTATCGCGCGTTGCTGGAAGGCGGCGAAGACGTCGGCCTGGCGACGGTGTATCGCGTGCTGACCCAGTTCGAGACCGCAGGGCTGGTGCTGAAGCACAATTTCGAGGGTGGCCACGCGGTGTACGAGCTCGATCGCGGCACCCACCACGACCACATGGTGGACGTGGAGACCGGCAAGATCATCGAGTTCACCTCACCGGAAATCGAAGCGTTGCAGCGCGAGATCGCGGCGAAGCACGGCTATGCGCTGGAAGACCACGCGCTGGTGCTGTACGTGAGGAAGAAGTAGGCGTCACGCACGCGCTGTCTCAGCGGATAGCCAGCTCCGGTGCGCGGGACGCCAGCAAGTACGTCCATGTATGGCTCGTGCTCGCCATCCATGGCTCGCAACGCCCGCGCCCCGGACTGGCGCACCCGCTGCCGCGCGCGTGTTGTTGCTTTTGAGAGAGCGCGAAAAACCGCCACCGGCGGCGCCGTGCGGTTCGTCCGCTGTGGCCGACCGTTCCGCCGCATGGATGCGGCGGACGAGCCTACATGGACGTATTCACGGCGTGTCGGCCACTGCGGATAACCGCTAAAGGCGCAGAGCCGGGCGAAACGCTTTCGCGATCCACATGCCAAGCGCGTGCGTCAGTCGGTCGCGGCATCTTCCAGCAGCTTGCGAGCCGCGCCGCGCGCTTCCTTGCTGACCGTCGTGCCGCCGAGCAGGCGCGCGAGTTCCTCGGTGCGGCCCTGCGCGTCCAGCGTGTCGAGCGCACTCTGGGTGATGCCCGAATCCGCCGACTTGCTGACGCGATAGTGCTGGTGGCCGTGGGCGGCGACCTGCGGCAAATGCGTCACGCACATCACCTGGCAGCGCTTGCCGAGCTGGCGCAGCAGGCGCCCGACCACTGCCGCGACCGGGCCGCTGATGCCGCTGTCGACTTCGTCGAACACCATCGTCGGCACGCCATCGCCGTCGAGTGCGGCGACTTCGATTGCTAGCGCAATCCGCGACAGTTCGCCGCCCGATGCGACCTTGCGCAATGCGCGCGGCGGTTGGTCGGGATTGGCGGTGACGAGGAATTCCACGCGTTCGGCGCCGTGCGGATCCGGCGTGCTGCCGGGCTGCGACTCGAGATCGATCTTGAGCAGGCCACCGGCCATCCCGAGCTCGCCCATCAGGCGGCTGACCTCATCCCCGAGTGATTTCGCTGTGGCCTGTCGTGCTGCGGTCAGGGCTGTCGCAGCCTGTCGCCAGCCGGTTTCAGCCAGCGCCATCTCGCGATCGAGTTCCTCCAGGCGCTGGTCGGCATGTTCCAGCCCGGCCAGTTCGTCGCGGATGCGTTCGCGCACGTCGATCAGTGCTTCGGGGGCGACGCGGTGCTTGCGGCCGAGGTCGTGCAGGCGCGCGAGCTGGCGATCGAGCTGCTCGAAGGCAGCGGGGTCGAGCTGGCTGTCGTCGCGGATGCGGTCGAGCAGGGCGGCCGCCTCGTCGAGCTGGATCCCTGCGGCATCAAGCATCGCGTCGACATCGGCGAGGCGCGGTTCGTCGCCGATCACCCGGGCCAGGGCGCTGCGGGCAGCGTGGACCTGCGCCAGCGCGCCTTCGGCCTCGTCATCACCCAGCACGCGGCTGCTGGCCGCGCTGGTGGCTTCCAGCAAGGCGGCGCTGTTGGCGTACCGGCGATGGCGGGTGGCGAGATCGGCGACGGCTTCGGGCTCGAGGGGATCGCGTTCGAGTTCCTGCAGCTGATGCTGGAGCAGGGCGACGCGATCGGCGACATCGCCGCGCGCGGTCAGGACTTCGCGTTCGCGCTGGAGTTTGCGCCAGACGCCGGCGGCATTCGCGACATTCGCCAGCAGGACGTCGTGCCTGCCGACGTTGTCGAGCAGGGCGAGTTGCGCCGGTTTGGACAACAGGGATTGGTGGGCATGCTGGCCATGGATCTCGACCAGCAATCCGGCGAGCTCGGTCAATTGCGCAAGCGTCACCGCGCGGCCGTTGATCCATGCCCGCGATCCGCCATCTGCGCGCAGCACGCGGCGCAACAGGCAGGCATCGCCGTCGTCCAGTTCCTGATCGCGCAACCAGTTTCGCGCGGCGGCGGCATCGCCGACGGCGAATTCGGCCTGCAGTTCGGCGCGTTCGCTGCCGTGGCGCACCATCGCGGCATCGGCGCGTTCGCCCGAGAGGAAGCCCAGGGCATCGACCAGCAGGGATTTGCCGGCGCCGGTTTCGCCGGAAATGACGGTCATTCCGCCCTCGAATTCGAGTTCGGTGGCGGTGATGACGGCGAAGTCGCGGATGGTCAGGCGCTGCAGCATGGCGTCGATTCTAGGGGCAGTCGTCGCATTCGCCGAGACCGGACGGTTGCAAGCGCGGCATTCCGCCCGTATATCGACGGCATGGCACTCCCAGGCTCCGACGATCTCAATCCGCGCGCGCGGCACCTGCTGCGGACCCTGATCGGTCGCTACATCCGCGATGGCGAGCCGATCGGCTCGCAGACGCTGGCGCGCTGCGCCGGGCTCGATGTCAGTTCCGCCACCATCCGCAACATCCTTGGCGATCTCGAGGATCTTGGCCTGTTGGCCTCGCCGCACACCTCTGCCGGGCGCGTGCCAACCGCGCAGGGCTACCGGGTCTTCGTCGATTCCCTGCTGCAGGTCGAGCCGCTGGGCGATGGCGAGCTGCGTCGCCTGCGCGAGGAACTGTTGCCTGGCAATGCCGGCACCCGCCAGTTGCTGGGCAATGCCGGCGAGCTGCTGTCGGCGATGAGCCATTTCGTCGGTGTGGTCAGTGCGCCGCAGCGGGCCAGCGTGCCGTTCCGTCGCATCGAATTCGTTGGCCTTGGTGGCGACGAGGTGCTGGCGATCCTGGTCTTCAGCGACAACGAGGTGCAGAACCGCGTGGTCCGCACCGGCAAAGCCTTCGATCCGGGCGAACTCGAGCGTGTCGCCAACTACCTGAACGCCCATTTCGCCGGATTGCCGATCGCCCAGGTCAAGCGCCAGTTGCTCGGCGAGTTGCGCGCGGCCCGCGACGAGCTGCACCTGCTGATGTCACGGGCGCTGGAACTGGCCGAACTCAGTTTCAACGAGCTTGGCGGCGAATCCGAACTGGTGATGGCCGGCCAGACCCGGTTGATGGGCGTGCAGGAACTGGCCGACGTCGGCCGCCTGCGCGACCTGTTCGAGACCTTCGGGCGCAAGCGCGACATGCTGCAACTGCTCGACCGCACCCTCCATGCCGAGGGCGTGCGCATCTTCATCGGCGAGGAAACCGGGCTGGCGCCGATGGGCGACGACATGGCCCTGGTCGCCGCGCCCTATGGCAGCGCCGGCCGGGTGCTGGGCGTGCTCGGCGTGATCGGGCCGCGACGGATGGCCTACGACCAGGTGATCCCGCTGGTGCAGGCGACCGCAGGTGTCCTCGGCGAGGCAATGCGCCCCGACCGGGGTTGAATTTGGCGCGCACCGCCGCATGTCGTTCACAATGATCGACCCCAAGGACGCGCTGCGCCGAACATGAACACCGGAACCAACACGCCCCCCAATCCCGAAGACCTCCAGGACGGTCTCTCGCCGGAACAGATGGCCGAAAACAACGCCTCGACCGAAGACCGCATCGAGGCCCTCAACGGCGAACTGGAGCAGTTGCGCGCGCAATCGCTGATCGAGCGCGCCGACCTCGAGAACCAGCGCAAGCGCATGGCCCGCGACATCGACAGCGCCCGCCGTTTCGCCAACGAGAAACTGCTGGCTGACCTGCTGCCGGTGTTCGACAGCATGGAAGCCGGGCTGGCTGCCGCAGCCGCCGACGATCCGTTGCGCGCCGGGCTCGAGCTCACCCTCAAGCAGCTGCACTCCGTCGCCGAGCGCAATGGCCTGTCAGAGGTCGCGCCCAAGCCGGGCGACGCCTTCAACCCCGAACACCACAATGCGGTGAGCCAGCAGCCGGCGCCGGGGATCGCCCCGGGCGGCATCGTCCTGGTGTTCCAGAAGGGCTACCTGCTCAATGACCGCCTGCTGCGCCCGGCAATGGTCGTGGTCGCCCCGCACGACTGAGCCTTCGACAACGATTGTCCCGAATTCCCACTTGAAAGGATCGGGGCAGGCCCTATCTAACACGTATCGACGGCGCGTCCGTCCCAAATATTCGAATCGAAAGAGACCACGACCATGGCAAAGATCATCGGCATCGACCTCGGCACCACCAACTCCTGCGTCGCCATCATGGAAGGCGGCAAGGCCCGCGTCATCGAGAACAGCGAAGGCGACCGCACCACGCCCTCCATCGTCGCCTGGACCAAGGACGGTGAAGTCCTGGTCGGCGCCGCCGCCAAGCGCCAGGCGGTGACCAATCCCAAGAACACCTTCTTCGCGGTGAAGCGCCTGATCGGCCGCAAGTTCACCGACGCCGAGGTCAAGAAGGACCTCGACCTGGTGCCGTACGCGATCGTCGAGCACAGCAACGGCGACGCCTGGGTGGCGCTGGCCGACGGCAAGACGATGGCGCCGCAGGAAGTCTCGGCCAAGGTGCTGGAGAAGATGAAGAAGACCGCCGAAGCCTTCCTCGGCGAGACGGTCACCGAAGCGGTGATCACCGTTCCGGCCTACTTCAACGACAGCCAGCGCCAGGCGACCAAGGACGCCGGCCGCATCGCCGGCCTCGACGTCAAGCGCATCATCAACGAGCCGACCGCGGCCGCGTTGGCCTACGGCCTCGACAAGAGCGACAACCGCGATCGCAAGATCGCCGTGTATGACCTCGGCGGCGGCACCTTCGACGTCTCGATCATCGAGATCGCGAATGTCGACGGCGAGAAGCAGTTCGAAGTGCTGGCCACCAACGGCGACACCTTCCTCGGTGGCGAAGACTTCGACAAGCGCGTCATCGACTACCTCGTCGAGGAATTCCAGAAGTCCGACGGCATCGACCTGCGCAAGGATCCGCTGGCCCTGCAGCGCCTGAAGGACGCCGCCGAGCGCGCCAAGATCGAACTGTCGACGGCGCAACAGACCGACGTCAACCTGCCGTACGTGACGGCGGACGCCTCGGGTCCGAAGCATCTGAACATCAAGCTGACCCGCGCCAAGCTCGAGGCCCTGGTCGATGACCTGGTCAAGAAGACCATCGAACCCTGCCGCATCGCCCTCAATGACGCCGGCCTCAAGGCCAGTGACATCGGCGACGTGATCCTGGTCGGTGGCCAGACGCGCATGCCGAAGGTGCAGCAGGCCGTGGCCGAGTTCTTCGGCAAGGAACCGCGCAAGGACGTCAACCCGGACGAAGCGGTCGCCATCGGTGCCGCGATCCAGGGCGGTGTGCTGGCCGGAGACGTCAAGGACGTGCTGCTGCTCGACGTCACTCCGCTGAGCCTCGGCATCGAGACGCTGGGCGGCGTGATGACCAAGATCATCGAGAAGAACACCACGATCCCGACCAAGGCTTCGCAGACGTTCTCGACCGCCGACGACAACCAGGCTGCCGTGACCGTCCATGTGTTGCAGGGCGAACGCGAACAGGCCCGTTACAACAAGTCACTGGCACGCTTCGACCTCAGCGGCATCGAACCGGCGCCGCGCGGCATGCCGCAGATCGAGGTCAGCTTCGATATCGACGCCAACGGCATCCTGCACGTCAGCGCCAAGGACAAGAAGACCGGCAAGGAGCAGCGCGTGGAGATCAAGGCGGGTTCCGGCCTGTCCGAGGACGAGATCCAGCGCATGGTCCAGGACGCCGAGGCCAATCGCGAAGAGGACAAGAAGTTCCACGAACTGATCGAAGCCCGCAACAAGGCCGATTCGCTGGTGCACGCGACGCGTTCCGCGATCAAGGAACACGGCGACAAGCTGCCGGGTGATGCGATCGGTCGCGCCGAAGCCGCGATCGCCGATGTCGAGTCGGCGATGAAGGGCGACGACAAGGGTCAGATCGAAGCCAAGTCGAAGGCGCTGGAAGAGGTTGCGCAATCGTTGTTCGCCGCCGCGAACGCCGGACACGCGCCGGGTCCCGACATGGGTGGCGCGCAGGCAGGCGGGCATGCTGCCGGTGGCGATGACGTGGTCGACGCCGAGTTCACCGAGGTCAAGGACGACGGCCACAAGGGCTGATCCTCGACCGACCAAGGCACACCGAACGGACGCTTCCACCATGGGGCGTCCGTTGCGGTATCAGGAGATCGAAGAGTGGGGAAGGGCAGGCTCGAGGCATTCAGTGACGGCGTAATGGCCGTGATCATCACGATCATGGTGCTGGAACTGAAGACGCCGCACGAACCGACGCTGCAGGCCTTGCTGGCGAACCTGCCGGTATTCCTGAGCTACGTGTTGAGCTTCGTCTACGTCGGCATCTACTGGAACAACCACCACCACATGCTGCACGCCGTGCAGAAGGTGAACGGCCGGGTGATGTGGACCAACCTGTTCTTCCTGTTCTGGCTGTCGCTGTTCCCGTTCGTCACCAGCTGGATCAATGAATCGCATCCGTTCCCGGCGCCGGTGCCGACCGCGCTATACGGCGTGGTGCTGCTGATGGCCGCGCTGTCGTGGATTCCGCTGGGTCGCGCGCTGGTCGCCTGCAACGGCGGACACCAGGGCACGCTCGGGCGCGCGCTGGGTGGCGAACACGGGGCCTGGAAGGAAAAGATTTCCCCGTTGCTCTACATCGCGGGCATCGCATTGGCGTTCGTCATGCCGATCGTGTCCTGCATCCTCTATACGATCGTGGCGATCCTGTGGTTCGTCCCCGACCGTCGCATCGAACAACAACTGAAGCAGCACGAATGAGCAAGCGCGACTACTACGAAACCCTCGGCGTCGAACGCGGTGCCGACGACGAAACGCTGAAGAAGGCCTATCGCCGTTGCGCGATGAAGCATCACCCGGACCGCAATCCCGGCGACAAGCAGGCCGAAACCGCGTTCAAGGAATGCAAGGAGGCCTACGAGGTCCTGTCCGATCCGCAGCGCCGGCGCGCCTACGACCAGCACGGCCATGCCGCGTTCGAGCACGGCATGGGCGGCGGTGGCGGTGGTCCGCAATTCCATGACGTCGGCGACATCTTCGGCGACATCTTCGGCAACATCTTCGGTGGTGGCGCGCAGCGCGGCCCGCGTCGCGGCGCCGACATCGGCTATGCGATGGAGCTCGATCTGGAAGATGCCGTGAGCGGCGTCGACCAGCGCATCACCCTGCCGATGCTGGAAGAGTGCGAGAAGTGCCAGGGCAGCGGTTCCACCGACGGCAAGCTCGAGACCTGCGGCACCTGCCAGGGGCACGGCCAGGTCCGCATGCAGCGCGGCATCTTCTCGATGCAGCAGGCCTGCCCGGAATGCCACGGCCGCGGCCAGGTGATCGTCAGTCCATGCCTGGCCTGCCACGGCAACGGTCGCGTCCACGGCGAACGCACGCTCGACGTCAAGGTGCCGGCCGGCGTCGACAACGGCGATCGCATCCGTCTTGCCGGCGAGGGCGAAGCCGGTCCCGCGGGTGCGCCGCCGGGCGATCTCTATGTCGAGATCCACGTCCGCGAGCATGCGATCTTCCAGCGCGATGGCGATGACCTCCATTGCGAGGTGCCGATCCGCATCACCCAGGCCGCGATGGGCGACACCGTGCGCGTGCCGACGCTGAAGGGTGACGCCGAGATCCGCATTCCCGCCGAAACCCAGACCGGCAAGGTGTTCCGCCTGCGCGGCAAGGGCGTGAAGTCGGTGCGCAGCCGCAGCGAGGGCGATCTCTATTGCCGCGCCGTGGTCGAGACGCCGGTGAACCTGACCTCCGAGCAGCGCGAGTTGCTGGAAAAGTTCGAAGCGACCTTCGTCGGCGAGGGCGCGCGCAAGCATTCACCCAAGCACAGCACCTTCATGGACGGCGTCAAGGGATTCTGGGATCGTATGGTGTCATGAGCACACCGATCCGCCTGCTGATCCACGGAGCCAACGGACGCATGGGCCGCGCGGTGCGGCGCATCGCCGCGGAAGACGCGCGCTTCGAGATCGCGGGCGTGGTTTCGCGTTCGACGCCGGAAACCCGCGTCGTGGATGGCGTGCCTTACTTCGCCGCCAGCGAACTCGGCGCGGTTCCCGGGTTCGACGTCGCCATCGACTTCAGCCTGCCGGAAGCCTTTGACGGCATCCTCGGCGAATGCGTGAAGCGCGGCGCGGGGCTGGTCTCGGGCACCACCGGCATCGATGACGCGCAACGCGCTGCGCTGGACGCTGCATCCGCGCGCATTCCGCTGGTGTGGGCCTCGAATTTCAGCCTCGGCGTGGCGTTGCTGCATCAGTTGGTGGAAACCGCCGCGACGCGCCTGCCGGGCTGGGACTGCGACATCGTCGAATCGCACCACGTCCACAAGAAGGATGCACCTTCGGGCACGGCTCTCACGCTGGGCGCGGCCGCCGAAACGGGTGGTGCCAAACCGCATTACGCCAGCCTGCGCGCTGGCGATATCGTCGGCGAACACTTGGTCCAGTTCACCGGGCAGGGTGAGCGCATCGAACTGGTCCATCGCGCCACCGATCGCGACATCTTCGCGCGCGGCGCCGTGCATGCTGCGGCGTGGCTGCAGGGCAGGCCGGCAGGCCGCTACAGGGTCGCCGATACCCTCGGCTGACCCGTGGCCGCGATGCTTAGTGGAAATTGCTTCCCGTGAGCAAGCCGAAGCAGGCGGCGACCAACAGCAACACCAGGCCGATGACGATGGTGAAACCGAGCCAGACGCCCTTGGCGGTCTTGGTCAGTCCCTTGCGCGTGAACCAGATGCCGGCGATCACGGGCAACATGATCGGTCCCGCCGTCACCGGCAGCCACATCAACGAGTACAGGCTGGTTCCGGTAAAGGAAAGCACGGAGGACATGAGCAGTCGCAGGACGATGCCGATGGCCGGACCGCCGAACACCATCAGCGCGATGCAGATCGCGATGCCGGCACCCACCGAACCTTCATTGCCGCCATCTGCAGGCGGCGGCGTGTTGCTGACCGGCGGCTGGTAGGGATCGTTGGGCGATTGCGGCAACGGCGGCGGGTGTTGTTCGCTCATTCTTCATTCCCCCGGTCGACCATCGCGCGCAAGGCCTCGAGGCGTTCGCGGCGACCGTCGCGATAGAACAGGTTGTAGGTATCGAACGGCACGATGGTGCCATCGGGTTGCGCGATGTGCACGCAGCTTTTCTTCACGCTGCGCAGGTCGAAGCTCTCGGCGTCGATGAAGTCCATGATCAGCACGCGGAACACGTTGCGGTAATCCAGTCCTTCCGGCGCCATCACCTGCGGCAGGCAGCACAGCAGGTCGGACAGCGAGCACGCCTGCGACTCGGGCGAATGGTTGGTCGCGAACAGCTTGAAGATCGCTTCGTGCAGGCCGGAATCCTTTTCCAGCACGATGCTGTTGCGACCGCCTTCGATCAGCACCTGCGGCGGCACCATGCCGGTGAGCGGCATCAATCGTCCATCCACCTTCAGTGCGTAGGCCATCGCCAGGCTGTCGGGATGGCAGGGCACCGGGATCAGGTCTTCCGGCTTGAACAGCGGGCATTGTTCGAGGATGCGGCGGCGCACTTCGCTCAGGGTCAGGCGATCGCGCGCGGGGTCGTAGTTCTCGGTGCGGCCGGCGTTCTGGATCGGCTGGAAGGTCACGCCGCGCACGCAGGGCTGCGTCAGCGCGAAATCGATGATCTCGCCGAGCTCGTGGTCGTTCAGGCCTTTCTTGACCGTCACCACCAGCGTGGTCGAGATGCCGTGGCGATTCAGTGCTTTCAGCGCCTGCAGGCGGATCTCGCGCAACTTCGCGCCGCGCAACACCTGGTGCACTTCATCGCGCAGCGAGTCGAATTGCAGGTACAGCTCGAAGCCGGGCATGTAGCTTGCCAGTCGTTCCACGAACGCCGGTTCCTTGGCGATGCGCAGGCCATTGGTATTGACCATCAGGTGCTTGATCGGTCGTGCCTTGGCAGCATCGAGGATGTCGAAGAACCCGGGATGCAGGGTCGGTTCGCCACCGGAGATCTGCACGACGTCGGGCTCGCCCTCGTTGGCGACGATGGCATCGAGCATCGCTTCGATCGTCGCAAAGTCGCGATAACCGGGACGATGCGGGCCGGAATCGGCGTAGCAGATCGGGCAACGCAGGTTGCAGTTGTCGGTGACTTCGACCAGCGTCAGGCAGCTGTGCTGCATGTGTTCCGGGCACAGGCCGCAGTCGTAGGGGCAGCCCCAGTGGCGTTGCGTGTTGAAGCGGCGCGGCAGTTCCGGCGGCTTGATGAAGACTTCCCGGCAACGGCGGTAGTAGTCGACGTCGTCGGCGATCAGCACGCGCTGCTCGCCGTGCTGCGGACACCACTTGTCCATGTAGACGCGGTCGTCCTTGATCAGGATGGTCGCTTCCACGCGGCGCAGGCAGGTCCCGCACACCGAAATGGCGCTGTCGTAGAACAGGTACGGCCTGACTTTCGCCATCAGCGCTGCTTTCCAAGGATACGAACCATGTCGCGGACATAGTAGGCGAGGCCGGCGATGCACCACCACTGCAGCCCGCCCAGTCCCAGCAGATGGAAGGGCGCGGGACGAATGAATTCGATCAGCAGGCGATAGGCGAGGTAACCGGCGAGGAAAACGCGGAAACGATCGCCCGGACGTTGCAGTCGCGATGGCAGCAGGCGATCGATCACCACGAATACCCACAGCAGCAGGAACGCGACTTCGTAGAGCTGGGTGGGATGGCGCGGGATGCCATCGCCGAAATCGACACCCCAGGGCAGTGCTGTCGGATTGCCGTAGGTGTGGTCGTTCAAGCCGGAGAGGAAGCAGCCGGCGCGGCCGATCATCATGCCGATCGCCAAAGGATGGACGAAGGCATCACCGGTCGAGTTGCGGATGCCGGCCATGTGCTTGGCTGTTTCGACGCCGACCAGGCCGCCGAGCAGGGCCCCGATGATCGATTTGCCTTCCAGCAGGTGGCGCCAGTCGGGGAAGCCGGTGAATGCGTAGGCCGGGTCGTAGCTCCAGTAGGCCAGCTTGGCGCCGATCGCCGCGCCCAGCACCGCGCCGGCGATCACCATGTAGCGGGCCTCGCCATCGGCCAATGAATCGACGTTCAGGCGCCGTCGCTCGCGCAGGAACCAGCGGAACCCGATGAAATACGCCGCGGCCTCGAAAATGAAGTGGAGCTGTGCGGGGCCGAGTGACATCCGGGGAGTGTAAATGGGCATCCGAGCGTGGACAGGGGAGGCCTGTTCACCTATCATTTCCACTCGCCCGACCCACCAGCCTCCGAACCGGATTTCCGCGCTTCGGCGGCTTTCTGCAACCCGAAACAAGGCGAAGCCCGTGACTGAACCTGCAATCCTGGCCCTAGAAGACGGCAGCGTCTTCCACGGGGTTTCCGTTGGCGCGCCCGGCATTTCCGTCGGCGAAGTGGTGTTCAACACCGCGATGACCGGATACCAGGAAGTCCTGACGGATCCGTCCTACGCCCGCCAGCTGGTCACGCTGACCTATCCGCACATCGGCAATACCGGCATGACCGCGGACGACGACGAGGCCGCCAAGGTCTGGGCCTCCGGCCTGATCGTGCGCGACGTGCCGCGACGTCCCAGCAACTGGCGCAGCCAGGTCTCGCTGCCGGAATGGTTGCGTGAACGCGGGATCGTCGCGATCAGCGACATCGACACCCGTCGCCTCACCCGCCTCCTGCGCGACAAGGGCGCGCAGAACGGTGCGCTGATGGCCGGCCGCATCGACGAAGATGAAGCGATCGAGGCAGCGCGCAAGTTCCCCGGCCTCAAGGGCATGGATCTGGCGAAAGTCGTCACCACCGACAAGGCGCACGCCTGGACCGAGGGTAGCCTCGATCTCGACACCGGCAAGTTCGCGCAGCCGGCGAAGCGCTTCAAGGTTGTCGCCTACGATTTCGGCGCCAAGCTCAACATCCTGCGCATGCTGGCCGATCGCGGCTGCGACATCACCGTGGTGCCGGCGCAGACGCCTGCCGCCGACGTGCTGGCGATGCAGCCCGATGGCGTGTTCCTTTCGAATGGTCCCGGAGATCCGGAACCCTGCGACTACGCGATCGCGGCGATCCGCGAATTCGTGGCGAAGAAGATCCCGACCTACGGCATCTGCCTCGGCCACCAGTTGCTCGGCCTCGCCGTCGGCGCAAAGACGATGAAGATGCCGCACGGCCACCACGGCGCCAACCATCCGGTGATCGATCTCGACAACGGACGCGTCTACATCACTTCGCAGAACCACGGTTTCTGCATCGACGAATCGACGGTGCCGGCCAACGTGAAGGTCACGCATCGTTCGCTGTTCGATGGCACCAACCAGGGCATCGCGCTGACCGATGCGCCGGCTTTCAGTTTCCAGGGACATCCGGAGGCATCCCCCGGTCCGCATGAAATGTCTTATCTGTTTGATCGATTCATTGCCTTGATGGAGGCCCGCTGAGATGGCAAAGCGCACTGACATCAAGACCATCATGATCATCGGCGCAGGTCCGATCGTGATCGGCCAGGCCTGCGAGTTCGACTACTCCGGCGCGCAGGCGTGCAAGGCACTGCGCGAGGAAGGCTATCGCGTGGTGCTGGTCAACTCGAACCCGGCGACGATCATGACCGACCCGGAGATGGCCGATGCCGTCTACATCGAGCCGATCAACTGGAAGTCGCTCGAGAAGATCATCGCCAAGGAAAAGCCCGACGCGCTGCTGCCGACGATGGGCGGCCAGACCGCGCTCAACTGCGCGCTCGACCTCGCAGACAACGGCGTGCTGGAACGCCACAACGTCGAACTGATCGGCGCCTCGCGTGACGCCATCCGCATGGCCGAGGACCGCGAGCTGTTCCGCGTGGCGATGGAGGAGATCGGGCTGGAATGCCCGAAGGCCCAGGTTGCCCGCACGTTCGAGCAGGCACTGGAGATCCAGGCCACTGTCGGCTACCCGACCATCATCCGCCCGAGCTTCACCCTCGGTGGTACCGGCGGCGGCATCGCCTACAACAAGGAAGAGTTCGAGGAGATCGCCAGGCGCGGCCTCGAACTGTCGCCCGTGCACGAAATCCTGGTCGAGGAATCGGTGCTGGGCTGGAAGGAATTCGAGATGGAAGTAGTCCGCGACACCGCGGACAACTGCATCATCGTGTGTTCGATCGAGAACCTCGATCCGATGGGCGTGCACACCGGCGACAGCATCACCGTCGCGCCGGCGCAGACGCTCACCGACAAGGAATACCAGCGACTGCGTGACGCCTCGATCGCGGTGCTGCGCAAGATCGGCGTCGATACCGGCGGCTCCAACGTGCAGTTCGGCATCAATGCCGAGAACGGCCGCGTCGTCGTCATCGAAATGAATCCGCGCGTGTCGCGTTCGTCGGCGCTGGCCTCGAAGGCGACCGGCTTCCCGATCGCCAAGATCGCGGCCAAGCTCGCCGTCGGCTACACGCTGGACGAACTGCGCAACGACATCACCGGCGGCCTGACGCCCGCATCGTTCGAACCGGCGATCGATTACGTCGTCACCAAGATCCCGCGCTTCGCCTTCGAGAAATTCCCGGCTGCCGATTCGCGCCTGACCACACAGATGAAGTCGGTGGGCGAGGTGATGGCGATCGGCCGCACCTTCCAGGAATCGGTGCAGAAGGCCCTGCGCGGCCTCGAAACCGGCAAGAACGGTTTCGATCCGACCGGCCTCGACCTGTCGAGCGAGGATGATCTCGTCACGCTCAAGCGCGAAGTGAAGGAAGCAGGGCCGGAACGCCTGTTCTATCTCGCCGATGCCTTCCGTGCCGGCATGAGCGTGGAAGACGTGCACGATCTGTCGCGCGTCGATCCGTGGTTCCTCGACCAGATCGAGGAAATCATCGCCAGCGAAAACGACATCGCCCGCACCGGACTGGGTGGCATCAACCCGATCCTGATGCGCGCGTGGAAGCGCATGGGCTTCTCCGACGCACGCATCGCTGCCTTGTGCAAGACCGACGAAGCGGCCATCCGCGCGCTGCGCCGCGGCTTCGGCATCCGCCCGGTCTACAAGCGCGTCGATTCCTGCGCCGCGGAATTCGCGACGACCACGGCCTACATGTACTCGACCTACGAGGAAGAGTGCGAAGCGAATCCGACCGATCGCGAGAAGATCATCGTGCTCGGTGGCGGTCCCAACCGCATCGGCCAGGGCATCGAGTTCGACTACTGCTGCGTGCATGCGGCGCTGGCGCTGCGCGAGGATGGCTACGAGACCATCATGGTCAACTGCAATCCGGAGACGGTGTCGACCGACTACGACACTTCGGATCGCCTGTACTTCGAGCCGCTGACGCTGGAAGACGTGCTCGAGATCATCGACCTCGAGAAGCCCAAGGGCGTGATCGTGCAGTACGGCGGCCAGACGCCGCTGAAGCTGGCGCGTGCGCTGGAAGCCAATGGCGCGCCGATCATCGGCACTTCGCCGGAATCGATCGATCTCGCCGAGGATCGCGAGCGCTTCCAGAAGCTGGTCAACGAGCTCGGCCTGCTGCAGCCGCCGAACCGCACCGCCCGCAGCGCCGAGGAGGCGCTGGTGCTGGCGCGCGAGATCGGCTATCCGCTGGTGGTGCGCCCGAGCTACGTGCTCGGCGGTCGTGCCATGGAAGTGGTGCACGCCGACGCCGACCTCGAACGCTACATGCGCGAGGCGGTCAAGGTCTCGAACGATTCGCCGGTGCTGCTCGATCGCTTCCTCGACAACGCGGTGGAAGTCGACATCGACGTCATCGCCGACAAGGACGGCAACGTGCTGATCGGCGGCGTGATGGAGCACATCGAGGAGGCCGGCGTGCATTCCGGCGATTCCTCGTGCTCGCTGCCGCCGTATTCGCTGCCGCGCGACGTGCAGGATCGCCTGCGCGAGCAGGTGGTGGCGCTGGCCAGGAAGCTCGATGTGATCGGGCTGATGAACACCCAGTTCGCGATCCAGCAGAGCGGCGACGAACACCTGATCTACCTGCTGGAAGTGAACCCGCGTGCCTCGCGCACGGTGCCGTTCGTGTCGAAAGCAATCGGGCGCCCGCTGGCCAAGGTCGCCGCGCGTTGCATGGCCGGCAAGACGCTGGTGGAGCAGGGCACGACCGAGGAAATCATCCCCGAGTATTTCTCGGTGAAGGAAGCGGTGTTCCCGTTCGCCAAGTTCCAGGGCGTCGACCCGATCCTCGGCCCGGAAATGCGTTCCACCGGCGAGGTGATGGGCGTTGGCCGCAGCTTTGGTGGCGCCTTCGCGCGCGCCGAGGAAGCCGCCAGCATCCGTGCGCCGAAGCCGGGCAAGGCCTTCGTCTCCGTGCGCGATCCCGACAAGCAGCGCGTGGTCGCGGTGGCGAAGGATCTGGTGAAGCGCGGCTTCGAGCTGGTGGCGACGCGCGGCACCCAGAAGGTGCTGGCGGAGCAGGGCATCGAGTGCGCGCTGGTGAACAAGGTGACCGAAGGCCGCCCGCACGTGGTCGACCTGATCAAGAATGGCGAGATCACCTACATCGTCAACACCACCGAAGGCAAGCAGGCGATCAATGACTCGTTCTCGATCCGCCGCGAAGCCCTGCAGCACCGCGTGACCTACTCGACCACCGTGTCGGGAGCCAAGGCGCTGCTGCATTCACTGGACTTCCGCGACAGTGGCCCGGTATGGTCGCTGCAGGAACTGCACAAAGAATTGCAACAAGGTTGAGATAAAGAAATGTCCGCACCCCTGACCTCCAAGGGCGCCGCGCGCCTGCGCGCCGAGCTGGAAGAACTGAAGTCCGTCAAGCGTCCCGCCGTGATCCAGGCGATCGCGGAAGCGCGCGCCCACGGCGACCTCAAGGAAAACGCCGAATACCACGCCGCCCGCGAGCAGCAGGGTTTCATCGAGGGCCGCATCATGCACCTCGAAGGCGAACTGTCGCACGCGCAGATCATCGATGTCGCCACGCTCAACGTCGGTGACAAGGTGGTGTTCGGCGCCACCGTCGACCTCGCGTCGACCGACAATGACGACGAACGCACCTACCAGATCGTTGGCGACCTCGAAGCCGACATCAAGCAGGGCCTGATCGCGATTTCATCGCCGATCGCACGCGCCCTGATCGGCAAGCATTCGGGTGACGTCATCACCATCGAGGCGCCGGGTGGCATCCACGAGTTCGAAATCGTCGACGTCCGTTACGTCGGTTGAGGATCGATCGCATGGCCGTCGCGGCCTGCCTGTTGCTGCCAGCACGGGATCGCTTCGAGTCGATCGAACTCGATGCGGCGCTGGCGCGCACGCTCGGTCGCGGCGATCGCATCGACACGGGCGACGATGGTCGCCGCGCGCAACTGCGGCGCTTCGTGCGGATGACACCGACCCATTGGTCGCTGGCGGCGTTGTCGCGCCAGCAGGATCGTGGCGACGCCGGTGCATCCGCTTGGTTGCGCGTCGATCCGGTGCACGTGCGCCCCGACATCAATGGCGCGCGCCTGCTTGGCTGGGGCGATGGCCTGCAGTTGTCGCAGGAGGAAGCGGATGCATTCCTCGCGACGTTGCGCCCCCTGTTCGGCGACGCCGGTTTCGCGCTCGACGCGACTTCGCCGGATCGCTGGTACCTGCGCATGGCGCCTGGCACGCCGTTGCCGGAATTTCGTGATCCCGCCGAAGCGCTCGGCACGGATCTTGGCGACGACATCGATACCACGCCGCAGCACCGCCACTGGCGCGTGCTCGAATCCGAAGTGCAGGTGGTGCTGCACAACCATCCGATGAACCGGCAGCGCGCCCGTCGCGGGCTGCCGCCGGTCAATGCCGTGTGGTGCTGGGGTGGTGGCGTGCTGCCGCAGTCGGTGCAGCGCATCGGCGACTGGACGCTGGCGAGCCGCGATCCTACCGTGCGTATCCTTGCCCGGGCGAGTGACGGCGGCGACGAATTGCCACAGGCATGGAGCTTGCCCGGCCGCGACACCGCCTTCGATCTCCATCGCGTGGTCAAGCCCGAAGCGATCGTGAGCGACTGGCTGTCGCCGGCAGCCGAGGCATTGCGCCAGGGGAAACTCCGACTGCTGATGCTGGATTTCGCCGATGGCCTGCGCTGGCGCCTTGAGCGAAAACAGAAGTGGCGAATCCTGCGCCGTCCCGTGCAGACATTGCGTTGAACGAACAGCCTGTCATCCGCCGCCGTGCCGAAGTCTTGCCGGAAGGCGAGTGGTCCTGCGATGTACCTGAAATCCTGCGTCGCGTGCACGCCGCACGGGGCAGTCGATCACCCGCGCAGGCGTGGCCGCGCCTTGCCGACCTGCCGTCGCCCGATTCGTTGCTCGACATCGATCGCGCAGTGACGTTGTTGCACGATGCCTTGGACAGCGATCGCCACATCGTCATCAGCAGCGATTTCGATTGCGATGGCGCGACCGCCTGCGCGGTGATGCTGCGCGGGCTCAGGATGCTCGGCGCGAAACGGGTGTCGTTCGCGGTGCCCGACCGCATGCGCCACGGTTATGGATTGACGCCGGGATTCGTCGACGAACTGGCAGTGTTGCAGCCCGACCTCGTGGTCACGGTCGACCACGGCATCGCCTGCCACACCGGCATCGCCGAGGCGAGGGCGCATGGCTGGGACGTGCTGGTCACCGACCATCATCTTCCCGGCGAAACCTTGCCGGCCGCCAATGCGATCATCGATCCCAACCGTCATGGCGATCCCTTTCCGGGCAAATCTCTGGCGGGCGTCGGCGTCGCCTTCTACGTATTGTCCGCGCTGCGCGCGGCGATGCGTGGACGGAACGACGTGCGTGCGAATGGCGTCGACCTGTCATCGCTGCTCGATCTGGTCGCGGTCGGCACCGTCGCCGATCTCGTGCCGCTCGATGCCTGCAATCGTGCGCTGGTCGCGGCGGGATTGCGTCGCCTGCGCAGCGGGCAGGGTTGTCCCGGGCTGCGCGCGTTGATCGAAGTCGCGGGTCGCGATGCATCGCGTCTCGGCACCACTGACATCGCGTTCTCGATCGGGCCGCGCATCAATGCCGCCGGTCGCCTCGACGACATGGCGCTGGGCATCCGCTGCCTCGCCACCGACGATCCCGCCGAAGCGCGCGAGCTGGCCGGCATCCTCCACGAGATCAACGCGGCCCGGCGCGAAGTGCAGGACGGCATGGTCGCCGAAGCGCTGGTGCATGTTCCGCAAGTGGACGGCGATGTCGCCGCGCTATGCCTGTTCGATCCCGACTGGCATCCGGGCGTGATCGGGCTGGTCGCGTCGAAGCTGGTCGAACAGCATCACCGTCCCGCGCTGACGTTCGCACGGTCGGAACCGGGATCGCCAACGCTGCGTGGTTCGGCGCGATCGATTCCCGGCGTCCACATGCGCGACGTGATCGCCCGCATCGACACCCTGCATCCCGGCCTGATCGATCGCTTCGGCGGACATGCGATGGCTGCGGGCCTCAGTCTCGACGAATCGAAGTGGCAGGAATTCCGCGCGGCATTCGTCAGCGTCATCGCCGAACAGCTCAACGCAGACGTGCTGGAGCGCGTGCTGTGGAGCGACGGTACGCTGCCCGCCGCCGGCATCGATCATCGCCTCGCCATCGCATTGCGCGATGGCGGAAGCTGGGGCCAGGCATATCCGGAACCGGCCTTCGACGACGTCTTCGATGTCCTCGGCACGCGCTGCGTCGGCGGCAAGCATCTGTCACTGGAGCTCGGTCGCGATGGCCGGCGCTGGCGCGCGATCCAGTTCAGCGGTTGGTCGGACGATCCGATTCCAGCGCGCCTGCGGGTGTTGTACCGACCGGCACCGGATGACTGGAAGGGTGGCGATGCGGTGCAACTGATGGTGCTGCATCGTGAAGCTGCCGCGGAGCCGACCGGTACTTGAGTCCGAACAACGGCCGCAGCAGCGGCAGGCGGCGAATGATTTCATTGCCGAGCAGGCAGCCGGCTATGGTGCCGCCGATCACGAGCACGGGTTCGATGACCGGACCGAGATGCAGCGGGATCAACCAGAACGCAAGCAGGATGATGATGGTCTGGTGCAGCACGTACCACGGGAACACAGCTTCCGTGCAGTAGGGAAGCCAGCGGAAGGGGCGATCCAGCAGGACGCCGCCCCAGCCGAAGATCGCCAGCAGTGCCAGCCAGGTGTAGCTGGCGCGACCGATGCGCTCGATCGCGTACCACGGCACGTAATCCGCCCATTCCGGGATTGGACCGGCCGGAGGATGGCGGCTTAACCAGCGCAGCCCCAGTTCAAGCGAGATGGCCAATACGGCCAGCGCGAGGGTCGTCCAGCGTTGGCGTTCGACCCAAGCCCAGAACCACTGGCTGGTCGCCAGCAGGTAGCCAAGCAGGAACAGCGGCAGCGATTCGGCATGCACGGTCCAGTCGCCGAGCAATGCATGGGTTTCCGGGTAACGCGGCATCAGCCACAGTTGCACGAAGATCATCCATGCCACCGGCGCGAACACCAGCAGGCGGCCGGCAACGGCGGGCCGTGCAGGCTGCCCCAGTCGCGCCCGCATGAATTTCAGCAATGGCATCGCCGCCAGCAACAGCATCGTGTACGGCCACAGATAGGCCAGATACCAGAGATGGTTCCAGGTCGGAGTGATCAGGCACTGGCCGCCGCGGCAAAGCCCGGTGGTGAGGTAGAGCTGGTAGAAGTGCGCAAAGCTGCCGGTGTAGCCGTACTGGCTGATGATCTGGGCCCAGGTCTGCAGCGGCACCACCACCAGCATGCCGAACGCCAGCGGCAGCAGCAGTCGCCAGCTGCGCGATCCGACGAAGCGCAGGCGCCGGTGCTCGATCCCGGCGAGGCCGATGGCGAGGCCGGAGATCATGAACAGCAGCGGCATCCTCCAGCGGTTGAGCGCGATCATCGGGTACTGCAGCCATGCGGCTTGATAGGAGCTTTTGATGTGGAAGTCCCAGTCGGCCACATAGACCATCGCCGAGTGGTAGAAGATCAGCAGGGCGAAGGCGATGACGCGCAATGCGTCGATGTCGTGGCGGCGTTGCTGCATGGCGGTATTCCGTGCGGGGATCGCCCGAGGTTCCTGTGCGGGTGACGGCATCGCCAGCGCGAAGTGACCATCCGCTGCGGGTTTGGGACGAACCGCGGACCCGCAGGGCCGAACAGGAACGGCCTGCGACGTAAAATGCGCCGATGAATCCAGCCACGCCCACCGCCTACGAACGCTTCCTGCCATGGAAGCGCTGGTTCGAGGTCGGTTACTGGGTTGCAGCGACCCTGTTCAATGCGATCGCCAACAGCACCACCATGTGGCTCGATCTGCGGCGCTCCCATCTCGACACAGCGCCCTGGGAGCCGGTGGTCTGGGAGTGGTCCAGCGGCCTGGTGTGGCTGGCGCTGGCATGGCCACTGGTGTGGTTCACCCGTCGCCATCCGTTGTATTGGGAGGCCTGGTGCCGGGAGCTGCCGCGCTACCTGCTTTTCAGCGTGGCGTTCTCGCTGGCCCACGTGCTCGGCATGGTGGCGCTGCGGGAACTCGCCTACCACTGGATGGGCAGGCAATACGACTTCGGCAACTGGCTGGTCGAATTCCCTTACGAATACCTCAAGGACGTGCGCAGCTTTTTCATGATGGTCGCGCTGGTGGAACTGTACCGGCTGCTGTTGCGGCGCATGCAGGGCGAGGCCAGCATGCTCTCCGTGCCGGACGAAGGGCCGCCGGTCGACCCCGTGGAGCGTCCAGAGCGATTCCTCGTGCGCAAGCTCAATCGTGATTTCCTGATTGCCGCCAACGACATCGAATGGCTGCAGGCTTCCGGCAACTACGTCAACCTGCGCGTGCGCGGACACGACTATCCCTTGCGCAGCACCATCGGCGGGATCGAAGCCAAGCTCGACCCGACCCGCTTCGCCCGCATCCATCGCAGCTACATCGTCAACCTCGACCAGGTTGCCTCGATCGAACCGCTGGATACCGGGGATGCGCGGGTGCACATGAAGGATGGTGCGAGGCTGCCATGCAGCAGGACCTACCGCGCCAACCTGCGCCAGCAGTTCGGCCAGGCTGCCTGAGCCCCGCAACCCCGTTTTCGATCCACGGTCGTTGTCATTGGGGAGACCTCTTGGGGAGCCCGTCATGAAACACCTGCTGACCGCCTGTGCCGTCCTGATGCTCTGCCTCGCGGCGCAGGGTTCCGCGCAACACGTCCGCCCGGGCGTGGCGCTGGTGCCGCGGCCATTGGTGACGGCGGCGGGTGCCGCTGTCCCGGTGAAGCTGGAACATGCCGACGTCACGGTCGAGTCTGCCGGCAGCCTGGCGCGCACCATCATCGTGCTGACCTTGCGCAATCCCAACAATCGCCGGCTCGAAGGCAGCCTCGATTTCCCGTTGCGTCCCGGCCAGCAGGTGACGGCTTTCGCGCTCGACATCGATGGCGTCCTCCGCGATGCGGTGCCGGTGCCGAAGGAGCGTGGTCGCCAGGTATTCGAGAGCATCGAGCGTCGCAATGTCGATCCTGCCTTGCTGGAACAGACCGCCGGCAATCACTTCCGCCTGCGCGTCTATCCGCTGCCGCCGCAGGGGACCCGGCAGGTCCGGCTGGTGATCGACGAAACCATGATCCGCAAAGGCAACGACTGGCAGCTGGCCTTGCCGGTCCAGCTGTTGTCCGAATCGCCGGCGTTTTCCCTGCATGTTGCTGGACGCAGGCCACCGGAAATCACGGGGGCGTTTTCGCCGATCCGGCTGCAGCGCGACGATTCCGGCCACGTTGCCGAAGTGAAGCGTTCCGCGATCGATCCCGCGCATGGACTGGCGCTGCGTTTCCCGGCTGCGGTCGCGCCGCAGGCGTATGCAGGCGTGCGGGGCGATGCCCACTACGCGATGGCGGAAGTGCCGGTGGAGATGGCATCGAAGCCGCGCATGATTCCGCGTGATGTCGTGCTGCTGTGGGATGCCTCGGCATCCGGTCGCAAGCGCGATCATGATGGAGAGATGCGTTTGCTCGATCGTTACTTCAAGGCGATGGGCAATGGTCGCGTGCACCTGCGCCTGTTGCGCAATGTCGGCGAGGATGGCGGCGATTTCGTCGTTCGCGATGGTGATTGGTCCACGCTGCGCGCTGCCTTGTCGAAAGTGGTTTATGACGGCTCCACCGATCTTGCCGACTGGAAGCCGGTAGCAGGGGCTGGAGAATACCTGCTGGTCAGCGATGGCCTGCAGAACGATGGCGATCACGCCATGCCGATGCTCGCAAACGGGCAGCGCCTGTATGCGCTGGCGTCGTCGGGCCCGGTTGCGGATGCGACGCGACTGGCGGCCATGGCCGAAGCGCGCGGCGGCCGGCTGGTGTCCTGGCAGGATGCGGGCGGGCTGGACGCAGCGGCGCGCACCCTCTTGCAGGACGGTACGCATGTGGTGGCGGTGCAGGGCGATGGCGTCGATGCGCCTGTGGCGCTGTCGCGCTGGATCGACGACGGCATGTTGCGCGTCGCGGGGCGGTTGCGTGCGCCGAAGGGCGCGATCCGCGTCACGCTGGATGGAGGCCACGGCAAGCGCGACATCGTGGTTGCGGTCTCCTCGACCGACGAATCGCGCGCGCAGGTGCCGCAGGCATGGGCGGCGTGGACCGTTGCCACGCTCGCTGCCGAGCCGGAACGCAATCGTGCTGCCATCGCGCGTCTCGGCAATGATTTCTCGCTGGTGACTGCCGGCACCTCGTTGCTGGTACTCGATGATCCCGCTGATTACGTCCGCTACGACATTCCGGCGCCACCGGCCCTGCGGGCTGAAGTTGCGCGCATTCGCGATGGCCAGGCGGGCAAGCGTGCAACCGCGCGCAGCGCGCGACTGGACCGTGTCGTCGAAGAGTTCGCCGAACGCGCAGCCTGGTGGCAACGCGATTTTCCGAAAGGGAATCCGCCGCCACCCAAGACGGTAGCGAAGGCTTCTGCCGGCAATTCACTCGGAACCGTTGCCGTCGAGGGTGTGCGTGACGAATCGGCGCGGATGCGCATGGTCGCGGAAGCACCTGCCGCGGCAATGGCGGCTCCAGCTGCCCCGCCGCCTCCGCCCCCGGCGCCACAGCCTGCGATCGACAAATCGATCGTGGCTGCCGGTGGCAGCGCAGCGATCCGCCTGCAACCGTGGGAATCCGACGCGCCATATGCACGTCGCCTGCGCGACGCGCCTGCCGGCCAGTTGTATGCGCTCTATCTCGATGAACGCGACAGCCACGCCAGCAGCACCGCGTTCTATCTCGATGTCGCCGATCTGCTGTTGCAGCGAGGGCAACACGACCTGGCCGTGCGCGTCCTGTCCAACCTCGCGGAGCTCGAACTCGACAACCGCCACGTGCTGCGCGTGTACGCCTATCGCCTGATGCAGGCCGGCGATTACCCGCATGCGATCCAGCTGTTCCGCCAGGTGCTGGAGATGGCCAATGAGGAACCGCAGAGCCATCGCGATCTCGCGCTTGCACTGGCGGCCGATGGCCAGCGCCAGGAGGCGGTGCGTCGTCTCTACGATGTCGCCGTCGGCGAGTGGGACCCGCGTTTCGCCGGCGTCGAACTGGTGGCGCTGAACGAGCTCAACCAGATCGTCGCGACCAGCCCGCAGCCGCTGGAAACGTCCTTCATCGACCCGCGGCTGCTGAAAGCCATGCCGCTGGACCTGCGCGCCGTGTTGTCGTGGGATAGCGACAACAGCGACATGGACCTGTGGGTGACCGATCCCAATGGCGAGAAGTGCTTCTACGCCCACAAGCTGACGTACCAGGGCGGCCTGCTATCCAACGACTTCACCGGCGGTTACGGTCCGGAAGAGTTCGTCCTGCGCCACGCCAAGCCCGGCAAGTACAAGGTCGAGGCGCATTATTTCGGCGATCGCCAGCAGATCGTGACCGGAGCAACCACGCTGTCGCTGAAGCTGAGCACCGGTTGGGGCATGTCGCGCCAGCAGGACAAGACCGTGACCCTGCGCCTCGCCGGCAAGGACGACACCGTGCTGGTGGGCGAATTCGAGGTGAATTGAGCGACCGACGGCCGGGGAGGGAGCCCCGGCTGTTATCATGGACGGCTGTTTCCGCAACGATTTGCCGCACCATGATCGAGCTCAATCCAGTCCGAGCCCGCATCGCCGACCTCAGCGGTCGGCTCGATGCGCTCCGGGGGTATCTTTGACTACGACGCCAAGCGTGAGCGTCTTGAAGAAGTCGAGCGCGAGCTCGAAAACCCCGACATCTGGAACGATTCCGAACGCGCGCAGGCCCTCGGTCGCGAGCGTTCGATGCTCGACAAGACCGTCAATGGCATCCGCGACCTGAAGGATGGTCTTGGCGGTGCGGGCGAACTGCTCGACCTCGCCGAAATGGAAGACGACGAGGAGACCGCGCTGGCCGTGGTCACCGATCTCGATCGCTACGAGAAGGGCGTCGACCAGCTGGAATTCCAGCGCATGTTCTCCGGCAAGATGGATTCGGCGAATGCCTTCGTCGACATCCAGGCCGGCGCCGGTGGCACCGAGGCGCAGGATTGGGCGGAAATGCTGCTGCGCATGTACCTGCGCTGGGCGGAATCACGCGGCTGGAAGACCGAGCTGATGGAAGTGAGCGGCGGCGACGTCGCCGGCATCAAGTCCGCCACGGTTCGCATCGAGGGCGAGTACGCCTATGGCTGGCTCAAGACCGAGATCGGCGTGCATCGCCTGGTGCGCAAGTCGCCGTTCGATTCCGACAATCGCCGCCACACCAGTTTCACCAGCGTGTTCGTGTCGCCGGAAGTGGACGACAGCTTCGAGGTCGACATCAATCCCGCCGACCTGCGCACCGACGTGTATCGCTCGTCCGGCGCGGGTGGCCAGCACGTCAACAAGACCGAATCGGCGGTGCGCATCACCCATATCCCGACCAATACCGTGGTCGCCTGCCAGACCGGGCGCAGCCAGCACCAGAACCGCGACACCGCGATGAAGATGCTCGCCGCCAAGTTGTACGAGCTGGAGATGCAGAAGCGCAACGCCGAGAAGGATGCGCTGGAAGCGACCAAGTCCGATATCGGCTGGGGCAGCCAGATCCGCAACTACGTGCTCGACCAGTCGCGCATCAAGGATCTGCGCACCGGCGTGGAGCGCAGCGATACCCAGAAGGTGCTCGATGGCGATCTCGACGAATTCGTCGAGGCCAGCCTGAAGTCGGGCCTGGACGCCGGGTCCAAGCGCGTCGATGCCGTTTGATGGTTGCCGGGATTGTCCCGCGGTCAGCCGCGGCGCAACTCGACCGCCGGTTTGGCATGATCCTGCTGGGCGAGATACTTGCCGACGCTGTATCCGGCACCCCAGATCAGGCAGATGCCGGCAACGATCGCCATTCCGACCAATGCTTTCCTGAACATGGGCTCCCCGTTTCCGATGATGGGTGCGACGCAATGACCGACCTTAAGGGGGCGCGATCGGATCGTCGCCTGCCGTTGGTCATGTGCACATCGTCACGCCGTCCGCCTCGGCGAACGGCAATCTCCGCTATCTTCTTCCCGCAGCAACCCGCATTCCATTGACGCCATGACCGATACCGCCAGCCAGCCCCAGGACGAAAACAAGCTGATCGCCGAACGCCGCGAAAAACTCACGGCACTGCGCGGGCAGGGCATCGCGTTCCCCAACGACTTCAAGATCGACGGTTTCGTCGGCGACTTGCAGGACGAATATGCAGACGCCGAGGCGCATACCGCCGAATCCATCGAGGCGGCGCAGCGCCGGGTGAAGGTCGCCGGCCGCATCGTGCTCAAGCGCGTGCAGGGCAAGGTCAGCTTCGCCCAGATCCAGGACATGACCGGCCGCATCCAGCTGTTCATCCACGCCGGCACCGTCGGCGACGCCTACGAGGCATTCAAGACCTGGGACATGGGCGACATCGTGGGCGCCGAAGGCGTGCTGATGCGCACCAAGACCGGCGAACTGTCGGTCAAGGTCGACGCGCTGCGCCTGCTCACCAAGAGCCTGCGCCCGCTGCCCGACAAGCACCACGGCATGGCCGATGTCGAGCAGCGCTACCGCCAGCGCTACGTCGACCTGATCGTGACCCAGGAAGCGCGTGACACCTTCCAGAAGCGCTCGCGCATCATCGGCTTCATCCGCCAGTGGCTCGAAGCCGAACCGCGCCGCTTCATGGAAGTGGAAACGCCGATGATGCACATCATTCCAGGTGGCGCCACGGCCAAGCCCTTCATCACCCACCACAACGCGCTCGACCTCGACCTGTTCCTGCGCGTCGCGCCCGAGCTGTACCTGAAGCGCCTCGTTGTCGGCGGTTTCGACCGCGTCTACGAAATCAACCGCAATTTCCGCAACGAGGGCGTGTCGACCCGGCACAACCCCGAATTCACCATGCTCGAGCTGTACCAGGCCTACGCTACCTACAACGAGATCATGGACCTCACCGAATCGGTGATCCGCGATACCGCGCAGCACGTGCTCGGCACCACGCAGCTGGAATGGGACGGCGTGCAGATCGACGTCGGCCCGGCTTTCCGCCGCTGGACGATGGAAGACGCGGTGCTCGAACACAACCCCGGGATCAAGCGCGAAGAGTTGCGCGATCGCGCGGCGATGGCCGCGCATGCCAAGCGCCTCGGCGTGCAGGTCAAGGGCGGTTACGGCTGGGGCAAGTTGTTGCTCGAGATATTCGAGAAGACGGTGGAACACACCCTGGTGCAGCCGACCTTCATCACCCAGCATCCGGTGGAAGTGTCGCCGCTGGCGCGCGAGAACGACAACGACAAGGGCATCACCGATCGCTTCGAACTGTTCGTCAACGGCAAGGAGCTCGCCAACGGCTTCTCCGAACTGAACGATCCCGAAGACCAGGCCGCGCGCTTCCAGGCCCAGGTGGACGCGAAGGATGCCGGCGACGACGAAGCCATGCATTTCGACGCCGATTACATTCGTGCGCTGGAGGTCGGCTTGCCGCCGACCGGTGGCCTCGGCATCGGCATCGATCGCCTGGTGATGTTGCTTACCGGTTCGGCGTCGATCCGCGACGTGCTGCTGTTCCCCTACATGCGGCCGGAAGCGTAATCGGTTCCGATCACGCCTTCGGGGCGCTGCCCCGCAATTCGCGACGCAGGATCTTGCCGACATTCGTCTTCGGCAGTTCGGTGCGGAACTCGACGATGTGCGGACGCTTGTAGCCGGTGAGGTTTTCCTTCGCGAAGGCGATCACCTGCTCGGCGGTGAGCGACGGATCCTTCTTCACGATCACGACCTTCACCGCTTCGCCGGAATGTTCGCTGGGCACGCCGACCGCGGCCACTTCCGCGATTCCGGGCATCGCCGCGAGCACGTCTTCGACTTCGTTCGGGTACACGTTGAAGCCCGAGACCAGGATCATGTCCTTCTTGCGGTCGACGATGTAGACGAAGCCGCTGGGCTCGATCCGCGCCATGTCGCCGGTGTGCAGCCAGCCATCGGCGTCCATCACCTTCGCCGTTTCATCCGGGCGCTGCCAGTAACCGGCCATCACCTGCGGGCCCTTGATGCACAGCTCGCCGACTGCGGTTCCATCAATCGGCAGGGTGTTGCCATCGTCGTCCTTGATGCAGACATCGGTGGACGGAATCGGCAGGCCGATCGAGCCGTTGTAGGCGGGCAGGTCGAGCGGATTGATGCATGCGGCCGGCGATGTTTCGGTCAGGCCGTAGGCTTCCGCCAGGGTGCAGCCGGTGACGGCCTTCCAGCGTTCTGCGACGCTGCGTTGCACCGCCATGCCGCCGCCGAGCGACAGGTGCAGGTGCGAGAAATCGACCTGGTCGAAGCCGGGCGTGTTGAGCAGGCCGTTGAACAGCGTGTTGACGCCGGTGAACGACGTGAACTCGTGCTTCTTCAGTTCCTTCACGAAGCCGGGCATGTCGCGCGGATTGGTGATGAGGATGTTGCGCGCGCCCAGTTCCATGAACACCAGGCCGTTCGCCGTCAACGCGAAGATGTGGTACAGCGGCAGCGCGGTGATGATGGTTTCCTGGCGATCCTCGCTGACGTTGGGCGAGATCCATGCGCTGGCCTGCAGCATGTTCGACACCAGGTTGCGATGGGTGAGCATCGCGCCCTTGGCGACGCCGGTGGTGCCGCCGGTGTACTGCAGGAAGGCGATGTCGGTGTTCCTGACCTCGACCTTCGGCAACTGCGCGTTCGCGCCCGAGGTCAACGCATCGCGATAGCGGATGGCGCCGGGGATCGAATACGCCGGCACCATCTTCTTGACGTTCTTGACGACGAAGTTGACGAGCATTCCCTTGAGGCCGCCGAGCAGGTCGCCGAGGCCGGTGGTGACGACGTGCTTGACGTCGGTTTCGGGCAGCGCTTCCTGCAAGGTCTTGCCGAAGTTGTCGACCACGACGATCGCGACGGCGCCTGAATCCTTGAGCTGGTGCTCGAGTTCGCGTGCGGTATAGAGCGGATTGACGTTCACCACCGTCAGGCCGGCGCGCAGGATGCCGAAGGTGGCGATCGGCTGCTGCAGGCAGTTGGGCATCATCACCGCGACGCGGTCGCCCTTGGACAGCTTCAGGGTGTTGAGCAGGAACGAAGCGAAGTCCGTGCTGAGGCGATCGAACTCGCCATAGGTGATCGTCTTGCCCATGCAATGGAACGAATCGCGATCGCGGTGCTTGCTGATCGCGCGTTCCAGCACTTCATTGATGGAACTGTAGGAATCGGGATCGATCGTGGCGGGAACGCCCTTCGGATAATTGGCCAGCCACGGGCGTTCGATTTCGCTCATTCCTGTTGTTCCTTGCACACTGCGGTGGAGTATGGATCTTTGATCGATTGGAGCATGCGGGCTGCATGCCGGCAAGCTTGGGGCGTGTTGCGGCGCAGCAGTCGCGACCTGCGGCGCAATTCGAGAGGGGAGTGCGGACGCTTCGGAGCGAGCCGGGGGATGGTGGATTCCCTGAAGCGACCGTTCCGCCGCATGGATGCGGCGGACGAGCCTACATGGACGTACTTGCGGCGTGTCGCGGAAGGGAACCGCCGTCTCCCGGCTAACCCGGTTCCCTGCCGCACATCGGAATGATGCTCAAGCCGCCTTGCGCGACGCCAACTGGCGCAACACGTACTGCAGCAGTCCGCCGTTGCGGAAGTATTCGACTTCCTTCGGCGTCAGCAACATCACCCTGGCCTCGAACGACTTGGTGCTGCCATCAGTCTTGGTCGCGGTGACTTGCGCCGTCTTCGCCGCGCCGTCCTGCAGGTCGGTGACGTCGAAGGTTTCCGAACCGTCGAGGCCGAGCGACGCGGCGTTTTCGCCATCCTTGAACAGCAGCGGCAACACGCCCATGCCGACCAGGTTGGAGCGGTGGATGCGCTCGAAGCTTTCCGCGATCACCGCCTTGACGCCGAGCAGGTTGGTGCCCTTGGCCGCCCAGTCGCGCGACGAACCGGTGCCGTATTCCTTGCCGGCGAGCACCACCAGCGGCGTGCCGTCGGCCTTGTACTTCATCGCGGCGTCGTAGATGGCAAGTTTTTCGCCTGCACCACCGGACTTGCCGTAATACAGCGTGTTGCCGCCTTCCTCGCCGCCCAGCATCAGGTTCTTGATGCGGATGTTGGCGAAGGTGCCGCGCACCATCACGTCGTCGTTGCCGCGGCGCGAACCGTAACTGTTGAAGTCGGTCGGCTGGACGCCGCGTTCCTGCAGGAAGCGGCCCGCCGGCGAGTCCTTCTTGATGTTGCCGGCCGGCGAAATGTGGTCGGTGGTGATGGAGTCGCCGAACAGGCCGAGCACGCGTGCACCATGGATGTCATCGATCGAGCCGACCTGCATCGTCATGCCGTCGAAGTAGGGCGGATTCTTGATGTAGGTCGAAGCGGAATCCCACTGGTACGACTGGCCTTCCGGCGAAGCGATCTGGTTCCAGCGGGTGTCACCCTTGAACACATCGACATAGCTCTGCTTGAACATCTCCGGACCGATGGTCGCGGCGATGACATCGCCGATTTCCTTGTTGCTCGGCCAGATGTCGCGCAGGTAGACCGGATTGCCGTTGGTGTCGTTGCCCAGCGCTTCGCGGGTGAGGTCGATGTCGACGGTGCCCGCGATGGCATAGGCCACCACCAGCGGCGGCGACGCCAGGTAGTTCGCCTTCACTTCCGGATGCACGCGACCTTCGAAGTTGCGGTTGCCCGACAGCACCGAAGCCACGACCAGGTCGTTCTCGGCGATGCCCTTGCTGACCGCCTGCGGAAGCGGGCCGGAATTGCCGATGCAGGTGGTGCAGCCGTAGCCGACGACGTAGAAACCGAGCTTCTCGAGATCGTCGAGCACGCCGGCTTTCTGCAGGTAATCGGTGACGACGCGCGAGCCCGGGCCAAGCGAAGTCTTGACCCACGGCGCGGCTTTCAGCCCCTTGGCCGCGGCATTGCGCGCCAACAGCCCGGCACCGAGCATCACCGCCGGGTTCGAGGTGTTGGTGCAGGAGGTGATCGCGGCGATCACCACCGAGCCGTCGGTAAGCTGGTGTTCGCCGTCATCCAGCGCGATCTTCGAGATCGGCTTGGCGGCCAGGTGATCGGCCATCAACTGATCGCCACCCTCACTGTCCAGCTTGTTGATGGCGCAACCCACCGCGGCGCGGCTGTTCGTCATCGGGCCCAGCACGGCATTGAAGGTTTCCTTCATTTCGGACAGCAACACGCGGTCCTGCGGGCGCTTGGGGCCGGCCAGCGACGGCTTGACGTCGCCCATGTCGAGTTCCAGCGTCGTCGAATATGCGGCGTGCGGCGAGTTGGCGTCGTGCCACAGGCCCTGCGCCTTCGCGTAGGCCTCGACCAGCGCGATCTGCGCGTCGCTGCGACCGGACAGGCGCAGGTAGTTCAGCGATTCGGCATCGATCGGGAAGATGCCGCAGGTCGCGCCATACTCCGGAGCCATGTTGGCGATGGTCGCGCGATCAGCCAGCGGCAGGTGCTGCAGGCCTTCGCCATGGAACTCGACGAACTTGCCGACCACGCCGAGCTTGCGCAGCATCTGCGTCACGGTCAGCACGAGGTCGGTGGCGGTGGTGCCTTCCGGCAGCTTGCCGGTGAGCTTGAAACCGACCACTTGCGGGATCAGCATCGACGACGGCTGGCCCAGCATCGCGGCCTCAGCTTCGATGCCGCCGACGCCCCAGCCCAACACGCCGATGCCGTTGATCATCGTGGTGTGGCTGTCGGTGCCGAACACGGTGTCCGGGAAGGCCCAGGTCTTGCCATCGATGTCGCGTTCCATCACCACGCGGGCGAGGTTTTCCAGGTTCACCTGGTGGACGATGCCGGTGTTCGGCGGCACCACCTTGAAGTCCTGGAACGCCTTTTGGCCCCAGCGCAGGAAGCTGTAGCGTTCCTGGTTGCGTTCGAATTCGATCTTGCCGTTGAGATCGAGCGCGTCGGGGCGGCCGAAGACGTCGACCTGCACCGAGTGGTCGATCACCAGTTCCGACGGAATCAGCGGATTGATCTGTTCGGCGTTGCCGCCGAGCTTCGTCACCGCATCGCGCATCGCCGCGAGGTCGACCACGCAGGGCACGCCGGTGAAGTCCTGCAGCACCACGCGCGCCGGCATGAAGGCGATTTCGGTGTCCGGTTCGGCCTTGGGATTCCAGTTCGCCACCGCTTCGATGTGCTCGGGCCCGACCGTCTGGCCGCCGTCCTCGTGGCGCAGCAGGTTCTCCAGCAGGATCTTCATGGAGTAGGGCAGCTTGGCGAGATCGAATTTCTCACCCAGCTTCGGCAGGCTGGAATACGTGTAGGACTTCCCGTTGACCTCGAGTTGGGCGCGGGTATTGAAGGAATCGGCCATTGCGGTGCTCCGAAGGGGGAAAGGAGGCTGGAACCATTATCCGCCAGCGCCCGTGACATGCGCCTGAGCCCTTGGCAGGGCCAGGTCCGGATTGAGTATGTCATGCCAAGTATGTATAATTTGTGCATACCAAACGAGGGCATGCCGGGATGGAAGCGATCGTCGCCGAACGTGGCCAGATCACCCTGCCCAAGGCCGTGCGTGATGCCCTGGGCCTGACCAAGGGCAGCGTCCTCAAGGTCGAGCTGGACGGCAGCCGGATTGTCCTGCGCAAGAATGTCGACGACGCCATTTCCCGCGTCCGCGGCAAGTTCGCCCTCGATGAGAGCGGCGAGCGGGGCAAGAAGAAATGATTGCCGTCGATACGCCCGTCCTGGTCGAACTGCTGACCGATGGCCCGCGCGCCGATGCGGTCGAGGCCTGCCTGCGCCAGTGCCTGGGCAACGGACGCGTGGTGCTGTGCGATGCCTCGCTGGCCGAATTGTGCTCGGCCTTGCGCAATGGCGCCGACGCACTGGCCGCGCTCGAGGAAATGGGCGTGCATTTCAGTGCCGTCGAATCCAAATCGGCAGTACGTGCCGGCGAGATGCAGCGGCGTCATCGCACGCGCGCCGGCGAGGATCGCCCGATCGCCGATTTCCTGGTCGGCGCACACGCGCTGATGCAATGCGATGGCCTGGTGACCTTCGATACCGCCTTCCATCGCGACTATTTCAAGGGACTGAAGCTGATCGTCCCGGCAAACGAATAAATCTTTCCACTTTCACAGAACCACCGGAGTCCACCATGTTGCAAGCCTATCGCCAGCACGTCGCCGAACGTGCCGCCCTCGGCATCCCGCCGCTTCCGCTGACCGCGCAGCAGACCGCCGATGTCATCGAATTGCTGAAGAATCCTCCGGCTGGTGAAGAAGAATTCCTGCTCGACCTGATCACCAACCGTGTGCCCGCAGGCGTCGATGACGCCGCCAAGGTCAAGGCTTCGTATCTCGCCGCGATCGCTTTCGGCACCGAAAAGAACGCGCTGCTTTCGCGCCAGCGTGCCACCGAATTGCTGGGCACGATGCTCGGCGGCTACAACATCCATCCGCTGATCGAACTGCTCGACGACGCCGAAGTCGGCACCGTCGCCGCCAACGCCCTCAAGCACACGCTGCTGATGTTCGATGCCTTCCACGACGTGCAGGAGAAGGCCGAGAAGGGCAACGCCAACGCCAAGGCCGTGCTGCAGAGTTGGGCCGATGCCGAATGGTTCACCAGCAAGCCGGAAGTGCCGGAATCGATGACCATCACCGTCTTCAAGGTGACCGGTGAAACCAATACCGATGACCTGTCGCCGGCCCCCGACGCCACCACGCGCCCCGACATCCCGCTGCATGCGTTGGCGATGCTCAAGAATGCCCGCGACGGCATCGCCCCGGAAGAAGACGGCAAGCGCGGTCCCATCGCCTTCATCGAATCGCTGAAGGACAAGGGCCATCTCGTCGCCTACGTCGGCGACGTGGTCGGTACCGGTTCCTCGCGCAAGTCCGCGACCAACTCGGTGCTGTGGTTCACCGGCGAAGACATTCCGTTCATCCCGAACAAGCGCTTCGGCGGCGTCTGCCTGGGCTCGAAGATCGCGCCGATCTTCTACAACACGATGGAAGACGCCGGTGCACTGCCGATCGAACTCGACGTGTCGCAGATGAACATGGGCGACGTGGTCGAACTGCGTCCCTATGATGGCAAGGCGTTGAAGGACGGCAAGGTGATCGCCGAATTCGCGTTGAAGTCCGACGTGCTGCTGGACGAAGTGCGCGCCGGTGGCCGCATTCCGCTGATCGTCGGTCGTGGCCTGACTGCGAAGGCGCGTGAAGCGCTGGGCCTGCCGGCTTCGACGCTGTTCCGCCTGCCGCACAACCCGGCCGATACCGGCAAGGGCTATTCGCTGGCGCAGAAGATGGTCGGTCGCGCTTGTGGTTTGCCGGAAGGCAAGGGCATCCGCCCCGGCACCTATTGCGAACCGAAGATGACTTCGGTGGGTTCGCAGGACACCACCGGTCCGATGACGCGCGATGAATTGAAGGATCTCGCCTGCCTCGGCTTCTCCGCCGACCTGGTGATGCAGTCGTTCTGCCACACGGCCGCCTATCCCAAGCCGGTCGACGTCAAGACGCACCATGACCTGCCGACGTTCATCAGCAATCGTGGCGGCATCGCGCTGCGTCCCGGTGATGGCGTGATCCACTCGTGGCTCAACCGCATGTTGATGCCCGACACCGTCGGCACCGGCGGCGACTCGCACACGCGCTTCCCGGTCGGCATTTCCTTCCCGGCGGGTTCGGGCCTGGTGGCGTTTGCTGCCGCGACCGGCGTGATGCCGCTGGACATGCCGGAATCGGTGCTGGTGCGTTTCAAGGGCGAGATGCAGCCGGGCGTGACCCTGCGCGATCTCGTCAACGCGATCCCGCTGGCCGCGATCAAGCAGGGCCTGCTGACGGTGGCGAAGCAGGGCAAGAAGAACATCTTCTCCGGTCGCATCCTCGAGATCGAAGGCCTGCCGCAGCTGAAGGTCGAGCAGGCGTTCGAACTGTCCGATGCCTCGGCCGAACGTTCGGCTGCAGGCTGCACGGTGAAGCTCGACAAGGCGCCGATCATCGAATACCTCAACAGCAACATCACGCTGCTGAAGTGGATGATCGCCGAAGGTTATGCCGACGCGCGTTCGCTGTCGCGCCGCGTCAAGGCGATGGAAGCGTGGCTCGCGAATCCGCAGCTGCTGGAAGGCGACGCCGATGCCGAATACGCCGCGGTGATCGACATCGACCTCAACGAGATCGTCGAGCCGATCGTCGCGTGCCCGAATGATCCGGACGACGTCAAGACGCTGTCCGATGTCGCCGGCGCGCATATCGATGAAGTCTTCATCGGTTCGTGCATGACCAACATCGGCCACTTCCGCGCCGCCGCCAAGCTGCTGGAAGGCAAGCGCGACATCCCGACGCGCCTGTGGGTCGCGCCGCCGACCAAGATGGACGCCTCGGAGCTGACCAAGGAAGGCCACTACGGCACCTTCGGCACCGCCGGTGCGCGCATGGAAATGCCGGGCTGTTCGCTGTGCATGGGCAACCAGGCGCAGGCGCGCGAAGGCGCGACGGTGTTCTCGACCTCGACCCGCAACTTCCCGAATCGTCTCGGCCGCAACACCAACGTCTACCTCGGCTCGGCGGAACTGGCGGCGATCTGCTCGCGACTCGGCCGCATTCCGACCCGCGAGGAGTACATGGCGGACATCGGCGTGATCAACAGCAAGGGCGCCGAGATCTACCGTTACATGAACTTCGACCAGATCGAGGAATACAAGGAAGTGGCGGACAAGGTCGCGGCCTGATTCTTCGCGACATGCAGTAACGAAAACGCCCGGGATTCCCGGGCGTTTTTCATGGTGCGGAACCGGACAGAATGATCAGGCGGCTTTCGACCCGAAGCGGACATCGGCAGCAAGTGAGCCGTTCGCGGGAAATTTTCCCAGGCACCATCTGCTCATCAGTCGGCCGCCTTAGACCATTCCCGGTACCACGCTCCGAATTGTCCGTTGTGCGTGAAGCGACGCAACTCGAACTGTCCGGATTCGTGTATTACCTGTCGCCAGCGGGAACATCCGTACTTCTGTGGGGTTTGTTGCGGCTGATGTTCGGACACCCACCGCGCGGCAGCGTCCAGATTCACCCAGCCATCGATGGACAGTTCCTGGAGGGCTTCCCTCAACGCCCCAACAATGCCGGCGATGGGCCAGTGAATCTGACCATCGGGCCCGATGCCATTGATCACCATGTCGCGGAACTGAGGTGATTGGATTAACTCGGCCGCCGCCTGCCTGACTTCGTTCATGTGGCCTGCGAAAACTATCAATTGTTCGAAATGTCGATCGATCTCTGCGTATGATCTAGTTAGTGCATCTTGGGCGCGAAGGCATCCATCAACTGTCCAGAGATCATGCTGCTCGATGAAGTGGTGCACCAATGTATTTCGCAGTGTCACCAGTTCACGCAGATCGGCTTTGAGGGCCTCGTGACTTTGGGTTGGCAGATTAAGCTGCATTCGAAAGCTGAAATGGATCGAGTCTCTGGAATGATCCGGCGTGTCGTCCGGAGGTTCGTTTCCTTCTTTTGTTATGTAGTCGCTCATCAGGCGGCCGATCAACGTGCCCAGTGTCTTGTCGCTTGCCTCAGCATTGCGAGCGTCTAGGGCGTGTGGAAGCGTTACGGTCGTCCCGGAAAGCTTCTGCGTTGCGATCATTTTCTTCAGCAATCGCTCGTATTGCTGCAAGCGCAAAAGGCATCGGCCCAGCAGTTGTTGTACTTCATGTTGTGGGCCGACAATGTCCGCTTGGTCCATAACTGCCATCAGTGGCCCGCCGAGCAAAAGAGCAAAAAGGAGTTAGAGAACATTAACGCGTAAATGGAGAGAAGCGAGAGCGGACTGGGCGCGCTTGGCAGATCGGCACTATACGACCCGAAGCGGACATTAGGTTGTGTCTACAAAAGACTGCCGGTCCAGATGGGCGAATCCAAGCCCCCGAATTCCTTGGTGCACAACCTGGCCACGACTCGGACTATCTATCAGAAGGGTGGGCTACTAACTTCATTCAGTGGTCTGTCACGCTCAAGGTCCTTGAGCGAGCTGATTCTCCACGCGTCGCGCATGAATGGATCAGCATCAAAAAACCGAATAACATCCTGTTAACAAGACAAGGCGCACTGTGTTCTGGCACTACGGCGCAATGTCGTAACGGCCACTCAGCCGCGCGCACTTCCCCCTTTTCTCCGCACTGAGCCTTCGTATTCCCGCCCCGGCAGGAACTCCGGCTTCGGCCGCCCGCGATTCCGTACATCCGCGGATACGCACTCCAAAAAGGCACCAAACCATGAGCACCATGACCAGCACTCCGAACACCAAGAATCTTCTCGACACCGCTGCCGCCGATGGCTCGTTCAAGACCTTCGGCAAGACCATCGAGCAAGCCGGCATGAGCGACACCTTGCGCGGCACCGGCCCCTTCACCGTTTTTGCACCGACCGATGCGGCATTCGACAAGCTGCCGGCCGGCAAGTTGGACAACCTGTTCAAGCCGGAAAACAAGCAGGAACTCGTCTCGCTGTTGAACTACCACGTCATGAACGGCCGCAAGTCGGTGGCCGACATCGGCAAGTGGGAAGCAGCAAAAACGGTCAACGGCCAGTCGGCTCCGATCAAGCTGGCCAATGGCAAGGTCAGCATCGATGGCGCATTGGTGACCACAGGCGACATCAACTCGAGCAATGGTGTCATCCACGGCATCGACAAGGTCAATATTCCGACCAAGCAATAAAGCATTCCGACCAGGCAACAGGATGTTGCTGATGTAAATCGGGAGTTGTGGAGCGGCGGGCAAGGGAGGGCCCGGCCGCTTCTTTTCGTTTTGTGGTGCAACTGTCCATGAAGCATGCGTCTCGCCCGCATCTTCTCACGTTAAGATCGCGAATCCCGCACGAAGATTCATCCAGATCGCGTGATAGCCATAAGAACAATAAAAATCTCATCATTTGATAAGGCTTTTATTTATGGTATGCCCCAAAGGGCCAAAGTTGAATGAATTTAAACGGCCAG
>JAFEBX010000020.1 GCA_018242425.1 Pseudomonadota bacterium
AAGGTGGACAACAGTGCGACCGCGAGCGGCACGCCGCCGACGGGTCCTGCGACGACCTCGCCGCCGTCGACGACGTCGACGCCGATCGCGTCGGCGCCTGCACTGACGATCACCAAGACAGCAGACAAGTCGACCTACGCGGCGGTGGGTGACGTGATTACCTACACGTACACGCTGAAGAACACCGGCAACGTGACGATCAACGGCGTGTCGGTGAGCGATGACAAGCTGGGCACGATCAACAACTGCACGCCGGCGAACCTCGCGCCGGGCGCGAGCGCGACCTGCTCGGCAACGCACACGGTGACGCAGCCGGACCTGGATGCGGGTTCGATCACGAACGTGGCGACTGGCCATGGCACGCCGGCCAGCGGCACGCTGACGCCGCCGACCGCGACATTGACGGTGACCGCCAAGGCGAATCCGATCGCCGCGACAAACGACACGGGCACTGTGTCGAATGGAACCAGTGGCGGCCAGGCGATCGCGTCGATCCTGGCGAACGACGGCCTGAACGGCAGTGCGCCGACAACTGCGACGGTGACTGTCACAGTGAAGGCCGGTTCAAGCGTCCCGCCGCAGCTGGCGTTCGATCCGTCGACGGGCGCGGTTGGCGTGAAACCCAACACGCCGGCCGGTACATACGTGTTCGATTACACGATCTGCGAGAAGGTGAATACCTCCAACTGTGCATCTGCGACGGTGACGGTGACGGTGGGTGCCGCGCCGATTGTCGCCACGCCGGACACCTATGCGGGCATCAGCGGCGCGTCGGGCACGACCACCGCGAGCGTGATCATCAATGACACTCTGAATGGCGTGGCGTTGACGACAGGCGACATCGGGACGAAGGTGACGCTGACGCCGGGTACGGCGCCGACCGTGCCATCGGGTGGCATCACGATGAATCCGGACGGGACCATCACGGTGCAGCCGGGTACGACTGCAGGGACGTATGCCTACCCGTATACGATCTGCGAGAAGCTCAACCCGACCAACTGCTCGACCACGACGGCGACAGTCACGGTCACGGCCGCGGTGATCAAGGCAGCGGACGACAACCACTCGGCTGACCCGGTCAATGGTGGCAATGGCGGCAACCTGCCGACGGTGCTGGGCAACGACACCGTCAATGGCCAGCCGACGAGCACCAGCAACGTGACGCTGACTCCGGGCACGGCGCCGGGGACGGCATCGGGCGGCATCGTGATGAATCCGGATGGCACCATCACGGTGAAGCCGGGCACGCCCGCAGGGACGTACGCCTACCCGTACACGATCTGCGAGAAGCTCAACCCGACCAACTGCGCCACTGCGACGGCAACGATCAAGGTGACCGCCCCGGTGATCGTGGCGACGCCGGATACCCCGCCCGCACTCGAAAGCGTGGCCGGCGGCAACACGCCGAGCGTGCTGGTCAACGACAGCATCAATGGCCAGGCCGCGACCACGGGCAACGTGACGCTGAATCCGGGAGCCAGCCCCAATCCGGGACTGGTGATGAATCCGGACGGCACAATCACGGTGAAGCCGAACACGCCTGCGGGCACCTACGTCTATCCGTACACGATCTGCGATCGCATCAACCCGACCAATTGCGCCAGCACGACGGCGACGGTGGTGGTGACGGCGCCGGCTGCGATGCGCGTGACCAAGACGGCGACGCCGGCCAATGTCCACGTCGGCGACCTGGTGCGTTACACGCTGACCATCGAGAACACGGGCAGCGTTCCGGTCAATGGTGCGACCCTGGTCGATACGCCGCCGGCGGGCTTCAGCTACGTCGACAAGTCGATGACCGTGGTGGATCGCGACAATGCGGCCAACATGATCGCGATCCGCACGCTTAATGTGTCGGGCATCGACATCGACGTCGGCCAGCGCGCGGTGGTGACCTACATGCTGCGCGTGGGTGCGGGCGTCCATCCGGGCACCTGGACCAACCAGGCGTTGATGCAGGATCACGGCCGTGACGCTTCCAACGTGGCGACTGCCGATGTCCAGGTGGTCGGTGATCCGATGACCGACGACGCGTTGATCCTCGGCACCGTGTTCGATGACCGCGACGGCGACGGCTGGCAGGATTCCGCCGATGCGTCGGGCCTGAAGGTGCAGGGCGGATTCTCGCCGGCGGCCTACATCGCCAACTCGACCACGGTCGATCGCGGTGACGGTCCCAAGCCGGAAGCCGACCACAGCTCGCCGATGCTGCATGGCATTCCCCTGGGTGAACTCAAGGGTCGCCAGTCGAACGCCGATCCGCTTTCGAAGCACCGGATCGTGATCCGCCAGTACCTGCGTGAACTCGCCTTCAACGATGACTTCGTGCTGACTTCGAAGGAAGGCGTGACCGTGCACATGGATGCCGCCGGCAAGACACGCGTCGAAACCAGTGGCGATGCAGCCAAGGGCCTGAACGCGGTTGACCTGCGCGTCGAACGCAAGGTCGCGCAGACGGCGGATGGTTACGAAGTCGACTACGTCATCAGCAATGCGGGCGTGGACGAACGCGGCATCCCGGGCGTGCGCATCGCGTCGGTGGAAGGCCTGCTGGTCGAGACCGACCAGTTCGGTCGCTACCATCTCGCCGCCATCGACGGTGGCAGCGATCGCGGCCGCAACTTCATCCTCAAGGTCGATCCATCCACGCTGCCGCCGGGCACCACCTTCACCACCGACAATCCGTTGGTGCGCAGGGTGACGCCGGGCCTGCCGGTGCGCTTCGACTTCGGCGTGAAGTTGCCGCAAGGCGTGATTGAAGGCGGCAAGTCGCAAGTCGAAATGGAACTGGGCGAAGTGGTCTTCGCCCCGGGCCACGCGGAAGTGCGCGAGCAGTACCAGCCGGCGATTGCGAAGATGGCCGACAAGGCGCGCGAGCAGGGCGGTGGCGAGGTGGTGATCCGTGCCACTGGCGAAACCGCGGCACTGGCCTACCAGCGCGCCGAGGCGGTGAAAACGGCATTGCTGGGCAAGCTCGACAAGGCGACGGCCGATGGCCTGACCGTCAGCCTCCGCACCGACGTCGATGATCCATCGACGCTGGTGGCGGGTGTCGATGGCAGTGGCATCCTGCTCGGCAACGTCTTGTTCGATACGGACAAGGCGACGATTCGACCGGAATTCGAGAAGTTGCTGGATAGCGTTGCCGTGGCGATCGAGGAGCGCGGTGGTGGCGAGATAGCAATCGTCGGTCACACCGATACACGCGGTTCGCATGCCTACAACGCCGAGCTCGGCCTGCGTCGGGCCAAGGTGGTCTATGAAGCCCTGGCCAAGCGACTGAAGCCGGAAACGCGGGCGAAGGTTCGCGTCGACATCAACAATGATTCGGCGGCCCCCGTCGATGCACCACGCAAGTCGGGGGACGTGCGATGAAACTGAAGATGAAGCTGCTGGATTGCACGCTGATCTCGCTGCTTGCGGGCATGTCCTCGCTGGCCACGGCGCAGGACGCCGGAAACGATGGCGTGACCTTCAAGCTGCGCACGCGCAGCTACGACCAGCCGGTGACGACGGATACGAGCGACAAGTCGTCATCGCAGGCATTGCAGCCCGATCGCCGCGTCACCATTTCCGGCGAACAACCGGGCAAGGCGACGGCGGTCGGCAAGTGGACGGTGCAACTCGCCAACGGCGGCGTGATCTGGGCGACCGAAGATCCCAGCCTCAGCCAGCCGCAGATGGCGGTGTCGGCGAACAACCTGGTTGCCTATGACGGCAGCAAGATCACCAAGCCGGTGAAGTTCTACGGCAGCACCAACTATTCGGCGTTCATGAAGCACGCCGAGATCGTGGTGTTCCGTGCCAGCGACAGTGACCTGGTCACGCCGCTGGCGACGATCCCGCTGAAGCTCGGTGCGATCATGGAAGGCGAGTGGGACGGCAGCATCAATGCCGCCACCGGCGCGCCGTTGCGCGTTGGTGACGAATTGACCTATGTCGTGCGCGCGTGGTCCGACGACAAGACCTACGACGAAACCTATCCCGCGCGCATGCAACTGGTGCGCCCGGAAGAGCTGGAAATCCAGCAGCAACGCACCACCGCACAGGCGGTGCAGGGTGGACAGCGCCCCCTGACCGACGCCGCCGCCAGCGAGATGTTGCAGATCCAGCAGGTGTTCGGCCAGAACACGCTGCGCCTGCAGAACATCCCGGTGTACGGATCGCGCGTGCGCATCCAGGGTCGCAACGTGCCCGACCAGCAGATGGTGACGATCAACGGGCAGTCGATGCCGGTCGATCTCGAACGCAAGTTCGTCTCCGAGTACCTGTTGCCGATCGGCCGATATTCTTTCGACGTGCAGGTGGGCAAGGATGGCGACGCCGAGGCGGCACACAGGAAGCTCGACGTCGACGTGACCGGCAAGTATTTCTTCGGCGTCGGCATCGCCGATTTCACCCTGTCCGGCAACAGCGTGTCGGGCTCGGTGGAACCGCTGGCCAACCAGCCGCAGTTCACCAAGGACAGCCTGCTGGAAGGGCGCCTGGCGTTCTACCTCAAGGGCAAGGCCAAGGGCAAATACCTGTGGACGGCGCAGGCCGATACCCAGGAAAAGCAGGTCTCGCAGCTGTTCACCGGGTTCTGGAAGGCCGATGCAACGGACATCTTCCGCCAGCTCGATCCTGACGCGTATTACCCGACTTATGGTGATGACTCGACGACGTATCGTGACGTCGACACCATGGGGCGTCTCTACCTGCGCGTCGACTGGGACAAGAACCAGGCGTTGTGGGGCAACTACAACACCGGACTGACTGGAACCGAATACGCGCAGTACAACCGCAGCCTTTACGGTGCGGCAGTGGCGTGGCGTTCTCAGGCGACCACGAAGTACGCGGAACCGGGAACGCTCGTGCGCGCCTTCGGCTCGCAGGCGCAGAGCGCGCCCGGCCACAGCGAGTTCCTCGGCACCGGGGGCAGCCTGTACTACCTGAAGAACACCGGGATCCTGCCGGGATCCGAGCAGGTGGTGCTGGAAATCCGCGATCCCACCACGGGTTCCGTGATCAATCGCGTCACCCTGGTGAGTGGCGTCGATTACGAGATCGATGCCTACCAGGGTCGCATCCTGCTGACGCGCCCGTTGGCGCAAGTCGCCAGCGAAAACGTGCACACGCTGACGCGCGACACGCCGCTGACCGGCTACACCCAGATGCTGCTGGTCGATTACGAATACGTGCCGACCGGCTTCAAGGCCGACGACGTCACCGGAGGCCTGCGCGTCAAGCACTGGTTCGGCGACCACGTTGGCGTTGGTGCGACCTATGTCGACGAGAACCGCGCTGGCGACGATTACCGCATGGCGGGTGCCGACATCACCCTGCAGGCGGGACGCGGCACCTACCTCAAGGTTGAGCAGACGCATACGCAGGCGACCAGTGCACCGATCTTCTATTCGAGCAACGGCGGCCTGAGCTTCACCCAGACCAACGCGGCGCAGTTGGCCAATGCCAGCGGCACCGCGCGTGCGGTCGAAGCGCGCGTCAATACCAAGGAACTGGGCTGGACCCAGCGCGAATGGCAGGCGGGTGCGTGGTGGCGTGATGTCGATGCGGGCTATTCGATCTCGCGTTACGACATCGGCCAACCGGTGCACGAAGTTGGCGCCGAAGTGCTGGGCGATGTCAGCGACGTGCTGCGGATGTATGCCCGCGTGAGCCGCGCCGAACGCGGCAGCGACCTGCTCGAACAGGAACAGGTCACCGCCGACTGGCGCCTGGACGAGCGGACGCTGCTGAGCGGGGAACTGCGCCGCGTCGACCAGCGCAACGTCGGCGTCGAAAGCGTCGGCACCCTGCTGGCGGCAAAATACTCGAAGCACATCGGCACCTCGCTCGACGTCTACGGGATCGGCCAGGTCACGCTCGACGACGACGGCGGCAAGTACGCGAAGAACAATGCGTTCACCGCCGGCGCCAAGTACATCTTCGGCAACCTGTCGAACATCGGCGGCGAGGCGACGGTGGGCGATCGCGGCAACGCGGTGAGCGTGAACGGCGAATACCGCGTCAGCCAGAACCACACGCTGTACGCCAACTACACGTACTCGACCGACACCACCCAGTACGACCCGTTGTTCAACCCCAGCGTCACCCCGGGCTGGACGGTGGGCCAGCGCTGGCAGCTCAACAGCAAGGTCAACGTCTTCAACGAGAGCCAGTTCCTGAAGGCGCCGAACCAGTCGGGCCTGGCCCATACCTTCGGCATGAACTTCTATCCGTCGCAGGGCTGGAACACCGGCTTCACCCTGCAGCAGGGGTCGCTGGAGCAGGCCGACGGCAAGACCGATCGCCAGGCGGTCAGCATCACCGGCGGCTATACCAATCCGGTCGCGCAGTGGCAGAGCAAGCTGGAATGGCGCAAGGACAGCGGTGCAGAGCGCCGCCGCCAGTGGGTGACCACCAACTGGTTCAACTACAAGTGGAGCGAGAGCCTGCGCTTTGCCGGTCGCTTGAACATGTCCGACACCCACGACCTGACGCAGTCGATCGCGGGGGCGCGCTTCGTCGAGGGCAATGTCGGCTTCGCCTGGCGCCCGTGGAACAGCACCAAGTACGCGTTGCTGGGCAAGTACACCTATCTGTACGACGTCTCGGCGTTGCCGCAGGTGGGCGACGATACCGCCTATTACGACCAGCAGAGCCGGGTGTTCTCGATCGAAGGCGTGTATCACCCGCTGCCGCGCTGGGAGTTCTCCGGCAAGCTGGCGCGTCGCGATGGCGAGGTGCGCTTCGGCCGCTTCACCGGGGCGTGGGAGAGCTCGGCGGCGACGTTCGGGGCGGTGCAGGTGCGTTACGGCCTGATCCACACCGACTGGAACGCGCTGGCCGAATACCGCTGGCTGGGCGTGGACAAGGGCGGGGTGCGCAAGGGCGTCTTGCTCGGCGTCGACCGCAACATCACCAAGAGCCTGCGCGTGGGCGTGGGCTACAACTTCACCGACTTCAGCGACAACCTCACCGACTTCAGCTACCGCCACCACGGCTGGTTCCTCAATGTCGTGGGGAGTTATTGATTGATACTTGGAATGGCCGCTTGCCAGCGGCCATTCCGCAATGGGGAAAGGAATCGTGTTCGTGAAAAAATCTGATGTGGTGCGTGGCGGGTATTGGCGCGTGGGCCTGGTGCTTGCCGGATTGTTGCTGGCGGGCCAGGCGATGGCGCAGGGCGTGCGTTGGGAGGATTACCGCGGCGATCAGAATGTCGCTTCCGATGCCAACTACACGGGACCTGCAGGCGCCCCGAAGTTCACCAACTATCCCAATTCCGTCGCCATTGGCAACTTGCGGACGGTGTCGGCGAATGCCGCCAACGCAGTGCGCACGGGAACGAGCGCGACGATCGATTTCGCCAGTGGCGCGACGGATTCCCTGTGCGACAACAGAAACAACACGACCAGTACGCCTTGCACGCTCCAGGCGCAGGGCAAGGTCGCCTATGCGCTGGTGCAGTTCCCGCAGGCAGGCACGTACACCATCGCCGCCGCGCACGATGACAACGTGGTGATCGAACTGTCGCCCGATTTCACCAATACCAACTATCGCACCGCCAGTTACAGCATCCTCGCCGGCCAGGTATCCGACTGGAGCAGCAGCGAAACCGATTTCCAGACCTTCGGCACCTTCACCGCCGCCAATGCCAACAGCTGCGCATTGCTGCGCATGTACTGGAACAACCAGGCGGGATTGAACTACAACCACCTGCAATGGACGACACCGGGCGGCACGAGCCAGATCATCCCGGCATCGGCCCTGCGTGATCCGGCCGCGGTGACCAGTGCCAATGGCTGCAATGGCTCGATCACCGGCAACGTGGCCGGTATCACCTTGAACAAGGTGATCGGTTCGCCGCGCATCAATGCCGCCGACCAGTTCACCATCGAGATCGGCACGACTGCGGGCGGCGGTACCGTCGCCACCGCGACCACGACCGGTGCGGGAACCGGCCAGCAGGCCAGTACCTCGTTCGCGACGACGACCGGTACCACCTATCACGTGCGCGAAGTCATGGCGACGGGCAGCAGTTCCGCCATCACCGCTTACACGGCGGCAATCAGTTGTACCAGGAATGGGACTGCATTCACGCCGACATCCGAAGGCAATGCCTCGCGGCGGCGCTGGAGTCTTGGATCGGCAGGCGCAACCGACCAGGTTGTCTGCACCATCACCAATACCAACACGGTGGTGAAGCCCACGGTCACCGTCAGCAAGGTCAGTATTGGCGGCACCGGCACGTTTGCCTTCTCCGGCAGCAACGGCATCGTCAGCCGCAACATCACCACCGCTGGCGACAGCGTGCCCACCGCAGGTCCGGCGGACACCCTGACCACCGCCAGCACGTCGACCACCGTCACCGAAGGCGCACCGCCAGCGGGCTGGACCCTCCAGAGCATCAGCTGCACTGGGCTCGGTTCCGGTGGAACGGCGACGCCGAATATCGCCACACGCACGGTTACGTTGAATGCCGCCGCCACCGCAAACGGCAGCGCGATCGTCTGCACCTTCACCAACCGCAAGCTCACGGCCGACCTGTCGATCACCAAGACCAACGGCGTCACTTCCGTCGTGTCCGGTGGCACCACGATCTACACGATCCGGGTGACCAACAACACCGGAGCGGACACGGCGACCGCCGCGATTCTGTCCGATCCCGCCGTCACCGGCCTGACCAAGACCGCGATTGCCTGTTCGGCAACGCCAGGGCAATGCACCGCGGGCACCACGCCGACGATTGCGCAGTTGCAGAGTGGTTATGCGCTTCCGGCGCTTGCGGCAGGGCAGTTCTACGAAATCAGGGTGACCTGCACCGTCAACTGATCGCCATGATCACCGGTGCAGCAGGAAGATCGTCGCCAGTCCGAGGAAGCTGAGGAAACCCATCACGTCGGTGATGGTGGTGAGGATGACGCCGCCGGCCAGCGCCGGATCGAAGCCCATGCGTTTCACCATCACCGGCACGAACACGCCGCCCAGCGCGGCGGCGGTGAAGTTGATGGTCAGCGCCATCGCGATCACCAGCGCGAGCATCGGGTCGCGGAACCAGGCGAGCACGATGAGGGCCAGCAGCAGGCCGATGCCGATGCCATTGATGATGGCGATGCGCACTTCCTTCCACACCAGTGTCATCACGTTGCTGGCGCCGATTTGGCCCAGCGCGAGGCCGCGCACCATCAACGCAAGTACCTGCGTCCCGGAATTGCCGCCCATGCCGGCGACGATCGGCATCAGCACCGCCAGCGAGACCAGGTGGGCGATCGTTCCCTGGAACTGACCGACCACCGATGACGCCAGGAACGCGGTGGCGAGATTGATCGTCAGCCACAGCATGCGGCGGCGGAACGCGCGGCGCACCGGCGAGAACAGATCCTCTTCCTCGTCGAGGCCGGCGGCCGAGAGCACCTGGTGCTCGGCCTGGTTGCGGATGATGTCGACGACGTCGTCGATGGTGATGCGACCGAGCAGGATGTTGTTGTCGTCCACCACCGGCGCCGAGATCCAGTCGTGGTTGGAGAACTGGCGCGCGACTTCGTCGGATGTTTCGTGGACGTCGATGGCCGGCTGCTCGCCGTCCATCAATTCGTTCACCGACGTGCTGGAATCGTGGGTGAGCAGCGCCTGCAATGCGATGCGGCCAAGGTACTGGTGGCGCTTGCTGACGACGTAGAGATGATCGGTGTGTTCCGGCAGTTCGCCGCGCAGGCGCAGGTAGCGCAGCACGACGTCGACGGTGGTGTCGGTGCGCACCGTAACCACGTCGGGATTCATCAGGCGGCCGGCGGTGTCTTCCTCGTAGGACAGCACCTGTTCGAGGCGTTCGCGGTTCTCGCGATCCATCGACTTCAGCACTTCGTCGACGACCGTGTCGGGCAGGTCCTCGGCGAGGTCGGCGAGGTCGTCGATGTCGAGATCCTCGACCGCGGCGAGCAGTTCGTCGGGATCCATGTCGGCGATCAGGCCTTCGCGGACTTCCTCGCCGACGTGGACCAGCACCTCGCCGTCGTCCTCGGGATCGACCAGTCCCCACACCACGCTGCGCTTGGCGGGCGGCAGCGATTCCAGCAGGTTGCCGATTTCCGCCGGCGACAGCGTATTGACCAGCCGCCGCACCGGGCCAAGGCGACCGCTGTCGAGCGCGTCGCTTAGCAGCCGAAGCTGGCGTGCAGTCTTGTCGTGGCGGAGGATTTCGGCCAAGGCGCGGATTCCATTGGGCGGCCGCGCCAAGGCGCGACGGATCAGGCGTTCATGGGCCGATTATCGCCCGCGAAGGTTGCCGGCGTCACCCCGCGTCGGTGGTGTCCCGCATCCATTGTTCGATGGCGGCGCGGTCCTGCAGGCGCAGCAGGTGCGGCAGCATCGCGCGGCGCGCTTCGTAATCGCAGGTGCGCACGGCCTTGCGCACTTCCAGCAGGCTCGACGGATGCATGCTGAACTGTTCGAGGCCGAGCGTGAGCAGCAGCGGCGCATAGAGCGGGTCGGCGGCGAACTCGCCGCACATTGCCACCGGGCGGCCGCGCAGGCGCGCGGTGCGGATGATGTCGGCGAGCACGCGCAACACCGCCGGATGCAGTGGCGTGTAGAGATCGTCCAGCGCGTCGTTGCCGCGATCGGCGGCGAGCAGGTATTGCACCAGGTCATTGGTGCCGATCGAAACAAAATCGACCAGGCCGATCCAGCGCGACAACGACAGTGCCGCCGAAGGCACTTCGATCATGGCGCCGAGCGGTACCAGCTCGCGTATCGCGCTGTGCGTCTTCGACAGTTCGGCGTGCAGGCGCTTCAGGCGCAGACGCACCGCCTTGACTTCCTCGCGACTGGTCACCATTGGCAGCAGGATGCGCACCGGCCCGTAGGCAGAGGCGCGCAGGATCGCGCGCAACTGGTCGTCGAACAGGTCGGGGCGGCGCAGCGACAGGCGGATGCCACGCACGCCGAGCGCGGGGTTGGGTTCATCGGTCAGCGCGAGGCCGGTGCGATCGGCCTTGTCGGCGCCGATGTCGAGCGTGCGAATGGTGACCGGGCGTCCGGCCATGCCGAGCACGGCGTCGCGATAGGCGAGGAACTGTTCTTCCTCGCTCGGCACTTCATCGCGCTGCAGGAACAGGAATTCGGTGCGATACAGGCCAACGCCATTGGCGCCGAGCATGTGGCCGGTGGCGATGTCCTCGCGTGTTTCCGCGTTGATCCACAGCTCGATGTCCTGGCCGTCGCGGGTGCGGGTGCGCTCGCGCCGCAGCTTCTGCAGCGCCTTGCGTTCGCGTTGTTCCTCGCGCGCCTTGATCCGGTGCTGGCGCAGGTCGGCGGCGGAAGGCTCGACGATGATCGTGCCGGTATCGCCATCGACGATCAGCACGTCGCCGTCATTGATGTCGGCCAGCGCTTCGGTGGAACCGCTGACCATCGGCAGGTGCAGGCTGCGCGCGAGGATGGCGCTGTGCGAATAGGCGCTGCCGGCGATGGTGACGATGCCGAGCACGCCCTGTGACGGCAGGCGGGCGAGATCCGCGGGTGCCACGCTCGGCGTGACCAGGATGTCGCCCGCGGTACCGGCGACTTCGGCATCGCGCTGGTGCAGCGCGCTGTGGATGCGCAGGATCACCTGGTCAATGTCTTCCATGCGCCCGCGCAGATAGGCGTCGTCCATCGCCGCGAAGGCATCGGCGATGCGGTCGCGTTGCTGGCGCAGGGCGTAATCGGCGCTGCAGTACTCGTCCTGCACCAGCGACTTCAGGCCGCGCAACAATTCGGGGTCGTCCAGCACCAGGGAGTGGACGTCGATCAGGTCGCGCACTTCCTTGGTCAGGGTGTCCTGCAGCTTCTCGCGCAGCGCTGCCATCTCGCCGCGCACCACGCCGATCGCGGTGCGCAGTCGCGCCAGTTCGCTGGGAACGTCGCTGGCGCGGATGCGTTCCTCGCGGATCTGCAACGGATGGGTATGCACCACGCGGGCGCGACCAAGCGCGCTGCCGCGTGCGGCCGGTTGCGCTTGATAGATGCGCCGCATCTGTTACTCGCCCTCGTCGAAGCGGCGCGCGAACAGGTCGACGACTGCGGCGACCGCGGCATCGGCGTCTTCGCCTTCGGCACGCACCACCACCGTGCTGCCGACGCCGGCAGCCAGCATCATCACGCCCATGATGCTCTTGGCATCCACCTCGCGACCGCGCGCCGCAAGCATGATCTTCGACTTGAACGGCGCGGTGGTCTGCACCAGTTTCGCGCTGGCCCGCGCGTGCAGGCCGAGTTTGTTGATGACGGGGATCTCGCGCTCGACCATTGCTCAACCCTCGTCCAGGACAACGCCGTTGCGGCCGCCCACCGATGCGATCGACTGCAGTCCGGCGAGATCGTTGTCGGCGTAATTCATCACCCGCAGCACCATCGGCAGGCTCACGCCGGACACGCGCTTCGCCGGCGTGCCCAGACGCACCAGTTGCGCAGCGAGATTGCTCGGGCTGGCGCCATAGACATCGGTCAGCACCAGCACGCCTTCGCCATCATCGACCTTGCGCAGTTCGGCGCTTGCCAGTGGCAAGGCGGTTTGCGGGTCGAGGTCGAACGGCAATTCGTAGACGCCGGTTTTCAGCGGCAGTTGGCGCAGCAGGCGTTCGGCCGCAGCCAGTATTGGCCGGCCGATGCCTTCATGGGTGACGAGGAGGAGTCCGACGCTCATGCCAACAAATTAGCATGAAGACTGCGGCGATCACTCGAGTTCGCGATGGAAGGTCGCGACTTCATTCCAGCCGCGGGCGCGGGCGTGCTCGGCAATCACCTCGGCGAGGTAGACCGAACGATGGCGACCGCCGGTGCAACCGAAGGCGACGGTGACGTAACTGCGGGTTTCGCCCTGCAGTTTCGGCAGCCAGGTGTCGAGGAAGTCGGTCACCTGCTTCACGTAGATGCCGACTTCCGGTTCGCCCTCGAAGTATTCGCGCACTGCCTGGTCGCGCCCGGACAGCGGGCGCAATGCCGGCTCCCAATGCGGGTTGGGCAGCATGCGCGCGTCGAGCACGAAATCGGCGTCGGCGGGAATGCCGCGCTTGTAGGCGAACGATTCGAACAGCAACGACAACTGGTGGTCGGGGGCGACGTCGAGTTCCTTGGTCAGCATGCGCCGCAGTTGGTGCACGTTGAGCGCGCTGGTATCGATCAACACGTCGGACAGTGCGCGCAAGGGCTTCAACGCCTGGCGCTCGAGGCGCAACGAATCGGCCAGCGCCAGGCCGAGATGGCTCAGCGGATGCTTGCTGCGCGATTCCGAATAGCGCTTCATCAGCACTTCGTCGGAACTCTCGAGGAAGATCAGTTGCGGGTCGAGCCCGATCGCGCCGACTTCGCCCAGCCATTCCGGCATCTGCGCGAGATCGCTGCGGCTGCGGATGTCGATGCTCGCGGCCATGCGCTCGACCGGGAAACCGTCGTCGGCGATCATCCGCCGCGCCCATTCCGGCAGCATTTCCGCAGGCAGGTTGTCGACGCAATGGAAGCCGAGGTTTTCCAGCGTGCGCAGCGCCACCGATTTGCCGGAACCCGACATGCCCGTGACCAGGATGAGGCGGGGGGTGGTCATGACGAAGGTTCCAGGAAGTGCGAATGACGGGCCATGAAGGCGGCGGCGACATCGACGCCCTTGGCCCGCAAGATGTGCTGGCGCGTCGCCGCTTCGGCGAGCACGGCGAGGTTGCGGCCGGGCATCACCGGCAGGGTGATGCGCGGGACGTCGAGGTCGAGGATGCGCTGGGTGTCGAGGTCGCCGGTGAGGCGATCGAGGCCGCCCGGTTTCGGTTCCAGGTGCGGTCGGGTGAGATGCACCACCAGGCGCAGGTATTTGTTGCGCTTCACCGCGGTGTCGCCGAAGGTCTGGCGCACGTTAAGCACGCCGATGCCGCGTACTTCCAGCATGTCCTGCAGCACTTCGGGACAAGTGCCGTCGAGCACGTCGGGCGCGATCTGGGTGAACTCCGGCGCATCGTCGGCGACCAGGCGATGGCCGCGCGTGACCAATTCCAGCGCCAGTTCGCTCTTGCCGGCGCCGGATTCCCCGGTGATCAACACGCCGATCGAATAGATTTCCATGAACACGCCATGCATCGTGACGCGCGGCGCGAGTCGGCGTGCGAGGAAATACTGGACGTGGTTGAACAACTCATGCCCGCGACGCGGTGATAACCATAACGGCGTGTCGCTTTCCTCGGCGGCCTGCAACAGGTCGGCGGGGCAGTCCTGGTTCTTGCTGATCACCAGCGCCAGCGGACGGGCGTCGATCATGCGGCCGATCGCGTCCCAGCGCGGGCGCGCGTCGAGCGAATCCAGCCACGCCAGTTCCTCGGCGCCGAGGATCTGCACCTTGTTGGGATAGATGATGTTGAGGTAACCGGCAAGCGACGGACGCCGCGCATTGGTTTCGACCGCTTCCAGCACCTGCGAATCGCCGTTGCGGCCGGCCAGCCAGCGCAGGTCGAGCCGTGATTGAAGCTCGTCGAAGGTTTCGCGTGCTGTGACCGACAACGTCATGGCGATGCGTCCCCGGCGAGCAGTCGGAACAACGCGTCGTTATCCACCGCATTGCGCAGTTGTTCGCGCAAATCATCGTCGGAAAACAGTGCAGCGATATCGGCCAGCGCATGCAGGTGCAATTGGGGATTGTCCGCCGGCATCAGCAATGCGAACACGAGGTCGACTTGCTGGTCGCCGAATCGGGCCGGCTCCCCGAGACGCAGGAATGCCCCAACGGGCGTCTTCAACCCCGCGATGCGGCCGTGCGGAACCGCGACGCCGTGACCGATCGCGGTGCTGCCCATCTGTTCGCGCTGCAGCAATGCCTCGAGCGCGCCGGGTTGGCCGAGCAGGTCGGCGACCGCAGCCAGGGCGTCTTCGGGGTCGAGCGCGTGTTCGCTGGTGCTGACGCGTTCGCGGTTGAGCAATGAGGCAATCGGCATGGACCGGGCCGGGGAGGTGCAGGCCGCAAGGATATCGCAGCCTGCACGTGTGCGCGCCCGATTCTCCTTTATGCCTGCTGTCGCACCGAATCGCCGCGGCCGTGATCGACCATGCGGTCTTTCACTTTCATCAGTGAACGATCCAGCTTGTCCACCAGCATGTCGATCGCCGCATACATCGTCGGTGCGCTGGCTTCGGCATGCAGGCTGCGGCCGTTGACGACCACCGTGCCTTCCGCGCAGTGGTTCGGCTTGTCGATGGAGAGCTGGATCTTCGAGTCGAACGGATACTCGAAGTGGCGGCCGAGTCGCTGGAACTTTTCGTTCGCATAGCTGCGCAGCGCGTCGGTGACTTCAAGCTGGTGGCCGTGGACTTCGAGATTCATGGCGGCTCCTGTGTCGCCCGGATGGGCACACCCAGCATTGCGCAATCCGCGGTAAGTAGCGTGAAGATTTCGTCAATTCATCCGCACGCGTTCGTTCGACGGCGGAATGCGCAGGAGGTCACGATATTTCGCGATGGTGCGACGGGCGACCGGAACCCCGGACTGCTTCAGCTTGTCGGCCAGGGCGGCGTCCGACAGCGGTTTGCGTGGGTCTTCGGCGGCGATCAACTGGCGCAGCATCGACTGGATCGCGGCGCTCGACGCTTCACCGCCGGCACCTGTCTCGATGCCGGAAGCGAAGAACGCGCGCAACGGCAGGGTGCCGCGCGGGGTGCGCACGTGCTTGCGGGCGATGGCTCGGGAAATGGTCGATTCGTGCAGCCCGAGTTTCACCGACAGTTCGCGCAGGGTGAGCGGGCGCAGCGCCTGTTCGCCGAATTCGAGGAAGCCCGATTGCTCGCGCGCCAGGCAGCGCACCACGTTGAGCAGCGTTTCGCCGCGGGCACGGATTCCCTTGAGCAGCCAGCGTGCTTCCTGCAACTGTCCGCGCAGGTAGCTGGCGTCGTCGCGGCTGGCGCGGCGGATCATCCGCACATAGCCTTCGTGGATGCCGATGCGCGGCACGGAGTTGCCGGTCAGGGCGACGTTCCAGACGCCACGGTCGCGCCAGATCACCGCGTCGGGGATCACGTAGGTGTCCTGTTCCAGCGACGCCATGGACGCGCCGGGCTTGGGATCAAGGCTGCGCAGCAGGGTGATCGCGGCGGTGGCGTCCTCGTTGTTGCAACCGAGCAGGCGGGCGGCGCCATCGATGCCGAGTTTCGGCAGGCGTTCCAGTTGCGGGCCGCACAGGGCGAGGGCGAGATCGCGTTCGCGCGAAGGCGGCAGCATCCGCAATTGCAGTGACAGGCATTCGCCGAGATCACGGGCGCCGACGCCGGGCGGATCGAAGCGTTGCACCTGCGCCAGTACCGCGGCGATTTCGTCGTTGCCGGCGTCGATGTCGGGACGCAGGGCATCGGCGATCGCATCCAGCGAATCGCGCAGATAGCCGTCGTCGTCGATGGCGTCGACCAGGGCCACGCCGATCGCCTGGGCGCGGGCGTCGAGCGGACTCAGGTGCAGTTGCCAGCGCAGGTGCTCCTGCAGCGATTCCTGCGCCGCGCGATTGAGCCGTGGGTCCTCGTCGCCGTCATCATCGCCCGGCGCCCATTGGCCGACGACGTCGCCTTCGTCGAGTTTCCATTCGACATCGCCGAGATCGTTGGCCTCGCCGTCTTCGCGCGCCGGCTCGGCCTCGCGTGCGTCGCCGTCCTCGCCCGCTTCAAGCGTGTCGCGGCTGTCGCTGGTGCCGAGTTCGCCGCCTTCCAGCCAGTCGAGCAGGGGGTTGTTCTCGATCGCCTGGGCGACTTCCGCTTCCAGCTCCAGCGCCGAAAGTTGCAACAGGTGCAGCGACTGGCGCAACTGTGGCGTGAGCGACAGCTGTTGCGACTGCGAAAGATTGACCTGCTGCTTCAAACCGCCTCCGGGGGAACCTGTTCACGATCCGTCGCGAGCGATGGCCTGCGGTTCGTGGCGGAGCGGAGCAAGCGCAGCGTATGTGCAATACGTGAGCATTGCGAGCACCGCACGCGGACCGCAGGACGAGCGTAGCAGGATCGTGGGCAGGTTCTCAGAGACGGAAGGATTCGCCCAGGTACACACGGCGCACATCGGCATTGTCCAGCAGGGCCGCTGGGGCGCCCTGGGCCAGTACCGCGCCTTCATTCAGAATATACGCGCGATCGCAGATGCCCAAGGTCTCGCGGACGTTGTGGTCGGTGATCAGCACGCCGATGCCGCGGTCCTTGAGGTGGCGGACGATGCGCTGGATCTCGTTGACCGAAATCGGATCGACGCCGGCGAAGGGTTCGTCGAGCAGCATCAGGCGCGGGCGCGCGGCCAGCGCGCGGGCGATTTCGACGCGGCGACGCTCGCCACCGGACAGGCTGGCGCCCATCTGGTCGGCGACGTGGGCGACCTGCAGTTCGTCCATCAGCGATTCGAGCTCGCGGCGGCGGCCGTTGGCATCGAGGTCGGTGCGCAGTTCCAGCACCAGGCGGATGTTGTCGGCGACCGACAGCTTGCGGAACACCGAGGGTTCCTGCGGCAGGTAGCCGACGCCACGCTTGGCGCGGGTGTACATCGGCAGCGGGGTGATGTCCTGGCCGTCCAGCGTGATGTTGCCGGAATCGGCCGGCACCAGCCCGACGATCATGTAGAAGCAGGTGGTCTTGCCGGCGCCGTTGGGGCCGAGCAGGCCGACCACTTCACCGGCATCGAGCGTGAGCCCGAAGTCGCGCACGACCTCGCGCGACTTGTACTTCTTGCGCAGACCTTCCGCGACCAGCACGTCAGGCGCCCGACTTCGGTTGCAGCACCATCTTGACCCGAGTGCCGTCACCACCGCTATTCACAGTGCCGGTCTTCATGTTGTAGGTGACCTTCTGGCTGCTCATCGTGCCCTTGGGCTGGGTCAGCACCACATTGCCGGTGAACACCGCGATCTCGCTGTCGAGGTTGTAATCGACCTGGGCTGCGGTCGCCTTCATCGGCGAACCGTCGTCGAGGGTTTCGGTCAACACCACCGGCGATCCGGTCATCAGTACACGGCTGGCTTTGCCGTTGCTGGCCCACACCGTGGCGTGCGCGCCCTTTGCAGTCATCGTGCCCTGAACGATCGAAACGTTGCCGTCGAGGATGCTTGGGATATCGTCCTTGGTGGACGTGATGCTGTGATCCGCTTCGATGTTGGTCGGCTGCTTGCGATCGGATGTCTTCGCCTGGACCACGGCGGACGCGGCGAGGGCGAGCAGCAGGGGAATCAGACTGGCGCGCAGCTTAGGGGGCATACTGGATCCTTACTTCGTTGTGGAGCACGACGCGATCCTGGTTGAAATCGGCGTCCAGGCCACGACCGCGGATTATAGTGCCCGGCTTGGTAATGACGACCGCATCCTGGGTGGTGGCGCGTTCCTTGCCCTTTTCGGTGAAGACATCGAGCGTCGGGCTGGAAATCCGGCCCTGGTCGGCGTCGCCGGTCGGCGAGTCGATCACGGCGTCGCCGCGCAGCTTCACCTGCTCGCCCTTGGCGCTGACCCAGGCCGTCTTCGAGGTCGCCCGCCAGCGCCGGTTGTTGCGGTCGGGGAACAGGAAGGTCGGGGTATCGAGGTCCATCGCCTGGGTGTCGGGATTGCGCCGCAGTTGCGGCGCCGACACCGTCAGCGCTTCCTTGCCCCGCTCGTCGAGCGAGACCATGGTGAAGTCGGTCAGCACGTAGTCCGGGCGGTATTCGGCCGGGCCACGGGTCTTGAGATGGTTGTTCTCGTTCCAGATCGCCCAGGCCGCCAGCATGGCGGCCACGGCCAGTCCGACCGTCAGCCATGAACGCCAGCTCATGGGTGCTCTCCCAGTGCGAGGATGGCGTCGAGCTTGCCATGGGCGGCCAGCAGCAGGTCGCAGGCATCGCGGGCGGCGCCGCGTCCGCCCTTGCGCGGGGTGGTCCAGTTCGCTTCGGCGAGCACCCACGGGTGGGCGTCGGCCGGCGCGATCGACAGGCCGACCGCGCGCAGGGTGGCGAGGTCGGGCAGGTCATCGCCCATGAAGGCGACCGCGTCCATGCCGATGCCCATCTCGGCGGCAATGGCCTGCATGCGCGCCAGCTTGCGGCGTTCATGGGTGTGGATGTGCTGGACACCGAGCGACTTGCCGCGCAGTTCCACCAGGTTGCTGACGCGCGCGGTGACGATGGCCATCTCGATGCCGGACTCGCGCAGCAGCACCATGCCCATGCCGTCCTGCGAATGGAAGGTCTTGGACTCGTGGCCGTTGTCGTCGAACTGCAGGCGGCCGTCGGTCAGCGTGCCGTCGACATCGAAGCCGATCAGGCGGATGCGGGCGGCGCGGGCAAGCAGGTCGGGGGAATAGTCGGGATGCATGAATGGCCGATCACACCACGCGGGCGCGCAACAGGTCATGAATATTGAGGGCGCCGACCACCCGGCGTTCGCCGTCGATCACGATCAGCGCGTTGATCTTGTGCGCTTCCATCAGGCGGGCGGCTTCCACGGCGAGGGCATCGGCACCGACGGTGCGCGGCGTCTTCGTCATCAAGGTGGAGATGGGGGTGGCGCGGACATCGATGCCGGCGTCGTCGAGGGTGCGGCGCAGGTCGCCGTCGGTGAACAGGCCGAGCAGGTGCTGGCCGTCGTCGACCACGGCGGTCATGCCGAGGCGCTTGCGGCTCATCTCCATCAGCGCTTCGCCGAGGGTGGCGTCGGCAGGCACGGTCGGCACGGCGTCACCGCTGTGCATCACGTCGCGGATGTGCAGCAGCAGGCGACGGCCGAGGCTGCCGGCCGGATGCGAACGCGCGAAATCCTCGGCGGTGAAGCCGCGTGCTTCCAGCAGGGCGACCGCCAATGCGTCACCCATAGCCAATGCGGCGGTGGTGCTGCTGGTCGGCGCGAGGTCGAGCGGGCAGGCTTCGGCGGGCACGCTGACATCGAGATGGACGGCGGCTTCGCGGGCGAGGGTGGAGTCGGGGCGACCGGTCATCGCCACCAGCACGTTGCCCTGGCGGGCCAGCACCGGCAGCAGCATCAGCAGTTCGTCGGTCTCGCCGGAATTCGACAGCGCGAGCACGGTGTCGGCGTCGGTGATCATGCCGAGGTCGCCGTGGCCGGCTTCGCCCGGATGGACGAAGAACGCGGGGGTGCCGGTCGAGGCCAGCGTGGCGGCGATCTTGCGGGCGACGTGGCCGGACTTGCCCATGCCGACGCAGACCACGCGGCCGCGAGTAGCCAGCAGCAATGCGCAGGCGCGGCTGAAGTCGCCGTCGATGCGCGCGCCGACCGCGCGCAAGGCGTCGGTCTCGACGTCGAAGACGCGTTTTCCGCTGGCGGCGAACGTTGGTGCGCTGGGTCCGGTTCCGGACATTTCCCCGGGATTCCTTTAATCTTGTGGCCGTTATTGTAGCCGTGGACCCGTAGCGCCGATGCGTGCCGAAACCATCCAGGAATTGATCGAAACCGGCCTGCCCGGCGCCCGTGCCCGAGTGCAGGGTGAGGACGGGGTCCATTTCGAGGGCCTGGTGGTCAGCGCGGACTTCGAGGGCAAGCTGCCGCTGGCCCGCCACCGCATGGTCTACGCGACCCTGGGCGAGCGCATGGGCGGCGAAATCCACGCCCTGTCGCTGCGTACCCTGACCCCCGCCGAGGCGACCGCCGCCGGCCTGTGATTCGAGAGATCTGATGCAGAAAATCGTTGTGCAAGGTGGCGTCCCGTTGCGGGGCGAGGTGCGCATTTCCGGCGCCAAGAACGCGGTATTGCCGATCCTGTGCGCGACCCTGCTGGCCGATGAGCCGGTGGCGATTTCCAACGTGCCGCACCTGCACGACGTGGTGACCACCACCCGCCTGTTGGCCGGGCTGGGGGCGGGCATCACCATCGACCAGGGCACGCTTGGCACCGGCAAGGCGAGCGCGGTGGAAGTCGATCCGCGCAGCGTCAATAGCCACGTCGCGCCCTATGAACTGGTCAAGACCATGCGCGCTTCCGTGCTGGTCCTCGGCCCGCTGCTGGCGAAATACGGCCAGGCCGAAGTGTCGCTGCCGGGTGGTTGCGCGATCGGTTCGCGTCCGGTCGACCTGCACCTGAAGGGAATGGAAGCGCTGGGCGCGACCGTCACCGTCGAGCACGGATACATCCGCGCCGAAGTCGAAGGCGGACTGCGCGGCGGCCATGTCGTGTTCGACATGGTCAGCGTCGGTGCGACCGAGAACGTGATGATGGCGGCGACGCTCGCGCGCGGCACCACGGTGATGGAAAACTGCGCGATGGAGCCGGAGATCGTCGATCTCGCCGATTGCCTGATCGCGATGGGCGCGAAGATCGAAGGCGCCGGCACGCCGCGCATCACCATCGAAGGCGTCGAGCGCCTGCACGGCGCGCATCACGCGGTGCTGGCCGATCGCATCGAGACCGGCACCTTCCTCGTTGCCGCGGCGATGACCGGCGGTCGCGTCACCGTGGTCAACGCCCATCCGGGTTCACTCGATGCGGTGCTGCGCAAGCTGGAACAGGCGGGCGCGGAGATCACCGTCGACGGCGACCGCATCACCCTCGACATGCACGGCAAGCGCCCGAAGGCGGTCGATATCGCGACTGCGCCGCACCCCGGTTTCCCCACCGACATGCAGGCGCAATTCATGGCGATGGACTGCATCGCCGATGGCGCGGCGATCATCAACGAAACGATCTTCGAGAACCGTTTCATGCACGTGCAGGAACTGCAGCGCCTCGGCGCCGACATCCACGTGCAAGGCCACAGCGCGATGGTGCGCGGCGTGCCGCAGCTCTCCGGCGCGCAGGTGATGGCTACCGATTTGCGCGCATCGGCATCGCTGATCCTCGCTGGCCTGGTGGCGGATGGCGAGACGGTGATCGAGCGCATCTACCACCTCGATCGCGGTTACGAGCACATCGAGGAAAAACTTTCCGGGCTCGGCGCACGAATTCGGCGGATCGACTAAAAGCATCGCCCGGCTGTGCGCCTTTAGCGGTTATCCGCAGTGGCCGACACGCCGTGAATCCATCCATGGAGGCTCGGCTCGGCATCCATGCCTCGCATGGTCGGCCACTGCGGACGAACCGCACGGCGCCGCCGGTGGCGGCTTTGCAAGTCTTTGGAAAGCGAAAGAGCAACAGCTCATCCGGGCTGTTGCTTTCACTCACTCCACCAGAAAGCCACAACACGCGCGCTCAGTGGGTGGCCAGTCCGGTAAGCGGGCGTTGCGCCGCATGGATGCGGCGCACGAGCCTACATGGACGTATTCACGGCGTCCCGCGCACCGGACTGGCTACCCGCTGAGACAGCGCGTGCGACACGCTTTCACCCTCAATCAATGCTTTGCAGCTTGAGGTCGATGTTGTCCTGGTTCTTGTGGATGCGCACCGGCACCGGATAGCCGCTCGCCACCCAGAGCACCAGGTCTTCACCGGTCACTTTCGTGGCCTGCACCTGCTTGCCGCCGATGCTCAGCATTTCCTTGCCGGTGATCGTGAAGCTCACCATCTTCGCCTTGCCGTTGTCGACCAGGCGATAGTGCAGCGGCTTGCCGGCCTCGACGTCGCGGACGATCGCCAGGTTCATCAGCATCGCATCGACGTCGCCGGACTGCAGTGCGATCGGGCCACGGCGATCGGGCTTGACCTTGCCGGACCACGTCGCTTCGCGCTTGCCCCAGTCGTAATTCGCGTTGCGCAGATCCGACCGGAACAGCACGTTGGTCGCATCCTGTCCGCTAAGCGGGCGCCAGGTGCCGCCGACATCCTCGAACGTCGTGCTCTGCTTCGCGGATCCCACCTTGGCCGCGATCGACATGCTGTATTTCCACTGGCTGCCACCCTGCGATGCCAGTGTCATCTTGCCGACCGCGTCCATGCCCATGTAGGTGGCCTGGTAGGTCGCGCTGAACGGCTTGAGCGCGGCTTGCGCAGACAGGCTGGCCGAGATCAGGCCGACGGCCAGCAGGGAATTGAGGATCGGTTTCATTTCGCGGGTCCCTTGTAGTCGGTCAGCAGCAGTTCGAGTGTGCCGGTATCGCTGTCGTTTTGCAGGATGCGCACCGGCGTCGGCACATTGTCGGAGACCCAGGCCTCCATGCCGTCGCTGCCGGCATTGGTGCGGCTGACGTGCCAGGCATCGTAGGAGAGATCGCCGACGGTGACGACTTCCTGCGCGGTGGACGTGGTGAAGGTTTGCAGGCGCGCGCGGCCGTTATCGACCACGCGATATTGCAGTGGCTTGCCGGCATCGGCATCGCGCACCACGGCCAGATTCACCAGCAGCGCGTTCATGTCGCCCGGCTGCAACGGCACTGCCACGCGGCGCTTGGAGCTGACATCGCCCGTCCATTTCGCGGAATTGTGCGACCAGTCGTAGGTGCCGGTGATGCGCTTGTTGCTCAACAACAGATGCTTGATCGTCGCCTGGCTGATTGGACGGAAGGCATCGCCGATGCGTTCGAACACCGTGCTTTGCTGGAGGTTCAATCCGGCGAGGCCAGCCAGGCCTTGCGTGCCGCGAATCCCGAGATCGAGCCGCCAGCGTCCGCCACCCAGATCGACCACCTGCATCGAGGCGACGCCGGCAGGACTGCCGTTGCGTGCGACGGAATAGGTTGCACGGAAGGGCACCAGCACCTTGCGCACCAGTGGCGGCAAGGCGGCATCCGGCGCGACGATCACTTGCGAAGCGGTTGCCGGAGCCGGCGTGGCGGGCGGAGTCGACTGGGCGATCGCCAAGGGCGACAACAGGCAGGCGAAGCCCGCCAAGGTACTGGCGACGATCGGTTTCACGACGGAAAGCCCCGTATTCATCATTCGGCGAACTCTAGCCGCCGCGGTGTAAACAGCGTATGACCGTCGAGCACCGCGGTGGCATCGCGTTCATGCAGTCGCCCGGCCACCGCCCAGCGCAGGACTTCAGGGTAGAGACGATATTCCTGTGCCTGCACGCGTCGTGCGAGGGATTCCGGCGTCTCACCCGGCCGCACCAGGACCACGACCTGGGCGATGACCGCGCCGGCGTCGAGTTCGGGAATGACGAAATGGACGCTGGCGCCGTGTTCGCGATCACCGGCTTCCAGCGCGCGCCGATGGGTGTCGAGTCCGCGATGGCGTGGCAGCAGGGAGGGATGGATGTTCAGCATCCTTCCGCGGAAACGTTCGACGAAGGCGGCGTCGAGGATGCGCATGTAGCCGGCGCAGACGATCCAGTCCGGGCGCACGGCGGCGATGGCATCACCCAGGGCCTGGTCGAAATCGCTGCGGTCGGCGAAATCGCGCGGTTTCGCGCTCCAGCGCAATGCGGCGGGAACGAGTTGCAGTGCTTCGCATTTGGGCTTGTCGGAGAACACGCCGACGATCTTCGCGTCCAGCGTCCCTGCATCGATGGCGGCAAGGATCGCGCCGAGGTTGCTGCCGCGTCCCGAGCACAGCACCGCGAGGCGCGGCAGGGGCGCGCGATCGCTCACGACATCAACGGATGTGCAGGCGTTCGTCGCCGCGGGCAGGCGTGACTTCGCCGATGCGCCAGTGGGCGAGGCCCTGGCCGTCGAGGCTGGCTTCGATCGCGGCGACATCGCCGGGCGCGGCCATCAGCACGAAGCCGATGCCGCAGTTGAAGGTGCGCCACATTTCCTCGCGCGGCACGTTGCCTTCGCGCTGCAGCCAGTCGAACACGGCGGGCAGCGGCCACGACGAAGTATCGATTTCGAGGCCGAATTCCCTGGGCACCACGCGGATGATCTTCTCGACCAGTGCGCCGCCGGTGACGTGGGCCATGGCATGGATGTCGTGCTTGGCCAGCAGTTCCAGCACCGGCTTGACGTAGATGCGCGTCGGTTCCATCAGCGCATCGGCGAGGCTGGCGCCACCGATGTCGAGATCCAGCGGATTGCCGGCACGCTGCAGGATCTTGCGCACCAGCGAATAGCCGTTGGAATGCGGGCCGCTGGAGGCGATGCCGATCAGCACGTCGCCGGCGCGGACCTTGCTGGAATCGACCAGCTTCGATTTCTCCACTGCACCGACGGTGAAACCGGCGAGGTCGTATTCACCCGGCGGGTACATGTCGGGCATCTCGGCGGTTTCGCCGCCGATCAGCGCGCAACCGGCGATCTCGCAGCCCTTGGCGATGCCGGCGACCACGTTCACGGTGGTGTCGACGTCGAGCTTGCCGGTCGCGAAATAGTCGAGGAAGAACAGCGGTTCGGCGCCTTGCACCAGCACGTCGTTCACGCACATCGCCACCAGGTCCTGGCCGATGGTGTCGTGGCGGTTGAGCTGCTTGGCGAGGATCAGCTTGGTGCCGACGCCATCGGTGCCGGAGACCAGCACCGGTTCCTTGTAGCGGCCGGCGAGATCGAACAGGCCACCGAACAGGCCGACGCCCCCCAGCACTTCCGGACGCATGGTGCGGCGGACCAGCGGCTTGATCCGCTCGACCACTTCGTTGCCCGCGTCGATGTCGACCCCGGCGTCGCGATAGGTGAGGGGCGTCGGGGTCTGGGACACGGTTGAAATTCCGGGAAAACGGCCTGCAAGTTTAGCCGGGATGGACGCATCACGCCCCGTGCGGCACCATTCCACGGTAGGCGCGCCTTTGTGATGGCCGCCAGGAGTTCCTGATGCGAGCGTTCAAACTGTTCTGCTGCGCGTGCCTGCTGGCATTGGCGATGCCGGTGCTGGCCCAGCGCGTGGAAGGCGATCGTGCCGTGGCGGAAGGCCAATACGCGACCGAAGTGCCGGTGCGCAACCAGTCCGAGGCGGAGCGCAACAACGGTTTCTCGCGCGCGCTGCTCAAGGTGTTGAGTGGTCTTTCCGGCGAACGCAATCCGATCGCCCGGCCCGGCGTGGCCGATGAAATCCGCAACGCCAAGGCCTATGTCACCAGTTTCGACTTCCGCCAGGACGAAGGCGTCTCGACGACCGGGGCGCCCTCGTTCAAGACCATGCTGGTGGTGCGCTTCAACCCGGCGATGGTCAATGACCTGGTCGGCAAGACCGGCATGGCGAGCTGGCCGGAACCGCGCCCGAAGCCGGTGCTGTGGCTGGCGATCGATGACGGCAGTGGTCCGCGCCTGGTCGGGCTGGCCCAGGCGAATGCCGCGCGCCCGGTACTCGACCGCGCCAAGGTGCGCGGTTACCGGCTTGGCCTGCCCACGGGCAACGCCTCCGAACAGGTGATGGCCGCATCGATCTGGCGCAGCGATGTCGCAGCAGTGGCACGCGCGTCCGCCGCCTATGATCCGCCGATGCAACTGGTCGGCAAGCTCTATCGCGCCGGCACCGCCTGGCGCGGCGACTGGATCTTCGTCGACAAGGGCAAGGTGCTGGCGCGATCGTCCACCAGCAATGCCGACGCCCGCACCGCGATGGCGGGTGGCGCCGACATCGCCGCCGATGCCTTGATCCGCAAGTACGCACGCCCCGGCAAGCCGGTGCCGAGGCAGAACAGCAGTGACGTCTCCGATTTCACCATCCAGCTGGTCGGCATTGGTTCCAGCGAGGATTACCTGCGCGCGATGGCGTGGCTGGAAGCACAGCCGCAGATCAAGCGCGTGGTGCCGGTGGATGCGACCGCCGACGGCATGCACCTGCGCATTTCGGTGGCGGGTGGCGGCGCTGGTCTGGCGACCATCGCGGCCAATGGCGGCGTGGTGGTGCCTGAAGCCGTGCCGGCACCGGCTGTCGATGCCAACGCGAACGTCGACAAGAAGCCGTCCACCGATGCCGACAAGACGCCGGCGCCGGTGCCCACCGTCTATCGGGTGCGATGAACACGGGCTCGCCGCGGGCGTCGCTCGCCGGCATCGCGGCGTTCTTCCAGCGCGTCCAGTTCGCGGCGATCACACTCGCGGTGCTGTGGCTGCTGGCGCATCTCGCTTCGGTGCTGGTGCCGTTCGCGGTTGCCTTGCTGCTGGCGTGGCTGGGCGATCCCTTCGTGCGCCGGCTGCAGTCATACAAGCTGTCGCGCAACCTCGCCGTTGTGGTGGTCTACCTGGTGATGCTGTTGATCGTCGTGATCGCGGCACTGGTGCTGGTGCCGTTGATCGAGCGCCAGATCGCCACCCTGTTCGCGGCCTTCCCGCGCTATCGCGACTGGTTCCTGGCGACCGCGATTCCGTGGATCGAAGGCCATTTCAACGTTCGCATCGCCGAATGGCTGGACACCGGGCGCATCACCGCCTGGATTGAAGAACACTGGAAGCAGGCCGGGGGGTACGCCACCGCCGTGCTCGGCGTGGTGTCGCGCTCCGGGTTCCGCGTGCTCGGTTGGGCGGTCAATGTTGTCCTGATTCCGATCCTCATGTTCTTCTTCCTGCGCGACTGGGACGACGTCGTGCGTCGCGTCGCCAGCCTGGTGCCGCGCGACCACACCGACCTGGTGCATCGCCTGGCCAAGGAATCCAGCGAAGTGCTGCGATCGTTCCTGCGCGGCCAGTTGCTGGTGATGCTGATCCTCGCCGTGCTCTACGCGGTTGGCCTGCGCGTGGCCGGCCTCGAGCTCGGCATCCTCATCGGCCTGCTTGCAGGCGTGTGTTCGTTCGTGCCCTATCTCGGCCCGATCGTTCTCCTCACGCTCGGCTGCGGTGCGGCGCTGGCGCAGTATGGCGACTGGCATTACCTGATCGGCGTCTTCATCGTGTATGGCATCGGCCAGCTGCTGGAGAGCTATGTGCTCACCCCGAAACTGGTCGGCAAGAGCATCGGCCTTGGCGAAGTCTCGGTGATCTTCGCGGTGATGGCGGGCGAGGCGTTGTTCGGCTTCCTCGGCATGCTGCTGGCGTTGCCGGTGGCTGCCGTGGCCAACGTGCTGATGCGCCACATCCACCAGACCTATCTGTCGAGCAAGCTGTATCGCGGCGACGAACCCGCGCAGTCGCACATCATCGTGCCCGACAGCATCGGCGAAGCGCTGAACGACATCGACATCCCCGAGTGAAGTGAGCCGGCACCGCATCCAATTGCCGTTGGCGCTGGCAACGCGCGCCGATCGCCGTTTCGACAATTTCGTCGGCGCGGCTGCGCAGGTGCTCGCGGATGGCATCGGTGAAGGGCATCGCACCTGGTTGCTGACGGGGCCCGCGGGCGTCGGCAAGACGCATCTGTTGATGGCGGCGCATTCGGCAAGTGGTGGCGAATCGGCCTATCTCGCCCTGCCGCAGGTGGCGGGCAGCCTCGCCGATGTCGCGCCGATGTTCGAGCAGCATCGATTGCTCGCGCTTGATGGCCTCGAAGCGATCGTCGGCAATCGCGACGACGAGGTGGCGTTGTTCGATCTGCACAATCGCGTGCTCGATCGTGGTGGCCGCTTGCTGTACGCCGCGCGGTCGACGCCCGAACAGTTGGGATTCGCCTTGCCCGACCTGCGTTCACGCCTGGCGCAGGCGACGCGCCTGCCGTTGCCGGCGCTCGATGAAGCACAGCGTCTCGCGTTGTTGCGCGCGCGCGCGGTTCAGCGCGGCCTGGTGCTGGATGATGCGTCCGCGGAGTGGTTGATGCGGCGCTGCGACCGTGATCTCGGCAGCCTGATGGACGTGCTCGACGAGCTCGATCGTGCATCGCTTGCGGCGCAGCGGCGGCTCACCGTGCCGTTTCTACGCGAGGTGCTGGGCGGTTCGTCGTCCGGTTGAGCGCGGGCGTTCATGGCACGCGCTGGCTTCGCGGGTGACCAGCTCCAGTGCGCGGGACGCCGTGAATACATCCATGTAGGCTCATGCGCCGCATCCATGCGGCGCAATGCCCGCGCACCGGACTGGCGCACCCGCGGCCGCGCGCGTGTTGTGACGTTCACGGCGCAAAAGAGCAACAGCACGCTCGCTGTTGCTTTCCTGAGAAAGAGCGAAAAGCTCACCACCGGCGGCGCCGTGCGGTGCTGTTTGCGAAAAGCCAAGCCAGCGCGTGCGATCAGCCGCGCAATTCCGCGTCCAGCGCAGCAAGCCGCTGCGGCGTGCCGACATCGGTCCAGCGGCCACGATGATGCGTGGCGGTCATTGCATCGCGCGCGATCGCGGCCTTCATCAGCGGCAGCAGGCGAAAGCGTGGCGGCGTTTCATCCGCGCCCGGGGCATCGCCGACACATTCGCGCCAGCCGTCGAGGAAGCGCGGGCGATAGACACCGATGCCCGAGTAGGTGAATCTGTCATCGCCATCCATGTGCACGCGACCATCGGCCGCCAGCGCGAAATCGCCCTGCGGATGTTGCGGTGGATTGTCGACGAGCACGAGGTGGGCATCGCCGGCGGGCTCGCGTGGCAGCAACGCGAAGTCGAAGTCGGTCCAGATATCGCCATTGACCACCAGGAACGGTGCGTCACCAAGCAGCGTGCGTGCGTTCCACATGCCACCACCGGTTTCCAGCGGTTGCGCGCCTTCGTATATGAAATGGAGGTGCAGTCCCCAGCGCGAACCGTCTCCGAGTCGTTCCGGGAATTGTTGCGCCAGCCATGAGGTGTTGACCACCACGTCGCTGATGCCGGACCCGGCGAGTTTCTCCAGATGCCATTCGATCAGTGATTTCCCGCCCGCTTGCAACAGCGGTTTCGGCGTGCGTTCGGTGAGCGGGCGCATGCGTTCGCCGAAGCCGGCGGCAAAGATCAGCGCCTTCATCGCGCGGCGTTCCCGTGTGCGGCCATCGCCGGTTTCACCCGGTGCTGGATGAAATCGTGCAGGGCGGTGAGTTCCGGATGGCGCGGCAGCACGGTGTCGAGGTAGGCGATGAAGCGCGGCGCGTCTTCGAGATACTTGGGCTTGCCGTCGCGGTAGTCCAGCCGCGCGAAGATGCCGAGCACCTTGAGATGGCGATGCACGCCCATCAGGTCGACGTCGTGGAGGAAGCGCTCGATCGACGGAAGCGGCAGGCCAACGGCGATCGCGCGACGATGGTATTCATGCAGCCACGCCTGCACGCGGTCTTCCGGCCAGCTGATGAAGGCGTCCTTGAACAGCGAGGCGGGATCGTAGGCGATCGGTCCGGTGACGGCGCCCTGGAAATCGATCACCGCGGGCGATTCGCCGGACGAGGTGCGCATCAGGTTGCGCGGCATGAAGTCGCGATGCACCAGCACCTGCGGTTGCGCCAATGCTGCGTTGACCAGGTGCAGGTAGGCGGCATCAAGCATCTCCATCTCGCCGCAATCCAGGGCCATCCCGAGATGGCGAACGCAGAACCACTCGTCGAACAGTCGCGGTTCCATCGACAGGCGTTCGTGGTCGTAGCGCGGGAAATCGGCCGGCGGCGCGATGGCCTGGAGCTTGGCAAGTTGCACGAATGCGCCATCGAACAATGCATCGGCATTGTCGGCATCGAGATCGTGCAGATAGGTGTTGACGCCGAGGTCTTCCAGTAGCAGGAATCCGTGTTCGATGTCGGAAGCCAGCACTTGCGGCACGCGGACGCCGCCACGCTCAAGCAGGTCGCGGATCTCCAGCCACGGCGCCACGTCTTCCAGCCCCGGTGGTGAATCCATCACGATGCGGGTGGGCGAGGAGTCGGTGCGCCAGTAGCTGCGGAAGCCGGCGTCGAACGAGGCGCGATGTTGCGCGGTATCGGCGCCGAGGACCCGCGAGGTCCATGCAATGCGCTGGAGATCGCGCGGAGTGGATGTTTCGTGGGTCATCCGCCCAGCTTATCAATCCCGGGCGGTGATCCGGTAGCCGTTGATGTTGTGCACCGACGACAGGAACGTGTACTGGTAATGCCCGTCCGGGACCACCATGGTTTTTTTCGTGAGATCCAGGATCCCGAGCTGGTGGTAGGTCACGCCCCAGTCGCCGACGATGTATTGCTTGTCGCTGGCTGCCTCGGTGGTCTTTCCATTCATCACGGTGGTGGTCCGGCAGCCCAGTTGCCAGGCGTCCCCCGGCAGTTGCGGGCTCAGTGTCGACGCCGCCACCTTGGCGATGATCCGGCACTGGGTCGCGATCGTGCTGTTGTAGTCATGGTTCTGCACATACTCGTAGTCGTAGCGCAGTGACACTTCGGCACCAATGTGCAGGGGATACAGGCTGCCCTGGATTTCGTGGATCTTGCTCAGTCGCCCGATGGCCACGCCATCGCTGGTGACCGTGCCCAGGTCGAGGACCCCGCCCAGGAAGTAATTGCGGCTGGAAGTTGCCTGTGGGGCGCCGCGGCCGCCGTTGCTGTTGGTCCAGGAGGCTTCCTGCCGCTGTTCCACTTCCTGGTAGCCCCGGGCATCCGCCAACGGCGTGATCCGCTTGTTGACGACCTGGGTTGTCTGCACATGCAGCTTCGCGAAGACGGAGTCGCTGACATCGGTGTAGGCGATTTCGATTGTCTTGCGCGGATAGGTGGCGCGCGCGAGATCGGATTTCTCGATCGCGCTCCAGACATCCTCACTCAATTCGAATGGCAGGCGGGGGCGGGTGATTGCCGACGTTATCGAGGCGCCGGCCTTTGCCGGCGTGCTGGTGGCACCGTTTGACCCGCCGGGTTGCACGCCACCCGCATCCGTGAGGATCGCGAGCTTCACGCGTGCCGCGGCGGCGTGGCGGCCCTTGGGGAATTCCTTCAGATAAGCCTTGAATCCAGCCGTTGCGCCGGCATCGCGCGCGGCGATCCAGGCTTCTTCGTCGGCGTCCCTTTTTTCGGCGGCGGTGATCGGCAGGCTGGTTGCAGCCGCCAGCAGGCAGGCTGTCCAAAGCAGTCTGGTGCGCATGGGTGTCGAGGCCGGAAGGTGTATTCGCCGGACACTAGCACGGCAAAATATGATGCAAGCCTCGTCGCCGGCCTGCACCGATGGCAATGCGCGGAACTGTGACCCATGTGACAACGCCCCGGCGGACCGGGGCGTTGCTGTCTTGCTTCGTTGCGGATGGACGTCAGCTGTTGCTGCTGGCCATCTTGCCGCGGACGAATTCGTAGATGAAGAGCAGGATGATGGCGCAGACGATCGAGATCGCGAAGCCGACGAAGCCGCCGCCGTGGTACAGCAGGCTGCCGACGTACGCGCCGACGATGCCGAGGATGATCGTCAGGATCCAGCCCATCGGATCCGCGCCGGGCTTGAAGAAGCGCGCAAGGATGCCGATGACTGCGCCGATGATGATGGTGTACAGGATGCCGCCCATATCTCTGAATCCCTCTTGAGTGGTGGGAGTGTTGCCGGCCGATCCTAGCAAGGTCCGGGTGTGGGCGCTGTTGCCCTGCGGCATGGGCGGTCCTGGGGGGTGGCGTCGCGGTTCAGGCGGCGCGGGCCAGGGCCGCGTCCCGCGCAGATGCGGGTAGTCCCTGCAGCGGGGCTGCACCGAACCAGTGCAGGCGGGTCGCCAGTGCCGACACTTCGCCGACGAACAGGATCGCCGGCGCGGCCACCCCGTGCACGCGCGCCAGTTCCGGGAGCTCGGCCAGTGTCCCGATGACCACGCGTTGTCCGGCGCGCGTGCCGTTTTCGACGAGCGCGATCGGCGTGTTCGCGCTGCGCCCGTGCGCGACCAGGCGATCGCGGATGCGCTCGAGTCCCGACACACCCATGTAGAAAGCGAGGGTCTGGCGATCCTGCGCCAATGCCTGCCAGTCGATGTCGTCGTCGCCCTTGGTGTGCGCGGTGACGAAACGGACCGACTGCGCGTGTTCGCGATGGGTGAGCGGTATGCCGGCGTAAGCGCCGCAGGCGACCGCTGCGGTGATGCCGGGCACCACTTCGAAATCGATGCCATGCAACTGCAATGCTTCCAGTTCTTCGCCGCCACGGCCGAACACGAAGGGATCGCCACCCTTGAGGCGGACCACGCGCTTGCCGGATTTTGCGTGTTCCACCAGCAGGCGATGGATGGCGGATTGGGTGGCGTGATGATCACCACCGACGTGCTTGCCGACTTCGATCAATTCGGCATCGCGTCGCGCCAGTGCCAGCACGTCGTCGCTGACGAGGCGGTCGTGGAGGATGACGTCGGCTTCGTTGAGCAGGCGCAATGCGCGCAACGTCAGCAGGCCTGGGTCGCCGGGGCCGGCGCCGACCAGCGCGACGCGGCCGAGCAGGGGCGATGCGGAATCGATGTTCGCCTGCAGGGCGCGTTCCGCGCTGATCGTGTCGCCACGGCGCAGCAACGCCGGGATCGGACCGGCAAGCACGCGATCGAAGAAGCGGCGGCGCGCAGGAAGATCTTCCAGTTTCGCGCGGATGCGCGCACGTGATCGCTGCAGCAATTCGGCCAGCGCGCCCAGCGATTCGTCGAACTGGATCTCCAGTTGTTCGCGAATGTGGCGCGCCAGCATCGGTGCGCCGCCGCCGCTGGAAATGGCGATCTGCAGCGGGCCGCGCTCGACGCGCGCGGGCAGGTGGATGCTCGACAATTCGGCGTCGTCGACCACGTTGGCGAAGATGCGCCGTGACTCGGCGGCAGCAGCAATCGCGTGATTGGTGGCGGCATCATCGGTGGCTGCGATCACCAGCCAGGCGTCGTCGAGCCACGCATCCACGAAGTCACCCGTGATCGTCTCGATCCGGTCTTTCGCTGCCAATGCTTCCAGCTCCCGGTCCAGCTGTGACGCACCGACGACGATGCGGGCTCCGGTATCGAGCAGGGCCGCGACCTTGCGCCGGGCCACGCCGCCGCCGCCGACCACCAGGACGGTGCGATTGCGGAGGTCGGCGAAGAGGGGAAACAGCCGGCTGGTCATCGGGCGGGCAGGCAGTGGTGGCGCATCCCACCTTGCGATGGCTGATGCCCGGGCGGAAATAACGAGCCCGATATGGCTTATTCTGAAAAGGCATAAACCCCGCTGGACATGGGCGTCATAGGAGTTGTAGATTTATCTCTTCATTCGAATAAAGAGATAACCATTCGGCGATATCGCGAGTGGCCTGATCTCTGCCGGGCTACGTCATGACCCTCACCCAGCTCCGCTACCTCGTCGCCATCGCCGATTCCGGCCTCAACATCACCGTGGCCGCCGAACGCGTGCACGCGACGCAGCCGGGCATGTCGAAACAGTTGAAGCAGCTCGAGGACGAACTCGGCTTCCTGCTGTTCTCGCGCAAGGGCCGCAGCCTCGACGGCATCACCAGCGGCGGCATGCAGGTGCTGGTGCACGCACGCCGGCTGCTCGCCGAAGCCGCCAACATCCGTGCCTACGCCGCCAACCAGCGCAGCGACGCCAACGGTCGCCTGGTGCTGGCGACCACCCACACGCAGGCGCGCTTCGTGTTGCCGCAGGCGGTGGCGCGTTTGAAGCGCGCGTATCCGCAGGTGAGCGTGCACCTGATGCCCACCTCGGACAGCGAGGTGCTGAACATGCTGGCCAGCGGCGAGGCCGATTTCGCGTTGATCAGTACTGCCGGCCATGTGCCGGATGGCGGCATCGCGGTGCCGCTGTTCCGCTGGCAGCGCAAGGTGTTGGTGCCGCGCGAGCATGCGCTGGCGTCGATCGGTGCGCCGACACTGGCGCAACTGGCGGCGTATCCGCTGGTGAGTTACGAGTCGTCGATCCGCCCCGATTCCTCGCTGCGGCGTGCATTCGCTGCCGAAGGCCTGGAGCCGCAGCTGGCGATGACCGCGCGTGATGCCGATCTCATCAAGACCTATGTGCGCGCCGGACTCGGTGTTGGCTTGCTGGCCGAGATGGCGTTGACTGCGGAGGATTCCGACCTGGTCGCGCTGGCGGCGCCAGCGTCGATTCCCGAGTGCATCGCCTGGGCGGTGTTGCCGCGCGAGCGCGTGCTGCGCGATTACGCCACCGAATTGCTGCATGCCGTGGCGCCGCAGCTGGATCGTCGCGATGTCCGCCGCGTGCTGGAAGGCAATGTCGAAGCGGATTGGCCGACGCCCCCGGGCTGGACGGAGCTCAGCGAAACCATCGCCGCCTGATGCAGGACAATGCGTGACTAGGCAGCGGCCTGGCCGGGATCGTTCCACGCCTCGTGCAGTCCGCATTCGCGCTTGAGGCCGAAGAAGCGCGTGTCTTCCTCACTCATGCCGTCCTCGAGGCGGCGCGTGGTGTGGATGTCGCCGATCGAGACATAGCCGTCGTGCCACAACGGGTGATAGGGCAGGTCGTGGCGCTGGAGGTAGTTCCAGACATCGCGATCGCTCCAGTCGGCGAGCGGATGCAGTTTCCAGCGGCCATCGCGACGTTGCAGGATGTCGGTGGCGGCTCGGCTGCGCGATTGGCTGCGACGGATGCCGGAAATCCAGGTGCGCGCGCCGAGTTCGGCGAGCGCGCGCTGCATCGGCTCGACCTTGCGCAGGCGGTTGTAGCGCTCGATGCCATCGACGCCCTGTTCCCACAACTTGCCGAACCGCGCTTCCATCCACGCGATGCCGATCTGCGGGCGATAAACCTTGAGGTTGAGCGACAGCCGTTCGCTGAGTTCATCGATGAAGCGATAGGTTTCCGGGAACAGGTAGCCGGTATCGACCAGCACCACCGGGATGTCCGGTTGCTCGCGGGTGACCATGTGCAGGGACACCGCGGCCTGCGCGCCGAAGCTCGACGACAAGGCATGAATGCCGGGAAGGTCTGCCAGCGCCCAGGCGACGCGCTCTTCGGCCGTGCGCAGTTCAAGCCAGCGATTGAGGGAAGCCAATGCCTGCGGCGATTGCGCGGCGTCGGCGGGATCGGGCGGAGTCATGCTGCGAGTTCCAGGTTCAGGGCGCGGGCGACGACGACGCCGGAGCGCACGAGGAAATCGCCGAAATATTCGTCGTCCCTGCGTTCGCTGGCGTAGCGTTCCAGCAATTGATCGAGTTCGGCGAGGATCGCGGCTTCGTCGATGTTCTCGCGGTGGAGCGCGTTGAGGCGCTGGCCGCGATGGTCGCCGCCGAGCATCAGGTTGTAGCGGCCGGGCGCCTTGCCGACCAGCGCGATTTCGCCGAGGTACGGCCGCGAGCAGCCGTTCGGACAGCCGCTGATGCGGAAATGGATCGGTTGTCCGGAAAGGCCATGCCTTGCGAGGAGTGCCTCGAAGCGGGTGAGGATATCGGGCAGGTAGCGTTCGGCTTCGGCCATGGCGAGACCGCAGGTCGGCAGCGCGACGCAGGCAATCGCGTTCCGGCGCAGCGGCAAAGCGGTTTCATGTGCCGCGAGTCCATGCGCGGCGACCAGGGCGTCGATGCCCGCGCGTTCGCCGTCCGGGATGTTGGCGATCACCAGGTTCTGGTTCGGCGTCATCCGGAATTCCGGTGATGCCGTGGCGGGATCGATGGCGAGCAGGCGCGTGGCGATGGCGCGCAGGCCGCTGAGATGTGGTTGTTCGCCGTCGAGGATGCGCCCCGACACGATGCGCAGCGTGAGGTGCCACAGTCCGTTCTCGCCTTGTATCCAGCCGAAACGGTCGCCGTTGTGGATGAAGCTGTAGTCGCGCGGTTCGGCGAAGGTGATGCCGGAACGCGATTCGACTTCGTGCTTGAACGCGTCGACACCACGATCATCGATGGTGTACTTCAGGCGCGCATGCTTGCGCAGCACGCGATCGCCCCAGTCGCGCTGGGTGGTGATGGCTGCTTCGGTGATCGCGGTGACCTCGCCGGGCGCGATCGAGCCGAGCAGGTTGCCAAGTCGCGGATAGGTGAGGGGGTCGCCGTGGGTCGCGCCCATGCCGCCGCCGGCGGCGACGTTGTACGCAACGACTTCACCATCCTCGATGATGGCGATGAAGCCCAGGTCCTGGGCGAACACGTCGATGTCGTTGTAGGGCGGGATCGCGAAACCGATCTTGAACTTGCGCGGCAGGTAGGTCTCGCCGTAGATCGCCTCGTTTTCCTCGCCGCTGCCGGCGACGCGTTCCTCGTCCAGCCAGATTTCGTAATAGGCGCGGCTGCGCGGGGCGAGATGCTTCGACAATGCCGCCGCCTGGGCGTGGATGCCGGCGTAGGCACGCGATTCGTGCGGATTGGCCGCGACCATGATGCCGCGGTTGACGTCGCCGCAGGCGGCGACGGTGTCGATCATCGCGGCGTTGATCGCCTGCATCGTCGCCTTGAGTTCGCGCTTGATCACTCCGTGGAACTGGAAGGCCTGGCGGGTGGTGATGCGCAGGCCGCGTTCGGCGTAGGTGGTGGCGACATGGTCGAGTTTCAGCCACTGTTCCGGCGACACCACGCCGCCCGGAGTGCGCGTGCGGATCATGAAGCCGTAGGCGGGCTCGAGTTTCTGCTTGCGGCGTTCCTCGCGCAGGTCGCGGTCATCCTGCAGGTAGCTGCCGTGGAACTTGACCAGGCGTTCGTCGTCATGGGGGAACGCGCCGGTGACCGGGTCGAGCAGCGATTCCGCGATCGTGCCGCGCAACCGCTGGCTGTCGCGCTTGATCTCTTCGACGGTATGCGTGCCCATCAGTAAACGTCCCGTGCGTAACGACCCTGCGCCTGCAGTTCGTTGAGGTAGTCGCCGGCTTCATCGGCCGACTTGCCGCCATGGCTGGCGATGATGTCGAGCAAGGCCGCGTGCACGTCCTTCGCCATGCGGGTGGCGTCGCCGCAGACATACAGGTGCGCGCCCGATTGCAGCCATTCATAGACATCGGCGCCGCGTTCGCGCAGGCGGTCCTGCACGTAGATCTTGTGCGCCTGGTCGCGCGAGAAGGCGAGGTCGAGGCGATGCAGCGCGCCGGACTTCAGCGCGTCCTGCCATTCCAGCTGGTAGAGGAAATCGCTGTGCGCATGCGGATTGCCGAAGAACAGCCAGTTGCGCCCGCTCGCGCCGGTTTCCGCACGTTCCTGCACGAAGGCGCGGAAGGGCGCGACGCCGGTGCCGGGGCCGATCAGGATGATGTCGCGACTGGCGTCATCCGGCAGGCGGAAACGTTCGTTGCGCTCGATGAAGACCGGGATCGTCGCGCCTCCGTCGCTGCGCGCGAGGAAATTCGAAGCGGTCCCCCAACGCGGGTCGATATCTCCTTCCACCGCGTATTCGACATGGGCGACGGTGAGATGGACTTCCTCGCCGACGAGTCGCGGGCTCGACGCGATCGAAAACAGCCGCGGCACCAGCGGGCGCAGCGCTGCGACGAAGTCGTCCGCATTCCATGCCGCCGGGTAGTCGCGCAGCAGGTCGATCAACTGGCGATTGGCAAGAAGGTCGGCCAGCGCCGCCGTGTCGTTCGCCGCGAGGATGGCGTCGAGCGCGGCGGCACCGGCACGTTCGGCATGCCGGACCAGGAACGGGCGCGACAGGCGGGTGATCTCGCGTTTCGTCGACAACCATTCGCGTAGCGGCAGTGTCTGGTCGCCCTGGCTGATGCCGGCATCGCCATCGAGCTGCAGCGTCGCCAGCAGCGCATCGACCAGGCGCGGAGGATTGACCGGCCACACGCCGAGCGCGTCGCCCGGTTCGTACTTGAGGCCGGAACCTTCCAGGGACAGCTCGACATGGCGGACATCCTTGTCCAATGTCGTCCTGCGGTTGCCGCGACCGGTGATGCGTTGGTTCACCAGCATTTCGGCGGGGAACGGATGGTCGCGCGAATAGATGCTGGCGGCCGTTTGCGCATGGGGACGCAGCGGCGTGACGGTGGCCAGCGGCACCTGTGGCTTCAGCGCCTCCCTCGCTGCAGCCAGCGCCGTCGCCATCCATGGCGAGGCGACGGTTTCGATATCGAGATCGGCATCGCCACGTGCGAACCAGCGCCTGGCACCCAGTTCGGCAAGGCGTTCGTCGAGCTGGCGGCCGATCGCGCAGAATTGCGGGTAGCTGGAATCGCCGAGCGCGAGCACGGAGTAGCGAAGGTCGGGCAGCTTCGGCGCCCGCTTGCCGGCGACGAATTCGACGAAGGCGCGGGCGTCATCGGGCGGATCGCCATCGCCCTGCGTGCTGATGACGATGACGAGATGGCGCTCGTTCTTGAGCTCGCGCAGCGGGTACGCATCGGCGCGCAGCAGGCGTACGCCGAAACCGGCGGACTCGACCTGTGCGGACAACGCTTCGGCCTGGCGCTTGGCGTTGCCGGTCTGGCTGCCGTAGACGATGGTGAGTTGAGGTGCGGTGGTGGCTTCGCTTGCAGCGGTAGCCAACGCCGCTGCCGGCGCGGTGCGTCCACGGGCGAGGCCGGCGGCATAGCCCGACAGCCACCACAGCCCGCCGTGATCGAGCGATTCGGTCAACCGGTCGAGCAGGGCGGCGTTTTCCTCTGTGATCGGCTGGAATTGATTGGGCAGGGCGGCGGGCATGGGCGGGATACGAATCTGCTTTAACGGACAGATTAGGAATCGCGACCCCTCGCGCATAAGGAGCGATGGTTATGCGGATATATCCATCGTCGCATAAGCACCCGCGGTCATGTCCTTATGCCGCGCGCGCATTTCCTGCACGCGGATGCGCTGTCGATACTCGTTCTTGCCCGCACCTGCACGCAGTCGTTGCGGTCATGCCAATGCCCGCACCAGGACACCGCCTTGTCGCTGCAGTTCGCCACCGCAACCATGCCTGCTGAGGTTCCAGCGCCCGTCGTGGCGCTCGGGCATCTTGATCGCCTCGAGGCCGAGAGCATCCACATCCTGCGCGAGGTCGCGGCCGAGTTCCGCAACCCGGTGCTGCTTTATTCGATCGGCAAGGACAGCTCGGTCCTGCTGCACCTGTTGTTGAAGGCATTCGCACCCGGACGTCCGCCGATCCCGTTGCTGCACGTCGATACCGGCTGGAAGTTCCGCGAGATGATCGCCTTCCGCGATCGCCGCGCCGCCGAGACCGGGATCGATTTGCGCGTGCACAGCAATCCCGATGGCATCGCCCGCGGCATCGGCCCGATCACCCATGGCGCTGCCGTCCATACCGACGTGATGAAGACGCAGGCGTTGAAGCAGGCGCTGGATGCCCATGGCTTCGATGCCGCGATCGGTGGCGCCCGCCGCGACGAGGAGAAGTCGCGCGCCAAGGAACGCATCTTCTCCTTCCGCAATGCCCAGCACCGTTGGGACCCGAAGCAACAGCGCCCGGAACTGTGGTCGCTGTACAACACGCGAATTTCCGCTGGCGAATCGGTGCGGGTGTTCCCGCTGTCGAACTGGACCGAACTCGACATCTGGCTCTACATCTACCGCGAAGGCATCGAGGTGCCCTCGTTGTATCTCGCCGCCGAACGCCCGGTGGTGGAGCGCGACGGTGCATTGATCATGGTCGACGACGAGCGCCTGCCGCTGCGCGCGGGCGAGGCGCCAACGCTCCGCCGGGTGCGTTTCCGCACCCTCGGTTGCTACCCGCTGACAGGCGCCATCGAATCCGACGCCGACACGCTCGAGAAAGTGATCGGGGAAATGCTGGTCGCGACCACTTCCGAACGCCAGGGCCGGATGATCGACCACGATCCTTCCGCTTCGATGGAACAGAAGAAGCAGGAGGGCTATTTCTGATGGGCGTCGCCGATTACCTCCGCCACCACGAGGCGAATACGCTGCTGCGCTTCATCACTTGCGGCAGCGTCGATGACGGCAAGAGCACGCTGATCGGGCGCCTGCTCCACGACAGCAAGGGCCTGTTCGCCGACCAACTCGATGCGCTCGCGCAGGACAGTCGCCGCCACGGCACCCAGGGCGATGACATCGACTACGCCTTGCTGCTCGACGGCCTCGCCGCCGAACGCGAGCAGGGCATCACCATCGATGTCGCCTACCGTTTCTTCGGCAGCGAGAAACGCAAGTTCATCGTCGCCGATTGCCCCGGCCACGAGCAGTACACCCGCAACATGGCGACCGGCGCATCCACCGCCGACGCCGCCGTGGTGCTGGTCGATGCCCGCAAGGGCCTGTTGCAGCAGACGCGCCGCCACAGCTACATCCTGTCGCTGTTCGGCATCCGCCATGTGGTGCTGGCGGTCAACAAGCTCGATCTCGTCGGCTACGACCAGGCGGTGTTCGAACGGATCGAGCGCGACTACCGCGCGCTGGCGACGCAACTCGGCATCGCCAACGTGCAGGCCGTGCCGCTGTCGGCGCTGAAGGGCGACAACCTGTTACAGCGTTCGACAGCGACGCCGTGGTACCACGGCCCGACCTTGCTGGAATGGCTGGAGAGCGTCGACATCGAAGATGCGCGCGACGATGCCAGCCTGCGCTTCCCGGTGCAGTGGGTGAATCGCCCGCACCAGGATTTCCGCGGGTTCTCCGGCACGATTTCTTCCGGCCGCGTGCATCCCGGCGACGACGTGGTGGTGCTGCCATCGGGCCAGCGAACGCAGGTCGAACGCATCGTCACCGCCGATGGCGATCTCGCGGTCGCGACGGCGGGCCAGGCGGTCACGCTCACGCTTGCGGATGAAGTCGACGTCAGCCGCGGCGACGTGCTTGCCGCCGCCACGCACCCGCCGCAGGTCGCCGACCAATTCGCCGCGCACGTGCTGTGGATGAACGAATCGCCGCTGCTGCCCGGGCGCGCCTACCTGCTCAAGTCGGGCACGCGCACAGTCAATGCCACGGTCACCGAGATCAAGCACCGCATCGACGTCAATACCCAGGCACAACTCGCGGCGCGCCAACTCGATCTCAACGAAGTCGGCGTCTGCAACCTCTCGCTGGACCAGTCGATCGCGTTCGACAGCTACCAGGACGACCGCACGCTGGGTGGTTTCATCCTGATCGATCGCCTCGACAACGCCACCGTCGCTGCCGGCACCTTCGACTTCGCCCTGCGTCGCGCCGGCAACATCCACTGGCAGCACCTCGATGTCGACAAATCGGCACGCGCGCGCAGCAAGGGGCAGGCACCACGTTGCGTGTGGTTCACCGGATTGTCGGGCGCAGGCAAATCGGCGATCGCCAATCTCGTCGACAAGCGCCTGCATGCGCTCGGCCTCCATGCCTTCGTGCTCGATGGCGACAACGTTCGCCACGGGCTCAATCGCGATCTCGGCTTCACCGATGCCGATCGCGTCGAGAACCTGCGCCGGGTCGCCGAAGTGGCGAAGCTGATGACCGATGCCGGGTTGATCGTGCTCGTCAGCTTCATCTCGCCGTTCCGCGCCGAACGCAAGGCCGCGCGCGACCTGTTCGACAGCGGTGATTTCATCGAAGTCTTCGTCGACACGCCGTTGCAGGTTGCGGAAGACCGTGACGTGAAAGGCCTGTATGCCAAGGCGCGTCGCGGCGAGCTCCCCAATTTCACCGGCATCGATTCGCCCTACGAGGCGCCGGAATCCGCGGACATCGTGCTCGATACCACCAGCGCATCCGCCCAAGCCCTTGCGGAACGGGTGGTGGCTCGCCTCCTTGAAGGAAATTACGAAATATGAACATCCGTCGTGCCAGATTCTCCCGAAGTCGGCGTGGCGCCGGCGACGCGCCCGCTGCAGATTCCCCTCCCGATTCCGTGAAGGATTCCGCGATGAACAAGATCTTCCTGAGCGTGGTTGCCGGGCTTGTCCTGATCACGGCAGCGGTCAATGCCAGGGCGAGCAGCCTGCTCAATGTTTCCTACGATCCGACGCGCGAGTTCTACGCCGACGTCAACCAGGCGTTCGCGGCGCAATGGAAGCAGCAGACCGGCGAGACGGTGGATATCCGCGCCTCGCACGGTGGTTCCGGCAAGCAGGCGCGCGCGGTGATCGATGGCCTTGAAGCCGACGTCGTCACGTTGGCACTTGCCGCCGACATCGATGCGATCGCCGACAAGGGCAAGTTGCTGCCCGCGAATTGGCAATCGCGTCTACCGCACAACAGCTCCCCCTATACCTCGACCATCGTGTTCCTGGTGCGCAAGGGCAACCCGAAAGCCATCCACGACTGGGGTGACCTGACCAAGCCCGGCGTCGCGGTGATCACGCCGAACCCGAAGACCTCCGGCGGTGCGCGCTGGAACTATCTCGCTGCGTGGGCGTGGGCATCGCACCAGTATCGCGATGGCGGCAAGGTGTTCGACTACCTCACGCGCCTGTACGGCAACGTGCCCGTGCTCGATACCGGCGCGCGCGGTTCGACCACCACCTTTGTCGAGCGCGGCATTGGCGACGTGCTGATCGCCTGGGAAAACGAGGCGCTGTTGACGGTGAATGAAGCCGACACCCGCGGCAAGTTCGAGATCGTGGTGCCGTCGCTGAGCATCCGCGCAGAACCGCCGGTGGCCTGGGTCGACAAGAACGTCGAGAAGCACGGCACCCGCAAGCAGGCCGAGGCCTATCTGCGCTTCCTGTATTCACCGCAGGGACAGCAGATTGCGGTGAAGCATTTCTATCGCCCGGCCGAACCCGACAAGGTGCCCGCCGCCGAACTCGCGCGCTTCCCCAAGGTGACGCAGGTGACGATCGACAACGCGTTCGGCGGCTGGAAGAAGGCGCAGGCGCAGCACTTCGCCGATGGCGGTTTCTTCGACCAGATCAACGCCAAGCGCGCGCACTGACGGTCTGATCCCGTGAACGCGCCGGCCCTGTCCGTTCCATTGCTCGCGCCGCGTCGACGGCGTCCGTTGCCGGGGTTCGGATTGAGCCTCGGTCTCGGCATGGCATGGCTTGGCATCGTCGTGCTGCTGCCGTTGCTGGCCCTGGCCTGGCATGCGCTGGGGCTTGGTACGGCAGGCTGGTCGCGCGCGATCCACGATCCGCGCGTACAAGCCGCGTTGAAGCTGAGTTTCGGTGCATCGCTCGCGGCATCGTTGCTGGCGCTGGTCGCCGGCGCACTGGTGGCATGGGTACTGGTCCGCTACCGCTTCCCGGGCCGACGCCTGCTCGACGCATTGGTCGACCTGCCGTTCGCCTTGCCGACCGCGGTAGCCGGCATCGCGTTGACGGCGATCTATTCCAGCCATGGCTGGATCGGTCGCTTCGTCGAGCCGATGGGCTTGAAGATCGCCTACACCTGGATCGGCATCGTCATCGCGCTGGTCTTCATCGGCTTGCCATTCGCGGTGCGCACGGTGCAGCCGGTGCTGGAAACGCTCGGTCGCGACCAGGAGGAGGCTGCGGTGTCACTGGGTGCGTCGCGCTTCACCACGCTGCGCCGGGTGATCCTGCCGGAACTGTTGCCGGCGCTGCTCACCGGGTTTTCGCTGGCGTTCGCGCGTGCATTGGGGGAATACGGTTCGGTGATCTTCATCGCCGGCAACAAACCGTACTCGACCGAGATAGCGCCGTTGCTGATCACCATCCGCCTCGAGGAATACGACTACGACGGCGCGATCGCGATCGCCGCATTGCTGCTTGCGGCATCGTTCGCCTGCCTGCTGGCGATCAACGCGCTGCCATCACTGTCCCGTTACGCACGCGCGAGGCGCGGCCATGGATAACGCCCTGCGCGAACCATGGTGGTTGCGCATCGTCCTGATCGCGCTCGCGGTGATGGTCCTGGTCGGACTGGTGGTGCTGCCATTGTTGATGGTGCTCGCCGCCGCATTCGGTGACGGCTTCCACGCCTGGTGGTCGGCCCTGCGCGATCCCGACGCCGTGGCCGCACTCAAGCTGACGCTGTTCACCGCGGCAGTGGTGATTCCGGTCAACGCCGTGTTCGGCACCCTGATGGCGTGGGCGGTCGTGCGCTTCGAATTCATCGGCAAGCGCGTGCTGTTGACCCTGGTGGATTTGCCGTTCGCGGTGTCGCCGGTGGTGGCGGGCCTGTGCCTGGTGTTGTTGTTCAGCACCACCCACGGCTGGTTCGCGCCATTGCTGGAACGCTTCGACATCAAGATCCTGTTCGCGCGTCCCGGCATCGTGCTGGCGACCTTGTTCATCACCTTTCCGTTCGTGGTGCGCGAACTCATCCCGCTGATGCAACAGCAGGGCAGCGACGAAGAGCTCGCGGCGCGTTCGCTCGGCGCCGGTGCCTGGACGATGTTCCGGCGCGTCACCCTGCCCAATATCAAGTGGGGGCTGCTCTACGGCGTGCTGTTGTGCAGTGCGCGCGCGATGGGTGAATTCGGTGCGGTATCGGTGGTGTCCGGCCACATTCGCGGGCTCACCAACACGCTGCCGCTGCACATCGAAATCCTCTACAACGAATTCAACGCCACTGCGGCCTTCGCCGCGGCATCGCTGCTCAGCGGACTCGCGCTGGTCACGCTGGTGGCGAAATTCTGGCTGGAATCGAGCCACGGCGATTCGCTCGCCCAAACGCATCGGAAGCATTGACATGGCGCGACTTGGAGTTGTTTCCCCCGGTGCGCCGGTGGCAGGGTACGGTTTGCGTAACGCGACCGCGGCGCGGCATCATCCGCCGACGGTCGCCCATCCCGGGGCGGTCGCGGCGAGGCAGGGCATGGATCTCCACATCCGCCAACTCGGCAAGCGCTACGGCAAGACCGCCGCACTCGATGCGGTCGACCTCGACATCGCGTCGGGCGAGCTGGTCGCACTGCTGGGGCCGTCGGGCTCGGGCAAGACCACGTTGCTGCGGGTGATCGCCGGTCTGCTCGATGCCGATTCCGGCCAGGTGCTGTTCGGCGATGTCGATGCCACGCGCCTCAGCCTGCGCCAGCGCAATGTCGGCTTCGTGTTCCAGCACTACGCGCTGTTCCGCCACATGACGGTTTCGGAAAACATCGCCTTCGGCCTGCGCAGTCGCCCGCGTTCGCGGCGGCCGGACAAGGCGACGATCCGCCAGCGCGTGCAGGAATTGCTGCGGTTGATCCAGCTCGACGAATTCGGCGGTCGCTATCCCGAGCAGTTGTCGGGCGGCCAGCGCCAGCGCGTGGCGCTGGCGCGTGCATTGGCGATCGATCCCAGCCTGCTGCTGCTCGACGAACCATTTGGCGCGCTCGATGCCAAGGTGCGCGTCGACCTGCGGCGCTGGCTGCGCACGCTGCACGAACAGACCGGGCAGACGACGCTGTTCGTCACCCACGATCAGGAAGAGGCACTCGAATTGGCCGATCGCGTGGTGGTGTTGCGCGAAGGCCGGATCGAGCAGGTCGGCACGCCGCGCGAAATCTACGAGGCGCCGGCATCGGAGTACGTGTTCGATTTCATCGGTCGCGCCAACGCACTGGATGGCCGGGTGATCGATGGTCGCTTCGGCATCGATGGCAACAGTTATACCGTTCCCACGGATGTCGCTGCCGGGCACGCACGGTTGTACGTACGTCCGCACGATCTCGAGATCGTTGATGCCGCATCGGGAATTCCCGCGACGGTGCTGGCGACGCATCTGCGTTCCGGACGCATCACGGTCGAGGCGCAGGTGGATGCGCAATCGCGGCTGCTGGAGCTCGATCTCGCCGTCGGATCGGATATCGATGTTCCGGCAGTCGGTTCAACGATTGGCGTGCTGCCGCGGGCGTGGCGGATTTATCCGTCGGAGCGCGGGTAAGCACCTTCGCGAAAGCATCGCCCGGCTGAGCGCCTGCAGCGGTTATCCGTCTCGCCGACACGCCGTGAATCCATCCATGGAGGCTCGACTCGGCATCCATGCCTCGTATGGTCGGCGAGACGGACGAACCGCACAGGCGCCGCCGGTGGCGAGCTTTTCGCTTTTCTCTCAGAAAGCCACAACACGCGCGCGGAAGTGGGTTGCTACTCCGCTGCGCGGGCATTGCGCCGCATGGATGCGGCGCATGAGCCTACATGGACGTATTCACGGCGTCCCGTGCAGCGGAGTGGTGACCCACGCCACCAGCGCGTGCGAATCAACAACACCCGTGATCGCCATGCCGTTGCCCGCTGTCCGGTGCAACCGCGCTGCCCGATGTCTCGCCGCGCAGGCTCGCGGCGTAATGCGCGGCGACGACTTGTGCCACGCACGCCGTCACGCCCTTGCCCATCGGGATGTGCAGGAACTCGTTCGGGCCGTGCGCGTTCGAATGCGGGCCGAGCACCCCGGTGATCATGAACTGCGCGCCCGGGAATTTTTCGCCGAGCATGCCCATGAAGGGAATCGAGCCGCCTTCGCCCATGTACATGGCCGGCTTGCCGAAGCTTGCCTGGCTCGCGGCATCGATCGCCTGTTCCAGCCACGGCGCCAGCGCCGGTGCATTCCAGCCCGCTGATGATTTCTCGAGCTCGAAGCTGACCTTTGCACCGTTCGGCGGATCCTTCAGCAGGGTGTCGCGCAGCAGGTTGCCCGCGGCCGTGCCGTCGAGCGTCGGTGGCAGGCGCAGCGACAGCTTCACCGAGGTGAACGGGCGCAGCACGTTGCCGGCAGACGACAGCGGCGGCATGCCATCGGCGCCGGTGATCGACAACGCCGGGCGCCAGGTGCGATTGAGCACGCGCTCGGTATTGTCGCCGGCCATCGGCGTCATCCCGTCCATGAAGGGGAACTTGTTCCACACCTCGTCGCCCAGCACCTCGGCGACCTTCGCCGCCTGCGCCTTGCGTTCGGCGGGAACATCGACGAACAGGCCGTCGAGGCGGATCTTGCCGGTCTTCTCGTCGTCGACGCGATCGAGCAGTTCGCGCAGGATGCGGAAGCTCGACGGCACGATGCCGGACGCATCGCCGGAGTGCACGCCTTCATGCAGCACGTCGATGCGCAGGTTGCCGCCGGCGAGGCCGCGCAAGGACGTCGTGCACCACAGCTGGTCGTAGTTGCCGCAGCCGGAGTCGAGGCAGACCACCAGCGACGGCTTGCCGATGCGCGGGGCGAGGTGATCGACGTAGGCGGGCAGGTCATAGCTGCCGGATTCCTCGCAGGCTTCGATCATCACCACGCAACGCGCGTGCGGCACGTTCTGCTCGCGCAACGCCAGGATGGCGGTGAGCGAACCGAAGATCGCGTAACCGTCGTCGGCGCCACCACGACCGTACAGGCGGTCGCCTTTCAGCACCGGCTTCCACGGGCCGAGGTCGTCGTCCCAGCCGGTCATTTCCGGTTGCTTGTCGAGATGGCCGTACAGCAGCACGCAATCGTCGCCGCTGCCTTCGCCTTGCGCCGGGATGTCGAGGAAGATCAGCGGCGTGCGGCCTTCCAGGCGCACCACTTCGACCTGCATGCCGGGGAGGTCCTGCGCCCTGGCCCAGGTTTCCATCAGAGAAACCGCCTGGTCCATGTAGCCGTGCGCCTGCCAATCGGCGTCGAACATCGGCGACTTGTTGGGAATGGCGATGTAGCGCACCAGCTGCGGGACGATGTCCGCGTCCCATTTGTTGCCGACGAAGGCCTTCAGTTTGGCGATGTCCACGCGCGACTCCGGTGCGAAAACGCCATTTTAGCGCCGCCGGCGCGTGTCGGATTTTCCTGACCCCACGGCGCGCATCGCGCCGACAGACGGCGGCCACGCTGCGGCGGAGACTGTGCAGCACGGGGGAGCAGCAACGCAGATGCCGGGAGTGAGCGGAGCGTTGCGACGGGCAAGGATGCCCGGGTTACCGCAGATGGGGGAGTGACAAGGAGGTCGGTCGTCCGGTCGCATTGGGAGGTGCGGCCGGACGGCCAGTTTTCGCCACGCACTACACTGGTGCGATGGGCACCCGCATCCTTCGATCCAACGACAGCACGCGCCAGCCTTGGGCCAATGGCGCCGGCAGCACCCGCGAACTGATCCAGTGGCCGGGCGATGGCCAAGCCTGGCAGTGGCGACTGTCCATCGCCGACGTCGATCGTGATGCGCCGTTCTCGGGATTCCCCGGCGTCGATCGCATCCTCGTGTTGCTGAGCGGCGATGGCCTGGTCCTTCGCTTCGCCGACGGCCGCGAGGTACGGCTGGACACGCCATTCGCCTGCGCGCGGTTTCCCGGCGAGGCGGAACTCTCGGGCGGCCCGATCGACGGGCCCACCACCGACTTCAATCTGATGTGGCGGCGCGATCGCTTCGACGCCGAGCTGTGGGTACGACCGATGGTCGGCTCGCTCCAGCTGTTCGCCTCAGCGGGCGAAACCTGGGCCCTTCACGTCGCCGCAGGGCATGTCGATGGCGACGAAGGCCTGCACCTCGATGCCGGCGATACGCTCGTCAGCAGTGACGATGGCAGCGCGCGCCACCTGCGCCTCGACGGCGCAGGCACGGCCTTGCTGGTGCGGTTACAGGAACGCCAGGACGAAGGCTGATCCCGTGGCCAGCGCCGCCAGCGCGAACACGCTCATCACCATTTCCCTGGCGCCGCGCCCGCGTGCCCACATCCACAGGCCGGTGATTGCGAGCAGGATCATCGCGATCGCGTAGCTGTCGCTGAGCACGCGCCACCAGGTGCCGCCGATGCCCTTGTGCAGCTTGTTGAACACCGCGAGCGGGGTGCTGGTGCTCCACTTCACGTCGACGTTCTCGCCGCCGACCACGTATTCCGCGCTCCAGCTGTTGCGCGCGCTGCCGCCGGAGAAATTCCACTTCTGCGGACCATCGGGTTTGCCGTCGCCACCGGGGCGCGGCTTGCGGATCATGTCGGCGTCGAGGCCGCGCGCCTGTCGCAGCCACGTCGACATCGCCTCCGGCGATGTCCGCACTTCGGCGGGTGCGACGAGCTGTTCCTTGCGCACCGGTTCGGTCTTGCCCTGCGGCCAGGCGTTGTCGCCGATGCGGTGGTTGAGCACCAGCCCGGTGATGCCGAACAGCAGGGCCGCGATCGCGCCCCAGGCGCCGATCCACAGGTGGAACTGGCGCATCCAGCGGAAGGTACGGTGGTGACTGAAAATCTTGAAGGCCATGTGCAAGGTTCCGTTGTCGATGGCGTGGAAGTCAGCTGTCGGCCCAGCGCCGCAGCAGGTTGTGGTAGATGCCGGTCAGTCGCAGGATCGCGGCGTGATTGCCGGTGTCGCCGCCGCCGAGCTGCCGGATCGAAAGATCGAGATCGAACAGGGTCTGTCGCTGCACATCGTCGCGGATCATGCTCTGGATCCACAGGAACGATGCCAACCGCGCGCCGCGGGTCACCGGCGCGACTCGATGCAGGCTGCTTGACGGGTAGAGGATCAGATCGCCGGCCGGCAACTTGACCTCGTGCTCACCGTAGGTGTCGTGGATGATGAGTTCGCCGCCGTCGTATTCCGATGGATCGCACAGGAACAGCGTGCATGAGAGATCGGAACGGATGTAGCCGTCGCCAGATCGCATCATCGCGCCGTCGACATGGAAGCCGTATTCGCCGCCGCCGGCATAGCGATTGAAGCGCGGCGCCGATGTCTTCAACGGCAATGCCGCGTTGAAGTAATCGGGATTGCGCGCAAGTGCTGCCAGCACGATTTTCCCGAGTTGCGCGCGCAATGGCGACGCTTCCGGCAACTGCTCGTTGCGCTTGGCACGCGCGCCCTGCGCGCCGACGGTTTCGCGGCCATCGGTCCAGTCCGCCGCTTCAAGCGCACCACGCAGGTGCGCCAGCTCGTCGGGGGTCAGGATGCCGGGAAGATGCAGCAACATGGTTCGACGTTGTATCAGCCGCGGCTCAGAAGCGGAAGTCCGCGCTCAGCAGGAAGGTCCGCGCCGCGCCCGGCATGTAGCGGTAGCCGCTCTTGTTGATCGCCGCGACGTAGTGCTTGTTGCCGAGGTTGTAGCCGTTGAGGCGCAGGGTCAGGTTGCGGTTGATGGCCTGCGAGATCACGGCATCGTAGACCGTCCACGCCTCGGTATAGAGCGGGGTGCCGACCGCGCTGTCGGTGCCGCGATGCAGTTCGCCGGAATGGCGCGCGCCGCCGCCGATGGTCAGCCCGGAATCGAAGCGATAGGTCGTCCACGCGGTGAAGGCGTTGTCCGGGGTGTAGGTGAGATTGGGCGAGCCGTCCTGCGCAGTCATCGCGCCTTCCACCACGCGGGCCTTCAGGCGGGTATAGCCGGCCGACACCTGCCAGTGTTCGTTGATGTTGCCGACCGCCGACAGTTCGATGCCTTCGATGCGCTTCCTGCCGGTCTGGGTCGGGTTGCCGGCGTCATCCAGCACCTGGGTGTTGATCTCGTTGTCGACCGTGGTGCGGAACAGCGCGGCGTTCAATGACAGGCGTTGCTGCAGCGGGCTCCACTTGGCGCCGATCTCCTGCGTGCGCGCCTTTTGCGGGCGCATTGCCGGGTTGTCGGCGCTGTTGCCGGCTGCGCTCAGGGTGAAGCTGGCACCGCCCGGCGGCTGTTGCGACAGTGCCGAATTGGCGTAGAGGCTCAATGTTTCGCCGAACTTGTACACCGCGCCGAGCTTCCAGTTGAGTAGGGTGCCCGACGTCGAGGCATCGACGCTCGGCAACACGGTGCCTGCCGGATTGGTTGCGCAGAACGGCGCGCGCGTCGTCGAACACACCGCGGATGCAACGTATTGGGTGCGGTAGCGATCGGCACGCACCCCGCCGGTGAGCAGGAGGTGTTCGCCGAACTTCAGGGTGTCGAACAGATAGGCAGATGTCGTCGTGGTCTTGCCGTGGCCATCGGCGCCGTTGTGCGCCCAGGTCAGGCCCGAGGCATTCCAGTCGGGATCGTAGAGGTTCGCCGGCGTCCACGCGCTGCCGCCGGTGGCCGCCTGGCCGAGCGCAACCTGCGTTTCGCGGGTGAATTCCAGGCCTGCGGTCAGGTAGTGCTTCACCTTGCCGGTGGCGAAGTCGGCGCGCAGGTTCAGCTGGTTGGTGAAGATGCGGTTGTCCTGGTCCTTGAAGTTCGGCGTGCTGCGCGCCAGCGTGTAGGTGGAGAGATCGGCGGGATTGGTCCACTTCACGTTGCCGGCCATCGGGTTGGCCGCGGTGCCGCCGGTGACCATGAACGACGTCAGCAGGAGGTCCTGCGTAGTACGGCCCCAGCGCGTGGTGTTGGTCAGCATCACCTTGTCGGAGACATCATGCTCGATGCGCAATGTCGCCATCGTCGTGGTCGAGTCATCGTGGTCGGCGCGGGTGCCATAGAAGTTCTTCGGATCCACCGGATGTCCGGCCAGCTGCGCCAATCCGGTTTGCGGCGTCCAGCTCGGCAGGCCGATCGTCGGCACGAATCCGTCCGGCACGTTGTCCTGCTTCACATGGAGCAGGTTGATCCACACGCGGGTATCGCCTTTCAAGCCGAACCCCAGCGACGGCGCGATGCCCCAGCGGCTGTTGTTGACGTGGTCGCGGCCGGGCACGTCGCTGTCCTGCCACATCAGGTTGAGGCGCAGCGCGCTGTCGGCACCAAGCTTCTGCTTCCAGTCGGTGGTGACTCGCTTCTGGCCGTCGCTTCCCGCCGTCACGCTGCCCGTCATCGCGTCCTGCATCTGCGCCTGCTTGCTGACCATGTTGATCGAACCGGTCGGCGCGGCGCGGCCGGTATCGGTACCCGCGGGGCCCTTGATCACTTCCACCTGTTCGATGTTGAAGACATCGCGGGAGACACTGCCGAGGTCGCGCACGCCATCGACGAAGATGCTGTTCGAAGTATCGAAACCGCGCATGCTGATGGTGTCGCCGGTGCTGGTGCTGCCGTTTTCGCCGGCATAGAAGGTGCCGACGCCGGCGCTGTTGCGCAGCGCTTCGGTCAGGTTGGTCGCGCCCTGCTGGTTGAACAGGTCGCTGCTGATGATCTGCACGGTCTGCGGGGTGTCCTGCAGCGGCTGGGTGAACTTCGTCGATTGCAGTTCGTCGCGCTTGATGCCGCGTTGTCCCTTCACCTCGACGCGGCCGAGCTGGTTGGCGTCATCGCTGGATGCGGTGCCGGTGTCGTTGCCAGTCGCGGCCGCGGCGGGCAGGGCAAGGCTCAGGCTGGTGGCGAGGACGGCGACGGGCAAGGCGTGCTTGCGCGACTTGATGTAGGCCATTGCGGGCGAATCCGGGGTGTCAGGACAGTCCGGAAATGATAAATGATAATTATTATCATTTGCAACAACGGCAAATCCCGCTGCCGGTCCGTGACCGGATGCACGGTATCCAAGCCGCTGCGAATATCTTGATCCGGCTCAATTCCCCGGATCCATGCGTCGCTAGGATGCCCGCACCTTCCAGGCATCCACAGACATGGCGACAGTTCTTTTCGAATCCGGTGATCATCGTTGCGTGGTCTTCAACGGTCTCGTCCGGGGCGACGATGGCATCCAGGCCAATCAGTTCCTGATCCAGCATGGCCATCATTCGGCCGTGATCGATCCCGGTGGCGCGCTGGTCTACACGCCGCTGATGCTGGCGCTTGGCAGTTACGTGCCGCCGCACGAAATCGATCTGGTGCTGTGCTCGCACCAGGATCCCGACATCATCGGTTCGGTCGACAAGTGGCTGCTGTATTCGCAGGCCCGGATCGTCTGTTCCAGGCTGTGGGGGCGTTTCGTGCCGCACGTGGTCCCGGGCTACATGCAGAACGCCGGAAAGGATCGCTACGTGCTGGCAGGCGATCGCGGCGGCGAGATCGCCCTGGGCGAATGCTCGGTGCGCGTGTTGCCGGCGCATTTCATGCACTCGGTCGGCAACCTGAGTTTCTACGACGTGGAAAGCCGGATCCTGTTTTCGGGCGATATCGGTGCGGCATTGATCCCGAGCGGAGATCCCTATCATTTCGTGGAGGACCTGGAGCAGATCCTGCCGAAGATGACGGGTTTCCATCGTCGCTACATGGCGAGCAACCGTGCCACCCGATTGTGGGTGAAGATGGTGCGCCAGCTGGATCCGGCGATGATCGTGCCCCAGCATGGATTGCCGATGCAGGGGAAAGTGATCGGGCAGTTCCTGTCGTGGCTCGAGGACCTGCAGTGCGGCGTGGACCTGCTGACGGAAGCGGACTATCAGCCGTTCACGGATGAAAAAATCGCCTGATCAGCGATTGTCGCGCGTCCAGATCGCGCCGTTGACCACCTGCACGGGAAAGCTCGCGACAGGGGTGTACGCGGGCGGACACATCACGGTGCCATTGCGCAGGTCGAACTTGGCGCCATGCAGCACGCATTCGATGCTGCTGTCTTCCTGGTTCACTTCGCCGGCGGAGAGATCGAAGTCCTCGTGGGTGCAGCGGTCCTCGACGGCGTAATAGTCGCCATCGAGGTTGACGACCAGGATCGGCGTGTCGCCGTCCCAGACCGTGCGCTTCTCGCCGGGCAGCAGCTCACCTTCGTTGCAGACGTATTCCCAGCCCTTGAGGGCATCGTGGCTCACAACGGTTTCTCCAGGACCTCGAAGCGCAGGTCGTCGCGCTTCGGCAGGCCGTAACGCGCATCGCCGTAGGGAAAGGGCTTGCGAATGCCGGTGCGCTGATAGCCGCGGCGTTCGTAGAAGGCGATCAACTCGTCGCGGACGTCGATGACCGTCATCCGCATCGCCGGCAGCGACCAGTCATCGCGGGCGACACGCTCCGCTTCCGCCAGCATCAGCTTGCCAAGCCCGGCGCCCTGCAGGTTCGGACGCACGGCGAACATGCCGAAATAGCCGGCGCCATCCTCTTCCATGACATGCGCGCAGGCCAGCATTCCGCCGTCGCGCTCGGCGATCAGGATGCGGCTGCGGTCGCGATCGAGGTCGGCCTGGATGCGTTCGCCATCGATTCGCATGCCGTCGAGCAGGTCGGCTTCGGTGGTCCAGCCGGCGCGGCTGTCGTCACCGCGATAGGCCGACGTGACCAGGTCGACCAGCGCGAGGATGTCACGGCTGTCGGCCGCGCGGAACTGGATGGGCTGATTGTTCATGCGAGGAGTGTACGAACCTTGCGCAGGGCGGTGGCGAAGCGTTCGATCTCGTCTTCGCTGTTGTAGAAGGCGAACGAAGCGCGACAGGTGGCGGAGACGCCGAAGAATTGCAGCAGCGGATGCGCGCAGTGCTGGCCGGAGCGCACCGCGACGCCTTCGATGTCGAGCAGGGTGGCGAGATCGTGGGCGTGGGCGCCTTCGATCGCGAACGAGATGATCGCGGCCTTGCCCGGTGCCATGCCGAAAATGCGCATCCCCGGGATGTCGGACAGGACAGCGGTGGCGTGCGCCAGCAGCTGCGACTCGCGGGCGTGGATCGCGTCCATGCCGATGCCCTGCAGGTAATCGACCGCAGCCCCGAGCCCGACGAAGCCGGCGATGTTCGGCGTGCCGGCTTCGAAGCGATGTGGCGGCGTGTTGAACACGGTGCCGTCGAAGCTGACTTCCTTGATCATTTCGCCGCCGCCGAGGAAGGGCGGCATCGCCTCGAGATGCTCGCGGCGCGCCCACAGCACGCCGGTGCCGGTCGGGCCGCACAGCTTGTGGCCGGTGAAGGCGTAGAAGTCGCAACCGATCGACGCGATGTCGACCGCCATGTGCGGAACCGCCTGCGAGCCATCGACCACGGTGACGATGCCGCGCCTGCGCGCTTCCCTGCAGATTTCGCGCACGGGATTCACCGTGCCGAGCACGTTGCTGACATGCGCCACGCCGAGAAGCTTCACGTCGGGCATCATCGCCGCATGCAGCGCATCGAGATCGAGCGAGCCGTCTGGCCGCAGTTCCGCGACCTTGATCTTCGCGCCGGTGCGTTCGGCGATCAGCTGCCACGGCACGATGTTGGCGTGGTGTTCCATCCGCGTCAGCAGGATGGCGTCGCCGGCCTTCAGTCGCGGCAGCGCCCAGCTGTAGGCGACCAGGTTAATCGCGAAAGTGGTGCCGCTGCACAGCACCAGCTCGTCGGAACGCACGTTGAGGAAGGCAGCGAGCTTGCGGCGCGCGCCTTCGTAGGCTTCGGTCGCTTCGCTGCCGAGGGTGTGCACCGCGCGGCTGACGTTGGCATTGTGCTGGCGATAGAAATCGTCGACCGCTTCGATCACCGCCGCCGGTTTCTGCGAGGTGTTGGCGGAATCGAAATAGACCAGCGGCTTGCCGTTCACCTCGCGGGCGAGCAGCGGGAAATCGCCGCGGATCGCGGCCCAGTCGGGCGTGGTCGTCATTCGGCGTCTACCGGATCGAGTTGCCTGAGTGCCGCGGAGAGGCGGGTGTCGAGCAGGGTACGGATATCGGCATCGTCGACCTGCGACAGCAACGACTGCACGAAGGCGGCGGTGAGCATGCGACGCGCCTGCGTTTCCGGCACGCCGCGCGAACGCAGGTAGAACAGTGCGTTGGCGTCGAGCTGGCCGACCGTCGCGCCATGCGCGGCCTTCACTTCGTCGGCGTGGATCACCAGCACCGGCTGGGTGTCGACCTCGGCGTTGTCGGAGAGCAGCAGGTTGCGGTTGGAAAGTTGCGCGTCGCTGCCATCGGCGCCGGCGTCGATGCGGATGCCTCCGTGCATCACCACGCGCGAACGGCCGCTGGCGAGTCCGCGCCACTGCAGGTCGCTGCGGGTATCGCGGGCGACGTGCTCCACCTGCAATCGAGTTTCGACATGGCGCTTGCCGGTGCCGAACAGTACGCCGTGCGCGGCGGTGGATGCTTCATTGCCGGCGAGGCGGACGCGGAGTTCGTGGCGGCTCAGTGCCGCGCCAAGTTCGAGGTCGAAGCGCGCGTAATGCGCCTTGCTCGCGACACTGACATCGGTGTGGAGGAAGCGGGTTGCGCCATCGGGATCGTCATTCACCCGCGCGTGGCGCATGGTGGCGCCGGCAGCGAGGGAAACATTCACTGCGCCATTGGCGAAATGCGAATGCGCGCCAGCGGCGAGCTGATGTTCGACCAAAGTGAGGCTGGCGTCGGTGCCGACGTCGATGTGCAGATGGCGATGCCAGAGCTCGGCGTCGCCGGTTGCCAAACCCAGCTCGACGATGTGCAGTCGCGCGCTGGAGGCGGGAGCGAGCGTGATTTTCGTCGCTGCCTGCGCGAGCGCGGCTCGGGTGAAGGCAGAGGCGTGGCTGTCGGTTGCGTCATCGACGACCACGCCATGTTCGATGGTGACGCCGGCGGCGAGTCCGGAGAGGTCGCTCAGGGCTTCGCTCAGCGCGCCATGCATGAAGACCAGTCGCGGCGCTGGAATATCCGCCACCAGTCCTGGCGATGCGCCGGGATGCGTTGCCGCGACGAATGCGCGGCGTTCCAGCACGCGCAACGGCATGCTGCGCCACGCTTCCTCGCGCGATGTCGGCAGCGCGGATTCGGCGACGGCGAAGGAGTCGGAGAGCGCGCTCATCTCAGGCCGCGGCCTCGGGCGCGACGCGATCCTTCAGCCATGCATATCCATGCTCTTCCAGCTGCAGCGCCAGTTCCGGTCCACCGGTTTCGACGATGCGGCCATCGGCCAGCACGTGCACCACGTCGGGCTTGATGTAGTCGAGCAGGCGCTGGTAGTGGGTGATGACGATGAAGGCGCGCTCGGGCGTGCGCAGCGCGTTGACGCCGTCGGCGACCGCCTTGAGCGCGTCGATGTCGAGGCCGGAGTCGGTTTCGTCGAGGATCGCCAGCTTCGGTTCCAGCACGGCGAGCTGGAAGATCTCGTTGCGCTTCTTCTCGCCGCCGGAAAAGCCTTCGTTGACGCCGCGATTGAGCAGGGTGTCGGGCAGGTGCAGCACCTTGATCTTCTCGCGCACCAGCTTGAGGAACTGCACCGAGTCGAGTTCCGCTTCGCCGCGCGCCTTGCGCTGGGCATTCAGCGCGCTGCGCAGGAAGTAGGTGTTGTTGACGCCGGGAATCTCGACCGGGTACTGGAAGGCGAGGAAGACGCCGGCGGCGGCGCGTTCCTCCGGTTCCAGCGCCAGCAGGTCGCGGCCGTCGAAATCGACATGGCCGGCGCTGATGTCGTAACCGTCGCGTCCGGCCAGCACGTTGCCGAGCGTGGACTTGCCGGCGCCGTTCGGGCCCATGATGGCGTGGACCTCGCCCGGCTTCACGTCGAGGGTGAGCCCCTTGAGGATTTCGCGCGCGCCGACGGAGGCGTGGAGGTCATTGATTTTCAGCATTTCTAGTTTCCTGATCCATTGTTGTGCCATCCATGGCGCTACATTCCCGTTTCAAGACGTCCGGCCCGGCCATCCGTGGCCGGGCGTTCGCAAACCCTGCCGATGCCGATAGGGCATCGGCAAAGCGCGTTTGCTCACCCAACTGCGCCTTCAAGGCTCACTTCCAGCAATTTCTTTGCTTCCACCGCGAATTCCATCGGCAGCTCGCGGAACACCTGCTTGCAGAAGCCGTCGACGATCATCGACACCGCATCCTCCTCGCCGATGCCGCGGCTGCGGCAATAGAACAACTGGTCGTCGCTGATCTTGGAGGTGGTGGCTTCGTGTTCGACGGTGGCGTCGCTGCGCTTCACTTCGATGTAGGGGAAGGTATGCGCGCCGCACTTCTTGCCGATCAGCAGCGAATCGCACTGGGTGTGGTTGCGCGCGGCTTCGGCGCCGCGTTCGATCCGAACCAGCCCGCGATAGCTGTTCTGGCCGTGGCCGGCGCTGATGCCCTTGGACACGATCTTCGACTTGGTGCGCTTGCCGACGTGGATCATCTTGGTGCCGGTATCGGCCTGCTGGCGATGATGCGTGAGCGCGACCGAGTGGAACTCGCCGACGCTGTCGTCGCCGAGCAGCACGCAACTCGGGTATTTCCAGGTGATCGCCGAACCGGTTTCCACCTGCGTCCACGTCACCTTGCTGCGCGCGCCGCGGCATTCGGCGCGCTTGGTCACGAAGTTGTAGATGCCGCCAACGCCGTTTTCGTCGCCGGGATACCAGTTCTGCACCGTCGAATACTTGATCTCGGCGTCTTCCAGCGCCACCAGTTCGACCACCGCGGCGTGCAACTGGTTCTCGTCGCGCATCGGCGCGGTGCAGCCTTCGAGATAGCTGACGTAGGCCTTGTCCTCGCAGATGATCAGCGTGCGCTCGAACTGGCCGGTATGGCCGGCGTTGATGCGGAAGTAGGTGCTCAGCTCCATCGGGCAACGCACGCCCCTGGGGATGAACACGAACGAGCCGTCGGAGAACACCGCCGAATTCAGCGCCGCGAAGTAGTTGTCGCCGACCGGCACCACGCTGCCGAGGTATTGCTGCACAAGCTGCGGGTATTCGCGGATCGCCTCCGACATCGAGCAGAAGATCACGCCCTTGTCGGCCAGTTCCTTGCGGAAAGTGGTGCCGACGCTCACGGAGTCGAACACCGCGTCCACGGCGACGCCGGCCAGCTTCGCGCGCTCGTGCAGCGGCACGCCGAGCTTGTCGTAGGTGTCGATGAGTTCCTTCGGCACCTCGTCCAGCGACTTGTACTTCGGGCCCTTCGGGGCGCTGTAGTAGCTCAGCGCCTGGAAGTCGATCGGTCCGACATTCAGTTTCGCCCAATGCGGAACCGGCATGGTCAGCCAGTGGCGATAGGCCGACAGGCGCCATTCGGTCATCCATTCCGGCTCTTCCTTCTTCGCCGACAGCGCGCGGATGATGTCTTCCGACAGTCCCGGCGGCAACGAATCGGATTCGATGTCGGTGATGAAGCCGGCGTCGTAGCGACGGCCGAGCTGTTCGATGATTTCAGCGTTCTGGGTATTCATTCGAAAATCCTCAGGCGGTCAGGCGCACCGGGATGCCGCGCACGGCGCGCGACAGCGGGGCCGACTGCGCCATGTTGGCCAGGCTCACGCCGCGCAGGGCGTCGGCGATGACGTCGTTGACGCGCAACCAGTTCACCCGCGCGCCGCACGACATCTCGATGCCGCACTGGCCTTCGTGGATGCTGCATTCGGTCATCGCCAGCGGGCCTTCCATCGCCTCGACGATGTCGGCCAGGCTGATCGACTGCGGGTCGCGCACCAGGCGATAGCCGCCGTTGGCGCCGCGCACGCTTTCGGCCAGCCCGGACTGCGCCAGCGGCTTCAGTACCTTGGCCACGGTCGAGAGTTCCAGCCCGGCGCGCGCGGCCAGTTCGGACGCGCTCAGCACCGTGCCGGCCTCGCGGGCCAGCACCGTCATCAGGACGGTGGCGTAGTCGGTGAGTTTGGTGACGCGGAGCATGGCGGCGGCCCGGCGTTAATCAGGACCAATATTGTACTGATTCGCGCGCCAGCCCGCCAGAACGGGAATTCCGGGCATATGACAGCCATCACCCGCGATGGCTGATCGATGCCACTGCCTCGCGTGACGGGCAAGGACCATGCTGGCCCCACCTGAAACGGAGCACCGCCATGCAGACCTCGACGACATTTCCCTTCGGCCTTCGCGAGCGCCATCTGTGGCTGGCGTTGGGCGTGTTCGCGGGCTGGCGCCTGCTGCGCGGATTCAAGTCGCTGTTCTGGACTGCCTTCGGCATCGCGTGGATCGTCTACTGGACGCACGGTGGTCATTTCTGGTGATGACGCCGTCGTCGCGGATGGGGGACAATGCCGATTCCTTCTTCCCCGGTCCACCCATGCCCAAGAAGCACCGCAAGATCGAACGCCGCGAGTCCGAGATCCACGGCAACGGCGTGTTCGCCACCGAGTTCATCGCCAAGGGCGAACGGGTCGTGCGTTACAAGGGCACGCTGCGCAGCCACGATGAAGTGGACGGCATGTATGGCGACAAGGACGAGGACGGCCACACCTTCCTGTTCACCCTCAACGACGACTACGTGATCGACGCCAACGAGGACGGCAACGTCGCGCGCTGGATCAACCACAGTTGCGCGCCGAATTGCGAAGCGGTGCAGGAAGAGAACGCCAAGGGCAAGACGCACAAGGACAAGGTCTTCATCGAGGCCATCCGCGACATCCAGGCGGGTGAAGAGCTGAGCTACAACTACGGCATCGTCCTCGACGAACCGCATACCGCCAAGCTCAAGAAGCTGTGGGGTTGCCGCTGCGGCTCGAAGAATTGCACCGGCACGATGCTGCAGCCGAAGAAGAACAAGTAAGTCGCGACAAGGGGCCGCGCTCGCGCTGCGTCGCGGGCAACGCCATGTCGGAAGTCACGTGACTTCAGGCAGGCGCGAATGCCGCATGCGTTCAATAAGCTGACTCTATCGTCCCCGAGCCAGCATTCCCGATGAAACTCCGTTTGCTTGTCACCGCAATCGCGCTCGCCTGTGCCTCGGGCCAAGCCATGGCTGCGGACATCAAGATCGACGGCAAGATGGATCCCGGTGAATGGGATGGTGCGCAACACATCACCGATTTCCGCAGCGTGCAGCCGTTCACCCAGCAACCGGGCAGCGTTCCGACCGAAGTCTGGTACATGGCGACGCCGAAGGGCTTGGCGGTGGCATTCCGCAACCACCAGCCTGCTGGCGTGGAGCGCCGTCGCCAGAAAACCCGCCGTGACGAGGACGCGCAAACCGATCGCGTCAACGTGATGATCGACTTCAACGGCGACGGCAACCAGGGTTACGACTTCACGGTGATGCTGGGTGGCGGCATCGAAGACGGCACCATCACCAAGCTCGGCAATTTCAACAACGACTGGGACGGCAACTGGCTGCACGCCGTCAGCGAGGACGACGAAGGCTGGACCGCGGAAATCCTGATTCCCTGGAGCGTCGCCACCATGGGCAAGGCCCAGGGCAAGACGCGCAAGCTGGGCTTGTACTTCGACCGCGTGATTGGTGTCAGCAGCGAGCGCATGGGTTGGCCGGCGATCACCTTCGAACGTCCGCAGTTCCTCGCCAAGTTCCAGCAGATCGAGGTGCCTGCCTACAGCCAGGCACTGCTCGCGCTTACGCCCTATGCCTCCAGCGCGTACGACATGGTCGGCCACAAGACCAAGAACAACGCCGGCATGGATGTGTTCTGGAAGCCCAACGGGCAATTCCAGCTGAGCGGCACCATCAACCCCGACTTCGGCCAGGTGGAAAGCGACGACCTGGTGGTGAACTTCAGCGCGCAGGAGAGCTTCTTCAGCGACAAGCGTCCGTTCTTCACCGAGAACCAGACGATCTTCGACTTCAACCTGCTGCTGGACAACAGCCAGCTCATCTACACGCGCCGCATCGGCGGTCCGTCGGACGACGGCAAGGGTGCCGCGGACATCAATGCCGCGGTGAAGTTGAACGGCAGTTTCGGCAAGACCAATTACGGCCTGTTGTGGGCGGAAGAGCGCGGCGACGCCGGTCGATCGTTCCGGGCCGCGCGCGTCACCCATGCGTTCGACAGCAACACCTTGGGCGGGATGGTGACGCAGGTCGTGCATCCCTGGCTCGATCGCACCGCAACGGTGTACGCCGTGGACGACCAGTGGAAGCCGAGCGCGCATTTCACCCTGACCGCGAACGCGTCCCAGAGTGCCATCGATGAAAACGGCAGGACCGACCGCCACAACGGCGCGACCTTGCTGGCCGAATACGAGATGAAGGACGGCTGGCGCCAGCAATGGATCGCCATGCATTTCGACAAGGGTTATGACATCAACGATTTCGGTTACCTCGGCCGCGACAACCTGAACTACGCGCACTGGGAAGTCGGCAAGCGTTTCACCGACCTGCCGAAGGATTCGATCTACGCGTCGCACAACTGGCGCTGGCGCTATGACATGCTGACCACCGCGAATGGCGACGTCGTGTTGCAGCGCGAGTTCCGCATCCAGCGCAACAGCCAGTTGCGTGACGGCGGCAGCCAGATGTTCCTGGTCAACCTGCGCACGGCGGCCCACGACGATTCGCTGACGTTCTACAACGACATCGTGCGGATTACCCCGGGCTACTACGCGACCTTCGACCACGAGCCTGGTCGCCGCGGCAACTGGCAGTGGTGGACGACGCTGGAATCCGCCTACGGCATGGGCGTCGATCCCAAGCGCCGGCCGATGTACAGCGTGACGCTGGGCTCGCGTTATTTCTTCAGCGACTCACTCAACGCGCAGGCCAGCCTGTTTGCATTGCGCGATGGCGAGTGGCTGTTGTGGCAGCACGACAACCTGCTCGGCATGTACGACCGCCGCCAGTTGCAACTCTCCGCTGCATTGAACTGGAACATCAGCCCGAAGCAGGAATTGCGCATCAAACTGCAGGCGATCGGCCTGACGGGAAGCGCGCGCAAGTCCTTCCGCGTGCAGCCGGACACCAGTGCCGTGGTCAGCGGCGAATATCTCGCGCCATTCAACCTGCACACGCTCGGGTTCCAGATCCGCTATCGCTATGAACTGGCGCCGCTGTCGAACATCTACGTGGTCTACGGCCGCGGTGGCTACAACCAGGGCGAAATGTTCGCCGACTCGCCGGGTGAATTCCGCCGGGCCTTCAACCTGCGCGATACCGAAATGTTGATGGTGAAGCTGGCCTACCGTTTCGAGCTCTGATTGCAGCATGGCAGAGGGGCCATCGCCACGGATGGCGAAGCTGCAATCAGGGCTGTTTTGTTTCGTTGTCCTTCGCGGGTGGTTCCGCGTTGTCGCCGGCTGCCGTCGTGCCGCGCGTGCCGCTGTCCGGGGGCGCGGTGGGCGTGGTGGACGCGGACGTGGCGGGGGAAGTTGCTGTGTCCTCGTCGAGCGAGGGCGGCAGCGCCGTCGCATCCGGGGGGAGTGCGGGTGTCGTGGCGACCGTGCCCGGATCGACCGCAGCAGGTTGCGCGCGCGCATCCGGCATCCCGGTGACCGCACGGCCATCGGCCTGCGGGCGTGGCAGCGGTTGCCGCGGTGTGTCGGGATCGTCGGATGTCACCACGCCGGCAGCAGTCGGCTTGCTGCCGTTGCAGCCGGCAAGCGCGAGGGCGGCGAGTGCGATTGCCGTCAGTCGAAGCGGCATCTTCATCCTCACTTCCCGCTCCCGAGCTTGACCTGCAGGCCGGATGCGGTGACGTCGATATTTGCGATGCTGCGGCCGCGCAACTTGTCCTGGTCGGATGCACTGAAGCGATAGACCGGGTCGTTGCGCGCTTCGTCCTGCAGCCACTGGTTCAATAATGTTTCGACTGCGCCCTGGCCGAGTCCGGCGAGCGCGGGGATGTCGACGCGCTCGACCGTGGGCGCATCCAGCATCAGCGCCATCGCGGCAGGATCGAACCGCAGTCCGCTGCTGATGGTGAAGTGGCCGCGTGGCGTCGAGGGATCGGAACCGAAGGCGGCGACGCCGGCATCGAAGTCCAGTTGCAGTCGGTGGCGTTCCGGTTGCAGGTGCAGGCGCGGATGCATGACGCGCACGCTGACCATGCCGCCGAGCTTGCGGTAATCGCGCGGGAAGCGGCGGTCGAGTTGCGACTGCAGTTGTTCGGGCGACACCGTGACCCGATTGGACAGCAGGTCGCCGACAGTCGTGCAGGCGACCAGTGCCAGCGAGAGCAGCGCGGCGATCGCCAATCGGAATGTGGAACGACGTGGCATCGGATCGGGTTCCGTTGTGCGTTGCGATGTGGGCGAGGATGCGCTCGGAGGGATGAACGCGATCCCACGGGCATGAAAAAAGCCGGCACTGGGCCGGCTTTTTTCTGCATCGCGGCAAAAATCAGGCCGCGGCGTCCTTCAGCTTCTTGAGCGGACGGACCTTGACCTTCGTCGACTTCGGACGGGCCTTGAAGGTGACCTCTTCCTTGGTGAACGGGTTGATACCCTTGCGAGCCGGACGGGCCGGGACTTCCACGGCGGTGATCTTGAACAGGCCCGGCATGGTGAAGGAGCCAGTGCCCTTCTTGTTCACCGAAGCGTGCACGGTGTTTTCCAGCGCAGCCAGGACGGCGCGCACGTCGCGCGACGCGACGCTGGTGAACTCGGCGATGTGGGCGACGAGGCCCGACTTGGTCAGGGCTTCCTTGATCGGCTTCATCGTGGCTGCCTTGGGAGCAGCTTTGGCGGCCTTGGTGGCCTTGGCAGCTTTGGCTTTCTTCGTGGCCATGTGTTTTCGCTTTCCTCGGAATAAGTGTGGAATTTGGTTGCGCGGTTGCGACCGGCAACCAACTGTATTGCATGTAAACCGCGTCGCCAAGCCCCGTGGCGAACTTTTTTGCCTTGTTTTTGCGGGGCAGAATCATCCGGGGGGAATCGCGGGCGGCGATTGTCCGGTGAATGCGTGACGCAGGAAACAGAAGAGGGGCCGGCGCGACTTGAAGTATTGGATGAGGAATGGGGCCCGGAGGTGCGGTCGCGACTCAGTGCCAGTCGAGTTCGCCGCGGATCACCGTGCACACGCGACCGCCCGACCACACGTCACCGTCCGTGTCGACAGCGAGTTCGATGATGGCGTCATGGCCGACTTCGCGGCCCTGGCTGATGCGATAGAAACCACCGGGGCCGGGCAGTGCATCGCGTTGTGCCAGCCACGCCGCGAGTGTCGCGTTGGCCGCGCCGGATGCCGCGTCCTCGAATTGCGCGGGCGCACCCACCCAGGCGCGCACGGCGAGGTAATAGACCGGATCGCTGCTGCGCGCGAACGCGCACAGGCCCATGCTGCCGGTACTTTCGGCGAGTTTTGCGATCGCGTTCCAGTTCGGCGCGGTCGCGCGAAGCGTGGCTTCGTCGGCGATTTCGGCCAGCCACCAGCGACGTCCGCCGTCCATCAATGCCGGCGGCAACGCGCCCAGCGGCAGATTGGCGAGGACATCGCGCAGGCGTGGATCCTCGGCGCTGGCGGTCTCCAGCAGGCGCGCGCGCGGCGTGCGCACGGCGATGGTGCGTTCGGCGCCGTGGCCATGGACACGCAGGGGCAGGGCGCCGGCGATGCCGTCCTGCACCAGCAATCCGTCCTTCGGCTCGGCGAGCCCGGCTTCAAGCACGGCGTGGGCGGTGCCGACGCTGGGATGCCCGGCGAACGGGACTTCGCGGCGCGGGCTGAAGATGCGCAGGCGATAGCTGGTACCGGGCTTGTCCGGCGGCAGCACGAACGTGGTTTCCGGCAGGCGCGTCCAGCGCGCGATGTCCTGCATGGTGGCGTCGTCGAGGCCATCGGCGTCGAGGACGACTGCGAGCGGATTGCCGGCGCCGGGGCGATCGGCAAAGACGTCGACCTGGGTGAATCGACGCTTGTGCAGAGAAGAAAAAGGCATGAAGAATCCGGGGGAATTGCGCGGGAGATTCGCTAGAATCGAAGGTTCATGCCCACAGTCGGGCACAGGATGAGTGTAATGCCGCAGATCGTCTCCCAGCCGCGTTGGATCGTACTGAAGTTCGGCGGAACTTCAGTGTCGAAACGCGAGCGCTGGGACACGATCGGCAAACTGGCGGGCGAGCGCCGGGCCGACGGTGCGCGCGTGCTGGTGGTGGTGTCGGCCCTGTCGGGCGTCACCAACCTGTTGTTGTCGGTCGCGGAAGGCAACGGCAACGGTGCGGAAGTCTTCGCCCAACTGGAAACGCGCCATCGCGATTTCTGCGAGAACGACCTGGGCCTCGATGCCGACGCGGTGCTCGGCGAGCGCCTGCGCCATCTGCGCGGACTGCTGGTGGACGACAAGCGCGCGGCGACCCGGGAGCTCGACTGGCAGGCGGAAGTGCTGGGGCAGGGCGAGCTGATGTCGTCGACGCTCGGTGCGGCCTATCTGCGCAGTCGTGGCATGGGCATGCAGTGGGTGGACGCGCGCGAGTGGTTGAACGCGCTGTCGTTGCCCAACGAAAGCCCGTGGTCGGCGCGGTTGTCGGTGAACTGCGAAATCACCGCCGATGCCGGCATGCGCGAGCGCTTCCACGCGCAGGCGGGCGATCTCGCCATCACCCAGGGCTTCATCGCGCGCCACGCCGATGGGGGCACCGCGATCCTCGGTCGCGGCGGTTCCGACACGTCGGCGGCGTATTTCGGCGCGCTGCTCGGCGCCGAGCAGGTGGAGATCTGGACCGACGTGCCGGGCATGTTCAGCGCCAATCCGCGCGAAGTGCCGGACGCGCGCCTGCTGGCGCGGCTTGACCACGCCGAGGCGCAGGAAATCGCCACCACCGGCGCCAAGGTGCTGCACCCGCGCTCGATCGCGCCCTGCCGCGAAGCCGGCGTGACCATGCGCATCCTCGATACCGGCCATCCGCATCTCGACGGCACCCGCATCGATGCCAGCGGCCGCACCGTGCCCGGCGTCAAGGCGATCAGTCGTCGCAACGGCATCGTGCTGGTGTCGATGGAAACCATCGGCATGTGGCAGCAGGTCGGCTTCCTCGCCGATATCTTCGACCGTTTCCGTGCCCACGGCCTGTCGATCGACATGATCGGTTCGTCGGAAACCAACGTCACCGTCTCGCTCGATCCCAGCGAAAACCTGGTCAACACCAGCGTGCTGGCCGAACTCTCCGCCGATCTCGCGCAAGTCTGTCGCGTCAAAGTGATCGCGCCGTGCGCGGCGATCACCCTGGTCGGGCGCGGCATGCGCTCGCTGCTCGACCGCCTGTCCGGCGTGTGGGCGACCTTCGGGCGCGAGCGCGTGCACCTGATCTCGCAGTCGTCGAACGATCTCAACCTGACCTTCGTGGTCGACGAATCCGACGCCGACGGCATGATCCCGGCGCTGCACGCGGAACTGATGCGCAGCGGTGCGATGCCGGTGCACGAACCCGGCGTGTTCGGCCCGAGCTGGCAGCAACTGGTGGCGCCACGCGCGCCGCGTCCTCAACCGTGGTGGGCGGGCGAACGCGCGAAGCTGCTCGACATCGCAGCGCGCCACACGCCGACCTATGCCTACCACCTGCCGACCGTGCGCGAACGGGCGCGGGCATTGGCGGCGATTCCGGCGATCGACAAGCGCAGTTACGCGATCAAGGCCAATCCGCATCCGGCCATCCTGCGCGCGCTGGTGGAAGAAGGTTTCGGCCTGGAATGCGTGTCGCTGGGCGAACTCGAGCACGTGTTCGCCTCGGTGCCGGGGCTCACGCCGCAGCAGGTCCTGTTCACCCCGAATTTCGCGCCGATCGACGAATACCGCGTGGCGCTGGAGCGCGGCGTCACCGTCACCGTCGACAACGTCGAATTGCTGCAGCGCTGGCCTGAAGTGTTCCGCGGCAAGTCGCTGTGGCTGCGCATCGACCTCGGCTATGGCGACGGCCACCACGCCAAGGTCACCACCGGCGGCAAGGACGCCAAGTTCGGGCTGTCGGCGCAGCGCTTCGATGAATTCGTCGATCTTGCGCGCTCGCTCGATGTGCGCATCACCGGCGTCCACGCGCACCTCGGCAGCGGCATCGATACAGTGGGCCACTGGAAGGGCATGATCGATGCGATGGCCGGTTTCGCGCGTCGCATCGGCAGCGTGGAAATCCTCGACATCGGTGGTGGCTTGCCGATTCCCTATCGTCCCGACGAGGATCCGTTCGATCTGGACGCGTGGTCGCAGGGGTTATCGGAGATGAAGGCGGTGCATCCGGCCTTCCGGATCGCGATCGAACCGGGCCGCTACCTGGTGGCCGAAGCGGGCGTCTTGCTGACCCATGCGACCCAGGTGGTCGACAAGGACGGCGTGCGCCGCGTCGGCCTCGATGCCGGCATGAACACCCTGGTCCGCCCGGCGCTGTACGACGCCTGGCACGGCATCGCCAACCTCAGCCGCCTCGGCGATGGCGACGAACGCCCGTTCGACGTGGTCGGTCCGATCTGCGAGTCCAGCGATCTTTTCGGAAAGGAACGCGGGTTGCCGCGCGCAACCGCCCCCGGCGACGTGATGGCGATCGCCGACGCCGGCGCCTACGGCTACAGCATGGCCAGCACCTACAATATGCGGTCATTGCCGCAGCAGGAGATCATTGAATGAGTGCGTGGCTGCCTTCATCAGGCGTGTTCCAGCGCGATTCCATCCGCGCGTTCCGCTTCGTCGATTGCGGCTTCGATCCGCAGACCGGCGTCGCCAGCCTGCGTTACGCCTTCGATGACAGCCCCCTCCTGACCGAGACGGTCACCATTCCCGGTGCGCCGTTCGCGCTGGACGATGCCCGCAAGCGCGCGGTGGACGCGGCGACGCGCCTGCTGCACCTGATCGCCGGCGTCAGCTATTACAAGGCGGCGGTGCCGGAGGAGATCCGCATCGAGAACGGGCCGATCGACGCGTCGATCGCCGACTATCTCGAGAGCGTGTATCTCAACGGCTTGGGCGAGTTCGCCTATCGCAACGGCCTCAACCTGCGCGGCCGCATCAAATTCCCGCACGCCGATGCAGCGTCGTCACCGGCGCCGGCATTGGGTTTGCGAGAACATGCGCTGGTCGCGATCGGCGGTGGCAAGGATTCGCTGGTGTCGATCGAAGCCCTGCGCGCGGCCGGCATCGCACAGACGGTGACCTGGGTCGGCGGTTCGCAACTGATCGCGCAATGCGCGGCGCGTACCGGATTGCCGACGCTCAACATCGGTCGCCAGATCGCGCCGGAACTGTTCGAACTCAATCGCCAGGGTGCGTGGAACGGCCATATCCCGGTGACCGCGATCAATTCCGCGATCATGGTGCTGGCGGCATTGCTCACCGATGCCGACCAGGTGGTGTTCTCCAACGAGCGTTCCGCCAGCTACGGCAGCCTGATCGAAGGCACCGGCGAGGTGAACCACCAGTGGTCGAAGGGCTGGAGCGCGGAACAGGGGCTGGCGCGCGTGGTGCGCGAACACGTCGCCGCCGATCTCCGTTACTACTCGCTGCTGCGTCCGTTGTCGGAACTCGCGGTGGCGCGCCAGTTCGCGAAGAACGATCACTACGACGCGTGGTTCTCCAGTTGCAACCGCAACTTCCACCTGCTGGGCGAGAAACCGACGCAACGCTGGTGCGGGGTCTGCCCGAAATGCCATTTCGTCTTCCTCGCGCTGGCGCCGTTCGTGTCCAAGCCGCGACTGGTCGGCATCTTCGGCCGCAACCTGCTCGATGATCGCGACCAGATCGGCGGCTACGACGCCTTGCTGGAATATCGCGACCACAAGCCCTTCGAATGCGTGGGCGAGGGTGGTGAATCGCGCGCGGCGATGGCGGCGTTGTCGGATCGCCCCGAATGGCGCGAAGACGAAATCGTCCAGCGCTTCCGCAACGAAATCCTGCCGCAATTGGCGGGCGAAGATCTCGCCGTCGAGCCGCTGCTCGAATTGAGTGGCGAACACGGCATTCCCGAATCCGTCTGGACGCGCGTGCGTGGGCCATTCTCTGCTTGACGGCCAGCGCGTCGCGCTCTGGGGCTGGGGGCGCGAAGGCAAGGCGACCTATCGCGCCTTGCGCGCCGCGCCATTGGCCGGCGGTGATGTCCGTTATCCCGGCGAGCTGACGCTGTTCTGCAACGCGCAGGAAGCCGAGGATGCGCGCGCGCTGAATGATCCATTGCTGCGCATCGATACCGCAGTCGATGGCGATCGCCTTGCCGCCTTCGGCGTGGTGATCAAGTCCCCGGGCATCAGTCCGTATTCGGAGACCGCACGCGCGGCGCAGGCGCATGGCACCCGCTTCATCGGCGCCACCCAGTTGTGGTTCGCCGAGCGCCGCGATGCGGACACGCTGTGTGTCACCGGCACCAAGGGCAAGAGCACCACCACCTCGATGCTTGCGCACCTGCTGCGTGCGGCGGGCAAGCGCACCGCGCTGGTCGGCAACATCGGCGCACCGCTGATGGAATTGATCGATGGCGTCGCCGATGCGTGGACGATCGAGCTCAGCAGCTACCAGACCCGCGATGTCGCCGAGAGTGGCGTGCGTCCGCATCTCGCCATCGTCACCAACATCTATCCCGAACACCTCGACTGGCACGGTGGGCAGGAGCGCTACGTCGCCGACAAGCTGTCGCTGGTGACGGAAGGGAAGCCGCGGATTGCGGTATTGAACGCGGCAGACCCGATCCTTGCGCAATTGAAATTGTCGGACAGCAAGGTCGTGTGGTTCAACCATGCCGACGGCTGGCACATGCAGGGTGACGTGATCCATCGCGGCGATGCTGCGGTCTTCGATACCTCGACGCTGCCGCTGCCCGGCGCACACAACCGCGGCAACCTGTGTGCGGTGCTGGCCGCACTGGAAGCGATCGGCCTCGATGCCGCCGGATTGGCGCCGCATGCCGCAACCTTCCAGCCGCTGCCGAACCGGCTGCAGGCGCTGGGCGAGCGCGACGGCATCCTCTACGTCAACGATTCGATCAGCACCACGCCGCATGCGACGCTGGCTGCGCTCGATCTCTACCGCGAGCGCCCGACCGCCGTGCTGGTCGGCGGCCATGATCGCGGACTCGACTGGCACGATTTCGCCGAGGCGATGCGCATGCATGCGCCGCGCGCGATCGTGACGATGGGGCAGAACGGTCCCCGCATCCACGACCTGCTGGCGCCGATCGCGGCGCAGGGCGGGTTCGTATTGGCGCAGGCGCGCGATCTCGAAGACGCGATGCGGATGGCGCGGGAAGCCTTGCATGGGAACGGCGTGATGCTGTTGTCGCCGGGAGCACCGAGCTTCGGGGCGTACCGCGACTACGTCGCGCGCGGGCGCCACTTTGCCGAGTTGGCCGGCTTCGACCCGGATGCGATTTCCAGCATCCAGGGCATGGGCATTGCATAGGAGTAAACCCGGCAGCCGTCCTCACCAGTGGCAGTGGGTGCATGCCAATCGAGCGCAGGTCCGGTAACGTAGACGGCTCTTTCCCCCGGAGTCTTCCCATGCGCCGCCTCCTGCTTGCCTTTGGATTGTTGTCTGCCGTAGCACCCGCGTTCGCCGCCATGCAGGCCAGGCCGGTGGAATGGAAAATGGGCAATGAGCGCTTCAGCGGCTATGTCGTCTATGACGACGCCTCGACGGCGAAGCGCCCGGGCCTGGTGATGGTGCCGAACTGGATGGGCGTGACCGACTTGGCAGTGCAGCGGGCCAGGGAGGTGGCCGGCAAGGACTACGTCGTGCTGGTCGCGGATGTCTATGGCAAGGCTGTCCGGCCGAAGGATGCCAAGGAAGCAGCCGCGGCAGCGAAGGGTGCGTTCACGGATGGCGGCAAGACGCTCAGGGCGCGGGTGAACGAAGCCGTGGGGGTGTTGAAGGCGCAGGCGAAGTCGACGCCGCTGGATGCCGGCAAGATTGGCGCCATCGGTTTCTGCTTCGGTGGCACCACGGTGCTGGAACTGGCGCGCAGCAACAACCCCGACGTGGCCGGCGTGGTCAGTTTCCATGGAGACCTGGAAACCTACATGCCTGCCTCGGGCAACTCGATGCACGCCTCCGTGCTGGTGCTCAACGGAGCGGATGATTCCGGCGTCAACGATGCGCAGATTGTCGCGTTCAAGAAGGAAATGAACGCGGTGAAGGCCGATTGGCAGTTCGTCGACTTCAGCGGGGCCGTGCATTGCTTCACCCAGCCGGAATCGAAGGGGCCGGGCAACTGCGCCTACAACGAGCGCGTCTCGAAACGGGCGTTCCTGATGATGCGCAATTTCTTCCGCGAGCGTTTCGCGGCGAAGTGATCTTTCGCGTTGCGGTCAGCGGTCGCGGTTGACCGCGTAACGCGCCAGTCCACGCAGGGCGGCGACGGCATCGTTTCCGGCGAGGCCGTCGATCGCGGCTTCGGCGGCATCGGCGTAGCGCTGCGCCACCGCGCGGCTGTAGCCGAGGCTGTCGTGCGCGGCGATCGCCGCCGTCACTTCCGGCAACGCGGAGACATCGCCGGACTCGACGATCACCCGCAAGCGATCGCGGGTTGCGTCGTCGGCATGCGCCATCGCGTGGATCAGCGGTAGCGTCATCTTGCCTTCGGCGAGATCGTCGCCGAGGTTCTTGCCCATCGTCGCCGCGTCGGAAGCGTAATCGAGCACGTCGTCGGCGATCTGGAAGGCGTAGCCGAGATGCATGCCGTAATCGTGCAGTGCCTGTTGCGTCGTCGCGTCTGCGCCCGACAACAGTGCGCCGAGGCGCGTCGCCGCGGCGAACAGGATCGCGGTCTTGCGTTCGATCACGCGCAGGTAGGCGGGTTCGTCGGTATCGGGATTGCGCACGTGCAGCAGCTGCAGCACTTCGCCTTCCGCGATCATGTTGGTGGTGTCGGCCAGCAGGCGCTGCACGTCCATCCGTTCCAGTTCGACCATCAGCTGGAAGCTGCGCGAATACAGGAAGTCGCCGACCAGCACGCTGGTGGCGTTGCCCCACACAGCGTTGGCGGTGCTGCGGCCGCGGCGCAGGTCGGATTCGTCGACCACGTCGTCGTGGAGCAGGGTGGAGGTGTGGATGAACTCGACCACCGCCGCGAGCTGGTGCGCGTCCGCGCCCATGTGCCCGAGCGCGCGCGATGCCAGCAACAGCAGCATCGGGCGCAGGCGCTTGCCGCCCGCCCCGATGATGTATTCGGCGACCTGGTTGATCAGCACCACGTCGGAGGCGAGGCGACGACGGATCAAGGCGTCAACGGCGGCCATGTCGGGCGCCGCCAGTTGCTGGATGGCGGTGAGGGGAAGCGCGGAACGGTCGGTCATCGGGAGGTTGGCCGGGATGCTGGGGCGATTATAGAAGGTGAACGCGGAATCCCCGGCGACGGGAAAACCTGACCCGCCGCCGCGGCATCCGCCGGCTGCCGGGGCCCGGCGCGGTAGAATGGAATATCCCTGTCGGTGGCGACGCCGGCATCCCAACAACCAATGACCAAAACGTAAGGAGCCAGACATGGCACGCGGAATCAATAAAGTGATTTTGGTCGGGAACCTCGGCAACGACCCCGACACCAAGTTCACCCAGGGCGGCATGGCGATCACCACGCTCAGCATCGCCACCACCACGGTTCGCAAGGACCGCGATGGCAACCAGCAGGAAAAGACCGAGTGGCATCGCGTCAAGCTGTTCGGCAAGCTCGGCGAGATCGCCGGCGAATACCTGAAGAAGGGCCGCGAGGTCTATATCGAAGGCCGCATCGAATACGGCAGCTACGAGAAGGACGGCGTCAAGCACTACACCACCGACATCATCGGTGACGAAATGCAGATGCTTGGCGGTCGTCCCGAGGGCGGCGGCCAGGGCGGTGGCGGTGGTGGCTACGAGCGCAGCGCGCGCCCGGCCCCGGCCCAGCGTCGCGAACCGGCTCGCCAGGCACCGGCGGCATCGGTGGCCGATTTCGGCGGCGATTTCAACGACGACGACATCCCGTTCTGAGCCGGAACCGTCGCGTGATGCATCGGACGGCGCCTGCGGGCGCCGTCTTCGTTTCCGCGCCGCAGCTGGACTTGGTCGCCGCCAGACCTTAGTTTGTCGGCACTTCCGTCCACGGACCCGCCATGGCCAACCCGCAGAACGCAGCCGCGCCCCGCAAGGAATTCACCTTGCGCGGCATCATCCTCGGCATCCTCATCACGGTCGCCTTCACCGCGGCCAACGTGTTCTTCGGATTGAAGGCCGGCCTGACCTTCGCGACCTCGATCCCGGCGGCCGTCATCTCGATGGCGCTGCTGCGCGGCTTCAAGGATTCGACCATCCAGGAAAACAACATCGTGCAGACGGTGGCGTCGGCGGCGGGCACGCTGTCGTCGATCATCTTCGTCCTGCCCGGCCTGGTGATGATCGGCTGGTGGACGCACTTCCCGTTCTGGGAATCGTTCCTGATCTGCGGGCTCGGCGGCATCCTCGGCGTGATGTATTCGATCCCGCTGCGGCGCGCGCTGGTCACCAATTCCGACCTGCCGTATCCCGAAGGCGTGGCCTGCGCCGAAGTGCTGAAGGTCGGCAGCGGCGACGACACGAAAGGCGTGGAGGAAAGCCGCGCCGGCCTGCTGGCTGTGATGTGGGGCGCGATCGTCGCGGCGGCATTCGCGGCGGTGGTGGCGACCAAGGTGTTCGCCAGCGACATCGCCAGCTATTTCCGCATCGGCGGCGGTGACAAGGGGCCAGTCAGCGGATTCGATTTCTCGCTGTCGATGGCCTTGCTCGCGGTCGGTCATCTCGTCGGCCTGTGGGTTGGCCTGGCGATGCTGCTTGGCGCTGCGATCGCCTGGATCTGGGGTGTCCCGCATTTCTCGCCCCTGTCGACGGTCACTTCGAGCATCGCCGATATCGCCGGCGATACTTGGAGCCACAAGGTGCGTTTCATCGGCGCCGGCACCATTGGCGTCGCCGCGATCTGGACCCTGGCGAAACTGGTCAAGCCGGTGATCTCCGGCCTCGCCTCGGCGATGGCGGCATCGAAGGTGCGCAAGGCCGGGCAATTGCACACCCTCGATCGCGTCGAGCACGACATCCCGATCGGTGTCGTCGGCGCCATCATGCTCGCCAGCTTCGTGCCGATCGCGTGGCTGTTCGGGCATTTCGCCAACGGAGCCGGGCTCGGCGACCACCTGTGGTTGCTGGTGATCGGCGGACTCGTCTATTGCGTGGTCATGAGCTTCCTGGTGTCGGCGGTCTGCGGCTACATGGCGGGCCTCATCGGTTCTTCCAACAGTCCGTTGTCGGGCATCGGCATCCTCGTGGTGATCGGCATCGCCGGGATGCTGGTGGTCGCGGTCAAGCCGATGCTGCAGCCGGGGCAGGAGAAGTCGCTGGTTGCGTTTGCATTGTTCGTCACTGCGGTGGTGTTCACCGTCGCCGCGATCGCCAACAACAACCTGCAGGACCTCAAGACCGGGCAACTGGTCGATGCCACGCCGTCGATGCAGCAATGGGCGTTGGTGGTGGGCGTGGTCGCAGGTGCCGCGGTGATCCCGCCGGTGCTCGACCTGGTCAACCAGGCCTACGGCTTCGCCGGTGCGCCGAACGCAGTCGCCGGCAAGGCGCTGCCCGCACCGCAGGCTGGCCTGATCTCGGCGCTGGCGCAGGGCGTGATCCAGAACAACATCGACTGGAGCCTGATCGGAATCGGTGGCGCCATCGGTGCTGTGCTGATCATCATCGACGCGGTCATCCAGAAGAGCTCGGGTGGCAAGCGCCACCTGTCGCCGCTGGCGGTTGGCCTCGGCATCTACCTGCCGACTTCCGCGACCCTGATGGTCGTGGTCGGCGCGATCGCCGGCGCACTCTATGACCGCCGCGCCGAACGCAGCAAGCGTCCGGAAGCCGCCAAGCAGATGGGCGTCCTGCTGGCTTCGGGCATGATCGTCGGCGAAGGCCTGATCGGCGTGCTGATCGCCGGCATCGTCGCCTTCCAACTGTTCCCGCTGGAATTGGTGGGCAAGGATTTCGACACGGCCGGCAAGTGGATCGGCGGCATCGCCTTCGTGGTGGTGATCCTGGGGTTGTATCGCTACGCCGAGGCATTGTCGAAGCGCGCTGGCGCCTGATTGCGGTTCACGCGGCGGCGCAGCAGGCCCGTCGCGCGGCAACGGCTAGAATCGTCCGATCCCTCGATCGGACGATTTCGATGAACCTTCGCCACGCCCTGCTGCCGCTCGCGCTCCTCGCCGCGCTTCCCCTGTCCGCACAGACGCAGCGCGGCTTCACCGTGCGCGACATGGTCGCGCTCGATCGCTACTCGTCGCCGGCGCTGACGCCCGATGGCAGCGTGGTGGTGTTCGCCAAGCGCCAGATGAATTCCGAAGTCACCAAGGCATCGACCTCGCTGTGGATGCGCAACCTGCGCACGCGCGACATGGCGCCGCCCAAGCGCCTGACGCCGGAAGGCTGGAACGTCAATTCGCCGACGGTGTCGAAGGACGGCAAGACCGTCTACTTCCTCAGCGGCAAGAACGGCAGCTCGCAGTTGTATGCGATCGGGCTGACGGGTGGCGAACCGAAGCAGCTGACCGACCTGCCGCTCGACGTCGATGCCTACCAGTTCGCGCCCGATGGCCGGCATGTCGCGGTGGCGATGGCGGCGTTCCCCGAATGCAAGGGCGATCTCGCCTGCAGCAAGCAGAAGGGCGAGGCCAAGCCCAAGACCAGTGGCGTCGAGTTCGATCGCCTGTTCATCCGTCACTGGGATATCTGGAGCAACGGCAGCTACAACCGCGTGTTCGTCGCCGACATCGGCGATGCCGCAGCGAAGAACGCCACCCTGGTGAGCGGCGCGATCAATGGCGACATCCCGTCCAAGCCGTTCGGTGACCTCGGCGACCTCGCGTGGTCGCCCGATGGCAAGCAGCTGGTGATGAGCGTGCGCCAGGGCGATCGCGTCGAACCGTGGAGCACCAATTTCGACCTGTGGCTGGTCAATGCCGACGGCAGCGGCGAGCCGCGCAACCTGACTGCCGCCAACAAGGCCTGGGATGCCGGCCCGGTGTTCTCGCCCGATGGCAAGACGTTGTACTACCGCGCGATGAAGCGCCCGGGTTTCGAAGCCGATCGCTTTGCATTGATGGCGATGGACATGGCCAGCGGCAACACGCGTGAGATCGATGCCAAGTGGGATGCATCGGCTGATGGCATCACGCTCTCCGCCGACGGCAAGACGATCTACATCACTGCGGTCGAACTCGGCCAGCATCCGCTGTTCGCGGTCGATGTCGCCAATGGCGAAGTGCGCAACGTCTCCGGTCCGAAGGGTTCGATCTCGTCGTTCGCGCTGGCCGGCAACACGCTGGCGTTCATGCGCAACAGCCTGCAGAGCGGCGACCAGTTGTTCGTCACCGATGCCGATGGAAAGGCACCGCAACGCGCGATCACGCCGAGTGCAGGCGAGATGCTGCCGGGCGTGAAGTTCGCCGATGCCGAGCAGTTCACCTTCATCGGATGGAACGGCGAGACCGTGCACGGTTACGTGGTCAAGCCGTGGAACTACCAGCCGGGCAAGAAGTATCCGGTCGCGTTCCTGATCCACGGCGGTCCGCAGGGTAGCTTCGGCAACGGCTGGAGTTATCGCTGGAATCCGCAGACCTATGCGGGCCAGGGCTATGCCGCGGTGATGATCGATTTCCACGGTTCCACCGGCTATGGCCAGAAGTTCACCGATGCCATCAGCCAGCACTGGGGCGATCGTCCGCTGGAAGACCTGCAGAAGGGTTGGGCCGCCGCGTTGCAGAAATATTCCTTCCTCAACGGCGACAAGGCCTGTGCGCTCGGTGCGAGCTACGGCGGTTTCATGGCGTACTGGATCGCCGGCAACTGGAGCCAACCGTGGAAGTGCATCGTTGCCCACGATGGCGTGTTCGACAACCGCCTGATGGGTTACGCCACCGAGGAACTGTGGTTCAGCGAATGGGAGAACGGCGGCACGGTGTGGGAGAACCCCGCCGGCTACGAGAAGTTCAACCCGATCAACCACGTCAAGGACTGGAAGGTGCCGATGCTGATCGTGCACAGCCAGCAGGATTTCCGCATCCCGGTGGAGCAGGGCATCGCCGCGTTCAGCGCCTTGCAGCGCAAGGGCATCGAATCGAAGTTCCTTTACTTCCCCGATGAAAACCACTGGGTGTTGAAGCCGCAGAACAGCATCAAGTGGCATGACACCGTGAACGACTGGCTGAAGTCGCACATGGGCCAGTAATCGCGTGGAGGCCGTTACCCGGGTTCCGCTGATCCAGGACGACATTGTCGTCCTGGGCGTCCTTGCCGCCGTGCTCGGCGTGGTGTTCTGGGCGTCGTCGCGCGAATCGGGATTCCTGCGGCGATTCTTCGATCTCGTGCCGCCGCTGCTGCTGTGCTACTTCATCCCCGGCATCCTCAACAGCCTGGGCGTGATCGACGGCATCCACAGCAAGCTCTACAACCCGGTGGCGAGCCGCGTGTTGCTGCCGGCATCATTGGTGTTGCTGACGCTGACCGTCGACATTCCGGCGATCCTCAAGCTCGGGCCGAAGTTGTTGCTGATGTACGTCGCGACTTCGGCCAGCGTGATGCTCGGCGGCGTGTTTGCGTTCGTGACGATGCAGGCGCTGTTCCCGGCGACGATGGGCGGCGATACCTGGGGCGGCATGGCGGCGCTGGCCGGCAGCTGGATCGGCGGCGGCGCCAACATGGTGGCGATGAAGGAAATCTTCCACGTCGATGCCGTCACCTTCGGGCAGTTCGCCGTGGTCGATGCCGCGGTCGCCTATGTGTGGATGGCCGTGCTGTTGTTGCTGGCGCAGCGCGCTTCGGCGATCGATGCGCGCCAGAAAGCCGACACCGCCGCGCTCGACGATTTGAAGCATCGCCTCGCCGATTACCGCAGCAAGCACGAACGCCCGGCCACGCTCACCGACATGGTGATGATCTTCGGTCTCGCGTTCGGCACGGTTGGACTGGCGCACTGGATCGCCGGCGGCTTCGCGCCGTGGATCGGCGATCACTTCCCGTTGGCGAAGCGCGCGGGCCTCGGCGAACCGCTGGTGTGGATCATCGCCATCTGCACATTGACCGGGTTGTCGCTGAGCTTCACCCGCATGCGCCGCCTCGATGGCGTCGGCGCATCGACCATCGGCACCTTGCTGCTCTACGTCCTGATCGCCTGCATCGGCATGCAGATGGATATCGGCGCGGTGCTCGACAAACCTGCGCTGTTGTTGCTCGGCGTGGTCTGGCTCGGCTTCCACATCATCATCCTGTGGCTGGTCGGGCGCCTGATCCGCGCGCCGTTGTTCTATTTCGCGGTGGGTTCGCAGAGCCACATCGGCGGCCCGGCGTCGGCACCTGTCGTCGCTTCGGCCTTCCATCCTGCGCTCGCACCGGTGGGTGCGCTGCTCGGGACGCTGGGTTATGCCACCGGCACCGTACTCGCCTATCTGCTTGGGCTGATGCTGAAGGCGCTTGCCGGCGCATGAGCGAGCACAAGACACGCCCGAGCCTGGGGATCCGCCGCTTGTGGCGTGCGCTCGGCCCCGGCATCACCACCGGCGCGGCCGATGACGATCCGTCCGGCGTCGCCACCTATTCGATCGCCGGCGCACAGTTCGGCACGCACCTGCTGTGGTTGTCGTGGCTGACCTGGCCGCTGATGGGCACGGTGCAGATGATGTGCGCGCGCATCGGCATGGTCACCGACCGCGGCTTGGCTGGCGCGTTCCGGCTGAAGTTCCCGCGCTGGCTGGTGGGACTGGCTTCGCTGGCGCTGCTGCTGGCGAACGTCATCAACATCGGTTCCGATCTCGCCGGCATGGCCGATGCCGCCGAGATGCTGGGTTGGGGTTCGTCGCACATCTACGTCGCGGTGTTCGGCGTCGGCATCGCCATCGCCGCCATTCGCCTGCGCTACCACGTGATCGCTTCGGTGCTGAAATGGCTGGCGCTGGTGCTGTTCGCCTACATCGCGACCGCCTTCATCGTGAAGCCGGATTGGCCCAGCGTGCTGCATGCGGCGGCGATCCCGCAGTGGCCGCGCAACCACGATGCCTGGGCCACCGTCGTCGCGATCCTCGGCACCACCATCAGTCCCTACCTGTTTTATTGGCAGGCAGGGCAGGAGGTCGAGGAAGCGACTGCCAAGGGCCGCCGCCTGATGCGCCATCACCAGCAGGTGCCCGACGAGGACATCGCGTTCCGGCGCACCGATGTCGCGCTGGGCACGCTGTTCTCCAACGTGGTGATGTTCTTCATCATCCTCACCACCGCGCTCACGCTGGGTGCGCACGGGGTCACGCAAATCACCACCACGCGCGAAGCCGCAGAGGCATTGCGTCCACTGGCCGGGAACGCGGCCTACCTGCTGTATTCGGTCGGAATCATCGGCACCGGCCTGCTGGCCATCCCGACCCTGGCGGGATCGGCGGCCTATGCCTTCGCGGAAACCTTCGACTGGGCCTACGGACTCGATCGCAAGTTCCGCCAGGCGACGTCGTTCTACGCGGTGTTCGCGCTGGCGATCCTCGCCGGCATGTCGCTGGACTTCATGGGCATCAACCCGATCAAGGCGTTGTTCTGGACCGCCGTGATCAATGGCGTCCTCGCGCCGTTCCTGATGGTCGGCGTGCTGCTGGTCGCGTCCGACCGCAAATTGATGCAGGGCCAGCCGAGTTCCCGCATCAGCCGGATCAGCGTGACGATCGCCACCGTGCTGATGTTCGGCGCGGCGATCGGGTTGTTCGTGTTCTGATGCCTCAACAGCAGCGCGAGCGGCCCTTGCCGTATCGCGCCTGCATCCGTTCGACGAAGAATTCCTCGCGCGTCATCGGCGTGCGCTCGGGGTGGTGGCTGCGCACGTGGGCAACGTACGCGGTGTAGTCCGGTACGCCGATGGCAAGGCGCGCCGTGCGTTCCAGCCAGCGCCAGGCTTCAGTGATCGAAGGCGACATAGGGCGTCTCCCGTGCGGTGGGCACCGCGGACCAGTGCGCGCGCAGCATCTCGCGGATGCCGAAGATCGCCGTCAGCACCACGACGATCACGAACACTCCGCACAGGGCGGCATCGAGCTGGTTGTTGAAGATCACCCGCTGCATGTCCTGCATCGATTTCGCCGGCGCCAGCACTTCGCCGCGCGCCACCGCTTCCGAGAACTTCTGGGCGTTGGCGAGGAAGCCGATCTTCGGGTTGGGGTGGAGGATCTTCTGCCAGCCGGCGGTCAGCGTGCACGCGAGCAGCCATGCCGCCGGGATCGCCGGCACCCACAGCCAGCGACTGCGCTTCGACTTCACCATCACCACGCAGCAGAACACCAGCGCGATCGCCGCCAGCATCTGGTTGGCGATGCCGAACAGCGGCCACAGCGTGTTGATGCCGCCGAGCGGATCGACCACGCCCTGGTAGAGGAAATAACCCCAGGCGCTGGCCGCGAGCAGGGTGCAGATGATGTTCGCCCCCCAGTCATGCGTGCGTGCGAACGGCGGATACACGACGCCGGCGAGGTCCTGGATCATGAAGCGCGCCACGCGCGTGCCGGCATCGATGGTGGTGAGGATGAACAGCGCTTCGAACAGGATGGCGTAGTGGTACCAGAAGGCCATCAGTCCTTCGCCGCCGATCAACCCGTGCAGGATCTGCGCCATGCCGACCGCCAGGGTCGGCGCGCCGCCCGCGCGCGCGAGGATGGTGGATTCGCCGATGTTGTGCGCAGTCGATGTCAGCACGTCGGGCGTGATCACGAAGCCCCAGCTCGAGATCGCCTGCGCCGCCGCTTCCGGCGTGGTGCCGACCAGCGCGGCCGGTGCATTCATCGCGAAGTAGATGCCGGGATCGAGCACGCAGGCGGCGATCAGCGCCATTACCGCGACCATCGCCTCCATCAACATGCCGCCATAGCCGATCAGCGTTGCCTCGCTTTCGTTCGACAGCATCTTCGGCGTGGTGCCGGACGAAATCAGCGCGTGGAATCCGGAGACCGAACCACAGGCAATGGTGATGAACAGGAACGGGAACAGTTTCCCGGAGAATACCGGGCCGCTGCCGTCGACGAATTTGGTGATCGCCGGCATGTGGAGTTGCGGCATCGCCACGATCACGGCGAGCGCCAGCAACAGGATGGTGCCGATCTTGAGGAAGGTGGAGAGATAGTCGCGCGGCGCCAGCAACAGCCACACCGGCAACACCGCGGCGATGAAGCCGTAGCCGATCAGCATCCACGCCAGTGCGCGGCCGTCGAAGGTGAACATCTGCGCGAGTGCGGGCGATGCCGCGACCTTGCCGCCGCCCCAGATCGCCAGCATCAGCAGCACGAAGCCGATGATCGATGCTTCCAGCACGCGGCCGGGACGCAGCCAGCGCAGCGACACGCCCATCAGCAGCGCGATCGGGATGGTGGCAGCGACGGTGAACGTGCCCCACGGGCTGCCGGCCAGCGCCTTCACCACCACCAGCGCCAGCACCGCGAGCAGGATCACCATGATCATCAGGATGCCGATCATCGAAGTGACGCCGGCGGCGGCGCCCATCTCGCTGCGGATCATTTCGCCGAGCGAACGGCCGTCGCGGCGCACCGAGAACACGAGGACGAGGAAATCCTGCACCGCGCCGGCGAAGATCACCCCGAACAGGATCCACAGGAATCCGGGCAGATAGCCCATCTGCGCGGCAAGCACCGGGCCGACCAGCGGACCGGCGCCCGCGATCGCGGCGAAGTGGTGGCCGAACAGGATGGTCTTGTCGGTCGGCTCGTAATCGAGGCCGTCCTTGTGGCGCCATGCCGGCGTCATCCGGGAGGGATCGAGATGCACCGCGCGCGTCGCGATGTAGCGCGCGTAGAAGCGATAGCCGATGAAGAAGGTCGAAACCGATGCCGCGACCAGCCACATCGCGTTGATGGTTTCGCCACGCTGCAACGCCACTACGCCGAGGCAACAGGCAGCGAACACCGCCAGCACCACCCAGCCCAGCATCCTGATCGCCTGCATGCCGTTCGCTCCACGGGGACTCCCGCGAGCGTGGCGCTTCAGGGCGCGGGCGTCAATCCGCGCCGCGGCATGGAACCTTCGACTTTGGTCGCACTGCCGCTGCTATTACAGCCAGCGCACCTTCTTGAGGTAGCGATAGAGCACGATGCAGCCCGTCGCCACCAGCACGATCATCGCCGGGTAGGCGTAGGGGCGGTCGAGTTCCGGCATGTGATGGAAGTTCATGCCGTACCAGCTGGCGACCAGCGTCGGTACCGCCAGCAGGCCGGCCCAGCCGGCGAGTTTCTTCACCACTTCGCCCTGGTTGATGGTGACCAGCGACAGGTTGGTGTTCATCGCGGTGGAGGCCATCTCGCGCTGGACGTCGATGATGTCGGCGGTGCGCGCGGCGTGGTCGGCGATGTCGCGGAAGTACGGGCGCGCCTCGTCGGGGATGCCGAAGTCCTGGATGCGCACCAGTTGCTTGAGGATGTCCTGCATCGGCAGCACCGCCATCCGCATCTTGGTCAGTTCCTTGCGCAGCGTGTACAGGCGGCGGATGGTGCCGCGACTGAAGTCCTCGGCGAAGATCGCGTGTTCCAGCGCGTCCAGTTCCTCGGAGAAGGCGTCGACGATCGGCTCATAGTTGTCGACGATGAAGTCGAGCACGCCGTGCAGCGCCACCACCGGCCCGATCTTGAGGCGCTCCGGCTCGCGTTCGAGTTTCTGGCGCACTGGCGCGAAGCTCAACGATGCGCCGTGGCGCACAGTCAGCAGGAAGCGCGGGCCGTAGAAGATATGGGTTTCGCCCAGGCGCAGGTGGTGGTCGACCAGTTGCGCGGTGTGCACGGCCATGAACAGCGTGTTGCCGAATACTTCCAGCTTAGGACGCTGGTGGGCGCTGTGGGCGTCCTCGATGGCGAGATCGTGGAGATCGAATTCTTCCTGCAACTCGTCGAGCTGGTGTTCGTCGGGTTCGTACAGGCCGACCCAAACGAAACTGCCATCGTCTTTCGCCAGTACGTCGCTGATGTGCTCGAGCGGGATATCCTGGCGCACGCCATCGTGGTACACCGCGCAATTGACCACGCAGGCCGGTGTATTGGCGGGTGGCGACGTGGTGGTTGGGGCAGTCATTGGCGTATTCATCGACTGCATCCTGCACTCAGTCGCGTGAACGAACAAGCGCGCGCGATGGCCACGTCGCCGCCAGCGCCCAGTGGATCGGCACCAGCAGGGCCACCCAGGGCGCATTGCGTTGCAGAGGCCCCAACCACGACACCATCAGCCCGCAGAAGGCGAAGATCGCCAGCAGTAGCAACACGCCGCGACCGAACCTGCTGTCGCTGCCGTAGATCCATTGCAGCGCCGGCCACAGCATCAGCAGCGCGAGCGGATTGAGCAGCCACAGGTTGTGGTTGGCGGCGGCGACCCAGTGCGCGGTGGCGATCCATGCATACAGCGACACTGCACCGAAGACGCCACAGAACAGCCAGAACGGCAATGCGAACGCGGCGAGCAGGCGCGGGTGTTTGCGCCCGAATGCCAGGATCAATGCCGCCAGCGCGAAGCCGGTCAGCAGGAACGGCCACAACGGCAGGGATGCTTCTTCGGGCGCCGGCGCGATCCGGTGCGGCAGCAACTGTTCCGTTGCGCTCACCAGAGGCGCACCGTTGTTGTTCACGGTCGCGAGGCTGTCGGCGAGGCGTTGCGGCAGGAACGCGTCGTCCCAGTGCGTCAGCGCGACATCGCTGGATGGCCCCAGTCCCAGCTCGAAGCCGAAACGCATCCAGGGCGCGGGCGATGCCAGGCGCGTCGATTCGCTTCGGTACGTCTCGCCGTTGGAGCTGCCTTCCAGCTGGCGGCGCAATTGCCCGCCAAGCGCGCGATCCAGTGCATCACGCACGCGGGTGGTGCAGTTGTCGCGGAAATAATCGTAGTGATAGCGCGCGTTCTGCGGCAGGGCGTTGAGTTCCAGCGCCGATTGCAGCGCTTCGGCCTGTGCAGGCGTCAGGTTCAACCACTGGATCGAAACGCCGCGGCCTTCATCCTGGTAGTTCTGCAGGTCCTCGCGCAGCGGCAGCGCCGCCAGCGAATACTGCATGTCGCCGCGGATGAAGCGTCCGGTGAATCCGGGTTCGCCGAGGTCGAAGAAGCCGAAGTTGTAGGAGACAGGCTCGCCCCTGGCCGGATCGACGATGACGATCGCGTCGTGGCCGAATCGCTCCCAGAACACTTCGCCCGGTTGCATCGTCATCACGCCGATGCGAGGCGTGGCCAGCGCGGGCAACGCGAACAGGGCAAGCAAGACGACTTGCAGGACCGCCAGTACGCGCCTCATCCAGCGAGCCTCATTCGGCGTGGACACCGACATGGAAGGCGTGCACGCGACGGGCATCGGCATTGGCGACGCGGAACACGAAGCGGCCCATCGCCAGTTCCTCGCCGGCTTCGGGCAGGTGTCCGATCGCCGCAGTCACCAGGCCGCCGATGGTGTCGTATTCGCCATCGTCGAAATCGGCGCCGAAGCGTTCGTTGAAATCGCTGATCGGCGTCAATGCATCGACCACGAACTGGCCGTCGGCGCTGGCGCGGATGTGCGTGGCTTCGTCGCTGGCGTCATCGTGTTCGTCGTCGATGTCCCCGACGATCTGTTCCAGCACGTCCTCGATGGTGAGCAGGCCGGCGACGCCGCCGTACTCGTCGATGACGATGCCCATGTGGTTGCGCGACAGCCGGAACTCGCGCAGCAGCACGTCGAGGCGCTTGGATTCCGGGATCAGGAAGGCGGGGCGCAGCAGGTCGCGCAGGCCGTGATCCTTCTGTTCGACCACCACCTTCAGCAGATCCTTCGCCAGCATGATGCCGAGGATCTCGTCCTTGTCCTCGCCGTGCACCGGGAAGCGCGAGTGGCCGGATTCGAGCACGACCGCCAGCGCTTCCACCAGCGGCTGGTCGATCTGCAGCATGGTGATCTGCGCGCGCGGCACCATCACGTCGTCGACGGTGAGGTCGGAGATCGCGATCGCGCCTTCCATCATCCGCAGCGTATCCGCGCCGATCAGGCCGTCGGCGCCGGCATCGCGCAGGAATTCGAGGACATCGCCACGGGTGGTGGGTTCGCCGGACAGCGCGGCGCCAATGCGTTCCAGCCAGCTCCGGTGTTCGGGCTGGCCGCTGGGACTGTCAGGATCGTCGGCCATGGGGTCGATTCTATCCTAGGCGTATGGATCCGCGATTCCCAGCTCCAGCAGCACCTCGCGTTCCAGCTGTTCCATGGCCTGGGCGTCGGCATCGTTCTCGTGATCCCAACCCAACAGGTGCAGGCAGCCGTGCACGGTCAGGTGCGCGTAATGATGGTTGAGCGACTTGCGCTGTTCCTTTGCCTCTTTTGCCACCACGGGTGCGCACAGCACCAGGTCGCCGAGCAGGGGGAATTTCGCCGCCTTGGGCAGTCCTGGCGGGCGTTCCGCCGGGAAGCTCAGCACGTTGGTGGCGTAATCCCTGCCGCGATAGTGGCGATTCAGTGCACGGCCTTCGTCGGTGCCGACGATGCGCAGCGCGAGATCGGCTTCGAGGATGCGGCCTTCAAGTGCCGCGGCCACCCACAGGCGGAAACTGTTGGCGGCCGGCACGCCGGTGCGCGGCACGGCGTAACTGACGGCGACATCGAGGCGAACGGGTCCGCGGGTCATGGGGGGAGTTTACGCCAGTAGAGTGAGACACCCCATTGTCGGGTTCAACCGAGCAGGCTGGCGATCGAGTTGATGACTTCCATGATCAGCGACTTGTCGCTTACGGAAGCCAACCGGAACACGCTCAACAAGCGGGATTCGTTGGCATCGCTTGTAATCATCTGCTCGTTTCCTGCGAGATCAAATGGAAGCAAAGCTGGCAGCATCGAGCCGTGGCCCCTGGCCAGCCACTCGATGGTTACTCCGGTGATCGCAGCAACCTTGCACAGGTTCGGGCGAGAGGGGCGGGCGTGCCCGCTGCTTTCCCAGTTGGCGATGGCACCGCGGCTGACGCCAAGTCGTTCGGCCAGGCTTTTCTGCGACATGCCGGAGTTGCGGCGGGCTATGCGAATGCGTGTGGCCAAATCCATTTGAAGGTCGTAATTGAAGGTCGGGAGGTGGGAGCCGGCCACATTCATGGGGCGCTTGATCGATACAGCCTAAACGCGAATGCGTTCGCAAGAGGTCAGATTTTCCTGATTTGCCGGTCTCAAAGATCGCTTGCAACAGCCAAGATCGAAATTTGTACAGTTTTTCTTGCATCCCGGCGTAATTCTGCAGGAAATCGATGATTTCGTTGAAGAGTCCGCCTGTCATTTTTTACAGTGCAAGCATTTTGTACATTGATGGAATTCGTAGTGGCCGTCTAGAACTGGTGACAGGGCGGGAATCATTCGGATCGGATGTCACAGGGGTTATTCCGGAAAGAAGTGCTGGATGCCAAGCGCGCCAGCTGGTTGGGTAGCATTTCGCTGGCGCAACCGCTGTCGTTGTGGGTATTGACGGCATTTGCTGCTGCCGCAGCCTTGGTGGTCATTTTATTCCTGATGCTCGGCAGCTATACCCGACGCGAGCGCGTCACTGGGCAATTGGTGCCCAGCCGCGGCCTAGCCACCGTGTTGGCCCCGGCAACGGGCGTTGTATCGGCAGTCGATGTGCCAGAAGGCAGCGTGATCCAGTCAGGTCAGCGTCTCGCCGTGGTGACCATTCCATCGGCCACCACTGCCAGCGGCAATACCGCACAGGCACTGGAAGCCGGCGTTCAGGAAAAGGAGCAGGGACTATCCGCCGCGCAGACGGCACAGGACGCGGTGTTGGACACGCAGGCTGCGGGACTGTCCACCCAAATCGCCAGCACCCGTCGTGAATGGGCGCACATGCAGGACGAGATCGCGACCCAGCGCCAGCAGGTGGCCGTTGCCAATGATTCACTGGATCGTCTGAAACGCGCCGAGCGCGATCAGCTGGTCAGTACATTGCAGGTAAAGCAGCAGGAAGGTTCAGTGCTGGCGCAGACCAGCCAGTTGCAGGTATTGCAACGTCAGGCGATCGAAGCACAGCGCAACATCGAACAGCTGCAACAGCAATTGCGCGCGATTCCCGGGCAGCGCCTGACCGCGAAAGCCAACTATCGGCGCGACCATGCTGTGCTGGAACAGGAACGAGTGGAAACTGCCGCGCGCGGTGGGTTACAGGTCAATGCACCTGTCAGCGGGTTGGTGGCAACGCAACTGACGAAGCCGGGGCAGGCCGTGCAGACCGGACAGCCCTTAATGAGCGTGCTGCCCAACGACAGCGTACTGGAAGCGGAACTGCTGGTGCCGAGCCACGCCATCGGCTTCATCGAACCAGGCGATGAAGTATTGCTGCGCTATCAGGCCTTTCCGTACCAGAAGTTCGGGCATTACCGGGGCAAGGTGGCGCGCATCAGCAGAAGCGCGTTGAGCCCGGATGAAATGGCCGCGCTGGGTATGAAAAGCGATGCGGGCGAAACGGCATACCGGGTGATGGTGCAACTGGCCCGGCAAACGGTGATTGCCTATGGCAAGCCCGAAGCACTCAAGCCGGGAATGGTGCTAGAAGCGGATGTGCTGGGCGAGAAGCGTTCGCTGATCGAGTGGATATTCGAGCCGTTGTACTCGCTGCGGGGGCGGGTGTGATGTGCAATGATTTCGGGAAGGTCCCGGAGCCCATGGCACAGGGGATAGTTGTGCAAATAGGAGTATTTATGCGTCAGCTCAGTCAATTGGAGATCTGCCACATCGGCGGTGGAGATTCGCCGGGTGGTGCTTATGATGCGATCAAAACTGCAGCGAAAGTAGGAGATGCCGTGGATGGCGCTGTAAACACTGCGGTAAATGCAGTAAGCACCACCGCAGGATTTCTTGTCGGTGTTATTGCGGGTTTCGTCAAAGGCGCGTAAGGAGAAAAACATGTATGAATTGACACTCGATCAAGTTAATGCTGTGTCCGGAGGTGACTTTAAGTCTGGAGAGGCAGCAGGTGAGGCAGTTGGTCAAGCAGTCGTGCAAGCTGCTAAAGCAGCAGCACTTGTGGCGACGATTGTCATTGCGATAGGTGTAATGGGCGCAACAGGTGCCGGAGCCTAAAGAAAAAAGCCCGTCGCTTGCAAGCGACGGGCTACTTGTCCAATGCAAAGGATGTTCATATGAAGAAATATATAGCAGTCATCAATGCAACATACCTGTGCCTTCTAGGGCTTGTTGTGTTCAGGGTTGCCTATAGCGAGAGAAATGTCGTTAATATGATTTTTTCTGTATCGGCTCTATTGCCGGCTTGGCTAGTATTTCGAATTGCGGCGCAGAAGAATATTGAATCATAAAGGCGCGGAGTTCTGCGTTGAATACAAGAAATTCAGAAGCATGGACTGAGGATATAAGTTGAAGCTACTTCTTCAATCGGAAGCTGCCGAATGTGGGGTGGCTTGCGTCGCTATGCTTGCGAATGAGCATGATTTCAGTATTGACCTCGTCGAACTGCGTCGCCGCTTCCCGCTGTCGCTCAAAGGTGCCAAACTTGGCCACATCATTTCCATCGCGCAACAGCTCGGGTTCCAGACCCGTGCCTTGCGCCTCGATCTGGATGATCTGCTCAAGCTCAAACTCCCCTGCATCCTCCACTGGGATCTGAACCACTTTGTAGTGCTGGACAAGGTCGGGAAGTCCAAGGTCACGATTCTGGATCCTGCCATCGGCAAGCGGGTGATGAGTCTTGCCGAGGTGTCCGGTCACTTCACCGGCGTCGCCTTGGAATTGACCCCTTCTGCCGAGTTCAAGCCGCAGAAGGCAGTCCCCACCGTCAGTGCTCGCCAATTGACCGGTCGCATTGCCGGCCTGTGGCCTGCGTTGATCCAAATTCTGGCGCTGTCGGTGGCGCTGCAGGTCTTCGTCATCCTCGCACCCTTCTACATGCAATGGGTAGTCGATCAGGCGCTGGTCTCGGCGGACAAGAATCTGTTGACGGTGCTGGGCCTCGGCTTCGGGCTGGCCTTGCTGTTGCAAATCTCTATCGGTCTGCTGCGCGGCTGGTCGGTGGTCTATTTGTCGTCGCGGCTTGGATTGCAATGGATGGGCAATGTCTTCGCTCATGCCATTCGCCTGCCACTGGATTTCTTCGAGAAACGTCATCTTGGCGACATCACTTCTCGCATGGCCTCGGTGCAGGCGATCCAGAAGACGCTTACCACCAGTTTCGTGGAATCGATCATCGATGGCTTGATGGCGGTTGTCACCCTGGGGCTGATGATCTTCTACAGCTGGAAACTTGCCATCATCACTCTGGTGGCGGTGGGGCTGTATTTCCTGATCCGGGCCATCGCCTATCGGCCGGTGCGTGACCGAACTGAACAGCAGTTGGTAGCTGGGGCCAAACAGCAAACCCATCTGCTGGAAACCTTGCGCGGCATGCAAAGTGTCAAGGTCGCCGGGTTGGAATCGCTGCGCCGTGGCATCTACGACAACCTGATGACCGAGACGGTCAACAATGACGTTCGATTGGCGCGGATGGGCTTGGGTTTCAATGGACTGAGTCAACTGGTGTTCGGAGCGGAACGCATCGCCGTGATCTGGACCGGCGCCTTGTTGGCGATGCAGAATGTGTTCTCGGTGGGCATGCTGATTGCCTATCTGGCCTACAAGGACCAGTTCGCCACCCGCATGTCGTCGCTGATCGATAAATGGGTTGAGTTCCGCATGCTGCGCCTGCATGGCGAGCGTCTGGCCGATATCGTGCTCACCGAGCCCGAGCAGGGCCATGATCTTCCGGAAATCGCCGTGCCGGCCAGTACGGCCATTCAGGTGGAAGGATTGGGCTTCCGCTACGCCGATGGCGAACCCTGGGTGCTGAAAGACCTCAATCTGTCGATCGATGATGGTGAATCGGTTGCGATTGTTGGTGCTTCAGGCTGCGGCAAGACTACCTTGGTTAAATTGCTGCTTGGCCTGCTCAAGCCCAATGAAGGCACTATTCGCATCGGCGGCCTCGACCTGCACAAGACCGGCCCGCGCAACCTGCGAACGATGATGGGTGTAGTCATGCAGGATGACCAACTATTCGCCGGCAGCATCGCCGAAAATATCAGCCTGTTCGATCAGGAATTCGATCAGGCACGGATTGAACATGCGGGAAAGCTCGCCGCCATCCACGACGAGATCATGGCGATGCCGATGGGCTATCACAGTCTGATCGGCGACATGGGCAGCTCGCTGTCGGGCGGACAGAAGCAGCGGATCATCTTGGCGCGGGCGTTATACCGCCATCCGCGATTGCTGATCCTGGACGAAGCCACCAGTCATCTCGACGTGGCCCGCGAACGGCTGGTCAATGATGCCGTCAAGGAGCTCAAGCTGACCAAGGTCATCATTGCCCATCGGCCAGAGACGATTGCCAGTGCGGATCGGGTGTTGGTGATGGAGGGCGGAAGGGCCGTGCGGGATTTTAGACCGCTGATGGCGACGGAAACCGAACAGCCTGTGATACTGCAGGCCTGATCCATCTAGGAGCCATGCGTGTTTAAGGGATTGGATCGCCTTCTTGAGCAAAATCAGGGAAGGTTCGCATCTTGGATAATGCGAAACACATTGCTGGCGCTGTTTTTGGCGCCATGCATGTTCATCATGGCCGCCCTGGTTGCGCATCTTCTGGGATATTCCATTGGGGAAAATCCCTTGCTGAGGATTCCCAGGAATCGCTTGATCATTCTGGTGTTGATGGCGCCTTTCTATGAAACGCTGATCCTTGCTGCTCTGGTCTGGGTCATTCGAAAATTCCGCGCCAACGATCAAATCACGGTATTGGCTGCCACGATTATCTTTGGTCTTCTGCACACTTCCGGGGCGCCGCTCAGGTTTTTCTCAGGCGCAGCAGCTTTTTTTGTCTTTTCCTGTGCATATGTTTCATGGCAGAAGAGGTCATTTTCCCGTGGCTACTGGGCCGCCGCCTTGCCGCACTTTCTCTTCAACTCTGCAGTAATGGCCCCGTTTTTATTGGTCACACAATTCACTGTTCACCCAAGTTGACACAGTTTCACTGTGCGGCTCCAGGCCTTGCAGTGCGGTTGCGCAGCTTGACTCAGGTATTAAGTCCAGTCTCGCCGTCCCGCGCATCCCTAGCCTCATATGCATTCACGATCCGCGCCACCAGCGGATGGCGCACCACGTCGCGCGATTCGAAGAAGGTGAAGCTGACGCCGTCGACGTCGCGCAACACTTCGATGGCATCGCGCAGGCCGGATTTCACGTGCTTGGGCAGGTCGATCTGGGTCATGTCTCCGGTGATCACCGCGGTGCTGCCGAAGCCGAGTCGGGTCAGGAACATCTTCATCTGTTCGATGGTGGTGTTCTGCGCTTCGTCGAGGATCACGAAGGCATCGTTGAGCGTGCGACCGCGCATGTAGGCGAGCGGCGCGATCTCGATCACCGACTTCTCCAGCAGCTTGACCACTTTCTCCACGCCGAGCATCTCGTACAACGCGTCGTAGAGCGGGCGCAGGTAGGGATCGACCTTCTGGGTGAGATCGCCGGGCAGGAAGCCGAGCTTCTCGCCGGCCTCGACCGCCGGGCGAACGAGGATCAATCGTTGCACGCGTGATTCATTCAAGGCATCGACCGCCATCGCCACGGCGAGGAAGGTCTTGCCGGTGCCTGCCGGTCCGATGCCGAAGTTGATGTCGTGGGTGGCGATTTCGTGCAGGTATTTCTTCTGGTTGGCGCCGCGCCCCTTGATGTTGCCGCGCTTGACCCGCACCGAAACTTCCTGCGGGATGTAATCGTCGTCGCGGGTACCGCCGTTGATCGGCGCGAATGCGGCGAGACGGACGTTGATGGCGTGGTCGTCCAGCGTCTCGCCCGCGGTCTCGTCATAGAGCGAACGCAGCAGGCGTTCGGTGTCGGCGACGGCGGATGCATCTTCACCGGTCACGCGGAACACGTTGCCGCGATTGGCGATCTCCACGCCCATTCGGAGTTCGATCTGGCGCAGGTGCGCGTCGAACGCCCCGGCCAGGTTGGCCAGCCGCGTGGTGTCGTCGGGATCGAGGGTGAAATCGCGTTGGGGTGTACTCATATGTGCATAGGGTACCGCTTGCCATCGGCCCCGGCATTGTCCACAGTCGGGAATTCCGGCGAAACGGGGATGGGCGATGCAGGCGAAAGAAATGATCCGGGCGGGCGCGTTGGCGGTGATTCTCGCCATCCCGGGGCCGATTTTGGCGGCCGGCGGTGTCACCGTGGTGACCGCACAGCGCATCCACACCATGAATCCGGCGCAACCGCACGCGCAGGCGATGGCGTATGACGACGGCGGCGCGATTCTTGCACTGGGGGATGCCGCCGCGTTGATGAAGCGCTGGCCGCAGGCGAAGCGCGTCGATGCCGGGCAGGCGACGATCATTCCAGGCCTGATCGACGCGCATGGTCATGTCTCCGAGCTGGGCCGGATGCGCGCGGGCGTCGATCTCACCGGGGCGGCGAGCAAGGAGGATGTACTGCGCCGCACGCGCGAATTCGTGGCGAAACCCGGCAACGACAAGGGCTGGATCATCGGCTGGGGCTGGGACCAGAACCGCTGGCCGGTCAAGGAATTTCCCGGCGCTGCCGATCTGGACGCGCAGTTCCATGATCGTCCGGTGTGGCTGCATCGCGTCGATGGCCATGCCGGTTGGGCCAACAGTGCGGCGATGAAACTGATCAAACGCGATCTGTCGGGAACGTGGCAGCCGGATGGCGGCAAAATCGTGCGTGATGCGGCAGGCAAGCCGACTGGCGTGTTCGTCGATGGCGCGATGGCGCTGATGGACGAGGTGCGCCCTCCGCCGACACAGGCCGAGACCGAACATCAACTCGAACTCGCGATGGGTGAGGCGGTCGCCAACGGCCTGACCGGCGTTCATGACGCCGGCATCCCGCTGTCGGAACTTCGCGCCTACCAGCATCTTGCCGATGGCGGGAAATTGCCGTTGCGCATTACCGCGATGGCGGATGGCGACAGCGATGCATTGAACGAGTTGTGCCGCAGCGGCTTGTACCGACATCCATCGGGCCGGTTGCAGATGCGCACGGTGAAACTGTATGCCGACGGCGCGCTTGGCAGTCGCGGTGCGGCGTTGCTCGCCGACTACAGCGACGACCACGGCAATCGCGGCATCATGGTGACGTCGCCGGAAGCACTGCTCGCGGCCGAGACCAAGGCCAGGCGCTGCGGCGTGCAGGTTGCGACCCATGCCATCGGCGATCGCGGCGATCGCGTGGTGCTGGATACCTACGAGAAGGCGCTAGGCGCCGATGCAGCGAATGATCATCGCTGGCGAATCGAGCACGCGCAGATCATTGCGCCGGAAGACCTCCATCGGGTGAAGAAGCTCCACCTGATCGCATCGATGCAGCCGACCCACGCCACCAGCGACATGCCGTGGGCGGAAGATCGCATCGGGCCGCAGCGCATCACCGGTGCCTATGCCTGGCGCAAGTTGCGCGATGATGGCGTTCTGCTCGCCCTGGGTTCGGATTTCCCGGTGGAATCGGTCGATCCGCGCCTCGGCCTTGCATCTGCGGTCACGCGCGCCGACGCCAAGGGATTTCCGGTCGGTGGCTGGTATCCGGAGCAAAAGTTGACGGCCTATGAAGCCTTGCGTGGTTTCACCCGGGATGCTGCCTACGCCGGATTCGCCGAGAAGGAGGTCGGCAGCCTTGAAGAGGGCAAGCGCGCCGACTTCGTCGTGATGGACAGGGATCCGCTGGCGATCGACCCGTTCCAGTTGCGCGACCTGAAAGTGCAAGCGACCTATGTGGATGGAAAGGCCGTGTATCAGGCGAAGTGAATTCCGCAACCCTCGCTCGAACGAATAACCGCCCGGTGATCCCGGGCGGTTTTCTTTTTTCCGATCAGGCCGCGACTGCCTGCGGATGGAACTGCTCTTCTTCCGTCGATCCCTTCAGCGCGGTCGTTGACGACTTGCCGCCCTGGATGGTCTGCGTCACCGCATCGAAGTAGCCGGTGCCGACTTCGCGCTGGTGCTTCACTGCGGTGAAGCCGCGTTCGGCGGCGGCGAATTCCGCTTCCTGCAACTCGACGAAGGCGCTCATCTGGCGCTGGGCGTAACCGTGCGCGAGGTTGAACATCGAGTAGTTGAGCGCGTGGAAGCCGGCCAGGGTGATGAACTGGAACTTGTAGCCGTAGCTGGCGATTTCCTGCTGGAAGCGCGCGATGGTGGCGTCGTCGAGGTTCTTCTTCCAGTTGAAGCTCGGCGAGCAGTTGTAGGCCAGCAGCTTGCCGGGATACTTCGCGTGGATCGCCTCGGCGAACTTGCGCGCGAATTCCAGGTCGGGCTTGCCGGTTTCGCACCACACCAGGTCGGCGTAGGGCGCGTAGGCGAGGCCACGGCTGATCGCCTGGTCGAGGCCCTTGTCCGTCTTGTAGAAGCCTTCGATCGTGCGTTCCCCGGTGCAGAACGGCTTGTCGTTGTCGTCGACATCGCTGGTCAGCAGGTCGGCGGCCTCGGCGTCGGTGCGGGCGACGATCAGCGTCGGCACGCCCATCACGTCGGCCGCCAGGCGTGCAGCGGTGAGCTTTTCGATCGCCTCGCGCGTCGGCACCAGCACCTTGCCGCCCATGTGGCCGCACTTCTTCACCGATGCGAGCTGGTCCTCGAAATGCACGCCGGAAGCGCCGGCCTCGATCATCGCCTTCATCAGTTCGAACGCGTTGAGCACGCCGCCGAAACCGGCTTCGGCGTCGGCGACGATCGGTTGCAGGTAGTCGATGCTGTTGTCGCCCTCGGCATGGCTCAGCTGATCGGCGCGCAGCAATGTGTTGTTGATGCGCTTCACCACTTGCGGCACCGAATTGGCCGGATACAGCGACTGGTCCGGATACATCTCGCCGGCAAGATTGGCATCGGCAGCGACCTGCCAGCCCGACAGGTAGATCGCCTTCAGCCCGGCCTTGACCTGCTGCATCGCCTGGTTGCCGGTGAGCGCGCCGAGCGCGTTGACGAAGTCCTCGCGGTTCAGCGAATTCCACAGTTTTTCGGCGCCGATCCTTGCGATCGAATGTTCGACATGCACGGTGCCGCGCAGGCGCACCACGTCTTCTGCGCTGTAGTCGCGGCGGATGCCGGCCCAGCGCGGGTTGTTGCTCCACTCGTGCCTGAGTTGTTCGGCGGAGGGAAGAGTGTTCGTGCTCATGCGGATCTCCTGGCGTGCGGTTTGAGTGGTGGGTGGAACGGGGATCAGGGCAGCTGCGCGTAGGCAGGCAGGGTGAGGAAGTCGGCGAGCGCGTCGGCGTGGGTGAGCTCGACCAGCAGGGCGATGGCGGCGTCGATGCGATCGATGCCCGGGATTGCCGCGGCACGCAGGCGCGAAGGCAGGCCGATCAATGCGCGTTCCAGCAGCGCGAAATCCAGCGGCGTGCCGTCGTCGAGATGCAAGGCCCCGTGATGCAGCCATTGCCACAGCTGCGTGCGGGCGATTTCGGCGGTCGCGGCGTCTTCCATCAGGCCGTGGATCGGCACGCAACCGTTGCCGGCCAGCCACGCGGCGAGATAGCGCACGCAGACTTCGACATTGCCGTCGAAACCGGCGCGGGTGATGGTGCCGAGGCTCGGGCGCAACAGGTCGGCGGCGGATACATCAACGTCTTCGCGCAGCACGTCGAGCTGGTTGTCGCCATGCACGACCGTCGCGAACGCTTCGCGCGCAATCGGGATCAGCGCCGGGTGCGCGACCCAGGTGCCGTCGTGGCCGGCACGCGCTTCGCGCAACTTGTCGGCAGTGACGCGTTCCAGTGCGCGCGTGTTGGCTTCCGCATCGTTGGCGATCGGAATCTGCGCCGCCATGCCGCCCATCGCGAATGCACCACGGCGATGACAGGTCCTGATCAGCAGTTCCGAATACGCCTTCAGGAACGGCTGCGTCATCGTCACCTGGCCGCGTTCCGGCAGCGCACGATCACGATGCCCGCGCAGCGTCTTGATGTAGGAGAAGATGTAATCCCAGCGCCCGCAGTTGAGCCCGACGATGCGCTCGCGCAGGGCGTGCAGGATTTCGTCCATCTCGAAGGCGGCGGGCAGCGTCTCGATCAGCACCGTCGCCTTCAACTGTCCGTGTGGCAGGCCGAGTTCGGTTTCGACATAGGACATCGCCTGGTCCCACAGCGCCGCTTCTTCCATCGACTGCAGCTTGGGCAGGTAGAAGTAGGGGCCGCGATCCTTCGCCGCGAGTGCGTGCGCGTTGTGGAAACAGAACAGCCCGAAATCGAACAGCGCCCCCGACATCGCTTCGCCATCGACCAGCACGTGCTTTTCGTCGAGATGCCAGCCGCGCGGCCGCACGATCAGCACTGCGCGTTCCTGCTCGGGTCGCAGGGCGTAGCGCTTGCCCGCTTGCCCATCCTGGCCCGGGCCGGTGAATTCCAGCGTGCCGGCGATGGCCTCGCGCAGGGCGATCTGGCCTTCGACCAGGTTGGCCCAGGTCGGCGAGGTGCTGTCCTCGAAATCGGCCATGTAGCAATCGGCGCCCGAGTTCAGGGCGTTGATCACCATCTTGGGGTCGACTGGCCCGGTGATCTCGACCTGGCGGCGCCGCAGGGCGGTCGGGATCGGCGCGACCTTCCAGCCGCCAGCGCGGATCGTGGCGGTGTCGGCGCGGAAGCCGGGCAGGGCGCCGGCGTCGTAGCGGGCCTGGCGTTGGCGGCGATCGTCGAGCAAACGGCGGCGAACAGGCTCGAACTTGCGGTGAAGTCCGGCCAACAGGGCCAGCGCATCGGTGGTCAGCAGGCCGTCCTGGCCATTGGCCTCGGCAGTGACGAGCGGGAGGTCGGGCGCGAAGGTCTGGGGCTGGGCGGACATCGGCGGGATCTGCGACGCAGCGATCTGCTGCACTGCAACCATCCGGCGGCGGATAGTATTTCGCAACGCAAAGTTGTCAATCGAATATATTTGGAAAATTAATACTCAAGCCCTGGCCATGAGCGAAGACCGCGACCACGCGCCACGCTTCTCCTACAAGGGCAGCCGCCTCAAGCCCTTGCGTGCCTTCTGCCAGGTGGCGCGGCTGGGCTCGATCTCGCGGGCGGCCGAAGCGCTGTTCCTCAGCCAGCCGGCGGTGAGCCTGCAGATCCAGGCGCTCGAGCGCGAGTTCGGCACGCGACTGTTCCAGCGCCAGGGTCGTCGCCTCGATCTCAGCGAAGACGGCACGCTGCTCTATGGATTGGTCGCGCCGCTGGTCGATGGCCTCGATGGCCTGCACGGCAACTTCCGCGAGGCGTCGCAAGGGAAGGGCACGGGTGAGCTGCAGATCGCGGCGGGCACCTCGACCATCCTCCACCTATTGCCGCCGATCGTTGCCGCGTTCAAGGCCGCGCACCCCGACGTCAAGTTGACGCTGCACAACGTCACCGGCGCCGGTGGATTGGAAATGTTGCGCGCCGACAAGGTCGATCTCGCGGTCGGCTCGATGCTCGACGTGCCGAACGACATCCGCTACGCGCCAGCCTACGACTTCGATCCGATGCTGATCATGCCGCCCGACCATCCGCTGGCCGGCAAGCAGGACATCACGCTGTCGGATCTCTCGCCCTACGGGTTGATCCTGCCGCCGCAGCGACTCACCACTTATCGCTTCGTCGATCTCGTTTTCCAGCGCGCGCGCGTGCCCTACACCGTGGCGATGGAAGTCGGCGGCTGGGAGATCATCAAGCAATACGTGGCGATGGGCATGGGCATCAGCATCGTGACCTCGATCTGCCTGACGCCCGCCGATCACGAGCGTCTCGTCGCACGTTCACTGGCGCGCTACTTCCCCTCGCGCAGCTATGGCGTGGTGTTGCGCAAGGGCAAGTTCCTGTCGAAACACGCTCGGGCTTTCGTCGACCTCATCAAGCCCGGCCTGCTGGATGCCCGCGACTACTACCACAGCGGCCATTCCGAACGTTGATCGACCGGTTCCATCCCGCTCATGATCGGCACTTGATATTTAATCATCTGTTGAATTAAATATACGGATGGCTGCGATCCGTGCCCCCCGTGCCCGCACCCCGGGCCGCCCCGTGACCGGTGGCGCCGACGTGCGCGAGCGCTTGCTGGATGCCGCGCTGGCCTGTTTCGTGCGTGACGGCATCGCGGCGACGTCGTTGCGGCGCATCGCCATCGAGGCGGGCGTGACGCCGGCGATGCTGCATTACTACTTCGGTGACAAGGAGCAGCTCCTGACCGAGCTGGCGCAGGAGCGCATCGCGCCTGCGGTGACGCGCGTGCGTGAATCGCTGCTGGCCGCCGGCGACGACATCCATGCGCTGGTCGTTGCGTTCGTGCGCGGGATGATGCGCAGCATCGAAGCCAGTCCGTGGTTGCCGGCACTGTGGGTGCGCGAAGTCCTGGCCGAAGGTGGCGGCTTGCGCGACCACCTGGTGAACGTGATCGGACCTCAGGTGCCGCGGATGCTGGCGGAACGTTTTGCCGCTGCGCGTCGTCGTGGACATATTCCGCGTGATGTCGATCCGGCGTTGCTGGTGACGTCACTGGTCGGCATGACGATGTTTCCCGCCGCTGGCGCGCCGGTGTGGATGCGGATGTTTCCGGGCAAGACGATGAGTCCGCGTGCGATTGAACGCCATGCCATTGCCATGCTGGAGCATGGCCTGGGACTGGAGGGTCCTGCGAAATGAACATCAACCGACGCATCATCCGTGTCGTTGCCTTGGCCTTCGCCATTGCAGTGGCCGCCACGCAGCTATCCGCCTGCCGCGAAACAGCGCCGGCGGCACTCGGTTCGCTCGAATACGACCGAATCACCGTGCCGGCGCCGGTGGCCGAACGCATCGTCGCCATCGATGTGCGTGAAGGACAGCATGTCGACGCGGGAGCGGTGCTGATGACGCTGGATACCGCGCGTGGCGAGGCGCAAGTCGCGGCCGCACAAGCCGAGGCTACGCGCACGCAGGAAGCCTTGTCCGAACTCGAAGTCGGCCCGCGACGCGAAGCGATCGCGCAGGCGCGCGCGCAACTGGTGGCGGCACAGGCCCAGGCCGTCGAGGCGCAGACTTCCTACAAGCGGATCGCGGCGCTGGGGCAGGGCAAGTACGTGGCGGCGATCGATGTCGATCGTGCCCGTGCCTCGGCGCAAACCGCCACTGCGCAAGTGCAAGTGGCGCAGCAGGCGCTGGATACCCTGCTCAACGGCACCCGCGACGAGGAGATCGCCCAGGGGCGGTCGGCGGCGGCAACCGCCAGCGCGAACGCGCAGTACCAGAAACTCACGCTGGACAAATCAACGCTCGTCGCACCGCGCGCGGGTCGCATCGACAGCCTGCCTTACAAGCTCGGCGACCAGGCCCCGGTGGGTTCGCCATTGGTGGTGATGCTGGCCGACAACGCGCCTTATGCGCGCATCTACGTGCCGGAGCAGCAGCGTGCCAACGTCAAGGTGGGCGATGCCCTGGTCGTGCGTGTGGACGGGCGCAGCGGCGAGTACAAGGGGCGGGTGCGTGCCATCCGCAATGAAGCCAGTTTCACGCCGTATTTCGCCCTCACCGGCAAGGACGCCGCGCGCCTGAGTTATCTCGCCGAAGTGCAGCTCGGCGACGACGCGCGCGATCTGCCGGCGGGATTGCCGGTAAGCGTGTCACTGGCGAAATGAGCGTTCCGGCCGTCGACGAAACATTGGCGATCCGCACCCGCGGGCTGACCAAGCGCTTTGGCGATCTGGTGGCGGTCGACCAGGTCGATCTCGATGTGCCGAGGCGTGCGGTCTACGGTTTCCTTGGTCCGAACGGTTCCGGAAAGTCGACCACCATCCGCATGCTCTGCGGATTGCTGACGCCGAGTGCCGGCGAGATCGAGGTGCTGGGCCTGCGGATTCCCCGGCAGGCCGAGGAGCTGCGCCGGCACATCGGTTACATGACCCAGAAGTTCTCGCTGTTCGATGACCTGACGGTGCGCGAGAACCTCGAATTCATGGCGGCGATCCAGGATGTGCCCAAGGCGCGCATCCGCGCGCGCGTCGATGAACTGATCGCGCAATACCACTTCAGCGATCGCATCAACCAGCTCGCCGGCACCATGAGCGGTGGACAGAAGCAACGCCTCGCACTGGCTGCGGCGATCGTGCACACACCGGAATTGCTGTTCCTCGACGAGCCGACCTCCGCGGTCGATCCGGAATCGCGCCGCGATTTCTGGGAGCGCCTGTTCGAACTCGCCGATGCCGGCACCACGTTGCTCGTATCCACCCACTACATGGACGAGGCCGAGCGCTGCCACGGGCTCGCCATCCTTGATCGCGGCCGTCTCGTCGCCAACGGGTCGCCGGCCGAACTGACGGCGGCACTGGATGGCCGCACCCTGCTGGTCACGGCATCGCGCCCGCGCCAGGCGCAACACGCACTCCACGGCCAGCCGGGCATCCTCAGCGTGGCGCAGATCGGCAACAGCCTGCGCGTGCTGGGCGAGCAGGGCAACGACCTCGCGCAGCGTGTGCGCAGCCTGCTGGTCAATGCCGGCATCGAGGCCGAAGTCGCGGCGGCGCAACCGAATCTCGAGGACGTGTTCGTCTCTGCAACCCGGGCGCGCCCCGTGCAGCCGGAGGCGGCATGAACTGGCAGCGACTGTGGGCAGTGATGCTGAAGGAAGTGCGGCAACTGCGCCGCGATCGCCTAACGTTCGCCATGGTCATCGGCATCCCGGTGGTGCAGCTCGTGCTGTTCGGCTATGCCATCAACACCAACCTGCGCGGATTGCCCGCGGCTGTCTCCGACCAGGCCAATACCGCGGGCTCGCGCGCCTTCGTGATGGATCTGCTGGCGACCGGCGTGGTGACCACGGTCGAACGCGCCGACACGCCACAGGAATTGATGGACGACCTGCGCCGCGGCGAGATCGACATCGGCATCGTGATCCCGCCCGATTTCGAGCGCCGACGCTTGGACGGTCGCGAAACCGTGCAGGTGCTGGTGGACGGCAGCGACAATGCCGTCCAGAGCGCGGCCGCGCAACTGGCTTCGATGCCGGTGGATGGCAGCAGCGCGAACCCGCTGAAAGTGCAACGACCGGTCAGCGTCGTCGCCTTCTACAACCCGGAGCGTCGGTCGCAGGTCAATGTCGTCCCGGGATTGATCGGCGTGATCCTGACGATGACGATGATCCTGTTCACCGCGGTCGCCATCGTCCGCGAACGCGAACGCGGCAACATGGAGCTGTTGATCGCGACGCCGCTCGCGAGTTCGGAATTGATGATCGGCAAGGTGCTGCCCTACGTCGCCATCGGTCTCGTGCAGGCGACATCGGTGCTGCTGTTGGGACTTCTGCTGTTCGATGTTCCGGTGAACGGATCGCTGCTCGACGTGTATCTCGCCATCACCTTGCTGATCGTCGCCAACCTGGCGCTCGGCCTGCTGATTTCGACCGCGGCCAAATCGCAATTCCAGGCGATGCAGATGATGGTTTTCATTTTCCTGCCATCGATCCTGCTGTCGGGCTTCATGTTCCCGTTCGCCGGCATGCCGCGCCTTGCGCAATGGTTCGCGGAATTGTTGCCCTTGACGCATTTCCTGCGGCTGATCCGCGGGGTGATGCTGCGCGGCGCCAGTCTGTGGGAGCTGTGGCCGGACATGCTGGCCCTGCTGGCTTTCATCATGGTGATGATGACGGTCGCGATCCTGCGCTTCCGCAAGCGGCTCGATTGAGCGGCTGATTCCCGGCGATCAGTGCCTGGCAGCCAACAGCTGCCGCATCTTCGCGACATCCAGCTTGCGGATGACGCGCGGCAGGTTGGTCCAGATCGCGTGGTAGCCGTAACCGCCGCGTTGCATCTCGCGGATCGCGTCTTCCTTGCTCCAGTCCTGCACCACCACGCGATAAGCCGCGATCATCACGCCGGTGCGATCGGCGCCATGCTGGCAATGCACCAGCACCGGCTGTTTCGCCGGATCGTCGGCGATGCGCAGGAAGGCGAGGATCTCGTTGTCGGTGACGTGCCAGGTCCATACCGGGATGTGTTCGAGCATCGCGTGCTTCGGGTCTGGCGCGGCGTCCGGAGTGGGGCGCAAATTGACGACGGTGCGGATGCCGAGCGCGTCGGCTGCGGCGAATCCCTGCGCATCGGGCAGCGATGATCGCCACAATTTCGGCGCGACGCGATGCAGGTTGTGCAGGCCGGTATCGGCGACGGGTTGTGCCCATGCTGCCGGGCGTTGCGGTGGCGCGATTGCGCGCGTGGTCATGCAGCCGGAAAGCAGCACGGCAATGCATGTGGTGATGATGGGAAATCATCGTCCGGCTGTGCGCCTGCCGCGGTCAAGGCACGCGCTGGTGGCGTGGGTCGCCACTCCGCTGCACGGTACGTCGTGAATACATCCATGTAGGCTCATGCGCCGCATCCATGCGGCGCTGCTAGGCAAGCGCAACGCGTCCGCGCAGCGAATTCGGCAATGCCTCGGTGATGACGACATCGACGAACCCGCCGACCAGGCGCGGATGCCCGGCGAAATTCACCTGGCGCATGTTCTCGGTCTTGCCGGTGAGTTCGCTGGCGTCCTTGCGCGAGGTGCCGGTGACGAGGATGCGTTGCGTCGTGCCGACCATCGCCTTCGACAGTTCGAAGCTGTGCGCGTTGATATGCGCCTGCAGGCGCGACAGGCGCGCGTGCTTGGTTTCGTCGCTGACGTCGTCGGCCAGGTCGGCGGCCGGCGTGCCGGGGCGGCGCGAATAGATGAAGGAGAACGACTGGTCGAAACCGACGTCCTCGATCAGCTTCATCGTCTTTTCGAAATCGGCATCGGTCTCGCCGGGGAAACCGACGATGAAGTCCGAGCTGATCGCGATGTCCGGGCGCACCGCGCGCAGCTTGCGGATCTTCTGCTTGAACTCGAGCGCGGTATAGCCGCGCTTCATCGCCGAAAGGATGCGGTCGCTGCCGGCCTGCACCGGGAGATGCAGGTAGTTGGCGAGCTTGGGCACGTCGCGATAGGCCTCGATCAGCGAATCCGAGAACTCCAACGGATGCGAGGTGGTGAAGCGGATGCGCTCGACGCCATCGATCTCGGCGATCGTGCGGATCAGCAGGGCGAGGTCAGCGACATCTTCGCTGTCGCTGATCGGGCCGCGGTAGGCGTTGACGTTCTGGCCGAGCAGGTTGATCTCGCGCACGCCCTTGGCGGCGAGCTGGGCGACTTCCACCAGCACGTCCTCGAACGGGCGGCTCACTTCCTCGCCGCGGGTATAGGGCACCACGCAGAACGAGCAGTACTTGGAGCAACCCTCCATGATCGAGACGAATGCGGTCGGGCCTTCGGCGCGGGGTTCGGGCAGGGCGTCGAACTTCTCGATCTCGGGGAAGCTGATGTCGACCTGCGGGCGGCCCGATTCGCGGCGGGCGCGGATCAGTTCCGGCAGGCGGTGCAGGGTCTGCGGTCCGAACACGAGATCGACGTACGGGGCGCGCTTGACGATGCCTTCGCCTTCCTGGCTGGCGACGCAGCCGCCGACGCCGATCAGGACCGGTTTGCCGCCTTGCTTCAGACTGCGCCAGCGACCGAGCTGGCTGAAGACCTTCTCCTGGGCTTTTTCGCGGATCGAGCAGGTATTGACCAGTATCACGTCGGCTTCTTCGGCGTTCGTGGTCAGTTCCAGACCTTCGTGTTCGGCAAGAACGTCGGCCATCTTCGCCGAATCGTACTCGTTCATCTGGCAGCCGTGGGTCTGGATATACAGCTTGCCTTTGACGGCAGTCAGGTCGGTCATCTTGGTCTCCGGGGCGCGGCGGGGAATCCGGGCCGGATGGCATGGGGCGCATATTCTAATGCCGGCCCCGTGTTCTGCACTTGTATCCGCCTGAATTTTGTGGAGACTTCGCAGGATGATCGGGGGGCGACTCGCGCTGGCTTTGCTCGCACTGGCCTTGGCCGGGCCGGCTGCGGCCGGCACCCTGTATCGCTGCGAAGGCGTCGGTGGCACCACCTATTCCGGCACCCGCCTCGCTGGCATGCGCTGCACGGCCATGAGCACGTATCGCTCCAGCCCCGCTGCCGTGGCTCCGGCACCTGCCGCGACCGTCGCGCCGGCCACGCCTGCGCCGGCCCCCATGGCCGTCGCCAACAATGATGCGCAACCGGCGACCACGGTTCCGACCGTATCCGCGACCGGCAGCGCCACCGCCGGCCGCGGCGAGCGTCGGGTCAGCGGCGCGGTCTATTCCTACATGAAGGACGGCGTCCGCTACGTCACCAGCAAGCCGCCACGCGGGGTGGCCGCCTCGGACATGAGGACCATCCGCTACTCCTTCATCGAGCGCTGCTTCGCCTGCGACCCGACCTCGCACATCAACTTCCGCACCCTCGCGCTCAACACCACCGCCTACCAGAGTGAAATCGCCTCGGCCGCCAAGCTCTACGGCGTGGAAGAGGCGGTCGTGCGCGCCATCATCCATGCCGAGTCGGCCTACAACCCGCGGGCCATGTCCCGGGTCGGGGCCCAGGGCCTGATGCAGCTGATGCCGGCGACCGCCCGCCGCTTCGGGGTCGGCAATGCTTTCGATGCCGCCCAGAACATCCAGGGTGGCGTGCAGTACCTGGCGTGGCTGGCCAAGCGCTACAACGGCGACCTGACCCGCATGGCCGCCGGCTACAACGCCGGCGAGGGCGCGGTGGACAAGTACGGCGGGGTGCCCCCCTACAGCGAGACCCGCGCCTACGTCGAGCGTGTCCGCACCCTGGCCGACCGCTACCGGACCCGCAGCAGCTCCAATTGAGCACGGCGTCGCGGCCTTGGGCGGCCCGGCGGATTGTCGGTTCGTTAAGCCTTCCGTTACACTTTCCTGTCGAACGATGGCCGGGCGTGGCAGCGCGTCCGGACGGATCGCCAACCTTAAACATCTTTGCTTTCGGAGTGCCGGATGGCCAACAACGAAGTACACGACGGTCCGGGTAATCCGGGACGTCGGCGCTTCCTGACTGCGACGACCGTGGTCGTGGGCGCGGTAGGCGCGGGTTTCGCGGCGGTTCCCTTCATCAAGTCCTGGAATCCGAGCGCGCGCGCCAAGGTTGCCGGCGGCCCGGTGACCGTCAACGTTTCCAGCCTGGTGGCCGGACAGCTCCTCGGTGGCGGCATCGCCTGGCGCGGCCAGCCGATCTACGTGATCAAGCGCACCACCCAGATGCTGGACATGCTGCCGCAGATGGACGCCCTGGTCGCCGATCCCAAGTCGCTGAATACCGACCAGCAGCCCAAGTACGCGCAGAACGAACACCGTTCGATCAAGCCCGACGTGCTGGTGCTGATCGGCGTCTGCACCCACCTCGGCTGCGCCCCCGAGCTGCATTCCGAGGTCAAGCCCGAGCCGTTCGATCCCGACTGGAAGGGCGGCTTCTTCTGCCCCTGCCACAAGTCGCGCTACGACATGGCCGGTCGCGTGCTGAAGTCGCAGCCGGCCCCGGCCAACCTGCCGGTGCCCCCGTATCACTTCGAAGGCGACAACCTCGTCATCGGCATCGATCCGCCGGGAGCCGCGTAAATGAGTAACGTCGTCACGCGCACCGCGCAGAACGTCATGGACTGGGTCAACGAGCGGGCGCCGGCATTGATGCCGATCTACCGCAAGCACATGACCGAGTACTACGCGCCGAAAAACTTCAACTTCTGGTACTACTTCGGCGTGCTCAGCCTGGTCGTGCTGGTCAACCAGATCCTGACCGGCATCTTCCTGACCATGCACTACAAGCCGGACGCGAAAGAGGCGTTCGACTCCGTCGAATACATCATGCGCGATGTCGACTGGGGCTGGCTGATCCGCTACATGCACTCGACCGGCGCGTCGCTGTTCTTCATCGCCGTCTACCTGCACATGTTCCGTGGCCTGATGTACGGCAGCTACCGCAAGCCGCGCGAGCTGGTGTGGCTGCTCGGCATGGTGATCTACCTGGTGCTGATGGCCGAAGCCTTCATGGGCTATGTGCTGCCGTGGGGCCAGATGTCGTTCTGGGGCGCCAAGGTGATCATCTCGCTGTTCGGCGCGATCCCGGTGATCGGCACCGACCTGACGCACTGGATCATGGGCGACTACATCCCGTCGGATGCCACGCTCAACCGCTTCTTCGCGCTGCACGTGATCGCGTTGCCGATCGTGCTGCTGTTGCTGGTGGTGCTGCACCTCGGCGCCCTGCACGAAGTCGGTTCGAACAACCCGGACGGCGTCGATATCAAGAAGGGCCCGAAGGGCAACCGCTGGGACGCGAACAAGCCGGCCGACGGCATCCCGTTCCATCCGTACTACACCGTGCACGACCTGGTCGGCATCGGCTTCTTCCTGATGTTCGCGGCGTTCGTGATCTTCTTCATCCCGAACTTCGGCGGCCTGTTCCTGGAGCACGACAACTTCACCGCGGCCAATCCGCTGGTGACGCCGGCCCACATCAAGCCGGTGTGGTACTTCACCCCGTACTACGCGATGTTGCGCGTGGTGCCGTCGTTCTTCGGCATCAAGCTGTGGGGCGTGCTGGTGATGTTCGGCGCCATCGTGCTGCTGTTCCTGGTGCCGTGGCTGGATCGTTCGCCGGTCAAGTCCTATCGCTATCGCGGCAAGCTGTCGTGGGCGATGCTGCTGGGCTTCGCCATCGCCTTCATCTGGCTGGCCAAGATCGGCGGCGGACCGGGTACCGATCCCAAGGAAGCGATCATCGGCCGCGTGCTGACCGTCTTCTATTACCTCTTCTTCCTGACCATGCCGATCTGGACCAAGATCGACAAGACCAAGCCGGTGCCGGAGCGGGTGACGTTCAACCATGACTAAGTCGATGACACCGAAGAACATGCTGAAGTCGCTCGCCGCATTCGCATTGCTGGGCCTGTTGTCGGCGCCGGTGCTGGCGTCGGAGGACGGCGTCGAACTGCAATCCGCGGGCACCGACCTCACCGACAAGGGTTCGCTGCAACGCGGTGCCAGGGACTTCCTGAGCTACTGCGCCGGCTGCCACTCGCTGAAGCACCTGCGTTACTCGCGCCTTGGCGACGACCTCGGGCTGACCGAGCAGGAAGTGATGGACCAGCTCAACGTCACCGGCGTGAAGAACGTCGGTGAGCCGATCCTGGCGTCGATGACGCCGGAGATGGCCAAGGCTGCCTTCAACAAGGAACCGCCGGATCTTTCGCTGATCGCGCGCGTGCGTGGCAGCGACTGGATCTACACCTACCTGAAGTCGTTCTACCTCGACCCGACCCGTCCTGTGGGCTGGAACAACACGATCTTCCCGGGCGCGTCGATGCCGAACCCGCTGTGGTCGCTGCAGGGCACCCAGCAGCCGGAATACACCGCGAAGGTGGCGAGCGGCGAGAAGGACGAGAAGGGCCAGGCCATCATGGCTTGCCCACACGGCACCACCGATACTGACCAGGGCTGCATCAGCCGCCTGGTGGTGGCGTCGCCGGGCACGCTGAAGCCGCAGCAGTTCGACCAGGTGGCGCGCGACATCACCACCTTCCTCGAATATGCCGGCGAACCCGCCGGATTGAAGCGTCCGCAGATTGGCGTGTGGGTGCTGGCGTTCCTGGCGCTGTTCACGTTCCTGGCGTGGCTGCTCAACCGCGAATACTGGAAGGACGTGCACTGAACGGTGCACGCGAAGATGGCTCCGGCAATGGCCGGGTCAGGAGGAGAGACTGATGATGACGATGGCACCCGTAGGCGGACCGCGCTCGCGCAACACGCTGACCCTGTATTCCGCGCTGGACGACGTGGTCTGCCATCGCGTCAGGCTGGTGCTGGCGGCGAAGGGCGTGACCTATGACCTCGTGCCGGTCGATCCGCAGTCGCCCCCGGAAGACCTGATCGATCTCAACCCGTACCAGTCGGTGCCGACCCTGGTCGAGCGCGACCTGGTGCTGTACGCGGCGTCGGTGGTGAGCGAATACCTCGACGAGCGTTATCCGCATCCGACCCTGATGCCGATGGATCCGATCTCGCGCGCCCGCGTGCGCCTGGCGATGTTGCGCATCGAGCACGACTGGGTGCCGCAGGTACAGGCGATCCAGCTCGGCAACAAGACCCAGGCCGAGGCCGGCCGCAAGCGCCTGGCCGAGTTGCTGGTGCAGTCGATCCCGCTGTTCAAGGCCAGCAAGTTCTTCCTCAACACCGAGATGAGCCTGGCCGATTGCGCGATGGCGCCGATCATCTGGCGCCTGCAGGCGCTGGACGTGCCGCTGCCGAAGGATGGCAAGGTGATCGAGGATTACGGCAACCGCATCTTCCGCAACCCCGGGTTCACCCGCAGCCTGACCGAAGCGGAAAAGAAACTGCGCGCGATGCCGGAGTGAGCGGCGACGACAACCTGGCGATGACCAGCCAGCGTCCGTACCTGTTGCGGGCGATCTACGAATGGATCGTCGACAACGGAATGACGCCGCACGTGCTGGTGGATGCCGGGCGCCCGGGCGTGAGCGTTCCGCCGAGTACGATCCGTGACGGACAAGTGGTGCTGAACATCGCCGAGCGCGCGGTGGGGCAGCTGCGCATGGACAACGACCTGATCGCCTTCAACGCACGCTTCGGGGGCGTCAGCCACGCCGTGTTCGTGCCGATCGATGCGGTGCTGGCGATCTACGCGCGCGAAACCGGGATGGGCATGGCCTTGCCGCCGGATGCGGAAGTCGCGGGCGCTGGCGGCGAAGACAGCGATGGTGATCAGCAGGAGTCGTCCGCGCCAGTGGTTTCGCCGTTGCGCGGCGTGCCGAGCGAAGCATCGCCCGATGACGGCGATGGCGACGATGAACCTTCACCGACACCGCCGCCGAAGCGCGGCGCGCATTTGAAGGTCGTGAAGTAAGGCGCGCAAGGCGCGCGCCGTCAGTGCGCCGTTGAACCGAAGTCCGCGTAAGCGACAGGCTCGGGTTTGACCGGTCCGGCGAATTCGATCAATCGAGTGCCGAGCAACACCAGTTGCCCGGCATGGCGGTCGTTGCCATCGCTGGAATATTCGAAGCGGAATCGGCGTTCGAGTTTCAACCAGCCATCGCGGGGATCGCGACGCAGGCGGATGCCGGCGCTTTGCACGCTCTCATCCAGCCATTGCACCTGCGCGGCATTGCAGGCATTGCGGCCGAGTTCGCGGGCGCGGTCATAGGCGCCACGCGCGGATTGCCACCAGCCGAAGCCGATGCCGAACACGATCAGGACGATGAGTGGCGCGGCGTCGCTCATGGATCACGCAGGCGCAACAGCGCCGCCCAGTTCTGGCGATTGAAACCGCAGGCCGATTCGTTGTCGGGCGAGCAGCCGGCTTCGATGTCGCCTTCCTCGCCCTGTGCCGTCAGGTTCACAGGGCGCGGCAGCACCAGCAGGTTCTGCGCGTCGAGTTGCAACTTGCGCAAGGTCACCGCGTTCTCGACGTTGCCGCCGATGGCCTCGATGAAATGCCCGTTGAAGTCGGTGCGTACCACCACGTCGCAATGCGCAGCCTGGTTGAGCGACGGGTTGGCGGCGAACGCGGCGCGCAGGCCGTCGTAGCCGATGATCGTGCGTGACAGTCGCACGTAGCACAGCAGGTCACCGATCTGCGGGCGCGAAATGCCGGGATTGATCGCGTAATACGGTCCGCGATTGGCGAAGGCGTCGCGGATGTAGTCGATGTGGCGCGGCGAGACGTGGAAACCGGGGATCTGCGCCTTGGTCATCACGTAGGAAATGAAGGCCGCCGACCAGGGCGTGTCGATGATGAAGCCGCGGCAGTCGGAACGGATGCCTGCGGTGACCATGCCGAAGGCCGCTTCGCAGGCGCTGGCGCCGGGGCGTCCGCCATCCACCATTTCGCCGAGGGTATTGCCGTCGCGCCAGTATTCCGCGACCTTCTGCCAGGCTTCGCTGCCGTCGTTGAGGCGCGAACGCTCGGCCTCGGTGACGGCCAGGGTGCGCAGTCCGCCATCGATCGCGATGAAGGGCGAATACCAGTTGCGGTTCTCGCGACGGGCGACTTCGAGGATGCGCTGCGATGGGGTTCCGGTCGGCACGTAGGCGCGCGGGGTGGGCGCCGGCGTTGGAATCGTCGACTGTGGTTGTTGCTGCGTTTGCGTCGCAGTCGGCGGTACCGACGGCTGCGATTGGGCAGGCTGCTGCGGCTGCGCAACCTGTGGCGTGGCTGGCATTGGGGTGATCTGCGATTGCGCCGATGCCGTCGAGGCCAGGCAGGCCAGCAGCAGGGAGGAGAGCGCGAGGGAGATCCGGTTGGTCATGGTCATGATCCTTGGTTGGGTCCCCGTGGTTGGAAAATCAAGCGAGCTGCGCAGGTACTGGCCCCAGTTTCATCGACAGGTCGATGGCGTGCACATGCTTGGTGAGTGCCCCGATCGAAATGCAGTCGACGCCGTCTTCGGCGATCGCGCGCAAGGAGGCGAGATCGACGCTGCCCGATACTTCCAGCGGGATCTTGCCGCCGAATTCGTCGTGGGCGATGCGGACCGCCTCGCGCCGCGTCGCTGCATCGAAATCGTCGATGAGGATGCGGGTGCAATCGGTGGCCAGTGCTTCGCGCAATTGCGCGATCGTCTCGACTTCGATCACCAACGGCAGTTGCGGGAATCGCGCATGCGCGAGCTTCGCCGCCGCAGCGATGGAGCCGGCCGCGCGGATGTGGTTTTCCTTCAGCATCACCGTGTCGTACAGGCCGATGCGATGGTTGTGGCCGCCGCCCATCCGCACCGCGTATTTCTGGGCGATGCGCAAGCCGGGCAGGGTCTTGCGGGTATCGAGGATCTGCGCGCGCGTGCCGGCGACGGCCTCGACGTGGCGTGCGGTGGTCGTGGCGGTGCCCGACAGCGTCTGCAGGAAGTTGAGCGCGGTGCGTTCCGCAGAGACCAGCGCGCGACTATGCCCGTGCAGGATCGCCAGCACGGTGCCGGCCTTGACGCGCGCGCCTTCCTCGATGCGCCAATCGATGCGGACGTCGGGGTCAAGCGCGCGATGGCAGGCATCGAACCACGGTCGCCCGGCGATCACCGCGTCTTCCTTGCACAGCAGGTAGGCGTTGTCGGCGCTGTCGGACAGCAGGCTGGCGGTGGCGTCGCCGCTGCCGATGTCTTCCGCCAGGGCGGCACGCACGTTTTCCGCGACCACCGCCGGATCGGGTGGCTGCACGCCCGGTGCGGCGAAACTCATCCCTGTGCCAGCCCGGCCAGCGATCCGGCGTCCAGCGACTCGTCGGGCAGCAGCACCGGGATGCCGTCGTCGACGCGATAGATGCGCTTGCCGTCGCGGGTTACCAGCGCCTCGCGCAGGACATCGGTCTGGCGATGTCCGCCGAATTGCACGCCGGACTGGCCGATCGCCGAGTTGAGTGCCTTCAGGCGCTCGCCATCGAGCTGGGCCAGCGGCTGGCGGGTGACCGGGCAGACCAGGATGTCCAGCAACTTCTTGTCCATGCGGCGGAAATGACGGATTGCGAGGTGGGAACCGATAGAATACGTCTTTAATCGTGGAGACGGCGATGAGCGGCGATCACCCGGCCCCCCTGGTGGGCATCGTGATGGGTTCGCGATCCGACTGGGAAACCATGCTGCATGCAGCCGAGAAGCTGCAGGCGCTGGGCATTCCGCACGAGGTGAAAGTGGTTTCGGCGCATCGCACGCCCGACGTGCTGTTCGCTTATGCCGAAGCCGCCGCGTCCCGCGGCCTGCGCGCGATCATCGCCGGTGCCGGCGGCGCCGCGCACCTGCCGGGCATGCTGGCATCGAAAACCGCACTGCCGGTACTCGGCGTGCCGGTGCAGTCGAAGGCGTTGAACGGCCTCGATTCGCTGCTGTCGATCGTGCAGATGCCGGCGGGCATTCCGGTCGCGACCTTCGCCATCGGCCATGCCGGCGCCGCCAATGCCGCGCTGTTCGCAGCGGCGATGCTGGCGACCACCGATCCCGGCATCGCCAAATCGCTTGCTGCGTTCCGCCAGAAGCAGACCGACGACGTCAAGGCGGCGGACGATCCGCGCATCGCATGACCACGACGCAGTCATGACAAGCATCGGCATTCTTGGTGGCGGCCAATTGGCGCGCATGATGGCCTTGGCCGGCGCGCCACTTGGCCTGCGTTTCCTCGTGCTCGACAGCGTGGCCGACGCCTGCGCCGGGCAGTTCGCGCCGATGGTGGTGGGCGATTACACCGATGAGGCCGCGCTGGCCGAATTCGCCTCGCGCATCGACATCGCCACCTTCGATTTCGAGAACGTGCCGGCGCAGTCCGCGCAATGGCTGACCGATCGCGTGCCGGTATTCCCGAATCCGCGTGCACTGGGTTTGACGCAGGATCGTCTCGCCGAGAAAACCCTGTTCCGCGAACTCGGCATCCCCGTGCCCGATTTCATGGACGTGCCCGATCGCGCCGGACTGGAAGCGGCGGTCAAGGCGATCGGCGCGCCGTGCATCCTCAAGACGCGTCGCCTCGGCTACGACGGCAAGGGGCAGTTCCGCTTGCGCGATGACCGCGTGGAAACGCTCGATGCCGCGTGGGAAGCGCTGGGTGCGCAGGCGAGCCGCACCGGCCTGATCCTCGAAGCCTTCGTGCCGTTCGAAGCGGAAGCATCGGTGGTTGGCGTGCGCGCCCGCGATGGCGAATTCCGCACCTGGCCACTGACCCGCAACTGGCATGTCGATGGCGTGCTGTCGGCCAGCCTGGCGCCGGCGGGGTTTCCGGCAGCACTGGAAGCACAGGCGACTGCGCATGCGCGCGCACTCGCGGAGTCGCTCGATTACGTCGGGGTGTTCGCGCTGGAATTGTTCGTGCGCGATGGCAAGCTGATGGCCAACGAGATCGCGCCGCGCGTGCACAACTCCGGTCACTGGACCATCGAGGGCGCCGAAACCTCGCAGTTCCAGAACCACTTGCGCGCGGTGCTCGGCTTGCCACTCGGCAGCACCCGCATGGTTGGCCACGCCTGCATGCTCAACTGGATCGGCACCATGCCCGACGCGAATCCCGTGCTGGTGGAAGCCGGAGGTCACTGGCACGACTACGGCAAGGAAGCACGGGCCGGGCGCAAGGTTGGCCACGCGACGTTACGCGATGATTCCGCGCAGGCGTTGGCAGGTGCGTTGCAGCGTGTCGGTACGGCGTTGGGGCGCGAGGCTCAGGTTGCGCCGGTGATCGGGGCGTTGCGCGGGTAACGCTTCAGTTCAGGCTGCCGGCGGATGTTCGCCGAGTTCGCGCATGCGCAAGATCAATCCGGTGTTGTAGACCAGCGTGTAGCTGATCAGTACCGCGGCGATCGCCATCGTCAGCACGCTTGGCTGCTGCTGCGCGCCGGAGAATCCGCCGCCTTGCGTGTACCGCCAGACCAGTCGCCCAACCAGTGCGAGCGTCAGCAGTCCGCCGATCCACGGATTCGGGATATAGGTGCGGACGCCGTTGCGCCATTCGGCGTGGGTGTGGCGCAGGCCGAACCATCCCAATGCGATGCCGGCAGCCAGTCCGCCCGCCATCGGCAACGCCGCGTGCGGCACGAAGACCGCGGCGAGCGCCAGCATCACCGTCACCAATGAAACCAGGGCGAGGCGGAAATACACCCGCCCCGGTCTCCACGCCTGCGGTCCGAAGTTGCCACGTACCCGCCGGTAGAACACCCACGCGATCAGCAGTGGGGTGGCGTAGGGCAGCAGCTGGTTCGGCGCGAGCGTCACGCGCTTACTTCATGTTGCCGGCGATGAAATCCCAGTTCACCAGGTTCCAGAAGTTCTCCATGTACTTCGCGCGCAGGTTGCGATAGTCGATGTAATAGGCGTGTTCCCACACGTCGCAGGTCATCAGCGGGGTGTCGTCGCCGGTCAGCGGGGTAGCGGCGTTCGAGGTGCTGACCAGGGCCAGCGAACCATCCTTGCGCTGCACCAACCAAGCCCAGCCGGAACCAAAGGTCTTGATCGCGGTGTCGGTGAACTGCTGCTTGAAGGTGGCGAAATCGCCGAAGGCCTTGTTGATGCCGTCGGCCAGCTTGCCGGTCGGCTCGCCGCCGCCATTCGGCTTCATGCAGTTCCAGTAGAAGGTGTGGTTCCACACCTGCGCGGCGTTGTTGAACATGCCGCCCTGCGACTTCCTGACGATCTCGACCAGGTCCATCTTCTCGAACTCGGTGCCGGCGATCAGGCCATTGAGATTGTCGACGTAGGCCTTGTGGTGCTTGCCGTAGTGGTAGTCGATGGTTTCGCCGGAAATATGCGGTTCCAGCGCGGTGCGATCGTAGGGGAGGGCGGGCAATTCGATGGCCATGGGGAAACCTCGGGCAAGCGGTAGAATGTGCATTCTAGCGGACCGACCGTAAGCGGTCCGTACATGTATCCCGGAGATCGTCATGTCCGTCATGGACCGCATCAAGGCCGATGTCGAAGGCCACCCCATCGTCCTCTTCATGAAGGGAACGCCGCAGTTCCCGATGTGCGGCTTTTCCAGTCGCGCGGTGCAGGCACTCAAGGGCGCCGGCGCCGGCGAATTGTTCACCGTCAACGTGCTGGAAGATCCCGAAGTGCGCGCCAACCTGCCGCGCTATTCCAACTGGCCGACCTTCCCGCAGCTCTTCATCAACGGCGAACTGATCGGCGGTTGCGACATCGTCAGCGAACTGTACGAGTCGGGTGAACTGGCCCGGATCGTCAGCGAAGCCGGCAAGGCGTGAGCGACGCGCGTCGCCTGCTCCAAGACAGGGTAGTCCTCGTGACGGGCGCCACCGGTGGCCTCGGCCGCGAGGCGGCCTTGGCCTGTGCGCGCGAAGGCGCGACGGTGGTGATCCTCGGCCGCAAGCTGGCGAAACTGCATCGCGTCCACGACGCGATCGCGGCGGAAGGCGGTGACGTCGCCATCTATCCGATGGATCTCGAAGGCGCCAGTCCCGACGATCATCTCGAACTGGCGGAAAAACTCGACGGCGAATTCGGCCGCCTCGACGGCCTGCTGCATTGCGCCGCGCACTTCAGCGCATTGACGCCGTTCCCGCACAGCGATCCCGCAGACATCGCCCGCGCACTGCACGTCAACGCGACCGCGCCGGCGTGGCTGACCATGGCCTGCCTGCCGGTGATGCAGAAATCGCAGGACGCGGCCGTGGTGTTCGTGGTCGATGCGCCCGAACGATGCGAACGCCCGTTCTGGGGCGGATACGGCATGGCGAACCAGGCGCGTCGCGTGCTGGTGCCGATGCTGGCCGGCGAGTTCGTGCCGGAGTCGCCGATTCGCATCCATGGCCTGCAACCCGGGCCGATGAAGACCGAATTGCGCGGGCGCGCCTGGATGGAGGATTTCGATCCGTTCGTCCGCCCGCCGTCGGCCTATGCGCCGGCCTGCGTCGAACTGCTATCGTCCGCGGGACGTCCGTTCACCGGTCAGATCCGGGTCGTGCAGGCATGACGCTCGCTTCCGCGGCATTGATGCTGTTCCTGATCCTCGACCCGCTGGGCAACGTCCCGGTGGTGCTGGGTCTGCTGCGGCCCTTGCCCCGGGAGCGCCGGCAGATCGTCCTGGTCCGGGAAATGCTGATCGCGCTCGGCGTGCTGATGGTCTTCCTGTGGATCGGCCCGTCGGTGCTGCGGCTGATGCACCTTGACCAGCAGGCGGTCTCGATCGCCGGCGGCATCATCCTGTTCCTGATCGGCATCCGCATGATCTTCCCGGTTCCGGAAGGAATCATGGGCGAGCTGCCGGGCGGCGAACCGTTCATTGTCCCGATCGCCGTGCCGATGGTGGCCGGCCCCTCGGGGATGGCGGCGGTGATGCTCCTGGGCACCGAGGATCCCGCCCATCAGCTCCAGTGGAGCCTGGCCCTGCTGCTGGCCTGGGGCGGAACAGCGGTCATCCTGCTGTCATCTACCCTTCTTTATCGCCTGCTGGGCATGCGCGTGCTGACCGCCGTCGAGCGCCTGATGGGTATGCTGCTGGTGGCCATTTCCGTGCAAATGTGCCTTGACGGCATCCGTCAATACCTCGGGGCGGCAGCCGGCGGCTGAGTCTGTGCGGGCTGTCGGATATCCGGTAAGTCGTTGACATGGCACTGTCATGTCGCTCACCTAAGGTTTAACATGTCGTTAACCCTGCTGCTGCCCGGGGACAGTCCCCTGGATGCCTGCGGGATGTGGCGCGTCTACTCATTTCATGAATCGATTCCCAAGGGGGAACTGCATGTCGTCTTCCAATCTCCGACTGTCGAAGCTGAGCCTCGGTCTGTTCGCCGCACTGGCGGTCGCGCCGGTGTTCGCGCAGAGCACTGGCGCCGGTATTGCCGGCCGCATCACCACGGGCAATGGCCAGCCGGTTGCTGGCGCAGAAGTGACCATCACCCACGTCGAATCCGGCACCAACAGCCGTGCCGTCACCGATGCCAATGGCCGTTACAACGCCACCGGCTTGCGTCCGGGTGGTCCGTACACCGTGAAAGTGCATTCCTCGGCAGGCGACAAGTCGCAGAGCGGCGTCTTCCTGACCCTGAACAACGTGTCCCAGGTAGATGAGACGGTTGGCGCAAGTGCCAGCGACCTTGGCATGGTGACAGTGACCGGTCGCGCCAATGCCGACCTCTTCAATTCGGACAAGAAGGGACTGGGCACCAATATCGCCGGCCGCAAGCTGGAGACCACCCCGTCCGGCAACCGTTCGATCGACGATATCGCGCGCCTCGATCCGCGCATCACGGTCACGGACCAGAATGACGGCTCGATTTCCGTCGCCGGCCAGAACAATCGCTACAACAACATCACCGTCGACGGCCTGTCGCAGAATGATCCGTTCGGCCTGAACGCCAACGGCCTGCCGTACACCAGCTCGCCGATTTCGCCGGACACCATCGCGGCCTACAACATTTCGACCACCGACTTCGACGCCGGCTCGGATACCGTTGGCGCCAACATCAATGCAGTCACGAAGTCGGGTACCAACCAGTTCCACGGTTCGGTCTATTACGCGTTCAAGAACGCCAACAGCATGGTCGGTCGCCTCGGTGGCCCTGCCTACACCGGCTTCGACAAGGACAAGACCTTCGGCGTGACGTTCGGTGGCCCGATCATCAAGGATCGCCTGTTCTTCTTCGCGTCATATGAAAACCAGAAGGTCACCGGCATCTCGGGCGTCGGCAGCGATGCCGTCACCACCGGCAAGCTCACCACCCAGCAGGTGAACGACGTCGCCAATGCCTTCCAGCAGATCGGCATCCAGGCCGGCACCTATGGCAATGCCGCCGCGACCCTGGAAGACAAGCGCTACCTGGCCAAGCTGGACTGGAACATCAACGACAAGCACCGCGCGGCACTGACCTTCCAGCGCACCGAGGAAAACCTGCCGTCGCCGTACAGCTCGTACGTCAAGGACACCTCGGTCATCCTGCCGAGCAACTGGTATACCACCGTCAGCAAGACCGACAACTATTCGCTGCAACTGTTCAGTGACTGGAGCGACAATTTCAGCACCGAAGCCAAGATCGGCTACCAGAAGTTCAGCAGCGTCGCCGGCGCGGCCGTCAACCAGCCGGAAGTGTTCGCCTGCTTCACCGCGGTCGCCAGCCAGTGCGCCAACTATGCGCCGAACTCGTCTGCCAACTGGGTCATCGCAGGTGAAGATCGCTACCGCCACGCCAACTGGATCACCAGCAAGCGCATCAATGCCACGTTCTCCGGCACCTACCACGCCGGCGACCATGTCATCAAGGGCGGTTTCGATTACCTGAGCAATGAAGTCGCCGACCTGTTCGGTTCGCTGCTCAACGGCTCGTACGGTTTCTACGACAAGAACGGCAACGGTTCCGTCGTCGACGAAATCCTCTCCAAGAACTACGCCACTTTCGTCAAGAACTATCTCCCTGCCGGCGTTACCCAAGACCAGATGGCGGGCAGCTGGAAATACACCCAGATCAGCCCCTTCATCCAGGACACCTGGCAGGCCACCGATCGCCTGTCGCTGACCTTCGGCGTTCGCGTCGACCTGCCGAAGGCCAACCATGCGCCGCCGGTCGCCGTTGAAGGCGTGTCGGGTACTCCTGCGGTTCCGGCCGCGGGCACCACCGCAGGTGCGCCCGTGTGGGAAACCCGCTTCGGTTATCCGAGCAACACCACGCTGGGCAGCAAGAACAAGGTGATCGAGCCGCGCTTCGCCTTCAACTACCAGTTCGACACCAAGCGTCCGACGCAGCTTCGCGGCGGCATCGGCCTCTTCCAGTCCACTCCGCCTTACGTGTGGCTGACCAACCCCTACGTGAACAACGGCGTGGTGGGATCGAAGGGCTACAGGGGTACCAATCCGGTCGCCGATCCCTTCAACCCCGATCCGAACAACCAGCCGGGCCCGAACACCGCGGTGGCGGGTACCTGCGCGGCCAACGCGAACTGCCAGATCGACGTGCTCGATCCGAACTTCAAGATGCCGACCGTGTGGAAGACGACGCTGGCGTTCGATACCGTGCTGCCGATCTTCGACATCGTGGCTTCGATCGAATACCAGCACCTGAAGAACAAGAACGCGATCGCCTACGTTGCGCCCAACCTCGGCGTGGCCAAGGGCACCCTGCCGGATGGTCGCCTTTCGTACTGGACGACCTACCCGAACGCGAGCCCGACCCAGATCGGCAATGGCCAGAACAACGGTTCGTTCCCGGAGATCTATTACCGCTCGACCTTGCTGACCAACACCAACAAGGGCAAGTCGGACGCGATCACCGTGGCGCTGAGCAAGACCATGGCCTATGGCCTGAGCGCCAACTTCAGCGCGACCTTCACCCACGCGACCGAAGTGAATCCGGGCACCAGCGCGCAGGCGTGGTCGAACTACAACTACGTGGCCTACGCCAACCCCAACCAGTTCGACGTCGCGGATGCCAGGTTGCAGGTCCGTCGTTCGTTCAAGCTCGGCCTGAACTGGGACCATGCCTTCTTCGGCAACTACAAGACCACGATCTCGGCGTTCTACAACGGCCGCACCGGCCAGCCGTATAGCTGGACCTTCGGCAACGACGTCAACGGCGACAACATCGCCAACGTCGACCTCGCCTACATCCCGCTGCTCAACGACCCGAAGGTCAACTACGGCACGGCAACGGCGGCACAGATCGCGGCGTTCCAGAACTTCATCGACAGCGATCCCTACCTGCACACGCACCGTGGCCAGATCGCCGGGCGCAATACCACCAGCCAGCCGTGGATCAACCAGCTCGACGTTGGCATCCAGCAGGAGTTCCCGGGCTTCTTCAAGGGCCACAAGTCGGTCGTTCGCCTCGACATCTACAACTTCCTGAACATGCTCAACAAGAAGTGGGGCGAGCAGAACACGATCGGCTGGTTCGGCACCCGTCGCCTGGTCAACGTCAGTGACGTCGCGAATGGCCAGTACGTCTACAACCTCGGTACCCCGACGTCGCCGACGTGGCAGAGCATGGGCATCTACGACAGCTACAAGAACCCGTCGCGTGTTGTTTCGCGCTGGTCGGTGCTGGCGACGCTCAAGTACCAGTTCTGATCCATCGCTACACCTGCAACACCACGAAGGCCGGGGCAACCCGGCCTTCGTTTTTTCGTGGCCCGGGCGTGAGCGTGATTGCGCGGAAGAGCGCTAGAATCGAATGGATGAATATGACGACACATGCTCCGGCCGGATCGCCGACCGATCCCGATCCCCTCGAGGGCCAATCCAACCTCACCGTCGATGCCAGCCTGTATCCCAAGGGCAGCCTCGACATCCTCTCCCGCGAGGAAGTCGCGCGCCTGCGCGATGCCTCCGCCGGGGGCATGCATGACCTCCTGCGCAAATGCGCGCTGGCGGTGCTGACCAGCGGTAGTGCCAGCGATGATCCGCACCTGGCCAGCCGAAAATATTCCGATTTCGACATCCAGGTCCAGCAACAGGATCGCGGTGTCCGCATCGAGCTGAAGAATGCGCCGGCGATGGCCTTCGTCGATGGCCAGATCATCCGCGGCGTCGCCGACCTGCTGTTCTCGGTGGTGCGCGACATCGCGTGGATGGCCATGGAAATGGGACCGGAAGGCGCGAAGGAGGAGACTTCCGCCGACATCACCGATGCGGTGTTCCGCCTGTTGCGCCACGCCCGCATGCTCCGCCATGGCGACCCCAACCTGGTGGTGTGCTGGGGCGGCCACTCGATCAGCCGCGAGGAATACCTCTACACCAAGGAAGTCGGCTACGAACTCGGCCTGCGCGGGCTCGACATCTGCACCGGCTGCGGTCCCGGCGCGATGAAGGGACCGATGAAGGGCGCGACCATCGCCCACGCCAAGCAGCGCAGGACCAACCCGCGTTACATCGGCATCACCGAGCCCGGCATCATCGCCGCGGAATCACCCAACCCGATCGTCAACAACCTGGTGATCATGCCGGACATCGAGAAGCGCCTCGAGGCGTTTGTTCGTGTTGCCCACGGCATCATCGTGTTCCCGGGCGGCGCCGGCACCGCCGAGGAAATCCTCTATCTGCTCGGTGTGCTGCTGCGCGAGGAAAACGCGAAGCTGCCGTTCCCGATGATCCTCACGGGCCCGAAGGATTCCGCCGCGTATTTCGAGGAGATCGATCGCTTCATCCGCCTCACGCTGGGCGAAGAGGCAACCAGACACTACCAGATCATCGTCGATGACCCGGTGGAAGTCGCACGGACGATGATTGCCGGCATCCGCAAGGTGCGCGAATACCGCATCGAGCATCGCGACTCGTTCTACTTCAACTGGGCCCTCGATATACCACTCGACCTGCAGCGTCCGTTCGACCCGACGCACGAAGCGATGGCCGCGCTCGATCTGCACCACGGCCGTCGTCCGCAGGATCTCGCCGCAGACCTGCGCCGCGCGTTCTCGGGCATCGTCGCCGGCAACGTCAAGGAAGGCGGCGTGCGGCGCATCCAGGAGCGAGGGCCATTCGAGATCCACGGTGATCCAGACATCATGGCCGCGCTCGATGACATGTTGCGCAGCTTCGTCGACCAGCGGCGCATGAAGATCTCGGGCGAGTACAACCCTTGCTACAAGGTCATTCGCTGAACGGTCATGCGTTGAGCGGAATCCGCACGCGGGCAACATAGCGGTCGCCTTCGACGCCGGTATTGAAACTGCCGCCTGCTTCGCGCAGGCGTGCAGCCACCGCAGCCTGGCCGACGCGATGACCGCGATCCGCGCGCTGCGATGATGGGTCGGGCAGGGGATTGCCGACCTCGACCACGACGTCGTGATCTTCCCGGGCGATGCGGACAGTCACCAGTCCGCCCTCCACCCGTGGTTCTATGCCATGGTGGATCGCGTTCTCCACCAATGGCTGGATCGAGAGCGCCGGAAGCGGGAGGTGCGGGAGTACATCGGGCGCGCTCCATTCCACCTGCAGGCGCGGGCCGAAGCGCAATTGCTCGATGTCGAGATAGCGTCGCGCGAGATCGAGTTCATCCGCCAGCGTGATCGTGCGCGGACCGGACAGGGCCGCGCGGAACAGATCTGAGAGGTCGAGTAGCAATTGTTCGGCGGCATCGGGGCGGGCATGCAGTAGCGCGATGCCGGTATTGAGCGTGTTGAACAGGAAGTGCGGATCGACGCGGGCCTGCAATGCCAGAAGCTCGGCCTGTTGCGCCTGCCACGCCGCGCGTTGCGCGCTCCAATGGCTGCGCAGCGCCAGCAGGCCGAAGGTCGACATCGCCAGCAGGCAGACATAGAAGCGCAACGTGCCGACGAACCACGGTGCGCCCGGATCGGCCAGCACATCGCCAAACAATGCGCTGGCCCATGCGCCCGACAGCAAGGTGACCAGCAGCATCAGGGCCATGGCCAGGACGATCACTCCACGCGCGCCGAACCCGGTTAGCTGCCTGCGCAAAAGATAGAGACCGCCCAGGGTGAACAGCACGACCCATTGCACCGCGAACGATGCCAGTCCGAACTTCACCAGCACCGAGCCACTGGCAAGTGGCGACCCGAGGGAGAGGATGATCGCCAGCAGCTCGCCGGCAGCGAATACCGACAGCAGGGTGGCCGGCTGCCAGAGGATGTCGATCGGGTGTTCGCGGGCGGGGGTGGGGCGATCCATGGCCCATGCTACGACGCCAGGCACCGTTCGGTGGCTCGGTGCCGCCGCTTGTCGGTCGGTGGCTGGTGCGGCCGCCGGAGGGATTAATGTGTCCCCGGTAGAAAAGGGGCTTGTGTAGCAATGGGGCGAGGCATGACCAAATCAGGCGAACGGGGCTTCACCATCATCGAGTTGATGGTGACGGTGGCGATACTGGCGATCATTGCAGGCATCGCGGCGCCGAGCTTCACCAATCTCATTCGCAGCAATCGGGTGACGTCTGCCGGCAACGAGCTGGTGGCCTTGCTGCAAATCGCCCGATCGGAGGCCGTCAGCAATCGGGCAACGGCTACAGTCTGTCCGAGCACTGATGGCAGTACCTGCGCCGCTGCAACCGGGAACCGCTGGATCGCCGTCGTGACCAAGAATGGGGCGCCGACCGTCTTGCGCGATTCCACGTTGTCGAGTGGCGTCAAGGTGACGCCCAGTACCAACCTGTCCTCTGCCAGCAATGTTTTCACCTTCACCCCCAACGGATTTTCTGCGGTGGGCACCAATACCAGCGGCACCGTGGGGATATGCGTCGGCGAGCTCTCCGGCCAGAACGACATCGACGTGAGCGCGAGCGTCGGGCGCGTCAGCACGGCACGTCGCGCCGCTACATCGGCGTGCAGCGCCCCTGCCGACAATTGAGGCGATGATGAAACAGATGATTCCATTCCATGGTCGCGGATCCCAGCAGGGCGTCGGCATGCTGGAGGTGATGATCGCGGTGCTCGTGCTCGCGATCGGCATCCTCGGCATCGCCGCACTCCAGTCGATCACGCTGAAAAACACCGGCAGTTCGGCGGCACGCACGCAGGCGGCGATCCAGATCTATTCGATGATGGACATCATTCGCGCTGATCGCAGCAATATCGCCACGTACAACACCAACATCTATACCGCCGGCACCGGCACGGGCACGCCGGGAACCATGCAGGGTTGGCTGGACGGCCTGCAGACCGCGGTAGCCCCGGATGCCAAGGGCAAGGTGACTTGCGACGGCAATACCTATGTCTGCAGCGTCGGCGTGCAGTGGGATGACTCGCGCGCCACCGGCGGGAACAGTGCTCCGGTCGAAATCAACATCACGAGCCAGCTATGACGCATTCGCAACGCCAGAATTTTCACGCGCAACGTGGCTTCACGCTGATCGAGCTGATGGTCGCGCTGGTGCTAGGCCTGTTGGTGATCGGGGCTGCGGGCGGGATCTTCCTGCAGAACCGCCGTGTCTACGGTTCGACCGAAGCGGTCAACCGCATCCAGGAAAACCAGCGCAGCGCATTCGAATTGTTGACGAGGGATATCCGCGAAGTCGCGGGCAATCCGTGCGTCAAGTTTTCCGACATGCCGATCGGCATGCTGATCAAGGTGCCGGATGCCACGTTCTGGTCGCGTTTCCCGGCAGGCGTGTTCGGGGCGGATGGGACCGGCGCAAGCGGGTCGGATGCCGTCACCCTGTATTCGGGAAGCGGCAGGATTTTCAATGTTTCGCTGCAAAAGAAGCCGACTGATCCGATCACGGTCGTCAATCCGGCGGGAACGGGCACGGCTGGCTTGGCCCCCGGCCAGCCGTTGCTGATCTGCGACGCCGACCATGCGACTGCCTTCACGGCCACCAGCATTACCCCCAGTGGAACCACGATCGCGATTGCGCATGACTCCACCGGAAATTGCGACAGCAACCTGCAGGTGCTACCGAATGGCAAGGCGCTGCCGCCGTGCGGTGGGGTGCCGTATTGCTTTTCTCTCGGGGTGAAGCCGGGAACCCCGCCAACCGCGACGGACACTACGAACTGCCCCGCCGGCATCTCGCTTGGGCCTTCGTATGTGCTCGTGCCTTCCGATGCGCAGTGGACCGTGGAAGCGAATGGCCGGAATGGAAACTCCCTTTACCGGACATCGCTGGGCAATCGCAGCGAGATCGCTGAAGGCGTGACCAGCATGACCATCGGTTACAAGATCAGTCAGGCTGGCGGCTACGTCAATGCCGCGACTGTTGCCGCCGCCAATGCATGGTCCCAGGTGCTGGCAGTGCACGTCTCGGTGACCTTCCAGGCGGCCCAGGGTGCCTTGACGCAAGGTGATACCAGGGGTACCGACAACACCGTTCTGACGCGGACGCTGGATGACTACATCGCGCTCAGGAACCATCAGATCATCCAATGAAGACCATGACCTCGATCAATCATTCGTCACGAGCGGGCCAGTCGGGCGCAGCCCTGATCGTCGTCCTGCTGCTGCTCATCATCATCACGCTGCTTGGGCTTGCCGCGATGCGCGGGGCGATCATGCAGGAGCGAATGGCGGCGAACACCACCGGCCGCAGCGCTGCATTCCAGGCTGCCGAAGCGGGACTGCGCCAAGCGGAACGCGCCGTGCACGACAGTAATTACAGCACCCCGTTCGCGGATGGATGCAGCAATGGCCTGTGCAGCATGCCATACGCCGCGACGTCCCCGGTCGACAATGGCAAGGCATCCGCGTTTTTTACCGGAAGCAACGGATACCGCACGGGAACCCCGGTGCAAACCAGTTTTGGCAGCATCACGCCGAAATACATCATCGAGGATTTCGGGCAGGCCAATGGATCGAAGAGCCAATCGATTGACGCCGGCAAGATTCCACCGCCTTCGTTGATCCAGAACGTATTTCGCATCACCTCCTATGCTTCAACGCCCAGTGGCGTTGAAGTCATCCTGCAATCGCAGTATCGGCGCTGATGGAGCGCATCATGAAAACCACGCACAAGCCGACAATGATGGAGCGCGCCCGTGTCATCGCCGGGGCGGCATTGGTCACTCTCGCCGGGCTGCCGGCGAACGCGGCGACGACATCGTTTCCGCAATACCCGCTGTTGACGGGTGGATCATCCATTCCGCCGAACATCCTGCTGATCCTCGACGACTCGGGATCTATGGCATACCCGTCGATGCCAGTGGATCAAAGCAGCCTGGGCGACAGCGTCTCGGATCGCGCCTACACCAACAACACGATCTACTACAACCCGAACCGGACCTACCTGCCGTGGCGCACGGCGAGCACCAACCTGAGTACCCGGCTGGCGAATGCGGATTTCACCAATGCCGCTAGCAATGCCACCGGTTTCGGCAATTACAGGGATCTGCGTGATACCTCGGAGTCGTATTTTTACGTGCCGAAATCCGGAGTCTCCAATCCCGGCACGAATTCCAGCAATTACGACAAATACCGGATCGCGACATCCAGTTCCTCCAACAGCTACAACGGCGGCGTGGTGCAGATCCAGGTCTCTTCCACCAAGACGCTGTTGAGCAGTTCAATTGCATCCATTTCCAAGAACAATTATTCGAGCTGCATAGCAGTCACCGTCAATTCGGCTGATAGCGTCACCATCTCGACTTCCGGTGGATCGGGCGATGGTGATTTGTACGTCTATTCAAGCAACAATTGTTCCGGGGCAACGTATGGCGTCAGCCAGGGCAATACCAATTCCGAGAGCGTGACTTACGCGACGCCCCCGGCAACGATCAGTTTCAGAATCCTTGCGTATTCCGCAGTCAGCAATATCAGCTACACGGTCACCGCAACCACCAACTGGCAGGACGCGACCCCCACCGGGCGTAGCCAGCAGGACGAGCTGCAGAATTTCGCCAACTGGTATCAATACCATCGCACCCGCAACAAGATGGCGAAGGCGGGTGCATCCGAGGCTTTCGGGCGGCTTGGCAGGAATTACCGCATCGGGTTCGACACGATCTGGAATCGCAACGCGGCTGGCAACAGTATCAATGTCCAAGGATCCGCGCCTGCGTATCCGATCCCGGTGAGCGTTGATGATGGCCTGTTCGAGGATTCGGGATCAACGACCAATCGCACGGCGTTTTATTCCAGGCTCCAGGGGGCCACGGCCAGCGATGGCACGCCCCTCCATGGAGCACTCCAGCGCGCGGGTCGTTACTTCGGCACCGACGATCCCTGGAAGGATTCCAGCGGAAACATGCTGACCTGCCGCCAGAATTACGCAATCCTGACCACGGACGGCTACTGGAACCAGAAGGATGGCTTTGATGGCACCACGCTCGCCAAGTACACCAACAGTGACGGCAAGCTGGTCAGTGCCGGCAATGGCAAGGGCAACGTGGATAGCGGAGCCGGATACCCGTACCAGGACAATATCGCCTACACGCTCGCGGACGTCGCCTACTACTACTGGATGAATGATTTGCGGCCGGCGATGACCAACAATGTGCGCAGTGGCTCGGGTGACCCCGCCACGTGGCAGCACATGGTCACGTTCGGCGTGTCGATCGGCCAGCAGGGCAAATACGATCCGACGGGGAATGCGCCAAATCCGTTCCCGGATGTGTGGCTCAAGGACAGCTATACGAACTTGTCGTGGGCCAACAGCGACGGCAAGCAACGCATCGACGATCTATGGCATGCCGCCATCAACGGGCATGGCAGTTTCGTGGTCGCCACCGATACCGACAAGTTCGCTTCGGCGCTCAGCAGTGCCCTGGCATCCATCGACTCGCGCAGCGCATCCGGCTCCAACGTTGCTTCGAGCTCGACCAAGACGGACTCGGCGACCCTGACGTTCGTGGCCGGATTCACCTCCGGAAGCTGGATTGGCGACATGAGTGCAAGTCCTTTCAATGGGGGCTTGACCGGTCTTTCAACTACTCCGCTTTGGTATCTTTCCGACACTTTCGCGGCTGGCGGCGTGAATCAATCCTCGACTTTCACCAGTCGCACCGTGTTGACCAGCAAGGGCGGAGTCGCGGCGGCTTTCAACAGCGCGGTGTCGGGCTCGAGTGATTTCGCGGCGCGATCCGGCATGGCCGACCAGGTGACCGCGGCCGACAACATCGCCTACCTGAAGGGCGACCAGAGCAAGGAAACGGGGAGCGCCGGTGGAACGCTGCGCAAGCGCGCCTATCCGATGGGCGACATCGTCGATTCCTCGCCCGCTTATGCGGAAGACACCGGAACGGTCTACGTCGGTGCCAACGATGGCATGTTGCACGCCATCGATTCGATGACCGGCAAGGTGCTTTTCTCCTATGTCCCGAAAGGCCTGGATTTCAGCGCCATGGCCAGCTTGAGTTCGACCTCGTACGACCACCGCTATTTCGTGGATGGACAAATCGACGTCATGAACAAGGCCAATCAGGGCAATGGCAAGGACATCCTGATTGCGGCCCTGGGGCGTGGCGGGCGTGGCGTGTTTGCACTGAACGTGACCAATCCCACCGGCATGACGCCAGGCAACGTGCTGTGGGATAACACCACGCAGGATCCGACGGCTGACAAGGACATGGGCTATGTTCTCGGCACGGTGCGCATCCGCAAGGGAAATGGCGGCAAGACCTATGCGCTTGTCCCCAATGGAACCGATAGCCTGACTGGTTCGGCGACGTTGTATGTCTATCAGCTGGATGCCAATGGTGCCATTGCGGCGACCACGAAATTGGTCGCGGACTCATCCGGCGGCAATGGCCTGATGTCCCTGGGCATGGCTGACCTCAATGGTGATGGAACGATTGATACCGTCTATGGCGGTGACTTGAAGGGCAATGTCTGGCGCTGGGATTTCAGCGGAACGAGCGTGCCATCGTCGGCAGTCAAGCTGTTCACGGCGACGGACTCTTCCGGCACGCCGCAGCCGATCACCGGCGGCCTGGGGTTGGGACGTGATTCATCGGGCAACATCTTCGTCGGATTCGGCACGGGACGATTCATATCGAACAGTGACATCCCGGGTGGCCTGGGCTATACCAGCCAGACGCAGAGCTTCTATGGAATCATCGACAAGGGCGTCGCCGTCGCTGGTCGCTCCGCATTGCAGGCGCGCACGATTCCCTTTACCGGGACCAGTGCAACAGGGCAGCCATTGCGCGGATTCGAAACCTATTCGGACTTGCCGGCGGGCAAGCAGGGTTGGTACATCGATTTGACTCCGCCCGAGCGCGTCATTTCTTCACCGACGATCTATGGGTCGGCAATGGTCGTGACCTCGGTCATTCCCGCCACGGGCAGTGATTGCGCGGGCGCGACGGGTAGCGGGTTCGTGAACGCCATCGATCTGTATACGGGGACCAGCCCGATGTCCAAGCCCTACTTCGGGGATGCCGGTGGAGTCGTGAAGGATTCGAATGGCAATACCGGAATGGTCGGGGCAATCGGCAGTTCGGGAGGCATGCCGACCGAAGCCAATGTCACCCAGGGGCTAGTGACCAGCGGTACGGGCAGCGGCGTGAAAGACAAGAACCCGACTGGCAGTTACGGGCTGAGCGGGGGCGACAGTATCCCCAGCCGCGTCAACTGGCGTGAAGTCGTGAATTGATAAGGTGATGACTTTGAAGAATCCAAAGACAATGCAATCCGGCTTCACCCTGATCGAACTCATGATCGTCGTGGCGGTCATCGCGATCCTGGCCGGCATCGCGTATCCCAGCTACATCGAGCACATGAAGAAGACCCGGCGTGCGGCCGGCGCTGCATGTTTGCTGGAGCAGGCGCAGTTCATGGAACGCTACTACACCACCAACATGAAGTATTCGGGGGCTGCGTTGCCCGGCACGGACTGCAAGGCGCAGATGCAGAGTTATTACAGCTACGGGTTTTCTTCGGGCCCCGATGACACGTCTTACACCCTTACTGCAACGGTGCAAGGGACACAGTCAGGTGACGGCAAATGCCTCAACCTGAGCGTGGACCAGAAGGGAACCAAATCGGTCAGCGGCAGCAATTCGGCGACGCCATCGGCGTGTTTCTGATCGGAGCCGGTAGCCAAAAAACAAAACCCCGCCAACGGCGGGGTTTTGTTTTCAATCCGGCACCCGGAGGCAACCCAAGTGCATGAATCTGATGGCGCCCGAAGTTGGACTCGAACCAACGACCCCCTGATTAACAGTCAAGTGCTCTAACCGGCTGAGCTATTCGGGCGGGGCTGAATAGGATAGTTGCCGGGGCTTGCAAGGTCAACCCTGAGGTGGCGCGCAAAGCACTGCCCCGATGGCCCGCTCCACCCGCACACGTCCCGCGTTGTTCACTACCAGAGCGCCGTAAGCCCGCCCGTCGAGGCAGGCGGTGATGGTGGCATTGCTGCCGTAGCTGAACCCCGAAGGCAGGTAGCGCAGGCTGGCGCGACCAGCAGTGGAGCGCAATTGCAGGCCGGGAGTACGGGACGCCTGTTGGGTAGCGAGAACCTGTTCGCCGGCACCCAGGCGGCGATCGTTGTCGCCATCCACGAAGACGAGCCAGCCTTCGGTCCAGTCGAGGTCGTCCATGCAGGTGGCGGCATCGCGACTGGGGCAGGCGGTCACGGCCTTCCCGCGGGAGATTGCCGCTACACGGGCGAGGGCGAGATCGGCTGTGAGTGCGTTCAATGCCGTGCCGGCGCGATGCTGGCGCAGCAGGCGGTTGAGGCTGGGGCCGCCGATGCCGGCGATGAGGGTGACGATCGCCAGACAGGCCATCAGTTCGATCAGGGTGAAGCCGCTCTGTGGTTTGCGCATGTGCGTCGTCCGTATGGGCATGGACATAGCCTCGGTCCCATGGACTGCGACTGCTGCCAGTTCCTGACCCGTCGCCATGTCAGGATTCGCCCTGTCCCGGTGTGGGCGGTGCGGTCACCTACACTGGTTGATCCCCCACGTCCGCGGCCCCATCTCCTGCCCATGTCCGAAGACGCCGGTTTCCAGCTCGTATCCCCCTACCAGCCTGCCGGTGACCAGCCGCAGGCGATCGAACGCCTGGTCGCCGGATTCGAGGCTGGCCTGGCGCAGCAGACGCTGCTTGGCGTGACCGGGTCGGGCAAGACCTACACCATCGCGAATGTCGTCCAGCAGATCCAGCGGCCGACGTTGGTGATGGCCCCGAACAAGACGCTGGCGGCGCAGTTGTACGGCGAGTTCAAGTCGTTCTTCCCGCACAACTCGGTCGAGTACTTCGTCAGCTATTACGACTACTACCAGCCGGAAGCCTACGTGCCGTCCTCCGATACCTATATCGAGAAGGACAGTTCGCTCAACGAACACATCGAGCAGATGCGACTGTCGGCAACCAAGGCGATGCTGTCGCGGCGCGATGCGCTGGTGGTGGCGACGGTGTCGGCGATCTACGGCCTCGGCGATCCCGAGGACTACCTCAAGTTGCGATTGATCCTCGCCACCGGCGAGCGCATCGGCCAGCGCGACCTGATCCGTCATCTCACCGAGTTGCAGTACACCCGCAACGACGTCGAATTGCGTCGCGGTACCTATCGCGTGCGTGGCGAGGTGATCGACGTGCATCCGGCGGAAAGCGACGACGAGGCCCTGCGCATCGAGTTGTTCGATGACGAGATCGAGGCGTTGTCGCTGTTCGATCCGCTGACCGGCGAGATCCGCCGCAAGATCCCGCGCTACACGGTGTACCCGAAGACGCATTACGCCAGCACGCGCGAATCGACCCTGCGCGCGGTCGATACCATCAAGATCGAACTGGCCGACCACCTGAAATTGCTGCACGAGCAGAATCGCCTGGTCGAGGCGCAGCGGCTGCAGCAGCGCACGCAGTTCGACCTCGAGATGATGGCCGAGGTCGGCTACTGCAACGGCATCGAGAACTATTCGCGCCACCTCACCGGTCGCGCGCCTGGCGAACCGCCGCCGACACTGTTCGACTACCTGCCGCCGGATGCCTTGCTGGTGGTCGACGAATCGCACGTGACCATCCCGCAGATCGGCGCGATGTACAAGGGCGATCGTTCGCGCAAGGAAACACTGGTCGAGTTCGGGTTCCGCCTGCCGTCGGCACTCGACAACCGCCCGTTGCGTTTCGAGGAATGGGAGGAGCGCGCGCCGCGTTCGATCTACGTGTCGGCGACGCCGGGTACGTACGAGAAGGAGAAGTCGGGCGACAACGTGGTCGAGCTGGTGGTGCGCCCGACCGGACTGGTGGATCCCGAAGTCGAAATCCGCCCAGTGGCGACGCAGGTCGACGACCTGCTGTCGGAGATCAACGCACGGGTGGCGATGGGTGATCGCGTGCTGGTGACCACGCTGACCAAGCGCATGGCCGAGAACCTCACCGAATACCTTGGCGAGCATGGCGTGCGCGTGCGTTACCTGCACTCCGACATCGAGACGGTCGAGCGCGTTGAAATCATCCGTGACCTCCGCCTCGGTGCGTTCGACGTGCTGGTCGGCATCAACCTGCTGCGCGAAGGCCTCGACATGCCCGAGGTGTCGCTGGTGGCGATCCTCGACGCCGACAAGGAAGGCTTCCTGCGTTCGACCAACTCGCTGATCCAGACCATCGGTCGCGCGGCGCGCAACCTGCGTGGCAAGGCCATCCTCTACGCCGATCGCATCACCAATTCGATGCAGAAGGCGATCGATGAAACCGACCGCCGCCGCCAGAAGCAGGTCGAATACAACGCGGAACACGGCATCACCCCGAAGTCGGTGACCACCGCGGTACTCGACGTGATGGACGGTGCGCGCGATGAGTCGCCGGGACGCCGGGGACGCGGCAAGGTGTCGCAGCGCCGGGTCGCCGAGGAGCGCGAGGACTACGCGACGATGACCGCGGCCCAGATCGACAAGCGGGTGACCGAGCTGGAGCAGCGCATGTACCAGCACGCCCGCGACCTCGAGTTCGAGGAGGCCGGGCGCCTGCGCGACCAGATCCGCCGGCTGCGCGACGCCGAATTGGCGAGCTGAGTCGGCGGAATGGCGCCCGGAAGTTGAGAAAATCCGTCCGGACCTCTAAACTGTGCGGCTCGCGTCACCCACGTGGGCGGTTAGCTCAGCGGTAGAGCACTACCTTGACATGGTAGGGGTCACAGGTTCGAACCCTGTACCGCCCACCAAAATCAACGGGTTATGGTTGATTTTGGCAGGGCCACTGGCCGGCGCGACATGACGAAAACCGCCCCCGCAGGGCGGTTTTCGCGTTTCCGGGCTCAGGGAGCGGTTGGCTGCCCGTTCCGGCGGTACACCACGCCGTCCTTCATCACGAAGCTGACCTTCTGCATCAGTTTGATGTCGTCGAGCGGATTGCCTTCGACCGCGATCACGTCGGCGATCTTGCCGGCCTCGACGCTGCCGAGGTCTTTCGACTTCTTCAGCAGTTCGGCGGCGTGGCTGGTCGCGGCCTGCAGCACGAACATCGGCGGCATGCCGGCTTCGACCATGTAGGCGAATTCCTTCGCGTTCTGGCCGTGCGGATAGACCGCGGCATCGGTGCCGAAGGCGATCTTCACCCCTGCCTTGTATGCCTTCGCGGCGGTGCCCTGGATGATCGGGCCGACCTGCTTCGCCTTTGCCGCGACCTGCGCCGGGTAGTAGCCGGGGATATTCGCCATTTCCTGCACGTATTTGCCGGCGATGATGGTCGGCACGTACCAGGTGCCGTGTTCCTTCATCAGCTTCATGTCGGCGTCGTCCATGAAGGTGCCGTGTTCGATCGAGTCGACCCCACCCAATACCGCACGCCGGATCGCTTCGGCGCCATGGGCGTGGGCGGCGACGGTGAATCCGTAGTCGTGCGCGGCGGCGACGATCGCCTTGATCTCCTCGATGGTCATCTGCGCGTTGTCGACGCTGCTGCTTTCGTCGAGCACGCCGCCCGAGGGCATGATCTTGATGACGTCGGCGCCATCCTTGTAGTGCTGGCGGATCGCCTTGTAGGCGTCGTCGACGCTGTTGATGATGCCGTCCTTCGGGCCGGGATCGCCCTGGAGGTCGGCACGGTAGCCGTCGGTGTCGTCGGCATGGCCACCGGTGGTGCCGATCGCGCCGCCCGCGGTGAAGATGCGCGGACCGGGCACGATGCCGGCGTTGATGGCATTGCGCAGGGCGATCGAGGTATTGGCGCCGTCGCCGAGGTTGCGCACGGTGGTGAAGCCGGCCTGCAGCGTCCGCCGTGCATAGACGGTCGAGCGGATGGCGTAGTCGGCGGGATTGAGGCGGAACTGGTCGGTGTAGCCGGTCGGGCTGGTTTCACTGGTGAGGTGGGTATGACTGTCGATCAGACCGGGCAGGCAGGTCGCGCTGCCGAGTTCGATGGCCTGTACGCCGGGGATGTCGATGCGGCCGGCCTGGACCTGCTTGATGCGCTTGCCCTCGGTGACCACGGTGGTTTCACCCAGCAGGCGGCCGCCAGCGGTATCGACCAGATGGCCGCAGTGGAGGACGACTGGAAGGGTCGCAGCAGGTGCCGCCGTTTCGTCGGCAAAGGCAGGCGTGGCGGCGAGCGCCAGCAGGAGGGCAGCGGTCAGGCGATGCATGGTGGTGATCCCCGGGACAAGAGTTCGATGTTGGCACATCCATGGGGCGCAAATGCCCCGGAATCCATGGATTTGCATGACGCCGGTGCTGCACTGCGGTAGTCTGGCAGACCGATTTCCTGCATGTTTCCGTCGTGACCGAACAACAGCATCCTGCCGAACCCAGCCATTACGACCCCATGCTGGTCGAATCCGCCGCCCAGCGGTACTGGGAGGCGCGGCATGCCTACGAGGTGACGGAAGACAAGGGCAAGCCCAAGTACTACTGCCTGTCGATGCTGCCGTACCCGTCGGGCGCGCTGCACGTCGGCCACGTCCGCAACTACACCATCGGCGACGTCATCAGCCGCCACAAGCGCATGACCGGCTTCAACGTGCTGCAACCGATGGGCTGGGATGCCTTCGGCCTGCCGGCGGAGAACGCCGCGATCAAGAACAGGACGGCGCCGGCCAAGTGGACCTACGCCAACATCGAACACATGCGTGCCCAGCTCAAGAGCATGGGCTACGCGATCGACTGGTCGCGCGAGTTCGCCACCTGCCGCCCCGACTATTACGTGCACGAACAGCGAATGTTCACCCGCCTGATGAATCAGGGCATCGCCTATCGCAAGAACGCGGTGGTGAACTGGGATCCGGTCGACCAGACCGTGCTCGCCAACGAGCAGGTGATCGATGGCCGTGGCTGGCGCACCGGAGCGGTCGTCGAGAAGCGCGAGATCCCGCAATGGTTCCTGCGCATCACCGATTACGCGCAACAACTGCTCGACGGCCTGGATGAACTGCCGGGCTGGCCGGATTCGGTCAAGACCATGCAGCGCAACTGGATCGGCCGCAGCGAAGGCCTGGAAATCCAGTTCCGCGTCGATGGCGAGGTCGAACCGCTGACGGTCTTCACCACGCGTCCCGATACCCTGATGGGCGTGACGTTCATCAGCATCGCCGGCGAACACCCGCTGGCGAAGAAGGCCGCTGCGAACAATCCGGAACTGGCCGCCTTCATCGCCGGCCTGAAACAGGGTGGTGTCTCCGAAGCCGAACTGGAGACGCAGGAAAAGCGTGGCATGGCCACCGGCCAATGGGCGATCCATCCCATCACCGGCGAGGACGTGCCGATCTACGTCGCAAATTTCGTGCTGATGGGTTACGGCACCGGCGCGGTGATGGCGGTGCCGGCGCACGACGAACGCGACTGGGAGTTCGCCAAGGCCTATGGATTGCCGATCAAGCCGGTGATCGTGCCGTTGCCGGTGCGTGATGCGCTGGAGGAGATCTCCGCGCACGAGCAGAAACATACCGACGTGATGCAGGCGGCGCTGGGCGTGCAGACCTCGCTCGATGTTTACGAAAACGATGCGGCAGTACAGGTCGTTTCCGATTACCTGCGTTCGATCAACGACGACGGCGCGGCGACCGAGCGCGGCTGGCTGATCAATTCCGGCGACTTGAACGGCATGGACTACGATCAGGCGTTCGACGCGCTGGCGAAACAGTTCGAAGCCGATGGCCGCGGCCAGCGCCGGGTGAATTTCCGCCTGCGCGACTGGGGCGTGTCGCGCCAGCGCTACTGGGGTTGCCCGATCCCGGTGATCTACTGCGCCAAGTGCGGTGCGTTGCCGGTGCCGGAAGACCAGTTGCCGGTGGTGCTGCCGGAAGACGTCGAATTCATGGGTACCGGATCGCCGATCAAGGCCGATCCGGAATGGCGCAAGACGACCTGCCCGCAATGCGGTGGCGCGGCCGAACGCGAGACCGACACCTTCGACACCTTCATGGAGTCGAGCTGGTATTACGCGCGTTATACCTCGCCGGGCGCGAAGGACATGGTCGACGAACGCGCCAACTACTGGCTGCCGGTCGACCAGTACATCGGCGGCATCGAGCACGCCATCCTCCACCTGATGTATTTCCGTTTCTTCCACAAGTTGCTGCGTGACGCCGGCATGGTCCACAGCGACGAACCGGCGACGCGCCTGCTGACGCAGGGCATGGTGATCGCCGAGACCTTCTATCGCGAAAATGTCAATGGCGCGAAGGACTGGATCAACCCGGCCGATGTCGAGCTGGAACGCGACGAGCGCGCGCGCATCGTCGGCGCGACCTTGAAGTCGGACGGCAAGCCGGTGCAAATCGGCGGCACCGAGAAGATGTCGAAGTCGAAGAACAACGGCGTCGACCCGCAAGTGCTGGTCGAGCAGTACGGCGCCGATACGGTGCGCCTGTTCTCGATGTTCGCGGCACCGCCGGAACAGTCGCTGGAATGGAGCGAGGCCGGCGTCGAGGGCATGAGTCGCTTCCTGCGCCGCGTCTGGCGCGAGGTGCATCGCCACGTCGAGGGGCCGGATCATCCCGAACTCGATGTCGCGCAGTTGAACGATGCCCAGCGCACGCTGCGCCGCCAGGTGCACGAAACCATCGCCAAGGTCGGCGACGACTACGGTCGCCGCCACAGCTTCAACACCGCGATCGCCGCGCTGATGGAGTTGCTCAACGCGATCTCGCGCTATGACGACAACAGTCCGCAGGGCCGTGCGGTCTGGCACGAGGCGCTGGATGCGCTGGTGCTGATGCTCAACCCGGTCACGCCGCACATCAGCCATGCGTTGTGGCAGGCGCTGGGTCATCCGGAAACGGTGCTGGAAGACGTGCCGTTCCCGCAGGCCGATCCTGGCGCGCTGGTGCGCACCAGCGTGACGCTGGCGGTGCAGGTCAACGGCAAGCTGCGCGGCACCATCGAGATGGCGGTCGACGCCCCGCGTGACACGATCGAAGCCGCCGCGATGGCGGAGCCGAACACCGCGAAATTCCTCGAAGGCCAGACCGTGCGCAAGGTGATCGTGGTCCCGGGGAAGATCGTCAATATCGTTGCCAACTGAGCCATGTGACGGGCCGGACAGCCGGCCCTCAGGCGTCGGCGCTACACTGGCAACTTCCGACCGCATCGCGATCCCGAGCCCATGAAGAAACCGGCTGTTTCCGTGTTCGTAGTTTCCGTGCTTGCACTGGCCCTGTCCGGCTGCGGATTCCACCTGCGCGATGCGGTGCAGTTGCCGTCCGACCTTGGTCCGGTGCGGGTCGTGAGCGCGGATCCCTACAGTCCACTGGCCGAAATGCTGTCGGAATCGATGACGCGCGCCGGGGCAGTGCCGGCCGATCCCAAGGAGTCGGTGGGAGTGGCGACGCTGGAAGTGATTTCAGAGCGCTGGGGTGACATCCCGATCTCGCTCGACCAGTACGGCCGTGCCCAGGAATTCAGCCTGCGCTATGCCGTGATCTTCGCGTTGCGCGGCGCCAACGGCAAGGACGTGGTGCCGCAGCAGGCGATCGAACTGACCCGCGATTACGTCGCCCCCGCCGCGGATGCCGTCGGCAAGGCCAGCGAGCACGAATTGCTGGCAAAGGAAATGCGCAAGGACATGGCTGCGTCGGTAATGCGCCGGATCGATGCGGTCTCGCGCAAGATCAATCACAAGGACTAACTGGGCAACGCTGGCAGGACCGAGTGGAACTCAAGCCCGATCGACTGGCGGCACAACTCGAACGCGAACCGTTGCGCCCGGCCTATCTGGTCGCTGGTGCCGAACCCTTGCTGGTGCTGGAGGCTGCCGATGCGGTGCGCGCAAAGGCGCGCGCGGACGGTTGCACGGAGCGCGAAGTCTTCGAGGCCGACGATCGCAGTTTCGACTGGGACCAGGTCACGGCAAGTTTCCAGGCGATGGGGCTCTTCAGCCAGTTGCGCCTGATCGACCTGCGATTGCCCACCGGCAAGCCGGGCAAGGATGGCGCCGAAGTGATCTCGGCGTTTTGCGCCGATCCGCCCGCGGACACCATCCTGCTGGTGACCGCCGGTGAGTGGAGCAAGTCGCACGTTGGCAAGTGGAGCGAGGCCATCGCCCGTATCGGCCATGTCGCGATTGCGTGGCCGGTGAAACCGCACGAATGGAGCGAGTGGATCGAGCGACGCCTGCGCTTGCGCGGCGTGCAGGCCGAACGCGAAGCGGTGGAGCATCTGGCAGGACGCACCGAAGGCAACCTGCTGGCGGCGGCCCAGGAGATCGACAAGCTCGCGTTGCTGGTTGACCAGGGCGAGGTATTGGGCGTCGAGCGGATGGACGCGCTGGTCGCCGATGCCGCGCGTTTCGATGTGTTCCGCCTGGTCGATGCCGCGCTTGTCGGTCAGCCGGCGCAGGTGGCGCGCATGCTCGCGACCTTGCGTGCGGAAGGATTGGCGGTGCCGGCCTTGCTCGGCATGGTGGTGATGGAGCTGCAGCGCCTCGCCGCGCTGTCGCGGGTGCAGGCGCGCGGCGGCAACCTGATGGCGGAGTTCAAGGCGCAGCGCGTCTGGGACAGCAAGCAGGCGGTGTACAAGCGCGCGCTGGGTCGCCACGCCGCGGGACACTGGGATGCATTGCTCGCCGAAATCGGACGCGTCGATCGCGCATCGAAGGGACGCGCACCGGGCGATCCCTGGCAATTGCTGGAGCGCGTACTGCTGGCGGTGGCCGAGCCGCGGGCGTTCAGGCTGATCGCCGCGCATGCCTGACGTGACGCTGCGCATCCTCTACGGCGGCACCTTCGACCCGATCCACAACGGCCATCTCGCGGTGGCGCTGCATGCACGCGACGTGCTGCATGCCGAAGTCTCGTTGTTGCCGGCGCGCGATCCGCCACACAAGGGACCGACGACCGTCGATGCCGGCGATCGCGCGCACATGTGCGAGCTGGCGGTGGCGGGTCTCGAAGGCATCGCTGTCGACGGGCGCGAACTGCGTCGCGATACGCCGTCCTGGACCATCGACACCCTGCGCGAATTGCGCGGGGAGATCGGCGATCGCGCACCGCTGGCCTTGCTGGTCGGCGCCGACAGTTTCCTCGGCCTGCCGACCTGGAAGGAATGGCGCGAACTGCCGGAACTCGCGCATTTCGTCATCGCCGAACGCCCGGGTTTCGATCTCGATCCAGCGATGGCACCGGAACTGGCGGCCGAGTTCGGATCGCGCTTCACGGCATCTCCCCAGGTCCTGCATGGCGCGCCGGCGGGCCTGGCCTTCCGCCTGCGCCAGCCGGCCACCCCGGAATCGGCCACCGAGTTGCGCCGACGCATCGCCGCGGGCGAGCCCTGGCAGGACTGGGTGCCCCCGGCGGTCGCCGGCTACATCGCCCGACACCACCTGTATGGGGCGGCTACGACCCCGCCGTCCGGCCACTTATAATTCGCCCCGAGTCCCCGGAAGTCCGATTTTGTCCAACAATCAAGCGCACGTCATCAAGACCCAGATCCCCAATCCGCCACCGCCGGTGGATGTCCTGCTCAAGCACGTCCGGGCAGCGGTCGAGAACCTCAAGGCCAACGACATCGTCGAGATCGATGTGCGCGGCAAGACCAGCGTCTGCGATTACCTGGTGATCGCGTCGGGCACCTCGACGCGCCACGTCAAGTCGATCGCCGATGAAGTGGTGCGCGAGGCGAAGAAGCTCGACTGCCAGCCGTTGGGTGTCGAAGGCGAACGCGAGGCAGAGTGGGTGCTGGTCGATCTGGGTGATGTCGTGGCCCACGTGATGCTGCCGCGTGTGCGCGAGTTCTATGCGCTCGAGCGCCTGTGGACGGTGGGCGACGAGCCGCCGTCCGAACCGGCTTGAAGGCGAAACTGATCGCCGTCGGCGAACACGCACCCACGTGGGTTGCGCAAGGGTTCGCCGATTACCAGAAACGATTGCTGCACGGACTTCCACTGGAACTGGTGGAGGTCGAGCCCGGCGTGCGCGGGAAGGGTCGCGATGCCGCGCGTGCGATGAGCGATGAAGGTGCCCGCGTACTGGCGGCGATCCCGCGCGGCGCCTGGGTGGTCGCGCTCGATGGGCGTGGCAAGGCCCATGGTTCGGAACAGTTGGCGCAGCGCATGGAGCACTGGCGTGGGCAGGGGCGCGACCTCGCGTTCCTGATCGGCGGCCCGGAAGGGCACGCCGACCAGGTGTTGTCACGCGCGGACGAGCACTGGTCGCTAGGACCGTTGACGCTGCCGCACATGCTGGTGCGGTTGCTGGTGGCGGAGCAGCTGTATCGCGCGGTGTCGATCCTGGGGAATCACCCGTACCACCGCGCGTAAGGCGGTCAGCGGTTGAGCGTGAAGTTCACCGGGACGCGACCGATCGCGCGGACCGCGTGGCCGTTCTGCATCGCCGGCTGGAAGCGCCAGGCCCGCAGCACCTGCTCGCGCGCGGCGCGATCGAGCTCGCGCGAGCCGCTGCTGGTCGCGATCACGACATCGATCGGCTTGCCGTTCTCGTCCACCGTCACTTCCAGGATCACCGTGCCTTCGGTGCCGTCACGCAGCGCGTTGCGCGGGTAAGCGGGCGCGGGTGCGCTCGCATAGGCGAGTTGCGATCCACGCACGACGACCGGTTCGGTTCTTGGTTCGACCGGGCCTTCCGCCGTGCCACCGCCAACCGCGACCTTGGTGTCGGATACCGAATTCGTGCTGGCTGCGATCGGAGGAGTGTCGTTGCTGGCGTGCGTGTTGACCTGCGGCTTGACCTCGGGTGGTTGCACTTTCCGGATCGGATCGACCGGTGTCGGTTCGAGCTTCTTCTTGACGATGGTCGGCACCGGCGGCGGTGGCTGGACGTCGGGCAGCACGATCGTGATCGGGACCGGCTGCTCGATGTGACCCGGGGCGGGGATGCTCGTCGGTGCCAGCAGCAATCCGGCGGCGATCACGTGGATGGCGATGACGGCGCTGAAGGCGCCGATGCGGGCGAAATCGAGCCGATCGTCCTGGTGCTGGGTCGTGATGCGGGACAACGCGAGCGTTTGCGACTGCATGGTTCACCTCCTCGATCATCGGGTACCTGAGGACTGCAACGCACGACGCGCGGCGATGGGGTTGGCCCGGCGTTGCAGGAAGCTACCGGCGGCAACTGCCGGCTCGATTCGACGATGTGCCGCGCGCGATGCGGATGCAAGGGAACGTAAGAGGCGCGGGGATGCGGCCACTTATACATGCCGAAAGTCACTGTTACTTTCGGCTGTGACCGCTGGTCCGAGGGACTTGCAGCACTGGGACGGCTGCTAACACGCAATTAACTTTCCATCCGTGGCCCAGAAGGCCGCGCTTCCGACTTCACGGATCCGAACGATGGACAGGCCGACCTTCAATCTTCCATTCCAGGGCGCAGTACTTGCGGCCTTGCTGCTGGCCGGCGCCGCTACCGCACAGGTCATGCCCGGTCCGATGTCGATGGCGGGCGCGCCCGCCGACGTGGTCCGCCTGTCTGACGCGGACGCCAGCTGCGAGCAGCTCTATGCCGAAGCGACCTGGCTGGAGAAGCAGATTGCCGCACAGCCCAAGGCGCCCGATCCGATGGAAGCCGCGCGTCAGATGCAGGAAGACATGCAAAAGGCGCAGCAGAGGATGGTCAATGGGGCGCGAGCCAAGGGCCTGGCGAGCAGCCTGTTGGGCATGGTCCCGGGCGTGGGCGGATTGGCAGCCGGCGCCCTCTCTTCGGTCGCCAGCCGACCCGGTGGCGGCGCGATGCAGGACGCCATCGACAAAAGCATGCGGGTCCAACAGGAAAGCATGGAGATCGGGAGGCGGACTGTAGTCATGCAGGACCGTCGCGAGCATCTGACCAAGCTGTTCCTGGAACGTCAATGCAAGGTGAGCCAACTGAACCGGGAGCAAGTGGCGGTTGCCACGAGCCATCTGGAGAAGGGCAGTGGCAAGGATGCCGGCCAGTCGTTTGCACCGGCACCTGATGAAGTCCCTTCGCCGCCGGTGGAGGAAAGCCCGCCGCAGGCCCGGCATTCCGGATCGCCTGCTGCCTTGCGGTCCGGAGGATTTGATTCCGAACTTGCGATGAATTGAATCCACAGGGGCATGGCCCCTTCCATTCCCTGAGTTGACACCCGATTGGCGCTTCTGGCGCTGGCGATGTCTGTCCTTTTTCAAAAATTTAGAGAAAACCCAATGAACACGCAGATCGTCGAGTCCCGCCCGACTCGATTCAATGGCCCCAGGGTCAGCAAATTGGCGCTGGCGTTGACGCTCGCCGTGGCTGGACCGGTACACGCGGGGACAGTGCTTAGTGGCTCCCAAAATAACGCCAGCGGTACGGCGGCGGCTGTCGGTGCAGGCTTCCAGAATACCGCCAACGGCGTGTACAGCTTCGTTGGCGCGGGTGCGCACAACGTCGCCAGTGGCTACGACTCCTTCGTCGGTGCCGGCGACTCCAATACCGCCAGTGGCAGGAATTCCTTCGTCGGCAGTGGTGCCAACAACGCGGCCAGCGGCGAATCGTCCGTCGTGGCTGGCGGGGTGGAGAACGAGGCTGGCGCGCTTTATTCGGCGGTGCTTGGCGGCTACCAGAACAAGGCCCTGACCAATGGCGCGGCCATCGGCGGCGGCGAAAAGAACACGATTACCGGCGCGGGCGCCTACGGGACCATCGCTGGTGGCTACAACAACCACATCACCGGGCACGTCGCCACGGTTGGCGGTGGCCAGGCCAACGTGGCCGATGGCGAGTTCGCCACCATCGCGGGCGGCATCGACAACAAGGCCACGGGGTACGACTCCAGCATTGGCGGCGGTGCCCACAATAAAGCTGAAGCCAGCTACTCGGTCATTGCAGGCGGAGCGTGGAACCGGGTCGGCGACATCTATGCGGCAATTGTCGGCGGTTCGGACAATGTCGCGAGCGGCATTTACAGCTTCGTCGGCGGCGGTCTCGGGAACGTTGCTTCCAACAGCCATGCCGCGATTGCAGGTGGCAGCTACAACAAGGCCAGCGGACTCCTCGGTTTCGTGGGCGGTGGGACCTACAACACGGCTTCCGGTTACTACGGCGGCGTATTGGGCGGGGCCTACAATTCCGCGGTGGCCAACTATTCCACCGTGACCGGTGGCAGCTACAACAGTGCATCTGGGCTATATAGCCAGGCTGGCGGAAATTATTCGGTCGCGAGCGGCTACGGGGCGTTCGCCTACGGCACGTGGGTCGACTTGAATGGCGACAACAAGCGGGACGCAAACGAACTCACCATCGCCAACGGCAACAACAGCATTGCCATTGGCAGTGGGGCGCAGGCAATGGGTGATTTTTCCGTTGCAGTCGGCTCGCTGAACTACGCGGTTGGTTATGCGGCAGCATTCGGACATTACAACAATGCGAGCGCCACCGGTTCCCTCGCGATGGGCCTTGACAACAACGCGACCGGCGAGTATTCGACCGCCAGCGGGTACAGGAATTCCGCGGCAGAAAATTATTCAACCGCAGTGGGTTTCAGCAATTCGACACGTGGCAGCCAGAGCAGCGCCTATGGCTACCGGAATCTGACCGACGGCATTTTTGCCACTGCAGTGGGCAGCGACAACGCGGCCTATGGTCGCAATTCCAGCGCCGTGGGCGCCAGCAACATCGTCAGCGATTTCTATTCGAGTGCATACGGCTTCGGCAATTACGCTTCAGGCGGTTCGACGGCGCTGGGCAATCAAAACGAAATCATCGGCACCAACAGTGTCGGCATCGGGACCGGTAACGTGCTGGGGCGCTACGCCCGTGATGCGGACGGGAATATCGTTTACAACTCCAACGGCAAGCCCACGATCGAATATGTGGTCGACAACGCCGTTGCCATCGGCGCGTTCACCGGGATCGGCAGGAATTCACACGGTGCCATAGCCATCGGCGACTCGGCGTCGGTCGGTGATGATACCGCGGGTGCCATTGCCATCGGTTCCGGGGCAAAGGTCTCGATGCCGGGAAGCGTTGCGATCGGCATGAACTCGATAGCCGAGCGCGGTCACAGTGTTTCCTTCGGCGCGCATGACGACGAGCGCCAGTTGATTCACGTCGCCGACGGTACCGAGGACACCGACGCAGCCACCGTGGGACAGTTGCGTCCACTCGCGAGCGCCCTCGGTGGTGGTGCCGGTTACGCCAATGGCGTGTTCACTGCGCCGACCTATGTCATCCAGGGCGGCAGCTATGGCGATGTCGGCGCTGCCTTCACAGCAGTGGACGACAAGTTGAGCGCACTGGATCAGCGTATCGACAATTTGCCCACCGGTGGCGGCGGCGGTGGCGGTGGCATGACCCAGCAGCAGGTACAGGACATCGCCAATGCCGGTGATGCCTCGACCCTGCAAAGCGCCAAGAACTACACCGATCAGCAGATCGCCAGTGCTGGCGGCATGACCGAATCTGCCGTACACGCAATTGCCGATGCCGGTGATGCAGGCACGCTATCCAGTGCCAACCAGCATGCCGATGCCGGCGATGCGACGACACTGGCCACTGCCACCCAGCACGCGGATTCAGGCGATGCCGCCACGCTGCAGAGCGCACGTGCCTATACCGACCAGCAGATGCAAAGCGCCGGCAACATGACCGAGGGCGTGGTGCGCAACATCGCCGCCGAAGGCGATGCGCTAACCCTGGCGTCGGCCAACAGTTATACCGACACCGCGGCGGCGCAAACCCTGACTTCGGCGCGGACCTACACCGACCAGAAGTTCACGGCGTTGAGCGACCAGTTCACGCAAATGCGCCAGGACGTGAATCGCCGTTTTGATCGCATGGATCGCCGAATCGATCGCATGTCCGCAATGACCGGCGCCATGGCAAGCATGGCCGCCAGTGCGGCGGCAGTACGTGGCAACCACGACACGCGCATCGGCGTGGGCATGGGCAGCAGCAATGGCAAGTCCGCGCTGTCGGTGGGCGTGCAGCACAGCATCGGCACGCGTGCCGCGATCACGCTCGGCGGCGCGTTCAGCGGTGGCGAACGTTCCGCGACGGTCGGCTTCGGCATCGGCCTGTAATCCACACACTTTTCTCACCTTCGGCTGGCCGTTTCCGGCAGTCGGCGGAGCAGCAAACCGGCGCTCCTCCGCATTTACCAGGACAACAGAAATCCATGAACATGCAACAACATTCGAATCCGATCCGCAGCCCGCGCCAGTCGAACTGGCCGGCGATCAGTGCGCTGGCGATGGCGCTGCTGCTGGCCATCGCCGAACCGGCGAAGGCAGGCAAGGTGCTGAGTGGCACCAACAACACTGCCAACGGGCAAGACGCCGCGGTGATGGCGGGTGAGAGCAATCACGCCACCGGGCAACAGAGTGCGATCGGCGGGGGCGAGGCCAACGATGCCACCGGTCCGCGAGCCTTCATTGGCGCCGGCTTCAACAATCTTGCCGCGGAGGAGGCTGTTGTCGGCGGTGGGCGAAACAACAGTGCCAATGCAATATTTGCAGTCATCGTCGGGGGTAACAACAACAGGGCTGTTGCCCGGGCTGCCTTTGTCGGTGGTGGACAAAACAACTACGCAGGTGGCGAGTACTCATCTATTGCCGGTGGATCCGGAAACATGGCCGACGAAAGTTTTGCCGCGGTCGGGGGAGGGTATTTCAACAGGGCAAAATCCGGCTACTCCACCGTCGCGGGTGGTGGTTACAACGCGGCCAACACCTATGCCTCAGCCATCGGCGGCGGGTGGAACAACAAGATCGACGGGGAGTATTCGTTCATCGGCGGTGGCCAGGAAAACCAGGCCAATGGCACGCACAGCAGCGTGCTGGGTGGGCGCAGCAATTTTGCAACCGGCAACTTCTCCTCGGTATTGGGTGGCCGCAACAACATGGCTTCGGGACTCTACAGCTTGGCGGGCGGGCATTACGCAGTCGCAAGTGGCTACGGTGCATTCGCCTACGGCACCTGGATCGACCTCAATGGCGACAATGTGCAGGATGCGAACGAAGTCACCAATGCTGCGGGCAACAACAGCATCGCCATTGGTTCGGCGGCACAGGCACTAGGGGATTTTTCCGTTGCAGTCGGTTCGTTGAATTCCGCGACAGGTTACGCGGCGGCATTCGGGCACAACAACAAGGCGATGGGTGCGGGTACCCTCGCGCTGGGCCTTGAGAACGCAGCCACAGGCGAGTATTCCGCCGCCATCGGGTATGGGAATTCGGCAACCCAGGGCTATTCAACCGCGGTCGGAACGGGCAACAGAACCGGCGGGACCCAAAGCAGTGCCTTTGGCTACGGGAACTTGACCGACGGCATTTTCGCCACGGCACTGGGCAGCGACAACGCGGCCTACGGCCGCAATTCCAGCGCGATTGGCGCCAGCAACATCGTCAGCGATATCAATTCCAGCGCGTTCGGTTACCAGAACTATGCCGCGCGCGGCGCCACTGCACTGGGCAGCCGCAACGAAGTGATCGGCAGCAACAGCGTCGGCATCGGCAGCGGCACTTTGCTGGGCCGCTATGCCCGCGACGCCAACGGCAACATCGAGTACAACTCCAATGGCAAGCCCGTGGTCGCGCAGGCCGTGAATTACGCCATCGCCATCGGTGCGAATGCCGATGGCGAGAATACTTCGATTGGTGCCGATTCCCACAATGCCATCGCCATCGGCAGGGGCGCTTCCATTGGCGACGGTGCAGCGGATGCCATCGCCATTGGCCGCGGCGCACTGGTGCAAATGGCCGGCAGTGTCGCCATTGGCGCGGATTCGGTGGCCGAGCGCGGTCACAGTGTTTCCTTTGGCGCGGTGGACAACGAACGCCAACTGATCCACGTCGCCGACGGTACCGAAGATACCGATGCGGCCACCGTGGGCCAGCTGCGCCCGCTTGCCAACGCCCTGGGTGGCGGTGCCGGTTATGCCGGTGGTGTATTCACCGCGCCGACGTACGTGATTCAAGGTGGCAGCTATGGCGATGTCGGTGCTGCCTTCACGGCGGTGGACAACAAGTTGAGCGCGCTGGACCAGCGCATCGACAATCTGCCCAGCGGCGGCGGTGGCGGCGGGGTGACCCAGCAGCAGGTGCATGACATCGCCAATGCCGGTGACACCCAGACGTTGAATAGTGCCAACCAGCACGCGGATGCGGGTGATGCGGCCACGTTGGCAAATGCCAACCAGCATGCGGATGCGGGTGATGCGGCCACGCTGGCCAGTGCCAACCAGCATGCGGATGCCGGCGATGCCAATACCCTGCAGAGCGCCAAGACCTATACCGACCAGCAGATGCAAAGCGCCGGCAACATGACCGAGGGCGTGGTGCGCAACATCGCCGCCGAAGGCGATGCACAAACCCTGGCCTCGGCCAGGACCTATACCGACCAGAAATTCACGGCCTTGAACGACCAGTTCAGCCAGATGCGCCAGGACGTGAACCGTCGCTTCGACAAGATGGATCGCCGCATCGACCGCCAGGGTGCGATGAGCAGCGCGATGTTGAACATGGCGATGAATGCCGGCGGCTCGCAGAGTGAACGCGGGCGTATCTCCATTGGCGCCGGTTGGCAGGGTGGCCAGAGCGCATTGTCGATCGGCTATGGCAAGCGCGTCGGCAACGCCAGTTTCTCGGTGGGCGGTGCATTCAGTCGCGGCGAGAAGTCAGCCGGCGTGGGCTTCGGTATCGATCTGTAATTTCCAGGGTTTTCGCCGCTCCGGGGCGTGTTGCTCCCTCCCTGTCGCAGCGCGTCCCGGGGCGGCTTCTGGAAATCCGGTCATGAATCGCATCCAACAGCAGCGGGGGGCATGAAGTGAAACAGGCATGCAACGGCAGTTGCCACTTCAGGACTGTCCGGTTCGAGGGGAGGTGCCGCCAGGCCTGACCAGAAATCCAGTGACACGAAAACACTACAACTCCAATCAGGAATTCCAAACAATGACATTCAGATCCTTCAACTCGGGATTCAAGCGCAATGCCTTGACGGTGGCGCTTGGACTTTGCTTCGCAGGTGGCGTCCATGCGCAGAGCACCACCGGTACCGTGACGGGCTCGGCCGCGGCTGGCGACACCATCACCGTCGTCAGTGAGACCGGCTTCAGCCGCACCGTCGCCGTCGGCAAGGACGGCAAGTACGCGCTGGCAAACCTCCCGGTCGGCGATTACACCGTGACCGACAGGAAGGGCGATGCCGTCGTCGGCACCAAGACCGCGCTGGTTCGCGTCGGCGCCGCCATCGATGTGTCATTCGCCACGACAGCAGGAACCGCGGTCGGCGAGAACAACCTTGGCACGATCACGGTCACCGGCTTGAACAACTCGATCGACGTGACCCAGGTCGATTCGCGCGTCGTGCTGACGGCGAAGGATCTTGCGCGCCTTCCGATCGGCCGCAGCGCCGAGTCGGTTGCGCTGCTCGCGCCGGGCGCCGTGCAGGGTGACTCCAACATCCAGTCGTCCGACGGTCGCCGTCCCAATACGGTTTCGTTCGGCGGCGCCGGCATCACCGAAAACGCCTATTACATCAACGGCTACAACAGCACCGACCCGGTCGGCGGCCTCGGTGGCGTCGGCCTGCCCTATGGCTCGATCGCGCAGCAGGAAACCTATATCGGCGGCTACAGCGCGATGTACGGGCGTTCCGATGGTGGCGTGCTCAACCAGGTCGGCAAGCGCGGCAGCAACAAGTGGCATTTCGGTGGCCAGCTCGTCTATTCGCCGGCCGCGTTGAGCGAAGACCCGAAGGATGTCCACTACCCGCACACCACGATGCCGCCCGGCCAGGCGGGCGGTACTTTCGGTTATGAAGATCCGGACAAGCCGGGAACGCTGTATCGCCCGGGCAAGGGAACGCGCTACGAGAGCAGGACCTACAGCGCCTATGTCGGCGGCCCGCTGATCCCGGACAAGCTGTTCTTCTTCCTCTCGGCTGAAAAAACCAAGACGGACAGAATCAAGACGCCGAACATGGAAGGCCAGCCCGTCGCGACCAGGACGACGGAGTATTCGCCGAAGTTCTACGGCAAGCTGGACTGGAACATCAACAGCGCGAACCTCGTCGAATTCTCGTGGATCAGGAACGTCGACAATTCGTACTACGACGCCTACGACTACGACTTCTCGAGCAAAAAAGTCGGGGCTTTCGTTTCCAAGGATGGCGCCAACAAATACGCCGTCAGCGTGATGTCGGGCAAGTACACGAGCTATCTGTCGGATGACATGACGCTGAACGTGCTGTACGGGAAGAGCGTCACTCACAACCCGTACCTGCCGTCCGGGAATACGTCGTTCCCGTACATCAGTTCCGCGACCAGCCAGGACAAGGCGCTGAACGGCGGAACTCCGATCCGCAACGCGCAGCTGACCCCATATGGTGCCTCCACCAATGGCGCCGCCTATACCAATGGCTTGCGAATCGACCTGAACTGGCGCCTGGGCAACCACAGCCTCACCGGCGGCATCGACAACATGCACTACGAGATGCAGAACCAGGGTGACCAGACCTATGGCGCCGGGTACTACTGGGCGTATGGCAAGGTCAACATGACGGCGGGGCAGCCGGGTTCGCTCAACGAGAAATTCAACGTGGCGCTGCCGGCCTCGGCGAGGCATGACGACGGCTATGGCTATTTCGTCACGCGTCGAGTCAGGGAGCTGGCCACCGGGTCGAAGGTGGACCAGACCGCGTACTTCCTGGAGGATGCCTGGAGCATCAACGATCGCTTCCTGCTGAAGCTGGGCATTCGCAACGACGAGTTCACCAACCGCAACGCGCTTGGCTTGCCCTATGTGCGCATGAAGAACCAGTGGGCCCCGCGCCTCGGTTTCAGCTGGGACATGAACGGCGACTCCACGGCCAAGCTCTATGGCAATGCCGGCCGTTACTTCCTTGCACTGCCCCCGAGCGTGGCCATTCGCGGTGCGTCCGCATCGACCCTCACCAGCGAATACTTCACCTATACCGGCATCAATCCGGATGGCACGCCCAGTGGTCTCCAGCATGTGCCCGGTGCAAGCGGCCCGGTCTCCACCAATGGCGAGTATGGCCAGCCGGTCGATCCGAACACGATCACGGCCAAGGGCCTGAAAGCCCAGTACCAGGATGAGTTCATCCTCGGCTTCGACAAGAAGCTCTCGGCGAACTGGAATGCCGGCGTCAAGGCAACCTACCGCGTCCTGCGCAGCGCCATCGACGACATGTGCTACCTCGACACGGTCAAGGACTACATGTCGGCGCATGGCATGAATCCGGACGACTACAGCTTCCCGGGCGATGGCAATGGCTGCTACATCTTCAACCCGGGCAAGAGCAATACCTTCCAGGTGAATCGCACGGATGGCAGTGGCTCGACGCTGGTGACGATGAGCAATGCGGATCTTGGTTTCAGCACCGGGCCGTCGCGCAAATACACCGGCCTCGACCTGTACGTCGAACGTCCGTTCGATGGCAAGTGGTCGCTGCGCGTGGACTACACCTGGAGCCGACTGAGCGGCAATACCGAGGGCCAGGTCAAGTCCGATACCGGGCAGGGCGACACCTCCAAGACGTCCGATTGGGACTACGCCCAGCTGATGCAATACGCCGATGGCGTGTTGCAGAACGACCGCACCCACCAGCTGAAGCTGCGTGGCATCTGGCAGTTCGCGCGCGACTGGTCGTTGAACGGCACGGCCAGCTTCATGTCGGGCCGCCCGAAGAACTGCCTGGGCTACTACGGCACGAACGAAGGCAATCCGGGTGGCGGCTATGGCTCGTACTACCACTGGTGCGGTGGCAGCCCGTCCGCTCCGGGTGCAGCGGGTCGCGGTCCGTGGAGCAAGGTGGTCAACCTCGGCGTGCAGTACCAGCCGGTGGCCCTCGAGAAGAAGCTCACCATCGGCCTGGATGTGTTCAACGCCTTCAACGATCGTGGTGCGATTTCGTACGATCCGAACTTCGAGGTCAGGAAGTACACCGTCAGCAACACTTACGGCATGGGCGCTTCGTTCACGACGCCACGCCGCGTGCAGCTGAGCCTGAGCTACGACTACTGATCGGTGTTCGGGGAATTTCCACATGCTGACAGCAGACAGCCACCTTCGGGTGGCTGTTCTGCCGAATCGGAATCGGTTGCGTCCGGGGCGGATGAGATGGACCTGCTCTCCGAGGCGCGCTCGATCATGCAGATGTTCCGGATCTTCGGGAATATCGAACGCACGATGATCCTGTTCATGATTGCGAAACAGAACGGGACCACCGTGAACGACATCGTCGGCGCCATCAAGCTGAGCAAGCCATATGCGTACCAACACGTCAATCGGTTGAGGGCAGGCGGATGGATCAAGGCGATCAGGCGCGGACCGGCGAAGGCCTATGTCTGCAGCAATCTCGACGTGCATCTCCTGCTGAGAAGCCTGCGGGCAGAAGCAGCCCGGAAGTGCGATATGGCATCTATTGGAGGAATATCACATGGACAAGACAATTGACGCGATGCGCTGGATCTTCGCGTCGTTCTACGCATATGTAGGTGCTTCGTGGTTCTCGTTCAAGTTGCTGGGAACGCCATGGCCGGAGCACAACGAGGCTGCCGCGGCCAAGGCACTGACGACCGCGTTCACCAATAGCGGCATTGTCGACCCGCTCATTTATGCGGCCAGCCTGGCAGGCGGGCTATGCCTGTTTCTTCGCAGGACGGCGCCCCTCGCGATCGTCATCCTCGCGCCCCTGGTCACGGGGATTTTCCTGTTTCATGTCGCGTTGAACCAGAGCTGGATGTGGGGCACTGTCCACTTCTGTTTCCTGGCCGTCCTGGCATGGGCGTTCCGCTCGGCATTCTTGCCGCTTTGGAGCTACGGGAAGAAATGATCAAGGTCAGTATCCTGTACCCCCGCGACCCGGGCAGCCGATTCGATTTCGACTATTACACCCGGAAGCACATGCCGCTTGCGATCGCACTTCTGAGTCATCACCCCGGATTTCGCGCCGCAAGTGTCGAGCGTGCCATGGATGGCGTGGAGCCGGAAACATCGCCTGCCTACATTGCCGGCTGCTTTTTCACGTTCGATACGGTCGACTCGTTTTTCGCGGCGTTCACCCGGCATGCTGACGAGTTGCAGGCTGACGTCCGGAACTACACGGATATCGAACCACTGATTCAATTCAATGAAGTCCTCATTACCGCAGTGGCCTGACTCGTTCATCGGGACAGGGCCAGCTTGCGTTCTGGCATCATTCCGGATCATTGCCGGGCGATGGCATTTTTTACGGCATCCCCGATGCCAATTCGTGGAGGACTCGCCGTGGATCAGGTGCTAGTCGAAGAATTCTTCATCCAGGGCGAGAGCATTTGCACCAACAATGCCCGGGAGGCCACTGACTCCGGGAAAATCCCGGACCTTTGGGCCAAGTTTTACGCTGCACATCCTGATCCCAAGGAAACGGCTTATGGCGTCTACTCCGGTTACGAATCCGATGCGTCCGGAGAATTCACGGTCACTGCCGGCATAAAGGTCGCTTCAATGGCTGATGCCACTGTCGCAATACAAGCAGGGACCTATCTGATGTTCCCGGCAAACGGCGTCATGCCTGCCGCAATCATTGATGCCTGGAATGATGTCTGGGCGTACTTTTCAAGGTCGCAGCTGCACGTTAGAGCCTATGAAACGGACTTCGAGCAATATATCGGCCCCGAATCGGCGATCATCCATATCGGGATCAGGGAAAGCAGCCAATTATCCGTTCATGCTCCGGACTAGCGCCCCAACTCGAACACCACGTTGAGATGCGCCGAGAGGCTGGCCTCTCCGGGCGAAACTTCGGTGTCTGCCGCCGGTGCCGCTGCTGCCATCGTCTTCATGCGCATCATCGGCATCGGGCGCGGGAGGCTGGATCCACCCTCGTCGATGCTGACGATCCTGCGCACGCGCATGCCGAGCGCCTTCGCATACATGTCCGCGCGTGCCTGCGCTTTCTCCAGTGCACTGCGGCGCGCCTCGTCATAGGCCTCGTCCGGCTTGTCGACTTCGAATGACGGACCGTTTAGGTCATTGGCGCCCGCCGCGACCAGGCTGTCCATCACCTTGCCGAGCTTGCCGATATCGCGCACTTTCACGCTGACGGTATTGCGCGCCTCGTAGCCGGTGATCTTCGGTGGCTGGTTCTGCACGTAGTTGTAGTTCGGATTGAGGTTGACACCGCTGGTCTGAATGTCGCGCTCGGCGACGCCAGCCGCCTTGATCGCCGCCATCACCCTGGCCATCTGGTTGGCGTTCTCGCGCATCGCCGCGTTGGCATCGGCAGCGCGGGTGACCACGCCGGTCGAGATCGTGGCGACATCGGGGACGCGCTTGGAGGTGCCGTCGGCGGAGACCGAGAGCAGGGTGCCGTCGCTATCGGCGATGGCGGCTTGCGGGGTGGGCTGGGCGTGGAGGGTCATGGGGGCGAGGGCGGCAAGGGCGAGGGAAAGTGCGAGCGGGCGAAAGGGACGCATGGTGGGCTCCTGAAAAGTTCAAGTTGGGACATGACCGGTTAACGGGTGGTGATTCGCGACGGGGTTGGATGGCCGGGAAATGTTGCCCGGCGTTCAGCCGCGGGGGGAGGCCGGATGGCCGCTCCACGGTATCCTTGCCCCATGCTGCATCTTGCCTCGCGCTCCCCCCGCCGGTCGGAACTGTTGGCCCGTCTGGGGCTGGCGTTCGGCGTGCTCGATCTCGACGTCCCGGAGGTCCGCGCCGATGGTGAACCGCCGGAAGATTACGTCCGCCGCGTCGCCCGCGAGAAGGCTGGCGCCGGACTGTTGCAGCTCACCGGACAACGCGAGGCCTGGGTGCTCGCCGCCGATACCGAAGTGGTGCTGGACGACATCGTCTTCGGCAAGCCTGCCGATCGCGATGACGCCGCGCGCATGTTGCGGATGCTCGCCGGTCGTGCGCATGTGGTGATCTCGGCGGTATCGCTGGTGTCCGCTTCCAGGGAGTTGCAGGTGGTCTCGAAATCAACGGTCACCTTCGGAGAACTTCCAACGGGCGTGCTCGACTGGTACCTCGATACCGGCGAGTGGCAGGGCAAGGCCGGTGCCTACGGCATCCAGGGCGCGGCGCAGGTATTCATCACCCATCTCGATGGCAGCCATAGCGGGGTGATGGGCCTGCCACTGGCGGAAACGTCGCATCTGCTGGCTCAGGCCGGGGCATGGCCATGAGCGAGGAGATCCTGGTCAACGTCACTCCGCGCGAAACGCGCGTCGCCGTGGTCGAGAACGGCATGCTGCAGGAATTGCACATCGAACGCGGCTGGCGTCGCGGCGTGGTCGGCAATATCTACAAGGGCAAGGTCCAGCGGGTGATGCCGGGCATGCAGGCGGCCTTCGTCGACATCGGACTGGCGCGCGCGGCCTTCCTGCATGCCAATGACATCCTGCGGGTGATGCCGGCTGCTTCCGGTGAATACGGTCCGAACGAGGATGGTGCGACCGCCGCCGAAACACCTGCGCCGCCGACGCGGCCGATCACCGAATTGCTGCGCGATGGCCAGGACATCGTGGTGCAGGTGGTCAAGGACCCGATCGGCAGCAAGGGCGCGCGCCTGACCATGCAGCTGAGCGTGCCGTCTCGTTACCTGGTGATGTTGCCGCAGTCGAAAGTGGTCGGCGTGTCGGCGCGCATCGAGGACGATGTCGAGCGCGCGCGCCTGAAGGGGTTGGTGAGCGAGTTGGCGATGACCGGCGGTTCCGGCTTCATCATCCGCACCAATGCCGAGGGCCAGCCGGCGGAAGCATTGGCCGAAGACATCGCCTATCTGTCGCGGGTGTGGGGCCTGGTCGAGGAGCGTGCGCGCAATGCGGCGGTTGGCACCTGCATCTACGACGACCTGAGCTTGCCGATGCGAGCGGTGCGCGACCTGATGCGCCGCGACGTCGAGAAGGTGAAGGTGGATTCGCGCGAAACCTGCGAGAAGCTGCGGGTGTTCGCCGCGCAATACATGCCCGGGCTCGCCGAACGCATCGAGCTGTACAGCGGCGCGCGCCCGATCTTCGATCTCTACGGCGTCGAGGATGAAATCCAGCGCGCCCTGCAGAAGGAGGTGCCGCTGAAATCGGGAGGCTACCTCGTCATCGACCAGACCGAGGCGATGACCACGGTCGACGTCAACACCGGCAGCTTCGTCGGCCAGCGCACGCTCGAGGAAACGGTTTACCGAACCAATCTCGAGGCGGCGCAATCGGTCGCGCGGCAACTGCGCCTGCGCAACCTTGGCGGCATCATCATCATCGACTTCATCGACATGCACGATCCCGAGCATCGCCGCCAGGTACTGCGAATGCTGGAGAAGTCGTTGTCGAAGGACCACGCCAAGACCACCGTCTACGACTTCTCGCCGCTCGGCCTGGTCGAGATGACGCGCAAGCGCACGGTGGAATCGCTGGAGCGCCAGTTGTGCGAACCATGCCCGGCCTGCAATGGCCGTGGCACGCTGAAGACCGCGGAGACCGTGACCTACGAGATCTTCCGCGAGATCACCCGCGCGGTGCGCCAGTTCGACGCCGAGCGCCTGCTGGTGATCGCTTCACCGGCCGTGGTGAATCGCATCACCGAAGAAGAATCGACCGCCGTCGCCGAACTCGAGGAGTTCCTCGGCAAGTCGATCCGCTTCCAGCAGGACGACCAGTACGTGCAGGAGCACTACGATGTCGTCCTGCTGTAAGAACCCGTTCTGATGCGGCGCCATATCCATCTTGCCGGCAAATCGCTCTATTACGCGATCGGTGTGTGCCTGCTGTTGCTGGCGTTGCTCACCGGCGCGCTGAGTCGCGCGATGCCGTGGCTCGAAGAACATCCGGATGAGGTGCGTGCATGGTTGAGCAAGCGTGCCGGGCATCCGGTGCAGTTCGCCAGCCTGCAGGCGCACTGGACGCGCCGTGGACCGTTGCTGTCCCTGCGCGACCTCAAGGTCGGTACGCCGGACAATCCGCTGCGGCTCGGCGACGCCGAATTGCTGGTTTCGCAATACACCGGCTGGTTGCCGGGCAATCGCCTGACCGAACTGCGTTTGCGCGGCATCCACGTCAACCTGCAGCGTGACGACGACGGCACCTGGCACGTGCGTGGCCTGCCGGGACAGACCAATGGTGGCGATCCGCTGACGACGCTCGAGCCGCTCGGCGAGTTGCAGGTGATCGGCGGCAGCCTGACTCTGGATGCGCATTCGCTGGGATTGCATGCCGACATCCCGCGCATCGACGTGCGTACCCGGGTGAGTGGTGCGCGCGTGCGCGTCGGCATGCGCGGCTGGCTCAAGGGCGTGTCGACGCCGACCTTCGCCACCATGGATTTCGATCGCCACAGTGGCGACGGCCGCGTCTATGTCGGCAGCCGCGATATCGATCTGAAGGGATACCAGGGCTTCCTGCAATTGTTCGGTGTCGCCCTGGCCGGTGGCCACGGCAGTGGCGAGGCGTGGCTGGACGTGGGCGCGCGCAGGGTGACGAAACTGGTCACCCGCAACGATTTCAGTGATGTGCTGTTGCGATCGAGCACGCCGGGATCGACCGCGACGCCGGTATTGCTGCAACGCGTGCAGGGACTGACTGGATATCGCCATTCCGGCACGGATTGGCGCATGGACGTGCCGACGCTCACCATCACCCGGGCGGGCGCGACGCAGACGCTGGACGGCCTGAGCGTGGCCGGTGGCGATCATCTGTCGGCAGCCGTCGCACGCATAGATCTGCCGATGGTGGCGTCGATCGCCGCGTTGTCGGATCGCGTGCCTGCCGGCCTCGCGCGCTGGCTGGCGGAAGCGCGACCGGAAGGTAGCCTGCGCGATGTGCGCCTGGCCGGTAGTGCGGAACAACCGCGGGTGACCGCGACGGCCGATCGCGTCGGGTTCCATGCCGTCGGCCATGCCCCGGGCGTGAGTGGCGTGAGCGGCCGCATCGTCGGCGATCGCGATGGCGGCGCATTGGCATTCGATCCGGCGAGTCGTTTCACCTTCGATTGGCCCAGCGGTTTCGGCGTGCCGCATACCTACCAGCCCAGCGGCAACATTGTCTGGTATCGCGATGGCGACGGTTTCGGCTTCGGCACCGATGCGCTGAAGCTGTCATCCCCCGATGTCTCGGTGGATGCCCGCGGTGGCTTGCGCTGGCATGGCGACGGCACCCGCCCGCTGATCGGCATCGCCGCGGACATCACCAGCCAGACGCCGGTGGTGGCATCGCATGGCTATTGGGTGAATTACCTGATGCCGAAGGCGACCGTCGACTGGTTGAACATGGCATTGGTCGGCGGGCACATCGAACGTGCGCATGCGGTGGTCTCGGGCGATCTCGACGACTGGCCGTTCCGCAACAACAGCGGATTGTTCGAAGTCGATGCCGACGTCCGCGACGCGGTGCTGAAGTTCCAGCCCGACTGGCCGGAATTGCGCGGCAAGCTCACCCATGTGCAATTCATCGGCGCCGGCATGCACATCGAGACCGATGGCACCATCGCCGGCGTCAACGTGACACGCGCCGTGGCCGACATCCCCAATTTCGACAAGGCCGAACTGACCATCAAGGCCGATGGCAATGGCGATGCCAGCCAGATGCTGGGAATGTTGCGCCAGAGTCCGCTGGAAAAGGACCTGGGATCGGTGTTCGCGCAACTCGATGTCGGGGGGGCGGCGCGCACCAGTCTCACCCTGTTCCTGCCGTTCCACGACGATCTGCCCTACAAGCTCGACGGCACCGCGACGCTCGATGGCGCCAAGCTCGCGCATCGCGAATATGGCCTGCGCTTCGACAACGTGCGTGGCAGCGCCAAGTACGATCGCAGCGGGTTCGTCGCCGATGGCTTGAGCGTGGTGCACGAAGGCCAACCGGGCACGCTCGACCTGCGCGCGGGTGGCAGCGTCCGCGATCACGGCAACGTGTTCGAAGGCGCGCTGGAAGGAACACTCGGTGCGCGCGAATTGCTTGCGCGCGTGCCCGACCTGAAATGGATGCAGCCGCATGTCGACGGCCGTTCGCGCTGGACGGTGGCGGTGGATGTGCCGAAGGGCGCGAGCGCGACGACGGTCAATCGCGTGGAATTGCGTTCGGATCTTGTGGGAACGAAGCTCGATCTTCCCGCGCCATTCGCGAAAGCCGCGGCCACGGCATTGCCGTCGGTGATCACCTTGCCGCTGCCGTTGGGGCAGGGCGATATCGGGGTGAAGCTGGGACGCGTCGTCAACGTACGTGCGCGCAGCGCGAATGGCCACACCGGCATCGCCATGGCGATGGGCGATGGCAATCCGGAAACGCCGCCCGATTCGGGGCTGGTGGTCACCGGGCATGCACCAAGTCTCGATGCGCCGGCATGGCTGGCGATGACCGGCGGCGATGACAGTTCCTTCGCGCTGAAACGCTTGGACATCACCACCGACCGCCTGCTGTTGGGCGCAGCAACTTTCCCGGCAACGCGCCTGCGGATGACTCCGTCCGGCAGCGGCTATCTGGTGCAGGTGCAGGGTGATGCGCTGCAGGGGCAACTGACGATCCCCAACGCGGCCAACGCCACCATCAACGGCAAGTTCGATCGCCTGCACTGGACGCCGCCGCAGGGCGGAACGGGCGCGACGGCGTCGGCATCATCTTCTTCGAACGACGATATCGATCCCGCGCATATCCCGCCGCTGGCGCTCGACATCAACGACCTGCGCATCGGCACGCTCGCATTCAACACCGCCGCGTTGCGCACGCACCAGGTCGCGGGTGGGCTGCAGGTGGATCGCCTCGACCTGCAATCGCGCCAGCAGCACATTGCCGCGACCGGCAGTTGGCTGGGGCGCGGGCGCGAAGCGCAGACGCGCGTGCAGGCGCGCCTGGACACCCAGGATTTCGGTGCACTGATCGAAGGCCTCGGGATGAAGGGGCAACTTGGCGACGGCAAGGGCAGCGTGTTGCTCGACCTGCGCTGGCCGGGCGCACCGATCGACGCCAGCGGCGCGGCATTGGCGGGATCGATGAACATCGACATGCGCGACGGGCAACTGGTGAAAGTGCAACCGGGTGTCGGTCGCGTGCTCGGCCTGCTCAGCCTCGCCCAGTTGCCGCGCCGGCTCACGCTCGACTTCCACGATTTCTTTGACAGCGGTTTCCGTTTCAACAGCGTCACCGGCGACATCCGCTTCGATGGCGGCAAGGCGCACAGCAACAACCTGGCGATCAAGGGATCGGCGGCCGACATCCGGATCGAAGGCGCCGCCGACATGGTCGCGCAGCAGTTCGACCAGACCATCCACGTCTATCCCAAGACCGGCAACGTGCTGACCGCGGTCGGTGCGCTGACTGGCGGGCCGGTGGGTGCGGCGATCGGCGCGGTGGCGGGCGCGGTGCTGCGCAAACCGTTCAGCCAGATGGCGGAGAAGACCTACCGCGTCACCGGGCCGTGGAGCGATCCGAAAGTTCAGGAAACAGGAAAGGCGGGAACACAGGCGCCAGCGCGATAAGAGTCGGAATCGCCCGGGGCGCAGGTGGCTTGTCCTGGGCGCGACCATACGAGGCATGGATGCCGAGTCGAGCCTACATGGACGTATTTACGGCGTGTCGCGCACGGGAGCAAGCTTCCTGCGACCGCAAGGGCGATCGCTTGAACAATCAGCCTGGCGCTTGATTTCCCGCGCTTTCATCGCCACATGAGATGATGACGTCATCGCTTCACGCCGGGAAATCCATGCAAAACCCGCTCCAGATCGCCAGTTCCACCTTGCTGGTTCCGTCCGGGCTCGACCTGCAACGCCTCGACCCCGCCTTCGCCGCGCTGATGGGCAATGGCATCGATTTCGGCGACTTGTATTTCCAGCACGCCAGGCGCGAGAGCTGGAGCATCGAGGACGGCATCGTCAAGGACGGCGCGCATTCCATCGACCAGGGCGTCGGCGTGCGTGCGATCAGCGGCGAGAAGACCGGCTTCGCCTATTCCGGTGACATCAGCGCGCAAGCCTTGCTGGAAGCCGCGGGCGCCGCACGCGCGATCGCGCGTGATGGCGGGCTCCATGCACCGCAGGCGCTGGTGTCGCGCGGGCAGGGCGTGTTGTATCCGGCGCTCGATCCGATCGATGCAATGGCAAACGACGCCAAGGTCGATGCCTTGCGCAAGGTCGATGCCCTGGTGCGCAGCCTCGATCCGCGCGTGAAGCAGGTGATGGTGGGAATTTCCGGTGGCGTCGACACCGTGCTCGTCGCCAACAGCGCGGGCGTGCTCGCCGCCGACGTGCGTCCGCTGGTGCGGATGAACGTGCAGGTGATCGTCGAGCAGAACGGTCGTCGCGAATCCGGGTATGCGGGATTCGGCGGACGCTATTCCTACGAAGAACTGCTGGGTGATGGCAGGCCGGAAAAATTCGCGCGCGAGGCCTTGCGCGCGGCGCTGCTGAACTTGGAGGCGGTCGATGCACCCGCGGGCGTGATGCCAGTGGTACTCGGCAATGGCTGGACCGGCGTGTTGCTGCACGAAGCGGTCGGCCACGGCCTGGAAGGCGATTTCAATCGCAAGGGCACATCGACCTATGCCGGTCGCATGGGTCAGCGCGTGGCGTCACCGGGCGTGACCATTGTCGACGACGGCACGCTCGCCGGACGTCGCGGTTCGCTCAACATGGACGACGAAGGCACGCCGACCAATTGCACGACGCTGATCGAGGACGGCGTGCTCACCGGTTACATGCAGGACACGCTCAACGCGCGGTTGATGGGCGCGCAGTCGACCGGCAACGGTCGTCGCGAGTCGTATGCGCACACGGTGATGCCGCGCATGACCAATACCTACATGCTCGCCGGAACGCATTCGCCGGAAGACATGATCCGCAGCGTGAAGCGTGGCCTGTACGCGGTGAACTTCGGCGGTGGCCAGGTCGACATCACCAGCGGCAAGTACGTGTTCTCGGCCACCGAGGCCTACCTGATCGAGGACGGCAAGGTGACCGCGCCGGTGAAAGGCGCAACGCTGATCGGCAATGGCCCGGAAACGATGCAGCGGGTGACGATGGTCGGCCACGACCTCGCGCTCGACGATGGCGTCGGCGTCTGCGGCAAGGATGGACAGTCGGTGCCGGTCGGCGTCGGCCAGCCGTCGCTGCTGATCAGTGAGATGACGGTGGGCGGAACCCAGGCGTGAGCGGCAAGCGTTCAGGCGTCGCTGGAATCGTCGTCGGCGACGTCGGCATCGAAATCATGCGACGCGCCACTGCCGCCCTCGAAGGCATTGCGAATTTCACGAAACAGTTCGCGGAAGGCGCGCGGCGGCTTGTTGCGCGCGGCTTCGTCCTTCGCATTGCGCACCAGCTGGCGCAGGCGCTGGCGATCGGCGTCCGGATGCGCATCGACGAAGGCCGACATCGCGTCGTCACCGCCGTCGATCAGGCGCAGGCGCCACTCCTCGGCGCGATGCATGTCGGCAACCTGGCGCTTCGATCCCTCGCTGTGCGCGTCCAGCGCGTCGCGGATCGCATCCAGGGCTTCGTCGTCCTGGCGGCGCATCTGCTTGGCGAGAAATGCGATCTGGCGCTTCTTCGCGATATGCGAAGTGATGCGACGGGCGTCGGCAAGGTGCGGCAGCAGTTCTTCCGGGATCGGCAGCGCCGCCAGCTGGCCGCTGGCGAGACCGGTCAGGGTTTCCGCCAGTTCCAGCACGTCCAGCGCCTCGCGCCGTTGCTGGCTGCGGCTGGCGCCAAGGAATTCACCGGTTTCGGAATCGCGACCGCGCACCACTAATCTCCAGTTCGAAGCATCAAGGATACGCCATTGAACACGACCGACCTGTCCATCGCCCATCCCGGCGACGATAGCCCACAAAAGATCGAAGCCCTGTCGGCGCTGGCGCAGCGGGTGCTGGACCTGTGCAAGGCCGGTGGCGCCACCCAGGCCGAGGTCGATTGCTCGGAATCGCGCGGACTCAGTACGTCGGTGCGAATGGGTTCGGTGGAGACGGTGGAATCGACGCGTGATCGCGGCGTTTCTTTGACTGTCTATTTCGGCCAGCGCAAGGGTTCGGCCAGCACCGGCGATTTCTCCGAAGCCAGCCTCGCGGCGACGGTCGAGCACGCCTGCACCATCGCCCGTTACACCGAAACCGATCCGGCAGCGGGACTCGCCGATCCGGAACGGATGGCGCGCGATCTGCGCGAGTTCGACCAGTGGCATCCGCAACACTTCGACGCCGACGCGATGATCGCGCAGGCGCTCGCCTGCGAGCAGGCCGGTCGCGATGCCGATGCGCGCATTCGCAATTCCGACGGCTGCTCGAATTCCGCCAGCGAAAGCGTCAGCGTCTATGCCAATTCGCACGGCTTCATGGGCCACGAGCGCGAAACGCAGTACAGCCTGTCGTGCGCGCTGATCGCGGGTGAGGGCGACGGCATGCAGCGCGACGGCTGGTACACCGCGGCCCTGCGTCCGGATGCGCTGGAGTCGGCGCAGGCGGTCGGTCGCCGCGCTGCGGAGCTCACGGTCGCCCGCCTCGATCCGCGCGGCTTGCCGACGGGATCCCTGCCGATCGTGTTCGCGCCGGAAGTGGCGCGTTCGCTCGTCGGGCATTTCATCGGCGCGGTGTCCGGTGGCGCGCTCTATCGCCATGCCAGCTTCCTGGTCGACCACGCCGGCAAACAGGTGTTCCCGGATTGGGTGTCGATGATCGAACAGCCGCACCTGATGGGTGGATTCCGTTCGACTTCGTTCGATGCCGAAGGCACTGCCACCCAGACCTCGCCGCTGGTCGCCAACGGCGTGCTGCAGCGTTACGTGCTCGGCAGTTATTCGGCGCGCAAGCTCGGGCTGCAGAGCACCGCGAATGCCGGCGGCATCTACAACCTCGATGTCGCAGGCAATGTCGACGACCTCGAAGCCATCCTCGCCAACCTGCCGCGCGCGCTGCTGGTGACCGAGCTGATGGGGCAGGGCGTGAACACCGTGACCGGCGATTATTCGCGCGGTGCCGCCGGCTACCTGATCGAGAACGGCAAGCGCGTCCATCCGGTCGATGGCGTGACCATCGCCGGCAACCTGCGCGACATGTTCATGGCGGTCGAGGCGATCGGCCGCGATGTCGACCCGCGTTCGTCCACCCGCATGGGCTCGCTGCTGGTCGGGCGGATGACCGTCGCCGGCGGCTGAGACGGTCGGTTGGCCCGGTCATCCGGCTGACGTACTATCGGGAAAAATCCAATACCAAGAGGGGCAACGATGGACGAGCAGACGACCACCGGAACATCCGGAATCAGCGCCGACGAACGGCAGTGGGGAATGATCGCGCACCTGTCCGCCTTGGCGGGACTCATCGTTCCGTTCGGCCATGTGCTCGGACCGCTGATCGTATGGCTGGTGAAGAAGGACACGATGCCGTTCGTCGATGACCAGGGCAAGGAAGCGCTGAACTTCCAGATCACCCTGTCGATCGCACTGTTCATCACTGGCCTGCTGATCTTCGTGGTCATCGGCATGCTGCTGATGCCGCTGGTTGGCCTGGCGGGTTTGATCCTCACCGTGATCGCCGGCATCAAGGCCAACGAAGGCGTGGCCTACCGCTACCCATTCACCTTGCGCCTGATCAAGTGACAAATCCGTAATGTCGTAGACGCGCGTCAACCTGTTGCGGTTGGCGCGCGTTCCCGTGGCAGCACTTTCATGAGTCCTGCCATGGCGCCCACCGCCGCACTCACTGCCGTCAACCGTTTCGGGCTGGGTGCGCGCCCGGGCGAGCTTGGCGATGCCGCGAGCGATCCGCGTGCCTGGTTGTTGTCGCAGCTGTCCGCGGGTGCCGAAGTGCTTCCCGATGCCTTGCCGAACAGCCTGGACTACCTGCGCCAGGAAGGCACCGTGCGCGACCTGCGCAAGATGGCGAAGGATTCGAACGGCGACATGATGGCGCAGCAGGCGGCCAAGGACGCCGAGAAGGAACTGCGCCAGCGCATCCGCCAGGAAATCGCCTTGCGCCAGCAGGTCGCGGTGGTCACCGCGCGCAGCTTCCCGGAACGCATCGTCCGCTTCTGGTCGAATCATTTCGCGATTTCCACCGACAAGAACATCGCGGCGTCGTTCGCGGCGCCGATGGAGCGCGAGGCGATCCGCCCGCATGCATTCGGAAAGTTCTCCGACCTGCTGATGGCGATCGAAACCCATCCGGGCATGCTGCTCTACCTCGACAACACGCAATCGATCGGCGTCGATTCGAAGGCCGGCATGCGCGCACGCAGGGCGCCAAATCCCAAGGCGGCACGGCGCGGACTCAACGAGAACCTCGCGCGCGAAATCCTCGAATTGCACACGCTGGGCGTCAATGGCGGTTACGCGCAGGGCGACGTGATCGAGCTGGCGAAGGCGATCACCGGCTGGAGCCTGCAGCGCCCGCAGGACATGTCGAACACCGGCGCGCCGTTCCAGTTCAATGCCAACACGCACGAGCCCGGCGATCGCCGCGTGCTCGGCAAACACTATCGGGAAGAGGGCGAGGCACAGGGACGTGCCATTTTGACGGATCTTGCATTGCATCCGGCAACCGCCCAGCACCTGTCATTCAAGTTGGCGCGACACTTCGTCGCCGACCAGCCGCCACCGCAACTGGTGGCCGCGATGGCAAAAGCCTACCTGGCATCGAATGGCGATCTTTCCACCCTCTACTCGACGATGGTGAGGCATCCGCTGGCGTGGGCGCCGGGCGCGCGCAAGTTCAAGACGCCGCAGGATTTCCTGGTGTCGTCGATGCGCGCACTGACGCTCGATGGCCAGAAGGATGCCGCGCGCACGCTCGACCTGCAGGCACGCATGGGGCATCCGGTGTTCCAGCCGCGTTCGCCGGCGGGATTCGCCGACACCGCGTCCGACTGGTCCGGCCCCGATGCCTTGTTCAAGCGCGTGCAGGCCGCGCAGACGCTGGCCGACGCCGCGCCGCAGGCGAGCACCGATCCCGTGCAACTGGCAACGCGTTCCCTCGGCGACGGCATGGATGCGGAAACCCTGCTCGCCGTGCGTCGTGCCGAATCGCCGCGCCAGGGGATCGCCTTGTTGCTGGCCAGTCCGTCCTTCCAGTGGAGAGCCTGAGATGGCCCTGAGCCGACGCCAATTCCTGATGGCTGGCGCCGCGGCATCGCTGGTCGGCACGCTCCCGAGATTCGCGCTGGCCGCGACATCGGCAAGCGACACGCGGCTTGTCGTGGTGTTGCTGCGTGGCGGTCTCGATGGCCTGCACGCGCTGCCACGCCCGAACGACTCCGATTACCTGCGCCTGCGTGGTGCGCTTGGCGAAGCGGCGATCAAGGACGCGCATCCGATCGATGGCGGTTTCGCACTGCACTCGTCGCTGGCGTTCGCATCGCAACTCTACGCGGCGAAGGAGTTCCTACCGATCGTGGCGGTGGCGCCGCCCTATCGCGAGCGCTCGCATTTCGAAGCGCAGGATTGCGTCGAGAACGGCACCCAGGGGCCGGGCGGTCGCAGCGGCTGGATGAATCGCTGCGTGCACGAGCTTGGCGGTTCGGGCGGCCTGGCGATCACCGCGGTGATGCCGTTGATCATGCGTGGCAGCAGCGCCGCGACGACATGGTCGCCGCCGCTGTCGCATGCGATCGATCCGATCCTGATGCAGCGCCTGCAACTGCTGTATGCGCGCGACCCGACGCTGGGTCCCGCATTCGCGCGCGCCGGCACGGACGAGAACGACACCACCGCAAAAGCCGGCGACAAGCGCGGCCATCTCGCCGATGCGCTGGGCGCCGCCGCGCATTTCATGTCGGCCGCCGATGGGCCGCGCATCGCCTTCGTCGAGGACACCGGCTGGGACACGCATTACAACGAAGCGGGCATCCTGCAACGCAAACTGTTCGAACTGGATTCGGGCCTGCAGGCGTTCAAGAGCAACGGTGATGCGATCTGGCCGCGCACGGCGATCGTGGTCGTCACCGAATTCGGGCGCACGGCTGCGGTCAATGGCACCAATGGCACCGACCACGGCACCGGCGGCGTCTCCTTCCTCGCCGGTGGCGCGGTGAACGGTGGTCGCATCGGCGGGACATGGCCGGGCCTCGCCGGTTCGCAACTCAACCAGCAGCGCGACCTGCTCGCGACCAGCGACATGCGCGGGCTGTTCAAGGGCGTGCTGGAAACGCATCTGGGCGTGGGGGCCGCTGCCAGCGATGCGCGCGTGTTCCCCGGCAGCGCCGATGTCGCATCGATGCGCGGACTGGTTCGCGCTGCCTGAACACGACGAAAGTCATACCCACCTCCGTCACTTGCTTGCAGGGCGGACGATCACCATAGTGATCCCGTCATCCTGTTGGATTGGAGTGGTGGAGATGGACACGATCGAACAAGTCACAGTGCAAGATGCCGCCGATCGCCAATGGGCAGCGGGCGTGCATGTGGGTGCGTTGCTGGCTGCGTTCTTCACCCATTGGTTCGCCGGCGTGGCCGGTGCACTGGTGGCACTGGGCGTGTGGGCGCTGATGCGTGATCGCCATCCGTTCGCAGCCGAGCATGCGAAGGAAGCGTTGAACTTCAACATCACCATGTTCCTCGGCGCTTGCGCCGCGATCCTGATCGGCATCGTGCTGGTGGGCGCCACCGTGGTCACGCTCGGCATCGGCGCGCTGGTCACCATCCCGGCCGGACTCGTATTGCTGGCATTGCTCGGGGCGGGTGCGTTGATGTGGCTGGTGTGCTCGATCCTCGCCGCGATCGCCGCCTGGGAGGGCAAGCCCTATCGCTATCCGTTCTCTCTGCGACTGGTGAAGTAACGACGCTTCAGCGATCGCGCTCGATCACCTGGCGCGCGATCGCCCGCAACGCATCGGCGCGTTGGTCGAAACCGGCCAGCGCGTCGTTCATTGCAGTCGCGAGTTCGCGCAGGCGTTGCCGCGAAGCATCGATGCCCAGTAGCGCGGGAAAGGTCGATTTCGCCTGTTCCACGTCCTTGCCCGCGGTCTTGCCGAGGGTGGCGCTGTCGCCTTCGATGTCGAGCAGGTCGTCGCGAACCTGGAAGGCAAGGCCGAGGGCATCGGCGTAACGATCGAGCGCCTCGTGTTGCGCATCGTCCGCACCGCCGGCAAATGCGCCCATTCGCACCGCCGCGCGCAACAGGGCGCCGGTCTTGAGCGCATGCAGGCGTTCCAGTTCGGCGATCGACAGCGTCCCGGCAGCACCGGTGGCTTCGAGGTCGAGCATCTGGCCGCCGCACATGCCGTCGATGCCGGAGGCGTGCGCCAGTTCGCGCAGCTGCTTGACGCAGACATCCGCAGGCACGGCGCCATGCGCCAGGATGGTGAATGCCAGCGACTGCAGGGCGTCGCCGGCAAGGATCGCGGTGGCTTCGTCGAAGGCGACGTGCACGGTGGGCTGGCCACGACGAAGCGCGTCATCGTCCATCGCCGGGAGATCGTCGTGGACCAGCGAATAGGTGTGGAGGAGTTCCACCGCCACCGCGGCCTGTCGCGCGCGTTCGCCGTCTCCGCCCAATGCGTGCACGGTCGCATGCACCAGCAATGGCCGGATGCGCTTGCCGCCGGCTTTCACCGCATGGCGCATGGCGTCGGCGAGGCGCGCGCTGGCGAACGTGTCCGAAAGGACGTGATCGAGATCAGACTCGATGCGCGCCCGCCAACCGGCGAGCAGCGCGGCGGGATCAGGCATCACCGTCGCGACCCGCCGAGGCATCCGGGAAGGGGCGGGCGGACTCCGGTGCGTCGAGGTCGCTCAGCAAGCGCACGCGCAATTCGGCCTGCTCCAGTGCCGTCTGGCATTCGCGGTAGAGACCGATGCCGCGCTCGTAGGCGGACAACGATTCCTCGAGGTTGAGGCCGCCCTGTTCCATGCGTTCGACCAGCGATTCGAGCGCGTCCAGCGAAGCCTCGAAGGTGGCGACCGGAGACGGGTCTTGCGGCGACGATGCAGGGGATTTGCGGGCCATGGGTCGAGTTTAGCCGAGATGCCAGACCAGGCGGGCGTCGTGGTCCTTCAGCCAGTCGTGCAGGCGCGCGGAGAGCAGATCGCCGGCGGCGAGGACTTCATCGCCATCGACCAGCAGGGGCAGGCGCTCGCGCAGCCACGGCGGGATATCGGCCTGTTGCAGGGCGTGCTTGAGCGCGTGCGAATGACCCCGGCCAGGCAGGTGGATGCGTTCGCCACCGCGACGGGCTTGCACTCGCAGGGCATGGTCGAATGCGGTCGCGCCGAGCAACTCCAGCCGTGAGCCGTCGGGCAGCTGTTGCGGATCGCGGCCGTCCCATTCGGCATGGAAGTCGGCGGGTAATGCGGGGCGCAGCGTCTCGGCATGCAGGCGATCGCGCCAGCGCAGGATGCGCGCCTGCTGCCAGCGATATTCGGCCTCGGTATCGCTGCGCGCGGGCAACAGTTGCCGTTCGATCGCGTCGATGCCGCTGGCGGGCAATGGTGGCAGTCCGGCTTCGTCCACCCAGTCGCGCACGACATCGGCGCGGAATGATGTGGGCAATCGTTGCAACGTGGTGGCGTCGAGGTCGCCGTCGCCGCGTCGGCAGGCGAGCAGCGCGATGCGGAGTCCATCGGCATCGCGCTCCATTGTTTCCGCGGCCAGCGCGGCGCTGCGCGCGATGGATGCCGATGCCTGCGGCCAGCGCCGGCGCAGCAGCGGCATCACTTCATTGCGCAGGAAGTTGCGATCGTGCGTGTTGCCGGCGTTGGAGGGGTCTTCGATCCACGTCAATCCATGCGCGTGTGCATACGCAAGAATGTCCGAGCGCGGCGTATCCAGCAGTGGCCGCCACAACCAGCCGTTTTCGTATTGCCGCCACGGCCGCATCGCCGACAGTCCGTCGATTCCGGACGCGCGCAACGTCCGCAACAGGAACGTTTCCGCCTGGTCATCGCGATGGTGGGCGAGTGCGAGCACTTCGCCGTCCTGCAGTTCCGCGGCAAACGCGGCGTGGCGTGCGTGACGGGCGGCGCCTTCCAGTCCGAGCCCGGAATTGCGATCGACTTCGACACGGATGATCTTCAGCGGGACATCGAGCGACGCGCACAGCGCGGCGCAATGCTCCGCCCACGCATCGGCTTCCGGATGCAGGCCGTGGTGGACGTGGAGCGCGCGCAACCGCGATGTTTCGTCTTTCAGTCGATGCAGGAGCGCCGTCGAATCGACGCCGCCGCTGAGGCCGACCACCACCGATGCGGTATCGATGGTGGCCTGCGGCGCTGTCAGCGGCAGCGTTGCACTCATTCGGTCTCGACGCGAATACCGCCAACCCAGCCAGCAGCCAGGTTGTAGATGAACGCCTGGATCAGTCCGCCGATGAAACCGAAGACGCCATAGAAAATCGGCAGGACGACGATGCCGGCGGCGCCGCCGAACATGGCGCCGGCGAAGCCGCTGCCCTGGTGTGCCAACGCTCCGGCAAACATGCTGCTGAACAGGAAAAAGAACACGCCTGCGATCAGGCCGATCGCGACGCCGATGATGCCGGAGATCTTGCCGGCCGAAACGGGATCAATGCGCTTGATGATCATCTTCTGCAACCTTCCCCGATGGATACCGGCAGATTGCCGGCATCCGGAGTATAGGTTGGGCGGGCGATGACGATCAGGCGTTCTCGAACGCCCCGTAACCACGCAGGCGCTGGTAGCGACGCTCCAGCAACTCGTCGACCGAGAGTGCGTCGAGCGCGGCCAGCTCGTTGAGCAGGATCGCCTTGAGACGCTTGGCCGTCTGCTGCGGATTGCGCTGCGCGCCGCCGATCGGTTCGCGCACGATCTTGTCGACCAGGCCCAGCGCCTTCAGCTTCGGCGCGGTGATCGCCATCTGTTCGGCGGCTTCCTTGGCCTTGGCCGCGTCCTTCCACAGGATCGCCGCGCAGCCTTCCGGCGAGATCACCGAATAGGTGCCGTACTCGAGCATCAGCGTGCGGTCGCCGACCCCGATCGCCAGCGCGCCGCCGGAGCCGCCTTCGCCGATCACGGTGCAGATGATCGGCACGCGCAGCTCAGACATTTCCATCAGGTTACGCGCGATCGCTTCCGACTGGCCGCGCTCTTCCGCGCCGATGCCGGGATAGGCACCAGGGGTATCGATGAAGGTGAAGATCGGCAGCTGGAAACGCTCGGCCAGCTTCATCAGGCGCAGCGCCTTGCGATAGCCCTCGGGGCGCGGCATGCCGAAATTGCGGCGGACCTTCGATTTGGTGTCGCGGCCCTTCTGGTGGCCGATCACCATCACCGGGCGGCCATCGATACGGGCGAGGCCACCGACGATCGCAGCGTCGTCGGCGAAGGCGCGGTCGCCGGCCAGCTCCTGGAATTCGTCGCAGATCACCTTGACGTAGTCCAGCGTGTACGGACGCTGCGGATGGCGCGACATCTGCGAGATCTGGGCGGGCGTCAGGTCGCGGAAGATCACGGCGGTGCGCTGGCGCAGCTTTTCCTGCAGCGCGCGCACTTCGTTGTCGACGTTGACCCCCGGGCCGGCGCTGGCTTGGCGCAGTTCCTGGATTTTCGCTTCCAGATCGGCGATGGGTTGCTCGAAATCGAGGTAGTTCGGGTTCATGGAGGGTCTGGGTGAATCAAGGGGGACAGTCTAGCGGATGGCGATGACGGCCTCATACGCCGGCGTCTGGTCGAGCCTAGTGCTGCCAGGGCTTGTCGAGGACCAGGGCGACCCCGCGCACGCCCGGCTGGGCCTTGAGCGCGGCGGCGAGGCCGGCGCTGACGCGGATGGCATTGCTGCCATCGAGGTCGATGGCGCCTCGGGCGCCGTCACGCAGCATTTCCAGGCGGATCGGGGTAGAGCCGGGGCGGTGCTCGGCGAAAGCCTGGTCGAGGGCCTGGAGCGCGCCGGGGACGCGCATGTCCATGCGCACGGTGAGCTTGCGCGCGGCATTCGGGCACAACAGCTCGAAGTCCCAGCAGCGGCGTGCGCGCAGGCTGTAGCCGCCGCTGAACTCGTCCTCGCGCAGGCCGCCCTCGATCACCAGGATGCGGTCGCGGGTGAGCAGCGCGGAATATTCCGTCAGCGCTTCCGAGAAGAACATCACCTCGATGCGGCCCGCGCCATCTTCCAGGGTGACGAAGGCCTGCGATTCGCCGCGCTTGCGCAGCGCGGTGACTTGCCCGGCCAGCACCACGGTTTTCTCCGGACGCCAGCCGCGCTTTTCCTCGTTGCTGCGATTGGCCCAGATCGCGTCGAGATCGTCGAGGCCGTGGCCGACCAGCGCCTTCAGTGCATCGCGATAGGGATCGATGGGATGGCCGGAGAGATAGGTCCCGAGCGTTTCGCGTTCGCCTTCGAGCTTGCGCGACAGCGGCCAGTCCGCGACTTCCGGCAATTCGATGCGCAAGGTCGGCGCGGCACTGCCGCCACCGCCGAACAGCGAATCCTGCCCGGTCTCGCGTTCGCGCGCCTGTTGCTCGGTGGCCTTGAGCGCCTCCGGCAATTGCGCGAGCAGGCTGGGACGATTGACGCCGAGTGCATCCATCGCGCCTGCATTGACCAGTGCCTCGACCGCGCGGCGATTGAGCTTGGTCATGTCGACGCGCTGGCAGAAGTCGAGCATGTCGGTGAACGGGCCGCCGCGTTCGCGTTCGTCCGCGATCGCTTCGCAGGCATTCTGGCCAACACCCTTCACCGCGCCGAGGCCGTAGCGGATCGTCTTGGGATCGACCGCTTCGAACATGTAGCGCGAGGCATTGACGTCGGGCGGCAATACCGCGAGTCCGATCGTGCGTGCTTCGTCGAGGAAGCCGACCACCTTTTCGGTCTTGTCCATGTCGGAGGACAGCACCGCGGCCATGAATTCCGCCGGGTAATGCGTTTTCAGCCACGCTGTCTGGTAACTCACCAGCGCGTAGGCGGCGGCGTGCGACTTGTTGAAACCGTAACCCGCGAACTTTTCCAGCAGGTCGAAGATCGGACCCGACACGCGCGATTCGAGGTGATGGTGTTCCTTCGCGCCTTCCTCGAACTTGATGCGTTCCTTCGCCATCTCCTCGGGCTTCTTCTTGCCCATCGCGCGGCGCAGCAGGTCGGCGCCGCCCAGCGAATAACCGGCGAGGATCTGCGCGGTCTGCATCACCTGTTCCTGGTACACCACGACGCCATAGGTCGGGCTGAGCACCGGCTCCAGCAACGGATGCGGATACTTCACTTCGGCGCGACCGTGCTTGCGCTCGATGAAGTCGGGGATCAGGTCCATCGGGCCCGGGCGATACAGCGACACCAGGGCGATCAGGTCGTCGAAGCGGTCGGGCAGCGCGCGCTTCAGCAGTTCGCGCATGCCGCGCGATTCGAACTGGAACACCGCGACGGTATCGCCGCGCGCGAACAGCTCGTAGGTTTTCGCATCGTCCAGCGGAAGCTTGGTGATGTCGACTGGCGTCTCGCCCCTGGGCTTGCGCGCGTTGATCGCCTTCACCGCCCAGTCAACAATCGTGAGCGTGCGCAGGCCGAGGAAGTCGAACTTCACCAGGCCGACCGCTTCGACGTCGTCCTTGTCGAACTGCGTCACCGGGTTGCGGCCTTCGCCACCACCGGCGTGTTCCGCGAACAGCGGGCAGAAGTCGGAGAGCGGTGACGGCGAGATCACCACGCCGCCGGCGTGCTTGCCGGCGTTGCGCGGAAGATCCTCGAGCTTGAGCGCGAGATCGATCAGGTCGCGGACGTCGTCTTCCGATTCGTAGCGGCCGATCAGTTCGTCGCTGCGCCAGGCGTCGTCCTTCTGTGATTTCTCCGTCTTCCCGAGCGCGTCTTCCAGGCCGACGCCCAGCGTCATCGGAATGAGTTTCGCGACGCCATCGACGAAGCCGTAGGGGAAGCCGAGCACGCGCCCGCTGTCGCGCACCACGGCCTTCGCCGCCATGGTGCCGTAGGTGATGATCTGGCTGACGCGATCGCGACCGTACTTCGCGGCGACGTAATCGATCACCTCGTCGCGGCGATCCATGCAGAAGTCGATGTCGAAGTCGGGCATCGACACGCGTTCCGGATTGAGGAAGCGCTCGAACAGCAGGTCGTAGGGAATCGGGTCGAGGTCGGTGATGCCGAGCGACCACGCCACCAGCGAGCCTGCGCCGGAACCGCGGCCGGGACCGACCGGGATGCCGTGGTCCTTGGCCCAGTTGATGAAGTCGGCCACGATCAGGAAGTAGCCGGGAAAGCCCATCTTGATGATGACGTCGAGCTCGCGGTCGAGGCGTTCGCGATAGCTCGCCGGCGCATGGCCTTCGGCCGGCTCCTGTTGCTCGAGGCGCGCACGCAGGCCCGCGTGGGACTGGCCGCGGATCCAGCTGTCCAGGGTTTCGTCGGACGGCACCGGGAACGCCGGCAGGTAGTAGGTGCCGAGGCGCAGTTCGAGGTTGCAGCATTCGGCGATCGCGAAGGCGTTGTCGATCGCGTCTGGAATGTCGGCGAACAGTTCGGCCATCGCCTCGCCGGATTTCAGCGACTGTTCCGGCGAATACAGGCGCGGGCGCTTGGGATCGTCGAGCACGCGGCCGGTGGCGATGCAGACGCGCGCTTCGTGGGCATCGAAATCGTCTGCCTCGAGGAAGCGCACGTCATTGCTGGCAACCACCGGGATCGAGTGCTGCCCGGACAGATGCAGCGCATAGGCGTTGAATGCGTCTTCATGCGGGCGCCGGGTGCGCGCCAGCGCGAGGTTCAGGCGATCACCGAACAGGCGTTGCAGGCGCTCGACTTCGGCCTGCGCATGTGCGTCGCGTCCACCGAGTAGCGCCGCGCCGATGGAAGAGTCGCGGCCGGCGAGGGCGAACAACCCGGAGAGATTCTCGTCATCCAGCCAGGCGCTGTCGATGCCGACGCCGTCTTGCCGGTGCCCGTGCATCCACGCCCGCGTCAGCAGGCGCGACAGCGCGAGATAGCCGTCGTGATCGCGGCACAGCAGGGTGAGCTGGCTGCTGGCGCCTTCGGGATCGACCACGGTGAGGTCGGCGCCGGCGATCGGCTTGAGGCCAGCGCCCTCGGCGAGTTTGTAGAACTTCACCAGCGCAAACAGGTTGTTGCGGTCGGTGATCGCCACTGCGGGCAGGCCGAGCTCCACGCAGCCGCGCACCAGTCCGTCGAGGCGGATGGTGGAATCAACCAGCGAATACTCGCTATGCAGCTGCAGATGGGCGAAACGGGCCGACATGCGCTCCCAGTGGCGCAGGCGCGCCGAGATCAGGGATCAGGGTAGGGGCGGGGACGGGGCGGAACAAGGCTTGACAGCGACGACCGACCGGGCGCGGGCCGCCGGGGCCGAGCCGGGGGTCGGGCTCGGCCCCATCACTGGCAGGGGCGGCATGAATGGGTGTACCGTCATCCGGTGTCCTCTGGATCGGGGGATCAATGCACGCGGAAGGAATCGCACCCAGCCGGGAGATAGGATCCCGGCGACACCCACGGCTGCTTCGTGGCTGCTTCGCTTGCCTGCGCCGCGGGGCGCGCTTCGACGTTTTGCATGGTCGCCTGCTGGCTATCGCCGATGGCGGACAGGGCCGCGAACTGCTCGCGGCTGACAACCAGCTTGCGGGCGAGGTCAGACTGCTGGCGAGCAGGGGCGGCGGCTTCATGGGCCTTGTCGATCGGCAGGGGCTGCGTGTTGTGGTTGATGTGCAACATGGCGTGTTCTCCTCGGGTTTGGCGTTGGGCAACCGCGTCTTGCGATGCGTGGACAGCGTCCCCCTGGCGGCCGGCAGTGGTCATGACGGAAGGGCGCGCCTGTCGTCAGGCTTCCGTTTGAATTGCGAGGTTTCCATGAGGGACGGCCGATGAGGCCGGAAAACGACCCTCCCACCGCCCCGGTTGCGATCGGGGAGCGCTACCGCTTCGATGGCGTCGTGGTCGATGTCGCTGCCCATACCCTGGAGCGGGACGGGCAGCCACTGGCGGTCGAGCCCAAGGTCTTTGCCGCCCTGCTGGTGCTGTTGCGCCACGCCGGGGAGCTGGTCCCGCACGATGAACTGCTTGACGCCGTCTGGGGCCATCGCCACATCACCCCTGGCGTGCTGACCCGTGCCATCGCCCAGTTGCGCGACGTCCTCGGCGATGACGCCCACCATCCGCGCTACATCCACACCCAGCATGCGGTCGGCTATCGCTTCATCGGCGAGCTGGTCCCGGGCGCGGTGGATGCGGCCGAAGGGGAACCGTCGCTGGAATCGCAGCCGCCTGGCGAAGCGGCATCTCCCACTGCCATGCATCAGCCCGCGCCCGCGACAACGCCCGATCACGGCCATCCGCACCGTGGTGCGGCGTGGCGCTGGTTGTGGTCAGGCGCGGCAGTGCTGGTCGTGTTGCTCGTCGTCGCGGTGTGGCTGGACCATCGAGCCGCGCATACGCAAGTCGCCAGGCATGCGGAAGCCTCGATCGCGGTATTGCCGTTCACCACGTTGAGCGATGACCAGAAGGACAGTTACTACGCGGAAGGACTGTCGACCGAGATGCATAGCGCGTTGTCGGAAGTGCCGGGTATCAAGGTGGCCGCGTGGCTGCCGCCGCAGGCCATCGATCGCAGGCTCGACATGCGCGCATTGGGAAGCAAACTCGGCGTGGCTGCCGTACTCGATGCCACGATACGCCGCGATGGTTCGCGCATCCGCATCAGCGCCCGCCTGTCCAACACAGCCGACGGCACCACCCTCTGGGCACATACCTACGAGCGCGACTCCAAAGAAATCTTCGATACCCAAAGCGAGATCGCCAACGAAGTGGCAAGTACGCTGGTGGGCGTGTTGCCGGATGGCGGTGGCGCGCTGCGCAAACGCTTGACGCCCACCCGCAACCTCGCCGCGTACGATTCCTATCTGCAGGGCATCTACCAGCTGCTTTCAGATGGCGAGGATGAGTCGGCGGGTGCCACGGAATCATTCCGGAAGGCTTTGACGCAAGACCCGCAATTCGCGCGCGCCCAGGCGGGGATCTGCCGGGCGGAAGCGTCCAACTTCATCAATCGGCACGACGGCGAAGCCTTCGATCGGGCGAAAGCGGCGTGCGAGCGCGCAAGCACGATGGATCCATCGATGAGCGAGGTCATGCTGGCCCTGGGCGATTTGTATGACGCCAAGGGAGAGTGGGGGAATGCGATTGGTTACTTCACCCAGGCTGCATCCGATCCCGCCCGGCGCGTCGCCGCCTATGTCGGCATCGCAGTCGTGCAGTCGGAGCAGGGGCATGCGCAACAGGCGACGGACTACTTCAATCGCGCGCTTGCGCTCAATCCGCGCGACGGCCGCATCCACGCCCAAATCGGTTACCAACAATATCTCGCGGGGAAACTTCCGCAGGCCATCGCATCCTTCCGCAAGGCGGTGGAGTTGCTGCCCGACGACGCCGACCTGTGGAGTTCCCTCGGCGGCCTGTACCTGACGGCGGGGCAGCTGGCGGATGGGGAGCGCGCGCTGCAGCGATCCGTTGCAATCCGGCCCACGGCCGGCGCATTGAGCAACCTGGGCGAAGTGGAATACCTCTCCGGGCGTTATTCCGCGGCGGTGGAACTGCTGCGTCGTGCGTTGCGAATCGATGCAACGGATCATGTCGCCTGGGGCAACCTCGGGCAGGCGCTGCAAGCGATGGGCGGCAACGAGACGGAGGCGACGAATGCATTCCGCGAAGCAGCCGAGCGTGCCCAACGCTATGTCGACATCAAGTCCGACGATGCCAAGGCACTGGCAGAGTTGGGCTGGTATCGGGCCAACCTTGGACAGCGCGACGTGGCAAGGCAACTCATCGCGCATTCCGAGGCGCTGGGAGGCGAGCCAGCAGAGGTGGCCATGAACAACGCCCAGAGCCTCGCGCGCCTGGGTGAAACCGACGAGGCGCGCAAACGCATTGTTGCGGCCCGCAGCGCAGGCATCGCCGATTACCGGATCAGTGGCAATCCGGTGCTGCGCGGGATTTTGCCCGGTACCGGCGCGAGCGAACGGACAGGGGAGCAGGGGAAGACCGAGTAATCACACAGGAGCGTGAACATGAGCATGAATATGGACGATGATTCGAACGAACAACTGGTCCGGATTCCGTTTCCCGGAAACCGCATCGTCATTTGCAGGATCGCGTTGGGCTCGAACATCGTCATCGGTCCCGGACCGAGGCCGAAGAAGGACGGGGCGATCATGGCGCAGAGGGTTGATGAAACGCATGTCCTGACCATCGAAACGGAGTTGGTGCCTGCCGAGGCAGCCAATATCTCGGTTGGCCCCGGGCACAAGCCGGGCTGAAATCAGTCGTGCAGGCAATTCCGCACCGGCGCGAAACTGCGCCGGTGTTGCGGGCAGGGGCCGTGTTCGGTCAGTGCGGCGAGATGTGCCGGCGTGGGATAGCCCATGTGCCGGTCGAAGCCGTAATGTGGCCATCGAGCGTGCAATTCCCGCATGTGGCGATCGCGTGCGACCTTGGCGAGGATCGATGCGGCCATGATCGCCGGTTCGATGGCATCGCCGCCGACCAGTGCTTCGGCGGCGCAGGGCATGCCGGTCGGGATCTTGTTGCCATCGATGCGGGCCAGCAACGCAGCCGGTCGCAGCGCCAGCACCGCGCGGCGCATTCCGGCCAGCGTGGCCTGCAGGATGTTTAGGCGATCGATTTCATCCGCCTCGACGAATTCGATATGCCAGGCCAGGGCGTGTTCGACGATCTGCGGATACAGAGCCTCGCGCTTCGCCTCGCTCAGTTTCTTCGAGTCATTCAGGCCGGCGATCGGGCGCATCGGATCGAGGATCACTGCGGCGACCGTGACCGGTCCCGCCAGCGGGCCACGCCCGGCTTCATCGACGCCGGCGACGAGGTGCGTGGTTTCGATTTGCGCGAACAACGAACCGGACTGCGGGATGCTCATTCGCGCCCCAGCAGCTCGCCAATCGCCAACGCCGCCTGGTGTGAAGCATCGCGACGCAATTCCTCGTGGATGCGGATGAATTCCGGCTCGACCGCGGCGAATGCCGATGGATCGCGCAGCCAGCGCAGCAATTCACTGGAGAGGCGTTGCGGCGTGCAATCGTCCTGCAGGCACTCCGGGACCAGCTCGCGGCCGGCGAGGACATTGGGCAGGCTGACGAAACGCGATTTCAGCAGCCCGAACAGTTTGACGATGCGATAGGTGGTCGGCGAGATGCGATGGCCGATCACCATCGGCCGTTTCGCCAGCATCGCTTCCAGCGCGGCGGTTCCCGATGCCAGCAGCACGACGTCACTGGCGATCATCGCCTGTTGCGCCTGGCCATCCAGGACGCTTGCGTGCGCATGCGCCAGCGGCGTCTGCCGCAATTGCGTTTCGATCGCATGCCGACAGTGTTCGTCCGCCGCGGGAATCAGCACTTCGAGGCTGGGGATTTGTGCGCCGACGCGATCCGCGGTTTCCAGGAACGTCGGCAGCATGCGCGCGATTTCGCCCATGCGCGAGCCCGGCAGCAATGCCAGCACCGGCCCATCGCCGGTGATCGCGAGTTCACGGCGCGCGGCATCGCGTTCCGGGTGCAGCGGCATCGCATCGGCCAGCGGGTGGCCGATGAAACGCGCGTCGACGCCATGCTTCGCATAGATCGGCGGCTCCATCGGGAACAGGCAGAGCACCCGATCGGCGCTCTCGCCGATCTTCTCCGCACGATCCTCGCGCCAGGCCCAGATCGACGGGCTGACGTCATGCACGGTGCGTACGCCGCGCGCCTTCAGCCACTTCTCCACGCCGAGGTTGAAGTCGGGTGCGTCGATGCCGATGAAGACGTCGGGCTTCCAGTCGAGCACGCGCTGGCGAAATTCGCGGCGCAGGCGCAACAGGCGCGGCAGGTGGCGCAACACTTCGGCCAGTCCCATCACGCTCAGTTCGGAGGCATCCCACCACGACGTCACGCCGGCGGCGCGCATCTTCGGCCCGGCGATACCGGCGAATTCCGCATCCGGGAAACGTTCGCGCAGTGCGCGCACCAAGTCGGCACCGAGCAGGTCGCCCGACGCTTCGCCAGCGCACAGGGCGATGCGCAGCGGTTTCATCGCAGCAGCGGTCGCTCGCCGCGTTCGATGAAGTCGAGGAAGGCGCGGACATCGTCGCTGCCGGCGGCGATCTCGGCGAGTTCCACTTTCGCTTCGTCGAGCTTGGTCTCGCCCATGTAGAGCGCACGGTAGGCGCGCTTGATCGCGGCGATCCGCGCCGCATCGAAACCGCGACGCTTCAGGCCTTCGCTGTTGATGCCGCGCGCCCGGGCGTATTTTTCCTGTGCCACCATCAGGAACGGCGGCACGTCGCCGTTGACGAAGGCGCCCATGCCGATGAAGGCGTGGTCGCCGATGCGGCAGAACTGATGGACGCCGGCGAAGCCGCTGAGGATCACCTGGTCGCCGACCACGACGTGGCCGGCGAGGGTGGCATTGTTGGAGAACACGCAGCCGTTGCCGACGATGCAATCGTGGGCGACATGCACGTAGGCGAGCAGCCAGTTGTCGTTGCCGATGCGGGTGACGCCGCCGCCGTCGCCGGTGCCGCGGTTGATCGTGACGAACTCGCGGATGGTGTTGCGGTCGCCGATCTCGAGCGTGGTGTGTTCGCCGTGGTATTTCTTGTCCTGCGGGTCGCCACCGATCGCGGCGTGGCCGACGATGCGGTTGTCGCGGCCGATGCGGGTGGTCCCGGTGACGCTGCAATGCGATCCGATCCAGGTGCCGTCGCCAATCTCCACGTCCGCGCCGATCACGGTGAACGCGCCGATGCGCACGTCCTTGCCGATGCGGGCGCCGGGGTCGATCTGCGCGCCGGGATGGATCGCGTTCGCCATCAGTCGGCCTTGACCTCGGCGCAGAGGATTTCCGCGCACGCGACCTGTTCGCCGTCGACGCGCGCGATGCCGGTGAAGAGCGTCATGTTGCGGATGACGCGCTTGATCGAGACATCGAGTTCGAGGCGATCGCCGGGCACGACCATGCGCGAGAACTTGGCGTCATCGACCTTCACCAGGTAGGAAATCATGTCCTTGTCGGGCGTGCTGTCGCGCGAGAGATAGCCGAGCAATCCGCCGGCCTGCGCCATCGCTTCGATCACCAGAACGCCCGGCATCACCGGATGGCCGGGAAAATGGCCCTGGAAGAACTGCTCGTTCACGCTGACGTTCTTGTATGCAACGATGCGCACGCCCGGTTCGAGCTCCGTCACGCGATCGACCAGCAGGAACGGGTAGCGGTGCGGAAGCAGCTTCTGGATTCCGACCGCATCGATCGGCAATTGAACGGTGTTGCTCATGAATTCTCCTTGTCGCGGCCGTTCACCTTGCGGGCCAGCGCATCCAGTTGCCGGAAGCGGGCCGCCGAGCGACGCCATTCCCTATTTTCCATCATTGGCGTGCCGGATGAATATTCGCCCGGCTCGCGGATGGAATGGGTGACCAGCGTCATTGCGGTCACGGTGACCTTGTCGCACAGTTCGATGTGGCCGACGATGCCCGCCGCGCCGCCGATCAGGCAGTAGCGACCGATGCGCGCGCTGCCGGCCACCGCCACGCAACCCGCCATTGCGGTATGCGCGCCGACATGCACGTTGTGGCCGATCTGGATCTGGTTGTCGAGGCGCACGTCCTCTTCAAGCACGGTATCGTCGAGCGCGCCGCGATCGATGGTGGTGTTGGCGCCGATTTCGCAATCGTCGCCGACCACCACGCCGCCGAGTTGCGGCACGTTGAGCCAGCGCCCGGCGTCCATCGCCATGCCGAAGCCGGCGGCGCCGAGCACCGCGCCGGGATGGATACGCACGTTGCGCCCGAGGCGCACGCGCGTGACCAGGGTGACGCGCGCGACCAGTTCGCAATCCTTGCCCACCACGCAGTCTTCGCCGATCACGCATCCCGGGCCGATGACGGCACCCGCTTCGACGCGACTGCGCGCAGCGATGGTGACGAACGGCCCGACATGCGCGGATGGATCGACCACCGCATCCGCGGCGATCGCCGCGCTCGGGTGGATGCCGGCGGGATGGGCTTCGCGCGCTTCGAACAACGCCGAGATCTTCGCGAATGCAGCGTAGGGATCACGCGCGATCAACACCGGCTTGGCCGCGGCTTCGGCATCCTCCGCGCGCAGCACCACCGCGGCGGCGGTGCAGTCGGCGAGTTGCCCGCGATAGCGCGGGTTGGCGAGGAAGGCGAGTTGTCCGCTGCCGGCCGACGCCAGGGTGGCGACGCCGTGGATCAGGACGTCGCCATCGCCGCGCAGCCCAAGGCCGAAGCGTTGCGCCAGCTCCGCAAGCGTGAATCCAGTGGCCGTGTCCCCCACCTCGCCACCGTCTCCGTCAGAACGTGCCGGAGAAGGTGAACTGCAGGCGCTCGATCTGGTCCTTCACCTGGCCGGGCTTGTCGGCGCGCTGGTAGCGCAGCGGGTAGGCGTAGCTGATCGAGATCGGGCCCATCGGCGAACGCCACATCAGTGCAATACCGGTGGACGCGCGCAATTCCGAGGCCTTGAATGCGGCGCGGTTCTGGAACACGTTGCCGAAGTCGAGGAAGGCCGACAGGCGTGCCGAAGGCGAATCGATGATGCTCGGGAAGAACGTTTCCAGCGTGCCCACCGTCTTGAACGAACCGCCCATCGGCTGCGGGTAGCTGTAGAAGTCGGAGACCGCCTGCGGGCCCAGCGAGTTGTCGACGAAGCCGCGGACGCGGCCGCCCGACGACACGCCGCCGGCGTAGTAGTTCTCGAAGAACGGCAGCCCGCGCGAATTGACGACGCGGCCATCGGGCAAGGTGGCGGTGCGGACGGCGCCATAGGAGTTGCCGTAACCGACGTCACCGACGGCGTTCAGCACCAGCCAGGAGCTCAACGGCCAGTACTTGGAGACGGTGTATTCCATCGTGTAGTACTTGGCGGTGGAGCCCGGCAGCGTGGCCTCGAGCGACAGGCGCTGCAGCATGCCGACGCTCGGTTGCAGCGCATCGTTGCGGGTATCGCGACCGAACGCGACGCGCGCGCGCGCCGCCTTGAAGGTCATGTGGCCGATTGCGTTGATGTAATCCCAGATCGGCTGCGGGGTGTAGATGTTGGCGCTGATTTTCTTGCGGTCGACGCCGAGCATGAACGACACCGTATCCCACTCGGTGATCGGCAGGCCGAGCACCATCTGCGCAGCGCCCTGGCTCGATGAATAGTTGGCGACGTTGGCGTCGGCGTAGTTGGTATCGCTGTAATAGACGTTGTAGCCCAGCGACACGCCGTTCTTGGTGAAGTAAGGGTTGAGGAAGTTGAACGAGATCTGCTTCTGGTACGAACTGCGCTGCAGGGCGACGGTGAGCTGGTTGCCGCTGCCGAGGAAGTTGCGCTCGGAGATGCTGCCGTTGAGCATCACGCCGCCCAGCTGCGAATAACCGACGCCGAAGCTGAGCGTGCCCGAGTTGGTTTCCTTGACGTTCACCGCCAGGTCAACCTGGTCGGGGGCGCCCGGCACCGGCTGCGACTCGATGTCGACCTTCTCGAAGTAGCCGAGCTGCTGCAGGCGGATCTTGGAGCGATCGATCGCCGCCTGCGAATACCACGCGCCTTCGAACTGGCGCATTTCGCGGCGAAGCACGTCGTCGGCGGTGCGGTTGTTGCCCTTGAACACGATGCGGCGCACGTTGATGCGCGGTCCCGGCTGCACCTGCATGTCGAGCGCGACCGTGCGCGCCTCGCGATCCACCGTCGGGTTGGGGACGACCTGGGCATTGGCATAACCGATGTTGCTCAGCATCGCCGTCACCGAATCGGTGGCGGCTTCCATCGCGCGCCGCGAGAAGACGTAGCCGGGCTTGATGAAGGAGTCGAACTGCTTCTGGATGGTGTCCTTGGACAGGATGGTGTCGCCGCTGACGGTCAGCGAGGACACCTTGTACTGCTCGCCTTCGGTCAGGCCGGCAGTGATGAACATCGCGCGCTTGTCGGGGCTGATGGTGACCTGGGTGTTGTCCTGGCTCACATCGGCATCGATATAGCCGCGGTCAAGGTACCAGGACTGCAGCTTCTCGACGTCGCCCGAGAGTTTTTCCTTCGAGTACTGGTCGTCGCGGCTGTACCAGCTGCTCCAGTTGCTGGTCTTCGACTCCCAGCCACGCATCAACTGCTTGTCGGTGAACTTCTCGTTGCCGATGATGTTGATGTGCTTGATCTTGGCGGCCTTGCCTTCCTTGATGGCGATGGCGACGTCGACGCGGTTGCGGTCGAGCTTGGTGATCGACGGCGTCACCTGGACGTTGTACTTGCCGCGGTTGTTGTACTGGCGGGTCAGCTCCTGCGACACCCGGTCGAGGCTCATCGGGTCGAAGGTGTCGCCTTCGGTCAGGCCGATTTCCTTCAGCGGCTTCTTGAGGTCGTCGTCCTTGATGTCCTTGTTGCCGGTGACGGTGACCTTGTTGATGGCCGGGCGTTCTTCCACCGACACGACCAGGATGTCGCCCTGGCGATCGAGCTTGACGTCGCTGAAGAAGCCGGTCTTGTAGAGCGCGCGGATCGCCTGTTCGGCCTTGGCCTGGTCCAGCATGTCGCCGCGCTCCACCGACAGGTAGGTGAATACGGTGCCGGGGGCGATGCGCTGCAACCCGTCGACGCGGATGTCCGACACCCGGAAAGGCTCGACGATGGACTGCGCCCAGGCGGGCGTGGCCAGGGCGGCGGCCAGGGCGAGGGCAAGCAGGTGACGGCTGGGGTTTCGCATCATCGAATCCGGTGGGGGGCTAGTGGTCGTAGCCTTAGTGAAGCTGGCCAAAGAGGTCATTGTAGAACGCCAGGCCCATCAGGCCGAGGATCATCATCAGTCCGATCGACTGGCTAATGGCGAGGGCGCGTTCGCCGAGGGGGCGGCCGCGGATGGCTTCGACCACGTACATGGCGAGGTGGCCGCCATCGAGGATCGGGATGGGCAACAGGTTGAGCACGCCCAGGCTGAGCGACATCAGGGCGAGGAAGCGCAGGAAGTAGGCCGGGCCCATCTGGGCCGAGGCATTGGCGATCTTGGCGATCGTGACCGGGCCGGAGACCGTTTCACGCGAGGCCTGGCCACGGATCATGCGGCCGATCGAGGTCACCGCATCGTGGAGCAGGGCCCCGGTTTCGTGGATGGCCGCGGGAATCGCCTGCAGCGGGCCGAGGCGGCGCACGGTGTCATAGCCGGGGCCGCTCTGGAATCCGAGGATCCGCCGACCTGCGTCAGTGCCAGGGACCAGTGAGAACGACAGGGTCTGATCGCCACGCTTGGCGACTACCTGCACGGCACCGCCGGCTGGGGTTTTCTGGACCAGCGGACTGATGTCGGCGTAGCTGGCAACCGGGGACCCATTCACGCTGACGATGCGATCGCCCGACAGCAAATGACCATCGGCGGGACTGCCACGCGTGATCTGGTCGACCACGGGTGGAATGACAGGCAGCCTGGCGACGATGCCCATGTCATTCATCAGCTCGAGTTCGTCGATGCGCGCGGGCAACTGGTCGAGGCGCAGCGTATGGCTGGATTCGCGGCCGTCACCGTCGCGGATATCGATCGAGGCCGCCTGGTGGGCGATTGCCTTGCGGGCAAGCGCCGGCAGGGCATCGCTCCAGGTCGGGATGTCTTCGCCATCGATGCGCAGGATGCGGTCGCCGGGCTGCAGCCCGGAAGCGGCAGCGATGCCCTGGACCTGACCGATCACCGGTGCGTAGTCGGGGCGCCCGAGCACCAGCATGCCCCACAGCAGGGCCACGCACAGCACGATGTTGAACACCGGGCCCGCCGCGACGATCAGCATGCGCTGCCACACCGGCTTGCGGTTGAATGCCTGCGGAAGATCTTCCGGGGCGACATCGGCTTCGCGTTCGTCGAGGAACTTCACGTAGCCGCCGAGCGGGATGCCGCCGATGGCGTATTCGGTGCCGTCGCGGCCGATGCGCGACCAGATCGGCTTGCCGAACCCCACCGAGAACCGCAGCACCTTCACGCCAAAGTGGCGACCGACCCAGAAGTGGCCGAATTCGTGGAAGGTGACCAACACCCCGAGGGTGATGAGCAGCCACCACAGAGATCCGAAGAAACCATTCATGCGTGCGGTGTGGCTCGGGAGGGATGACGGGACAGCAGGCGCTCACCAGCGGAGCGCGCTTCGCGATCGGCGTCGCGCAGCACGTCCAGCGATGTCGCCGCCGTGACGGGCAGCATCGCCAGTCCTTCTTCGACCAGCGCGGGAATGTCTAGGAAACGCAATTTCCCCTGAAGAAACGCTGAAACCGCCAATTCATTCAAGGCGTTGAGCATGGCCGGCGCGGTGCCGCCGGTGCGCAACGCCTCGTAGGACAGGCGCAATGCCGGAAAAGTTTCGAGATCGGGGGCTTCGAACTGCAGGGTGCCGTGCTGCAGCAGGTCGAGCCGGTCGACGCCGGACGCGACGCGCCGTGGCCAGGCCAGCCCGACTGCCAGCGCGGTGCGCATGTCGGGCAGGCCGAGTTGCGCCAGCGTCGAGCCGTCCTCGAACTCGACCAGCGAATGCACCAGGCTTTGCGGATGCACCAGCACGCGGATGCGTTCGGCGGGCAGGTTGAACAGGTGGTGGGCTTCGATCACCTCGAGGCCCTTGTTCATCAGCGTGGCGGAATCGACCGAGATCTTCGGACCCATCGACCACTTGGGATGCGCCACCGCCTGCGCAGGGGTGACGTTCGCCAGCTCCGCGCGCGCCTTGCCGCGGAACGGACCGCCGGACGCGGTCAGCACGATCGAGGACAGCGCGCTGCGATCGCCGTCGACCGGCAGGCACTGGAACACGGCATTGTGTTCGCTGTCGATCGGCACGATGGTGCTGCCGTGTTCGCGCGCGGTGGCCATCAGCAGTTCGCCGGCCAGCACCAGCGATTCCTTGTTCGCCAGCAGCAGGCGCTTGCCGGCGCGGGCGGCGGCCAGGGTTGAATCGAGCCCGGCGGCGCCGACGATCGCGGCGACCACCACCTCGCAGGCATCACTGCCGGCGAGCGCATCGATCGCAGCCATGCCGGCGTGCGCCTGCGTCGCCAGCCCGGCATCGCGCAGGCCGTCGCGCAGGGCGCCGAAGCTCGATTCGTCGGCGATGACCGCGTGCTCGGGGCGATGGCGGCGGCACAGTTCGATCAATTCGGCCACGCGGCTGCCGGCGACCAGCACGCTGGCACGCCATTGCTGCGGATGATGGGCGATTACGTCGAGCGCGGATGCGCCGATGGATCCGGTCGCGCCGAGCACCGCGACCCGGACGGGGCCGGTGGGCGTGTTCACAGCCCCAGCAATCCTTTCACCAGCGCGAATACCGGCAACGCCGCGAGCACGCTGTCGGCGCGGTCAAGGATGCCGCCGTGGCCGGGGATCAGGTCGGAGGAATCCTTGGCGCCGGCGTGGCGCTTGAGCAGGCTCTCGAACAGGTCGCCGACCGCCGAGATCAGCACGGTGACCGCGCAGAGGAGGGCGACTGCGGGCAGCGAGGTCATCGCGATGCCGGTGAAGCTCGCGACGATCATGCCGACGATCACGCCGAGCAGGAGGCCGCCGGCCAGGCCTTCGATGGTCTTGTTGGGGCTGATGCGCGGCGCCAGCTTGTGCTTGCCGAAGGCGCGCCCGGCGAAATAGGCGCCGGTGTCGGCGGCCCAGACCGTCATCAGCGCGGCCAGCAGCCAGACATGGCCGGTGGGGATCAGGCCGTGGTCGACCGTGCCCTGCGGCGCGCCGTGCAGGACCAGCAGCGCGCACCAGGCGGGGATCACCGCCAGCGTGCCGGCAAGCAGTTTCACCACCCGCGACCAGCTTTCATGGTGCGATCCGAAATCGTAGCGGGCCAGCCACAGCAGGCTCAGCAGCCACCACATCGCGCCGATCACGATCACCACCTCGAACAGGGCCGAGGTGCCGCCCTGTGCGGTATGCGAGCCCCAGGCCAACGCCACCATCATCAGCAAATGCAGGGCGACCAGCAGCAGGCGCGACAGGCTGTCGTCGACGCCCGCGAGCTTGAACCATTCCCACAAACCGCCGAGGAACAGCAACGCGGCGACCACCGCCATCCAGCTGGTGGGCAGGAACAGTACCGCCAACAGGGCCGCCGGGCCCATCACGAAGGCGGAAATCATGCGTGTTCTGGTCGCTGCCATGCGTTATGCCTGTTGCCGGGAGGCCTGCGCCCCGGTGAGTCCGAAGCGGCGCTGGCGCCGGGAGAAATCGTCGAATGCGGCCTGCAGTGTCGCTGCATCCATGTCCGGCCACAACGTCGGGGTGAACCACAGTTCGGCATAGGCGAGCTGCCACAGCAGGAAATTGCTGATGCGCAGGTCGCCGCCGGTGCGGATGCAGAGATCGACGGCGGGGAGATCGGCCAGTGCCATCCGGTCGCCGAAGGCCGTTTCGTCGATGGTGGCGGGATCGATGCGGCCATCGCGGGCCTCGGTCGCCAATTGGCGGGCGGCCGTGGCGATGTCCTGGCGGCCACCGTAGTTGGCGGCGATCACAAGGGTGAGTCCGGTGTTGGCGGCGGTCAGCGCTTCGGTCGCCTGCATGCGCTTCTGGATGTCCGGCGAAAATGCCTGCGCTTCGCCGATGAAACGGATGCGCGCGCCGCGGCGCGCCAGCTCGTCCACTTCGCGATCGAGCACCGACAGGAACAACCGCATCAGGCCGCTGACTTCTTCCTGCGGACGTCCCCAGTTTTCGCTGGAGAACGCGAACAGCGTCAGCGCCTCGACACCGCGGTCGATGCAGAATTCGATGGTGTCGCGCACCGCGCGCGCGCCGGCGCGATGGCCGACCAGGCGCGGCCGCCGGCGTTGCTCGGCCCAGCGCCCGTTGCCGTCCATGATGATCGCGACGTGCCGGGGAGTGGATGCTGGGGGAATGACGCTCATGACAGTCCAGGGCCGTCGTGAGCGCAGGTCAGGCAAGGAAGAGGAACCCGAGCGCGAGGGAGCGTACTGAAGTACGTGACCGAGCGCGAGTGGTTCCGATGACGCCGCATGACCAAGCGCAACAGGCCCATCAAACAGCCATCAGTTCCTGTTCTTTCAGCTTCACCACCTCGTCGACATCCTTGATCGCCTTGTCGGTCATCTTCTGGATCTCGTCGTCCTGGCGCGTGGCCTCGTCCTCGGTGATCTTCTTTTCCTTGAGGAGATCCTTGGCGTGCTGGTTGGCGTCACGACGGATGTTGCGGATCGCCACCTTGGTGTCCTCGCCTTCGCCATGCACCACCTTCGACAGCTCCTTGCGGCGGTCTTCGGTGAGGGCCGGGATGTTGATGCGGATGGTGGTGCCGGCGGTGGTCGGGGTCAGGCCGAGGTCGGAATTGATGATCGCCTTCTCGACGGCCGCGACCATCGGCTTCTCCCACGGGGTGATGGTGAGCGAGCGGGCATCGGTGACGGCGACGCTGGCAACCTGGGCCAGCGGCATGTCGGAACCGTAGTAGTTCACCTTGATGTGGTCGACCAGCGCACTGGTGGCGCGACCGGTGCGGATCTTGGTCAGGGTATGGCGCAGCGCATCGATGCTCTTGAGCATGCGTGCCTGTGCATCTTTCTTGATTTCGTTCAGCATCCCCGGCCTCCAGCAAAAAAACGTGACCCGGGATTATAGGGTGGAACGCCGGCGCACCGCCGGCCGGGCCTCTCTCGGGCCTTCAGTGGTCGTGATGATCGTGATGCGGTGCGCGATCGTGGCAGTCGTGGGTGCATTCCAGGCCGTGTTCCACCTGCAGGGTGGCGTGGTTGATGCCGAAGCGGTCGTCGAGCGCCTGGTTGAGGCGATCGATGAAGGCGTCGTGGTCGCCGTCGTCCGGCGTGGGCGGGCGGGTGACGTGCGCGGTCAGCGCGATCTCGTTGCTACCCAGCGACCACAGATGGAGATGATGGACGGCGATGACGCCGGGCTGTTCGCGGATGAAGGCCGAGACTTCCTCGATGTCGATGTGGGCAGGCGCCGCGTCCATCGCCGCATCGAAGCTGTCGCGCAACAGCTTGAAGCTGCCGACCAGCACAACCACCGAGACCAGCAGAGCGGTCGCCGGATCCAGCCAGCTCCATCCGAACAGCATCATGCCGGCGCCGGCCAGTACCGCCGCCAGCGAGACCGCGGCATCGGCGACCAGGTGGAGGAAGGCGCCACGGCGATTGAGGTCGTTTTCATGGCCGCCATGCACGAAGGCGGCGGCGGCGAGATTCACCACGATGCCGATCGCGGCGACCACCATCACCGGCATCGGCGGAATTGTCGGCGGTGCATCGAAGCGACGGATCGCCTCCCAGCCGAGGGCCCCCGAGAACACCACCAGCAGCAAGGAATTGGCCAGTGGCGACAGCAAGGTGGCGCGACGCCAGCCATAGGTGTGGCGTCCCTTGGGCGGGCGCCTGGCCAACAGCGCGGCACCCCACGCAAGGGAGAGGCCGAGCACGTCGCCGAAGTTGTGGACGGCATCCGAGAGCAGTGCCAGCGAATTGGTACTGAAGCCATACCACGCTTCCACCACCGTATAGGCGAGATTGATCAGCGTGACCCACGCGAAGGCGCGGGTATTGGAATGGGAATGGCCGTGGTGTCCGCTCATCGCGGAAGTTTGGAAGATGCCGCGCGCGGATACTATTTCAGGCGGAACGCTTACGCGGCGACTAGGGTGCCGATCGCCTCGCCGTTGAGGATGCGTAGCAACGCGCCTGGTTCGTCGATGTCGAACACGCGCATCGGCAGCTTGCTGTCGCGGGCGAGGGCGAAGGCGGCGGTATCCATCACCTGCAGGTTGCGGGCGATCACCTCGTCGTAGCTGAGGCGGTCGTAGCGCACGGCGTCGGCGTGCTTCTTGGGGTCGCGGTCATAGATGCCGTCGACCTTGGTGGCCTTGAGCAGCAGGTCGGCCTCGATCTCGATCGCGCGCAACGCCGCGCCCGAATCGGTGGTGAAGAAGGGATTGCCGGTGCCCGCCGCGAAAATCGTGATGCGGCCCTTCTCGAGATGACGGACGGCGCGACGGCGGATGTAGTCCTCGGCGACGGCGTTGATCTTGATCGCGCTCATCACCCGCGCCTTCAGTCCCACCTTTTCGAGTGCGTCCTGCATCGCCAGTGCATTGATCACCGTGGCGAGCATGCCCATGTGGTCGCCGGTGACGCGATCCATGCCACCCTCGGCCAGGCCCGCGCCACGGAAGATGTTGCCGCCGCCGATCACCAGTGCGACTTCGGCGCCGGCGTCATGCGCTTCCTTGACCTCGTTGGCCAGGCGGACCAGCACCTTGGGATCGATGCCGTAATCCTCGTCTCCCATCAGCGCCTCACCCGACAGTTTCAGCAGGACACGGCGATGGGCGAGGGCGGTCATGGGCGCTCCGGGGGATGCAAGGCGATTGCGCCATTCTACCCGAGCGCGAGGGGCAGCCCGACACGGAAACGCAAATCAGCGCGGGCGGACTGCGCCGATGTCGATGCGGGTGGCGGTACGGACCGTGACGTCTATCTGGCGATCCGCCATTTCGTCGCTGATCGACCATGGCAACGGCAGGTTGTCAGGCACGATCGTCAGGTGATGCTTGCCGATCGCGACGCGCGGGAAACTGAAATTGCCGGAAGCATCCGTGCGCACCGAATAGCGGTTGTCGAGGACGATGGTGATGTTGGCCGCGGGTTGCTCGGATGCGGAGCGCAGGCCATCGCCGTTGTCGTCAAGGAAGATGCTGCCGGATACCGTACCGGTGGCGCTGCCGGAGGCGCCACCGATCACTCCCTGCGAACGCCCTGCCTCGAATGCATAGCGAATGCTGAGATAAACGGAGCGGTTGCGCGGAAGATCGACGAAGGGCGCCTGGGTGGCGAGCGGATCGAGCACGAAGGGCGAACGCTGGGAACCGAGGCTCTGGTAGTAGGCGCCACTGACAACCCAGCGATTGCCGATCCGCCAGTTCAATCCCAGGTTGGCATCGAGGCCGCGGCGCGCGTCGGGGCCATCGCCGTGCGTCCAGCGCATGCTGCCGTCGAGCGAGACGCGATCGGTGAGGTCATAGCCGCCGTAAAGCGACAATGCGGAGGAACGGCTGGAATGTCCGCTGCCGTCGTCGCTCCATTCCGTCGACAACGATGCATTGAGGCGGGCGCCGTGCGCGATCGGGAACGACTGGTCGATGGTCGCCTGCCAATAACGCATTGCAGGCGAACCCGAGCGAGCCTGGTCGATCTGCAGCCGCGTCTGTCCCCAGGAGGTGCGTTTGTCGACGAAACCCTCGATGTTGAAATCGTCCCTGTTGCCCGTGCGGCGCAATGCGAGGCTTCCGCCATAACCAAGCGTGCTGCTCGCCTGGTAGCGCACGTAGCCGTTGGCGTAGGTGCCGTCGATGCCATCGCCGCTGATCGATTTGAAACGGTCGAGGCCGATGTTCCAGTTCCAGCGCGCGAAGCGATACGCCAGTCGGTAGTAACCACCCTCAAGATCGTTGCTGACGGGCCAGGTGCCCCAGCTCAAGCCGGGGTCGAGGCGGAACAGGCCGTAATTGTGGGTGTAGCGGCCGTTCACCGTCGTGCCGTCGATCCATGCGCCGGTCGCATCATCCTGGTTGCTCCTGCTGGTGAGCAGGTTCATTTGCACGGACGAATTCCTGTTCGCCCAGGCGGCCGCGGCGAGGAATGCATTGGTATCGCCCGACGACACGCCGGTGCCGCCACGATCCACGGGGAGCGTGGTGCCTTGGGTGCCGAGGTACATCCCGCCCGCAGTCCATCCCGGCGCAGGCGACCATTGCATGCCCAGTGATTCGACATCGCCGTGGGTGGAATCGAAGCCGACCATGCGCGTTCCCGAGAACACGCCGCTGCGGCCGGCGGACGCCTGCACGATCATCCCGTTCGCGTCGTTGCGCCAGCTTGTCGAGAATCCGGCGAGCGGAACCGTCGGTAGCGCGAAACGGTATTGGCTGCGCTGCAAGGGCAGCGAAGGCGTGTTCAGCACGCCGAGTCCGTTGTCGACGCGCCAGCCGCCTGCGATGGCGAGATCGCGTTGCCATAGCGTCGCGGTCCCGCCCCAGTGGCGCTGGCCGAAGCGATCGCTGTCGGTATGGAACATCGACGCGTCGATCGAGAAGCTGCCGTAGTTGTCACTCTCCCAGAACCCGCCCGCCGACATGCCGCTTTCGTCGTACGACTGGTCGCCGAGCTCGTTGCGGCTGGCATCGAGCTGCATGTGGAAGGCGCGGGGGCGGCCGCTGTCATTGCTGTCGTCGTCGCTGTCCGCTGGCAGGGGCGCCAGATTCTGCGTCGAGATGATGCGGTCCTTGTACGGGACGGTCTGGGGCGCGGGTGGATCATCGGCCCTGGCGTTGCCGGACAGGCACGCGGCAATGCTGGCGGCCAGCGTCAGTGTTGGCCAGGACCTGCGTTTCATCGCGCGATGCTGGCGTCCACGGCGAGATGGCGCGATCCGTAATCGAGCTGTCCCTTCAGCGTGAGCGGATAGGTGATGGCCGCCGCCGCGGTGGCGTCGTTGTCTCCCTGGGGAACCAGGGCGATGTCGCGTGTTTCGCCGCGCAGGATCGGCAGGTTGGAGGGCACGAAGGTGAACTTGCGGCCGGAGGCATCGCGACCGTCGATGAAGCCTTCCAGGCGTCCGTGTGCGTTGCCGCCGTTATGGATCTTGAGCACCGGGATCGTGCGTCCCTGTTGCGTCGTGGTCTTCGTTCCGGCGACATCCAGTTGCGGCTGCGCATCGCCGATCGCGAGATAGACGATCACGCCGATGCGCCCGGATACCGGTACCGGCACATTTCCCTTCACCGCCTGCGGATCGCCTTCCAGCATGATCGCGAAACGGCACTCGCCGCTGGGCGCGTTGGCAGGAATCGCGACTTCGAAACGGAAGCGTCGCTTGCCCTTGCCGGCGAACGCGACTTCATTGGCTTCGATTCCCGCCCAGGGGCGGCAGCTGTCCGGGGCGAGCGCATCGGAGAAATTCACTCCGCCATCGGCGCCCAGCGTCCAGTCGGCAGTCTTGACGGACATGTGCGTGGGCTGGGCGAAGGTGTTGTTGATTTCGATGACGTTGCGATAGGTCGTGCCGGCTTTCGCGCTGTCTTCGAAGCGCGGGGGCGAGACCAGGATCGAGAATCCCTGCGCGAACGCCAGTGTAGGCAACATGCAGAGCAGGGCGATCGGCAGCAGGCGGCGGAAAATGGCGGGCATCATGGCGTGTCCACGTCGATTTCGAAGGTATAGGTAAGTTGTTCCGGCCCGGTGAGCCGGCGTACATCGGCCTGGATCGTCAGTTCCAGGGTGTCTTCGATTTTTCCGGAGGCGGGGACCATCCCGGAGAACACCAGGGTGCGTCCGCCATCGCGCAATGTGCCCGGAAGCATCTGGCCGCGCGTGGTCCAGCTGGTCAGGACGGGAACCGACGGCTGGCTCGGCAGCAACATGTAGATGCGGCCCTGCTTCCCAGCCCAGCGCGATACGTCGAGGCGGGAGATCACCGTCAGGTGGCCGATGGCATCCGCGTGCTGGCCGCGACGGCTCAGCAAGGGATCCCATTTGAGGTCGACCCTGCTGGACAACACCGTGCTGGCGCTGTCATCCACGCGATACGTTCCTGCCGATGCCGTGCCTGATGCCGCCAGCAATGCCGCGAGTGCGAGGATGCGCGGCAACGAATGCCCGTTCATGGCGACACCAGCGTATACGTGACGCGTCCGTTGAAGGTTCCGGCCGCGACCACCGACGAATTGGCGTAGGAGAAACTGTGGCAGCTCTCCTGCCAGTTGTTGACCGGGAAATTGGCCAGCGTCTGGGTGCCGCCGTTGAAGGTGCCGCCAGGAATCGCTTCCGTGCCGGTATCGCCGTTGCCGGAGCTGGTCCAGCTGATCTGTGTGAAGGGGATGCTGTTGCCTGCCCCGTCCGTCAACGGTGAGGACGATTGCGCGGACAGCACCGCGGTGCCCCCGCTGCTGGTATAGCGATAGAAGCCACCGATATAGACCTGCCCGGCATTGCAGAAGGCATAGCCGTCCCAGCTGCTGGTGGTGCTGCCGGTTCCGGTCATCGCCTGCGCGGTTGCGTTGCCCAGCGCGGTGGCCGGAACGGTCACCGAGACCAGGTTGATGGTGGAGTTGTTGCCGGGAGTACCGCCGCTGTTGTAGTTGCCGCCGGTCATCGTGCCGTCGCCGATGCGCAGATAAAGCGCCTTGGTGGTCGACGAACTGATCGTGGTGGTGAATGCAGCGGCCGACATGCCGACGCACATCGCCAGGGCACCGGCCAACAGGGCATGCGGGGAGATCGGGGGACGCGGGATCATGACGATGCACTCGGGAAGCAGGCTGGCATCAAGCCAGCCTGCAATTGCGGCGACGGGAACAGCAGGTCAGGGCATGGAAGCCGTGTAGGTCACGCGGCCATTGTTGGCGTTCACGCCACCGTAGGTACCCGGGGCGACGATCGCCGTGTTGAGGTACTTGTACGTCCACTTGGCGTCCTGGTTCACGACCTTGCCGGATGCCGGGGCAACCGAGATGGTGGTGGTCGCGCCGTCGGCCAGGGCCGGGGCGGGGAGTGCCGTTGCCGAGGTGTTGATGGCGGCGGCGGTGCTGATCTGGGCGTACGAGATGGTGTCGGTGCCGCTGTTCAGGGCGCCGGAAGTGGCCGATGAAAAGCTGATCGTGCCGTTGTTGCCGACCAGCTTCGCAGTCACGACGCCATTGCCGAGATCGCCCGAACCAGCGGTGGCGGCCACCTGGGTGCCATCGCCGACATTGGCTGCATTCACCGTGAAGTCGATGAGATTGATCGTCGAGTTGGCAGCCATGTTGGTGCCGCTGCCGACCTGCAGGTACAGGATCTTCGGAACCGTGACACGGAAATCGAGGCGTGCCGCGGCGGTAATCGGGGTGCCGGTACCGGTGGTGAAGGCGGATTCGGCGTTGGCGAGCATCGGGGCCGCGGCCAGCAGGGCAACGGCAAGGAGAGAAAGCTTCTTCATGGGGCGGATTCCTGGGGAAGGGTGGGTGAAGCGGGGTATCGCCCATCCATGAGCAGGAGCCGTGCCAGATGATGCCGGACTTGCTGTAAAGGAAATCAAAATTGTGCGATGCGACAACTATTTGGCGAAATTGGACTCCCGAACGCGATTCTCATCAAGATTTGCGTGGCATTCGGGCAATGCGACGGTGATTCGCAAATGAACCGTCGTTCAACGGGACATGAAAACAATTTAATGAAGTGACGTCGCGTCACTTCATTGCGCATGCGCTGCCGTATTCCGTCACACGCCAACAAAAAAGCCCGCTGTCGCCAGCGGGCTTCCTCGTTCACGCGGGCATGGAAGTCACACCTGCATCGCCTTGGCGACTTCGGCGGCGTAGTCTTCCTTCACCTTCTCGATGCCTTCGCCCACGGCCAAGCGCTGGAAACGCACCACGTCGGCGCCGGCGGCCTTGGCCGCGGCTTCGACGCTCAGGTCGGTGTTGAGCACGAAGGGCTGGCCGTACAGGGTGACTTCGTTGACAATCTTGGCGATCTTGCCGCCGATGATCTTCTCGAGGATGTCGGCCGGCTTGGCCTTGTCCTTCTCGGACATCTTGGCCAGCTCGATTTCCTTTTCCTTCTCGACGAAGTCGGCCGGCACGTCGGCGGCCTTGTTGTACGGCGGGTTCATCGCCGCCACGTGCATGGCCACGCCGCGCGCGAAGTCGGCGTCGCCGCCCTTCGCCTCGACCAGCACGCCGATCTTGCCGCCGTGGACGTAGGCCGCGACGTTGTTGGCGCTGTCGATGGCGACCAGGCGACGGACCTGGATGTTCTCGCCGAGCTTGGCGATGGCGGCCGCGCGGGCTTCTTCAACCGTCTCGCCCGAAGCGAGCTTGGCGGTCTTCAGGGCTTCGGCATCGGCGGCGCCGGAGGCCAGGGCGGCCTGGGCGACGGCGTCGGTGAAGGCGATGAAGTTGGCGTCCTTGGCGACGAAGTCGGTTTCGGAGTTCACTTCGACCAGCACGGCCTTGCCGCCGGCCTGCGCCATCGCGATGCGGCCTTCAGCGGCCACGCGGTCGGCCTTCTTGTCGGCCTTGGCGAGGCCCGACTTGCGCAGCCACTCGGCCGCGGCGTCGATGTCGCCGTTGTTTTCGGTCAGTGCCTTCTTGCACTCCATCATGCCGGCGCCGGTGCGCTCGCGCAGTTCCTTGACCAGGGAAGCGGTGATTTCTGCCATTGGGTAAACCTCGGGTGTTTGTTAATGCGGTAGCTCCCCTCATTGCGAGGGGAGAAACGCGATATTTGAAGAAATAAACACGACGCCTTTGTGACGTCACGCGCGTTGCGACGCGTTGATCAACCAAGCCGGGGCCAGATGTTCGCGGCGCCGGCCCGGTTGCGGCGGGATTACACCGCGGCGTCGCGCTCGACGGCTTCGTTCTCGGCCACTTCGGCTTCGGCACGGGCCATCACTTCGCCTTCGCCTTCGGCAGCCTTGGCGGCATTGGCCTTGTTGCGGGCCGGGGCGCGGCCGCGGGCCGGCTTGCCTTCGGCGGCGAAGTCGTCCTCGCTCACGCTGGCGGCGTTCGGCGAGGCGGCCTTGCCTTCCAGCACGGCGTCGGCGGCGGCGCGGGCGTACAGCTGCACGGCGCGGATGGCGTCGTCGTTGCCGGGGATGGCGTAGTCGACCAGGGCCGGGTCGTAGTTGGTGTCGACGACGGCGACCACCGGGATGCCGAGGGTCTTGGCTTCCTTGATGGCGATGTCTTCATGGCCGATGTCGATCACGAACAGCGCGTCGGGCAGGCGGTTCATGTCCTTGATGCCGCCCAGCGAGGCTTCCAGCTTGTCGCGCTCGCGGCGCAGGGTCATCACTTCGTGCTTGACCAGCTTCTGGAAGGTGCCGTCGGTTTCCGCGGCTTCCAGTTCCTTCAGGCGGCTGACCGACTTCTTCACGGTGGCGAAGTTGGTCAGGGTGCCGCCCAGCCAGCGCTGGGTCATGAACGGCTGGCCGCAACGCTCGGCTTCTTCCTTCACGGAATCACGGGCGCTGCGCTTGGTGCCGACGAACAGCACGGTGCCGCGCTTCTGGGCGATCTTCGAGAGGAAGTTCATCGCGTCGTTGAACAGCGGGACGGTCTTCTCGAGGTTGATGATGTGGATCTTGCCGCGGGCGCCGAAGATGTACGGGCCCATCTTGGGGTTCCAGTAGCGGGTCTGGTGGCCGAAATGGACGCCGGCTTCCAGCATCTGGCGCATGGTGATCTGGGGCATTGCTTGTACTCCTGATGGGGAATCCACCGCCTAAGGGAATGGATGGCGGTTCGCCCGCGAGGGCGACGGATTCCGGGGTTGGGCCTCCCTGCGGCCTCCGCGACAGATCCCTTGGCTGGAGGCCTCGGGACACCCCGGCGCGGGTGTGTGCTGCAGGTGTGTATTCGCCAATGACGCATGGCGTGGGCGTGAAACAGCCAACAATGATAGCAGGATTCGGGTTGGGGTGCCTCGCCGGGCCTTGACGGATCGGCGATAATGACCGCATGCATATCAAGAACGCCGCCGAAATCGAAGCCATGCGTGAAGCCGGGCGCCTCGCCTCCGAGGTCCTCGACCTCATGGCCGAGCACGTGCGCCCGGGCGTCAGCACCGAGGAGCTCGACCGCATCGCTCGCGAGCACATCGTGAACGTGCAGGGCGCGATCCCGGCGAACATCGGCTACCGCGGCTACCCCAAGACCCTGTGCACCTCGGTCAACAACGTGATCTGCCACGGCATCCCCAGTGATGCCAAGGTCCTGAAGGACGGCGACATCGTCAACATCGACGTCACCGTGATCAAGGACGGCTGGCACGGGGATACCAGCCGCATGTATTTCGTCGGCGAGCCGTCGGTGATGGCGAAGCGCCTGGTCGAGACTACCTACAAGGCGATGTGGGCCGGCATCCGCGTCGTGAAGCCGGGCGCCACCCTCGGCGATGTCGGCCACGCGATCCAGCAGCTCGCCGAAGCCGAGCGCTTCAGCGTGGTGCGCGATTACTGCGGCCACGGCATCGGCAAGATCTACCACGACGAACCGCAGGTGAAGCACTACGGCAAGCCGGGGCAGGGACTGGTGCTGGCGCCGGGCATGACCTTCACCATCGAACCGATGATCAACGAAGGCGGTTTCCACACCAAGCTGCTGCCCGATGGCTGGACCGTGGTCACCAAGGACCGCAAGTTGTCCGCGCAGTGGGAGCACATGATCGTGGTGACCGAGACCGGCTACGAAGTGCTGACGGTCTCGGCCGGCAGTCCACCGCCGCCGGCGTGATCGACTCCGCTGCGGACGCCGCGTGGGCGCAGTCTGCGCGTGAACGCGTGCAGGCGCTGGATGCGCAGCTTGCCGCGCGTTTCGATCGCGGCGAGGCCGCAGCGACACTGACCGCCGCGCGGTCGGCCGGCATCGATGCATTGGTGCGCGAGGCGTGGACGCAATGCATTCCGGATTCGATCGATGCCGCGTTGTTCGCGGTTGGCGGCTACGGCCGCTCCAGTTTGTACCCGCAGTCCGACGTCGACCTGCTGGTGTTGACGGAACAGGCCGCGCGCCCTGAGGTCGCCGAAGCGATTTCACGCTGCATCGCCCTGTTGTGGGATGCGCGCATCCCGGTCTCGCACAGCGTGCGTTCGCAGGATGAAACCATCGCCGCCGCCCGCGACGACATCACCGCAGTCACGGCGTTGATGGATGCGCGCCTGTTGGAAGGTGCGGAAGCGGCGGTAGCGAAATTGGTCGATGCCATCGCGCCGGAACGCTCGTGGTCGCCGGCGCAGTACTTCGAGGGCAAGCGCGAGGAATTGCGGGCGCGCCACGCCCGTTTCGACGATACCGCCGACAATCTCGAACCCAATATCAAGGAAGGTCCGGGCGGCCTGCGCGACCTGCAAACGCTGCGCTGGATGGCGATGCGCGTGCTCGGGGCGCCGGGGCTGGATGCGCTGGAATCGCTGGGCCAGCTCGGGCATGGCGAGCGCGAAACGCTCGAGCATTGCGCAGGCGTGTTGCAACGCTTGCGCTACGGCCTGCACCTGGTCGCCGGAAAGCGCGAGGAGCGCATGCGTTTCGATCACCAGCGCGCGCTGGCGGCGCGGATGAATCGCGTCGAGCAGGCCGACAACGCCATGGTCGAGGCGATGATGCAGGAGTTCTATCGCAGCGCCGCGCGCGTGCAGCGGATCGGCGATCGCCTGCTGCAACGATTCGAGGAACAGCTGGAAGGCGAGGCGGTCGCCGAGGAGATCGACGACGAATTCGAATTGCAGCGCGGCTATCTGGTCGCGCGCGATCCGGCGTGGCCGGCGGGCGATCCGGCGCGCATCTTCGATCTGTTCGCGACCTGGGAGCGCGAGCCAGCGGTTCGCGGCCTGCATTCGCGTACTGCACGCGCGTTGGCCGAAGCGCTGTCGTCAGTCCCCGCCTATACAGACGCATCGCCGGCATTGCGCGAACGGTTCATGCAGCTGCTGGCTGCAGCGGGGGCGGTGGCGACGCTGGAGCGCATGGCGCGCCTCGGTGTGCTGGCGCGCTGGATCCCGGCGTTCGCGCGGGTGACCGGGCGCATGCAGTTCGACCTGTTCCACACCTATACGGTTGACCAGCACACGCTGGCGTTGCTGCGCAATTTCGCGCTGTTCGCCAGTGGCGCCGATACCCGGCGCTTCGCCCGTGCGCACGAGGTCTGGCCGCTGTTGCGCAAGCCCGAGTTGCTGTTGCTGGCTGGCCTGTTCCACGACATCGCCAAGGGCCGCGGTGGCGATCATTCCGTGCTCGGTGCGGTGGACGCGCGCGAGTTCTGCATCGCCCATGATCTCTCCGATGCCGACACCGCGCTGGTGGCGTGGCTGGTGGAACAACACCTGACGATGTCGGTGACCGCGCAGAAGCAGGACATCAGCGACGCCGAGGTAGTGCAGAAGTTCGCGAAGCTCGTCGGTGACCGCGAGCGCCTTGATCACCTTTACCTGCTGACCTGCGCCGACATCGCGGCGACGTCGCCCAAGCTGTGGAACGCGTGGAAGGATCGCCTGCTCGGCGATCTCTACGTCGCGACGCGACTGGCCTTGCGCCGCGGTTCCGACGATCCCGTCTCCATCGATGCGCGCATCGCCGAGGCGCAAGCGAATGTCGGTTTGCTGCTTGATGGCATGGGTCGCGACGACGACGGCATGCGCTGGTTGCCCGACCGCAGTTTCCTCCATGCCCGCGCCGAACAGCTGGCGTGGATGGCGTCGCAGCTGTCGAGCATGCTTCCCGGCGAAACCCGGGTTGCCGCGCGCCACCCCGCCGCGGGAGATACCACGCTGGAATTGCTGGTGCACACGCCTGATTGTCCCGGCTTGTTCGCCGCCATCGTCGCCACGCTCGATCGCATCGGCCTCGACGTGTTGCATGCGCGCCTGCTGGATGCGCCGCAAGGGCATGTGCTCGACACCTTCGTGCTGATGCCGCGCGATGCCCGTCGCGCAGTCGAACCTGCCGAGGTCGAGCGCCGGCTCGCCGACGTGCTGTCGCGCCCGCTTGACCAGGTGAAGCCGGCGCGCCATTCGCGACCGAGCCACCTCCGGCATTTCCGCGTCGCGCCGCAGGTCGGGTTTTCCGAGGAGTACGGTCGCAGCGTGCTCGCGATCGTGTGCAATGACCGGCCGGGCTTGCTTGCCGACATCGCGCACCTGTTGCTGCAACATCGCTATGCGGTGCACGATGCCCGCATCGCCACCTTCGGCGAGCGCGCCGAAGACGTATTCCGGATCAGCCGCGCCGACGGACAACCTCTGGACAGTGCCGCGCAGGACGACCTGCGCCAGGCCCTGTCCGCAACCCTCCAGGGAGACCATGCATGACCGCACCATCGTTGCAGCAGACCATCGAATCCGCATGGGATCGACGCGCCGAACTCGATGCCGCCGCCATCGATGCCCTGAGCCCGCACGTTGATGCCGCGATCGAAGGACTGGAAGAGGGTGTGCTGCGCGTTGCCGAACCGCGCGATGACGGCTGGCACGTCAACGAATGGCTGAAGAAGGCCGTGCTGCTGTATTTCCGCACCCAGGACATGCGGGTGATGCCGGGTGATCCGGCGCCGTGGTGGGACAAGATCCCGCTGCGTTTCGAAGGGTTCGATGCCGAGCGCTTCCGCGCGCTGGGCGTGCGTGCGCTGCCGGGCAGCATCGTCAGGCGTGGCGCGCACCTGGCCAAGGACGTGGTGCTGACGCCGAGTTTCGTCAATATCGGCGCGCATGTCGGCGAGGGCACGATGGTCGATACCTGGGCAACGGTCGGTTCCTGCGCACAGGTCGGCAAGCACTGCCACATCAGTGGCGGCGCCGGCATCGGCGGCGTGCTGGAACCCTTGCAGGCGTCGCCGACCATCATCGAGGACCACTGCTTCATCGGCGCACGTTCGGAAGTGGTGGAAGGCGTGATCGTCGGCCACCACAGCGTGATCGGCATGGGTGTCTTCATTGGCCAGTCGACCCGCATCTACAACCGCGCGACGAAGGAGATCAGCTACGGCGCGGTGCCGCCGGGCAGCGTGGTGGTGTCGGGATCGTTGCCGTCGGCCGATGGCAGCCATTCGCTGTATTGCGCAGTGATCGTCAAGCAGGTGGACGAGAAGACCCGCGCCAAGACATCGGTCAACGAATTGCTGCGCGGTTTGGCCGATTGATCCGCGATCGATGACTCGAGCGTGACTTTTGGCCTATGCCGGAAGTCACTGCAAGTGAGACAACTGCAGGATTCTCCTCCCCGGACTCCTGCCATGCGCCTGAAAACCTCCCTGCTGGCCGCCGCCCTGATCGCTGCGTCGGCCACGACTGTTACCGCCCAATCCACCGCGCCAGCCCCCGCTGCCAAGTCGCAGGCCGCGCAGATGGCCGACATGATGGCGGAGATGAAGGCGCGCGGTGAATACGTCAAGGCGCACTACGACAAGCAGGAATACGACGTCGCGATGCGCGACGGAGTGAAGTTGCACACGGTGGTGTATTCGCCCAAGGATGCCGGCCCCGGCAAGACCTATCCGATGCTGATGCAGCGCACGCCGTATTCGTCGGGCCCGTATGGCGACAAGTACAAGAGCACGCTGGGCCAGACCGCCGACTACGAGAAGGACGGTTTCATCTTCGTGTTCCAGGACGTGCGCGGCCGCTTCATGTCGGAAGGCGAATACGTCAACATGCGCCCGGTCGGCGGCAAGGTCGATGAAACCACCGACACCTGGGACACGGTCGACTGGCTGGTCAAGAACGTCCGTGGCAACAACGGCAAGGTTGGCCAGTGGGGCATCAGCTATCCCGGTTTCTACACCGCGATCGGTGCGATCAATACCCATCCGGCGCTGGTCGCGGTCTCGCCGCAGGCGCCGATCGGCAACTGGTTCCTCGGCGACGACATGCATCGCAACGGCGCCTTCGTGCTCAACATGGCCTATGGCTTCTTCAACGGCGGTTTCGGCTATCCGCATCCCAAGCCGACGCCGGAACAGCCGAAGGGCGTCGATTTCGGCACGCCGGATGGCTACGACTACTACCTGAAGCTCGGTGCGCTCTCGAATGCGCCGAAGCGCTTCGTGCAGCCGATCGCGTTCTGGGACGACATCGTCGCCCACCCCAACTACGACAAGTTCTGGCAGGACCGTGACCTTCCCTCGAAGATGAACAACGTCAAGGCGGCGGTGCTGTTCGTCGGCGGCTGGTTCGACACCGAGGACCTCTACGGTCCGCTGCACCTGTACAAGGCCGTCGAGCAGAAGAATCCCGGCATCCACAACTCGATCATCATCGGGCCGTGGACGCATGGCGGTTGGCTGCGCGGCACCGGCCGCAGCGTTGGCGACGCCGAATTCGGCCGCGACACCGCGCTCGATTACCGCCCGATCGAATACGCATTCTTCAAGCATTGGCTGAAGGGCGGTCCGGATCCGGACCTGCCGGAAGCCTGGGTGTTCGAGACCGGCAGCAACCAGTGGCAGCGCTTCGACAGCTGGCCGCCGAAGAACGTCACGCCGCGCACGATCTACTTCCAGCCGGGCAACGGCCTGAAGTTCGACGCCAAGCCGACGATCGCCAAGGGTTACGGCGAATACATCAGCGATCCCGCGCATCCGGTGCCGTACACCACCGAGATCATCAACCGCTGGAGCCGCGACTACATCGCCGCCGACCAGCGCTTCGCATCGTCGCGTCCGGACGTGATCACCTACACCAGCGAACCGTTGGCCGCGGACACCACGCTGGCCGGGCCGATCAAGGTCAAGCTGTGGGTGAGCACCAGCGGCACCGATTCCGATTTCATCGTCAAGCTGATCGACGTCAATCCCGACAAGATGCCGGGGTATACGGATGAAGATCGTCGCGCCGGCAAGCCCGATCGCGGCGGCCAGCAGACGATGGTGCGCGGCGAGCCGATGCGCGCGCGCTTCCGCAACAGCTTCGAGAAGCCGGAACCGTTCGTGCCCAACCAGCCGACCGCGGTGAACTACACGCTCAACGACGTGTTCCACACCTTCAAGGCCGGCCACCGCATCATGGTGCAGGTGCAGTCGACGTGGTTCCCCTTCATCGACCGCAATCCGCAGAAGTACGTGCCTAACATCTACCAGGCCAAGGACAGCGACTTCATCAAGGCGACCCAGCGCGTCTACCAGGACGCCGCGCATCCGACCGCGATCGAGGTTTCCGTCCTGCAGTAACGAGGTCGGGCGCGGAATGGACGGATTGGCGATAATCCGTCCATTCCCGCGATGAAGCCCGATCCATGCCGACGCTCTACGGACTGAAGAACTGCGATACCTGCAAGAAGGCGCAGAACTGGCTGAAACGCTTCGGGATCGACTACAGCTTCGTCGACGTGCGCGAGTCGCCGCAGGCGCCCGAGACTTTCGTGGCGTGGAAGGACGCGGTGGGCGGCTGGGATGCGCTGATCAACAAGGCGTCGACGACGTGGCGAAATCTGCCACCGAGTCGCAAGACGCCGGGTTCCGATGCCGAGTGGAAACTGTTGCTGCGTGAGCATCCGACGCTGGTGAAACGCCCACTGGTGGTGATGGACGATGGCGGCATCCACCAGGGCTTCAGCGACAACGGTTTCAAGAAGCTGTTCGGGGGCGGCAAGTGAGCGCGGTCCTCGAATTGACGAAGGCGCTGATCGAACGCCGTTCGATCACGCCCGACGACGCCGGTTGCCTGCCGCTGATCGCCGGGCGACTGGAGAAATCCGGGTTCCGCAGCGAATTCCTGCGCCATGGCGATGTCGACAATCTGTGGGCGACGCATGGCGAGGGCGCGCCAGTACTGGTGCTGCTCGGCCATACCGACGTGGTGCCACCGGGCCCGCACGAAGCGTGGAGCAGCGATCCCTTCGTGCCGGAAATCCGCGACGGGGTGCTGTACGGACGCGGCGCGGCCGACATGAAGAGCGGCGTCGCTTCCTTCGTGATCGCGGCGGAACAGTTCGTCGCGGCGCATCCCGATCATCGTGGCACGCTGGCCATCCTGCTGACCTCGGACGAGGAGGGCGTGGCGATCGATGGCGTGCGTCGCGTGGCAACCACGTTGCGCGAACGCGGACAGCGCATCGACTGGTGCATCACCGGCGAGCCGTCCTCCAAGGAAAAACTGGGCGATCTGGTGCGCGTCGGCAGGCGCGGCACCTTGTCGGCGAAGTTGCACGTGCGCGGCATCCAGGGCCATGTCGCCTATCCGGAAAAAGCGCGGAATCCGATCCATCAGTCATTGCCTGCACTGGCCGAACTCGCTGCGCGCCGCTGGGACGATGGCTACGAAACCTTCCCGCCGACCAGTTTCCAGATCACCGACACCCATGCCGGCAATGGCGCCAACAACGTGATTCCCGGCCAGCTCGATGTGCTGTTCAACCTGCGCTACAACCCCAACTGGAGCGCGGAGCGACTGGAGCAGGCCTGCGAAACGGTGCTGAAATCGCATGGCGTCGATTACGTGATCGAGTGGCAGCGCGGCGGTGAACCGTTCTTTACCCCGGAAGGCGAATTGCGCCGCGTGGTGCGTGAAGTGCTGACGGAAGTCTCGGGCAATGCACCGGAAGAAAGCACGGGTGGCGGCACGTCCGATGCGCGCTTCATCGCGCCGCTGGGTGCGCAGTGCGTCGAGATCGGGCCGGTCAATGCCAGCATCCACAAGGTCGACGAGCACGTCCGTGTCGATGACCTGGAACGCCTGCCGGGACTGTATGGCGCGGTGATCGAACGGTTGCTCGCGGATTGATCAACGCGCCGGGACGGGCGCTTCAAGGAAGGCATGGACGCGCGCGAATGGAATGCGATCTCCGGCGTCGTTGCCATACCAGGCTTCGGCGATGTTGCCGCGCTCGTCGATGAGGAAATCTGCCGGAAGGAGGTTGCTGGTATTGAGTCCGGCGAGGCCGACCATGCGCAGCCCGCGAAGCAAGGTCGAGACGCGCGTGGTGATCGCCTTGAACTTGCCGACCAGCGAGGATTCGATGCGGTAAGCGGTGTGCGCCGAAGACGATGGATCGGCGATCACCACGAACGGCCGCGGCGTGCGTGCCACGAAGCGCTTGACGGCGGCGACGTCCGAAGTGAACACCGCAATGATGTCGAGGCCCTTTTCCGACAACGCTTGGTGGTGCAGCGTCAGCTCGTAAATCCTGAAATTGCAGAACGGGCAGGCGGCATCGCGGAAGAAGCACACCAGCGAGCGCCGGCCCGATGGCTGTCCGAGATGGACGGGTTGGCCACGCATGTCGAACAGTTCGAGTCGCGGTGCGGAAGTGTCCTTGGTCAATCTCATGCCTGGCGTGTCCCGATGCCGTAGTGATAAACGATCCGGCCGCCGCACCAGCCGCCCACGGCGAGTGCAAGAAACCCGGCAATGTCGAAAGCGAGGGAGGCATTGCCGGGCCGATGCAACTGGAAGTGTTGTGCGCGCAACAACAGGCTGGCGAGATACAGCGTGAACGCGACGAGCATCGCGCCCATGTGCAGGTACACGGTCTGCATCGCCGGACTGCCGGCGGGGATGAGCGCCAGCTCGTACAAACCGGCGAGCATGGCTGGCAACGCCAGCGTGCTGCCGGCCAGCAACAGTATTCCGCCGAGCCACCATGCGCGTTCGCCGAAATGGAGGCTGGCAAGATCGGCGACCGTCGCCAGCGACCAGCACGCCACCGGGAAATGCACCAGCGCGGGATGCAATGGATGGCGCGCCGCCATGATCAGATCGCCATGCTCAGCAGGGTGAGGAAGCCGGCCACGGCAACACCCGCGTGGATGACGACGACTGCTTTCGGCGGCAGGGCGCGACGGAGATGGAACGATGCCAGGAAGAAGCCGCCGAGCGCTGCCAGTACCAGCAGGGCGAAACCGATCATCACCCGCTGTGGCGTCGAACCCTGGAGCAGCAGCATGATGAGAAGCACGAGGCCGGTCGCGCCAAGCAGCGCGTGCAACACCGAAAGTGCCCACGGGGCGAAATGCCCGCGCAGCACGCGCGTGGCCATCACCAGGCCGCCGAGCGCAGCGATGGCGAAAACGATGAGTGCATAACCGAGCATGTCAGTGGTCTCCTGGAGTGGTTGTATCGCGGGGGTCGGATTCGAGCCGCTGCATCACTGCAGCTGTCAGGCGCGCGCAACGGGGGCCGAGGAAGGGGAAGGCGTCGTGCAGGGAGGTTTCGACACTGTCGTGCAAGGCGTCGCGCAATTGCCGGCGCGCGCGATGCAGGCGCGTTTTCGCCGTTTCCTCGCGGATGCCGAGCGCCTGTGCGGTTTCCTCGACGCTGCAGCCTTCGATGTCGCGCAATACGAACACGACCCGGAAAGCTTCCGGCAGCATGCCCACTGCGGATTCGATCAGCCCGCGGATCTCGGCCCGCGCAGCGGAATTCGCCGGATCTTCCATGCCATACCTCGTCGGGAATTGCAGGATGTGGGTGTCGTCGTGCGCGGCCTCGACCTGGTCGAGGTCGACCGCGGGGCGACGTGTGCGCAGGCGCTGGTAACAGGCATTGAGGACGATGCGTGTCAGCCAGGTGGTGACCTCGGCATCGCCGCGGAAATCACCGAGCGCCGAAAACGCACTGGCATAGGCGTCCTGCAGGGCGTCCTCGGCTTCGGCGTCATCGTTGAGGACCGCGCGTGCAGTGCGGAACAGGCGCTGGTTGGAGCGCTGCATGATGTGGCGGTATGCCTCGCGCTCGCCGGCGCGGGCCAGCGCCACCAGTTCGGCAAGCGATGCCGAGGCGTAATCGGTGGCGATGCGGATGTTCGACATGGCGGATCCTCCGGCCTGTTATACGTCCGATGCAATGACCGCGGAAAAGGTTCCCGCCGGTCCCGGTCGAACAGTTGCTGGCGCAACCGTTGCGCACTGCGGCAAAACTGGGGTAAGGTCAGGCTATGACCCGCGCCTTCGCCATCAATAATCGCAACAACGCCAGCCCCCCGCGGGTCGGTCGTTAGCGCGCGTCACACGCTCAACACCCGAAAGCCCGCACCGAAACGTGCGGGCTTTTTCGTTATGCGCCCTTCAAAAACCCAGGAGTTCCACCATGTGTTCCATTCTCGGCGTCTTCGACCTCCGCCCTGGTGCGGACCTGCAGCCCCTGCGGCCGCTCGCGTTGTCGCTGTCCGCGCGCCAGCGTCATCGCGGCCCCGACTGGAGCGGCGTGCATGCCGGCGCCAATGCGTTGCTGGTGCACGAACGCCTGGCGATCGTCGATCCCGCCGGTGGCGCGCAGCCGATCCGTTCCGGTGATGGCGGGTTGGTGCTGGCGGTGAACGGCGAGATCTACAACCATCGCGATCTCGAGCGTCGTCTCGCGCATCCCTATGCGTTCCAGACCGGGTCCGACTGCGAAGTCATCAACGCGCTGCATCGCGATGGCGAGTCGCCGGAAACGTGGCTGGGTCGCCTCAACGGCATCTTCGCGTTCGCATTGTGGGACGAGGAGGCCAGGCGCTTCATCATCGCCCGCGACCACATGGGCATCTGCCCGTTGTACTGGGGGCACGATGCCGATGGCCGGGTCTGGGTCGCATCGGAGATGAAGGCGATCGCGCGCGTTTGCGAGGATGTCGCCGCATTCCCGCCCGGCCACGTCTACGACAGTGCGCGTGGTGGCGAGCCGGTGCGTTGGTACAGGCGTGCATGGCGCGAATACGACGCAGTGGAGGGCGTCGCCGCCGACAGGGCGGAGTTGCGCGAAGCATTCGAGCGCGCGGTGCATCGCCAGTTGATGAGCGACGTGCCCTATGGCGTGCTGTTGTCGGGGGGGCTGGATTCGTCGCTGGTTGCCGCGTGCGCGGCGAAGTTCGCGCGCCAGCGCATCGAGGATGACGATCGCGGCGAAGCGTGGTGGCCGCGCCTGCACAGTTTCGCCATCGGCCTGGAAGGTTCGCCCGATCTTGCGGCTGCGCAAATTGCAGCGAATGCGCTTGGCACCGTGCACCACGGCTTCACCTACACCTTCGCGGAAGGGCTGGATGCATTGCCGGAAGTGATCCGCCACATCGAAACCTATGACGTCACCACCATCCGCGCGTCGACGCCGATGTTCCTGCTGGCGCGGCGGATCAAGGCGATGGGGGTGAAGATGGTGCTGTCGGGCGAGGGCAGTGACGAGTTGTTCGGCGGCTATCTGTATTTCCACAAGGCGCCGAACGCCCGCGAGTTCCACGACGAACTGGTGCGCAAGCTGGATGCATTGCACAGCTACGACTGCCTGCGCGCCAACAAGTCGATGATGGCCTGGGGCGTCGAACCGCGCGTGCCCTTCCTCGACGTCGAGTTCATGGACGTGGCGATGCGCATGGATGCGAAGCACAAGATGTCCGGAGGCGGGCGCATCGAGAAATCGGTGCTGCGCGAGGCGTTCGAAGGCTATCTGCCCAAGGAGATCCTGTGGCGGCAGAAGGAACAGTTCAGCGATGGCGTCGGCTATGGCTGGATCGACGGGCTGAAGGCGCACGCAGAAGCGCACGTCAGCGACGCCGAATTGGCCGCGGTAGGGCAGCGATTCCCGATCAACGCGCCGCAGACCAAGGAGGCGTATTTCTATCGCCGCATCTTCGAGGATCAGTTCCCGGGCGAGGCCTGCGCCAACACGGTGCCGGGCGGCAAGTCGATCGCCTGTTCGTCACCGGCGGCGATCGCCTGGGATGCCGCGTTCGCGAACATGGCCGATCCCTCCGGGCGTGCGGTAGCCGGCGTGCACAACGCGGCCTTGGCCGGTTAACGCTTGCGCAGCGTGTAGACCGCAGTGTCGAGTCGGGTGACGCCACCGATGAAGCCCGGGTGGTCGGCCGGAATCGGACGTCGATCGATGCGATCGACGTTCCACTCGCGATCGAATCGGGCGTGGACTTCGTCTTCCGGGACGGAGAACGGCGGGCCATCGCGCTCGGCCTGCGGATATTCGAGGGTGATCAGCAGGCCGCGACAGCCGGCTGGCAGGCGTCCGTAGAGTTCCTCGACATAGCGGGCGCGCAGTTGCGGTGGCAGTGCGATGATCGCCGCGCGATCGAATACCGCCGCGCAGTCGCGCAAGACCTCGGCATCAAGCCCGAAGGCGTCGCCGACGATGATTTCGATCGGGCCGGCGCGATAGTGCGAACCGTAGCGGCTTGTCGTGATTTGCGGCGCCAATCCGTGTTCGGAAAAGAACTGTTCCACGGCCGTGCGCGACAGCTCCACGGCGAGCACGCGGTAACCCTGCGAAGCGAACCACGCCATGTCCAGCGACTTGCCGCACAGCGGCACGAAGACCCGCGCATCTTTCGCCACATCGAGCGACGGCCAATGCTTCAGCATCAATGGCGTCGGTGCCGACTGGTGGAAGCCGATCTGGCCGTCGGCCCAGCGCTGGTGCCAGAACGCCGCGTCCATTACTGCGCCGCGATCAATTGCACGGACGATATTGCCCAACGCGTCGCAACGCGGGAGAACGTTCGCATGCGATTACTCGACATCCAATGCATCCACTTTCTGCCAACCGCGCGGCAACAGGCTGCCACGTGAAGCCCGCGCGCCGATGTAGTCGTCGAGTTCCTTCCACGACAGCGTCATGTTGCGCGATCCCGACTTCACCACCAGCTTGCCGTTCTGCGGCACGACGGCGATCGCGATCACCTGCTCGGTGCCGCGCTTGGCCTTGGGGATTTCGATCAGCTTGTTGCCCTTGCCCTTGTCGAGTTCCGGCAGTTCCGACAAGGCGAACACCAGGACGTGGCCGGCACTGGTGGCGATGGCGATGCGATCGCTGGCGACGTTGCTGGCAGCCGACGGTTGCAGCACCTTGGCGTTACCGGTGACGGACAGCATCGCCTTGCCGGCCTTGTTTCGTCCGGTCAGGTTTTCGAAACGGGTGACGAAGCCGTAGCCTTCGCTCGATGCGAGCACGAAGCGCGCATCGTTGTCGCCAGTCGCAATCCCGCGGAAGGTCGCGCCCGCCGCCGGCGAGAAGCGTCCGGTCAGCGGCTCGCCATTGCCACGCGCGGAAGGCAGCGTGTGCGCGGCGGTCGAATAGCTGCGGCCAGTCGAATCGAGGAAGGCGACCTGCTGGTTGCTGCGCCCATTCGTCGCCGCCAGCAATGCGTCGCCTTCGCGATAGGAAAGCGAAGCGGCATCGATATCGTGGCCCTTGGCGGCGCGCACCCAGCCTTTTTCGCTCAGGACAATCGTCACCGGTTCGCTGGCGACCAGTTCGGTTTCGTCCAGTGCCTGCGCGGCTTCGCGTTCGACCAGTGGCGAACGGCGGGCGTCGCCGAACTTCTTGGCGTCCGCCAGCAATTCGTCCTTGATCAGCTTCTTGAGCTTGGCCTTGCTGCCGAGGATGGAAATCAGGCGGTCGCGTTCGGCATCGAGTTCGTCCTGCTCGCCGCGGATCTTCATTTCCTCGAGGCGCGCCAGCTGCTTCAACTTGGTCTCGAGGATGTAATCGGCCTGCTCCTCGCTCAGCTCGAAGCGCGCGATCAACGCCTGCTTCGGTTCGTCCTCGGTACGGATGATGCGGATCACTTCGTCGAGGTTGAGGAACGCGACCAGCAAGCCGTCCAACAGGTGCAGGCGGCGTTCGACCTTCTCGAGGCGATGCTTGAGCCGGCGCGTGACCGTGTCGGTGCGGAACTGCAGCCATTCCTCCAGCAGCATCTTCAGGTTCTTCACCTGCGGACGCCCATCGAGGCCGATCACGTTCATGTTGACGCGATAGCTCTTCTCGATGTCGGTGGTGGCGAACAGGTGGCCCATCAACTGTTCGGTGTCGACGCGGTTGCTGCGCGGGATCAGCACGATCCGCACCGGATTGGCGTGGTCGGACTCGTCGCGCACGTCTTCCAGCCACGGCAGCTTCTTGCCGCGCATCTGGGCGGCGATCTGCTCGATCACCTTCGACGGCGACACCTGGTAGGGCAGCGCGGTGATGACGATGTTGCCGTGTTCGCGCACGAAGGTGCCGCGCGCCCGCACGCCGCCGACGCCGGTTTCATAGATCGAACGCAGGTCGCTGGCCGGGGTGATGATCTCGGCGGTGGTCGGATAGTCGGGGCCGCGCACGTGTTCGCAGAGGTCGGCGACCGTCGCATCGGGATCGTCGAGCAGGCGGACGCAGGCGCTGACGACTTCGTTGAGGTTGTGCGGCGGCACGTCGGTGGCCATGCCGACGGCAATGCCGGTGGTGCCGTTCAACAGCAGGTGCGGCAGGCGCGCCGGCAGCCAGGTCGGCTCTTCCAGCGTGCCGTCGAAGTTGGGGTCCCAGTCGACCGTGCCGTGGCCGAGCTCGGCCAGCAGCATTTCGGCGATCGGCGTCAGTTTCGATTCGGTGTATCGCATCGCCGCGAACGACTTGGGATCGTCGCTGGAACCGAAGTTGCCCTGGCCGTCGATCAGCGGATAACGGTAGGAGAACGGCTGCGCCATCAGCACCAGCGCTTCGTAGCAGGCGCTGTCGCCGTGCGGATGGTATTTGCCGATCACGTCGCCGACGGTGCGCGCCGATTTCTTCGGCTTGGAGCCGGCGCCAAGGCCGAGTTCACTCATTGAATAGATGATGCGGCGCTGCACCGGCTTCAAACCGTCGCCGATGAAGGGCAGGGCGCGATCCAGCACCACGTACATGGAATAATCGAGATAGGCGCGCTCGGCGTATTCGCGCAACGGAATCTGCTCGAAACCGTGGAAGGCGGGGCGGGGCGTGGAGTCTGGCATCGAAGCTGGCTGGAACCGGAAACGCACAGTTTACCGTCGCGACGGTCGCAGCCACGTTTCTGAACACGGCTTCAGCCTGGTCGCGCGGGACGGGAAAGGTTCACGGTCGGGCACTTAGCGTTTGCGCATGGACCCCACTCCCGATTGGAGCCCCGCATGAAAACGATGAAATTCCTCGCCACGATTCCCTTGTTCGCCGCACTCGCCATGGCCGGTGCGGCCTCCGCGCAAAGCACGCCGGGGCACGAGGCCAACGAGATCGGCCACAACGTCAGGAAGGACGGCAACTTCGTCAGCCGCAACGTCAAGCAGGACGTGCGCGATCTCAGCCACGGCCGCATCGGCGCCGCGCACCAGCGCCACAAGCGCGAATTGTCCAGCGCGCATCGCCGTCATCGCCATGCGGTGGCCAGCGCGCACCACCGCCACAAGGGTGCGGTCCAATGCTTCTTCAAGACCGGGCACAGCAACTGCCGTCGCTGAGCCACGCGGACTTCGATACCCCCTGCAAGGCACGCTCCGGCGTGCCTTTGCTTTTACCGTACGCCATCGTCCGGAGTGATGCTGCGGCGCCGCGTAGAATGCCGGTTCGTTCACGGATGCTTTTCAATGACCCGCGCTTCATCGTTCGATCGCGAGCAATTGCTCGCCTGTGCCCGCGGCGAGCTGTTCGGTGCCGGCAATGCGAAATTGCCGGCTCCACCGATGCTGATGTTCGATCGCATCACCGAGATCAATGAAGATGGCGGCAGCAACGGCAAGGGCTTCATCCGCGCCGAACTCGACATCCGTCCCGACCTCTGGTTCTTCGACTGCCACTTCATCGACGATCCGGTGATGCCGGGTTGCCTCGGCGTCGACGCGATGTGGCAGCTCGCCGGTTTCTACCTGCCGTGGCTGGGCGAACAGGGGCGCGGTCGCGCGCTGGGCGTCGGCGAAGTGAAGTTCACCGGACAGGTGCTGCCGAGCGCGCGCACCGTGTCCTACGAGATCGACATCCGCCGCGTCCTGCGCGGCAAGTTGCGGCTGGTGATCGCCGATGGCCGCACCCTGGTCGACGGTCGCGAGATCTACCACGCGAGCAACCTGCGCGTCGGCCTGTTCAACGCCACGGACGAGTTCTGATGCGCCGCGTCGTCGTCACCGGCATGGGGATCGTCTCGCCGCTGGGCAACACCGCGGACGAAGTGTCGCGCGCATTGCGCGAAAGCCGGTCGGGCCTGCGCTTCATGCAGGCGTATGCCGACATGGGCTTGCGCAGCCAGGTCGCCGGTGTCTGCGAAATCGACCTCGAGGCGCGCATCGATCGCAAGCAGAAGCGCTTCATGGGGGATGCCGCGGCCTATGCCCACGTGGCGATGGGCGATGCCATCCACGATGCCGGCCTCGACGATGAAACGATCAGCCAGCCGCGCGTCGGCGTGATCGCCGGTTCCGGTGGCGGTTCGCCGCGTTGGCAGACCGAGACCGCCGACCTGATGCGCGAGAAGGGCGTGCGCAAGGTCGGGCCGTACATGGTGCCGCGGACGATGTGCTCGACGGTGTCGGCGGCGTTGGCGACGGCGTATTCGATCCGCGGCGTCAGCTATTCCATTTCCGCGGCTTGCGCCACTTCAGCGCATTGCATCGGCGCAGCCGCCGACCTGATCCGCCATGGCGCGCAGGACATCGTGTTCGCCGGTGGTGGCGAAGAGCTCGATTGGGCGATGACCTGCCAGTTCGACGCTATGGGCGCGCTGTCCACGCATTTCAACGAGACCCCGCACCTGGCTTCGCGCCCTTACGACGTTGATCGCGACGGTTTCGTGATCGGCAGCGGCGCCGGCATGCTGGTGCTGGAAGACTACGAGCACGCGATCAATCGCGGTGCGCGCATCCATGCCGAATTGCTCGGCTATGGCGTGACCAGCGACGGCGCCGACATGGTCGCGCCGAGCGGCGAGGGCGCGGTGCGCTGCATGCAGATGGCGATGCAGGGCGTTGATCGCCAGATCGACTATCTCAATACCCACGGCACGTCGACGCCGGTCGGCGACGTGACCGAACTCGACGCCGTGCGCGCGGCTTTCGGCCATGCGGTGCCGAAGCTGTCGTCGACCAAGGCGCTGAGTGGCCATTCGCTCGGCGCGGCCAGCGTGCACGAGGCGATCTATTCCTTGTTGATGATGCGCGACGGCTTCATCGCCGCGTCGGCCAACATCGCCAATCTCGACCCGCGCTGCGAAGGCTTCCCGATCGTGCGCGAGACGATCGACGCGCGCCTCGACACGGTGATGTCAAACAGCTTCGGCTTCGGCGGCACCAACGCGACCCTGGTGCTGGGGCGGGTTTAAAGCGCCCGCCCGCCATCGGGTGACCAGCTCCGGTGCGCGGGACGCCGTGAATCCATCCATGGAGGCTCATGCGCGTCATCCATGACGCGCAATGCCCGCTTACCGGACTGGCGCACCCACTGGCGTGCGCGCGTTGTTGCCTTCCCGCGTCTTGAAAGCCCGCTTCGAGCACGCCAGCGCATGCCGGGTTGACAAAGCGCCATCCAACTGTACTATTCGTACTAGTACACACAAACGGATGGATGCCATGGCCCGTACCGCCCCCCTGATGATCCAGATCGCCACCGGCGATCCGCGCCCGATCGTGCGCCAGATCGTCGATGCCGTGCGCATGAAGATCGCCACCGAAGAGCTCGCCAGCGGCGACCAGCTGCCCAGCGTGCGTGGGCTGGCGCAGCTCCTGATGATCAACCCCAACACCGTGGCCAAGGCTTATGCGGAGCTGGCCACCGAGGGCTGGCTCGAGTCGCGCCAGGGCATGGGCTTCTACGTCGCGCTGCCACGCCAGCGCCTGTCCGATGCCGAACGCGAACGCCGACTCGACGACGCCGTCGGCCGCTTCATCAACGACGTGGTTCCGCTCGGCTTCGCGCCCGACGAAGTGGAGGCGCGCGTCGCGCACGAGTTTCGCCAGCTTGTTCCCCGCAAGACCGCCTGAGCGGCATTGAGCCGACTGCACTGGAAACCGACAAATGGATACGGACAGCGACTACATCATCGAAACCCGCGCGCTGAGCAAGCGCTATGGGCGCAAGCTCGCGCTGGATCACCTCGATCTCGCGATCCCGCGCGGACGCATCCACGCCATCGTCGGCGCCAATGGCGCCGGCAAATCGACCCTGTTCCGCATCCTGCTGGGATTCCTGCCGCCCAGCGCGGGCGAGGCGCGCATCCTCGGCAAGGACAGCCAGCGGCTCACGCCGGACGATCGCAGCCGGATCGGCTTCGTGAACGAAGAACACACCTTGCCGAACTGGGTGCGGGTGTCGCAGGTGATGACAATGCAGCGGAACCAGTATCCGCGCTGGAACCAGCAAGCCTTCGATGGCGTGATCGGTCATTACCACGTGTTGCCCGAGCAAAAAGTCGGCCAGCTATCGCGCGGCGAGCGTGCCGGCTTCAACCTCGCGCTGGCGCTGGCGCAGCAACCCGAACTGCTGGTGCTCGACGAGCCGACGCTGGGCCTCGACGTGGTCGCCAAGCGCGCGTTCCTGGAATCGCTGATGTACAGCAACGCGACCAACGAATGCACGGTGATCTATTGCTCGCACCAGATGGAGGAGATCGAGCGCGTCGCCGACAACCTCATCATCCTCGAGCAGGGGCAACTGAGGAACATGTCGGCGCCGGAAGATTTCACCGCGCGGGTGACTCACTGGGTGGCCGACGTGCCGTTCAAGGGGCCCGATCCGCGCAGCTTGCCCGGCCTGCTGGAAGTGCAGCGACTTGATGGCCTGCATCACTACCTGATCCTGGACCAGGACGACGGTTTCGAACGCCTGCTGCGCGAAGCGGGTGCACGCAATGTGCAGTCGATGCCGGTGAGCCTGGATCGCGCCGTCAATGCCTTCCTTGCCAAGAACCATGCCGCGCCGGCCGCCGCCTGAGCGCGACTACCCGAGGACACGAACATGATCGATCTCTTCAAGGGCGAGCTGCTGCGCTTCCGCCTGTGGGCCGCTGCGGCGGGCCTCATCAACCTCGTCGTGCTGGGCTTCCTCAGCCGCATGGTGGACATGGCGCAGCAGCCGCTGTTCGTCTACCAGGTATTCGCCGCGGTGTATGCCGTGGCCGGAATCCTGCTGGGCATGTACCAGATGGGCGCGTACCGCAAGCCGAACCAGTGGCTGAGCCTGCTGCATCGTCCGCTGCACCGCTTGCGCATCGCCGGTGCGCTGACCGGCGCGGGCGCGTTGTTGTTGCTTGCCGCGGTGGCGTTGCCGGTGGTGCTGGTCGCGATCTACCAGGACACGATGACCGCGCGCGTGGTCGACATGCGCCACTGGTTGCTGCCGGTCGCCGGCTGGCTGATCGCGGTATCCGGCTACCTCGCTGGCGCCTATGCGATGGTCGGCAACCGCCGCTATTCGTTCGCCGCGTTCCTGCTGCCCAATCTCTTCATGTACGCACAAGCCACGGGCGTGGCGATGCTGGGCGTGCAATGCGCGGTCATCGCCTTCCTCGCGACGATGCTGGCGATCGCGTTCAAGCCGGACCCGGCCGCGCCGTCGCGCAATCCCGCGGCGGTGCTGGCGATCGCGTTGCCGGTGCAGCTGGGCGCGTATTTCCTGGTGTGGATGCTGGGCTATGGCGTCGAACTGGCGTGGACGGTCACCGGTACCCATCCGCTCAACATGCCCGTGCCGCCGAAGGGCGGATACATCGAGGCCGATCGCGCCGAAGGCAAGGACATACTGCTGCTCGGCATCGAACGCAGCCGCGATCCCGAGGCCGCGCTGTGGCGCGAGCAGATCGCGTTGTCCGACGTGTACACGGCCTATCCGCTGCGCAACCTGCCGGTGCGCAACAGCCTGACCAACCTGTCGCCGATGGAATTCGCCGATGGCGACAACAACATGTTGCTGGTGTACAGCCACGACCGCGCGCGCTTCGTCACCCGCGGCCTGCGCAACCAGCGCCGGATCGGCGAGATGGGCGTGGGCGAGGAGCAGGCTGCGTTCCCGGCGCCGACGATGCCGTACGGCGCGACTTACCTGTACAACGCGCATGCGGTCTACCAGTACGACGGCGGCCAACGGCGGATATTCGAACGCATCCACCTGCCGCAGAGCGAAGTGATCGCCGGCCCGCCCGAGCCGGCAGGCGACAACATCCTGATGCTCAGCGACCGCGCCGCCTATTTCTATCCCGGTCGCGAGGCGATGAACGGACTCGACCTGCTGCAGCCGCTGATGCGGGTGCCGATGCCGGGCGCGGTCGGCAACCTCAGCCGGGTGGATGTGGTCGAACTGCTGGACGGCTACCTGGTGTCCTACACCTACTCCTGGGGCGTGTGGAGCGGCGAACTGCAGCATCCGTTCCAGCAGGTGTTGCGCGTGGATGGCAACGGTCAGGCGCGGGAAGTCGCGCGTCGCGCACTCTCGATCGACCTGCCGCCGATCTACACCAACCGCAATACCTGGCTGTCGCCGGTGCTGCGCGCGATCTGCCTAGGCGCGCAGGACCTGTTCGCGGCGAAGGATCCGCTGCGCGCCAAGCCCGAGCCGATGTCGAGACAGGTGATGTGGCTGGCCGGTGCGTGCTGCCTGCTGGCGCTGCTGGGCGCGATCTGGCTGACGGGACGGCAGGCGCATTCGCCGCGCGGTCGCTGGGGTTGGGTGCTGCTGTGCGGCGTGGTCGGGCTGCCGGCGCTGGCCAGTCTGTGGCTGATGTACCCGCGTCGCGAAACCTTGTCGTTGGCCGCGCCCGGTGCGCAGCCGGCCGCCGCCTGATCCGGAGGGAATCAGACGATGACGACATTCCGGTCCCTGTGCAGCACGCTGGCGCTATGCGCCCTGCTGCTGGCGCCGCGCGCGTTGCCGGCGCAAGCCACCGAAAACCTGCGCGCCGTGGAAGCCGTGCAACGCGCGCTGCCGCGCGCCCCGCGCCTGCCGCGCACGGCCTTTCTTGAGAATCGCACCCTTGCAGCCGCGCAGCTGTCGCCGACTGGCGATGCAGTGGCCTATCTGCGCGAGCAAAAGGATTCGCGTGCGTTGTGGCTGCTGCCGGCGAATGGCGGCAAGGCGCGCGCGCTGGTCGGCAGTATCCAGGCCGAACAGTTGATGTGGTCGCGCGACGGCAGTTGGCTGTTCCTGCGTGCCTCGCGCGTGCTGAGCATCGTCGGCATCGACGGTCGCACCGGCGTGCGCGTGCCGCTGGGGGGCACCGAACGTCGCCGGGTGATCAAGCTCGACCCGTCGCAGCCGGCCGCCGTGCTGCTGGGCGAACGCGTGCGCGTCGGTGCCGGCGAACGCTGGCGCATCGTGCGCATGGATGCGCGCGGCAAGCGCACCTTGTTGCGCGAAGATTCGCACTGGATCCACGACGTCGCGCTGGACGCGCAGGGCCGCATCGTCGCGCTGGCGCGTTTCGAAGGCGACCACGACGCGCTGTATCGCGTGCGTACCGATGGAGCGCTGCATGAGGTACTGCGCCTGCGGCCGATGGATCGGCTGGACCTGCTGGGAACGCAGGCCGATGGCAGCCTGCTGATGGCGGGGAATTCCGGCGGAAACTTCCGTCGCGTGATGCGCCTGGATGCGAACGACAGATTGCAGACCCTGCACGAGGATCCGCGAGGCGAGGCCGACCTCGACGAGGTCGTGATCGATCCGCGGACGCAGCAACCGCTGGCCGCGAGTTATCGCAGTACTGTCGCCGCGACTTACGGCATCGGCGACGCGCAGGCCGTGGTGGCGAACATCACGCGCAAGTTCCCCGGTCGCGACATCAGCCTGCAGGCCGGCAGCGGTCCCTCCGCACGCTGGCTGGTGAGCGAGCGCTCCGCGACCCTGCGCGATCCGCGCTGGTACCTGTACGACCCGAGCAACGGCAGCCTGCGCCGCATCCTCGATGATCCCGGCATCGTCGCGAATTCTCCGCCCGAGTCGAACCTGGCGCGCAAGCTCGCCATCGCCTACACCGCCTCCGACGGCCAGCGCGTGCGCGGGTTCCTGCTGCTGCCGCCGGGCGTGGACGCCGCGCATGCGCCGCTGGTCGCGCAGGTGCATGGCGGCCCGATCAACCATTTCCGCGCCGGTTACGACGGCACCGCCCAATTCCTCGCCAACCGCGGCTACGTGGTGTTCCAGTCGAACTTCCGTGGCTCCACCGGCCATGGACGCGACTACACCTTCGCGTCGAACGGCGACTACGGCAACGGCCGCGTGCAACAGGACATCGTCGAAGGCGTGCGCTGGCTGCTGGCCCAGGGCATCGGCGATGCGGATCGCGTCGGCATCGTCGGCCATTCCTTCGGCGGTTATTCGACGTTGCTGGGCCTGACCTTCCAACCCGAACTGTTCAAGGTCGGCGTGGCCGGCTCGCCGCCGGCGGACCTGGGCTGGTCGATGCGCTGGCTGTTGCAGGTCGGCGACCAGGGCGATCTGCCCGACCGTTCACTCAAGCACACCCTGGCGGCCTTGTCGCTGGATGCCACCGAGCCGGCGACCTACGCGCGCCTGCATGCGCAATCGCCGCTGGTGAGCGCGGCGAAGATGCGCCGTCCGTTGCTGATCATCGCCGGCGGCGCGGACCGCACGGTGGCGATCCGCGCAGTCGTGAACTACGCCGCGACGTTGAAGGCGGCCAAGCGCCCGATGACTTTGCTGGTGGAACCGAACGGCGGGCATTCGCCGGTTGATCCCGTGCCGCGCGAGGCTTATCTGTTCGCGATGGAAACCATGCTGCAACAACACCTCGGCGGCCCCGTGCCTGAACCTCCGGGCCAGCGTTTGCGCGCGTATCTGCGCCAGAACTTGCGCATGACGGGACCGGAGTTTGCGAAGTACGGGGCCACGCCCCGCTGACCTTCACCGTGCGGCGCGTGCCATGCCGGCGCGGCCGCCTCACAGGGACAGGTTGAACTTCGTCCACAACACGCGTCCCGGATCGTGGATGCGCACCGGATCGGCGGGATAGCCGAAGTCGGCGCTTCCAGCGAGATTGAGATGCTCGCTGTAGTCGTGGTCGAAGAGATTGTCGACGCCTGCAGTCAACTGAATTCGATTGTTGACCTTCCACGCCGCATTCAACGCCATCACGCCAAACCCGGGCGTCGGACCGATGTCGCGGCTGCTGACGTTGCCTTCGTTGATGGCCACGCGGGATTGCCGCATCGATCCGCGCAGGAGTGCACCGAGTGTCAGTCGGCCGTGCTCCCAGCTTGCGCCCAGCGTCGCGTTGACGGGCGTCATCTGCGGCAACCATGCGTGGTCGCTGGCGTTCGCGCCCCAGGCATTGGCGGCAGTCGCCGACAGCGTCCATTGTTTGCGCGGATGCCAGCTGGCGCCAGCCTCGAAGCCGCGGATGCGCGCGTCGATGTTGCGGGCGCGGGTGGTGCTCCCCATCATCCCGCCGGGCAGGTAGTCGAACAGCACGTAGTCGTCGATGCGGCCCGCATAGGCATTGATCCATGCATCGAGCCTGGCGGTGCGGTAGCGCGCGCCGACGTCGAGCTGGGTCGTGCGTTCCGGACGCAGGCCGGCGAATGCATTCGCCGATCCCTGCGGTCCCGCCTGCGCCGAGAACAATTCCCAGTAATCGGGCATGCGCGCGACATGGCCGATGCCGGCGAACCACGAGGCATGGCTTGCGGCGATGGTGCGTTCGTAGCGGGCGAAGCCGCCATGCAGGGTTTCGCGACGCGTTTCACCCGAGGTCGGATTGCGCATCCCCATCATTCCCGAAGTTGCGCGCAGGTCGGTCACCCGCGCCTCATCGTTGCGCAGGCCCGCGACCACGCGGTGTCCCGATGTCGGTGTCCAGGTGGCTTCGGCGAACACGCCGGTATTGCGAAAGCGCGCGTCGTTGCTCCAGGTTGCCCTGGCAGTGGAAAAGTTGCGGTGCGTGCTGTTCTGGAAATCGACGCCCGCGGTCACGCCCAATACCGCTGTGCCACTGTCAAGGGCGATGCGACCTCCTTCGCTGGTGCGCGCGACCGTGGCAGCCATGGGCATCGGCATCGGTCCGTGCGGATTCGGCGTGCGCAGGGTGTAGTTGTCCATGACATGGATCGCCTCGTTGCGGTACAGCGACGCTTCGATGCTTTTGATCATGCCGCGCATCCCGGATCGCGAGAACCGCAGGCGGCGGCTCTTGCGTTCGAAGCGCACGCCATCCATGCCACGACCGGCATAGCGCGCCCAGCCGTCGCCATGGCCACCGGACAGTTCCAGCACGGTATCCGCATCGGGCGTCCAGCCAATCGCGGCATCGGTACTCCATTTGTTCCATGCGCTCGGCACGCGCGCGCCACTGCCGTCGCGATAGTCGTCGGAATGCGAATGATTGCCGCTGGCACGCAGGTAGGTGCGTGGAGTGCCTGCGCTGATGTCGGCGACGGTGTCGCGACGACCCGAGCTGCCGAGCAATGCGCTCGCCGTGCCGGTGACGCCCGGTGCATCGAAGGCGATCGGTTCGCGCAGGAAACGCACCGTGCCGGCGGACGTGCCCGGGCCCCACAACACGGTCTGCGGCCCCTTGGTGACGACCAGGCGATCGTAGGTTTCCGGAGTGACATAGGACATCGCGTTGTCCATGCGGGCGGGGCAGCCGCCATCGAGCACGCCGTCGTTGCTCATCAGGCCGAGGCGCGAACCAAACATCCCGCGCAATACCGGATCGCCATTGGTGCCGCCATTGCGCAGTGCGGAGAAACCGGGAATGGTCTTCAGCACGTCGGTGCCATCGCTGGCGGGAACCGGTTGGCGTGGACGCTTGGGATCGGTCTCGAAGCGCAATGGCGCATTGGGCGCGAGGCCGGTGACGATCACGCTGTCAAGCACCTTGGCATCTTCATGCACGTGGTCGGCGGGGAGGGTTTGTGCAGGCAGGAAGGAGGGCAGTGCCAGGCAAATGGCAACAACCAGCAGCGACGCACGCGGCATCGCATGGGGATAAACGGACATTGGGGCTCCAGGAAAAGACGGATGCGCGCGAACGCGCGAGCGGATCAGGAAGTGATCGACGCTTGATTGCCTGGAGGTCCGCGGGCGCCGAGCCCGGTGTCGGCGATGGATGCAATGCGGGTTGCGGATTCAACGCATGACTGCGTGCCGGCATCGGGCGGCAACAACTTCAGTGGCGGCGTGGCCGGCAGCTGCGCGAGTCCGGCCAGCAGCGGGCAGTAGGCGCAGTCGTCGTGTTGGCGATGTTCCGGCGCGGCCGGTGTCGTTGCATCGTGCGCCGGCGGCACATCCGTTTGCACCGTGCGCAAGCCTTCGACGGTGCACAGCGCGATCTTGGCCGCGTGCATGCCGGTCATCGGCGTCGCCTGCAGCCTGCCCAGTGTCGGCAGCGTCGCCAGCAGCAGGATCGCCAGCAGGGCCGGCAGATTCAGCAGCTTCAAGGCGGGATGGCGCAGCGCGTTCATGACTTGGCGATGTCGGGATTCACCGGACTTGGCCATTGTCGCAGATTCCGCATTCGTCAGAGCGCGACTCGCAACCCGAGCATGAAACTGCGCCCCGGGCCCGGTTCGAAATAGCGCCCGTTGGCGTCGTTGACGATCACCGAGCCGATGTAGCGGCGATCGGCGAGGTTGTCCACGCGCGCGGTAACCAGCAGTCGCCTGCCGCCGGCTAACACGAATGCGTAGCCAGTGTCGATGCCGACCAGTGCATAACCCCCGGCGCGCTGCGAAGCGCGGTCGTCCACGGTGATCGATCCCATCGCGCCAAGATCGATGCCCTCGCGCCAGCCCGATTCGCCGCCGTGCTGCAGGCGGATCGAGGCGTACCGCTCCGGCACGCCGGGCATGCGCGTTCCGGCGGTGATCGCCATGTTCGCGGAACTGCAGGGCGTGGTTGCGCAGGCGAGGAAAGGCGTGCGGAAGCGCGCCTGCAACAGGGTGAAACCCGAGCTGACCTGCCACCCATGCACGACCGGGCTGGCGACGGACAGTTCGATGCCCTGGCGCCTGGTGGCGCCGACGTTGCGATAGGTGGAGCGGCCGTTCTCATTGGTGGCGACCGCCAGTTCGTCACGCGTGTCCGAGCGAAAGGCTGCAGTCTCGATCGCCAGTCCCGAATCGCCGCGCCACTTCATGCCGAGCTCGACGTTGTCGCTCAGGGCGGGGCGCAGGTTCCACGCCAGGCCGGGCAGCCCGTCGCTGCGGTAGCCGAGTTCGTTGAAGCTGGGCGTCTCGAAGCCCTTGCCGAAACTGGCATACAGGCGCAAGTTGTCGCGCGGGCGGAATTCAAGGCCTGCCACCGGCGTGGTGGCGGTGTACTCGACACGACCGCTGTCGTCGGGATTCGCCGCCGCGACATAGCGATCGCGAGCGTGGAAGCGGATTGCTTCGTGGCGCACGCCGAGCAGCAGCGACCAGCGATCCGCGACGCGCCAATGCCATTGCGCATAACTTGCCGTGTCGCCGACATCATCGTCCTCGTCGCGCCGCAGCGCGCCACGAACGCCGAGCACGCTACCGATGAAATTCTCGTAGCCGCGACGACGCTGGATCTGCTCGTCCGCGCTGAATCCGAGCACGAACTGGTAGCTGCGTCCGGCGATGTCGCCGCTATGGGTCCATCGCGCGTCGATGCCGTCGTAGCGCGAGTCCAGCGCCACCACGCCGCCGGACGAAAGCGGGTTGCGTTGCGACGCCACCGGGATCGACTGGTACTGCAGGATGTTGCGACGGCCCTGGTATGCCATGACGCGCAGGCGATCGTGGCCGCCAAGCTGCAGCTCATGGATGACGCCCAGCTGTTCCTGGCGGATGCTCTTGCGCGTGTCGTACTGGATCGCGACCGCCGGCGCCTGTCGCGGGCCTGCGTCGGCCTGCGCCCGGGTCAGTCCGAGCGGATCTTCAGCCAATGGCTGGTCGAGGTGATTGGCCACGATCACCAGCTTGCCGGCGTTGCCCATGTCGATGCCGAAGCGCGCATTCCCCGATTCGCGATGCACACGACTGTGGCGGCGATAGCCGTCGGAACGGAAGTCGGATCCGGAAATGTTGTAGTCGAGGCGTCCCGTGGTGCCGCGGGTATCCATTGCATATCGGACCGCGCCGTCGCTGCCGGCATTGACGGCGAGCGTGGTCACCGGCGTTGGCGTGCCCTCGGCGCTCCATGACTGGACCACGCCGCCGGCGGCATTGCCGTAGAGCACCGAGAAAGGCCCGCGCAACACCTCTATGCGGTCGGCGGAGTCGAGGCTGAGATGCGATATCTGGCCCTGTCCATCCGGCATCGTTGCCGGAATGCCGTCAACGTACAGGCGGATGCCGCGCACGCCGAATGTCGCGCGCGCGCCGAAGCCGCGAATCGACATCTGCACGTCCTGGGCGAAGTTCTGGCGATCCCGCGCGAGGATGCCGGGAACGCCCACCAGCGTTTCGGTGATGCTCACGCCGGGCCGGCCCGATTCCGAGGGGGCGACGCGGACCACCGCGAGTGCAGCAGGGACATCGAACGGACGGATGTCGAAATGGAGCGCATCCACCCGGATCGCCGGGAATGTGGTGGGCGCTCCTTGCGGGGGCGGCGCTTGCGGATCTGCTGGAGCCGATTGCCAGGCGAATGCCTGCGGCGAAATCGCAAGGCAGGCGAACAGGGCCGGTGACAGGCAACCGCGTCGCAACGAAAGCATGGGGACGCGCGCTTGCAACGGGAATTCCATGTCGCATCGGCAGGAGAGGGGATGCCCAGCATAGTCGTGTCGTCGCGGACGCGATGCTCCGGCGCACGGGACTGCAGGTGCAAAAAACCCCGCTTTCGCGGGGTTTCCTGATTCGTTCGTTGGTGCCCAGGAGAGGACTCGAACCTCCACGGTTTTACCCGCTAGTACCTGAAACTAGTGCGTCTACCAATTCCGCCACCTGGGCGAACGAGCCGCCCATTATGCTGATGCAACCCAGGGGCGTCAAGCCGGTGTGTCGATTACGAAGACGCCACATGCCAGTATGCGACCATGGCGCCATGAGCAGGAAAACCGGGAAAGGTGCGGGCGGCAAGGGACCGTCGGGTAGCGGCCAGCAAGGGCGCGGTGCACGGCAGGGATCGGGCGGTCGCGGCGGCAGGTCGTCGCTGCCATCGTGGATGCCGACCACGGGTGGCAAGGGCAGGTCCGATGCGCGCGCGTCCGGCAATCGCCACGGGAAAGGCGGCGCACACGATCCGATGGCCCATCGCGAAGCCGAGCGCTATGCCGATCCGATCGCCAGCCGCGAAGCCATCCTCCTGGCGTTGTCGAAGTCGGAAGGCCCGCAATCGGCGGAGACGCTGGCGCAGACTTTCGATCTCACCGCCCCCGAGCGTTCCGAGATCCTCAACCGCCGTCTTTCGGCGATGGTGCGCGACGGCCAGTTGCTGCGGAATCGCTCCGGTAATTATCTGCCGGCGCGCGCGGTCGACCTCGTGCGCGGCACGGTGATCGCCAATCCCGACGGTTTCGGCTTCCTGCGTCCTGACGAGGGTGGCGAGGACCTGTTCCTGCCGCCGCTGGAAATGCGCAAGGCGATGCATGGCGACAAGGTGCTTGCCTGCATCACCGGCCTCGATCGTCGCGGCCGCCCCGAAGGCCAGGTGGTCGAGGTGCTGGAGCGCCGGCTCAACCGCCTCACCGGCCGCTTCGTGCTGGAGTCGGGCATCAGCTATGTGGTGCCGGACGATCGCCGCATCCAGCGCAACGTGCAGATCCCGACGGATGCCCGTGGCGATGCCCGCAATGGCCAGCTGGTGGTCTGCGAGATCACCCAGGCCGCCGATGCGGTGCGCCCGCCGATCGGTCGCATCGTCGCCGTGCTTGGCGACAAACTGACGCCATCGCTGGTGGTGGAAGCCGCGATCCACGGCCACGACCTGCCGCACGAATTCCCGCAGGACGTGCTGGACGAAGCCGCCAACGTGCCGCAGGAAGTCACGCCGTCGATGGCGGTTGCGCGCCTCGACCTGCGCACGCTGCCGCTGGTGACCATCGATGGCGAGGACGCCAAGGATTTCGACGATGCCGTCTGGTGCGAAGCGCAGAAGGGCGGTGGTTTCCGCCTGATCGTCGCGATCGCCGACGTCTCGAATTACGTGCAATCGGGCACGCCGCTTGATCGCGAAGCATTGCTCCGCGCGACCAGCGTGTATTTCCCGGGGTTCGTCGTGCCGATGCTGCCGGAGACCTTGTCGAACGGCATTTGCTCGCTCAATCCGAAAGTCGATCGCCTGTGCTTCGCCTGCGACATGCAGGTCGACGCGCATGGCCAGGTGACGTCATCCAGTTTCCACGAAGCGGTGATGAATTCGCATGCGCGGCTCACCTATACCCAGGTGTGGAACGCGATCGGCGACGGCATCCCCGACGATGCCCGCGAGGACGCCCTGCAACGCGTCGGCAGCCTGCTGCCGCAGGTGCAACAGCTGCACGCGCTCTACAAGGTGCTGGCCGAAGCACGCCAGAAGCGTGGTGCGATCGAATTCGAATCATCGGAAGTGCGTTTCGTCCTCGACAACACCGGCGACGTCGTCCAGGCCGGGATGCTCCAGCGCAACGATGCCCACAAGCTGATCGAGGAATGCATGATCGCGGCGAACGTGGAGGCTGCGCGCTTCCTGATCGCCCACCACATGCCGGCGCCGTTCCGCATCCACGATAAGCCGCCGGAAGCCAAGTACGCCGACCTGCTGGAATTCCTCAAGGAATTCAACTTGCGCATGCCGCCGTGGAGCAAGGTGACGCCGGGCGATTTCACCGCGTTGCTGAAGGTGATCCGCGAACGCCCCGACGCGCCGCTGCTGGAATCGGTGCTGCTGCGCAGCCAGAGCCTGGCGGTGTACTCGCCCGACAACATCGGGCACTTCGGTCTCGCGCTCGATGCCTACGCGCATTTCACCTCACCGATCCGCCGCTATCCCGACCTGGTCGTGCATCGCGCGATCAAGCATGTGCTGCACGGTGGAAGCGCCGAGCGCGGCTGGCCGACGCCGCGCGAGATGGCGGCACTGACGCAGTTGTGCTCCGACCGCGAGCGCCGCGCCGACGAAGCCGAACGCGAAGTCGACGAGCGTTATCGCGCCGCGTGGATGGAGAAGCACGTTGGTGGCCGTTTCGCCGGCACCATCAGCGGCGTGACCTCGTTCGGCCTGTTCGTCGAACTCACGGAATCCAAGGTCAGCGGCCTGGTCCACGTCACTTCGCTGCCGCAGGACTTCTACCACTTCGATCCGATCCGCAAGACGCTCACCGGCGATCGTCGCGGGCTGGAATTCCGCCTCGGCGACCAGGTCGAAGTGATCGTGCTCAAGGCCAGCGTCGAGGATCGCCGCATCGACTTCAAGCTGGTCGATGACCCGGCATCCCCGCATTCGGCGGACTCGCCGCGTCCGCCGGCAGCGCGCGGCAAGCCGGCCAAGCGCAGCAAGAAACCCTACTGATTCCACTCCAGCATTCGAAACATATGTCCAAGGATTCCCAATGGATCGCCGGCATCAATGCCGTGGCTTCGGCGATCGAACACGACGCCGCCAACGTCCGTGAAATATTGATCGAGGCCGGCGCCAAGAACCCGCGCATCACCGAGATCGAAACGCAGGCGCGCCGCCTCGGCATCGAGCCGCGCCGGGTTGCCACCCAGGCGCTGGATGGCGTCGCCGGTGGTTTGCGCCACCAGGGCGTGATCGCGCGCTATGCCGCCGCGAAAACCTACGACGAACACGATCTGAAGGAAATCGTCGAAGCCGCCGATGGCCGCGCGCTGATCCTCGTCCTCGACGAAGTGCAGGATCCGCACAATCTCGGCGCCTGCCTGCGCAGTGCCGCCGCTGCCGGCGCGCATGCGGTGGTGATCCCGCGCGACAAGGCGGCATCGATCACCGCGACCGTGCGCAAGACCTCCGCCGGTGCCGCCGATCGCCTGCCGGTGGTGCGCGTGACCAATCTCGCGCGCTGCCTCAAGTCGCTGCAGCAGCAGGGCGTGTGGATCTATGGCCTGGCCGGCGAAACCGAAACGTCCCTGTATTCCATCGACCTGCGCGGCAACGTCGCGCTGGTGCTGGGCGCGGAGGGTGATGGCCTGCGTCGCCTCACCCGCGAGCACTGCGACCAGCTGGTGCGCATCCCGATGCCGGGCGCGATGGAAAGCCTCAACGTGTCGGTCGCCGCCGGTATTTCCCTGTTCGAAGCCGTTCGCCAGAGGGTGTCATGAACGATTCCTCCGCCCTGTTCACCCTGCACTGGTGGGATGTCGCCGGTCTTGCAGGCTCCGTGTTGATCGTGGTCGGCTTCTTCCTGTTGCAGGTTGGCCGCCTGCGTGGCGACGGCCCGACCTACCAGCTCATCAATCTGGTCGGCGCGCTCGCCATCCTCGTGTCGCTGTTCGGTGGCTTCAACATCTCGGTGTTCCTGCTTGAGACCACCTGGGCACTGATCGCGTTGTACGGCCTTGCGCGTTCCTTCAGGATGCGTCGCCAGCGCTGAGCAACGACGGCTGCTCCGGCGGCAGTTCCGGTTTCGGTGGCGTCAGCATCGGCCACGCATTGGCAATCGTGCAGAACAGTGCCGCGGTCTTCTCGGCGTCATAGACGGCGGAGTGCGCTTCGGCGCCATCCCAGCTGATGCCGGCAGCGTGCACCGCGCGCGCCAGCACCGTCTGCCCGTAGGCGAGGCCGGCCATCGTCACCGTGTCGAACACGCTGAAGGGATGGAACGGATTGCGCTTGTGGCCGACGCGCGCGACGGCGGCATTGACGAAATTGAGATCGAAATGGGCGTTGTGGCCGACCAGGATCGCGCGCTGGCAACCATGCTTCTTCACCGCGGCGCGCACGCCGGCGAAGACATGATCGAGCGCTTCGCGTTCCGGCTTGGCGAAGCGGAAGGGATGATCGAGCTGGATGCCGGTGACCTCCAGCGACTTTGGATCGATCTGGGTGCCAGGCGCGGGTTCCAGATGCGCGCTGATGGTGTCGCCGCAAACCAGCTTGCCGTGCTCGTCGAGATCGATCGGTACCGCGGCGATTTCCAGCAGGGCGTGGCGATTCCAGTCGAAACCGCCGGTTTCGACATCGACGACGACGGGAAGGAAACCGCGGAAACGCGTGGCGAGGGTGGGACGGATCGGATCAACCATGTCGGTCATCGGCGATCAGGCCGCGGGCGCCATCGGCTTGAGGTGTTCGGCCGCGAGCGCCTGCTCCACGCCGCTGTCAGCTTCCATCCGGCGCATGAAGGCCAGGAGGTTGGGGGACGAGGTCATGTCGACGTGCACGGCCACGGCCCAGCGCAGCGTGATGTAGAGATAGGGATCAGCGACGCTGCGGAATCCGGCCAGCCAGTCGCGGCCATCCAGTTGTTTCTCCGCGAATTGATACACCCTTTGCACATTCGCGCGCGCCGCGGCTTTCACCGCGTCGGCCTGCGCTGCATCCGGAAGGTAGTTGGCCGGGTTGAAGATCGGCTTGAACGCCGGATGCACATCCGAATTCACGTAGGCGAGCCAGCGCATGGCATTGGCACGCTGCTGTTTCGAACCATCGCCGGTCAATCCAGCGGCGGGCGCGCTATCGGAGATGTAGCCCATGATCGCGGCGTTCTGCGTCAACACGAAATCGCCATCCACCAGCACCGGCACCGATCCGGCGGGATTGAGTGCGAGGAATTCCGGTTCCTTCATCTGCGACGCCGTGACGATCTTCGCCTCGTATGGCAGGCCCGCCCAGTTCAGCGCGATGTGGTCGGCGGTGGAGCAGGCGCCGGGCTTGCTAAAGAGCTTGATCATGGGCGTGGGTCCGGAAAGGGATCGCCCATTGTCGCCTGTCGCCGCCGCCGATGGCGTCAATCCCGGTACGGTGGACGCGGCGTGCCCATCAGGTCGAAGAAGGTGTGGTCACCGATCGTCCGTACCTGGTAGCCGGTGCGCCAGCTTGGCTGGGCGATGTCGAGCGCGGCGAAATGCGTCGCGCCAGGCACCACTTCCCGGCGCTGGCCACGCGGCAGCGCCCAGTTGCGCTCGGCATCCAGCGCGACCGTCACCGCCCGCGACCACGCTTCGGTGTTGTCGAGGTCGGTGGAGGGGGAAACCAGGGTCGGCGCGAACTGCTTGCGTGCGGTCACCACCGAGCACACCGAGTCCCCCCACACGCCGGTGTCCTTGCGGCGCAGGGCGACTTCCGCCACGGCCTGCTGGCCCAGCAGGGGCTGGTCGCGCGCTTCCAGATACAGCGTCGTGCTCAGGCAGAGCGAATCCGATGCCTGCGGCGGCAACACCGAGGCCATCCACAACAACCATGCCAGTTTCATCGTCGACTCCTTTATTCGTTGCGCCGGGAGGCTGAGCCCGTGGGCCCGGGATTTCCGGCATGGCGTTTCGGGGAGGGCGGCGGTGTCCATCGATCACCAGATGCCCGGGTGCCGGCTGCAGGTTGCGGGTTGCAGTCGGCTGCGGTGCCATTCAGATTCCTGATCACCAGGGGCTACCGCGAGGTCGGGGGCACCTTAGGGGCGCGATCCCGAATCCCGGCTGAATAATGAATGGGGATTCCGGGCGAGATTTATGCTAAGCAAAGTGAATTGGTTGCAGCGGCAGCGACGATTGGCCACCTGGTGGCTCGCGGGCCGATAATTGTGACGGGGGCCACTTTTGCCTTGCGCATCGCCCCATGCGGGTTCATTCTTTGCTGGCGGCTGAATCCAAGGTTCAGTTATGCTCGTCAATGGCCGAAGCGTTATGGTAGCGTTAACGCCGTCTTCACCGGGCGGTTCCCAGAATCGTCGCGGTAAGTCAAACGGTTCCGTATCGCTATCGTTTGCTGCAAACCGTATTCGTGTAACCAAGTTGTTTAATTTTCGATGATCAAGGAGCTCAAATGAACAAGAAACTCCTCTGTGCCGCGTTGCTGTGCGGCCTGGGCGTTGCGCAGGGCGCGTCTGCCCAGCAGTTTGACGACCGCTGGTATGTCTCTGCCGCCACCGGTGTGAACTTCCAGGACAAGAACCGCGACACCCAGGATGCGATCTTTGGCATGTTGGGCTTCGGCAAGTTCTGGACCCCGAACTGGTCGACCGACCTCGAACTGAACTACCAGAATCCGGATCTCAAGATGAATCCGAATCTGTGGTGGACCCAGTACGGCGCGACCGTTGCCGCCCGTTACCACTTCCGTCACGCCGACAGCAAGTGGTGGCCGTACCTGAAGGCCGGTCTCGGCCTGCAGCGCCATGAGCAGCAGTTCGAAGGCGCTTGCGGTTCCGGTCTGGTTCCCGGTACCTCCGTCGCCGTGCAGTCGAAGTGCCCGGCCGTCCACAAGGACAACAACGTCGCCGCTGAACTCGGCGCCGGCCTGCAGTTCGACTTTGGCCGCGTGAACCTGCGTACGGAAATCGGCACCCGCGTCGACTTCGACAAGGTCCAGGCTCCGCACAAGTCGAGCGCTACCTCGGTGGTTCCGGACAGCAAGTACCAGGCGCTGGCCAACCCGCAGAAGAGCCAGTTCACGGATCTGCTGGCTTCGGTCGGCCTGACCGTTGCCCTGGGCCCGGACAAGGCTGCTCCGGTCGTGGCTCCGCCGCCGCCGCCGCCGGCCGCTCCGACCTGCGCCGACAAGGACAGCGATGGTGACGGCGTCAACGATTGCGACGACAAGTGCCCCGACACCAAGGCTGGCGAAATCGTCGGTCCGGACGGTTGCGCCAAGCCGGTCGCCATCGACCTGAAGGGTGTCAACTTCAACTTCGACTATCCGAAGCGCAACTGGAAGGGCAAGCTGGCCAACGCCGGTCTGGTCGCCGGTTCGACCGAAACGCTGGATCAGGCCATCTCGGTCCTGCAGGCCAACCCGGCCATCCGCGTTGAAGTCGCCGGTCACACCGACCTCTGCGGTGCCGACGCCTACAACCAGTCGCTGTCGGAGCGTCGCGCTCGCGTGGTGTTCGACTACCTGACCTCGCACGGCGTTGACGCCGGTCGCCTGGTTGGCCCGGTCGGTTACGGCGAGAGCCGTCCGCTGGTCCAGACCGCGCAGACCAAGCCGGAGTGCAAGAACGAGCAGAACCGCCGCACCGAGCTGAACGTTCAGCACTAATTGCAGCGATCTGTTCCAAGGCAACACGCGAAACCCGGCTTCGGCCGGGTTTCGTTTTTCTGGCGTGGCCGGGTACACTTCAGGCATCACTCGCCGGAGATTCGTTGCATGACATTCGCACGCTATGCCTCGACAGCATTTCTTTTCGCGTGCGGTGCATTCGCAACGATGGACGCGTCGGCACAGCAGGTGAATTGCACCGACGTGCCGCAATCGATGCCGTCGGGCAGCGATGCGTTGGCTCCGGTCGCCGCCGAACTGCGGCCGATCATCGCCGCGCAACTTGGATCGCCGTCGGGCGTGCTTGCACAGGCCTACGACCAGGCGATGTCCGCCGACATGGTGGTCCTGCGCCTGCGCGTGGAAACCTGCCGCAAGATCGCGTCGACCCTGCCGTCGCCGTCACCGGCCAATCCCAATGACCCCGCTGCCTACAAGCCGCAGTCGCAATGGGACAACACGCCCTGGCGATTCAACATGCAGAAGGGCATGACCGCCACCGAGTTCGAGGCGTGGATGAAGGCCAAGGGTTTGCGTGTCGCCAAGGGCAAGCCCGCTGACGCGCAGCCTGCTGCCGCAACACCTGCCAATGGCCAGGCACCAGCTGCGACGAATACGACCGGCACCACGCCGCCGGCGCCAGCCAAGAAGCCCTGATCGTGCCTGCGGGCCCGCGCCACGGGTTGGCGCGCGTCCTGTCGAAGCGCGGCCTGTGTTCGCGCAGCGAAGCGGAACGCTGGATTCGCGAAGGGCGCGTGCGCGTGCTCGGGAAGATCGTTCGTGATCCCGAGCGTCCCACTCGCCTTGACGAAGCGGGCATCGAAATCGAGGGTGCCGATGCAGCCGGGCGCACGCGTCGTTGTTTCATGCTCAACAAGCCGCGCGGGCTGGTGACAACCGCGCGCGACGAGCATGGCCGCGACACCGTCTATCGCTGCTTCGATGGCGCGGATCTCGGTTGGATCGCGCCGGTTGGGCGCCTCGACAAGGCCAGCGAAGGATTGTTGTTGTTCACCAGCGATCCGATGTGGGCGAGTGCGATCAGCGATCCCGGGCAGGGCCCCGACAAGACCTATCACGTGCAGGTCGATCGTGTTCCGTCATTCGAACACTTGGCGATGATGGCTGCCGGGATCGAATCGGATGGCATGAAGCTGTCGGTGAAGTCGGTGTCGCTGTTGCGCAGCGGCGGCAAGACGGCATGGCTGGAGATCGTGCTCGACGAAGGCCGCAACCGCCAGATTCGCCGGATCCTGGCTGCACTGGATATCGGCGTGTTGCGATTGATTCGCGTCGCGATCGGTTCGCTGCAGCTGGGCGCGCTACCAAAAGGGCAGTGGCGCGAGTTGAGCGCCGACGAGGTTGAAGCGGTAATTAAGTAAAGCATCGCCCGGCTGTGCGCCTATCGCGGTTGTCTGCAGCCGCCGACACGCCGTGAATACGTCCATGTAGGCTCGTACGCAGCATCCATGCTGCGTACGGTCGGCTCTGCAGACGAACCGCATAGGCGCTGCCGGTGGT
>JAFEBX010000021.1 GCA_018242425.1 Pseudomonadota bacterium
AAAAAGGGAATAAATATTCCTTGACAAGGGACGAACGATAACATTCAATAAAGGGAATAAATATTCCCTTTAAGGGCAGACCATGGCCGCGACACGTTTCCGCGTTCACCATCTCGACTGCGCCTGCATCCGTCGGCTGACGATCCATGGCCGGCCCCTGGGATGCCATTGCCTGCTGGTCGAAACGCCGGCAAACGGACTGGTCCTGATCGATACCGGGCTGGGCACCTGCGACCTGCACGATCCGGTGACGCGGCTTGGCCTCTCCTTCAGTTATCTGTACGCGAATCCGAAGCGCGATCCGCGCATGGCCGCGATCCACCAGATACGTGCACTCGGCTTTGCGCCGGAAGACGTCCGCCATGTCGTCATGACCCACCTGGATCTCGATCATGTCGGCGGTCTGTCCGACTTCCCGCATGCCAAAGTCCATGTGCACGCACTCGAACTCGACGCCGCAATGACACGCAGGACGTTCAAGGCGAAGCATCGTTACAGGCCTTTGATGTGGGCGCATGGCCCTGACTTCGCCGCCTATTCGGAAGAAGGCGAACCATGGTTCGGATTCGAAGCGATCCGTCAGTTGCAGGGATTGCCTCCCGAAATCCTGTTCGTACCGCTGTTCGGCCATACATTGGGGCATTGCGGAGTCGCGGTTGACGAAGGCGACGGCTGGTTGTTGCATGCGGGCGATGCCTATTTCGATCCGCGCGAGATCAAGCAACCGGAACGCGAGTGCGCCTGGAAAGTAGGCGCCTTCCAGGCCATGGTACAGACCGTCCGCAGCGAACGCCTGCACAATCAGGATCGCCTGCGCGATCTCCATGCGACGCATCCGGACATCCGGATCTTCTGCGCGCACAATCCATTCGAACTCGAGGAAGCACGACGAACGAATCGTTCACTGCAAACGCTGCCCGCGTGATCAACCCTTCCGCTTCGCCCGCGGGTGCGCCCCGTCGTAGACCTTGGCCAGGTGCTGGAAATCGAGGTGGGTATAGATCTGGGTGGTGCTGATGTCGGCATGGCCGAGCAGTTCCTGCACCGCGCGCAGGTCACCCGAGGATTCCAGCATGTGGCTGGCGAAACTGTGGCGCAGCAAATGTGGATGGATGCGTTTGTACACGCCCTGGCGTTGCGCCAACTGCTTGATGCGCGCCTGCACCGCGCGCGTGGTGATCGGCGCGCCGTTGCGGCCCGGGAACACTGGCGCATCGGCGCGCGGATGCGCTTCCCCGCGCCATGCCTCCAGCGCGCGGCAGGCGTGCGATCCCACCGGCACCGAGCGCTGCTTGTTGCCCTTGCCGGTGACGGTCACCAGCCCGTTGGCGAGATCGAGTGCGTTCCAGTGCAATCCGCACAGTTCGCTCACGCGCAGGCCGGAGGAATAGAACAATTCCAGCATCGCGCGATCGCGCAGGCCCAGTTGCGTATCGGTATCGAGCTCGACCAGTTGCACCGCTTCGTCGACGTCGAGCACTTGCGGAAGATTGCGCGGCGCTTTCGGTCCGCGCACGCCATCGGCGGGATTGGCCGCGACCACGCCGTTCTTCAGCAACCAGCGGAACCAGCTGCGGCAGGACGACAGGCGTCGCTGCAGGGTCTTCGCCGAAAGTTCGTTGCGATTGCCGTCCGCGACCCAGGCGCGGATGTGACCGGCATCGGCGCGCGCGGGATCAGCGATGCCCTGCCCTTCGCACCAGCGTGCGAATTCGCCGAGATCGCGACGATAGGCATCCAGCGTATGCGCCGACATCGCCCGCTCGACCCTGAGATGGTCGATGAAGGCCGCGATGCCGGCGCCGGTGCTCACGATGCCGGGTAACGATCCAGCGCAGTGGCGAAGGCTTCCGCCATCATCTTGGCGAACAGCGTGCCCATGCCCGGATAGAAACGGTTGGCGTCGCTGCTGCCGACCGCGACCAGGCCGTGCCCGGTGATCGGCAGCAACAGGCTGGACAGCACCTCATCGGCGGCTGCACCGTAGAGCACCGATTGCTTGTCGGCCTGCAGGCGACCCGAGATCGGCTGGCCATCGGCGATGCAATCGCGGAACGGCGCCAGCGTCGACGAGCCTTCGTCGGCATGCAGCACCCACTCCTGGCCTTCCAGTTCGGGCACTGAACGGAACAGCAACACGCGCACGCGATCGCCGTGGAAATCCTCGGCCAGGCTCGCGGCCATCGCGCGCACGGTATCGGCCAGCGTCGATTGCCGCATCAGCGCCAGCGCCAGCTGGTGCGTGCGCACGGCGAGGCGCTCGTTCTCCTCGGCATTGGCGAAGAGGTCGTGCAGGCGGCGATTGAGCTCGCGATTCTTGTCGCGCAGCACTTCGAGCTGGTAGCTCGCCAGCGACGCGGCGCGGCCGTCCTCGCGCGGCACCTGCAGCGACTGCGCCAGGTCGGGGAATTGCTGGAGGAAGCCCGGATGGTGGCGCAGCCAGGCCGCGATTTCGTGGGCGCCGAGTTTTTCGTTGTGGTCCATGCCTTCCTTCATCCCCGGAGTTGCGGCAACTCGCCTTCGAACGCGAAGGCCGTCGGTCCCGCCATTGTGACTGCAGATGCGTCGTCCGGCCAAGTGATGCGCAAGGTGCCCCCGGGCAATTCCACCGCGACATCGCGACCGATGCGGCCGCGCCGCATCAGCACCGCCGCCGCGGCGCAGGCGCCGCTGCCGCAGGCCAGGGTTTCGCCGGCGCCGCGTTCATGCACGCGCAGGCGGATGCGATCGGGCGCGAGCACCTGGACAAAGCCGACATTGGCCGAATTCGGAAACAGCGGCGAAGACTGGATCGCCGGGCCGATATGTTCAACGTCGGTACCGCGCACATCATCGACTTCGATCACCGCATGCGGATTGCCCATCGATACCGCGCCGAACGCGATGTCTTCGCCATCCACGCACAGTACGTAGCGGTCGGATTCGGCGGTGCCCGCCTTTAGCGGAATGGCTGCCGGCGCGAAATCGGGAACCCCCATGTTGACGCGGTACTGGTCGCCGCCGAGGTGTTCCACGTCGTGCGTGCCGACCGGACTGTCGATGCGGAAGCGTGCGCCCTGCGCCGCGCCATCGCGCACCAGCCACGCGGCGACGCAGCGCGCGCCATTGCCGCATTGGCCCGACGGCGAACCGTCGGAATTCCAGATGCCGTAACTGGCGACCGAACCCGCAGCGCGCGGCGCCTCGATGGTGAGGATCTGGTCGCAACCGACGCCGAGGTGGCGATCGCCGAGCAGGCGGCAAAGGTCGGCGGATGGCGCGGGCGAACCGTCGCGCAGGTCGATCACGACGAAATCGTTGCCGGCACCGTGCATCTTGCTGAAGCGCATCATCGCCTCAGGGCTTGGGAGCCGGCGTGGCCGGGGGCTCCTGGGCGGGCGCGGGCGTCTCGGCAGGCTTCGGTTGCGACTGCTGGCCTTCGGTCGATGGCGCCTGCTGGGTGTCCGTCTGCGGCGCAGGCGTGGTCGTCGTGGTTTCGACCGGCACCGGTTTCTGCGGCAGCACCAGCGGACCCTTGTTGCCGCAAGCCGTGAGCAGGCAGGCGGCAGTCAGCACGAGGGGGAGTCGGATATTCATGACCGCAGTGTAGCGCGGTTGCATGAACGCACGCGCTCAGACTCCCAGCTCATCCAGCATGAACGCATACATCTCGGCCGTCTCGCGATAGCGGCGGAAACGCCCCGATTTGCCACCATGCCCCGCCTCCATGTTGGTGCGGAACACCACCGGGTGCTGCGAGGTGTTCACATCGCGCAGCCGCGCCACGTATTTCGCCGGCTCCCAGTACTGCACCTGCGAATCCCACAGCCCGGTGCCGACGAACATCGCCGGATAGGCCTGGGCCTCCAGGTTGTCATAGGGCGAGTACGACAGCATGTAGTCGTAACTGTCCTTGCGTTCCGGATTGCCCCATTCGTCATATTCGTTGGTGGTCAGCGGAATGGTCGGATCGAGCATCGTCGTCACCACGTCGACGAACGGCACCTGCGACAGGATCACCCGATAGTCCCGTGGCGCCATGTTCGAGATCGCACCCATCAGCAGGCCGCCGGCGCTGCCGCCCATCGCGGCGACGCGATCCTGCGCCGCGTACTTGTGTTCAACCAGCCAGCGGGTGACATCGATGAAATCGGTGAAGCTGTTCTTCTTGTGGAACATGCGGCCGCTGTCGTACCAGTCGCGCCCCATTTCCTCGCCACCGCGGATGTGCGCCAGCGCATAGACCATGCCTCGATCGAGCAGGCTGATGATCGAGTTGGTGAACGACGGATCGATCGAATGCCCGTAGCTGCCATAGCCGTATTGCAGCATCGCCGCCGTGCCGTCGCGCTTGAAGTCCTTGCGATACACCAGCGACACCGGCACCTGCACGCCATCGCGCGCCGGCACCCAGACGCGCTCGGTGACGTAGTTGGCCTGGTCGTAACCGCCCAGCACCGGTTGCTGCTTCAGCAGGCGGCGCTCGTCGGTCCTGATGTTCACTTCATAGGTGATGGCCGGCGTGGTCAGCGAGGTATAGCTGTAGCGCAGCCAGTCGGTATCGGGTTCGGCGTTGACTTCCAGCCCCATCGAATAGACAGACTCGTCGGTCTTGACGTATTCCTCGCGGCCATCGGCGTGGAGGATGCGGATGCGCTCCAGTCCGCCTGAACGCTCGTCGATCGCACTGAACCCGTCGAACAGTTCGATGGTTTCGATGAAGACTCCGGGATCGTGCGCGATCCAGTCGACCCATTGCGCACGCGATGAAGCGCCATCGACCGCAGTGACGATCTTGAAGTTCTTCGCACCATCGGCATTGGTGCGGATCACCCAACGCCCGCCGAAGTGGTCGGCGTCGTATTCCACTTCGCGCTCGCGCGGCGCCAGCACCTTGAAATCGACAGGGTTGGACGCCGGCGCGTAGCGTTCCTCGCTCGACACCGTGCTGTGCATGCCGATGGTGATGTAGAGATCGTCGCGGGTGCGGCCCAGCCCCATGTAGTAGCTGTCGTCTTCTTCCTCGTAGACCACGGCATCACTGGCAACATCACTGCCGAGCACGTGCTTCTTCACGCGCACGGTCAGCAACGTTTCGGGATCGTTCTCGATGTAGAGCAGCGTGCGACCGTCGTCGGCCCATTCGGCATCGGCGCTGGTTCCGGGAATCGCATCCGCGAGCACTGCACCGCTCTCGAGATCGGTGAAGCGCAGCGTGTACTGGCGACGTCCGTTGGTGTCCTCGGCCCAGGCCATCATTCGGTTGTCGCGACTGACCGCAACCGGGAAGGCGGAGTAGTAATCGTGGCCCTGCGCCAGCGCATTGACGTCGAGCAGCACCTGCTCTCCGGGAAAATCGCCGGCTGCATTGGCGTTCTGGATCGAAATCGCATCGATGCCCGCGCCGTCCCTGCGGCGCGCATGCACCGGATAGTCCTGCCCGGCGACATAGCGCGAGTAGTACCACCAGCCGCGCTCGCGATAGGGCACCGAGCTGTCGTCCTGCTTGATGCGGGCGACGATCTCGCCGTAGAGGGTGTCCTCCAGCGTCTTGAGGTGCGCCAGCATCGCGTCGGCGTAGGCGTTCTCAGCGGCGAGATACGCCAGCATCTCCGGATCCTGGCGTTCGTCGTCGCGCAACCAGTAATACCCGTCCTCGCGTTCCGCACCGAACGGCGCAGTGACGACATGCGGTTTCTTCGCCACCCGCGGCGGTTGCGGCATCTTGCGATCTTCCGTCATCACTTCTTCCCGAGCACGTCCCACAGGAAACCGTAATTCAGCGCCCAGGTCTTCGCGGTCTGCTCGCTGGTGGAACCGGCACCGTGGCCGCCCTCGATGTTCTCGAAGTAACGCACATCCTTCCCGGCGGCTTCCATCTTCGCCATCATCTTGCGGGCGTGGCCGGGGTGGACGCGGTCATCGCGCGTGGTCGTCCAGATGAAGGTCGGCGGATACTGCTTCGCCGGATCGAACAACCGGTAGGGCGAGAAGGTCTTGATGTAATTCCAGTCCGCAGTGTCGGGGTCGCCGTATTCCGCCATCCACGACGCGCCGGCCAGCAGGTGGCTGTAGCGCTTCATGTCGAGCAGAGGCACCTGGATCACGATCGCGCCGAACAGCTGCGGATACTGCGTCAGCATGTTGCCCATCAGCAGGCCGCCATTGCTGCCGCCCATCGTGCCGAGACGCTTGGGCGAAGTGATCTTGCGCGCGATCAGGTCCTGCGCGACCGCCGCGAAATCCTCGTAGGCCTTGTGACGATTCTGCTTCAGCGCGGCCTCGTGCCAGCGCGGGCCATACTCGCCGCCGCCGCGGATGTTGGCGACCACGTAAACGCCACCCGGTTCCAGCCACGCCTTGCCGATGATCCCGGAATAGCCCGGCATCATCGACACCTCGAAGCCGCCATACCCGTAGAGCAGCGTCGGGTTGTTGCCGTCGAGCTTGATGTCCTTGCGATGGACGATGAAGTACGGGACCCGGGTGCCGTCATTCGAGGTGACGAAGTGCTGTTCCACCACGTCCTTCGAGGCATCGAAGAAGGCCGGCATGGTCTTCAGCGCTTCGGGCTTCTTGCCGATCTCGGCAATCGACAGCGTGGTCGGGGTGAGATAGCCCGACGCCGTCATCCACACCGCATCGGAATCGACGGCATCCACCGCGGAGACGCCGATCGCGCCAATCGCCGGCGCGCCGACGAACTCGCTCTTCTTCCATTCGCCATTGCCCGGCGTCAGCACCTGCAGGTGGTTCTTGACGTCGTCCAGCACGTTCAGCACCACATGACTCCTGGTCCACGTCGCGCCGGCGAGGGACGTCGTCGCGGTCGGCACGAACAATTCGGTCAGCTCGCGCTTGCCGGCCATCCAGTCGTTGAAGTTGGCGACCAGCATCGAGCCGGCCTTGTAGATCCTGCCCCCCAACGCCCAGTCCGTGCGTGGCTCCAGCACCAGCCAGTCACGCACCACGTAGCGCTGCATCGAATCGGGCACGTCGATCTTCGCCAGCGTGCCGTCGGCTTTGCGCAGGAAGGTTTCGTTGTTGTAGAAATCGATCACGCGATTGACGAAATCGCGCTCGTAACCGGGGGTGTCGTCGTGGCCGGCGCTGATCGACATGTCGACCGGCTTGCCTTCGTACACCACCTTGGCATCGCCCATCGGCGTGCCGCGCGTCCACAGCTTGGCGATGCGCGGATAGCCCGACGTCGTCATCGAACCGTCGCCGAAATCGGTCTGCACGAAGACGTGGTCGGCATCGATCCAGTCGATCCCGCCCTTGGCCAACGGCTTGACGAAACCGTCCTTCACGAACTGGCGCGTCGCCATGTCGAATTCGCGGGTGGTATCGGCGTCCGACCCGCCCGGCGACAGCGACACCAGGCATTTGGTGTATGCCGGACGCAGGCAGCTGGCGCCATGCCACACCCAGTTGCTGCCCTCGGCCTTGTTCAACGCATCAAGGTCGATGATGGTTTCCCACTTGGGCTGCGCCTTGCGGTATTCCGCCAGCGTCGTGCGCCGCCAGATGCCGCGCACGTGCTGCTTGTCCTGCCAGAAGTTGTAGTACCACTCGCCCTGCTTGTAGACGCCGGGGATCTTGGCATCGGAATCGAGGATCGCGCGGATGTCGGACTGCAGCTTCGCGAAACCGGGCTTGCCGCCGAGTTCGGCTTCGGTGCGGGCGTTGTGTTCCTTCACCCACGCCATCTGCTTGTCGCCGTGGATGTCTTCCAGCCACTGGTTGGGGTCGTCCTGCTTGGAACCATCCTGCATCGCTGTCTCCGCGTGGGCCATGCCCCCGAAAGCCAGCGCGACGGCCAGGCCGAGGCGAGCAGTGCGCAATCCGTTCATGGGGCGGCATTCCTTGTGTAGGGAAATGTGGTCGCCCACGCTAACACGCAAGGTGGAACACCCCCACCCGCCAGAAGTCAGGCCCGCAGTCGTCGCGCCTGGACACGACGACCACCGCCGCGATGCGCCATCAGCGTCGCCAGCCGCGGCAACGGCAGGCCCTCGGCCACCCACAACGCGCAGGCCGGCATCAGCACCAGCCACAGCGGCATCCAGCCCAGCCACGCATTCGATCCGCGGGCGGCAGGCAGCAACGCGACCAGCGCCAGTCCGCCCAGCAGGGCGCGACGCAGCAGCAACACGAGTTCGGGGTGGATGAAGGATCGGGTCTGCATGGCGGGACTCCATCTGGGGTTGATGGAGGCACTCTCTCCCGCCGTCATCTCACGGACTGCGATCAGTCGTAATTCGATGCCGCCAGCGTCAACAGCGTGCGGGCCTGTTCGCGCAGGCTGCGCGGCTCGATGATCTCGGCATCGCCGCCGTACTGCAGGATGTCCATCAGCAGTTCGCGGCCATTGCTGTACGGCACCTTCAGTTCGTAGGAGCCGTCGGGCAGGAAGCGCCCTTCCTGGCGCGAATGCCAGTGCTCGTCGGCGACCCAGCGCGCGGACTTGGCGTTGAAACGGATCGTCGCCACGCCCTTGGGGTCGCCGGAGAAGATGCCGTAGCCACCGGCGAGGTGGCGATCGAGCTCGGCATCGGGCACGTCGCGCGCGGCCGCATCCAGCATCCTGGCACCACTGATGCGGTCGACCGAGAAACTGCGCAGCGCTTCGCGATCATGATCGAAGGCATCGAGATACCAGTTGCCGCGATAGTGCGTCAGCCGTTGCGGCGAAACGCGACGGCGCGTGGTTTCGTCGGTGGAACGTGCCCGGTAATCGAAGCTGAGTTCCTTGCGCTCCAGCGTCGCCGAGGCCACGGTGCGGAAGGAGTGCTCGTCAAGCCGGCGCGCCTTGTGCGCCAGCACGCGGATGCGCTCCATCGGCCAGCGGCGACCGCCGGCCTGTTCTTCCAGCAACTTTTCGATGCGCGATTGCAGCGGCGCCAGCGCGCTGTTCAGCACGTTGCCGCCGGTGTGCCCCATCAGCGCCTGCGCCGCCATCAACGCGTGCAGCTCTTCCGAACTCAGCCACAGGCCGGGCAGCTCGAAGCGCGAGTCGTCATGGCTGTCATAGCGGAAACCGGCGTCGCCATCGCCGACGATCGGCGCCATCAGGGCGTCACGCAGATAGGCGATATCGCGATAGACCGTGGCGCGCGAACAGCCGAGTTGTTCCTGCAGGCTCGGCACCGTCACCGCATAGCGCGACGACTTGAAGATGCGATGGAGGGCGTGGATGCGTTCGTGGCGGTCCATGGGGGAAAGGTGGAGCGGCGCAACCCATAGCTTAACTTGCGGCGATCAACTCCCGCGCCCCGGCGGCCAGCAACTCGTCCGCCAGTCGCTCGCCCAGCGCGTCCGGGCTCGCGGGATCGCCTTCGCCGTGCCTGCGCAGGCTGCGACCGTCCTGCACCGAGGCGACCAGCCCCTGCAGATGCAGGCGATCGCCATCCAGCCGCGCGAATGCGGCGATCGGCACATGGCAACTGCCATCGAGGCGGCGATTCAGCGCGCGCTCCGCTTCCACGCAGGTGCGCGTCGGCGCGTGGTCGAGCACGGCCAGCAGCGCGGCGATCTCCGGCGCGTCATCACGGCATTCGATCGCGATCGCGCCCTGTGCCGGTGCCGGCAACCATTCCGGCGCATCCAGGCGAGCGCGGATGCGATCGTCGAACCCGAGTCGCTGCAAGCCGGCGCAGGCGAGCAGGATGGCGTCGTATTCACCGGCATCGAGCTTGGCCAGGCGCGTATTGACGTTGCCACGCAGATCGGTGATCACCACATCCGGGCGCAGCGCGCGCAGCTGCGCCTGTCGCCGCAATGACGCGCTACCGACGCGGGCCTGCATCGGCAAGTCGGCGATGTTGGCGTAACGATTGCTGACGAAGGCATCGGCATGATCGGCACGCTCGAGGATCGAGGGCAGCGCGAAACCGGGATCGAGCACCATCGGCACGTCCTTGAGCGAATGCACCGCGCAATCGGCTTCGCCGCGCTGCATCGCCAGCTCCAACTCCTTCAGGAACAGTCCCTTGCCGCCGATTGCCGCCAGCGAGCGATCGAGGATCTCGTCGCCACGGGTCGACATCGGCACCAGCTCGATCTCCAGCCGCGGATGCGCCTCGCGCAAGCGGGCGGCGACGTGTTCGCTCTGCCAGAGGGCGAGCGGACTCTTGCGGGTGGCGATGCGCAGGCGATTCATGGCGCCATTATCGCGCCTGCGGCTCAATCCTGTTCGATGGCCGACCGCACCGCGGGCAGGCAGCGCCGGCTGATTTCCAGCGGCTCGGCGACCCCGCGCAACAGCACGTGGTACTGGCCCTCCCCGTCGCGGCGCAATCCCTCCAGCGCCTTGCGCGCCACCAGGCAATTGCGGTGGATGCGCAGGAAGCGCTCGGGGAAGGCCTCCTCCAGCGATTTCAGCGAGTCCTCGATCAGATCGTGGCCATTCGCGTGATGGACCATCACGTATTTGTCGTCGGCCTGCAGATAGGCGACCTCGTCGATGGCGATGCGACGGACGCCACCACGCTGGCGCACCAGCAGATGCCCTCGGCTGCCATCACCGGCGAAACTTCCGCGCGTCGCCAGGTACAGGCGCGCGCGTTGCAGGGCGATTTCCAGCCGCTCGCGCCGCACCGGCTTCACCAGATAGTCCAGTGCTTCGACGTCGAATGCGGCAGCGGCGTGTTCGGCGTGCGCGGTGACGAAGACGATGCCCGGACGCGGACGCAGCTCCGCCAGCTCACGCGCGACCTCGAGGCCGTCGCCGCCCGGCATTGCGATGTCGAGCAGCACCAGGTCCGCCGGCGACTGCCGCATCGATGCGATCGCCTCCTCGCCGTTGCCCGCGGCACCGGACACGGCCACGCCGGGCGTCTGCTGCAGGATCGAATGCAGGCGCTCGCGCGCCAGCGGCTCGTCGTCGACGACGAGCACGCGCAACACCTGTTGGCCCCGAGTGTCCTGCACCCACGCGTCCCCGCGATCTTTCGTGGGCCGATGGTAGCGCGCACTCAGCCGGCGCGGAACCGTGCCTCGAACCAGTCGGACAAATCCGAGATTTCCTGCGGCATCACCGCGTGCATCATCGGATAGGCGCGCCATTCCACGCCGAACCCGCATTCGCGCAACACGTCGGCGCTCATCTCGCCGGCAAGGTAGGGCACCACCGGATCGCCCAGGCCATGCGCCATGAACACAGGCGGCTTCGCGGCATCGGCGCGGCATTCGGCCTTGGCCCGTTCGGGCGCCGGCAGATAGGTGGACAACGCGACAAACCCGGCCAGCGGAAGCGCGCGACGCATGGCCAGTGCCAGTGTCACCGCACCGCCCTGCGAAAACCCGGCGAGCACGATCCGCGATTCCGGCACGCCACGCGCGACTTCGCGGGCGATCAGCGCTTCCGCCTGCGCCATCGACTCCTGCAATCCGGCTTCATCGGCGCGATTGGCGAGATCAAGATGGGCGATGTCGTACCACGCCCGCATCCGCATGCCGCCATTGATGGTGACCGGGCGCACCGGCGCGTGCGGGAACACGAAGCGCACCGTCGGCCAGCCCTCCCGGCGCAATTCGGGAACGATCGGCGCGAAATCGTGGCCGTCGGCACCGAGACCATGCAGCCACACCACCGACCACAGCGGATCTCCCTGCCCGACGACGGTCTCGACGGTTTCAAGTTCAGTATTCATGGCCGCAGTGTGCCATGCGCGATCGGGTCAGCGCGGCTTGAGAGTGAAGCTCGCCAGCGACACGCCGATATCCCAGCCATCGCCCTTGCCCTTGAGCGCCAGCGAGACGTTGCCCTTGGTCACCACCTGCACCTGGCGCGAACGCACCGCGCCGATATGCGCCTCGGCCGCGGCGTAGGAACCCAGCACGTCGCGGATATTGGCGATGCCGGTGAATTCGCCGACGCCGTCGGTGATGCGCGATTTGCCGAAGGTCAGCCCGCCGCCGCGCGAGATGATGGTCACCGGCAGGCGATCACCGTTGTTGCAACTCACCATGCCGGTACCCGATGCGGTCTTGTAGAACACCGACCAGCCTTCGAGATTGAAACTGAGATGGCAATCCAGCGCGTCTTCGGCCCGGGCCTGCGGTGCCCATGCGAAGGGGCCGCAGGCAAGACAGGCGATCAGCAGGGCACGTCGGAATTGCGTCATGGCTTCGCGATTGGAGCCCGCCACCGCGACGAGCACCCGGCACCATAGCACTGCCCGCTTGAACGGCAGCGAAGCCGCAGGCGCCTGGCCCGGTTAGCGACAGGCCTCGCGGACCCCGTCGTCGAGGGCGATCATGCGGTCATAGGTCATGGTCCGGAACTCGCGGTCGCGGATGCGATCGCGACGGTGGCGGGAGCGCTGGCAACGATCCATGCCGTCGCCGCGCCCGGCCGATGCCACCCGGCCACCGCGACGCACCCGCATCATCGCCGACACCTCGGCGCGATTGCTGCGCTGCCACTCCAGCGTTTCCCGTTGGCGCTGGCGAATCGACCGCGCCTGCCCCACTCGATCATCGTCATAGCTGCGCGTCCATCCGGCACGGGTGCCCGCCGGGCAATCGCCATCGACATAACTCACCGCGCCACCCTGCCCCAGGCATTGGTGGACTTCGCCCGCCCAGGCATGGCCGCAGGCCAACGCCAGCAGCACGACCATCATCCCGATCTTCTTCATGCCTGCTCCCCGCGATTGCATTGGAGAGCCAGTTTCAGGCACGGTCGGCCTTCGATCTGTCAGCCGTTTCCGAACGCGAGGTCGGCGACCGCCGCGACGATCCCCGAGGCATCACCCACCTGGCGCAGGCGCGCATGCGTCGCATCGACATCGTGTTCGGCTTCGTGCGCCCAGGTGACGTGATAGGGAACATGGACACCACTGCCGCCGAGCTCGAGCACCGGCGCGATGTCGGAACGCAGCGAATTCCCCACCATCACGAATTCCGCCGGCTGGATGCCGAACTCGCGCAACAGTCGGGCATAGGTCATCGCATCCTTTTCGCTGACGACCTCGATGCGCTGGAAACGCTCGGCCAGCCCCGACGCGCGCACTTTCGCTTCCTGGTGGAACAGGTCGCCCTTGGTGATCAGGACAACCTGCCAGCGCTCGGCAACGGCATCGACCGCGGCGGGGATGCCCGGCAAGACTTCGACCGGATGCAGCAGCAAATCGCGTCCCAGCGACACGATGCGGTGGATGTCGGCGGCATCGATTCGTCCTTCGGTGATCTCGATGGCCGCTTCGACCATCGACAGCACCATGCCCTTGGCGCCATAGCCGAACACCGCGAGATTGCGCTTCTCCACCTCGTAGAGGCGCCCGCCCAGATCGGACAGATCGACGTAACCCCCGACGATCCGGCGGAATTCGGCCTCGGCGGCGCGGTAGTAATCCTCGCTCTTCCAGAGGGTGTCGTCGGCATCGAAACCGACCATGCGGATGGCAGTCGACATGCCGGCATTATCCCCCATGCCCTCGCGCACGCGACGACGCCACGGATCGGCGATACTCGTGCCTCCGCGCCGGGAGCTGCCATGCACATGCGCTACGCCCTGATTTCCCCGCTGTTGCTGCTTTGCGCCTGCAATAGCGGCGCCCGGCAAACAACGGAATCCCCCGTGGTCGCCAGTGGACAGGAACCGTTCTCCGTCCAGTCGATTGCACGCTTCGACGAACCATGGTCGATGGCCTTCCTGCCCGATGGCAAGCTGCTGGTCACCGAAAAGCGCGGGCGCCTGATCATTTTCGATCCCGCCAACGGCTCGAAAATCGCCATCACCGGCACCCCGACCGTGGACTACGGCGGACAGGGCGGATTCGGCGACATCGCGCTCGCGCCCGATTACGCCAGCAGCCATCGCGTCTATTACAGCTACGTCGAAGCCGGCGATGACGACACCCGCGGCGCCGTGGTCGACAGCGCGACGCTCGATCCCGCCACGCATGCACTGAGCAACACCCGGCGCATCTGGACCCAACAGCCGAAAGTCACCGGCAATGGCCATTTCAGCCATCGCCTCCTGTTCTCGCCGGATGGCCGTTACCTCTTCATCAGTTCCGGCGAGCGCCAGAAATTCGATCCCGCGCAGGATCTTTCGACCAATCTCGGCAAGGTCGTGCGCCTGTTCCCGGACGGCAGCATTCCACCGGACAATCCCTTCGCATCACGCGGCGGCGTCACCGCGCAGATCTGGACGCTGGGACATCGCAACCTGCTCGGACTCGCCTGGGACAGCCGGGGGCGTTTGTGGGAAGACGAGATGGGGCCGCGCGGCGGTGACGAACTCAACCTGATCCTGAAAGGCCGCAACTATGGCTGGCCGATCGTTTCCAACGGCGATCATTACGATGGCCGCTCGATCCCGCGCCATTCGACGCGGCCGGACTTCGAAGCACCGAAAACCTCGTGGAACCCGGTGATTTCACCATCGAGCCTGCTGATCTACAGCGGCGAAATGTTCCCGCAATGGCGTGGCCACGCACTGATCACCGGGCTGTCGTCGGAGTCGCTGGTCGACGTGCAGATCGACGGCGACCAGGCGCGCGGAGTGCACCGTTACCCGATGGGTCATCGCCTGCGCAAGATCGTGCAGGGGCTCGATGGATCGCTCTGGATCCTGCAGGACGGCAATGACGGCGCGCTGCTCAAGCTCACGCCGAAAACTTCAAAAACACCCGGAAAACAAGCCAAAAACGACTAGCTCGCGAACGCCTATTGCGCAGCGCGCAACACCGGTTGCAGCGGCGGCAGCTTCATCGCCGAACGATAGGCAGCGTGCAATGCAGTCACCTTCTGCACGTAATCGACCGTTTCTCGATACGGCGGAATCCCGCCGTACTTCGCCACCGCGCCGACACCGGCGTTGTAGGCCGCGGCGGCCCTGCTGTAGTCGCCCTTGTAGCGAGCAAGCAATCGTTGCAATAACCGCGCGCCACCACTGATCGACTGCTCATGCGCATAGGGATCGGCGACCCCGAGTTCATGCGCGGTATCGGGCATCAACTGCATCACGCCCTGCGCGCCCTTCGGCGAAGTCGCGCGCTCGTCGAATCCGCTCTCGGCATGGGCGATCGCGCGCAGGAAGGCGTCATCCACTTTGGTTTTCTTCGCCGCCGACTTGAACTCCCTGGCATACATGTCGAGCCGCGGCTTGCTGACCTTGCCCAGCCCCTCATGTGCGGGAGATCCCGGCGGCGTCTGCACGAAAAACTTCAGGACTGGTGTCGACCCCGGCAGGTTGCGCGTGCTGTAGACGGTCTTGCCGTCCTGCTGGCGCTCGTAAAGCGTGCCGTTGATTGCACCGAGATCACCCCACAGATTGGGCACCTTGGCGACATTGTCATCGACTTCCTTGGCGACGCACTTCGATCCCGGCTCCGGCGCCGTCGCCAGGCTGACGGTATTGCCGCGTACGCAGCGATAGACCGTGCGCGCACCGGCATCCGTCGCCCACGACAGGACGACCAGCATCACCAACAGTGCGGACAGGGGTTTCATCGGGATATTGTCGCCAAGCTGGCTGAACAGGGCGTGCGCCGAAGGTCATGAGTTCCGGGCAAAAAGAAAGCCCCAGCTTTTGGCTGGGGCTTTCAAGGGTAAAAACCTGGCGATGACCTACTCTCACATGCTGAAGTGCACACTACCATCGGCGCAGCTGCGTTTCACTTCCGAGTTCGGAATGGGATCGGGTGGGGCCACAGCGCTAATGTCGCCAGGAAACTGGTGAAGACATCGTCGAACACAAAGGCATCGACGCCGTCTTGCATAGGGTGGAATGTAGCGAGAACTTTGTTTTGCTTCAGACCGCCAATCGCGTCGATTGGGTCCAAGGCCACTTGAGGTTATATGGTCAAGCCGCACGGCTCATTAGTACTGGTTAGCTCAATGCATTACTGCACTTACACACCCAGCCTATCAACCACCTAGTCTTGATGGTGCCTTTAGGGGGCTTGTGCCCCGGGAAATCTCATCTTGAGGCGCGCTTCCCGCTTAGATGCTTTCAGCGGTTATCGCTTCCGAACATAGCTACCCGGCAGTGCCACTGGCGTGACAACCGGAACACCAGAGGTTCGTCCACTCCGGTCCTCT
>JAFEBX010000022.1 GCA_018242425.1 Pseudomonadota bacterium
CCGAATGAGGATCGCCTTTCGCTGTGCGCCTGTCTTGCCCACCACGATGCCCAGGTGGGAAGCCCTCGGATCGAAGCCGGCGCCGGCGATATACAAGACGGACCGACCTGGCAATGCGAGCAAGCTACCAAAAAACGTCTCCACTTCCGGGCCACGATGACTGAGCCCCTCCCGCCAGCGCATCGGTTTCATCGCGGGCCTCCGTCGATCATTGCAACCAACGTCGCCAGCTTGATGGGCACGAATCCGCCCCGTCGTGTCGTCAGGCCCTTGTAGGCTATGACTGGCCCACTGAGCTCGAGCACTGTCCATTTCTTGGACTTGGCATTCCGGCTGGGAATGAGGCTGAAGGCGTTGTAGCCCAGGCCGAAACGAAGCGCCTCGACCAGCTTGGGGTGCTTCATCACCTCGGCGAACTCCGACTGCTCGATGCCCACGGAGTTGGCGCCCCCACCGAGGGGCGCATTCGGCTCAAGGCTGCGCGCCAAGCATAACGTCGAGATGCCCTCGACCAGACGGCGAACTGAAATCGCGTGGGGAAAGCTCCACTCGCCGACGATGCGTTCGCCTACCTTCGCCAGCACCTCGTGCTGTTGTTTCACCGTCAGCGAAGTGGAGCGGTCCCCGCGGATGATCTCCTGGGTCTCCAGCAGTTGCACCAATTCCCAAGCCAACTGAAGAAAGGTCTCGGCATTCTCCGTTCCCAGATCCGCCACGACATCCAGCCCACCCAGATAGGGAACCTTGAAGTCGTGCCATAAGCGCACTTGTGCGCCAGCTGCCACATCGGCATCGGCGTCCACCAGCACTTCTTCGGCGAGAGACTCGTCGGCGTTTCCATCAAACAAGGAGTGCTGCCGCGCCCGATTGAATTGTCGATGCAGCAAGATAGACACCATCGCCGGCGCGATCGTCGCCGCGTCGAATTCGCTCTCGTTTCGACCGACGTAGGTGTAGACGCGCTGGCGGATCTGGTCGACCTGACCGGCCCCGATCTTGAGCTTAAAGGCCACATTCTCGGGGAGTTTCTGGATCTCCTCCTTTTGTTTGGCCGTCGCCTCGGCTTTGATCTCTAACCCGGCAAGGGTAGTGATGCCGTTCTTTCTCAGTTCCGGAATGTGCTGCATGGCGCGGGTCGCGATTTCGTTCGCAGCGCGGCGAAACGCCTTGCGCACGGCGCCACGCTTGTCATCAGGTGCCTGCGTCATCCGGATGTCGACGACCTGACGCAAGCGCTGAAGGTTGTCGGTGGCCGGAATTGCGTCTTCGTGGCCCCAGATCAAAGTATCCTTCGGATCAAGAGCCTCCATCCGTTGCAATACCCACCGCGCCATGCTGACTTCGCGCAGCGTCAAGTGGGCCATGAGGGCCTCGTGTTGCGCGCGATCAGCCCAATGGGCGTCATCGATCATGATCAGAGGCTTGAGCGTGCCCAGTTCCGGCACGTGGAAGCCGTCAATCGCCAAAAACGGGTAAAACTGCCCACCCAGCTGAGCCAGGAGATCTTCTTCCTTGGGCGGTATGAAGCTGGCCGTGAGGCGGTAAATGATCGACTCGACCTGGGCGGCACGCTCGGCCACCTGGTCCAGGCGCGCACCGCCAAGGTAGTCGAGCCGCGCTCCGCCCGACGTCGTGGGCACCAGTTCGACGCGATCGGCCGAGATCCCTACGCCTTGGAACATCTGTCGCCACGCCAGGATCGCACGGGCGCCGACCAGGCTGAGCATCAACTCAAGGGCGCGTTGCTCTGAATAACCGATCAGGGCAAGTTCGCGATAGTCGCGTTCGAACGAAATCCGCGCCCCGCAAACGACCAATTGCTCGTCCTGAATGAAGCCGCGCTCCTGCGCCAGGCTCTTGAGTTCTTCGAAGACGCCATCTTGCGTCCGCTGCACCTGCTCCATCAGCCGCTTGAGCGTGGCGTACTGGAAGAACCGCGCCAGCGTGGTCTTGCCTGTCCCGGGCGGCGAGGTGAAGACAACCGTGGTGTGAAGCATTTCCCTCGGATCGCTGTGGGGATCCAGGGTCATCCGGAACAGCGACGGCGACAGCGTTGCCAAGAACTCGGCTTCGTTACCCCGGTACTCGCTGGCTCGTTGCTGGAAAGGAGTGGGCATGGCTTCTACTTCGTATGACGCTGGCGGCGGCGGAAGAGCGGGAGCATTTCATGAGCGCCGCCAGCATCCTGGGACTCGGCCCACAGCAAGGCCACGGAGTTGTTGGGCGTGTTGTGGTCCAGGACGAGGGGAAGCGCGCATCCGGCGTAACCCATGCCCAGATGATCCACACCTCCTTTCCTTGTAGCTTTGGTTTCGATGCGTTTGTCGTAGTAGCCCTGCGTGAGAGCATGAAACGGCGCGTCGGTCTCCTCGGACAACGGGCAGTCGGGAGGCAGCAAGTAGGTGTAGGTGACATCGAAATCCGCAAACCAGGGGTAGTCGTCCTTCAGTTCGTCCCGAACCTCCTTGACCACCTGACGCAGGTGTTCGACTGCTTTCTCGGTCATGATCAGGTGGTGAATGACGAGCGTCCAAGAGCTGGCCTGGAACTGACACCCGAATTCTGTGTTTGCCCGCTTCAGCGACCGCAAGAACCTTAGCAATTTCCCCTTCCAAACCTGCTTGCCATCCTTCTCTTCGCGCCTGATGAAGGACGTCCCGGAACCGGCAAAGTCGTCCACCAAGTAGATCGTTTCGAATGAAGGGTCTTGTGTAGCGCGCAATGCGGTGAGACTTTCCTGTAACTCGGTACGCATGTCGTCCCACTTTTCGGCATCAAGCTGCGTGCCGATGACCACTTGTTCGTTGGAGATGCGCCCGACATTGACGTGCCGGAACGAGTCCAGCCGCGCGCCATCGCTCAAGCCCAGGAACAAGGTCCGGTGACGTGCGACCTCCAATGCGCGTTTGGCTGCTGCGTCCAAGTAAACCTGCCAGGGCGCGATACCCCGCATTGTTGCCACGGTTTTGAGCAGTCGGGGCAGCACGGTCTGGGGGTACATGAGGTCGACCAACCGCTCGCGCTCTGCCGCGCTGATGAAGACGAGGCGATGACGGACAAAGTTGTAAGCAGCCTCCCGATGCTCCTCCTTGAACTGCAGTAGCCATCCCACCAAGCTTTCCAGGAAGCGTACGCCCGCCAGGAAGTCACGGTAGCCGTCGTACTTGACAGCGGAGACCAATCGCAACCACTGGTGCTCTTCCTGCGACTTGGGCAGATCCCAGCGCATCACCGTGCTCAACATGCGAAGTGCGGTGTTCTCGTTCATTCGGTCGCTTCCCTAAACCGAAGGATCCCATCGGCCGCATCGAACAGTTGCAATTGATAGCACGTCGCCGCGACCTGTCGGCGACCTGCTCCTGCAAGGTTCCAGCACCGGTCGGGAACGGCGGAGCATTGGTCGGCGGACAGACTCAACGGATGGTCCAACAACTCGGTATCGTTACCGGGCCAGCGACCACGATCGCCGAAACAGAGAATTTCTTCGGGCAAGCAATTCGCCTGTGAAGCCACAAAGCTGACTACGCTTTGCTTGGATACGTTCGCGGAAATCACGTCGATGGAGTGGGACGATTCCCAGACCTTGAGGTGTCCGGCATCGATCAGGTCGCGAAGTGCGGCGCTTACCTGAGCCCACGCCTCGCTCAGCCCCCTACCGTCCAGAAACGAGGCAGAGCACTGTCGCGGATATATGCGGCAACGTCCTCGGCCAGGCCGCAGCACATCGCGCTCGATTCGGAGCTTGGCTTCGACGATCGCCGGGTCGACAGCCTCCGATGGAAGGTCGATTGTGCTCAATGGGAGGATGGTTGCACCGTTGTGATAGCCAATCGTGACACCTGCCATCTGTTCCAAGGGAATGTGTCGACGCAGTTCCTCGCCACACGAGTCGCCGCGCCCGGTTGCGATTCCTACATGGACACCCGCGTCAAGCAGACGGCACAGTTCACTCACCACGGTCCGATCCATCGGCTCGTAACGTCTCGAAGACTGGATCAAGGTGCCATCGAAGTCGAACACCACGCCGGGAATGCGGCTTGCGGCCAGTCGCTGTCGGAACGCCTGCAGATGCCCCTTCCAGTAGTCGCGCTCGCTGTCCTCGAACACAGCGGTGGGCCGGCCTAACTTGGCCTGGATGATGAGCCTTTCCTGATCCGGCTCCGGCTTGAGAGCCGGCGTGGGAACCACGAGGTTGTAGAGGGCTTCGCCGAACGTGGGAACGCCCGGGCGCCCTGGATCACGGCCGCTTCGCAAGCCCAACCGCTGGGCCAAGTACAACGAGAAGGCGATCGATCCGAGTCTGGCGGCCGAATCGACGCCGGGAACTGCCACGATGATCGCCGGAGATGCCTCTTTGATCAGGCCCATGGTCGCGTTCGCCAAGGCTTGAAAGGGAGCGGTCACCAAGCACAGCGCCGTCGTCGTTGCGCCGTGGGTGGCGAACCAGTAGTGGCGTCCGTGTGCCAGGTTGCGAAGGTCGCTCACCCACACATGGGCAAGCGCTGCTTCTGTGGAGCGCATTTCCAGGTCGGCCAAGCCGATCATGGTGTCCGGATCGCCGACCCCCACGATGTCTCCGTCCCCGACGGGCACGGTCGCTACCGCGTCGCGCGCCCACGTCAGCAGCTCTTTGACCGCGTTCGGCTCGAGTGGGGCGGCGCCGAAAGCGGCACGATAGGCACGATCCAGCAGCAGGCACGAAGCCCACAGGCTGTTGGTGGCCAGGAACCCGTCCTTACCTGCCGACAAAGAGAACGCGATGGTTCGACTCGATCCGTTAGGCGCCAGCAACTGCTCCAGCGGGGTGTTGTGTGCGGCGATCAAAGCGGTAATGGCCTTGGCCCCCGATGCGATCGCGTGGCGCGCTGCATCGAGGATGTCGCTGTTGCGTCCCCCGGCGCTCAGGAGCCAGACAGCGCCTTGCGAGAAGGCCGGGCTACTACGAAATACCAGCGGGGTTACGACGCAGCACGCGTGCCCAACGGCCTCTTGGTGCAGTTGGGCAAGGTAAAGTGCAACCGAATGTGAGCCGCCGGACGCGACGATAACCAAGCCGTCCGCGCCATTGTCTTCCACTGCATGCCGAAGGCGATCAATAGAGACAGCAAAGGCCTCCACAGTTGTGGAAGGCAATCGTGCGAGCTCTTCCTGGTAGGGCTTGCCCATCGCTATTTCCTGATCATGACTCCGCTGAGAATTCGGTACGGCTGTCTCACGGGTCGAGATCCTTTTCCGCATCGTACGCAATCGCACTGTCGAAGGCAGGAAAAACACCGATCATTTGGTCAGGATGGGGGCTCTGTGTTGGTGCCTTCAAAGACACGAATCTGGTTCATCAGGTGGTTTCCGATGGCCTCCTTCAGAGCCCGCGCCTCCCGCAGCGCCTGACGTTCCAGTTCCCACGTATTCCCGTGGATCCGTTCCTCGATCGTCCGGGCCTTGATCTCGTGTTCCTGCACGGCCAGGCGCCATGCCCTCAGGGCGTCCCTGTACTGGCGCGTCCATTTCAGTGCGGGAGTTTCAATCAGTGGCAGGCCGTAGTCTTCCGGATGGCGGCGCCCGGCTCTTCGTCCGGGGGAGATGTACCAGGCGACAAAGTCTTGCACCTCACGCCGACGTTGGGCGTCCGTGCTGGGCTCTGCCGAACGGACACGCTTGTGGCCGGTCTCGATGGCCCAGTCCTGCTCGTCGAGCCAGACATTCCGGAAGAGCCGGTCTGCCAGGACATGGAGTAGCAGGTCGCGCAGGAACTCCGGAGCGCGCCATCGCGCCAGAAAGCGCGCCGCCGCATGTTCGACCGCCTCCTGCAGGACCAATGCTCGCTTCAGATCGACGTTGGCCAGGGCGATCTTGAACAAGGCTCCCAACAGCGCGATCAGGTCAATGTCGGCCTCGAGCTTGAAGGGCTCGAGCATGTCCTCGTCCGGAAGCGCCAGTCCGAGCCGGATCAGCACCTTGGGGTCGTCGATCAGGCCTTTCAGGACGTCGACCTCGTCCCGATCGATGCGCGTCAGGCCCCGGCGGGCCATCAACGTTTTCACGATCTCCCGGCATCGCGCCACCGACAGTTTCGGCTCGCTCAGTAGCTCCCACAACTCGGACTCAAAGGCCCGTCGCGCCTCTTCGTAGCTGGAGCGTTCTGGGTTCTTCTCGCCGTGGATCGCCACGTAGACCGAGAGCCCGTTCTTTCGGTAACCGCGCTTGTCCGTGGGCGAGCTGCCGAGGGTCCGAAAGCGGTAGAAGGTCCGTGGACGCTTGCCGCCGCCCACCGAGCCGGCGAACGCCTGATCCAACGCGTCGTCGGACAGGCCGGAGAGGGACTTGATCAGGCAGTACCAGAGCCAGTTCCGCAGCCGAACGGCGATGTCAAGGGGCGGTTGACCGCGAGCCACGGGAACCTTGGAGGGGTTTATTCGTCCATTCTATGCGGATAGCACCCTCCAAGGGGATCGGATTCAATGCTTTGATTGTCAGGGCGTCCGACAGGTGCGGTGCGATGGGTGGCAAGCGGGAACGAGCGGGATTCCAGATCGTCCAGGGTCCAGCCCTCTGGAAGGCCTTGGGCTTTCGAAACGAGCGCGCTTTTCAGCGGGCCCGCCAGAACGGGTGGTCCGAGGTGCCCGTGTATCCGATCCCCGGTCAGTCCCGCGGCGTCTACGCACGCCTGGATGAACTCAACGCGTTTCTCGAACGCAAGGCCGCGGCTGCTGCCGGCGAAGGAGGACCCGTGCGTTAGCTACTGAAGGCGCTCCACCAGCAGGAGCCCGAAAAACAAAATGGCCCGGGGTCATGACCCGAGCCAATTTGCCCTAGAGACGTCAAGAAAACGCTCCGGCACAGAAGCGATTTTCTTACGGACGGTTGCGCGCGTCAAGTGCGCGGCCGCGCTCGCGGGTCGGCAACTCCCCCTCCAATCGTCCATTCGGCAGGCCATCGATGGCCTGCCACGGGAGACCCTTGCCATGCACTTTGCAAACAGCCGGTCGGCGCCGCCGCCCGGGAACCCCGACCGTGCTCGAAATCCACGGACCCTCGCTTGCCCGAGTCCCACCACTTCCGGCGCCCTGCGCCCGGGAAGGGGGTGACCCATGGCCAAGCATCGTTATGAACTCGACGAGAAGAAGATCGCGCGATTCAAAAAGGAAGGACGCGGCACCGGCCGCGGGAAGGACTACAAGCCCTGGCTGAAGATCCAGGACGTTTCGTCCCTGGGTCGCTCCACGCGCGTGTTCTGCTTCAAGACCGGTCGCGAACACCATTGCCTCTCGGACCTCGAAACGGGGCTGTTCTTCCTGCTCGACTGGTCCGAAGCGGTTACCGATCTGCGTGAGCAGTTTCCGCTGGATCGGGCCGTCACCCGCGCGCTGGCCAAGCAGATGGGCATCAAGCATCCGCGCGACAACCGCACCGAGACCGATATCGTGATGACCACCGACTTCCTGGTCGACCTGCGGGCCGGCAGCCGCGTTCGCCGGGTCGCGCTCTCCGTGAAGATCGCCGCCGAACTCGACAAGGCGCGCGTCATCGAGAAGCAGGAACTGGAACGGCGGTACTGGCAGCGCGAAAACGTGGAGTGGTACCTGGTGACGGATCGCGACCTGCCGAAACAGCGCATCGATTCGCTGCGATGGCTCCACGAAATGCGATCGCTCGAGCACTTCGAACAGCCGCA
>JAFEBX010000023.1 GCA_018242425.1 Pseudomonadota bacterium
CGCCGTTTCGGTTGATGGAACCCGAAAACCCGCCGAGCCTGATTTCGCGTCCGTGTCGATCACGGCGGGCAAATGCAGCGCCCCTCGGCGGGGAGGGGCGCGCATGATATCGTTTGTTCGCGATGAAAGGATGAATGGACCGAAGGCAAGCCTGAGTCGGCTCTTGCTCGTCATTCCCGCGCAGGCGGGAATCCAGTTCTTTATTCAATCTTGCTGAAGAACTGGATCCCAGCTTTCGTTGGGATGACGGTTGGTTTGGATATTCGCTAGGGCCGCTCGAAGCGCGAGATTTCATCCAGCGCGCTCTTTGCGTCGCGCAGGCCGCGCGGCGTGTCGGCGTCGTCCGCCAGCCCGGCCAAGCGGGCATTGCGCCTGCGGAAGTACCACACGGTCGCGATGAATCCGATCACGCCGATCACGCCGCTGATCCAGATGAAAGCGGGCGCCGCCACGAACAGATCGACACCCACGTTGGCCTTCATCTCCAGTGCGAATATCGCAATCCACAGGAACCACCACGGCAGTCCAAGGCACCAGTTGGCGATGACATGGCCACGACGCAGGGCATCGACGCGTTTGCTGATTTCCACGACCGGTGCGGTGTAATCGATGCTGCTGATCCTGCCCAGTGCGACGCCGCCGAAAATCACCGTGAGCAATCCGTAGGCCAGCATGAACAGGCTGCACGCCAGCAAGTGCGACACGTCGCGATGGCGAATGGCGGCCATGATGCCGAAATAGATCAGCGCGTCGCCGAACAAAATCTGCACGATCTTGCCCCAGTACAGTCGGCGCATGCCGGAGCGCGCCTTGTCGAGTTTGCGTTCGAGGAAAAGGTGCCAGCTCAGTGTGGATTGCTGCTGCACATGGCGGTCCAGCGTCTGCCATGCGGATTTCAGGTCATCGAGTTCCATGGTCGTCTCCATTTTCATGCCTCGCTCATGTCGTTGCGCAGGCGTTGTTTCAGACGCCCGATCTTCGTGGCCACGTTGGTTTCGCTGATGCCGAGGATCTCGGCGATGTCGCGCTGGCTGCGCTCGTCCAGGTACAGGATGAGCAAGGCGCGATTGAGCGGATCCAGCCGCGTGATGCAGCGGCGCAACTCGCGCAGGTGCAGGTCGGCATCGGGTTCCGAGCCGGCATCGGCGCCATCATGCAGCGCCAGATCCAGCGGTTCGTGATGATTTTCGTGGCGGCTGCGCTCGCGCAGGTGCGAGATGCCCACGTTCAATGCGACGCGGTACATCCAGGTCGAAAAACTCCGCGCGCCATCGTATTTCGGAAACGCGCGCCAAAGCTGCACGGCGATTTCCTGCGCCAGATCCTCGCGGTCGTGTGCATTGCTGGCGTAGCTGTTCGCCACCTTGAACACGATGCCGCGGTGGCGCTCGAGCAATTCGCGGAATTGTCCGTCGAAATCCGCCGTCGTCATTGGAAGAGTCTGCTCCATCTCAAGGATTCCGTGTGTGTCTCGGAACCGTGATTCGCGCGGAAGCGGAAAAAATCACACAAAAAGAAAGCGGCCCGAAGGCCGCTTGGGAAAGAGAAGACGGGACGCGCCGTATTGGCGATCAATCCTTGCGGCCGAAGCGATAGTTGACCTCGAAGAAATATGCGCGGCCCACGGCATTGAACCAGTTGCGCGAATAGTAGGGATATCCCGTCCAGGTGCTGTCGCGGCCCGGTTTGGAATCCAGCAGGTTGTCCACGACCAGCGAAACGCTGGCGCGGTCGCTGAACCGATAGTTGAACGAGGCGTTGTACTTGAAGGTGGGCCCCAGACGCTGGGTGCCGTCGTAGTTGGGCAGGCCGCCCAGACGCGAGCCGTACAACGTCGCCGAAAACGCGTCCTTGGACCAATTCACCGAATAGTTCGCCTTGCTGCGCGGGATCACGTAGTCGTACAGATCCTGCAACTCGTCGACCACCGGGTCGCCATCGAACAACTGGATCTTGTGGCTGATCACGTAGGTGTAGCCGAAGTTGAAACCGAAGTTGCCCCAGCGCCCCGCTTCGAATGCGTAATGTGCGTTGAAGTCGACGCCGGATGTTCGATCGCTGGCAGCGTTGATCGGCAGCACCAGGACGGACGTGATCTGCTCGGGATTGATCGGCGCATTCGCCGGATTGCGCACGACCTGGGTGATGACTTGCTGGCACAGCCCGGAGTTGATATCGACCGGCGTGCCATCGATGGTCTTGCCGAGGCGGCAATCGGCTTCTTCGCGCAGGATCAAATCACTGGTCTGGTATTCGACTTCGTTCTTCAGGCGGATGTTGTAATAGTCCGCGGTGAAGTCCATGCCCCGCGCCGGCGACCACACGAAACCACCAGTAAAGGATTTGCTGGTTTCATTCTTGAGGCTGGTGCTGCCGATGCTGCGTCCGTTGTAGGGGACATCGCCGTTGGAGCAGTCGTCGAGGAAGTCCGGCGCGGTGTCCGGTTCGTCGCGACGGCAGCGATAGTAGTCGGTGCCGCTGGAACTCGAACCGCTCGGGCCTGCGTACAGGTAGGAAAGATCCGGCGCACGGAAACCGGTGCCGTAAGAACCACGAATGAGCAGGCTGTCCAGCGGACGGAATTCCAGGCCGAGCGCGTACGTGAACTTGCTCGACGAGTTCGAACTGTATTCGTAGCGGTCGAAGCGGCCGGCGCCGGTCAGCGTCAGCATCGAGAACAGTGGGGCGCTGAACTCCGCGCCTGCGCCGGAGTGGCTGCGCGAGCCGATCGCATCGGTGTTGTGCAAGTGGTAATAACTGCCATCGAGCGAGAGTGGATCGGCCTTCAGCCCGAAGTACTGGTTGCCATATTCGGCCACGGCGGCGAAGCCGAC
>JAFEBX010000024.1 GCA_018242425.1 Pseudomonadota bacterium
GGGACGCCGCAAGTACATCCATGTAGGCTCATGCGCCGCATCCATGCGGCGCAATGCCCTCTTACCGGACTGGCCACCCACTGAGCGCGCGTGTTGTTGCTTCGCGGAGATTTGAAAGCAACAGCCCGCGCGGCTGTTGCTCTTGCTCACACCCCCTGAAAGCCACCACCGGCGGCGCCTTGCGGTTCGTCTGTAGCGCCGACCGTACGCAGCATGGATGCTGCGTACGAGCCTACATGGACGTATTCACGGCGTGTCGGCGGCTGCAGACAACCGCGATAGGCGCTTAGCCGGGCGATGCTGCTGGCGAGATCTCCGCCAAACCAGCACGCGCTACTCAGAAATCGAAGCTGAGATCCGGGCTGGCCGGCGCCAGGAAGTTGCCCTGCACGAACTCGACGCCGGCGAGGAACAGCGTCGTCATGCTGCCGGAATCGTTGACGTCGCAGGCGATCGTGGCGGCGCCGACGGCGCTGCCCGCCGATGCCAGATCCTTGACCCGCGCCTGCTGTTCCGGCGACCGCGCGTAGTCGGTCATGAAGCTGCCGTCGAGCTTGATGAAGCGCGGGCGCAGATGGGCGATCAGCTGCGCGGAATTCAGGCCGACGCCGAACTGGTCGACGCAGAAACCGGCGCCGAAGGCGGCGAGCTTCTGGTTGAAGACGGTCGCTTCGTTGATCTGCGTGGAGACCTTCGATTCGTTGATCTGCACGATCAGGCGATTGGCCGGCACGCCGTGTTCCTGCAGGACCTGCTGGATGAAGTCGGGCAGGGTGGGGTCCTCGATCGATGCGCGGGAAATGCGCACGATGAAACGAAGCTCGCGCTTGGCGTTCGCGGCCAGCGTGCGCACGGCCTTGGCGATCACGCCGCGATCGAGGTCGCGGATCAGGCCGTGCTCCTCGGCGATCCCGACGAAGGCGGTGGGCATCACCAGTTCCCCGGTGCCGTTGTCCATGCGCATCAGCACGTCGAAGAACGGCGCGCCGTTGCCGTGCAGGCTGATGATCGGCTGGTAATGGAGGATGAGCTGGTCGTGCTCGAGCGCGCTGCGGATGCGTTCGATCCAGGCATTGATGCGGTCCTGCTCGGCGCGGTCGAGGGCGCCGGGATCGTACAGCTCCATGCGTCCGCCGCCGACGCCCTGGGCGGTCTCCAGCAATTCGTGCGCCCGCGCCAGCACGCGCGGCACCTGGGCGTTGCGTTCGCTGACCTGCACCGCGCCGACGCTGACGGTCACGGTCAGCGAATGGTCGCCGGTGTCGAGGAAGCGCTCGGCCACCGCGGCGACGATGCGGTTGGCCAGCGCCTCGGTCTCGCCATGGCTGTAGCCGCGCGCCAGCACGGCGATCACCTGCTCGCCGAAGCGCGCGGCTTCGACGTTGTCGCCCAGCAGCGGGCGCAGGCGTTCGGCCAGCGCCGCCATCAGCGCATCGGCGTTGTTGATGCCGACGCTCTGCAGGTGCGTGTTGAAATGGTCGGGCTGGACCAGCAGGAGGCCGTGGCGCTCGTGCGCGGTCGCGGAGCGCGCGACGGCGTCCTCCAGCGACTGCAGGAAGGTCGGGCGATTCAGCAGTCCGGTGGCGACGTCCTGCCGGCGCAGCGACTCCATCTGCTGGATCATTTCCGGATCGATGCTGGCTTCCTTGCGGCGGAAGATGATCTGCAGGCAGGATTCGCCGTCGTAGGTCGCCGGCGAGAATTCCATCGTCGCCGGGAACTCCTGGCCATCGGCGCCCTGCGCGGTCAAGTGGTGCAGCGGCGGGATGTCGCCGCCCTTGGACAGTTGCTTCAGCAGGGCCTTGAACTCGCCGGCGTCGGCGGGCGCGACCATGTCGAGGATCGACATGCCCTCCACCTCGTCGAAGTCCTCGTAGCCGAACATCTCGAGATAGGCCTGGTTGGCGCGGATGTGCATGCCTTCGTGGATGTAGGCGATGGGATCGCGCGAGGAATCGATCAGCGCGTCGCAGCGGCGCTCGGTTTCGTGCAGGCGGGCGTCGAGGTGGCGCAGGTCGCGGCGGGCGCGGAGGTCGCGGTATTCGCGTTCGACCGCGCGGCGGATGTGGCCGTCGCGGTTGCGCAGGGCGATGTTGTCGGCGCCGAGGCCGAGGATGGTGGCCAGGCCGGCGTCGTCGCCGTCGGCGATCAGGATCACCACCGGCAGGTCGTTGCCGGTGGCGCGCGCGAGGGTCAGCGCCTGCGTCGGTTCGACGGTCTTGCTGGTGGCGGAGGCAAGCACGAGGTCGACCGGCTGGCCGGCGAGCATCTCGCGGTATTCCTCGACGCTGGTCGGACGGCTGGCGCGCACGGCGAGGCCGTCGTTGCGCAGCCCGGTGACGATGGACTCGGCATCCTCCATGCGATCGTCGATGACCAGGACCCGGATCGTGTTGTTGTTCTTGCGTTGTTGCATCCCGCCCCTCTATGCCGCGCCGGGGGGAACGGCGCGGTCGCGGTCAACTATACCCGACGAAACTGAACGGCCGGCCGTCGGCGCGTGCCGGTTCCGCCGGGATCACGCCAGCGGACGCTTGCCGGGATCGCCGGCGACTTCACGCACCAACCGGGGAACCAGATAGCCCGACAGGCGCGCGGCGAGATCGCGATGCAAGACCCGCGCGCGATCGTCGGGAACCTCGAAGTGGGCGGCGCCGCGCACGCGGTCGAGCTGGTGGAGGTAATAGGGCAGCACGCCGGCGCGGTGGCCGCGTTCGCACAGGTCGGCGAGCGCATCCACCGAATCGTTGACGCCCCTCAGCAGGACCGCCTGGTTCAGCAGCAGGCAGCCGGCATCGCGCAGTCGGGCGAGGGCCGCGTCGACCTCTTCATTGAATTCGTTTGCATGGTTGGCGTGGATCACCACCGTGACCGGCCATGGCAGGCCTTGCAGCCACGAGGCCAGTCCGGCATCGACCCGTTCGGGCAGCACCACCGGCAGGCGGCTGTGGATGCGCAGGCGACGGATGTGGGGGATCGCGGCCAATGCATCGGTGAGTTCGGCGAGCTTGGCATCGGCCAGCGACAGCGGATCGCCGCCGGACAGGATGACTTCGTCGATGGCGTCGTCGTTGGCGAGGATCGCCACGGCTTCCGACCACTGGCCGCGCGCCGCGGTTTCATCGGCATAGGGGAAGTGACGGCGGAAACAGTAGCGGCAGTTGATCGCGCAGCTGCCGGTGGCGACCAGCAGGGCGCGCCCGCGGTACTTGCGGATCACCCCGGCGCCGGCCAGGGCGGCGCCATCGCCGACGGCATCCAGCTCGAACCCGGGGACGAGACGGTCCTCGTCGTCCAGCGGCAGCACCTGGCGCAGCAGGGGATCATCGGCGTCGCCATGGCGCATGCGGGCGACGAAGCCGCGCGGCACCCGCAGCGGGAATTGCGCCGTCGCCGCGGGCGAGAGGCGATCGGACAGGGCCTGCAGCCCGAGCAGCCCGAACAGTTCCGCCGGATCGCGCACGGCCTCGCGCCACAGCTGTTGCCAGCGCGGCGCGGCCTGTCGGGCAATGGGGCGAGCAGGTATCATGTCGGGTTTCATCATTCTAATCGAGCCCGCGCCATCGGGCCGCAGCTGAGGAGCACGACCATGGCCACCCTGGGCATGAACGACGTCAAGAACGGCCAGAAGATCCTGGTCAACAACGATCCCTGCGTCATCACGGACACCGAGTACGTGAAGCCGGGCAAGGGCCAGGCGTTCACCCGCGTGAAGTACCGCAGCATCAAGTCGGGCCGCGTGGTCGAAATGACCATGAAGGCGACCGACTCGGTGGAGCAGGCCGACGTCGTCGACACCGACATGAACTACATGTATTCGGACGGCGAATACTGGCACTTCATGGATCCGGAATCCTTCGAGCAGGTCCAGGCCGACGTCAACGGCATGGGCGGCGCCGACAAGTGGCTGAAGGGCGAGGAACAGTGCATCGTGACCCTGTGGAACGGCAACCCGATCATGGTGCAGCCGCCGAATTTCGTCGAACTCAAGATCACCGAGACCGATCCCGGCGTGAAGGGCGACACGGCTGGCACCGGCGGCAAGCCGGCCACGCTGGAAACCGGCGCGGTGGTGCGCGTGCCGCTGTTCGTCGGCCAGGAAGAAGTGATCAAGGTCGATACCCGCAGCGGCGAATACGTCAGCCGCGTGAAGTGATCCACTGCGGCTTCGGTCATCATTGATGCCGAAGCCGCGGAATCGAGAGGGACTGCATGACGTCGGATACAGCGCCTGCAACACCCGGAGCCGATCTTTTCCCGCACGACCGTGTCGTGTTTTTCAGCGATGCGGTGTTCGCCATCGCCATGACGCTGCTGGCAATCGAGTTGCGATTGCCGGATGCCGAACTGATCGGGCGCATCGGCGCCGATGCCGCGTGGAGCGAAACGGTCACGCTGTTCATTGCCTTCGTGATCAGCTTCATGGTGCTCGCTGTGTTCTGGCGCGGGCACATGGAGACATGGAAGCATGTCACCCGGACGACCGGCGGCCTCGTCTGGTGTTCGTTGCTGCAATTGCTGTTCGTGATCCTGGTTCCGTTCGCCACCCGCATGTATTCGGGTGGCACGGAATCGAGCCATTTCGCGCTTTACAGTTTCGTGCTGGCGGGCATCTCGCTGTTCTCGCTGCTGACCCGGGTCGTCGTGGTGAAGCAGGAGAACCTGCAGGAAAAGCTCGGCGCCGCGGAAACGCGCTGGCTCGCGTTGCGCGGGCTCGTGCCCCTGCTGGTCTTCGTCGTCGGCATTCCGCTGGCCGGGGTGTTGCCGACACGCTATGCCGCTTGCCTGTTCCTGCTGATTTTCCCGCTGACGATCGCGGCCAAACGGCTTTGCTTCCGCTCGCCGAAACCGGAACCCGACCATGAGTGAAGCGCCACATCCCTGCGATCTGTTGATCGAAGCCGGCCATGTCGTGCCGATCGAACCGCATGGCGTGGTGCTGGACGATCATGCGGTCGCGGTGCGCGATGGCGTGATCGTCGACCTGTTGCCGATCGCGGATGCGCGGGCGAAGTACCAAGCGAAGGAAACGGTTTCCCGTCCCGATGCGGCGCTGATGCCGGGGCTGGTCAACGCCCATACCCACAACCCGATGACGCTGTTGCGCGGCATCGCCGACGACCTGCCGCTGATGACCTGGCTGCAGCAACACATCTGGCCGGCGGAAGCGCGGGTGATGTCGCCGGAATACGTGCGCGATGGCATCACGCTGGCGATCGCCGAGATGCTGCGCGGCGGCACCACCTGCTGCAACGAGAACTATTTCTTCCCCGACGTGCAGGCGCAGACCTACCACCGCTTCGGCTTCCGCGCGATGGTCGGCTTGCCGGTGATTGATTTCCCGACGGCGTGGGCGAAGACCGACGACGAATATTTCGAACGCGCCGGCGAAGTGCACGACCAGTGGCGCGACGATGCCTTCATCGGCACCGCGTTCGCGCCGCATGCGCCCTACACGGTGAGCGACGCCAGTTTCGAGCGCCTGCGCATGCTGTCCGACCAGCTCGACGTGCCGGTGCATCTGCATACCCATGAAACCGCGCAGGAAGTCGAGGATTCGCTGAAGCTGCACGGCCAGCGCCCGCTGGCGCGGCTCGATCGCCTCGGCGTGGTCAACGATCGCCTGATCGCGGTGCACATGACCCAGCTGACCGATTCCGAAATCCGCCTGTGCGCCGATCGCGGCGTCAGCGTGGTGCATTGCCCGGAATCCAACCTCAAGCTCGCTTCCGGTTTCTGCCCGGTGCAGAAGCTGCACGTCGCTGGCGTGAATGTCGCGATCGGCACCGACGGCGCCGCCAGCAACAACGACCTCGACATGTTTGGCGAACTGCGGACCGCGGCCCTGCTGGCCAAGGCCGTGGCGAACGATGCCGCGGCTTTCGACGCGGCCACCGCGCTGCGTGCGGCGACGCTCGGCAGTGCGCGTGCGCTGGGCTGGGGCGATCGCATCGGTTCGATCGAGGCCGGCAAACAGGCCGACCTCGTGCTGGTTGATCTGTCGCCGATCGAAACCCAGCCGCTGTTCCACGCGCTGTCGCAACTCGCCTATGCCTGCGGCCGCCAGCAGGTCAGCGACGTCTGGATCGCCGGTCGCCGCAAGCTCGCCGATCGCCAACTGGTCGACATGGATCCCGATGCCATTCGCGCCAACGCCCGCCAGTGGCGCGCCAGCATCGGCGCACAGTAAGGAGCCAGCGATGAGCAACCACGGTCATAACGTCCGTCAGTCCGAACTCGACAAATTCGCCGCGCTCGCCAGCCGCTGGTGGGATCCCAACGGCCCGCAGCGCGCGCTGCATGCGCTGAATCCGGTGCGCCTGGCCTACATCGCCGAACGCACGAAGCTGGATGGCATGCGCGTGCTCGACGTCGGTTGTGGCGGCGGCCTGCTCAGCGAGGCGCTGGCGAAGGCGGGCGCGCATGTCACTGCGCTCGACCTCGCGCCGGAACTGATCCAGGTCGCGAAACTGCACGGCCTCGAGGCCGGCACCAAAGTCGAGTACCGCGAGCAGTCGGTGGAATCGCTGGCGGCGGAACAGCCGGGTGCGTTCGACGCCATCACCTGCATGGAAATGCTGGAACACGTGCCCGACCCGCAGTCGATCCTCGACGCCTGCGCGACATTGCTGCGTCCGGGCGGGCAGTTGTTCGCGTCGACCCTCAATCGCACGCCGGCGGCGTTCGGCCTGGCCATCGTCGGCGCAGAATATGTCGCCGGATTGCTGCCCAAGGGCACCCACCAGTACCGCGATTTCATCAAGCCCTCGGAACTCGCGCGCGGCATGCGCACGGCCGGCCTCGACGTCCGCGACATCAGCGGCATCCTCTACGAACCGTGGAAACACGCGGCGCGCCTGACGTCGCGCACCGACGTCAACTACCTGATGCAGGCCGGCAAACCGGAATGACGGTGAAATTCCCCAAGGCGGTGCTGTTCGATCTCGACGGCACCCTGCTCGACAGTGCGCCCGACATGCTGGCGACGGCGAACGCGATGCGTGCCGCGCGCGGCGTCGCGGCGATGACGTCGGCCGAATTGCGCCCGCATGTTTCCAAGGGATCACGGGCGATGATCGGCGCCGCTTTCCCCGGACTCGACGAAGCGGGGCGGCTGGAACTGGTACCGGAATTCCTCGAAATCTACGATCGCGAACTTGGTAGGCACGCTGTTGCGTTCCCCGGCGTCGCCGAATTGCTCGATGCGCTCGATCGCAATGGCGTGCGCTGGGGCATCGTGACCAACAAGCCGGAAGGGCTGGCGGTATCGGCGGTGGAAGCATCGGGCTGGACACAACGCAGCGGCGTGCTGGTCGGTGGCGACACCCTGGCCGAACGCAAGCCGCATCCGCTGCCCCTGCTGCACGCGGCGCAAGCGATCGACATGGCGCCGGCCGATTGCGTCTATGTCGGCGACGACGAACGCGACATCGAAGCCGCGCGTGCGGCTGGCATGCGTTCGGTGGTCGCGCTGTGGGGCTATCGCCTGCCCGGGGACGATCCGGCAAGGTGGGGTGGCGACGTGATGCTTGAACAGGCTTCCGACCTGCTCGATCCGACGCGCTGGCCATGAGCGATCGCGAGGCACTGGCGGCGACGCTGGCCGACTGGCGAACCCGCTGGCCGGAATGGCAGGTCGCCGAAAACTTCATCGCCGCGGAATCGCGCGATGCCGCCATCGCATGGTTCATGTTGCTTGGCGAACTCGCCCACGCCGCCTGGGGCGGTAGCGATCCGACGCCCGGGCTGGCCAAGCTCGGCTGGTGGCAGGAGGAATTGCGCGGCTGGGCCAAGGGCATGCGCCGCCACCCGTTGGGCCTCGCTTTGCAGAAGCAGGCGGTGGCGTGGCCGGACTTCGCCGACAGCCTCGGTGTACTGCGCGATCGCGAACTGGGTGCCGCAGACGAACAGGCTGCGGTTATCGCATTGCAGCCATTCCTGGCGGCGATCCGGCAGGTGGAACGCCAGCTGTTCGGCGAGGCCAGCCGCGACAGCGATCCGCTGCAGTTGCTACGCACCCTGAAGGTCTCCATCGGCTTCCCGGTGGTTGCGGCCAAGGCACTGCGTGGCGGGCCCGGCCCGCGCCAGGTCTTCGATGCGCTGGCGATGGCGCGCGCGAACGCCGCCCGCAAGGGCGATGCAATCGTTCTCTCGCGCTGGCGCACCTTGCTGTTGGCGTGGCGTGCAGGCCGTGGCCGCTAAAATGGCGGGATGAACCTGGAATCACGCAAAACCCCCTTGGCCGATGTCGCCCATGAAGCCGCCGCGCATGCGCGCGGGCTGGACTGGGTGGGCATGGAAGGAATCGCCCTGCCGCTGCGCCGTGACGGAGCCGTCGTGCCGGCAATGGCCGATGTCTTCGTCGATCTCGTCGCCGGGACCCGTGGCATCCACATGTCGCGCCTTTACCTGCGCCTGAGCGAATCGCTGGCCAATGGCGAAGCCGGCGTCGCCCGCATCCGCGCCTTCCTGCAGGAGTGCATCGCTTCACAGGAAGGCCTGAGCACGGCGGCACGCCTGCGCCTGCGCTTCAGTGCCTTGCTGGAACGCCCGGCGCTGGCCAGCGCCAATGCCGGCTGGCGCGACTATCCGGTCGAGGTGGAAGCGGAGCTCGGCCGCGACGGGTTGAAAATCGCGTTCACCGTCGATCTCCAGTACTCCAGCACCTGTCCGGCCTCGGCGGCGTTGTCGCGCCAGGTGATCTCCGAACATTTCCTGCGTGCGTTCCCGAATGGCGGCAACGCCGCGGAGATCGCGGCGTGGCTGGAATCGCCGGTGGGCATGGCGGCAACGCCGCACGCGCAGCGCAGCGTCGCGCGCATTCGCGTCGAACTCGCCGATGGTGTCGATGATTTGCCGGTCGCCGCGTTGGTCGATGCGGTCGAGCGCGCGCTGGGTACGCCGGTGCAGACCGCCGTCAAGCGCGAGGACGAACGCGCTTTCGCCGAGGCCAATGCCGCCAACCTGATGTTCTGCGAGGACGCGGCGCGCCGTGTTGCCGCAGTGGTGTCAGCGATGGAGGAATGCCGCCATTACCGCGTGCAGGTCAGTCATCTCGAAAGCCTGCACGCGCATGATGCGGTGGCGGTGGCGAGCGGTTAACGCGCGAACTTCAGGCGCTGGCCGCCGATCGTGCCGATCACGTTCGTGCCGTCCCAGACCTGTTGCCCGTTGACCCAGGTCGATGCGATGCGCGAGCGGAAGGTCATGCCTTCGAACGGCGACCATCCGCACTTCGAGAGTACTGCCTCGCGGCGCACCGTATAAGGCACATCCTCGACCAGCACGAGATCGGCGAACTGGCCTTCGCGCAGGAAGCCGCGATCGACGATGTCGAACAATTGCGCCGGTGCATGCGCGGTCTTCTGCACGACTTGGGTGCGTGTCAACAGGCCGTCGTGCACGCGCTCGAGCGCGCATTGCAGCGCGAACTGGGTCAGCGGCAGGCCGCTCGGCGCCTTCGCGTAGTCCTGCTGCTTTTCTTCCCAGGTGTGTGGCGCGTGGTCGGTCGCGAGCACGTCGATCACGTCGTTGGCGATGGCGCGGATCAGGGCATCGCGATCGCTGGCATCCTTGATCGCCGGATTGCACTTGATCAGGTTGCCCAAACGCTCGTAATCGTCGCGGGCGAACTGGAGGAAATGCACGCAGGTTTCGGCGGTGATGCGCTTGCGACTGCCGTCGGCGCGGATCAGCGGGCCGCGTTCGAACAGGTCGAGCTCATCCGCAGTGGAAATATGCAGCACGTGGAGGCGGGCGTCATGGCGCCGCGCCAGTTCCACCGCCAGTCGCGACGATTTCAGGCAGGCCTCGCGGCTGCGGATGTCGGGATGGAAGCGCACCGGGATGTCGTCGCCGTACTGCGCGACGTAGCCGGCGAGCGTCTCCTCGATCATCGGCGTGTCTTCGCAGTGGGTGATGATCGGCACCGGGGCATCGCGGAAGATGCCGTCGAGCACCTCGGGATCGTCCACCAGCATGTTCCCGGTCGATGCGCCCATGAACACCTTGACGCCCGGTGAGGTCCTGGGGTCGAGGCTGCGGATCGCCTCGAGGTTGTCGTTGCTGGCGCCGAAATAGAAGCCGTAGTTGGCGCGCGCGCGGCCGGCGGCGCTGGCGTACTTGGCCTCGAGGATGGCGTGGTCGAGCGCGGGCGGCCGGGTGTTCGGCATGTCCAGGAAGCTGGTGGTGCCGCCCGCCACCGATGCGGTGGACTCGGTCGCGATGTCGCCCTTGTGGGTCAGGCCGGGATCGCGGAAATGGACCTGGGCGTCGATCATGCCGGGCATCAGCCAGGCACCACGGGCATCGACCACCTGTTCGCCGGGTTTCGCGGCCAGGCTGTCGCCGATCAACGCGATGCGTTCGCCCTCGATGCGGACATCGGCGTCGAATTCGCGCCCATCGGTCACGACGCGGGCATTGGTGATGAGGATCGAGGGCATCGGCGGGTCCGGTCAGGCGGGCGGCACGGGGTCGTGGCCGCCGGGGTGGAGGGGGTGGCAGCGGCCGACGCGCTTGGCCGCCAGCCAGCTGCCACGGATCGGGCCGTGGATCCGGACCGCTTCCATTGCGTAGGTCGAACAGCTGGGATGGAAGCGGCAACGCTGGCCGAGCAGGGGGCTTATCAGCACTTTATAGGCACGCAACAGCCCGATCAGCATGCCGGAGACGAGGTCACGCAACAGCTTCACGGGAAATCACCGCATGTCCACGCGATCAGGTGCAGCATCCAGCGCTTGCCGAGGGGGAGTAGGCAGGTTATAACAGCCGGCTTCCCGCGCTCAAGGGATCTCGTAAGGACGTCGAAGTGGCAGTCAAGAAAACCGCAAAAGCCCCCGCCAAGCCCGTCAAGAAGGCCGTCGCCAAGAAACCCGCGGCGCCCGCACCCAAGAAAGCCCCCGTGAGCAAGAAACCGGTCGCCAAGGCGCCGGCCAAGCCTGCTGCCAAGGCCGCAGCCCCGGCGAAGAAGGCCGCTCCGGCCAAGGCCGCCGCACCTGCGAAGAAGCCCGCAGTGGCGCCTGCTGCCAAGGCCGCGCCCGCCAGGAAGCCGGCTCCGGCGCCCGCCGCAAAGGCCCCGGCGAAAGTCGCCGCCAAGGCCCCTGCACCCGTGAAGGCAGCCCCGGCCAAGCCCGTGGCTGCTCCTGCCCCGAAGGCTGCCGCCGCCAAGCCGGCGCCTGCAGCGTCCAAGCCCGCAGCCGCGAAGCAGGCCGCCAAAACGGTCGCCGCCCCGGCTCCGGTGCCGCCGGCACCGCGCGCCCCGGTGCCGCGCCCGACCGGCAAGGTCGCGGTGGCGATCACCCCGGTGGTCAAGGCTCCGGTCGTCCGCGGCAAGTTGCGCGTGGTCGAGTACAAGATCGACGAAGCCAGCGGCCGCCCGGTCCTGCCCGCCGGCTACAAGCCGCAGGCGGACGAGGAGTACATGAGCGCGTTGCAGCTCGAGTACTTCCGCCAGAAGCTGCTGGAACGCCGCGGCGAACTGGTCGAGGAGTCCAAGCAGACCATCGAGAACCTCAAGGAAGAAGTGCGCGACGTCGGCGACGACGCCGAGCGCGCCAGCCGCGAGACCGAAAACGCATTGGAACTGCGCACCCGCGACCGCTACCGCAAGCTGATCAGCAAGCTCGACAGCACGCTCAAGCGCGTCGACAGCGGCGAATACGGTTACTGCGTCGACACCGGTGAGGAAATCGGCCTCGATCGCCTGGAAGCCCGCCCGCAGGCGGAGCGCACCATCGATGCGCAGGAACGCTGGGAGCACCTGCAGAAGCAGCAGGGCGATTGAGCCTGCCGGGCTTGCTCATGCAGGCGCGCGCGTGCGGCGCTCGCGACGGCTCAATCTGCCGCGATACACGACCCCGCCTTTAGTGCGGGGTTTTTCGTATCAGGCGCCGTCGGCCTCGAAGCCGAACTTGCGATGCGAGCCGTCGCAGAACGGCTTGTTCTGCGAATGACCGCAGCGGCACAGCCAGGTTTCGCTGACGCGGTCGACGGTGTGGCCGGTGCCGCTGACGACTTCGAGGTTGCCGGTTACCTTCAGTGGCCCGTTGCGTTGCGGTTCGACCACGAGCTCGCCATCGCGCGCTGCCAGCGCCTCCGATTTTTTCAGTGGCGGCTCGCCGGTGGCGTGGAAGCCACCTTCGACATGGCTGTTGTCGCAATACGGTTTGTGCTTCGACATGCCGCAGCGGCACAGCGTGCGGCGCAATCCGGCATCTTGCCCGGCGACTTTCAGCGGCGCGTTGAAGGCGAGTGGCCCGTTCTCGCGCACGCGCACGGTATTGACGATCGGGGCGGGTTCTTCTTCGCCGCCGTCCAGGCGTTGGTACTGGATTGCGCCGGACGGGCACATCCGCGCGGTCAACACGACGTCTTCGGCCGACTGCGCATCCGGATGGATCCATTCGCCGTCGACATTGGGCACGAAGACATCGGGGTGGGTGAGCACGCAATTGCGCGAGTGGATGCAGCGGGTGCCGTCGTAGAGGATGGTGATGTGCTTGCCGCGAACCGTTTCGATGGACATGGGCCGACTCCTGCGGAATCCGGGGTGAGTCTACGCTCGCGCGCCCCGGTGCAGGCGGCGCTGCAGCCACCAGGCGAACAGCACGGGAACACCGGCATTGGCGAGCAGGAAGGGCAGTTCCTCCGTGGGCGCGTAACCGGCGCGGGTGATGCCCAGCCACATGTTGTAGCTGCAGACCGCGATCCACGCGACGGCGAAGGTGACGAAGACCGTGCGCAGGATGCGGGCATCGCGCCGGAACAGTGTCAGCAGCGTGGCTGCCAGCACGATGCCGATGGCGATGATGATCAGCGTCCGCATCCGGTACTCCCCCTGTCATCGACGCCGTGCCGATGTACGGGGCGAGTATGCCTCAGTGGAGGTCGCGCAGATCCAGCTTGCGCAATTTCGGTGCGCGCCACGCGGTGATGCCGACCACGCCGAGGGTGACGCAGCCACCGGCGATGATCGCCGGCACCAGTCCCAGCAGGCGCGCCATCACGCCGTCGTAGAAGGCGCCGAGTTCGTTCGACGAACTGATGAAGATGCTGTTGATCGACGAGACGCGGCCGCGCATCTCGTCCGGCGTCACCAGCTGCAGGATGGTCGAACGCAGCACCACCGACACGCCATCGCACATGCCGTAGAGCACCAGCAGCGCGCCCGACAGCCACAGGTTGCGCGACAGCGCGAAGGCGATCGTGCACAGCCCGAATCCGGAGACGGCGAACATCAGCACGCGCCCGGCGTGGCGTTCCAGCGGATGGCGGGCCAGCCACAACGCGACGATGATCGATCCCGCCGCGGGCATGCCGCGCATCACCCCGAAGGCTTCCGGGCCGGCGTGGAGGATGTCCTTGATGAAGGCCGGCAGCATCGAAATCGCGCCGCCCAGCAGGACCGAGAACATGTCGAGCGCCATCGCGCCGAGCATCACCTGTTGCGAGAACACGAAGCGCAGTCCCTCGCGTATGCTGGCGAATACCGGCTCGCGTTGCGGCGGCGGTGGCGGTTCGGTCACCGCCAGCGTGAACACCGCGATCGCGGCGACGAGGCCGAGCAGGAATGCCACCAGGTAGGCGATCTCGATGCCGGCCCAGCCGGTGAGGGCGCCGCCCAGCGCCGGGCCGAACACCAGCCCGGTCTGGAACACCACGCTGCCGAGGCTGGCGCCGCGCACGAACTGCTCGCGCGGCAGCACGCGGGCGAACAGCGCGTTGTAGACCGGGCCGAGGAAGGAACGCACGATGCCATTGAGGCCGACCGCGACGTACATCAGGGCGAGATTGCCGTGCAGCGCCGGCGTGCGTGCCACCAGCAGCAACAGCAACGGCGTCGCGGCGAGGCCGAGGCAGGCGACCGCGCCGAGCTTGCGTCGCGGCAGGTGGTCGACGAGATAGCCGGCGAACGGCGCGACCACGAAGAACGGCAGCACTTCGGCGAGGCCGATCATGCCCAGCGCGAAAACGCTGTGGGTCAGGTCATAGACGTGCCAGCCAACGGTGACCGCCGCGATCTGGTAGCACAGCATCGTGCAGATGCGGTACGCCATCAATTGCAGGAAGCCGCGATTGCGCAGGGGCGATGCGGCGGAAGCGGTCACGGTATCGGTCATTGGGCCTGTGCGGCGGTGGTCTTGATGAAGTCGAGCAGGGCAGCAAGACCGTTGCTGCGGGTCGGCGACAGGTGCTTGGCCAATCCGATCGTGGATATGTAGTCCGGCGAAGTCGCGAGGATTTCGCTGGCCGGGCGTCCCGAGTAGACGCGCAGCGCGAGGTAGATCAGCCCGGAGACGATCGCCGAATCGCTGATCGCCCGGAAATCGAGGCGCGCGGCATTGCCGCTGGCGACGATCCACACCTTCGACTGGCAACCCAGCAGGCGATGCTCCTCGGTCTTCAATGCGTCGGGAAGATCGGGCAGCTTGCGACCGAGGTCGATCAGGTACTGGTAGCGTTCGGACCAGTCGCCGAACAGCGAGAATTCATCGGCGATCGCGGCCTGCGCTTCGATGGCCGTCGCTTCGAGCGGGAACTGCGACTCGCTCATGCGTGTTTCCAGCGCACGCCGGCGGGCGTGTCTTCCAGCAGGATGCCTTCGTTCGCGAGCTGGTCGCGGATGGCGTCGGCGCGGGCGAAATCGCGGGATTTCTTCGCTGCGTTGCGTTCATCCACCAGTTGCTGGATGCGGGCATCGTCGTCGCCGGAGGCACCGCGCGCGAACCACGCCGCGGGATCCTGTTGCAGCAAGCCGAGCGCCAACCCGGCGCCGAGCAATTCCGATTTCAGGCGGGCGCGATCGTCGCCACCGGCCTTGCGCGCTTCGCCGGCGATGCGGGCGATCTCGGCAAGCGCCTGCGGCGTGTTGAGGTCGTCGTCGAGCGCGGCTTCGATGCCGGCGGGAATCGCCGGTTGCGCAGCGACATCGGCGAGATCACGCAGCGTGCCGTAGAGGCGATCGAGCGTGCGCACGCTCTGGTCGACCACGGCATCGCTCCATTCCAGCGGCTGGCGGTAATGCGCGGAGAGCAGGGCGTAACGCAGCGCTTCCGGCGGATGCGCGCGCACCAGGTCGTGCACCTTCTCGATGTTGCCCAGCGACTTGCTCATCTTGGCGCCGCCGAAATTGAGCATGCCGTTGTGCATCCACCAGCGTGCGAACGGCTTGCCGCCATGCGCGCACACGCTTTGCGCGACTTCGTTCTCGTGGTGGGGGAATTGCAGGTCGATGCCGCCGGCGTGGATGTCGATGGTGTCGCCGAGATGCGCTTCCGCCATCGCCGAGCATTCGATATGCCAGCCCGGGCGGCCGCGCCCCCACGGCGAATCCCAGCCGGGAAGATCGTCGGTCGACGGCTTCCACAGCACGAAATCGCCGGGATCGCGCTTGTATGGCGCCACTTCGACGCGGGCGCCGGCCAGCATGTCCTCGGGATCGCGGCGCGACAGCTTGCCGTAGTCGGCATAGCTCGCCACCGAGAACAGCACGTGGCCTTCCGCGGCATAGGCGTGGCCATCGGCGATCAGGCGTTCGCACATGGCGACGATCTGCGGAATGTGGTCGGTCGCGGCTGGTTCCATATCGGGCGCGAATGCGCCGGTCACGCCGAGCGCGGCCATGTCCTCGCGGTAGGCGGCGGCGAAACGGTCGGTGATCGCCGAGATCGGCGTGCCCGATTCCTTCGCGGCCGCGTTGATCTTGTCGTCGACGTCGGTGATGTTGCGGGCGTAGCGCAGGCCACCGAAGCGGCGGCGCAACAGGGAGGCGAGCACCCCGAACACCACGGGGCCGCGGGCGTTGCCGATGTGCACGTAGTTGTAGACCGTGGGGCCGCAGACATACAGGGTCGGGCCGGACGGCGACGCGGGCACGAAGGGTTCGACCGAGCGGGTCAGGGTGTTGTAGAGATGCAGGCTCATCGGGCACGGGGCTGGGGCGATCGATGATTTTATGCGATCGCAACGAAAAAACCGCCTTGCGGCGGCTTTCGCGTACAACTCTCGATTGGTCGGGGAGACAGGATTCGAACCTGCGACCTCTACGTCCCGAACGTAGCGCTCTACCAGACTGAGCTACACCCCGACTGAGCCGACAAGTTTAACCGGCAGGGCCGGGCATGGGCAAGTGGGGCGGCCAATCGGCCGGCCGGGCCGCTAGAATTGCCAAATCCTTGGACGATCCCCGTGTGGAATGGCGTGACCGTGATCAAACCGCGTACCCCGGCCGGCGTGCTGGAACTGTTGCCCCGCGACCAGGTGGTGTTCCAGCGCATGCTGGACGGCATCCGTTCCACCTTCGAATCGTTCGGATTCCTGCCGGTGGAAACGCCCGTATTCGAATTGTCCGAAGTGCTGCTGACCAAGACCGGCGGCGAGACCGAGCGCCAGGTCTATTTCGTGCAATCCACCGGTGCGCTGGAGAAGCAGGACACCGGCCTGCCCGAAATGGCGCTGCGCTTCGATCTCACCGTGCCGCTGGCGCGCTATGTCGCCGAGCATGAGCATGAACTGGTGTTCCCGTTCCGCCGCTACCAGATGCAGCGGGTCTATCGCGGCGAACGCGCGCAGCGCGGACGCTTCCGCGAGTTCTACCAGTGCGACATCGACGTGATCGGCAAGGATGCGTTGTCGCCGCGTTACGATGCCGAGATCCCGGCGATCATCCATGCGGTATTCGAAAGGCTGGCGATCGGCGAGTTCACCATCCAGTTCAATCATCGCAAGCTGTTGCGTGGCTTCTTCGAAGGACTCGGCATCGAGGGTGAGCGCCAGGACCTGGTGCTGCGCGAGCTCGACAAGCTCGACAAGCGTGGCGAGGAGGCGGTGCATGCGACCCTGACCGGTGGCGACTTCGGCCTGTCGGCGGAAACGGCCGATCGCCTGCTGGCGTTCTCGCGCATCCGTTCCACCGGCCATGCCGATGCATTGGCCAAGCTCGATTCGCTGGGTGCGGGCACGCCGCAGTTCGAGGAGGGTCGCCAGGCCTTGCGCGACACCCTCGAACAGTTGAAGACGATGGGGATTCCGGAGTCGCGCTATGCGATCAATCTGTCGATCGCGCGCGGCCTCGATTACTACACCGGCATCGTCTATGAGACGACATTGAACGCGCACCCGCAGATCGGTTCGATCTGTTCCGGCGGCCGTTACGAGGATCTCGCCAGCCATTACACCAAGTCGAAACTGCCGGGCGTCGGCATCTCGATCGGGTTGTCGCGCCTGTTCTGGCAGCTGCGCGAAGCGGGCGCATTGCCGATGGCCCGGGGAGGCGTCGACGTGCTGGTCGCCTTGCTCGACGACGAAGGTTTCGCCGATGCGCTGGCCGTGTCGCAACGCCTGCGCGCGGCTGGCTGGAAGGTCGAGACGCAGATGGAATCGCGCAAGATCGCCAAGCAGTTCCAGTACGCCGACAAGGCCGGCATCCGCGTTGTGGTCCTGCGCGGCGACAGCGAGCGCGCCAACGACCAGGTCACGCTGAAGGACCTGCGCAGCGGCGAACAGCAGACGGTGGCGATGGCGCAGCTGGAGCCGGCATTGCAGGCGATCCTTGGGGAGCAGGCATGATCCGCCTCGATGGCCATTCGCTGACGCGCGCGCAGCTGGTCGCGATTGCGCGCGGCGCGCAGGTCGAACTCGATCCCGCTGCATTGAAGAAGGTCGAGCGTGCTGCCGCTTTCCTCGCCGAACAGGTCGCCCGCGAGGAACCGATCTACGGTGTCTCCACCGGCTTCGGCAGCAATGCCGACAAACTGCTGGGCGCGCATCCGTTGCGTGATGAACTGCCGGGTGCCAAGGCGTCCGGACGCTCGCTGCACGCCGAATTGCAGGACAACCTGATCACCACCCATGCCGTGTGCGTGGGCGAACCGTTCGCACCGGACGTGGTGCGCGCGATGCTCGGCATCCGCATCAACACGCTGTTGCGCGGGCATTCCGGCATCCGCGTGCAGACGCTGCAGTCGCTGGCGGCGATGCTCAATTCGGGCGTGGTGCCGGTGGTGCCGCAGCTGGGATCGGTTGGCGCCTCGGGCGATCTCGCGCCGTTGTCGCATCTCGTCATCGTCCTGCTCGGCGGTGGCGAGGCGTTCTTCGATGGTGAACGCATGCCGGGTGGCGATGCGCTGAAACGCGCCGGATTGACGCCGGTGACGCTGAGCTACAAGGAAGGCCTGGCGCTCAACAACGGCACCGCGCAGATGCTGGCGACCGGCGTGCTGGCGCTGGACGAACTGGAATACCTGCTCGATACCGCCGATCTCGCCGCGGCGATGACCATCGATGCCTTCGCGGGGCGTCTCGGTGCATTCGCGGAAGAAGTGCATGCGCTGCGCCCGCATCCGGGCCAGGTGCAGGTCGCCAGGAACCTGCGCACCTTGCTGCAGGGTTCGACACTCGCCGACATTCCCTATCACCTGGTGCCTCGCGCCCGCAGCTGGCTGCCGCAGAGCTGGGATACGCCGGAAGCGCAGGCATTGAGCTTCGACATCGGTTGGGATTGGGTGCCGAGTAGTCAGCGCCACGGTCGCGAGAAGTTCTACCGGCGCTTCAAGCCGTTTCGCGGCGGCAAGAAGCACCAGCCGCAGGACAGCTACAGCCTGCGCTGCATCCCGCAGGTGCACGGCGCGGTGCGCGACGCGGTTGCCCACGCCGCGCGCGTGCTCGAGATCGAACTGAACTCCGTCACCGACAATCCGCTGGTGTTCCCCGATCGCGAAGCGCAGTACGTGGAAGAGCAGGTGATCTCGGCCGGCCACTTCCACGGCATGCCGCTGGCATTGGCGATGAGTGCGGTGAAGGCGGCGATCCCGGTGCTGGCGTCGATCAGCGAACGTCGCATCAACAAGCTGGTCGATCCCGCCACCAACGACGGTTTGCCGGCGTTCCTGATCGGCAACGAGGACGCCACCGAATCCGGTTTCATGATCATCCAGTACACCGCCGCGGCGATCGTCAACGATCTCGCCAGCCGCGCGATGCCGGCGTCGGTGTATTCGGTACCGACCAGCGCCAATGCCGAAGACCATGTATCGATGGGAGCCAACGAAGCCCGTCACGTGCTGGCGATGTGCGGCGATCTCGGCAAGGTCATCGGGCTGGAACTGATGACTGCCGCGCAGGCGCTCGACCTGCGTCGCGACATGATCAACGCCGCCCGCGATCTCGCCGATCGTGCCGACGCCGCGACGTTCGCGCGCAAGGTGCAGGGTGCGCCACTCCCCGGCGATGGTGCGCAGGAAGGCTTCATTGCCGAAGTCGATGCCTTGCGCATCGAATTGTCGGATGCCGAGGCCTTCCACCCGGGCGATGCAGTCAGGCGCGCACACGCGGCGGTGCGCGCTGAAATCGCCTTCCTCGAACGCGACCGCGCGCTGGATGGCGATGTGCGCCGGGCGGTGGAGCTGGTGGCGCGACGTGGTGTCGAGGCTGGGTTGCGGGACGGCAAGGACTGACCCGAACGATCATCCCTTTGCTGGAGGTCCCGGCGGTGGCAACGGGAACTCGATGGTGGCGGGTGCTTCCAGCAGGACCTTCGAACGGTACATGCCGTTGAACACGTCCTCTTCCTTCACCACCACGCGAGTGTTTTTGTCGATCCAGAAACGCTGATGGTTTCCGCTGCCCGGCCTGCCGCTTTCGGTTTCGACCAGCCAGCAGTCGCGGCGGCGACCATCGGCACCCGTCAGTGCACGCTCACCGACCACGGTGTAATCCACGTCCATGGGTGCGGGCATGCCGACGTCGAACAGGCGGATGCGCAACGTGCCGCCCTTTTCGTAGGGGAGCAACGGCAACAGGGTGAGGTCGGAATGCCAGTTCATCCACCAGCCATCCTTCATTGCCGAAAAACCTGCCTGCATGGCGCTGCGCGAGGCTTCCGGCAGCTCGCCCTCGATATTCCCGTATCCGCGTGCGGGTTCGATTCGCGTGGTGAATTTGCGATCGGGACGCGTCCAGCTGCTGGTTTGCGAAATCGTCGAGATGTCCCCGGCCGCATGCACGGTGCGGGCACTGTGCGCGACACCGTTCTGGTCTTCCCAGTGCTGTTCGATCACCCAGGCGCTTTTGCCGTCCACGCGTTCGCGCCGCACCTCGCTGCTGGCCAGCATCGCACGCTTGATGCCGCTGCCTTGCGGGCCATGCATGTAGACAAGGTAGGTCGATGTCGCCGGATGCAATAGGTCGAGATGCAGGTCGGCCGCGGTGACGCGGGTGGGTGTCGCGGCGATGGCCGCGATCGGGAAGGACAGGGCGAGTGCCAGAGGCAGGGCAAAACGGAGCGTGTGCATGCAAGGCCTGCAAGGGGGTAGAGATGCCTATTCCAGTCCGCTCAGGCGTCGACTGACAGTGCTGATGGACAGGGTGACGACCAGCCAACGTTCCTGGCCGCCGGTGGGGCGAAGCGGAGCGCCAAGGGTGGTTCGGCGAATGAGTGCAGACAAGCTGAACGGGAGGGGCTTGAGAGTTGGCAGCGCGACTTGAATGGGTTATTGTATTAATGCGCTAACACATTAGCGCAATTGTTCGCCCCGAGCCCAGCCCCATGAAGCAACGCCCGCAACCCTTGCCGCCCTACGATGCCGCCGTCGCCATCGACGCCTTGGCCCACGTCCTTGCGTCCCTGAAGACTGCGGACGAGGTCCGGGCATTCCTCGTCGACCTGTGCACTCCGGCCGAGCTGGAAGCGCTGTCCGATCGCTGGAAGGTGGTGCCGCACCTGTTGCTGGGTGAGCCTTATCGCGAAGTCCATGAGCGCACTGCGGTCAGCGTCACCACCATCGGCCGGGTTGCGCGCACGCTCGAGCGTGGCGCCGGCGGCTATTCCACCGCGGCGCGGCGCCTGCGCTTGCCCGAAACCTCCGGAGCACGCCCGTGAGTCCGCCAATCCAGATGACGCCGGTGCGCGATCGCCTGCGTGTCGCCATCCAGAAGAACGGTCGCCTCAGCGATCCGGCACGTGCCCTGCTGTCGTCGTGCGGGTTGTCCTGGCGCGAGAGTCCGGACAAGCTGTTCTGCTACGGCGAAAGCGCGCCGGTCGACCTGCTGCTGGTGCGGGATGACGACATCCCCGGACTGATCGCCAGTGGCCTGTGCGATCTCGGCGTGGTCGGTCGCAACGTGCTCGATGAGCAGATGAGCGACCAGCGCGGCAAGGGTCGCGAGGCCAGTGTCCGCGAAATGCGTGCACTTGGTTTCGGTGGTTGCCGCCTGTCGATCGCGGTGCCGAACGAGTGGGAATGGAGCGGGCCGGCGATGCTGGCAGGCAAGCGTCTGGCGACCTCGTATCCGGCACTGCTGCGCGACTGGCTGGTGCTCAACGGCGTCGACGCCGACATCGTCGAGCTCTCGGGATCGGTGGAAATCGCGCCGCGCCTCGGCCAGGCCGATGCGATCTGCGACCTGGTGTCGAGCGGAGCGACGCTCGCGGCCAACCAACTCAAGGCGGTCGAGGACATCCTGCAATCGGAGGCGGTGATCGCTGGTCCCGTGCGCGACTTCGATCCGGCGCTGGCGGGCATCGCCGACATGTTGCTGCGCCGACTCGATGGCGTGATGAAGATCCGCGACAGCAAGCTGTTGATGTTCCAGGCGCCGCGCGCTGCATTGGATGAAGTGCTGCCGCTGCTGCCTGATGCGGAACCGCCAACGATGTATCCGGTCGATGGCGACGACATGCTGGCGCTGCAGGCGCTGTGCCACGGCGTGGTGACCTGGCAGCGGCTGGAGGAGCTCAAGCGTGCCGGTGCGCGCGGACTGATGGTGTTGCCCGTGGAGCGGATGCTGGCATGAACAGGATTGATTGGAATTCGCTGGATGCAAGTGCCCGTGAAGAGGTGCTGCAACGCCCGACGCGCGCGTCTTCCGCATTGGTGCGTGGCGACGTGCAGAGCATCCTCGAGGATGTCGCGGCGCGTGGCGATGACGCCCTGCGCGTGCTGACCGCACATTACGACGGCGTCGAATTGGAAAAATTCGAGGTTGATGCCGCCGAATTCGCGGCGGCGGAAGCACAGGTCTCGAAGGAATTGCGTGATGCGATCGAGGAAGCAGCGGGGCGGATCGAAGCCTTCCACCGCGCCGGCATGCCACAGCCGTATCGCGTCGAAACCGCTGATGGCGTGGTTTGCGAGCGGGTATCGCGCCCGATCAATCCGGTCGGCCTGTACGTGCCGGCGGGCAGCGCGCCGCTGCCGTCGACGGCCTTGATGCTCACCGTTCCGGCGATGCTCGCGGGCTGTCCGGACATCGTGCTGTGCACGGCGCCACGCAAGGATGGCAGCGCCGATCCCGCGGTGCTGGCCGCGGCGCGACGCGTGCCCAACGTACGCGTGTTCAAGCTCGGCGGCGCCCAAGCGATCGCGGCGATGACCTTCGGCACCGCGACCATTCCGCGTTGCGACAAGCTGTTCGGGCCCGGCAATGCCTATGTCGATGAAGCCAAGCGCCAGGCTTCCCAGCGCAGCGATGGCCCCGCCATCGACATGCCGGCTGGTCCATCGGAAGTGTTGGTGATCGCCGATGCCGGCGCCAATCCGCGTTTCATCGCTGCAGACTTGCTGTCGCAGGCCGAGCATGGCCCGGATTCACAGGTACTGCTGCTGTCGGATTCGCAGGAGCTGCTCGACGCGGTCGCGCTGGCGATCGACGACGAACTTCCGAAGCTTCCGCGTGCCGAGATCGCACGCAAGGCGTTGCGGGCGTCGCGCCTGATCCAGGTCCGCGATCCCGCGCAGGCGATCGCGATCAGCAATCTCTACGCACCCGAGCACTTGATCCTGTCGTTGCGTGATCCGCGCGCCTGGCTCGACCAGGTGACGTCGGCGGGCACGGTGTTCATGGGTGACTGGACGCCGGAATCGCTGGGGGATTACTGCAGCGGCAGCAACCATGTCTTGCCGACCGGTGGCGCCGCCCGGGCATGGAGCGGGTTGAGTGTCGGCAGCTTCATGAAATCGCTGAGCGTGCAGACCGCCAGCCGCAGCGGCCTGGGCGCCATCGGGCCGTGCGCGGTGACGCTGGCCAATGCCGAAGGGCTGCAAGCGCATGCGCTTGCGGTCACGGTGCGAATGGCGGAGCCGGCATGAGTACCGCGGCGAACCTGTTGCGCGCGGATCTGCGCGAGTTCGCTGGTTACAAATCGGCGCGCAGCGATCGCATCAGCGGTGATGTCTGGTTGAACGCCAACGAATCGGCATGGGCAAACACGGGCGATGCCGATGGGGCCTGCCGTCGCTATCCGGAACCACAGCCACAAACCCTGTGCCGAAAACTTGCGGAACTGTACGGCGTGACGCCCGACGAATTGCTTGTCGGACGCGGCAGCGACGAAGCAATCGACGTACTGGTGCGGGCGTTCTGTGCGCCGGGGCAGGGTGCCATCGTGACCGCGCCACCGGTCTTCGGCATGTATGCCGTGTGCGCGCGCCTGCACGGGGTGCGAGTGGTCGAAGTGCCACTGGTGGATACGACCGCGGGAATGGTCACCGATATCGACGCGATGGCGGACACCGCCGTGGCCAGCGCAGCATCGCTGGTCTTCGTCTGCTCGCCGGGCAACCCGTCGGGTGAACTGGTCGATGCGGCGGCGATCGTGCGCCTGCTGCAGCGGTTGCAGGGTCGCGCCATCGTGGTCGTCGACGAGGCCTACGTCGAATACGCCTCGCAGCCGTCGTTGGCGCCTTTGATTTCCGAGTACGACAATCTGGTCGTCCTGCGCACGCTGTCGAAGGCGCACGCGCTGGCATCGGCACGGATCGGCGTGGCGATCGCCCAGCCCGAGCTGATCGCGATGATCCGCCGCTGCCAGGCGCCGTATCCGCTGCCGGGTCCGGCAGTCTTGCAGGCATTGCAGGCGCTGGAACCCGTCGCACTTGCCGCAACGTCCGCGCACGTCGTTGAGGCGAAGACGGAGCGGGCCCGCGTCCAGGCCGTGCTTGAAACGATGCCGGGCGTTCGCCGGGTCTATCCGTCCGCGGGCAACTTCCTGCTGGTACGCTTCGATGATGCCGAAGGCGCGTATCGCGCATTGCTGGCGTCCGGCGTGGTGGTGCGCGACATGCGCGCGATGCCGCAACTGGACGACGCCCTGCGCATCACCATCGGTAGCCCCGAAGACAACCAACGCATGCTGGCCGCATTCCGGCCGGCGAAGGACCTTGCCGCATGAGCCAGCCCATCCTGTTCGTCGATCGCGACGGCACCCTGATCGAAGAACCTTCCGATTTCCAGATCGACCGTTACGAAAAACTGCGATTCGTCGAGGGCGTGATCCCGGCGATGCTGGAATTGCGCGATGCCGGCTACGAATTCGTGATGGTGACAAACCAGAACGGATTGGGCACGCCGTCCTTCCCGCAAGCCGATTTCGATGCGCCGCACGCGCTGATGATGCAGGTGCTGGAAAGCCAGGGCATCCGCTTCCGCGAAGTGCTGATTGATCCCAGCTTTGCCCACGATCCGCTGCCGACGCGCAAGCCGGCGGTCGGGCTGGTGATGCACTACCTGCGCGAACGCAGTTTCGATCCGCAACGCAGCGCGATGATCGGCGATCGCGATACCGACGTCCAGTTCGCGCAGAACATGGGGATCCGTGGCTTCAAGCTGAAATCGCCGCAGTTCGGCGAGGGCTTGGCGTGGTCGCAGATTCCCGCTGCCGTGCTTGGCGGTACGCGCACGGCGAAGGTCGAGCGTTCGACCAACGAGACCAAGATCGTCGCCAGCGTCGACCTCGATGCCGCCGGACCGCAGAAGATCCAGACCGGCATCGGCTTCTTCGACCACATGCTGGAGCAGCTCGGCAAGCATGGCGGGTTTGCCCTGGCGGTCGATTGCGAGGGCGATCTCCACGTCGACGAGCACCACACCGTCGAGGACTGCGCGCTGGCAATCGGGCAGGCCCTGAAGCTGGCGTTGGGCGACAAGCGCGGCATCGGCCGTTACGGATTCACCCTGCCGATGGACGAGGCGCTGGCGACCGCCGCGCTGGACCTGTCGGGGCGTGCGTATTTCGTCTTCGACGGCAAGTTCGAGCGCGAACAGGTTGGCGGGCTGGCGACCGAACTGGTCCCGCACTTCTTCCGTTCGCTGTGCGATGCCGCCGGCATCAACCTGCACCTGTCGGTGGAAGGCGAGAACGACCACCACATGGTCGAGGCCTGCTTCAAGGTGGTCGGGCGCGCACTGCGCCAGGCTATCCGTCGCGAAGGCGTCGAACTGCCGAGTACCAAGGGACAACTGTGAGCCGAGTTGCGCTCATCGACGCCGGCGGTGCCAATCTCGGCTCCGTGCGTGATGCGTTGGAGCGCCTGGGTGCGAAGGTCGCTGTCGTCCGCGATGGCGATGGCCTGCGCGATGCCGAGCGGGTGATCCTGCCTGGCGTCGGTGCGGCGGAACCGGGCATGCGCCTGCTGCGCGAACGTGGATTCGTTGAAGTGCTGCGCACAAGCAGGCAACCGCTGCTAGGTGTCTGCCTCGGCATGCAATTGCTGTTCGATTCCTCCGAGGAAGGCGACGTCGAATGCCTCGGCCTGTTTCCCGGACGGATTTTCCGGCTGCAGGAATCGACTGGTGTACGCGTGCCCCACATGGGCTGGAATACCTTGCAGAAGATCCAGGACAGTCCCTTGCTGGCAGGCATCGACGACGCATCCAGCGTCTATTTCGTGCACGGCTACGCCGCTCCGGTGACTGCCGACTGCATCGCCGGTTGCGAACATGGCCAGCCCTTCGCCGCGATCGTGCAGCGCGGCCACGCCTGCGGTGCGCAATTCCACCCCGAACGTTCTGGCGCCGCCGGTGCGCGCCTGCTTTCCAATTTCCTTGCGTGGTCGCCATGAGTTTCATCGTCTATCCAGCCATCGACGTTCGCGATGGCCGCGTGGTGCGCCTGCGACAGGGGGATTACGCCCAGGAAACCCGTTACGACGATGATCCATTCGCGCTGGCATTGCGCTATTCGGAAGGCGGCGCGCAATGGCTGCATCTGGTCGATCTGGATGCGGCGCGCGACGGTGGCTATCGACTGGCGCCATTGTTGCGTTCGCTCGGCGACCACAGTGGCTTGCGTGTCCAGACCGGCGGCGGCGTGCGTGATGAAAAGGATGTCGAGGCGATCCTCGAGGCCGGGGCGCAGCGCGTGGTGATCGGCTCGCTGGCGGTACGTGAGCCGGAGCGGGTGCTGGGATGGCTGCGCACGTTCGGCGCGGAACACCTGACCATCGCACTGGATACGCGCCGGTCCGATGACGGCGAATGGCGCCTGCCGGTGCACGGCTGGACCGAATCGTCGGCGCAGACCCTGTTCAATCTTGCCGCGAACTATGCCGATGCCGGATTGCGCCATCTGCTGTGCACCGACATCAGTCGTGACGGCATGCTGAGTGGCCCGAGCCTCGAGCTGTACGGCGAACTGTGCCGTCGCTTCCCGCAGCTGCAGCTGCAGGCCAGTGGCGGCATCCGCGACGCGGCCGATGTGTCCGCGGCACGCGCGGCCGGTTGTGCCGGCGCCGTGCTGGGGAAATCGCTGCTGGATGGCCGTCTGTCGCTGGAGGATGCGTTGCGATGCTGAGTCGCCGCATCATTCCCTGCCTGGATGTGCGCGATGGCCGCGTGGTCAAGGGCGTGCGCTTCCGCGACCACGTCGACATGGGCGATATCGTCGAGCTGGCGCAACGCTATCGCGACGAAGGCGCTGACGAGCTGGTGTTCTACGACATCACGGCCAGCCCGCAGGGCCGCAGCGTCGATCGCGACTGGGTGCGCCGGGTGTCGCGCATCATCGACATCCCGTTCTGCGTCGCCGGTGGCATCCGCAGCGTCGACGATGCCCATGCCGTGCTCAATGCCGGTGCCGACAAGGTGTCGATCAACACGCCGGCGCTGGAACGCCCCGAATTGATCAGCGAGATTTCCGCCGCCTTCGGCGTGCAGTGCGTGGTGGTCGGGATCGATTCGCAGCGCGATGGCGATGGCGAATGGCGGGTGCGCAGCCATACCGGTGATCCCGAACAGACGCGGGCATTGCCGCGACGCACGCTCGACTGGGTGGCGGAAGCGCAACAGCGCGGCGCCGGCGAGATCGTGCTGAACTGCATGGACAGCGATGGCGTGCGCAATGGTTACGACATCGCGCAATTGCGCGAAGCGCGGGCGCTGGCGACCGTGCCGCTGGTCGCTTCGGGCGGCGCCGGCACCATCGACCATTTCGAAACGGCATTCCGCGATGCCGATGTCGATGGCGCGCTCGCCGCCAGCGTGTTCCATTCCGGCGCAGTACGCATTCCCGAGCTCAAGCGCGAACTTTCCGCGCGGGGCATTGCGATGAGGTTGGCATGATCGATATCGAATCCCTGGACTGGTCGAAATCCCCGGACGGCCTGTTGCCGGCGATCGTGCAGGACGCCGACACCCTGCGCGTGCTGATGCTGGGCTACGTCAATCGCGAATCGCTGGCGCGCACGCTCGAATCCGGCCATGTGACGTTCTTCAGCCGCAGCCGCAACGCGTTGTGGACCAAGGGCGAAAGCTCCGGCCACTTCCTCGACCTCGTCTCGTTGCAGGCCGACTGCGACAACGACACGGTGCTGGTGATGGCGCGCCCGCATGGACCGACTTGCCATCTCGGCCGTGCGAGCTGCTTTCCCGATGCACGCAGCGACACGTTGGCCGAACTCGACCGCCTGATCGCGACCCGCGAATCCGAGCGCCCCGAGGGCAGTTACACCACGAAACTCTTCGAGGGCGGCGTGCGCCGGATCGCGCAGAAGGTGGGCGAGGAGGGCGTCGAGGCGGCGCTGGCAGGCGTGGCGCAGGGCGATGCCGAATTGCTGGGCGAAAGCGCCGACCTGCTGTACCACCTGCTGGTCTTGCTGCGCTCGCGCGGGCTGGGGCTGGCCGATGCCCTCGCGGTATTGGAACAACGCGCGCGCTGAGGCGGCAGTTGAATGGTCATCCGGCTGGCGGATAATCGCCGGATGCGCATATCGACTTGGAAGCTCTGTCTGCTGGCCAGCATCGGCCTGTCCGCCCAACCGCTGCTGCACGCCGCCACAATGCGGGGTCGCGTTTGCCTCGATGCCGGCACCACGGCTTCGTGCCCCGCCAGCGCGAAGGGTGTTGCCGATGTTGCAATCTCCAATGGTCGCCAGATCGTCCGCACGGATGCCAATGGCCGCTACAGCATCGGGGTCGAGGACGGCGATACCGTATTCGCGATCAAGCCGGCGACGATGGCCTTCGCCAATCGCGCCAACGGCCTGCCGCGCTTCTGGCAACACTACGCGCCGAACGGTTCACCCAAACTGAAATACGGTGGGATCACGCCATCCGCCTCGCTGCAATTCGATGTCGCGCTGCGGCCACTGGGCAAGGTGCCGGGCGCGCTCGATATGCTGGTCTTCGGCGATCCGCAACCGCAGACGCTGAAGGATGTCGGCTATTACGACCGCGACATCGTCGCGCCGCTGGTCGGCCACACGAATGCCCGACTTGGAATTTCTCTCGGCGATATCGCCAGCGACGATCTTTCCCTGTACCCGGCGGTCAACGCAGTGACCACGCGCCTGCACCAGCCATGGCTGCACGTGCCGGGCAACCACGACATGGACCGTGACGCCGGAGGTGATGCCCACGCGCTCGATTCCTTCCGCAACGTCTACGGCCCCGATACCTACGCCTGGCAGGAACCGCAGGCCAGTTTCATCGTCCTCGACGATGTGGTGATGACGCCGGGCAAGGCGCCTGGATACATCGGCGGATTCCGCGACGACCAGTTCGCGTTCCTGGAATCGGTATTGCCGATGCTCGATCGCAGTCGCCTGCTGGTGTTGTCGATGCACATCCCGTTGTTCGAGCCCGCCGACAAGGACACCTTCCGCGATGCCGACCGCGAGCGCCTGTTCGCGCTGATCAAGGATTTCCCGCACGTGCTGGTGCTGAGCGCGCACTCGCACGCGCAGCAGCATTTCTTCCACGATGCATCGACCGGCTGGCATGGCGCGCACCCGCTGCACGAATACAACGTCGGTGCCGCCTGCGGCGCGTTCTGGTCGGGGGTGAAGGATGCCGCCGGCATTCCGGCGTCGACGATGTCCGATGGCACGCCGAACGGTTATGCCACGCTGCGCGTCGAAAGCGACGGCAGCTATGCACTGGCCTACCACCCGGCGCGCGATCCCGCCGACACCCAGATCGGCCTGCATGCGCCCAAGGTGCTGCGCAAGGGTGCCTATCCGGCCTGGGGCGTCTACGCCAACATGTGGATGGGCATGGCCGACACGAAGATCGAATACCGCATCGACAATGGCCCGTGGAAACCGATGACGCGGGTAGTGCAGCCGGATCCGGCATTGCTCGTCGAGAACATGCGCGACGACGAAGCACAGCGCTTGCGCGGCTACGATCGCTCGCCGGAAGCCACGCCTTCGCCGCATCTGTGGCGTGGCGCGTTGCCAACCGATCTCGCCCTCGGTGAGCACCGCATCGAAGTGCGGGCGCAGGATCGCTGGCGTGGCGAGGTCACCGCGACGACGCGCTACCGGCTGGAAGACGCGAAGCCCTGAGGCTCAACCACGCCCCAACCAGCAGCAGCGCGATCGCGACCGCCTGGATCCAGTGCGGTTGCGCGCGGCCGCTGGCGACCAGCAACAGCGTCGACAGCAGCGGGGCGAGGTAGGACAGGCCGCCGAGCAGGGCGATGTCGCCGCGCTTGGTGCCGCCATCCCACAACCAGAAGGCTGCGCCGACCGGACCGATGCCCATCGCGACCATCGCCAGCCATTGCGCAGCGCTGATGGCGCGCGACGGTTCGAATGCGAGATGCGCGAACGCACCGAGGATCGCCACGCCGATGCACGCAGGGACGATCGCGCTGCTCGGGACGTGCGCGTAACGGCGGTTGAGCACCGAATAGCCGGCCCAGACCAGCGCGGCGGCGAGCGCAGCCAGATAGCCGCCGACTGCTGTTGGATCGACATGGATGCCGCGACCGCCGGTGACCAGCAGCGCCGCAGCGAACAATCCCAGCATTGCCCCGACGAGGTTGCCCGTGCGCAAGCGCACGCCGGGCAGCAGTCCCGACAACAGTACGATCAGCAGCGGCCACAGGTAGTTGAGCAGGTTGGCCTCGACCGGCGGCGCATGCTTGAGCGCGAAGAAATACAGCGCGTGGTAGCCGAACAGGCCGGCCGTCGACAGCGCCAATGCAGGAAGTGGCGCGCGCATCGAATGCAGGCCGGCCTTGCCCTGGCGCAGCACGTGCAGTAGTCCGATCGTTCCGCCGCAACCGAAGCTGATCGCCAGCACCAGGAAAGACGGGAGATCGCCGGTGAGCGTCGTCAGCAGTGCCAGCGACGACCACAGCAGGATCGCGACGAGTCCGCCCAGGGTGGCCTTGCGATCGACGGCGTGCGGCATGCCGGCGTCGTTTCGATCAGTGTGGATCGATCGCGGCGAAACTCTCGACGCGTGCGTGGCCGTGCGTGGCGTCTCCGGTGCGCGACTGCGCGTAATCCTCGCGGCGATCGAGCAATACCGTGCGCATGCCGGCTTCACGCGCGGCATCGAGTTCTTCCACCACGTCGGACAGGAAGACGATGTCCTGCGGCGCGCGACCGAGGCGCTCGACGATGCGGCGATAGCTTCCAGCCTCGCGCTTGTGGCCGACTTCGGTATCGAAATAGTTGGAGAACAACGGTGTCAGGTCGCCGGCGTCGGAATGGCTGAACAGCAGTTTCTGCGCCGGCACCGAGCCCGAGGAATACACCGCCAGCGCATGGCCGGCTTCGTGCCAGGCGCGCAATGCCGGCGCCACGTCGGGATACAGCGGCGCGGTGAAGTCGCCGCGGGCGTAACCGGCGTTCCAGATCATGCCCTGCAGCGCCTTGAGCGCGGTGTGCTTGCGATCCTGGTCGATCCAGCCCTGCAGCGTCTCGACGATCATCGCGTCCTGGCACATCGCCCCGTGCTCGGTCGCGACCTGGTCGAGCAGGGCGCGCACGTCCGGATCGTCGCCATGCGCGGCGACGAAGGCGGGCAGGCGTTCGCGCGCATAGGGGAACAGCACGTCCTTGACGAAGGAAATGGATGAAGTCGTTCCTTCGATGTCGGTGAGGATGACCGATTTCATTTCGCGGATGCCTTGATGTATTCGCTGCGGCGGAAACGCAATGCCGACCAGTCCTCGTCGATCGCCACCATCCGCACGGTGTCGAAGCCGGCGTCCTTCAGCACCGTCCAGCCGGAATCGCGGTTGAATTCGCAGCGATAGCGCTTCGAACTGCCCTTGGGATAGGCGATCCACAGTTGCGCGTCGCCATCGGCGGCTTTGACCAGGGCATGGCTGGCCTTGTCCAGCTCGTCCTGCGTCACCGCGAAGGCCAATGCCCATGCGATCTTGCCGCGGGCGTCACGCTTGATCTCGACGCCATCGAGCGCCGCCAGTTCGCCCTCGAAACTCGCCGGCGCGTTCAGTACATGGATGCGCTGCAGCGTCCCGAGATTGAGTTTCTTGAACAACGGGGTCACGGCTCAGTGTTTCTCGTAGCGCGGGAATTTCCGGGCGATATCGCTGCCGGTGAAATGGCCGATCCAGCCGTCCGGTTCGGTGAAGAAACGAATCGCCACGAATTCCGGCGCCTCGCCCATGTCGAACCAGTGCGTGGTGCCATCGGGCACGCCGATGAGATCGCCTTGTTCGCACAGGATCTCGTAGACCTTGTCACCGACGTGCAGGGTGAACAGCCCCGACCCGGCGACGAAGAAACGCACCTCGTCTTCCTTGTGGAAGTGCTCCTCGAGGAACTTGGCGCGCATCTCGGCGCGATTGGGATTGTCCGGCGCGATGCTCACCACGTCGACCGACTTGAAGCCATTGGCTTCCACCAGGCGATCGATGTCGGCGCGGTAGGCGGCCATGATCGCTTCGGGCGTATCACCAGCTTTTACTGGTGCAGTCGCCTGCCACTGCTCGAAATCGACCTTGATCGGCTTCAGCAGGCGCGCGATCCCGGCGTGGTCGTGGCTTTCGTCCAGCACCATGGCGGGCGCATTCGCATCGAAAATCCGCAGTCGGCTCATCGTCTCGGCGTCCTCAGGCGCGCAGTCGGCGCATTTCCAGTTCGCAACCGAGCAGGAACTCGAACGCGTCCAGGTGGCGACGGGCTTCGGAGATGTCGCGACCCCAGGCATACAGACCGTGCCCGGCGATCAGATAGCCCCAGGTGTTCGGCTTGGTCAGCACGGCATCGACGCTCGCGGTCAGTTCGTCCATGTCCTGCGAATTCGGCACCACCGGCAGGTCGAATTCGGTTTCATGGCTGGTGTGGCCGCGCAGGGCCTTGAACAATTCGTAACCACGCAGGCGCACGCGGCCTTCGCTTTCGTACAACAGTCCGGCGATGGTCTGGGTCGGCGAGTGTGTGTGCAGGACCGCGCCGACGTCGGGATAGCGGCGATACAGATGCGTGTGCAACGCGGCTTCCGCCGACGGGCGGTGGTGGGTCGCGACCGGCTCGTTGGCCATGTTCACCACCATGATGTCGGCCTCGGTCAGGCGGCCCTTGTCCTTGCCGGAAATGGTGATGGCGGCGTGGTTCGGATCCATGCGGATCGAGAAGTTGCCGGCGGTGGCCGGCGTCCAGCCCTTGGCCGCCAGTTCACGGGTATGGCTGATGATCTGGGCGGCGCAGCCGGCGTACAGGTTGTGGTCGAAAGCAGGGGTATCCATCCGCCCAGTGTAGCGATTGCGGGTGTCATTCCAAATGACGATTCCGCTTCTCCAGATCGCGTTCAGTCGCCTTTGCGCTGCTGCCCGTAGTGCTTGAACTTCTCCAGCACCTCGGCCATTTCTTCCGGCGGCAGGTTGCGGGTCGGGCCCAGCGTGCGCGCCAGCATGTACTGGCGGGCCAGGTTCTCGACTTCCTCGGCCAGGGTATAGGCTTCGGACAGGGTCCTGCCCGTGGTGATCTGGCCGTGGTTGGCCATCAGGCAGGCGCGCAGGCCGCCTTCCAGTGCGTGCAGGACGTTGTCGGAGAGCTCGCCGGTGCCGAAGGTGGCGTAATCGGCACAAGGAATGTGGTCGCCGCCGGCCACCGCGACCATGTAGTGGAAGGCGGGGATCCCTTCACCCAGGCAGGCCAGCGCGGTGGCATGGGTGGAATGGACGTGCACCACGGCATTGGTGCCCGGGAAGGCGCGCAGGATGTCGCAGTGGAAGCGCCACTCGCTGGAGGGAATCAACTGTCCCGGCGGGCAATTGCCGTCGGCCTCCAGGTAGACGATGTCCTCCGGCAGCAGGCGGTCGTAGGCGCGGCCGGTCGGCGTGATCAGCAGGCCATCGCCCCAGCGCAGACTGGCATTGCCCGACTTGTTCAGCGACAGGCCGCTGGCATTCATCGCCCGGCAGTGGTCGATCAGGGATTGCCGGGCGGCGCGCTCGTGGTCGTGCATGGTGCCGATCTCAGCCTTGCTTGTGCTGTTTGCTGTGGCGATAGCCGTACAGGAAGTAGATCAGCAGGCCGATCACCGTCCACGCGATCATCAGCGCCCAGTTGTGCGCGGTCATGGTCGACAGCAGGATCAGGCAGCTGACGACGCCGGCGATGCACACCGCCCACGCGCCCTTGATCCGGAACGGACGCGGCAGGTCGGGCTGGGTGCGGCGCAGGACCAGCACGCCGATGCACACGGATGCGAACGCGATCAGCGTGCCCATCGAGGTCAGGTCGCCGAGGATGTCGAGCGGGAAGATCGCCGCCAGCAGCGCGATGCCGATGCCGGTGATCACGGTGTTGATGTGCGGCGTCTTGTACTTCTCGTGGATGCGGGTGAACACCGGCGGCAGCAGGCCGTCGCGCGCCATGATCATGAAGATGCGCGGCTGGCCGATGATCATCACCAGTACCACCGACGACAGGCCGATCAACGCGCCGATCTCGACCACGATGCGCAGCCAGCCCAGTTGCGGATGCGCGGCGACCGCGGTGACCACGGGTTCATCGGTGCCGAGCATGGTGAAGGGCACCAGGCCGGTCATCACCGCCGCCATGCCGATGTAGAGCACGGTGCAGATCGCCAGCGACAGCAGCATGCCGATCGGCATGTCGCGCTGCGGATTGCGCGATTCCTGCGCCGCCACCGATACCGCCTCGAAGCCGATATAGGCGAAGAACACCATCGCCGCGCCGCGCAGCACGCCGTCGAAGCCGAACTTGCCGTGGCCCTGGGGTTCGGGGATGAAGGGATGCCAGTTCGCGGTATCGATGTAGCGCCAGCCGGCGATGATGACGAGGATGATCAGGCCGCTCTTGAGCACGACCATCGCGGTATTCATCGCCGACGACTTGCGGATGCCGACGTAGCACAGCCAGGTCAGCGCCAGCACGATGCCGGCGGCGGGCAGGTTGGCGATCGCGCCGGTCGGCTTGAGCTTGGCGTCGAGTGGCGCGTTGACCAGCGCGGCCGGCAGATGGATGTTGAAGTGGTCAAGCAGGCTGAGGAAATAGCCGGTCCAGCTCACCGCGACCGCCGATGCCGAGACGCCGTATTCGAGGATCAGCATCCAGCCGATGAACCACGCCGCCAGCTCGCCCAGCGTCGCGTAGGTATAGGTGTAGGCGCTGCCGGAAACAGGCACCATCGCCGCGAATTCGGCATAGGCCAGCGCGCAGAAGGTGCAGCACAGCGCCGCCAGCACGAACGACAGCATGATCGCCGGGCCGGCATGTTGCGCGGCGGCCTGGCCGGTGATCACGAAGATACCGCCGCCGATCACGGCGCCGATGCCGAGCGCGGTCAGTCCCCACGGTCCGAGTGCGCGATGCAGGTCCATCTTCTGGGCGTCGCTGGCGGCGGCCTGGGGATGCTTGGTGGCGAACAGTTGCTTCATGTCATGCGTCCAAAAAATTCTTGTCTTCCTGAATGCAGAAGGCCGGCGACGAGGCCGGCCTTCGTGCGTGCCGCGCGATTACTGTGCGTTTTCGCGGGCGAGGTGGCTGCGGTGGCGGCTGTAGAGCGAGTACACCACCAGGCCGATGATGGCCCAGGCCGCGAACACCAGCTTGGCGGTCATGCTGAGGTTGACGAACAACAGCAGGCAGCCGGCCACGGCCAGCGGGCAGACGATCCAGGCCAGCGGCGTGCGGAACGGACGCGGGCGATCGGGCTGCGTCTTGCGCAACACCAGCACGCCGATCGAGACCATCGCGAACGCCAGCAGGGTGCCGGAGTTGGAGGTATCGGCCAGCTTGCCGACCGGGAACAGCGCGGCGCAGATCGAGACCACGACGCCGGTCACGTAGGTGATCACGTGCGGGGTGTGGAACTTCGGATGGACCTTCGACAGGGCATCCGGCAGCAGGCCGTCGCGCGACATCGTGAAGAAGATGCGGGTCTGGCCGAACATCATCATCAGGATCACCGACGGCAGGGCGACGACGGCGGCAAGCGCGATCAGGTTGCCGACCTTCGGATAGCCGAGGACGCGGATCACGTGGGCCAGCGGTTCATTGCTGCACACCAGTGCGTTCGCGTTCTGCGGCAATGCGCAGGCGGCGGCCATTTCCGGCGTGCCCGGATCGAGCACGATGCCAGCGGCGCTCATCAGCGGCTGTGCGCCGGTGGCACCGGCAGCGCCATAACCGACCAGCAGGTAGAAGATGGTGCAGACGCCGAGCGCACCGATCAGTCCGATCGGGATGTTGCGGTTCGGGTTCTTGGTTTCTTCCGCGGCCGTCGAGACGGCGTCGAAGCCGACGTAGGCGAAGAAGATCGATGCTGCAGCGCCAAGCACGCCGACGCCACCGGTCGGGCTGCCCCAGCCGGTGGGCAGGAACGGCGTCAGGTTGCTGCTCTTGGCCGCCGGCAGTGCAAGTCCGATGAAGCCGAGCAGGGCGATGATCTTGATCGCCACCAGCACGGCGTTCACGCGCGCGCTCTTGGAAGTGCCGATGACCAGCAACCAGGTGACGGCGATACCGATCAGGAGGGCAAGCAGGTTGATGCCGCCGCCGGAGAAGTAACCGGTCTGCAGCCACTTCGGCAGCGACAGCGCGCCGGGCGCCGTCAATCCGAACAAGCCGCTGTTGAGCAGGCCGTTGACGTAACCGGACCAGCCGACGCAGACGGCGGTCGCGCCGATGGCGTACTCGAGCACCAGTGCCCAGCCGACGATCCACGCGATCAGTTCACCGAACACGCCGTAGCTGTAGGTGTAGGCCGAACCCGAGACCGGGATCATCGAAGCGATTTCGGAATAGGCGAGGGCCGCCAGGCCGCAAACCACGGCCGCGATCACGAAGGCGACCATCATGCCGGGGCCGGCCTTCTGCGCCGCTTCGGCGGTCAACACGAAGATGCCGGTGCCGATCACGGCGCCGATGCCGAGCAGGGTGAGTTGGATCGGACCAAGCTGGCGCTTCAGCGCCTTCTTTTCCGCGGTCTCGAGAATCTTGTCGAGCGGCTTGACGCGCCAAAAAAGCATTCGTGCTTCCCCCTGCTGGGTTGATTCGGTGGTGGATGACGACACCGGGGTCGCCACAAAACTGACCGACCTTAACCGCATTTCACATGGCGGCACAAGCGCCGTCCGGCATGGTAGGGCGCTTGCCAGCACGCCTGTTGCGATGCACCATGCGGCGGATGACGACGCCACTCGCCGATGCCTTGCGCATTCATGCCCGCCGGTTTCCGAAACAATCCGGACTGGCCGATGACTATCTGAAACTGCTCGAGGAAGGCGTTCATGCCTTCGTGCGCGATCGCCTCGATGGTCATTTCACCGGCTCGGCGTGGCTGGTCAGCCGTGATGGTTCGCGCGTGTTGCTCACACACCACCGCAAGCTCGATCGCTGGCTGCAGTTGGGTGGCCATGCCGATGGCGACATGGACCTGCGCGTTGTCGCGCTGAAGGAAGCGGAAGAAGAATCCGGTCTCACCGGATTGACGGTCGACGCCGATATCTTCGACCTCGACAAGCACTGGATTCCGGAGCGCGGCGACGTGCCCGGGCATTGGCATTACGACGCGCGTTACGTCGTGCGTGCAGGCGACAACGAAGCGTTCGTCGTCAGTGATGAATCGAATGCGCTGGCCTGGCGCGATATCGCGGAGATCGCCGTCGATCCCTCGGCAGACGAATCATTGCGAAGGATGGCGCAGCGCTGGTCAGAACAGCACGCGGGTGCGTAGCGTCCCCGGGATCGCCGACAGTTCGCTGCGCAGGTCGTTCGATTGCAGCGAATCCACGCCGACATCGATCACCACGTAGCCCAGCTGCGGGTCGGTGCGCAGGTACTGGCCATCGATGTTGATGCCGCGCTTGCCGAAGATGTCGTTGATCGCCGAGAGCACGCCGGGCACGTTGCGATGGATGTGCAGCAGGCGATGGCTGCCGGCGTGTTCGGGCAGGCTCACTTCCGGGAAATTCACCGCCGACAGCGTGCTGCCGTTGTCGCTGTAGCGCAGCAGTTTGGCCGCGACTTCCAGGCCGATGTTGTCCTGCGCTTCCAGGGTGCTGCCGCCGATGTGCGGCGTCAGGATCACGTTGTCGATGCCGCACAACGGTGACTCGAAGCGATCGCCGTTGCTTTCCGGTTCCTGCGGGAAGACGTCGACCGCTGCGCCACCGACGTGGCCGGAACGCAACGCAGCGGCGAGGGCGTCGATATCGACCACGGTGCCGCGCGAGGCATTGACCAGGTGCGCGCCCGGCTTCATCCGCGCCAGTTGCGGCGCGCCGAACATCAGCTTCGTCGCCGGTGTTTCCGGGACGTGCAGGCTGACCACATCGGAACGCTGCAGCAGGTCGTCGAGGTCGGCGGCGGGACGTGCGTTGCCGAGCGCGAGCTTGGTTTCGATGTCGTGGAACAGCACCTGCATGCCCAGCGCCTCGGCGAGCAGGCCGAGCTGGGTGCCGATGTGGCCGTAGCCGATGATGCCCAGCGTCTTGCCGCGCGCCTCGTGGCTGCCGGTGGCCGACTTGCTCCAGCCGTTGCGGTGGCACTGCATGTTCCGCGCGGGAACGCCGCGGAACATCATGATGATCTCGGCGATCACCAGTTCGGCGACGCTGCGGGTATTGGAATAGGGCGCGTTGAACACTGGCACGCCCAGGGACTTGGCGGCGGTGAGGTCGATCTGGTTGGTGCCGATGCAGAAGGCGCCGACCGCCATCAGCTTGCGGGCTTCGGCCAGCACGCCTGCCGTCAATTGCGTGCGCGAGCGCAGGCCGACGATGTGTGCCTCGGCGATCCGGCGTTTCAGCTCGTCTTCCGGCAGCGCTTTCGCGTGCTCCTCGATGCGGGTGTAGCCGGCGGAACGGAAGGCTTCGGCCGCGCGTGGGCTGACGCCTTCCAGCAGCAGGACCTGGATGTCCTGGCGAGGGAACGAGGTTTGTTGTGCCATGCAGCATATTGGCACAGGAATCGGGTTTGCGGGGGGCGGGGCGGAATGGCAGGCTGGGGCCATGAATGCGAATCTTTTGGACGATCTGCGCGCCGTTTCGCCGCAGTTGTCGCTATTGACCGAAGCGGCCGATCTCGAGCATTACGGCCGCGACTGGACCCGGCGCTGGGCACCTGCGCCGCTGGCGATCGCCCTGCCGACCACGGTCGGGGAGATCGCGGCGATCGTGCGCTGGGCGCGGGCACACAAGGTCGCGCTGGTGCCTTCGGGGGGGCGCACCGGACTGTCGGGAGGCGCCGTCGCCACGAATGGCGAACTGGTGATGAGTATGGAAAAGATGCGCGCACAGCTCGCCTACGATCCGGTCGATCGCCTGCTGACCGTGCAGGCGGGGATGGCGCTGGAAACGCTGCAGGGCATCGCCGATGGATACGGCCTGCAGTACCCGGTCGATTTCGCCGCGCGCGGCAGCGCCAGCATCGGCGGCAATGTGGCGACCAATGCCGGCGGCATCCAGGTGTTGCGCCATGGCAATACCCGCGAATGGATCGCCGGTCTCACCGTGGTCGATGGTCGCGGTGAAGTGCTGCGGCTCAATCGCGGGCTGGTGAAGAATTCCAGCGGCTACGACCTGCGCCACCTTTTCGTGGCGTCGGAAGGCACGCTCGGCATCATCGCCGAGGTGACGGTGCGCCTGGCCGATCGCGATCCGCCGGCATCGACGGTGCTGTTCGCGTTGCCGTCGTTCGAGGCGATCATGCCGGTGTTCGCGGCCTTGCGCGGTCGCCTGCACCTGCAATCGTTCGAGTTCTTCGATGGCCGTGCGTTGAAGCATGTGCTGCATGCCGGCGCCACGCCGCCGTTCGCGGAAACGCATCCGTATTACGCGATTGCCGATGTCGATGCCGACGAAGCGGGATTGCTGGAGGTGTTCGAAACCTGCGCGGGCGAGGGATGGGTCGAAGATGGCGTGATCGCCGCCAGCGATGCCCAGGCCGAAGCCCTGTGGCGCCTGCGCGAAGGCATCACCGAATCGCTGGCGCCGCACACGCCGTACAAGAACGACGTCGTGGTGCGCACCTCGCGCATGCCGGCCTTCCTTGCGGAAGCGCAGTCGATGATCGGCGCGGCCTATCCCGACTTCGAGGTCGCGTGGTTCGGCCATATCGGCGACGGCAACCTGCACATCAACATCCTCAAGCCGGCGACGTTGCCGCAAGCCGAATTCGTCGCTGCCTGCGAGCGCGCGACCAAGCTGCTGTCGGAATGCCTGCAGCGCCATGAAGGCAGCATTTCCGCCGAACACGGCATCGGCCTGGTGAAGAAGCCCTACTTGCAGCAGACGCGCAGCGACACGGAAATCGCGGCGATGCGCGGGATCAAGGCGGTATTCGATCCCGACGGGATCATGAATCCGGGCAAGGTGTTCGATTAGCGCGCGACGTTCGCCAGCTTCGCGTCCAGGCCATCGCGGACGCGCGGCCAGTCACCGGCGGTGATCGAATACCAGTAGGTATCGCGAAGCGCGCCATCGCGGTGGCGCTTGTGGTTGCGGATGATGCCGTCGCGTGTCGCGCCGAGGCGCTCGATCGCCGCCTGCGAGCGCGTGTTGAGGTGGCTGGTGTGGAAGTACACCGCGGCCATGTCGAGTTTTTCGAATGCGTGGCCGAGCAGCAGGCGTTTGCAGGCGGTGTTGACGTGCGTGCGCTGCACGCGCGCTGCGTACCAGGTATGGCCGATGCACAGCGTCGGCACGTTCGGTTCGATTTCGTAATAGCGCGTCGACCCGACGATATCGCCGCCGGCGGTGCGCACCACGAACGGCAACATCGAACCATTCGCCTGTCCCGCCAGCGCCTTGTCGATGTAATTCTTCACGGCTTCCGGCGTCGGGTCCGGCGCATTGGTGAAGTTGAGCTTGTAGATTTCGCCGTCCTGCACGGCCTGCATCAAGGCGTCGGCATGGTCGTGGCCCAGCGGTTCGAGGCTGACGCCCCAGCCTTGCAGCGTCACCGGCGCGATATGGCTCATTTCAGCTTGCTTGTGTCCATTTCGATGCCGGCCGGGCGTTCCGCCAGCAGGATCCCCGGGATGGGATCCTTGCCCTCGTACTTGCGCACCAGTTTTTTCCAGGTGGCGGCATCGGCGCCGGGGCAGAGTGATTTCGCCATGTTCTTGCCGGTCGCTCGAGAGCCTGCATCGCCGGTGCTTTCTTCCTTCTGGAAATGCACGCACATGCGGTGCTTGAGGATGTAGCTGCGCACGTCCTCGGGCAGGTCCTGGGTGCCCTTGCCCGGTTCGTCGGCCGCAGGCCGCTGCAATGCCGATGCCGGCACCGATTGCGCCGACACAATGGATGCCGGCGTCAAAAAAATCGACGCCAGCATCAATGCCGCGAACCGATCAGTCCGCGCGGCCACCGAACTCACCCGTGGTGGTGTTGACCCAAACGCGTTCGCCGTTGGCGATGTATTCCGGGACCTGGATCTCGATGCCGGTATTGAGGCGCGCCGGCTTCGGACGCTTGGTCGCGGTGCCGCCCTTGAGCTCCGGCGGTGTTTCCACGACTTCGAGGATCACCGACGTCGGCAGTTGCAGGCCGACCGGTGCTTCGTCGATCACCTGCACATAGCAGCCAGCGAGGCCGTCGGTGATGTATCCGGCGCCATCGCCGACGACGTCGGCATCGAGCTGGTAGGGCGTGAAGTCCTCATCGTCCATGAAGACGAAGGCGTCGCCGTCCTTGTACGAGAACGTGGCCTGGCGGCGCGCGAGTTCGACTTCCTTCAACTCGTCTTCCGCACCGACGCTGAGGTCGAGCTTGTTTCCGCCCGGCACGCTGTACATGGTGAAACGGTACTTGACGTTGCCGCCGCGGCCCTGCGGCGAGCTGCGCTCGATGTCGCGGATTTGCCAGGCGCCACCGTTGTGTTCGATGACGTTGCCTTTCTTGATGTCGTAAGCCTTCATGGGATCACTTCGGTGCGAGGCGGGTGGCGCCATCCAGACGGATGGTTTCGCCGTTGAGGTAGGGCGTGCGCAGGATGTACGCGACGAGGTCGGCGTATTCGCCGGGCTGGCCGAGGCGCGACGGGAACGGGATGGATGCTTCCAGCGAGGTCTTCACCTCCGGCGGCATGCCGTCGACCATCGGCGTCCAGAACACGCCGGGGGCGATCGTCATCACGCGGATGCCGAAGCGGGCCAGTTCGCGCGCCATCGGCAGGGTCATGCCGACCACGCCGCCCTTCGATGCGGAATACGCGGCCTGGCCGATCTGGCCTTCGTAGGCCGCGACCGAGGCGGTGTTGATGATCGCGCCACGTTCGCCGTCGACGCCGGCTTCGTTGTGCTGCATCAGGTCGGCGCAGGCCTTGGCGACGTTGAAGCTGCCGACCAGGTTCACCATCACCGTTGCCTGGAACTGCGACAGGGCCATCGGGGCGGTCTTGCCGAGCATGCGGCCGGCGCCGAGGATGCCGGCGCAGTTGATGCAGGCGTTCAATCCGCCGAGGAATTCCTTTGCCTTGGCCACGTTGGCGGCGACATCGGCCTCGCTGGTGACGTCGGTCCTGATGAAAATCGCCTTGTCCGCGCCCAGTTCGGTGACGGCGGCCGCGCCTTTCTCGTCATTGACGTCGAACAGCGCGACCCTGGCGCCGGCGGCGACCAGATGCTGCGCGGTGGCGAAACCGAGTCCGGAAGCGCCACCGGTGATGACGGCGCGCACTTGGGCGAGTTGCATGGGGAATCCTGCGGAACTGGAAAGCGGCAATTCTAGCGTGCGGGCCTCACGGGCGCCGGTAGACCTTGCCGTCCTTCATCACCAATACGGGATGCGTGGTCGCGTCGACATCGCTGGCGGGGTCGCCCCGGAAAGCGACAAGGTCGGCGCGCAGCCCGGGGGCGATGCGGCCAAGGCTGTCGTCCTTGCGGAGAATGCGGGCCGCGCCGTCGGTGGAGGCGTGCAATACCTGCGGCGCAGGCATGCCGAGCTTCGCCATCCACACCAGTTCTCGGGCGTTGTCGCCGTGGCGGAACACGCCGACGTCGCTGCCGTTGCCGATGCGCACGCCGGCGTTCCGGGCGCGGCGGAAGGCCTGCTGCGATTCCAGCATCCTGGGCGTCGGCTGTGATTGCCCGGGGACGTAGTGGTTGAAATAGGTCTCGGTGGATTCCACCGCGGTCAACGTGGGGATGTAGGCGATGCCGCGATCGTGCATGCGCTTGAACGTGTCGACGCTGCCGCCATAGCCATGCTCGATGCTGTCGACGCCGGCATCGATCGCCATGCGCATGCCGGCGTCGGTCGAGGCGTGCGCGGACACCGGGCGGCCGGCAATGTGCGCGGCATAGACCAGTGCCTTGAGTTCGGCGGCGGTGAAGGTGGTCTGCGAAACGCCGCCCGGACCCCATCGGTAGTCGGTATAGACCTTGATCCAGTCGGCGCCATGGCCGGCCTGTTCGCGCACGGCCGCGATCACGTTGTCGACGCCGCTGACCTCCTGCGCACCTGCAGGCAGGTCGATGTCGTCGCGGAATCCGCGTGGTCCCGGGCCATAGCTGCCGGTGGCGACGATCGCGCGGGTGGCGATGAACAGGCGCGGCCCGGGGATCGTGCCGTCCTCGATCGCCTTGCGGATGGAGACGTCGGCATAGCCCGCGCCCTCGGTGCCGAGATCACGCAGCGTGGTGAAACCGGCCATCAGCGTATCGCGGGCGTGGTTGGCCGCTTCCAGCACGCGATAGGGCACCGCTTCCTTCAGCACCTGGTCGTTCCAGGATGTTTCGTTGTAGGGATGCAGCAGCACGTGCGAATGCAGGTCGATCAGGCCTGGCGTCAGCGTGGTGCCCGGCAGTTCGATGCGTTGCGCATCGGCAGGAACACTGACGCTTGCGGCGGGACCAACCGCGACGATCTTGCCGTCGCGCACCAGCACCACCCAGCCGGCGTGGCCGGCATCGCCATCCGCGGTCCAGACGCGATCGGGAACCAGCAGGATGGAGGTCGATGCCGGTTCGGCTGCCCGGGCGAACAGCGGCAACAACGCGATCAACAGTGCGGCCAGCCATGCGCGCATCACAGCTCCCGCGAATAGAAGATGTCGCAACCGCCGTGGCCGGTCGCGCCGATCGAGGCATCGATGCGCTTGAAACCGCTGCGTTCGTACAAGCGCATCGCCGCGTCCATGCCGGTCAGTGTTTCCAGGTAGCACTGGCGGAATCGGGCGGCACGCGCGGCGTCCAGGCAGAGCGTCATCATCGCCGCGCCGGCGCCGAGTCCACGCGCTTCCGGCAGGAAATACATCTTGCGCAGTTCGCAGACGGACGGATCACCGCCGGCCAGCGGGGCCATGCCGCCGCCGCCGATCACTACGCCATCGCGTTCCAGCACGAAATAGGCGTGGCGTGGTTCGGAATACGCGCGCGACATCCAGTCGACTTCGGGATCGCTGATCGCGAAACCGCTGCCACAGGCGCCGAATTCCGGCATCACCGTACGAATGATGCGTGCCATCGCCGCATCATCCCGCGCTTCGATCGGACGGATATGCCAGCTCATTTCTTCGCGGCGTCGCTCTTGATGGTGGCTGCCTTGCCGGCGCGGCTGTTGGTGTCGTGGCCGAGCACGCCTGCCAGCCAGCGCCCGGTCTCGGCGAGTTTCGCGAGATCAACGCCCGTTTCGATGCCGAGTCCCTGCAGCATGTAGACCACGTCTTCGCTGGCGACGTTGCCGGTCGCGCCCGGCGCGTACGGGCAACCGCCGGTCCCGGCGACCGAGGAGTCGACCACCGCGATGCCTTCTTCGAGACAGGCAAGGATGTTGGCCAGCGCCTGGCCCCAGGTGTCGTGGAAGTGCACGGCGAGCGCGGGGATCGGGACTTCCTGCGCGACGGCCTGCACCATCGCGCGCGCCTTGGCTGGCGTGCCGACGCCGATGGTGTCGCCGAGCGAGACTTCGTAGCAGCCGAGTCCGTGCAGCGCCTTGGCCACGCGCACCACGTCCGACAGCGGCACTTCGCCCTGGAACGGGCAGCCGAGCACGGTGGAGACATAGCCGCGCACGGCGACGCCATCCGCTTTCGCCGCATCCATCACCGGGCGAAAACGTTCGATCGATTCGTCGATGCCCGCGTTGATGTTCTTGCGATTGAACGCTTCCGATGCCGCGGTGAACACCGCGATCTCCTCGACGCCAACGCTGCGCGCGCGCTCGTATCCCTGCAGGTTCGGCACCAGCACCGGATAGCGCACGCCCGGCTTGCGATGCAGCCCCGAGTACACCTCGACGGCGTCGGCCATCTGCGGCACCCATTTCGGGCTGACGAAGGCGGTCGCCTCGATGCTTTTCAGGCCGCAATCGGCGAGGCGTTCGATCAACGCGATCTTGTCGGCGGTGGCGACGAAGGTCTTCTCGTTCTGCAACCCGTCGCGCGCACCGACTTCGACGATGCGAACCTGGTTCGGCATGCTCATGTGCCAGGCTCCAGCAGGACGGGTTCGAGTAGAAGCAGCGCGGCATCGGCTTCGACGAAATCGCCTTCACGCACGCGCACCTCGGCGATCCTGCCGGCGCGCGGCGCCTTCAATGCCAATTCCATCTTCATCGCTTCCATCACCATCACCACCTGTCCGGCCTCGACGCTGTCGCCGACGGCGCTCCTGGCCTGGACGATCCGTCCCGGCATGGGCGCGATCACGCGATCGCCGCTGGCGCCACCACCTTCATCGGCGTGGCGATACAGCGAAGCGCGGCGCAGGTGCAGCCGGCTTCCGCCATCGTGCAGCAACACGCTGTCACCTTCGATGGAGGCCTGCACACGACGCTGGGCATCGCCGATACGGCCGCTCAGCCAGCCGTCCTGCAGGCGCAGGCTCCGCAGTTCAGTCAGGTGTTCGCCTTCGCGCACATCGTAATCGCCGCCGTGGCCGCGGATTGACAATCGCAAATCCTCGTTGCCGGACACCAGGTGCAACGGCGTCCAGCCGGCACCATCGACGCGCCAGCCGTCGCCGGTGGACCAAGGCGATGCTGCAGTCGTTTCCTCGGAGGACATGCGCATTGCCGCCGCCGCGAGTGCGTGCAGTTCACGGTTTCCGGCATCGGAACGCGATGTCGCGCCGATGAATTCGTCGAGATGGCGATCGAGATAGCCGGTGTCGATGTCGCCGGCGACCACGATCGGATGGCGCACCAGGCGTTCGAGGAATTCGATGTTCGACTTCGGTCCTTCGATCTCGCACTGGGCCAACGCTTCGCGCAGGCGGGCGAGGGCGCGCGGGCGATCGTTGTCGCGCACGACGAGTTTTGCGATCATCGGATCGTAGAAGATCGAGACGGTATCGCCTTCGACCACACCGGAGTCGATGCGGACTTTCGAAGAGGTATCGGGCAGGCGCAGGCGCACCAGCTTGCCGGATCCGGGCAGGAAGCCGGCGTCCGGATCCTCTGCATACAGGCGCACTTCCATCGCGTGGCCGCTCGACCAGATCGCTTCCTGCGGCAATGGCAACGGTTCGCCGGCGGCGACGCGCAGCTGCCATTCGACGAGGTCGAGCGCCGTCACCATTTCGGTCACCGGATGCTCGACCTGCAGGCGCGTGTTGATCTCCATGAAGTAGAAATTGCCGTCCTGGCCGACGATGAACTCGACCGTGCCGGCGTTCTGGTAGTCGATGGCGCGCCCGGCGGCGATCGCGGCTGCACCCATTGCCTGGCGCAATTCCGCGGTGACGAAGGGCGAGGGCGATTCCTCGATCACCTTCTGGTAGCGGCGTTGCGCCGAGCACTCGCGTTCGTTGAGATGGATGATCTGGCCGTGGCTGTCGCCGAAGATCTGGAACTCGATGTGGCGCGGGCGCTCGATGTAGCGTTCCAGCAGCACGCGATCGCGACCGAAGGCGTTCTTCGCCTCGCGCTGGCAGCTTTCGAGGTTCGGCAGGAATTCCAGCGGCGCATGGACGATGCGCATGCCCTTGCCGCCACCGCCGTGCGCGGCCTTGATCATCAGCGGATAGCCGATGCGGTCGGCTTCCTGCTGCAACGTCCCTGGCGACTGGTCCTCGCCGGTGTAACCGGGCACCACCGGCACGTTGGCCGCCTGCATCAATTCCTTGGCACCGGCCTTGCTGCCCATCTTGCGCATCGATGCCGCGCGCGGCCCGACGAACACCAGTCCCGCCGCTTCCACCGCATCGGCGAAATCGGCGTTCTCGGAGAGGAAGCCGTAACCGGGATGGATGGCCTGCGCGCCGGATTTCTTCGCTGCCTCGATGATGGCGTCACCGCGCAGATAGCTCTCCTGCGGACGTGAACCGCCGATGTGATACGCCTCGTCGGCAAGGCGCACGTGTTGCGCATCGGCATCGGCATCGGAATACACCGCGATCGCGCGGATGCCCATCCGGCGGCAGGTGCGGATGACGCGGCAGGCGATTTCGCCGCGATTGGCGATCAGCAGTGAATCGAACATCAGTGGGCAGCCTTCATTGAGCGAGCCAGTTGGGTTTGCGTTTGTCGAGGAAAGCGCCAATGCCTTCCTGTCCTTCGGGGGAAACACGCAGGCGGGCGATCAGGGCGGCGTTGTCGGCATCGTGGCGGGATCCGTCAGCGTGCGCACAGGCATCGCGCACGAGTGCCTTCGCCGATGCCGTGGCGATCGGCCCGGCTTTCACCAGCAGGTCGATCTGGCGATCCACTGCGGCATCCAACGTGTCGGCCGCGACCAACTGGTGCAGCAGGCCGATTCGCAGCGCTTCGGCGGCATCGAAGATTTCCGCGGTGGCGAACCATCGTCGCGCCTGGCGTGGGCCGATTGCGTTGATGACGTAGGGTGAGATCACCGCGGGCAGCAGGCCGAGCTTGCTCTCGGTCAGGCCGAATTTCGCTTCCGGCACGCCGATGGCGATGTCACAGCAGGCCACCAGCCCGACGCCGCCGCCAAACGCGGCGCCTTGCACGCGGGCGATGGTCGGCTTCGGCAGTTCATCGAGGGTGCGCATGAGGCCGGCCAGCGCCAGAGCGTCGGTGCGGTTCTCCGCTTCCGACATCCGCGCCATGCCGCGCATCCAGTTCAAATCGGCGCCGGCGGAGAACGATGCGCCCTCGGCTTCCAGCACCACCACGCGCACGCCGGCGTCGTCGCCCAGGCGCCGCAATTCGGCGGTCAGGTTGGCGATCAGGCCATCGTCGAAGGCGTTGTGCACCTCGGGGCGATTCAGCCGCAGCCGCGCCACCGCGCCGGCTTGCCTGACCTGCAGCGTCTCCGCCATCGATGCATCTCCAATCGGTTCCCTGAATGATAGCGGGACCAGCCTTCGGGGCCCTGTTCATTCTGATATTATGAGAATGATTCCTATTTGGAATGCCTGTCTGGAGCTGGTCAGTTGAAACTGGTCGATCTGCCGCGCGACGTACGCGCCCGGGTGGTCGCGGTACACGGCAACGGGGACGATCGTTCCGCCGATGTCGTGGCGCGACGCCTGCGTGAACTCGGATTCGTGTCCGGGGAGCCGGTGCGCGTCTCCGGTTTCGGCCCCTTTGGACGCGATCCGTTGCTGGTGCGCATCGGCACCTCGAGTTTCGCCTTGCGCCGCAGCGAAGCCGCACGCGTCGAAGTGGAGCCTGCCGTCATCGAACACGATGAGGTCGCGCCATGAGTGCCGCCATGCTCCGTGCCGCGTTGATCGGCAATCCCAACTGCGGCAAGACCGCGCTGTTCAACCAGCTCACCGGCAGCCGCCAGAAGGTCGCCAACTATGCCGGCGTCACCGTCGAGCGCAAGGAAGGGCAGTTGCGCCTGCCGGACGGGCGCCAGGCGGTGCTGCTCGATCTTCCCGGCGCCTACAGCCTGACGCCGGCCAGTCTCGACGAGGCCATCGCGCGCGACGTTTGCCGCGGTTTCTATCCGGGCGAACCGGTTCCCGACCTGCTGGTGTGCGTGGTCAGCGCCACCAACTTGCGCCTGCACCTGCGCTTCGCGCTGGAAGTGCGCCAGCTCGGGCGGCCCATGGTGATCGCACTCAACCAGATGGATGCAGCGGAAAAGCGTGGCATCGAGATCGACGTCGATACGCTGTCGCGCGGACTCGGCGTGCCGGTGATCCCGACCGTCGCGGTGAAGTCCGGTGGCGGTGACCGCTTGCTCGAACGCATCGCGCAGGAAGTGCCGGCCGTGGTCGAAGCCGCGCCGCTCGACGACGACGGCTTCCACGCGGAAGCGCGCCGCCTGATGGATGCCGCCGTGCGCATGCCGGAGCGCATCTCGCGCCTCGACCAGCGACTCGATGGCTGGCTGCTCAATCCGGTGATGGGCCTGGCGATCCTGGCGGTGGTGATGTTCGCGATGTTCCAGGCCGTCTATGCCTGGGCCGAGCCGCTGAAGGAGGGCATCGATGCCGGCATGAAATGGCTGGGCATGGAGGTCGGTGCGCTGATGGCCGACGGCCCGCTGCGCAGCCTCGTCGTCGACGGCATCATCGCCGGCACCGGGAGCGTGCTGGTATTCCTGCCGCAGATCCTGATCCTGTTCTTCTTCATCCTGTCGCTGGAGGAGTCCGGCTACCTGCCGCGCGCGGCCTTCCTGCTCGATCGGCTGATGCATCGCGCCGGCCTGTCGGGCCGCAGCTTCATTCCGTTGCTGTCGAGCTTCGCCTGCGCCGTGCCCGGCATCATGGCCACGCGCTCGATCCAGGATCCGCGCGATCGCCTCGCGACGATCCTCGTCGCGCCACTGATGACCTGTTCGGCGCGCCTGCCGGTCTACACATTGCTGATCGGCGCCTTCATTCCGCATCGAACCGTCGGCAGCGTGTTCAACCTGCAGGGCCTGGTGCTGTTCGCGCTGTATACCGCCGGCATCCTCAGTGCATTGCTGGTGGCGTGGGTGATGAAGCGCTGGCGTCGTGACAGCCACGACCACATGCTGCTGCTGGAACTGCCGTCCTATCGCGTGCCGACCCTGCGCGATCTCGCCATCGGCCTGTGGGAACGCGCAGTGATCTTCCTCAAGCGCGTCGGCGGCATCATCCTCGCGATGACGATCCTGCTGTGGTTCCTGCTGACGTTCCCGGGCGCTCCGGCGGGCGCCACCGGCCCGGCGATCGACTACAGTTTCGCCGGGCGAATCGGCCACATGATGGCGACGGTCTTCGCGCCGCTCGGTTTCAACTGGCAGATCTCTATCGCGCTGATTCCCGGCCTGGCTGCGCGCGAAGTGATGGTGTCGTCGCTGGCGACTGTCTATGCAGTTGCCGCCCAGAACGATGAGGCCAGCCTGCATGCGCTGGCGCCGCTGATCACGCAGCAATGGTCGCTGGCAACCGCGTTGTCGTTGCTGGTCTGGTACATCTACGCACCGCAATGCATTTCGACGCTGGCGACGATCCGCCGCGAAACGCATTCCTGGAAACAGACGGTGATCGCCGCGGGCTACCTGTTCGCGATGGCCTACGCGGCATCGTTGGTGACGTACCAGGTCGCAAGGGCGCTGGGAGCAGGCTGATGCCGATCGCCCTGCAATATGCGGTGATCGCGCTGCTGGTGGTGTTCAGCGCGGCGTTCGTGTGGCGGACGCGCTTCCCGGCGTCGTGGCGACGCCTGCGCGTGGCATTGGCGATCCCGCTGTTGCGCGAAGGGCGTCCGGCATGGATGCGATCGCTGGGACGCTGGATCGCGCCAGCTTCGGCATTGGCGTCCGGCGAATGCGGCGGCTGCGACGGCTGCAAATGACGCGGGTGCCCGCCGGGTAGCAGGCCGCGCGCTACTTCAATTTGCCCTTCGTGCTGGCGAATACATCCACCGCGAGGCTGAACGTGCGGCTTTCACCCGGATGCATCGCGCCGACGCCGACCACGTGGCGACCGACTTCCTCGCCACGCTCGTTGCGGATCGCGATCACCACCGAATATTCGATCGGCACACCGTCCGGGGGCTGCGAGAGCGTGCCCTCGATCGCCAGCGGACGATCGAGCGCCTTGCGGATCGACGCCTCGCCGAACCGCAAATGCCCCTTGCACGCCGGGCACACCGGCGCGCTTTCGAGGATGGTTGCCTTGCAGTGCGGACAGGCGCGGGTCGCGCCGATCTCGCCGGCTTTCGGCACGGTTCCCGCGCGCGGCAGGCTCATGCTCATGCCGAGGTGCTGTTGGCCTCGCGCTTGTTGGCGTCGTCGCTGCTGTCACGCTTCGCCGGCGCGTTGTCCCAGTTGCCGCACTCGACGCGGCCGCGCAGGCGCGAACCGGGGGCAACCGTCAGCGTATCGGCCTTGATGTCGCCGTTCATCGCGCACGATGCCTGCAGCTCCACCTTGCTGGCGGAATGGATGTTGCCGTCGAGCTCGCCGGCAACGATCACCTTGTCGGCCTTGACGCCGCCATCGAGCTTGGCGCCCTGTTCGACGGTGAGGTCACCCTTGACGTCGACGTCGCCCTTGAAGCGGCCGGCGATGCGAACGTGGCCGGCGCCCTGGATCTTGCCCTCGATGGTGAGATCGCTGGCGATGATCGATTCCTTCATCGCGGGCGAGGAGGCGGGAACTGCGCGGACGGGAGAGATCGATTCGGGATTGACGGACATGGCAGCACTCGCGGTTTCGTTGCGGGTCGGATTGATCGGCGCAGCCGCCTGGGACGGCTCCGCTTGCGGGAAGGTTGCCGTGTCCTTTTTCGGCTGGGTCGGGTCTTTCCAGATTGCCATGATCACCTCGGGGGAAAGGGCAGCAGTGCTGCTGGGGCCACCGACCATACCACGGCTCGATTGCAATTGAATCAGCCGCTTGCGATGTGAAACGAACCTACATCCTGAATACGCCGAAACGCGCCCGCTCGATCGGTGCGTTCAGCGATGCCGCCAGTGCCAATCCCAGCACGCGACGGGTGTCACCTGGATCGATGATGCCGTCATCCCACAATCGCGCGGTGGCGTAATAGGGATTGCCCTGGTCCTCGTACTGCTGGCGGATCGGTGCCTTGAACGCGTCTTCCTCTTGCGCGCTCCATTGGTCGCCCCTGGCTTCGATGCCGTCGCGGCGCACCGTCGCCAGCACGCTCGCGGCCTGTTCGCCGCCCATCACGCTGATGCGCGCATTCGGCCACATCCACAGGAAGCGCCCGCCGTAGGCACGACCGCACATCGCGTAGTTGCCGGCGCCGAAACTGCCGCCGATCACCACGGTGAACTTCGGCACCGACGAACACGCCACCGCGGTGACCATCTTGGCGCCGTCCTTGGCGATGCCGGCGTTCTCGTATTTCTTGCCGACCATGAAGCCGGTGATGTTCTGCAGGAACACAAGCGGGATGCCGCGCTGGTTGCACAGTTCGATGAAGTGCGCGCCCTTGAGCGCACTCTCCGAGAACAGGATGCCGTTGTTGGCGACAATGCCGACCGGGCAGCCGTGGATGTGGGCGAAACCCGTCACCAGCGTCTTGCCGTAGCGCGCCTTGAATTCCTGGAACTCGCTGCCGTCGACGATGCGCGCGATCACTTCGCGGATGTCGAATGGCTTGCGGGTGTCCTGCGGGACGATGCCGTAGAGCTCGTTGACGGGGTAGAGAGGTTCGCGATTTGCCTGCAGCTCGACCGGCATCGCGTGCCTGCGATTGAAGGTCGCGATGATGTCGCGGGCGATCGCCAGTGCGTGGTGGTCGTCCTCGGCGAAATGATCGGCCACGCCCGACACCGATGTGTGCACGTCGGCGCCACCGAGTGCTTCGGCATCGACCACTTCGCCGGTCGCGGCCTTCACCAGCGGCGGTCCGCCGAGGAAGATCGTGCCCTGGTTTTTCACGATGATCGATTCGTCGCACATCGCCGGCACGTAGGCACCGCCGGCGGTGCAACTGCCCATCACCACCGCGACCTGGGGGATGTTCTCCGCGCTCATCCGCGCCTGGTTGTAGAAGATCCGGCCGAAGTGTTCGCGATCGGGGAAGACTTCGTCCTGCAATGGCAAGAACGCGCCGCCGGAATCGACCAGGTAGACGCAGGGAAGATGGTTCTCGCGCGCCACTTCCTGTGCGCGCAGGTGCTTCTTCACCGTCATCGGGAAATAGGTGCCGCCCTTGACGGTGGCGTCGTTGGCGACGATCACCACTTCCTGGCCCATGACGCGACCGATCCCGGTGATCACGCCGGCAGCAGGCGCGGCATCGTCATACATGCCTTCGGCGGCAAGTGCATTGAGTTCGAGGAAGGGCGAACCGGGATCGAGCAGGGCATCGATGCGGTCGCGCGCGAGCAGCTTGCCGCGTTCGGTGTGCTTGCGTCGCGCGGCGTCGCCACCGCCTTGCGCGGCACGTTGCAGGCGGGTGTGCAGTTCGTCCGCCAAGGCCTGGTGATGGGCGGCGGTCGCGATGAATTCCGGGGAACGCGGATCGAGCTGTGACTTGATGACGGGCATGGCGAATTGCACGCGAACGAAGCGCACAGGATACCCGTTGGCGTCATCACGCCGGACAAAAAGAAAGGCCCGCTTGCGCGGGCGACGTGCCAATAAAGAGAAAGGCCCGCTTGCGCGGGCCTTTCCGAATACATCCTGGAAGGATGGATTACTTCTTGGCGGCTTCGCCAGCAGCCTTGGCCTTGTCGCCAGCGGCCTTGGCAGCGTCACCAGCGGCCTTGGCGGCGTCGCCGACCTTGGCAGCGGCGTCGCCGGCGGCACCGGCAGCAGCGTGGGCAGCGTCGGCACCAGCGGCCTTGGCAGCGTCGGCGCCGGCAGCGGCAGCGTCGCCAGCCTTGGCAGCAGCGTCACCAGCGGCCTTGGCGGCGTCGCCAGCGGCAGCAGCGGCGTCGGCAGCAGCGGCCGGAGCGGCAGCGGCGTCAGCAGCCGGAGCAGCAGCCGGAGCAGCAGCGGCGTCGGCCGGCTTGGCGGCGTCAGCGGCCGGAGCCTGGTCGGCCGGCTTGCAAGCGGCCAGGGCCAGGGTAGCAGCGGCGAAGAGAGCAGCGATCTTCAGGTTCATTCGAATGTCCTCGGATATTTCGGTTGTGGAGTTACAGCGGTTGGAACTCTGTTGCCAAAAAGCCGCCAGATGGCTGGCGGCTTTCGGGATTACTTCTTGGCTTCGGCCTTGGCGGCGTCGGCACCCTGCTTGGCAGCGTCCTTGGCCTTGTCGGCAGCCTTGGCGGCGTCGGCAGCAGCGTCGGCGTGGGCATCGGCAGCAGCGGCCGTCGGAGCGGCAGCAGCGTCGGCGGCCTGCTTGGAGGCGGCGTCGGCAGCGGCAGCGGCAGCGTCGGCGCCAGCCTGGGCAGCCTGGGCGGTAGACGAGTTGGCGCCGGAAGTGGCGGCAGCCTGGTCAGCAGACTGCTGGGCACCGGCGGCGGCCTTGTTCGCGTCGGCGGCGGCATCGCTGGCCTGCTGCGAGTTCGAGCAAGCGGAAAGGGCGATACCCATGGCCAGCGCCAGGAGAGCCTTGTTCATGGTCATGTCGGGATCCTCAGTGAGTGGGTGGGTAACGCGAAGCGATGACGCGTTGGTTGACATCATGACCCAATGCTGAGCCGTGTCAAGAACCTTGTCCGGTTTTTTTGCCGATTGCGTTGGGCCGGGTTTAGAGCGGCTTCAGCCCCGTCTTCACGCCAACTCAACAGCCATGGCAGTGGCTTCGCCGCCACCGATGCACAGCGAGGCCACCCCGCGCTTGCCGCCACGGGCCTGGAGGGCATGGATCAGCGTCACCAGCAGGCGTGCGCCACTGCAGCCGATCGGGTGGCCGAGGGCAACCGCGCCACCATTGACGTTGAGCTTGTCGTGGGGGATGCCGAGCGCCTTCATCGGCGCCATCGCCACCACGGAGAACGCTTCGTTGACCTCGAAAAGATCGACGTCGGCGACCGACCAGCCGGCCTTGTCCATCACCTTGCGGATGGCTTCGATCGGGGCGGTGGTGAATTCCTCCGGCTTCTGCGAATGCGTTGCGTGGGCAACGATGCGCGCGAGCGGCTTGGCGCCGGCAGCCTTGGCGGCATCGGCCGACATCACCACCAGCGCGGCGGCGCCATCGGAAATCTTCGACGACGATGCGGCGGTCAGCGTGCCTTCCTTGCCGAAGGCCGGGCGCAGTCCGGGGATCTTGCTGGTGTCGATCTTGCCCGGTTCCTCGTCGGTATCGACCACGACGTCGCCCTTGCGGCCCTTGACCGTCAGCGGGGCGATTTCGGCCTTGAAGGCGCCGGAAGCGATCGCGGCCTGGGCGCGACGCACGCTTTCGCTCGAGTAGGCATCGACTTCCTCGCGGCTGCAGTCGAGCGCCTTGCAGGTGGCGTCGCCAAACACGCCCATGGCCTTGCCGTCATCGGGGTTGGTCAGGCCGTCCCACGCCATGTGGTCGAGGAATTCGGCGCTGCCGTAGCGGATGCCGGTGCGCGAGCCGTTGAGCACGTGCGGGGCATTGGTCATTGATTCCATGCCGCCGGCGATCACGGTGCCGGCGCTACCGGCCTTGATCAGGTCATGGGCCAGCATCACGGCCTTCATGCCCGATCCGCAGACCTTGTTGATGGTGGTGGCGCCGGCCTTGTCGGGGATGCCGGCAGCGCGCGCGGCCTGGCGCGCGGGGGCCTGGCCGAGGCCGGCCGGCAATACGCAGCCCATGATCACTTCGTCGATCGCATCGGGTTTGATGCCGGCTGCTTCGACCGCAGCCGCGATCGCGGTCGCGCCGAGGGTCGGCGTGGGGACGCCGGTGAACTGGCCGAGCATGGAGCCGATGGCGGTGCGCTTGGCACCAACGATGACGATGTCAGACATGGGGTTCCGGTCTGGAGGGGGACAGATGCCGATTATCGCCCAGACGGCTGCGGCTGGCGACGCATTAAGGATTTACCCCCCATTCCCGCCTTGCCATCACGCATGCCGCCGCGCTACAAATCCGCAACATCGATCACGTTCCGAATGTGCCCGGGACATCTTTTGGAGAAGGCTGCAAATGATGATTCCACCGCGCCGCGCGTTGTCCACCGCCATTGTCCTGGCGATATCTTCCATGGCCCTGACCGGATGCGGGGGCGGGGGCGGAACGAAATCATCGGGGGGTGGCACGACGGTGCCGCCGTTCACGCCGACCATCGCCACCGATACGACGCTCACCAATCTCACGCCGCCGACCATTGCCGCCGAACCGGCGCCGGCGACTTTTTCCGATCCCAACCTCGCGCAGATGCATGTGCTGATCAACGATGCCGGCGCGCTCGGGGCGGGCAAGATCGGCACGGGCATCAAGATCGGGTTCCTCGATACCGGAATCGACCGCAACAACCCGGCGTTGGCTGGGCGCGTGCAACAGCCGGAGTACATCAACATCTCGGCGACCGGCAACAACCTTTCGGTCGACGACGTGGTCGGTCACGGCACCATCGTCGCCTCCCTGGCGGCGGGCAAGCCGATGCCGGCCAACTACCTCGGCGCCAACAACACCGTCCTGAGCACATCCACCTGGCAGGGCGGCGTGGCGCAAGGCGCGACGGTTATTTCCTCGCGCATCATCAACGACACCCCGCCGGTGGATGACGGTACCGGCCAGGGCGGCAATGAAATCGGCGCAGGCCAGGGTTATGGCGCCACCTTCAAGGCATTGAACGGCCAGCTGGCCGATGCCGGCGCGAAGATCATCAACAATTCGTGGGGCGGCCTTTATTGGAACGACCCGGCGCTGTCGACCGAACTGCAGACGGCGTGGGAAGACTTCGTGGTGAATCGCGGCGGTCTGGTCGTGTTCGCCAGTGGCAACGATGGCGCGACGGCGAGCCTGCGCCCCAATCCTTCCGACAACGCTATGTTGCCGAGCAAGGACGGCGGCGACGCGGCGCTGGCCAAGGGCTGGCTGACTGTCAGCGCACTCGATCCCAATAATCCGACCCAGCTCACGTCCTATTCGCAACAATGCGGCGTGGCGATGAACTATTGCCTGGTCGCACCGGGCGACGTCGCGGTCGCGCAACACTACAACTCGAGTTCCGCATACGGCCTGTACAGCGGCAGCGGCACTTCGTTCTCCGCGCCGCAGGTGAGTGGCGCGGCGGCAGTGGTCTGGGCGCAGTTCCCGTACTTCAACAACGATCTGGTGCGGCAGACGCTGCTGGGTACCGCGAAGGACCTGGGCGCAGCCGGCGTCGATCCGGTGTTTGGCTGGGGCCTGCTCGACGTCACCAAGGCCGCGAACGGTCCAGGCAATTTCGCCTGGGGCGATGTCACTGTTTCGTTCTCCGGCAGCTCCATCTGGCGCAATTCGATCGTTGGTGCGGGCGGCCTGATCAAGCAGGGCGATGGCACCCTGTCGCTGACCCAGGCGCAGTCCTATACCGGGGCCACGCGAGTGCAGGGCGGCGCGCTCGACATCCGCCAGGGGCTGGCCAATTCGGCCTTGTCGATTTCATCCGGCGCCCGCGTCTATGCCAGTGGTACGTTCGGCAAGACGGTCAGCAATTCAGGTTTCTTCATCAATGGCCGCGACTCCGGTGCCACCGTCGCCGGGAGTTACACCCAGAGTTCGAGCGGCAACCTCGGGATCTGGCTGGGCACGCCATTGCAGGTCAACGGCACGGCATCGATTGCAGGACAGCTGAGCCTGCTCGGTACGCGCAGCAACTACACCACGCAGGCGAAGGAAACGCTGCTCAAGGCCAATGGTGGACTCACCGGAACCTTTGCCAGCGTCAAGGCTGCACCGAACGTATTCCTCGATGCCACCGTGGGCTACGACGCCAACAACGCTTTCCTCAACATCAACCGCATCAACGTGACTGCAGCCGCCGCGAGCATGGGATTGACGACGACTGCAGTCGCTTCGGCAACGCGCGTGGAAAGCGCGATGACGGCGATCGATGGCCAGCTCGCGAACGGCATAGGTGCCATTCCCACCGGTTTCATCGATGGTGCGGCGGCGATCCAGCAAACGCCCGATGCACGCGTCGCGGAACGCACGCTGTCCTCGCTGTCCGGGCAACTGCAGGCGGCGTCGGCGACGATGACGCTGGAATCCCTGGACGCCGGTCGTCATGCACTGGATCGACGTTTCGCCAACCTGTCGGACAATGCGTTGCTGAAGGGGGCCTGGTCACAGGACCTGCAGCGTGATGGCACCTTGGCGCAGTCGGGCCTGAACAGCCTCGGCATGAATGTCGATGGCCAGATGTCCGGCTACGACCAGCGCATCGGGCAGGACGCGGTGGTCGGCCTGGCGATGAGCCAGACCCGGCTCAATGGCTGGATGAGTGCATTGGGTGATCGCGCCCAGGGCCACCAGTCCGAAGCGCAGATGTATGCAGGCCTGTGGCGTGGAGGCTGGTTTGCGCTGGGCAGCGCCGGCGCCGGTCGTTTCGATCGCCGTACCGATCGCATGCTGCAGCTCGGGCTCGAGAACGAAGGTGCGAGTTCCCTGCAGCGTGGCAGTTATGCGTTCGCGAATGCCGAGGGCGGCTATCGGTTCACCTTGCCGGGCATGAATCTCACGCCTTATGTCGGAACGCAGTACGCATCGATCCGCAACGAAGGGTTCCGCGAATTCGATGCCTCCGGCTTCGGCTTGCAGGCGAACGCCTGGAACAACGATCGCTGGCAGGGCTATGCCGGGTTGCGCCTGAATCGCGACTGGCGGTTGGCGAACGGTTGGCGTTTCGGCCTCGAGGCACGCGGCGAGTTCCAGCAGCTGCTGCAGGGCAATGACACGTTGCTGGCGAGCTTCACCGGTGTCGATCAATGGATGCCGGTGAGCGGGCTCGGATTGGCGCGCCAGGGCCGCCTGTTCGGCTTGGGCTTCAATCTCGATCCGTCGGCGCGGACGCATTTCCGCTTCGACCTGAGCCAACGCAGCAGCACGCTGGGCAGTGACCGGTCGTGGATGGCGAGGTACGAGCGGGCGTTCTGATCAGCTGTTTCCCAGTCGGAAAGAAAAACGCGGCCATTGGCCGCGTTTTTCCCATGGAGCCAAGGTATTGGTGATGACTCAACTCTGCCCGTTGAACAGCTCGCGGCCGATCAGCATGCGGCGGATTTCGTTGGTGCCGGCGCCGATCGCGTAGAGCTTGGCGTCGCGCAGCAGGCGTCCGGTCGGGAATTCATTGATGTAGCCGTTGCCGCCGAGCGCCTGGATCGCTTCCAGCGTCACGTCGACTGCGGCTTCCGATGCGTGCATCAGGCAGGCTGCGGCATCGACGCGGCTCTTGCGGCCCTCGTCATAATCGCGGGCGACCGAATAGGCGAAGGCGCGGCTCGACTGCAGCGCCGTGTACATGTCGGCGACCTTGGCCTGCATCAGCTGGAAGGTGCCGATGGCGGCATCGAACTGCTTGCGTTCGCGCAGGTAGGGCAGGGTGATATCGAGTGCAGCCTGCATCAGGCCGATCGGGCCGCCGCTCAATACCAGGCGTTCGGTATTGAGGCCGGACATCAGCACCTTGACGCCGTGGTGCACTTCGCCGACGACGTTTTCCTGCGGGATCTCGCAGTTCTCGAACACCAGTTCGCAGGTGTTGGAGCCGCGCATGCCGAGCTTGTCGAGCTTCTGCGCGGTGCTGAATCCCTTCATGCCCTTTTCGACGATGAAGGCGGTCATGCACTTGCTGCCGGCGTCCTTGCCCGCGGTGCGCATGTAGACCAGCAGCACGTCGGCTTCGGGGCCGTTGGTGATCCACATCTTGTTGCCGTTGGCGATCCAGACGCCATCACGCAATTCGGCGCGGCAGGACATCGAGCCGACCACGTCGGAACCGGCACCGGGTTCGCTCATCGCCAGCGCGCCTTTCCATTCGCCGCTGCACAGCTTGGGCAGGTACTTCGCGCGTTGTGCCTGGTTGCCGTTGGCGTACAGGTTCGAGACGCACAGGTTGGAATGCGCACCGTAGGACAGGCCGACCGAACCGGAGGCGCGGCTGATTTCCTCCATCGCCACCATGTGGGCGAGATAGCCCATTTCGCTGCCGCCGAATTCGGCGGGGACCGTCATCCCGAGCAGGCCCATTTCGCCGAGCTTCGGCCACAGGTCCTGCGGGAACCAGTTGTCCTCGTCGATCTTCGCGGCGCGCGGCGCGATTTCCACCTCGGCGAAGCGGCGAACCGCGTCGCGCAGTGCATCGATGTCTTCACCCAGGCTGGGAATGCGCATCAGTGGCGGATCCGACCCTTGAAGCGCGCGCTGCCGCGGCCCATCGGCAGCTTGAGCTTGCCGATCGCGTTGATGCGCTCTTCGGCGAGGCGGTCGGCGGCCTGGTAGGTCGGGATGCCGTCGCGCTCGGAGATCTCGTAGATGCGGCCGAGGTTGTGGTAGATGGTGCGCATCATGCGCATCGCGCGTTCGCGGTTGTAACCGTCGATTTCAAGCGACACGTTCATCACGCCACCGGCGTTCACCGCATAGTCGGGCGCATAGAGGATGCCGCGGCGCTGCAGTTCATCGCCGATCTCGTTGGTGGCGAGCTGGTTGTTGGCCGCGCCGCAGATGACCTTGGCCTTGAGGCGGGGCAGGGTCTTCTCGTTGACGGTGCCGCCCAGCGCGCACGGCGAGTAGACGTCCGCGTTGACGTCGTAGATCTCGTCGAGGCCGACCGCTTCGGCGCCGTATTCGCTGACGGCCTTGTCGACCAGCTGCTTGTTGATGTCGGTGACGAAGATCTTGGCGCCGCGTTCCTTCAGCAGCTTCACGAATTCCATGCCGACGTGGCCGAGGCCCTGCACGGCGTAGGAGTGCTTGCCGACTTCCTCGTCGCCGAACTTCTTGTGCAGCGTCGCCATCAGGCCCTGCAGGGTGCCGTAGGCGGTGAACGGCGAGGGATCGCCCGAACCGCCGTGGACCTGGTGCACGCCGGTGACGTACTCGGTTTCGCGAAACACGAATTCCATGTCGTTGACGTCGATGCCGACGTCTTCGGCGGTGATGTAGCGGCCGCCCAGCGATTCCACGAACTGGCCGAAGGCGCGGAACAGCGCTTCCGACTTGTCCTTGGCGGGGTCGCCGATGATCACGGCCTTGCCTCCGCCCAGGTTCAGGCCGGCCACCGCGTTCTTGTAGGTCATGCCGCGCGACAGTCGCAGCACGTCGTTCAACGCCTCGTCTTCACTCTTGTAGGGCCACATGCGCGTGCCGCCCAGCGCGGGGCCGAGCACGGTGTTGTGGATGGCGATGATCGCCTTGAGGCCGGCATCCTTGTTGTGGCAGAAAACGATCTGCTCGTGGCCGGTGGTGTCGAGGGTTTCGAAAATCATGGTTCAACTCCGAAAAACTTTTAGGGTGTTGGCACCGACGGTCGTGGCCGGTGCGGATTCGGGGGTGGGAACGATGCCGACGCGGGCGGCGAGGGCGCCATATTCTAGACCTTCCGGCACGGGCAGACATTCGCGGCCGCACGGGTGCGGATGAATGTGGGGTTGACACTGGCGGACGGGCTGGTATGCGGGGCGGTCGCGGCAGGCGCCCGCGCTACAATCGCGGTTTCCCGCAATCCTTCGCGAATTCTGCCATGAGCACGCCCGCCCAGACGCTGACCGAAAGCCAATCCACCACCGCCAGCGAGACCGCGGTGCCGTTGCGCTTCGTGACCGCCGCCAGCCTGTTCGATGGCCACGACGCCGCGATCAACATCATGCGCAGGCTGATCCAGTCGCAGGGCGCGGAAGTGATCCACCTCGGCCACAACCGCAGCGTCGAGGACGTGGTGCGCGCGGCCCTGCAGGAAGACGCCGACGGCATCGCGCTGTCGTCCTACCAGGGCGGCCACGTCGAGTACTTCAAGTACATGGTCGACATGCTGAAGGAGCGCGGCGCGCCGCATATCAAGGTGTTCGGTGGCGGCGGCGGCACCATCACCCCGGAAGAAATCCGCGAACTCGAGGCCTATGGCGTCGAGCGCATCTATCACCCCAACGACGGCATGAAGATGGGGCTGGTGGAAATGATCGAGGACGTGGTCAAGCGCGCCAACGATGGCCGCAACACCGCCATGAACAAGGCCGGCAATGAAGCCCCGGGTATCGACGACGAGATCGGCATCGGTCGCGTGTTGTCGATGATCGAGGACGGACAGCTCGGCGAATCGGAACTCGCGCACCTGCGCAAGCAGTGGCAGCTGGCGGGTGGCAAGACGCCGGTGGTCGGCATCACCGGCACCGGCGGTGCCGGCAAGTCGTCGGTGACGGATGAACTGCTGAACCGCTTCCTGTCCAACTTCCCGCAGATGCGCGTCGCCGTGATCTCGGTCGATCCGACCCGTCGCCGCACCGGCGGCGCGCTGCTGGGCGATCGCATCCGCATGAACTCGCTGCGCAGCCATCGCGTCTACATGCGTTCGATGGCGACGCGCCGCCAGAACGTGGCGACCAATGCGGTGCTGAAGGATTGCATCGCCTTCCTGAAGTCGCTGGGCTACGACCTGGTGATCGTCGAGACGGCTGGCATCGGCCAGTCGGATTCGGAGATCGTCGATCTGGTCGATTTCCCGATGTACGTGATGACCAGCGACTACGGCGCGGCATCGCAGCTCGAGAAGATCGACATGATCGACTACGCCGAGCTGATCGTGCTCAACAAGTACGACAAGCGTGGTGCCGAGGACGCGTTGCGCGACATCCGCAAGCAGTGGAAGCGCAACCGCGTCGCCTTTCAGACGAAGGACGAGGATGTGCCGGTCTATCCGACCATCGCTTCGCAGTTCAACGATCCCGGCATCAGCTGGATGTTCGCCAACCTGTGCCGCCTGTTGCGCGAGAAGCTGTCGCTGCCGGCCGACAAGTGGTCGCCGGCCATCGATACCGCATTGAAGGAACCGCGCGCCACGGTGCTGATTCCCGGTGCCCGCGTGCGCTATCTCGCAGAAATCGCCGAGCAGGGTCGCTCAATCAATAGCCACATCGGCAAGCAGTCGGAAATCGCCGATCGCGCCCAGAGTTGCTGGGAGGCGCTGCGCGAACTCGACGACGCCAAGTTGCCGAAGGCGCTGGAACTGTATGCCAGCGATGACGTGCAGCCGGGCGCGGATGGCATCGACCGTTCGTTGCTGACCCTGCGCCAGCGCTTCAACGATGCCGTGCAGTCGCTGACCAGCGAGAACCTGAAACTGCTGCGCGAATGGCCGCAGCGCCTGAAGTCGATCACCGATGAAGTGAACGAATACCAGGTGCGTGGCAAGACCATCCGCGTCGAGAACTACCGCGAATCGCTGAGCCACCAGAAGGTGCCGAAGATCGCCGCGCCGACCTACAAATCGTGGGGCGAACTGCTGACCTTCCTCGGCAAGGAAAACCTGCCGGGTTCGTATCCCTACACCGGCGGCGTCTATCCGTATCGTCGCACCGGCGAGGATCCGATCCGCATGTTCGCGGGCGAGGGCACGCCGGAGCGTACCAACCGTCGCTTCCACTACCTCAGCGTCGGTCAGCCGGCTGCACGTTTGTCGACCGCGTTCGACAGCGTGACGCTGTATGGCGAAGACCCGGCGCCGCGTCCCGACATCTACGGCAAGATCGGCAACTCCGGCGTCAACATCCCGACGCTGGACGACATGAAGAAGCTGTATTCCGGCTTCGACCTGTGCGCGCCGACGACGTCGGTGTCGATGACGATCAATGGGCCCGCGCCGATCATCCTCGCGATGTTCATGAACACCGCGGTCGACCAGCAGGTCGAGAAACATCTGAAGGAAGACCCGGCGCGCTGGGCCGAAGCGCAGAAGAAGATCGATGCCTTCTTCGCCGGTCGTGAACGCCCGCGCTACCACGGCGACCTGCCGCCGACCAACAATGGACTCGGCCTTGGGCTGCTCGGCGTCACCGGCGACCAGCTGGTCGACGCTGAAACTTATGCCCGCATCAAGGCGGATACGCTCAAGACCGTGCGCGGCACCGTGCAGGCCGACATCCTCAAGGAAGACCAGGCACAGAACACCTGCATCTTCAGCACCGAATTCGCGCTGCGGATGATGGGCGACATCCAGCAGTATTTCGTCGACCATGCCGTGCGCAATTTCTACTCGGTGTCGATCTCCGGCTACCACATCGCCGAAGCTGGCGCGAACCCGATCTCGCAGCTGGCATTCACCCTCAGCAACGGCTTCACCATCGTCGAGTACTACCTCGCGCGCGGGATGAAGATCGATGACTTCGCGCCCAACCTGTCGTTCTTCTTCTCCAACGGCATGGACCCGGAATACACGGTGATCGGCCGCGTCGCCCGCCGCATCTGGGCGCGCGCGATGCGCGAACGCTACGGCGCCAACGAGCGCAGCCAGATGATGAAGTACCACATCCAGACTTCGGGCCGTTCGCTGCACGCGCAGGAAATCCAGTTCAACGACATTCGCACCACGCTGCAGGCGCTATATGCGCTGTTTGACAACTGCAACAGCCTGCACACCAACGCCTACGACGAAGCGATCACCACCCCGACCGAGGAATCGGTGCGGCGCGCAGTGGCGATCCAGATGATCATCAACAAGGAGCTCGGCCTCAATTTCAACGAGAATCCGTGGCAGGGCAGCTTCGCGGTCGAATACCTGACCGACATCGTCGAAGAAGCCGTGTACAAGGAATTCGAGGCGATCAGCGAGCGCGGCGGTGTGCTCGGCGCGATGGACACCATGTACCAGCGCGGCAAGATCCAAGAAGAAAGCCTGTACTACGAACAGAAGAAGCACGACGGCAGCCTGCCGCTGGTCGGCGTCAACATGTTCCTGCCCAAGGAACATGCTGGCGAAGTCGTCACCGAGATCGAACTGATTCGTTCGACCGAGGAAGAGAAGGGCCAGCAGATCGAGAACGTGCGCGGTTGGCAGGCTTCACGCAACCATCTGGCGCCGCGCGGCGAAACCGAGCATGGCCACGTGATCGAGGACGCGACGGTGGAGGGTGAAGTCCATGATGGGCATGGGTTGAGCTATCTTCAGAAGACGGCGCGGGATCGCAGGAATGTGTTTGCTGCGCTGGTTGAGGCGGTGAAGACGCATAGCTTGGGGCAGATCAGCCATGCGCTGTATGACGTGGGCGGGGAATATCGTCGCAATATGTGAGTGGTTCAACGCAAGGATTCGTTATGACTGATGTTGCGGCAGCGCTAAAGTCCTTCTTTGCATCGTCTCCACTGCCTGTGCTTTTTGCCGGCGCGGGAGTTTCGGCGAGAGCTGGGTTGCCGACCTGGGGAGGTTATTTATCTCAACTGGCGGCAGCGGCATTCGAGTACGACGAATACACAAAATTCAATATTGACAGAGCTGTTAGTGATGGGGCGCTAGGGGATGCGGCGGCCTTTTACATGATGTGTCGCCAGATGCCGGAAGCTACAAAATTAAGAGAGCTGGCAAAGCCCTTGGAAACATTTCAAACCGAGGGCTTGAGCTCTCTAGCTCAACTTCCTTTCCGTTCAGTTGTCACAACAAATTTTGATAGAGCATTATTTGCCGCATTTGCGAAGCATGCAGGTCTCTCAGCATCTGAAGTGAACATCGATGATCCTACGCTTGATGCCGCTGTTTTCTATGAAAATCTTTATATTGCTAGGATTCATGGGCGTGTAGAGCTTCCGGAGTCAATGCGACTCACGTCAGCAGCACTTGCTGAGCTAGATAGAAATTCTTCTTATCAACGCTTCCTCGAACATGTGTTGACGCGACGGCAGGTGTTGTTCCTGGGTTTTTCGTTTCTGGATCCTGCGATTGAGTCGGTTTTGCGAGCGGTGCGAGCGACTACTAAAAGCATGCATCGTCAAGAACACTTAGCACTGGTTCCGGAGGGGGCGCCTGAGAGATTTCTTTCCGAGCTAGAGGCTCATTCGATAAGGCGATTTGA
>JAFEBX010000002.1 GCA_018242425.1 Pseudomonadota bacterium
GCCGCCGCGCCTCGTCCTGGTCGATGTGCACGCGCAGCTGGCGCGCCGGCTCCATCCAGTCGTAGTTGAGGTTGCGCACGCGGCTGTCGGCGGCCATCAGCTTGGCCACGTCTTCGGCGATGCGGCGCAACTCCTCCTTGTCCGGGCCGGTCACGCGGTACTGCAGCGGCCAGCCCACCGGCGGGCCCATCTCCAGCGGCGACACGCGCGCCACCACCTCGGGGAAGTCGACCGCGAGCGTCTTCTCCAGCCGGGCCTGCAGCCGGTCGCGCGCCTCGATGTCCTTGGCGATGACGATCAGCTGCGAGAAGAACGGGTTGGCCAGGTGCACCGACAGCGGCAGGTAGAAGCGGATCGCGCCGCGGCCCACGTAGGTGCTGTAGTGATCGACGTCGGGGTCTCCGTCGAGCAGCGCCTCGACGCGCTCGGCGACGCCCTGGCTGGCGAAGATCGACGCGTTCTGGCGCAGCGTCAGGTCCACCTGCAGCTCGGGCCGGTCCGACGACGGGAAGAACTGCCGCGGCACCAGCGGCAGCGCCAGCATCGCCGCCGCGAACATCGCGACCGTCACGCCGATCGTCACCCAGCGCAGGCGGATCGCGCCGCGCAGCAGCGCCTGGTAGCCGTTTTTCAGCTTGCTCGGCTTGGGCTCGCCCTGCACCGGTGCGGGGGGTTTCAGCAGCGCCTTGCCGATGATCGGGGCGAACACCACCGCCACCAGCCACGACGCGATCAGCGCGATCGCGACCACCCAGAACAGCGACGACAGCACCTCGCTCGCGCCGCCGGGCGCGAAGCCCACCGGCACGAAGCTGGCGATCGTGACCAGCGTGCCGATCAGCATCGGCGCGGCCAGCGTGCGGTAGGCAAAGGACGCGGCGACGTCGGGCGCATCGCCGGCCGCCAGCCGGCGCTGCATCGCGTCGACCGTGGTCATCGCGTCGTCGACCAGCAGCGTCAGCGCGATGATCAGCGCGCCCAGCGACACGCGCTGCAGCGCGATGTGCTGCTGGTTCATCACCGTGAACACGAGCGCCAGCGTGATCGGAATCGCCAGCGCGACGACCACGCCCGGGCGCACGCCCAGGCTGACGAAACTGCACAGCAGGATGATGACGATCGCCTGGATCAGCGAGGTCAGGAAGTCGTTGATCGCGTGGTCGACGATCGTCGACTGATCGGCCACCAGCACCGGCTCGATACCGACCGGCAAGCCGGCGCGGATCTCGTCCATCGCCGTGCGGATGTTCGCGCCCAGCGCCAGGATGTCGGCCCTCTCGCGCATCGAGATCGCCAGGCCGATCGCCGGCTGGCCGTTGACGCGGAACATCGGCGTCGGCGGGTCGGCGAAGCCGCGCTTGACGGTGGCGATGTCCCCCAGGCGCACGACACGGTCGCCGAACACGATGTTGACGTTCTCGATGTCGCGTTCGTCGTCGAAGGCGCCGGACACGCGCAGGTACACGCGCTCCTGGTCGGTGTTGATCACGCCCGAAGGCCGCAGCAGGTTCTGCGCCTGCAGCGTGTTGATGATGGTCTGCAGGTTCAGCCGCATCCCGGCGAGCTTCGCGGTCGAGAACTCGATGTAGATGCGCTCGTCCTGCGCGCCCAGCACCTCGACCTTCGCGACGTCGGGCACCTGCAGCAGCTTGGAGCGGATCGCCTCGACGTGGTCGCGCAGCTCGCGGAAGCTGTAGCCGTCGGCGGTGAAGCCGTAGATGAAGCCGAAGGTGTCGCCGAAGTCGTCGTTGAAGAACGGCCCGACGACACCGGCCGGCAGCGTGTGGCGGATGTCGCCGATGTTGCGGCGCACGCGGTACCAGACGTCGGGGATGTCCCGGGTGGCGGTGGTTTCGTCGAGATCGACGAAGATCGTCGTCTGCCCGGCCGTGGTGTAGCTGCGCACGGCGTCGAAGTTCTGCGTCTCCTGCAGCGTGCGCTCCAGCCGTTCGGTCACCTGTTCGATGGTTTCTTCGACGGTGGCGCCGGGCCACGCGGCGGCGATGATCATCGTGCGCACCGTGAACGGCGGGTCCTCGTCGCGGCCCAGGTCCTTGAAGGCCAGCACCCCCGCGACGACCACGAGGATCATCAGGAAGATGATGAACGACGGCCGCTTCAGCGACCATTCGGAAAGGTTCGGGCCGATCATTTGGCGGCCGCCCCGAGCAGGCTGACCTTCTGGCCCGGGCGCAGCGCGTGCACGCCGCCGGTGACGACGATGTCGCCGTCGGCCAGGCCGCTCTTGACCTGCACCGACGCTTCGCCGGCCGAGCCCACCGTGATCTCGCGCTGCGACACCGCCTTCGTGGTCGGGTCGACGACCCACACCGCCGTCGTGCCGCCGGCGCGCACCAGCGCGGTGGCCGGAATCTCGATCGCCGGTGCGGCGTCGAGCGTCATGCGGCCGGTGACGGTGGTGCCCAGGCGCATCGCCGCCGGCGGGTCGATCAGGCGCACGCGGATCTGGAAGGTGCCGGTCACCGGGTCGGCGCGCGGCGCGATCTCGCGCACCTTGCCGGCCGCGCTCACGGCCGGGTCGTTGA
>JAFEBX010000003.1 GCA_018242425.1 Pseudomonadota bacterium
AGCGTCACGCCCGCCGGCAACGTATCCACCAGCGCCGCGCTCAGCGTCGCCGCCGTCGCGTTGTTGTTGTTCAGCGTGATCGTCAGGACGCTCGTGCCACCCGCCGTGATCGTCGACGGCGCAAATGCCTTCGTCACACTCGGGGCCACCAGCACCGTATCAGTATCTTTGGCGATGCAGGTTCCGTTGGCCGTGGCGGAGTCGAATGAAACCGTCGTCCCGGAAGGTGCCGACCCTGCCGTGCAACTGTTGCCGGAATTGATGATCGTGCCACTAGTCGGCGGCTGGATAGTCGCGGTATTGGTCACCTGCGCTTGCGCAGTGAACGCGGCCAGCAGCAAAAGCCCCGTGGCGCCCATGCGGCTGCCAACATGCATTGCACGCACCATCTTCCCGATCATTCCATTCCCTGTCGCGTACTGCATGCTTATCGTCCTGTTGCCGTGGTGGCGCGACCAAGCCTGGAAGCCGCTGCTTTGCCTTTGGGATGAGTGGGGGTTGTCGCGCTTGTATGCAGCACGACGAAAGGGCCACCATTCGGTGACCCACATGTGCACAGCGCGGTATGCGCATCCATTCGAATAAACAAGTCCCCGCCCCCCCTGTAGCGCCGACTAGCAGCATTGCTGCTGCTTGGCTACTGGTAATTATCGCAGTCCCGGCACGCGCGGAGCATCACCCAACCATCACATTTCTGAGCAATTTATTTGTTCAGCGCAACAAATTGCGGTGCTGGTCACAAATTCACGTCTTGTCCGCTCAGCGCAGACAACACCGCCGTCGCGGACACGTACGCCCAGCACGCACGTTATTTATTTCTGGTGCTTCTCGACTGACTGCAAGAAGGCGCGAACAAACCACGTTCCCCCTGCCTGTGGGAAACTTCATTCAATGGTGGGTCGTGATGGATTCGAACCATCGACCAGCGGATTAAAAGTCCGATGCTCTACCGACTGAGCTAACGACCCGGTCACAGCCCGGCATTGCACCGGGTCGCGTATTGTAGCGAATCAGCGATAGCGGGTGGGATCGGCCAGCCCGGCATCGGCGAACCCGCGCGCGCGCAACAGGCAGGCATCGCAATGGCCGCAGGCACGGCCGGCGGCATCGGCCTGGTAACAACTGACCGTCTGGGCGAAATCGACCCCCAGCCGCTCGCCCTCGCGGGCGATATCGGCCTTGCTCATCCGCATCAGCGGGGCGTGGACGCGGAAGCGCGTTCCCTCGACACCGGCGCGGGTGGCGAGGTTGGCCAGCGCTTCGAACGCGGCGATGAATTCCGGTCGGCAATCGGGATATCCGGAATAATCGACGGCATTGACGCCGCAGAAGATGTCCCGCGCCCCCAGCACTTCCGCCCAGCCCAGCGCCGCCGACAGCATCAGCGTGTTGCGCGCCGGCACATAGGTGACCGGGATGTCGCCGCTGCCGATCTCGTGGCCGTCGGCGTCGGTCGGAACCTCGAACGTCTCGCTGGTCAGCGCCGAACCGCCGATGGTGCGCAGGTCGATCTCCACCGTCTTGTGCTCAACCGCACCGAGCATCGTCGCGACGCGTTGCGCGGCTTCCAGTTCGGAAAGATGGCGCTGCCCGTAGCGCACGCTCATCGCATGCGCGGCGAATCCCTGTTCGCGCGCAATCGCAAGCACGACCGCGGAATCCATGCCGCCGGAAACAAGTACCACTGCAGGTGTCGTCATCTTCATTGCTGTCAACGTCCGGGCTCCTCGCCCCACAGTTGTTTGTGCAATTGCATCTGGAAACGCACCGGCACATGTTCGGCGACGATCCAGTCGGCGAGCTGGCGCGGCGCCACCTGTCCGTGGCTGGGCGAGAACAGTACGTCGCAGCGTTCGTTCAATGCGTGCTTCGAGACAACATCGCGCGACCAGTCGAAATCCTCGCGCGAACAGATCACGAACTTGACCTGGTCATGCGGCGTCAGCAAGGCGATGTTTTCCATGCGATTGCGTTCGACTTCACCGGAACCCGGCGTCTTGATGTCGACCACGCGCGACACCCGCGTATCCACGTCGCCAATATCGATCGCGCCGGATGTTTCCAGCGACACGACCAACCCCAGGTCGCACAGCTTCTTCAACAGTTGCACGCAGCGTTTCTGCGCCAACGGTTCGCCACCGGTCACGCAGACGTGGCGCACGCCATGGCCGGCCACCGTCGCGACGATGTCATCGATATCCATCCATTCGCCGCCGTGGAAGGCATAGGCGGTATCGCAATACAGGCAGCGCAGCGGGCAGCCGGTGAGGCGCACGAACACCGTCGGCCAGCCGGCATCGCGGGCTTCGCCTTGCAGGGACAGGAAGATTTCGGTGATCCGGAGCCGCTCGGAAACGGGTTCCGGAGCGGTCTCGGCCGCTGGGGTCGCGACGGCATTCATGCCGCCATTTTACCTTGCGGCGGGCTTCTTCTGCGGAGTTGGCTGCTTCAGCGCCTGCTGCGACATGCGCAGCTTCAGCGCGGCATCGGCGGCCTTGGGATGGGTCGGATAGGTATCGACCACCTGCTTGAACTGCGTCGCCGCCATCTCGTAATTGCCGGTGGCGTAGTAGCTTTCGCCCAGCCAGTAGCGCGCGTTGGGGATCAACGTGCTCCGGGGCCAGCGATCGATGAAAGCCTTGAAGCCGCGCGAGGACTTGACGTAATCGCCGGCCTTCAACGCCTTGAACGCGGCGTCGTAATCGGCGCGGTCGTTGCCATTCGATACCGCCGCCGATACCTCCGCAGGCGCACCGGCCTCCGGCTGCACGGGCTGCTGGGCAGGTACGCCCGCATCGTTGCCGCCCGCAGGCTTGTTGCCGCCCTCGAGGCGATTCAGGCGGCCATCGATATCGAGATACTGATTGCGTCCGGCTTCCTTCTGCTGGTTGAGCTGCTGCTGCAGCTCTTCCACCTGGCCGCGCAGGTTGCGCACCTCCTCCTTGAGCGCATTGATCTGGTTCAGCGTTTCCAGCTTGTCGCTGTTGTCGGCGGCATGCGCTTCCAGCGCATCGACGCGTTCGGCGAGGCTGGCCCGCTGTGCCAGCGCAGGCACGGCGGGCAGCATCAGCGCAAACACCAGTGCGGGAAGAATGCGCATGATCGTGCTCAGGGCGTGGTGTAGTTGATGTCCACGCGGCGATTCTTCTGCCAGCATGCTTCATCGGACTCACGGCATTCCGGGCGTTCCTCGCCGTAGCTCACCACGCTGATCTGGCCGCCGCTGGCGCCCATCGCCTGCATCGCCGAGGACACGCTGCGGGCGCGACGCTCGCCCAGCGCGAGGTTGTATTCACGGCTGCCGCGTTCGTCGGTATTGCCTTCCAGGCGCATGCGCGCCGACGGGCGATCACGCAGGTACTTGGCGTGGCAGCTGATCGATGCCTGGAATTCCGGCTTGGTGGTGTCGGAATCGTAGTCGAAGTAGACCGAGCGATTCTTCAGGCAAGCGTCCCGGTCGAGGTCATCGGGACCGTAGGCGCCGGCGATCGGCGCGGTGGAGACGCCGGTGTCGGCCTTGTTGCCGGCATTGTTCTGGGCGCCGGAATCGACCACCGGCGGCGGTGGCGTGTCCTTGGTCTTGGTGGAACAGGCAACGATCATGCCCGAACAGGCAAGGGCGATCACGACGGCACGCAGGTTGTTCATTGTCGACTCCTTCGGGGACTGCAGTTTCAAAGCGGAAATCACGGATTGTTGCGATACGGCGACCACGCCGGGTCCTGGGCGTTGCCGTCGGTGTCGATGCGTTCGCGCACGCGGCCATCCGACGACACCACATGGATCACGCTGCGGCTGCCTTCATGGGCGTCGTACATCACCATGCTGCCATTCGGCGCCACGCTCGGCGATTCGTCCAGCGATCCCGGCGACACCGAGGTCCACTGGCCCGGTCCGCTGCGGGTATCGAACACCGCGATGCGATAGTTGCCGCCATTGCCCTGCGTCACCGCCATCACCTTGCCGTCGAGCGAGAACGCGGCATCGGCGTTGTAATCGCCCTGGAAGGTGACGCGGCTGGCGCCGCCGCCGGAAGCGGACGTCTTGTAGATCTGCGGGCGTCCGCCGCGATCCGATGTGAAATAGATGCCCGACGACGTCCACGCCGCGCTGGTGTCGATGCCCAGCTGGTGGGTCACGCGCGTCGGTGCACCGCCGCTGGCCGGCAGCGTGTAGATCTCGGGATTGCCGTCGCGCGACAGCGTCACCGCCAGGCGCGCGCCATCCGGCGAGAACGACGGGCTGGCATTGAGTCCTGCAAACGATGCAACCGTGGTGTCGCCGCCGGACAGGCTGCGCACCTTCACCGTGGAATTGCCGTTGGCGAAACTGACGTACGCGATGCGACGGCCGTCCGGGCTCCACGTCGGCGACATGATCGGCGCGTTGGCGGTTTCCAGCACGCGCGCATTGTGGCCATCGGCGTCGGCGACGACGAGGCTGTAGGTGGCGCGCTTGCCGAGGCCGGACACGCGCACGTAGGCCATGCGCGTCCAGAACGCACCACGCACGTTCAACACCTTCTGGTAGATGTCGTCGGCGATCTGGTGGGCGATGTCGCGCGCCGCGCTGGCCGGGCCGCTCTTGGCGAAACCGAGCAGGCGCTGCTTGTGCACGGCGTCGTACAACTCGTATTCGACGCGCATCGATGCGCCATTGCTGACGCGACCGATCAGCACCAACCCCTGCCCCGCGGCCTGCCACACCGGCAGATGCAGTTCGGCTGCAGTGCTCGGCTTCTCGGGCATGGCCGATTCCGGCATCGCCTTGAACTGGCCGGAACGCTGCAGATCGGCGCGGATCACCGCGGCAATGTCGTTCTCGCCAGGCGCACTGCCCGCGAACGGCACCACGGCGATCGGCTGGGCGGCATCGCGACCGCCGATCACGTCGACCTGCGGGCTGGACTGCGCGAAGGCCGCGCCGGAAAGCATGAAGATTGAAATCGCGAAGAAGAATCGCATCAGGGGGGAGTTCTGCGTTGGGATGCGTCCGACTAGGGTAAACGCGGAGGCGTCATTTAGCTGAATGCCGGTTCACCGTGGGTGCGCGCCTACCGCGATGGCCGGAAATTCGCAGTGAAATCACGCGAGTAGACGTCTTCATAGCCCTTGAACGGCAACGGACTGGCATCGCGCACGGCCTTCTCGACGCTGCGCTTGGCCTCATCGGAATACGGACAACCCGGCAGCACGGTGGCGGCAATGACCTCGCCACCGGGGATGATGCGGATATGGATCGGGCACTCCTGCCCCGGCGAAATATCGTCGGGGCGCAGCCATTTCGCCTCGATCGCCCGGCCTACGGCATCCAGCCATTTCTGCTGGCCGCTATTGCGGCTCTTGCCGGCACCCACGCCCGCCCGCGCCGATGTCGGGCTGCGTGCGCCATCGGACACGCCTGCGTCTGCCACCTGCAATGCGCGCTGCTTGGCCAGGTTGGTCGCCTTCGCCAGGCGAGCGGCTTCCGCTGCGGCACGCGCGGCGAGATCGGACTCGGCGCTTTTTTTGCTGGGCTCGGGCGTCGGCACTTTCTTGCCCATGTCCACCGGCGCCGGTTCGGGTTTCGGTGGAGTCGTCTTGATCGGTGGTTGCGGACGTGCGGGCGCCGGTTTCTCCGCAGGCGCCTGCTTTGCGGCTGGGGGCGGCGTGGCTTCGACCGGCGTTTCCGTGGGCTTCGGCAATTCCTGCGGAGCTTCGACCGGCTGCGGCAGCGGCTGCACCTCTGCCTTCGGTTCACCCAGCAAGGCGCGGCGCGCTTTCGCGGAGAGATCGTTGACCGACGCGATATCCGTCTGCAATGCGCCATCACCGCCGGCATCACCACCCTGCTGGCTGACGCGATGAAGGCCGAACAACAGCAGTCCGATCAGGAATGCGTGCAGCAGGATCGCGTATCCGGTCCCGCGCGCGGCAGCGGCGCGCTGCTCCTTCACTTTGCGGACGCTCCGCTCGGCATGCTCATCAATCCGGCACGCGGCACATGCGCCTCCGTTTGCAGCAGGCTCAACACGTCATAGACGGTCTGGTACGAAGCCTTGCCATCCCCGGCCACGTAGACCGGTGCTTTCGGGTGCGCGGCGACAAAGGCCTGCACCCGCTGGACCACCTCGTCGCGCGATGATGGCGTGCGGGTGCCGTCGATGGTGAGCGACAGCGCGCCTTCGGCATCAACGCTGACGATCGCGGGCTCGACATCGACCTGGATCGATTGCGCGCTGCTCTGCGGCAGGTCGACATCGACGCCGAGATTGAGCAACGGCGCGGTGGCCATGAAGATGATCAACAGCACCAGCATGACGTCGATGTAGGGCACGACGTTGATTTCCGACTTCAGCCGGTGCTTGCGTCGCCGCGATGTGTTGCGTGCAGCCATGTCAGCGTGCGTCGGGCAACGGCGACCAGCGTTGCAGGATCGACGAGAACTCTTCCGAGAACGCGTCGTAGCGCGATGCCAGGCGATCGACGCGGGTGGCGAGGCGGTTGTAGGCCCACACCGCCGGGATCGCCGCGAACAGGCCCATCGCCGTCGCGATCAGTGCTTCCGAGATGCCGGGCGCGACGGTGGCGATCGTCGCCTGCTTCAAGTTGGCGAGGCCCTGGAACGAAATCATGATGCCCCACACCGTGCCGAACAGGCCGATGTAAGGACTGATCGAACCGGTATTGGCGAGGAATTCGAGGTTGTGCTCGAGGCTGTCGAGTTCACGCGCGGTGGCGGCGCGCATCGCGCGTTGCGCGCCTTCCAGCTGCAGGCGGCTGTCCGCGCCGCGCATCTGGGTGACGCGATGGAACTCGCGCATGCCGGCGTCGAAGATCGCTTCCATGCCGTCGATGCCGCCGTTCTTGCCGGCGCGCGCATGCAGGTCGCCGAGCTGCGCGCCCGACCAGAAGCGCTCCTCGAAATCGGCGGCTTCGCGCTCGGCGGCGCCCAGTTGCGCGCGCTTGCGGAAGATGATCGCCCACGACGCCACCGAGACCACCAGCAGGATGGCCATCACCAGTTGCACCGGCAGCGAAGCGTGCAGGACCAGTTGCAATGGATTGATATCGGCCGCGGGGATTACGGCCGGCACATCAAGCAACATCGAGGAAACCATCAATCACCTTTGCATTCAAGCGACTTCAATTGTTCGTACAAGGCCGGCGGCAACGGGCATGGCCGGAAGGTTTGCGCCAGCAGTGCCGCAATGCGGACTTCGCCATCGACCAGCAGCGTTCCATCGCGGCGGATCTCCTGTTTCAGCACCAGCGATGCCCGCCGGCATTCGCGCAATTCCACGCTCACCTGCAACGCATCGTCGAGGCGAGCGGGCGCACGGAAATCGACCTGCATCGCCCGCACCACGAAAACCAGGCCGTCGCGCTCGCGCAACAGTTCCTGGCCGTGGCCGGTGGCGCGCATCCATTCGCTGCGCGCGCGTTCCATGAAGGCCAGGTACTGGGCGTGGTACACGACGCCACCGGCATCGGTATCCTCCCAGTACACCCGCACCGGCCACTGGAAGACAAGCCCTGCGGCGCCGGCGGTTGGGCCTGCGTTCAAATCAGGTTCCCCGATTCCCCGGCTCCGGCACCACCGCGCGGCTTCAGGCCGAGATGGCGCCAGGCCTTGTGGGTGGCCATGCGTCCCCGCGCGGTTCGCACGAGGAATCCCTGCTGGATCAGGTAGGGCTCGATCACGTCTTCGAGCGTACCGCGTTCCTCGCTGAGTGCCGCGGCCAGCGATTCGACGCCGACCGGGCCGCCGTCGAAATTCTCGATGATGAGGTTGAGCAGGCGGCGATCGAGCTCATCGAAACCTTCCGGATCGACCTTGAGCATCTGCATCGCGGCCTGCGCGCTGGCATGGTCGATGCGTCCGTCCGCGCGCACCTGCGCGTAGTCGCGCACGCGCCGCAGCAGGCGATTGGCAATGCGCGGCGTCCCGCGCGAACGGCGGGCGATCTCGGCGGCGCCCTCGTGTTCGCAATGGATGCCCAGGATCTGCGCCGAACGCACCACGATCTGGGTCAATTCGGCGGTGCTGTAGAACTCGAGGCGCTGGACGATGCCGAAGCGATCACGCAGCGGCGCGGTCAACAGGCCTGCGCGCGTGGTCGCGCCAACCAGCGTGAACGGCGGCAGGTCGAGCTTGATCGAGCGCGCGGCCGGGCCTTCGCCGATCATGATGTCGATCTGGAAATCCTCCATCGCCGGATACAGCACCTCCTCCACCACGGGAGACAGGCGATGGATCTCGTCGATGAACAGCACGTCATGCGGCTGCAGGTTGGTGAGCAGCGCGGCGAGATCGCCGGCACGCTCGATCACCGGACCGCTGGTGACGCGCAGGTTGACCCCGAGTTCGTTGGCGATGACGTGCGACAACGTGGTCTTGCCGAGTCCGGGTGGCCCGAAGATCAACACATGGTCGAGCGCCTCGCCGCGGCCGCGGGCGGCGTCGATGTAGATCTGCATCTGCTCGCGCACCTGCTGCTGGCCGAGGTAGTCGGCCAGGCGGCGCGGGCGGATGCTGGCTTCGCTGGCCTCGTCCTCGCGGGTGGCGCCGGAAGCGATGATGCGGTCTTCGGTCATGCCCCGATTATGAAGGAAAGCGCGGGGGTGCTCAGATCTGCACCTGCGTGCCCAGCTCCACCAGCCGGTTGCTGGGGATGTTGAAGAAATCGCTGGCCGGGGCGGCATTTCGCATCATGAAGGCGAACAGCTTGTCGCGCCAGATCGGCATGCCCTGGCGGCGGCTGGCGATGATGCGCTCGCGGCTGGCGAAATAGGTGGTTTCCATCGGATCGAGGCACATCTGGCTGCAATCGGCCATTTCCATCAATGCGCGCGGCACGTCCGGCGTTTCCATGAAGCCGAAGCGGACGATCACGCGGAAGAAGTCGTCGCCGATCGCCTGCACCGACAACCGCTGCCCGCGCGGCGCCACCGGCACCGTCAGCGTCGCCACCGTGAGGAAGATGTTGCGGGCATGCAGGACGCGGTTGTGCTTGAGGTTGTGCAGGAAGGCGTGCGGCACCATCGTCTTGTCGGCGGTCAGGAAGATCGCCGTGCCCTCCACCCGCACCGGCGGCGCCAGCATCAATCCGGGCAGGAAGGTGTCGAGCTGGATGCCGTCCTTGTGCATCTCCTCGCGCAGCAGGTCGCGACCGCGGCGCCAGGTACGCATCATCGTGAAGATGGCGAGGCCGAGCAGCAGCGGGAACCACGCGCCATCCATGAACTTGGCGAGGTTCGAACCGAGGAAAGCGACATCGACCAGAACGAAGATCGCCGCCGCCGGCCAGAACAGCAACGGCATTTTTCGCGTATTGCTGAGGTAGACGATCATCAGGATGCTGGTCATCAGCATGGTCCCGGTCACCGACACGCCATAGGCCGTCGCCAGTCGCGTCGCGCTGCCGAAGCCGATCACCACCGCGATCACCAGCAGCAGCAGCGTCCAGTTGATCGCCGGCACGTAGATCTGGCCGATGGTGTCCTTCGAAGTGTGGCGGATCTGCATGCGCGGGATATAGCCGAGCTGCATCGCCGAACGCGCCATCGAGAACGCGCCGGTGATCACCGCCTGCGAAGCGATGATCGCCGCCATCGTCGCCAGCACCAGCATCGGGATCAGCAATGCTTTCGGCACCGATTCGTAGAAGGGGTTGCCGATCGATTCCGGTCGCACCAGCACGTGCGCGCCCTGCCCCATGTAATTGAGGATCAGGCAGGGCTGCACCACGAAATACCAGGCGATGCGAATGGGCCTGGCGCCGAAATGACCCATGTCTGCGTAGAGCGCTTCGCCACCGGTCACGGCCAGCACCACCGCGCCGAGGATGGTGAGCCCGGCGACGCCATGGTCGAGGAAGAATTTCAGGCCCCACCACGGATTGAGCGACTTCAACACTTCCGGCGCCAGGCGGATGTTCCAGATGCCCAGCGCGGCAACGGCGATGAACCACACCAGCATCACCGGGCCGAACACGCGGCCGACGCGCGCAGTGCCGAAGCGCTGCCCGACGAACAGGATGACGAGGATGACCAGCGAAATCGGCAGCACGTAATGGCTGAAGGCCGGCGTCGCCACGTTGAGGCCCTCGACCGCCGCGAGCGTGGTCATCGCCGGGGTGATCACGCCATCGCCGAAGAACAGAGACGCGCCGAAGATGCCGAGGATGCCCATGCGGTACATCAGTTTCGGCGCCTTCTTGCCGAGCGCGCCCTGGGCCAGCGCCATCAGCGCCATGATGCCGCCCTCGCCTTCGTTGTCGGCGCGCATGATGATGGCGACGTATTTCACCGTCACCACGAACACGATCGTCCAGATGATCAGCGACAGCAGGCCGAGCACGGTGTCGTGGTTCACCGCCAGCCGGTAGTGCGGGGTGAAGGCTTCCTGGATCGTGTACAGCGGGCTGGTGCCGATGTCGCCGAAGACCACGCCCAGCGCACTGACCGCCAGCGCGGCGAGCGGCCCGGCGTGGCCATGCGCCGATTGCGAACCGGAGTGCTCGTCTGCGGATGCGTTCATGGGATGTGCCGGGTCAGATCTGGACCGGTGCGCCGAGTTCGACCAGGCGGTTGCCGGGAATATGGAAGAACGAGGTCGCCGATACCGCGTTGCGATGCATCAGCGCGAACAGTTTGTCGCGCCAGATCGGCATGCCGCGGCGGGCGCTGGCAACGATGGTTTCGTGGCTGGCGAAATAGGTGGTGTCCATCGGGTCCAGGCACATCTGGCTGCAATCGGACAGCTGCATCAATGCGCGCGGAACGTCCGGCGTTTCGATGAAGCCGAACGAGACCTCGATGCGATAGAACTCGTCGCCGACCGAGCTGATCTTCAAACGCTGGTCGCGATGGGCATGTGGCACCGTCAGCGTCTTCACGGTGAGGAAGATGTTGCGTTCGTGCAGCACCTTGTTGTGCTTGAGGTTGTGCAGCAGCGCGTGCGGCACCAGCGTCGGATCGGCGGAGAGGAAGATCGCCGTTCCCGGCACCCGCACCGGCGGCGCAAGCATCAAGCCGGGCAGGAAGCTGTCGAGCTTGATGCCTTCCTTCTGCACTTCCGCGCGCAGCAGCTCGCGGCCGCGGCGCCACGTGCGCATCAGGGTGAAGATGATCGCCGCCAGCAACAGCGGGAACCACGCGCCGTCGAAGAACTTCACCGCGTTCGCGACCAGGAAGGCGAGATCGACCACGAAGAAGATCGCGCACAACGGCAGCACCCAGCGGCGCTGCTTCGGCCACAGGCGGTTGGCGACCAGCGCCAGCAGCAGAGTGTCGATCAACATCGTGCCGGACACCGAAACGCCATAGGCGGTGGCCAGCGCGGTGGACGTGCGGAACGTCATCACCAGCGCGATCACCGCAACCATCAGGAACCAGTTGATGCCGGGCACGTAGATCTGGCCGATGGTGTCGCGCGAGGTATGGCGCACGAACATGCGCGGGATGTAACCCAGCTGCATCGCCGAACGCGCCACCGAGAACGCGCCGGTGATCACCGCCTGCGAGGCGATGATCGCCGCCATCGTCGCCAGCACCACCATCGGCACCTGCGCCCAGTCGGGCACCGCCTGGAAGAACGGATTGCCCTTTGCGTCCGGGTTTTCCAGCAGCAGCGCGCCCTGTCCGAGATAGTTCATCACCAGGCAGGGCAACACGAAGAAATACCAGGCGGCGCGGATCGGCCGTGCGCCGAAGTGGCCCATGTCGGCATACAGTGCTTCGCCGCCGGTGACGGCCAGCACCACGGCGCCGAGGATGAAGATGCCGTGCCAGCCATGCTCGACGAAGAAGCGCGCGCCCCACCACGGATTCAAGGCGTGGATCACTTCCGGCGCATCGACGATGTTGTGCACGCCGATCGCCGCCAGCGCCAGGAACCACACCACCATCACCGGCCCGAACACGCGCCCGACCTTGGCCGAACCGAAGCGCTGGCTGACGAACAGGCCGATCAGGATCACGATGGTCAGCGGCAGGATGAACCTGTGCAGCGCCGGCGCCGCGACCTCGAGGCCTTCGACCGCCGACAACGTGGTGATGGCGGGCGTGATCACGCCATCGCCGAAGAACAGCGAGGCGCCGAAGATGCCGAGGATGCCGACCACGTAGAACGAGCGCGAGGTCTTGCCGAGCGTGCGCTGGGCCAGCGCCATCAACGCCATGATGCCGCCCTCGCCTTCGTTGTCGGCGCGCATGATGATGGTCACATATTTCAACGTCACCACGATCATCAGCGCCCAGAACGCCAGCGACAGCACGCCGAGCACGGTGTCGTGGTCGGGCGTCAGCCCGTAGTGCGGGATGAAGGCTTCCTTGAGCGTGTACAGCGGGCTGGTGCCGATGTCGCCGAAGACCACGCCGATCGCGCCCAGCGCAAGGCCCGGCAATCCCCCTGGTGCCTGGTGTCCATGTCCGCTTTGCGCGTGTTCCGGGTGCTTGGGGTGGTCGTTCATTTCGGGAGGAGGACCGTCCAGGGGCGCATGGTACGCCGATGGCGTGATCGCGTCAGCGCAGCGCCTGTTGCAGGGCCTTGCGGATGATGGTCTCGACGCTGTCGCCGGCGGCGGCCACCGCCTTGACCATGCGCTCGGCTTCGGCTGGCTTGTAGCCAAGCTGCTGTAGCGCAACCAGCGATTCCGATTGCGGATCGGCCGGCCCCTGCAGCATCTGCGATGCTCCGCCTCCGGCGAGATCGGCTGCGCGATCGCGCAGCTCCACCACCATGCGTTCCGCGGTTTTCTTGCCGATGCCGGGAATGCGCGTGAGCGCGGTCACGTCGGAGGCCTGCAGCTGGCGCGCGAATTCGTCGACGCTGACGCCGGACAACACGGCAAGCGCGATCTTGGCGCCGATGCCGCTGACGCGCTGCACGTCGCGGAACAGCCGGCGCTCGCTCTCGGTGAGGAAACCGTAGAGCGAAACGCTGTCTTCCTTCTGCGCGTAATGGGTGAACAGCACCACGTCCCTGCCGACGTCGGGCAGGTCGTAGAACGTGCTCATCGGCGCCTCCAGCTCGTAGCCGACGCCATGGACGTCGACCACCAGCCACGGCGGCTGCTTGTGGATGATGGTTCCGCGCAAACGTCCGATCACCGCTTCATCTCCTTGACCACGCCTGGCGCACGCCGACACCCAATCGTGCCGCACTGGCGCGCACATGCGCATGCGTCACCGCGATCGCCAATGCATCGGCGGCGTCCGCCTGCAATTTGCCTTTCAGGTTCAGCATCGCACCGACCATGTGCTGCACCTGTTCCTTGTCGGCGCCGCCGCGCCCGACCAGCGCCAGCTTCACTTCCTTGGCCGCGTATTCATTCACTTTCAAGCCGCGACTGACACAGGCCACGATCGCCGCGCCACGCGCATGGCCGAGCTTCAACGCCGACATCGCATTGCGGGCAAGGAACACCTGTTCGATCGCCACTTCGTCCGGCTGCCATTCCACCAGCAATTCGCCGAGGCGGGCGACGAGTTCGCCAAGCCGCTGCGGGAAATCCTCGGCACCGAGCAGGTTGATCGCCGCATGATGGACATGCGCGAGCTTGCCGTCCGCCGCGACATCGATGATGCCGACGCCGGTGCGTTGCGACCCGGGATCGATGCCGATGATGCGCACTGCGCTGCTCACTCAGGCAATCCCGCCCTGATCGTCACTCCGACAACTCCGCATTGGAATAGACGTTCTGCACGTCGTCCATTTCCTCCATGCGCGCCAGCAGCTTGCGCACCTGGTCGGCGGTATCGCCGCTCACGGCGATGTCGTTGTCGGCGCGCAGGGTGACTTCGGCAAGATCGGGCGCGAGCCCGGCCGCGACCATCGCATCCTTGACGTCGTTGAAGGCTTCGGGCGAGGTGATGACGTCGATCGCGCCATCGTCGTAGACCACCACGTCGTCGGCGCCGGCCTCGATCGCCGCTTCGGTGACGCGATCCTCGTCAACCCCCGCCGCGTAGCTCAGCGCACCCAGCTTGCGGAACATGAAGGCGACCGAACCCTCGGTCCCCATGTTGCCGCCGAACTTGGTGAAGGCGTGGCGGACGTCGGCGACGGTGCGCACGCGATTGTCGGTGAGGCAATCGACGATCACCGCGACGCCGCCGGGCGCATAGCCTTCGTAACGGATTTCCTCGTACTCGACGCCTTCGAGTTCGCCGGTCGCCTTCTTGATCGCGCGCTCGATCACGTCCTTGCTCATGTTGGCGCCAAGGCCCTTGTCGATGGCGCTGCGCAGGCGCGGATTGCTGGCGGGATCGCCGCCACCGGCGCGTGCCGCCACCGAAATCTCGCGAATCACCTTGGTGAAGATCTTGCCGCGCTGGGCATCGACAGCGTTCTTGCGCTGCTCGATCGAAGGACCACGACCCATGGATGCAACCGTATCGGGGAAAGCCGCGATTTTACTAGATTCGGTTCAGGCGATCGCCGCCAGCTCCGCCGTCTCGGTGAAGCGCCCTTCGCGCAGGAAGCAGGCGGCGTGGCTGGCCGCCTCCCGGGAGAAGATCAGGCCGGTGTGGCTGGCCGCGACCACGACATGGGCGGCCAGTCCCGGAATCCGGGTTTCCGCGAGTGCGACGGTGCCGTCGTGCGGGCTCGGCAATCGTGCGATGGCACCACCCAAGCCGCGCGGCAGGGTGCCGGCAACCATCCCGACCTCGATGCCCGACGGCAGGGCCCCAGCGCCGCGCAACAGCAATTCGCGATGCTGCCCGATCAGGCTGCGCCCGCCCGGCACCCGCGAAGCCACGCCGTCGGCCGCCTGGCTACCCGCCAGCGGCGACCCGAGGCACACCACCCGCCCCACTCGCGACCGTGCCGCGGCTTGCACCGCCATCAACCCGCCAAGACTGTGTCCGACCAGATGCGTGCCCGGCTGGCGATCCAGGACGCGCACGATCCGCGCGACCGCGCTCTCCGTGCTTTCCAGCACGCTGAAATAGCCCATCGGCGTGACGTCGAAGCCATCACGGCGCAGGCGCGACGCGAACCATTGCATGGCCGGCGCATGCATCCACAGGCCATGCAACAGGACGACGCGGGGACGCGGCATCAACGCTTGCCGAGCAGCTTGCGCAGCCAGTCGTCGACCATGCGCTTTTCGTAGCGCAGAGGATCGCTGTTCCCTGGCAGTCCCGGGGGATTCATCATGAAGGCCAGGTCCGACAACTTGGCGTCTGCATCGGCCGCGGCCACGCCATTGCCCGACAGGCGGTAGTGCAGCGTGATGCGTGGCGGATACATGTCGCGGATGATGCGGATCTGCTCCGCGCCCATCGTCGGGCGGCATTCGCCGGCGCGATCGATGTCGATGAAATGCACGTCAAGATGCGCCCCGGCAGGCAGGTTCTTTTCGGCGCGATCGCGGGTGTATTTCGCAAGATCGCGAACCCATTCGGTATCGCGGCCGCCCGGTGCGAAATCGCAGCTGTGCTCGCTGAAACTCGCGGGATCCGCCCACGACACGTTGACGCGTTCGTTGGCGGGCAGTTGCAGCGGTTGCGGATCACGCGTCCTGGCCGTGGAGGCGCAGGCGACGAGCAACAAGGCAGGAAGTGCGACGGTCAGGATGCGCATGGCAGTCTCCACTCGGGATTCGTTGCCAGTATGCACTTTCAGTCCATGTCGCGACGGAATATGAATTCGAGGTCGCGCGCCGTTCCGACTTCATACAGATATTCGCCAACCTTGTCGAAACCATGACGCTGGTAGAAGCGTTGTGCTCCCGGGTTTTCGCTCCACACGCCGAGCCAGCACGATCTCGGCCCGTTGGCGGCGATCCATTCCATCGCCTGCGCGAACAGCCGCGCACCATGCCCGCCGTTCTGCAACTCGCGGCGCACGTACAGGCGCATCAGCTCCATGTCGCCGGATTGCACGTCGGCATGCGGCAGCTTGCACGGGCCGGCCATCACGTAGCCGAGGGCGCGACCTTCATCTTCCAGCAGCCAGGCCGCGCAACCGAGCTCGTCCAGTTGCGCGGCATACCGCACGGGGTCGTACGTGGCGTCGAGATAGTGCTGCAGATCGTCGGCCGTGTAACAGTGGCCAAACGTCTCGTCGAAGGTATCGCGCGACAGCGCCGACAGCGCTTCGGCATCGGCGGCACTGGCGCGACGGATGATCACTTCTTCGCTTCGCGCACCTGGATGTGCACTTCCGCCAGTTGCTTGTCCGGCACTTCCGACGGCGCACCGGTCATCAGGCACTGCGCGCTGGTGGTCTTGGGGAAGGCGATGACGTCGCGGATCGATTCGCTGCCGGCCATCAACGCTGCGATGCGGTCGATGCCGAAGGCGATGCCGCCGTGCGGTGGCGCGCCGTACTTGAGCGCGTCGAGCAGGAAGCCGAACTTCGCCTCCGCTTCTTCCGCGCCGATGCCGAGCAGTTCGAACACCGCCGACTGCATCTTCGAGCTGTGGATGCGGATGGAACCGCCGCCGATCTCGTTGCCGTTCAGCACCATGTCGTAGCCGCGCGAGACCGCGGTCTTGGCATTCGCGCGCAGGTCGTCGATCGAATCGACCGCCGGCGCGGTGAAGGGGTGATGGAGGGCGACGTAGCGCTGTTCCTCGTCGTCCCATTCGAACATCGGGAAATCGGTGACCCACAGCGGTGCCCAGCCTGCGGCGACCAGGTCGAAATCCTTGCCGGCCTTCAGGCGCAGCGCCCCCATGAAATCGCTGACCGTCTTGTAGGCGCCGGCGCCGAAGAAGGCGATATCGCCATTCTTCAAACCGATCGCTTCCAGCAATGCCTTGAAGGCATCGTCAGCAAAGAACTTGGCGATCGGCGAATTCACGGCGCCCGCTTCGTCCAGCTTCACGTAGGCCAGGCCCTTGGCGCCGAACTTGGCGGCATGCGCGGCATATTCGTCGATCTGCTTGCGCGACAGTGCCGCGCCACCGGGAATGCGCAGCGCGACGACGCGGCCATCGGCGTCATTGGCGGCATCGGTGAATACCTTGAACTCGCTGCCCTTCACCAGTTCGGCGACATCGACGAACTCGAGCGCGATGCGCAGGTCGGGCTTGTCGGAACCATAGCGACGCATCGCCTCGGCATAGGTCATGCGCGGGAAGGTGCTGGCCAGTTCGACGCCGATCGTTTCCCTGAACACTTCGCGGATCATGTCCTCGACGGTGTCCTGCACGATCTTCTCGTCCACCCACGCGAACTCCATGTCGAGCTGGGTGAATTCGAGCTGGCGGTCGGCACGCAGCGCTTCGTCGCGGAAGCAGCGCGCGATCTGGTAGTAGCGGTCGAAGCCCGCCATCATCAGGATCTGCTTGAACAGCTGCGGCGATTGCGGCAGCGCGTAGAACTCGCCCGGATGCATGCGCGCCGGAACCAGGAAGTCGCGCGCGCCTTCCGGCGTCGCCTTGGTCAGGATCGGCGTTTCGATGTCCTGGAAACCGCGCTCGTCGAGGTAACGGCGCAGGTTCGCGACCAGCCTGGTGCGGGTGCGCATCTTGCGCTGCATGTCCGGCGCGCGCAGGTCGAGATAGCGGTACTTCAGGCGGATGTCCTCGCCCGGGTTCTCGTGGTGGTGGAACGGCAGCGGTTCGGCCTTGTTCAACACCTCGATCCTGGTCGCGACCACTTCGATCTGGCCGGTGCGGATCTTGTTGTTGACCGACTCGCGCTTGCGAACCACGCCGGTGACCTGCAGCGCATCCTCGTAGCCGATCTGCGCGGCAACCGCCAGCACCTCGGCATTGCCTTCGACGGATGACGGCTCGGCGACGATCTGGACGATGCCTTCGTGGTCGCGCAGGTCGATGAAGACCAGGCCACCCATGTTGCGGGCGACGTCGGCCCAGCCGCACAGGGTCACGGTCTGGCCGATCAACGTCTCGTCGATCAGGCCGCAGAAATGGTCACGCATGGAAACTCCGGGAAATCGGCTGCAAGCCCGGGACAGCACCGGTGCTTGCTCATTGGAAGCCGGTCATTTTAGCCCGGACGGGGCGCGGGATCAGGAATCCGACGGTTTCGGCGCCGCGGGGGCCGGAGCCGGGGCGGAATCGCTCTTGGGCTTGGACCCGCCGCTGGCATCCCCCGCCAGGTTGCGCTTCTTGTCGCCGTCCTTCTTGAAGTCGGTCTCGTACCAGCCGCCGCCGGCAAGACGGAAGCTGGGCGCGGTCAGCATGCGCTTGACCGTATGCGCGCCGCACTTCGGGCAGGTGTCGGGATCGGGATCGGACATCTTCTGCAGGCGGTCGAACTCGTGGCCGCAGGCGTCACAGACGAAGGCGTAGATGGGCATGGCGTGTGTTGCGGGGTGCAAACCGGTATTGTGGGGCCTGGCGCGTCGTTTTCAACGCAATCGCCAATGCAAGACATCCATACACCGTCTGGAGGGAGAGGTCGTCATGGTTTCATTGCTCAAATCACTCGCCGTCGCGTCCGCGCTGGCCCTGCTCGTCCCCGTGACCGCTTCCGCACAGGCCCAGGCCCGGGCCTACGCGCCCGAGAACCTGCGCACGCTGTCGCGCAACGACCAGATCCGCGTGATCAGCCTGGAATATTCCGAACAGGCGCGTGGCCGAACCATCCCCGACGACCAGCTGCGCTTCTACCTCGACCAGGTCAATCGCTCCAACTGGACCTTCAGCCAGATCAAGTCGGATATCGCCAAATCGCTCGCCGGCAACGGCGGCGGGGTTCCCGGCCCGAATCCCGGCCCCGGCCCCATCCACCAGACCATCCGCTGTGAAAGCACCGGCAATCGCCTCAACACCTGCCGCACGCCGTGGCAGGGACAGTCGCGACTGGTGCGGCAACTCTCGAACAGCGGCTGCGATCGTGGGCGCGGCTGGGATTCCCGCAACGGCCAGGTCTGGGTGAACCACGGCTGCCGCGGCGAATTCGCGCGCGTGAACAGCAATTACACGGTGACTTGTTCCAGCCAGAACGCGCGCCACACCACCTGCGCCTGGGATCGGACGCAGGGCACGCCCTATGTGCAGCAACGCCTGTCCGGCGCCGCATGCACCGAGGGCCGCACCTGGGGCTACAACACCCGCCAGGGCCTGTGGGTGAGCGGCGGTTGCCGCGCCCGCTTCGGCGCGCGCTGAGGAAGCCTGCATGAAGATCGACAAGATTGTCGCGGCGGTGATCGTCGCGCTTGGCCTCGCCGCCGGCGGCTGGTTCATGTCGAAGGGACTGGCCGATCTGCGCACCGGCGATCGCTACGTTTCGGTGAAAGGATCCGCCGAAAAGGTGGTGGACGCCGATCTCGTGGTCTGGCCGCTGGCGCATACGGTCAGCGGCAACGACCTCGGCGAAGTGCAGCGCGGGCTTGAAACCAACACCACGGCGATCCGTGATTTCTTCAAGACGGCGGGATTCGGCGATGACGAGATCGTGGTCGCGCCCGCGCGGCTCGAAGATCGTTGGGCCTATGCCTATGGCGAGAACAAACCGCCGGAACGCTATCGCTATTCCACCACCGTGACCCTGCGCACCACCAAGGTCGGCAAGGCGATGGAGGCGCTGCGCCGCACCGGCGACCTCCTTGCCAAGGGCGTGATACTGGGCGGCAATGGCGGCGAAGGCGATTCGCCGAACGGTCCCGAGTTCAACTACACCAAACTGAATGACATCAAGCCGGCGCTGATCGCGGAAGCAACCGCGAATGCGCGCAAGTCCGCCGAGCAATTCGCCAAGGACAGCGGCGCGCGCATCGGCGGCATCCGCACCGCCAACCAGGGCGTGGTCGACATCAGCAACCGCGACGCCGGCAGCCCGCAGGTGAAGAAGGTGCGGGTCGTCAGCACGGTCGAATATTTCCTGAGGGATTGACGCGATGAACGCGCGTTTCGCGGCAGCGATCGTTGCCGCGCTTGCATGGACGGCATTGCTGCTGCAGTTGTTCCTGTCGCTGCGCCTGTCGATCGACAACGGCAATGGCGTCATCCACGGCCTGTGGATGTATCTCGCCTACTTCACCGTCCTCACCAACCTGCTGGTGGCGATCACCGCCACCGTCGCCGCACGACGCAACGACGGGGGACGCGACCTTCCATGGCGCGGCTGCGCGGTCACGGCGATCGCGTTGGTCGGGCTCGCCTACCACTTCCTGTTGAGCGACGAGGAAATCCCGGCGGGCCCGCACTGGCTGTCCAACGCACTGCTGCACTACGCCGTTCCGCTGGCCGCGCTGGCGTGGTGGCTGCTGCTGCCTCCGCGCCGGCACATCGCGCCGACTGCACCGCTTCGCTGGCTGCAATGGCCCGCGCTCTATGCCGTGTATGCATTGGTTCGTGGCGCGATCACGGGGTTCTATCCCTATCCCTTCATCGATGTGCCAACACTCGGCATCATCCGCACATTGATCCATTGCGCCGGCCTCGGGCTGGCGTTCCTCGCCCTCGCCTACGTGCTGCGCGCGCTGCCCCGCCTGCGCGCCTGACACGCAGGCCGATTGCGAATGTCTCGCGTATGATTCGCACTGGCTTGCGGTGCCCGATGCACCGGCTCTAACGGCGGATCATGAAATCAAGTACCGGAGTCCATTTTGCCGGGCTCGATCATTTGCGAGCCTTGGCCGCGTTCATGGTCATCTGTTGGCATTTCACGCCGGTGGCGATCCACAAGGTCGACCAGGCCCCCGTGCTGATGCCGTTGTCCCTGTTGCATGAAGGGAACACCGGCGTGTCGCTGTTCATGGCCTTGTCGGGCTACCTGTTCGCCAAGCTGCTCGATGGCCGCGACATCCTGTTTGGCGAATTCGTCCGCAATCGCTTCCTCAGGCTTGCACCGTTGCTGTCGGTGGTGCTTGCGATCGAAATCTGGAACCTGACGAACAACCAGGGCTGGAAGTTCCATCGCGCCACGGAATTCATCGCCAAGGGCCTGGTCCTGCCGACATGGCCTAATGGCGGCTGGTCGATCGCGGTCGAATTCCACTTCTACCTGCTGCTCCCCTTCCTGTTGCGCTGGTCAAGAAACACAGTCGCCCCCTTGATTGCACTTCTCGTCGCGGCAGTCGCCCTGCGCACCGGCGTCCACTTCCTGCGCGGCAATATCCAGGACCTTGCCTACTGGACGATCGGCGGACGGATCGACCAGTTCGTCCTGGGGATCCTCGCGTGGCGCTGCCGCCATCTGGCGACAGGCCGCCATACGGCCATCGCCTTCGGTGCCTTCACGGCATTCTGGTGGTGGCTCGACTCCCACGGCGGCCTGTACGGCACGCGTGACTCGGCCATCTGGATCCTGCAGCCAGCCATCGAAGGTGTGGCCTGGGCATTCTTGATCGCCTGGTACGACGCGAGGCAGGTTACGGATCAGTCGCGCATCTCGCGCATCATCGGCGCGTTCGGCAGCATCTCGTTCTCGCTCTACCTGCTGCACTTCTACTGGATCTTCGGCTACGCGCGATCGCTGGCCGATGCCGGCTACCCGATCGAAAACCAGTATGCAGCGACGATGGCGGCATTGGTCTTCTACGTGCTGATGTTCTTCCCGGCCTGGGCGACCCACCAATTGATAGAGCGGCCATTCCTGCGCTGGCGCAGGAGCTATATCGCCACGCCCGGGGCTACCCGCGCGCCGGGGATGCAAGAAGCCGACAAGGGTCCTGCCGCCTGACGCGCAGGCCGATCGTCATTCGTACAACGCCAGCAACTCGCCTTCGGCTTCCTCCAGCTCGCTGCGCAACTGCATCTGGGTGCGACCGATATCGGCGACGCGCGCACCATCGGAATACACCGCCGGATCGGCGAGTTGCGCATCGCATTCGGAGAGTTTCTCTTCGAGTCGCGCAACCCGCGCTTCGGCCTGCGCCAGCTTGTGCGGGTTGATCTTGCTGGCCGGCTTCTTCGCGACGGGTGCAGGCGCGGGCGCAGGAACTGGCGCAACCTCCTTCTTCGCTTCCGGTTTCGCTTCGCCCGCGGCCGGACGCGAACGCAGCCACGCCGCGTAATCGTCGAGGTCGCCGTTGAACGGCTCCACTTCGCCATCGTGCACGCGACTGAACTGGTCGCAGACCAGGCCGATCAGGTGGCGGTCATGGCTGACCATCACGATCGCACCATCAAAATCACTGAGCGCTTCGGCCAGCGCCTCGCGCATCTCGAGGTCGAGATGGTTGGTCGGCTCGTCGAGCAGCAGCAGGTTGGGCTTGCGCCAGGCGATCAGCGCCAGCGCCAGGCGCGCCTTCTCGCCACCGGAGAAGTTGTCGATCACCTCGAACGCGCGATCGCCGACGAACTGCCAGCGCCCGAGGAAATTGCGGAAATCCTGGGTCGCGGTATTCGGCGACAGTTCCTTGAAGTGATCGATCGGCGAAGTGCCGGCGACCAGCGATTCCACCGTGTGCTGGGCGAAGTAGCCGATCACCAGGTCCGGATGCGCGATGCGTTCGCCGGCCATCGGTTCAAGATCGCCAACCAGCGTCTTCACCAGCGTCGACTTGCCGGCGCCGTTCGGACCGAGCAGGCCGATGCGATCGCCCGCCTCCAGTGCGAAGCCGACATTCGAAAGAATCTTCGCGCCCTCGCCATAGCCGGCATCGACGTGGCGCAACGACAGCAGTGAATTCGGCATGCGCGCCGGTTCCGGGAAATCGATGTGGATGCCGCGCTCGGCGCGCACCGCTTCCGTTCCCGTGAGCTTTTCCAGCCGCTTCATGCGGCTTTGCGCCTGGCGCGCCTTGCTGGCCTTGGCCTTGAAGCGATCGATGAACTTCTGCAGGTGCGCGCGTTCGGCCTGTTCCTTGTCGAACGCGATCTGCTGCTGGCGCAGGTGCTCGGCGCGCTGGCGCTCGAATGCGGTGTAGTTGCCGACGTAGAGCTTGGCCTTGCCGTCGTGCAGGTGGAGGATGTGGGTGGTGACGTTGTCGAGGAATTCGCGGTCGTGCGAAATCACCAGCAACGTGCCGTCGTAACGGCGCAGCCAGTCTTCCAGCCACACCACGGCATCAAGGTCGAGGTGGTTGGTCGGTTCGTCGAGCAGCAACAGGTCGCTCGGCGTCATCAGCGCGCGCGCCACGTTCAGGCGCACGCGCCAACCGCCGGAGAAATCGGAGACCGGGCGATCATGCGTCGTCGCCGGGAACCCGAGGCCGTGCAGCAGGCGGCCGGCGCGCGCATCGGCGTCGTAACCGTTGAGTTCGGCCAGGCGGTGGTGCGCTTCGGCGACCGCCTCCCAGTCCTCGTTGATCATCGCCTCGCGTTCCATGCGCACGGCATCGTGCAGCGAGGCATCACCCGACAGCACGAAATCGAGCGCGGGATCGGGCAGGTGCGGCGTTTCCTGGGCCACGCTTGCGATGCGCGCCTTGCCGGGGAGATCGAGGTCTCCCTTGTCGGGTTCGACATCGCCCAGCAATGCAGCGAACAGGGACGATTTGCCGGCGCCATTGCGGCCGACCACGCCGACGCGATACCCGGCGTGGAGGGCCAGGTCGACATCGGACAGCAGCAGGCGTTCGCCCCGGCGCAGGGCGAAATTGCGGAAGGAGATCATCCCCCTATTTTAGCCCGTCAGAACCCACATGCGCTCCGTCGCGAGCGATGGCCTGCGGTTCGTGGCGGAGCGGAGCAAGCGCAGCGTATATGCAAATACGTGAGCATTGCGAGCACCGCACGCGGACCGCAGGGCGAGCGCAGCAGGAGCGTCAATCCTTGTCGGGATCGTCCACCTTGAACGGATTACTCTTGCTCGGCGCGGTCGGCAGCGGCGGGCGCGGCAACACGGCATCGCTGTTGGCGGCCTGCCACAGCATCGCCGCCAGCACCGTCGCGGCCTGGCGGACGTCGTCCGGCGGGGCGTGGTCGAGGGTGTCGATGTTCGAATGGTGGACGCGGCTGCCGTAATCGAGCGGATCCTGGATGAACTGGAAGCCCGGCAATCCCACCGCCTGCATGTACTCGTGGTCGGTGCCGCCGGTGCGACTGGTCACGACGGTGCCCGCGCCCATGTCGGCGAACGGACTCAGCCACTTCTTGAGCAGGGGCTCGGCCGCCACGTTGTTCTCGGCGTAGATGCCGCGGATCTTGCCGGCACCGTTGTCGAGGTTGAAATAGGCCTTGAGCTGGTCGTAGCCGGCGCCCTTGGTGATCGGGAACTTCGTCGTCCATTTGGCGAAGCGCTCGACGCCATAGGCGTTGCGATCGACCGGCCGGGTGGCAAGGTGCTTCTCGATGTAGGCGATCGAGCCGAGCAGGCCCTGCTCCTCGCCCGACCACAGCGCGAAACGGATCGTCCGCTTCGGCTGCACGCCGAGGCTCTTGATGATGCGCGCGGCCTCGATCACGATCACGCTCGGCACGCCATCGTCGGTCGCGCCGTCGGCGGCGATCCAGCTGTCGAAGTGGCCGCCGGCCATGACATAGCCGGCGTTGGGATCGCTGCCGGCGATGTCGGCAATCAGATAGTCGGCGGTGGTGTCGGCATCATTGGTATGCGCGGCGATGGCGAGACTGATGACCGGCGGCTTGCCCGTGGTCTCAAGTCGCGCAAGGCGGCGATAGTCTTCCGACGACAGCTCCATGAACGGCAATTCGAGCCGCTTCGCCGGATCGATGTTGTAGCCCTCGCCGGTGACCAGGCCATTCTCGCGATAGCTCTTGCGCACCATCGCGACCGCGCCTTCGGCCTTGAGGAACTGCGACAACTCGCGCGCGAAGGCCACCGATTTGGTGAACCCCTTGTATGGTTCCAGTTCGTCGCTCGGCAGGTCGTACTTGTCGAGGTCAGCGAGCTCCTTGCCGTCGTAACGATGGAACTGCCCCTTCTCCGACTGGCTGGCCTCGCCCGGCAGCGTGACCAGCACGATCTTGCCGGCGAGCTTGCCGCGCCATTTCTCGAAATGTTCCTTCTTGCTCATCGGCGCCAGGATCACCGGCGCGGTGATGGTGCCGTTGGTCGGCGGCGTCCACGCGACCGGGATCGCATGCATGGTGATCGCGCGCGGCTGCACCACCTTCGCATCCCAGGAATCGAGGTTCCAGTTGACGCCGAACGGGTACGACTCCTTGTGGATGTTGCTCAATCCGTAGGCATGGAACTTGCCCAGCGCCCAATCGGCGGCCTTGTCGAAATTCTCGGAGTTGGTCAGGCGCGGGCCGATGCCGTCCATCAATTCCGACGCATTGGCCATGGCCTGGCTGTGGCTCAGGCCCTCGTTGACGATTTTCGCGATCTGCGCATCGGTGGCGTCACCGGGCGCTGCCTGCAAAGGCTGCGCGAGGAGGAACAGCGTGGTGGCGACGGCGAGGAGCTTGCGTTGCATGAGTGTGTTTCCTTCGTGAATTCAGGTCATTTCGCCGTCGTTTCGACCGGCACCTTGGGCAGGTCGGCGGGCAACTTCACGCCCGGTCGCGCGACGCGATACATCTCCCACGCAATCACCCGCGACAGTGCGCGACGATCGCTGCCGATGGCATAGAGATCGCCATGGGTGCGATCGGGAACGAAGCGGAAATCGGTCTTGGCACCCACCGACTTCATCGCCGCCTCGAGCTTGCGTGCGGCGCCATCGAGATAGAAGGTGTCGGCGGTGCCGACGATCAGGTGGACCTTGCCGTCGAGATCGGGCTTGAGCGTTTTCCATTGCGTGGTGATGCGATGGGCGACGTCGTAGTGATCACGCCAGTAGGCGACGACCTGCGGATCGACCGCACCGGTGCGGCGATCGAACATCTGCATCGGGCGACCGTCGGTGCCGCGCGGCGAGAACACCCATTCGAAGGACGCCATCTGCCCGCCAACCGGGCCGGTCACTTCCTCGAGCTTGGCGAACTGCTCGAAGCTGGCGATCACCATGGCGTGGTCGCGCACCAGCGGGATCGGCGTGCCATCGGCGTGGTGGTAGACATTCGCGTTCGGCGCGTAGAGATCGGCGCCGGTGAAATCGTGGAAGTCGCTGGGATCGGGCGCGGTCGGCCAACCGCCGCCGAACACCTTGGGATAGCGCACCTGCAGCCACAGCGATGCCCAGCCACCGGAGGAGTGACCCGTGACGAAGCGGCTCGCCGGCTTGCCATCGGTGCGGTAGTCGCGATCGACCTGCGGGATCAATTCTTCCGTGAGCGCCGCGCCCCACGGTCCGTTGTTCACCGAATCGGCGAATTCATGCGTGCCGGTCGCACTCGATTCGTCGAGGAAAACCCAGATCATCGGCGGCGTGTCGCCCTTCTCCATGCTGGCCGACGCCGATGCAGCGGGATACAGCGAATTGCGCAGGTTACCGCCGAAGCCATGGGTGGAATAGGCGATCGGGTAACGCGCCTTGGTGTCCTTCTCGTAACCGGGCGGCAACACCACCCAACCGCGCATGTGGATCGGACGCCCCCAGAACGCACTGAGCTTCGGGCTGACGATGTCGAGCAGCTTCACGTGCGGCTTGGCAGCGAGGACTTGCGCACGCATCGCTTCCGGCATGGCTTTCGGCAGGTCCCAGTAGTCGCCCGGCGCCGGTTCGCGCTGGTCGAGCATGATCAACGGCAGGTCGCCGCCCTTGCCGAGCGTGATCTTGCGTGGCGCACTCGAGATGTCGTCGCTGCTGCCGCCGTAATTGTTGTCGCGGGCGGTATCGAGCACCGCCTGGATGTAGTAATCGCCAGCCGGCAATGCCGCGAGTCCGGTCGGATATGCCATCGTTTCAGTGTCGACCACGAACGACTGGCCCGCAGCCATGCCCGGCACGTCCATGCCGATCAACGCGCCGTTGCTGCGACCGAAGGGACTGACTTCGACCCGTGTGACCTTGCCGTCCTTCGCCGCCTTCTCGGCTTCCGCTGCCGGCTGCAGGCTCACCAGCAGGCGACCCGATGCCGATGCACTGCCCGCGGGCAATTCGACGCGCAAGGGCGTCCCGGCGAGCGCGGACTGACAGGCAACGATCAGCGCAACCGCCAGCACCTGGCGCGGCATCGATTTCGACATGGCACGACTCCCCGGGGACGAATCCTCCGAGTGTGCGCCTCCGAAAAGACCCGTGGCATATGCCACAGGTCATCTTCCGCTTTGCTGCAGGCGCAGCAGGGGCGTTACTGCTTCGGGGACCAGCGCGCCGAGAACATCAGCGTGCGCCCGGCCTGGTTGTACCAGCGCGAGGTTTCGTAGGCCTTGTCGAAGATGTTCTGTGCCGTCAGCTGCAAAGTCCACGCAGCATCCGGGCGATACGCCACGCGCAGGTCGCTGGTGGCGTAACCGCCCATGCGCACGAGGTTGGACGGATCGTCGTAGCGATGGCTGGCGGCATTGATGGACGCACCGACGCTCCACTTGCCGGACGCGCCAAGTTTGCGATCGGCATCGATGCGTCCCATGCGCTGCGGACGACGGTTGAGCAGGTTGTCGTAGTCGGCGCCCGGAGTGCGATTGCGCGGATCGATCACGCTGGCGGTCGCGTTGATGTCCCACTGCGCCAGCGTGGTGCCGAGCGTGGCCTCGACGCCATCGACGCGCGCGCGCTGGATGTTGTCGGGCATGCCCCAGGGACTGCGCGGTGAAGTCAGGAAGGGATTGAACGCGATCAGGTCGCGCAATTCGTTGCGATAGGCATGCACGCTCCAGCGCCCCCAACCATGCGAACCGTCGACGCCGAGTTCGATGCTGCGCGAGGTTTCCGGGCGCAGGCCGGGATTGCTGTAACCCGGGTAGTAGAGGTCGTTGAAGGTTGGTGCACGGAAGGCGGTGCCGTAGCTCGCGCTCACGCGCAGTGCCTTGGCGATGTCCCAGCCCCAGGCGACGTGGCCGGTGTCGTGCTTGCCGAACTGGCTGTTGTCCTCGTGGCGTGCGCCCAGTTGCAGGTGCTGCGAACCGAAATCACCGCGCCAGTCGGCGAACACGGCGTGCGTATTGCGGCGCGTGGCATCGAAGATGGTGTCGCTTGCCAGCGAATCGCGCTGCCAGTCGACGCCAACGCTGGCGAGATTCGTGCGCGTGCCGATGTCGGCCTTGAGGCTGGCGGTATCCCGACGCGTGTTGATGTAGCCGACAAATCCGTAATCACCATAGTTCTTCGACTGGTCGTCGTTGCGCCCGGCGTTGAGGTCGAACGCCAGCCATGCCAGCGGCGCGTACTGCACGTGCGCGCCGGCGACCTGCTGCACGATCTTGCTGCGATTGGCCCAGGAGCCGTCGAATTCATTGTCGCCCTCGACGCGCATCACGCGGGCGTCGGCCTTCCAGTCCTCATTGAAGCGGTAGCCGAGCGCGACATTGGCGGAACGGTTGCGGTAGCCATCGCGATCGGGCTCGTACGTGCCGCAACCGGCGAAGGTGACCGGATCGCCATTGCAGGCATTGAAGCCGCGGGTGCGATCGTAGCCGACGTTGGCGGAATACCACAGGCCGCCGTGGCGACCATCGATGCCGGCATCGCCCTTCCAGGTGTCGTAGGTACCGAAGGACACGCCGACATGCGGCGCCACGCCATCGGTATTGGGGCGACGGGTGAATATCTGGATCACGCCACCCATCGCTTCCGATCCGTAAAGCGACGACAGCGGCCCGCGCACGATTTCGACGCGCTCGATCTGTGACACAGGGATGTCGGTGAGCGCGGCGAAACCGGCCGACACCGAACCGACCTTGACGCCGTCGATCATCACCAGGGTCTGGCCGTTGCCGGTCCCGCGCATGAATACCGCCGAGATCTTGCCTTCGCCACCCTGGTTGTAGATGGCGAGCCCGGGCTGGCCGCGCAACAGTTCCGGCAGCGACGACGGCTGCAGGCGTTCGATGTCGGCCCGCGTGATGGTGGTGCTGGCGGCGAGTGTTGCCGGGCCGCGTTCGCTGCGGGTGCCGGTGACGGTCACGCTGTCGAGTGCGTTGTCGTCTGTCTGCTGTTGCGCGAGCGCCGACGGGGACATGGCGAACGCAAGCGCAATGACGAGCGCGCGTTGGGATAGGGATTGCTTGGATGGCATGTGGGCTCCTGCTCCGCGCCTGCCCGCGCGGGAAAGTCGATGGAAGACATGCAGGAACACGTAACGGACACGCGGTTGGCCGCGATCACCGCCACCATGCCCACCGCATGTCCGGGAATGCTTCGGCCGGTCTCCGGGCTCGCGAGCGTTGCGGATCGGCGCCTTCCCATGCTCGAGGCACAGTGGCATTCGCCGATCCCGAACCAGCCTGCTCATCAGGAGCCGTGGTTCTGCTCGCCTACCGTTGCGGGGGCAGCTCCGGAATTTCACCGGATTCCCGTTTCAACCGCTCGCGCGGTCACCGAGGCCCGCACAGTCTACCCGATCGCCGGCGGCTACACTTGGCGCTGGCAACGCTGCGCGATCCCACCCCATGAGCCTGCAACTCCACATCGACCTCGCCCGCTGGCTGCGCGACCGCCTCGACGACGGCACGTCCCGCGAGATGGTGATGGCCTCGATGCTCAACACCGGCTACGACGCCAAGACCACCGAAGAGGCCTGCGCGCTCGCTTTCGACACCACGGACAAGCTCGACGCCATCATCGCCAAGCATGCGAAGAATGCGGAGAACGCCAAACCCCCCGCGACCTGGGCCGAAGAATTCACGCCGGCGTATCCGATTCCCCTGGCGGAAGCGCGCAATCGCGTTCCCTCCGACCACGGCGACATCCAGATCGTCGCGCGATCCGGCCGTCCCTACGTGCTGGCGCTGGCCAACTTCATGACCGCGGACGAATGCCGCGAACTGATCGAATACGCACGCGGCCGCATCAGCCGCGCCACCGTGGTCAACAGCGTGGATGGCGGCGACCTCGTCGACGAACGCCGCACCAGCGAACTGGTGATGTTGCGCCTCGCCGAAACGCCGTTGATCGATCGCATCGACAAACGCATCGAGGCATTGACCGGCATCCCGGTGCCGCACGGCGAAGGCCTGCAGGTGATGCGCTACACCGTCGGCGCCGAATACCAGGCGCATTACGACTATTTCGATTTCGCATCCCCCGGCGAAGCCATGCACCTCAAGTTCGGCCAGCGCGTCGCGACCCTGGTGATGTACCTCAATGATGTCGACGGCGGCGGCCAGACCACGTTCCCCAATGGCGACATCGAAGTGGTGCCGCAAACCGGCCACGCGGTCTATTTCGCCTATACCGATCGCGAAGGCCGCAGCGACACCATGTCATTCCATGGCGGCGCGCCGGTGACCGCGGGCGAGAAGTGGATCGCCACCAAATGGATGCGCGAGCGCCCGTACCACTCCTGAGGACTTCGCGATGTCGAAGAAATCGAGACCGTTCCACCCGAGCATCGTCACGCTCGACCTGCGCGCGGCACGCCCCACCCAGATTTCGGTCGGCATGGCCGAAGTGGACGACAAGCGCCGCGAATGGCAGGAACTCGGGCGCGCCAAGCGCCAGGATATGATCGGTTCGCACGTCTTCCCCGGCGTCCTCGGCCCGGATCGACAGGTCTACATCGTTGATCACCACCACCTTGGCCTGGCCATGCTGCTCGACGGCATCACCACCGCGACGACACTGATCCAACGCGACTTCTCGATGCTGGAAGGATCGGTGTTCTGGCGGACGATGGAATATTTCCGCTGGGCGCATCCCTATGACCGCGACGGCCACCGCGTCGCCTACTCGGAAATCCCGGATTCCCTGCACGGGATGCAGGACGACCCGTATCGCGCGCTGTCCGCTTACGTGCGCACGCATGGCGGCTACGCCAAGGACGCACTGCCCTATTCGGAATTCCTCTGGGCCGATTTCTTCCGGCCACGGTTCAAGCTGAAGAAATCGCGCCCTGCGAAAGCCGACATCAAGCGCGCGGTGGAGTTGGCGCAACAACCCGAAGCGTCCTACCTGCCCGGCTGGAGCGGGCCGCACCACGCGTGAACGCGACGCCCGCCGCCTCCGGTTTGCGCGGCGACGTCATTGCCGGATTGTCGGTGGCGGCATTGCTGGTGCCGGAAGCGCTGGCCTATTCCGGGATCGCCGGCCTGCCGCCAAGCGCAGGCGTGATCGCATTGCTGGCCGGCCTGCTGGTGTATGGCGTGCTCGGCCACAGTCGCTTCGCCATCGTGTCCGGAACGTCATCGGCAGCGGCATTGCTCGCAGCCGATCTGGTCGCGGCGCATTCGTCCGTCGATCGCACCGCGTATGCGGCCACGCTGGTGGTCGCCACCGGCATCTGTTTCGGGATCGCGGCGCTCCTCAGGCTGGGCGGATTGTCGAACCTGATAGCGCGACCGGTCCTGCGCGGCTATGCGGCGGGACTCGCCTGCGTCATCGCCATCAAGCAATGCGCGCATCTCGTGCAGGTTCCGTCGACACAGACGCAACCGTTGTTGATGGTCCCGGAACTGCTGCAGGGATATTCGCGCTGGGCGTGGCCGAGCCTCGTCACCGGCATCGTAGCGCTCGCACTCCTGTTCGCGTTCGCGCAGCTGCGCAAACTGCCCGCAGCATTCGTCGTCGCCGCACTCGGCATCGCGTTGTCGCCGTGGCTGTCGATGCATGGCGTCGCAGTGGTCGGCCCTTCGACGCTGCTGCCGGCATTCGCCGCGCCTGCGTTGCCGCCCGCAGGCGAATGGCTGGGCACGCTGCAACTCGGCGCTGCATTGGTGCTGGTGCTTTACGCCGAGTCGTATAGCGCGATCAGCGCGGCGGCAATGCGCCACGGCGATCCGGTGCAACGCAATCGCGATCTGTTCGTGCTCGCCGTCGCCAACGTCGCGTCGGGCGCGTTGCGCGGACTGCCGGTCGGTGCCGGCTTCACCGCCACCAGCGCCAATGACGACGCCGGCGCGCAATCACGCCGCGCCGGGCTTTTCGCGGCACTCGCCAGCGCGATCCTGGTCATCGTGTGCACGCCATTGATCGCACGCATCCCGCTGCCGGTGCTGGCGGCGATCGTCATCCATGCCGTCTCCGGGGCATGGGCGCCTTCGGCGTTCCGTCCCTACTTCCTGTGGCGGCGCGATCGCCTGCTGCTGATTGCCGCGGCCATCGCGGTGCTGGTGTTCGGCATCCTCAACGGCCTGCTGGTCGCCGTCGTGCTCAGCATCGTGCTGTGGTTGCACCAGGTCGCGACGCCACGCCTGAGCGTGCTCGGGCGCCTGCCCGGCAGCCACGATTTCGTTCGCATCGACCAGCATCCCGATGCCCGTGCCGTGCCCGGCTGGCTGGTGCTGCGTCCTGAGGAACCGCTGTTCTTCGGCAACGCATCGGCGATGTTCGATGCCGCCCATGCCCGCGTACTCGAGGCGCACGGCATCCACACCGTCGTGGTCAGCCTGGAAGCGTCCTCCGATCTCGACGGCACTGCGGTGGAAGCGCTCGGCAACTTCGCCACCTGGCTCCACAACCGTGGCATCGGGCTGCGGATCGCCCGCCCGCGCCAGCAGATTGTTGATCTGCTGGAACGTGCGCGCCTGCCGGATCTGCCGCCTGACGCCCTGCGTTACTGGAGCGTCGATGACGCGGTGCAACAAAATCGCATAACGTCATGACTTTCGTTGAGTTGACGCACCCTTCGATACTGTTAATACTGCGTTAAACCAAATATGCGGAGGTCATCACATGACCCGTCTTTCACTGCTTTCCGTGGCGATTGCCGCCGGCCTCGCCAGTCCACTCGCCTCCTTCGCCCAGAGTGCTGCCCCGGCCGCTTCCAATGCGCCGGCAGCCCAGGCCGACAAGAGCGACCTCGACAAGGTCGTGGTCACCGGCACCCGTACCAGCACCCGCACCGTCGTCACTTCGCAGGCGCCGATCGACATCGTCTCGGCGGAAACCCTGCAAGCCACCGGCACAACCGAACTCGCGACCGCGCTGTCGCGCGTGCTGCCCTCGCTCAACTTCCCGCGCCCGGCCCTGACCGACGGCACCAGTGCGATCCGTCCGGCGCAGTTGCGCGGACTCGCGCCCGACCAGGTGCTGGTGCTGGTCAACGGCAAGCGCCGCCACACCTCGTCGCTGCTCAACGTCAACGGCAGCATCGGTCGCGGCTCGGCGCCGGTCGATCTCAACACCATTCCGGTCTCGGCGGTCGACCACGTCGAAGTGCTGCGTGATGGCGCATCGGCGCAATACGGTTCCGACGCGATCGCCGGCGTGGTCAACGTCATCCTCAAGCACGCCAACCACGGCGGCACCCTCGGCTATTCGCAGGGCAAGACCAGCGCGGGCGACGGCGAGCAGATCCAGATCGCGGGCGATGCCAGCTTCAAGCTCGGCGGTGATCGCGGCTATGCACATCTCTCGGCGCAGGTGAACTCACAGGAGCGCACCGATCGCGCACGCGCCTATGCCGGCGCACCCTCGGCCACGCAGCCGCAGGTCGGACAGAAGGCCTTCGTGATCGGCGATCCATCGGTGGATGCCGGTGCAGTCTCGATCAACAGCGCCTTCAAGATCACCGACAACATCGAGTTGTACGGCTGGGGCACCGCGAGCCGCCGCGACATCACCTCGTACGCGTTCTTCCGTGCACCCGGCAACACCAGCCAGAACGTCATCTCGGTCTATCCACTCGGCTTCCTGCCCGAGATCAACAACATCTCGCAGGACCGCTCGGCGGTGTTCGGCGCCCGCGGCACCATCGGCAGCAACTGGGACTGGGACCTCAGCTACAACTACGGCTACAACCATCTTGAGTTCTATACCCGCAACACCATCAACACCAGCATCGGCGCGACCTCGCCGCGCGAGTTCTACGACGGCGCGCTGGAAACCACCCAGAACGTGCTGAACCTCGACCTGCGCCGCCAGGTCGACATCGGCACCGCGTCGCCGCTCAGCATCGCCTTTGGCGCCGAATCGCGCTACGACAAGTGGAACCAGTCGCCGGGCGAGTTCGGTTCGTATTACGGCCTGCCCGATGGCAGCAAGCCGGCCGGTGCCCAAGGCTTCGGTGGCTTCGCGCCCGCGGTATCCGGTCACTATCATCGCCGCAGCTATGCGTTCTATGGCGACGCCGAAACCGACATCACCAGCAAGTTCAGCGCCGGCGCCGCCGTGCGTTACGAGCACTACAGCGATTTCGGCGGACAGACTTCGGGCAAGGTGTCGGCGCGCTACGCGTTCACGCCGGACATCGCCGTGCGCGGCACGCTGTCGACCGGCTTCCGCGCGCCGTCGCTGGCCCAGCAGTACTTCCAGACCGTCAGCACCACCTTCCTCGCCGGCAATCCGGTGCCGTTCGAGATCCGCACCTTCCCTGCCAGCAGCGCGATCGCCAAGGCCTTCGGCGCCGAGCCGCTGAAACCCGAGAAGTCGCGCAACGCCAGCCTCGGCGTGGTGCTGCAACCGGCGCATGGCCTGTTCGTGACCGTGGATGCGTACCAGGTGACAGTGAAGGACCGCATCGTGCTGTCCTCGAACCTCACCGGCACCGCCGTGCGCACGCTGCTTGAATCGCAGGGCATCTTCGGCGTGAACGGCGGCCGCTACTTCACCAACGCGATCGACACCCGCAGCCGCGGCATCGACCTGGTGAGCAGCTACCGCTGGCGCACCGATGCCGGCACGCTCGACCTGACCGCCGGTTACAACTACAGCAGCACCAAGATCACCCGCGTGGCGCCGAATCCGGCCGTGCTGCAACAGAACGGCCTGAACCTGGAACGCATCGACCGCACCGAGAAGGGACGCATCGAGGAAGGCTTCCCGCGCAACAAGGTCACGCTGTCCGGCTTGTGGAAGGCGCACAACTGGGAAGCCTCGCTGTCGGGCACGCGCTACGGCAGCGTGACCTCGCGCGCGACCACCGCGGTGAACGACCAGACCTACGGCGCGAAGTGGATCGCCGATGCATCGGTGAGCTACAAGCTGGGCGGCTGGAAGTTCACGGTCGGTGCCGACAACGTGTTCAACACCTACCCGGACGAGAACACCTTCGCCAACTCGACCAACGGCCAGTTCCCGTACAGCAACCTGTCGCCGTTCGGTTTCAACGGCCGCTACTACTACGGCAAGGTCGGTTTCAGCTGGTGATATCGCATGCAATTCGTACTGCAACGACAACGGGCCGCGAGGCCCGTTGTTTTTTGCGAAAGCGGCTTGTTATCCGCGAAAGCATCGCCCGGCTGAGCGCCTTTAGCGGTTATCCGCAGTGACCGACGCGCCGTGAACCCATCCATGGGGGCTCGACTCGGCATCCATGCCTCGTATGGTCGGCCACTGCGGACGAACCGCACGGCGCCGCCGGTGGCGAGTTTTTCGCTTCTTCTCCTGAGAGCAACAACACGCGCGCTCAGTGGGTAGCCGGTCCGGTCAGCGGGCATTGCGCCGCATGGATGCGGCGCATGAGCCTCCATGGATGGATTCACGGCGTCCCGCGCACCGGACTGACTACCCGCTGAGACAGCGCGTGCTATTGCGTCCGCACGAACACCAGTTTTCCACCCTGCGCGTCGACCTTGACCACGTCGCCATTGCCGAAGTTCCCCTGCAGGATCTGGCTGGCCAGCGGGTTCTCGATCTGCTGCTGGATCGCGCGCTTGAGCGGACGCGCACCGTAGACCGGATCGAAGCCGACATTGCCCAGCAGTTCGAACGCCTTGTCGCTGAGCTCGATGCCGATGCCGCGCTCGGCGAGGCGCTTTTCCAGGCCTTTCAGCTGGATCGCCGCAATCGACTTGATCTGCGCCTTGGTCAGCGGATGGAACACCACGATGTCGTCGAGGCGGTTGATGAACTCGGGACGGAAGTGCGCCTGCACCACGCCCATGACCGCAGCCTTCATCTGGATGTAGGCCTCGGGCGAATCGTCGCCGGCCATTTCCTGGATCTGGTGCGAGCCGAGGTTCGAGGTCATCACGATCACGGTGTTGCGGAAGTCGACCGTGCGGCCCTGGCCGTCGGTCAGGCGGCCATCGTCCAGCACCTGCAGCAGGATGTTGAACACGTCCGGATGCGCTTTCTCGACTTCATCGAGCAGCACCACGCTGTAGGGACGACGGCGCACCGCTTCGGTCAGGTAACCGCCTTCCTCGTAGCCGACGTAGCCGGGAGGCGCGCCGATCAGCCGCGACACGCTGTGCTTCTCCATGAACTCGCTCATGTCGATGCGCACCATGGCATCGCCCGAGTCGAACAGGAAATCCGCCAGTGCCTTCGTCAGTTCGGTCTTGCCAACGCCGGTCGGGCCAAGGAACAGGAAGGAACCGCTGGGGCGATTGGGATCGGACAGGCCCGCGCGTGAACGCCGCACCGCGTCCGACACCACCTTGATCGCCTCCTCCTGGCCGACCACGCGCGTGCCGAGATGCTGCTCCATCTTCAGCAACTTGTCGCGTTCGCCTTCCAGCATCTTGCTGACCGGGATTCCGGTCCAGCGCGACACCACTTCGGCGATTTCCTCGGCAGTCACCTTGTCCTGCAGCAGCTTGAAGCCACTCTTGTCGGCCTCGCGTTCCTGCGCGACGTGCAGTTCCTTTTCCAGCTGCGGCAACTCGCCGTACTGGATCTCGCTCATCTTCGCGAAGTCCTGCGCGCGTTGCGCGGCTTCCAGCTGCAGCTTGGCGTCCTCGATCTTCTCCTTGATCCTGGTCGCGCCCTGCAAGGTGGCCTTCTCGGATTTCCAGATTTCCTCGAGATCGTTGTACTCGCGTTCGAGCTTGTCGATTTCTTCCTGGAGATCGGCGAGGCGCTTCTTCGAGGCGTCGTCCTTCTCCTTCTTCAGTGCCTCGCGCTGGATCTTGAGCTGGATCAGGCGGCGTTCCTTGCGATCAAGCTCTTCAGGCTTGGAGTCGATTTCCATGCGGATCCGCGATGCCGCCTCGTCCATCAGGTCGATGGCCTTGTCGGGCAGCTGGCGGTCGGCGATGTAGCGATTCGACAGCGTGGCCGCCGCGACGATCGCCGGATCGGTGATCTCGACGCCGTGGTGGACCGCGTACTTTTCCTTCAGCCCGCGGAGGATGGCGATGGTGTCCTCGACGCTGGGTTCGCCCACGAAGACTTTCTGGAAGCGGCGTTCGAGCGCAGCGTCCTTCTCGATGTACTTGCGGTATTCGTCGAGCGTGGTCGCGCCGATGCAATGCAGTTCGCCGCGCGCCAGCGCCGGCTTCAGCATGTTGCCGGCGTCCATCGCGCCCTCGGCCTTGCCGGCGCCGACCATGGTATGGATTTCATCGATGAAGAGGATGATCTGGCCTTCGTTCTTGGCGAGATCATTCAACACCGACTTGAGCCGTTCCTCGAATTCACCGCGGAACTTGGCGCCAGCGATCAGCGCGCCCATGTCGAGCGAGAGCAGGCGCTTGCCGCGCAGCCCTTCCGGCACTTCGTTGTTGATGATGCGCTGCGCCAGCCCTTCGACGATCGCGGTCTTGCCGACGCCAGGCTCGCCGATCAGCACCGGATTGTTCTTGGTGCGACGTTGCAACACCTGGATGCAGCGGCGGATTTCCTCGTCGCGGCCGACCACCGGATCCATCTTGCCCTTCTCGGCGCGCGCGGTGAGGTCGATGGTGTATTTCTCCAGCGCCTGGCGCTGGTCTTCGGCGTTTTCGTCCTGCACTTTTTCTCCTCCCCGCATCTGGTCGATGGCGGCTTCCAGTTGTGTCTTGTTGCCACCCGCCGCCTTCAATGCGCGCCCGGCGTCGCTGTTGTCGTCGATCAGCGCCAACAGGAACAGTTCGCTTGCGATGAAGGCATCGCCGCGCTGCTGCGCCAGCTTGTCGGTGACATTGAGCAGGCGCGCCAGGTCGTTGCCGACGCTGATGTTGCCGGCCTGGCCGCTGACTTTCGGCAACTTGTCGAGCGATTCGGCCAAACGCTCGCGCAGCACCGGGACGTTGACGCCGGCCTGCGCCAGCAACGGGCGGGTGCCGCCACCCTGCTGGTCGACCAACGCCAGCAGCAGGTGGGCAGGTTCGATGATGGAATTGTCGCGGCCGACCGCCAGCGATTGCGCATCGCTGAGCGCCTGCTGGAACCGCGAGGTGAGTTTGTCCATGCGCATGAGGGGGATCCTTGGAGGGGCCGCCTGCGGACGGCCAACATTACACCTGAAATGTGGTGTTCGCGTGCAAATTCAAGACACGGCTGCATGGCGGTGATGCCTGCGCTATGGTCGACTCATCTCCATCGGGCCATGCCGACATGCCTTCGATCACCCGCCTCGCCTGCACCGCGATTTCCTGCTTGCTCCTGGCCACGCCCGCATGGGCGGACGGGCTTTCGCCGCAGGAACAGAAAATCGCGACCACGGTCGATGCCGGCTACGAAAACGACATCGCCCTGCTCGCTCGGCTGGTTGAACAAAACAGCGGCACCTACAACCTTGCAGGCGTGGAAGCGGTCGCGCGGATGCTCAGGCCCGAATTCGAGGCCCTGGGGTTCCGCGTGCAATGGAAGCCGATGACGCAGGCCAAGCGCGCCGGCCACCTGATCGCCACCCACGCCGGCTCCGGCAAGGGCAAGCGCATCCTGCTGATCGGCCACCTCGACACCGTGTTCGAACCCGACAGTCCGTTCAAGGGCTTCCGCCGCGAGGGTGAGCGCGCCATCGGGCCCGGTGTCGGCGACGACAAGGGCGGCAGCGTGGTGATCCTCGCTGCGCTGCGCGCGATGCAGGCCGCCGGCACCCTGCGCGATGCCGATATCGAAGTGGTGTTGACCGGCGACGAGGAAGACGTCGGCAGCCCGCTCGAAATCGCGCGCGCCGACCTGATCGCCGCCGGCAAGCGCGCCGACGTCGCCCTCGACTTCGAGAACCTGTCGCAGGAGGACGGACGCGACATCGGTTCGATCGCGCGCCGGTCGTCGAACATCTGGACGCTCACCGTGAGCGGCAAGTCCGGCCACAGTTCGGGGATCTTCTCGGAATCGATGGGCGACGGCGCGATCTTCGAACTCGCGCGGATCATCGCCGCGTTCCGCAATGAACTGCCGGAACCCAATCTCACCTTCAACGTCGGCCTGGTCGGCGGCGGCCAGGAAGCCACGTTCGATACCAGCAAGTCGCGCGTCAACGCCAGCGGCAAGGACAACATCATCCCGCCGATCGCGGTTGCCCGCGGCGACTTCCGCACGCTCAGCGTCGACCAGACGAAGCGCGTGAAGGCGAAGATGCAGGCGATCGTCGCCCGTCATTTGCCGAAGACCGATGCCGCCATCGAAATCGAGGAACACTACCCGCCGATGGCGCCGACCGCGGGCAATCGCGCGCTGTTGGCGAAACTCAACGAAGTGAATCGCGACCTCGGCCTGCAACCCATGGCCGAACTCGATCCGCTCAAGCGTGGCGCCGGCGACATCTCGTTCGTGGCTGCGGACACCGATGGATTGATCGGCATGGGCGTGTCGGGGTCTGGCAGCCATGCGTCCGGTGAAACCGCCGACCTCGATTCGATCAGGCGGCAGGCCAAGCGCGCGGCGATCCTGATGACGAGGCTCGCGCAAACACCTCGTTGAGCCCTTGGTATCGCTGCGTATTCACTTTTTGTTCCGGAGCCGTTTAGGAACACATCCACCGCGACCGTTAGCATCGACCCATACATTCATATTCAAACCATGTGGTGCAGGGGGCGCCGCTCAACCAGAGAGCCCCGATGTTCGATGCCGTCGTCAACGATTTGTCCGATCGCTATGGATTGGGCGATCGCAGCCCGGAGTTGTTCGGCCTGCTGGTCGGCTACATCTTCAATGATCGTCGTGGCGGTTTCGGCGGCTTCGTCGAAGGCTTCCGCGAACAGGGCCACGGCGACATGGTCACCTCCTGGCTCGGCAATCCGCGCAATGGCCGCAGCCTGAACGCAGGCGACGTCGGTACCGTGTTCGGGCAAGGCCTGCTCAACGACTGGAGCACCCGCCTCGGCACCAGTCGCGCCACATTGTCCGCCGCCATCGCCGGCGTGCTGCCGCGCATCGTTGGCGAACTCACGCCGAATGGACGCTTGCCGGGCAACGTCGCACCCACGCGCGCCTACGAATCCGTAGCCGCGAACGAGCCTGTCGTCGAAAGCGTCGAATCCTCGGTAGTGGAAATGCCGACGCCGGTCGCCGCGACGATCGCGCCACAAGCATCATCGTTGCGCTCGCCGAATTCCGTACCGAAGGTGGCACCGAGCCGAGCCGAGGAAATGGCCGCGGCCATCGCCTCGCCCGCGATCAACCCGACCACGGGATTCGCCGCCGATCCTTATGCGGATCGCCATCCATCCCATCGGCCAGCGGCGCGCAAGCAAGGCGGGATGGGCTGGCTGGCGTGGTTGGTCGTTCTCGCCATCATCGCCGGCGCCGGCTCACTATGGTGGAGCGGCCAGCTCGATCCCTGGCTCAAGCAGTACGGCCTGATGCCGCGGTGATCGCGGATACCGTCAATCGATGAAGCGCCGGCGCTCCGCCGCATCCGGAACGTGGCAGGTCGTCACGCCAAACAGGCGATAGCGATTGCGCGCAACCGGGCGATACAGCGCATCGCGCAACGGCCGCGGCAGCAGCACCAGTGCGTGCCCGATTCGCCACACGCCACCGAGGCCGGTCACGACGCGACGGATCGCGTCGGTATCGCGCCACGACTGTCCGCCTTCGATCAGCAGGAACGACGACGGATCATGGGGATCGAGTCCGTGCGCCGCGAGCAATCGCTGTCCGGCCTCGCCCTGCATCGCGGCAAAACGATAACGGCCCCTGCGATCGTGCTTCAACAGGAAACGCACCCAGCCATTGCATAGCACGCAGACGCCATCGAAGACGATGATCGCGCCCGCTGCATCGTGTCCGGCTTCAGGCAGCTGTCGCGCCATCGTCCGGCTCCAGCCAGCCTTCGTAGCCGACCAGCAGGCCCAGCACCGGCAGCCTCGCCTCGACGAAGAAACAGTAGCGGCCGGCCTCACCCTGCGATTCGCGGCAGCGCACGCCGTCGAACATTTTTGCCGGCACCGGGATGATCCCGAACAGCCGCGCGCGTTCCACCGTCCACGCCAGCTCCTTGCCGACGCGTACCAGCCGGTAGTCAAACGTGCATGGCCCCAGGCGTTCCTTCAACAGGCCATCGCGAGCCAGCAGTTTCGTCTGCATCGATGCGCTGCCGAACCGCCGCTGCCACGATTCGACTTCCGCCCTGGCGCTGAAACGGATCACGATCGGTGCGTCCTCCATCGCCGGCGGCAAGCGCAGCATGCGCGCCAGCAACGCCTTCGACAGGCCGCGCCCGCGACGGACATTGGCGCGCCCTGCGTAGCGGAATTCGCCGCTGCGGCCATGCAAGGCCTTGATGGCCGGCGCGAGATGGAAGAATTCGGCGCCGAGCAGGCGCTGGAACAGAGTGATGCTCAAGGTTCGATCCATGCGAGCGTCGCCATGCGTCCGCTGTTGCGGTCGCGGCGATGCGAGAAAAAGGATTCCGATTCGCGGATGGTGCAATGCGTGCCGCCATGCACGTCGTTCACGCCGGCATCGGCGAGGCGCTGGCGCGCGAGCGCGTAGAGATCGACCCGCCAGTGGCCGGGCCGCGTCGCCACGAAGGCGGATTCAATACGATGGTCGGCGCGACGATCATGCGCGATGAAGGCATCACGCACTTCCTCGCCGATCTCGTAAGCCTGCGGCCCCGCCGCCGGCCCCAGCCACGCAACGCAATCCGCAGGCGCAGCCTGCATCGATGCGACCGTCGCCTCCAGCACGCCAGCGGCGAGCCCCTTCCAGCCGGCGTGCGCCGCCGCGACTTCGCTGCCATCGCGGGCAGCCACCACCATCGGCAAACAATCGGCGGTGAGGATGGCGAGGACGACGCCGGGCGTCGATGTCACCGCGGCGTCGGCTTGCGGCCCTGCATCGACAGCCGCGCCATCGAAGCGCACCACATCGACGCCATGCACCTGGCGCAGCCAGCGCGGCGACGACGGCAGCTCCAGCGCGCGTTCGAGCTGGCGCCGGTTCTCCAGCGCCGCCTCGGCATCATCGCCATTGCGCAACCCGAGATTGAGGTGATCGAACGGTGGCTGCGATACCCCGAGTCCGTGGCGCGTCGTCGTCAGGGCACGGATGCGCGGTGGTGCCGGCCAATCGGCATCAAGCCAGGCGCTCATCGACGGCCGCTGTTCGCTTCTTCGTGGGCGCGCGCATCCTCGCGCAGCGCCTGCATCAGGCCGCGCATGTCGGCCGGCACTTCGGCCTGGCAACGCAATGGTTCGCCGGTGGTCGGGTGCGCGAACTCCAGCACTTCCGCGTGCAGGGCCTGGCGCTTGAAACCACGCAGCGCGGTGGCCAGTTCCTCGCTCGCGCCCTTGGGCAGGCGCAGGGATCCGCCATACAGCGGATCGCCGAGGATGGGATGCTTGAGGTGCTGCATGTGGACGCGGATCTGGTGGGTGCGCCCGGTCTCGAGCCGGCACTCCAGCGCGGTGTGCGCGCGGAAGCGTTCGCGCAGGCGGTAGTGCGTCACGGCGTCGCGGCCATCCTCGCGCACGGCCATGCGCAGGCGATCGCGCGGGTGGCGATCGATCGCGGCGTTGGCGGTCCCGCCCGAGACCAGCGCGCCGACCACGACCGCCAGGTATTGGCGATGGACATCGCGCGCCGCCAGCATCTCCACCAGTTTGGTTTGTGCCGGCAGGGTCCGCGCCACCACCATCACGCCCGAAGTGTCCTTGTCGAGGCGGTGCACCACGCCCGCGCGCGGCAGCGCCGCCAATGACGGGTCGCGGTACAGCAGCGCGTTGACCAGGGTTCCGTCGGGATTGCCAGCGCCCGGATGTACGACCAGGCCCGCGGGCTTGTCGATCACGAACAGGTCGGGATCCTCGTGGAGGATGGTCAGCGGGATGTCCTGCGCCACCGCATGGGTCTGGGTCTCCTGCACGACCACCAGGGAGACCAGCTCGCCGCCGCGCAGGATGTCGCGCGGACGCAGGTCGCGGACACCGTCCACGCTGACGTCACCGGACTTGACCCAGGCAGTCAGCCGCGCCCGCGAGTACTGCGGGAACAGCTCGGCGAGGGCGGCGTCCAGGCGCTTGCCGGCCATTGCGTAGGGGACGCTGGCGACGAGAGTTTCGGAATCGGGGTTGGATGCGGAGTCGGTCACGGCAGGCCAGATGAGTCGGGTGGCGTTCATCCGGACGGCGGGGCCGCCGGATCGGCTGGGGTATTATCGCGGTTCCGCTTTCCCGGCGTCCTGCCCGCGATCCATGACCCCACGCCTGCGTTCCATCTCCCCGGCCATCGTTGCCCTGCTGGCCATCACCGTGGCCATGACCGGCTGCAAATCGCTCGGCAAATCCAAGAAGGGCAAGGACGTCGAGGGCCAGCCCGTCGCCACGATCTACGAGAAGGCGCACGACCAGATCATGGGCGGCAGCTACGGCAATGCTGAAGAGGACTTCAAGCGCCTCATCGCGCAGTATCCGTACGGCCCGTACGCCGAGCAGGCACTGATGGAAATGGCCTACGCGCAATACAAGTCGAACAACAACGACGACGCGATCTCCTCGATCGACCGCTTCCTGCGCACCTATCCGACCAATCGCAACGTGCCGTACATGTACTACCTGCGCGGCCTGGCCAACCAGTCGCGCAACACGGTGTTCCTGCAGCACGTGTTCGACCTCGACATGAGCCAGCGCGACCTCGCCGCGCCGATGCAGGCGTACAACGACTTCGGCCTGATCGTCGAACGTTTCCCGAACAGCCGTTACGCCGGCGATGCGCGCCAGCGCATGATCTACTTGCGTGACCAGTTCGCCCGCTTCGAACTCGGCACCGCCGTCTACTACCTGCGCCGCGACGCCTGGGTCGGCGCCGCCGACCGCGCCAAGTACCTGCTGGAAACCTATCCGCAGAGCGCCTACCAGAACGATGCCGTCGCGGTGCTGGCCGAAGCCAGCACCCGTCTCGGCAACCAGGTGCTGGCCGATGACGCCAAGCGCGTGCTGGCGCTGAACGATCCCAACCACCCGTGGCTCAAGGGCGGCTGGCCGAAGAATCCGTCGATCTTCCACCGCCTGAACCCGTTCGCGCGCGGTGGCGACGAGGCCATCGGTCGCCACTGATCAAGACGCATCGGATGCATGACGAAACGGGACCCTCGGGTCCCGTTTTCGTTGATGCTATCCGCGATAGCCGTTGCTGATCGGATAGCGGCGTTCCTTTCCGAACGCCCGCCGCGACACCTTCGGTCCCGGCGCGGCCTGGTGGCGCTTCCATTCGCTGATACGCACCAGCCGCACCACCTTGTCGACCAGCGCGGCATCGAAACCTGCCGCCACGATCTCGTCGCGCGACTGTTCCTGGTCGACGTAGCGCAGCAGGATCGCATCGAGCACGTCGTAGGGCGGCAGCGAATCCTGGTCCTTCTGGTTCTCGCGCAGTTCCGCGCTGGGCGGACGCTCGATCACCGCGACCGGGATCTCCTCGCGCGCGGTCGCGGCGTTGCGCCAGTGCGACAGCGCGAAGATTTCGGTCTTGTAGAGATCCTTGATCGGCGCATAACCACCGCACATGTCCCCGTAGATGGTGGCGTAGCCGACCGCGTACTCGCTCTTGTTGCCGGTGGTCAGCAACAGTCCGCCGAACTTGTTGCTCATCGCCATCATCAACGCACCGCGGATGCGCGATTGCAGGTTTTCCTCGGTGACGTCGACCGCCTTCCCGGTGAACGCTTCGTGCAGGGTATCGAGATAGGCCTTGAACGGCTGCTCGATCGGCAACGCCAGCAGGCGCACGCCGAGCACGTCGCATTGCTGCTGCGCGAGATCATTGGAGAGACCGGCGGTGTAGCGCGACGGCATCCGCACCGCGGTGACGTTGTCGGTGCCCAGCGCATCGACCGCGAGCGCCAGCACCAGAGATGAGTCGATGCCGCCCGACAACCCCAGCCATGCGTTCTTGAACCCGTTCTTGCCGCAGTAGTCGCGAATGCCCCGCACGATCGCGCGCCACGCCTGGCTCTCGCGGCTCTCGTCGGTTTCGGCCGGCCACTGCACCTGGGCAAACTTGCGCGTCGCCGCGTCGTAGTCTGCCACCAGCCAGTGCTCGGCAAACGCCTGCGCCGCCGGATGCACCGTGCCGTCGCCATCGGCCAGCACCGAGCCGCCATCGAACACCAGCGCGTCCTGGCCGCCGACCACGTTGAGATAGGCGATGCCGACGCCGGTCTCGCGGCTGCGCTCGGCCATCAGTGCGTCGCGCTGCGCCGCCTTGTCGCGTTCGAACGGCGATGCGTTCGGCACCAGCACCAGTTGCGCACCGGCCTTCACGGTGGATGCGATCGGTTCCGGGAACCACAGGTCCTCGCAGATCACCAATCCGACGGACACGCCCCCGACCTCGAACACGCAGTCGTCGCGATCGGGGTCGATATCGAAATAGCGGCGCTCATCGAACACTGCGTAATTGGGCAATTCGCGCTTGCGGTAGGTGCGTTCGATACCGCCATCGCGCAGCACGCTGGCCGCGTTGTAGACCACCGCGCCGGCCGATTGCGGCCAGCCGACGATCGCGACGATGCCTTCCACCGAACGCGCTACCGATTCCAGCGCCGATTCGCAATCGTGGAGGAACGAAGGCCGGTACAGCAGGTCTTCCGGCGGGTAACCGGAGATCGCCAGTTCCGGGAACATCACGATATCGGCGCGATGGACATCGCGCGCCTCGACGATCATCCGGGCGATGCGTTGCGTATTGCCGGCGACATCGCCGACCGGGAAATCGAATTGCGCGAGTGCGATGCGGAGCGATGAAGCCATGGGTGAAATCTCCGGGCAAACAAAAGGCCGCACGCGGCGGCCCGTTGTTCCTGCGTGTGGCTGCAGTTTACTTCGCCAACCGCTTCGCAATCGCGGCGCCGAGGTCACCCGGCGACTTCACCGTCGTCACGCCGGCGGCTTCCATCGCGGCGAACTTGCCTTCGGCCGTGCCCGAACCACCCGAGGCGATCGCACCGGCGTGGCCCATGCGCTTGCCCTTCGGCGCGGAGGCACCGGCGATGAAACCGACGACAGGCTTGGTGACGTGTTTGGCGATGTACTCGGCCGCTTCTTCTTCGGCGCTGCCGCCGATTTCGCCGACCATGATGATGCCTTCGGTCTGCGGATCGTCCTGGAACAGCTTCAACGCATCGATGAAGTTGGTGCCGTTGATCGGATCGCCGCCGATGCCGATGCAGGTCGACTGGCCGAGGCCGGCGTCGGTGGTCTGCTTCACGGCTTCATAGGTCAGCGTGCCCGAACGCGACACGATGCCGACCTTGCCCGGCATGTGGATGTGGCCCGGCATGATGCCGATCTTGCATTCGCCGGGGGTGATCACGCCGGGGCAGTTCGGCCCGATCAGGCGCGCATCCGGATAGGCCTTCAGCACGTTCTTGACGCGCATCATGTCGAGCACCGGGATGCCCTCGGTGATGCACACGATCACCTTGATGCCGGCAGCCGCCGCTTCCATGATCGCGTCGGCCGCGAACGGCGGTGGCACGTAGATGACGGAGGCATCGGCACCGGTCGCCTTCACGGCTTCCTGCATGGTGTCGAACACCGGCAGGCCGAGGTGCTGGGTGCCGCCCTTGCCCGGGGTCACGCCACCAACGACCTTGGTGCCGTAATCGAGCATCTGTTGCGCGTGGAAGGTGCCCTGCGAGCCGGTGAAGCCCTGCACCAGCACCTTCGTGTTCTTGTTGATCAAGACAGACATGTTCTTTTCCTCGAAGCTGTGATCAGGCGGCGTTCTTGACGGCTTCCACCGCCTTCTTCGCGCCATCGTTGATGTCGTCGGCCGGGATGATCGCCAGGCCGGAGTTCTTCAGCAGCTCCTTGCCGGCATCCACGTTCGTGCCTTCAAGACGCACGATCACCGGCACCTTGACGCCCACTTCCTTGACCGCGGCGATGATGCCTTCTGCGATCATGTCGCAGCGGACGATGCCGCCGAAGATGTTGACGAAGATCGCCTTGACGGTCGGCGAGCGCAGAATCAGCTTGAATGCCTCGGTCACCTTCTCCTTGTTGGCGCCGCCGCCGACGTCGAGGAAGTTGGCCGGCGAGCCGCCGTTGAGCGAGATCACGTCCATCGTCGCCATCGCGAGGCCTGCGCCGTTGACCATGCAGCCGATGTTGCCGTCCATGGTCACGTAGTTGAGGTCGTACTTCGAAGCGAGCACTTCGGTCTCGTCTTCCTGGCGCACGTCGCGCATCGCGACCAGTTCCGGATGACGGAAGTTGGCGTTGTCGTCGGAATTGATCTTGCCGTCGAGCACGGCGAGGTTGCCGTCGTCGAGGATCGCCAGCGGGTTGAGTTCGACCAGCGCCAGGTCCTTGTCGTTGAACAGCTTGTACAGGCCCAGCATGATCTTGGTCAGCTGGCCGGCCTGCTTGGCGTTCAAGCCGAGCGCGAAGGCGAGATCGCGGCACTGGTACGGCTGCAGCCCTTCGACGTAGTTCACGTGCAGGGTCTTGATCGCTTCCGGCTTCTCGTGGGCGACCTGCTCGATGTCCATGCCGCCTTCCGCCGAGGCGATGAAGGTGACGGTCTGGGTGGCGCGATCGACCAGCACCGACAGGTAGAGTTCCTTGTCGATATTGGTGGCCTGGGTGATCAGCACGCTGTCGACCGGCAGCTCGACGCCGGCGGTCTGGTAGGTCGCCATCTTGGTGCCCAGCATCGCCTTGGCGTACTGCTTCACCTCATCCAGGGTCTTGGCGAGCTTGACGCCGCCGGCCTTGCCACGGCCGCCCGCGTGGATCTGGGCTTTCACCACCCAGAAATCGCCGCCGATGGCCTTCGCGGCCGCAACCGCCTCATCGGGGGAATGGGCCACCTGGCCCTTGGGGACGGCAATGCCGTAGTCGCCGAACAATTGTTTGGCCTGGTACTCGTGGAAATTCATGGCTCACCGGGGGTCGGGAAGGGAAATTCTGGGATGAAAGCACGGCCGCGGATTGCCCCGGCCAGCCCCCTATTGTCGCGCAGATGTCGCACTGCGGCAAAACCTGTCCGGATGGCGGCCCGATACACTCGCCCGACCAGGGCCAGCAGGCCCCAGGAGCTCCCGTGTCCCGCCCCAGATCGATCCAGCGCTTCGACGACGACAGCATCCGCCGCGAACTGCGCGCCTACGCCATCTATCGCGCCTTCGCCGCAGCCATGATCGCCGCCGTCACCACCGGCATCGGCGGCAAGTGGCTGGGCGATTTCGACGACCCGATGCTGGCCACGTGGATCAGCTGCGGCTACCTCGTCCTCGCCGTCATCCTGATGCTGTTTGCGCGCACGAAAATGCGCGTGGGCCCGCAGATCGCCATCGGCACCCTGATCGACATCTTCTTCGCCAACGCGGCGATCAACGCGATTCCGGAAGCATCGCCGGTGATCGCGATCATGCTCATCCTCAACGTCGCCGCGGCATCCCTGCTGCTGTCGCTGTGGTTCGGGCTGGTTACCGCGGCGCTCGCCACCCTCACCTTCGTCGCGCCGCTGGTGTGGCGCCAGTTGTTCGGCACGGATTGGAGCCATCCGTGGATCGAACCGTTGATCTTCGGCGCCAGTTATTTCGCCATCGCCTGGCTGGCGCACGTAATGGGCCAGCGCATGGTGCGCGGCGAAACCGAAGCCAGCCGCCGTGGCGAGGAGGTCGCCGATCTTGCCGCATTGAACGAGCTGATCATCCGGCGCATGCCGACCGGCGTGGTGATCGTCGAACGCGACGGCCTGATCCGTCTCGCCAATGAAGCGGCGCTTGCGCTGCTTGGCGAGGCCGGCGATGGCCATCGACCTCTGGGACTGGCATCGCCCGACCTGGCGCAACGCCTGCGCGACTGGCAGGCCGACGGCGCACTCAACACCCAGCCGCTGCGCATGGGGGCCGAACAGGCGGAGATCCTCCCGCAATTCCTGCGCCTGCACGCCGGCGGCGACGACGTGCTGGTCTTCCTTGATGACACCTCGCAGGCATCGCGACGCGCCGAAGGCATAACCCTCGCCGCGCTCGGCCGCTTCTCCGCCAGCCTTGCCCACGAGATCCGCAACCCGCTGTCGGCGATCAGCTATTCCACGCAATTGCTGGAAGAGTCCGACGACCTGACGGTGATGGACCGCAAGATGCTGGAGATCGTGCGCAAGCAGACCACGCGGATGAACGGCATCGTCGAAAGCGTGCTGAGCATGGCGCGACGCGAACGCGCCAACCCGCAGGCAATCGACCTGCGTACCGTGGTCGCGGAATTCGCCGAGGAATACCGGCGCAGCTATCCGCTTGATGCAGACACGCTAGAGCTGGTGTTGCCGCCGGAACCGCAGCCCGCGCTCGCCGATCCCAAGCATGTCCACCAGATCCTGCTGGTGCTGGTCAGCAACGCACGCTACTACGGGCGCATGCCCGGCGAACCGGCGCGCATCACCTTGCGCGTGCGCCGCGAACGTCAGCAGGCTTTGGTGGACGTCCTCGACACCGGTCCCGGCATCGCCGAAGCCGACGAACGCAACCTGTTCCGGCCGTTCTTCACCACCTCGGAACACGGCACCGGCCTCGGCCTGCACATCGCCCGCGAACTGGCCCACGCCAACCAGGGCGAACTCGGATACCTGCGCCTGCCCTTCGGCAGCTGTTTCCGGCTAAGCCTGCAAGGAGCCACCGCCCTGCTGCCGACCACGACGCAATCGTCGCGCTAAACTGGCGGCTCCCCCGAGACAATCAGAATTCACGCATGGCGGATACGCAAAGCGCCCTTGTGGTCGATGACGAGCGCGACATCCGCGAACTGCTGGTGGTCACCCTCACGCGCATGGGCCTGCGGGTGGAAACCGCCGCAACGGTTGCCGCCGCCAAGGCCCAGCTGGCGGGCCAGGAATTCGATTTCTGCCTCACCGACATGCGCCTGCCCGATGGCTCGGGCATGGACCTGATCACCCACATCGCGGCTGCGCATCCCGGCATGCCGGTGGCGATGATCACCGCCTTCGGCAACGTCGAAGCCGCGGTGGAAGCGCTCAAGCGCGGTGCCTTCGACTTCGTCAGCAAGCCGGTCGACCTCAACATCCTGCGCGAACTGGTGCGCAACGCGCTGCGCCTGCGTTCCGAACACGAAACCGCGCAGACGCAATCGCCCGGCGGACGCATGCTCGGGCAATCACCGGCGATGCAGACGCTGCGCCAGACGATCGACAAGGTCGCGCGCAGCCAGGCGCCGGTCTACATCCATGGCGAATCGGGATCGGGCAAGGAACTGGTCGCGCGCACCATCCACCATAGCGGCCCGCGCACTTCCGGCCCGTTCGTTCCGGTCAACTGCGGCGCGATTCCCGCGGAACTGATGGAAAGCGAATTCTTCGGACACCGGAAGGGCAGCTTCACCGGCGCCCACGCCGACAAGCAGGGCCTGTTCCAGGCGGCCAACGGCGGCACCCTGTTCCTCGATGAAGTCGCCGAGCTGCCACTGGGCATGCAGGTGAAGCTGCTGCGCGCCATCCAGGAGAAATCGGTGCGCCCGGTCGGCGGCCAGGCCGAGGAACAGGTGGACGTGCGCATCCTCTCCGCGACCCACAAGGACCTGGCGAAACTGGTCGAACTTGGCAGCTTCCGCCATGACCTCTACTACCGCATCAACGTGATCGAGCTGAGCGTGCCGCCGTTGCGCGAACGTGGCGACGACTTGCCGGTACTGAGCGCTGCCATCCTCGCCAGGCTTGCGGAACGCCACGGACTGCCGGCGCCGCCGTCACTGTCGGACGATGCCCTCGCCGCCCTGCGCGCCTATTCCTTCCCCGGCAACATCCGCGAACTCGAGAACACCCTGGAACGCGCGATGACCCTGGCCGATGGCGAGCTGATCCACGCCAGCGACCTGCGCCTGCCGCAGGCCGCACCGGTGCCGGCTTCCGAACCAAGCGCAGCCATCCCCGTGGCGACCATCGCCCCGGCACCTGCCGCGCCCGCCATTGCAGCACCCGTTCCCGCCGCGCCCGGCACCAATGGCGACCTCACCGGCGCCATGGAACAGCTGGAACGCGCGGCCATCGAAAAGGCCCTGTTGGAAAACCGCTACAACAAGACGAAAACGGCGGCGGCGCTGGGCATCACCTTCCGGGCCCTGCGCTACAAGCTGAAGAAACTGGGGATGGAGTAACCATTCATCGGCGAAAGGCCGGAAACCGGCCATTCCTGCCCAGTTTTGTCACATTTGGCTTCACGAAGGTGAACATGTGACCTACCCCCGGAACGACGCACACCATTTATCAACGGGTTAGCGGGGGATTGACGACTGGCATGGCGCCTGCTTCACTCTTCCGGCACGTGTCCTGTCGTCTGGTTCCAAGGACTGGATCCCCCGCCCGGCGCACGTGATACGCGAAACTTCCACTCCATGGGGATTATCCAAATGAAGAAGCAGCAAGGTTTCACCCTGATCGAACTGATGATCGTCGTCGCGATCATCGCCATCCTGGCCGCCATCGCGCTGCCGGCCTACAACAACTACCGCATCAAGTCGGCTGAAGGCGCCTGCCAGGCAGAAGCCAAGGCTTACATGAACTCGGCCGTGGCTGCCGTGATGTCGAACATGACGCCGGTTCCGGTGCCGCTGGCCAAGGCTTGCACCTCGCCTACCGCCGCTCTGACGGCTGCTGACGTGAGCAACAACTCGTCCATCACCTTCGGCCCCGCTGCCCCGGGCACGAAGAGCACCCATTGCGCCGCTGGTTCGGCCACCTGCTCGGCCCCGCGCTGAGCCAAGATTTCGCCGGCATCGCTGGTGAATCAAAAAGCCCCTCGCAGAGGGGCTTTTTTTATTTGCGCAAAGCCGGCCATTGGCACGCACTTTGCTTTATCCCCATAGCAGCAATTCCTTGGGGGAATCGACGACATGTCCAAGACCGAAAGCGGCTTTACGCTCATCGAACTGATGATCGTGGTTGCGATCATTGCCATTCTGGCCGCCATCGCGCTGCCGGCCTACAACAATTACCGCATCAAGTCGGCCAACAACGCCTGCCTGATGGAAATGAAGAACTACGCCAACTTCTCCCTTGCTGCCTTGTACAACAGCAGCACGCCTGCGGCACCGCCACAAAAGGCCTGCAGCACCGCCGACACCGCAACCAATTTCAGTACTCCCATCACGGGCACCCCGCATCAGCCGGGGAACAAGCAAACGACCTGCAGCATGCAGACCGGGAACTGCACTGTCGCCCCCTGAGCGGATCCCCCCAGGCCCGATCGGTTCACCTCGAAGGCATGCCCTGCATGAGCATGGGTATCCCAGAGGCTGAGCGACCACGATAATCATGTGGTCGCTTAATCATTTGCATCCACCCCCCATGACCCTGTCGATTCGTTGGTTTCTGTTGGCCAGCCTGATTTGTGGCGCGCTGGCCAGCTTGTTGTTTCTACCCGGCCTGCATGGCGGGTTCGTTTTCGACGATGGGGCAAACATCGTCGACAACCCGGCAGTGCACTTGCAGAGCGTGGATGCCGCCTCGCTGTACGCCGCGGCATTCGGCCCGCAGCCCGGTGGCGTCACGCGCGTACTCCCAACGCTCAGCCTCGCCCTCGACTATTGGCGCGGAGGCCTTGATCCCACGGTATTCAAGGCTACCAACATCGCCATCCATGCATTGACCACGATCGTACTTGCCTGGTTCTTCCGGGCATTGCTGCTGGCAGCAGGCGTGCGCATCGCACGCGCGCAATGGGCAGGCCTTGCACTGGCTTTGGCCTGGGCAGTTCATCCCCTGCAGGCGTCTTCGGTGCTGTACGTAGTACAACGCATGCAGACCATGTCCACGCTGTTCCTGCTGCTGGCGTTGCTGGCATACCTGGGAGCACGGCAGGCCCAGATCAAAGGAAACTCCGGTCGCACGGGATTGATGTTGACCGGATTGTTGTGGGCGCTTGCATTCGCATGCAAGGAAGATGCAATCATCCTGCCTGCCTACATGCTCGCCCTTGAGCTCACCGTACTGCGCTTTCAGGCAGCCAGCCCGGAAGTCGGGCGATTGCTGCGCAAGGGCTACCTCTACGCGACCGTAGCCGGGGCCGCGCTCTATCTGCTGGTGGTCGTGCCGCATTTCTGGCATTCGGATGCCTATCCCGGCCGCGACTTTTCCAGTTCCGAGCGCCTGCTGACGCAAGGCCGGGTGCTGTGCATGTACCTGTGGGAGATCCTGCTTCCCCTCCCCTCGCACATGCCGTTCTATTACGACTGGCTCCAGCCGTCACGTGGACTGTTTCAACCCTGGACCACCCTGCCATCGATCCTGCTGGTGGTTTCGTTGTTGATCGTTACCTGGCGCTTGCGTATTCAAAGGCCGCTGCTGGCACTGGGCATATTGCTTTTTTTCGCCGGCCATTTCGTAACCAGCAACGTCATCGGCCTCGAGCTCGCATTCGAACATAGAAATCATTTCCCGCTCATTGGCATAGTCCTCGCTGTTGGGGACCTGTTGGTGCTGGTCGGGCAGCGCATGCGCATTCGCCCGGCGGCTGGTGTGGCGGCATGCGTTCTTTTGCTGGGGTTGCTTGCCGGCGCCACCACCGTTCGTGTTCGGACGTGGAGCAACCCATTGACACTTGCGCGTGCCAGCACCGAGTTGGCTCCCCACTCCGCGCGCGCCTGGAATTCAATGTGTCTGTATTACTACAAGCTTGGTGGCGGGAAAGACCCGGCAAACCCCTACCTCGACAAGGCGATCGATATTTGCGGGAAGGGCGCGGCCGCCGCGCCATACTCCGTTACCAGCCTGGTCAACCTGATTGTTTTCAAAACAAAACGCGGCAGCGTCACCCAATCGGATTGGAACGACCTTCTCGAACGACTTCAACGAGTCAATTTGGGACCGGAAAACATGCGAACAACCTCGGTCCTCATGTACAACGTCAGTGAGGGCGTCGCCCTGAATGAAGACGGAGTGCTTGAAAGCCTCGATATCATTTCCAACCGGGCCGTGTTGGGAATGAACGAATTGTCCTCGATCGGTTATTTCGTGCTCGGCCAGACCCGCCAACCAGAACGTGCATATGCCTACTTTGCGCGAGCCGTGGAACAGGCCCCGCCGGGCGATGCATTCCCTGGAAAAATTGCTGCCGACATGAGATCACGCGGTCGACAGGAGTGGGCCGCGAAGTTGGAAGCCGTTGCCAACGCCAGTCGGAAAAAACAAGCCGTTCGCTGATGACAGCCCGCCATCAAGAACCACTCGCCCGCCTGTAAACCATAAACCTCGTATACCCCCCCTCTCCTTGCTCGACGGGCGGCGGTAACATCGCCTCGACTTCCACCAACCTGGTGAAGCCGGGAAAGCGCGCGCGAATATCCGTCTCCACGGGGCGATGGCGCACGTGACGAAGCGTGCGCGGCGCATCGGCGACTGAAGTCGCATAGACGACGACAAAGCGCCGGCCTGCTGCAAACAGCCGGTCCAGGTAGTCGAAATACACTTCATCCTCGACCAAATGGAAAAGTACATCGAGTGACAGCGCAAGATCCGCATCTTCCCCGGTGTAGTCGTCCAGCAATGCGAACCGCTTGCCGGGATCTCCCCCGAAACGCTGGCGGCACCATGCAATGGCTTCCTCGCTGATGTCCAATCCCAGGTAGGCAGGGTATTGCGCCAACTCCAGTTGGCGCCCGTCCCCGCAACCGAATTCGATGACGTCGGCCACTCCATGCGCACGCACGAAATCATTCAAGACCTGCGCCTTGTATTCCGCGGCGATGCCGCCCGATCCGGCACCGGAATCACCGCCCAAGCGGTAGCGTTGTCGCCAATAATTGCTCGAACCGCGGAAACCCAGCAGCGGCAACCATTTTGCGAGCCATTTCATACCCTGTTTCCCTCTGTGTTTTTCATGCGTTTCCCGGACAGGACCGCGACACTGCCAGCCCCCATATCGAGCAAGGTGTTGAGTATGCGCAGTAATGCCGTGATGAAAATCGCCTGCTCCGTGCCAATCCAACGCGACGCCAACCCCACCAATGCAGCCTCCCGTACCCCGATGCCCCCCGGCGCGAAAATCGCGAGCATGCCGGCTGCGACTGCAAGCAGGAATGCCCCCGCCACACCCGAGGCCGCATAACCATCCACCCCGTACAGTTCACATGCCAACAAAATGACCAGCGCCGCCCATGCCAACTGTTGGATCAACTGCATCGATGCTGCAATCAACAGTTTCCGCCATGGAAACCGCAGGGAAAGAATTTCATGCCGGCGCAGCCATGGTAGCCATGCCGTGGAGTGACGCAGCAACCATAATCCCAGGATGGCAATCAAAGGCAATGGAATTACAAGGCATGCCCATGCCAGGTCGCGCAGGACGGCGGTCGCATAAAGCACGCCCCCCACGGCAATCGACATGGCGACGGCCACCATTTGTTCGGCAAGTCCGGCCCAGAGCAAGCGGTGGCGCGGCGCCCCCGCATGGTCGTACATGCGAGCAAGGAAACCGAACACCCCACCCGGCACGTATTTCCCCACTAGCAGCAACCCGAGTTGCCGCGCGCTCATTCGCCAGCCGGGATCGTGCCCGGTACAGGCCAGCAAATACTGGCGCCAGGCCAATACCGCAAATAGCCACCCGGCAACCAGCAACGATCCGGCCATCAGCCAACCTACCGGGCTGATTCGAACAAAAGCATCTCCTGCCAGCGCGCGCGCGCGCCACAATGCATACAAACACAGCAACAGGCCGAGCCACAGCACGATGCGCTTGAGCCAGGCCTTGATCACTTCGACGTGATCCCCATGCACGATCCGAGCAGCCGCGCATATTCATCCGCGACATTCTTCCAGTCGAATCGTTCGCCAATCGCCTTCCGCAGAAGTGCTGCGCGGGCATTCGTTTCGATGGGATCGCCCAGCATCTTGATGATGCGATTCGACAAATCCGTCGCGTCCAGGGGATCAACCGCCATGTCATCGAAGTCGTCGCCCAAAACCTCCGCCAGCGCGGGCACGTTGCCCGCCAGAATCGGGCAGCCGCAGCCAATCGCTTCGACCAGGACCAAGCCAAGCCCTTCTTCGTCGCCGGATTTCGCGCGTATGAACGGCGCAACGAACAATGCCGCATGGTGATACAGGGCCGGAAGTCCGGCCTGCGGCACCGCCCCGAGGAAACGCACGCTTGATCCCAGTCGCAACGCCTCTGCCTGCGCCTTGAGCCTGCCATCCTCCGGCCCAAAACCTGCGATGGTCAGCGTTGCGTCGGGCAGGCTGCGCAACACCATCGGCATTGCGTCCAGCAAATGCCGAAGCCCCTTCTTCTCGACAAGGCGTCCGACGAACAGGAGCTCCCGGGCCGATCGTGACTCCGCCCCGGAAGCACTGAAACGCTCTTGCATGTCCACGCCCATGGGCAGCACCGATATTTTCGCCGTGCCCACGCCCAGCGCGCGCAACTTGTCTTTCATCGCCCCACTGACGACGGTCACCGCCGCCGCTCGATTTGCGACAAGGCGCTTCAACCGGTTCAGCACGCCACCTTGCACTGCATGGAGGTCCGCACCATGCGACGTAACAAGATATGGAATATTTGTGCCGGGCATCAACTGCAACAGCGCGGCAACAACCCCCTGCGGCACCAGCCAATGGGCGTGGATGATCCCGACTTTCTCGCGCCGGCAGATCCTCCATGCATGCCATGCCTGGGCCAACGCGAATCCTGGCGCCAGGAAATATTTCCAGCGATTCGCGCGCAGGTTCGCCACGATGCCGCCGTCATTGACAAGTGTTTCCCAGCTTCGCGGTGCATAGCGATAGCGGATGATTTCCACGCCATCAAGGATTTCCCGCTCCGATGCCCCGACAGCATGCGGACAAAGGACGATCACGCGGAAACGACCTGCGAGCCTTTTCGCCAACTCATGCACGAACCCCGGCTCATGATCGTCTTTCCATCTCGGGTAGGTGGATGCCAGCACCAGCAATGTCGATGGCTCGCGCGGCGTCATGCCCCCGGTTTCCTGGCCAGGATCCGATATCCAATCGACATCGCGTCCCATGATGGCCACAAACCCGCAACGATCCATGCGGTCAAGTTCACGACCGGAAACACGGCCATCAAGACTGGAGCCGCCACCAGCAGGGCCAGGGGACGCCCGCGATGGAACGGGCCTGCCAGCCCCAGGCACAACGTCGTGGCCGCAGCGTGCAACGAGTGCCCCCTCGCCTCGATGGACTCCGGGTCCAAACCTGCCTGCTTCAAGCCTCTTGCCCAGCCATGCCGCGTCCAGCGCTGGTAGTCGTGTGGCGCGTCATGGATCGGGTAGAAAAATGGCATGGTGAATTCAGCCACGCCGCCGGGCGCCAGCACCCTTGCAACTTCTGCCAGCAGGTCATCTGGCCGGCTCACGTGCTCCATGACTTCATAACACGCGACCGCATCGATACTTTCGTCCGCAATCGGCATGCAGCATGCATCGGCGTATACATGGGGTCGCGTGCCATACAGCCCCATTGCCGTGACCGGATAATCGACCGAAATATAGTGCGCGCCTTCGTGCAACCGGGAAGCGAGCCAGCCATCGGCAGCACCTATGTCAAGCACTCGCCCCCGGCACTCCCGGATGCTCGCATCCACGGCCCTTGATGGCATCAACCATTGTGGATGAAACGGCGTACGTCGCAGCCACGAAGCGATGCCGCTTGCTGCTATCCCAGCCTCACGATCCACGGCCATTCGACTCGCGTGCCGCCAAATACGTCAGGTTGGTGATCTGCTCCGATATCAGGCCAATCAGAAAAATGATCACCGCCGCACTGAGCAACAACATGCTCATGTTGGTGAAGCGCCCGCTTTCGTGGAATGTCCACGCATACCAGCCCAGTCCGGCAATGCCAAAGCAGGCGGCAACCGGCGCAAACAACTTCAACGGCGAATACAGCGTGGCGATCTTGAAGATGATCAGCAAAAAGCGGATGCCATCCTTGACCGGGCGGATATGGCTGCTGGTCCCCACGCGCTTCGCCACCGGGATCGCCACATAGGCCACCGGATAGGCGCTGCGGAAGAAAGCCATCGTGCTGGTCGTTGGATAACTGAACCCGTTCGGGAGCAGGTGGAGGAACTCCATGAACTTGCCGGCGCGCGCTGCGCGGAATCCGGAAGTCAGGTCGAGGATGCTGTGGCCTGTCATCCAGCTTGCCAGGCGGTTGTAGAGAGCATTGGCCAGCCCCCGCCCGGCATTGGCCTGCCCGCTGCCGTCACGCGCCCCCACCACCATGTCGTAGCCGGCATCCAGCTGGTCCAGCAACGTCTGGATATGCGCCGGATCGTGCTGGCCATCCGCGTCCATGAAAACCAGGGTGTCGCCCGACGCTGCGCGCGCACCACGCTTGATGGCGGCCCCATTGCCCATCGAATACGGCGAGGACAGCACCATTGCACCAAATTCGCTCGCCACCGCCGCCGTCTGGTCCGTGGAACCATCATCGACCACGATCACCTCGGCCTCCGGCCAGCGTGCCCGCAACGCGGGTAATGCCTTGGCCAGGCCGGCTTCCTCGTTCTTGGCCGGCAGGATGATCGACAACCGCATGCAGCATTTCCCCAGGGACCTGATCTTCACGCGAGTTTACGGTACGGCCTGCCCCGATTCGCATCCGGCGGGCAGGTGCGTTAAATTTCCGGTAACGACCGGAGCCCCGCCCGCAGAATGAACGCAGCCCCCTCGCAGAACCTGCTCGGCATTACCGGCATCGCCCGACGTCTGGTGCTGGACGGCAGCCTTGACGCCGACGCCGCAAGGCTGGCCCAGGACGCAGCCACCGCCGAACGCAAGCCGATCGCCAACTACCTGCTGGAGCACAGTCTGGTGGGGACGCCGGCATTGGCCGCCGCGCAATCCATGGAATTCGGTCTGCCGGTGTTCGATCCGGCGACGATGGATCCGCAGCTCGATGCGATGAAGCTCGTCTCCGCCGAGATGATCGCCAAGCATGGCGTGCTGCCGCTGTTCCGCCGCGGCACCCGCCTCTATATCGGCATCTCCGATCCCACCCATACCCAGGGACTGGAGGAAATCCGCTTCCAGTCCGGCAGCACCGGCATCGAGACCATCCTGATCGACGAAGCCACGCTCAAGCGCACGCTGGAAGCTTGGCAGGCGGCCGGCGAAAGCTTCAGCGCCATGATGGATGACGCCGAAGGCCTGGAAGGGCTGGAGGTGGATACCAGCGACGAAGATGGCGGCGGCGACGTTTCGGTAGGTGACGGCAGCGACGATGCCCCGATCGTCAAATTCGTCAACAAGGTGCTGCTGGATTCGGTGCGCCGTGGCGCTTCCGATATCCACTTCGAGCCCTTCGAGTCGGAATACCGCATCCGCATGCGCGTCGACGGTCTGCTGCGGATCATGACCCGGGTGCCGATCAAGATGAAGGATCGCGTCGCCGCCCGCATCAAGGTGATGGCCCAGCTCGACATTGCCGAAAAGCGCGTGCCGCAGGACGGCCGCATCAAGCTCAATGTCAGCCGCACCAAGCAGATGGACTTCCGCGTCAGCACGCTGCCGACCCTGTTTGGCGAAAAGATCGTGCTGCGCCTCCTTGACGGCAGCGCCGCCAAGCTCGGTATCGACAAGCTCGGCTACGAGGACGACCAGCGCCAAATGTTCGAGGCCGCCATCCAGAAACCCTACGGCATGGTCCTGGTGACCGGGCCGACCGGCTCGGGCAAGACGGTGTCGCTGTATACCGCGCTGAACATCCTCAACGACGAGTCGCGCAACATCTCCACCGTCGAGGATCCGGTGGAAATCCGCGTCGGCGGCATCAACCAGGTCCAGCAGAACCAGAAGCGCGGCATGACCTTCGCCGCCGCCCTCCGCAGCTTCCTGCGCCAGGATCCGGACGTGATCATGGTCGGCGAAATCCGCGACCTCGAGACCGCGGAAATCGCGGTCAAGGCCGCCCAGACCGGCCACATGGTGCTGTCCACCCTGCACACCAACGACGCCCCGCAGACCATCTCGCGCCTGATGAACATGGGCATCGCGCCCTACAACATCACCAGCTCGGTCACGCTGGTGATCGCGCAGCGCCTGGCCCGCCGCCTCCACGACTGCAAGCGCCCGGTCCAGCTGCCGGCGGAAGCCCTGCTGGCGGAAGGGTTCACGCAGGAAGAAGTTGACGCCGGCATCACATTGTATGAGGCTGTCGGCTGCCCGGACTGTACCGAGGGCTACAAGGGGCGTACCGGCATCTACCAGGTGATGCCGATGAACGAGGAGATCCAAGCCATCGTGCTGAAGGGCGGCAACATGCTGCAGATCGGGGAAGCCGCGCAACGCAGCGGTATCCGTGACCTGCGTCAGTCGGCGCTCATGAAGGCGAAGAACGGAATCACCAGCCTGGCCGAAATCAACCGAGTCACCAAGGACTGAGCATGTCTTCCTCCCCCAGGACTGCCGCCCGCAACGGGCTGTTCGCCCCGAAGGCGAAACCCGATCCCAATGCCATGAAGACCTTTGCCTGGAAGGGGAAGGACAAGCGCGGCGTGGTGATGAAAGGCGAGATCGACGCCAAGAACGAGGCGTTGGTCAAGGCTGAGCTGCGCAAGCAGGGCATCACTCCGGATGTGGTCAAACTCAAGGCCAAGCCCCTGTTGGGCGGCGCCGGCAAGAAGATCACTCCGCGCGACATTGCCACCTTCAGCCGCATGTGGGCGACGATGATGAAGTCCGGCGTGCCGATCGTGCAGTCGCTGGAGATCATCGGCAGCGGCCAGAAGAACCCGAAGATGGCGAACATGATCATGGCCCTGCGCGATGACATCTCCGGCGGTTCGTCGCTCTACGAAACCCTGAGCAAGCACCCGGTCCAGTTCGACGAGTTGTATCGAAACCTGGTTCGCGCCGGCGAAAGCGCCGGTGTGCTGGAAACCGTGCTGGAGACCATCGCCAGCTACAAGGAAAACATCGAGACCATCAAGGGCAAGATCAAGAAGGCCTTGTTCTATCCCGCGATGGTGATCGCGGTGGCGATCCTGGTCAGCGGCGTGCTGCTGGTCTACGTGGTGCCGCAGTTCGAGGACATCTTCAAGAGCTTCGGCACCGACCTCCCCGCCTTCACCCAGATGATCGTGTGGGCGAGCCGGATCGTGGTCAAGATCTGGTGGCTCATCCTGATCGCGATCGCCGGCGGCATTTTCGGCTTCATCTATGTCTACAAGCGCTCGCTCAAGCTGCAGCACTTCATCGATCGCATCTCGCTGAAGATCCCGATCATCGGCACCATCCTCAACAATTCGGCGATCGCGCGCTTCGCCCGTACCTTGGCCGTGACCTTCGCCGCCGGCGTGCCGCTGGTGGAGGCACTGGAATCCGTGGCTGGCGCCACCGGCAACATGGTCTATACCGATGCGGTGAAACGCATCCGCGATGACGTCGCGGTCGGCTACCAGGTCAATACCGCGATGAAGCAGACCAACCTGTTCCCGCACATGGTGGTGCAGATGACCGCCATCGGCGAAGAGGCCGGCGCGCTCGACACCATGATGTACAAGGTCGCCGACTTCTACGAGGAAGAGGTGAACAACTCGGTGGATGCGCTGTCCAGCCTGATCGAACCCCTGGTGATGGTGGTGATCGGCGTCCTGGTCGGCAGCATGGTGATCGGCATGTACCTGCCCATCTTCAAGCTGGCCTCGGTGGTCGGCTGACGGATGGCCTATCTCGACACCCAGCCGGCGCTCGGCTACGGCCTGATCGCCGGTCTGGGCTTGGCGACCGGCAGCTTCCTCAATGTGGTGATCCTGCGCCTGCCCAGGCGCATGGAGTGGGAATGGAAACGCGAAGCCCGCGAGGCCCTGGAGCTGCCCGAGGTCTATGAGCCGGCGCCGCCCGGCATCGCGGTGGAACCGTCGCACTGCCCGCATTGCAAGACGCGTCTGCGCTGGTACGAGAACATCCCGCTGCTGAGCTGGATCGCATTGCGCGGTAAGTGCCGCCACTGCGGTACCCCGATCTCCCTGCAGTACCCGCTGGTGGAACTGCTGACCATGCTGTTGTCGCTGGCCTGCGTCTGGCGCTTCGGCTTCGGTTGGCAGGGTTGGGGGGCGCTGATCTTCAGCTGGTTCCTGATCGCGCTCTCCGGCATCGACGTCCGCACCCAGCTGCTGCCGGACAAGCTCACCCTGCCCCTGCTGTGGCTGGGGCTGATCGCCGCCAGCGATCATCTCTACGTGCCGGCCAAGTCGGCGATCCTCGGCGCAGCCTGGGGCTATGTCTCGCTGTGGATCGTGTGGTGGGTGTTCAAGCAGCTCACCGGCAAGAACGGCATGGGCCATGGTGACTTCAAGCTGCTGGCCGCGATCGGTGCATGGTGCGGATCGAAGGCCCTGCTCCCGACCCTGCTGATCTCCTCGGTGCTGGGCGCGGTGATCGGCGCGATCCTGCTCGCCGTGCAGGGCCGCGACAAGGCCACGCCGCTGCCGTTCGGCCAATACCTGGCGCTGGCGGGATGGATCGTCTTCATGTGGGGAGGACAGATCATCGACGCCTACATGCGCGTGACCGGATTGCGGCCCTGACGCCATGTTCTGCGTCGGATTGACCGGTGGTATCGCTTCCGGAAAATCGGCCCTGGCGGATCGCCTACATGCGCGGGGCGCCTTCCTCGCCGACGCCGACGTCATCGCCCGCGAAATCGTCGCGCCCGGACAACCGGCCCTCGCCGAGATCGCCGCGCACTTCGGCAACGACGTGCTCCAGGCCGATGGCAGCCTCGATCGCGCCAAGGTGCGCCAGCGCGTCTTCGGCGCCCCCGCGCAACGCAAGGCACTCGAGGCGATCACCCATCCGCGTATCCGCGTCGCACTGCACGATGCCTGCATGGCCGCAGATGCGCCATATGCCGTCGCCGCGATCCCGTTGCTGGCCGAAGGTGGCGGACGCACCGCGTATCCGTGGCTCGATCGCATCGTGGTGGTCGACGTGCCGGCGGAATTGCAGCGCGCGCGCCTGCTGGCACGCGATGGCATCGACGCCGCGCTGGCAGACGGGATGATCGCGGCGCAGGCGACTCGCGCGCAGCGGCTGGCGATCGCCGATGACGTCGTCGAAAACAGCGGCACGCTGGAAGACCTTGACCGGGCAGCCGATGCGCTCGATCGGCTGTATCGGAGTCTGGCGGAAATCAGTAGTGGTAGCGCAGTTGGGCGATGAACACGGAATCATCCGTCATCCGGTACACGATCCTGTGTTCGTCATTGATCCGGCGCGACCAGTAGCCGGACAAGGCGTGCTTCAGCGGTTCCGGCTTGCCGGTACCGGTATGCGGGGTCCTGGCGATTTCCTTGATCAGTCCGTTGATGCGCAACACGAGTTTCCTGTCGGTCTTTTGCCAATGGAGGTAGTCCTCCCAAGCCTGCTCGGAAAAGACCAATTTCAACCCGCCAGGCTCCGCACCTTGCCTTTTCCTGATTCGAGTTCCGCAATGCTCTCGAGCAATCGCCTCATGTTCTTCGGGCTGCGCAGCAGGTAGGAGGTTTCCTCCAATGCCTTGAAGTCGTCCAGCGACATCATCACGACGGCCTGTTCGCCATTGCGGGTAATCATGATCGGCTCGTGATCCTCGCACACCCGGTTCATGGTGTCGGCGAGATTGGCACGCGCTGTGCTGTAAGTGATTGCGTCCATGGGGGCTCCGCGCATTTGTACATATATTTGTACAATGCCATGCACGAAGGGTCAAGCAGGGAAATCCTGTTATTCGTTCAGGCTTGGTCGTGACCTGCTGTCGGCCAGAATCCGCTGATCGCGGCAACGCCCTGCGCGCCATTCCCGCGCGCGATCGCAACATCATCCATGCCCAGCCCGCCCAGTGCGTACACCGGGATTGCCGGGACATGCGCGCGCATCTCGCGGAAAACCTCCCAGCCGATGCCGGCGACACCGGGATGGCTGCGCGTCTCTTTCACCGGGCCAAGGAATGCGAACGCGCACCCCAGCGTGGCCGCAGCATCGAGTTCGGCGACGGAATGACAGGATGCCGCGAGGCGCAAGCCGTTCCAGTCCTCGTCCGTCGACATCAGCTGCGATGAACGCAGGTGCAGGCCGATATCGAGTTCGCGAGCAAGCCCGGCATCACCGTTGATCCAGGCATCGACGCCCTGCTCGCGCAGCCATGCACTCGCCCGCCCGACCAACGCGCGCCATGCTTCGGGATGCGCGGCGGCGAAGATCGGTGCGCGCAACTGCACGCGACGAAGATCGTGGCGCACCACTGCCGCCTGCAACGACCGCAGCCAGCGATCGGCATCATCGGGTTCTGGCGTGACCAGCATGCGCTCGGGTTGCAGCAATGCCGCGACCACCGGGCCATCGGCGGGCGGCATCGGGTATTGCGTCAGCTTGTCGGGTGGCACCCAGGCCAAGGCCTGGCCATCGAGCCCGCGCGGTGCATTCCGATACGACCTGACTTCATGGACATCGAGCGTGAGCGCCTTGGGCGCATGCTGCGGCACCGCGATGATCGGCGAGCCGACCGTCGCATCGATGCCGAGCTCTTCCTGCAACTCGCGCTGCAAGGCCTGCTGCGGTGTTTCCCCCGCTTCGACCTTGCCGCCCGGGAATTCCCAGCGGCCGGCAAGATCACGACCCTGCGTGCGTCGCGCCAGCAGGATCCGTCCGCGCACGTCGCGGATCACTCCGGCGACGACGTGGATAGGTTTCAGGCGAGCTGTCCGTGGCAGTGCTTGTACTTCTTGCCGCTACCGCAGGGGCATGGATCGTTGCGCCCGACCACCGGCGCGCCATTGGCATCGGCGAGCTGTGCCTGTTGCACCGCGCGCGCCTCCTCGTCGGCGCCATAACCGCCCATGTCCGGATGCTGGAACTGCATCTGCTGGGCAGCGGCCTGGGCCTGCTGGCGTTCGGCAGCTTCCATCGCCGCGATCTCTTCCTCGCTGCGGATGCGCACGCGGCCGAGCGTGGTGGTGACTTCGCGCTTGACGGTTTCCAGCATCTCGGAGAACAGCTGGAACGCTTCCTTCTTGTACTCGTCCTTCGGCTGCTTCTGGGCGAAGCCGCGCAGGTGGATGCCCTGGCGCAGGTAGTCCATGCGCGCGAGGTGTTCCTTCCAGTTCTGGTCGAGCACCGAGAGCATCAGGTGCTTCTCGATCATGCGCATGGTGTCGGGACCGACTTCGGCTTCCTTGGCGACGAAGTGCTGCTCGACCGCCTTCTGCACTTCTTCCTCGACGTCGGACGATTCCACGTCCTCGCGCTTGCCGATCTCCTCGACCAGCGGCAGTTGCACGCCGATCTCGTTGGCCAGTTCGGACTGCAGTCCTTCGAGGTCCCACTGGTCGTGCATCGATTCCTCGGGCACGTAGCGGCGCACGGTGTCGCTGACCACGTCGGCGCGAATGCCGTCGACGTTGTCCTTGATCGATTCCGCTTCCAGCAACTCGTCGCGCTGCTGGTAGATCACCTTGCGCTGGTCGTTGTTGACGTCGTCGAAGTCGAGCAGGTTCTTGCGGATGTCGAAGTTGTGCGCCTCGACCTTGCGCTGGGCGTTGGCGATCTGGCGCGTGACCAGCGGCGACTCGATGATGTCGTCTTCCTTCAGGCCCATGCGCTCCATCATCTTCTGCACCCAGTCGGCGGCGAAGATGCGCATCAGGTTGTCGTCCAGCGACAGGTAGAAGCGCGACGAGCCCGGATCGCCCTGGCGGCCGGAACGGCCACGCAGCTGGTTGTCGATGCGGCGGCTTTCGTGGCGTTCGGTGCCGAGGATGTGCAGGCCGCCGAGTTCCTTGACCTTCTCGTGGCGTTCCTGCCATTCGGCCTTCATGCGCGCCCTGGTGGCGTCGTCGGCCGGCGTGCCCGCGGCTTCCAGCGTCGCCAGTTCCGATTCCAGCGAACCGCCGAGCACGATATCGGTGCCGCGGCCGGCCATGTTGGTGGCGATGGTCACCGCACCCGGGCGACCGGCCTGGGCAACGATCGTCGCTTCGCGTTCGTGCTGCTTGGCGTTCAGCACTTCGTGCGGCACGTTGAACTTGTTGAGGTAGTCGCTCAGCAGTTCCGACACTTCGATCGAGGTCGTGCCGACCAGCACCGGCTGGCCCTTCTTGTGCGCTTCCTGGATCTCGTTGGCGACCGCGCGGAACTTGCCGGCGCGATTGAGGAAGACCAGGTCCGGATGATCCTTGCGGACCATCGGGCGATGGGTCGGGATCACCACCACTTCCAGGCCGTAGATGCTCTGGAATTCGTAGGCTTCCGTATCCGCCGTGCCGGTCATGCCGGCCAGCTTGTTGTACATGCGGAACAGGTTCTGGAAGGTGATGCTCGCCAGCGTCTGGTTCTCGCGCTGGATTTCGACGCGCTCCTTCGCTTCCACCGCCTGGTGCAGGCCATCGGACCAGCGGCGGCCCGGCAGCGTGCGGCCGGTGAATTCGTCGACGATGATGACTTCGCCGTCGCGCACGATGTAATCGACGTCCTTCTGGTAGATCGCGTTGGCGCGCAGCGCCGCGTTCAGGTGGTGGACGACGTGGATGTTCTGCGGGTTGTAGAGGCTGTCGTCCTCGCCGAGGATGCCGCCGGCGCGCAGCAGTTCTTCCGCGAGTTCCTGGCCGGATTCCGACAGATGCACCTGCTTCTGCTTCTCGTCGACCCAGAAATCGCCGACGCCGTCCTCCTTCTCCTGGCGGGTCAGGCGCGGGACGATGGCGTCGACGCGCATGTACAGTTCCGGCGAATCGTCGGCGGGACCGGAGATGATCAGCGGCGTGCGCGCTTCATCGATCAGGATCGAGTCGACTTCGTCGACGATCGCGTAATTGAGGCTGCGCTGGAAACGGTCTTCCTTCGCCAGCGCCATGTTGTCGCGCAGGTAATCGAAACCGAATTCGTTGTTGGTGCCGTAGGTGATGTCGGCGGCGTAAGCCTCGTGCTTGTCCGAATGCGGCATGCCCGGGAACACCACGCCGACCGAGAGGCCCAGCCAGTTGTAGAGCTTGCCCATCTGCGCGGCGTCGCGGCGCGCAAGGTAGTCGTTGACGGTGACGACGTGGACGCCCTTGCCTTCCAGCGCATTGAGGTACACCGGCAGCGTGCCGACCAGGGTCTTGCCCTCGCCGGTGCGCATTTCGGCGATCTTGCCCATGTGCAGCACCATGCCGCCGATCAGCTGGACGTCGTAGGGGCGCATGCCAAGCACGCGCACCGAGGCTTCGCGGCAGACCGCGAACGCTTCCGGCAGCAGCTTGTCCAGCGACTCGCCCTTGGCGTGGCGATCCTTGAATTCCTGAGTCTTGGCCTTCAGCGCGTCGTCGGACAGGGCCTGCATCTGCGGCTCAAGCGCGTTGATCTTGCGGACGATGCCGTCGAGTTGCTTGAGCAGTCGCTCGTTGCGGCTGCCGAAAACGCTGGTGAGGAGTCGGTTGAACATGGAGTCGTTGGGCTCGAAAAACGGAAGGGCGCCAAAGCGCCATCGAAGCTGAAAGGGGCGCCGAGGCGCCCCTTGGAACCGTACATTGTAGCTGGGGACGGGATCGCCCGCCCTCAAGCCCTCAGCCGCGCTTCACCGAGGAACGCCCGGCCAGGAAGGGCGCCGGATTCACGTAGGCGCCGTCCTTCCACACCTCCAGATGCACGTGCGCGCCGGTGGAGCGACCGGTAGAACCGGCCTTGGCGATCTCGGTCCCGGCTCGCACCAGGTCGCCGACATGCTCGAGCAGCTGCGAGTTGTGGGCATAGCGGGTGACGTAGCCGTTGCCGTGGTCGACCTCGATCACGTTGCCGTAGCCGGTGCGTTGGCCGACGAAGCTGACCACGCCATCGGCGACGGCGTACACCGGATCGCCGACCTGGGCAGCGAAATCGATGCCCTTGTGGAACTGTTCACCGGCACCGAAGGGATCGGCACGCGCGCCGAAGGTCGAGGTCACGTAGCTGTGCGCGGTCGGCGCGATCGCCCGTTCCAGGCTGCCCTTGGCGGTGCGGCTGGCGAGCAGCGTGTCGAGCACGGTGAGCTGGCCACCGGCGCTGTCGAACTGGGCCTGCACGGCATCGAGGCCGCTGCGCATCTGCTCAGGGGTGATATCGCTGGCGGGACCGCCACCACCCTGGCCGATCGGCGCCGAGAAGTTGAATTCGCCACCCTGCAGGCCACTGGCATCGACCAGGCGCTGGCCCACGGCATTCAGGCGGGTCGCTTGCGCCTGCAATTCGGCGAGGCGCGCCGACATCGCATTGAGTTCGCGCTGGCTGTCGCGGCGGATCTGCTCGGTGCCGGCGGTCTGGGCGGCCAATTCTGCGTGATCGAACGCCGCCATCGCCGAAAGACCACCCATCAGGCCCACCACCAGTGCCGCGGCAAGCGCGCGATACGGAGCGCGGGCCAGGCGCTGGCCTCCACGCGCCAGCAGGCGCTGGGCCGTCGCGCGCAGGCGCGAACCCAGGCTCGACACCGGCGCCTCGACGTGGAAGCGCGGGTGGAACACGAAGCGATAGCCCGGATCCTTGCGGACCCAGCTGCGGCTCACGCGCGGGCGTTTAAAGTGTCGTACGGCCTTGTAGCCTGAACCTGTCTTCTTCAACGTCGTCTCCGATGTCCAAACCGCGCGTTCCTCGACAAACTCCGCCCCGCTCCGTCCCGAGCGCCTGGCAGGCCGCCCTGGCCGGCGGTGCCGCCGACCCGCTGAAGCGGGCCGAGTGGCTGGCGTCGCTGGATCACCAGCTGCGCATCGCCTTGCCTTTGCAGTTGGCCGCGCATGCCCGGCTGGCCAACGTCGATGGAAACCGCCTGGTGTATTCAGTGGATGGCCCGGCCTGGAGCAGTCGCCTGCGCCTGTCCGGTGATGCCATCCTCGAAGCCGCCCGTTCCCTGGGACTGGCCGTGGATGCGTTGGCGATCCGCGTGGTGCGGATGCCTGCGCAGCCGGGGGTGGGAGTCACGCCGCCCACGCCCCGTGGATCTGCTTCCGGCAGCGAGCGGAATGCCCTGAGGACCGTGCGCGCACTGATTGCGCAGGGACCTGCCGGGGATCCGGGTGATGAAAACGCACCCAAATCCACCCGGGCGGATCGGTTGCGCGCACGGCGCCCTTCCCGACCGGAGGGTGCATCCTAGGGGGGTTGGCGACCCGGGGTGTTAAAGGATCGCTGGCTGTTCAGCCTCAAACCGGGACGTAGGTCCCATAAATGGCCGGCCGCTGGGCCAGATCGGCCGCCGGCTCGTCCTCGAAAGTGGCCAGTTCCCAGGCATCGGTCGTGGCCAGCACCTGGCGGACCAGGGCGTTGTTGAGGGCGTGCCCGGACTTGTAGCCGGTATAGGCGCCCAGCACCGGATGGCCGAGCAGGTAGAGATCGCCGACGGCGTCGAGGATCTTGTGGCGGACGAATTCATCGGCGTAACGCAGGCCGTCCTCGTTCAGCACCCGGAACTCGTCGAGAACAATCGCGTTGTCCATCGAGCCGCCGAGGCCGAGGTTGCGCTCGCGCATGAACTCAAGGTCGCGCATGAAACCGAAGGTGCGCGCACGACTGACTTCACGGATGTAGCTGGCGGTCGAGAAATCGACCGTCGCCCGCGACAGCGATGCCGGGATCGCCGGATGGTTGAAGTCGACGGTGAAGTCGAGGCGGAAGCCGTCATGCGGATCGAAGGCGGCGCGCTTGTCGCCGTCGCGCACTTCGATCGTCTTCTTGATGCGGATGAACTTCTTCGCCTTGTCCTGCTCGACGATGCCCGCCGACTGCAGCAGGAACACGAAGGGGCTGGACGATCCGTCCATGATCGGCACTTCCGGCGCCGACAGGTCGATCCAGGCATTGTCGATGCCGAGCCCGGCGAGGGCCGACATCAGGTGTTCGACGGTGTTGACGCGCACGCCATCGGTGGCGAGGCCGGTGCACAACATGGTTTCGCTGACCAGGTCGCCGCGCGCGGGAAGCTCCACCACGGGGTCGAGATCGACGCGCCGGAACACGATGCCGGTATCCACCGGCGCCGGGCGCAAGGTCAGGAACACCTTTTCGCCGCCATGCAGGCCGACTCCGGTCGCACGGATGACGTTTCGCAATGTGCGTTGACGGATCATGCGCTGGTTGGATCGACGGCCTTGGGAAATAAAGACGCGTCGCCCGACTCGCGGTTGACGCAGCGGTTCAGGTTACCACGGCGCCGCGACGGCACTCATATGCAACATGAATGAGCGCGTCGCAACGCGCATGGAACTTCAGGCACGAGCTTTTTCGGGGGAAAGAAGTCCCCGCCAGCGGCGCAGCTAGCGGGGGTGGATCAAGCCGACCGGCCGGCCCCTCGCGCCCGCGAGGGAGGGTGTGGGCGGCGTCGGGACCGGCCGGCCAGAACTTGCCCGGACGATCAGTCCGCCTGGCGGCGGAGGAAGGCCGGGATGTTGAGGTAGTCGCTCGGGAGGTCGGCGATCGCCGGGGCCGCGCTCGGCTCCGCCGCACTGGCCGCGCCCTGGCTGCGTCCACGCAACACCGACGAAATCGATTGGGTCGGGTTGTAGGGATCGCTGACCGCATCGACCGGGAGACCGGTGGTGCCGTCGAGCTTGACCTGAGGACGGACCAGCTCCACCTGCGGACGACGCTGCGGGGCGCTGGCGCGCTCGTAGCTGTCGGTGCGCGGGGCGATGCGTCCGGCGTTGACCGGGTTGAGGCCGGTGGCGACGACGGTGACGCGCACTTCGTCCTGCATGTCGGGATCGAGCACGGTACCGATGACGACGGTCGCGTCTTCCGAGGCGAAGTTCTCCACCGTGCGGCCGACTTCGTCGAACTCGGCCATGGTGAAGTCGGGGCCAGCGGTAATGTTGACCAGGATGCCGTTGGCGCCGGACAAGTTGACGTCGTCGAGCAGCGGGTTCTGGATCGCGGCTTCGGCGGCGGCCTGGGCGCGGTCATCGCCACGCGCGTGGCCGGTGCCCATCATCGCCAGGCCCATTTCGCTCATCACGGTGCGGACGTCGGCGAAGTCGACGTTGATCAGGCCCGGACGGACGATCAGGTCGGCGATGCCCTGCACCGCACCCTGCAGCACGTCGTTGGCGGCGCGGAACGCCTGCACCATCGTCGCGTTGCGGCCGAGCACGGTGATCAGCTTTTCGTTGGGAATGGTGATCAGCGAATCGACGTGCTGCGACAGTTCCTCGATGCCCTTGAGCGCGACCTGCATGCGGCGACGGCCTTCGAACGGGAACGGCTTGGTCACGACGGCGACGGTGAGGACGCCCATCTCCTTGGCCAGCTGCGCGACGACAGGCGCCGCACCGGTGCCGGTGCCGCCGCCCATGCCGGCGGTGATGAAGACCATGTCGGCGCCGTGCAGCGCTTCGATGATGCGTTCGCGATCTTCCAGCGCGGCCTGGCGGCCGACTTCCGGATTCGCGCCCGCGCCGAGGCCCTTGGTGACGTTGCCACCGAGCTGCAGCTGCATCTTCGCGCCGCAGTTCTTGATCGCCTGCGCATCGGTATTGGCGGTGATGAACTCCACGCCTTCGATGCTGCTGTTGACCATGTGCGCGACGGCATTGCCGCCACCGCCGCCAACGCCGACCACCTTGATGACCGCGTTCGGGGTCATCCGCTCAACCAATTCAAACTGTGCCATGTGTATTCCCTCGCTGTGTGTGTCGATGCCATCGGCGGGATGCGCCTCCCGTGGACCCTCTGGCGATGTATTGCATTGCTGCGTTGCTGTTGCTTCGTTTCATTACGTATTGCGATGTCGCACTTGCCTTGCCGCGGCCTCAGAACTCGCCGCGATACCAATCCTTCAGTTTGTTGAGGAGGCCGCCGGCGCGACCGCCACTCGGCAGCAGCGAACGCGAGCGTCGCGGCTGTTCGTGTTGCGCGCCCATCAGCAGCAGGCCGACGCCGGTGGCATGCACCGGGTTGCCGACCACTTCGCCGAGGCCGGTGACGTGCTGGGGAATGCCGATGCGCACCGGCATCTGCAGCATTTCCTCGGCCAGTTCGACCACGCCTTCCATCTTCGCGGCGCCACCGGTCAGCACCATGCCGGCGCGCACCAGTTCCTCGAAGCCCGAGCGGCGCAGTTCCGCCTGCACCATCTCGAAGATTTCCTCGTAGCGGCCCTGCACCGCGTGCGCCAGCGTCTGGCGCGGCAAGCGACGCGGCGGGCGATCGCCCACGCTCGGCACCTGGATCGTTTCTTCCGCGGTGGTCATCTGCGCCAGCGCGCAGGCGTAACGCACCTTGATCTGCTCGGCTTCCGGCGTCGGCGTGCGCAGCATGTGGGCGATGTCGCTGGTGACGTGGTCGCCGGCGATCGGCAGCGACGCCGTGTGCGAGATCGCGCCCTGCACGAACACCGCGATGTCGGTGGTGCCGGCGCCGAGGTCGACCAGGGCGACGCCGAGCTGGCGTTCGTCTTCGGTCAACACAGCGGTCGCCGACGCAAGCGATGCCAGTTCCAGCTCGTCGACCTGCAGGCCGCAGCGCTGCACGCACTTGACGATGTTGGTCGCGGCCGACTGCGCGCACACCACGAGGTGCGCGTGCACTTCCAGGCGCACGCCGCTCATGCCGACCGGATTGCGGATGCCTTCCTGCGAATCGTCGAGCACGTATTCGCGCGGGATGGCGTGGAGGATCTTCTGGTCGGCGGGGATGGCGACGGCCTTGGCGGCGTCGAGCACGCGATCGAGGTCGTCGTAGGTGACTTCGCTGTCGCGCAGCGGGACGATGCCCGGCGAGTTGCGGCACTGAATGTGGTTGCCGGTGATCGAGGCGTAGACCGAGCGGATCTCGCAACCCGCCATCAGTTCGGCTTCTTCCACCGCGCGCTGGATCGATTGCACGGTCGATTCGATGTCGACCACCACGCCGCGCTTGAGTCCGCGCGATTCGTGGGTGCCGAGGCCGATCACTTCGATCGGGTTGCCCGGTGAGTATTCGCCGACGAGCGCGGTCACCTTGGAGGTGCCGATGTCGAGTCCGACGATGAGCGACTTGTCGCCTTTGCGGTTCATGAGATGCGGTATGCCGTGATTGGAGCGTGGAACGGGATGCGGAATGCGATCGGTGTCGGCAACGGCGCGGGCAATGCCGGTGCCGGTGTCGTGGATGGCGCTGTAGCCGGCACGGCGGGCTTGGTGGCTGCAGGCGCCCCGCTCCACACCAAGGCAAAACCATTGGTGTAGCGGAGGTCGGCGCGCTGCAGCGGACGACCCTGCTGCGCGACCAGGCGCGGCATCAGCCCGGCGAAGCGCTCGATGCGCGCTTCGGCGTCGTTGCGGCCGACGATCACCTGCGTGCCGTCGGACAGCGCCATGCTCCAGCTGCCACGACGATCCTGCGCCAGCTCCTTCACGCCGATGCCGGCTGCCGCGAACAGTTCGCGCGACTTGGCGTAGAGCGCCAGCACGTCGGCGACATTGCGCGGATCACCGTCGAGTTGCGGCATGCCCTTGGGCAACGCCATGCCATCCTGGCGCGGGAACAGCAGCCCCTTGTCGGAGACCAGCTGCGACTTGCCCCAATACGCGAACGGACGCTGCGCTTCGATCTTGACGTCGATCTCGTCGGGCCAGCGCTTGCGCACTTCCGCATGGGCGACCCACGGCAGCGCCGACAACGCGGCCTGCGCCTTGTGCAGGTCGGTGGCGAAGAAGCCGCGCCTGGTCAGCGGCGCCAGCGTCTGCCGCAGTTCCGTGGCGTCGGCGGCGCTGAGGTCGCCCTCGACGTGCAGCTTGCGGAACGGGAAACGCTCGGTGCCGATCCAGCCGTTGAGCACGGCGACCACCGGCAGCACGATCACGCCGATCGCCACGAGCCCCGCGAGGATGCGCAGCAGGTTCCTCATGCGCGCACCTCCAGCGTCTGCTCGAGGATGCGCCAGCACAGCTCGGCGAAATCGATGCCGACCTGCGATGCCGCCTTCGGCACCAGCGAGTGGCTGGTCATGCCCGGCGCGGTGTTCACTTCCATCAGCGCGAAGCGGCCATCGGCATGGCGCATCACGTCGACGCGGCCCCAGCCGCTGCAACCGGCGCTGCGGAAACCGGCCATGGCGAGGCGACGGATCTCCGCTTCGTCATTGCCGTCCAGGCCCGGGCAGATGTACTGGGTATCGTCGGAAATGTATTTGGCGTGGTAGTCGTACCACTCGCCCGGCGGCACGATCTTGACCGACGGCAGGGCGAGATCGCCGAGGATGCCGACGGTGTATTCGCCGCCAGCAACCAGTTGCTCGGCCAGCAGTTCGTATTCGTAGGTCTTCGCGAACTCGACCGCAGGCGCGAGATCGTCTTCGCCCATCACGCGGAACACGCCGACGCTCGATCCTTCCGCAGACGGCTTGATGAAGACCGGGAAACCGAGCGCGCGCACCGCGGCCGCGACATCGGCGCCGGCAGGCAGGCGCACGAAGCGCGCGGTCGGCAGGCCTTCCGACAGCCACACCTGCTTGGTGCGGATCTTGTCCATCGTCAGCGCGCTGCCAAGCACGCCGGGGCCGGTATAGGGAACCGCGAACGATTGCAGCAGCCCCTGCAGCACGCCGTTCTCGCCGTCGCCGCCGTGGAGGATGTTGAAGACGCGATCGAACTTCTTCGCCGTGAGTTGTTCGACCAGCGCCGGGATGCCATCGATGCCATGCGCATCGATGCCACGCGAACGCAGTGCTTCCAGCACGTTGGCGCCGGAGTTCAGCGACACCTCGCGCTCGGCGCTGGCGCCACCGAACAGCACGGCGACGCGACCGAACACCTTGGCATCGGTGGTGCGCAGCGCGGGCACGACGTTCGCACTCATTGCGCGCCCCCCTGCGAGGGGAAACCTTCGCGCGCCAGCTTCTGCGCGGCTGCGCCGATATCGCCCGCGCCCATCATCAGCAGCAGGTCACCGTCCTGGAGCACGTTGGCGAGCACGCCCGGCAACTCGGCGGCGCTGTTCACCACCACCGGGTCGACGCGACCGCGGGTGCGGATCGCGCGCGCCAGCGACTTGCCGTCGGCACCGGCGATCGGCGCTTCGCCGGCGGGATAGACCTCGGTGAGCAGCAGCGCATCGGTGCCCGCCAGCACGTTGGCGAAATCGTCGAAGAGATCGCGGGTGCGGCTATAGCGATGCGGCTGGAACGCGACGACGAGGCGACGATCCGGCCAGCCGCCACGCGCGGCTTCGAACACCGCGGCGAGTTCGCGCGGATGGTGGCCGTAGTCATCGACCACGGTGACCTGTCCGCCTTGGGGCAACGACAGGTTCGCCAATTGATTGAAACGGCGGCCGATGCCGGCGAAACCTTCCAGCGCACGCGCGATCGCCTTGGCATCGACACCCAGTTGCCAACCGATCGACGCCGCAGCCAACGAGTTCTGCACGTTGTGGCGACCCGGCAAGGCCAGCGTGATCGGCGTGCAGGTGCCATCGGGCAGGCACAGTTCGAAATGCATGCGCGCGCCCTGCTGGCTGACGTTGCAGGCGCGGACGTCGGCATCTTCGTGGAAGCCGTAGGTCAGCACATGGCGCGGCGTGTCGGCGGCGAGCGCGGCGACGTCGGCATCATCGATGCACAGCACCGCCAGCCCGTAGAACGGCAGGCGGTGCAGGAATTCGGAGAAGGCGCGACGCACGTTGGCGAAATCGCCGCCGTAGTTCTCGAGATGGTCGGCGTCGATATTGGTGATGACGGCGATCAGCGGATTGAGGCGCAGGAAGCTGCCGTCGCTTTCGTCGGCTTCGGCAACCAGCCACGGGCCGCCGCCCAGCTTGGCGTTGGCGCCGGCCGCGAGCAGCTGGCCACCGATCACGAACGTGGGATCGAGCCCGCCCTCGGCGAGCACGCTGGCCGCGAGCGAAGTCGTGGTCGTCTTGCCATGCGTGCCGGCGATCGCGATGCCGCGTCGGAAGCGCATCAGTTCGGCCAGCATTTCCGCGCGCGGCACCACCGGGATGCGTTGCGCGCGCGCCTCCATCAATTCGGGGTTGTCGGCCTTGATCGCCGACGACACCACCACGCAATCGGCGCCGAGCACGTTGGAGGCGGTGTGGCCGCGATGGATGGTCGCGCCCAGCTGCGCGAGGCGACGCGTCGAGGCGTTGTCGGCATTGTCGGAACCGGACACCTCGTATCCGAGCGTGCACAGCACCTCGGCAATCCCGCTCATGCCGACACCGCCGATGCCGACGAAATGCACGCGACGGAATTGCTGGGCAAGGTTGCCCGCGTTCTGCAAACGACGCTCGTGGATGGTGGAGATCATGCGGCCACCTTCAGGACGGCTTCGGCGACGCGCTGCGCGGCATCGGGACGGGCCAGCGAGCGAGCGGCACGCGCCATGGCGATACGGCGCGACGGATTCGCGGCGAGGTCGCGCAACACGCCACCGAGGTTGTCGGCCAGCTGCGCATCCTGGCGCAGCAGGATCGCGGCATCGTGATCGACCAGATACTGCGCATTGCGGGTCTGGTGGTCGTCGACGGCTTCGGGGAACGGCACCAGCACGCTGGCGACGCCTACCGCGCACACTTCCGCCAGCGTCAACGCACCGGCGCGGCACACCACGACATCGGCCCACGCATAGGCCGCCGCCATGTCGGAGATGAAGGCCTCGACCGTCGCCTCGACACCAGCGCGCGCATACGCCGCTTCGGCATCGGCAACCTGCTTCTCGCCGCACTGGTGGCGCACTTCGAATTTCTGGGTGATCTGCGCCAGCGCCTGCGGCACCGCTTCATTCAATGCACGCGCGCCCTGGCTGCCACCGAGCACCAGCAGGCGCACGCGATCGCCGCGGCCTTCGATGCGCTGTTCCGGCGCCGGCACCCGCGCGATCACTTCGCGCACCGGATTGCCGACCACGACTTCACCGGCGAAGGTGTCCGGGAAGCCGGTCAGCACTTCCCGCGCCATCTTCGACAGCACGCGATTGGTCATGCCGGCAGCGCGATTCTGTTCGTGCACGATCAGCGGAATGCCCAGTTGGCGCGCAGCGAGCCCACCCGGGCCGGCGGCATAACCACCGAAACTGATCACCGCCCGTGGCGAATGCTTGCGCAACACCGCACGCGCGGCGGACACCGCGCGCAACAGGCGCAGCGGCAAGCCGAGCAACGCCTTCGCACCCTTGCCGCGCACGCCCTTCACCGCGATGGTGTCCATCGGGATGTCGTACTGCGGCACCAGGCGCGTTTCCATCGCACCGTCGGCGCCGAGCCAGCGCACGTCGATGCCTGCATCACGCAACACCTTGGCCACGGCGAGGCCGGGAAAGATGTGGCCACCGGTGCCGCCGGCCAGGATCATCACGGGTCCCTGGCCGCTCATTCGCGTTCCACCTTGTCGAGCACGGGCTCGATGCGACGACGTTGCTGGTCGCCCGACGGGCGACCGCGACGCAACAGCTTGCCGAGGTTGTGGGCGACGGCCGCACGCGCATCGTCGGCCGCGGTACGCACCGAGTTCATCGACGGAATGCCCGCCTCCGGCGCCTGCGGCGTGGCCGCCACTTCGCCGCGACGAATCGCGACCTGGCGCTCGGCGCGCGTGAGTTCGTAGGAAACGCGCAGCAACAGGCCGAGTGCCGCGCAGGTGATCAGCAGGCTCGATCCACCGTAGGAAATGAACGGCAGCGTCAGGCCCTTGGTCGGCAGCAGGCCGAGGTTCACGCCGATCGAAATGAAAGCCTGCAGCGCGATCCACGTGCCGATGCCGAAGGCGCAGAAGCCGGCGAAGAAACGCCGCATCTCCACGCATTTCAGGCCGATCACGAAGGCGCGGCCGACCACCAGCATGTACATCGCGATGACCGCGCACACGCCGACGAAGCCGAGCTCTTCCGAAATCACCGCCATGATGAAGTCGGTATGCGCTTCCGGCAGGTAGGACAGCTTCTGCACCGAACCGCCGAGGCCGACGCCCCAGAATTCGCCGCGACCGATCGCCATCAATGCATTGGTGAGCTGGTAACCGGAACCCAGCGGGTCTTCCCACGGATTGAGGTAGGAGACCAGTCGCTTCATGCGATAGGGCTCCATCAGGATCATCAGCGCCAGCGCCGGCAGCGCGAGGATCGCCGGGATCAGCATGCGCGGCATGTGCACGCCGCCGAGCACCAGCATCACCGCGGTGATCGCCAGCAGCAGTGCAGTCGAACCGAAGTCCTTCTGCACCACCAGCAGGATCGCGCCCATCACGCAGGCGACCAGGATCGCCTTGAGCATCGCCTTCCAGGTGCCGTTCACTTCGTCGCGGAAGCGCACGAGGTAGCTGGCGAGCCAGACGATCATCAGCAGCTTCACCACTTCCACCGGCTGGAAGCGGGTGATGCCGAGGTTGATCCAGCGCCGCGCGCCCTTAACCGTGACGCCGAGCCCGGGCACCGCCACCACCAGCAGCAACGCGATGCACACCAGCGGCAGCAGCTTGCTCCAGGACTCGATGTCCTTGAGTTCGGTACGCATCAGCGCCCACGCCAGCAACATGCCGCCGACGAGGAACACGACATGGTGTTCGAGGAAATAGAACGGAGACTTGCCGTTGCTCACCGCTTCCGGGAACGACGCCGAGGCGACCATCACGGTGCCGAACGCCAGCATCGCGAGGCCGCCGATCAGCAGCCACGCGTCGTAACGCCCGGTGATGGCATCGGCGCGGGTAGCCTGCTGGACGCGGGATGCGATCGTCGCCATCAGCGCACCTTCAACGTCGCGAGGCCGACCAGCACCAGTACGACGGTGATGATCCAGAAACGAACGATCACGCGCGGCTCCGGCCAACCCTTCAGTTCGAAGTGGTGGTGGATCGGCGCCATGCGGAACACGCGCTTGCCGGTGAGCTTGAACGAGGCCACCTGGATCATCACCGACAGCGTTTCTATGACGAAGATGCCACCCATGATCACCAGCACCAGTTCCTGGCGGACGATCACGGCGATCGTGCCAAGCACCGCGCCGAGCGCGAGCGCGCCGACGTCACCCATGAAGACCATCGCCGGGTAGGTGTTGAACCACAGGAAACCGAGGCCAGCGCCGGCGATCGCCGAGCAGATGATCAGCAGTTCGCCCGCGCCCGGCACCGCCGGGATCGCCAGGTACTTGGAGAATTCCGCGTTGCCCGATGCGTACGCGAACACGCCGAGGCCGCAGGCGACCATCACCGACGGCATGATCGCGAGGCCGTCGAGGCCGTCGGTCAGGTTCACCGCATTGGAGAAACCGACCACCCACAGATAGGCGATGGTGATGAAGCCGATGCCTGCCAGCGGCAGCGCGATCGACTTGAACAGCGGCACGTAGAAGGTGGTCGCGGCCGGCACGTCGGCGAAGGCCCACAGGTAGATGCCGATGCCGAGCCCGAAGATCGACTGCAGCAGGTATTTCCAGCGCGACTTCATGCCGTTGGGATCGCGCTTGACGATCTTGATCCAGTCGTCCCACCAGCCGATGGCGCCGTAGGCCACCATCGAGAACAGCACGATCCACACGTACTTGTTGCGGAGATCGGCCAGCAGCAGCACCGCCGCGATCACGACGAGCAGGATCAGCAGACCGCCCATGGTCGGCGTGCCGGCCTTGGAGAAATGCGATTGCGGACCGTCGGTGCGGATCGGCTGGCCACCGCTCTTGAGCGAGGCGAGATAGCGGATCACCCGCGGGCCCCACCACAGCGACAGGCCGAGCGAGGTCAGCGCCGCCATGATCGCGCGGAAGGTGAGGTAGTTGAACAGTCCGAAATGGATCTGGAACTGCCCGAGCCAGCGGAACAATTCAAGCAGCATGGCGCTCCCCCGTCGTCAAAGCACGCACCACCCGATCCATTGCACTGCCACGCGAACCCTTCACCACCACGCGCACGCCGGCATGCAGGTCGCCCGCGAGCGCGGCGATCAATGCATCGTGGCTAGCGAACACGCGCGCGCCATCACCGAATGTCCTGGCGGCTTCGGCGCTCAGGTCGCCGAGCACGTACAGGCGCTGCAATCCGGCTGCCTTGGCCTGGCGTCCCGCCTCGGCGTGCAACGCAGCGGCATCGTGGCCGAGTTCGCGCATGTCGCCGAGCACCAGCCAGCGTTCCTGCTCCGGCGATGTCGCCAGTGTCTGGATCGCCGCGGCGGTGGAGCCGGGATTGGCGTTGTAACTGTCGTCGACCAGCACCGCGCCGTTGGCGAGCGTGTGGGTGGCGAGGCGACCAGCCACCGATGTCGCCGTCGCCAGCCCGCGCACGATGGCATCGAACGGAATCCCGAGACCGATCGCCAGCGACGTCGCCGCCAGCGCGTTGGCGACATTGTGGCGACCCGGCATCGCGAGCTGGATGTCGGCCTCGCCCTGTGGCGTGACCAGGTGGAAACGTGAGCCGTCCGCGTTCGCGCGGATGTCGCGTGCGGTGACGTCGGCACTGGCATCGATGCCGTAACGCAGCAGGCGACGGCCATGCGCGCGCTGGGCGAAATACGGCGCGAAGGCATCGTCGGCATTGATCACGGCGACGCCATCCGAAGGCAGCGCGTCATAGATCGCGGCCTTGGTATCGGCGACGCCGAGCAGGCTGCCCATGCGTTCGAGGTGCGCCGGCGCGATGTTGTTCACCACCGACGTGTTGGGCTGGACGATGCGGGTGAGGTATTCGATGTCGCCGGGCTGGCCCGCACCCATCTCGTACACCGCGAACGGCACGTCGTCGGGCGCATCGAGCACCGCCAGCGGCAGGCCGATCTCGTTGTTGCGATTGCCCGGCGTCGAATACGCCGGACCATGCGTTTCCAGGATCGCGGCCAGCAGCGCCTTCACGCTGGTCTTGCCGTTGCTGCCAGTGATCGCGGCGACCCTGGTCGCGCGCGTGCGCTGCACCGCGCCCGCCCACGCCGCCAGCGCGAACTGGGTATCGGCGACGACGATCTGCGGGATTGCAGCACCATTCACTTCGTGCGAGACCAGCGCCGCAACCGCGCCCTTGGCAGCGGCATTGGCGACATGATCGTGGCCATCGAAGGCCGGACCCTTCAGTGCGACGAACAGCAGCGCACGACCCTGCGCATCGGGCAGCGCGCGACTGTCGCTGGAGACGGCATCGACGCGCACGCCGCTTCGTGCCTCATTACTGCCGCCAACCACCCGGCCGCCGGTCATCCGCGCGATGTCGTTCAAGGTCTGCGCCTTCACCGCTGTCCCCCTGGCACGTAGACCTCCAGCGCCGCGCGCGCGACGGCGAGATCGTCGAAGGGATGCTTGATGCCCTTCACTTCCTGGTAGGTTTCGTGGCCCTTGCCGGCGATCAGCACGATGTCGTCGGGACCGGATTCGCCGATGGCGAAATCGATGGCGCGACGACGGTCGCGCTCGACCAGCACCCGCTCCGGATGCTGGAAGCCGACGACGATATCGTGGACGATGGTGTCGCCGTCCTCGTTGCGCGGATTGTCATCGGTGACGACGACCAGCCCGGCCTTGTCTTCGGCGATGCGCGCCATCTGCGGACGCTTGCCGCGATCGCGTTCACCGCCGCAGCCGAATACACAGACCATGCGCCCCTTGAGGTGCGCGTGCAGCGAATCCAGCGCCTGTTCGAGCGGATCGGGCTTGTGCGAATAGTCGACCACCACCAGCGGCAGGTGACCATCGCCACCGAGGCGATTCATGCGACCGGCGACCGGACGCAGCTGCGGCAACAGCGCGGCGATCGCGTCGAAATCGCGACCCTGCGCATGCAGCACGCCGGCGACCGCCAGCAGGTTGTCGGCGTTGAAGCGGCCGAGCAGCGGCGACTGGATGCGCTGGCGGCGATCACCGATGCGCAGGTCGAAGGCGATGCCGCGCGAGTCGAGCGCGAGGCCCTCGGCCGCGATGTCGGCAGTGTTGTCGCCATGCGCGGAGGTGGTGATCGCGCGCACGTGCGCCGGCAGCTTCGCCACCAGTTCGCGACCGAAGGCGTCGTCGATGTTGATCACGCCGATCTTGAGCTCGGGACGCTGGAACAGCCGCGCCTTGGCCGCGCCATAGCTGGCCATGTCGCCGTGGTAGTCGAGGTGGTCGCGGGTGAGATTGGTGAACACGCCGATGTCGAAGCGCACGCCGTCGACGCGCCCCTGCTCCAGCGCGTGCGAGCTGACTTCCATCACCACCGCCGTGGCGCCGGCAGCCCGCAGTTCGACGAACAACTCGTGGGTTTCCAGCACCAGCGGCGTGGTGAACCCGGTCGCCACTTCCTTGCCGTACAGGCCCGCACCAAGCGTGCCGATCGTTCCGCAGGTCACGCCGAGCAGGCTCCACGCCTGCGCGATCAACTGCGTGGTCGAGGTCTTGCCGCTGGTGCCGGTGACACCGACGACGTCCATGCCAGCGGTGATGTCGCCGTGGATGGCATTGGCGAAATCGCCCATGCGCGCACGCAGCTTCGGCACCGCGATCGCATTCGCGGGAACGACGACGTCGCTTGGCGCCGGCGGATCGTAGAGCACCGCCACCGCACCGCGCGCCAGGGCTTCATCGATGTAGCGCAGGCCATGGCGACTGACGTCGTTGCTGGTCGGCAGGATGGCGATGAACGCCTGTCCCGCCTGCACGGCGCGGCTGTCCGAGGCGAAACCCGTCACTTCGAGATCGGCGGGAATGCCCTTGATGTCCGGCAACAGGTCGGCGAGGCGGCGCTTCATTGCAGCGACTCCTGCATCTGTTCCGGCGTCGCGGCGTCATCGTCCGTCGCGACAGGCTTCTTCTTGTGGCCCGGCGCCTGCGCGGCGATCCAGGTGTTGATGTCGTCCGGCGGCACGTCCTGCAGGCGCAGCGCGCCCTCCATCACGTTGCGGAACACCGGACCCGAGACCACGCCGCCGTAATAGCCCTTGGCGGTGTCGGGGTTGTTGATCACGATCACCATCGCGAAGCGCGGGTTGTCCACCGGCACCACGCCGGCGAAGAACGACAGGTACTTCTGCGCGGCGTAGCCACCATTGCTGGCCATGCGCGCGGTACCGGTCTTGCCGGCGACGTGGTAACCGAGGATCGCGGCCTGCGTCGCGGTGCCGCCGGGCTCGGTCACCGTCTGCATCATCTTCATGATGGTGTGCGCGAGTTCCGGCGAGATCACCTGCTTGGTATCGCCACTGCCTCCCTTCACGAACGAGGGCACGGTGGCGACGCCGCCGTTGGCAAGCGTGGAATACGCATGCGCGATCTGCAGCGGCGTCACCGACAGGCTGTAGCCATAGGACATCGACTGCTTGGTGGTGCCGTACCAGCGCGGCGGCGGCGGGAACAGGCCAGCCGCTTCGCCGGGGAAGCCGCTATGGGTGCTTGAGCCGTAGCCGAAACGACGGACGAAATCGTAGAACTGTTCGTTGCTCAGCCGGCGCACGATCAATGCCGCGCCGACGTTCGAGCTCTTGGTGATCACGCCGGTGGTGTCGAGCACGCCATGGTTGTGGGTGTCGGTGGTCCAGTAATTGCCGTTGGGAATGCGGCCGGGATTGGTGTTGAACAGCGTGTTCGGGGTGATGACGTGCGCTTCCAGCGCGGCAGCCACGGTCAGCGGCTTCATCGTCGAGCCGGGTTCGAGCAGGTCGGTGACGGCGCGGTTGCGATGGGTGTCGCGATTGGTGCCGTTGATGTTGTTGGGGTTGTACGACGGCACGTTGGCCATCGCCAGCACTTCGCCGGTGTGGATGTCCATCACCACCGCCGAACCGCTGCTGGCGCCGGCGTTTGTCACCGCTTGCTGCAGGTCGCGATAGGCGAGGTACTGGATACGGCGATCGATGCTGAGCGCCAGGTCCTTGCCCGGCTGCGCCGGCTTGAGCAGGTCGACGTTTTCGACGGTTTCACCCTGGCGGTTGCGCAGGATGCGCTTTTCGCCGGGCTTGCCGCGCAGCCATTCGTCGAAGGCGAGTTCGATGCCCTCCTGTCCGTGGTCGTCGACGTTGGTGAAGCCGAGCACGTGCGCGACAGCATCGCCTTGCGGGTAGAAGCGCTTGAACTCGCGCACGCCGTAGACGCCGGGGATCTTGAGATCAAGCACGCGCTGCACCACCGCCGGATTCATCCGTCGGCGCAGCCACAGGAATTCCTTGTCGGCCTTCTGCGACAGGCCACGCTGCAACTCGTCGACCGGCATGCCCAGCGCCTGCGCCAGCCTGCCGATCTGCGCTTCGTCGCCAGCCAGTTCCTGCGGATTCGCCCACAGCGACATCACCGGCGTCGACACCGCCAGCGGCTCGCCATTGCGATCGGTGATCATGCCGCGCGTGGTCGGGATCTCGACATCGCGCTGGAAGCGCACGTTGCCCTGCTTCTGGTAGAAGTCGTTATGCACCAGCTGGCGATCGACCGCGAACGCGATCAGCGCCACGCTGCACAGGCCGAGGCCACCGCAAACCATCAGCACGCGACCACGGATGTCGTAGCGCGAACGCCCGATGCGCGTGCTGCGATCGCGATCAATCAGGCCGCGGATGGCGTCGCGCAGATTCATTGGCGCACCACCACGGTGTCTTCCGGGCGCGGATTGCCCATGTGCAGGTGTTCGCGCGCCGCCTTGTCGATCAGCGTCGGCTCGGCCCAGGTCGCCTGTTCCAGCTGCAACTGGCTGAACTGCAGGTCGAGCTCGTCGCGCGCGCGCTCGAGCTTATTGAGCTTCGAGAACAGCTGGCGATGCTCGAAACGATCGTAGGCGACGGCAATGCCGCTCACGACATTGGCCACCAGCAGCAGTGCGAACAACGCCCAGCCGCTCATGCCGCCACCTCCAGCTTCTCGGCCACGCGCAACACCGCGCTGCGCGAGCGCGGGTTGGCGGCGAGTTCCCGTGCATCGGCGCGGATCGCGGAGCCCAGCGCGCGCAAGGTCGGAGTGAACGTCTCGACCTGCGGCAGGCGGCGATTGGTCGGCGGCGCCTTGGCGTGGCGGGCGATGAATTGCTTGACGATGCGATCTTCCAGCGAATGGAAGCTGATCACGGCGAGGCGGCCGCCCGGCCTGAGGCGATCGTGGGCGGCGGCGAGCCCGGCTTCGACATCGGCCAGTTCGCTGTTGATGTGGATGCGGATCGCCTGGAAGGTACGCGTCGCCGGATGGCTGGTGTCCTTGCCGCGCGGCACCACCCGCGCAACCAGCTCGGCCAGTTCAGCGGTACGGGTGAGCGGCGTGGTCATGCGGCGTTCGACGATGGCACGGGCGATCCGGCGCGACATGCGCTCCTCGCCGAAGGTCCACAGCACGTCGGCGATCTCGCGCTCGTCGGCACGCGCCAGCCACTGCGCGGCGCTCTCGCCGCTGTCGGTGTCCATGCGCATGTCGAGCGGACCGTCCTTGCCGAAGCTGAAACCGCGCTCGGCGACATCCAGCTGCGGCGACGACACGCCGAGGTCGAGCAGCACGCCATCGAGGCCGGAGGCCGTCGCATCCCAATGCGCCAGGTCGGCGAACGAACCCTGGCGCAGCGAAACCCGCGCATCGACGGCAGCCAGGCGAGTGGCCTCCGCGATCGCTTCGGGATCCTTGTCCATCACCAGCAGCCGTCCTCCAGCGCCCAGCCTGTCGAGCACGCCACGGGCGTGGCCACCACGACCGAACGTGCCATCGAAATAGGTTCCGTCCCCTGTCACCTGCAGTGCTTCCATCACTTGCGAATACAAAACGGGAATGTGGGACTGCGAGGCGGACGCAGCCGCCGCGCCGCCCGTCACAACTTCAACTCGAGCATCTGCGTACTCAGATCGTCATCGCTGATCGACTGACGGATCTGCGCGTGATGCGCCTGCTCGCTCCACAACTCGAACTTGTCGCCCATGCCCAGCAGCACCGCCTTCTTCTCGATGCCGACGGCGCTGCGGTGGCTGGATGGAATGGAAATGCGGCCGTTGGCGTCGAGCTCGACCGGCATCGCCGAACCCACCAGGTTGCGCTGCAGGCGGCGATGCGCACTGAGCGATCCCGGCAGGGCGTTGACCTGGTCGCGCACCTTCTCCCACACGTCCTGCGGATAGAGGAAGAGGCAGCCGGATTCGAAGGGGTTGTAGGTGATGACCAGGCGGTTGCCGCAGGCCGACACGGCGTCACGATGGGCTGCGGGAATGGCTACCCGGCCCTTGTCGTCCACGGTGATGGCGGTCTCGCCTTGAAACATCGCTGCCCTCGGGCTGCGCCCCACTTCGGGTCGCATTGGCTCCACAAAGAACCACCAATTTCCCGGTGATCCCACGAGAGCCCACCTTAGGAGTCGATTTCAGCGATGTCAACAATCGTTTTGGGGGAATTTCATCAAGCAGGTCAATGACTTGCGATGACTTTCAGAGAATTGTTCAACATTTATCCACAAGCGATTGTTTCGTCTCAAATTTTGAGATTGTTCAGCCTGGACGGTCGGGCCCAGTCAGGTCGAACCGGACCGAAAACGCGCTAACCCATTCATGTTGCTTTGCAGCAATTTCCGGGCGATACCCCGTCTCCATGGGAAATGGAAGGGGTGGAAGAAGAAGGTGCGGAGCCGGCCGGTAAGCCGGGTTCTGTCGTGGACAGTCATTCCTCTAGACCGCCCATCGCTGGACGGTTCAAGCAACCTACCCGGAACCAACGCGGGCCGCGCCAATGGTTCCCTATTTGGTCTTGCTCCCGATGGGGTTTGCCGTGCCGGCCGGTTACCCGGCTCGCGGTGCGCTCTTACCGCACCATTTCACCCTTACCGGCGCATTCCGCCCCACCTTTCGGTGGGTCTTGGAACATTTGGTCGGACATTCGTCCGACAAGTGCCCCAGAACGCGCCGGCGGTATCTTTCTGTTGCACTTTCCGTCGACTCGCGCCGCCCAGGCGTTACCTGGCATCGTGCCCTGTGGAGCCCGGACTTTCCTCGGCATCGTTTCCGATGACGCGACTGCCTGGCCGACTCCGCGCGGTCATTCTACCGCTACGCGGTCGAATGACCCCCAAAGTTTGCACGGCAAACTTTGGGCCCCGGCGCCAAGCTGCCACACCCCCATTCGTGCCTGCGGCACGAATCGCCCCCTGACTCAGGGGGCTGGTGTCGTGCTTTGTTGCCCCTGGGCATCATTCGGGAGCAACTGTTCCACCGTAAAGCTCTTTGCGCGGCGCGCCGCTCAGCTCGGCGGCGAGCTTGGCCGCCTGCGACGGCTTGAGGTATTCGCACAGTTTGGCGTAGAGGCGGCGGCCTTCGGCGATCTTTGCATCGACATCGTCGCCGGCGCCCTCCACCAGCACCACGAATTCCCCCTTCTGCTGGTCGGGGTCGGCCTGCACGCGCAGCACCAGTGCATCGAGGTCACCATCGAGCACGGTCTCGAACAGCTTCGTGAGTTCGCGCGCCACCACCGCTCGTCTCTGCGCGCCGAAGGCATCGCGGGCATCGCCGAGGAAGTCGAGGATGCGGTGCGAGGATTCGTAGAAGATCAGCGTTCGCGATTCGCCGGCAAGTGACTGCAGGCGTTCGCGCCTCGCCGACGCCTTGGCCGGCAGGAAGCCTTCGAAGACGAAACGGTCGCTGGGCAATCCGGCCACGCTGAGCGCGGCGATCAATGCCGCGGCACCCGGCACTGGGCTGACGCGGATGCCAGCCTCGCGCGCGGCGTGCACCAGGCGATAGCCGGGATCGCTGACCAGCGGAGTGCCGGCGTCCGATACCAGCGCCAGCGAATCGCCGGCGAGCATCCGTCGCACCAGGCTAGCGCTGACCTCGGCCTCGTTGTGGTCATGCAGCGCGATCAGCGGCGTGCCGATGCCGAACTGCTGCAGCAAGGGACGCGTGCGCCGCGTGTCCTCGGCGCAGATCGCCGCGACCTGTTTCAGCGTCTCCACGGCGCGCGGGGTGAAATCCCCCAGGTTGCCGATCGGCGTGGCGACGACATGCAGTGTTCCGGGCGCGGGGGTGTTCATCCGGCCATTATCCGCATCGCAACCTCTCACGCGCGTGGCAGGTAGAATCGAAACCAGCCCAATTGCACCGGAAGTCATCTCCATGCGCACTGCCTTCGCCAAGTTTGGAGTGATCCTGCCGCTGGTCGCCGCGCTCGCGGCCTGCGCGACCACCAGCACCAGCAAGGCACCGATTGCGCCAGCCGCGTCGGCGGTTCCGGTCGCGTATGGCCATGTCGATGTCAGCCGCCGCCCGCCGGGCGACGCCGACGGCTATCGGCCGCCGCTGAAGGTCGGCGTGTTGTTGCCGCTGAGCGGTGGCCTGGCGGTTGCAGCCACGCCGGTCCGCGATGGCTTCATGGCGGGCTACTACAACGAACGTCGCCGCCGTCCGGAAGTGCATTTCTACGACTCGTCGATCGGCGCCAACGCGGCGTACGCCAAGGCGGTCGCCGATGGCGCCGATTACGTGGTCGGGCCGCTTGGACGCGAAGGCGTCACCGAGCTGTTCGCCAAGGATGGTTTGAAGGTGCCGGTGCTGGCACTGAACCAGTCCGATGCGAAGACCCCGGCCGGCAGCCTGAGTTTCGCCCTGTCGCCGGAAGACGAAGCGGAAGCGATCGCGCAGGCGCAATTGTCGTCGGGCATCCACAAGGCGGTGGTGATCGCCGGCGGCGATGCCATCCAGAAGCGCGCCGCGGCAGCATTCATCACCTACTTCAACGGGCACGGCGGCAAGGCCGCGCCGGCAGTCACGAATGGCGATGCCTTCGGCGAGGAAGTGCAAAAGGCGGCGCAGTCGCTCGGCGGCGCGGAAGGCGTGTTCCTCGCGCTCAAGGGCGACCAGATCGTGGCGCTGGCACCGAAGCTCGCGGCATCACCGGTGGCGAACGCACGACGCTTCGCCAGTTCGCAGATCCAGCTCGGAATCGGCAAGGGGGATGACAGTGCACTCGATGGCATCGTCTTCCCGACCGAAGCCTGGAACGTGCGCAAGACCGCGCTGGCGCCTTCGGCGAGCAGCCTGGCGACGTTGTCGCCGACCGCACGCGGCGCAGCCTCCAAGTTGTTCGCCTTCGGTTACGACGCGTGGCTGATCACCGCCTACCCGGAACACCTCAATGGCGGTCGCGAAGGCGGCGTGCGTGGTGCAACCGGCGACTTGCACGTGGACCGCAACGGCAACATCGTGCGCGTGCCGGGCTGGTCGGTGTTCCGCCAGGGCCAGCCGGTTCCGCTTGCCGAACGCTGATCGCACGCGCCGGCAAATCGTCGGCGCGCAGGCCGAAGCGGCCGCCGAGGCATTGCTGTGTTCACACGGCCTGGTCGTGCTCGAACGCAATGCCAACTTCCGCGTTGGCGAAATCGATCGGGTGATGCAAGACGGCGAGATGCTGGTCTTCGTCGAAGTGCGTTACCGCACGCCGGGCACGTTCGGCAGCGGCGCGGAGTCGATCGACTGGAAGAAGCGCCGGCGGCTGGTGCGCGCCGCCGATACCTGGCTACAGCGCCATCCCGAACATCGCGATCGCAGTTGCCGCTTCGACGTGGTCGATGCGCACGGCGATCCCGCCTCCCCCACCCTGCGCTGGATCAGCTCCGCGTTCCGCGCCGACGAGATTTGACATGCCCTCGATCATCACCCACGCCGCTGTTCCACTCGCCTTGTATGCCGCCGCCGAACGCGGACGGATCTCGCCGCGCCTGCTGGCTGCCGGCATGGTCGCGTCGATGCTGCCGGACATCGACGTGATTGCGTTCGCGCTGCACATCCCCTACGAGAGCGCATTCGGCCATCGCGGGGCGACGCACTCGTTGTTGTTCGCAGTCTTGGTGGCAGTGATCGGCGCATTGCTTTCGGATCGATTGCATGGCAACCGCTGGCAGGCCGCGGCATGGGTTTTCACCTGCGCGATTTCACATCCGCTGCTGGACGCGATGACGTCGGGCGGCCTCGGAGTGGCGATCGCGTGGCCGTGGAGCGAGGCACGCTGGTTCGCGCCGTGGCGACCGATCCTGGTCTCGCCGATCGGCGCGGGATTCTTCAGCGCGCGCGGAATGGCGACGCTGGTGTCGGAACTGCACTGGGTGTGGCTGCCGCTGTTCGGCGGCGTGGCCTTGTGGAAGTTGATCAATCGGTCGGGTACGCGTTGAAGCATTGCCCGGCGCCGCCGGTGGATGCTTTCAACCGAAGTGTTCGTATCCGCGTCGCAACTGCACTTCGAGACCATCGGCATCCAGCACACGTACACCAACGCCGGCAACAATGCGACCAACATGCGTCAGGCGGACACCGAGTGATTCCGACAACGCCGACACCGCATCACGTCGCGCCGGATCGGCAGTGAAGCAAAGCTCGTAATCATCGCCAGCGGATTGCAGGCGCCAGCGCTCCATGCCTTCCGCCTGCGCCGCCAACGCGGCGGACGCCGGCAACGCATCCAGCCGCACTTCCGCGCCGACGCCACTCGCCACGCAGATGTGGCCGAGATCCTGCAGCACGCCATCGGAGATGTCGATGCAGGCACGCGCGATCCCGACCAGCGACTGACCCAGCATGCAACGCGGCGTCGGGCGATCGAGGCGCGACCGCAACTCATCCGCGCATGATCTGTGCTGCAACACCTCGCGCAAGGCGAACGCAGCATCGCCGAGCGTGCCGCTCACCCAAATGTCGTCGCCGGCTTTCGCGGCATCGCGCCGCAGGGCGGTTCCTGGCGCAACAAAACCGCAAGCGGTAACAGTCAGCGACAGCGGCCCGCGCGTTGTGTCGCCTCCAACCAGCGCGATGCCATGCCGTGCAGCCAGCGCGAGAAAACCATCGATGCAGGCATCCAGCCAGACATCGTCCGGTGCAGGCAACGACAGTGCCAGCGTGCACCACGCCGGCGCCGCGCCCATCGCCGCGAGATCGGAGAGATTGACCGCCAGCGCCTTCCAGCCCACGTCACGGGCAGCGGTCGATTCCGGGAAATGCACGCTGCTGTTGAGCGTATCGGTGACGATCACCAGCTCGCTGCCCGCAGGCGGACGCAGGATCGCACCGTCATCGCCGATGCCAAGGACCACGTCGGGCCGCGGCGACACGCGCGCCGCGATGCGGGAAATCAGGTCGAACTCGCCGCTCACTTGCGCGCGGCTTGCACCTCGACCGCACGCCAGGCTTCGGCCGCGCGATCGAGCACGCCGTTGACATAAGTGTGGCCGTGTTCGGCGCCGAAACGCTTGGCGGTTTCGATCGCCTCGTTGATCACCACCCGGTACGGCACGTCGATGCGCTGGCGCAGTTCGTAGGTGGCGATGCGCAGCACCGCGCGTTCGACCGGATCGACTTCCTCGACCTCGCGATCGAGCAGGCTGCGCAGGGCTTCGTCGTTGTCGTGGCGATGCGCCAGCACGCCCTTCACGATGTCCTCGAAATAGACGAGGTCGGCCTGCTCACGCGCCTGCTCGTGGGCGAACTGCGCGATCACCTGGCGCGCTTCGCCGCCCGACATCTGCCAGGCATAGATCGCCTGCATGGCGCGACGCCGCGCGCGCGTGCGCAGGACCGGATCGATGCCGTCGTGGCGACGGTGGCCATGACCGTTCGAACCGGTCACTTCAAACGCTCCAGCAGGTTGGACATTTCCAGCACCACGAATGCAGTCTCCTCGCCCTTGTTGCCATGCGCGCCACCGGCGCGTGCTTCGGCATCTTCATATTGCTCCACCGCCAGCACGCCGTTGGCGACCGGCACGCCGTGTTCCAGCGCGACCTGCATCAGGCCCTGCGAACAGCCGTCGGCGACGTGTTCGTAATGGCGGGTGTCGCCGCGCACCACGCAACCGAGCGCGACGATGCCGGCATGGCGTCCACCCTTGGCCAGCGCCGCGCAGGTGACCGGCAACTCCCAGGCACCGGGCACGCGCACGAGGTCGATCTGCGCTTCATCCACGCCATTGGCCTTGAAACCTGAGCGCGCGCCTTCGATCAGCGCTTCGGTGATGCGCGAGTTCCAGCGGCTGGCGACGATGGCGAAACGGGCGCCATCGGCGGCGCGAAGATCGCCTTCAAAACTGGGCATGGAGGTCCGGGACGCGGGAAAGACGCCCAGTTTAACGCGGCCCGGCCACGTGCTCGACCACTTCCAGGCCGAAACCGGACAGGCCGACCTGCTTGCGCGGGGTACCGATCACCCGCAGGCGGCCGTAGCCGAGGCTGGCGAGGATCTGCGAACCGGCGCCGGTCTGCCGCCACTGCTGCACGGCCGGGGCCTTGGCCGCGCCGTTCGCGGGCTCGCGGATGCGTTCGAGCAGGGCGTCGGGCGACTGCGGTTCCGACAGCAGGACCAGCACGCCGGAACCGGCGGCGGCGATCATCGCCAGGACCTCGCCGGTGGGCAGGCCGAGGTCATCGCGTTGCCAGTGGAGCGCATCGACCAGCGGATTGGCGACCTGCACGCGCGCCAGCGTCGCCACCTGCGGGTCGGCCTTGCCCAGTTGCAAGGCGAAATGCAGCTGGTGGTTGAGGCGGTCGCGGAAGGTGTGGAGGTTGAACTCGCCATGCGGCGTCGCGATCGCGCGCGCGTCGACCGCGTCGATGGTGTGTTCGGTGGCGAGGCGATGGCGGATCAGCGCTTCGATCGAGCCCATCTTCAGGCCGTGCTCGCGCGCGAACACCTCCAGCTCGGGACGACGCGCCATGCTGCCGTCGGCGTTGAGGATCTCCACCAGCACGCCGGCCGGCTCGAGTCCCGCAAGCAAGGCGAGATCGCTGGCGGCTTCGGTATGGCCGGCACGACTCAATACGCCGCCCGGCTGCGCCATCAGCGGGAAGATGTGGCCAGGTTGCGAGAGATCATCGGGTTGCGCATCGGGACGCACGGCGACGCGCACGGTGTGGGCGCGATCGTAGGCACTGATACCGGTGGTGACGCCTTCCGCAGCCTCGATGCTGACGGTGAAGTTGGTGTGGTGCGGCGAAGTGTTGTCACGCACCATCGGCGGCAGGCCGAGCTGCCGGCAACGCTCGCGCAGCAGCGACAGGCAGACCAGCCCGCGCGCGTGCGTGACCATGAAATTGATGTCGGAAGGCTTGACCAGCTCCGCCGCCATGATCAGGTCGCCTTCGTTCTCGCGATCCTCGTCATCAACGATCACGACCATGCGACCCTGGCGCAATTCCTCGAGGATTTCCGGGATGGTGGCGAAGCTCATCGTTGTGCTCCCAGCATGCGCTCGACGTAGCGCGCAATCAGGTCGACTTCAAGGTTGACCGCATCCCCGACCTTCGTCGCGGAAAACGCGGTATGGCTGATGGTGTGCGGAATCAGCATCACCGCGAATCCTTCATCGTCGACTTCGTTGACGGTCAGGCTGACGCCATCCACGCAGATCGAACCCTTCTTGGCGATGTAGCGATGCAGCTCGTGCGGCGCGGCGAAACGCCAGACCTGTTCGCCGTCAGCGGCACCGGCTTGCAGCACCTTGCCCATGCCATCGACGTGGCCGCTGACGACGTGGCCACCGAAACGATCGCTCGGGCGCATCGCCCGTTCGAGGTTCAACACGGCGTTCCGCCGCAAATCGCCGAGCGTGGTCAGGCGCAGCGTCTCGCTCGACACATCCACCGCGAACGATGCGGCATCGAATTCCACCACCGTCAGGCAGACACCATTGACGGCGATGCTCTCGCCCAGCTCCACGCCATCGAACGGCAGCGTGCCGGCATCGATCTGCATGCGCAGTCCGCCATCCTGCTGCTCGCTGCCACGCAAATGGCCAACACCCTGGATCAAACCTGTGAACATCAATCCTGTTTCCTGAAAGCGTGCACGAACAACGGCCAATGCAACTGCAGCGTCGGCGCGTCGCCCCATGCGGATTCGAACTGCTGGCGATATTGGGCGACCACATCGATGCCGGTGGCTTCGCGATGGCGCTTGCTCGCCGAATAACTGGAGAAATAACCGAGCATGCGTGGCAATGGCCACTCCACGCCCAAGGTGAATTCCGGGACTTCGATCGCCGGGAATGGCCACGCATAACCGGCATATGCCGCGTTGATGTCATCGCGCTCCGACGGCCAGTACCGAAGGATCGTCGACTGGAAGGCGTCGTTCACCGCTTGCAGTCGCGGCGGCACGATGATGTCCTGGTAGCCCCAGGTGACCAGCACCCCACCCGGCTTGAGCACCCGCGCGACTTCGGAAAAATACGCCGGGCGATCGAACCAGTGCAGCGCCTGCGCAACGCAGGCCGCATCGACGCTGGCATCGGGCAGGCCACAACGCTCGCCGGGCTCGACCACGAAATCGACATTCGACAGCTTCGGTGCCTGCGCGATCTGCGCGCTGCTGGGATCGGAGGCGTAAACGCGTTCGAAGCGCGTGGCGAGATCGCGCGTCGCCTGGCCACTGCCGCAACCAGCCTCCCAGCACAGCCCGCGTGCCGGCGCGACCGCCGCGATCCAGTCGAACAAGGCCGGCGGATATTCCGGGCGTGCGGCGGCGTAGTCGGACGCGACTGCCGAAAAGTGGTCGGGGAAACTCACGATCCCTTCCGTCGCAGCAAGAGGCGCTGGTCGGGCCCGATCCGGCGCGCGTCGATGATTTCCAGTTCGTGGCGATCGGCCATCGTCTCGATCGACAACCCGTCGAACATCGGGCGCGCGCGATCGCCGAGCAGCAGCGGCGCCACGTAGAGCAGCAATTCGTCCACCAGGCCGGCGCCGAGGAAAGCGCCCGCAAGCGTGGCGCCCGCTTCGACCTGCACCTCGTTGATTTCGCGCCGCGCCAGTTCGGCCAGCACGGACTGCAAATCGAGCACGCGTTCGTGCAACGGCACCGCGAAACGTTGCGCGGTGAACTCGCGTGGCGGCTTGATGTCGGGTGCATGCATGTACAACGTCGGCACCTCGCCTTCGCGCACCCGACCGCGCGCGATCGTCGCCAGCCCGGGGTCGAGCACCACGCGCAGCGGCGGCACCACCGGCACGTCATCGGGCAGGCGCACGGTGAGGTGCGGGTCATCGGCCAGCACGGTGCCGGCACCCGTGAGTAACGCACCACAGCGCGCGCGCCAGCGCTGCACGTCCGCGCGCGACTGCGGGCTGGTGATCCATTTCGATTCGCCGCTGGCCAGCGCGGTGCGGCCGTCCAGGCTGACGCCCTGCTTGATGCGCAACCACGGCCGCCCGCGTTCGACGCGCGCGAGGAAGGCGCGGTTGAGCTGGCGCGCCTGCGCTTCCATCAATCCTGAAGCGACCTCGATGCCCGCTTCCTGCAAGCGCGCGAACCCCGCGCCATCGACCTTCGGGAAGGGATCGCGCATCGCCGCGACCACGCGACTGACGCCCGCGCCGATCAATGCTTCAGTGCATGGCGGCGTGCGTCCGATATGCGCGCAGGGTTCCAGCGTCACATAGGCGGTCGCGCCCCAGGCACGACCACCGGCGTCGCGCAGTGCCATCACTTCGGCGTGGGGTTCTCCGGCGCGTTCGTGCCAGCCCTCGCCGACCACTTCTTCGCCCTGGGTGATCACGCAGCCGACCATCGGGTTCGGTCGCGTCGTATACGTGCCGCGCTCGGCGAGGCGCAGGGCCCGCGCCATCATTGCGTGATCGAAAGCAGTGAACGCGCTCATTGCCTCAGCGCTTCTTGTTCCTGTCGATCGGCACCACCTCGCCACCCAGCAAAGGCAACTGCCCTTCGCCGGCGAGATCGTGCTCGAGGCGATCGAGCTCCTCGCGGAAATCGGCGGCGTCCTCGAACTTGCGGTAGACCGAAGCGAAACGGACGAAGGCGACCTGGTCGAGCTTGCGCAATTCCGCCATCACGAATTCGCCGACGCGGCGCGAGGGCAACTCGCGTTCGGTGGTCCGGCGCAACTGGTGCACCACCGCGCGCACGCCGACTTCAATCTGCTCTTCGGAAACCGGGCGCTTGTGCAGCGCGCGATCGAAGCTCAGGCGCAACTTGCGGGCGTCGAAGTTCTCGCGACGACCGTCGGACTTGACGATCGCCGGCAGCTTCAGCTCGATGGTTTCCAGCGTCGAGAAACGTTCCCCGCAGGCCTCGCACTCACGGCGACGACGGATCGTCGCGCCGTCGTCGGACACGCGCGAATCGATCACGCGGGTATCGGAGTGCTGGCAATAGGGGCAATGCATGGCAGGACTTAGCCGTACACCGGGAACTGCTTGCACTGCAGTTCGACGTTGGCGCGGACGCCGGCGATCACTTCTTCCGACTTCGGATTGTCCAGCACGTCGCAGATCCACTCCGCCAGCGCCACGCACTCCGGTTCCTTGTAGCCACGCGTGGTCACCGCGGGGGTACCGATGCGCAGGCCCGAGGTCACGAAGGGCTTCTGCGGATCGTTCGGCACCGCGTTCTTGTTGACGGTGATGTGGGCACGGCCGAGCGCTTCCTCGGCGGCCTTGCCGGTCACGCCCTTGCCGATCATGTCGATCAGCATCAGGTGGTTGTCGGTGCCGCCGGAAACGATCTTGTAGCCACGCGCGATGATCGTCTTCGCCATCGCCTGCGCGTTCTTGACCACCTGCTGCTGGTATTCCTTGAACGACGGATCGAGCGCTTCCTTGAACGCCACCGCCTTGGCGGCGATCACGTGCATCAGCGGACCGCCCTGGATACCCGGGAACACGATCGACTGCAGCTTCTTGGTCATTTCGTCGAACTGCTCGCCGGCGCCCTTGGCGACGATGATGCCGCCGCGCGGGCCGCGCAGCGTCTTGTGGGTGGTCGATGTGACCACGTGCGCGTGCGGCAACGGACTCGGGTAGACGCCAGCGGCGATCAGGCCGGCGACGTGCGCCATGTCGACGAAGAAGATCGCGCCGACCTTGTCGGCGATCGCGCGCATGCGCGCCCAGTCGACCACGCGCGAATAGGCGGAGAAGCCGCCGACCAGCATCTTCGGCTTGTGCTCGATGGCGAGGCGCTCGACTTCGTCGTAGTCGATCATGCCTTCATCGTTCACGCCGTACTGCACGGCGTTGAACAGCTTGCCGCTGGCGTTGACCTTGGCGCCGTGGGTCAGGTGGCCGCCGTGCGCCAGCGACATGCCGAGGATGGTGTCGCCGGGATTGAGCAGGGCGAAGTAGACGGCCTGGTTGGCCTGCGAACCCGAATGCGGCTGGACGTTGGCGTAATCGGCATCGAACAGCTGCTTCAGGCGATCGATCGCCAGCTGCTCGGCGATATCGACGAATTCGCAACCGCCGTAGTAGCGCTTGCCCGGATAGCCTTCGGCGTATTTGTTGGTGAGCTTGCTGCCCTGTGCTTCCATCACCCGCGGGCTGGCGTAGTTCTCGGAGGCGATCAACTCGACGTGATCTTCCTGGCGGCGATCTTCGCCAGCGATGGCGGCGGCGAGTTCGGGGTCGAATCCTTCGATACGGCTGTCGCGGGGGAACATCGGGCACTCCGGAAGGCGGAAACCCCCATTGTAGCGGCGCTGCCCGGCCCCAACGGAAAAGGCGCGCCGAAGCGCGCCTTTCCTCCATTTCGCCACGACCGGGCCGGAACCCGGCGCGTCGCCTCGACCTCAGTGATGCAGCAGGACGTCGGCGATGATGCCGCTGGCGATCGCGACCATCAGGAAGTTGCCGCTGTCGTCGCGGACCCAGCGATAGCCCGGGCGCGGTGCATAGAGGCGATACGGACGATAGTCCGAGTACGGCACCACGTAGACGTTGCGGTAGCCGTAGCTGCGGTAATCGCGACCGCGCGCCCACGGCGGCGGCCCACGACGGCCGTTATCCCAGTGGCCATTCTTGTGGTAGCGGCGATCACGATCGTCGTAGCGATCGCCATGGTAGCGGTGGCCGTCGCGGTCACGGCCGTGGCCGCGCCCCTGGTCATCGTCGTCGCCGCGTCCGTGCCCGTCATCGCCATAGGCGACGTAATACGGATTACCACCTCCATGATCCTTCGCCATGGCCGGCAGGGATGCAAATCCCAATGCAACGGCCAGCGCCGGGACAAGCTTGAGGGTTGTCTTCATCATGTCTCTCCCATCGGGATGTGCACCATGCACGATATCGAATTTACGGAACATGCCTGAACGGGAATTGGATTCCGATATCGGCCGCACCGTCCATTCAGGTTGGAGCGGCCGAACCCTTCCCGGCTGTCAGTGGCCAAACAACAGGTCGGCGATGATGCCGGTGGTGATCGCGACCAGGATGAAGTGGCCGAAGTCGTCGCGACGCCAGCCATAACCGCGCGGCGGGGCATACAGGCCGTAATCGCCGTAGTCGTCGACGCTGTAGGTCGGGGCGTAGTCGTCGCCGTAATAGACGTTGCCGACGGTCCAGACCGGTTCCGGGCGGTAGCCATAGCCGACGCTGTAGTAGCCGCGACCGCGGTTCGGGTAATACGCGCGCGGCGGCGGTGCATAGCGGTAGTCGCGGCCACGGTCGTAGCCACCGTAACCGCCACGCCCGTAGTAGTTGTTGGCCTGCGGAGGCGGCGGCATCTGCGGGCGCTGGGCATAACCGTTGCCATTGCGCTGCCAGTTGCCGCGATCGCCCCAACCGCGACCGTTGTTGTTATTGCCGTTGTTGTTGTCGCGATTCGCCCAGCCGCGGCCGTTGTTGTCGCGATTCCCGCGGCCGTCGCGCTGCTGTTGCCCGCCATTGTTGCCATTGGCCGGCTGTTGCTGTTGCTGCTGGCCACGGTCACGGCCGTGGTCTCCCCAATCCTGGGCCGATACGGCGAACGGAATCGCCGACAAGGCAAGGAACAGGACCGCACCTTTCATCGTGGCTTTCATGACGACCTCCCGGTCGCGTGTGGTAAGTGACGGGGCCAATATGCGCGTTCCCTGCTGAAGCGGAAGTGCTGGCCCGGAAGACATTTAGCTGCCGGAAAGCCCCGCATTCAGCTTGTGGATGGGCGCCGGTATAATTGGCGACATCATCCACAGAACCTGGGTGCCCCAGCGGGCGCCGGAGCGAGCATGTCGCAATACATCTACACCATGAACGGCGTGTCCAAGACCGTTCCGCCGAAGCGCCAGATCATCAAGGACATCTCGCTGTCGTTTTTCCCGGGCGCCAAGATCGGCCTGCTCGGCCTCAACGGCGCCGGCAAGTCGACGGTGCTGAAGATCATGGCCGGCGTCGATACCGATTTCGTCGGCGAAGCGCGGCCGCAGCCCGGCATCAAGGTCGGCTATCTGGCGCAGGAACCGGAGCTCGATCCGGAGAAGACCGTGCGCCAGTCGGTCGAGGAAGGCGTCGGCGAAGTGCTGAACGCCCAGGCCGCGCTCGACAAGATCTACGACGCCTATGCCGAGGAAGGCGCCGATTTCGACGCGCTGGCCAAGGAACAGGAACGCCTGGAAGCGATTCTCGCCGCCGGTGATGCGCACACGTTGGAGAACCAGTTGGAAGTCGCCGCCGATGCACTGCGCCTGCCGCCGTGGGACGCGAAGATCGCTTCGCTGTCGGGTGGCGAGAAGCGCCGCGTCGCGCTGTGCCGCCTGCTGTTGCAGAAACCGGACATGCTGCTGCTCGACGAACCGACCAACCACCTCGACGCCGAATCCGTCGAATGGCTGGAACAGTTCCTCGCCCGCTACACCGGCACCGTGGTGGCGGTGACGCATGATCGCTACTTCCTCGACAACGCCGCCGAGTGGATCCTCGAACTCGACCGCGGCCGCGGCATTCCGTGGAAGGGCAACTACACCGACTGGCTGGTGCAGAAGGACGAACGCCTGAAGCAGGAAGAAGGACAGGAGAAGGCGCGCCAGAAGGCGATCCAGAAGGAACTCGAGTGGGCCCGCCAGAACGCCAAGGGCGGCCGCAGCAAGGGCAAGGCGCGACTGGCGCGACTGGACGAACTGCAGTCGGTCGACTACCAGCGTCGTGCCGAAACCAACGAGATCTTCATTCCGCCGGGCGAGCGCCTCGGCAACAAGGTCGTCGAGTTCAAGCACGTCACCAAGAAGTTCGGCGATCGCCTGTTGATCGACGACCTCAGCTTCCTGGTGCCGCCGGGTGCGATCGTCGGCATCATCGGCCCCAACGGCGCCGGCAAGTCGACGCTGTTCAAGATGATCATGGGCCTCGAGAAGCCGGATTCCGGCGAGATCGATTTCGGCCCGACGGTGAACCTCGCCTACGTCGACCAGAGTCGCGACAAGCTGGAAGGCAACCACAACGTCTTCCAGGAAGTGTCCGGCGGCCTCGACATCCTCAACATCAACGGCATCGAGATCCAGTCGCGCGCCTACATCGGCCGCTTCAACTTCAAGGGGCAGGACCAGCAGAAGATGGTCGGTTCGCTGTCGGGCGGTGAACGCGGTCGCCTGCATCTCGCCAAGACGCTGCTGCAGGGCGGCAACGTGCTGCTGCTCGACGAACCGTCGAATGACCTCGACGTCGAAACGCTGCGCGCGCTGGAAGATGCGTTGCTGGAATTCCCCGGCAACACCTTCGTGATCTCGCACGACCGCTGGTTCCTCGATCGCATCGCGACGCACATCCTCGCCTTCGAAGGCGATTCGCACGTCGAGTTCTTCCAGGGCAACTACCGCGAGTACGAGGAAGACAAGAAGCGTCGCATGGGCGACAACGCCGGCCCGCACCGCCTGCGGTTCAAGGCGTTGAAGTAACGGCGATCCTGGCCAATGCGTGGATATCGGGCGGTTCGAGGATCGCCCGCTCCGCGCCATGCCGCGCGACTTCCAGCATCGCCAACCCGATTTCACGGGTGGTGACGATCTTCGTCGGGAACATCCTCTGCAGCGGGCCCAGCAACGGCCCGACAAGAACATACGCCCAGCGGTAGGCCGGCGTCTTCGAGCGGATGCCGTCAAGCGCACGTATCGCGCCCGGCCGAAACATGTAGGCGGCCTTGAACGGCAACTTCAGCAGATCGTTTTCCGTCCTGCCCTTCACTCGCGCCCACATCACCTTGCCCCGCTCGCTGGAGTCGGTGCCGGTGCCACTGACGTAGGTCAAGACCATCTGCGGATTGAGCGGCGCCAGCGCTCCGGCCGCGGCAAGGGTGAGATCGTGGGTGATGCGCGTGTACGCCGCTTCATCGAGACCTGCAGCGGAAACACCCAGGCAGAAGAAGCAGGCGTCATATCCCGCGAGCTGGCCAGGATCGCCGTAATGAAACAGGTCGTCCTGCACCCGTTCCCGCAGCTTGGGATGCACCTGTCCGAGCGGGCTGCGACCGATGCACAGGACTTCCTCGACATCCGCCGCCGCAAGGCATTCGCGCAGGACGCCCTGCCCGACCATGCCGCTCGCGCCAAACACGATCACTTTCACGACTGCACCTTCCCGGGAACACCGAACACCTTGCGCAGGTAAGTGACGAAGCCCGGGTCGTCGCTCATGCCCTTGCCCGGACTGTCGCTGATCTTGGCCACTGGCTGGCCATTGCAGCGGACCATCTTGAGCACCAGTTGCAGGGGCTTCGGCCCGACGTCGTTGGTGAGGTTGGTGCCGATGCCGAAGCCGAGCCGGCAGCGCCCGGCGAAGTGCGCGGCGATGCGCAGCACGGCGTCGGCGTCGAGTCCGTCGCTGAAGACCAATGCCTTGGCCCGCGGATCGACGCGATTCGCCGCCAAATGCGCGAGCACGCGATCGCCCCACGCCAGCGGGTCGCCGGAATCGTGGCGCATGCCATCGAACAGCTTGCAGAAATACATGTCGAAATCGCGCAGGAACGCCTCCAGCCCGACGACATCCGAGAGCGCGATGCCGAGATCGCCGCGATACTCCTGCGCCCATGCCTCGAACGCGGCCTTCTGGGAATCGCGCAGGCGCGGACCGAGCTGCTGGAATGCCTGCAGCCATTCATGGGCCATCGTGCCGTGCGGGACCATGTCGTACTGCATCGCCAGCGCGACGTTGCTGGTGCCGACGAATTGCGCTCCCAGGACTTCGCTGCAGATCGGCAGCACGCGTGCGTGCCAGTCACGCGAATAGCGACGGCGGGTGCCGAAATCGGTGATCGTGAAAGCCCCTGGATCGGCACGAATGCGCCCGAGCTTGGCCCGCAACCGGCGCTCACCTTCAACCAGGTCGGCACCGGGTTGGTGGCGCATCCAGACCTCGCTGACGAGCGCAAGGATCGGCACCTCGAACAGGATGGTGTGCAACCAGGGGCCGTCGATGCGCAGGTCGAGCTCGCCCGGAACGTCGCGCGAGGCCTCCAGGTGGACGTGTCGCGACTGCAACTGGAACAGTTCGAGGAAATCGACGAAGTCGGGCTTGATGTACCGGAGCGTCCGCAGGTAGTCGAGTTCGGTGGAAGTGAACCGGAGCGTGCAAAGGTGTGCGATCTCCGCGCGGATCTCGTCAAGATGGGCGGCAAGGTCGATGCCGGGACTCCGGCACTTGAACCGGTATTCCACCTGCGCGCCGGGGTGCTGGTGGAGCACGGCCTGCATCATCGTGAGCTTGTAAAGGTCGGTGTCGAGCAGGGACTGGAGGATCATCGGCGGCTGTCGAGCAGTGGACGCTGGCACAATAGCCGCAAATGCCGGAAGGACAGGTCGACATGGGATTCACCGAGAAACTGCGCACACGCTGGAAGGCCGCGAACTCGCTGGTCTGCGTCGGCCTCGATCCCGATCCCGCGAAGTTCCCCGATGCATTCTCCGATGACGAGGACGCGCTCTTCGCGTTCTGCCGCGACATCGCCGACGCCACCGCCGAATACGCCTGCGCGTTCAAGCCGCAGATCGCCTACTTCGCCGCGCACAACGGTGGCGAAGCGGCCCTGCAGCGACTGATTGCCCACATCAATGCCGAGCACCCCGAGGTTCCGGTGATCCTCGACGCCAAGCGCGGCGACATCGGCAGCACCGCCGAGCAATACGCGGTCGAGGCCTTCGATCGCTTCGGCGCCGACGCGGTGACGCTCAATCCCTACATGGGTCGTGATTCCGCGCAGCCGTTCCTGCAACGCGGCGATCGCGGTTGCGTCTTCCTCTGCCACACCTCGAATCCCGGTGCGCGCGATTTCCAGGAACTCATCGTGCCCGATGGGAGCGGCGGCGAACCGCTGTACCAGCGCATTGCCCGCACGATTGCCGGCGAATGGAATGGCGCGGACAACTGTTCGCTGGTGGTCGGAGCAACCTTCCCCGAAGAACTGAAGGTGATCCGCGGCATCGTCGGCGACATGCCTTTGCTGATCCCAGGCGTCGGCGCACAGGGCGGTGACGTCGAAGCGGTGGTGGAGAACGGCCGCACGACGGATGGCACCGGACTGATGATCAACTCCTCGCGCGGGATCCTCTATGCGTCGATGGGCGCCGATTACGCCGACGCGGCCGCACGCGCTGCGCGCGAACTGCGCGACACCATCAATCGCCATCGCTGAGTGCCCGCGCATGGCGTAGGCTGCGGGCATGGAAGACACGCCCGATCGCCATCGCCGCCTGCTGCTGTCTGCCGGTCTTGCCGGGCTCGGAACGCTCGCGTTGCCGACATCGGCGTTTGCCATGGCCGAACCATGGCCGCGCTCGCGCCTGGTCCTGCTCGGCACCGCCGGCGGTCCGACGCCGAAGGCGCTGCGCGCTGCACCAGCGAGCGCAGTGATCGTCGATGGCGTCGTCTACGTCATCGACTGCGGCAATGGCGTCGCGCGGCAACTGGCGCTGGCCGGGATCGCGCTCGACAGGATCGCGAACGTCTTCATCACCCATCAGCATTCCGACCACACCGCCGACTACGGCAACCTGCTGTGGTTGGCGTGGGCCGGCAGCCTTGCGCACCCCGTCGATACCTGGGGCCCACCGCCGCTGAAGCGGATGACACGGCTGTTCCTCGATATGAATGCTGCCGACATCCACACCCGGATCGCCGACGAAGGACGCCCGCCCCTCGCACCACTGATCCGCCCACACGAACTCACGCACGCCGGCGTAGTAATGCAGGATGCGCGCGTGCGCGTAACCGCCGCCCTTGTCCAGCATCCGCCGGTCGCACCGGCATTCGCGTATCGCTTCGATTGCCCCGATCGCTCGATCGTGTTTTCCGGCGACACCCGGCCGTCGGCATCACTGGTCGAACTTGCGCGCGACGCCGACGTGCTGGTGCATGAGGTGATGTATCTCCCGGCACTGGAGAAACTGATCGGCAGCGAATCGAACGCTGCGCGGCTGCGCGAACATCTGCTGGCCAGCCACACCACTACCGAGCAAGTTGGACGCATCGCGACCGAAGCCGGCGTCGGGACACTGGTGTTGAACCACTTTGTCCCGGGTGGCGATCCGACGCTGACCGACGACATCTGGCGCGATGCCGTCGCGAAGCATTACAAGGGGCGGATCGTCGTCGGGCGCGACCTGATGGAGCTTTGATCGCTCAGTGGCGTCTGGCCAGGAGATAAATGGTCAAGACAATCCACACCAACGCCTGGTTCATCAGGATGAAAACCAGATAGCTACCGAGGCTGCGCAACACGGTTTTCCACCGCGAGTCACCACGCAAAAACTGCACGAGCGAGAAAACCCCGTAAGCCATCGACAACAACACCGCCCATTGCGGCAGCTGCGGAATCCAGTGCTGCAGCAACAAGGCCAGGATCCACAGCACCATGGTCTGCGCCGTCAGGAAGGCGATGATGACCAGCCATTCCGGATAATTCAGTCCTCGCGTCCCGCGGAACACCAGCTTGAACGCCAGCGCCTCCAGCGGCAGCAGGAGGATCGTCACCAGGGCGAAATGCGCGGTCATCCAGGCATCCGCGCGGCGAAAGGCCTCGTCCTGCGAGACCGGCGTCCCGTCGAATTGCGCGGCCATCGTCCCGACTCCCAGCATGCCGGAGAGAAACACGATCGCTGCCGACAGGATCATCAGCAACAACAGAGGCTTGACCAGGTTGGCCCTGCGTCCTTCGAGGTAGTCGCGGATCAGCTCGCCCGGCCGCAGCATGAGTTGCCGAAGCGTGTAGAGGATGCCGCGATCCATGTGCAGGACGCTGTGTTCGAGCTCGTGGCCGATGAAATGCCAATCGATGCGGTGTGCCGGCGTCGGCTGGCCGCAGCCCGGGCAGAAATGCTGGTCGGATGCGTCGATTGCGCGCAGGCAATTGGCACAGGCATTGGTGTCGTGCACGTCGGGATCCCCTCTCCTGATCCGGCATCTTACCCGGCCAGGCGTCCCGCGATCAGTTCGCGCGCACGATCGCCCGCGATGCCGCGAAAGGAAACCGTGCCCAGATCATCGCGAACACCATCGCACGCGTGGCAAGCCCGTGGCTGCGGGCATCGAACTTGCGGAAATACCGCCACAGGCCGCGATGCTTGTTCCACTCCACGAAGACCGGGCGCGAGCGCGACGACACGCCACGCAAATGGGTAACGACGACCGAGTTGTCGATGGCGACGATCGCACCCGCTGCACGCACGCGCCGGCACAGGTCGAGATCCTCGGCGTGCAGCCGGTAGCCGGAATCGAAGCCGCCTATGCGTTCGAACAACGTGCGCGGCACCAGCATCAGGGCGCCGGACACCGCGGCGACGCGCTGCAACTGTTCGTCGTTCGAGGGAACGGAGAGATCGCGCATCGCCGGATTGCGCATCATCGCCGCGAAATCGGGGTCGCGGCGGCGTGCGGCGGGATCGTGGTCGCCGGCTTCATCGATCAGGTCGGCGCCGACCAGCGCTTCACCGAGCAGGCGCGCGTCATCGCGCAACCGCACCAGATCGTCCGCCACCACCATCAGGTCGGGATTGACGAAGGCCAGCCACGGCGCGTCGCTGGCGCTCGCGCCCTGGTTGCAGGCAACCGCGAATCCGGGATTGTCCGGGTTGGCGACGAAGCGGATGCGCGGATCGGCGGCGGCATGGCGCTGCACGCATTCCATCGAACCATCGTCGGAACCGTTGTCGATCACGCGGATCTGCGCCACGTCGCGTGCCGCGCGCAGGTGGCGCAGGCAGGCGTCGATGGTGGCCGCGCTGCGATAGCTGACCACGATCGCTGCGATCTCGTCGCCGCTCATTCGAACAACTCCGCCTGCGGTGGCAATGGCTCGGCCGTCGCCACGCGTTGCGCCAGTTGCTCGCGCAGTTCGTGCAGCGGATCGTGCATCAGCATCGCCGCCATCCGCGAATACCAGTCCGGCCAGCGCACCGCGAGCGCGTCCTGGTCGCCATCCTGCAACTCGCCTTCGGCGAGGCGTCCGACGAATGCGGTTTCGCACAACACATTGCGCCAGCCGAATCCGGCGAGGCGCAGCGACAAATCGGACAGGGCCGCCGACCACGAGCCGTAACTCGCGTGATCGATGCCGCCGGCCTTGCGCAGCGCGCGCCCGCGCAACAACACCGCATGGCCCACCGCCGCTGGCAATTCCGGATGCACCGGCGCCATTCCGCGCAGGGCATTCGCCAGGCGCAGCGACTCATCGGGCAGGGGATTGAGATCGCCAAGCCGCGGCCACGACGCCAGTTCGCCGAGATTGCTCCACGGCGTCGCGGTGCCGATCGCGCCATCGCGGGCGAAACAGGCCTGCAATTGGTTGAGCCAGCCCGGCACGGGCACGGCATCACCGGCGAGGACGGCGACGTCGGCATCACCACAGATATCGAGCGCTTCGGCGAGATGCGCGCTTTCGCCGATCGAACGGCCACGCCGGGTGTAATCGGGCTCGAGTTTCGTCTGCGCGATCCAGTGCTCGATCACGCGCGCACTGCGCGGACCCGCCTGGGCATCGTCGATCAGCCAGACGCGTGCGCCCGCCGGCGTCGAGGCATCGAGCGCGGCGAGACAGGCATCCAGCGCCACATCATCCGGGCCTACCGGCAACAGGATGATGGGTAGATCAGGCATCAACCAACCCAGGCCCGCGCGTTGCGGAACATCCGCGCCCACGGCGAGGTGCCGCCCCAGCTGTCGGGATGCCAGCTGAAGTTGGCGGTGACGCGCGTGCGTTCCGGATGCGGCATCAGGATGGTGACGCGACCGTCGTTGCTGCAGACGCCGGCCATGCCTTCGGGTGAACCGTTGGGATTGGTCGGATAGCTCGTCGCAACGCGGCCCTCGCCATCGACATAGCGCGCCGCGACCGCGACTTTCGCCTGGTCATCCGCGCTGGCGAACTGCATGCGGCCTTCGCCGTGCGCAACCACCACCGGGATGCGCGAACCGGCCATGCCGCGTAGCAGGATCGACGGCGATTCCGGCACTTCCACCTGCGACAGGCGTGCTTCGTATTGCTCGCTGGCGTTGCGCTGCAGGTCGGGGAAATGCGTAGCGCCGGGAATGATGTCGCGCAACTGCGCCAGCATCTGGCAGCCGTTGCACACGCCCAGAGTGAAGGTGTCGGAACGCGCGAAGTAGCGCTCGAACATCGCACGCAGGACCGGACGTTCGAGGATCGACGTCGCCCAGCCACGACCGGCGCCCAGCACGTCGCCATAGCTGAAACCGCCGCAGGCGGCGAGGCCGACGAAATCGTCGAGCGTGGCGCGACCTTCGATCAGGTCGCTCATGTGCACGTCCTGCGCATCGAAACCGGCGGCCATGAAGGCCGATGCCATCTCGACCTGGCCATTGACGCCCTGTTCGCGCAGGATCGCCACGCGCGGACGCTTGCCCGATGCGATGAACTTCGCGGCGATATCGTCTTCGGGATCGAAGGCCAGTTTCGGCACCAAACCCACCGCGTCGAAACGACGCGCGAGTTCGCGCTCCTGATCGGCCGACTCCGGGTTGTCGCGCATGCGCTGCATGGCGTGCGTCACCGCCCACCAGGCGTCGAACAATTCGTGCCAGTGCCATTCGGCGACGGTCTTGCCGCCGGCAAGCACGCGGATGTCGTCGGCGGTGGTCGGCTTGGCGATGCGCTGTGCGCATTCGACCAGGCCGTGGCGCGCGATGAGATCGGCGAATTCGGCGCGATCCTCGCTGCGGATCTGCACCACCGCACCGAGCTCCTCGTTGAACAGCACTTCGAAGGGATCGTCGTCGTGGGCGGTCGCCCAGCCATCGAGCGAGATATCGAGGCCGCGATGCGAGGCGAATGCCATTTCGCACAGCGCCGCGAAGGCGCCGCCGTCGGAACGATCGTGGTAGGCCAGCAACAGGCCGGCCTCGCGCGCGTCGCGCATCAGCTCGAAGAAGCCGCGCAACAGTTCCGGATCGTCGAGATCGGGCGCATCCCCGCCAAAGGCGTTGAAGCATTGGGCGAGGATCGATCCACCGAGGCGACGCTGGCCGGCACCGAGGCCGATCAGCCACAGTTCGCTGTCGTCTTCGCGCGACAGCAGCGGCGTCAGTTGCTTGCGCACGTCGTGCACCGGCGCGAACGCGGTGACGATCAGCGACACCGGCGACACCGACTTGTGCGTCTCGCCATCGACCTGCCACTGCGCCTGCATCGACAGCGAATCCTTGCCGACCGGAATGCTCAGGCCGAGCGCCGGGCACAGTTCCATACCCACCGCCTCCACCGCCGCATACAAGCGTGCGTCTTCGCCCGGGGTGCCTGCGGCGGCCATCCAGTTGGCGGAGAGCTTGATGCGTTCGAGCGCATCGACCGGCGCCGCACACAGGTTGGTGATCGCTTCGCCGACCGCCATGCGTGCGCTCGCGGCGGCGTCGATCAGCGCCAGCGGCGTGCGTTCGCCGATCGCCATCGCTTCGCCGGCGTGACCGTCGTAACCGGCCAGGGTGATCGCGACGTCTGCCACCGGCAGCTGCCAAGGTCCGACCATCTGGTCGCGCGCGGTCAGGCCCCCGACGCTGCGATCGCCGATGGTGACGAGGAAGGATTTCGCCGCGACGGTCGGGTGCGCGAGCACGCGCAGGCCGGCATCGCGCAGCGACAGGCCGTTGGTTTCAAGTTCGTTCCAGCGCGGCGCCTTCGGCGATTCGGCATCGCGATGCATCTTCGGCGCCTTGCCGAACAGCACGTCCATCGGCAGGTCGATGGCATCGGCTTCGGCCTTGGGCAACGCGATCGATTCGACCGTCGCGCCATAACCCACCACCAGGCGTTCTTCCGCAGTCGCGTAACCGACCACCGCGAACGGGCAGCGCTCGCGTGCGCACAGCGCGGCGAATTCATCGACGCGATCCGGCGCGATGCCGAGTACGTAGCGTTCCTGCGATTCGTTGCACCACAACTGCATCGGCGACAACGTGGGATCGTCGCTGGGCACGCGATCGAGATCGATCACGCCGCCGACGCCGGAATCGTGCAGCAGTTCGGGAATGGCATTCGACAAGCCACCCGCACCGACGTCGTGGATGCTGCGGATCGGATTGCGTTCGGCCAACGCGACGCAGGCGTCGATCACTTCCTGGGCGCGACGTTCCATTTCCGGGTTGTCGCGCTGCACCGAAGCGAAATCGAGCTCTTCAGAACTCTGTCCGGATGCCAGCGAACTCGCGGCGCCGCCACCGAGTCCGATCAGCATCGCCGGACCACCGAGCACGATCACCGCATCGCCCGGCTGGAGGCGACGCTTCTCGACCAGCGCGCGATCGATCGCGCCCAGCCCACCGGCAAGCATGATCGGCTTGTCGTAGGCACGCACCAGGCCATCGGGCTGCACCACTTCGAACGCGCGGAAATAACCGGCGAGATTGGGACGGCCGAATTCGTTGTTGAACGCCGCCGCGCCGATCGGGCCTTCCAGCATGATCTGCAGCGCCGGCGCCATCCGCGGATTGAGCACGCGTGGTTGTTCCCACGGCTGCGGCAATGTCGGGATGCGCAACGCCGACACGCTGAAACCACACAGGCCGGCCTTGGGCTTGCCGCCGCGACCGGTCGCACCTTCATCGCGGATTTCGCCGCCGGAACCGGTCGACGCACCGGCATAGGGCGAGATCGCGGTCGGATGGTTGTGCGTCTCGACCTTGATCGCGAACGCCGACCCCTGCTCCGGCTTCAGCACCCATTCGTGCGTCACCGGATCAGCCTGCAGGCGACGGGTCTCGTAGCCTTCCACCACCGCGGCGTTGTCGCTGTATGCCGACAGCGTGTGCTGCGGCGTGCGCTGGTGGGTGTTCTTGATCATGCGGAACAGCGAGCGTTCCTGCGCGTCGCCGTCCAGCGTCCAGCTGGCATTGAAGATCTTGTGGCGGCAGTGCTCGGAATTGGCCTGCGCGAACATCATCAGTTCGACGTCGGCGGGATCGCGTTGCAATTCGCCATAGCGCTGCTGCAGGTATTCGACTTCGTCATCGGCCAGGGCGAGGCCAAGGCGGCGATTGGCGGCGGCCAGCGTGTCCAGCGGCACCCGTTCCAGCGCGGCGCGCGGATGCGTTTCGAACAGATGCGCGGCGTCGGCGACATCGTCGAGCAACGACTGCGTCATCGGATCGTGCAGCACCTTCGACAACGCAGCCTGGGTCGCGGCGTCGCCCGGCCAGCCGGTGACATCAAGGCGGACACCGCGTTCCACGCGCTGTACCGGCAAACCGGCACCCTGCAGCAGCTCGCCGGCCTTGCTCGCCCATGGCGAAATGGTGCCGAGGCGCGGACTGACGTAACGGGAGATCGAACCCGCGGCGCGCGGCTGCGCGTCCGGGCTGGCCTGGAGGATGCGGCCGAGCTTGGCGAGATCGAACTTGTCGGAGGCCTGCGTCGCGCCATCCTGCGGCTGCACCCAGTAGGTGAACCAGCTTGCGGTGATGCCGAGTTCGGGGGCGATGGCGCGAAGGCGGGCTTCCAGCCGTTCGCGGCGGAACGGCGACAGGGCCGGCTGGCCCTCGAGCACGATCATGTCCGGGAAAACCGTGGCGAATGGTCGCCTATTGTAACGGAGTGGGCCTTATTGCTTGGCCACCGAATCCAGCCACTGCTTCATGCGCGTCGGATCGAGATAGCCCGGCGCGGCCATGCCGTTGGGAGCGACGATCATCGGAGTTCCCGTCAGACCGAGGCGCTGGCCGAGGTCGTACTCCATCGCCACCGGATTGGTGCAACGGGGGGCATTGATGCGCTTGCCGTTCTTGGCATCGGTGAGCGCCTTGCCGCGATCGGCCGAACACCACACCGCTTCCATCTGGCTGAAGTCTTCGCTAGCCGGCCCCATGCGCGGATAGGCGAGGTATTCGATGGCGATCCCCAAGGCGTTGTACTGGGCGATCTGGCTGTGCAGCTTCTGGCAGAAACCACACTGCGTGTCGGTGAACACGCTGACCGTGTACTTCGGGTTGGCCGGCGCGAACACGATGCGCTGCGATGCCGGCACCTTGGCCAGTTCCTCGCGGCGCAGCGTCGCCATCGTGTCCTGGCTCAGGTCTTTCTTGGCGTTGACGTCGTAGAGATTGCCCTGCAGCACGTAACGACCATCGTCCGAGACGTACAGGGTCTGGCCGGCGACGATCAGTTCACGGAAGCCCGGCATCGGCGCGGCGATCGCGCGATCGACCTTCAGGCCCGGATTGACCTTGTGCAGGGCGTCGATGGCGCGCGCCTCGGGCGTACCCGCAGCCGGCTTGGCGATGGCAGCGGCGACGGGCACCGGTGCAGCCTTGGCCTCGCCAGCCTTGGTGTTTTCGGCAGCCGAGGGTTTGGCGCAGGCGGTCAGGCTTGCGACCGCTATCGCTGTAGCGAGAAGAAGGCGCGGGTTCATCAGGGTCCGGAAGATTCTGGTCACACCGGCATTTTCGCATGGTTTCCCGCAGGCCCGGCCACGCAAGCTGAACGCCTAGCCGCGGGGGTGATGGCGGGCATGCAGGGACTTCAACTGCTCGCGCGCGACCAGCGTATAGATCTGGGTCGTCGACAACGCGCTGTGCCCGAGCAGCATCTGCAGCGCGCGCAGGTCGGCGCCATGGTTGAGGAGATGGGTGGCGAAGCTGTGGCGCAGCGCATGCGGACTCACCCGGGCCGGATCGATCCCGCCCAGCACGGCGTAGCGCTTGACCAGCGCCCAGAACGCCTGCCGGGTCAACGGCTCGGCTTTCGTCGTGAGGAACAACGATTCCAAGGTGCGCCGTCCGGCCAGTTGCGGTCGCGACTCGCGCAGATAACGTTCCAGCCAGTGCTGCGCCTCCGCGCCCAGCGGCACCAGGCGCTCCTTGTTGCCCTTGCCGCGCACGCGCAATACGCCCTGGCGGAGATTGAGGGCAGTGGCCGGGACATCAACCAGTTCGCTGACGCGCAAGCCGCAGGCGTACATCAGTTCCAGCATCGCGCGATCGCGCAGGCCTTCGGTGGTCCCGGTATCCGGTGCCCCCAGCATCGCCTCGACCTGCCCCTCGGCCATCGCCTTGGGCAGGCTGCGCGGCATTTTCGGGCTGTCGAGCAAGGCGACCGGATCATCGTTGCGTGTACCGCGGCGGATGCGATCTGCATAGAACATCCGCAACGCCGACAGCAGGCGCGCCGTGCTGCGCGGCGAATAGCGCTGCTCGCTGCGCCACGCGAGCAATCCGTAGAGATCGCTGCGGTCGGCATCCACCAGCTGCACGCGTTTCGTCGCGCACCAGCGCGCGGAACCCTCGAGATCGCGCCGATAACTGTCCAGCGTCGCCCGCGCCAGGCCGTGTTCGGCCCAGGCCGCTTCCAGGCAGGATTCGATCGCGGCGATATCGGCGTCGGCCGCATCCGGCAGCTGCAAGGCGGCCATGCGGCGTTCGGCGGGGGTCCGTGCACTCATGCGTTGAGCCTAACGCTTATCCTTGTGATGATGAACGTTCCCGATTCCGCCCCGCGCCCACGCGCCCTGCTCGGCTGGCGCCTGCTGTGCCTCACCTACGATCTGTTCCCGATGCTGGCGCTGTGGTTCGTCACGATCATCGTGATGCTGGCGATCAATCGCGGCGAAGCGATACAGAACGGCACGTGGGCCGGCTGGCTGGAAACGTTGCTGATGTTCGCCGTCACCGGTGCCTACGCCACCGTCAGTTGGCGGCGCGGCGGGCAGACGATCGGGATGAAGCCGTGGCGGGTCTATGTCGATGCCGCATCCGGCGGACCGGCATCGCTGCGCGCGCTGTGGATCCGCTACCTGGTCGGCTGCGTATCGCTCGGTTTGGCCGGGCTCGGGTTCTGGTGGGCGCTATTCGATCGCGATCGCCTGACCTGGCACGACCGCGCGAGCGGGACGCGCTTCGTGCGCGACCTGCAGCGGGATGCCGCACTCACGAGCTAGAGGTTCGTTCGCGGAAAACATCGCCCGGCTGAGCATCTGCTGCGGTTATCCATATGGCCGACACGCCGTGAATCCGTCCATGGAGGCTCATCCGCCGCATCCATGCGGCGGAATGGTCGGCCATACGGACGAACCGCACAGATGCCGCCGGTGGCGGGCTTTTCGCTTCTCTCTCGGAAAGCATCAACACGCGCGCGGCCGCGGGTGCGCCAGTCCGGGGCGTGGGCGTGACGCGCCATGGATGGCGCGTCCGAGCCTACATGGACGTACTTGCGGCGTCCCGCGCACCGGAGCTGGTCACCCGCGAAGCCAGCGCGTGCTTGACTGCGACTAACTTGAGCGGCGCCGGAACAGCAGCCACGAGATCCCCAGCATCACCACCACCGGGACTAGGTAGGCGATGCGGAAATCGAGCTTGAACGCACCGGCCAGTCGCGCCATCTGCGTCTGCAGCATCATGAAGCCGATCGCGAACACGATGCCGAGGAACAACCGCTTGCCCAGGCCGCCGCTGCGCAGCGTGCCGAACGCGAACGGAATCGCCGCGAGGCACAAGGCCAGCACGTTCAGCGGATAGAACCAGTGCGACCAGTAGTGCTCCTCGACTTCACCGGGGTCGAGCTGGTTGCGTTCGCGATAGTCCAGCGCCTGCTTGAGATCATGCGTGCTCATGTAGCGCGGTCGGCTCACCGTGCTGGCCAGCGCGGTGTCATCCAGCGTCGACTGCCATTGCTCCTGGTCGACATGGGTCTTCTGCACGGAATCGTCGGAGAAGGTCATGCGATCGACGCCCTTCAACACCCAGCCACCGGGCCGATGTTCGCCGCTCTGGACGTAGGCAATCGACTTCAACCGCCCGTTCGTTTCGAACTCGTACAGGCGCATGCCGCGCAGCTCCAGCCAGCGATCATGGCCCTCGTCGTGGTTCTGGCCTTCGGTCGCACTGATGAAGGTATCGCCTTCGCGCGCCCACACGCCCTTGAACTGCAGCATGATCGTGTCGTTGGTCTTGCGCGCGGTGCGGTAGGCAGCTGCGCGATCCTGCGCCCACGGCGACACCGTTTCGACGTTGACCATCATCACCAGCGTCATCAGGCCGACCACCATCGCCACTGCAAGACTGATGCGGCGGCGCGACAGGCCGAGCGCGCGCATCACCGTCAATTCGGAGGTCGCAGCCAACTGCCCGAGCGCGAGCAGGGAACCGATCACGGCCGCAGTCGGGAAATGGAAATACAGGCGGTACGGCAGCGTGTAGAGGCTGACGACCACCGCGTCCATCGCCGTGAACGCGCCCTTGCCGACGTTGCCCATCTCGGTGAGGACGCCGCCGATCATGAAGTCCATGCCGACGACGACGAACCACGCCGCCAGCACGTAGACCAGCACCACGCGGCCGATGTAGAGATCGTGGATTTTCGGGAACGGCATCATCGGCGCAATTTCCCCGGACTGCCGTCGCGGAAGTAGGACCACAAGGCGAGCGCCAGCAACGGCACCACCAGCCACCACAGGCCGAGGGCGATCGGAATCTTGCCGCTGCCCAGCCATTGCTTGCCCAGCAGCATCAGCTGCGCGGCCAGCAGGTAGCCAACCACGCCGGTGACGATGCGGCCGTAGCGCGCCTGGCGCGGCGGGCTGCGCGACAGCGGGATCGCCAGCAACGCCAACGCCAACGCCACCAGCGGCGGCGCGATGCGCCAGTGCAGCTCGGCCTTGGCCTCGCGCGCGGGCGCGGGCGCGGCCAGCAATGTCGAGGTCGGCTGGCTCTGGATGCGATCGTCGACGTCGCCGTTGTCGCGATCCGGCATCTTCACGTCATTGGTCTTGTATTGCAGCAGGCGGTAATCGAGCGTGCCGGCGCCGAGCGGCCCTTCCACCTCGAAACCGTCGGTCAGGCGCAGGTAGCGCGCGCTGCTGCCGTCCAGCCACACCGTGCCGTCGGACGAGGTGGTCACGTCCATGCGGCCTTTCTTCTCGCGGTAGATGAAGACGCGGCGGAAGCGGCTGCCGTCGGCGGTCATGTCGCCGACGTAGACGACGCCATTGGCGCCCGGCAGCTGGGTGAACTTGCCCGGCTCCAGGCCAGCGATCAGCATGTTGCGATTGGCTTCTTTCACCATCGCGCGGCTGTAGCGGTCCGACCACGGCGCCAGCCATAACGAGCACAACGCGATCACCGCCACCATCGGCAGGATCACCGGCAGCAGCGGCCCCAGCAGGCGGCGCGGGCCGACGCCGACCGACGCCAGCACCGGCATCTCGGCATCGCGATAGAGGCGGCTCATCGCCAGCAGCAGGCCCAGCATCAGCGCCAACGGCAGGATCAGCGGCATCCAGCCGATCATCACCAGTCCCAGTTGGGCGAACATCATCCCGGCCGGCATGCGCCCGGTGGCGATATCGCGCAGCACGTCCATGAAGGCCGCTCCGACCATCACCATCAGCAACACCACGAGTGCGGCGAACACCGACTGCAGGAATTCGCGCATCAGGTACTTGTCGAGCGTCTTCATTCGGGGCTTTGGGCCTGTTACCGCTAAACTAGTGGGTTCACGCGACGCAGTCCTTGGACCGTCCCCGCGCGGGGGGATGGGGGATTGTACGTAAGTCTGCAGGAATCTCGTTGATGGCCCTCGAATTTGCCCTGAACCACGCCGATCCCCTCCACTTCGACACCGATTGCCTGGTGGTCGGCCTGTACGCCGACAAGACCCTCACCACGACCGGGCAGGCCGTGGATCGCGCCAGCGGTGGCCACCTGTCCCGGCTTGCCGAGCGCGGCGACCTCTCCGGCAAGAGCGGGTCCAGCGCCCTCCTCCACGACGTCGGCGGCGTGGCCGCGCCGCGCGTGCTGGTGATCGGGCTGGGCGATGCCGACAAGTTCGCCACCCCGCAGTACCTCAAGGCCGTGGGCGATGCCGCCCGCGCCCTGCGCACCGGCCCGGTCAAGCGCGCCCTGTTCACCTTGAGCGAAGCCGCGGTCAAGGGCCGCGATGCCGCCTGGGCGATCCGCCAGGCCGCGATCGCCGCCGACCACGCCTGCTATCGCTATGTCGCCACGCTGGGCAAGGACAACAAGAAGCGCGAAGAAACCGGCCTCGAGCACTTCGCCATCCAGGGCAATGACGACCTCGCCCTCGCCCGTGGCATCGCGATTGCCGGTGGCGTCGCCTTTGCCCGCGAACTCGGCAACCTGCCGCCGAACGTGTGCAATCCCGCCTACGTCGCCGCGCAGGCGCAGTCATTCGCGAAGAACTTCGACAAGGTCAGCTGCGAAGTGCTCGACGATGCCGCGATGGAAGCGCTCGGCATGGGTTCGCTGCTGGCAGTGGCGCGCGGCAGTGCGCAGCGCCCGCGCCTGGTCGTGCTGAAGTATTCCAATGGCGGTGACGCCAAACCGTTCGTGCTGGTCGGCAAGGGCATCACCTTCGATACCGGCGGCGTCAACCTGAAGACGCAGGGCGGCATCGAGGAAATGAAGTACGACATGTGCGGCGCGGCCACGGTGCTCGGCGCCTTCGTGTCGGCGGTCGGCATGGATCTTCCGATCAACCTCGTCGCGATTGCCGCGGCGGTCGAGAACGCCATCGACGGCGACGCCTATCGCCCGTCCGACGTCATCACCAGCATGTCGGGCAAGACCATCGAAGTCGGCAACACCGACGCCGAGGGCCGCCTGATCCTGTGCGATGCGCTGACCTATGCGCAGCGCTTCGAACCGCAGGCGCTGGTCGACGTCGCCACCCTGACCGGCGCGATGATGGTCGCGCTCGGCAAGTTCGCCACCGGCGTGATGACCAAGTCGAACGACGATCTCGCCCGCGAGCTGATCGATGCCGGCGAGACCGTGTTCGATCGCGCCTGGCAGATGCCGTTGTGGGACGAATACCAGACCATGCTCGATTCCGCCTTCGCCGACGTCTACAACATCGGTGGACGCTGGGGCGGCGCCATCACCGCCGGCTGCTTCCTGTCGCGTTTCACCGACGGCCAGCGCTGGGCGCACATGGACATCGCCGGCGTCGCCAATGGCGACGGCAAGATGGGCATGGCCACCGGCCGTCCGGTCGGATTGCTCAGCCAGTGGCTGCTGGATCGCGCGAACGCGTAATGCCACGCGCCGACTTCTACCTGATCGACAAGCCGCGCTTCCGCGAGGAGCCGCTGCTGCTGGTGTGCGAACTCGCGCGCAAGGCCTTCGACGCCGGCCTCTACACGCTGGTGCTGGCGCGTGACGCGACACAGGCCGAGGCGCTCGACGACTTGTTGTGGTCGTTCGATCCCGACGCCTACATCCCGCACCAGATCGCCGGCAGCGACGATGACGAGGATGAAGCCGCGGTGCTGATCGCCACGCCGGACAGCGATGTCGCGCTGCGCCCGCTGGTGATCAACCTGCGCGATGGCGTGGTCGAAGGCACTTTCGATCGCGTGCTGGAAGTCGTTCCCGCCGATCCCGCCGCGCGCGCGCCGTTGCGCGAACGCTGGAAGCACTATCAATCGAACGGATTCGACGTCAAGAAACACGATATGTAAATGGAATCCCGATGCGCCTGCTGATCGCCATAATCCTGCCTTGGTTCGCCTTCTTCACCATCGGTCGTCCGTTCGCGGGCATCGTGTGCCTGATCCTGCAGGTCACGCTGATCGGCTGGCTGCCCGCCGCGATCTGGGCCGCCTACGCCGTCAGCCAGTACCACACCGACCAGAAGATCCGCCGCGCGCTGCGCAGCTGATTCAAGCCATCCCACGCATACGCTACAAACCGACATGACCAACCTCGCCCAGAGCTACCAGCCCGCCGACTTCGAAAGCCGCCTGTACGCGCAGTGGGAAGCGTCGGGCGTCTTCGCGCCGCAGGGCGATGGCCCCGCCTACACCATCCTGCTGCCGCCGCCGAACGTCACCGGCACGCTGCACATGGGTCATGCATTCCAGCTGTCGTTGATGGATGCGCTGGTGCGCTACCACCGCATGCGCGGCTTCCGCACGCTGTGGCAGGTCGGCAGCGACCACGCCGGCATCGCCACCGAGATGGTGGTGTCGCGCAACCTCGCGATTGCAGGCACCGGCGAAACCCGCGATTCGCTCGGCCGCGACAAGTTCATCGAGAAAGTGTGGGAATGGAAGGACCAGTCCGGCGACAACATCGAACGCCAGATGCGTCGCATCGGCGCGTCCGGCGACTGGTCGCGCAAGACCTTCACCATGGACGAGGCGCCGTCCGCCGCGGTGATCGAAACCTTCGTGCGCCTGTTCGAACGCGGCCTGATCTATCGCGGCCAGCGCCTGGTGAACTGGGATCCGGTGCTGCAGACCGCGGTCTCCGACCTGGAAGTGGTGAGCGAGGAAGAGAACGGCCACCTGTGGTCGATCCGTTATGACGTGATCGATGCCGAACCCGGCCAGCCCGACCATGTCGTGGTCGCGACGACGCGCCCGGAAACCATGATCGGCGATACCGCGGTGATGGTGCATCCGGAAGACGAGCGCTACATCGCGCTGGTCGGCAAACGCGTGCGCCTGCCGCTGGTGGGCCGCGAGATCCCGGTGATCGCCGACGACTACGTCGATCGCGAATTCGGCACCGGCGTGGTCAAGGTCACGCCCGCGCATGACTTCAACGACCATGCGGTCGGCCAGCGCCACAACCTGCCGCTGATCAACATCTTCACTGATGTCGCCTCCATCAACGACAACGCGCCGGAGCAGTATCGCGGCCTCGATCGCGTCGCCGCGCGCAAGGCCGTGCTAGCCGACCTCGAAGCGCAGGGCCATCTCGTCGAAACCAAGCCGCATCGCCTGCAGGTGCCGCGCGGTGATCGCAGCGGCCAGGTGATCGAGCCCTATCTCACCGACCAGTGGTTCGTGAAGATGGACGATCTCGCCAAGCGTGGCCTGGAGCTTGTCGAGAACGGCTCGGTGAAATTCGTGCCGCCGAACTGGATCAACACCTATCGCCACTGGATGGAGAACATCCAGGATTGGACGATCAGTCGCCAGCTGTGGTGGGGCCATCGCATCCCGGCGTGGTTCGACGATGCCGGCAACATCTACGTCGCGCACGACGAGGAAGAAGCACGCGCGCAGGCCGCGACGAAGCACGGCGGCACCGCGCCGGCGTTGCGCCAGGACAGCGACGTGCTGGAAACCTGGTTCTCCTCGGCGATCTGGCCGATCAGCACCATGGGCTGGCCGAACCCGCAGGCGATGGCCGAACGCGGCTTCGACCGCTACCTGCCGACCAGCGTGCTGGTCACCGGTTTCGACATCATCTTCTTCTGGGTCGCGCGCATGATCATGATGACCGACGCGCTGACCGGCGAAGTGCCGTTCCGCGACGTCTACATCACCGGTCTCGTCCGCGACAAGGACGGCCAGAAGATGTCGAAGTCGAAGGGCAACATCCTCGATCCGATCGACATCATCGACGGCATCAGCGCCGACGCGCTGGTCGGCAAGCGCACCACCGGGCTGATGAAGCCGCAGGACGCGCCCAAGATCGAGAAGGCGACGCGCAAGGAATTCCCCGACGGCATCGCCGCCCACGGCGCCGATGCCCTGCGCTTCACCATGTGCGCGCTCGCCGGCCCCGGCCGCGACATCAAGTTCGACCTCGCCCGCGCCGAGGGCTACAAGAATTTCTGCAACAAGCTGTGGAACGCCACGCGCTTCGTGCTGATGAACGTCGGCGACGACGCGCGCTTCGACGGCGTGCCGCAGCCGAAGACCGATGCCGAGAAGTGGATCCTCGCGCAGCTGGCCGAGACCAGCATCGAAGCCGGCGAACATTTCGCCAACTATCGTTTCGACCTGCTGGCCCAGACGCTGTACGAATTCGCCTGGAACCAGTTCTGCGACTGGTTCGTGGAACTGGCCAAGCCGGCGTTGAATGGCGATGATCAAGCCGCCGCCGATTCCACCCGTCACACGTTGTTGTTCGTGCTGGAACGCTTGCTGTGCATGCTGCACCCGCTGGTCCCGTTCGTCAGCGAGGAACTGTGGCAGGCGGTCGCGCCGAAGCTCGGCAAGTCCGGCAGCATCATGACCCAGGCTTATCCGCAGGGCTCGGATTTCGATGCCACGACATATGGCCAGGCCAGCGATGACATCGAATGGCTGAAGTCGATGGTGACCGCGCTCCGTCGCGTGCGCAGCGAACTCGGCATCTCGCCGGCGAAGCAGGTCACGTTGCTGGTGCGCGGCGACAACGCCGGCGACACCGCGCGCGTGTCGACCTTCGATGCGGCACTGCGCTTCCTCGCCCGCGTCGAGCGCATCGAACGCCTGGATGGCGAGCCGCCGGCCGCAGCCGCCGCGCGCGTCGGCGACCTCAACCTGTTCGTTCCGCTGGAAGGCCTGGTCGATCTCGACGCCGAACGCGTCCGCCTCGACAAGGAGCTCAAACGCGTCGAAGGCGAACTGACGAAGTCGCAGAACAAGCTCGCGGCGTTCGAAGGCAAGGCGCCCGCGCACGTGATCGAGCAGGAACGCCAGCGCCTCGGCGAATGGACCGCGCAGCGCGATGCCTTGGCGGGGCAGCGCGCTCGGTTGGGCTAACTCGCCCAAAGCATCGCCCGGCTGTGCGCCTTTAGCGGTTATCCGCTATGGCCGACACGCCGTGAATACGTCCATGTAGGCTCGTCCGCCGCATCCATGCGGCGGAACGGTCGGCCACAGCGGACGAACCGCACGGCGCCGCCGGTGGCGGGCTTTTCGCTCTTTCTCAGAAAAAGCAAAAGCACGCGCGAGCTGCTGCTCTGCGGAGTCTTGAAGGTGACAACACGCGCGGCGGAGTGGCAGCCCACGCCACCAGCGCGTGCCTTGAACCCGCATGGCTGGCCATCCCCGAAGACAGCGCGTGCTACCCCAGCAACTCCATCGCCATCACGATCGCGTCCTCGCGCTGGCCGTTTGCCGCCGGGTAATAGCGCGGACGCCGGCCGATCTCGTTGAAGCCGATGCCGTGGTACAGCGCGATCGCGTGCGTGTTCGACGGTCGCACCTCGAGGAACATCTGCCGCGCACCGCGCGTGTGCGCCAGCTCCAACAGCGACGTCAGCAGGGATCGCCCCACCCCTCGCGATTGCACCCGCGGATCGACGCACAGATTGAGCAGATGGCATTCGTCGGCAGCATGGCTCAGCACGCCATAGCCGAGCACGGCGCCAGTGCCGTCTTCCAGCATCCACGCCGAATACCCGGCGCGCAGGCAATCGCGGAACACCTTGCGCGACCACGGATGCGGATAACCGCGCTCCTCGACCGCCATCACTGCGTCGAGGTCGCTCTCGCGGATCGGACGCAAGCGACCGGCCGGCATCGACGGTGGCGACGGGACCGCACTCACGATCGCCGCAACCGCCTCAGCAAGGGCCACAGCGCGCGCTTGGCAGCGGGGTTGCCGCGCAATCCGGACAGCGGTTCCGCCAATGCCAGCACGTCCTGTTCATGCGCCTCGCCGCCCGCTGCTTTCAGCAGGTGGCGCAACAACACGTCGCCGGTTTCCGCACGTGTGCGCGACACGGCAGGCGCACTCGCCACGGGCGAGGCAACGACGACATCGTCTCCACCACCCAAGGCATAAAGCTCGATGCCCAGCTCGACCAAGGCCTCACGCTGGAACGCGTCCCAATTCACGCAGGCGTCCCCGAACGACGGCGCACCAGCATCATCACCGGTCCGGACAGTGCGTACAGTCCGAACACGCAGAGCAAGGTGCGTGCGGGTGCCAGCGCCAGTGCGATCAGCGCGATCACCACACCCACCAGCATCATGAAGGGCACGCGCTCCGAACGCGGACCGTTGCCACCACCCTTGAAGCTGGTGTAGCGCACGCGGCTGACCATCAGCAACGCCACGATCGCCGTCAACGCCAGAGCCGGGATGCTCAGCTCGCTACCCTTCCAGCCCAGTCCGTGGAAAGTCCAGACAAAGCTCGACACCACCGCCGCCGCCGCCGGACTGGCAAGGCCGATGAACCAGCGCTTGTCGACGGTGCCGACCTGGCTGTTGAAGCGCGCCAGCCGCAGGGCCGCGCAGGCCGCATAGAGGAAGGCCGCCAGCCAGCCGAGCTTGCCGGCGGTCGTGCCTTCAAGCCGCAGCGATTCCAGCGACCAGTGATAGACCAGCAGCGCCGGCGCCATGCCGAAGCTGATCAGGTCGGACAGCGAGTCGTACTGCACGCCGAATTCGCTCTGGGTGTTGGTCAGGCGGGCGACGCGGCCATCCAGGCCGTCGAGGACCGCGGCGATGAATATCGCGATGCAGGCGTGTTCGACCAGCCCCTGCGACGAGGCGATGATCGAGTAGAAACCGGAGAACAGGGCTCCGGTGGTGAACAGGTTGGGCAGCAGGTAGATGCTGCGGCGCGCAGGCGACGGGGTCGGGACACTCATTGCCGGCAGTGTACCCGGGAGCCGTGCCCGGGGCCGGAATCCGGGGCGAAAACGCCTGCTGCATGGCACAATCGGGGGTCGTCGCACTTTGGATATCGCTGTAATGCGCCTCTCGCAATTCCATCTCAGGACCGAGAAAGAAACCCCCGCCGAAGCCGAGTTGACCAGCCACAAGCTGATGCTCCGCGCCGGGATGATCCGCAAGCTCGCCGCCGGCCTTTACACCTGGTCGCCGCTGGGCCTGCGCGTGCTGCGCAAGGTCGAGGCCGTCGTCCGCGAGGAGATGAACCGCGCCGGCGCGATCGAGATGGCACTGCCGCTGATCCAGCCCAAGGAACTGTGGGAGGAAACCGGGCGCTGGGAGAAGTTCGGCAACCAGCTGCTGAAGATCAGCGATCGCAAGGAGCAGGAATACTGCTTCAGCCCCACCGCCGAGGAAGCGGTGACCGAGTTCGCCCGCAACGAACTGACCAGCTACAAGCAGCTGCCGGTCAACTTCTACCAGATCAGCACCAAGTTCCGCGACGAGATCCGCCCGCGCTTCGGGGTGATGCGCGCGCGCGAATTCCTGATGAAGGATGCCTATTCCTTCCATCTCGACGATGAATCGCTGCACGCCGAATACCGCAACATGTACGACACCTACACCCGCATCTTCACCCGCCTCGGGCTGAAGTTCCGCGCGGTGGCGGCGGATACCGGCGCGATCGGCGGCAGCGCCTCGCACGAATTCCAGGTGCTGGCCGATTCCGGCGAAGACGCGACCGTGTTTTCCGACGGTTCCGATTACGCCGCCAACGTCGAACTGGCGGAAGCGGTATCGCCCGGCCCGCGCGGTGCCGCGACCGAAACGCTGCGCGACATCGATACCCCCACGCAGAAGACCTGCGAGGACGTCGCTGCACTGATGGGCATTCCGCTGCAACGCACCGCCAAGTCGGTGGCGATCGTCGGCAGCGATGCCGATGGCAACGACCAGTTCGTGCTGGCGCTGGTGCGCGGCGACCACATGGTCAACGAAATCAAGCTGGCCAAGCTTCCCGGCCTCGGTGAATACCGCCTGGCCACCGAGGTGGAAATCCTCGACCACCTCGGCAGCGAACCCGGCTTCCTGGGCCCGTTGAATGCAAGGAAGCCCATCCGCGTGGTCGCCGATCGCACCGTGGCCGCGATGTCCGACTTCGTGGTCGGCGCCAACAAACCCGGCTTCCATATCGCCGGCGTCAATTGGGGCCGCGACCTGCCGGAACCGGAAGTCGCCGACATCCGCAACGTCGTTGCCGGCGATCCCTCGCCCGACGGCAAGGGCGTCCTCCACATCGCGCGCGGCATCGAGGTCGGCCACGTGTTCGCGCTCGGTCGCAAGTATTCCGAGGCGATGAAGGCCACCGTCCTCGATGCCAACGGCAAGACGGTCAACCCGGCGATGGGTTGCTACGGCGTCGGCGTGTCGCGGATTGTCGCTGCGGCGATCGAACAGAACAACGACGAAGCCGGCATCATCTGGCCCGACGCGATGGCGCCGTGGTCGGTCGCGGTGTGCGTGATCAACCCCAAGAACGACCCCGCCGTCGCCGCCGCCGCCGGGGCCCTGCACGACGAGCTGCAGCAGCGCGGCATCGACGTGGTGCTGGACGATCGCGGCCTGCGTCCCGGCGCGATGTTCGCCGACATGGAGCTGATCGGCATCCCCCACCGGGTGGTGGTGTCCGATCGCGGCATCAAGGCCGGCCAGTTCGAGTATCGTCATCGTCGCGCCACCGAAGCGGAATCGCTGGACCGTGACGCACTGCTCGCCAGGCTGGGTGCCTGACGCGCGAGAATCCTTCACCGCAAGCTCATGACCAAGGATGTGACATGGCAACGAAGAAGACCGCGAAGAAGGCCACCAAGAAAGTCGTCGCGAAGAAGGTAGCGAAAACCGTCGCGAAGAAGGCCACGAAGAAAGCCGCTGCAAAAAAGGTTCCAGCCAAGAAGGCGGCCGGCAAGAAGCGGCCGCTCATGATGGCCATGGCCGAACCGGATTGCGCGGACAGCGGCGGCTCGACCAAGGACTACCAGACCGGCTGAACCGTGCGGCGCGTCAGAGGTTGCGGCGCGCCGAGATCACCAGGTTGCCGAACAGCAGGCCGGCGATCAGTGCTCCGAGGATATTGAGCACCGCCAGCAATGCCGCCTGCCCGGTCGAAGTGCTTTGTTCCTGCACCATCGTCATCAGGCCGCGCAGGCTTGCGCTTCCCGGCACCAGCAGGATGATGCCAGGCAGGCGCACGATCGCACCGGGGCGATTGAAGTGGCGCGCGAAGGCATTCCCGATCGCGGTCATCGCGAACGCGGCGAGGAAGGTTCCGGCGACGCCGCCGCCGGCCTGTCCGGCGAAACGCGAAATCAGGTACCCGGTGATCGCCGACAGCATCACCACCGGATAGTCGCGGCGATCGGCGCGGAAGACGACCACGAATGAAGCCGCGGCGAGCAGCAGGCCGGCGCCTTCCACCCAGTCCGGCTGCGGGCGCGCATAGCGGATCTGCGGCTCGACCTTGAGTACTTCGGCGCAGGCCAGCGCGATCATCACCCCGATGGTGAGTTTGAGGATCAGCGTCAGCGCACCGGCGAAGCGCGCAGTGCCCGAGACCAGGTGTTGGCTGGTGAGTTCGTTGATGGCGTTGGTGAACGACATGCCGGGCAACAGCACCACCAGCGACGCGATGATCACGGTGTTGAGGTTGAGCGGTGCGACAAAAGCCGCGATCAGCACCGCGACCGTCGCGGCGAGGATGCCGGCCATCGCTTCGGAACTTTCCCTGAGCGCATTGCGGCGCCCGGCGTAATTCATCCAGCCACCGATCACCATGCCGGCGACGCCCGCGGTGGCGATGTCGAGCCACGGCAGGCGCAGCAGCGCGGCAACCGCCAGCGAAATCAGCCCGAAGCTCAGTGCATCGGTCCGGAACCGTGGCGGCTTGCGCCGTGCATCGAGCGCGCGCAATGCCGCCCGGCCTTCCTCCAGCCCGATGTTGCCGCTGATGACGTCTTCGGCGATGCGATCGGTTTCGCTCAGGCGATAGAGATCGGTATCACCGGGATTGAGGCGGATCACCCGCGTTTCGGTGAGCGGGCTGGCCTGCGCCGGGTCGCGGAACGACAGGATCATCCCGGTCGGATTCGACCACGGTTCGCATTCCACCTTCAGTCGGCGCGCCACGCCCAGCACCGCGCCTTCGAGGCGCTGCGCGGTGGTGCCGCAGATGTGCAGCTGGCTCGCCAGCGCGACGAGGAAGTCGACGCGGGACTGGAACGGCGCGAGGGCGGGCATGACGGGGGGCATCGCCATAGGATCGCACGCCGCAACACTACGATCAGCACCGACGCGGTAGGCTTGCCGGATTGCCTTCCCTCGCCCCCATGGCCGAACCCGATTCCACCATCCGCCCCACCCTGCGTCGCGACGGCAAGACACTGCTCTTGTCCGGCGACTGGACGCTGCGGAATGTTGACGCCATCACCGCATCGATGAAGGGGCTGGCGCCGGGCCTGCGCGCGATCGACGCCAGCGGCATCCGGTTGCTGGACTCGCTGGGTGCGCTGGCGTTGCTGCACCTGGCCCGCACCGTCAACATCGGCGAAGACGCGATCACCTTCAACGAGAACCAGGCCGCGTTGATCGAGGCGATCCGCGAGGTCTCGGATGATCGTCCGGCGCCCCCGCGCGATTTCGGCTTTCGTGCCGTGCTCGATCGCATGGGTCGCAGCGTGGTGCGCAACTGGCAACAGATCATCACGCTGGTCGGTTTCCTCGGCGAAACGCTGGCGAAGATGGTGCGACTGGTCGGCCAGCCGCAGCGGATCAGGTTGACATCGGTGGTGTTCCAGATGGAACAGGTCGGCCTCGACGCGGTGCCGTTGATCCTCCTCCTCAACTTCCTGGTCGGCGCGGTGATCGCCTTCCTCGGCGCCAACGTCCTCAAGGATTTCGGCGCGACCATCTTCGTGGTGGAACTGGTCGACATCTCCTTCCTGCGCGAATTCGCCGTGCTGCTGACGGCGATCCTCCTCGCCGGCCGCACCGCCAGCGCCTTCGCCGCTCAGATCGGCGCGATGGTCAGCCGCGAGGAAGTCGACGCGATGCGCACGCTCGGACTTGATCCGGTCGACGTGCTGGTCATCCCGCGCGTGATCGCCCTGCTGGTGATGCTGCCGTTGCTCACCTTCCTGGCGATGCTGGCCGGCCTGCTCGGCGGCATGGTGGTCGGCGCGATGAGCCTCGACATCCCCATGCAGGCGTGGATGTCGCGCATGGAAAGCACGATCGAAGTCCGCCACTTCGTGGTCGGCATCACCAAGGCGCCGTTCTTCGCGATGGTGATCGCACTGATCGGCTGCCTGCAGGGCCTGCAAGTGGAAGGCACCGCGCAATCGGTGGGAGAACGCACCACCTCCAGCGTGGTGCAATCGATCTCGCTGGTGATCGTGCTGGATGCGCTGGCCGCGATGTGGTTCATGTACATGGGATTCTGATGGACACGCATCGCGCCACCACCGAACACCTCGTCCAGGACGAAGACCTCGCGATCCGCGTGCACGACCTGGTCAATCGCTTCGGCACGCAGGTCGTGCACGACGGTCTCGACCTCGATGTTCGCAAGGGCGAGATCCAGGGCATCGTCGGCGGATCGGGCACCGGCAAGTCCGTGCTGATGCGCACCATCCTCGGCCTGAACGTGCCTGATGGCGGCAACGTGCGCGTGCTTGGCCACAATCCCTTTGGCAGCGGTGTCGACCGCCACGCGATCGAGCGCAATACCGGGGTGCTGTTCCAGGACGGGGCGCTGTTCTCGTCGCTGACCGTCGGCGAGAACGTCGAAGTGCCGCTGAAGGAGCATCACCCAGATCTCGAACCACGCATCCGCAAGGAGCTCGCGCTGCTCAAGGTCAAGCTCGCCGGCCTGCCCGCGGATGCCGTCACCAAGTTGCCGTCACAGCTGTCGGGCGGCATGCGCAAACGCGCCGGCCTGGCGCGCGCGCTGGCGCTGGACCCGCCGATCCTGTTCCTCGATGAGCCGACCGCCGGCCTTGACCCGATTGGCGCCTCGCAGTTCGATGAACTCATCCTCACCCTCAAGCACGCCCTGGGGCTGACGGTGTTCCTGATCACCCACGATCTCGATACCCTGTATGCCATCTGCGATCGCGTCGCCGTGCTCGCCGACCGCAAGGTGCTGGTCAACGCGCCGCTGTCGGAGGTCGAGCGTTACGATCAGCCGTGGGTGCAGGAATATTTCCACGGGCCGCGGGCGCGCGCCGCGCAAGATGCCCAGCGCCGCAATCTCATCGACCATACTGTTGGTTAAACGATGGAAACCAAAGCCAATTACGTCCTCATTGGTGCCTTCACGCTGATCGTCTCAGTGGGATTGCTCCTGTTCGGCCTGTGGGCGGCGAAATTCGCCTCCGACCGCAACTGGAACCGCTACGAAGTGGTCTTCAACGAGGCCGTGACCGGCCTTACCGAGGGATCGTCGGTGCAGTACAACGGCATCAGCATCGGCACCGTGGAACGCCTCAGGCTCGACCCCAAGGACCCGCGGCGAGTGCGCGCACTGCTCAAGCTCAATGTCGATGCGCCGATCAAGGTCGATACCCGCGCCAAGCTGTCGCAACAGGGCATCACCGGCAGCCCGTTCATCCTGCTCTCTGGCGGGGCGCCGCAATCCGCGCCATTGCTGCCGAGCGAAAGCAACGAGATTCCGATCATCCAGACCGAGCCGTCGACGCTGCAGAACATTTCCGATACCGCGAGCAAGCTGGTCACGCGCCTCGACGAAATGCTGAGCGAAGACAACATCAAGCGCATTTCCGCGACGCTGGAAAACCTCAAGGCGACCACCGACAGCATCGCCTCGCAACGCGAAGACATTCGCCAACTGCTGGTGAACGCACGCGCGGCGAGCGAGGACCTGCGCACGACGCTGAAGAGCGCCAACGGTGCGATCGACAACGTGAACCGCGGCGTGATCGACAAGCTTCCGGCGACAATGGACAAACTCGACAAGACCATCGCATCGCTGCAATCAGCCAGCCAGAACGCCAATTCGCTGATCGACGAAAACCGCGCCCCCCTGCGCAGCTTCACCCGCGATGGGTTGCAGCAACTGGCGCCGACGCTGGAGGAGCTGCGTGCGCTGACGCGTGACCTGCGCGGCGTCGCCAACGGCCTCAACCGCAGCCCCGCCGGCTACATCCTGGGTCGCCAGCAGCCGAAGGAGTTCACGCCGAAATGAAATTCCTGCCGATGAACATCACGCGTGCCCTTGGCGTCGCCGCCATGCTCACGATGCTCGCAAGTTGCAGCGTCCTGCCCAAGCACGAAGACATCGCGATCTACACCGCGTTGTCGCAGGCCACACCGAACCCGGCATGGCCGCAGGCGCGCGCGCAGCTGTCGATCGCGCGGCCGACGGCAGAACGCATGCTGGCCGATCCGCGCATCGTGGTGCGGCCCGCACCCGGCGAGCTTCAGGTGTACAGCGGCGCGACCTGGGCGGAGCCCCCTCCCGAAATGGTGCAGCGTTCGCTGCTGCAACTGCTGGAAGACAGTGGCCGCCTCAAGGGCGTGGCCACGCGCGGCGGTGGCCTCAACAGCGATTACGAGCTGGCGACGGACATTCGCCGTTTCGATTCCGATTACGCCGGCGGCAACACGCCGAACGCGGTGGTGGAGATCGCCGCACGCCTGGTCTCGAATGATGGTCGCGTGGTCGCGTTCCGGGTGTTCCATGCGGAAATCCCGGCGGCATCCACTGCAGTTCCAGCCGTCGCGCAGGCGTTCCAGCAGGCGCTGGCGAAGGACAGCCAGGATATCGCGGGCTGGGCGCTGGCCGCGATCGCAAACGGGCGCTAGCACGCGCTGTCTCAGCGGGAAGCCAGCTCCGGTGCGCGGGACGCCGTGAATACGTCCATGTAGGCTCGTGCGCGCCATCCATGGCGCGCAACGCCCGCTTACCGGACTGGCCACCCACTGAGCGCGCGTGTTGTTGCCTTCAAGAGAAGAAGCTAAAAACTCGCACCGGCGACGCCTGTGCGGTTCGTCCGTATCGCCGACCATACGAGGCATGGATGCCGAGTCGAGCCTCCATGGATGGATTCACGGCGTGTCGGCGAGACGGATAACCGCTGCAGGCGCTCAGCCGGGCGATGCCCTTATGGCCGCACCACGCGAAACGTGAGGTTGATGCGTGGCTGCTTCACCTTCGCACTCTTCGGCAGCGCATGCTTCCAGTGTTGTTGCGTGCTGCCCGCCATCACCAGCAGGTCGCCGTGTTGCAGCGACCACTCCTGCTGGCGCTTCGGGTCGTCGTTGGCGCGCAACACGAAACGCCGCGTCGCACCCAGGCTGATCGATGCGATGAAGGGATGCGGCCCGAGCTCGCGCTCGTTGTCGCGGTGCCAGCCGACGTAATCGTTGCCGTTGCGGTAGAGATTGGCCAGGGCGCTGTTGAACGGCGCCTCGAGTTTCAGCACCAGGCGTTCGCGCAACTCCGCCAGCGCTGGCGGCCAGGGCAGCGGCTCGAAGCGCCCACCGGAATACGCGTAATCGGTACCGGGATCGCCCAGCCAGCAACTCAGGCGCGGCGAGTCGACCCAGCGCCCGAACATGCGGATCCGGTGCACCGACCACGGCAATTCCTGCAGCAATGCCGCGAACAGGCGATCGGCTGCTTCCGGCGGAAGCCAGCCGCGCTCCAGCAGGACATCGGGATCGGGGACGACCATAGCCCAAGTTTGCCGCACCGGCGTGAAACCCGGACAATCACGTCCATATCGACGAGGAACGCGGCATGAGCCAGCTTGAACAGGACGCGATCGAAAGAGACGTGATGGAATATGACGTGGTCGTGGTGGGCGCGGGCCCGGCCGGCCTGTCCTTCGCGATCCGCCTGAAACAGCTCAGCCCGGAAACCTCGGTCTGCGTGATCGAGAAAGGCGCGACCGTCGGCGCCCATATCCTCTCGGGCGCGGTGATCGAACCCGGCCCACTCGACGCCCTGCTTCCCGGCTGGCGCGATGCCCCGCCGCCGATCTGCGTGCCGGCGACCGAAGATGAATTCTGGATGCTGTCCAAGACCGGCCATCGCAAGTTGCCGCTGCCACCCGGCATGCACAACCATGGCAACTTCATCGTCTCGCTGGGCGCGCTGTGCGCGTGGCTGGCGCCGCAGGCGGAAGCACTGGGCGTCGAGATCTTCCCGGGCTTCGCCGCCGCCGAAACCCTGCACGACACCGATTCCGATGGGAGCCGCGGCAAGGTGATCGGCGTGCGCATCGGCGACATGGGCATCGCCAAGGACGGTTCGCACAAGCCTGGCTTCACCGCAGGCATCGATATCCATGCAAAGGTCACCGTCCTCGGTGAAGGCGCGCGCGGCTCGCTGACCAAGCAACTGGTCAAGCGTTTCGCACTGGACGCGAATTCCGATCCGCAGAGCTATTCGATCGGCATCAAGGAACTGTGGCAGTTGCCCGCAGGTCGCGTCACGCCCGGCAAGATCGTCCACACCCTCGGTTGGCCGGCCGACAACCACACCTATGGCGGCAGCTTCCTCTATCACCTGGACAAGGATCGCGTGGCGATCGGCTATGTCAGCGGCCTCGATTACCACGATCCCGATTACAAGCCGTGGGAAGCGTTCCAGCAATGGAAGGCGCACCCGCTGATCGCGCCGCTTCTGGAAGGCGGCAATATCGTGTCCGCGGGCGCGCGCGCGATCGTCACCGGCGGCTGGCAATCGCTGCCCAAGGTCGAGATGCCGGGCGCACTGCTGATCGGTGACGGTGCCGGTTTGCTCAACGTCCCGAAAGTGAAAGGTACCCACCAGGCGATCCGTTCCGGCATGCTCGCCGCCGAACATCTCGTCGCAACGCAACTTGTTGCCGATGGCTATGACGCGAAACTGCGTGCATCGGATGCAATGGCCGAGTTGAAGAAGGTCCGCAACATCAAGCCCGGCTTCAAGAAGGGCCTGTGGTTCGGCATGGCCAATGCCGCGTGGGAAACCGTGACCGGCGGACTGTCGCCATGGACGCTGAAGCAGAGTGCCGATTACAAATCACTGGACCGCCTCGGCACCGCCGAACCCGCGCATGACTACGTGCAGCGCACGCTGGCACCGCGCGATCGCCTGCAGGGCGTGTTCTTCGCCTCGACCTCGCACGACGAAGACCAACCGACCCACCTCAAGGTTGCCGACACCAACATCTGCGCGACGAAATGCGTCGAGGAATTCGGAAATCCCTGCACGCGCTTCTGCCCGGCAGCCGTGTATGAAATGGTGGAAGACGCCAACCAGCCGCACGGCAAGCGCCTGCAGATCAATGCTGCCAACTGCGTGCACTGCAAGACCTGCGACATCAAGGACCCCTACGAAATCATCACCTGGACCACGCCGGAAGGCGGTAGTGGACCGAATTACCAGAATTTGTGATCCGAATACGAAAACGCCACCCACAGGTGGCGTTTTTCATTGCATCGATCGTCGCATTCAATGCAGCGGCACGCCCGTCTTGCCCTTCACTTCATCCTCGCTGACACCCGTCGCCAGCTCCACCAGCTTCAGGCCCTGTGGCGTCACGTCGAACACGCCGAGCTCAGTGATGATGCGATTGACCACGCCGAGACCGGTCAACGGCAACGTGCATTGCGGGATGATCTTCGACGAGCCGGTCTTGGTGGTGTGCTCCATCAGCACCACCACCTTGCGCACGCCGGCGACCAGGTCCATCGCGCCGCCCATGCCCTTGACCATCTTGCCCGGGACCATCCAGTTGGCGAGGTCGCCCTTGTCGGTCACTTCCATCGCGCCGAGGATGGCGAGGTCGATGTGACCACCGCGGATCATCGCGAAGGAATCGTGGCTGCCGAAGAAACTCGCACCGGGCACCGCGGTGACAGTCTGCTTGCCGGCATTGATCAGGTCGGCATCGATTTCATCCTCGGTCGGGAACGGCCCGATGCCGAGCAGGCCGTTCTCGCTCTGCAACCACACGTTCATGCCGTCGGGAATGTAGTTCGCGACCAGCGTTGGCAGGCCGATGCCGAGATTCACGTAAGCGCCGTCGGTGAGCTCCTTCGCGGCGCGCTGCGCCATTTCATCGCGGGTCCAGGCCATCACTTGTCTCCTGCGGCACGCACGGTGCGTTGCTCGATGCGCTTTTCGGGATGCGCGTTGACGACGATGCGATCGACGTAGATACCCGGCAGGTGGACATGGTCGGGATCGATCGAGCCCGTCTCCACCAACTCCTCGACTTCCACCACGCAGATCTTGCCGGCCATCGCGCAGGCGGGATTGAAGTTGCGCGCGGTTTCGCGGAACACCAGGTTGCCGGCGTGGTCGGCCTTCCACGCCTTGACCAGCGACACATCAGCCTTGAGCGCGGTTTCCATCACATAGTGGCGGCCGTCGAATTCGCGGGTTTCCTTGCCTTCCGCGACCACGGTGCCGTAACCGGTCGCGGTGAAGAAGGCGGGGATGCCGGCGCCACCAGCGCGCAGGCGTTCTGCCAGCGTGCCCTGCGGATTGAATTCGAGTTCGAGCTCGCCACCGAGGAACTGGCGCTCGAATTCCTTGTTCTCGCCGACGTAGGACGAGATCATCTTCTTGATCTGGCGCGTCGTCAGCAGTTGGCCCAGGCCGAAACCGTCGACGCCGGCGTTGTTGGAGATCACGGTCAGGCCCTTGACGCCGGAATCGCGCAAGGCGGCGATCAGCGCTTCGGGGATGCCGCACAGGCCGAAGCCGCCGACCGCAAGGGTCTGGCCATCGGCGACGATGCCCGCCAGCGCAGTCGCGGCGTCGGGCTGGATCTTGGAAACGGTCATGTCGGGGGTCCGTTGCAGAACCTGTCCATTGTAGCGACCCGCGATGACGGCGGCCCTTGCACTTCCGGACAGGGGTCAGGTCGTGCCTTTGCGCCCGTAGATGTCTTCCAGACGCTCGATGTCGTCCTCGCCGAGATAGTGGCCGGACTGCACCTCGATCAATTCCACCGGCTCATTGGTGGTATTGCGCAATCGATGCACGCTGCCCAGTGGGATGAAGGTGCTTTCGTTCTCGTGCAGCAGGAAGATCCTCTCGCCACAGGTGACTTCAGCCGTTCCGGAGACGACGACCCAATGCTCGGCGCGTTTCTGGTGGCGTTGCAGGCTCAACGTGCCGCCCGGCTTCACGGTAATGCGCTTGACCTGGAAGCGCGCGCCCATCGCCAGCGAATCATAGCTGCCCCACGGGCGGTAGACCTTGCGATGGTGGAGGTGCTCGGTGCGCCCTTCCTTCTTCAATTGATCAACCACCGCCTTGACGTCCTGGGCGCGGTCCTTGTGCATCACCAGCGTGGTATCCGGCGTATCGACCACCACCAGGTCCTGCACGCCGAGCACGGCGACCAATCGTTCGGATGCGGCATCGACCAGGCAATCCTTCGCATCGAAGGCGATGACGTCGCCGCGCAGCGCATTGCCGGCCGAATCGCGTTCGGCGATCTCCCACAGCGACGACCACGAACCGACGTCGCTCCAACCGCAATCGACCGGCACCACCGCGGCGCGATCGGTCTTTTCCATCACCGCATAGTCGATCGAATCGCTCGGGCTCTGCTTGAAGGCCTCGGCATCGACGCGGATGAAATCGAGATCGGGAGTGGTCGCTGCCAGCGCGCGCTCGCAGGCGGCGAGAATCGCCGGTGCATGCTTGCCCAACTCCTCGATGTAGCGATCGGCGCGGAACAGGAACATGCCCGAGTTCCACAGATGGACGCCATCGCGCAGGTATTGCTGCGCGCGGTCGAGATCGGGTTTCTCGACGAAACCGTCAACACGCTTGGTTGCACCAACGACCGGATCGCCGACGCGGATATAGCCGTAACCGGTCTCCGGGCGACCCGGCTGGATGCCGAACGTCACCAGCCAACCTTGCCCGGCGGCCTCGCGCCCCTGGGTAACCGCGGCGGTGAATGCATCGACATCGCGGATCAGGTGGTCGGCGGGCAGTACCAGCATCAATGCATCGGGATGCTGCGCGCGCAGGTGCAATGCAGCCAGCGCGATCGCCGGGGCCGTGTTGCGCGCAACCGGTTCAAGCAGGATGCCGGAACTGCCAAGCCCGAGCTGCTGCAACTGTTCTCCCACCACGAAGCGATGTTCGTCGGAAGCGATGGTCAGCACCGCCGCACTGTCGGGCAGGCGCGCTGCGCGCAACGCGGTTTCCTGGAACAGGGTATGGTCGCCAGCCAGCGGCAGGAACTGCTTGGGCGTATTGCTGCGCGAGCGCGGCCACAGGCGCGTGCCGGAACCGCCACTGAGGATTACGGGATAAAGCATGGGGTCGTCCTTGAATCCGTGGAACAGGTGGATTATCGCAATTTCGGCCAGTCGATCCGCACTTTGCGGTGCGTCATGACGCAGTCGCGAAGATACAGGTTGATGAGGCTTTGGTAGGGAACACCAGCCTCAGTAGCCATGCCCTTGAAATACTCCAGCACGTCCTCGGAAAGACGCATGGAAACCGGCTTCTTGAGCTTGGCTGCGTAGGGATTCTTGCGCGCCTTCATTTTGGAGAAATCGTATTCCGCTTTCATGGGTCACCCATTGGGGTAGTGACGGGCTTCGGTTGGCGTTGCCTTTCTGGCCGAAATAATCCGGATGACATCCCCTGCATCGCGTTCGCAGTGACAGACGATGAGCAGATTCGCATGACTGCTCATGCCTAGCATGATGAAGCGATCTTCCTGTCCGGAATGGATGCCGTCAAAGAATTGAACGGCAAATTCGTCATGGAAGACGGTTCTTGCCCCCTCGAAGGAAATCCCGTGCTTCCTGAGGTTGGCAGCGGCTTTGGCGGGATTCCACTCAAAATCCATCCATACATTGTATGGATGCGTATGGAAATTTCAATCCGGGCGTGACCCGTATTCAGCCTCGTGCCAACGTCCGGTTCAACGCCACGCGCCAGTCCGGCAACTCGAGGCCATACGCCTGCCGAAGGCTTGCGGTATCCAGCACAGACCACGCCGGGCGACGCGCAGGCGTCGGGTATTCACTGGTCGGGATGGCATGGACGACCGGCTGGCGCTGCAGCTTGCCGACAGCGCCCCCCTCTTCGAAGATCGCCTCCGCGAAACCGTGCCAGCTGGTCTGCCCCGCACTCACCAAGTGATGCGTGCCGCCCTCGGCGATGCGCTGCCGCAGGATTTCCGCAGTCGTATCGGCGATCAGCCACGCCGGCGTCGGCGAACCGACCTGGTCGGACACCACGCGCAACTCATCGCGTTCGCCCCCGACACGGAGCATGGTCTTGAGGAAATTTTGGCCATGCAATCCATAAACCCAGGCTGTGCGCAGGATCAGATGGTTTGCTCCCGCTGCGCGGATCGCTTCTTCACCGGCGAGCTTGCTTTCGCCATATACGCCAAGCGGCGATGTCGCATCATCCGGCAGATAGGGACGACTGCCCTGTCCGTCGAACACATAGTCGGTGGAATAGTGAACGAGTGGAATGCCGTGCGTCGCGCACTCCTTCGCTAACTCTTCCACAGCACTCGCATTGACGCGGAAAGCGACATCGCGATCGCCCTCGGCCTTGTCGACCGCGGTGTATGCCGCCGCATTGACGACGACATCCGGCTGGGTTTCCCGCACCACCGTCGCGACCATGCCCGGTTGCATCAAATCGCAAGCCCGCGCATCGCCTCCGTCCAGTTCACCGCTGCGCGTGGTCACGATGACCTCGCCCAACGGCGCGAGACTGCGGCGCAACTCGTGCCCGACCTGTCCATTGCCACCGACCAGCAGGATGCGCATCACTCAGCCCTGATACGTCGGCAGACGATCCTGCGCAATGTCTTTCAACAAGGGTGCCATTGCATCCTTGGGCGACAACGACGGGGCACTGATCGGCCAGTCGATCGCAAGTTCGGGATCGTCCCAGCGGACATTGGCATCGGCCGCGGCATCGTAGGTTTCGGTGCAGAGATAGGTGAACACCGCGCGTTCGCTCAACACCGCGAAGCCATGGGCGAATCCCGGCGGAATCCAGAAATGGCGCTTGTTGTCGGCGCTCAGCACCACTGCGGTCCACTTGCCGAAGGTCGGCGAGCCACGTCGGATGTCCACCGCAACATCCCAGACTTCGCCTTCGACCACGGACACGAACTTGCCCTGCGGTTTCGGCCATTGGTAGTGCAAACCGCGCAACACACCCTTCGCCGAAGACGACACGTTGCCCTGCTTCCACTGCAACTCGAGGCCCAGCGGCGCCAGCTTGTCGGCATTGAACGATTCGTAGAAGAAGCCGCGATCATCGCCGAACACGCGCGGCTCGAACACGATGCAACCCGGCAGATCGGTTTCGATCACCCTCATGGCACGTAACCTCGCTCCGGCAGCGCCATCAGATATTGCCCGTAGCCATTCTTGGCCAGCGGTTTCGCCAACGCAAACAACTGACCACGATCGATCCAGTGGTTGTTGTAGGCGATCTCCTCCGGGCAGGCCACGCGCAGCCCCTGGCGCGCCTCGATGGTCTCGATGTAGTTGCCGGCTTCCAGCAACGATTGATGAGTGCCGGTATCAAGCCAGGCATAACCACGACCGAGTCGTTCGAGGTGCAACGACGCTTCATCGAGATAACACTTGTTGAGATCGGTGATCTCGTATTCGCCGCGCGGGGACGGCTTCAATGCCGCAGCAAACTCCGATGCACGACCGTCATAGAAATACAGGCCGGTTACCGCATAGTTCGAACGCGGTTTCGCCGGTTTCTCCTCCAGCCCGATCACCTTGCCATCGCCATCGAACTCGGCGACGCCATAGCGTTCGGGATCCTGCACCCAGTAGCCGAACACCGTCGCGCCATGATCGCGCGCGTCGGCACGCTTCAACATCGCGGTCAGGCCCGGACCATGGAAGATGTTGTCGCCCAACACCAGGCAGCTCGGTGCACCGGCGAGGAAATTACGACCGATGGTGAAGGCCTGCGCCAGCCCGTCCGGGCTCGGCTGCGCCGCGTATTCCAGCTTCATGCCCCACTGCGAGCCATCGCCCAGCAAAGCCTTGAACAGTGCCTGCTCGTGCGGGGTGTTGATGATCAGCACTTCACGGATACCCGCCAGCATCAGCACGCTTAGCGGGTAATAGATCATCGGCTTGTCGTACACCGGCAGCAGTTGTTTGCTGATTGCTTGCGTGATCGGGTACAGGCGCGTGCCGGAACCGCCGGCGAGGATGATGCCCTTGCGTTGCATGTCGTCGCCTCAGCCCTGTCCGATGCGTTCAAGTCGATAGCTGCCATCGAGCACGCGATTCACCCATGGCTGGTTGGCGAGATACCAGTCGACGGTATCGGCGATGCCCTGCTCGAAGGTATGTGCCGGCTCCCAGTCGAGTTCACGCTTCAACTTCGATGCATCGATGGCGTAGCGGCGGTCGTGGCCCGGGCGATCCTGCACGTATGTGATCTGCGATTCGTACTTCGAGCCATCTACCTTCGGCTTGCGCTGGTCGAGCAGTGCGCAAATGGTCTTGACCACCTCGATGTTCTGCTTCTCGGCATTGCCGCCGACGTTGTAGGTTTCGCCAACCTTGCCATTGGCGATCACCGTGCGGATCGCCGCACAGTGGTCGCCGACATACAGCCAGTCGCGCACCTGCCTACCATCACCGTAGATCGGCAGCGGCTCGCCCGCCAACGCCTTGGCGATCACCAGCGGAATGAGCTTTTCCGGAAAGTGGTACGGCCCGTAATTGTTCGAACAATTCGTCGTCAACACCGGCAACCCATAGGTGTGGTGGAAGGCGCGCACCAGATGATCGGATGCCGCCTTCGACGCCGAATACGGTGAATTGGGCGCATAGGCGGTTTCTTCGGTGAACAGGCCGGTCTCGCCGAGCGTGCCGTAGACCTCGTCGGTGGAGACGTGGTGGAAGCGGAAACCGTCGCGAGCCGCGCCATCCAGGGACTTCCAATGGTCGCGCACCGATTCGAGCAGTCCCAGCGTGCCGACGACATTGGTATGGATGAATGCGGCCGGGCCGTCGATCGAACGATCGACATGGCTTTCCGCGGCAAAATTCACCACGGCATCGGGACGATGTTCGGCAAGCAACTTCGACACCAGCTCGCGATCGCCGATATCGCCGTGGACGAAGACATGGTTCGGATTGCCATCCAGCGAGGCCAGGGTGTCACGGTTGCCGGCGTAGGTCAGGGCGTCGAGATTGACGATCTTCACGCCATCCCGCACCGCCTCGAGCACGAAGTTGCCGCCGATGAAGCCAGCGCCGCCGGTCACGAGCCAAGTGGGCATTCAGAGGATTCCAGTCATTCGAAGGGCCCCATTGTAGTGGCGGGCGGTCACGCTCTCCACCGAAGCCCGGACAGGCTTCGGCTAGAATGGATGGGTTTCGTTCAAGGTATCGGTTCAATCCATGAAGATTCTGGTCGGTTACAAGCGCGTGGTGGATGCCAACGTCCGCGTGCAGGTCAAGCCCGATGGCACCGGTGTCGTCACCGATGGCGTCAAGCTCTCCGCCAATCCCTTCGATGACATCGCGCTGGAAGAGGCCCTGCGCCTGCGCGACGCCGGCAAGGCCACCGAGGTCGTGGTCGCCACGATCGCCCCGGCCGACGCCCAGCCACACCTGCGCAACGGCCTGGCCATGGGCGCCAACCGCGCCATCCACGTGGTCGCCGACGAAGCCGTGCCGCCCCTGGCCGCCGCCCGGGCCTTCCTCAAGCTGATCGAGAAGGAGCAGCCCGACCTGGTCCTGATGGGCAAGCAGGCGATCGACGACGATTCCAGCCAGACCGGCCAGATGCTGGCCACCCTGTGGGGCCGCCCACAGGCGACGTTCGCCAGCAAGCTGGTGGTCGATGGCGGCAAGGCGACCGTGACCCGCGAGGTCGACGCTGGCCTGGAGACGCTGGAAGTCGATCTGCCGGCCGTGGTCACCACCGACCTGCGCCTGAACGAGCCGCGCTTCATCAAGCTGCCGGACATCATGAAGGCCAAGAGCAAGCCGCTGGAAACCATCCAGCTGGCCGATCTCGCCATCGCCGCCACCGATGCCCCCAAGGCCACCCGATACGCGCCGCCAGCCCAGCGCCAGCGCGGTGTGATGGTCAAGGATGCGGCCGAACTGGTTGCCGTGCTCAAGCAGAAGGGGTTGCTGTGATGTCCAAGGTTCTCGTCATTGCTGAACATCTGAACGGCAAGCTCAATGCCGCCACCGCCAAGTGCGTGTCGGCCGCCCAGGCGGTGAAGCCCGACGCCATCGACGTGCTGGTGTTGTCCGATGCACCCGACGCCGTCGCCGCCGAAGCCGCGCAGATCGCCGGTGTCGCCAAGGTGCTGACCGTCGCCAACGTGGCGAATGCCCACGCCATCGCCCAAGTGCTGGCCCCGCAGATCGCCGAAGTCGCGAAGAACGGCTACAGCCACGTCTTCGGGCCGAGCACCACCTTCGGCAAGGACGTGATGCCCGCCGTCGCAGCCCTGCTCGATGTCGGCCAGGTCTCCGATCTGATGGCCGTCGAAGGCGCGCATACCTTCAAGCGCCCGATGTACGCCGGCAATGCCATCGTCACCGTCGAGGCGCCGGCCAACCACGTCGTCGTCGCCACCGTGCGCACCGCCTCGTGGCCGGAAGCCGCCAAGGGCGGCAGCGCAGCGATCGAAGCCGCCAGTGTCAGCGCCGCGTTGCCGACGCATACCCGCTTCATCGAACTGGCCGCCGGCAAGTCCGATCGCCCCGACCTGCAAAGCGCCAAGCGCGTGGTCTCGGGTGGCCGTGGCGTCGGCAGCGCCGAGAACTTCAAGATCATCTACGACCTCGCCGACAAACTCGGCGCGGCGGTGGGCGCCTCGCGCGCGGCGGTCGATGCCGGTTACGTCCCGAATGAACTGCAGGTCGGCCAGACCGGCAAGATCATCGCGCCGGAGTTGTATGTCGCGGTCGGCATCTCCGGCGCCATCCAGCACCTGACCGGCATCAAGGACGCCGGCACGATCGTCGCCATCAACAAGGATGGTGACGCGCCGATCTTCGAGATCGCGGATGTTGGCCTGGTGGGGGATTTGTTCCAGATATTGCCGGAACTGGAAGCCTCAATTTAGAAGGATTGTCCTCAAGAGGTCCAGGCCCGCATCAGGCATTCACGACTGCATGGCGCTTGATTTGCGCTTGGCTTTCGGCTTGAACTGCAACGCCCTCTTTTCCACGAGATGCCAGGACAGCCACGCAAACGCGATTGTCATCAGCGTTGCCAAAAGGATGTGGCCAACCAACGGCATGTTCGGCAGCCGCACATGCAGGAACTGCTGGATAGGAAACGCGTAGAGATACATGCCGTACGAGAAATCCCCGTACTTGCCCGCGGACTGCAATGTCCGCGTCGCGCTCTTGCCAATCGTAATGAAGATATATGCGATGGCGATCGAGCTGACTATCGCGGAAATGTATGCGCTGTGGTCGCCCAACGGCAAAACGATCGCAAGCACATAAGCGAACAACGCAAAAACGGCAATATCTGCCCGGAGCGGCAACCACCGCTCGGAGATCGCGAAGAAAGCACCTGCGGAAAAGTACGCCGCCATGGAAAGCGCGGCCCGGACCTCGGTCGCATAGGCCACTGGGCGTGGCCCTTGATACCCGGTCTGGATATAGACCGCTGCACAGGCGGCAAAAATCGTGAAGATCGCAAACATCACTTCTTTCCGCCAAGGCAACAGCAACATCAGAAGCGGCGTCATGAGATACATGAAAAATTCTGCAGGCAAACTCCAAAGAGAGCCGTTCACAGCGTTGGGGATGACACTGTGCTCAAACACTCCCGGCAAGTAATAGACGATATAGAGACCGATATTCCGCAAGTAATTCCACGTCAGCGGATTGCTGTAATAGTCCGGCAAGCTCAAGGTGGTGTTCATTGGGCCGACGGCGAAAATCGTGAAAAGCACCAGCACGATAAGCGCCGGGAATATCCGCAGAGACCTTTTCATGAAGAAGCGCGTGATGCTCGGATCATGCAACCAGCTACTCGCAACCAGATAGCCACTGATCGAAAAGAAGATCATCACGCCATACACGGCCAACGGCGTGCCAAGAATATTCTACTCGGGAACTCCATTGATCGGATAAGCATGCCCGACTATGACCAAAGTCGCGGCGACCAAGCGAATGAAGTCGAAATTGTTCTTGCGATGCATCATGTGCCCCTCAAAAAAATTCCCCGCCATGCGACGAGGAATTTAAATTTAACATTTTCTTGGATTTCTTGAATTGGTGCGATTTGTGTTCGGGAATTACTTCGCGATATTGAACTTGACCTCCCAGCTCGGGACACCGTCCAAATAGAACTTGGCAACGTAATCCCCTTCACCCCACTCGCCTTGGGGAGCCTTCAATTCAACCGGAATTGCCGCCTTGAGGACAACTGCACCAGAGTTGGTTCCTTCGGTGATCTTGCTCCCCTGCTTGTCCAGAATCTCGACTTTGATCTGGGCGTTGCCTTCTTTCCCTTCGAGGATGGCCACGGCCTGAATCGTATCGTTCGGAGCAAACGTCTTGATGGCTTCGATTTCGCCAGACGGCGGAACTTGCTTGGCCAAGGCAGCATTCAAGAAGGTGAACTTGGCTTGCGCGGGTGCGGGTGCGGGTGCGGGTGCGGAGGCGGCAGAAGGCGCAGCTTGTTCGGTTGGCTGGCATCCGGCCAAAAGCACGGCCGCCAACGCGAAGGTAATTGCAAATGAGTGCTTGATGTTGGTCATGGCTGTATTCCAGTGTGTAGTGAGTTTGGATTCAAGATTGCGAAGCGAATGGAGCGATCCGGCAGAAAAGTGGGTCAACCGGTGTTTTCAGGGCGCGCGATTCCGCGAATTCCGCGCAAAGGGGCGGCAATTTTGTACGAGCGCGAGTTTTCGATCATGCCGATCAAGTATTCCAAATCCTTGGAATTCATGCGCCAAAGCTGCAGGGATCCTGCGTTCAGGGTACTCCCGCCTCCCAGCATGCTACGCACCTTCCGCAAGGGCGCAGTGTATCGCCAAGATTTAGAACACATCAGTTCATGCAAGCGCCAACGCAAGGCTTCCTCGTATCGGCTATGCCCGTCATCATGCATCAACTCGGGACGAACCGGCGCGTTGCTGAGTCGTCGTACTTCTTCGCGAAGCGCCTCTATCTCATGGGCCATGTTCCGCAACTTCCTGGTCGTTCCAGCCGGCAGGAGGATGGGGGCCGAATCCAACTTCTTCAGGGTGCTCCGATAGTTGTGCATCCATTCTTCTTGGTCGTGCAATGAAGCCGAATGCTCCCCGTTCTCCCAGCGCCGGTACACGCAGGTCGGCTCCTTGCTTGTCGCAACCCCCGCAAGCGGAGCGACGCGAACGATGAAGTCCCAATCTTCAGCCGTGGTCAGGTTTTCATCGAACCGGAAGCCCAGATCCGTGAACAGAGAGCGCGGAAAGGCCAGACTGTGCAGCGGAGTCCGGTTCTCCACCAGGTGGTCGATCAAGTCGAACGAGTCCGGATAACGCGGAACAAAAGGCCCAATGGCCGTCACCGAACGCGTGTATCCTTGGGCATCGATGAGTCTGCGCCACTCTTGCGTCACGCACACCGTGCGCAGCAACTTACCGGGATTGGTCTCAGCAAGCTGCTTGAACGTCTTGACCCAGTGCCCGAACACCAGATCATCATCGTCGAACATGGCCACGTAGCGACCCTTGGCACGGCGAAAGGCTTCATTCAGTGGCCGGGCGCGGCTCCCCCCCTGGACGCGAACAAGCTCGACACGCTGCTGGAAATGCACCGGCAAGTCGGACAGCACCACCTCGATGTTTCGCTGGCGCTCTAGGTCGAGATCATGCCCCACCACCAGGACATTGAAGTCCTGATCTTCCTGCGCCATGAGGCAAAGAAGTGCCTCCCGCAACTCGGCGATCCTCTTGCCCTGGGTTCGCGTGACAACAGTGAGAAACCACGGCTCCCGCTGCTTGTCCGGATGTGCCGAATCGTAAAGTGCCGCTGTTGCTCCGGGCACGCTACCAACATACATGCGAACAAGCTGGTTCGTCTCCGCGAAGTGATCTGACCGCTCGCGAATGGCAGTAAGCAATTCGTTGAGCGGCGTCCCGGCCGCGACCGTTGCCAAGTCACGCGGGAACGCTTGATCACTCTTCTTCAGCAAGACATCTCTTTGTGCAATTTCATGAAGCCCGTTCTGTTTCATGAATAAATCGAGACTTTGATCAGTGAAGTAAGTGCGATGCGTATGATCCATCAATCCAGCCTCGGTGTATTCGAACTTCCCCGCAGCCAGGCGCAGCGCGATGTCGCGATGTCCGAAATTGGGAACCGACACCACAAACGGACACGCGTGTTCAATTGCCAGCTGCCTGAGCGCCTTGAGAGATTTGGCTGGTTCGCTCAGATGCTCCAATGTGTCGACGATGCTCATGGACTCGAGCGGCACGTCCGTCGGCAAATACTGCTTGAGCCTGGTCAAAGCCTCGTCAGGATCAGTGAGATCGATGAACATCGTTTCAAAGCCACGAGCTTTGAGGTGGTCGAGCGCGTCGGCATCAATGTCGACGCCGATGTAGCGGGCGCCCAACTCATCCCGGATCACCTCGGCCATGCGACCGAAGCCGCACCCGAAGTCCAGGTGAACTCCGCCAGGAGTACGCTTGAGATCGGCCAACAGGGACACCACGTGCCCGTAAACGTTGTCCACGGCGTAGGCATTGTCATATTGGGAATTCATGGCTTGAACCTGTGCGACGCGTAGGCACCTTCGATGAACTGCCCCACTTTGTGATCGGCATCCAGTGTTGCGGGCAGCGTGTTGTTGGCCTTCCGGTCCTCGAAGCTCTTCAATGCACGCGCATAGACCGGATCGGGGGCCGCCTTGAAGTCGGCAATGATGTGATTGACGATGTCATTCCGCGAGTACTTGTAGGCGAGCAGCAATGCTGCTTCAGCAGAAAAGTATTTCTCAGCTTCACCTACCTGCCAGTGCCCACCGAGTCCCAACCGCTTGTCGTGAAAAATGATCGCCGCAGGCTCGTAGATTACCTTTTTCCCCCCAAGGCGAATGCGCCAGGACACGTCGACATCATCGCAATAGAGGAAGAAGGTATCCGCATCGAACCCCTCCAGTGCTTTCAGCAATGCCGTCGGAAACAGGGCGCACGCAGTCGCCGCCCATGATGTTTCCCCTGTTTTTTCATTGAAGGCTTTCGGATGCTCAATGGGCAGCTGCTTCGCCTCCACCATGCCGGTGTCCGGGCTCAGCATATGCTTGGCGAGCTCGACGAGGCAGGTCGGCGCAAGGCGCACGTCCGGATTCATCACAAGTGTGTACGGGGCCGCCGTGTCCTTCAACAGCGCGTTGTGGCCGCGCGCCGAACCCATGTTCTTGTCGAAAAACACATGCTCGACAGACTCCAACGCGTCGGAATCTTCGCGGACGGCATCAAGGAACTCTTTGGACAATATCGGTGATTTTGAACAGTCTCCATACGTCAAACGAACAGCAGAGAACGCGCCCCTGGCTATCGCAAGGTCGGCCGCCCGGTTCAGGCATTCAATGGTTCGCCGCACATCCTCCGAGCGGTTCTCGAACAGAACGGAGTTGACTTGCAGGACGCGCGCATTTGATTCAGTCGACAAGATTCTGCTCCTCGATCCATGTCACAAGTTGAGCAACGCCCTCGCCGAGCGATACACGCGGCGACCAGCCCAAGACGCTTGTCGTCCTCGGGATCTCACACCAGGCGGCACGCACGTCACCATTGCGGAACTGTGCCGTCAAATGCGGCAGCGGTGCGTCATAAATGCCTGCAACCATGGTCGCCAGTTGCTGGATTGATGTGCCGATGCCGGTGCCGACATCGAGCACTTCGCCATCGGCGCCGTCGCTCATCAATGCCATTACGACCGCACGGGCAACGTCGTCGATGCAGACGAAGTCGCGGATGATTTCCCCGTCTTCATACACGGGAATGCTTTGGTTCTTGCGTGCCAGCCGGCAGAACAGCGACACGATGCCGGTGTACGAGTTGAATAGCGATTGACCCACGCCATAGACATTCTGCAGCCTCAATGTCGTATAAGGCACGTCAAAGCTCCGGCACCACGCCGACAAGACATGCTCCTGGGTAAGTTTTGTGGCGCCATAGACGCTTGTAGGCGCCGGGAAGGTGCATTCCGCGTTATGCGGCTGACTGGTCAGCCCCGGGAAGTCCCATTGGCCGGCAGAAAGCATGTCTACGCCCCGCTGCCCTGGATAGACATCCTTGCCCTCCACCGTGACCCAGCGCCCTTCCCCGTACACCGCGCGACTGCTGGTCAACACGATTTTCTCCGGCGCAATACCCTTCGCGGCGAAGGCATCAAGCATGCGCGTGGTGCCCACGACATTCACGCTCGCATGACGACTTCCCTCCGTCAGCGACTGACCAGTCCCCGTTTCCGCCGCCAGATGAAGCACGCGCTTGGGGTTCCATTGCGACAGCAAGGTGTCCCAGGCTTCGGGATCGGTGACATCGCCTTCCAGGAGAATGGCATCCGGATGCAGCCTGGCCGGGCGTTCGCGACTGGCATGAACCTGCGGATGGAGGTTGTCGAGCACGACGACAGGCAACGCCTGGTCAGCGAGAAGGTGAGAGGCGGCACAACCGATGAAACCGGCGCCCCCCGTAATAAGAATACAATCTTTCAAATTTACGTCCTTTCTTGAGCTTGAATATTTTGTAAGGCAACGCGTTTCTTCTTCAACCGCAGTGCAGGCGCCTCAACGAGATGCCACGAAATCCACGCCAGCACGAATGAAGCGACCAATGCGCAGGCGGCGTTTTGCAACGCGCTCTGCATTGGGAAAAAAAATAGGAATGCCTGTTGGAGCACGAAGCCATACAAATAAAGGCCGTAGGAAAAATCACCAAATCGACCCGCACGGTTCAAGTAGGGCGTGTTTGCCACCCCCAGCGACAACACGGCCACCGGCAAGACAATGTACAGCGCAAGCTCTTTGGCGACTTCCGCCGATGGCTGGAAAAAGGCAAACAGCCCTACTAGAAACAGTGCGAATCCGGTATTGAGGATCCGGTACAAGGACGTCACTGCGAACAGCGAGCCAAGGAAGAAATACGGCGCCACATCCAGTACGGAGGCAAGTCCCGTACCGTAGTAAACCTGCGTGGGAGGTGGGTGGCCTGTCCGCAGCGCAAACAGGCTAGCAACCGCCAAGCCAATACTGAAAGCCACGAAAAGTGCGGCATTCCCGCCAATTCTTGCAAACGCCAATACACACGGCATCACCAAGTACATCAAGAATTCGACCGGCAGGCTCCACAGTGAGCCATTGACGGCATTGGGATAGGGATTCGCCGGGAACAGCCCCCCCAATGCATATACCGGATTCAGGAGCAGGTTCGACCAGAAGTATCGCCAAGTGCCCCCATCCGTGAAATACGCGCCCAATGGCTGCGTCGTCAGGACCGGCCCGAGCACCAACACGGAGAGGGCAAGCAACCATGCAAGCCCCGGGAAAATCCGCAATGCACGCTTGCGGAGATAGCGCACGGGATTGGGATCGAGTTGCCAGCTGGTAGCTATCAGGAAGCCGCTGACGACAAAAAAGACTTTTACCGCCAAGGCCTGGACGCTGTTACCGAGCACAACAACTTCTGCCGAGCGTGTCAGCGGGTGTGCATGGCCAAAGATCACCGCGGCAGCCGCAAGAATGCGGATGGCGTCGAAATTGTTGTGCCTGGACAACTTGGGAGCAGTCATGGGTTCCGATCCACGCTTGATTCGAGCTTGATATTTTCCATCGGAATGCCAATCAATCCCTTGGCCACGCTTGTCGAAACGCTTTCGAACACGACCGCATCATGTATCCAGTCATGCACCAGGTGTGATGCTTGCGTCCCTTCGGAAATTGCCACGCTGACGGCATACGTGCCTTTCGGCATCACAGGCATGCGGAACTCGAACAATGCTTCAACGCATGAATCATTCGCGACATCCACCGGGGTGTCCAGATACGTCAAGTGGGTGTTGTCACCGAACAACGGCTGCCCGGTCCTGTCTTTGACAACGAACCCAATGATCGCGCCATGCATCGACTTCATCGCGTTCGCGCGTATGGTCAAACGAACGATCTCCCCGCCGAGCAACCAGGATATGGCCTCACCATGTTCGTCCCGGAACTCGACATCGACGATTTTTGCGCCGCCTGCACCAAAATTACCGTCGAAATCGTAGGACAGGATCCGCAAATCGTTTCTCAAGTTGCTGGAAGCCAACAACGCCTGCCTTGGATCCGGCGCACTCGCCAATGCCTTTCCCGCACCGACTTCGGCCCTTGTGGCGGCGCTGTCCGTCGGCATCTCGTATAAATCCGCGAGATAACCATTCGCGATCTCCTTCGGGGAGCCATCCATCCTGACCGCCCCCGCGGACAACCAGACAGCGCGATCACACAACGCAGTTACCGAACCCATATCGTGGCTTACGAACAGCAATGTACCGCCCGACTCGCAAAAACCACGCAGGAACCGCATGCATTTCTGCACGAAATATGCATCTCCGACCGCAAGCGCCTCATCGATCACGAGCACATCGGCATCCACATGCGCGATGACCGCAAATGCCAAACGGGTGAACATCCCGCTCGAATATGTCTTGACTGGCTGGTCAATGTAGTCGGCGATATCCGCAAACGCGATGATGTCGTCAAGTCGTTCCCGCACCGCATCTTCGGACAACCCATAAATTTGCGCGGCGAGGGGAATATTTTCGCGACCCGTGAGCTCGGGATTGAGTCCCGCGCCCAGCTCGAGCAGGGCCGCCAAACGACCATTGACCTCTACTTCACCTGAAGTCGCGGCAAGCGTTCCGCAGATGATGCTCAACAGCGTGGACTTGCCCGAACCATTTCGCCCCACGATGCCGACGGTTTCACCGCGCCGCACCGTCATCGAAATGTCCTGCAATGCGACGTGGTCTTTGTGACGACCATGCCGCCCGCCCGTCATCAAATGAAGAAACCGCTGGAACGGCGCGTCGAACGTCGTATAGACCTTGCCGACTTGTCGGACGTGGATTGCTACGAACTCAGAGGACATCCGGGAACCCGCGTTTCGTGAACCCGAACCACCATGCACCGAAAAGCAACACCGCGATGGATGCCAAGGTATACATGCCCCACAAGGTCCAATCGGGCATGGTGCCGAAAAGAACCAGGCCACGCACTGCTTCAACCGGGAATGAAATCGGATTCAACATGAACAAGATGCGGATATGTTGCGGCAGGCTGTCAATCGGGAAAAAGATCGGACTGACAAACATCGAAACCGTGAGCAGCAATGGAATGACTTGTTGCAAGTCGCGCACGTAAACACAGAGTGCACTGATCGTCCACGACAGCCCAAGGATCATCATTCCGAGTGGAAGAAGGACCAGCGGCAGGGCGACCCAGGTTCCCGGCACCCCCAAACCCAGAACTATCTGGGCGAAAAAGACGATGGCCAATGAAATCGCGAGGTGGAACGACGCGGTCAGTATCGTCATCGAGGACAGGATGCCCAAAGGAAACACGACCTTCTTGACGTAGGTCCTGTGGCTTTCAATCAGGGCTGACGCGCGGCCCATGACTTCTGAAAAAAACACATGCAGGACAATGCCAATGAACAGCAGCAGCGGATACTGTGCGTTGGATACATGTGGCCACGATGCCTTCAACAGTCGTCCCAACACCAGCCAATAGGCGGCAAGCAGCACTGCAGGCGTGGCCATTGACCACAGCAAGCCGAATGCAGAGCCGTAATACTTCGAGTTTATATCGCGCTGTGTCATCCGAAGGAGCAGCTGTCGGTGGCCCCACACTTCCGCGATTGGATTCACTTGACTCATCGGGATCTCTTACCGCTCATTCGCGGCCCAGCCAATCCAGCAAATCCACCCGCGTAATCAACCCGGTCAGTTTCCCGCCCTCCGCGATCATCGCGACATGCCCGCGCTCGAAAATCGGCAACAGCGTTTCCAGCGACGCATCAGCCGGCGTCAGCTCCAGGCGCGTCACCATCGCGATCGACACCGGATCCGCGAACCGCTTCGAATCGCCGTACACGTGCAGCAGGATGTCTGATTCGTCGACGATGCCGGCAATGCGGTCGCCATCGAGCACCGGCAGCTGCGAGACGTCATGCTCGCGCATCAGCCGATAGGCCTCGGAGAGCGGATCGGTCGGATTGATGGTGATCGGCGCGCGCTTGATCAGCTCGCGGACGGAATTCGATCGGCTCATGGGCAGCGGGGGCACGCGGAATGTGACGATCCGCCATTATCGCCGATCAGGCGCCCATACCGTGAATACTAAAATGCCGGCGAAGACGCCTCTGCGTCCGCGCCGGCTTCCTGTTGGCTCGTCTCGCCGTCAGTGGCTGAGGTCGGCGTAGATCCGGTTGAGCTGTTGCTTGAGCTGGAGCTTTTCGCGCTTGATGCTGCCCAGGGTCGCATCATCGAGTGGAAGGACGCCAAGTCCGGCCTCGGCGGTCTTGCGGTCGAGCTCCTGGTGCCGGTAATACAGCTGGCGGAACTCGGGGTTGGCCTTCATCAACGTCTCGATCGATTCCTGGGGTTGCCCTTCGAACATCGCAGAACCTCCTGGGTTGTGGGCGCCGCCGGCGCCGTGGGGGATCGGTGGATTAACCACGATTCGACCCTACTCCCCCGCCTTCCCGGCCCGCAAGTCCCTGTCCCCATTGAACTTGAAGGTAACGGATAAACGCCACCCATACGGCCACGTATTGTGAAATTCCTCTTGTGCCCGCGCTTGCACAATTGGCGCTGGCGTGCTGCCATGTGAAGATCGAATTCAGGTTCCGGGTTCCAGGTCCCCCGCCATGGAAATCACCAATTTCTTGCAGCTGATGACCCAGAAGAACGGGTCGGACATGTTCCTTACCACCGGCGCGCCCATCCATATCAAGGTGGAAGGCAAGATCCATCCACTCGGTACCTCGCCGCTGCCGCCGGGACTGGTCAAGCGCATCGCCTATTCGCTGATGGACGAGGAGCAGCAGGCCACGTTCGAGCGCGAAATGGAACTCAACATGGGCCTGATGCTGGCCGATGCCGGCCGCTATCGCGTCAACGTGTTCCGCCAGCGTGGCGAAGTCGGCATGGTGATCCGTGCCATCCGCACCCAGATCCCGAGCATCGACGAGTTGCAGTTGCCGCCGTTGTTCCGCGACATCATCAGCACCCCGCGCGGGCTGGTGCTGGTGGTGGGATCCACCGGCTCCGGCAAGTCGACCACGCTGGCGTCGATGATCGACCATCGCAACAACACGATGACCGGTCACATCCTCACCATCGAGGATCCCATCGAGTTCCTGCATCGCCACAAGCGTTCACTGGTGAACCAGCGTGAAGTCGGCATCGACACCAAGGGCTTCCACACCGCGTTGCGCAATGCCATGCGCGAAGCGCCTGACGTGATCCTGATCGGCGAGATCCTCGACGCCGAGATCATGGAAGCGGCGATCGCCTTCGCCGAAACCGGCCACCTGTGCCTGGCGACGCTGCACTCCAACAACGCCGACCAGGCGCTGGAGCGCATCCTCAACTTCTTCCCGGAAGCCGCGCACAAGAACGTGCTGATGAACCTGTCGCTCAACCTGCACGCGGTGATCTCGCAGCGACTGGTGAAGGGCGTCGACGGCAAGCGCCTGCCCGCCACCGAGCTGCTGATCAACACGCCGCACATCCGCGACCTCATGCGTCGCGGGCAGGTCCATGCCATCAAGCAGGCGATGGAGGAATCGCTGGAGGAAGGCATGCATACCTTCGACCAGTCGCTGTTCCAGCTGGCGAAGTCGGGGCGCATCTCGCAGGAAGAAGCACTCAACGCCGCCGACTCGCGCGACGGCCTCGCCGTGAAGTTCCGCCTGTCGGAAGGCGCCGACGCCGACCACGATCCCTACGCCGAGATCTTCGCCGCGCAGGAGGCCGCAAGCGCGTCCGCCGCACCGTCTCCGGCCCCGGCTGCCACGGCCGAGCCGGCAACGGAAACGGAAACGCCGAAGGCTGCGGAAAAAGACGAGGCGATCACGCCACCGACGATGCCCAATCTCAGCCAGGGCTTCGAGAACATGTATTGATCAGGCGGCCTTCGGCGCGTCCGGCTGGTTGTCGGGATGTGCGGCGATGAAGGCCGGGTGCGTCGCACAGGCGGCATCGATCGCGGCGATGCGCGGGAATGCCGAAACATCCATGTCGAAACGACGCGCGTTGTAGAGCTGCGGAATCAGTACGCAATCGGCGAGCGTTGGCGTGTCGCCATGGCAATAGCGTCCCTTCGGTGCGTTCGCCAGCATTTCCTCGAAGGCCTGCAGGCCAAGGCCGATCCAGTGTCGTGACCACGCACTGCGTTGTTCCTCGCTGGCGCCGAACTCGCGGCCCAGCGCCTTCAACACGCGCAGGTTTCCGAGGGGTTGGATTTCGCAGGCGATCGCCTGCGCCAGCGCGCGGGTGCGCTGGCGGTCGATGGCATCGCCGGGAACCAGGCGCACGCCGCGATCCGGCCAGACTTCGTCGAGGTACTCGAGGATGGCAAGCGACTGCGTGAGCATGCGTCCGTCATGTTCCAGCGCCGGCACCAGCTCCTGCGGATTGCGCGCGTGGTGTTCGGGCGAATGCTGCTGCCCACCGTCATTCACCAGATGGACCGGCACCAGTTCGTATTGCAGTTCCTTCAGCGCCAGGCCGATGCGCGCGCGATACGACGCGCTGGAACGCCAGTAGGCAAACAGACGGAGCGATGCGTCGGCCATGGTCAGCTCGCGCGCTCGATCTTCTGTTCGATCGCGCCGAAGATGGTCTTGCCTTCGGCGTCCAGCATCTCGATGCGCACGGTGTCGCCGAACTTCATGAACGGCGTCGACGGCTTGCCGTCGCGCAGGGTTTCGACCGTGCGTTGTTCGGCGAAGCACGACGCCCCCAACGACGTGTCTTCATTCGCGACCGTGCCCGAGCCGACGATCGTGCCCGCGGTGAGCGGACGCGTCTTGGCGGCGTGCGCGACCAGCTGGGCGAAATCGAATTGCATGTCGACGCCCGCTTCCGGCGCGCCGAACCACTTGCCGTTGATGTGGGTGAGCATCGGGCGGTGGACCTTGCTGTCCTTCCAGGCATCGCCCAGTTCGTCCGGCGTCACGAACACCGGCGACAGCGCCGAACGCGGCTTGGATTGCAGGAAGCCGAAGCCCTTGGCGAGTTCCGGCGGAATCAGGCCACGCAGGCTGACATCATTGACCAGTCCTACCAGCTGGATGTGTGCCGCCGCATCCGCCGGCGTCACCGCCATCGGCACGTCGTCGGTCACGACCACCACTTCGGCCTCGAGGTCGATGCCGTAATCCTCGCTGGTTACCTTCACCGCATCGCGCGGGCCGTAGAAACCGGCGCTCACCGCCTGGTACATCAGCGGATCGACATAGAAGCTTTCCGGAACTTCGGCGCCACGGGCGCGACGCACGCGCTCGACATGCGGCAGGTAGGCGCTGCCATCGACGAATTCATAGGCGCGCGGCATCGGTGCGGCGAGATCGCCCATGTCGAGATCGAACGCATCCTCGGCCTTGCCGGCGTTCAGGTCTTCGGACAGCGCATTGAGGCGCGGGGCGATATTCGACCAGTCTTCCAGCGCGCGCTGCAGCGTCGGCGCGATCGCGGTGGCGCGCACGGCGCGGGCCAGATCGCGCGAAACCACGATGAGGGTGCCGTCGCGCCCGCCTTCCTTCAGTGAACCCAGTTTCATCGCGTCCTCGGACTCAAAATTGTTGGATGTGTCGTTGGTTTCAATTGTAACTTTTCAATCGCTGCCGAGGAAACCGCTGGCGCGATACGTCACCACCAGCGTGTCGCGATGGCCGGATGCCGCGCCCTGGCGCGGGCGGATCGGCGTCGACTCGTGGATGACGCGCGCATCCTCCATGAACAACAGGCTCCATGGCGCGTCCAGGGTGAAGCGCTGGCCATCGGGGCCGGCGACATCGAACACTCGCGTCTCGCCGCCGATGATGTCCTCGCGACCGACCAGCAGCACCGCGACGAAATCGACGCCATCGCGATGCGCGCCTTCCGGCGTTGGCCGACCGATGCCGTCGGCGGTGTCGATGCGGAACTGGTGGGCTTCGACATGCCAGCGTGGCGTGTTCGCGTGGAGATCGCTGCAAAGCGTTGCAAGCGACAGCAGCAGCTTCGACCACGCCGATTGCGCGAACGTCGCCTCTTCGATCGGCTCGAACCAGCGCTGCATGCCGCCGTGGAGCGCGTTGTATTCCACCGGCTGCCAGTGCGCGCGATGCGGATGCAAGGCCAGCGCGCCGTTTTCGGCGATGAAACTGGAATGGCGGCGACGGCGATAGCGCCCGCCATCGCGCAGGTAGCCATCGGGCTCCAGGCGATTCCACGACGGCAGCAATGCATCGAATGCACCGGCATCGACACCGGCAAGCGCCGCGACATCGGACGGCGACAATGCCGCGAATCCACGCTCGCGCACGGCCTCGTGGAGTCGCGCCAACGGCGTGTACGGCGGGGGGAAGCTGATGTCACCCATGTTCATCCCGCTATTAAACGCGAAAAGCCCGCCGAGGCGGGCTTTACGACCGGCGAACCGGTTTTCATTGTGGCAGCCCGTGAAGGATTCGAACCTCCGAATGCCTGAGTCAGAGTCAGGTGCCTTACCGCTTGGCGAACGGGCTATGAAACGGATTTTAGCGCTTCGAGTACTGCGTTGCGCGACGTGCCTTGTGCAGACCGACCTTCTTGCGCTCGACTTCGCGGGCGTCACGGGTCATGAAGCCGGCCTTGCGCAGTTCGGACTTCAACGATTCGTCGTACTCGACCAGCGCGCGGGCGATGCCGAGGCGGATGGCGCCGGCCTGGCCGGTGGTGCCGCCGCCGGTGGCGGTGACGACGACGTCGAACTTGTCGGTCGACTGGGTGAGCTCGAGCGGCTGGCGCACGATCATGCGCGCGGTTTCGCGGCCGAAGAACTCATCGATCGAACGACCGTTGATGGTGATGTTGCCCTGACCCTTGCGCAGGAACACGCGAGCGGTGGAGGACTTGCGACGGCCGGTGCCGTAATTCTGCTGGATAGCCATGTGAGTTCTCAGAAGGACAGCGGCTTGGGCTGCTGGGCAGCGTGCGGATGCTCGGAGCCTGCGTAGACCTTGAGCTTGCGGTACATCGCGCGGCCAAGCGGATTCTTCGGCAGCATGCCCTTGACGGCGATTTCGATGACGCGTTCCGGGTGGCGCTCCAGCGCCTGGCCCAGGGTTTCGGTCTTGAGGTTGCCGATGTAGCCGGTGAAGCGGTGGTACTTCTTGTCCAGCAGCTTGTTGCCGGTGACCACGATCTTCTCGGCATTGATCACGACGAGGTAGTCGCCGGTGTCCATGTGCGGGGTGTAGGTCGGCTTGTGCTTGCCGCGCAGGCGGTGCGCCAGTTCGACGCAGAGGCGGCCGAGGGTCTGCCCTTCGGCATCCACCACGTACCAATCTTGCTGCACGTTGTCAGCTTTGGCAGAAAAGGTCTTCATGAGCATTGACTCTGTGTGATCGGTACATGGTCGGGCTGGTTCCGGGGGCCGGAACTTCACCACGCGATGTGCGAATCGGGACGAAAGAAGCGGAATGATAGCCCGGATTCCGGGGTCGTGCAACAATCCCGCCATGTTCCGCCAGCCCTCCACCCTCGACGCCCTGCTCGCCGACGCCCAGAACGCCGTCCAGACGGTGGCCGGGCATCCGCCCGCCGAACGCGCCAATCCCGGCGACGGCGAGGCCGACCTGGTGCTGGACGAACCCGAGCGCCGCCACGCCGCCGGGCTGATGCGCATCAACCACGTCGGCGAGGTCTGCGCCCAGGCGCTCTACCTCGGCCAGGCCGCGGTGGCCCGCGATCCCGCGACCCGCGCGCACCTGCTGCACGCCGCGCAGGAGGAAACCGACCACCTCGCCTGGTGCGCCGACCGCCTGCAGGAGCTCGACAGCCGCCCCAGCCTGTTCAATCCGCTGTGGTACGCCAGCAGCTACGCCATCGGTGCACTGGCCGGCCTGCGCGGGGATGGCTGGAACCTCGGCTTCGTGGTCGAGACCGAGCGCCAGGTCGAAGCCCACCTCGACGAACACCTGCAGGAATTGCCGGCCGCCGACGCGCGCAGCCGCGCCATCCTGCAGGTGATGAAGGCCGACGAGGCGCGCCACGCCGATGCCGCCGAAGCTGCCGGCGCGCGCAAGTTGCCGTTCCCGATCCCCAAGGTGATGACGGCCGCCAGCTGGGTGATGAAGACCGTCGCCTACCGGATCTGAGTCATTCGACGAGATTGCGTCCCTGGTAAAGCTCTTCGATCTCGCGCTTGAGGCGCGCCTCGATCTTCATCCGTTCCTTGAAGGAGAGGTTCTTCGCCTTCTCCTCGAACAGATAGGTGTCGAGGTCGAATTCCTTGAGGTGCATCTTGGTGTGGAACAGGTTTTCCTGGTAGACGTTCACGTCGAGCATTTCGTAGCGCGACTTGATGTTCTTGGCCAGGTAGTCCTGGATCGAATTGATCTTGTGGTCGATGAAGTGCTTCTTGCCCTTGATGTCGCGGGTGAAGCCGCGCACGCGGTAATCGGCGACCACGATGTCCGATTCGAAGCTTTCGATCAGGTAGTTCAGGGCCTTCAGCGGCGAAATCACGCCGCAGGTCGAGACGTCGATGTCGGCGCGGAAGGTCGCGATGCCGTTGTCCGGGTGCGTTTCCGGATAGGTGTGCACGGTGATGTGCGACTTGTCGAGGTGGGCGACCACCGCGTCGGAGATCACGCCCTTGGCATCGGCCTTGTCGATCACCGGCTCCTCGGAGATGAGGATGGTCACCGACGCGCCCTGCGGATCGTAGTCCTGGCGCGCGATGTTGAGGATGTTGGCGCCGATGATCTCCGCCACGTCCGTGAGGATCTGGGTCAGGCGGTCGGCATCGTACTGTTCGTCGATGTATTCGATGTAACGCTTGCGCTCGTCTTCCGACGCCGCGTAGCAGACGTCGTAGATGTTGAAGCTGAGCGATTTGGTGAGATTGTTGAAGCCTTGCAGCTTCAAACGGGGGAGCGGCTTGATCACCAGCGGGCCTCGGGATCCGGCAAGGCGGCGATTATGCGGCAAAGCTCCCCCCACCGGAACCGCAACCCCATGACTGCCGTCGCGAACCTGAACGAACCCCCGTCATGGATCCGTGTGTGACCGCAGCTGGCGACCACGAGTTGCCGCGAACAATTCTTCGCCATACTCTTGGGGAGATTTCATGCCATACGGTCCCGAATGAACTACCACGCCCTGTCGCAAATCGGTGCCCAACGTCTTCCCGCGAGCCCGTTGTCCCTCGATGCCGCGACAGTCGACCGATTCCTGTCCCGCTGCCAGCGCCATCGCTATCCGTCCCGCGTCGACGTGTTCCGTCCCGGTGACCCGGCCAGCACCCTCTATTACGTCCTCGACGGCTCGGTCAGCATCCTGACCGAGGAGGAGGATGGCCACGAACTGATCCTGGGCTATTACGGCAAGGGCGAATTCGTCGGCGAAATGGGGCTTTACATCCATTCCGAGCGCCGTGAAGTCACCCTGCGCACCCGCACCCAGACCGAGCTGGCGGAAATCAGCTACGAACACCTGACCCAGCTGCTGACCGGCGAACTGGCTGCGGACGCCCCCAAGATCCTGTTCGCGATCGGCGCCCAGCTCACTCGCCGCCTGCGCGACACCGGCCGCAAGGCGGGTCGCCTGGCCTTCCTCGACGTCACGGATCGCATCGTCCGCACCCTGCACGACCTGGCGCAGGAGCCGGAAGCGATGACCCATCCGCAAGGCACCCAGCTGCGCATTTCCCGCCAGGAAATCGCCCGACTGGTCGGCTGCTCGCGCGAAATGGCCGGTCGCGTGCTGAAGAAGCTGCAAGCCGACGGCCTGCTCCACGCCCGCGGCAAGACCATCGTCCTCTACGGCAGCCGCTGAGGCGTGACCCGCGCCCTGCCCGAGGCCGACCTGCGTCTGGCATCGGTGATGGATGCCGAGGATGTCGCTTCGCTGCTCACCACGCTCGGCTATCCCTGTGATCGCCAGGACGCGGCCAACCGCATCCTCACCATCATCGAGAACGACCGCCAGACGCTGGTGCTGGCGCGCAGCGCCGATGGCGCCGTCTCCGGCCTGATCGCCCTCGATTTCATGTACTACCTGCCGCTGGACACGACGACCTGCCGCATCACCGCACTGGTGGTGACCACGGAAGCGCAGGGCCGCGGCATCGGTCGCCAGTTGCTGCGCGAGGCCGAGCGCCGCGCGCGCGCCGCCGGCGCCGCCCGCATCGAGCTGACCAGCGGATCGCAGCGCACCGACGCCCACAAGTTCTATCGCGACAACAATTACAGCGACGGCACCGTCCGTTTCGTGAAATACCTCGGCGCCGCCTGAATCTCAGCCCCGCGCCATTGCCCCGGGGTCGGGATCACCGGCGCGACTCGGGCAGCCCCAGTTGAGGATGGGCGTGTCCGGCCGCAGCAGCCTGCGGAACACGTTGATCGAACCCGGTTTCGGGTTCACCACCACCGGACGTCGCGCCGACAACAGCAAGGGCAGATCGGCAGTGCTGTCGCTGTAGGCAGCGTCGATCGGCGCGGTGTAGCCGGCGTCGCGGATCATCGCCATCTTCATCTCGTGGTGGCAGTGGCGCGTCGCCACCACGCCACCGAAGCGCGGCCCGATCTCGGTACCGATCACCGGCAGGTCGTCGTGGGCGACGAAATCGAGGATGGCTCGCGCCAGTTCCGGCGGTGCGCCGGTCGCGACGACCACGGTATCGCCGCGAGCGCGATGCAGGTGCAGCACCTTGAGTGCATCCGGCAGCAGGCGCCTGCGGATGTCATCGGCATGGGTGGCGACGTATTCGTCGATCAGCGCGTCGAGGTCGCGGCTGTGGTGCATACCCACCGTTCCAACCCAGACGAATGCCGAAATGCCGTGGCGGCGCGTCGGCAGCCACGCGATCATCGGCCCCGCCACCGGCACGATCAGCAACGCCAGCAGGCGACGCCACCAGGCGCGGCGGATCAGCCACGCAAACAGGTGGCTGCCGGAATCGCCGTTGTATAGCGTGTGGTCGAAATCGAAAACGATGAAATGTCCGGAATCGGGCATGGCGTGCAGGCGGGGGATCAGGCAACGGCGCGTGGAAGGGTAACCCGGACCAGCAGTCCTGGGTGATGGTCGCGCAATTCGATGCGGCCACCGTGGCGGTTCGCGATCGCGCGCACCAGGCTCAAGCCCAGCCCGCTACCCGGCGAACCGCGATGCGCTTCCAGCCGTTCGAAACGGTCGAACACGCGCAGGCGATCTTCCTCGGGAATCCCGGCGCCCTGGTCGGCGACATCGATGACGACGACAGGTCCCTGCGGCCGCACGGCGAGTTGCACCACGCTGCCATCGGGCGTGTATTTGATCGCGTTGTCGAGCAGGTTCAACACCATCTGGAACAACTGGTCGGCATCGCCCTGCGCATCCGCCGCATCACCACCCAGCTCGATGCGGATGCCGCGTTCCGCCGCGATCGGTGCGTACATGTCCTGCGCGTCTTCCAGCAAAGGCCACAACGCCACTCGCGGCGCGTCCAGCCCGAGGGATTGCGCTTCGATGCGAGACAGCCGCAGCAAGCCGGCGAACGTGCCGAGCAACTGGTCGGTGTCGTTGACGGCGGTATCCAGCGAAGTCCGTTGCGACGATCCCGGCTCCGCGTCCTCGCGCAAATCGTCGAGCCGATTGCGCAGGCGCGTGAGCGGCGTGCGCAGGTCGTGGGCAATGTGGTCGGTGGCGGCACGCACCCCTGCCATCAGGCCGCCGATGCGATCGAGCATGCTGTTGAAGCGCTGGGCGAGGCGATCGAAGGCGTCGCCGCTGCCGTCGACGCGAACGCGTTGCGTCATGTCGCCGGCGGTGATGCGTTCGGTGGCGATATCGAGTGCGCGCAGCCTCGATGCAACCAGGCGCATGATCAGCCAGCCGAGCAACACACCCAGCACGCCCGCGGCGATCAGTGCGGCGATCGAGGCCCGCAGCATCAGGCTCCGGAAACCATCCTGCGCGCGCGTGTGCAAGGCCACCACCAACACGCTGCCGTCACCGAGCGGCGTTGCATGCGCCATCGTGTTGGCATCGTCATCGGTGTCGTCGTCGATGAATTCATAGCTGTGGCTGGCGCCGACGGCCGTCGGCATGCCGCCTGCGGGCAGCGGCAATGCCGTTCCCGCCAGCAAGCGGCCATTGGCATCCCACAATGCGTATGCACTGTCGGGGTCGTCGGGCTGCTCGGTGCGCGATCGCACTTCCTCGCGCAATGCCGGCAGGCCACCCGAACGCGCGACTTCGACAAGGCCGGCAGTCTGCAGGCGCAGGACGTCCTGGCTGTCCTTCTCGAGCAGCACGGATACGCCGAAATACACGCCGGCGCCGAGCAGCATGAAGGCCAGCAGGAAGGCGGCCGACACCATCAGCGCAAGGCGCCGGCTGGTCGAACGCCACGGCCACGTCGCCATCGGGAACTAGCCGTCCAGTCGGTAACCGGCGCCGCGCACCGTCTGCAGCAGCGGACGGTCGAAGCCGTGGTCGATCTTCTGTCGCAGGCGGCTGATGTGGACGTCGATGACGTTGGTCTGCGGATCGAAGTGGTAGTCCCACACCGATTCGAGCAGCATGGTGCGGGTGACGACGCGTCCGGCGTGGCGCATCAGGTATTCGAGCAGACGGAATTCACGCGGCTGCAGTTCGATGCGCTTGCCGGCGCGGATCGCCTCGCGCTTGAGCAGGTCGAGCTCGAGGTCGGCGATCTTCAGCCGCACCGGTTCGGAGCCACCCGAATTGCCGCGACGGGCGATGCTGTCGAGGCGCGCACTCAGTTCGGCGTAGGCGAACGGTTTGGCGAGGTAATCATCGGCACCGGCGCGCAAGCCTTCGACGCGATGTTCGACATCGCCAAGCGCGGTGAGCAGCAGCACCGGCGTACGGTTGCCGGCGCCGCGCAGGGTGCGCAACACGGTCAGGCCATCGAGTGCCGGCAGCATGCGATCCATGACGATGGCGTCGTACTGCTCGGTGGTGGCGAGGAACAGGCCTTCGCGACCGTCACTGGCGCCATCGACGGTATGGCCGTCCTCGCGCAATCCCTTGAGGACGAAATCCGCCGTTTGCGTATCGTCCTCGATTACCAGGATGCGCATGCACCAACTCCACTCGGATTGAAACCGCGAGCTTAATGCTTCGCTGGTGTGTTTCGTGCATCGGGCTGCGGGTCGGGCTTCGCCGCCGGCAGCGCCGACTTCGGCATGTTCCAGCGTTCGCAGATACCCAGGCGGCTGCGGCGTGCGCAGCGGCGCAGCACTTTCCTGCGGGCGTGGTTGGCGCCGTTGCCGGGATCGACGGGATCAGCCGTCGTCGCGGCGGGTTCCGCGCCCACGGCCTGGACGACGACAGGCACGGCGTGCGCCGACGCGCCCACCATCACCAGCAATCCCGCGATGAACAACGCCCGCCACATCATCCCGTCCTCCATGCTCTCAAGACGAAACCGCCCGCGCAGGGCGGGCGGTTCGTCGGTTCACGCGATGCGGGCGCCCTGCGGCCCCGCATCGGGTGCGCGTCCCTTACTTGGCCGGGGTCGCGTCCTTGGGTGCATCCATGCTGGCGTCGGTCTTGGCGGCAGCAGCCTTGTGGGTCTTGTGATGCGCCTTGTGATGGGCCTTCTTGTGGTGATGCTTGGCCATCGGCTTGGCATCGGATGCGGCAGCGGCCGGAGCGTCGGCCTTGGCCGGGGTGGCGTCCTGTGCGAAGGCGACATTGGCGCCGAAAGCGAGCAGGCCGGCGAACAGCAGGGCGGAGAGCTTCATTTGAACTTCCTCATGACTGTGGGGGGGGCGACACGCGGTGGGGACATCCACCGTGGAGCCACAGTGCGCCGCCGGGGCTCCCCGCAGGTTTGCCCAAACATGAACATTTGGTCATGTCCGGCGCGATGTCATTCTCGCGTCATGACGCACCTGCAGCATGGAAGGCCATTGCAGGGAAGAAACGCGGGGGATGGAGCCTCCACCCTATTGCCTGTGGCGCCCCTCCGGGCGCCATTTTTCATGACGCATCAGGTTCAGCGGACAGCAGAGACTGCAGCCTTCATGTCCGCGATGATCTTGCCGTAGTCGGCGTGGCCGAAGATGGCCGATCCGGCGACGAAGGTGTCGGCGCCGGCGGCGGCGATCTCGCCGATGTTGTCCGTCTTCACGCCGCCGTCGACCTCCAGGCGGATCGGCTTGCCGAGGGCCGTGATGCGCGCACGCACTTCGCGCAGCTTGCGCAGGGTGGACGGAATGAAGGCCTGGCCGCCGAAACCGGGGTTGACCGACATCAGCAACACGTAATCGAGGTCTTCCAGCAAATAGTCGAGGACATCGACCGGCGTTGCCGGGTTCAACACCACGCCGGGCTGGCAGCCGCTCGCGCGGATCAGCTGCACGGTGCGGTGCGGATGCAGGGAAGCTTCGGGATGGAAGCTGATGTGGGTCGCACCAGCGTTGGCGAACATCGGCACCAGGGCATCGACCGGCTCGACCATCAGGTGGACGTCGATCGGCGCGGTGACGCCGTGCTTGCGCAAGGCCTCGCACACCATCGGACCGATGGTGAGGTTGGGCACGTAATGGTTGTCCATCACGTCGAAATGCACCCAGTCGGCGCCGGCGGCAAGGACATCGTCGACCTCTGCGCCAAGACGGGCGAAATCGGCGGACAGGATCGAAGGGGCGATGACGGTGGATTGCATGGCCGCATGATACCTGCCCGCCGGGCGGCGGCCCGATACAATGGTTTTTTGCCGGAGCCTCGCGTGGCCACCACCCTCTCGCAGTCCGACCTGCCCGGTCTCGACCTGATCCATCGCGGCAAGGTCCGCGACGTCTACGACCTGCACGATGGCCGCCTGCTGATGGTCGCCAGCGATCGCCTGTCGGCGTTCGACGTGGTGCTGCCCGACCCGATTCCCGGCAAGGGCGAGATGCTCACGCAGATCAGCAATTTCTGGTTCGCACGGACCGCGCACCTGCTGCCCAACCACCTGACCGGCGATGACGTCGCCAGCGTGCTGCCGGTCGGCGTCGATCCGGCGCTGTACGCCAAGCGCAGCGTGGTGACGAAGAAGTTGAAGCCGGTGCCGGTGGAATGCATCGCGCGCGGCTACCTGATCGGCAGCGGCTGGAAGGATTACCAGGCCAGCGGCAAGGTCAGCGGCATCGAATTGCCCGCGGGATTGCAGCAGGCGCAACAGTTGCCGCAGGCGATCTTCACGCCATCGACCAAGGCCGCGGTCGGCGACCACGACGAGAACATCGACTTCGCCACGGCGGTCGCTACCGTCGGCGAACCGCTCGCGACGCAGGTGCGCGACGCCACGCTGAAGCTGTATGCGTTCGCCCGCGACTACGCCGCCGAACGCGGCATCATCCTTGCCGACACCAAGTTCGAATTCGGCACCGATGACAGCGGCACGCTCTATGTGATGGACGAAATGCTGACGCCCGATTCGTCGCGCTACTGGCCGGCCGACAGCTACGAAGTCGGCACCAGCCCGCCGAGCTACGACAAGCAGTTCGTGCGCGACTATCTGGAAACGCTGGACTGGAACAAGCGCGCCCCAGGCCCGAACGTGCCCGCCGATGTCATCGCGAAAACGCGCGCAAAGTACGCTGAAGCGCTGCAACGCCTCGCAGGAATCGACGCATGAACGCACAAGCGGAACGCCCGGTCGACCGCTGGTTCTCGAGCTATTCGGGCGACCACGTCAATCCGACCAACCAGCTGATCCACGTGATCTGCGTCCCGGCCATCTTCTGGTCGGTGATCGCCCTGCTGTGGTGCATCCCGGTGCCGGGCTCGCTGTTCCGCCAGGGCCTGTGGGCGGCGCTGGCGATGTTCATCGCATGGTCGTACTACTTCCGGTTGTCGCGTCCGCTCGGCCTCGGCATGCTGCTGGCATTCATCGTGATTTCGTGGAGCATGCGCTGGTTGCACGGTGCGATCGGCGGCATGCAACTGACCTGGCTGGCGCTGGCGGTGTTCGTCGTCGCGTGGATCGGCCAGTTCGTCGGCCACAAGATCGAAGGTCGCAAGCCGAGCTTCTTCACCGATCTCACCTACCTGCTGATCGGCCCGTTGTGGGTGCTCGCCAAGCTCTATCGCAAGCTCGGCATCAAGTACTGAAATGACCGCGGGCGAGCTGCGCGGGCGCGACATCGCCCTGCTGATGCTGGTCTGCCTGACCTGGGCCTGCAATTTCCTGACCTCGGCGATCGCGCTGCGCGAAGTGCCGCCGATCCTGTTCACCGCGCTGCGCTTCATCCTGCTGTTGATCCCGCTGTTGCCGTTGATGCGGCGCCCTCCGCACGGGCAATGGCCACGATTGATCGCCAGTTCGCCGCTGATTGGCGTGCTGCATTTCACCCTCGGTTTCGTCTCGGTGAAACTGGCCGGGCAACTCGCCTCGCCCGCCATCCTGATGCAGAGCTATGTGCCGATGACGCCGCTGCTGGCGTGGTGGCTGCTCGGCGAGCGCTTCGGCTGGCGCACGGGACTGGCGATCGCCACGAGCTTCGTCGGCGTGCTGGTGCTCGGCCTCGACCCCGACGTGCTGGCGAAACCCATGGCATCGGTCGCGATGCTTGTGGCAGCGTTGATGCTGGCGATCGCCACCATCGTCATGAAGGGACAGTCCGGCATCAGCGTGTGGTCGCAGCAGGGCTGGATGGCCGCACTCAGCATCATCCCGTTGCTGGCGTTGAGCGCATGGCTGGAACCGGGCGCATTCGCGCAATTGCCGCACGCCTCCTGGAAGGCGTGGTTCGGCGTGGCGTTCGCGGCCTATGTCTCGTCGTTGCTCGGCCACGGCCTGTATTACACGCTCGTGCAGCGCCGCCCGGTCGCGCAATTGATGCCGTGGCTGCTGCTGGTGCCGGTATTCGCGATTGCGCTCGGCATTGCCTTCTATGGCGATCGACCGGGAGCGCGGGTGTGGATCGGTGGCGCGCTGGTGCTGGGCGGCGTCTTCGCCATCGCCATCCGCCAGCTGCAGCGCGGTCGTCAGTCGATATCGCCGCCGGTGCCTGAAACCTGATTCGCCTTGCGTGGAACGTAGCGCAACCACGCCAATCCCAGCAGGGCCGAGATCAGCGATCCGCACAACACGCCAAGCACGGCGCCATCGAAGCGCGGTGCATCGCCGCCGAATGCCAGCGTCGCGATGAACAGGCTCATGGTGAAACCGATGCCGCAGAGCATGCCGAGGCCGGGCAATGCGCCCAGCGAAATCCCTGCCGGCAGCCTGGAGACGCGCGTGAAGTGACAGAACAATGCACCCGCGCAGATCCCGAGCGGCTTGCCAAGCACCAGTCCCGCGATCACCGCCAGCGGCACGCCTTGCGCGAGATCGCGCAACTGGAAACCGTGCAGCGACAACCCGGCATTGGCGAAGGCGAACAGCGGCAGGATGGCGTAGGCTACCCACGGGTGCAGCGCGTGTTCGAGTGTCTCGAGCGGCGTGCCGGCATCGTCATCGTGGTTGGCGCGATGCGGGATCATCATTCCCGTCACCACGCCCGCCAGCGTGGCGTGCACGCCCGAATGCAGCAGGCAGACCCACATCGCCACGCCGATCAGCAGGTATGGCCACACGCTGCCGACGTTCCTGCGGTTCAACGCCAGCATCGCCAGCCACGCCAGCACAGCGCCGCCCAAGGCCAGCCACGACAGCTGGCCGGCGTAGAACAACGCGATGATCAGGATCGCGCCGAGATCATCGGCGACGGCGATCGTCGACAGCAGCAACCGCAACGCGGTCGGCACGCGACGACCGAGCAATGCCAGCACCCCGAGCGAGAACGCGATATCGGTCGCGGTGGGAATCGCCCAACCGCGATGCGCGCCGGAATCGGCATTCGAAAGCGCGACATAGAGGACGCCGGGAACGACCATGCCGCCAAGGGCGCAGGCTACCGGCAGCCACAACTGGCCGCGCCCGGACAATTGCCCCGACACCGTTTCGCGCTTGATCTCCAGCGCCACCAGCAGGAAGAACACCGCCATCAGGCCGTCGTTGATCCAGTGCAATGCGTGGCCGCGCCATTCCGCAAGGATGTCCTGCCACGGCGAATTGGCGATCACCAATGACAGCGCGGCTGCGACGATCAGCAGCAATCCACCCGCCGCTTCCAGCCGGAAGAATTCCCGCAGCGCGCGCAAGGCGCGCAGGCGCACGGCGAGGCGAACGGGTTTCGTGACGTGGTCCGGCATTTCCACAGTGTCGCCGATTCCCGCCGACCGTTGCCACACCATCGTCATCGAAAGTACATCCACGCTGGCTAGCGTGCAGTCCTCCCGATCCACATGTTTCCCCCGGCATGCTGCTCCACAAGACCGAACTCGCACGCGCGACACTCGCCCGCACCGGAACCGAACTGGGCCGGCGCGAACGCCAGGTACTGATCCTCTGCGACGGACGGCGCGGCATTGATGCCATCGCCTCGATGTTCGGCGTGGAATCGCTGGGGATAATCCAGTCGCTGATCGCCTCGGGCTATCTGGTGCAGGATGGCGCCGCGCCTGCGCGCGCCGTCGCGACGCCTGCACCGCGTCTACCCCAATCACGACGCTCGATGGCTGCGTGCAAGATGTACATGATCGACATGCTGCAACTGCAACGCACGCCGACAGCGGCATCGCTGGCAGTGGCGCTGCAGACCGCGCAGGACGACGACGAACGCGTACTGGCGCTGGTCGATGCACTGGGCTGGCTGCGCACGGCGACCAAGGCATCGGTGTGCGAACGCGTGGCCGAGCGGCTCAAGGAAATCGTGCCCGAGGCCTACCTCGCCGGCATCGAGGCGGCGTGGCAGCAGATGATCGTCAACGACCTGTCAGCGGCCGACGCCGGCAGCAACGTGCTCCGGTTCGAAGCCCGCGCCTGACTCAGGCTTTCGCCGGGTCGAAGTGCTTCCGCAAACCATCCCAGCAATGCTGGTAGTCGCGCTGGCGGTGCGCGGCATCGATCGCCTGTTGCGCCGGACGGATCACGTTGCGTGATTCGAACATGAAGGCCATCGTGTCCTGGATGGCATCGGCCTTGGTGGTATCGGAGACGCTGGCTTTCTCGAACGTCGCCGCGTCCGGGCCGTGGCCGGTCATGCAGTTGTGCAGCGATCCGCCACCTGGCACGAAGCCGTCGGCCTTGGCGTCGTAGGCGCCGTGTATCAGCCCCATGAATTCGCTGGCGATGTTGCGGTGGAACCATGGTGGGCGGAAGGTGTCCTGCGCGACCAGCATGCGCGGGCCGAAGATCACGAAATCCATGTTGCCGACGCCGGGGCTATCCGACGGCGAAGTCAGCACCAGGAAGATCGAGGGATCGGGATGGTCGAAGCTGATCGAACCGATCGTATTGAACTTGCGCAGGTCGTATTTGTACGGCACGTGGTTGCCGTGCCAGGCGACGACGTCCAGTGGCGAATGACCGATGTCGGCACGCCACAGATGTCCCTGGAATTTCGCGATCAGTTCGAAATCGCCTTCGACGTCCTCGTAGGCCGCGTTCGGCGTCAGGAAATCGCGCGGATTGGCCAGACCGTTGCTGCCGATCGGACCGAGGTCGGGGATGCGCATGAACGCACCGAAGTTCTCGCAGACATAGCCGCGCGAATCGCCATCGGGCAACGCCACGCGGAAACGCAGGCCTCGCGGGATCACCGCGATTTCCTGCGGCTCGATATCCATCGCGCCGAGTTCGGTTTCGATGTGCAGCCTGCCCTGCTGCGGCACGATCAGCAGTTCGCCATCGGCGTCGTAGAAGTAGCGGCCCTGCATGTCGCGATTGGCCACGTACAGGTGGATGCCGATGCCGTGCTGCGCCGCCGCCGAACCGTTGCCACCCATGGTGTACAGGCCGTCGACGAAATCGGTCGGTGCTGCCGGAATCGGCAGCGGATTCCAGCGCAACTGATCCGGGGTGACCGGACCGTCGCCGAAGTCATTATTGAAGTGCGCATGGCCAAGCAGACTGAAATGGCCATGCATCGCCGCGGGACGGATGCGATACAGCCAGCTGCGGCGATTGGCATGGCGCGGCGCGGTGAACGCAGTACCGCTCAGTTGCTCCGCGTAGAGGCCATGGGCAACGCGTTGCGGCGAATTGCGCCCGACCGGCAATGCGCCGGCGATCGCCTCCGTGGCGAACTCGTTGCCGAAGCCGGACATGTAGCCGTTGGCTTTCATTACAGCACGCCGCGCTGCATCTGGTCGCGCTCGATCGATTCGAACAGCGCCTGGAAGTTGCCTTCGCCGAAGCCTTCGTTGCCCTTGCGCTGGATGATCTCGAAGAAGATCGGGCCGAACGCGTTCTTGGTGAAGATCTGCAGCAACTTGCGCTGGTGCGTTTCCGGATCGGCGTCGATCAGGATCTTGTTCCTGGCCAGGCGCGGCACGTCCTCGCCATGGTTGGGCACGCGCATGTCGATCACGTCGAAATAGGTGTCCGGCGTATCGAGGAAATCCACGCCCTTGGCGCGCATCGCTTCCACCGAGTCGTAGATGTTGTCGGTGAACAGCGCGATGTGCTGGATGCCCTCGCCCTTGTATTCGCGCAGGTATTCGTTGATTTGCGACTTCTCGTCGCTGGATTCGTTCAGCGGGATGCGCACGATGCCGTCCGGCGCGGTCATCGCCTTGGACAGCAGGCCGGTCTTGGCGCCCTTGATGTCGAAGTAGCGGATCTCGCGGAAGTTGAACAGCTTCTCGTAGTAGTCCGACCACTTCTGCATGTTGCCGAGGAAGAGGTTGTGGGTCAGGTGATCGATGAAGGTCAGCCCGAAGCCCGGCGGGTTCTGGTCGACGCCGGCCAGCGGCGCGAAATCGGCGTAAAGGTCGTCGCGGCCGTCATCGATCAGGTAGAGCATGCAGTCGCCGATGCCCTTGATCACCGGCGCGTCGACGGCGCCGGTCCCGGGGCGGACGTCCATCTTCTCGCCGCCGCTGGCCAGCACGTGCTCCAGCACTTCGGCGCTGGGCGTGCGGAAACGGATCGCGAAACCGCAGGCCGACGGACCGTGCTTCTGCGCGAAGTCGGAAGCGAATGAGTCCACGGTTTCATTGAGCAGGAAGTTGATGCGGCCCTGGCGGAACAGGGTGATGTCGCGCGACTTGTGCTTCGCCACCGCGGTGAAGCCGAGGTTCTCGAGGTAGGCACGCATGGCCTGGCCGTGGCCACCCGGCGCCGCGAACTCGACGAACTCGAATCCGTTGATCCCCATCGGGTTCTCGAAAGTGGTGACCGTCATACCGACGTTGGGTTGCGCATTCATGGCAAGCTTCCTCTCGTTGAACCCCCATTCTATAGTTTCAATTGCAACCATCTCAAGGGACCCCCGCAGATGCCCAGGCCCCGCCCTGCCGGCCGCCACGCCGAACTCGCGCTTGAGCGCTTCCTGCCTTACCGGCTGAGCGTGCTGTCGAACCGCATCAGCGGCGCAATCGCCCGCGAATACCAGCAGCGTTTCGCCCTCAGCATCACCGAATGGCGGGTCATGGCGGTCCTCGGGCGCTATTCCGGACTGTCGGCGACCCAGGTTGCGCAACGCACCGCGATGGACAAGGTGGCGGTGAGCCGCGCAGTGGCGCGCCTGCTCGACTCCGGGCGGATCGCCCGCGACTTCGACGACGACGACCGCCGTCGCTCGGTACTGCGGCTGTCCGAGGCCGGCTACGTCATCTACGACCAGATCGCGCCGCTGGCTTTGGGCTTCGAGCGCCAGATGCTGGAAGGCTTGGCGGAGGAAGAACGCGCCCTGCTGTTCCGCCTGCTCGATCGCCTCGACGAGATGGAGCTGCGCGCGGAACACGCCGGCAAGGATCCCGACGATCCTCCGGACTGAATCCGGCGCGCTGCATCTGCCGTCTCAGGCGATTCCGTACCTGGCGTGTCGGGCACGGAAAGCGGTGGGGCTCCGACCCATGATGCGACGGAAACGACGGGTGAATGTCGGGACGTCGCCGAAACCGCAATCAAGCGCGATGCGCGTCACCGGATGCGTGCTTTCCGCCAGTTGCAACGCCGCCCGCTGCATCCGCACGCGCAAGGCGTACTGGTGGGGCGTCAGGCCCACGACCTGGCGGAATACCCGCAGGAAGTGATACGGACTCATCGCCACCTCACCCGCCAACACCGCAAGCGGCAATTCGTCGCGGAAGTCCCGTTCGATCCGGCGCAGTGCTTTCGTCACCCGCCGCTCGTCGCGCGAGGTCGGAAACGTCGAGGCGCGACTCGAATCGCCCAGCATCGTCAACACGGCTCCGCCGAGGCGCACGGCAATCTCCTCCAATGCCGTTGCATCCGCTTCGACCGCGGCGATCTCGGCTTCGACAAGCAGCGGCTGCAATTCGGGAAGCTGCGGCAAGGAAGCGGCGTTGATTGCTACGCGATGCACGCCCGGCACCGTCGCCGCGATGCCTTCGAACAACACCGGGTCGAATCGGAACGACAGGCAGCGATCGCCTGTCGCATGTTCGTGCCCGCATTCGAAGCACTGGCCCGGACCGCCGAGCAGTAGCGCGCCGGGCGACAGCAAGGAACGGCCAGCAGTCGAGCGGTAGCCGAACGATCCCGCCGTGACGATCGCGATGGCGTATCCAAGATGCTGTTCCTCGAAAGGGCGATCACGCGGACCGGCCGTGCATGCCACATCGTGCACACGCCACCCCGGCCCGCACGCCAGTTCACGAGATCGAATGCTCATGATCCCGAGGGTAGCAATTTTTCCCAAGCGCGCGCTCCGCATGTTGCGTACAACGATCAGCACTCTCCGCGGAAAACCTCCATGCCCGATCGCACACCTTTCAGCCATGCCCTGCTCGCGCCCGGCCCTGCCGCCGCGTTCGGCGAAAAACTTGCGTTGTATGCATTCCTGATCGGCAGCTGGGAATACGACGCGATCTACCACTTCGACCCCGAACATCCGCGCCATACATCCGGCGAAATCCACGCCAGTTGGGTGCTGGAGGGCCGCGCCATCCAGGACGTCTGGATCGTGCCTGGGCTGCACCTGCCCCGCGCCGCCACGCCGGAGCCCGGCGACTACTACGGCACGACGTTGCGAGTTTACGACCCCGTGCTCGATGCCTGGCACATCCTGTGGAGCGACCCGCTGACGCGAACGTTCCGCCGCCAACTCGGCCGCGCGTGCGACAGCGGCATCGTGCAGGAGGGCGACGATGGCGATGGAACGCGATCGCGCTGGAGCTTCAGCGAAATCACCGGCAACGCCTTCCGCTGGACCGGCGAATATTCCACCGACGATGGCGCGCACTGGACCCTGCTCGCCGATTTTCATGCGCAGCGGCGCTGAACAACACCAGGGAGATTCCAATGTTCGACCATGTTTCCATCGGCGTACACGACATCCGTGCCGCGAAACGGTTCTATGACGCGGCTCTGTCGCCACTCGGGCATGCCTGCCTGAGCGAGGGCTCCGACGCACTCGGCTACGGCCTGAATGCCGTCGGTTTGTGGATCCTGCACAGCGCGCATCCGGTTGTGCCGGATCCCGACTCCGGCCTGCATTTCTGCCTGACAGCGCCGACGCGCGCCAGCGTCGATGCGTTCCATGCCGCGGCACTCGCGCACGGCGGAAACGACAACGGCGCGCCCGGCGTACGCGCGGACTACGCCCCGGATTACTACGCTGCCTTCGTGACCGATCTCGATGGATACCGCCTCGAGGCGTATTGCACAGGCCCTTGAGACTTCACAAACGAAAACGGCGACCCGAAGGTCGCCGTTTTCGCATCGGCGCGGATCACTTCACGCCGTGCATCAGTTTCTGGATCAGCGGGGCGACCAGGAACAATGCAACGCCGCCGATCAGCAGGATCCAGAAGCCGCTCGTATAGGCCGCGTGCGCCGAGGTCACGGTCATGCCGCCCTCGCCGCTGGCTTCCGCCGCGAACAGGCCAGACAGGTTGTTGCCAATGCCGGTCGACAGGAACCAGCCGCCCATGCCGAAGCCAACCAGCTTGGCCGGCGCCAGCTTGGTGGTCATCGACAACCCGATCGGTGACAGGCACAACTCGCCGATCGACTGGATCCAGTAGACCGCGAACAAGGTCCAGAACGGGATCTTCAGGGTCTCCGGATCGACCAGGCTCTTCAGCGCGAACATCAGCAACAGGAACGCCAGGCCGTTGAAGATGATGCCGAGGCCGAACTTGCGCGGGATCGACGGATTGGCACGGCCCATCTTCAGCCAGATCCACGCGATGATCGGCGCCATCGTGATGATGCCCACCGAATTCACCGACTGGAACCACGCATTGGGGAAAGTCGATTCACCGGCAAGGGCCTGGAACATCCCGTGCATGCCGATGTCGCGATTGACGATCTTGTCGGCGAGGAAGGTGAAGCTGCTGCCGGCCTGCTCGAAGAAGCACCAGAACAGCACGTTGAACATGAAGATCAGCAGCATCGCGATCGCCTTGTCGCGCGCAACGCGTCCGTCCTTGAACCCCTCGACCAAAATCAGGATGCACAGGGCGGCGAACATGATGCTGAGCACCCACTGCAGCGCGCCGGCGTCGATCGTCAACAGGAAATAGAACACCGGGATCAGGCAAAGCGCGCCGGCCGCGACTGCGGCAATGCGACCAAGCCCATCCTTGCCGATGCTCGGCAAGCCGATGCCCTTGAGTTGCGCACGGCCGAACCAGAACCACAGGAAGCTGAGGATCATGCCGACGCCGGAAGCGATGAACACGACCTTGTAGGCCGGCATAGAATCGATGCCGAACACTTTCTTGGCAAGGATCTGGGTGATGATCGGAGCGATGAACGCACCCGAATTGATGCCCATGTAGAAGATGGTGAAGCCGGAGTCGCGGCGATCGTCGCCTTGCGCATACAACTTGCCCACCAGCGTCGAAATGATCGGCTTGAACATGCCGTTGCCGACGATCACCGTGGCGAGGCCGAGCTTGAACAACTGCTCGTTGGGAATCGCGATCATGAACAGGCCGGCGGCCATGAACACCGCGCCCAGCAGGATCGAACGCTGGTAGCCAAGGATCTTGTCGGCGATATAACCGCCGAAGATCGCGCCCGCGTACACCAGCGCGAGATAGGCGCCATAGAGCTTCCCGGCTGGCGCTTCGCCCACGGGGTTGCCATCGTAGAACTGCGCGACGACATACAGCACCAGCGCCCAGCGAATCCCGTAGAACGCGAAGCGCTCCCAGAATTCGGTCATGAACAGCATCCACAGTGGCCGCGGATGCCCCATCATCGTGGTGAAATCGGGCGGGTTGCCGTTGGCTGGGGCTTCCATCGCGGGGCCGGCAGGCTCGACACGATCGGGCATGGCTGTGGTCATGCAGTTTTTCCTTGGGTGAACAGGCGCCCGGTGGGCAATCCTGCGAGATTTACCGGACTTTGGCGGTCGCCGTCAAACCCGAAGCCCATTCATCCCGGTGTTTTCCCGGCGGCGGTCACGCCCCCGGGGCCGATTCTCCACCGGACTGGAGGTGGGTGCGGACCTCGAACAGTTCCGGGAAAAAGGTCAGGTCGAGCGCGCGCTTGAGGAATTCCACGCCCGATGACCCACCGGTGCCGCGACGGAAGCCGATCACCCGCATCACCGTGCGCATGTGGCGGAAGCGCCACAGCTGGAATTGCGTTTCGAGGTCCACCAGGTCCTCGCACAACTGGTATTCGCGCCAGTACTGGTCGGTGTGCTCGTAGATGTTGCGGAACACCGGCAGAAGTTCGGGATCGTTGGCGTGCGCGATCGACCAGTCGCGCTGCAGGTGGCGCTCCGGAATCGCGTGGCCCCAGCGCGCGAGATAGCGCAGGAATTCGTCGTAGAGGCTGGGCGCGAGCAATGCCGCCTCGAGAATCGACTGTTCGGCCGGATCGTGCTTGAACACCTTGACCATGCCCGCGTTCTTGTTGCCGAGCAGGAATTCGACGGTGCGGTACTGGCGCGACTGGAAACCGCTCGATGGCCCGAGGATGTCGCGGAACTCCAGGTATTCGGACGGCGTCAGCGTTTCCAGCACCGACCACTGCGCGGTGAGCTGGTCGAGGATGCGCTTGCAGCGCGCGACGATCTTGCCGAAGCGCCAGACCTGGTCGTGCCGCAGCTGTTCGACGGCGGCGGTCAGTTCGTGCACCAGCAGCTTCAGCCACAACTCCGAAGTCTGGTGCTGGATGATGAACAGCATCTCGTCGTGGTGCGGTGGTTGCGACAGCGGTTGCTGCGCTGACAGCAGGGTCGGCAGTTGCAGGTAGCCGGCATAGGTCATGCGTCCGGACAGGTCCGTATGGATGCCGCTTTCCAGCGCGCGGGTGTTGTCTTCGATGCTCATCCGCCGATTCTCGCATGCGTCACGGAACTGTCTGGTTCCCAACCGATCATGTTGCGATGCCGCAGCGCGCAACGGGAGTTGCCGGGTGCGCCGGTATCATTGGCGGTCTTGGTCCGCCCACGGAGCCCAGATGACCCTCGCTGCATCGTTCGAGATCGAATACCTGCAATACCTCAAGCCCGATGGCTCCCTGGCGGCGCCGCTGCCGGCGGCGTTCAACGATCCCGCCAAGCTGGTTCCGCTGTTCAAGCGCATGCTGTTCGTGCGCACCTTCGACTCCAAGGCAATCGCCCTGCAGCGCACCGGCAAGCTCGGCACCTACGCCGCCAGCCTTGGCCACGAGGCGACGCATGTCGGCATCGGCGCATCGATGGCGCCCGACGACGTGTTCGCCCCCAGCTATCGCGAATATGGCGCGCAGTTCATGCGCGGGGTGAAGCCGCGCGACGTCCTGCTCTATTGGGGCGGCGACGAACGCGGCAATGATTTCGAAGGCCCGCGCAACGACTATCCGTGGTGCGTGCCGATCTCCACCCAATGCCTGATGGCGGCCGGTGCGGCACTGTCGTTCAAGCTGCGCAAACAGGACCGCGTCGCGGTGGCCTGCTGCGGCGACGGCGGTTCATCGAAAACCGACTTCTATGCCGCGGTGAATTCCGCCGGTGCATATTCGCTGCCGCTGGTGTTGTGCGTGATCAACAACGGCTGGGCGATCTCGGTGCCGCGCAAATCGCAGACCGGCGCGCAGACGCTGGCACAGAAGGGCCTGGCCGGCGGCTTGAGCTGCCTGCAGGTCGACGGCAATGACCTGATCGCCGTGCTCGTGGCGATGCGCCGCGCGAATGAACGCGCGCGCAAGGGTGAAGGCGGCAGCGTGATCGAGTTCATGACCTATCGCCTGCACGACCACACCACCGCCGACGACGCCCGCCGTTATCGCGGCGAGGACGAAGTGAAGGATGCGTGGACGCGCGAACCCTTCATCCGCCTGCGCAAGTACCTGATCGGCCGCAAGGTGTGGAGCGAACAGGAAGAAGCCGCGTGGATCGAGGAATGCGGCAAGGTCGTCGACGTTGAAATCAATGCCTACCTGGAGACGCCAGTGCAGCCGGTGGAAGCGATGTTCGATTACCTGTACGCCGACATGCCCGCCGATATCCGCGCGCAACGCGATGCCGCCATCGCCCTGGAGAAGCGCGCATGAGCGACGCAACGCCCATCACCCTGATCGAAGCGATCACGCAAGCACTGGCCTATGAAATCGCCCACGACGATTCCGTCGTCGTGCTCGGCGAGGACGTCGGCGTCAACGGCGGCGTGTTCCGCGCCACCGCCGGCCTGCAGCAGCGTTTCGGCGACCAGCGCATCCTCGATACCCCGCTTGACGAAACCACGATTGCCGGCCTGACCGTCGGCATGGCCTCGCAAGGCATGAAGCCGGTCGCGGAGGCGCAGTTCGACGGCTTCATGTACCCGATGGTCGACTTCATCGTCAGCCACGCCGCACGCATGCGCTACCGCACGCGCGGGCGCCTGCACTGCCCGATGGTGCTGCGCGTGCCGTGGGGCGGTGGCATCCGCGCGCCGGAACATCATTCCGAGGCCAACGAGGCGATCTTCACAAACGTGCCCGGTTTGCGCGTGGTGATGCCGTCGTCGCCGCAGCGCGCCTACGGCCTGTTGCTGGCGGCGATCCGCGATCCCGATCCGGTGATCTACATGGAGCCCAAGCGCATCTATCGCCAGTACAAGGAACTGGTGCCGGATGACGGCGAAGCCCTGCCGCTCGACGTCTGCTTCGTGCTGCGCGACGGCAGCGACATCACCCTGGTGACGTGGGGCGCGCAGGTCAAGGAAACGCTGGAAGCCGCCGACGCATTGGCGAAGGAAGGCATCAGCGCCGAAGTGATCGACGTCGCCACGCTGAAGCCGCTCGACTTCGCCACCATCGCCGAGTCGGTCGCCAAGACCGGTCGCTGCGTGATCGTGCACGAAGCGGCGAAGACCGCCGGTTTCGGCGCCGAGATCGCCGCGCGCGTCGCCGAGGAATGCCTGTTCGACCTGCTCGCGCCGGTCGAGCGCGTCACCGGCTACGACACCCACATCCCGCTGTTCCGCCTCGAGATGAAGTTCATGCCGAGCGTGGACAAGATCGTCGCCGCGGCGCACCGCGCGATGGCGCACAAGTAAGGAACACACATGGCGAACAAGACTTTCAACCTGCCCGACCTCGGCGAAGGCCTGCCGGACGCGACCATCGTCAAGTGGTACGTCAAGGAAGGCGACACCATCCGCCTCGACGACAACCTGGTGTCGATGGAAACCGCCAAAGCCGTGGTCGACGTGCCCTCGCCGGTCAGCGGCAAGGTGCTGAAGCTCGCCGGTGGCGAAGGCGACGTGATCATCACCGGCCACATGCTGGCCGAGTTCGAGATCGATCCCAACATGCCGCAGCGTGCCGAAGGCCAGGACACCGGTCATCACCACGGCGGCGCGCCTGCGCCTGCTCCGGCACCCACGCCTGCCGCGGCACCCGCTTCCGTCCCGGCGCCTGCCGCCGCGAAGAGCGAAGACGCCGGCACCGTGGTCGGCGCGATGCAGGTCGGCGATTCCGTGCACACCGAAGCCGCGACCAGCATCGGTGGCGTCAAGGCCGTGCCCGCGGTGCGTGCGATGGCGCGCAAGCTCGGCGTCGACATCGCCCGTGTCCGCGCCAGCGGCCCCGATGGCGTGGTGACGATGCAGGACGTGAAGCAGGCCGCCGCCGATGGCTCCGCGAAAATCGGTGCCGCGCCGACGCAGCGCGCGGTCGATGCACCGGTCGCTGCCGTTGCAACCACGCAACAACGCAGCACGCTGTCGCAGTCGGGCAAGCCAATGCGCACCCAGCCACCGGGTGTCGCCGTCACCGGCCAGCCGGAACAGTTGAAGGGCGTGCGTCGCAACATGGCGCGTGTCATGGCCGATGCCCATGCGCAAGTCGTGCCGACCACGCTGGTCGACGACGCCGACCTCCACGCCTGGATCGGCAAGCAGGACATCACCTCGCGCCTGGTGCGCGCGATCGTCACCGCCTGCAAGACCGTTCCCGCGCTCAATGCCTGGTTCGACGGCGCCAACCTCACCCGCACCATGCATCCGCAGGTCGACATCGGCATCGCGGTGGATACCGACGATGGCCTGTTCGTCCCGGCGCTGCGCAATGCCGACATGCTCGACGGCAACGGCGTGCGCGCGGCGATCAAGCGCCTGCGCGCGCAGGTCGAGGATCGCTCGATCCCGTCGAGCGAACTCGCCGGCTACACCATCTCGCTGTCCAACTTCGGCATGTTCGCCGGTCGCTATGCGACGCCGGTGGTGGTGCCGCCGTGCGTGGCGATCGTCGGCGCCGGCAAGCTCTCGCACGACGTGGTTGCGGTGATGGGCGGCATCGAAGTGCACCGCCGCATCCCGATCTCCCTGACCTTCGACCATCGCGCCGCGACCGGCGGCGAAGCCGCGCGCTTCCTGAAGGCGCTGCTCGACGACATGGCGTCGCCGAACTGATTGCGATCAGCGCTTTGCCGGCGTCACCCACATGCGGTCGCCGGCGAGGTCGAGGGTGACCTTCCAGTTCACCAGCACGGGCATGCCCACGACACCATCGTGGATCATGTCGCGCACGATGGCGCGCGTCGGCAACACGACGTCGCCACCCTTGCTGCCGGACAACCTCAGGGTGTAAGGCTGCGCTTGTGACTGACCGGGATCAGCACCCGCCTCGGCGGCGACTTCCTTGCGCAGCAACACCGGGGCACCACCACCGCTATCGACCTCCAGCCACAAGTCGCCTTTCGCGGTCTTCATGCGCGCGGAAACGCCCAGGCCGTGCCCGCTGGTGCCATTGCGGCTGACGCGGATCGGGACCTCGATGGCACCCGCAGTACGTTGCGCCAGGCTTTTGGGTGTCTCGAACTCGAGCGTCCCGGCGCGCAGATCCAGCGTGAATACCTGTCCATCGAGGGCATCAAGGGCTAGCGACCCGTCCGCAGCGGGAGCACCCGGCGGCAGCAGCGGCTTGAGGTCCAGTACGCCGATGGTCAACGGAGCCAAGGCCTTGCCGCCTCCAAGCGTCATCGAGACCGCATCGCAACGCGGCAGGTCCAGGCGTTCGCCGGTCAGCCTGAAGCCGGTGATCCGGCCCCATGACTCGCAACCAATGCGCTTGGCGAACTCCGGAGTCACGAAGCTGACGCCGCTGCCGGTATCCAGCAGGAATGTTCCGCGCTGGCCGCCGGTGGCCACAACTTCGATCGAACGCAGCCGACCCATGAAGTCGCCGAGCGGGATCGCCGAAACGGCTTTCGCTGCGGGCCCCCGTGCCGGCTGGGCTGCGCCGGAAGGAAGGGAAAAGGCCAGACCGGTGATCAAGGCGAGCGCCGTGGTCAAGCTACGCAAGTTCAGGGACATGGAGGATCTCCTGTGTGGAAGGTGTTATATATTGATACTACACTACATATATATCACTGTATAACTCTTGGCCTGCATCCCGTCAAGCCAACTCCCGCCACTAGGACATTCGTCATGGGTCCCGGAGGAGCTACTTCTTGGCAAGCTGCGCTGCGACGAAGCGCGCCAACGCGGCGTTGACTTCGTCGCTGCTGACGCCATCGGCAAGCTGGAAGTCCGCGTTGCCTTCCAGCGCACCTTCCTTCATCGCGGCGACGCGTTGGCCGGCATCACGCGGCGAGTCGAACCCGATGCTGGTCAGCAACAGGCGATCGCCCTGCATCAGCTTGAAGTAGAACTTGCCGTCGGCTTCGCGGTACTGCTTGAAGGTTGGCACCGGGGCTTCGGCCGGCGCTTCCTCGTCCGGATCCGCCGCCACGCTGGTGCTCGACAGGTCGCGCAACCCGACCGCTTCGCGCAGTTCGGCGATGAACGGCATCGCATGGCGTTCGCGCAGGCGCCTGGCGCCATCACGCAGGATGACTTCGATGTCCCGTGGCCGCGCCATCAACGCCTCGTAGCGTTCGCGCAGCGGCGTGATCTCGCGATCGACAACCTCGAACACCTGCTGCTTGGCGTCGCCCCAACCGATGCCGTCGGCGTAGGCGCGCGCAAACACCGCGGTTTCTTCCACACTCGCGAACACCTTGTAGAGCTGGAACAGCGGCGAACCTTCGGTCTCCTTCGGTTCGCCCGGCGCACGCGAATCGGTGAGCATGGAGAACACCAGCTTCTTCAACTGATCGCGCGGCGCGAACAGCGGGATGGTGTTGTTGTAGCTCTTGCTCATCTTGCGGCCATCGAGGCCGGAAAGCGTGGCAACGTCATCATCCACCAGGGCTTCCGGCAACGTGAAATATTCGCGGCCGTAGATATGGTTGAAGCGTTGGCCGAAATCGCGCGCCATCTCGATGTGCTGGATCTGGTCGCGACCGACCGGCACCTGGTCGGCGTTGAAGATGAGGATGTCGGCGCCCATCAGCACCGGATACATGAAGAGGCCAGCAGTCACGCCGGCGTCATCGTCCTCGCCTTCGGCGCGGTTCTTGTCGACCGCCGCCTTGTAGGCGTGGGCGCGATTGAGGATGCCCTTGCCGGCGACGCAGGTGAGGAACCAGGTGAGCTCGCTGATCTCGGGGATATCGCTCTGGCGATAGAACCACACGCGTTCGGGATCGAGCCCGCAGGCCAGCCAGCTCGCGGCGATTTCCAGCGTCGAACGCTGGGTGCGCGCGGGATCCTGCGCCTTGATCAGGCTGTGCAGGTCGGCGAGGAAATAGAAGCTCTCGGCGTTGTCGGCGCGACTGGCGGCGATCGCCGGGCGGATCGCGCCGACGTAATTGCCGAGGTGCGGCGTGCCGGACGTGGTGATGCCGGTAAGGATGCGGGTCTTGCGGTTGTCCATGAACGGATGGCGAATCGAATGACAAATCGTGTGCCGCCAGTGTAGCGGCCAACCCCGTTCCCCGCGCCGATGCGTTGCTGGTCTACAGGATCACCACGGAGACCTGCCATGCCCCGCCCCATCCTGTTGTCCTGCGCCTGCCTGCTCGCGCTTGCGCCGTGCCTCGCACGCGCCGGCGACTGGCTCGACCTCTCGGTCGTCGATCGCGACACTGGCTCGACCCTGCCGGAATATCGCCATCGCGGCGACACCTGGGTGCCGGGCGCGCCCGGCCATCGCTATTCGGTGCGCCTGACCAACACCTCGGGGGAACGCCTGCTCGTGGTGCTGTCGGTCGACGGCGTCAACGCGATCAGCGGCCAGACCGCGGCGACCGAACAATCGGGTTATGTGCTCGAACCAGGCCAGAGCGCCGAGATCGACGGCTGGCGCAAGTCGATGCAACGCGTCGCCCGGTTCGTCTTCACCGATGTCGACGACAGCTACGCCGCGCGCACCGGACGCCCGGACAACATCGGCGTGATCGGTGCAGCGGTGTTCCGCGAACGTCGCGTGCGTCCGCTACCGCCTCCAGTCATGCTGCCGCGTCCATACGAAAATACGACAAAGGCGCGTGGTGAAGCCTCATCTTCAGCGGATGCCGCCGCACCAATGGCGGAATCGCGCAACGCGGCGCCACAGCGCATCGGCACCGGGCATGGTGAGTCGCAATGGTCGCCAGTCGATTCGACGACATTCCGTCGCGCCAGCAGTCGTCCGGCGGAAGTCGTGAGCGTGCGCTACAACGATGTCGCCGCCCTGCGCCGGATCGGCGTGATTCCGAACTGGCGCCCGCCGATCAATCGGCGTCCACAACCGTTCCCCGGCGGCTTCGTGCCCGACCCGCCGCGCGACAATTGAACTTTCGCGGCAGTGGCACATAGCAGATGGGCCGCTTTCGCGGCCCATCGCAATATCCGGGAGGAATCGAACCGACGCGCGTTACTGGAGCGTCTTCTGGAATTCGTCGACTTCGCGTTTCGCCTGGTCCTGTTGCCAGCCATAGCGTTCCTGCAGGCGCCCGGCGAGATACTTGGCATCGCCCGTGGCAACATCGAGGTCATCGTTGGTCAGCTTGCCCCACTTGGCCTGGGCGCTGCCCTTCACCTGTTCCCACTTTCCGGAAATGATGTCTTTGTTCATTGAATGCTCCTCATTTGCGTCGACACGATCGTCGCATCGATCACGGGAACGATTCTGGACGCGACTTCATTCAATAAAAGTGAGCTGCATGTTGGCAAAACGTATGCAACGCGCATTGCATTAGGTGAACACGCGAATCCGTTCAGCGCGCGCTTTCATGCCTGAATGCTTGCAGTACCGAACATTCGCATTCACGCATGCAACGTGCATCAATCGCGCATGTCGTGCCGGATTTCCCTGATGCGCTAATCGCGCATCAAGGTCGATTTGCCGAACAGGCTTTCCACCAGATCGACCGCGAGCTTCGCGGTGGCGTTGCGTTTGTCGAGCGCCGGATTCACTTCGACCAGGTCCAGCGATCCCATCAGGCCGGTGTCCGCGATCATCTCCATCATCAACTGCGCTTCGCGATAGTTGACGCCGCCGGGCACGCGGGTGCCGGTTCCGGGTGCGATATGCGGATCAAGCATGTCGACATCGAAACTGACGTGGAGATGGGTATCGGCATCGATGCCGTCCAGCACTTCTTCCATCACCCGGCGCATGCCGATCTCGTCGATGTAGCGCATGTCGTAGATGTCGAGATCGTGTTCGCGCACCAGGCGCTTTTCGCCGGCGTCGACCGAACGGATGCCGATCTGGCGGATCTGCTCCGGAAGCAGCGCCGGCGCATGCTTGCCCAGCCCGACCAATTCCTTCGGTCCGAGTCCGCACAGGCAGGCGACCGGCATGCCGTGGAGATTGCCGCTGGGCGTGATGTCGCGCGTGTTGAAATCGGCATGCGCATCCAGCCACAGCACGCGCAACTTCTTGCCGTTGGCGCGGCAATGATCGGCAACCGCGGTGATCGACCCCATCGCCAGGCAGTGGTCGCCACCGAGCATGATCGGGATGCGGCCTTCGCCGAGGATGCGCGTCGACATCGCCATGATCGAACGATTCCACGCCACCACTTCCTCGAGATGGCGATAGCCGTCGACCGGCTTGGCCAGCGGATTGCGCGGCCCCCCGAGGTTGCCTTCGTCGCGGATGTCGATGCCGCGCGCGGCGATCGATTCGACCAGGCGTGCGACCCGCAACGCTTCCGGCCCCATTGATGCACCGCGATGGGCGGCGCCGATGTCGGTGGGCACGCCGTATACGGAGACGGGTCGGGATTGCACGGTCATGCGCATGGGCCTGGGATGTGGTGCCGGATGTCAGACTCGAACTGACGACCTACCGCTTACAAGGCGGTTGCTCTACCAACTGAGCTAAACCGGCGAATCCGGCGATTTTAGCCCGACGCGGCGGGACAGGACACGCGCTCGCCGTGCGGGGCGTGCACGGCGATGCGCATCGCGGCGGGATCGAAGCCGTTTGCGGCGACCGCGTCCAGCCAGAACGTCGCCTGCCCGGCCGGGCGGATCCGCGGCTGGAAGCCCTTGCCCTGCAACTCGGCGAGACGTCGCTGCGCGCCTTCCTGCGACCCGAAATGGCCCAGGGCGACGCCACCGGCGTCGGCGCCATCACGGATCGCGAACATGTCCTTGATGCCGGCGGCCTTGAGGCGTTCCAGCAAGGCGGCACCCGTCGCGGCGTCCGTCGCCGCCAGGATCACGTCGTAGCCACGCCCGGCCTGCGCGACCTGGCGGACATCGACGCGGATCGCCTGCGTCCGCAACTGCTGGCGTGCCTGCTCGGTCGTCGAGGCATCGGCGAACGGCCCGAAACTTGCGCAGACCGCATCGGCGGGAATGGCGGGAGATGCCGCTTCGGCCGCCACGGACGGTGCGTGCGCGGCATCGACCAGCTTCAGCGCGGGGATCGTGCTCGCGGTGGCTGCCAACGCCGATGCCGGATCGCGGTGGAACAGCCACCACGCCGCGGCGCTGAGATTGAGCATGACGAGGATGACGAGCAACAGGCGAACGATCATGGCGTCATTATGCAATGCGTCATGCAATGCCGGCCCAACGCGCCCAACGCGCAAGCCCCGACAGCACCAGGCCGGCGCGCGCTTCCGCCACTGGCAATTCGCCCTCGTTCAACAGCGGCAACAACGCCTCGGCACCGCCGCCATGCACCAGCAAGCGCGGCACGCTGCCCGATCGTTCGCGGGCAGCCACGAGGCTGCGTTCGACCAGCGCCAATGCCGCGCCATCGCAACCGGAAGCCAGCGCATCGATGGTGTCGTCGGCGAATTCGACATAGCGACCGCCCGCCACCGGAAGCGCCGACGAACGCGCCGCCAGCATCTCGCGCATCAGGGTCGGCGACGGCGCGATGCGGCCGCCGAGATGCAGGCCATCGCCGCGCAACAGGTCGATGGTGAGCGCGGTTCCGACACCCACCAGCAAGGTATCGCGGTGTTCATCGACGATCGCCAGCAGCGACAGGAAGCGATCGACGCCAAGGCGCGCCGGCACCGGATAGGCGATCTTCAACCCCGCGCATTCGGGCAGCGTGCGCGCGAGGTGGACGCGCTTGAAGCGTTCCGACAAGCGCTGCAGCAAGGCAACGCGCTCAACCTCGGGCGCCACCGACGACACCAGCGCGACATCGCCGCGCACGTGATCCGGCAATGCCAAAGCTTCCGTTTCATGCGGCAACGCCAACGCCGCACCCGCGCCGGCAAGCGGCGCGCATTTCAGGCGGGTATTGCCGAGATCGAATGCCCACGCACTCATGTCGTCGCCCTGCGCACGCTCACCTCCCCGGAATGCAATATCGATTCGCTGCCGTCACCGCGACGCACGCGCAAACCGCCATCGCCCGCCAGGCCCAGCACATGCACCTCATGCACGCCGTCCGCTGCATGCACGCCGATGGCGTGGCCGGCAAGCACGTCCAGCGCGCGATAGCGCTCGAGGAAGGGCGACAGCCCGTGCGCATCGAACATGTCGAGCGCGCGGATGAGGTTTTCCAGCACCATCGCGGCAATCCGCGATCGTTGCAACGCCACGCCCGGACTCGCGGATGCGAGGTCGATCCATGGCTGGCCGATGTCCTGCGCCATCGTTTCCGGCATGCGCACGTTGATGCCGATGCCGATCACTGCCTGCACCGGGCCGCCGTGTTCGCCACCGCCTTCGACCAGGATGCCGCCGAGCTTGCGCCCGTCGACCAGCAGGTCGTTGGGCCACTTCAGGCCGACCGCGCTGCCGCAACCATCGCGCAGTGCTTCGGCGACGGCGACGCCGGCGACCAGGCTCAATCCCCCCAGGCGAGCCAGCCCGCCTTCGAAGCGGCGCAACACCGAGAGATAGAGATGCGCTGCCAGCGGCGACACCCAGGCGCGGCCGCGACGCCCGCGCCCGGCGGTCTGTTGTTCGGCCAGCAGGGCAACGACACCGGCTTCGGGCGCGCGGCGCGCCAGCAGGGCGCTGTTGGTGGAATCGATCCGCCACGCCACTTCCAGCGCCTGCAATCGTGGAAGGACGTCCACTGCGAGCGCCGCCCGGATCGCATCGGCGTCCAGCAGGTCGAGTGGCGACTCCAGCCAGTACCCGCGACCACGATCCGCCCCGATCGCAAGCCCTGCCTTGCGCAGGGCCTGGATGCGCTTGCCGATCGCCGCCCGGGTCTGGCCGGCACGGGCCGCCAGTTCCGCGCCGGAAACCGGCTGCGGGCCGAGGCAGCACAGCAGGCTGCGGTCGTCGAGGGAAACGGCAGGGGTCATGGCGGCATTATCCCGGGAAACCCGCCGGGGCCGGGCGGCCCTGCAGCCGCCCGCGAACCGCGCTATAGTCGCGGTCTCTTCCGCCGTGCACCGGACGCTCCATGAAGAAGCGCCTCCTGCTCGCTCTCGTCCTACTGTCCTGCAGCGCTTCCGCGCTTGCAGCGGCTGCGCGCACCAGCGGCGATACCGTCTGCGTTCCGCACCAGGACGACGACTGCGACGCCAGCAGCGGCAGCGCCTCGCCGCCGGGTACGCGACCGGCAACCGTGCCGGCCACCGCAGCGGCCTCGCCGCGGACACCTGCGCCGCAGCGCCGCAATCGCACCGATGGCGTCCGCAACAGCACGATGCGGTTCCAGAGCTACCTGCCCGGGATGTTCCGCTAAACCCTGCCGACCATCAGTTCGGCGGCGGCAGCAGCGCCTCGAAACGCGCCCCACCCATCTCCGCGGAATCACTCACTTCCAGTTCGCCACCGTAACTGGCGAGGATGTCCTGCACGATCGACAGGCCGATGCCGTGGCCCTGCACGCGCTCGTCGCCACGCACGCCACGCTGCAGCACTTCCATCACCTGCGCCTTCGGCACGCCCGGACCATCGTCCTCGACGGCGATGCGCAAGCCGGCACGCCGCGAACCGGGCACCTGGCGCGGCACGACCGTCAACAGCACGCGTGAGCGTGCCCACTTGAAGGCGTTCTCCAGCAGGTTGCCGAGCAGCTCCTGGAGATCGCCGACCTCGCCGTGGAAACGCGCTTCCGCCGCGATCTCGAATTCGCAGAGCACGCCCTTGGCGGCGTAGATCTTCTCCAACCCGGTGACGATTTCCTCGGCGTAGGACTCGATCGCGATCGGCGCCGCATAAAGCTTGTGGCCGGTCGAACGCGCGCGACCCAACTGATAGCCGACGATGTCGTTCATTCGCCGCAGCTGGGTGTCGAGTTCGCTGCGCAATTCCGCATCGGGGCCATGGCTGTCGAGTTGCGTGCGCAGGACCGCAAGCGGCGTCTTCAGGCTGTGCGCGAGATCGGACATGACATCGCGCTGGCGATCGAGATGGCGGCGTTCACTGTCAATCAGAGCGTTGATGCTTTCGGTCAGCGGCGTGAGCTCGCGCGGATGCGCACCGCTCATCTTGGTGGCCATGCCTTCCTTGACGCGATCCAGTTCCACGATCACGCGCTTGAGCGGCGCCAGGCTCCACCACAGCGTCATCATCTGCAGCAGCACCAGCAGCAGCCCCGCAAGCGCGAGATTGCTCCAGAGCGCAGCGCGGAACGTGGTCATCTGCGTCTTGAACGGACGCATGTCCTCCATCACGTAGATGGTGTATGGAACCGGCGTCTTGTTGCCTTCCGACCATGCGAAGCCGCGCCCATAGACGTACACCGCGCTGCCGAACCCCGAGGAGTCGCGGATCGTCACCGGTCCGCTGAAGGTTTCCGTATTGGGATCGAGCAAGGGCGGCAGCGGGAGTTGCGGCCCGAAGACGGCGGACTGCGACTGCCAGCGCCCGTTGCGCTGGACGATCTGCGCGTACAGGCCGCTGGCCGGGCGATCGAGGCGCGGATCGGGCGTGATCGCCGGCGGCACCAGCGCATCGGTGACATCGAAATCGGTACGCGCGGCGTAGGTCAGCGCGTAGTTCGACAACCGGTTGCGCAGGCTTTCCAGCGCGGTCTGCTCGAAGGCGCGATCAAGGGCGATGCCGACCAGGGCGAGGAATGCGGCGAGGCCGATCGTGCCGAACAGCAACTGCCGGCGCAGCAGCGATCGCGGTTTCCAGAATTGCGCGCTCATGCGCGAATGGCCACCGCGATCATCCCGTGCCGGCGATCAGCTGTCGGCGTTGCGCGGAATCGCGAAGCGGTAGCCGCGGCCGCGCACGGTCTCGATCGGCTTGAGCGTGCCGTCGGCATCAAGCTTCTTGCGCAGGCGCCCGATGAACACCTCAAGCACGTTGGAGTCGCGATCGAAATCCTGCTGGTAGATGTGCTCGGTGAGGTCGGCCTTCGAGACCAGTTCGCCGGCGTGCATCATCAGGTATTCCAGCACCTTGTATTCGTAGCTGGTGAGGTCGATGTTCTGGCCGTTCACCGCCACCGTCTGTGCGGCGAGGTCGAGCATCACCGGGCCGCATTCCAGCGACGGCTTGCTCCAGCCCGCGGCGCGGCGCACCAGCGCGTTGAGGCGCGCCAGCAGTTCCTCGACATGGAACGGCTTGACCAGGTAATCGTCGGCCCCCTGCTTCAGGCCATCGACCTTGTCCTGCCAGCTGGAACGCGCGGTCAGGATCAGGATCGGGAACTGCTTGCCGTCATCGCGCAAGGCGCGGATCAGCTCCATGCCCGACATCTTGGGCAGGCCGAGATCGATGATCGCTACATCGAACGGAACCTCGCGGCCCATGTACAGGCCTTCCTCGCCATCCTGCGCGGCATCCACGGCGAAGCCTTCGCGCTTCAGGCGCGCTGCAAGGGTCTCGCGCAACGGCGCTTCGTCTTCAACCAGCAGAATTCTCATCGTTCACTCCCTGTAGGCGGATGGCGGGCATCCACACGCATTCACTTTCTCATTCAGGATGTCGCGGCGATGTAAACGCGACCGCTCAGAATCCCGGCGAAACCATCATGACGCGAACCATGCCGTCAGCGCCCATGACCTTGATCCTGCACTGTACACGTCCGCCGAAGTCCATCGGCTGGACGGCCAGGACCTGGTCGCCGGGGGACAACGCCATGCTGCGGCCGCAATCACTGGCGCTGGGCCTGGGGCGGACGCTGGCCTCCATCGATGGCGTGGTGCGGGGGTCACGCCCACCCTGCGGACCTGGGGCCGGCTGCGATTGCTCGTTCCTGCCCCCATGCGGTGGCGGGGGCCAGCTGCCGCCATTGCCGCCGCGATGCTGCGCCCACGCAGGCGTGCTACCGACGATCAGGATCGTCAGCGACGCAAACAGGGAAAGCCAGCGGGAACGGGACATGATGCAGACACACCGACGCATTCAGGAGTCGTGCCAGCATGGGTCCCCGGCGGTGAATTCGTCCTTAATGATTTAACGCTATCTGAATACTTCTGCGAACTTGATTGCAGAAGTTCAGATTGGGGCGATCGCACTCCCTTGCGATCGCCCATCCCGCGACTCAGGCAGCCTGCAGGTTCGCCTCTTCGACGGCGGCGACCAGTGCCGCCACGCCGGCGCGCAACGCCTCGAGGGTTTCCTCAGGCAGCACCTTGCCGGCGCCGAAGACTTCATGGCTGGACCCCAGGCCGACGGTGTCGTCGATCGGCTTGGCACCCGCGACGCCGAGTGCACGCACGGCATCGCCGCGCGCCCACTTCGCCGCGTAGGGCGACATCGAGGCGCCGATGACCAGGGCCGGCATCCCGACCAGCGAACCACGGCCATAGGGACGCGAAGCCCAATCGATGGCGTTCTTGAGGCCGCCGGGCAGCGAACCGTTGTATTCGGGGGTGGCGACGATCACGGCGTCGGCCGCGGCGATCTCCTGGCGCAGTTTCTGCACCGGGACCGGGGTCTGGCCTTCGACGTCCAGATCTTCGGAATAGAACGGGAGGGCGGAGAAATCGACATTGGTGACTCGGCTACCAGCCGGCAACAGGGCGGCGGCAGCATCGGCCAACAGGCGATTGTGGGAACCGGCGCGGAGGCTGCCGATCAGGGTGACGACGTTCATGGATGATCCTTTGCCGGAGGGAGTGGTCAATCGCTTGATTGTCAAGCTATTGACCATATTAATCGGGAAAGAGAGAATGTCAAGCGCTTGACTTCAGTCCGGTCTAGAATTCGATTCCATGAGTTCCCCCCCATCAAACGCCAAGCCCAAGCCCCTGCCCGTGGCCGCCTTGCTGGGCGCCGCCAAGGAAGCGTTCGCCGCGGAGTTCGACGCCCGAATCAAGGCCAGCAACATGAGCGCGCTGTCACTGGCGCATGCCCACAACGTTCTGCGCCATCTCGGCAACGGGCCGCTGCGCGCAAGTGCGATCACCGACCGCTGCGGCGTGACCAAGCAGGCGGTGAGCCAGCAGATCGCCCACCTCCAGCGCAGCGGCTTCGTGCGCGCCCTGCCCGATCCCGACGACCAGCGCGCACGCCTGATCGAACTCACCGAATGCGGCCACGCCGCCCAGCTGCTGGTGAAGCAACTGTTCGCCGACATCGAGCGCGACTGGACCAAGCGCATCGGCAAGGAGCAGATGTCGATCCTGCGCGAAGCGCTGGCCACCATCGGCGCCGATCACATGCCCGACAGTTGCAGCTGACCCGATGTTTCAGGCGGCGAGCGGCCGCGACGTCACCGCCAGCGCTTCCTCCAGCAGGCCGATGCCGGCGTTCGCGCGCACCACGCCTTCGCTCAACACCTGGCGGAACATGCGTCCGCCCGGCTGGCCATGGAACAGGCCGAGCACGTGGCGGGTGATGTGCTTGAGCGCGACGCCGCGCTCGAGCTGGCGTTCGACATAGGGGAAGTACGTGCGCAGCAGTTCTTCGCGGCCGCGCAGTTCGCCGCCGAACATCGCCACCTGCAGGCGATGCAGGGTGTAGGGATCGTGATAGGCGGCGCGACCGAGCATCACGCCATCGACATGCTCGAGATGCGCCAGCGCGGCATCGACTTCGGTGATGCCGCCGTTCAACAGCACCGTCATGCCAGGGCGTTCGCTTTTCAGGCGATAGGCCCAGTCGTAGCGCAACGGAGGCACTTCGCGGTTTTCCTTGGGCGACAGTCCCTTCAGCCACGCATTGCGTGCGTGCACGACGATGAAGGCGGAGCCGGCGGCGTCCATGCGATCGACGAAATCGCGGAAGGCGGCGTAATCGTTGTCGTCGTCGACGCCCAGCCGGCACTTCACCGTCACCGGGACCGCACCATCCACCGCATCGACCATCGCCCGCACGCAATCGGCGACCAGTGCCGGTTCGCGCATCAGGCAGGCGCCGAAGCGCCCGGCCTGGACGCGATCGGACGGGCAGCCGCAGTTGAGGTTCACTTCATCGAACCCCTGCTCGACGCAGATGCGCGCGGCCTGCGCGAGCAGCGCGGGATCGCTGCCGCCCAGCTGCACCGCAACCGGGTGTTCGCTCGGATCCATCGCCAGCAGATGCGAACGGTCGCCGTGAATCACCGCATTGGCATGCACCATCTCGGTGTAGAGCAGCGCATTCGGCGCCAGCACGCGATGGAAGGCCCGGCAATGGGTGTCGGTCCAGTCCATCATCGGCGCGACCGAGAGACGGATGGCGTTGGCGGAGGGTTGTGTCATCCGCCTATTGTCGCAGAGGCGCGGGTCAGAACCTGTTGACGAGATTGCGCACGCGCCAAGTGAAGTGCTTGAGCGGGTTGCGCTTCGCCGAAGACGGATGCGGGATCCAGTCCGGCTCGAAATAGGCACGAATCCGCTTGCTCTGGCCGGGCCGCCAGTACCTGCAACCGGCGAAATAATAATGCGTGACCTGCGACTTGCGCGTCAGCGATTTGTTCCGCCGCAGCGATCCGCCGTGCAGCACGTTGGCCGCCCAGATCACGATCTGGCCCTTGCGGATAGTCGCATGCAACGGCTCGAAACGATGCTGGGAGATCGTGGTTTCAATGTAGCGTTCGTAGTGCGGGTAGGACGCGTAACTCGGTACGACGCCGATATCCTCGAAATTGATTTCGGCAAGATGCTGGCTGCCGGGGTAGTACACCAGCGGCCCCTGATCCGGTCCAATGTCTTCCAGCGCCAGCCAGACGCCGCACATCATGCCGAAGGGCTCGCTGTTGAAGTGGATCGAATCGGCGTGCGCGCGCTGCTCCGTACCGCGTGGGAAGTTCAGCGTCTGGAACGGCCGCGGCGTCGCGCCGTAAAGCTTCTCCAGCATCGCAAGGATCGGCTGATGGGTTGCCGCGGCATATATGTGCCGGGAATGCCGCCAGGCATCCTGGATACGTCCGGCGAGATACTCGTCGCGTGTCGCAGCCGGCAATGCATCGAGATCGGCAAGAATGCCGTCGAGCACGTCCGGGGCAATACCGCTCTCGACGGTCAGGATACCGTCGCGATGAAAGGCCTCGACATCGGCCGCCGTGATGGACATGACTCAACCCCGGGATGGGAGAGCCTTGAATATATCGCTGTAAGGTACCCCGCCCTTCGATTTCGAATCGGCGGGCGACTCGACGATCTGCACGACGATGCCAGCGGCCGGCACCTCGAAATGCTCGGCGACGGCTTCAGTAATGGCTTTCATCAGGCGGCGCTTCTGTTCCGGCGTGCGTCCGGACAGTGCGTGAACAATGACTTCGGGCATGCGGTTTCTCCAGCGGCTGCGCGGATGGCGGGGGTCAACGACGCGCGGCGACGCGATCGCCCCGCACCGCCGCCTCGACTTCCTCTTTCGTCACGACGGCGTTGTCGCCCGCGGTGGTCATCGCCAGCGCGCCGTGGGCAACGGCGAGTTCGAGTGCGCGGCGCGGATCGCTTCCGTCCAGCAACCCGTGGATAAGCCCGGCGACGAAGGCATCGCCCCCGCCGACGCGATCGAAAATCTCGATCTCACGCACTACGGTGGCGTGGCGTTGTCCGCGCATGTGCAACACGCCACCCCAGACGTTGCGCGTCGCCGAGACGGCATCGCGGACCGGGCAGGCGATGATGCGCAGCCTGGGGAATCGCTCGAAGGCGCGCGCCGCGGCAGCGTCGAGAGCCGCCGTGTCCACTGGCGAGGTTCGCGCCTGGATGTCGGACAAGTCGAGATCGAGGCAGGCGGCCATCGACAATTCATCGGCGATCAGCACGTCGCACTCGGCGACGATTCCGGTATTGGCGCGGCGCGCGGCATCGGGCCGCGGATGCGCCTGCCACAGGCTGGCGCGGTAATTCAGATCGTAGGACGTGGCGGCGCCGGCACGCCGTGCCGCGGCGATCGCCGCAATCGCGGTTTCGGCGGTGGACTCCGACAACGCGCTGAATATGCCGCCGGTGTGCAACCAGCGCGTGGCCGCGCACAGCGCGGCGAGATCGAAGCTGTCTGGCCGCAACTGCGAAGCCGCCGAGCGCGCGCGATCGGAGACGCCCAGCGCGGCTCGCAGTCCGAATCCGCGCTCGGTGAAATTCAGGCCCATGCGCACGTCGCGACCGATGGGGTCGGCGTCGCGCCAGACGATCGCCGAGGTGTCGACGCCGCCCGCGCGCATCAGCGATTCCGCAAGCACGCCCAGTTCGTTGCGCGGCAACGCGGTCAGGATCGCGGTGTCGCGCCCGAAGGTGGCGGACAGGCCGCGCGCGACGTTGTATTCGCCGCCGCCCTCATGCACGTCGAAGGATCGCGCGTTGCGGATGCGTCCCACGCCCGGGTCCAGGCGCAGCATCACCTCTCCCAGCGCGATGCAGTCCCAGCGCCGCTGCCCCGCCGCGGGAATGTCGGGGACCTGCCCGGACATGTCAGGAGAACCAGGTGCCGCCGTTGACATCGATGTTCGCTCCCTGGATGAAGCTCGCCGCATCCGAAGCAAGGTACAGCGCGGCATCGGCAGCTTCGTCGGCACGCCCCTCGCGGCGCAGCGGCGTGGCGTTCGCCACCGCCTGTCGCACTTCGGGCCGGGTGAATTCGTCATGGAAACGCGTCGCGATCATTCCGCAGCACAGCCCGTTGACGCGGATGCCGCGCGGCCCGAGTTCCTTGGCCATGGCGCGGGTGAAGGTCATGACCGCCGCCTTGGATGCGGCATACAGCGCCGATCCCGGGCCGCCGCCATCGCGTCCCGCTTGCGAGGCGAAGTTCACGATCGCGCCGCCGCTCGGCATGTGCGGCACGACCGCCTGGGTGGCGAACACCACGGAGCGCAAGTTGACGTCCATCACCCGGGTGTAGAACTCGCCATCGAATTCCGCCAGCGGACGTCGCGCCAGCAAGCCTCCGGCGACATTGACGAGGATGTCGATGCGATCACCGAAACGCTCGCGGCACGCCGCCACCAGTCCGGCCACGCCATCATCGCGGGCCATGTCGGCGCGATGCAGCATCGCGGTGCCGTGCGCGGCCTCGATGATGCGCAGCGTTTCGGTCGCGCTTGCTTCGTCGTGCGCGTAGTTGATGCAGACTTTCGCGCCCGCCGCCGCCAGCTTCACCGAAACCGCACGCCCGATGTCACGGCCGCCACCGGTGACGATCGCCACCTTGTTCTTGAACGTCATCGCTGTTGTCTCCGTCGTCATGGGTGTTCCGGGCTGGCGGGCTGGTCGCGCGCGGCTTCGACGTCCAGTCGCTCGATGGGTCCGGTGACCCACCAGACCACGACCAGCGAGAGCGGAACGAGCGCGGCGACCAGGATGAAAATCGGCGCAAAGGAATGCCGGGTCATGACCGGGACCAGCCAGGTGGTCAGCAGGGTGCCGGCGACCGCGGCCATGCCGCCGAGTCCGGCGAGCGTGCCCACCGAACGGCCATCGAAGAGGTCGCTGGGCAGCGTCTGCACGTTGCCGATCGCGATCTGGAATCCGCACAGGACCATGGCGATCCAAACCACGGCGGCGGTCGGATCGGTGGCGCGCATCGCCATCAGCAACGACGGCGCCATGACCAGCGCGCCGAAGGTGATCACCCATTTGCGTGCCTTGTCGGTCGTCCAGCCAGCGGCGATCAGGCGACCGGCCAGCCAGCCGCCGGCGAGGCTGCCGATCGCCGCGCCAACGAAGGGCACCCAGGCGAAGATGCCGATCTGCTTGACGTCGAAGCCGAAGGTTTGGGCGAGATAGATCGGCAGCCACGACACAAACAGCCACCAGATCGGATCGAGCAGGAAGCGCGCCAGCACCACGCCCCAGCTTTGCCGATGCGACATCAGTTGCGCCACGCTGGCCGACGCGCGCGGAACATCCGCCGCGACGGCGGCATCGCCGCGTATCCACTCGCGTTCTGCGGCATCCACCCAGGGGTGGCGATCGGGCCCGGCGCGATAGATCGCCAGCCACGGCAGCAGCCACAGCAGTCCGAGCGCACCGACCACCAGGAAGGTGCTGCGCCATCCGAACGCCAGGAACAGCCACGCCACCAGCGGCGCCGACACGATCGCGCCCACCGATGCTCCGGCGTTGAAGATGCCCTGCGCCAGCGCGCGTTCCTTGGCCGGGAACCACTCCGCGTTGGCCTTGACCGCGCCCGGCCACGCACCGGCTTCGCTGAGGCCGAGCAGCGCGCGGAACATCCCGAACGAGGCAACCGAGCGCGCGACCGAGTGCAGCATGATCGAGAGCGACCACACCAGGATCGACGCGGCGAAGCCGAGGCGCACCCCGATGCGATCGAACAGGCGCCCGGCCGCGAACTGGCCTAGCGCGTAGAACACCATGAAGACGCTGACCAGGAAGGCGTAGTCCTGCTTGTCGGCGCCGATGTCGGCGGAGATCCGCGGCCACATGACCGCGAGCGCGTTGCGATCGATGTAGTTCACCACCGTCGCGACCGCGATCAGCGCGACGATCAGCCAGCGCACGTTCGAGCCGCGATTCATGGCTTGCGCCCACCCTGCGCCGGCGCAGCGCGATCGAGGCGGGCATGGCCGCCGGTCCAGTCATAGCTCGTGCCATCGAGCACGACGTGATGCTTGCGTGTCGGCGACGGATCGTCGGCGACGCCGAGCGCGATGGTCGCGCCGGAGGTCAGCGTCAGCGCGATGACATCGGCGTCGCTGCCGCGGGCGTGGCGCAGTGCCTGGATCCGGCTGTCGGCGCCATGCACGTACTCCGCGGTGCCGTTGTATTCGCCGTGCGGCTCCAGCACCCCGAAGAAGGTGGCGTCGGTCGCGCCATCCATGCGCTGGATCAATGCCGGCTCGTGGCGCAGGTTGAAGTCGGGATCGTTGGCGCCGCTTTCCACCAGCAAGGCACGGGTCGGCGCGCTCGCGCCGAAGCGGTAGGTGTAGAAGCGCGTACCGATCAGCCAGGTCAGCGTGCGCGGGTCGGCCGAGGCTGCGCTTTCGGCATCCACCCACAGATGCTGGTAGCCGGCCTTGCCGCCGAGCACGGGACGATCGGCGACATGGCGGGTGGCGTCGAAGCCGACCGCCATGATCTGTCCGTTGAAGTGCAGTGGCAGGTCGTAGCGCGCGACCTTGCTGCCATGCACGCGCAGCAGATCCACCACCACCGGCTGCGGCAGGTCGGCGTGCTTCAGCACCGCAAGCGCGCGATCGAAAACAACGCCGGGATAGGCGCCATCCATGCGCGCGAAAGCAATCTGCGTGTCGCCTTCGCCCGCGAACAACAACTGTTGCGGCGGCGTGGCCTCGCCCTTGCGCCACTCGCCGTCGAACTGGCTGCGCTCGTTCACCGCCAGTGCGTTGTGCGCGACCGTCTGCTTGGCCCAGCTGGTGTTCTCGGGCAGATAGATGCCGCCCTGCTTGGCCTCGACGTTGATGAAGCGCGCCGAGCCGTAATCGGTCACCACGCGTTCGCCATGGTCGTAGAGCACCCACGACAGGCGATCGAAATGGCCGTGGCCCATGCCTTGCGAGGTATTCTTCATCGCCAGCGCCAGGCCGCGTTCGCCGCCGCTGCGCAGCACGGCGATGGCGCCGCGGTCGCCATTGGCGCCGTCGCGGAGCAGGATCGAACGGAACGCGAAGGGACGTTCCTTGCCCGCAGCCAGCGCACGCGCCACCTGCAAGCCTTCCGGCGTGAGCATCACGCGTTTCTGCCATTTGGCGATCGACAGCAGTTCCGGTGCCTGCGTTTGTGCATAGGCGACGTCGACGCCGGTGACGATCTCCTCGCTGTCCAGTCCTTTGTCCAGCAGTGAATCGTTGAACGGGAACAGGTAGCCGTCGTAGCTGCTCTGGATCAGCGCATCGACCGCCTTCAGCAGGACGCCACCGCGCCGCTGGAAGATCTTGCGTTTCGGCTCGTTGTGCTGGATCGCGCCGGCGAAGATGACGAACGGGCCCAGCGCATAGCGCTGGTAGTACGGGCCTTCCTCGTAATAGCCGTCGGGGGAAAACAGCTGGTCGATCTGGGCCAGGAAGCCGTATTGCCCCTTGCCGGACAGGCCGAGCAGCGCCTTGTCCACCAACGCGTGGTCGCGCAGCACATAGCCGGTCATCCCGACCGCCGCCACCGCCCATGTCGCGTGGTTGTGGATCTGGTCGAAGTTCTTCGGCGTGTCATCGGAGAGGTAGCGCGCCATCGGCCGCAGCAGGTCGTTGTCGATCGTCGCGCGCTGCGCCGGCGTCAGCGTGTCGCGGATGGCGTCATAGCCCTGGATCGAATAGACCAGCCACACCGAATCGTTGAGGATCTGCCAGAACAAGCGTCCCGGAATCTGGTTGTCGCGCTGCGCCGGATGCGGCCCCAACTTCGGATACATCCGCGCGTAGGCCAGCAGCATGTCGCGCGCGTAATCGGCATAGGCGCGATCGCCGGTCAGCCGGTAGAGCGTGCCCGCGCCCTGGATCGCCATGTAGTTGCGCTTGTGCTGCTCGTGGGTATATCCGCCACCCGGATCCTTGGGCAACGGCACCACGATGCCGGCCGCCATCGCCTTGCGCACCGTGCGTTCGAGGTTGCGTTGTTCGGCAACGAACAGGGGCGCCTGCGGCCCCTCGCGCTTCATCGCGGCATATTCCGCTGGCGTGACCAGGACCGGGGCGGCGTCATCCGACGCCGATGCCGCGTATGCCGCTGCGGGCAGCAACACCATGCAGGCCATCAGCATGAGCGTGCGCGCGATCGCGACAGGCCAAGCCCGGGCGTGACCTGATCGCGTTCCGCGGCACGTTGCAACAAGGAATGTGGGCATCATGGATGAGTCTTCCCGGGAATTGGCATTACCAATATAGCGACATTATCAGTCAAACAGGCCAGTCATTTCATGTTGCAATTGCACAACAAAACAAGCGTGTTATGACTTATCCAATTGTTTTTATCTATTTGCCATGCCGATTTTTTGACAAGCCTGCCATTTCGGTGAACCCTCGCCACAGGCCAGCGGCGCAGCGCGCCTACGAGGAAGCCCATGCACACAGCGAACAGGCACACACGACCGATTTCCTCCACCTTGCATACCGCCATCCTGGCTGCCCTGTTCGGCGGTTCGGTGGTGGCACTTCCCGCCGGTGCGCAACAAACGACGCCCGCTCCCGGCGGCAGCGGCCAGCAAGACAGCGCGCAAAGTGGCCAGACCACTTCGCCGCCCCGGCCGGCACCGAGTCCGCAGGCATCGACGCCGGCGCAGAACAACGAACTTGGAACGATCACCGTCCAGGGCATCCGTGAATCCATCCAGTCCTCGATCCAGGCCAAGCGCAATGCCTCGGTCATCGAGGATGCCCTGTCGTCGAAGGATATCGGCGATCTGCCGGCGCAATCGATCGGTGACGCACTGAGCACCATCACCGGTGCGACCGCGCACATGGAAAAAGGCAGCGCTTCGGAAATCGCGGTGCGCGGCCTCGGCCCCTTCCTCGGCTCGGCACAGTTCAACGGCCGCGAGGTCACCACCGGCAACGGCCAGCGCGCAGTCAATTTCATCCAGTTTCCCGCTGATCTCATCAACACCGTCGCGATCTACAAGAGCCAGCGCGCGGATCTGGTCGAGGGCGGCATTTCCGGCACCATCGACATGCAGACGATCCGGCCGCTCGATTTCGGCAAGCGCCGCGTGCAGTTCGAATTGACCGGCAGCTATCCGGACTACGACCGCAAATACGCCAACACCGCGGGCATCAATCCACGCGCCACCTTCAGTTATGTCGACCAGTACGATCTCCGCGGCCTCGGCAAGCTCGGCGTGTCGGTTGGCCTGCAAAACGAATGGGGCAGCTCGCCCGAGGAAGTCTTCAGCAGCAGTTCGACCTGGACCGCCTGCGACGGCAGCCAGACGGTCATGAACAACAACTGCAAAGCCGCCAGCGCCGCGCAGGTGCACGCCGGCACGCCCTATTACCTGGCGCCCAGCAGCCGCACCTATCGCACGATGACCGAACGCGATTCCCGGAACGCACAGTTCGTGTCGCTGCAGTGGCGCCCCAACAACACCCTGGACGTCGATTTCGACTTCGAGCGTTCGCATTACAAGTACATCGAGGACCGCTCCGACCTGGTCCTGCCCGATGCGTTGCGCAGCATCGCCAACCGCCAGGTCGGCGACAACGGGGCCCTGCTCGCCTACACCGGAAGCAGCGCACTCGAATCCACGCCCGACTACAAGGTGCGTGACGAAAGTTATCGCGGCGGCGGCCTGGGCATCACCTGGCGACCCGCCGCCGGCTGGACGCTGTCGACCGACTATTCGTATTCGCACACCGTCCGCACCGAAACCGACCAGACCGTGCGCCTCCGCACCAACGCCACCGACATCAACGGCAAGACGGTGCCGGGTATCACCGGTGGCCGCACAGGTCGCTGGGTCGATTACAGCTACCTCTACGACGGCGACGTCCCCAGCATCGTGCTGAACCCGGCGTTCGACGTGAACAACTGGGACAACTTCAGCGGCGCACCGCGCGTACGCCACGACGAACTCCAGCGCACGCACGCGATCCGCGCCCTGCGTTTCGATGCCGCCTATGCGCCCGAGAAGGGCTTCTTCACCGCACTGAAGGCAGGCGTGCGCCTGAGCGATACCCGCTATCACGACTACGACGACCGCGTCGAGATCAATCCCACCAACACCGCCCTGATCCGGCAGGCCAACCTGGCGTGCCGCCAGCCCTTCCCGCAGGACGATTTCCTCTCCAGCGCCGATGGCAACACCATCACCAGCTGGGCGACCTTCAATTCGCGCTGCCTGTTCGCCGCGCTGGGCGGCATCAACAAGCACAACGACGACCTGCGCAGCCCCGCCAACAACGACGTGCGGGAAAAAACCAAAGCCGCCTATGTGCTTGGGGAATTCAGCACCCGCATGTTCAACCGTAATGTCACCGGCAATTTCGGCCTGCGCTATGTCGACACCGACCTGACGTCCACCGGCTTGCGCAGCGGCCTGCGCACCGTGCGCAACCCCGACGGCACCGTGAAGCTGCAACTGACCGGACAGTTCGATGCTCCCTCCATCGTCCGCACCTCGGACAAGCAATGGCTGCCCAGCGCCAACGCGGCGCTGGAACTCAACGACACCTGGTTGCTGCGCGTGGCTGCCTACCGCGCGATGGCGCGCCAGGACATCAGCTCGCTCGGCAACGGCCGCACCTTTACCGCGCCGGACAACCAGAACTACACCACGGTCGCCCAAGCCCTTCAGAACAACGTGACTGCGACGGGCTTCCCGCACCAGAAGCCGCTGATGTCGTGGAACGGCGACGTGTCGCTGGAGTGGTATCCGGACAAGGATTCGCTGTACAGCGTGGCGCTGTACTACAAGCGCTTCAACGGCGGCAACATGCCGGCGGTCTTCAATGAAACCTTCGTGGTCGACGGCCAGCCGGTGGTGATCCCGGTGACCCAACTCGTCACCACCAACAAGAGCAGCGATCTGTGGGGAATGGAGATCAACGCCGCCCATCGCTTCTCGGGCCTGCCCCATCCCTTCGACGGCCTCGGCTACAAGCTCGGATACAACTACGCCTATTCCAACTTCAAGACCCAGGACATCCGGCTGGGCGACACCATCAATCCGAACACCGGCGAGGTGACCCCGGGCATCATCGCCCCCGCCGGGATCTACGGGCTGTCGCGCCAAGTGGCGACCGCGTCGCTGTACTACGCGATCGGGCCGATAGATCTCCAGGCGATCTATCGTTACCGCACCGAGTACTACCAGAAATTCGTCGGTGCCCCCTCCCAGAACCGCTATATCCGTCCGGTCGGCACCTTCGACTTCCGGGCCACCTGGCGCGTCAACAGCCACCTGTCGTTCTCGCTGCAGGCCGCCAACCTGACCAACACTCCCAAGATCTCAGACATGCCGATCCCCGACAGCATCCACGAGTACCACGCCTATGGCCGCCGCTATTACATGTCGATCCGCTACCGTTTCTGAGGAGACTGGCGCCCACGGCGCCGTCAAGTCATCATGTCCCGCATGACAGCAAGCCGCCTCTACCAGACAGTCGCCGCACACCTGTTGAAGATGATCGAGTCCGGCGACTACCCGCCGGGCGCGCGCCTCCCCGGCGAACGCGAATTGGCGGAACGACTCGGCGTGAGTCGCGTCACCATTCGCGAAGCCGAGATCGCGCTCGAAGCGCAGGGTTGGCTCTCCATCCGCATCGGTTCGGGCGTGTATGTGCGCGCCCGCGAGGATTCCCCGATCGCGCTCCCCGATGTCTCGGCGTTCGAGGTCACGGCGGCGCGCGCCGTGATCGAATCGGAGGCGGCGGCGCTGGCGGCCAGCCGCATCAGCGATGCCGAGATCGCCGAGCTGCAATCCCTGATCGAGACGATGGGCAAGGAAGACAACGAGGCGCTCGGCGAAGAGGCCGACCGCGATTTCCATCTGGCCATCGCGCGGATCTCCGGAAATCCGGTGGTGGCGCACTGCATCCGCATGATCTGGCGCATGCGCAACGAGCTGCCTCGCGTCCAGAACGTGTATGCGCGTGTCTGCGCCCACGATGCCGCCTCGCGCGCCGACGAACACGACGCCATCTTCGAGGCCTTGCGCATGCGCGATCCACAACGCGCGCGCGAAGCGATGCGCAATCACTTCGCGCGGCTGTTCGAATCGATGCTCGAAGCCACCGAGAGCGACGCGGTGGAGGAAGTGCGGCGACGGACCCAGCAGCACCGCGAACGGTTCCTGGCCACGACCCGAATCTGATCCGCACCCGTCGGCGCCACGCTTCAATCCGGGCGCGGTCGCCGACCGAGGTCGCGGAGGATTTCGCGCGCGGCGTTGCGCCCCGGCAGGCCGGTAACGCCGCCGCCGGGATGGCTGCCCGATCCGCACAGGTACAGCCCTTGCAGCGCGCCACGGTAGTTGGCCTGGCCGAGAAACGGCCGCGTGGTGAACATCTGGTCGGGGCCGAGGGCACCGTGGAAGATGTCGCCACCGACCAGGCCGAAACGACGCTCGAGGTCGAGCGGTGACAGCGCCTCGAAGCCGAGCACGCTGGCGCGGAAATTCGGGGCGGAATCGTTGACGGTGTCGATCATCAGCTTCGCCACGGTGTCGCGATGCGCGTCCCAGCCCTCGTCGACCTGCGGGTGCACCTGCTGACAGAACAGGCTGGCGACATGTTGTCCCGCCGGCGCGAGCGTGTCGTCCAATGTGGAGGAGATCACCACTTCGACGATGGGCTTGCGTGCCCAACCGGCGTTGTGCGCCTTCGACTTGGCGTCGAAATAGGCCTGTTCGAAATACCGCAGCGATGGCCCGATCAGGATGCCGCTCTGGTGATGCGGCTGCAGTTGGGTGCCGGGCGCGGCGATGAAATCGGGCAGTTCCGACAACGCGACGTTCATGCGGAAGGTGCCGGAACCGCAGCGATAGGCCTGCACGCGCTCGCGGAGATCGGCGTCGAGATGCTGCTGCGGCACGATGTCGCGGTAGAGCAATTTCGGATTGAGGTTGGAAGCGACGATGCGCGCGCGGTGTTCGCGTCCGTCCGCGGTGATCGCACCGACGACGCGGCCGTTCTCCACCAGCACGCGGTCGACCGCGGCATCGGTGAGGATGTCGACGCCGCGCGCCTCGCATTCCATGCGCATGGCCTGCGTGATCGCCCCCATGCCACCGATGGCGTGCCCCCAGGCACCGGGCTTGCCGTTCACCTCGCCGAACAGATGGTGCAGCAAGACGTAGGCGCTGCCCGGCGTGTACGGGCTGGCGAAATTGCCGACCACCGAATCCCAGCCGAGCACCGCCTTGACCGGATCGGATTCGAACCAGTGGTCGAGCACCTCGCCGGCGGACTTGGTGAAAAGATCGAGCAGGTCGCGGCGACCGCGCAGATCGAGCGGCGCCAGTTTCTTCGCCACCGTGTACGACTGCAGCCAGTCGGCGAAGGCGATGCGATCGCCGATGTTGGGCGGAGTGAGGTGGATCAATTGCTTCAGCACCGCGACCACGCGATCGATCATGGCCAAATAGCCGGGCCAGCGTTCGGCATCGCGTGTCGACCACTTGGCGATCTCGCCTTCGCTCAATCCACCACCGAGACGAAAGGCGCGACCATCGGGCAGCGGCAGGAAGTTGGAGTACGGACGTTCGACGATGCGCAGGCCGTGCTCGTGCAGGCGCAGGTCGGCGATCACCTTGGGATTGAGCAGGCTGACCGTGTAACTGGCGACGGAATTGCGAAAGCCGGGATGGAATTCCTCGGTGACGGCTGCACCACCGACGATGGGGCGACGCTCGAGCACGCGCACCTTGAGCCCGGCGCCGGCGAGATAGGCCGCGCAGACCAATCCGTTGTGACCACCGCCGAGGATCAGTGCATCGATCGCGTCCGCCATTCCCGTCCCGCACTTCCGATTGGAATCGCGAGCTTAGCGTGCCGGCACGGTGTCGTCCCAGCCGCCACCGATCGCCTGCGTCAGCGCCACCGCGGCCTGCTGTTGCTGCACCACCGCCGCGATCGCCGAGCGTCGCGCCGCCAGCGCGGTGTTCTGCGCGGTGACGACCGTGGTGTAGTCGGCCAGGCCGGCGAGGTACTGATTCAAGGTCATCTGCTCGACCTTGTCCGCCGCTTCCGACGATGCCTTGAGATTGGCCGCCTCGTCGGCATAGCTGCGCAGTTCGACCAGCGCGTCCTCGGTCTGCTGCAGCGCCGACAACACGGTCTGGCGGTAATTGGCTGCGCTCTGTTCGTACGACGCCCGCGCCTGGTCGACGCGCGCCGAACGCGCGCCCCAGTCGAGCAGGGTCATCGCGCCGGTCAATCCCAGCGACCAGACCGCACTGCCGCCGCTGGCGAGATCGCCCAGCACCTGAGCGCTGCGCCCGGAACTGGCCGACAGGCTCAACGACGGGAACAGCGCCGCGCGCTGCACGCCGATGCCGGCATTGGCCGCCATCACCGAGCGTTCCGCGGCGGCGACATCCGGGCGGCGTTGCAGCAGGTCGGACGGCAATGTCGAAGGCACCGCGGGAACACGATCGTTCCATGCCTGCGTGGTGAGTGCGAGGTCTGCCGGTGCGCGGCCGCTCAACACCGCGATCGCATGCTCCAGCGTGGCGCGCTGGCGTTGCAGGTCGGTGACTTGAGACTGCGCATTGCGCAGCGTGGTCTCGGCCTGCAACACGTCCATGTGCGCGGCGACGCCGACCTTGTAGCGATTCTGCGTAATCGTCAGCGTGCGCTGGTAGCCGGTGATCGTGCGCTGGTAGGCCGCGAGTTGCGCGTCCATGCCGCGCAACTGCAGGTAGTCGCTGGCGAGTTGCGCATGAATGGCGAGCAAGGCGTTGCCGATGCTGGCGCGCGACGCCAGCATCGATGCATTGTTCTGCGCCACGCCCGCGCGCAGCCCGCCGAACAAATCGATGGTCCATGCGCCGCTGACGGTCGCGCTGGCGCGCTTGCCACTGCTGGTACTGGCGCTGCCGCCGCTCTTGCTGACGCCGACGCTGCCGGAAATATCCGGCCACAGGCTGGCACGCGACTCGCGCAGCAACGCACGCTCGCCATCGTAGGACGCGATCGCGGCCGCCACCGTCTGGTTGTGCGCGGTGGCATCGGCTTCCAGCCCATCGAGCACCGGATCGTTGAACGCGCGCCACCACTCACCGCGCGATTGGTCGTCGGCGGGCGCAGCGGCATGCCAGCCGGCGGGCGCTTCCTTGAATTCGGCGGGAATGTGCAGCGCGGGACGCTGGTAGGTGGGCACCAGGCTGCAACCTGCGGCGGCAACCGCCAGGGCGGCGGCGAGTGCGGGACGAAGTGGACGGAGGGACATCATGCCGGCACCGGATCGTTGGAAGGAGGCGTGGACGAGGCGTCCGACGGGCGCTTGCGGCGCGCGCGCTGGAAGCGATCGAGCGCGAGATAGACCACGGGCGTGGTCAGCAGGGTGATGAACTGGCTGGCGATGAGGCCGCCGATGATCGTGATGCCGAGCGGACGCCGCAATTCGGAACCGTCGCCGAAGCCGATCGCCAGCGGCAACGCACCGAGCCCGGCGGCGAGCGTGGTCATCAGGATCGGGCGGAAGCGCAGCAGCGCGGCTTCGCGGATCGCCGCCAGCGGTTCCAGTCCGCGACGTTCGCGCTCGATCGCGAAGTCGATCATCATGATCGCGTTCTTCTTGACGATGCCGATCAGCAGGATCACGCCGATCAACCCGATCAGGTCGAATTGCGTTTTCGTCAACACCAGCGCAGCCGCCGCGCCGACGCCGGCGGCAGGCAAGGTGGACAACACCGTCAGCGGATGGATCAGGCTCTCGTAGAGGATGCCGAGCACCAGGTAGATGGTGACGATCGCCGCGAGCACCAGCAACGGGATGGTGTTGGTGGTCTGCTGGAACACCTGCGCCGATCCCGCGAATTCGCCGCGCACGCCCAGCGGCAAGTTGAGACTGGCCTGTACCTTGCGGATCTCGTCGCTGGCCTGCCCCAGCGTCACGCCGGTCGGCAGGTTGAAGCTGATGGTCGCGGCTGGCGCGGCATCCTGATGGTTGATCGAAGCGGCGGCGGACTGCACGTGCCAGGTCGCGATCGACGTCAGCGGTGTCATCCCCGGCGTGGCGATGCCGATGCTGCCGCTGGTTGCCGTCGTCGTGGAAGTCGATGCCGTCGTCGTGTTCGTGTTCGACGTGGTCGCAGTTGCACCGGTGGTGGCGGTCGGCAGCCACACCAGGTGGAAGGCTTCCGGCGACCCCTGCACTTCCTGTGCCACGCCCATCACCACGTGATACTGGTTGACGTCGCTGTAGAGCGTCGCGACCTGGCGCTGGCCGAAGGCGTCGTAGAGGATCGAGTCGATGGCGTTGTTGGTGAGGCCCAACCGCGACGCCGCGGCGTGGTCGATATCGAGATAGGCGGCGACCGCACTGTTGTTGCGATCGACGTCGACGTCGGTCACCACCGAATCACGCTTGAGCGCGGCGGTGAGCGTGTCAGCCGACTTGGCCAGCACGTCGGGATCGTCTGCCTTCAAGGTGTACTGGTAGGTGGAGTTGGAACTGCGCCCACCGACGCGCATGTCCTGCACCGGATTGAGGAACAGGCTGGCGCCGGTGATGCGCGCAAGTTGCGGACGCAGGCGCTGGATCACTTCCTGGGTCGATGGCCGCTGGCCGCGCGGTTTTTCGGTGGCGAAGAGGAAGCCGCCGCCCGCGCGCGAGCCGCCGGTGAAGGCAATGACATTCTCGATCGCCGGATCCTTGCGCAGGATCTCGACCAGTTGCTGCAGCTTCTCGCCGCTTTGCACGAAGGACACCGACTGGTCCATGCGCAGGCCGCCGTTGAGCGACCCGGTGTCCTGTTCGGGGAAGAAGCCCTTGGGCACGACCACCATCAGGTAGACGTTGAGCACCGCCGCGCCCAGCAGCAACAGCAATACCGCGCCGCGATTGGCCAGCGCCCAGTCGAGGCTGCGCTCGTAGCGCGCGCGCATCCCCGCCACCGTGCGTTCCGCCAGCGCTGCGAGGCGTCCGCCGATCGATGTCCGCGCTGTTGCATGCGCATGGCGTTCGCGCAACAGGGTCGCCGCGATCATCGGCGTGGTGGTGAGCGACAGCAGCATCGAGATCATCACCGCGACCGTCATCGTCACCGCGAACTCGCGGAACAGGCGCCCGATCAGGCCGCCCATGAACAGCAGCGGGATGAACACCGCGACCAGACTGATGCTGATCGCCATCACCGTGAAGCCGACTTCGCGCGCGCCGAGTAGCGCCGCCTGCATCCGCCCCATGCCCTGTTCGATGTGGCGATTGATGTTCTCCAGCACCACGATGGCGTCGTCGACGACGAAGCCGGTGGCGATGGTCAGCGCCATCAGCGACAGGTTGTCGAGCGAGAACCCGAGCAGGTACATCACGCCGAGCGTGCCGAGGATCGACACCACCACCGCGACCGCCGGCACCACCGTCGCCCGCCACGATTGCAGGAACGCGCTCACCACCAGCACGACGAGGATGGTCGCGATCAGCAGCGTGAGCTCGACGTCGCGCAACGAGGCGCGGATGGTGGTGGTGCGATCGGACGCGATGTTGATCTTGATGTCGTCGGGAATGCGCTGGCTCAGCGTCGGCAGTACTTTCTTCACCGCATCGACGGTGGCGATGATGTTGGCGCCGGGCTGGCGGGTCAGGATCACCATCACCGCGCGCTGGCCATTGAACAGGCCGAGGGTGCGTTCGTTTTCCGGCCCGTCGTACACATGCGCGACATCGCCGAGATGGACGTTGGTGCCGTTGCGCGATACCACCACGACCTTGGCGAAATCCGCGGCGGAACGACTTGGCGCACTCGTATACAGCTGGTAGGCGTTGCCGCCATCCTCGACCACGCCTTTCGGGCGATTGGCATTGGTCGTGGTCACCGCATTGCGCGCCTCGTCGAGGCTGATGCCGGCGTCGGCGAGTTTCTTCGGATCGAGGTCGATGCGCACGCCGGGCAGCGCGCCGCCACCGAGTTCGACCTGGCCCACGCCCGGCACCTGCGACAGCGCCTGCTGCACCACCGTCGACACCGAATCGTAGATCGCGTCGGGCGCGCGGGTCTTGGAGGTCAGCGCCAGGATCATGATCGGCGCGTCGGCGGGATTGACCTTGTTGTAGGTGGGATTGCTCTTGAGCGCCGCCGGCAGGTCGACGCGCGCGGCGTTGATCGCGGCCTGGACGTCGCGCGCGGCGCCATCGACATTGCGGCTGAGGTCGAACTGCAGGTTGATGCGGGTCGAGCCGATCCCCGACGACGACGTCATCTCGGTGACGCCGGCGATCGTGGCGAGGCGATGTTCCAGCGGCGACGCCACGCTGCTCGCCATCGTGGTCGGGCTCGCGCCCGGCATGCTCGCCGACACGCTGATGGTCGGATAGTCGACCTGCGGCAGCGGTGCCACCGGCAGCACGAAATAGGCGGCGACGCCCGACAACGCGACACCGATCGTCAGCAGCAACGTGCCGATCGGACGCCGGATGAACGGCGCCGACAGGTTCATGTCGCGGCCTCGTGCGCGGCGCGCGCTTCGATGCGCTCACGACGGCGCTTCGCCAGCGCCTCGAAGGCGAGGTAGATCACCGGCGTGGTGAACAGCGTCAGCGCCTGGCTCATGATCAGGCCGCCGGCAACGGCAATACCGAGCGGACGGCGCAGTTCCGCGCCCATGCCGCCGCCGAAGATCAGCGGCAACGCGGCGAACAGCGCCGCGAACGTGGTCATCATGATCGGGCGGAAACGCAGGGCAGCGGCTTCGCGGATGGCATCGAGCGGCGGCTTGCCCTCGTCGCGCTGCGCGGCGATCGCGAAGTCGATCATCATGATCGCGTTCTTCTTGACGATGCCAATCAACAAGACGATACCAATAATTCCGATCACGCCGAGATCGCTTCCGGTCAGCAACAGCGCCAGCAGTGCGCCGAGACCTGCCGATGGCAGCGTCGACAGGATCGTGATTGGATGGATATAGCTCTCGTAGAGCACGCCCAGCACGATGTAGACGCAGACGATGGCGGCGAGGATCAACCAGCCTTCGTTGGCCAGCGACGCCTTGAATGCATTGGATGCGCCGAGGAATTGCGTGCTGATGCCGGCCGGCATGCCGATCTTCGCTTCGGTCGCGGTGATCGCGTCCACCGCCTTGCCCAGGGATGCCCCCGGCGCGAGATCGAAGCCGATGATCGAGGCCGGGAACTGCTGCGCACGCATCACCGCCAGTGATGCATTGCCGGTGGAGATCGTCGCGATCGACGACAACGGGATGCTGGTGCCGCCACTGCCGGCGACGTAGATCTTCTGCAGGGCCTCGGGACCGACCAGCATGTCCGGCATCGCCTCGAGGATCACGCGGTACTGCGTCGATGGCGTGAAGATGGTCGAGATGATGCGCTGTCCGAAGGCGTCGTAGAGCGCGGCATCGACCGCGGCGGCCGTCACCCCGACGCGCGCGGCGGCATCGCGATCGACATTGACCGTGACCGAATTGCCTTCCATCTGCACGTCGCTGACCGGGTTGCGCAACTCCGGCACCGATTGCAGCGCGCGCACCAGATCGAGGCTGGCGCTGTTCACTTCCGCCTGGGTCGCGCCCTGCAGCGCGAAGCGATATTGCGTCGGCCCGTTCTCGGCATCAATGGTCAGGTCCTGCACCGGGCGCAGGTAGAACGTCACTCCCGGGATCTTGTCGTGCACGGCGGCGACCAGTCGCGCCATCGTTTCGTCCTGGTGATCCTTGCGGGTGTCCTTCGGCTTGAGATTGACCAGCATCCGCCCCTGGTTGAGCGTGATGTTCTGGCCGTCGACGCCGATGTTGGAGCTCAGCGACTCGACATCGCCATCCTTCAACACCACGTCAGCGACCTGCTGCTGCAGTTCCGCCATGCGCGCGAACGACACGCCCTGCCCGGCCACCACGGTCGCCTGCAATTGCCCGGTGTCCTGCTCGGGGAACAGGCCTTTCGGTATCAGCCAGAACAGCAGCCCGGTGAGCACCAGCGTCGCCGCGAACAGCATCAGCATCAGGCGGCTGCGCGCGATCACGCCATCGAGCGTGCGCGCATACCAGGCACCGACGCGATCGATCAGGTGCAGCGAGGAACGCACGAACTTCGGTGCCTGCTCCTCGTGGTTGCCCGGCTTCAGCCAGCGCGCGGCCAGCATCGGCACCAGCGTCAGCGACACCACCGCGGAAATCAGGATGGTGACCGCCAGCGAGATCGCGAACTCGCGGAACAGGCGGCCGACCACGTCACCCATGAACAGCAGCGGGATCAGCACCGCGACCAGGCTGATGGTCAGCGAGATGATGGTGAAGCCGATTTCGCGCGAACCCTTGAACGCGGCTTCCATCGGCGAGTCGCCGTTCTCGACGTGGCGAGAGATGTTCTCGATCACCACGATGGCATCGTCGACCACGAAGCCGCTGGCGATGGTCAGCGCCATCAGCGTGAGGTTGTTGAGCGAGAAGCCGAGGAAATACATCGCGGCGAAACTGCCGACCAGCGACAACGGCACCGAGATCGCGGCGATCAGCGTTGCCTGCGGCGAACCGAGGAACAGGAAGATCGCGATCACCACCAGCACGACGGCCAGCACCAGTTCGAACTCGACGTCGGCGACCGAAGCGCGGATGCCGGTGGTGCGGTCGGCCAGCACCTTGACGTGGACGTCTTCCGGCAACGTCTGCTCGAGGTCGGGCAATGCCTTCTGGATCGCATCGACCGTCGCGATGACATTCGCGCCGGGCTGGCGCTGGATATCGACGATGATGCCGGGCTGGCGATTCATCCACGCGCCGATGCGCGCGTTCTCCGATGCATCGACGACACTCGCGACATCGGACAGGCGCACCGCCGCGCCGCCGTTGTAGCCGACGATCAAGGATTTGTAATCGTCGACCGTCGATAGCTGGTCATTGGCGTCAATCGACCAACTGCGCGTCGGCCCGTCGAAACTGCCCTTGGCGCCGTTGGCATTCGCCGACGAGATCGCCGTGCGGATGTTCTCCAGCGTCAACCCTTGCGCCGCGAGCGCGGGCACGTTGGCCTGGATGCGCACCGCGGGGCGCTGGCCGGCCGACATCGACACCAGGCCGACACCGGTGACCTGCGCCAGCTTGTTGGCCACGCGCTGCGAGACCAGGTTCTGCACATCGGACAACGTGCGCGTCTTCGACGTCACCGCGATCGTCATGATCGGCGCGTCGGCGGGATTCACCTTGGCGTACACCGGTGGCGCCGGCAGATCGCTCGGCAACATCGTCGCCGCGGCGTTCATCGACGCCTGTACTTCCTGCTCGGCGACATCCAGCGGCAGGTTGAGGTTGAACTGCAGGGTGATGATGCTGGCGCCGCCCGACGACACCGACGACATCCGCGTCAATCCCGTCATCTGCCCGAACTGGCGCTCCAGCGGCGCGGTCACCGTCATCGCCATCACGTCGGGGCTGGCGCCCGGATACAGCGTGCTGACCTGGATGGTCGGGTAATCGACTTCCGGCAGCGCCGACAACGGCAACATGCGCAACGCAATGATGCCGGCAAGCAGGATCGCCAGCATGAACAACGACGTCGCCACCGGCCGCTCGATGAACGGTCGCGACGGATTGTTCGCGTGCGACAGCGGATGCGCGTCGCCCGGCGGCGGAGTGTCGATGTCGCTCACGGCGATGTCGTCGCCTGGCGTTGCCCGCTACCTTGCGTGTCCCCCTGCGCGCCACCGCGACGATGCTGGCCATTGCCATGCGTGCCTGCCGCGGCACCGCCAGCGCCACTCGTATCGGCCAGCGTCACCTTCGATCCGTCATCGATGCGATCGGCGCCCTCGGTGATCACCGTCTCGCCTCCATTCAGGCCCTTGGCGATCACGACCTTGTCGCCGACGGTCGCGCCAACGGTCACGTTCACCAGCTTCGCGGTCTGGTCAGGCTGCAGCGTGAACACGAAACTGCCATTCGGCCCGTAGCGCACCGAACTCACCGGCACCACGATCGCCTGGTCGGCGGTCCCGACCTGCAGGCGGATGTTGACGAACTGGCTCGGGAACAACGCGCCATCGTGGTTCTCGAAACGCGCCTTGGCCTTGAGCGTGCCGGTGGTCGAATCGATCACGTTGTTGAGCGTGAGGAAGCTGCCCTGCGCCAGTTCGTTCTTGCCGGATTGATCCAGCGCGACCGCCGGCAACGTGCCGCTGCGGCTGGCTTCGCGCACCTGGCCGATCTGCGCCTGCGGCAACGAGAACTCGACGTCGATCGGCGATTCCACCGTCACGATCGCGACACCGTTGGCATCGCCCGGCGACACGTAATTGCCGATGTCGGCTTGCCGCAAACCGACGCGTCCGCTCACCGGCGCGCGCAGCGTGGTGTAACCGAGATTGATCTGCGCCGAACCCGCTGCCGCCTTGTCGGCCTGCACCGTGCCTTCAAGCTGTTTCACCAGTGCGACCTGGGTATCGACCTGCTGCTTGGCGATCGAATCCTGCGCCAGCAAGGTCTGGTAGCGCTTCAGGTCCATGCGTGCAACCGCGAGTTGCGCGGCATCGCGCGCCAGCGTGCCCTGCGCCTGCGCCACCGCCTGCGTCGTCGGCCCGGAATCAACCTGCGCCAATGCCTGGCCCTTGCTGACCAGTTGGCCCTCCTTGAAATAGATCGCCTTGAGCACGCCGGAGATCTGGCTGCGCACCGTCGCCGTCACCGTCGGCTGCACCGTGCCGATCGCGCTGATGGTCAACGGAACATCGGTCTTCTCGACCTTGGCCGTCCCCACCGTCGCCGACGGACGCCCGCGTCCGCTGCGACCGCCAGCCATGGCGTTGCCACCGCTACCGCCGCGTTGGCCACTCCGACCGCCAGCTGAACGCTGTTGCCCCTGCTGTCCCTGGGCATCGCCGCTGTTGCGGCCGAAAAACCACCATGCCGCCAAGCCGACCAAGGCCAGGATCACAACCACCATGATCGCGTTGCGACGCGAATGCGGCGACTTCTGCGGCATGCGCGGGCCGCCAGCTCTCGGCGGAATGGAAGAAGGCTTGGGGTCGGACATGCGCAGGATTCCGCACGAAATTGGATCGATGCTAATTCAACGCACATGAATGCGTCGGGTTGACCATGACTAACGGCAGGGTCGCACCGGCCGAACAGCAAAAACCCCGCATTTCTGCGGGGTTTTTGTTTTCTTCATGTTGCTGTCGACAACCGGACTTCTTAGAAATCCATGCCGCCCATGCCACCCATGCCGCCGGCGCCCGGCATCGCCGGTTCGTCCTTCTTCGGCGCCTCGGCAACCATCGCCTCGGTGGTGATCATCAGGCCGGCGATCGACGCCGCGTTCTGCAACGCGGTGCGGGTCACCTTGGTCGGATCCAGGATGCCGGCTTCGACCATGTCGACGAACTCGCCGGTCGCGGCGTTGTAGCCGAAGTTGCCCGAACCTTCCTTGACGCGGTTCAGCACCACCGACGGCTCTTCGCCGGCGTTGGTCACGATCTCGCGCAGCGGCGCTTCCATCGCGCGCAGCGCGATCTCGATGCCGTGGTTCTGGTCTTCGTTGATGCCCTTCAGGCCCTTGATGATCGACAGCGCGCGCACCAGCGCCACGCCGCCGCCGGGGACGATGCCTTCTTCCACCGCAGCGCGGGTCGCGTGCAGGGCGTCTTCAACGCGGGCCTTCTTTTCCTTCATTTCGATCTCGGTCGAAGCACCGACCTTGATCACCGCAACGCCGCCGGCCAGCTTGGCCACGCGTTCCTGCAGCTTCTCGCGGTCGTAGTCGGACGAGGTCTCCTCGATCTGCGCCTTGATCTGCTTGATGCGCGCTTCGATGCCCGAGGTTTCGCCGGCACCGTCGATGATCGTGGTGTTTTCCTTCGAGACCTGCACCTTCTTGGCGCGGCCGAGATCCTTGATGGTCGCCTTCTCGAGCGAGAGGCCGACTTCTTCCGAGATCACGGTGCCGCCGGTGAGGATGGCCATGTCTTCCAGCATCGCCTTGCGACGATCGCCGAAGCCCGGGGCCTTCACTGCGCAGACCTTGACGATGCCGCGGATGGTGTTGACCACCAGGGTCGCCAACGCTTCGCCTTCCACTTCCTCGGCAACGATCAGCAGCGGCTTGCCGGCCTTGGCCACGCCCTCGAGGACGGGCAGCAGGTCGCGCACGTTGGAGATCTTCTTGTCGTGCAGGAGGATGTAGGGATCATCCAGCTCGGCCGACATCGACTGCTGGTTGTTGATGAAGTACGGCGACAGGTAGCCGCGGTCGAACTGCATGCCCTCGACGACGTCGAGCTCGTTCTCGAGACCCGAACCTTCCTCGACCGTGATCACGCCTTCCTTGCCGACCTTCTTCATCGCGTCGGCGATGATGTTGCCGATCGATTCGTCGGAGTTCGCCGAGATCGTGCCGACCTGGGCGATCGCCTTGTCGTCGGCGGTCGGCTTGCTCATCTTCTTGAGCTCTTCGGTCGCGGCGAGCACGGCCTTGTCGATGCCGCGCTTCAGGTCCATCGGGTTCATGCCGGCGGCGACGCCCTTCATGCCTTCGCGGATCAGCGCCTGCGCCAGCACGGTGGCGGTGGTGGTGCCGTCACCGGCGTTGTCGGAAGTCTTGGAAGCGACTTCCTTCACCATCTGCGCGCCCATGTTCTCGAACGCGTCGGCCAGTTCGATCTCCTTGGCGACGGACACGCCGTCCTTGGTGATCGTCGGCGCGCCGAAGCTCTTCTGCAGCACCACGTTGCGACCCTTCGGGCCGAGCGTTGCCTTCACGGCATTGGCGAGCACGTTGACGCCGCGCACCATGCGCGAGCGGGCGTCCTCACCGAAACGAATGTCTTTTGCAGCCATGTGTGTAACTCCGAAATGATTTGATTTCTGAAACGAATCAGGCGAGGACGGCGAGGATGTCGTCTTCCTTCACGATCTTGTACTCGACGCCATCGGCCTTGTAGGCGCTGCCGGAGTACTGGCCGTAGATCACCTTGTCGCCGACCTTGACGGTCATGGCGCGGACCTGGCCGTTGTCGAACACCTTGCCGGTACCGACGGCGACCACTTCACCCTTGGTCGGCTTTTCCTTGGCGGCATCGGGAATGATGATTCCGCCGATGGAGGTTTCTTCGGCGTCGATCGGCTTGACGACCACGCGGTCGTAGAGCGGCTTGAGGTTCATGCGCAATCTCTTTAAGTGGTTGATTGGATGGGGGAAACCGGCGGATTTTAGCAGTCCGCCGAGGCGACTGCCAGAATCCGGACAAAGCGACCCGCGAACGGGCATGGTCTGGAGATGGGGCGGCGGCCGAGGGATTCAAGGGCTCATCGCGAAAGCGTTTTGCCCGGCTGTGCGCCTGCAGCGGTTATCCGTCTCGCCGACACGCCGTAAATACGTCCATGTAGGCTCATCCGCCGCATCCATGCGGCGGAATGGTCGGCAAGACGGACGAACCGCACAGGCGCTGCGGGTGGCGGATTTTTGGTGAGAGCGCCATCGCCTTGGCCCCGGCCCGCTACCCTATGGGAATGAGCGTTCTCATCTGCCTCAGCACCTGCCCCGACACCGCCGGCGCCGACCGCATCGCCACCGCCCTGGTGGAGGAACGGCTGGCCGCCTGCGTCAACGTGCTGCCCGGCATCCATTCCACCTATCGCTGGGAAGGCCAGATCCGGCGCGACGACGAGGTCCTGCTGGTCATCAAGACCGCCAGCGACCGCCTCGATGCCCTGCGCGAGCGGTTGCCCGCGCTCCATCCCTACGAACTCCCGGAACTGGTCGCGGTCGAAGCAGAGGGGGGATTGCCCGCCTATTTCGACTGGATCGCCACGGAAACCCGCGCCCCATGAAGTCTTTGCTCCGCCATCTCGCCGTGCTGGTGCTCGGCCTGTCGCTACTCCCCGCCACGGCGCAAACGGTCGATCCGACCCAGTTGCCGCCGGTCGACAGCGTCTTCATCCCCAAGGTCAGCGCGCCGTCGCGCGATCGCATCGAAGTGACGTGGACGATCGCCAAGGGCTACTACCTCTATCGCCATCGCATGGACGTGCAGCCGCTGGGGGGATTCGAAGCCGGCGCGGTGCAGTTGCCCGACGGCGCGAAACACCACGACGAATTCTTTGGCGATGTCCAGACCTACCGCGACAGCGTGACTGCGGTGCTGCCGGGCAAGGCCAAGGGCGATGCCGTCAGCCTGCGCGTCAAGTACCAGGGTTGCGCCGATGCCGGCGTCTGCTATCCGCCGCAGACCCGCACGCTGTCGGTGGTATTGCCGGCCGCGAATGACGGTGGCGGCGATGCCGGGTTCGCGGCCTTTGGCAAGAGCCTCGGTGGCGCGCGCAGCGATGCCGGCGGCGGTTTGATCGCCGGCCAGTCGAATGCGCCATTGCCGCCGGAACAGGCATTCAAGTTCGAAGCCATCGCCGATGGCGGATCGAAGCTGCTGCTGCGGATCACACCGGCCAAGGGCTATTACCTCTACCGCGACAAGCTCAAGCTGAAACTGTCGGGCGATCCCGGCATCCACCTCGGTACGCCACAGCTGCCCAAGGCACAATCACACCACGACGAACACTTCGGTGATGTCGCGGTGTATTTCGGCGAAACGATGATCCCGGTGCCGCTGCAGCGCGCACACGATCGCGCCGCCAGCGTGACGCTCGATGCCGAATGGCAGGGTTGCCAGGACGGCGGCATCTGCTATCCGGTGATGCGCAACCGCTTCAACCTCGCATTGCCCGCCGCCGCATCGACGCAACAAACGAAAGCGGTGACGAGCGAACCTGCGCAAACGGCGATTTCCGCCGGCACTTCCGCTACCCCGGTTGAGAATGCGACGGCTGCGGCGACAGCTGCTACAGCCGCTGCGACATCGCAACCCGCAACACCTGCAAGCACCACCACCGCGCCCGCCAATCGCGTCGGATTGATCGGCGCGCTGCTGTTCGCGTTGATCGGCGGCGTCATCCTCAACCTGATGCCCTGCGTGTTGCCGGTGTTGTCGCTCAAGGCGTTGTCCCTGGTGCAGGGCGGACACAGCCGCGAACACGCGAAACGCCACGCGATCTTCTACACGCTGGGCATCCTCGCCGCGATGGTCGCGCTGTGGCTGGCCGTGGTGTTGCTGCAACGCGCGGGCCACGTCGCCGGCTGGGGATTCTGGCTGCAGTCGCCGCTGGTGGTCGCCGTCCTTGGCCTGCTGATGCTGGCGCTTGGATTGTCGCTGTCGGGCCTGTGGGCATTGCCGGGATTCGCGCCGCAAGGCCTCGCAGCGGCATCGAACGCGGATAGCGCGCGCGGCGATTTCCTCACCGGCCTGCTGGCGGTGACGGTGGCGACGCCGTGCACCGGGCCGTACATGGGGCTGGCGCTGGCCTACGCCCTCACTGCGCCTGCCACGACAACGCTGCTGGTGTTCGTGATGCTCGGGCTCGGACTGGCATTGCCGGTGCTGGTGATCGCTTTCGTCCCCGCGTTGGCGAAACGGATGCCGAAACCCGGCGCGTGGATGGACACGCTCAAGCAGGTGCTGGCCTTCCCGATGTACATCACGGCGGCATGGATGTTGTGGACGCTCGCGCACCAGCGCGGCGCCGACGTCGTCCTTGCCTGGGGCATGGCGGCAATCGCCCTGGCCTTCGCACTGTGGGCATGGCAGCGGGCGCGCTGGGGCAAGATCGCCGCGATCCTCGCCATCGCGGTGTGTGGCTTCGCAGTGACGACGATCTCGCGCATGCCGCCGCCGGTCGCGACATCTTCCATCGCGGCCAGCGCCGACAGCCGCGTGCAGCCGTGGACGCCACAGCGACTCGCCGAACTGCGCGCGCAGCACAAGGTCGTCTTCGTCAACATGACCGCCGACTGGTGCATCACCTGCAAGGTCAACGAGAAGGCGGTGTTCACCAGCGATGCCTTCCGGCAGTCGCTGGTGAAGCACGACGCGGTCTATCTGGTCGGCGACTTCACCAACGAGGACGCCGATATCGCGGCCTTCCTCAAGGCGCACAATGCGGTCGGCGTGCCACTCTACGTGGTGTATCCGCGTTCCGGTGGCGATGGCGAACTGCTGCAGACGGTGTTGACCAACGGCATCGTCGACGGCGCCCTGGCTCGCGCCGCGGCCCGATGAGCGACGCACCCGCATGAAGCCGCGCTTCGCCACCATCGTTTCGGCGGCTGCGATCTTCGCAAGCGCACTGCTGTTCGTGACATTGGTGACGCAAGGCTTCGCGCCGCTGTGGCGGACCAGCATCGGCCAGCACATGCTCAACCGCTGGCTGCAGTTCCGCGCCCATGTGCCGGAGGGCGCAGTGATGGCCCGCACCGGTGAACCGCTACCGAATATGGAACTGCCCGACCTGCAAGGCGCGCGCATCCCCATGCCAAGCGCCTATCTGGGGAAGCCGGTGGTGATCAATCTGTGGGCGACCTGGTGCGGACCCTGCCTGCGCGAGATGCCGATGCTGGAATCGCTGGCTGCCACCGGGTCGGCCCGGGTGGTCGGCGTCGCCTGGGACGAGGCCGACGATGTCCGCGCCTTCGTGCAACGCCAACCGCCCGGTTATCCAGTGCTGCTGGCGGAACCGACCAAGGCCAATGCCACCCTGCTCGGAAATCCCTCGGGCGTGCTGCCCTACACCTTGCTGGTCGATGCCGGCGGACGCGTGGTCCGCCAGCATGTCGGACAGTTCCAGAGCGCAGAAGAGCTGGCGAACTGGACGAAGCTCGAATGACCGCCATTCGCGTCACTCAAACAATCGTTTAAAATCGCCCATCGTCGCCGAACTGGACAGCAAGGCCCGGGATCGGCCAGACTACGCGCCCACCGCTCGACACACCGTCCGCCCTCCCCGGATGCCATCGATCCTCGTCCTGCACGGCCCCAACTTGAATCTGCTTGGCTCGCGCGAGCCCGGCATCTACGGGCACGCCACGCTGGCCGACATCGACGAACAGCTGCGGACACGCAGCGAACAGGCCGGCATCGCGCTGGAAACGTTCCAGACCAATCACGAAGGCGCGATGGTCGATCGCATCCAGGCCGCCCGCGGCAACGATACTGCCTTCATCATCATCAATCCTGCCGCCTTCACCCACACCTCGGTGGCGGTGCGCGATGCGCTGGCGGCAGTCGCGATCCCCTTCATCGAAGTCCATCTGTCGAATCCGCATACCCGCGAACCGTTCCGCCACACCAGTTATTTCAGCGACCTCGCCGTCGGCACCATCGCCGGTTTCGGGGCCGACAGTTACCGCTACGCCCTGGACGCCGCGCTGAAGAAGCTCGGCGCCGCACCCGATCAACAATAAAGAAAGAGGCCTCCATGGACCTTCGCAAGATCAAGAAACTCATCGACCTGCTCGAGGAATCGAATCTCACCGAGATCGAAATCCGCGAGGGCGAGGAAGCCGTGCGCCTGTCGCGCGCCAGCGCCGCCCCGGCCGCAGCGCCCGCCGTGGTCGTGGCCGCGCCGGCGGTCGCCCCCGCCGCGCCGATGCCGATGCAGTCGCCGGTGCAGGCCGCGACCGGCGGCACGCCAAAGCCGAATGACCTGCCTCCGGGCCATGTGGTGCGCGCGCCGATGGTCGGCACCTTCTATGCCTCGCCGTCGCCGGACAAGCCGGCCTTCGTCACCGTCGGCCAGCAGGTCAAGCCGGGCGACACCCTCGGCATCATCGAGGCGATGAAGATGTTCAATCCGATCGAAGCCGAAGTTGGCGGCACCGTGCTCGCGATCCAGTGCGAGAGCGGCCAGCCGGTCGAGTTCGACCAACCGCTGTTCGTGATCGGCTAAGTGGGCAACGGTATGCTCGAGAAAGTCGTCATCGCCAATCGCGGCGAGATCGCGCTGCGCATCGTGCGCGCTTGCCAGGCGCTGGGCATCCGCACGGTCGCGGTGCATTCCACCGTCGACCGCAACCTCAAGCACGTCGCCATGGCCGACGAGTCGGTGTGCATCGGTCCGGCGCCGTCGTCGGAGAGTTACCTCAACATGCCGGCGATCATCGCTGCCGCGGAAGTCACCGACGCCCAGGCGATCCATCCCGGCTACGGCTTCCTCAGCGAGAACGCCGACTTCGCCGAACGCGTCGAGCAATCGGGCTTCGTCTTCATCGGCCCCAAGGCCGACACCATCCGCCTGATGGGCGACAAGGTGGAAGCGATCCGCGCGATGAAGTCCGCCGGCGTGCCCTGCGTGCCCGGCAGCGGCGGCCCGCTCGGCGACGACGCCAACGAGAACATCCGCATCGCCCGCGAGATCGGCTATCCGGTGATCGTGAAGGCGGCGGGCGGCGGCGGCGGGCGCGGCATGCGCGTGGTCCACAGTGAAGCCGCGCTGGTCAACGCCATCGCCACCACGCAGGCCGAAGCCAAGGCGGCGTTCGGCAATGCGATGGTCTACATGGAGAAGTTCCTCGAGAACCCGCGCCATGTCGAGATCCAGGTGCTGGCCGACGGCCAGGGCAATGCGATCCATCTCGGCGAACGCGACTGCTCGATGCAGCGTCGCCACCAGAAGGTGGTGGAAGAAGCACCGGCACCCGGCATCACCGACGAACAGCGCGCGGAGATCGGCAAGGTCTGCGTCGAGGCGTGCAAGCGCATCGGCTATCGCGGCGCCGGCACCTTCGAGTTCCTGTTCGAAAACGGGCGCTTCTACTTCATCGAAATGAACACCCGCATCCAGGTGGAGCATCCGGTGACCGAGTTCGTCACCGGCATCGACCTGGTGGCCGAGCAGCTGAAGATCGCCGCCGGGCAGAAGCTCACGATCAGGCAGGAAGACATCGTGCTGCGCGGTCATGCGATCGAATGCCGCATCAACGCCGAGGATCCGGAATCGTTCCTGCCCTCGCCCGGCCTGATCCAGCATTTCCATGCACCGGGTGGCCCCGGCGTGCGCGTGGATTCGCACATCTACGAAGGTTATCGCGTGCCGCCGAACTACGATTCGATGATCGGCAAGCTGATCGTCCACGGCCCCGATCGCGAGACCGCGATCGCGCGCATGCGCGTGGCGTTGTCGGAAATGGTGGTCGACGGCATCAAGACCAACATCCCGCTGCAGCAGCGCATCATGCGCGACGTCGGCTTCCAGAACGGTGGACAGAACATCCACTATCTCGAGAAGCGCCTGGCCGAACGCAAGGGCCGCACCCTGCCGATCGGCTGAGGGTCCCGCCACCGCCCCAGGAGCCGATCCCGCCTGATCGGTTCCCCGGCGGCGACCGTACGACGCATGTCCTGTTTGTCCCTGCTTTTGCGATGGGGTAGTAATCCCCTCCAGCAGGCATGTTCCGGTGCACCGATCCTTTCGCCCAGTTCTCCGCGTCGCCAGCCTGACTGTCGCGCTCGCCGCCGTGCTTCCCGCCGGGGCGCAGAAAAAATCCATCGTCGAAACGCAAGTCTGGATCGACGTCGCCACCCATGAAGCCGCCGGCATGCCAAGCATGGGCCCGATCGGCGGCTTCGCCAACCGGCTGATGGGCGGCGCCAAGGGGCCGCAGGAATATCCGCAGTCGCGCGACATCCCGCCGGGGACAGGCAGGTTCCTCGACATCGCCATGTACAACAGCCTCAAGCCCGGCACGGCCGCGACCCAGCAGGTTCCCGCCGGTCTGGGCGTGGGCGAGTCCCTGCCACTGCTGCCACCGATGCCGGGCAAGCCCAGCGACAGCAAGCGCGGCGGCGAGCCGAAGGGGCAGGACGAAATCGACATCACGGTCCGCCAATACTGGGGCTGCAGTGCGAGCATCCGGTCCGGCCAGCCCAGGGTGGTCACGATGAGGATCAAGGCCGGCAACCTGGAGGCGAATGGTCGGCTGGCACCGGGCCTGTTCGTGCCCGACCGCGACATCGACGCGAGCCCGGCCCACGCGCTGTGGCCGAACCGGAAAAACACCAAGCGCGTGGGCGAACGCTCTTCGCTGGTCGGGCAGCACCGGGTCGTCGGCGACGGCGTGCCCGCATCGCTGCAATTCCAGCTGGACCAGAACGCCGACTTCATGCCGAAAATCGCCCTGTCCAGCAAGGGCGGCCTGGCCGACAGCATCTCGCTGGAATGGCAGCCGGTGGAACGCAGCCGCGCGTATTTCATCAACGCAATGGCAGTGCAGGACCAACACAATTTCGTGGTCTGGAGCAGCTCCGAGATCGCCGGCGCAGGCCATGAGCTGCTGAACTATTTGGGTGGCGCGCATATCGACAAGTGGCTGAAGCAGAAGGTCCTGCTGCCGTCGGCCACCACCCGCTGCCAGATTCCGAAGGGCATCTTCCAGCCCAGGGGCAACGACGACCGGGGCGGCATCGCTTCGTTGAGCATGATCGCCTACGGCCCCGAAACCAATATCGCATGGCCCCCGAAGCCGGCGGATCCGAGGCAGCCGTGGGATCCGGAATGGAACGTCCGGGTGCGCACCAAGTCGACCACCACCGCCATCATTGGCGTCGACTTCGCACGCGCAACCACCCAGCCCGGCGACGACGGCAACAATCCGCAGCCGGCGAAACCATCGGGCAAGGGCAAGCGCCTGCTCGACGCGTTCAAGCACTTCTGAAGCCGGCTGCGGTCTCGACCATGTTCCTCGACGCACCCGAGCTCCGTCACCCCGCGGAAATCGCCCCGATCGCCGCCGAACCGCGCATGACGCGCGCAACGGTGGCCAGCGTCCGCATGGTGCTTGCCCGACGGCCGTCCGGACACGACATCACCGAGTGCTTCCGTCGCGAACGGACGCCACTGCCCGCACTGCAATCAGGGCAGATCTTGCTGCGCACGCACCTGCTCTCGATCGACATCTGCGCGCATGCACGCATGCAGGCCGACGCACCCGCGGATGACCGCCTGATGCCTGGCCAGGTCATGCCTTGCGCCACGGTGTCGCAGGTGGAGCAATCGCGCCATCCGGCATTCCGCACAGGCGACCACGTGCTGAGTTACAGCGGTTGGCAGACCCGCGAGGTGGTCGATGGACACCGGATCAAACGCAAGCTGTATCCCGCGGTCGCGCCGCTGGGCAGCGCGCTGGGCGTGTACGGCCTGCATGGCTACATCGCCTGGCTGGCGGTGCGCGAGGCCTGCCGACCGCGCGCCGGCCAGACCGCCGTGGTGGCCGCGGCCGCAGGACCGATTGGCGCCACCGCATGCCAGTTGCTGCAGGATCGCGGCGTGCGCGTCGTGGCCGTGACCCGTGGCGCATCCAAATGCGCGCATGTGCGCGCGCATTTCGCGCCGGCGGCGGTGCTGGATATTGAGGATCCCGGATTTGCAGCCGCCTTGGCTGGCGCCTGCCCGGACGGCATCGACATCCTCATCGAGCACGCGGACGGCCGCTGTTTGGACGCGGCGCTACCGCTTTTCAACGAAGGCGCGCGCCTGCCGCTGTGCAGGACGATGGACAGTCACTGCCGCGACGACCACCGCGGCGATCGCCTGCCCGCCTTCCTCACCGCGGTGATGGAGCGCCGACTGGAAGTGCGCCCGTTCACCGATCGCGCCCTGGCCGGGCTGCGTGCAAAGCATTTGGCCGACCCGGAATTCATCAGCGAAATGGGCGTGCTGCTGCGCAGCGGCCGACTGCGCTGGGCGGAAGACGTGATGGATGGCCTGGATGCCCTCCCACATGCGCTGGCGAGGCTGGTGCGGCGCGAGAACGTGGGCAAGCTGCTGGTGCGGCTGGACACGACTGACACGACACACGACTGAGAGGAAGCGATGAAGATCCCCGCATTGATGGCGATATGGCTCGCCGGGGCGGCAGCCCAGGCGCAACAAGCGCCCGCACAGGAAGCAACGGCGCCGGAAGTGAAGATCGAAGTGATGACGTGTGCCCAGCTGAAGGCCGAAGGCCAACGCCAGTTGGCCATCATGCAGCACATGAGCTTCAAGGACCTCGATGCCGAATTGTCCGATGACGTCGACATGATCAGACTCGGTGAGCGGCAGGGCAAGCGAAGCATTGCGCTTGGGGCACTCCAGGCTGCCGCGGGACTGACAGGCAATGCCGTTGCCGTGGGCCAGGCCGGCAGGGCTGCCGACGCGATGACGAGCATCGACAAGATGGATCGCGATGCGATCCTCACCCGGGGCCATCTGCGCAACAAGGCCAACGAAAGAATCGAGAACCAGGCCGGTGCGCACTTCGAGGCAATCACCGAGCAATATCGCCGCCGCGGCTGCGCGGGCTAAACCCCGAGCTTGGCGGCGAGGATTTCGGCCTTGGCCCGGCTTTCCTCCTGAGGCAGCAACGCCTCGCGCATGACGGGCAACGCCTGCTCCAGGAGCAGACCGGCCTCCCGGCGTCCGCCTTGCGCCGCAAGATAACCGGCCAGTTCGGCGCGGGCGATGGCCAGATCGGGTGGGCATTCGGCCTGCGCACTGCGGCGCACGGCTTCACGCTGGTGCGCGATGGCGGCAGACAGGTCGCCCCGCTGCCGTTCCAGTGCGGCTTCGATGCGCAGCAGCTTGGTGAGTTGCGAGTCCAATGCGGGCGCATTGCGTCGGGACAGGCGTTCCCGCGCATCGGCCAGCAGTTGCAGGCCGCGTTCGGGTTGGCCCAGTCGTTCGGCCACGCTGGCCAGGCGCTGCGTCGTCCGCGCCACTTCCACCGAATCCTCGCCATCCAGCCGTCGCGCGCGTTCGCGCAAGTCGCGCAGCAATTCGTCGGCTTTCGCGTATTCGCCATTGGCTGCCAACGTCATGGCGTGCACGCGCTCCAGGCTGCGCCAGATCAGATCATCCTTTGAAACGTGGACGCGCGACAAGGTATCCATCGCTTGAGTGGAAAGTCTTTTCGCGGCCGGGTAATCGCCGAATGCCAGTTCGGTCACGGCCATGCTGCCCAGGTGTGAAGCGATGTTGCGCGGCCCGTCGTTGCCGTGCACGACATCGCGGTTCGTCTCCAGCAAGGCCAGCGCTTCGCGATAGCGCCCCTGTCCCAGCAGCGCGTCACCCAGGTCCATGACCAGCGCGCGCGCGCTCGTGCTGCCATTGCCACCGGTGCGTTGCAGGCTGGCGATGGCTTCACGGGCGGTGCGTTCGGCCGCGACATAGCGCTCGTCCATCAGCAGGCCGTTGACCAGGTTCCGGCGCAGCATCAGCCGCAGTGGTGAATCGGTGGGTACCCGGTGCACATCGGCGAAGGCGAGACCTTCGCGGGCCAAGGCCATCATCCGCTGGCGGTCACTCTGGAAAATCGCGATCACGCCGAGGTCGGAATACACATCCAGCACGATCTCCACCGGTGGGTCGGGCATGGTTTTCGCCAGGGCAAGCGCTTTTTCCGCCTGTTGGCGGCTGCCGTCCCAACCGTATTTTTCGACGTGGCCGAGGGTCAGGTGCGCCAGCGTGCGCAACTCCTGCTGCGGATCGCCAGGCGCGAAACGGCGACGCAGCGCAGCGGCCTGCTCGGCGGCGGCGAACGCAGGCGCGGTTTTTTCCAGACCGTCCAGCGCATCGGAGTAGGCAACCAGATCGTCGGCCAGCGCGATGGCCTCGTCGCGTTCGCGTGGCTGCACGCCTTTCAGTCCGGCATCCAGCAGATCCACCGCCTGCAGGTTGTCGCCCAGCGAGGCGTACAACCGCCCGAGCGCGCGCTGCACCGGCTGGCGCAATTGCGGGTTGGCGGCGTCGGGATGACTCAGCCGCGCACGTGCGCGATCGAGCAGTTCGCGCACGCCGATTTCGGTGCCCAGCGCCTGTGTCGGGTTGGCCATCGCCAGCGTGTCGGTCAGGAAGCCCAGCGCCGCACGCGCGTTGGCGCTTTCGCGTTGGGCCAGGCGCGCCTGTTCGCGCGCTTCGTGCGCCTGCCACAGCGCGATGCTGGCCCCGACCAGCAGCGCGATGATGATGGCGGCCGCCGAAGCGGTGATAGTGCGGTGGCGGCGCAGCCACAGGCGCGTTCGTTGCGCTGCACCCGGTTTCGCCGCAGCGACAGGGCGATCGTCCAGCCATGCGCGCAAGTCGGTCGCCAGCGCTTCGACGGAGGAGTAGCGTGCTTCGGGTTCTCGGCGCAGGCAGGCGTGCACGATCGCGCCCAGACCGCCATCCAGCGTGCGTACCAGCTCGGGGCCACGAGTGAGGGCCTGGACCTGCTGTGCCAACGGGGTGTCGGCGCCGATCCCGAACGGATGCTGCCCCGTCAGCAACCGGTACAACACCACGCCAAGTTGGTACAGGTCGGTGGCGGTGGTGATCGGTTCGTTGTTGAGTTGTTCCGGCGAGGCGTATTGCAAGGTCATCGCCCGATCGTCGGTGGCGGTCGCCGCCAGGCCGGCCTGCTCCAGTTCGCGGGCAATGCCGAAGTCGAGCAGCTTGACTTGGCCTTCCGCCGTCACGAGCAGGTTCGAAGGCTTCAAGTCGCGGTGTACCACCAGGTTGCGATGCGCATACTGCACCGCGTCCAATACCTGCAGGAACAACGCCACGCGCGCGCGCAGGTCGAGCTGGCGCTCGTCGCACCAGCGGTCAATCGGCACGCCATCGACGTGCTCCATGACGAAATACGGATCACCTTCGGCAGTGACACCACCATCGAACAACCCGGCGATGTGTGGATGCTGCAAGCGTGCCAGCACCTGGCGTTCGCGCAGGAACCGCTCCCGCCCAGAACTGGATATGCCGCCGCCATGCACGCGCTTGAGCGCTGCGCGCTGCACGTAGGCACCATCGGCGCGCTCCACCGCATAAACCGTGCCCATGCCGCCGCGACCGAGCACGCCGACGATATGCCAGGCATCGATCCGCTCGCCGGTGGCAGCGACGCCGGCATCGTCGTCGATCGCCCCGGCCCACTGCGCTACACCGCCTGAGAACGGTTCGGCACCACCGGCATCGGATGCCAGGAACCTCTCGACCTTGGCCCGCAATTCATCGTCACCCGCGCACAGGGCCGCCAGCCGCAGCTGCCGTTCATCGGCATCGAGGTCGGCGACCTCGTCGAAAATCGCCAATGCGGCCCGCTGCCGTTCGAGGCTGGTGCTGTTCATTTCTCCAGCTCCTCCAGCAGGAAGACGCGTGCCCTGCGCCAGTCGCGGCGGACGGTACGCTCGACCACATCCAGGATTTGCGCGATCTCGCTTTCCGAATACCCGCCGAAGTAACGCAGTTCGACCACCTGCGCGGCACGCTCGTCGATCTGGCGCAGCGATCCCAGCAACTCGTCCAACGCCAGAACCTCGAATACGGCCTGCTCGCCGGACTCCAGCTGCGTGGTCAGAGTCAGTGCATAGCCGCCATCGCGCTTGCGCGCATATGCCTGCCGCGCCTTGTCCACCAGCACCTGACGCATCGCGCGCGCCGACATCGCCAACAGGTGGTGACGGTCCCTGGCTGACAGCGCCGCGCCGCCGACCAGCTTGACGTAGGCCTCATGGACCAGCTCGGTGGCTTCCAGCGGTCCGCGAAGACGACGCAATTGCTGGTGTGCGGCCTGCTTGAGCTCATCGTAGAGCGAGGTATAGACATCGCCCAGCGCCTGCGGATCGCCTACACGGGCGCGCGCCAGCAACCGGGTGATCTGTCCTTCTGCCTGCTCGTCATCCATCCTGAACCCCGGTCTTTCACGAGCCGTTTCCCGGCTGCACTTGCCTCGCGAACCAGTTTCGCATATCCACGGCGGCCTCTCCGGCGCACACTCGGCTGTCGCCTCGTCCAGGATGCCCGCTTCCGTGCCATCGCCTGCCGTTCCCGCCGGCCCCGCCTCCGCACTCGTCTCCATCGCCGCGCTGGTCGCGGCCATGCTGTCATTCCAGTGCGGCGCCAGCCTGGCCAAGCATCTGTTCCCCGCAGTCGGCGCGGAAGGCGCAACCGTCTATCGACTCGGCCTGAGCGCGATCATCCTCGTGTTGCTGCGACGCCCATGGCGTTCGCTGCCGGCGAAGGGCGATTGGCGCGTGCTTATCGGCTATGGCCTGGCGATTGGCGCGATGAACTTCGTGTTCTACATGTCGCTGCGGACGATTCCGCTCGGCATCGCCGTGGCGCTGGAATTCACCGGGCCACTCGCGTTGGCTCTGTTCCATTCGCGGCGCCCGGTCGATTTCGTGTGGACCGCACTGGTGATCGCCGGACTGCTGCTGTTGCTGCCGTTGCGCGGCGTCGACAAACCGCTCGATCCGGCCGGCGTGGCGTATGCGCTTGCCGCGGGCGCGGGCTGGGCGCTCTACATCGTGCTGGGACGCAAGGCCGGCGCCGTCTATGGCGCCGCTGCCGTGCCGCTCGGCATTGCGATTGGCGCGCTAGCGACGATCCCGGTCGGCTTCGCGCATGCAGGCACCGCGCTGTTCTCGCCGGACCTGCTGCCTTATGCGCTCGGCGTCGCCGTACTGAGTTCGGCGCTGCCGTATTCGCTCGAGATGATCGCGATGACGCGGATGTCGACGCGCACCTTCAGCGTGCTGCTGAGCCTGGAACCGGCGATCGCGGCGCTGGCAGGCGTCGCCCTGCTGAGCGAACGCCTGGGTCCGCTGCAATGGCTGGCAATCGTCGCGATCGTCGTGGCAGCGGCCGGGACGGCGCTGAGCGCGCGCCGTCCCGCGTCGGAAGACGAACCGTTGCCGATTGGTTGAGGGTTACAGGCTCCTCAATGCATCCGTCACCGGCATGCGCGCGGCGCGCAATGCCGGGAACAGGCCGCCGATGAAGCCGATCGCCAGCGCCCATTTGAGGCCGGTCCACATCACTTCCGGCGACACCTTGAAGGCGAAGGTGAGCTGGCCGACGCCGCCGGCGATCGTCGACGCGGTATAGCCGTTGAACACCAGCCACGCCAATGCGCCACCGACCAGTCCGCCGAGCAAGGCCAGCAGCATCGTCTCCAGCATCACCGCGATCACCACCGGCAGGCTGCGGAAACCGATCGCGCGCAGCGTCGCGATCTCGCGGGCACGCGTGGCCACCGTTGCGAACATGGTGTTGAGCGCGCCGAACACCGCGCCGATCGCCATGATCGCGCCGACCACCATGCCAATGCCACGAATCACCTTGGTCATGGTTTCCGACTGCTTGCTGAAGTAGTCGAGCGTGGTCTGCGTTTCGACCTCGACGCGCGGATCGGCGGCGAGCGTCGCCTTGAAGGCCTTGAACGCCTGCGGGCTTTCCAGTTTCGCGATCACCGAGTTGCGCGAGCTGCCACGACGATAGGTCGCCGCGACGATCTCGGCATCGGCCCAGACTTCGGAATCGTTGGCATCGCCGGCATGGAACACGCCGACGACATTCCACATGTCGCTGCCGATGCGCACCTGCTTGCCGACATCAAGTCCGCGGAACTGGCGTTGCGCACCACTGCCGACCACGATCTCGCGGCGTCCGGGCTCGAACTTGCGGCCCTGGGTGATCTTGAGGTTCGGCCGCACCAGCCACGCCTGCGGACCGACGCCGCGCAACTGCACGCTACCGTCCTCGTCGGGACCACCATTGCGGATCGGCAGGTTGGCGGCGACCACGGTTTCCGCGGACGCGAGCGGACGACCATCGCTGCCCTTGGCGATGCCGGGCACCTGCTGGATCACCTGGATCGCATCGTTACCGAGCGTCGACATCACCTCGGCCGACGATGCGCCACGCAGGACAATGGCCGTGTCCTCGCTGCCGCTGGCCTGCAACGTCTGGCGATAGCCTTCCGCCATCGCGAGCATCGCCACCAGCACCGCGACCACGCCGGCGATGCCGAGCACGATCACCGATGAGGAACCCAGACGCTGTCGCAGCGTGCTGACGCCGACCTGCGTCACCGATGTCGCTTGCTGGCCGCGGCGGGTGATGACCATCCACAACGCGAATGCGATCGCGAGTCCCAGCAACACGAACCACGGCGATGCCAGCCAGGCGACCACGCCGATCACGACGACCAGGAACAGGCCCAGGCCGCGTGCGAAAGATTTGAACTTGCCCATATGACTGAGTTCCCGATCAGCGCCCGGAAAGGGCATCGACGATGTTGAGGCGCATGGCGCGGATGGCAGGCAGCGCGCCGACGACGAGGCCGATGGCGACCATCAGCGCGAGTCCAAGCGACCAGCTGGCGACCCCGATCGGCGGAAGGCCAATCGTGCCTCCGGATGCCGCACTGAGGATCGGTCCGAGCACGGCGGCGAGCCCCAGTCCGCAGACACCACCAAGCAGTACCAGCAGCACCGACTCCGACAGCACCAGGCCCAGCACGGTGCGATCGCGGAAGCCGATGGTCTTGAGCACCGCCAGTTCCGGGATGCGTTCACGCACGGCCTGCGCCATGGTGTTGCCCGTCAGCAGGATCAGGGTGAAGAACACCGCGCCCATGATCGAGGTGACGATGAGGCCGATGTCGGCGGTCTGCTTCATCCACGACGCCATCGCCGCGGCTTCGGTCTGGGTCTTGGTTTCGTTCGCGGAATTCATCGACAAGGCATCGACCGCCTTGGCGACGCGATCGGCCTGCTTGGGATCGTTCACCAACTCGACGTACCAGCCGGCGGCGCCCTGGTTGTACGGCGTCGATTCGTCGAAGTATTTCCATTGCAGCATGAACATCTGGTCGTACCAGCCAGCCGTCTTCTTGTCCTTGGCGTGCAACACGCCGACGATGTCGAACTGCCAGTTCTTGCTGCCGTCGCGATTGGGGAAGATCGTCGAGATCAGCGGCACGCGCTGCCCGACCTTCCAGCCGTAACGCTTCATCAATCCCTCGCCGACCAGTGCGCCGGTGCGGGTGTTGTTGAAAGCCTCGCGCTGCTTGGGATCGACCTGGATCTCGGGATAGGCGTCGAGATAGTTGGGGGCAACGGCAAAGCTGAAGATCTGGTTGCGCGGTTCCTGGTAGGCGCCCCCGAACCAGTTGGCATAGGTCACGGTCTTGACGCCGTCGACCTGGGCGATGCGCGCCTGCAGCGACATCGGCAATGACTGGATGAAGGACAGGCGCGAGCCGGTCTGCAGGCGTTCGGCACCGATCGCGCTCTTGCCGGCGTTGATGAAGCTCTCGCGCACGCCGTTGAGCAGGCCGAACAGCAGGAAGGCGGCAAGGATCGACAGGATCGTCAATATCGTGCGCGTCTTGCGGCGGAACAGTTCCGCCCAGATGAGATGGAGATATTTCATCGCCGTGCCTCCGGTCAGGCCGCGTGCGCGACTTGTTCCACCAGCACGCCCTTGTCGAGATGCAGGGTGTGGGTGGCGTACTCGGCGGCCTTGGGATCGTGCGTCACCATCACGATGGTCTTGCCGTGCTGGCGATTGAGTGTCTGCAACAGGCCGAGGATGTCTTCTGCGGATTGACGATCGAGGTCACCGGTCGGCTCGTCGCAGATCAGCAGGGTGGGATCGGACACGATTGCGCGCGCGATCGCCACGCGCTGCTGCTGTCCACCCGAGAGTTCGTTGGGGCGGTGCTTCATGCGGTCCTCGAGTCCGACCAGCTTGAGCGCGATCTCCGCGTTCTGCTTGCGTTGCGCGGCACCGAGGTTGGTGAGCAGCAACGGCAGTTCGACGTTCTTCAGCGCGGTGAGCATCGGCATCAGGTTGTAGAACTGGAAGACGAAGCCGACGTGGTCGCTGCGCCACTGCGCGAGTTGGCCACCGCCCATGCGATCGATGCGGGTGTCGCCAACGCTGATCTCGCCCGAGGTCGGCGAATCAAGCCCGCCGATCAGGTTGAGCAGGGTCGACTTGCCCGAGCCTGACGGCCCCATCAGGGCGACGAAATCACCCGGCGCGATGTCGAGGTCGATACCGTGCAGCACTTCGACCTTCTCGGGTCCGCGCTGGTAGGTCTTGGTGAGGTTGCGGGTCGATACCAATGCAGTCATGTCATTGCTCCGTAGAAGATTTCACCTTGCCGCCGTCCTTCAATTCGGCCGGAGGCTGCAGAACCACCGTGTCGCCGGCGGATGCGCCCGCGACGACCTGTTTCGCGTCGTTGCCGATCTTGCCGGCGACGGTGACCTCATGCATCGCCACCTTGCCACCCTCGCCAACCACGAACACCACGTCCTTGCCATTGCGTTGCGTGATCGCATCCGCCGGCACGCGCACGCCCTTGGGCGCCGGCTGGTTGGCGGGACGCGCAGCCTCGAGGAAGCTCACGCTCACCCCCATGTCGGGCACGATGCGGTCGTCCTTCTTGTCGAGCGCGACGCGAACCTTCACCGTCGCCTTGCCGCGATCGGCGGTCGGGATGATCGCGATCACGTGCGCCGGGATCTTCCAGTCGGGATAGGCATTGAGCGTCGCCTCCACCGGCATGCCCGGCTGCACGCGGCCGATGTAAGCCTCGCCGACATCGACTTCCACTTCCAGCGAATCCATGTCGACGATCGTGCCGATGCCGGTGCGGGTGAAGCCGCCGCCCGCGGAGAACGGCGAGACGATTTCGCCCGGCTGCGCCGCCTTGGCGATCACCACGCCGTCGAACGGCGCGCGGATGATGGTGTTGTCGACACCGGTGCCGGCGATCGCGAGCTGCGCATGCGCCGCCCTGGTGCTGGCATTCGCCGACGCCAGCTGCGCGCGCAGGCTGTCGCGCTGCGCCACGGCCTGCGTGTATTGCGCCTGTGATACTAATTTCTGCTGCATCAACGGGGCCAATCGCTTGACGTTGGTTTCGGCGTCGGTCAATTGCGCCTGCAGGCTGCCGGCCTGGCTTTCCGTCGCGTGCGCCTGCGCCACCGCGAGCGTCTTCGCCTCGTCGGCATCGATCGGATCGAGGGTGGCGATGATCTGCCCTTCCGTGACGTGCTGGCCTTCCTGGATGCGCACGTCGCGCAGCTTGCCGGTCACCTTGGCGGATACGGTTGCAATGCGTCGTGCCACCACGTAGCCGGTGGCATCGAGCACCGAAGCAGCTTGATTCCCCGAGCCCCCCATCGCCGCGACGGTCCCGGTATGCACTTCGGTGACGCGGCTGCGCGCCACCAGCATCCAGCCGATGATCGCGAGGATCGCCAGCACGACGATGATCGCCAGCGTGATCCACAGCCACCGCAGCGAACGCTTGGGGGGCGGAGCGGAACGATCGATGCGCAATTGGGACAAGAGGTCGGCGTTCGTATTCATGCAGTGCGAGCGTCTTTTGTTTTCCGGAGTGTGCCCGTGCCGGGGGCCCCGGTCGAGTGCCATGCCACATTAGGGATGCCGCCTGCGCCTGTCAGGTGACGGTTGTCATGCCATTCGACTGACGCCTGCGACTCCTCGCCGCCGGCGCCGAATCGCACAGTGGGCCACCCCAAGAGGATGCCCGCATGGATATGCCCACCCGCCCGCTTTCAATGAGCACGATCGCCCGGCTCGACGGCGCCCGCAAGCACTACGACTCGGTCGTCGCCCTCGATGGCCTCGATCTCGACATCCATCGCGGCGAAGTGCTGGCGCTGCTCGGCGCCAACGGTGCCGGCAAGACCACCGCGATTTCGCTGCTGCTCGGGCTCGCCGCGCCGACGCAGGGCGAAGCACAACTGTTCGGGCAGTCGCCGCAGGCCATCGCCGCGCGCCAGCGGATCGGCGTGATGCTGCAGACCGCCAGCCTGCCCGACAACAACACCGTGCAGGAATTGCTGGAACTCACCCGCAGCTATTACGCGACGCCTCGCGACTTCGACGAATGCGTGCGCCTGGCCGGACTGCAGGACCTGCTCAAGCGCCGCTACTCGAAACTGTCGGGGGGCCAGCAGCGCCGCGTGCAATTCGCGCTGGCGATCTGCGGAAATCCGGAACTGATCTTCTTGGACGAACCAACCACCGGCCTCGACATCGAATCGCGCGAAACCCTGTGGACCGCGATCCGCAATCTGGTCGCGCAGGGCACCGCCGTCCTCCTCACCACCCACTACCTGGAAGAAGCGCAGGCGCTTGCCGATCGCGTGGTGGTGGTGCGCAACGGTCGCGAAATCGCACAGGGCAGCGTCGATGACATCCGCGCCCTGGTGAGCGACCAGCGCATCCGCTGCCGCAGCCTGGTGTCGCGGGAACAGCTCGCGGCATGGCCCGGCGTGCACGAGGCCAGCGTCGTCGACGGTCGCGTCGAACTGGTGGTGGAAGATGCCGCTTCAGTGCTGCGCTGGTTGCTGTCGATCGATCCCACCCTGAGCGAACTGGAAGTCACCCGCGCCGGATTGGCCGACGCCTTCCTCGCCCTCACCCGCGACACGCAGGAGACCCACTGATGTCCACGTCCGCCTTCTCTCCGGCGCAACCCTCGAGCCTGCGCATCCATGCGCTGGAAACCCGCAACGAATTCCTGCGCCTGCTGCGCGCGCCGATGTTCGTGTTCCCGACCATCGGCTTCCCGATGCTGTTCTACGTGATGTTCGGCCTGCTGATGAACCACGGCAATGCCCAGGGCGCGACCTATCTCTACGTCACCTACGGCGTGTTCGGCACGCTGGGCATTTCGCTGTTCGGCTTCGGCCTGACCGTCGCCAACGAACGCGCGCTCGGCCACCTGCAGTACAAGCGCGCGCTGCCGATGCCGCCCTCCGCCTACCTGGTCGCCAAGCTGGGCATGGCGATGCTGTTCGCGGCGGTCGTCAGCATCGGCCTGTTGCTGCTGGCGGTGACCCTGGGCGGCGTGCGCCTGCATGCCGGGCAATACGCGGAACTGATGCTGATCAACATCCTCGGCGTGCTGCCGATGGGTTCGCTCGGACTCTTCCTCGGCACGCGCCTGCCCGCCAATGGCGCGCCGGCGGCGGTCAACCTGATCTACCTGCCGATGTCGCTGCTGTCGGGCCTGTGGATGCCGTTGTCGGCGATGCCGCCGATCGTGTCGAAGATCGCGATGGCGCTGCCGTCCTGGCACCTGGTGCAGCTGTCGCTGAAGGTGGTGGGCTATGATTCCGGGCATCCGGCGTGGCTGCATGTCGCGGCACTCGCGGCGTTCACGTTGGTGTTCTTCCTGCTCGCACAGCGCCGCCTGCGCACCAACGGCTGAGAGGGTCGAGGATCTTGCAAGCACTGCGCGCCATGTTCACCCCCGCCCCCGACTCGCTGGTCGCGCGCGACCTGATGCGCGGCCAGACGCCGTGGTCGCATGCCATCCAGCTGCTGTGGTCGGCATGGCTGTTCATCACCCCGTTGTTCGGCAATGGCGGCTACGACCTGCGCTGGCTGGCGTTCACCGCCGCCAGCTACCCGGTGTTCGTGTTCCTCTACGCGAAATGCTGCACCAGCCCGTGCCGGCAGTCCGGCTGGTACGCACTGCTGATGCTCGCCATGGGCTTCGCGCTGATGCCGTGGTATGTCGGCAGCTTCACCTACTTCGTGTTCGGCTGCATCATGCTCGGCGGCGGCAGCCTGCGCCCGATCCATTACGGATTCGCGCTGCTGCTGGCCAATGCCGCCTTCATCGCCGAAGGCATGTCGCTGAAGTACCCATGGCAGGCCCTGGTCTGGCTGCCGGTGACGACGCTGATCGTCGGCGTGCTGGTCCAGTTCGAGCGCGTCAACGGCCGCCGCAACGCCGAACTCGCGCTGTCGCACGCCGAGGTCCGGCGCGTCGCCGCCTTCGCCGAACGCGAGCGCATCGGCCGCGACCTCCACGATCTCCTCGGCCATACCCTGTCGATGGTCGCGCTCAAGGCCGACCTTGCCGGCAAGCTGGTCGCGCGCGATCCCCGGGCCGCGCAACACGAGATCGCCGAAGTGGCGCGCATCGCCCGCGACACCCTGGCCGAAGTGCGCGCCACCGTCAGCGGCATGCGCAATGCCGTGCTGGCGGCGGAACTCGCGTCCGCCAAGCTGCTGCTGCACGCCGACAACATCCGCCTCGCCCTGCGGATCGACGAGGTCGCGCTGAAGCCCGATGCCGAATCGGCGCTGGCGATGAGCCTGCGCGAGGCCATCACCAACGTGCAGCGCCACGCCCGCGCGCGCAACGTCGAAGTGCGGCTGCAGCGCGAAGGCGGCGGCGTGGCGATGGAAATCCGTGACGACGGCCGCGGCGGCGAACTGCGTGCCGGCAACGGACTCACCGGCATGCGCGAACGCCTGGAAGCGCATGGCGGCTCGCTGGAGGCGCGCAACGACCGCGGCACCACCTTGGTCGCGCGCCTGCCCGCGCGGTGCCTGGCATGACCGCGGCCAACAGGATCCGCGTGCTGATCGCCGAGGACCAGGCGATGGTGCGCGGCGCGCTGGCGGCGCTGCTGCGGCTGGAGAACGACATCGACGTGGTCGGCGAGGCCGCCGACGGCGAAATCGCCTGGCGCGAACTGCAGCGCCTCAAGCCCGACCTGCTGCTCACCGACATCGAGATGCCGGGACTGTCCGGGCTCGACCTCGCCCAGCGCATCCAGCGCCACGAATTGCCGGTGAAAGTCGCGATCGTCACCACCTTCGGCCGTGCCGGCTTCCTACGCCGCGCGCTCGATGCCGGCGTCACCGGCTACCTGCTGAAGGACGCGCCGGCCGAACAGCTCGCCGAAGCACTGCGCCAGGTGATGCGCGGCGGCCGCGCCATCGATCCGCAACTGGCGATGGCGGCATGGACCGAGCCCGATCCGCTCAACGACCGCGAACGCCAGGTGCTGCGCCTGGCCGGCGAGGGATTGTCGAGCAGCGACATCGCGCGCCAGCTCAACCTGTCGCAGGGCACGGTGCGCAATTACCTGTCGGAAATCATCGGCAAGCTTGGCGTCGGCAACCGCATCGAGGCGGCGCGACTGGCGCGCCAGAAAGGCTGGCTGTGAGCACGCGCAGTTTCGACTGGTTGACCGTCATCGCACTGGCCGCATTGGCCTACATCGCCGGCACAGCGCTGCACGAACACCTCGGGCACGCAGCCAGCTGCGTCGCGCTTGGCAGCGATGTGCGGAAGTTCGGCGCCTTCTACGTCGAATGCAACGACCCGCGCCTGAGCGCGGCGGGCGTGAAACTGGTGGCGCTGGCCGGTCCGGTCGTGAGCCTGCTCACCGGACTGGCGTGCGCACGATTGTTGCCTGTCGCCCGTGCCCCGCTGACGCGGTTGTTCGCCTGGATGCTGGCCAGCATCGGCCTGATGACCGCATTCGGCTACATGATGTTCTCGGGCGTCGCCGGCATCGGCGATCTCGGCATCGGCAACGATGGAGTCCTGCACGACGTGGCGATGCCGTGGCTGTGGCGCGTGCTGATGGCAGGCGTCGGTTACTTCTTCTACGACCGCAGCGTGGTCTGGAGCATGCGCACGCTGGCCGGCATCATCGGTGGCCGCGAGGATCGTCCGCAACGCGTCCAGCGCATCGCCCTGCTCACCTATCTCGCCGGCGCGGTCACCTGCATCGTGATCGGCCTGTTCAATCCGGAAGGCATCGTCATCGTCCTCACTTCCGCTGCAGCTGCCAGTCTTGGCGGAACGTCAGGCTTCGCCTGGGGCCCGCCGCGCACCCGCGTCGGTCCGGGCGATTCCGATGCAGTAGTCTTCCCGCGCAGTTGGGCGTGGATCGCCACCAGCGTCGTGCTGGTGCTGGCCTACGCGATCGTGTTCGGCCCGACGATCACGATGCCTGCGGGCTGACGATCTTCGCGTTCTTCAGCATCGCGAACGCGGCGCGCAGACCCTGCGCCTCGCCACCGGCGGGGCGTCCGGGACGATCGCTGTCGTTCCACGCATAGACGTCGACATGCGCCCAGCGCTGTTCCGCCGGCACGAACTTCTGCAGGAACAGCGCCGCGGTGACGCTGCCGGCCATCGGCGTCGAACTGCCATTGGCGATATCGGCGATCCCGCTGATCAGGTAGCGCAAATACGGTTGCCACAACGGCATCCGCCACAGCGGATCGCGCTGCTCGCTGCCGGATTGCAGCCATGCAGCCGCGACGGTTTCATCGTTGGCATACAGGGCCGGCAGGTCGGGGCCGAGCGCGACGCGCGCGGCGCCGGTGAGGGTGGCGAAATCCAGCACCAATGAAGGCTTGAGTTCCCCCGCGCGCGTCAACGCATCGGCAAGCACCAGGCGCCCTTCGGCATCGGTATTGTCGATCTCGACGCTGACACCCTTGCGGGTCGCGATGATCTCGCCCGGACGCAACGCATTCGGACCGACCGCGTTCTCCACCGCCGGCACCAGCAGGGTGATGCGCAGCGGCGCCTTGCGCTGCATCAGCAACTCGGCCAGCGCAACCGCATGCGCGGCGCCGCCCATGTCCTTCTTCATGTTGCGCATGCCGGGACCGGCCTTGAGGTTGAGGCCGCCGGTGTCGAAGCACACGCCCTTGCCGACGATCGCCAGGTGCGGCGCATTGGCATCGCCCCAGTTCAATTCGATGATGCGCGGTGCGCGATGCGAGGCGCGACCGACCGCGTGGATCGCCGGATAGTTGCCGCTGACCAGTGCATCGCCCGCATGCACGTCGATGCTGGCGCCGTGCTTCGTCGCGATTTCGCGGGCGATCGCCTCGATCTCGTCGGGGCCCATGTGCTCGGTCGGCGTGTGCACCATGTCGCGCACGCGGCAGCAGGCCGCGAACACGTCGGCGACTTCCGCATCCGGATTCGCCAGCACCAGTCGCGCAGATTCGCGCAACGGCGCCTTGTAGCGACCGAAGCGATAGGCCCCGAGGCTCCAGCCGAGCTGCAAGGCCGCGCGCCGCGCATCGTCGGCCATGTCCTGTGGCGCCCAGTCCCCAATCGGCAGCGCCAGCGGCCCGTGCGCATAGGAATACGCATCGAGTGGATCCCCGATCGCAAGGATCGCGCCGGCAATGCCATCGGCGCCCGGCAGCAACAATGCGCTGCCCGCATTCGCCGTGTATGCCTGCGCTTCGACCCAGCGCGCGATGTCCACGGACTGTTCCGCCAGCCACGCCGGGAAGGATTCGGTGGTCAGGCACCACAATGGTTTGGCGTTGTCGGCTTGCGTGATGATCGCGGAACGATTGGTCATGGTTTTTGTATGTGATGTGCGTCCAGCCAGTCGGCACAGGCGGACAAGGTGGTGAAAGTCGTATCGGGCGCGCGCAGATCCGCGGGCCACGTCGCGTCGACGCGATTGATCCACGCCGTCTGCAATCCCGCCGCCTGCGCACCAAGCACATCGAGTTCGATGTCATCGCCAACGTGCAAGGTCCGTTGCGGCGTCGCCTCGAGCAATCCGCAGGCGTGATGGAAGATCGCCGGATCGGGCTTGCCGGTGCCGAATTCGCGCGCGGTGACCATGCCCGCGAACAGATGGGCGATGCCGATGCGTTCGAGATCGGCGTTGCCATTGGTCAGCGCGACGATCGGGAAGCGCGCGGCGATGCGTTGCAGGGCGTCGATGGCGTCGTCGTAAAACTCGACGCGATTGCGTTCCTCGTAGAACGCGTCATAAGCGGGGCCAGCCAGCGCCAGGTCGCCGCCACTTTCGCGCAACGCATGCTCGATGCCGCGCTGGCGCAGCGTGCTGGCGTCGTGCGCCAGTTCGGGATGGCGTTCGATCAGTTGCCGGCGCAAGGCACGCATCGCCGGGATCGGGAACATCGCCGCGGTGGGCGGGCTGTGGTGTTCGAACCACGCATGCAGGACGCGTTCGATGCGCTCGCCGATCGGCGGGAACGGCCACAGGGTATCGTCGAGGTCGAGGGTGATCGCGGAGATCGGGCTTGCCATTCGCACAGTGTAGGGCCGAACGCGCCGCGGCTCACTCGCCGCGATCATTCCATCAGGCGCGCCCAGCCTTCCATGCCGTCGAGTTTCGCCAGCACGATCTTGAGGCAGACCAGCAGCGGCACCGCCAGCAACAGGCCGACGATTCCCCAGGCCCAGCCGAACACCATCAGCGCGATCATCAGCAGCAACGGCGAGATCGCCATGCGCTTGCCCAGCACCACCGGGGTGATGATCTGTCCCTCCAGGGTGTGCAGGCCGAGATAAATGGCGCCGGGAATCAACGCGTGGGCAAGGTCGGGTTCGGTGACGATGCCCATCACCAGCATCACCGCAACGCCGATCAACGGCCCGACGATCGGCGCGTAGTTCAGCACCATCGCCATCGTTCCCCACAGCAGCGCGCTCTGCAGGTCGATGCCGGCGAAGAAATGCAGGCAGCCGGCGATGACCAGTCCCAGCGTGATGTTGATCAGACTGATGGTGAGGACGTAACGCGACACTTCCTGCTCGATCGATTGCAGGATATCCATGGTGATGCGCTTCTTGCGCCAGCTCGGCACCAGCTCGAGCGAATGCTTCTGCAACGTTTCGCCGAAGATCATGAAGAACAACGTCAGCAGCACCACTGCCAGCAATTGCGCGACCAGGTGCGGCGCGAACTTCGCGGCCCGTGTCAGCGGATCGGGGCTGTCGGTCGCGATCACCTGCACCTGTTTCGGCGCATTCGCCGTCGCCGTGACCTTGGCCAGGCTCTCGGCCATGCGGTTGGCTTCCTGCACCGGCTTCACCAGCGCGCGCAGCTTCGGCGTCACCTTCGTCATCTGCTGAGGCAAGGTGCGCGCCCAGTCCATCGCCGGCTGCGCGACCTGCCCCGCCAATGCCACCGCGAGCACGATGCCGCCGAACACCACCACGATCGCCGACAACACGCGCGGAACCCGCAGGCGCCCGAGCAGTCGGATGATCGGATTGCCGATCAGCGCGAAAAACAACGCCAGCAGGATCGGCAGCACGATTTCCTGCGTCGCCCACAACACGATCGCGATCATCAGGACCGCGATCACGATCGCCGCTTTCGACGATCGCGGTCGCGGCGCGCGCTCCGCGCCCTCGTCGGCGACCACTTCGTTTCCGTCGCGCGCTTCCGGACTCACAGCGCTCCCGACCGTCGCAATGCTTCGTCCGTGCGAATCCAGTCGTCATTCCCTGCCGTTTCGACACCGGCATCGACCGCGCCGGCCACGACATCGGCGCCCTGTTGCAGCTGGTCCACCACGTCCCCTGCGGCCTCTTCCACCACGCCCGCCTGGTCGACCGCGAACAGGCCGCTGACGGCGCTGACGAGATTGATGAAGCCGCTGCCGGTCGTCGTCGGCAATTCGCCACGCCCGACCACGAATCCGCTGGCGATGCCGGCGATCACGATGCGTCCCGGCGTCCACGCATCGCGCCAGGTCTGGCACAGCTGCTGCCAGTGATCGGTCACCCTGCGGGTACTGGTGTCGAGCGCAAGTTCCGCGCGTTTCACCCGCTGGATGCTCTCTTCGAAACTCATGGCCGCGATACCTCGCCTGCATCGGTGCCCTCTTCGCCATCGGCATCGCCGTCACCGATGCCGAGCCGCGCCAGCTGCCGGCGCGTCGCCTTCATCCGCGTGTGTTCGAAATAACCGATCGCGCGCCAGCCGGCCCACGCCGTCACCGCGACATTGGCGAGCGCGACCACCGACAACGCCAGCGGCCACGACCATTGCAGCGCGGCGCCCAGCACCGCGACCAGCGCCGCCATCAGCAGCAACCACGCCGAGACACCGAACACGATCGCCACCGCCGTGAACGCCAATGCGCGCCCGAGCGCACTGCGCGCCAACGCGATATCCGCGGCGACCAGCGCACGCAAGGCTTCGCCGGCGTGTTTCGCCGCGGCAAAACCGGAACGTCCCACCGCACCGACATCGCGGAAGGCGCCAAGGAGATCGTCCCGATCTCCAGGCGTCCCCAGATCGCGCTCCGGCCCGGACTCCTCGGCCACGGGCGTGGCTTACTTGTCGCTGTTGCCGGAACGGGCGAGTTTGGCGATCACCCAGCCGGCGGCGAAAGCGACGCCGAACGCGGTGAGCGGACGCTCGCGGATCAGTTCCGCCGCGGAATCCATCATGTCGCGGCTCTTGCCCATCAGCGCGTCCATCTGCTCCTTGGCGGCGGCGCCCATCTGCTCGGCGGCAGCCTTGCCGGACTGTGCGCCGTCGGCGAGCTCCGACTTCATGTTGGCGCGACCGAGCCTGAACTCGTCGCCCGCCGCGGACGCGGCGTTCTTCATGCTGTCACCGGCGTGGATCGCCGCCTGCTTCAGGTGGCCACCGGCATCGCTGAGGTTTTCTTTCATCGTCGACATGCTGTTCTCCTGTGTGGATGGATCAGGCATGGCCGCGATGCAGGCAGCGCAGGTACTTGCCGCCGGCGTCGCGCGCCGCATCCGCATCGGTGATGACGGGACGCTTGACCGCAGCCGAACAGATGACACTCCGTTGTTCCAGCTTCGGGCACAAGCGTCCATGGCGATCCGGACGCTTGCAATTGTCGCCAAGGCGACCGTTGATCTGCGTGATGAAGTCATCCCTGTTCATCGGGAAGCGCATGCCGGTGAAGATGCCGTCGCGCGATGCACTCGTTTTCTTCGCGGCCGTCGTGGCGCGCGTCGCCGCCGGCGCGGGTGCGGATGTCGCGGCGGCCGCGGCCGGCGCGGATGCCGGCGCTGCCGCGGGCGCGTCCTGCTTCTGGCAACCGGCGATGAACGCCAGGCCGAGGATCAATGCGGGAAATGTCTTCGTCATCATGACTGTCATCGAATCACCAACTGCCCGTCCTGGTCGCCACGCAGGATACGGAACACCAATTGTTGTGGCGGCGTGCGGAAGCTCGCGCGGAAACTGCTCAGATCGTTGAAACGACCATTGGTTCCCGCCTGCAGCACGTCACCGGCACTCAATCCGGAACGCGCGGCGCGGCTGTTGGCCGACACGGATGCCACCAGCACGCCGCTCAATCCCTGGCGACGATAACTCTCCGGCAGGTCGGCGAAGGTGACGCCGGCCAGGCGCGGATCGAGGCTGGCGCCATCACCCGATTGCTGGCGCAGGGTTGCGTTGATGGTGAACGGCTTGCCGGCACGCAGGATGTCGAGCTTCGCCGAATTCGCGCCGACCTGCAGGCCTTCGGCGTTGTGGAAGTCCTCCATGCCGGAAACACGCTGGCCATTGACCGCGGTGATCACGTCGCCGACCTGCAGGCCCGAAGCCTTGTCGTAGACGGTGGTCACGCGCGCGCCGGCCGGTGCGTTCGAATCGGCGGTGGCGACACCGAGCGTGCCGCGCCTGACCATGCCCTTGTTGGTGAGCAACTGGCGCATCACTGTCGAGGCCAGGTTGGAGGGAATGGCGAAACCGAGGCCGATGTTGCCGGCCATCGATCCGCCTGGATTGAAGCTGGCGGTGTTGATGCCGACCAGTTGCCCGTTGAGATCGACCAGCGCACCGCCGGAATTGCCGGGATTGATCGAGGCGTCGGTCTGGATGAAGTTCTGGTAGCCGAGGCCGGGCAGGTTGTTGCGGCCCAACGCGGAAACAATTCCCGAGGTCACGGTCTGGCCGACGCCGAAGGGATTGCCGACCGCGACCACGAAATCGCCGACGCGCAGGCGGTCGCTGTTGGCGATCGGCAGCGCGGCCAGGTTCTGCGCCGGGATCTGCATCAGGGCGATGTCGGTATCGGCATCGGAACCACGGAAGGTGGCTTTCAGGGTGCGACCGTCGGCCAGCGTCACCGAGACATCGTCGGCGCCTTCGATCACGTGGTGGTTGGTGAGGACCAGCCCCTGCTGGGCATCGACGATCACGCCCGAACCCAGCGACTCCAGCACGCGCTCCTCGGGGATGCCGAGCATGCGGCGGAACACCGGGTCGTTGCCGAACGGCGACTGCACCCGCTGCACCTGCTTGCTGTGCACGCTCACCACCGCCGGCAGGACCTTCTGCAGCATCGGCGCCAGCGACGGCACCGACTGCCCGGCGACCGCCGACGGCAAGGCGGCCGCGGTCGGCAGGGCCGCCGGCGTATGGGCATCCGCCGGCGTGGTCACGGCCTCGCGCAGGGCGGTCGCGGCGAAGCCGCCGAAACCTGCAGCGGCGGCCAGAACAAGGATGAGCGGGGTCTTGCGCATGGGTGTGTCCGGACTCCTGACACCGTGTTATCGCCAGCCGACCGTGGCTGGCACATGAATGGTACGCAGCCTTGGCGTTTCAGGGGAGCTGCGACGCAGCCACGGCCGGATGTTGCGTCGCAGAAAATGATGAATACGAGGAAATCCCGGACTTCCGATCAATACATCCGTCGTGCTTGACAGTCCTTCAGGCTGGCTTTAGTTTTTCCAACCGTTCCACAACATCTTGTGGTCGGGGGGAAGGGAAGACCCAAATCTGGGGTTCTCATCTACATATGAAGAGGACTCGCGGCCGCCACGCCTGGCGCTGACGGGTCCATACTGGACTTTGAGGAGATACACGCCGCATGAGCACCGCGCCCCGCTTGGAAGCCGTTCGCATCGCCGCCCCTGAAGGGGATATCCCGATGCAGCCGGCATCGCTCGACATCTGGGACAAGAAGTACCGGCTGAAGACCAAGCAGGGTGAAGCGATCGATGCCGACATCGACGCCACCTACCTGCGCGTGGCCAAGGCGCTGGCGGAAGCCGAGCCGAACGTCGAACAGCGCGGCGTGTGGACCGACCGCTTCCTGTGGGCGCTGCGCCGCGGCGCGATCCCGGCCGGCCGCATCACCTCCAACGCCGGTGCCCAGGCCCACAAGCCGGCCACCAGCACCATCAACTGCACCGTCTCCGGCACCATCCCGGATTCGATGGACGGCATCCTCGAGCGCGTCCACGAGGCAGGCCTCACGCTGAAGGCCGGTTGCGGCATCGGCTACGAATTCTCGACGCTGCGTCCCAAGGGCGCCTTCGTCGCCGGCGCCGGCGCCTATACCTCGGGCCCGATGTCCTTCATGGATATCTACGACAAGATGTGCTTCACCGTGTCCTCGGCCGGTGGCCGCCGCGGCGCGCAGATGGGCACCTTCGACGTCAGCCATCCCGACGCCCGCGACTTCATCCGCGCCAAGCGCGAAGACGGCCGCCTGCGCCAGTTCAACCTCTCGCTGCTGATCACCGACGGCTTCATGCAGGCGGTGGAAGCCGACGGCCAGTGGCCGCTGGTGTTCCCGCTGTCGCACAAGGAAGAAGGCGAAGTGAACGTCGCGGACGCCAACCAGGTGGTGTGGCGCGACTGGCCGAACCACGAAGGCTATGTCACCCGCGACGACGGCCTGGTCGCCTGCCGCATCTACGGCCAGGTCCGTGCCCGCCACCTGTGGGACATGATCATGGCGTCGACGTATGACTACGCCGAGCCGGGCTTCATCCTGATCGACAAGGTCAACGAGATGAACAACAACTGGTGGTGCGAGAACATCCGCGCGACCAATCCCTGCGGCGAACAGCCGCTGCCGGCCTACGGCGCCTGCCTGCTCGGTTCGGTGAACCTCACCAAGTTCGTGCGCGACCCCTTCACCGACGAAGCCAGCTTCGACTGGACCGAATACAAGGAAGTCGTCCGCGTCTTCACCCGCATGCTCGACAACGTGGTGGAAGTGAACGGCCTGCCCCTGCAGAAGCAGCGCGACGAGATCATGCGCAAGCGCCGCCACGGCATGGGCTTCCTCGGCCTCGGCAGCACCGTGACCATGCTCCGGATGAAGTATGGCTCGAAGGAGTCGTGCGAATTCACCGAGCGCATCGCCCGCGAGATGGCGATCGCCGGCTGGGAAGTCGCGGTGGAGCTGGCCAGGGAAAAGGGCCCGGCGCCGATCATGGACGAGCGTTTCGAAGTCACCGCCGAGATGCTGCGCAAGCGTCCGGAAATGGCGAAGGACGGCTGGCGCATCGGCCAGGAAATCGAGGGCAAGGTGCTGCACGCGCGTTACTCGCGCTACATGCAGCGCATCGCCGAGGTCGCGCCGGAACTGGTCGACGAACTCGCCGACGTCGGTGCGCGCTTCACCCACCACAGCTCGATCGCGCCGACCGGCACCATCTCGCTGTCGCTGGCCAACAACGCGTCCAACGGCATCGAACCGTCGTTCGCCCACCACTACAGCCGCAACGTGATCCGCGAAGGCAAGAAGTCGAAGGAAAAGGTCGACGTCTACTCCTACGAATTGCTGGCCTACCGCGAGCGCATCAACGCCGACGCGATGCCGTTCTCCGATGATCCCAGGTCCGCGCTGCCGGACTACTTCATCGCCGCCGATGACATCACGCCGAAGGAACACGTCGACGTGCAGGCTGCCGCACAGAAGTGGGTGGACAGCTCGATCTCCAAGACCGCGAACGTCCCGACGGATTACCCGTACGAGGACTTCAAGGACATCTACCGCTACGCCTACCAGCAGGGACTGAAGGGTTGCACCACCTTCCGCTTCAACCCGGCGGCGTTCCAGGGCGTGCTGGTGAAGGAGAAGGACCTCGAGAACACCACCTACCGCTTCGAACTGGAAGACGGCAGCACGATCGAGGTGAAGGGCAACGAGGAAATCGAATACGACGGCGAGACGCATACCGCCGCCAACCTGTTCGATGCCCTCAAGGAAGGGTATTACGGCAAGTTCTGAATGGATTTGCGATAAATTTCAGCAAGCAAGAAGGCTCACGGGAAGTTCTGAATCATGGCCGTCAAGATCGACAAGAAAATCAAGGGCTACAACGTCGTCACGCCGGAAGACAAGGCGAACGTGCAGGCGGGTGAAAGCGTGAGCCGCGCCAAGGCCGAGGCCGAGCTGCCCATGGCCGACGTGATCCAGATGCACGAGAAGATCGAGCGTCCGGAAATCCTGATCGGCAGCACCTACAAGATCAAGTCGCCGCTGGTGGAACACGCGATGTACGTGACCATCAACGACATCGTGCTCAACGCCGGCACCGAGCACGAGCTGCGCCGCCCGTTCGAAGTCTTCATCAACTCGAAGTCGATGGAACACTTCCAGTGGATCGTCGCGCTGACCCGCATCATGTCGGCGGTGTTCCGCAAGGGTGGCGACGTCACCTTCATCGTCGATGAAATGAAGGCGGTGTTCGATCCCAAGGGCGGGTACTACAAGGCCGGCGGCGTCTACATGCCGTCGCTGGTGGCCGAACTCGGCAGTATTGTCGAGGACCACCTCAAGACCATCGGCCTGATGCACGATCCGGAAATGGACGAGCACCAGCGCGCGCTGATCGCCGAGAAGCGCCGCGCCTACGAGCAAGGCTCAAAAAAAAACGCTGACGCCACCCCGGTCGTCGTGATCGAGGAAGACATCGCCGTCACCGGCGAAGGCACCAGCTTCCCGCCCAGCGCCACCATGTGCCACAAGTGCAACAACAAGGCCGTGGTGATCATGGACGGTTGCGCGACTTGCCTGAATTGTGGGTATAGCAAGTGCGGTTGAGGCCTATGGCGACCCCACGTTCGTCGAGCTGCGGAACTGGCTCGGGGTCGCGCCGCCCACCTTGCGCATGAGTCGCCGCAGCGCCGTCGCATCCTGGTAGCCCACGGCCGCCGCGACCTGCTCGATGTTCATGCGGCTGTTCTGCAGCAGGCTGCGGGCACGATGCAGGCGGATGCTCTGGATCATGCCGGTCGTACCCATGCCGGTCGCGCGACGCACATGACGGCCAAGCGTTCGCTCCGACACGCAAAACTCCCCTGCCAGCTCGGGCACGGACGGCACGTCCGGAAGGGATGATTCAACCCGCCTGGTCAGGCGCGCGACCAATGCATCGCCGCTGGCGAGCATCGAAGGCACCACGTATTGGGCCTGCTCGCTGCGTTCGTGCAGCAACAGCACGCGAGACACGCCTTCGGCGATCCTGGTTCCGCATCGCTTGCGCAGCAGGTACAGCATGGCATCCGACTGCGCGAAAGCCGCACCCGCCGTGATGATCGGGCCATCCACGCAGAGGATGCGATTTGCCGCCACCTCCGTCCCTGGTGCGATGCGCGCCAATTCCGGCGCCAGCCACCACGTAGTAGTGGCCTGGCGATTCTTCAGTACACCCGCAGCCTGCAGCAGGAATACCGCGGAGCACGATGCCGCGACTTGGCCGCCACCCGCGACATGCGCCGCAATGCTGCGGATCGCACGCCGGCAATCATCGGCCTTGATGCGTTCGGCCAGTTCCCGCGCATCCGTCACCCAGATCCCCGGGATCAGCAGGACCGACTTGCTGTTCTTCACCCGCCCGGGCAGCCGCAGCGTGGTTGCACTGATGCCGCCTTGCAGCCGCACGTCCCCGCCCATGGGCGAATAAAAGCCCCATGTAGGCGATGCCTCGCCTTGTCGCGCGGCAAGCAAGGCCGCGGCCGCAAGGATGTCGCGCGTCATCGCGACGCCGCTGGGGTTGCTTCCCTCCAGCACCAGCACCTCGAAATCCTTCATGTCCGTTTTCGCATGGAAGATGTCTTATTGGACACTGAGTTCGGAACCGTGTCGAGACTGTAATGGTCAAGGCAACCGCGACCGCACCGTGATGAACGCACCCGACAACCCGCCAGGCGACGATTCGCTCGACGACTTCCACGCCCGGTCGTACGACTTCGATGGCGTAACCAAGCGGGTGCACGTGTCTGGCATCGGCCCCGCCGTCATCGTCATGGCGGAAATGCCGGGGATCAGCCCGCATGTCGCGCGCTTCGCCCGCTGGGTGCGCAATGCGGGGTTCACCGTTTACATGCCGTCGCTGTTCGGCACCGACGGGGCATTCCCCGAAGCGGAAACCGGTTTGGCGATCATGCGTCGCGCCTGCGTCAGCGCGGAATTCCATGCACTTGCCGGCCGCGGCGCAAGCCCGGTCACGTCCTGGTTGCGGGCGCTCGCGCGCAAGGCAATGGACGAATGCGGCGGGCCGGGCGTCGGCGCGATCGGCATGTGCTTCACCGGGAACTTCGCCTTGTCGATGATGCTGGAGCCGGCCATGCTGGCGCCGATCGTGGCCCAGCCTTCCCTGCCGCTGGACAACCCGCGTGCAGTGGAAAGCAGCGACGCGGAACTCACGGCAGTGCGCGAACGACTCGAGCGCGAGGACCTGACCGTGCTCGCCTATCGCTTCGAAGGTGATCGTCATTGCCAGGCGGAACGCTTCGCCGCCTACCAGGCCGCACTCGGTCCGCGCTTCATCGCACGCGCGTTGCCGGACAGCGCCGCACACGCGGATCCGCCGCCATTCTTCAAGCACATCGTGGCCAGCCCCCACAGCGTGCTGACCGCCCACCTCATCGACGCCGAAGGCGAACCCACCGTGCAAGCCCGCGACGAAGTGCTGGCCTTCCTGCGCAAGCGATTGTTCGGGGAAGCCTTGTTCGAAGCAGAAACCGTCATATGAGCGTCGGCTTCATCGGAATCGGAAACATGGGTGAACCGATGGCGCGCAACCTGCTGCGCGCGGGGATCCCGGTGACGGTCTGGAATCGCACATCGGAAAAATGCGCTGCCCTCGTCGATATTGGCGCAGGACGCGCGGCAACGATCGAGGATCTCTTCGAGCGCTGCGCGATCGTGATGCTGATGTTGCTCGACAGTGCAGCGATCGATGGCGTGCTTGGCCGCGGGACACCGGAATTCGCGGAACGCGTCCGCGGGAAGACCATCGTCCATCTCGGCACGACCTCCCCCGACGCTTCGCGGGAACTGGAACGCGACGTGATCGCCGCTGGCGGTGCATACGTGGAAGCGCCCGTCTCCGGTTCGCGCGAACCCGCGGAACTGGGCCAGCTGATCGGCATGGTGGCCGGGCGCGAGGATGACGTCGAACGCATCCTGCCGCTGTTGAGACCCATGTGCCGGCAGGTATTCCGATGCGGCGAGGTGCCAGGCGCGCTACGCATGAAGCTCGCCGCCAACCACTACCTGATCGGCATGGTCACCATCCTGGCCGAGACCGTATACGCGGCGCGCAATGCGAAGGTGGATCTGTGCACCCTGCGCCAGGTACTCGACACCGGTCCGATGGCGAGCGCCGTCTCGCGCACGAAACTGGACAAGCTCGTGCATCGGAATTATTCGCCGCAAGCAGCGCTCGCCGACGTCAGCACCATCACCGGACTGGTTCTCGCCCAATGCGAAGAAAGCGGCGCGGAGGCCCCTTTGATCCGGCGGTGCGCATCGCTGTACAGGGCAGCCCTTTCCGCCGGACATGGCGATGCCGACATGGCTGCCATCGTGCACGCCTTTTCCTTGTCGCACCCGTGACTTTTCCCGATCGGGCAGGTCGGTGCCGAATACGCCAAGCCGCACCAGCGCATCGATGTCGGCGGAGGACGACGCATGAACCTGCATTGCATGGGCGCTGATCCAGCCGGCGATCGCCAGGTCCACGCGCGCAACTTCCGCCGGAGTTTCCCGTCGTCCGTGTCGCGACTGGTTTCTATCGCCGTGCCATGTCCCGTGGCGAACCGATGCCGCAGGACCGAACCGGATAGCCGCGACCAATCCGCGAACGCTCACTCATGCGCGCATGCACCCGGGCGACCCTGCGCCGCGAGGGTGCGCGCGAAGAACGGGATCACCGACTTCTCGAATCGCTCGCGGGTGTGGTCGGTGTGGGTGCCCGTGAACGCCTCGAACGTGTGCGTGATGCCGACACGATCCAGCTCCTTGGAGAACGCTGCCGCACCGAGGGTGACGCTGGGAATCTGATCCTGCAGGCCCGCGTCCAGGGCAATGCTGCACAACTGTCGATACGGCGATGGATCGCGCATGAGCCGGTCCAGGGGCATGTAGCTTCGCCACGTCCGGATGACGGCCGCGACATCCTGCATCCGGCCGCCGGTACCAACCACGAAAGGCAGCGGCGGCGAGTCGGTTGAAACGCCACCATCGTCACCGGGGGCAAACGCGATCGCCATCGCGCGCAGCCAGCCACGCGGTGCCTGCCTCCAGCGATCGCTTTCCATCGCAAGATCCCCGACGAACCCCAGGCAGCATGGACTCATCGCATAGACATGCCCGAAGGTGTCGGCATGGCGACCGGCGAGATACAACGCGCCGAATCCGCCCATCGACTGACCGGCGAGGCCACGGCTTTGCCGTACCGGCAAGGTGCGATAACGCGCATCGATGTAGCGGACCAGCTCCTTCGTGATGAAGTCCTCCCATCGTCCGAACGCCGCGGAATTCACGTAGAACGAACCGCCGAAACGGTTGTTGGCCAGCGGCATCACCACGATGTATTCCGCATCGCTTGCAACGCGATCGAGATCAGCGCCGAGATCCATGCCCTGGTACGAGCCATCCAGCCATTCCTTGGGATCCGAGGTGGCGCCATGCAGCAGGTAGACGACGGGGTATCGCCGCGCCGGATCGCGGTCGTAGCTGGCCGGCAAGTGGATCGTGATCGACCGGTCGGGCGTGTCGCCGATCCCGTTCCCCTGCAATGCCTGCGAACGCAGCGTCTCGACGACGACGCGTCCTTGCGCTGCAGCGGGCTGGGGAAGCAACGCACCGATGCAAAGCAGACATGACAGCAGGGCTGCAAAATGTCTCATCGCAATCGAGTATACGGCGCTGGCACACTATCTCCCATGCCCAGTCGCCCTCCCGCCATCGACGGTCTCGCCGCGAGCACGCTGCAGTTGCCGCCGGGAACCTGGTCGACCGTGCTCGATTGCCTGTGCGAGCGATTCCCGGCCATCACGCGCGGGCAGTGGCTGGAACGCATGGCGCGTGGCCGCGTGATCGACAGTGAAGGGCGATGGCTGACGCAGGAAACACCGTATCGACTCGGGCTTGAAGTCCATTACTACCGCGAAGTTCCCGAAGAGACGCCGATTCCGTTCGATGAAGTCGTGCTGCACGAAGATGCCGACCTGCTGGTCGCGGACAAGCCGCATTTCCTGCCTGTCACGCCCGCCGGCGCGCATGTCCACGAAACCCTGCTCGGCCGCCTGATCCGGCGCACCGGCAACCAGGACCTGGCACCGTTGCACCGGATCGATCGCGAGACCGCCGGACTGGTGCTGTTCTCCACCAATCCGCGCAGTCGCTCGATCTATCAGGCATTGTTTCGCGAACGCCGGATCGACAAGTATTACGAAGCGATCGCGTCAGCATTGCCCGATGTCGAATTTCCACACATTCGCACCAGCCGCATCGTTGCCGGTGAACCGTTTTTCCGCATGCAGGAGATTGACGGCCCCGCCAACAGCGAAACCCGGATCGAGGTCATCGAACGCGGCGGCGAATCCTGGCGCTATGCATTGATGCCGGTCACCGGCCGCAAGCACCAGTTGCGGGTGCAAATGGCAGCATTGGGCGCACCCATCGCCAACGACAGTCTGTATCCCACGCTGCACCGACGTGAAGCCGGCGATTACTCGGCACCGTTGCAGCTCCTCGCCAAGCGGCTCGTCTTCATCGACCCGCTCAGCGGCGTCGAGCGAAGTTTCTCCAGTGGTTTTATGCTGTGGCCATGAACAACGCCCTGGTCATCCGCGAATACAGCGAAGCGCTGGCCCCGCATTTCCGCGACATCAACGCCGAGTGGATCAACTCCATGTTCCGGCTCGAGGACACGGATCGCGAAGTGCTCGACAACCCCGGGGCGAAGATCATCGCGCCGGGTGGCGTCATCCTGTTCGTCGAACACAAGGAGCTGGGCATCGTCGGCGCCTGCGCCCTGCAGAAGACCGGCGCGACCAGTTACGAACTCACCAAGATGGGCGTACGGGAATCGGTGCGCGGCCAGAAAGCCGGGGAATTCCTGCTGTCTGCCGTCATCGAGCGCGCACTGGCCTTGAAGGCGGATCCCCTGTACCTGCTCACGAATTCGATATGCGCGCCGGCCATCCATCTCTACGAGAAGCTCGGATTCGAGCACGATGCGCAAATCATGGAACGCTACGGCGCCCGCTACGCACGCTGCGACGTGGCGATGCGTTATCGGGGCTGACTACGTCTCCTTCGGTTTTTCGACGTGACCGCCGAACTGGTAACGCATCGCCGACAGCAACTTGTCGGCGAAATCGGCGTTGCCGCGCGAACTGAAACGCTCGTACAGCGCGGATGACAGCACCTGCGCCGGCACGCCTTCATCGATGGCGGCCTTGACGGTCCAGCGCCCTTCCCCGGAATCGGAAACACGGCCGGCGAAGTTTGACAGCGCCGGATCCTTCATCAGCGCCGCTGCCGACAGATCGAGCAGCCAGGAAGTGATGACGCTGCCGCGACGCCAGACTTCGGTGATGTCGGCCAAATTCAGGTCGTAACGATAGTGTTCGGGATCGCGCAGCGGCGTCGTTTCGGCATCGACCGTGCCATTCGCGTTGCCGATGTTGGCGCCCTTGAGGATGGCGAGACCCTCCGCATAGGCCGCCATCAACCCGTACTCGATGCCGTTGTGCACCATCTTGACGAAGTGCCCGGCGCCGCTGGGACCACAATGCAGATAGCCGTTTTCCGCGGTGCCATTCGCCTGTTCGCGCCCGGCTGTGCGGGCGATGTCGCCGCGCCCCGGCGCCAGCGTCGCGAAGACCGGATCGAGATGCGTCACCACATCGGCTTCGCCACCAATCATCAGGCAATAGCCGCGCTCAAGTCCCCAGACGCCGCCACTGGTTCCGGCATCGACATAGTGGATGCCCTGCTTTGCCAACGTGCCGGAACGACGAATGTCGTCGATGTAATAGGAATTGCCGCCGTCGATCAGGATGTCGCCCGCTTCGAGATGCGGCAGCAGGTCGGTGATGGTTTCATCAACCGCGCCCGCCGGCACCATCATCCAGATGGCGCGCGGCCTGGACAGCGATTGCACGAGCTCGCCCGGCGACGCCGCACCTGCGGCACCTTCCCTGACGACTGCCTGCACTGCATCGGGCGAGCGGTCGTAGGCGGCGCACTGGTGCCCGCCCGCCAGAAGTCGCCGCACCATGTTGGCACCCATCCGGCCGAGGCCGATCATTCCAAGCTGCATGCGCGGGCTCCTGCAAGGGGTCGCACTATCATGCCCGCGACAATGGATTTGTGCAGGAAACCGCAACACCGCATCTGCTACCGTCACCAGCCCGTCCAAGGAGATCCGTCATGTCCAAGGTTCTGGTGCTTTATTACTCGGCGTATGGCCATATCGAGACCATGGCCAATGCCGTTGCCGAAGGCGCGCGCGAAGCCGGCGCTCAGGTGGATATCAAGCGCGTCCCCGAACTGGTCCCCGATGAGATCGCGCGCAAGTTGCACTACAAGATGGATCAGCCCGCGCCGATCGCGAAAATCGAGGATCTCGCCAATTACGACGCCGTGATCGTCGGCACCGGCACGCGCTTCGGTCGCATGTCGTCACAGATGGCCAACTTCCTCGACCAGGCCGGCGGCCTGTGGACTCGCGGTGCACTGCACGGCAAGGTCGGCGGCGCATTCACCTCGACCGCGACCCAGCACGGCGGCCAGGAAACCACGCTGTTCTCGATCATCACCAACCTCATGCACTTCGGCATGGTGATCGTCGGCCTCGATTACGGCCACACCGGCCAGATGACGCTCGAGGAAATCACCGGCGGCTCGCCCTATGGCGCCTCGACGATCGCAGGCGGCGATGGCTCTCGCCAACCCACCGCGAACGAGCTGGTGGGCGCGCGTTACCAGGGCCGCAAGATCGCGGAGACAGCGAACAAGCTGCACGGCTGATTCGATCCGCGATGAATGGGATTGCCCCTCCAATGGGCGAGGGCGATCCCATTCCACCGGCGAATGGACTGAACCGGCCAGCCATGCATTTCCGCCATGGCAGGAAACACCGTGATGACTTGACTTCCCGGCATCGCCCGCCAAATACTTTCCAAAATCGGAAAGTATTGAGATCGCCATGCCCGGACTCGTCCTGCACTACCACCCGCTCTCGTCCTATTGCTGGAAGGCCACGATCGCGATCGACGCGCTCGGAATCGAGCTCCGCAAGCAGTTGCTCGACCTGGCCGACCCGGCCCAGCGCGATGCCTATTTTGCGTTGTGGCCCATCGGCAAGATGCCGCTGCTCATGGACGAGGGCCGGGTGATCCCCGAGTCAAGCATCATCATCGAACACCTGCAGCGCCACCATGCGCCACATGGCAGGCAGCTTATTCCCGACGATTCCGACGCAGCACTGGAAGTGCGGCTGTGGGATCGATTCTTCGACCAATACGTGATGACGCCGATGCAGGCACACACCGCGGACGTGCTGAAACCGGAGGCCGGACGCGATCCGGACGGCGTCGCGCGCGCGCGCAACCTGATCGAGCGCAGCTACGCGATACTGCAGCGCCATCTCGAAGGGCGCACGTGGATCGCCGGCGACACGTTCAGCATGGCCGACTGTTCTGCAGCGCCTGCGTTGTTCTATGCGAACACCTATGTCCCGCCAGCAGCGGAACACACTCACCTGTTGGCCTACATCGAACGCCTGATGGATCATCCTGCCGTCGCCGCAACCATCGACCAGTCGCGCGAGTGGTTCAAGTTCTATCCGGGGCGCGCAGGACTGTCGCGTCGTTACTACATCCCGGAGGAGGCTTGAGATGCAGGCGACTGCGCAGGCGGAGCGCCTTGACCGCATGTTCTTCGCGCTTTCGGATAGCCATCGTCGCGAGATGCTCGATCGCCTCGGTCGCGGGGCCACATCGGCATCGGAACTGGCGGAACAGCTCGACATCGCCCTGCCTTCCGCGGTCAAGCACCTCGCCGTGCTGGAACAAAGCGGGTTCGTCGCCTCGGAGAAGACCGGGCGCGTGCGCATGTACGCAGTCGAGCCGAAGGCGATCCGGGCGATGGATGCATGGCTGGCGCGACACAAGAAGGCATTGAACGCACAATTCGACCGGCTGGAGCTGCATCTCGCCGCGAAATCGAGGAAACCCCGACCATGACGGCCATCCCGACGCTGCACACCGACTTCGTGATCGAACGCGAATTCACCGCCACACCCGCCGAAGTATTCGGCGCATGGGCCGATCCCGATGCCAGGATGGCGTGGTCGGATTGCCATCCCGACAACACCCGCGAACATCGCCTGGATTTCCGCGCGCATGGCCACGAGGTGTATGAAGCCATCGGCGCGCATGGCGGCGTCGAGCGTGTTGACCGCTTCTTCTTCGATATCGTCGACGGGCAACGGATCGTCTTCGCCTACGACATCAGCTTCGGCGGGAAGCGCCTGTCGGTTTCGCAGGTCACGGTCGAGTTCTTCCCCGCCAAACGCGGCACGCGCATGGTCTACACCGAACAGCTCGCGTATCTCGACGGGCACGAGGATCGCGCCGAGCGGATGCGAGGCACCGAAGAGGGATTTGATCGCCTCGCCCAGGTGCTATCGTTGGCCCCATGACCGACACCCCCACTGCCCTCCGCATCGATTTCGTCGCCGACGTGGTCTGCCCGTGGTGCGCGATCGGGCTGGCGTCGCTGTCGCAGGCCCTGGCACGGCTCGACGGCGCGGTGCAGGCGGAAGTGCATTTCGAGCCGTTCGAGCTCAACCCGCAACTCGGGCCGGAAGGCCAGGACATCTTCGAGCACCTGCAGCAGAAATACGGGATGTCGCGCGAGCAATTCACCGAAAGCCAGGAAGCGATCCGCCAGCGCGGCGCGGCACTCGGCTTCACCTTCGACATGAATGCACGCAGCCGCATCTACAACACCTTCGATGCGCATCGCCTGGTGCGTTGGGCGGAAACGGCGGGCCATCAGGCCGAACTCGAACGCGCGTTGTTCCGTGCCTATTTCAGCGAAGGAAAGAACATCTCCGATCGCGACGTGCTGGCGGCCGTCGCCGAAAGCGTCGGCCTGCCGGGCGCGCAGGCGAGCGCGATCCTTGCCTCGAACGAATACGCTGCCGCGGTGCGCGAAGCGGAACGGTTCTGGACCGGCAACGGCATCCAGGGCGTGCCGGCGGTCATCGTCGATCGCAAGCACTTGATCTCCGGCGGCCAACCGGTGGAAGTGTTCGAACAGGCACTGCGCCAGATCGCCGCGGAAAACCGCTGACACCATAATTCGTGTTGACAGACTCCAGTCAACCCAATATGTTGTGGTCGTCGGTTCCGACGGTTGGATCAACTGCCGGATGAAAAGGGAAGCCGGTGCGGCCTTGCGAGGCCAATTCCGGCACTGCCCCGCAGCGGTAATCGGGAACGAACCCGCCACATGCACTGGAGCGATCCGGGAAGCGGCGGTTAGGAGAAGGCTCCGTCCTTCACGCCCGTGAGTCCGAAGACCTGCCGACAGCCGCGCGCATTGCACACACGCGCGGTGCCGGCATGCGGAGCAATCCGCCGCCCGAGGGGGCGTCGCCGCGAATGGTGGCGCCGCTCGTGGCCCGCATTCCGTCGACCTCTTTCGCCGCCTGGCTGCGCGGGACAGCCATGCGATCCGTGCGTCCATGCGAGACGACGCCCAATGTCCACTTCCCTGCAGTCCGATCAAGCCGCCGCCACAGGCTCCGTATCCTGCGATCCGCAATTCGCGCTGACACCGCCGCACAATGCGCTGGCAATGATGGTGACCAAGCGCAGCGGTGTGCGCCAATCGGTCGATCTCAACAAGATCGTGCTGGCCATCCAGCGTTGCAGCGAAGGCCTGTACGCGATCGATCCGATGCGCGTTGCAACGCGCACGATTTCCGGGCTGTACGACGGCGCGACCACGCGCGAACTCGACGAGTTGTCGATCCGCACGGCAGCGCTCCTGACCGGCGAGGAACCCGAATACGGCAAGCTGGCGGCGCGACTGCTCGCCGGGGCGATCGCCAAGGAAGTGGCGGGACAGGAAATCCATGCCTTCTCGCAATCGGTGTCACGCGGGCACGAAGTCGGGCTGATCAACGATCGCCTGCTCGATTTCGTGCAGGCCAATGCCCGCAAGCTCAACGACGCCATCGATCCGGCGCAGGACCAGCATTTCGACTACTTCGGGCTGCGCACGCTCTACGACCGCTACCTGCTGCGCCATCCGCACAGCCGCAAGGTGATCGAGACGCCGCAGCAGTTCTTCCTGCGCATCGCCTGCGCGCTGAGCGAGGACGTCGCCGAAGCGCTCGCGCTGTACGCGACGATGAGCGCACTGGAATACCTGCCGAGCTCACCGACGCTGTTCAACTCCGGCACCCGCCACGAACAATTGTCGTCGTGCTTCCTGCTCGACTCGCCGCAGGACTCATTGGAATCGATCTACGCGCGTTACGGCGAGATCGCCCAGCTGTCGAAGTTCAGCGGCGGGATCGGCGTCAGCTACAGCCGGGTGCGCGCGCGTGGCGCGTTGATCCGTTCCACCAATGGCCATTCCAACGGCATCGTGCCCTGGCTGAAAACGCTGGATTCCTCGGTGATGGCGGTGAACCAGGGCGGCAAGCGCAAGGGCGCGGCCTGCGTCTACCTGGAAACGTGGCACGCCGACATCGAGGATTTCCTCGAGCTGCGCGACAACACTGGCGACGAAGCACGTCGCACGCACAACCTCAACTTGGCGAACTGGGTGCCCGATCTCTTCATGCAGCGCGTCGAGGCCGACCAGGAGTGGTCGCTGTTCGATCCCGGCACGGTGCCGGAGCTGGTCGATCTCCACAACGAGGCATTCAACGCCGCCTACCTGCAGGCGGAAGCGCAGGGTAAAGCCGTGAAGTCGATTCCGGCGCGCAAGCTCTATGCACGAATGATGCGCACGCTGGCCGAAACCGGGAACGGCTGGATGACCTTCAAGGACAAATGCAACCGTGCCAGCAACCAGACGCTGCGCGAACGCAATGTGATCCATCTGTCCAATCTGTGCACCGAGATCCTCGAAGTGACGTCCGCCGAGGAAACCGCGGTGTGCAACCTCGGCTCGATCAATCTGGCTCGTCACTTCGACGCCGATGGCGAGTTCGATTTCACCAAGCTCGGCGAAACGGTGCGGCAGGCGGTGGCGCAGCTCGACCGCGTGATCGATCTCAACTTCTACCCGATCGAACCGGCGCGACGCGGCAACCTGCGCTGGCGACCGGTCGGCCTCGGCTGCATGGGCCTGCAGGACGCGTTCTTCCGCAAGCGCCTGGCCTTCGACAGCGACGAGGCACGCCAACTGTCGCGCGAAATCGCCGAGACGATCTATTTCCACGCGCTCGACGCTTCCTGCGAGCTGGCAATGGAAAAGGGCGCGCACGCTTCGTTCGCCGACACCCGCGCATCGCTGGGCGAACTGCAGTTCGACGCCTGGGACGTCAAGCCGGAACAGATGGAACGCTGGGACGCGCTGCGCGCGCGCATCCGCGAGCACGGCCTGCGCAATTCGCTGCTGATCGCGATCGCGCCGACCGCGACGATTGCCTCGATCGCCGGCTGCTACGAATGCGTGGAGCCGCAGGTCAGCAACCTGTTCAAGCGCGAAACGTTGTCCGGCGATTTCCTGCAGGTGAACCGTTATCTGGTGGATGAGCTGAAGAAGCTGGGACTGTGGACGCCGGAGATGCGCGACACCATCAAGCTGGCGGAAGGATCGATCCAGGGCATCGCGGCGATCCCGGAAACGCTGCGTCATGTCTATCGCACCGCATGGGAACTGCCGATGCGCAGCCTGATCGACATGGCCGCCGATCGCGGCGCCTACATCGACCAGTCGGCATCGCTCAACCTGTTCATGGAAAGCCCGAATATCGGCGCGCTGTCGTCGATGTACATGCATGCATGGCGGCGCGGCATCAAGACCACCTACTACCTGCGCTCGCGCCCGGCGACGCGTATCGCCAAGACCACGGTGGGTGTCGCGGCGGAAGCCGCGCAAAACAAAGTGTTCACGCCTGCAGAGGCGGTGTCCTGCTCGCTCGAGAATCCGGAAAGCTGCGGAGCCTGCCAATGAACGCGATCACCACGCGCCTGCTCGACCCCGGCTTCGAACTCACCCTGCGGCCGATGCGCTATCCGCAGTTCTACGAGATGTATCGCAACGCCGTGCGCAACACCTGGACGGTGGAGGAGATCGATTTCCAGATCGACATCGCCGACCTCCACGCCAGGATGTCGCCGGCCGATCGCCACCTGATCCATCGCTTGGTGGCGTTCTTCGCCACCGGCGATTCGATCGTCGCCAACAATCTGGTGCTCAATCTCTACAAGCACCTCAACGCACCGGAAGCGCGCATGTACCTGTCGCGCCAGCTGTATGAGGAAGCGCTGCACGTGCAGTTCTACCTCACCCTGCTCGACAATTATCTGCCCGACCCGACGGAACGCGCACGCGCCTTCTCCGCGATCGAGAACATTCCGTCGATCCGCAAGAAGGCCGAGTTCTGCTTCAAGTGGATCGACTCGATCCAGAACCTCGACCGCATCGAGAGCCGCGAACAGCGCCGGCAATTCCTGCTCAACCAGATCTGTTTCGCCGCCTGCATCGAAGGCCTGTTCTTCTTCGCCGCCTTCGCCTACGTCTATCACTTCCGTTCACGTGGACTGCTGCCGGGGCTGGCTTCGGGCACCAATTGGGTATTCCGCGACGAATCCTGCCACATGGAATTCGCCTTCGAGGCGGTGCGTACCGTGCGCGAGGAAGAGCCCGACCTGTTCGACGACGAAATGAAGCAGCAGGTTTACGCGATGCTGGAGGATGCGATCGAATGCGAGATGCAGTTCGCCGCGGATGTGCTCTCGGGCGGGGTCGCCGGGATTTCCGAGCGCGACATGCGCCAGTACCTGCAGCATTGCGCCGACGGCCACTTCGCCAAGCTGGGAATGGAGAAGCGCTACCACGTGCGCAATCCGTTTCCCTTCATGGAGCTGCAGGACGTGCAGGAACTGACCAACTTCTTCGAGCGCCGGGTCAGCGCCTACCAACTCGGGGTGACGGGAGAAGTCGGTTTCGATCACGCCTTCTGAGCATCAACGGCGACGGCCTGCACGGGCCGCGCCAGGTCAGCGCATGTGCGCGTCGATGTACTGCGCGACCGCGGTCGTGTAGGCCGACGGCAAGCCCAGGTCGTGGTTGATCTCTCCGTGCTGCATCGGCTCCGGCAAGACCTGCAGCGTCACCCCGAAAGTCGCCGCCTTGCCGGCGAACGCACGAGCCTCGTCGCACGGCGAGGCCGGCACCTGCCGTTCGCTGGAGCAGACCAGCAGCATCGGCAGCGCGGCGCGGCCAAGTTGATCCGCCGGTGATGCTGCGCGCCACGCCTCGCGATTGTTGCCGAAGGCATCGCTGTAGATCTTCGGAACGCGCGTTGCCGACATGATCTTCGGCACGTCGAGTGCAGCGCTGTCCAGCGACACCACCGCGCGCGGTCGATGCGCGCCGGCATCGGCCAGCAAGGCTGGCTTGGCACCGAGCAATGCCACCAGCTGCGCACCGGCGGAATGCCCCATCAGCACGAGACGCTCCGGATCCAGCTTCCATTCCCGTGCATGTGCCTGCACGATGGCGACGGCGTGCGCGATGTCCTGCGCTTGCTGCAAGGGCGTCGCCTGCGGCACCAGGCGATAGTCGGCGGAAATCACCGCGTAGCCCTTGGGCAGCCAATAGGCGAGCTTGTTCTCCAGCCCCGGATTGGTCTTGTCGCCATTGGCCCAGCCGCCACCATGGACGTAAAACAGCACCGGGGCGTTGCGTGCATTCGCTGGCAGATAGACATCGAAGTGTTGCGCCGGATCATTGCCGTACGCGACATCGCGCAAGGCAGTGGCACCGGCCGGCACGGCGACCACATGCTCGCGACGGCTGGCCTCGCGCATGCGTTCGATGCGCTGGCCGAGTCCGCCGCGCCTTTGCATCATTTGCGCTTCCAGCGGCAGCGAAACAGCGGCACAAAGCAGGATGGCGTAGCGCAGGTTCATGGCAGTCTCCCTCGTAACTGGCAAATGGAATCAGCGATCGCGCAGATGCAGTTCGGCGCGCAAGCCGGCGGGCGGATTCGGCAGCAGGCGCAGCTCGCCACCGTGTTGATGGGCAACGCGATCGACGATCGACAAACCCAGGCCGCTGCCGCCTCGTGTCTGGTCATGGATGAACGGTTGTCGCGCGCGTTCGGCGGCTTCCGGCGACAGGCCGGGGCCGCAATCAGCGACAGTGACCACCCAGGTGCCGTCGTCATCGCGCAAGTCGAATGAAAACGGTTCGGCGCCATGGCGTTCGGCGTTTCCGACCAGGTTCTCGATCGCCCGGCGCAACGCCAGCGGTTTGCCGCGCATCTGCGCGATCGCAGGCAGCGTCGATTGCCACGCGTGCGCGCATCCGGCCAGGACCTGCCTGCAGAGCTCGGCAAGGTCGAGCGCCTCGTCCGGCTCATCGCGTCCATCGCGCGCATAGGCGATGAACTGCGACAGGATCGCATCGACTTCGCCGACATCGCGCATGATGTCGGCGCGCAACGCCGGATCGGTGTCCGGCAGCATCTCCAGCGCGAATTGCAATCGCGTCAGCGGCGTGCGCAGGTCATGGGAAATTCCGGCCAGCATCAGCGCGCGCTCCGCCGCCGCACCGCGCACGTCATCGCTGGCCTGTCCCAATGCGCGCGCCAGTTCACCGATTTCGCGGGGGTCGCGCGCATGCGCCGCAGGCGGCGCGTCGCCACGGACGATCGCCGGCGCCGCCGCCGCAAGTGCACGCATGGGCAACACCAGGCGGCGCGCGAAGTATGCGGCGGCCGCCCATACCAGCACCGCGCACAGCAACAGCCACAACGCGGAGAACCCGCGCGTTCCGGCGGGCCGGCCATAGTCGAACCCGATCCACAGTGACGGGCTGACCTTCAAGCGCAACCACAGCGTGGCCTGCCGGTCGATGCGATTGATCTGCAGGGCGTGCCCATCGTCGAGTTCATCCGGTGCATGTTCCTGCACCGCGCGCAGCAGCGGCCCGAGCTGGCGCGTCGGATTGCCGGGCGTCGAATCGCTCAATCGCAAGCCTGCCGCGTGCAGCGTCTGTTCGAGTTGCGCCCGCGATTGATACTGGCTCAGCGTCTCGACCACGGTGGCGAAGCCGTCCATCGCCTGCAACATCTGGCTTGCGCGTGGCTGCGTGACCAGCGTGCGCACCAGCAACACGCAGGTGACGCCCGCGCCCAGCAATACCAGCGAGATGACCAGCGTGAGCTGGCCGAACACGCTGCGCGGCAGCCATCGGCTCATCATGGATTGTCCTTCGTTTCCGGTGGCACATAGACATAGCCGACGCCCCAGACCGTCTGGATCAGGCGTGGCTGTCCCGAATCGACTTCCAGCAATTTGCGCAACCGCGCGATGGTCACGTCGATGCTGCGTTCGAACGCTTCGTGTTCGCGCCCGCGCGCAAGGCTCATCAAGCGATCGCGGCTGAGCGCCTGCCGCGGATGCCTGAGCAGGACCGACAACACCGCGAATTCCCCCGAGGTGATGCGCAGCGGTTTGCCGTTGGCGGTCAACTCGCGCGTGGTCGTATCGAGCTGGAAGGGTCCGAATGCGAGCACCCCGCCCTCGGCGCGCGGCGCCCCGGGAGCGACGGTGGGAACCCGGCGCAGGATCGCCCGGATGCGCGCCAGCAACTCGCGCGGATTCACCGGCTTGGGCAGATAGTCGTCGGCACCGATCTCGAGCCCGATGATGCGATCGATCTCGTCGCCCTTGGCGGTGAGCATCAGCACTGGCGTGGTATCGCCCCGCCCGCGCAGCGTGCGGCAGATTTCCAGCCCGTCATCCCCCGGCAGCATCAGGTCGAGCACGATCAGGTCATAGTGGCCGCGATCGAGCATCTGCCGCATCTGCACGCCATCGGCGGCACCGCGCACCTCGAACCCCTGCTCGTCCAGGTAGCGCAACAGCAGCGCGCGCAGGCGATCGTCGTCGTCAACCAGCAACAGTCGGGGCAGGGATTCGGCCATGCCGACACTATCGCGGCGGCGCCGGGGCATGGCAAATGCAAAGCCGGGCGAGTTTGTAACCGAATGTTTCCCTGCCCCCATCATGAAATATCCGCTCGCAAAGTGGATACACCTTGCTGCCCCGTGCTGGCGACGATGGCCCCACGCGATGCACGCCGCATCGTCGACAACCAACCAAGGAGAACACCATGAGCAAGACTCCCATCCTGCTGTCCGTGCTGGGCATCGTGGCCACCGTTTTCATCGCTCCCGATGCTTCCGCCGGACGCGTTCGCGCGCACGTCGGCGGACACACCGCCAATGGTGGCCGCTTTGGCGCGACCAAGTCAGTCGCCCATGACGCACGCGGCACCGTGGTGCGCAGCCATGGCTGGCACAGCGATGGCGACGGCAATGTCAGTGGCGGCAGCAAGACGCGCATCGAAGGCGCCAATGGCGGCAGCGCCCAGCAGCAGACCAGTTTCGATCACAACGCGGACGGCACCAATTCGGCAAGCCGCAGCAGCACCGCGACCGGAAGCCAGGGCAATACCTATACCGGCTCGACCAGCTACAGCACCGGCAGCGGCATCAGCCACACCGCCATCTGCACGGACAGTGCCGGCAACACCATCACCTGTCCCGGCGCGAGGTGATCCGACACACAGATATCCCGCCGGGCGAAAGCTTCGCTTAACACGCGCGGGGCGCGGCATCGCCAACATGTGTGCTTTCCGCCGCGCGATGCCCGCATGAACGACTTCTCCCGGGACAACAGCCTTGCCGACTGGGTGGCCAAGGTCCCCGCGATCACCCTCGGCTTCTGGGTCATCAAGATCCTGGCGACCACGCTCGGCGAGATCGGCGGCGACGCGGTCACCATGTCGATGGGTCTCGGCTACCTGGTCGGGACCGCCATCTTCGCCATGGTGTTCGCGGCCGCGGTGGCGCTGCAGATCCGCGCACCGCGCTTCAACAAGTGGCTGTACTGGTTCGCGATCATCGCCAGCACCACGGTCGGCACCACCCTGGCGGATTTCGCCGACCGTTCGCTCGGGATCGGCTACACCGGCGGCTCCGCGCTCCTGCTCACATTGCTGCTGGCGACATTGTTCACCTGGTATCGCAGCACCGGCACCATTGCCGTGGACAGCGTGCGCGATGGCCGTTCGGAGCTGTTCTACTGGCTCACCATCACCTTCTCGCAAACGCTCGGCACCGCGCTTGGCGACTGGGTGGCCGATACCCAAGGCGTCGGCTATGCCGATGGCATCCTGATTTTTGGCGGTTTGCTGCTGCTGGTTGCGTTCCTCTACTTCGTCACCAAGGTCTCGCGCACTGCATTGTTCTGGGCCGCCTTCGTGCTGACGCGCCCGTTGGGCGCGGTGGTCGGGGATTTCCTCGACAAGTCGGATGCCCAGGGCGGGCTGGAGCTCAGTCGTTATGGCGGATCGCTGGCCTTGCTCGTCGCGATCGTATTGTGTGTTTTCTTTTTCCCGCAGCGGCCAGCGACCAAAACGCATTGAAGATGAAGTCGTATCGCGCGCGACAGGGATGGATCGTCTCCATCCTGATCGCATGTACCTGTATCCCGCATGTCGCGTTGGCGCAGGCAGGGCCACCGCTGATCACCAATGACACCGGATCCCCCGGCAATGGCCATTGGGAGATCAACCTCGCCGCGACGGGTGATCGCAGCGGCGGTGTTTGGAATGTCACTGCGCCCGATGCCGACATCAATTACGGATTGGGCGAACGCATCCAGCTCACACTGCACCCGACATGGGCACATCGCAGCGCACCGGGTGAGGCGTTCACGTCCGGAATCGGCGGTACCGAACTCGCCGTGCGCTGGCGCTTTCTCGACGAGGACAAGGCTGGCGTGAGCATGGCGATCCAGCCGCACTGGATCCTGCCGGGTCCGTCCGTGGCGCAGCGCAAGGGCCTGAGTTCGACGACACAGGAAATCCAGTTGCCGTTGCAGGTCGTCAAGACTTTCGGCAAATCGTCCATGGGCGTGGAGCTGGTCCGCCATTTCGTCGACAAGGGCGACGACGCCTGGCAGGCCGGGATGTTCTGGGCGCGGCCATGCCCGCACGACTGGCAATGCCTGGCCGAGGTCAACAGCAGCCGCGACGATCACGGCACCACGCAAACCATCGTCAACCTCGGCACCCGTCATCCGATCAACGAACACCTGGTCTTCCTCGCCTCGCTCGGCCGGCAAATCTCGGGTGAACGGCCGCGTTCCAGCCCGGTCTTCTACCTGGGCATACAGGTATTAAAGTAAGCCCATGCGCATATTGATCGCGGAAGACGACGAACACATCGCCGCCGGCATGCAGAACCTGCTGGTCGCGCGCGGCCATGCGGTGGATCGCGTCGGCGACGGCAAGCAGGCCGAGGAAGCCGGCAAGAGCGGCGTCTACCAGTTGCTGATCCTCGACATCGGCCTGCCCTCGCTGGAAGGCGGTGAAGTGATCCGCCGGTTGCGCGCGGCGCGCATCGACACCCCGATCCTGGTGGTCAGCGCCGGTGAAGCACTCAACGAACGCGTGCGCATCCTCGATCTCGGCGCCGACGATTATCTGGTCAAGCCATTCGCGATCGCGGAATTCGATGCACGCGTGCGTGCGCATTTGCGACGCGGTTCGGCGCAGGGCGCGACCGAACTGGAGATCGGGGGACTGGCGATCGATCCCGGCGACCAGCGTGCGCGCGGCCCCAATGGCCCGATCGAACTCACCGCACGCGAATTCGCGCTGGTGTCGCTGCTGGCGGCCCGCGCGGGTCGCATCGTCAGTCGCACGCAGATGATGGAAACGATCTGCGCCTGGGACAACGAGCTGACCGACAACGGCCTCGACATCGCGCTGCATCGCCTGCGCCGCAAGATCCAGGACTGTGGCGTGCGCCTGCGCACCGTGCGTGGCCTCGGTTATCTGCTGGAACCCCTCGGCAATGAGTGATCACGAGCGCGCGCCGCGGCGCAGCAGCCTGTATCGCAGCCTGCTGGTGTACCTCAGCGTGCCGTTGACCGTGCTGGCGTTGCTGGCCGGCCTGGTGACCTACGAGATGGCGCGCTATTACGCCAACCGTGCCCATGACGCCGAGCTGATCGAACAGGTCGATTCCGTCGTCAACCTGATGGACACGCAACCGGAAACCTTCCGCGCGTTCTCGCCGCAGGCACTGTTCCTGATCCAGTACGACCCCGACGGTTTCCAGTTCTATTCCATCACCAGCACTCACAAGGGCGTGATCGCGTCCAACTTCGTACCGCCGGCGGCATCGCTGCCGGCTACCGTGAGCGATGCCGTCACACTGTCGACCATTCGCACCGATCGTCATTTGCGCCTGGCATCACGCTCGTTCCATCCCAAGGTCGATCCCACCGACACCGTGATGGTCACGGTCGCCGAAAGCTTCACCGATCGCCGGCGCTGGGCGCAACGCATCCTGCTGCTCACCATCCCGACCCTGCTGCTGATGGTGGTGGGCCTGGTCTTCGTGATCCGCAGCGGCATCGATACCGGCCTGAAGCAACTGGATCCGCTAATTGCGCGCCTGCGTCGCGGCGATGCCCTGGACAAGCCATTGCTCGATGCCGACGTTCCTTCGGAAGTCGCACCGCTTGCCGGCACCATCGACACCCTGGTCTCCAATCTGCGCGAAGCGCTCGCGGTGCAATCGCGCTTCATCGCCGACGCCGCCCACCAGTTGCGTACACCGCTGGCCGGCTTGCGCCTGCATTCCGAACGCGCGCTCGCCGATCCGCGCCCGGAAGTCCTGGCCGATGCGCTCGGCCACGTCGCGCGCCTGACCGATCGCACCTCGCGCATCGCCGAACAACTGCTGGCGCTGGCGCGCGTGCAATCGGTGCAGGCAGCGCCGCCGCAACGTGTCGACCTTGCCGCCGTGATCCCGCAATTGGTGGGCGAACGCGTGCCCGATGCGTTGCGGGCCGGCGTCGACCTCGGTTACGAAGCGCCACGGGAAGGCCCGTTGTTCGCGATGATCGATATCGCGGTGTTGCACGAGGCGCTCGACAATCTGATCGACAACGCGCTGCGCCACGCCGGCAGCGGCCACGTGGCGACGGTGAGCCTGTCGCAACACGACGGTACCATCGAGTTGGCGATGGAAGACGACGGCCCGGGCGTCGACGACGAATTGCTGGCACGACTCGGCGAACGCTTCTTCCAGATCGCCGGCGGCAACGGCGGCAGCGGATTGGGCCTGGCAATCGTCGAGGAGGTGCTGTCGCGCTACGGCGGTCGCGTGCGCTATGCGCGCGGCGCGATGGGCGGCCTGCGCGTGGAATTGCTGTTGCCCGCCGCCGATGTTTCCGGAAAGGTGGATGAAACCGCCAGCTGACAAGCTGGCGGCGTGAACAATGCACCCTTCCCGCTGCAGCCGGCCGAATTCTTCTACGAAGGCGGCCCCAATGCCGTCCTCCTGACCCACGGACTCACCGGCACGCCCAACGAAATGCGCTTGCTGGCACGTGGCCTCAATCGTCGCGGTTTTACCGTGTTCGGGGTGCAACTGGCCGGACATTGCGGCGACATGGACGACCTGCTAGCAACACGCTGGCAGGACTGGGCGACGAGCGTGCAGACCGCCGCCGAACGCTTGCGCGGACATTGCGATCGCCTGTTCGTCGGTGGCCTGTCGATGGGTGCGTTGCTCGCGCTCAACCTCGCCGCCGATCGTCCCGACCTGGTTGACGGCGTCGGTGTCTATGGCGCGACTTTCCGTTACGACGGCTGGAGCGTGCCGCGCATCGCGCGCTTGTCTGGACTGCTGCCGCTGCTGAAGAAATTCAACATCGGCCGCAACCGCGTCTTCATGGAACAGCCGCCTTACGGCATCCGCGACGAACGCCTGCGCGCGCAGATCAGCACCGCCATGCAGGGCAACGACAGCAGCATCGCCGGCCTGCCCGGCAATCCCTGGCATTCGCTGGCCGAACTCCATCAGCTGGCGAAGCGTGTACGCCGCCAGTTGTCGCAGGTCAACGCGCCCTGCCTGGTCGCGCACGCCAGCGACGACGACATCGCCAGCCTCGACAATGCCGAAGTGGTGCTGCGCAGCGTTTCCGGCCCGACCGAATTGCTGCTGCTCGACAACAGCTACCACATGATCACCATCGATCGCGAACATCGCCTGCTGATCGATCGCAGCGCCACCTTCTTCGATCGCATCGCCGCCAGCCCGCAACGCGCCGCCGCATGACGCCACTGGCCACCGCGCTCTGGCTCGCCAATGCCGCGCTGGATACCGGCGGACAACTCTGTTTCAAGGCCGCCGCCCATCACGGCAACAGCGGCTGGCGCGCGCTGGCCCGGCAACCGATGCTGTGGCTCGGGCTGTTGTGCTACCTGGGTGAATTCCTGGCGTGGATCGCCTTCCTGTCGCAGGTGCCGCTGTCGCTCGGCGTGCTGCTGGGCTCGATCAATATCGTGATCGTGATGATCTGCGGAAGATTGTTCTTCCGGGAAAAACTCACGCCGTTGCGCGTTGGCGGCATCCTGCTGGTCTGCATCGGCGTGGCGCTGGTGGGGATCGGCGCATGAGGAGGCTCTACGCGATCGGATTCCCCACGCTGATGGCCTTCGACACGCTGGCGCAGACGTTCTTCAAGATCGCCGGCAACCACGCCCTGCCGTTCGCGGCGGACCTGTCGTGGATCCTGCGCGTCGCGGAACAGCCGTGGACCTGGGTCGCGCTGTGCGGCTATCTCGGCGCCTTCCTGACCTGGATGCGGCTGTTGCGCGATGCGCCGATCGGCCCCGCCTTCGCGGCGTCGCACCTGGAAGTGGTGAGCGTGCTGTTGGTATCCGCGTGGTGGCTGCACGAACGCATCACCCCGCTGCAGTTGCTGGGCGCGCTGGTCATCGTGCTCGGAATCGGGTTGCTGGCGATATCGGAATCGCGGGATCCCGCGGACACGGCCGATGCGACGCCTGGCTGAAATTCCACCGACCGCAGGGCTGCCGCCACGGCTGTCCGACCTGTTCGCATCGGGAGGCGATCTCGCGGGCGCACTGTCCGCGCAACTTGGCGTCGATACCGCGCTGACCACCTGCTCCGGCACCGCCGCGCTGATGCTGGCCTTGCGCATTGCGCAGCTGCGCCAACCCCGACGCGACGTGGTGGTGGTTCCGGCGTTCACCTGCCCGCTGGTCCCGATCGCCGTGCATGCGCTGGGACTGCACCTGCGCATTGCCGACCTCGCACACGGCAGCCTGGATTTCGACCGTGGCTCGCTGCATGCGCAGCTCGATGATCGCGTGCTGGCCGTCGTGCCGACGCATCTTGGCGGGCGCGTTGCCGATGTCGCCGCCGTCAATCGCCTTGTCGCCGGTTCCGGCATCGCCGTGATCGAGGATGCGGCCCAATCGCTGGGCGCGACCATCGATGGCCGCAGCATCGGCCTTGCGGGAGACATCGGTTTCTTCAGCCTCGCCGCCGGCAAGGGCCTATCGACTTACGAAGGCGGCGTGGCGATCGCGCGCGATCCCTCGTGGCTCGAAGCGATGCAGGCGTTGCAGCATGCGTTGCCGAAACAGTCCGCATTCGAGCGCCGCCGTTGTGCCGAACTGATCGGCTACACGCTGCTGTATCGTCCGCTGCCGCTGCGCTGGGTTTATGGTTCGCCGCTGCGCCGCGCCCTGAAACGCCGTGACCTGATCGGGGCGATCGGCGACCGCTTTCCATTGGACGTGCCATTGCATCGCATGGGCGGATGGCGGCAAAGCGTCGGCGCGAGTGCTGCACGACGCCTGCCACGATTCCTGGATGAACGCCGCGCCTGCGCATTGACGCGTGCAGAACGCTTGCGCACGATTCCCGGTGTCCACGTTCATTCGGACCGTGCTGGCGAACGCGGCGTCTGGCCAATCCTGCTGGTGCAACTGGACTGCGAACGGCGCCGCGATACCGTGCTCGATCGCCTGTGGACGGCCGGGCTTGGCGTGAGTCGCATGTTCATCCATGCCCTGCCCGGCTACCTGGGGTTGCGCGACATCGTTCCGCATCAAGCCTGCCCGAATGCGGCGGATTTCGCTGCCCGCAGCCTGACAATCACCAACAGCCCGTGGTTGCGCGATCACGAATTCGAGGAGATCTGTCGGGTGATCGAGGCGGCTTAAGCCAACGCCGCAATCAGCTGGCGATTCACTTCCGCCTGTTCACGCTGCCACGCATCGATCTCGCCGGGAGCCGGTTCCGGCTGCTGGTCGATCCGGCTCAACAGGCGCTTGAACAGGCTGCGATAGCGATACAGCGACACCTCGCCAGTGATGTCGCTGGAAACGATGTGCGGCTTGAGCGCGGAGATGAGCGTGAGCGCGTCATCGAGGTGGAATCGGCCCTGGTCCCAGTTGGTCCGCACGACTTCGGGGGAGAACACGTCCTTGTCGATCGAGAAGTGGATCTGCGTGGGATCGCGCCTCATCCTCTTGACGAACTCCGCGACCAGCATGGATGGCGAGTCGAAATCGTGGATGCCTGCGATGCCACGGCGTCGCGCCCATGTGGTATCGACGTCGACGCACCAGTAATGCACGCGACCATTGCGCAACACGCCAAGCTGGTTTTCCCACGCGTGCCCGCTGCCAGCGTCCGCGGACGAAATGCCAAGCACGTGGACATCGACCACCCCGGGCAATGCCGCCGCGCGCCCGACCCACGAGCCGCAATGCACGCCGAATGGGAACCGCATGTTGTCGGGATGATTGTCGAGCACGACCACGCGCAATGGCCGGCGACGGGCCTCCAACTCGACCAAAGGCAGGCTGAGATGATGGAAGTCGCCACTCCCCATCATTACCGTGCCGTGCGTCGCCATCAGCACCGGGGCGATCGCCTCCACGAAGCGCTGCAAATCGCGCCGACTGCAGGAAAAACGCAGGCGCTCCTGCCAGTGCTGCAGCGGCAAGCGATCGGAGAGACCGATATCGCCGATCGAATCGTCGAGATCGAGGATCAGCGGAACGCTCATGCCGGCGTGCCCTCGAACAGGCCACGCATCCGCCCGAGCAGCCAACGCAAGGCGGAACCGCGCGCGCGTACCGCATGCCAGGTCATCGTGAACCGCGCACCGAGCTGGCGCTTGGCCTCGGCGTCGGTCCAGCCGGCGATGTAGCGCTTCAGGCCCAGCAAGCGCGCGAACTCCAGGTTGTGCATCCAGCTGAGTGCATAAAGATTGTTCTCGCGCGCCTGCGGGTAGGCGAAGCCGACGTATTTGTCGACCAGCATGCCATGCCACGGATAGCACAGATTCCAGCCGATCATCTCGCCATCGCGCCGGTAGACGAAGACGACGCCATCGCCCTCGGGCTGGCGCAACAGCGTCGCGAGAAAATCGCGCGTCAGTTCGTCGAAATGCACCTCGCTCTGCGCATGGACGTTGGCGAAGAGCTGATGAAAGCCGTCGATCGTCGCTTCGTCGGCGAAACGGGGATCGCCGCAGGCGACCTCCTCGATCTCCACATCCTTGCGCGAGCGCAACTTGCGACGAATGTCCTTTCGGCGCGACGACGACAACCGCGACAGATATTCATCCTCGTTGGCGTGATCAAGCGGCACCCACGCCAGCGGCATGCCTTCCAGCAACACGAAGCCACGCGTTTCCAGCTCGACGATCAGCGAATCGCAAGCGGCATTCTCGCCATCGCCCAGCAAGGGCGAATTTCGCGCCAAGTCCTTGACGATCAGCAACCGTGCGCCCGGATCGGCATCGCGCACGATGGCCTCGACGAATTCACGCGCCGCGACGCCTTTCGGCAGCAAGGCGTATTCGCTGGACGTGCACCCGATGAATTGCGTGTCCCAGCGCAGCCACCGCGACCACCACCTGAATCCCGGCCATCGCTGCAGCTTGCGCAACAAGGGTTGTTCAAGCGTGGTGAGGATGTCGAACCCGGCGCGGAAGCGCGGTGCTCCGGCAATCGTATCGACGCGGAAATCCCTGGGCGGATGCTCCAGCCACGCGTCGATCACCGCGTCCGGTTCGAGCTGGGCGATCCAGCGCGCGTCGGCATCGATCGCGCGCGGCACCGCGTTCACGCCTGGCGCACCGCCAGCACCGCGTTCAATCCGCCGAATGCGAACGAATTGCTGAGTGCCGCGCGGATCTTCGCGGGACGCCCGGCGTTCGGCACGATGTCGAGATCGCAGGCGGGATCGGCCTGCTCGTAATTGGCGGTCGGCGGCACGAACTGGTCATCCAGCGCCGACACCATCGCCGCAAGCTCGAGCGCACCGGCCGCACCCAGCGCGTGGCCGTGCATCGACTTGGTCGACGTCACCGGGATGCCCTGCGCGTGCGCGCCCAGCGCGATGCGGATCGCCTTGGTCTCGGTGGCGTCATTGGCCAGCGTTCCGGTCCCGTGCGCGTTGATGTAACCGATATCCACGGCATCCAGTTCGGCATCCTGCAGCGCGCGGGTGATCGACAGCGCGGCGCCTTCCGCCGATGGCGCGACGATGTCGCCGGCATCCGCACTCATGCCGGCCCCGGCAAGTTCGGCGAGGATGGTCGCGCCGCGCGCCTTCGCGTGTTCCATTTCTTCCAGCACGAACACGGCGGCGCCTTCACCCAGCACCAGGCCGCGGCGATTGGCGCTGAACGGACGGCAGGTATCGTCGGCGACCACGCGCATCGCGTCCCACGCCTTCAGCAAGCCGAAGGTGAGGCAGGCCTCGGTACCGCCAGTCAGCATCACGTCGGCTGCGCCGGAGCGGATCATCGCCAACGCCTGCGCCACCGCATGGTTGGCGGACGCACAGGCACTCGATACCGAGAACACCGGGCCGCGCAGCCCATGCACCATGCTGACGTGGCTGGCCGGAGCATTGACCATGGTGCGGACGATGGTGAGCGGATGCATGCGTTCGGCATTTTCACCGTACAGGCGCCTGCTCTGCTCATCGTGCGAGGTCACGCCGCCGATACCGGTGCCGATGATCGCGCCGATGCGCTCGCCCTCGGCGCGCAGGTCGAGGCCACACTGGGCAACCGCTTCGTTCGAAGCAGCGACGACGAATTGCGAACAGCGATCGAGCAGCGGCAGCATCGATTCACTCATCATCGCGGCGAGATCGATGCCTTCCGGCAACTGCGCAGCGACTTTCATCCGCACGCGCGCGGCATCGGGATGACGCAGCGGCGCGATCGCCGAACGCCCTTCGCGCAAGCCCTGCCACAGCGGGGCGACGCCCACGCCGTAAGGACTCACCGCCCCCATGCCGGTGATGACGACCCGCCGCCTGCTCATGCAATCAACCCTGCGCCTTCGCTGCCAGCGCGCCCTTCACCACGTCCACCAGCTGCTGCACGGTGTCGCTGCCGAAGTTCGGTCCCTGGTCGGGAAAAGTGATCCCGTAATGCTCCTCGATGTCGAACAGCAGTTCGATCGCATCCAGCGAACTGACGCCAATGTCCTTCAGCGTCGACTCGGGATGGATGATCGCGAGATCGATCTTGGCCTTGGCCGCGATCTGCGAGGCGATCTCGTCGAAGATGGCTTTTTCGTCAGGCGTGTCGTTCATGTCTTACTCCCCGGGGATGGCGGCTCAGGCGCCGGCCTTGGCCTTGGTCAGCAACTGGTCGAGCAGCGCGATCGCGAGATCGATCTCCTCGTGCGTGATGTCGAGCGACGGCGCCAGCGTGATCACGTTCTTGTACCAACCGCCGACGTCGAGCACGAGGCCGATCGGCTTGCCGTTGTGGCGCAGGTCGCCGGCCAGGCCAATGTCGACCATGCGATCGAGCAGCGCGCGATTCGGCGTGAAGCCGTCGGCTTCGCAGATTTCCGCACGCAACGCCAGGCCAAGCCCGTCGACGTCACCGATTTCCGGATGGCGTTTCTGCAGGTCGCGCAGGCCATCGAGGAAATGCGCGCCCTTCAGCGGCACGGTGCGTTCGTAGTCCATGTCCTTGCCGAGGCGCATCACTTCCAGCCCGAGCGCGGTGCCCAGCGGGTTGGAATTGAACGTCGAATGGGTGGAGCCCGCGGGGAAGATCGTCGGATTGATCAGTTCCTCGCGCGCCCACAGCCCCGACAACGGATTGAGGCCGTTGGTCAGCGCCTTGCCGAACACCAGCACGTCGGGTTCGACACCGAAGTGCTCGATCGACCACAGCTTGCCCGTGCGCCAGAAGCCCATCTGGATTTCATCGACGACGAGCAGGATGCCGTACTTGTCCAGCACCTTCTTCAGGTCGCGGAAGAAATGGCGCGGGGGGATCACGTAGCCGCCGGTGCCCTGGATCGGCTCGACGTAGAAGGCGGCGTATTCGGCCTGGTTGACCTTGGGATCCCACACGCCGTTGTATTCGGTTTCGAACAGGCGCTCGAAGCGCTGCACGCAGGCATCGGAATATTCGTCCGCGGTCATGCCCTTGGGGCGCCGGAACGGATACGGGAACGGGATGAACATCGCGCGTTCGCCGAAATGGCCGAAGCGACGGCGGTAGCGATAGCTCGAGGTGATCGACGACGCGCCCAGCGTGCGCCCGTGATAGCCACCCTCGAAGGCGAACATCAGGCTCTTGCCGTTGCAGGCATTGCGGACGATCTTCAGCGAATCCTCGATCGCCTGCGCACCACCGACGTTGAAGTGCACGCGGCCCTTGCGGCCGAACTTGGCCTGCGCATCGAGCGCGATGGTCTTGGCGAGTTCGATGCGGGTCGGATGCAGGTACTGGCTGGCGACCTGCGGCAAGGTGTCGATCTGGCGCTTCAGCGCATCGTTGAGGCGCGGATTGGCGTAACCGAAGTTGCAGGCGGAATACCACATCTGCAGGTCGAGGTAGGGAACGCCGGCGCCGTCATACATGTAGCTGCCATCGCAGCCGTGGAAGATCTTCGGCGGATCGACGTAGTGGACGGTATCGCCATGCGAGCTGTAGAGCTCTTCATCGGCGAGAAGTTGGGCATCGTCGTAACCGTCGCCGGGACGGGTGGACTGGATCGCGGCGAGGTTAGCCGACATGTGAGACCTCCAGGTATTCGGTGATGGATTCGAGATCGCCGCGCAGCAACCGCGGCAGCCATTCCAGCGCCTCGGCGAAACCGGTGATCGGGACGTAGGGAATGCCGGCGGCGCGGCAGTGTTCGATCAGGCGATGCTTGGCGAACACGAAATCGGCGCGATCGGCCACGCAGAAATCGGAGACGCCATCGCCGATCAACAAGGTCTTGCGGCCCTGCTCGCGCGCCATCCGTGCAACCGCGCACTTGCAGGTGCCGCTGCCACAGCCTTCGGCACTGTAGGGCGATTCCAGCCGCCAGTGCCTGGGATCGGCGGTCGGTCGCAATGAATTGGCGACGACATCGAGGTCGTCCATGCCGAAGCGCGCCAGGATGTTGTGGATCGCGTAATCGAGGCCATCGCTGACCACGCGGATCGGGATGCCCTGCGCGCGCAGCGCGGCATGGAAGGCCGGGAACGCGGGGTCGATCCACAACTCGGCGAGATGCGCATCCAGTTGATCGCGCGTCATCTGCAACAACCGGGTTTGCCCCCGCATGCATTCGCGCGAACCGATGCGGCCCGCGCGCCAGTCGCGTTCCAGCGTTTCCCAGCCGGGTTCGCCGAATCGCACCAACAACGAATCGATAACATCCTCGACGCTGATGGTGCCGTCGAAGTCACACAGCACGGTCCAGTTGCTCACAGCGATGACCTTTGGCCCTGAATCACGCGGCCAGCATCGTCAGCGCGCCTTTCGCACGCCTTTCAAGCCTGATTTCAGCGATTTAATGTTCAGCGGCGCATGCGTGGGCTAGAGTCTGCGGACCTCGACAGCGCATTGCCATGAACCGATTTCCACACTCCCTCGTGCTCGCCATCACGCTTGCCGGTTGCAGCCTGGCTGCTCAGGCGCAGGAATCGCCTGATGCATCGGATGCGCCGGTCTACGCCATTGGCGCGGGCATGCAACGCCTTCCGGCGTGGCTGGGCGCGAAGCACCAGCGCACGCAGGCTGTTCCATTTTTCGACATCGAACTGCCGGGCAAGGCCGAGCTGTCGTCGGTCGACGGACTCACCGTCGACATCGTCCGCGGCAAGCACTGGCACGGCGGCGTGTACGCAGACATCGTCTGGGGCCGTTCGCGCGGCGACCTCGGCCCGCAACTCTCGCCGACGCTCAAGCGCATCAATGATCGCCTGGCGGCCGGTGGCTACCTCGAGAACGAAATCAACAAGACGGTGACGATCGGAACGCGCGCGATGCGTGAAATCGGCGGCAATGGTGCCTATGCCGACATCTACGCCGACATCACCCTGCCGAAGATGTTCACCCACGTCGAGCACGGTTTCGAATTTTCGGTACGCGCCGCCAATGCCGCATCCAATCGCGAACGTTTCGGATTGGACGCAACGCAGGCATCACGGTTGAACCTGTCGCCATCACGTCCGGGCGCGAGCTGGCAGCAGGCGGCATTGCAGTACCAGATCTTCGTGCCGACCAGCCAGCACACCGGTATCGCCGCCAACATCGAATACGCGCGATTGCTTGGCGATCCTGCGCGCAGTCCATTGGTGAAGGGGTTCGGGCAGCGCACGCAGCTCAGCGAAGGCATCGCCTTCGTCTATCACTTCTGAGTACAACATAACGTGTTGACCCGACCCACCGTGATCACTACCATTCGCGCCACGTCACCCTCCCTCCTTCCGGAGACCCGCTACCTTGGACAGTCATAGTCGATTGCGTTACGGCACCTGAGCCGGCGGATCCTGACCCCAAGGTCGGTCTCGCCCGTTCAGGGCAAGGCCATTCACATCTCCTAGGACCCGAGCAAACCGGTCTCTGGCATTTCCAATGTTTGTCTGGAGATTGCCAGTGTCATTCAAGCCGACCTTCGCATTGCTGGGTGCATTCGCGGCCGCCACGCCATCGCTGGCACGCGCCGGCGCGAGCCTCTATGTCGATGACGCCGCGGTGACGTCGCGCGGCCACTGCCAGGTCGAGTCCTGGATGCGCGGGTACGCGCCCGGCAATGAATTCTCCAGCACGCCCGCCTGCAACATCCGCGGCACGGAATTCGGAGTGGGCGTGAGCGCATACGCGCATGCCGCGCGCGGGTCGATCGTCAATCTCGGGGTGAAACGCGCCTTCCACGACTTCGATACGCAACGCTGGGGCATTGCCGCATCGATCGGCGCCAGCTGGGACAGTGGCCGCAGCCGGTTCGACGGCTGGAACGCCAACATCCCCGCCAGCATCGCGCTCGATGGCGAGCGCAACACGGTTGTCCATGCCAACCTCGGCTGGAGCAAGCCACGCCACGCGCGCGGCTGCGTGACGCGCGGCATCGGCATCGAACAACGCCTGGATGCACGCTGGACCCTGCTTGGCGAGGCCTATGCCGACCACGCGACGATCACGCAAATCGGCCTGCGCCGTGCCATCGGCGACAACGCCAGCCTCGACCTGCTCAGTGGCCACCAGAACGGGACGACGCCTTCGTCCTGGCTGACATTGGGTTTCAACATCGTGCTCGCAAACTGATCGCGGCGACCGCCGGATCGTCCACCTACCGCTTCAACGGGATTCGCCATGGTGTTCTTCCCCCGCAAGATGCCCGAACGCAACGCGCTGGCCGCGCTCGCCGGCGGACGCCACGCGCCCAATGTCTATGACGTGCTGGCATTCATCCTGATCATCGGACTGATCGCGCTCATCGCCCACGGCGTCGGCGAGATGCATGCGCCGCTGACGGTGCTTGCGCAAACCCCGGTCACCCTCGACGCGTCGCGACTGCCCGAATACGGCCTGCGCACCACATTGCGGATGTTCGCCGCGATGCTGGCATCGCTGCTGTTCACCTTCACCATCGCCACGCTGGCGGCCAAGAACAAGCGCGCCGAACTGGTGATCGTTCCGGCGCTCGACATCCTGCAATCGGTGCCGGTGCTCGGCTTCCTCACCTTCACCGTCGCCTTCTTCATGCACCTGTTCCCGGGCAGCCAGCTCGGCGCGGAGTGCGCGTCGATCTTCGCGATCTTCACCGCGCAGGCATGGAACATGGCGTTCTCGTTCTACCAGTCGCTGCGCACGATTCCGCAGGACCTGGATGAAGTGAGCCGCGGCTTCGGCTTCTCCGCATGGCAACGTTTCTGGCGGCTGGAAGCGCCGTTCGCCGCGCCCGGCCTGATCTGGAACATGATGATGTCGATGTCGGGCAGCTGGTTCTTCGTGGTGGCGTCGGAAGCCATCACCGTCGGCAACACCACCGTCGAGCTGCCGGGCATCGGCTCCTACCTCGCCCATGCCATCGACCACAGGAATTTCGTCGCGGTCGCGTGGGCGGTGCTGGCGATGGCGGTGCTGATCGCCCTCTACGACCAGTTGCTGTTCCGGCCGATCGTGGCGTGGGCGGACAAGTTCCGCTTCGAGCAGACCGCGGGCAAGGACCAGCCGCATTCGTGGATGTACGAACTGATGCGTCGCACGCGCGTGCTCAAGCATCTGTACCAGCCGGTCGAATGGTTGTCACAACGGATGATGGCCGTTCGCCTCCGGTCGATCATGCCCGCGGCAAAAAATCAGGTCGCACCGCAGCGGCAGATCCTCGGCGATCGCCTGTGGCTCGCGGTCGTGATCCTCGCGGCGGCGGCTGGCGGATGGCTGGCAGTCAACTACATGCGGCAATCGCTGGACTGGAACGACGTGGCGCATGCGCTCGCCGCGGGCCTCGCGACACTGGTGCGCGTCGTCGTCCTGATCGCGCTCGCCAGCGTGATCTGGGTGCCGATCGGCGTGTGGATCGGACTGCGTCCGGGCGTGGCGCAGCGCGTGCAACCACTGGCGCAATTCCTCGCCGCCTTCCCCGCCAATGTCCTGTTCCCGGTCGCGGTGGTGGCGATCGTGGCCACGCACGCCAATCCGGATATCTGGCTATCACCGCTGATGGTGCTGGGGACGCAGTGGTACATCCTGTTCAACGTCATCGCCGGCGCCAGTGCATTCCCGGGCGATCTGCGCGAAGTCGCCGAGGTCTACCACCTGCGTTCGTGGACGTGGTGGCGCAAGGTGATCCTGCCGGGCGTGTTCCCCTATTACGTCACCGGTGCATTGACCGCATCCGGCGGCTCGTGGAACGCCAGCATCGTGGCCGAGCTCGCCAACTGGGGCGATACCCGCGTCGAAGCCTTCGGGCTTGGTTCCTACATCGCCAGGGCAACGCAGGCAGGCGACTACCCGCGCGTGGTGCTGGGCATCGCGGTGATGTCCCTGTTCGTCACCCTGCTCAATCGAATCCTGTGGCGTCGCCTGTACGTCTTTGCCGAACGCCGCCTGCGGCTGTCCTGATCCGGAGAATCCCATGAACGCATCCATCCAAACCGCTCCCCTGGTGTCCGTGCGCGGCGTGCGCAAGCTGTACGACAAGGGTGGCCCGGAAGCATTGCTGGTGCTCGACAAGGTCGATCTCGAATTGCATCGCGGCGAAATCGTCGGCCTGCTCGGGCGTTCCGGTTCGGGCAAGTCGACCTTGCTGCGCTCGATCGCGGGACTGGTCCAGCCCAGCGAAGGCGTGATCGAATTCGAAGGCGCGGCCGGCGACATCGCGATGGTGTTCCAGAGTTTCGCGCTGTTTCCCTGGCTCACCGTGCAGGAAAACGTCGAGATCGGGCTGGAAGCACGCGGCATGCCGGTGGCCGAGCGTCGCACGCGCGCACTGGCCGCCATCGACCTGATCGGCCTCGACGGTTATGAAAACGCCTATCCCAAGGAATTGTCGGGCGGCATGCGCCAACGCGTCGGCCTCGCCCGCGCATTGGTGGTGCACCCCAAGGTCCTGCTGATGGACGAACCGTTCTCCGCGCTCGACGTGCTCACCGCCGAAAACCTGCGCACCGATCTCCTCGACCTGTGGTCGGAAGGACGCATGCCGATCGACGCCATCCTGATGGTGACGCACAACATCGAGGAAGCGGTGCTGATGTGCGATCGCATCATGATCTTCGGCTCCAATCCCGGCCGCGTCATCGGCGAGATCCGCGTCAACCTGCCGCAGCCGCGCAATCGCCTCGATCCCGCGTTCCGCGCCTTGGTCGAGGACATCTACGCGCGCATGACGGCCAGGACCACGCCGACGCGCGACGGCATCTTCCCCGGCGTCGGCATCGCGATGGAGTTGCCGCATGTGTCGAGCAACCTGCTGGCGGGCCTGATCGAAGCGGTCGCCGCCGAGCCCTACCACGGCCATGCCGACCTGCCGCCGTTGGCGGCGAGCCTGCAACTCGAGATCGACGAGCTGTTCCCGATCGCGGAAACCCTGCAACTGCTGCGGTTTGCCGAAGTGGAAGGCGGCGACATCCGCCTCACCACCGCAGGCCGGCGTTTTGCCGAAAGCGAAGTGGACGAGCGCAAGCGCATGTTCGCCCTGCAACTCGCGGCCCATGTTCCGCTGGCCGCGCACATCCGCCGCGTGCTGGATGAACGCCCCAGCCATCGCGCATCGGCGTTGCGCTTCCGCGACGAACTGGAAGATTCGATGTCGGACGAATACGCCGAAGCGACCCTGAAAGCGGTCACCAGCTGGGGGCGTTACGCCGAATACTTCGCCTACGACGACGAAGCCGACATGTTTTCGCTGGAGGATCCGGGCTGAGAACGCCCGGACCGGTCAATCCGCATCGATCGCCGCGAATCGTTCGGCGAGGAAATCGATCAGCGCGCGCACCGACGGCAGCAAGCCACGTCGCGACGGGAATACCGCGTGGACGATTTCCGCGCGCGGCGCCCAGCCTTCCAGCACATGCTGCAGGCGACCTTCGGCCACCAGTTCCTGCGTCACCATCTTCGGCAATTGCACCACGCCGACGCCGGCGACCGCGGCATCGCGCAGCGCCAGCATCCCGCGAGTGACGAGGCGCGGCTGGTGATGGATCGCGACATGCTCGCCATCGGGACCGTGCAGGTCCCAGACGTGCAGGTTCTGCGGCAGGCCGAGATCCATGCTCGGGTAGTTCATCAGTTCGCCGGGCGATGACGGCTGGCCGAGACGCGCCAACAGCACCGGGCTCGCGACCAGGCACTGCGTGCGCGTCGCCAACACGCGCAGCACCAGATCGGAATCTTCCAGTGGCGGCGGACGCACGCGGATCGCGATGTCGACGCCCTCGCCGATCACGTCGACGCGGCGATTGGTGGCATCGAGATGCAATTCGACCTGCGGATACAGGCGCAGGAAATCGGAGACCATCGCCCCGACCTGGGCATCAAGCAATGCCGTGGGACAACTCATCCGCACCACGCCGCGCGGCTCGGCCTGGTCGCGCTGGATCGCTTCTTCCGCCGCACGCGCTTCCACCAGCGCGGCGCGGGCATGGCCGTAATAGGTCTGGCCCGGTTCGGTGACCGCGAACTTGCGACTGGAACGCTGGATCAGGCGCACGCCCAGGCGCGTCTCCAGCAGGGCGATGCGCCGGCTCAGCTTGGACTTGGGAATGCCCAGCGCCCGCCCGGCCGGCGCGAAGCCGCCGTGGTCGACCACCTGGACGAAGTAGTAGAGGTCGTTGAGATCCTGCATCGTTCCGATGATAGAACGATATGGGCGATTTTTGCCGACTACCGGCCAGATCGTTGCAGGATTAGCCTGTGCGCAATCGGTTATCCCACCGAATCCACAGAGAGCATCCCATGAACATGAAGAAGATCCTCGGCACCAGCAGCGCCCCCGGCCGGCATTGGGTCGGCGACGGCTTCCCCGTCCACGGCATGTTCGGCTACAGCGGCCCGGGCGTCGCCCAGCGCAGTCCGTTCCTGATGCTGGACTACGCCGCGCCCACCGAATTTCCGCCCAACACCGGCTATCGCCGTGGCGTCGGCCAGCATCCGCATCGTGGTTTCGAAACCGTCACGATTGTCTACGACGGCGAAGTCGAACATCGCGACTCCACCGGACAGGGTGGCGTGATCGGTCGCGGCGACGTCCAGTGGATGACCGCCGGCGGCGGCATCCTCCATGAAGAATTCCATTCGCACGAATACAGCCGCACCGGTGGTCCGTTCGAAATGGTGCAGCTGTGGGTGAACCTGCCGGCGCGCGACAAGATGACGCCCGGCGGCTACCAGGCCATCACCGACGGCCAGATCCCGGCGCGCGCCTTGCCGAACGACGCAGGCACCGTGCGCGTGATCGCCGGCAATTACGACGACGGTTCGAAAGGACCCGCCAGCACCTTCACCCCGATGAATGTCTGGGACCTGCGCATCGCCGCCGGCAAGACCGTCGACCTGCCACAGCCGGAAGGCTGGACCACCCTGCTGGTGGTACTGGCGGGCACCGTGCAGGTGAACGGAGAATCGGTGTTGCGCGAAGCGCAGATGGCGACGCTGTCGACCGAAGGCGCGGGCGTGACGATCGAAGCCAACAGCGACGCCAAGGTGCTGCTGCTTGCCGGCGAACCGATCGACGAGCCGGTGGTCGGCTACGGTCCGTTCGTGATGAACACCGAGGCGCAGATCGCCGAAGCCATCCGCGATTTCAACACCGGAAAGTTCGGCCAGATGCATTGATCGCAGTGCGCTGAGGTCATCCCCATTGCACATGTCGCGGGCTAGACTTGCGGCCTGGCAATGGGGAGAGCCGACGATGTCGAAACACGTTTGCGCTGGCAGTTTGCTGGCTCTGGGATTGCTCGCTGCCAGCACGCAGGCGCACGCCAGCGGTGATTCCGGCTGCGACGTGCAGCCCGGCCTGCAACATCGTGCCTATGCCTCCTGCAGCGACCTGGTGCTGGTCAGCCCGGGCAATGACACCCGCCTCAACATGCTGTTGCTGCTCGCCGATCGCGGTCGCGTGCAACCGGCGATGACCAGGAACGAGGCCCCAAGCTATGGGCCTCCGGCTCCCGCAGCGATGCTGTCGTGGTCGGCACTGTCCGCCGAGACCGGCAACGATGCCACCAAGTCCAATTCCGACGCATCAACAGATTCCGGCAATGCCGACAGTTCCAGTGGCCGCTGCGTCAGCAATCGCGGTGGCGCCGATGCCTTCCGCCAGGCGTTGCAGGCCGATGGCGCCCTGGCCGCCGACGAACGCAAGTTGCTGGCGGATGCGCGGGCACAAATTGCCGCCGCCTGCGGTGATCCCGCCAAGACCGCCGCGTTGCTCGACGGCGTGCTCGCAAGGATGCAGGGTGCGAGCGGCAAGGCCTTCGCCGCTTACCTGATGAGCGCGGCAGTCTTCTACGGTCCGGATCCCGGCGCCGCGCGTCCCGCCTTCCAGTCGTTGTCCGAAGTGAAACAGCCGTGGGTGCGCGAAGCCGCGACCTACATGCTGGCGCGCACCGATCTCAACGTCGCCCAACTCAATGCCTTCGGCGACTACGGCAATTTCGATGCGGAAAAAGTCGATCAGGCGGCACTCACACGCGCCCGCGACGGCATGCAGCGCTACCTGAAGTCGTATCCCAAAGGCGCCTACGCGACATCCGCAAGCGGACTGATGCGTCGCGTCGAGTGGCTGGGTGGCAACGACACCGCTGCCGCGAACACCTATGCCGCTGCGTTGGCGCAACCCGGCAATGGCGCGGCCTACGTCGATCTGCTCAACGAAATCGATATCCGCCTGTTGCCGACCACGCAAAACGGCGCGACCAAGCCGTTGAAGACGCGCGATCCGCTGCTGCTCGCAGTCGATGACCTCTGGCGCATGCGCCTCGAACGCAAGACCGATCCCAAGCTCTACCTGCCGGCCGATGAACTCGCTGCGCAACAGCCTGTGTTCTCCGCTGATCCCGCGCTGTTCCGCTACCTGCAGGCGGCGCACGCCTATCACGTGCAACAGCAACCCGCGCAGGTGTTGAAGCTGCTGCCCGCGAGCGAACCGCGCAAGGGCATGGGCTATGTCGACTTCAGCACGCAACTGCTGCGACTGATGGCGATGGACGATCTCGGCCAGTCCGGCGTGCGCGAAGGCTTGCTGAAACTGCTGCCGGTGGCGACGCGTGCCTACCAACGCGAAACGCTGGAACTGGCGCTGGCGATCCACGACGAACGCCACCAGTCGCTGGGCAAGGTGTTCGCCGGCGACAGCCAGGTGCGCGATCCCGCGATCCGCCGCATCCTGCTGGAAAACATCGCCGGGCCGGAGCTGCTGCAGCAACAGGCGGCGAACGCCAGGGTTCCGGCCGCCGAACGCAACGTCGCGCTGTTCGTGCTGCTCTATCGCAACCTGCTCGGCGGCCGTTACGCCGAATTCAACCAGTGGCTGTCGCGTGTCCCGGCAGATGCGAAGCCACAGGCCGACAGTTACCAGTTGCTGTATCCGGTGCCATCGCTCGGCGTATTCCGCTGGGCCGGCAACGACAAGGGCTATGCCTGCCCGGCACTGTCGGCGATCACCGCGACGCTTGCCCGCACGCCCGATGATGCCCACGCCGGGCTTTGCGTCGGCGAATTCCTGCGCCTCAACGGCTTCGACCACATCCCGCTGGCCGCACCCAACACACAGGAACGCGAGTGGCGCAAGACGCTGTCGACTTCGCGGCAGCAACTCGGGACCACGCCGCTGCTGTTCCCGGGCAACCAGCACGATCGCCAGTCGATCTATCGCCGGGTGATGGCCGATGCCAATGCCAGCAGCGACGACCGCGCCTACGCGCTGGTCCGTGCGATCCGCTGCTACGCCCCCAGCGGCAGCAACGACTGCGGCGGCGATGATGTCCCGACCTCCGAACGCAAGCGCTGGTTCACCACGCTCAAGACCAGCTACAAGTCATCGCGCTGGGCGTCTTCGGTGGAACATTACTGGTAAGGATGATGATGCCTCGCGCGCTGGCTGCAGTCGTCGCCGCCTGCGCGCTGTGCATTGCGCTGGCCGGTTGCACGCGCGCGCCCGAGGCCGTGGTGCGCGCGGAGAACCACGATGCGTTCTGGCTGTGGGCCGGCGTCCAGCCACAACCGGTGCTCGATCGCGCACGCACGCTCTACCTGCTGGAGGGCGAAATCATCGGCGGCGAACCCGCGCACCTGCAGCGGCGCCTGGCAGCGACACCACGTGTCACCCACGCCGATACCTGGATCGTCTATCGCGCCGACACCCTGGCGTGGTCGGATGACGTCATTCCCGCAATCCGCGGCGACATCGCGCGCTGGCGCGGCAACGGCAATCGCGTCATCGGCGTGCAGCTCGATTTCGACGCCCGCACCCGCCATCTCGATCGCTACGCCGACTTCCTGCGCAGCCTGCGCGCGCAGCTGCCGCGCGACACGAAGCTGGGCGTCACCGGATTGATGGACTGGAGCGCCAATGGCGATCCCGCGCAACTCGCCCGGCTGGCCGGCGTCGTCGATGAGGTGGTGGTGCAGACCTACCAGGGCCGCGCCACCATTCCCGGCTACGGGAAATATCTCGAACGCCTACGCGGCTTCCCGATCCCGTTCCGCATCGGGCTGGTGCAGGGCGGCGAATGGCATGCGCCGCCCGCGTTGCCGACGAATCCGAACTTCCGCGGCTACGTGGTGTTCCTGGTCAACCCATAGTCGCGCTGTCGATCACGAAGCGGTACTTCACGTCGCTCTTGAGCATGCGTTCGTAGGCCTTGTCGATATCCTGCGCGCTGACCATCTCGATATCCGAAACCACGCCATGCTCGGCGCAGAAATCGAGCATCTCCTGCGTCTCGGCGATGCCGCCGATCAGTGAGCCGGCGATCGCACGACGCTTGAAGATCAGGTTGGCGACGTTCGGGGAAGGATGCGCGTGCTCGGGAACGCCGACCAGTACCAGTGTTCCATCGCGCTTGAGCAGCGAGGTGAAGGCATCGAGATCATGGCTGGCGGCGACGGTATCGAGGATGAAGTCGAAACTGTTGGCATGCGCCTTCATTTCGTCGGCATTGCGCGACACCACCACCTCGTCGGCACCCAGCGCCTTCGCATCCGCGCGCTTGCCTTCCGAGGTGGTGAAGGCGACCACGTGCGCGCCCATCGCATGCGCCAGCTTCACGCCCATGTGGCCGAGCCCGCCGATGCCGACGACCCCGACCTTGCTGCCCGGCCCGACTTTCCAGTGGCGCAACGGCGACCAGGTGGTGATGCCGGCGCACAGCAGCGGCGCGACCGCGGCAAGCTGTTCCTTCGGGTGACGAACCTGCAACACGAATTTCTCGTCAACCACGATCCGCTGCGAATACCCGCCCAATGTGTGGCCCGGCGCATCGCGGGTCGGGCCGTTGTAGGTGCCGACGAAACCGTTCTCGCAGAATTGCTCCAGGCCTTCATCGCAGGCCGAACAATGCTGGCAACTGCCGACCAGGCAGCCGACGCCGACGGTATCGCCGACCTTGAATTTCGAGACATCGCTGCCGACCGCGCTGACGGTGCCGACGATCTCGTGGCCGGGCACGCAGGGATAGCGCGTGCCGCCCCATTCCGAGCGCGCGGTATGCAGGTCTGAATGGCAGATGCCGCAATAGGCGATCTCGATCTGCACGTCGTGCGGGCCGGGCGCGCGTCGCGTGATATCCATCGCCTCGAAAGACTTGTCGGCGGCATGGACGCCGTAGGCTCGAGTGGTCATGACTATTTCTCCGTGAGGATCCGCGCAGCATACGCCCGCGGGATGTCGCTGCCGCTCACGCCGCGGCAGCGCACGCTGACCGACACGCGCTGGGGCGTCAGCCGTTGTCGATGCCGTATTCGCGCAGCTTCTTGCGCAGGGTCGCGCGATGGATGCCGAGCATTTCGGCGGCGCGGCTCTGGTTGCCGTCGCAATGGCTCAACACCTCCACGAACAACGGCACTTCGACTTCGCGCATCACGACCGCATGCAGGTCAGTCACGCCGCAGCCGTCGAGATCGCGCAGGTAGCGACTGATCGAAGAGGCGACATGATCGCGCAGCGGCGTACGCGGATGACGGAGTTGGTCTTGGCGGTCAGGCACGGCGGTCGTCGGATCAGGCGCCGACGCACTACGCACCAGCGGCTGATGAGTCTAGCGCGTGTTCGTGCCGTCTGCCGGCGGCAGCAGGGCAAAATCGAACGAGACCGCTTTTTGCGGCGGATCCGTCACATTCAGCTGGACGGTAGCGGTCTGGCCACTGCCGATCGTCGCGGCGTGCGTGCCTGCCAGGTATTGCGACGCGGCATAACGCCCCTGCGCCACCGGTACGCCATTGATGTCGGACAGCGTGAGCTGCAGCAACGGCCACGCCTGCGGCCAGCCCGCATCGTTGCGGAAACTTGCCTCCACCACCAGCACGCCGGGACGATCGGGCGCAGCGTGGATGCGATGGTCGACGATCTTCAGGCTCGAGGTATCGCTCCACGCCGGCACGGTGCAGGCGAGCACCTTGCAAGCGGTGACAGCCAGCGGGCGCGTCGAGGCATCGTTCGCCAACGCGGCGCGGCCACCGACCAGGACCTGCACCAGCAGCAAGACCAGCAACACGAACGCCAGCGGCCATGCCCAACGCGGCACCGGCAGTTTCGCGGGTTCGACGTCGGGCGTTTCGCGGGCAAAACGCGGGGTTGCGGAATCTTCGGCCATGCCCGTCATTGTGCGCGACGCACGCCGTCGATGCGGATCCAGTCGTCCTGGCGGGCAACCTTCAGTTCATCGAACCACGCGGCATAGCGCTGCAGCAATTCATCCTCCTGGCCCGCGAGGATGCCGGACAAGGCGATGCGGGTGCCGGGTTCACAGTGATCCACCAATGTTTCCGCCAATGCATCGAGCGCGGAGGCGAGGATGTTCGCCACCACCACCGGATAACGGCGTTGCGCGGCCTGCTCCGGCAACACCGCGTGCAATTGCGCGGCGATGCCATTGCGTTCGGCGTTGTCGTGGCTGGCGATGATCGCCTGTGGATCGTTGTCGATGCCGTCGGCGCGTGCGGCGCCCAGCTTGACCGCCGCCAATGCGAGGATGCCGCTGCCGCAACCGAAGTCGAGGACATCGCGGCCCTGCAACACGCCTTGCGTGGCGAGCGTGTCCAGCCATTCCAGGCACAGCGCGGTGGTCGGATGAGTACCGGAACCGAAGGCGAGGCCGGGATCGAGGCGGATGATCGCGGCGTCCACACCCGCTTCGGCGGGAACGTCGTGGTTCCACGGCACCACCCAGGTGCGCGCGCCGAAACGCATCGGCTTGAACTGGTCGAGCCACGCGCGTTCCCAGTCCTGGTCCTCGACCTTGCGAAATGTCGTTTGATCCCAGCGCAGGCCGGGATCGAAACTCTCGAGCGCGGCGAGCAGGGCCAGCGCATCGGTGTCGTCATCGAACAGCGCGGTCAGCGTCATCTGCTTCCACAGCGGCGTTTCGCCGACGCCGGGCTCGAAGATCGCCTGTTCGTCGGCGGTTTCGGCATCGGCGTCCTGCATCGTCACCGAGAGTGCGCCGAGATCTTCCAGCGCGCGTTCGCAACGCGGCTGTTCGGCCAGCGTGCAGGGCAATGTGAGTTCGAGCCAGGGCATGTGACTATTCTGCCGCGTCTTCGACCTGGACGTGGATCTGCGCCGCGCGCAAGGCCGCCAGATCGGAGGGACCGCCGTCCAGACGCACCGAGCCGCGCGCGATCTCCACCTTCAGGTGCGGCACCGCTTCCGGGCGCACGCTCAGCACCATCGGCGCGAAAATTTCGCGCGCCTGACCCGTGTGGCGAATCGCGCGGATCTGGGTGGCCTCGTCGCCGCCATCATCCTCGTGCACGCGCACGTTGGGAAAGCCGACGCCCTTGACCTCGCCCTGCAGATGCACGGCCTCGTCCTGTGCGGGATCAACGCGCACGTCGAGATTGGCGTTCTCCAGCTTCAGCACGTAATGCGTCAACGGATCCGTCATCGTCATTCTTACGTCGATGCGCTTGTGGAACGGCCGCACGAACAGCAATCCGGCCATCACCACGACGATAAGCGCGGCCAGCAAGGCATACCCCAGCCATGGCGGCCAGCGCGAGACCCAAGCGCGTGCGCGTTGTCCCGAGATCAATGCATGCGAGGTCAGTGCCGCGGACCAGGTCAGGATGCCCGACCACAGCACGTCGGAGAGGAAATGCGCGCCGGCGGCCATGCGCGCGCTGCCGATGGCGCCACCCAGCAGGAACGAACCCACGATGATCGCGACGCCGAGCGTGGGACGCGCCGCCATCACCGTGAGCCCGATCGCGCCGACCGCGAATCCGACGGAGCAATGTCCGCACGGGAACGACTTGCCGACGCCGGGCGTGCCGAGATCGAGCGGCGGGCGATATTGCGCCTGGCCGCCGAATTCCTGCAGGGTGCGCGGGCGCGGGCGCCCGGTGTAGTCCTTGCCGATGCCGTTCACCAGCAGGCCGGTGCCGAGTGCGACCGTCGCCAGCGAGGTCAGCGCCATCTTGCGCACCAACGGATGCCTGCGCCAGCGCGGCACCGTGAAAGCAAGGATCGATGCCAGCACGATCAGCCACGACAGCGCCGAACCGAAGGCGTAGAGCGCCTTGTACGGCTGCCTGTTGCCCATCGGCCACGAGGCGTCGTAGCCGAGTTCGAACGGCGCCTGGCGATGGAAGTACGCGGCGGCGCGGATGTCGAGATCGCCCAGCCAGAACGGCACGGTGCAGGCGATTGCAGCAACCGCCAGGACGATCCACGGCAACCACGCGCGCAGGCGCGGACTCATGGCAATGGCTCCGTGGTGACGTGGCGACGCACGCGCACCACCTGCACCACGCGCGGCGGCGCATCCATGCGTTGCACGCGGATCACGCCAAGCTCTTCGATGCGCTCATACGCTTTCGTCAACGCCGCCGGTTCGGGCACGACATCGCCGGTTGCGGCGGCGCGCGATCCATCCTGGCCACCGACGAATTCCACCCACAGGGCTTCCTGCGGCAGGCCGCGACGCGCGGTATCCATCTCGAACTGGTTGGTGATGCGACCGTCGACATCGAGCGCCGCCACCGGGTACGGGTGCGGTTGCACGTAATAGGTCAGCTCCGCCAGCAACATGCGGTCCGACGACAGGATCGGCAAACCTCCCTGCTCCTGCGTCACCGGCTGCAACGCGCGGCCGAGTTCGCGCCAGCCGAGCACGCGCGCGTAGAGGTCGTTGCCGCTGCGCGACGGCGGATGGCCGAGCCTGGCGCCGATGTCGCGGTAATGGAGGATGCCGAGCTGCAGCACGAAGTTGAGCAGGATCACGCTCCACATCCACGCCGGCTTGCGGCCATCCAGCCACAACGCCAGCCACACGCTGCCGGCCGCATAGGCGGTCACCGCCCAGTTGGCGTTCGCCGCCGTCATCAGCGACAGCGCGAGCATCACCAGCAGGTAGGGAATGGTGAACGGTGCGAGGAAGCGCGCGTTGTCGCCGCGGTCACGCACCATCAGCATCACCAGCAACGGGAACGCGATCAGCCCGAAGATGCCCCACTGCGCGCCGAGGAATTCGCCGAAGTGACCGAAGTGCAGGCCGGCCTTGCTGGCATTGGTGAGGTCGGCGGTGTGGCGCACCGTTTCGAATTGGTGCTGGATGTTCCAGGCGATGTTCGGCGCCATCAGTACCAGCACGATCGCCAGCGCGATCCACGGCCCCTTGCCGCGCATCGGCATGGAATCACGACCCCGCCACAACACCCACGCCGTCATCGGCACGAAGACCAGCATGGTGTATTTCGCCAGTGCGCCGAGGCCGATCGCCACGCCCAGCCCGATCCACCACTTCAGCTCCCCTTGCGTGCGCGCCATCCACAACAGCCATAACGCCCACGACCATGCGACCAGCAGCAACGCATCCGGCGACAACACCCAGCCGCCCAGCGCCTGTCCGGGCATCGACAGGAACAGCGCAGCGGCGATCAGGCCGGTACGCGCGTTCTTCATCGCCGCGCCGAGTCGATACAGGCCGAGCGCGGCCATCGGGTAACCGAGCAATGCCGGCAATTTGACGCCGAGTTCGCCATCGCCGAGCACGAGGGTGCTGGCGCGCACCAGCCACGCCACCAGCGGCGGCTTGGAGTAGTAGCCGAAGGCGAGATCGCGCGACCACAACCAGTACTGCGCCTCGTCGACGAACAGGCTGTAGTCGTGGGCCCAGACGAAACCGATGCGGTACAGCAAGGTGCCGATGACCAGCAGGATCAGCCATGGCGCGATGCGCGCCTCTTCCTGTTCGAATGGCGAAGACGTGGAAACGCTCACGTGGGGAGGCGCCGTTGGAAAGGCGCAAGGATACCGCAGGCGCTCAGAATCCCAGCCCCAGCTGGGGCGATGGCGGCGCTGCGCGAACCGGAACCCGGATCCGTGGCGTCGCGCCGGAAGGGCTGGACGTGGCCGGTGCCTGCGGCTTCGCCTGTCCCTGTTTGTGGGTCTGCGCCTGCTTGTGCGCCGTCTCGGCCAGCACCTTGAACTGGCGTTCGCGCAACCGCACCAGCTCCTCGGCATGGGCATGCGCCTTGGTCTGCACATCCTCTTCCAGCGCCGCGTCGGGCAGGTGCGAGAACGGGATGCGCATCGGCGCGGCATCGTGGTCGATCGCGGTCTTCATCGATGCCACGAACAGCGCGTTGTTGCCGAAGTGGCGATTGACCTTGTCCAGTACCGCCGTCACCGATTTCCGCCTGCGCGTGGCCGCGATCAGCTCGCCACTGCGCGCGCTGCGCAGTTCGATCCCGACCAGCGTCGCCGCGACCGAAAGCGGTGGATTGCGCCTGGCGTTCCAGCGCCCGCTCGCCGCCGCGCGCTCCAGCGGAGCGAGCATCTTCGCCAATTGGTGCAGCAGGCTGGGCGTGTCGTCGATCGGCGCGAACTCGACCGACGGGCTGAAGCGATCATCAAGCCCGACGAAACGCACGTGCAGCTGCAGCCCGCGCGCCAGATAACCGCCGTCCTCGTGGCGCAGGCGCATCGCCGCCTTCGCCAGCAGCTTGAACAGCACCGCGCGCATGCCTTCGAGCGTGCGCAGTTTCGGGTCGAGCACATGCGAATGGCCGATCGAGCCACGCTGCGTCTTGCGGTCCGGCACCTCGATGCCGCGCAACTGCATCCAGAAGCGTTCGCCATCCACGCTGCCCCAGGCCGCGCGCAGGCGATCCTTGGGCGCGGCGCACAGCTCCTCCACGCTGTCGATGCCCGCCGCGAGCAGGCGCGCCTCCATCGACGCACCGATCCCGCACAGGTCGCGCAGTTCCAGCGCGTGCAAGGCATGGGGAAGATCGTGCTGCTCCAGCACCACCAAGCCATCCGGTTTCTGCATGTCGGAGGCGGTCTTGGCCAGGAACTGGTTCGGGGCGATGCCGATGGAACAACGGATCGCGGCGAACTCGTCGGCGATGCGGCGCTTGATCGATCGCGCGATCGCGATCGCGTTGTCGCGCTGGCGTTCGCGCCCGATCAGCCAGCACGGCACTTCGTCGATCGACCCCGGCGTGCCATGCGGGATGCAATCGGCGATGGCGGCCATCAGCTGCGTATGCGCCTGCAGATAGCGCGCCGGTCGCGCCGGCACCACGACGAGTTCCGGGCAACGATCGCGCGCCTCGCGCACCAGCGTCCCGGTACGGATGCCGAACTGCTTGGCTTCGATGCTGGCGGCGATGCAACAGGTGCTGTCCGTCATCACCGGCGCGACGGCGACCGGCCGCCCACGCAAGTCCACGTCGTCCTCCTGTTCAACGGAGGCGAAGTAGGAATTGAAATCGACGAAGAGGCAACGCAGCGTCATGACGGCATCCGCTTGGTTCCGCAGTATCCGCCCCGCGCGTCTCCGCGACGGCTGCGAATTTCACGGTTCTACTAACGGAAGATGCTGCGCGACGCGTGTCGCAGCGATCGCGACAAAGCGTCGCCCGGCTGTGCGCCTATCGCGGTTGTCTGCAGCCGCCGACACGCCGTGAATACATCCATGTAGGCTCGTACGCAGCATCCATGCTGCGTACGGTCGGCGCTGCAGACGAACCGCATAGGCGCCGCCGGTGGCGGGCTTTTCGCTTCTCTCCCAGAAAGCAACAACACGCGCGCGGCCGCGGGTGTGCCAGTCCGGGGCGTGGGCATTGCGCCGCATGGATGCGGCGCATGAGCCTACATGGACGTACTTGCGGCGTCCCTCGCACCGGAGCTGGCCTCCCGCGAAGCCAGCGCGTGCGATAGGCGCCCAGCCGGTAATGCTTTCCGCGCGAAGTTACAACACGCGCGGCGGCTCGCCACCGACGATCACGACATCCGCCGGTCGACGCGCGAACAGCCCGACGCTGATCACGCCGGGAATCTGGTTCAGGCGTTCCTCGATGCCCACCGGATCGCTGATGCGCAGGTTGTGCAGGTCGAGGATGTGGCCGCCGTTGTCGGTGACGATCGGGCGCTCCAACGCGTCCATGCGGAACACCGGCTGGCCGCCGGTCAGCGCCACCAGCTCGCGCGCGACCATGCTGCGCGCCATCGGCACCACTTCCACCGGCAGCGGGAACCTGCCGAGCACATCGACCTGCTTGCTGGCATCGATGATGCACACGAACTTCCTGCTCGCCTGGGCGATGATCTTCTCGCGCGTCAGCGCCGCGCCGCCGCCCTTGATCAGGTTCTTCCGCGGATCGCATTCGTCGGCGCCATCGACATACAGTTCGAGCTCGCCGACCGAATTGAGATCGAACACCTCGATGCCATACGCGCGCAGCTTTTCCGTGCTCTGCTCGGAACTCGACACCGCGCCGCGGATGCGATGCTTCTCGCGACCCAGCGCTTCGATGAAGAACGCCACCGTCGAGCCGGTTCCGACGCCGACCATCATGCCGTCCTCGACCCAATCCATGGCCTTTTCCGCAGCCAGTCGCTTGCCTTCGTTGCTCATCGTTTCGCGTTCCGGAGTGTGGTTATTTCTTTTCGAGGCCGAGCAGCAGCTTCCATTGCGCCGCAGTCACCGGCAGCACCGACAGGCGCGACCCGGTGCGCGTCAGCGCGAATTCCTCGCCCAGCGCATCGCGATGTTCGCGGATCTCGGTCAACGACAGCAGGCGCTTCAGGTGGCGTACGTAGCCGATGTCGACCAGGTCCCAGCGCGGCTGTTCCTGGGTCGACTTGGGATCGAAGTATTTCGACTTCTTGTTGAATTGCGTGGGATCCGGATAGGGCGTTCCCGCCACTTCGCCGATGCCGTAGATGCCCGGCACTTCGCAGTTGGAGTGGTAGATGAAGACCTGGTCGCCCGGCTTCATCTGGCGCATGAAATTGCGCGCCTGGTAATTGCGCACGCCGGTCCACGGCTCGCGCCCGACCTTCTCCAGGTCATCGATGGAGAAATCGGTCGGCTCGGTTTTCATCAGCCAGTAATGGGCACGCGTGCTCATGCTTTCTCCCGCAGATACGTGGTGGATTCGGTGACGATGGCGTCGCAGGGCACGTCCCATTCGCGCGGCTGCAACGCCTCGACGCGCTGGCGGTCGAAACCGACGCCAACGAGATATGGAGGTGCCGTGCGATGGTCGCGCAATGTGCGGTCGTACCAGCCTCCACCCATGCCGAGGCGATGACCCTTGGCATCGAAACCGGTCAGCGGCAGCACGATCAACGCCATGTCCGTCACTTGAAGCAGCGACGTCGCTTCCAGCACCGGCTCGGGAATGCCGAAACGGTTCGGACGCGTTTCGTCCCCGGCGCGGAACGGTGCGAAGCGCAAGGTGTTGTCGCCCTCATCGAGTCCACCCTCATTTAGAACAGGCAGGCAATAGACGCACTGCGGCGGCAGTCGCAGCTGCCAGGCATGCAGCGGCACTTCGCCATCCACCGCCCAGTAGCCCGCGACATAACCCTGCGTCGGCGCGAACGGCAGCGCCAGCAATCCGCCCGCCACGGCATCGGCAGCGGCCAGGCGTTCGCCCGCGCTCACGCCACGACGGGCATCGCGCAGGCGGCGGCGGAGATCGAGGGCGGGATCGCGGGAGGCGGGCATCCGCACATTATCCGCGATCGGGAAAGAAGGTTCCTCCGCCGTGCCGATGCGGCTGAACGGCCTTGAACCCAGGGTTCAAGTGGAAGCGCTTGGCGACCTTCGGGCTTTCCGCACGTGGCGGACATGCACGCCCGGTCGCTTCACATTTCCGATGTCGTTCTTAAGGGACAAGGCGAATGTTTGCGCGCTGTCGAACACGGCAGAGGAAGCGCGATCAGTATAGCCAACCGGAGTCGGCGCGCACATGATTTTCTTCGCGCATTCAGCGCGCGTCGTGATCGGCGAGCGCGTTGAGCTTGCGTTCCAGATCGCCGAGCGTGCGATCGAATTCGTCGCCCAGCACGCCGCCCTGGTGGCGCGTCTGCTGCAATTCGTGGGCGAGATTGAGTGCGGCCAACACCGCGACGCGCTCGATCGCGGCCATGCGGTTGTTGCCGCGGATGTCGCGCATGCGCTGGTCGAGCATGCGGGCGGCGGCGACCAGGTCGTCGCGTTCTTCCGGTTCGCAACCGACGCTGTAGTCGCGATCCATCACGCGCACGTTGACGATTTCGCTCACGGCTGGTCCTCCAGCGTGCGGATGCGGTGGATCAGTGCTTCGACGCGCACGCGCGCCTGCTCGTTGCGGGCGACCAGATCGGCGCGTTCGTTCATCAACTGCTGCTGCTCGGCACGCAAGGCGCGGTTCTCGTCGCTCAGGCGGTGCAGGCGCGCGGACAGCCCTTCGGCGCGCTCCACCAGCGCCTGCAGTCGATCGATCGCATCCTGCCCGTTCATGGCGAAACATTAGCATGGGGTCGACGCCGGGCGTCACCGCCTGCTTTACACTGCTGCCATGTCCGAATCCCTGCCCGCCGCACCCGCCCTGCAAGCCGAACTCGACCAGCTTGAACTGGCGACCACGCCCTGGGAACTGCAAGGCGCACTGATCGGCTGGATCGCCGGTGGCGGCGATGCCGACCGCGAATGGTTGCGCAAGGTGATGGCCGATCCCGCCCTGCCCGCACTGGCGGACGGCAGCGCGATCGGGCACTTCGGTCGCGGCACCCAGGCCCAGATCGAAGACAACGACCTTGGCCTGACGCTGCTGCTGCCCGACGAGGACACCACGCTGCAGGCGCGCAGCGCCGCCCTGTTCGACTGGTGCCGGCATTTCCTCGGTGCCTTCGGCCTGGCCGCCGGCGCGGAACCACCGCTTTCGGACGAAGGCGAGGAAGCACTGCAGGACCTGGCACGACTGGCCACCGCCACCGCCGAACCCGATGGCGACGAGGAAGACGAAGCCGCGCTGGCCGAAATCGAGGAATTCGTGCGGGTCGCGGTGCTGCTGTTGCATGGCGACATCGCCATCGCGAAGCGTCGCCGCCAGTTGCACTAGGCCGCGTCCCGATGCCGACCGGCCTGTCCGCGGCCACCCATGCCCGCCGCCGCCGGCAACTGATGCGGCAAGTTGGAGATGACGGCATCGTCATCGTCCCGAGCGCACCCGAACGTGTCCGCAGCCGCGATACCCACTATCCCTATCGCCCCGATTCCGACCTCTGGTACCTGACCGGATTCGCCGAGCCGCACGCCGTCCTGGTCTTGATCCCGGGTCGTGCACACGGTGAATCCATCCTGTTCTGCCGCGAACGCGATCCCGAGCGCGAAGGCTGGGACGGTGCGCGGGTCGGACCGGAAGATGCGGTGCACGCGCGCGGCTTCGACGACGCCTATCCGATCGAGGATCTCGACGAAATCCTCCCCGGGTTGCTTGAAGGGCGCAGCCGCGTCCACTACCACCTGGGGCGCGATACCGAATTCGACCTCAAGCTGATCGGCTGGCTCAACCGCGCGCGGGCGCACAACCGCCGCGGCGTGCAATCGCCCAACGAATTCATCGAACTCGGCCATCTCCTCGACGAGATGCGGCTGTTCAAGAGCGCCGAGGAATTGCGGGTGATGCAGCGCGCGGTCGACATCAGCATCGAAGCGCACCAGGCAGCGATGCGCGCGGCGCGTCCCGGCATCGCCGAATACGAATTGCAGGCCGAACTCGAACGCGTGTTCCGCCGCAATGACGCCTGCCCCGCCTACGGCAGCATCGTCGGCGCGGGCGCCAATGCCTGCGTGCTGCACTACATCGACAACAACGCCAAATCCGGCAGGAACGACCTCATCCTGATCGATGCCGGCGCCGAATATCGCGGCTATGCCTCCGACATCACCCGCACCTTTCCGGTCAATGGCCGTTTCAGCGATGAACAGCGCGCCCTCCACGACCTGGTCGGCGCGGCGCAGCGGGCGGCACTCGCGCAGGCGCAACCGGGGCGACCATGGGCGGCGATGCACGATGCCGCGATCGAAACCCTGACCGACGGCCTGCTGTCGCTCGGCCTGCTCAAGGGCACGCTCAAGCAACATCTGAAGGACGAAAGCCACAAGCGGTTCACCCGCCACAAGACCGGCCACTGGCTCGGCCTCGACGTCCACGACGTCGGCGAATACCGCATCGACGGCGAATCGCGGGTGCTGGAACAGGGCATGGCCTTTACCGTCGAGCCCGGCCTCTACGTCGGCCCCGACGACCGCGGCGTGGCGGCGAAATGGCGCGGCATCGGCATCCGCACCGAAGACGACGTGGTGGTGACCGCCAGCGGCCACCGCATACTCAGCGATGCCCTGGTTCGCGACGCCGGGGCCATCGAGGAATTCATGGCCGACGGCCTATAATTCGGCATTCCCCGCACCACCCCACGACCATGCCCGTGAACTCCGTGACTGGCGACGCCATCGCCATCCGCCGCGCCCTGTTGTCCGTCTCCGACAAGACCGGGTTGATCGATCTCGCCAAGTCGCTCTCTGCGCGCGGCATCGAACTGCTCTCGACCGGCGGCACCGCCAAGGCAATCCGCGAGGCCGGTCTGGCCGTGCAGGACGTCAGCGACGCCACCGGCTTCCCTGAAATGATGGACGGTCGCGTCAAGACCCTGCATCCGGTCGTGCATGGCGGCCTGCTCGGGCGTGCCGGCACCGACGACGCGGTGATGGCCGAACACGGCATCGCTCCGATCGACCTGCTGGTGCTGAACCTGTATCCGTTCGAACGGGTCAGCGCCAATCCGGACAGCTCGTTCGCCGAGATCATCGAGAACATCGACATCGGCGGCCCGGCGATGCTGCGTTCGGCGGCGAAGAATTTCGCACGCGTCGCCGTCGCCACCGATCCCGCGCAGTACATAGCGATCTTGTCGGAACTCGATGCGAACAATGGCGCACTCGCTGCCAAGACGCGCTTCGAACTTTCGGTGGCCGCGTTCAATCGCGTCGCCCAGTACGACGCCGCGATCAGCAACTATCTTTCGGCCATTGAAGCCGATGGTTCGCGCTCCGCGTTCCCGGCGCAGGCCAATGGCAGCTTCGTCAAGGTGATGGACCTGCGCTACGGCGAGAACCCGCACCAGCAGGCTGCGTTCTACCGCGACCTGTATCCGGCGCCGGGCTCGCTGGCGACCTTCACCCAGTTGCAGGGCAAGGAACTGAGCTACAACAACATCGCCGACAGCGATGCCGCCTGGGAATGCGTGCGCCAGTTCGAGGCGCCGGCCTGCGTCATCGTCAAGCACGCCAATCCCTGCGGCGTCGCAGTGGGAACCGGTCCGGCCGACGTCTATGAAAAAGCCTATGCCACCGATCCGACCTCGGCCTTCGGCGGCATCATCGCCTTCAACACCAGGCTCGATGGCGCGACCGCGAAGACCATCCTCGATCGCCAGTTCGTCGAAGTGCTGATCGCACCCGACTATGACGATGAAGCACTGACCTACGCCAAGAAGAAGGCCAACGTGCGTGTCTTGCGCATTCCACTGGCACCGGCGTCGCAGGGATTCATTGATACCAAGCGCGTCGGTTCCGGGCTGCTGATGCAGACCGCCGACGATCGCGTCGTCGCCCGTGACGAATTGAAGGTGGTGACGAAACTCGCGCCGACCGAAGCGCAGTTCGCCGACCTGCTGTTCGCGTGGAAGGTCGCCAAGTTCGTCAAATCGAACGCAATCGTCTATGCCAAGGACCTGCAGACCGTCGGCGTCGGCGCCGGCCAGATGAGCCGCGTGTATTCGGCGCGCATTGCCGGCATCAAGGCGGTCGACGCCGGACTGGTCGTGCCGGGATCGGTGATGGCGAGCGACGCCTTCTTCCCGTTCCGCGACGGCATCGACGCCGCGGCGGAAGCCGGCATCAAGGCGGTGATCCAGCCCGGCGGCTCCATGCGCGACAACGAAACCATCGCCGCTGCCGACGAACATGGCATCGCCATGGTCTTCACCGGCATTCGCCACTTCCGGCATTGATGCGAATCCCTCGCAAAAGCCCGCACATCCTTGTGCGGGGATTCAAAAGGACTCTGCGATGAAACTCCTCGTCATCGGTTCCGGTGGTCGCGAACATGCACTGGCCTGGCGTCTCGCCCAATCGGCGCGCGTCAACGAAGTGCTGGTCGCGCCCGGCAACGCCGGCACTGCGCACGAAACGAAGTGCCGCAACGTCGCCGTCGCCGCCACCGACCTCGATGGCCTGATCGCACTCGCGCGCAGCGAAGGTGTTGCCTTCACCGTGGTCGGCCCGGAAGCGCCGCTGGTCGCCGGCGTGGTCGACCGTTTCCGCGAAGCCGGCCTGAAGATCTTCGGCCCGACCGCTGCAGCCGCGCAGCTGGAAGGCAGCAAGGCCTACGCCAAGGACTTCCTCGCCCGCCATGGCATCCCGACTGCGTTCTACGCCGTGCACACCGATGTCGATGCCGCGCTCGCCTATGTGCGCGAGAAAGGCGCGCCGATCGTCATCAAGGCCGACGGTCTCGCCGCCGGCAAGGGCGTGATCGTGGCGATGGCGCTGGACGAAGCCGAAGCCGCCGTGCGCGACATGCTGCAGGGCAATGCCTTCGGCAAGGCCGGATCACGCGTGGTGATCGAGGAATTCCTCGCTGGCGAGGAAGCCAGCTTCATCTCGATGGTCGACGGCAAGACCGCGTTGCCGATGGCGACCTCGCAGGACCACAAGCGCGTCGGCGATGGCGACACCGGCCCGAATACCGGCGGCATGGGTGCGTATTCACCGGCACCGGTGGTCACGCCCGAAGTGCACGCACGGGTGATGCGCGAAATCGTCAACCCGACCGTCGCCGGCATGATCAAGGACGGCATTCCGTTCACCGGTTTTCTCTACGCGGGATTGATGATCGACACCGCGGGCACGCCCAAGGTGATCGAGTTCAACGTGCGCTTCGGCGATCCCGAAACCCAGCCGGTGATGCTGCGCCTGCAGTCCGATTTCCCGGAATTGGTCGAAGCCGCGATCGACGGTCGCCTCGACCAGGTCGAAGCGCACTGGAATCCGCAGGTCTCGCTCGGCGTGGTGATGGCGGCCGAACGCTATCCCGATGCACCGCGCACCGGCGACATCATCCACGGCCTCGATGCCGCGATCGATCCCGACTGCAAGGTCTTCCAGGCCGGCACCGCCTTCGATGCCGACGGCAACGTCGTCACCGCCGGCGGCCGCGTGCTGTGCGTGTGCGCGCTCGGCAACTCGGTCGCCGATGCCCAGCGCAAGGCATATGCGGAAGTCACCAAGATCCGTTGGGATGGCGAGTTCCATCGCGGGGATATCGGCTGGCGGGCGATGGAGCGCGGATAAGCCCGGAATCCGGGCGGTTGCGAAGCGACTCCTGATGGTATAACGTTTGTTATAACCATTCCATGGAGCTCGCCATGAAGCTCAAGATCAGCGCCATCGGCAATTCCGCCGGCGTCATCCTGCCCAAGGAGCTGCTCGCGCGCCTGCGCCTCGACAAGGGCGACGAACTCTATGCAATCGAAACACCGGACGGCATCCGGCTGACGACCTACGATCCTGAGTTGGCCGCACAGATGGAAGTGGCCGAGGAAGTGATGCGCAAGCGCCGCACCCTGCTCCACAAGCTCGCGCAGTAACCGCCGTGATCGTCTGGATCAATCGCGCGTTCGCGCTTGCCATCCACGAACGTCAACTTGCCGAACATGGCGGCGGCAACGGTGTACGCGATGAACCGCTGCTGGAATCGGCATTGGCGCGCCCGCAGCAATTGTTCGCCTATGGCGACCCGCCGCCTGATCTGGCCGACCTTGCGGCCAGCCTTGCGTTCGGCCTCGCGCGCAATCATCCCTTCGTCGATGGCAACAAGCGCACGGCAGCAGTGGCGTGCGAAACATTCATCATGCTCAACGGCGCCACGCTGGAAGCCGATGACCTCGAGTTGTATCCGGTTTACCTGGGGCTTGCGGAAGGCTCCGTGTCCGAGGACGAATTCGCCGATTGGTTGCGTCCCCGCCTCCGTTTCGGCGATGGACACGCCCTGCACGAACCGAAAGCCCTCTATCAGGGTTGATCGCCCGACTGACCTAATTATCCGCATGCTGTTCCGGATACAGCTTGTATAGCGCAGTCACGATGCGGATACGTTGTGCATTCGGCAGTACAGGCCGCCCACCCGTATCAAGCAGCGACAAAGTCATCTTCGGATTGATGACGCGAACATCGCTTCGATGCGCATCCTTCCCTGACCGCACGAACCAGCCTGGCAGACAGACAACAGGGATCACCGCAACCGGTTCCCCCGTTTCCCCGCGCAGATACTCCGCCAACCACTTGCTCTGCCCACGTGCCTGATCCAGTGGATCGGTTTCAACCCATCCGGGAAATTGCAACAACTTCCCGTCGTAATCGACGTTCGCCGACTCCTTGCCTTTCCCGACCTTGCGCCGCGACTTCGTCTCAATCGCAAATACGGCATGCGTTCCAACGACTGCATGGTCAATATTGAATTTTCCGACGGGAATGTCGTGCAATACCAGACAATCTTGCGCCTGAAGCCGATCAAGTTGCTGTGCAACATAGACCTCCGCGCGCGCGCCATCTTCGTATTTGCGCCGTTCGTGCCGCAATTGCAGGATTTTGCGGATGCTAAACAGGCACGCAATGATCGCAATGCCCAGCACGGCCCAATCCAGCCAGGACAACCGAAGGATCGACCACTGTATGCGGGGCAGCAAAATCACCATCAGGGCAAGCGGGCCGACCATGAGCAGCAGCACGACCTGACTTTCGATCTCAAGCCCCAGGTCTTCAATGCGCATCCGCAATTGTTCGCCCGGCAAGTAGGCCCGCTTCTCGCTCAGAGGCGAACGCCTGCCGCTTCGCCGTTGATGGCGCCGCTGCAGGGATACCACGCCAACTGCCAATGAAAGTGGCAGCACCATGACCACGAACATGATTGCAAACGTGATGATCGAGTTCATTCTTGCGCCTTCTTCCTTGTCCCGGTCTTTTTCGCCTTGGCTGCGGGAAGCAGCGATGTGAGCGCCTGATAACGCTCGAACAGGAATGCCACGCGCTCGGCATCAGTCGTGAGTTTGGGCGGCTTGCGGCCTGCTGCCTTTTCCGCGGAGAGATAGGCTGCATCCACCGCCTTGTCGAGTTGCTGGTGCGCCTTGGCTAACGCGGGCTTCATGGTCAGCGGATCGTAAAGGTCAGCGAGAGTGGAGTCCGGGAACTGTGCGCGGGCATCAAGCACGCCTTGGGCGGCAGTTTCGATTGCTTCGCGGCTTTTGCCATCAACATCAGGCCAGGGGAAGTTGTTGTAGACGATATCTTTGGAGTAACGGAAATCACTTTTGATCCGACCGCAGACAGTGCGTATCCAAGCCATGTGCATGGTCGAATGCATGACCCCCAAGTGGAACGACAAGGCATTTCCACTGATTAGATTGGCATCGCCAGAAAGGTCCTGCGGACTCATGAAGCCCATCGGAATGAACGCTCGATTCTCTGAAGAATGACGCGGGATCAGCAAGTAATCCGATGTAGGCAGATTGGAAACATGGAAGCGCGTCGGGGTGTCAGCGAGCTCAACCGAGCTCTGACCGGCCTTTGCCTTCCGTCCATTTTTTGCATCAATTTCCCCGAGTCGAAATTTCCTGACTTTATCGACAAGCTCCATGACCGCCGGCATGGATCGCAATTCGGCAGGCGAAGCATCCGCCAACCATAAACAATATCGCTCGATGGAATTCAGGAATTCCGTCGCCCCGCACCACCTCTTGATGAACTTCGCGGCGTTAGGTTCACGCCGAACCAAATCAGCACGCTCATCTGGCGTCAACAGGAAATAGCCGCCATCAATAGGCTTGTTGCCGATTCCAATTTCAGGCACGGGGCAGATTGGCTTGGCCCGATTCGGCAACAACTCATCTGGAGCATCAACCAGATATGGATTGATATTTCCGGCGATCACTTCATGGGGTTCACCACGAATATTCTGATAATCAAACAAACGCTTTGGTTGGATGTTCACTTTGGCGAAACCCACGATCACGCAATGCACCGCAGCTACACCCTTCGCCTCATTACTCCATTGGAACGTGCGGTGCGCGAAGAAGATACCGAAGCCAAGCCGCAGAACTTCACCCCACAACACACTGACTTGTTCCCCTTGGGTGATCGAATTCGTGGAGACGAACCCTGCGCGAATCGGACAATCACCGATGTAGCGTGCAGCCTTGAGGTACCACGCACTCACGAAATCCAGGACGCCCGCCCCCTTCAGCGGACCAGCGACTGACAACAAGTCAGCCCGTTGAGCCGCAGTCATCATTTTGGAACCAATAAACGGCGGGTTCCCCAGAATGTAATCCAGCCCACTCGCTGGCACCACGTCGTTCCAATCCATCCGCAACGCATTGCCATGCACGATGGTCGCCGACTTCTTCAGCGGCAGGCGGATCAGGTTCTCGCCAAACTGCTCGGCCACGCGCAGATTCATCTGGTGGTCCATGAGCCACATTGCCACCTGTGCTATCTGCGCCGGAAACTCCTCGACTTCGATACCGTAAAACTGGTCCACATCCAACAGTGCATGATCCGTCACATGCACCAACACGCTGCGCTGCATCGCAAACTGGCGTTTGAGGACTTCCAGCTCCAGCAGGCGCAACTCCCTGTACGCAATGACCAGGAAGTTGCCGCACCCGCAGGCCGGGTCGAGGAATTTGAGCGTGGCCAGCTTGCGATGGAGCTGCGCCAGCTTCTTTTCGTCATTCCCGGCCTTGTCCAATTCCGCCTTCAGCTCATCGAGGAACAACGGCCCCATCAGTTTCAGGATGTTCTTCTCGCTGGTGTAGTGCGCCCCAAGGTTGCGCCGCGCCTTCGCATCCATCACCGACTGGAACATGGAGCCGAAGATAGCCGGGCTGATACGGCTCCAATCCAGCACGCTCGCTTCCAGAAGCTGCCCGCGCATCGCCGCATTGAAATCGGCCAGCGGCAAAATTTCCTCGAACAACCGTCCGTTCACGTAGGGCAGTTCGACCAGCTGTTCGTCCAGCGTGCTCTGGCGTTTCTCGGGCGGGGTATTGAGCACTTGGAACGCGCGCCCGATCCATAGACCGAGATCTGCTCCGTCGACCGAAGTTCGCTGGGAAATCAGCTCATGGAATGCCTGGCGCGGGAAGATGCCCGTGTCATCTGCAAACAGGCAGAACAACAGACGTACCAGCAGCAGTTCCAACGCATGGCCGTCATACCCTGCAGCCTTGAGCGCATCGTGCAGCTTACCCATGCGCTCGGCCGCCTGCACGTTGACCGGGTCTTCTTCCTTGTAGGTGCGCGTCTGATAGCCGCTGATGAATCCGAAACGACCAATTTCCCTGTGAAGATCGGTCAATGCGAACTCGACCGGAGCCGCATCCCCGTCCAGATCATGCAGTCGAAAGCGCTGGAAGTCGGAAACGAGGACGTAACGCGGCAACTCCGCATCCACAATGCCTGCGAAGTAATCCGTCGCCTGCTGGTACGCGGCGTCCAGATCGACTCCCGTACTCTTGTGTTCTGCAAGCATCACCCCGGGCCAGAACACATCGATGCGCCCATGCTTGCTGCCGCTGAATCGCTGCGCTTTTTGCTCGAACACCGCGACTCGGCGACGATTCACGCCAAAGACGTTGAAAAACTCATTCCAGAAACTTTGCGCTTCGGCACGCTCCGAGGTTTCGAGCGCCCACTCCGTGGCAAATGATCGTGCCCGATCCCGGATTTCATTGAGACTCAATGGCATGCACGGCCCTCCTGAAGGTGAGAATAAAGCAACACCCCTACAGAATGCTGTTGCCTCCGCTATCCTCCCCCAAACCCCGGGGAGCCCTGCATGTCGTCCCATTCCCAGTTCGCCCTGCTGCGCCAGCGCCGCTTCGCGCCGTTCTTCACGGTGCAATGCCTCAACGCCTTCAATGACAACGTGTTTCGCCAGGGCATCATCGGGCTGCTGTTCTGGCTGCAGGTGCCTGCGTCCGAGCGAGGACTCTATACGCAGCTGGCGCCGGCGATCTTCATCCTCCCCTACTTCCTGTTCTCGGCCACCGCCGGCCAAATCGCCGAGAAGATGGAAAAGGCGAAACTGATTCGCCTCGCCATGTTGCTTGGCGTGCTGATCATGCTGGTCGCGGCGCTGGGCTTCGTCACCCACCATCTGCCGCTGCTGCTGATCGCGCTGTTCGCGACCGGCGTGCATTCGACTTTGTTCGGGCCGGTGAAGTATTCGATCCTGCCGGCGGTGCTGCATCCGCGCGAACTCACCGGCGGAAATGGTTTGGTCGAGATGGGCACGTCGATCTCGATCCTGGTCGGCATGATCGTCGGCGGCCTGATCTTCAGCATCGGCGGCGCGCAGTCGCCATGGCTGGCCGCTGCCGCGGTGTTGGCGATCGCGACGGCTGCGTGGATCGCAGCGAAACTGATCCCGCTCGTCGGCGCCAGCGCGCCCGACCTGAGGATCAACTGGAATCCCGTGACCGAAACCGTCGGCGTGATGAAGCTCGCGCGCAAGCAACTGGCGGTGCGCAACGCGGTGCTCGGCGTGTCGTGGTTCTGGTTCGTCGGCACCGTGTTCGCGGCGGAGTTGCCGGACTACGCGCCGCTCAATCTCGGCGGGGGCAACACGCTCTATGTCTTCGTGCTGGCGCTGTTCTCGGTCGGCACCGGCCTTGGCGCCGTGCTGTGCGAAAAACTTTCGGCGCGCACGGTCGAGATCGGCCTGGTCCCGCTCGGCGCGTTCGGCATCAGTGCGTTTTTGTTCGATCTCTACTTCGCACGCAGCGGTGCCGCACCCGCGAGCGGCCTCGATATCACCGGCTTCATGCACCAACCCGGCAGCTGGCGCATCGTCATCGACCTCGTAGGCATCGGCATGTTCACCGGTTTCTTCGTGGTGCCGCTGTTCGCGCTGATCCAGAGCCGCACGCCCAAGGATGAACTTTCGCGGGTGATCGGCGCGCTCAACATCCAGAACTCGGGCTTCGTGGTCGCGGCATCGCTGATCTGCCTCGCATTGCGTGAATACCTGCACTGGACCATCCCGCAGATCTTCCTCGCGCTTGCCGTCGCCAACACCCTGGTCGCGATCTGGATCTTCACGATCGTCCCCGAATTCCTGATGCGCTTCCTCAGCTGGGTGCTGGTGCGCACGCTGTACCGGCTGCGCGCACGCGGCATCGACCACATTCCTGATGAAGGCGCGGCGCTGATCGTCTGCAACCACGTCAGCTTCATGGACGCACTGATCCTGTCGGCGTCTATCCCGCGCCCGGTGCGTTTCGTCATGTACTACAAGATCTTCAACATCCCCGTGCTGCGCTGGATCTTCAAGATTTCCAAGGCGATCCCGATCGCCGGCGCGAAGGAAGACCCCGAGCTGATGAGGCGCGCGTTCGCCGAAATCGACGCTGCACTGGCCGAAGGCGAACTGGTCGGCATCTTCCCGGAAGGCGCATTGACCAAGGACGGTGAGATCGCACCGTTCAAGTCCGGCGTCGAGAAGATCCTGGAACAACGCGCGGTGCCGGTGATTCCGATGGCCCTGCGCGGAATGTGGTCGAGCATGTGGAGCCGTCGCGATTCCAGGCTGCACCGTGGCCGCCTGCCGCGGCGTTTCCGTGCCCACGTCGAAGTCGTTGCCGATGCACCGATCGAAGGCCATGGCATCACCAGCGAAGTGCTGGAAGCCAAGGTGCGCGAGCTGCGCGGGGATGCGGCGTAGCGCTAGGCGCGTTCGCCTGCGGCCCACTGCTCGATCAACCAGCGCGAAATCGACACCTGCGGCGACACTTCCAGGCCGCCTTCACCGGAACGTCCCTCCAGCGCGCGCACGACTTCGTCGTGCGTGAACCAGCGCGCGTCTTCCAGCTCGTCCTGCCAGGTATCCGGCACATCGGGTTCGGCATGGGCGACGAACCCGAGCATCAACGAACCCGGGAACGGCCACGGCTGCGATGCGAGATAGCGACTGTGCAACACGCGCACCCGGCTTTCCTCGAAGACTTCGCGCTGCACCGTCTGTTCCAGCGATTCTCCCGGCTCGACGAAACCGGCCAGGGTCGAATAGCGATTGGCCGGCCACGATGACTGGCGACCAAGCAACAGTCGCTCGCCATCGCTCACCGCGACGATCACCGCGGGATCGCTGCGCGGATACTGCACCGCGCCGCAGGCCTCGCAATTACCCTGCCAGCCCGCGCGCGAAAACGTCAGCGCATGGGCGCAAACCGGGCAATGGCGATATTGCGAACGCCAACGCAGCACCGCGCGCGCCTGCGCGAACAAGGTGGATTCGAAGGATGGCCACTGCATCGCCGCTGCACGCAGGTCGAGCAGGCGCTGGCCATCGGGCCACTGCGCGATCAACCGCGCGAACCACGGCATGTCGCCCCGCATGCCGAGGAAGATCGCGTCGTCGGGCGCTTCTCCCGGCAACACCTGCAATCCGCCTTGCGCATCGACGGCCGTGCGGCCATCACCATCGACGCCGATGCAACGCGCACGCGTGCGCAACACGGCGAGCGCGGTTTCGTCACTGCGCAGGTGATCGGCGCGATCCAGCGATTCGGCGAGGAAGGCGAATCCCGGAAGACCGTGTCCCATGAAGGCCGGCGTCATGTCGTGAACGACGATCCGCAGCCGCAGGTGGTCTTGGCGTTGGGATTGCGAATGGTGAACTGCGCGCCGGTCAGCGACTCGACGTAATCGACCGTCGCGCCCATCAGGTATTGCAGGCTCAGCGGATCGACCAGCAGCGTCACGCCATTGGTGACGACGGCGAGGTCATCCTCTGCCTGCGCTTCGTCGAACTCGAACCCGTACTGGAAGCCCGAGCAGCCGCCGCCCTGGATGTAGACACGCAGCTTGAGGTCGGCATTGCCTTCCTCGGCGATCAGCTCGGCGACCTTGGCGGCCGCGGCCGGGGTGAACTCGAGCGGCGTCTCCAGCTGCTGGTAGCTGGGTGTCGCGGTGGTGGTGGATTGCGCTTCCATGCCCTCAAGGATAAGGGCGAATGGCGGCGATTCAAGCTCAATCGACGTCGACCACGTCCTTCCACGCGAACGAGTTCTCGACCGCCGCGCCACCCGCCGGCTGCAGATGCGTCAGCACCCGCGTCGGCGCGAACCCCGGCGGCAGGGCGATGTCGCCGGACACCCGCTGGAACATCTTGAAGTCGTAGGGGATGCCGTCGGAACCGGCATCTTGGCGCAAGTCGCTCCAGGCCAGCTTGCGCAGCTTGCCGTCCTGCATGCCTTCCATGCCAAGGGTGAACTTGCCGCTGTTGTCGCCATCGCGGTTCACGTTCTGCCCGATCATCGCCTGGAAGCGCCAGACCGCACCGCCCTGCTGGTGCACCTGCATGCCCTGCACCGCCAGCGGCCGGCGATCCGCGCTCGCGCCGACGAACTTCTGGTAGAACGCGGCATCCGCCTTCAGCGAGGCGATCTCCTCGTCACGTTGCGCCAGCGTCTTCTGCAATTCGGCATTGGCCGCGCGCGAGATCTCATCGGACTTGCGGGCATTCGCCAATGCCTGCTGCAGGTCGGCGACATTGCCCGGCATCGATACCGCCGGATTCAGCGTGCCCGGCGGCGTGCGATGCGCCGCCCGCCACAGGCCCAGCGCCGCGCCGGCCATCACCAGCAACGCCGTCGCGGTCCAGGCCACGCCCGCCAGGGTAAGGCGGTGCTTTCCGGTCGATTGTGTGGACGGGTCCGCAGTCATACGGTCGTATAGCCCCCTGCTTCACATCGCGTCAAGGTAGGCTGCTGCATAAAGCGCCGGAACGGGACCCGCTTCCCGAGGGGATGTGCCAATGCTGCACCTGACGTCCACCCATGTCTTCATCATCGGCATCCTGCTGGCTTGGCTGGCGGGTATCCGCGTCTATCTCACCGTGTTCGGCATCGGACTCGCCGGCGCCATGGGCTGGATGCACCTGCCCGATGGCCTGCAGGTCACCCAATCGCCGTGGGTGCTCGGCATCACCGGGGTGATGGCCGTCGCCGAATTCTTCGCCGACAAGATTCCCGGCGTCGACAGCGCCTGGGACCTCGCCCATACCCTGCTGCGCGTTCCCGCCGGCGCCTTCCTCGCCGCCGCCGCGATTCCCACCCTCACCGGCGACGCCAGCGGTGGCGGTGCCGGGATGCACACCGGCATGCTCGCCGCCGGTGCGCTCACCGCGCTGACCAGCCACACGCTGAAGACGGCGACGCGCGGGATGATCAATACCTCGCCGGAGCCGGTCAGCAACTGGACGGCGTCGATCGTCGAGGACACCACCACCGTTGGCGCACTGGCGCTGATCTGGACGCATCCGTGGGTCGCCTTCGGACTGGCGATGGCAGTCACCATCACCGTGCTGCTGCTGATGTGGTGGCTGTGGCGCAAGCTGAGCCGCCTGCACCGCCAGCTGCGCGACTCTTTCCAGGGCAAGCCCGCGATCGAGGCGGGCAACGGCGATCAGTCTTCGGCGGCCTGAGTCACCGGCACGCGTTGCTGGATCTGGCGCCGCCGCCCTTGGTGGTTGAACAGCAGCGCCCGTGAACGCGGGTCGGGCGGCGGGATCGCGCCCTGGCCGGCGATGTCACGCGCCAGCGGCGCCAGGTGATGCAGTGCCGAGGCATAGACCCGGCGCTTGAACATCACCACGTTGTCGATCGGGTACCAGAAGTCGACCCAGCGCCAGCGGTCGAACTCGGGATGGCCGGTGGCGTCCAGCCGGACTTCGGATTCGTCGCCCTTGAGCCGCAACAGGAACCACACCTGCTTCTGGCCGATGCAGACCGCGCGCTCCTGGTGGCGGATCGCCCGCGGCGGCAGGCGGTAGCGCAGCCAGCCGGGGGTCGCCCCCAGCACGTCGACGTGATGCGCCTGCAGGCCAGTCTCTTCCTGCAGTTCGCGATACATCGCTTCCAGCGGCGTCTCGTCGGTATTCATCCCCCCCTGCGGGAACTGCCAACCGTCACGGCGTATCCGCCGCGCCCAGAACACACGCCCATCCTCGCGCATCAGCACGATGCCCACGTTGGGGCGATATCCGTCCGGATCGATCACGATGCGGACTCCAAATCTTGACTGTGTTCGACTCTGCCATGCGAAATGTGACGGAACAACAGCATTGACGCCCCGCCCGTGGCCATGCAGAATTACGGGTTCCCCGCACCTTGCGGGCGTTCGGCTATGTAGCTCAGCCGGTTAGAGCACAGCACTCATAATGCTGGGGTCGGTGGTTCGAGTCCACCCATAGCCACCATACGCAAAGCCCCGCCAGCGCGGGGCTTTTTGCTTTCCAGCACATGTGCCGCGTACAGCGCGCAGGGCCCAAGCAACAACGCGTAATCGGCGAAGCACGCCAGCTCCCAGCGCAGGCCCAGGTCGGGCAGCGGGTGGAACAGCGGCAGCAGGACGTGGAACTGGAAGATGTAGAAGGCGCCGCCGTAGAGCGCGCCCAGCATCCCGATGCGCAGGAGCGGCCTACCCGATTCGAGCAGGCGGACGAGCGGGAACGCGCCAAGAATCATCAGCAGCATCATCGCCAACTGGACCAGGGCGCCAGCCATGGCCACGGCCACTGGCGCCATCGACCTGACGTCCACAAACCAGCGCGCGACGGAACGCAGGATGCGTTCCAGCGGGAGATTCCAGTAGATCGCGGCGATGGCAAGATCGATCGCCCCCATCGCCGCCGCGACGAGAATCAGCATTCCGGCGGTCGTCCCGAAGGGAGTCCCGGTACTGGCGTTCTGGCGCATGGTGATCGTCCCGGATTGGCCCAAGCCCAGCATACAAAGCACGCTGCCGAAAGCTGGACCGATTCAGTCGGCATCGCCCCGACCAATCGGCGACGACGGAATACCTGCGACAATGCGCCCCGCATGGATATCTTCAAAGTCTTCACCCTCGAGGCCGCACACCGCCTGCCCAACGTGCCGGAAGGCCACAAGTGCGCACGCCTGCACGGCCACAGCTTCCGGGTTGAACTGCGCGTGCGTGGCGAACCCGGCGCCGACACCGGCTGGGTGATGGACTTCGCCGACATCAAGGCCGCTTTCCAGCCCCTGTACGACCAGCTGGACCACCACTACCTCAACGACATCCCCGGTCTCGAGAATCCGACCAGCGAACGCCTGGCGATCTGGATCTGGGACCACCTGAAGCCCCGGCTGCCCCTGCTGGCCGAGGTCGTGGTCCACGAGACCTGCACCTCGGGCTGCCGCTACACCGGCTGAAACTGAACCGTTGGGGGAATTTTCCGGTTCTTGTTGCATTGCACAAAAATTCAGGTTATGCTGCGACGCACAAATCGGCATTCCGCTGATTTTTTACGGAGCATCACCATGTACCAGCAGTTCAACGACCAGTTCGCCGCGAACACGCGCCAGTACGCTGAGACTGCCGCGCACATCAACCGCCTCGCCCTGCAGAACGTCGAGCACGTGTTCGGCCTGCAGCTCGCCGCCCTCGAAGAGAACACCGGCGCCGCTTTCGCCTACTTCAACCAGCTGCTCGACGTCCGTGACCTCAATGGTCTGCGCGAAGTCGTGCCGGCCGGCGTCCAGATCGCCCGCGAAAACGTCGAGCGCGCCGTTGTTGCCGGCCAGGAAGCCTACGAGTCCACCGTCAAGACCAACGAGACCATCGGCCAGATCGCCAAGGGTCAGTTCGAGCAGGCCACCAAGAAGGCCACCGAACAGGTCGAGAAGGTCGCCAAGAGCGCCGGTCGCCGCAAGTAATACGTTTCACGCTTCACCTCGTGGTTGTGAAAGCCCGGCTTCGGCCGGGCTTTTTTTTGCGTGATGATCAAGCTTCGCGCGACATGACCTCCAAGGTCATTGCCGCTGGCCGATGCCGCTCGCAAGCTGCCCGCCATCCAATCCGTGATGGCACCGATGACGACTCTCCGCACACTCCTGTTCGCGCTCGCGATCGCGGCCACGCCGCTGGCCACCTCCGCTGCAACGCCGCAGTCCGATGCCGAACACGCGCGACTGGCGACATTGGCCGGGCACTGGGCGGTCGTCCAGACGATGTGGACGTCGCCCGGCAAGGCACCGCAGGTCGATCGCGGCAGCGCGATGATCACGCCGGTGTTGAATGGCAGCCGCCTGCGCCAGGAACTGCACATCGACGCCAGGGACAAGCCGTTCGACGGACTCGGCTACCTCGGCTACGACAACGCCAGCCACGAGTACTACAGCACCTGGATGGACATCAATTTCCCGGGAATCATCGTCGCGACCGGCGGATACGATGCCGCAGGCGCGAGTTACACCTTCCGCACCACGCTGGCGGATGGCGTCAATCCCGGCGCGAAGATCGGCTTGCGCGAAGTGCTGCACGCGATCGACGCCAACCACTTCAGCTACGAGTACCACGAAGACCGCGGCAAGGGCGAAGCACTGGCGGTGCGCCTGGAATACACCCGCGTCAACTAGTGCGAGCGAGGTCGGCGCACACGGCGGCGGTGTGGTCGTCGGCAGGGAAGGCGCAATCGATGCGCATCTCGTCCAGCGTGATGTTGCGTGGCGTCGAGAAAGTGGTGATCGTTTCGAAGAAACTCAGATCACCGCGACTGCTGCGGAAGGTCATCGTCAGGATCGGTGACGGCGCGCCGATGGCATCGCGATGCTGCCAGTTCCCGGGCACGCCGGGATAGCGCAGGATTTCATCCAGCAAAGCCTGTCCGCGACCGTCACCCGGCGAAGTGACGATTTCCTGATGGAGATGGCGGATGAATTTTTCCGCGACTTCTTCCCAGTTGACGATGAAGGCGCGGATGTCCTCGGGATCGAACACCTGGTGGAGGATGTTGGTGTGCGGACTCTGGCGCCCCGACATCACCAGCTGGTTGATGCGGATGGCGCCGTCGTTGACCTGCAGCACGTTCCAGTAACGATCGAGCACGAAGGCCGGATACGGCTCCTGGTGGGCGACGATCATGCCGACCGCGCGCCGCATCATGTCCAGCGCCGGCGCATCGATCGCGCTCTCGGCGTAGTGCGGCGCGTAACCTGCAGCGACCATCAGCGCGTTGCGTTCGCGCAACGGCATCGCCAGCACGTCGGCGATCCGCGCCAGCACGCCACGCCCCGCCTGCGCCTTGCCGGTTTCGATGTAGCTGAGGTGGCGGGTGGAAATGCCCGATTCCAGCGCGAGGTCGAGCTGGCTGAGCCGGCGCAGTCCGCGCCATTCGCGCAGGAGATGCCCGATCGGCGGATGCGTCATCGTGTTGCTCAACCTTCCCACTCCAGCACGGCCAGTCGCGGCACCGGCAGCACGCGATCGAGGATGGCGATGTTGTCGTCACGATGCGACATCTCCGGATCGATGCCGTTGCCGATCCAGCCGACCAGATCGCAGCCGTCGGCAAGGATCGCGCGCGCGGTCGCACGCGCCTGGTGCACGCAGCCGAGGCGCAACCCCACCACCATCACCACCGGCAGGTTGAGCGAACGCACCAGCTCCGATTGTTCGAACAACGGCATCAGCGGCGCCAGCCAGCCCCCGACGCCCTCGACGACCACGCCATCGGCGAGCTGCGCCAAACGGAAGTGCGCAGTAACGATATTGATCGGATCGATGACGATGCCGGCGTCGCGCGCCGCCAGTTCCGGCGCCAGCGGCAACTCCAGCGCATAGGGATTGATGTCGGCATAGGGGGCTTCGACGTTCGCGGCCGCGATCAGCGCTTCGGCATCCTCGCTGCGCCATTCGCCGTCGCGCCATGTGCAGCCACTGGCGACCGGCTTCATGCCAATGACGCGGCGGCCCTCCAGCGCGTGCTGGCGCAGCAACCACGCCGAGGCATGCGTCTTGCCGATGCCGGTATCGGTGCCGGTCACATAACAATTGCGGGGCAGCCTGTTCATCCTTTCATTATCACCAGAAGTGGGGCGCGATAAACTGTGCCGATGTTCACCGCCGCCACCCTCGCCGGCAGCAAGCCGGAACAGTACGCGCAGCTGCTGGAACAGGCCGAAGCCCTGCTCCACGACGAGCGCGACCGCATCGCCAATGCCGCGAACCTGTCGGCGCTGGTCTACAACGCGCTGCCTGCACTCAACTGGGTCGGTTTCTATCTGTACGACGGCACCGAGCTGGTGGTCGGTCCGTTCCAGGGACTGCCCGCCTGCGTCCGCATCCCGCTCGACAAGGGCGTGTGCGGTGCCGCCGCGCGCACCCGCACCACCCAGCGGGTGGAAGACGTGCACGCCTTCCCCGGCCACATCGCCTGCGATTCGGCATCGCGTTCGGAGCTGGTGGTGCCGCTGGTTGCAGGCGACGGCTCGCTGATCGGCGTGTTCGATCTCGACAGCCCGGAGCCGGCACGCTTCGACGCAGAAGACCAGCGCGGGCTGGAAGCGATCGCTGCTGTTTTCGTGAAGTCGCTGGCGTAAGAGTCCGCGTTACTCCACCGTCACCGACTTCGCCAGATTGCGCGGCTTGTCGACGTCGGTCCCGCGCGCCAGCGCGGTGTGGTACGCCAGCAACTGCATCGGGATCGCGTGGACCACAGGCGTCAGCATGCCGCCATGGCGCGGCGTGCGGATCACGTGCACGCCTTCCGATTCCTCGAAGTGGGTGTCGGCATCGGCGAACACGAACATCTCGCCACCACGCGCGCGCACTTCCTGGATGTTCGACTTCACTTTCTCCAGCAACGCATCGTTGGATGCAGTGACGACCACCGGCATGTCCTTGTCGACCAGCGCCAGCGGACCGTGCTTGAGCTCGCCCGCCGGATACGCCTCGGCGTGGATGTAGGTGATTTCCTTGAGCTTGAGCGCGCCTTCCAGCGCGATCGGATAGAACACGCCGCGACCGAGGAACAACGCGTTCTGCTTCGGCGCGAAACGTTCGGCCCAAGCAGCGATCTGCGGTTCGAGGTTGAGCGCGAACTGGACGTTGCCCGGCAGGTGGCGCAGCTCCTCGATCAGCTGCTGTTCGCGCGCGGCATCGAGGCGGCCATTGTGCTTGGCGAGCGCGGCGGCGAGGATGAACAACGCCGCGAGCTGGGTGGTGAAGGCCTTGGTCGAGGCGACGCCGATCTCGGCACCGGCACGGGTGTAGAACACCAGTTTGCTGGCGCGCGGGATCGCGCTTTCCGGGACGTTGCAGATCGACAGCGTGCGCAGCATGCCGTGCTGCTTGGCGTACTTGAGCGCTTCCATGGTGTCGAGGGTTTCACCCGACTGCGAAATCGTCACCACCAGCTGCTTCGGATTGGCGACGATGTCGCGATAGCGGTATTCGCTGGCGATGTCGACCGCGCAGGGAATGCCGGCCAGCGACTCGATCCAGTAGCGCGCGACCATGCCGGCGTAGTAGCTGGTGCCGCAGGCGAGGATCTGCACGGAATCGACGCCGGCAAAGGCTTCGGCTGCATCCGCACCGAACAGCGCGAGATCGAAGCCCCCGGCATCGATCACGCCTTCCAGCGTATCGGCCAGCGCGCGCGGCTGCTCGTGGATTTCCTTCTGCATGAAGTGGCGGTATGGGCCGAGCTCGAGCGACGCCAGCGAGACATCGGACATGTGGACGTCGCGATGCACTTCCTTGTCATGGTTGTCGAACACGCGCACGCCGTCGCGATGCAGTTCTGCGGTGTCGCCTTCCTCGAGGAAGATCACCCGGCGCGTGGCCTGGATGATCGCCGAGACGTCGGAGGCGATGAAGTTCTCGCCATCGCCGAGGCCGACCAGCAGCGGGCAGCCCATGCGCGCAGCGACCATGGTGTCGGGGCTGCGGCGATCGATCACCGCGATCGCGTAGGCGCCTTCCAGCTCCTTCACTGCCTTCTGCACCGCAATCAGCAGCGACAACCCGGTTGACTGATAGTGGTGGACAAGGTGGGCGATCACCTCGGTATCGGTCTGCGAGGTGAATTCGTAGCCGAGCTTGCGCAGGCGTTCGCGCTGCGCTTCGTGGTTCTCGATGATGCCGTTGTGCACCAGCGCGAGGTCGCCGTGGCTGACCATCGGGTGCGCGTTGAGTTCGGTCACGCCGCCATGGGTGGCCCAGCGGGTGTGGCCGATGCCGATCGGCGCGTTGAACGATTCGGCGACGGCCGCCTGCTCCATCTCCATGACGCGGCCGGTCCTGCGCACGCGGCGCACGCTGTCGCGCTCGACCACGGCGATGCCGGAAGAATCGTAACCGCGGTATTCCAGCCGCTTCAGGCCTTCGACCAGCACTGGCACCACGTCACGGCTGGCGATCGCACCGACGATTCCACACATGGATTCCGCACCTCTCCTGGGAAGCGCCCATTCTAGCGGGCTGCGGTGAGTGTCCGCGGACGTCCGGGCACCGGCATGGACACGCGAAAGACGACGTTCAGCCAATCGGATCAATGGCTTGGCGTTGGCACGCGGCTTGCGTAAGGAGGATGACGATTTCTTCATTTTCATCATCCGCACCCATGGCCATCCGCGACACCTCCGCCCAGGACACCCGGCTCAATACCGACCGCCCTTCGCCCGCACGCCGCAAGCGCATCCTCATGATCGCCGCGGCCGCGATCGCCCTGCTCGCGCTGATCGGCTGGATCGGCATGAACTGGCTCGCCGGTGGACGTTCCGTCGACGCATCGCGGGTGCGCATCGCCACCGTCAAGCGCGGCGACCTGGTGCGCGACATCGCCGCCGAAGGCCGGGTGATCGCATCGAACAGTCCCAGCCTTTATGCGATCGCCGGCGGCACGGTGAACCTGCACGTGGTTGCCGGTGATGCAGTGAAGGAAGGTGATGTCCTCGCCGAGATCGACAGCCCTGAACTGCGCTCCAAGCTGGCGCAGGAAGAATCGACGCTGGCGAGCATGGAGGCCGACGCCGGGCGCGCGACGCTGGACGCCCAACTGGCGCGATCGAATGCGCAGAAGGCGCTCGACCAGGCCCAGATCGACAACACCACCGCGACCCGCGACCTGCAGCGCTACCGGCGCGGCTATGAAGGCGGCGCGCTTCCGCAGATCACCCTTGCCACTGCCCAGGACACGATGAAGAAGGCCGAGCTCGGCCTGTCGACTGCCCAACGCAACTTCAAGCTGCAGGGTGCCAGCGCATCGCTGGACGCGCGCAACAAGCATCTCCTTGCCGATCGCCAGCGTTCGGTGGTGACCGAACTGCGTCGCCAGGTCGATGCCCTGAAGATCCGCGCGCCCTTCGATGGCCAGGTCGGCCAGGTCTTCGTGCAGCCGCGCTCCAACCTGCAGGCCAATGCCGCGGTGCTGAGCGTGGTCGACCTGTCGCGCTTCGACGTCGAGATCAAGGTGCCGGAGAGTTTCGCCCGCGACCTCGCCATCGGCATGCCGGCGCAGCTCAGCGGCAACAACAAGACCTATGCCGCCAACGTCATCGCGGTGTCGCCGGAAGTGGTGAACGGCGAAGTGAGTGCACGCCTGCGCTTCGCCGAAGGCCAGCAACCGCCTGGCTTGCGCCAGAGCCAGCGCCTGTCCGCGCGCATCCTGCTGGATACCCGCCGCAACGTGTTGATGGCCGAACGCGGTCCGGCGCTCGACCAGTCGAGCACGCAGGCGTGGCTGATGGACGGCTCGACCGCATCGCGCCATCCGGTCAAGGTCGGCGCCGCCAGCATCGATTCCATCGAAATCGTTTCCGGCCTGCAGGAGGGCGACAAGGTCGTCATCTCCGGTGCCGAGGATTTCGGCAACAACGAACGCATCCGGATTCACTAAAGCACGCCCACTGAAACACGCCCACTGATTCCCATCCACTTATTCCATATCCGCAAGAGGAAACCGCCATGCTCGAGATGAAGCAGATCACCAAGGTCTATCGCACCGAAGTCGTCGAAACCCACGCCCTGCGCGCCTTCGACCTCCACGTCGGCGACGGCGAATTCGTCGCGGTCACCGGGCCGTCGGGTTCGGGCAAGACCACCTTCCTCAACATCGCCGGCCTGCTCGAGAACTTCACCGGCGGCGACTATTTCCTCGATGGCGAGAACGTCAAGGGACTCTCGGACGATGCCCGCAGCAAACTGCGCAACCGCAAGATCGGCTTCATCTTCCAGAGCTTCAACCTGATCCCCGACCTCAACCTGTTCGACAACGTCGACGTGCCGCTGCGCTATCGCGGGATGGCGGCATCCGAGCGCCGCGAACGCATCGAGAAAGCTCTCGCCGACGTCGGCCTGGCCTCGCGCATGAAGCACTACCCGGCCGAACTCTCCGGCGGCCAGCAACAGCGCGTCGCGATTGCCCGCGCACTGGCCGGCGGGCCGAAGTTGCTGCTGGCGGACGAACCGACCGGCAACCTCGATTCGCAGATGGCACGCGGCGTGATGGAATTGCTGGAAGAGATCAATGCCTCCGGCACCACCATCGTGATGGTGACGCACGACCCCGAGCTCGCCGCGCGCGCGCAGCGCAACGTCCACATCGTCGATGGCATCGCCACCGACCTCCGCCACGAATCGCCGCTGCGCAAGGCCGCGATCACCGCCGGCATCGCTGGAGCCTGACATGCTCGCCTACTATTTCAGCCTGGCCTGGCGCAGCCTGCGCCAGAACCGCGCGCTCACCGTGTTGATGGTGCTGACGCTCGCGGTCGGCATCGGTGCGACCATGACCACGCTCACCGTGTTCAAGACGCTGTCGCGCGATCCGATTCCGCAGAAGAGCGACAAGCTGTACCGCGTGCAGCTCGACATGTATCCGGCGGACGTCAAGAACAGCGACAACGAGCCGCCGGACGACATCTCGCGCTTCGACGCCGAGACCCTGCTGGCCCAGCACCGCGCCAAGGCCCAGGTGATCACCAATGGTGGCGACGCCGCCCTCGAAATCGGCACGCAGACGCCGATGAGCGCGAGCATGCGCTACGCCACTGCCGACTTCTTCGAGATGTTCCAGGTTCCGATCCGCTACGGACATGGCTGGAACGCCAACGATGACGCATCGCGTTCGCGCGTGGCCGTTCTGTCGGACGAACTCAATGAGAAAGTCTTCGGCGGCACCGACAGCGTCGGCAAGACCATCCGCATCGATGGCACGCCGTTCACCGTGATCGGCGTCGCCGGCCACTGGCGTCCGGACCCGCGTTACTACGACGTCAACAACCAGCGCTATGGCGGCACCGAGCAGGTCTACATGCCGTTCAGCACCTCGCGCGACCTCAAGCTCGGCATCAGCGGCAACATGAACTGCTACCGGGCGTCGAACGAGGAAAGCACCGCGCTCAACGTGCCCTGCGTCTGGCTGCAGTACTGGGTGCAACTGGATTCGCCGGCGGAAGCCGCAGCCTACAAGGCGTACCTCGTCAACTATTCGGAACAGCAGCGCGCCGCCGGCCGCTACAGCCGCCCGCCGAATGTGCGCCTGCGCAACGTGATGGAGTGGCTGGACTACCGCAAGATCGTGCCGTCCGACGCCCACCTGCAACTGTGGCTGGCGCTTGGCTTCCTGATAGTCTGCCTGGTCAACGTGGTCGGCCTGCTGATGGCGAAATTCCTGCGCAAGCAGGGCGAAATCGGCGTGCGCCGCGCATTGGGCGCCACCCGCCGCGACATCTTCATCCAGTTCCTGATGGAAGCCGGCGTGGTCGGCCTGGTCGGCAGCATCGGCGGCCTGCTGCTGTCGTTGCTCGGCCTGTGGGCAGTGCGCCATCAGCCGAGCGGCTACGCGGAAATCATCCATCTCGATCCGGCATTGCTCGCGCTCACCATCGTGCTCGGCGTCATCGCCACGCTGCTGGCGGGATTGCTGCCGGCCTTCCGCGCAATGCGCATCACCCCCGCCATCCAGCTCAAGACGCAGTAAGCGCGAGGACTTGCCATGAACCAGATCCGCCCGATCCTCTCGACGCTGACCCGGCACAAGTCGGCCGTCCTCATCCTGATGCTGGAAGTCGCGCTCACCTGCGCCATCCTCTGCAACGCCATCAACCTGGTGCGCCTGCGCGTCGATGCCATCAATTCACCGCTCGGCATCGACGAATCCGTGCTGTCCTTCCTGCAGGTGTCCGGAATCGGCAACGATGCCAATGCGCTTGCGTTGAGCCGCACCGACAAGGAATCGATCCGCGCGATTCCCGGCGTGGAGTCGGTGGCGCTGGTCAACCAGACCCCGCTGCAGAACGGCTCGTGGAACAGCAGTTTCGAACTCACGCCGGACGCCCGCGGCGGCCGCGACAACAACGCCACGCTGTACATGGGCGACGACGACATGGTGCGCACCTTTGGCGCGCATATCGTCCGCGGGCGCGCCTTCAACCCCGAGGAATACCTCGACGTCCCGGACGTGGCGGCCGCCTCGGCGGCACTGCCGCGGGCGATCATCATCACCGAGGCATTCGCCAGGCGCATGTTCCCGGATTCCGATGCGCTGGGGAAATCGCTGTACCTCGACACCACGCCGATCCCGATCGTCGGCATCGTCGATCGCTTGCAACGCCCGGGCCGCGATTCCAGCCTGGAAAGCGCGCAGTATTCCGTGCTGATCCCGTTCCGCCAGCCGTTCACTCTGGCGAATTACATCATCCGTACCAAACCCGGCGTCAATCGCGGCGAAGTGCTGAAGGCCGCCGTCGCCGCGCTGCAAAAGAACGACGCCCACCGCATCATCGGCGACCAGAAGACGTTCGCGGAATTGCGCGACGACTACTATGCGCAACAGAAGTCGATGATCTGGCTGTTGTCGGGCGTGACCCTGGTGTTGTTGATGGTCACCGCCTTCGGCATCGTCGGGTTGGCCAGCTTCTGGGTTCAGCAGCGCACCAAGCAGATCGGCGTGCGTCGTGCACTCGGCGCCACCCGTGGCGACATCCTGCGCTATTTCCAGACCGAGAACTTCCTGATCGTGACCGGCGGCGTGGTGTTGGGCATGACGCTGGCGTTCGCCATCAACCAGTTGCTGATGGCGAAATACGAATTGCCGCGCCTGCCCTGGCCCTACCTGCCGATCGGCGCGGTGGTGCTGTGGTTGCTCGGGCAACTTGCGGTGTTGTGGCCGGCCCTGCGCGCGGCTTCGATCCCGCCGGCGACCGCGACCCGCAGCGTGTGACGGTGACCGACTAGAATCCCGTCATGGCCACTGTCCTCGTCATCGACGACAACTCCAGCGTGATCACCGCGCTGGAGTTGCTGTTTGCCCTCCACGGCATCGAAACCGTCGGCGCCACCACGCCTGACGCCGGCATCGCCCGCATGATGCGCGGCGACATCGACCTGGTGATCCAGGACATGAACTTCGACGCCGATACCACCTCGGGTGACGAAGGCGCGGCATTGTTCCAGCGCCTTCATGGGCAGTGGCCCGATGTCCCGATCGTCCTGCTGACGGCATGGACCGAACTGGAACGCGCGGTCGAACTTATCAAGGCCGGCGCCGCCGACTACGTCGGCAAGCCATGGGATGACCACAAGCTGATCGCGACGATCAACAATCTGCTGGAACTGTCGGAGGCGCGCCGCGAACTCGCGCGTTCCGCGCGCGCCAGCCGCGAGCGCCGCGCGTCGCTGTCGCGCGAACACGACCTGCGCGGCGTGGTCTACGCCGACGACGCCACCGAGCGCGTATTGAGCCTGGCTGTGCAGGTCGCGCGTTCGCCGTTGCCCGTGCTCATTACCGGCCCCAACGGCAGCGGCAAGGAAAAGATCGCCGAGATCCTCCACGCCAATTCCGGTCGCAGCGGCCCGTTCGTCGCGGTGAATTGCGGGGCCTTGCCGAGCGAGTTGATCGAAGCCGAACTGTTCGGCGCCGAAGCGGGCGCCTATACCGGCGCCAACAAGGCGCGCGAAGGCCGCTTCGAAGCGGCCGACGGCGGCACGCTGTTCCTCGATGAAATCGGCACCCTGCCCGCGGCCGGGCAGACGCGCCTGTTGCGCGTGCTCGAAACCGGGCGCTTCACCCGACTTGGCAGCACCCGCGAGCGCAGCGTCGACGTGCGCGTGCTGAGTGCAACCAATGCCGACCTTCCGGCGAAGATCCGCGACGGCAGCTTCCGCGAAGACCTCTACTATCGGCTCAACACCATCGAACTGCGCCTGCCGCCGCTGTCGGCGCGCCCCGCCGACATCCTGCCGCTGGCGCGTCACTTCCTCGGTGCGGAACGCACGCTGTCTGCCGATGCCGAACGTGCCCTGCTGCGCCATCGCTGGCCCGGCAACGTGCGCGAACTGCGCAACATCATGCAACGTGCCGGGCTGCTGTCGACGGAGCAGATGGTCGATGCCGCGACGCTCGATCTTCCCGAAGCGGACAACATTGCCGATGCGCAGGAAATCCCCGCCGACGAGATCGTGCGGGTGCTGCGCGCCCACCATGGCGTGATCGCGCAGGCCGCGGTGGAGCTCGGCCTGACCCGCCAGTCGCTGTATCGCCGCATGGAGCGGCTCGGCATCCCGAGGCGCTGACGTGGCCAAGCGCAGCATCCTGTGGCAACACCGCGTGGGCAGCCTTGTGTCGGCCTATTCCGTTGTCGCAATTGCAGTCGCACTCGCCGTGCAACTGGAAATGCATCGCCCATGGCTGGCATTCGTCGCGGGACTGTTCGTTCTCGCCATCATGCTGTTGCACCTGCGCCGATTCAACGCGCGACTGCAATCGCTCTATCGCGCACTCGGCGGCAGCGTCGACAGCTTCCGCGACGGCGATTTCAGCTTTGGCCTGCGCTGGCCGCACAACGACGAAGTGGCCGAACTGGTCGCCGCCCACAACCAGCTCGGCCAGACAGTGCGCGAACAGCGCCAGGCACTGGTGCAGCGTGAATTGCTGCTCGATACCGTCGTGCAGAACACGCCGGTCGCGATCGTGTTGATCGATGCCACCAAGCGCATCGTGCTCGGCAATCTTTCGGCCCGGAAACTGCTAGGCGATGGCCGCAAGCTGGAAGGGCGCTCGTTCGACGACCTGATCGCGGACACGCCGATTGCATTGCGCAACGCAATCGCCCAGAACGGCGACGCGCTGTTCGCGCTGGGCGACGACGAGGACGATGACATCATCCATCTCTCGCGGCGACGCTTCCGCCTCAACGGGCGTCCGCACGAATTGTTCCTGCTGCGCCAGCTCACCGCCGAGCTGCGTCGCCAGGAAGTGCAGACATGGAAGAAGGTGATCCGCGTCATCAGCCACGAACTGAACAACTCGCTGGCGCCGATCGCTTCGCTGGCGCATTCCGCCGGGGAGATGCTGCGCATCAACCAGACCGCGCGCTTGCCGGATGCGCTGCACGTGATCGAAGAGCGGGCGCGCCACCTCGAGGAATTCATCCGCGGCTATGCACGCTTCGCCAAGCTGCCGGCGCCTCGCCGGGAAGCCGTGCCCTGCGGCGACATGCTGCATGGCCTGCGCGAACAGTTCGGGTTCCGCTGGGACGGCATGCATCGCGACAGCTTCCTGATGGCCGACCGCATCCAGCTTGAACAGGCATTGCTCAACCTGCTGAAGAACGCGCACGAAGCCGGGGGGCCGGACGAAGAGGTTGCGCTCGACCTGCGGCGCCTGCCTGCGGGTTGGCGCCTCGACATCCTCGATCGCGGCAAGGGCATGAGCGACACCGTGATATCGCAGGCACTGCTGCCGTTCTATTCGACCAAGCGCAATGGCACCGGGCTGGGGCTGGCGCTGGCGCGCGAAATCGCCGAAGCGCACGGCGGCAGCCTCAGCCTCGCCAATCGCGAGGGCGGCGGCCTGATGGTGAGCCTGACGCTGTCGGATTGACCCCGCGTTACTTCGGCTTCTTCACCGGCCGCTTCCAGCCCGGGATCGTCGTCTGGCGACCGCGCGCGATGGTGAGCTCGCCTTCCGGCGCATCGGTGACGATCACGGATCCCGCGCCGATGGTCGCGTCCTTGCCGATGGTGACCGGCGCGACCAGCGAACTGTTCGATCCGATGAAAGCACCATCGCCGATCGTGGTGAGCGACTTGTTCACGCCGTCGTAGTTGCAGGTAATCGTGCCGGCACCAACGTTCACGCCTGCGCCGATCTTCGCGTCGCCGAGATAGGTCAGGTGATTGGCCTTGCTGCCGACGCCGAGCACTGCGTTCTTGGTTTCGACGAAATTGCCGACGTGCGCGCCATCGGCCAGGATCGTACCCGGGCGCAGGCGCGCGAACGGCCCGATGTGCACCGCGCCTTCGGTTTTCGCGCCTTCCAGGTCGCAATGTGCACGCACTTCGGTGCCATCGGCGAGTTCGACGTCCTTCAGGCGGACGAACGGCCCGATCTTCACCCGGTTGCCGAGCTTCACCCTGCCTTCGAACACCACGTCGACGTCGATCTCGACATCGCGGCCACATTCCACCGTGCCGCGCACGTCTACCCGCGCGACATCGGCGAAACGCATGCCCTGCACGCACAGCGCGCGCACCGCACGCCGCTGGTAAGCGCGCTCGAGCTGGCACAACTGCCAGGGATCGTTGGCGCCTTCGGTTTCCGCGGGATCGGCGACATGCACCATTTCCGCCGCACTGTAATCAGCCGCGGCCTTGGCGAACACGTCGGTCAGGTAGTACTCGTTCTGGGCGTTGCTGTTGGAGAGCTTGTCCAGCCAGCCGCGCAGCGCATTCGCATCCGCGGTGATCACGCCGACATTCACCGTCTGGATGCGCTTCTGTTCGGGGCTGGCATCCTTCTCCTCGACGATCGCGCCGATGCGGCCTTCGGCATCACGGATGATGCGGCCATAGCCCGTGGGGTCTTCGAGGTCGGCGACCAGTCCCGCCAGTCGTCCGCGCTGCGCCAACAGCTGCTGCAGGGTCTCGACGCGGAACAGCGGTGCGTCGCCGTACAACACCAGCACGCGTGCACCATCGGGAACCTGCGGCATCGCCTGCATCACTGCATGGCCGGTGCCGAGCTGCTGCGCCTGCTCCGCCCATTGCAGGTCGGGCTGGTCGGCGAAGGCCGCGCGCACCTGGTCGCCGCCGTGTCCGTAGACCACGTGGATGCCCGCCGGTTGCAGTGCGCGCGCCGTCGCGATCACGTGCGCCAGCATCGGCCGGCCGGCGACCTTCTGCAGCACCTTGGGCGTGTCGGACTTCATTCGCTTGCCCTCGCCCGCGGCCAGGATCACGACATGGAGCGGCGCTTCGTTCATTGCATCCTCCGGATTCGTCCGGGCATTCTACCCAGCTGCTACCCTGCGCCAACTCCAACCGCGCCAGAACCCGTTGACCCTGATCAAGCACGCCAGCAAGTACACCCTGGTCGGCATCCTCGAATGGATCGTCGACTACGCGGTCGCGCTCGCCTTGCGCACCTGGCTGATGCCGATCGTGCCGGCCAACATCATCGGGCGCATGGCCGGCGCCGGCCTCGGTTTCTGGATCAACGGCACCCATACCTTCGCCTCGGACAGCAGCGGCATCGGCCGCCGCCAGTTCGCGCGCTACGTGGTGATGTGGATCGGCACCACCATCCTCGACACTTGGCTGCTGCGCATCATCGACCACCAGAGCGGGCTCGCCGGCGTGGCGATCGGCAAGCCCTTCGTCGACTTCCTGTCGGGCACGATCGGGTTCTTCCTGTCGCGGCACTGGATTTATAAACACAAAGTGCCGCGAGTGACCGTCGCCGAATCTGCGGACGAGAGCACATAGCGCCTGCAGCGTTCATGGCATGCGCTGGCTTCGCGGGTGTTGTTGCTTTGCGGAGGCCTATGAAGCATCCACCGGCAGCGCCTGTGCGGTTCGTCCGTATCGCCGACCATACGAGGCATGGGTGAGAGGCGCCGCTTACGCGGCATGCCGCGTGGCGACTCGAACGCCACGAGCGCGAGCGAGTGGCCGGTCCCGCGCAGCGGGTCGAGTCGAGCCTACATGGACGTATTCACGGCGTGTCGGCGATACGGATAACCGCTGCAGGCGCTCAGCCGGGCGATAAAAGCACCGTCACCCGCTTCAGCCAGCACGAGCGCCATGCGCCCCGCCCAAACAAAAACGCCGGCGAGTAGCCGGCGTTTTCGATCAAGACCGATCGCGTTCGCGACGTCAGTGCTTGAGGTTCTTGCGCAAACGCTCCAGCGCCTGCAGCTGCGCCATCGCTTCCGCCAGGTGCTTCTGCGCCTCGGCGATCTCCATCGCTTCGCCGCGGTGGGCGAGGATGCGCTCGGCCTCTTCCTTGGCCGCGCGAACCTTGGCTTCGTCGATCTCGTCGGCGCGGATCGCGGTATCGGCCAGCACCGTCACCACGGTCGGCTGCACCTCGAGGATGCCGCCGCCGATGGCGAAGTCGAGCTGCTCGCCGTCTGCCGTGGTCACCACGACCTTGCCCGGCTTCAGGCGCGTGATCAGCGGCGCGTGGCGTGGCGCGATGCCGAGCTCGCCGATTTCGCCGGTGGCGACGATGAGCGTCGCTTCACCGCTGTAGATCTCGGCTTCGGCACTGACGATGTCGCAACGGATGGTTGCCATGTCGTTTCCTTAGGCCGCCAGCTTCTTGGCCTTCTCGACGGCTTCGTCGATCGAGCCGACCATGTAGAACGCCTGCTCCGGCAGGTGGTCGTATTCGCCGTCGACGATGCCCTTGAAGCCGCGGATGGTGTCCTTCAGCGGCACGTACTTGCCCGGCGAACCGGTGAACACTTCGGCCACGTGGAACGGCTGCGAGAAGAAGCGCTCGATCTTGCGCGCGCGGGCCACGGCCAGCTTGTCTTCTTCCGACAGTTCGTCCATGCCGAGGATCGCGATGATGTCCTTCAGTTCCTTGTACTTCTGCAAGGTGGTCTGGACGCGCTGCGCGGTGTCGTAGTGCTCGTTGCCGATGACCTGTGGGTCCATCTGGCGCGAGGTCGAGTCGAGCGGATCCACCGCCGGGTAGATACCCAGCGAGGCGATCGAACGCGACAGGGTCACGGTCGAGTCAAGGTGGGCGAAGGTGGTCGCCGGCGACGGGTCGGTCAAGTCATCCGCGGGCACGTACACGGCCTGGATCGAGGTGATCGAACCGGTCTTGGTCGAGGTGATGCGTTCCTGCAGCACGCCCATTTCCTCGGCCAGCGTCGGCTGGTAACCCACCGCCGACGGCATGCGGCCCAGCAGCGCCGACACTTCGGTACCGGCCAGGGTGTAGCGGTAGATGTTGTCGACGAACAGCAGCACGTCGCGGCCTTCGTCGCGGAAGTACTCGGCCATGGTCAGGCCGGTTAGCGCCACGCGCAGGCGGTTGCCCGGCGGCTCGTTCATCTGGCCGTACACCATCGCCACCTTGGACTTGGCGTGTTCCTGCACGTTGACGACGCCCGACTCCTGCATCTCGTGGTAGAAGTCGTTGCCTTCGCGGGTACGCTCACCCACGCCGGCGAACACCGACAGGCCGCTGTGCTCGGTCGCGATGTTGTTGATGAGTTCCATCATGTTCACGGTCTTGCCGACGCCGGCGCCGCCGAACAGGCCGACCTTGCCGCCCTTGGCGAACGGGCACATCAGGTCGATCACCTTGATGCCGGTTTCCAGCAGTTCGGTGGTCGATGCCTGGTCTTCATACGACGGCGCGGCGCGGTGGATTTCCCACGTGCTGTCGGCCTTGACCGGACCGGCTTCGTCGATCGGGTTGCCGAGCACGTCCATGATGCGGCCCAGCGTGCCGATGCCCACCGGCACCGAGATGGCGCGACCGGTGTTCTCGGCGACGAGGTTGCGCTTCAGGCCGTCGGTGGAACCGAGCGCGATGGTGCGCACGATGCCGTCGCCCAGCTGCTGCTGCACTTCCAGCGTGATGGCGGTGTTCTGCACCTTCAGTGCGTCATACACCTTCGGCACGCTCGCGCGCGGGAACTCGACGTCGACGACCGCGCCGATGATCTGGACGATCTTGCCTTGGCTCGTGCTGGTGTTCATGGGATGTCCTGTTTCAAAGATGTCTTGTTGCATGGATATGGATTCGGATCAGACCGCTGCGGCGCCGCCGACGATCTCGGAGATTTCCTGGGTGATCGCTGCCTGGCGCGCCTTGTTGTAGACGAGGTTGAGCGTATCGATCAGCTTGCTGGCGTTGTCGCTGGCCGCCTTCATCGCGACCATGCGCGCGGCATGTTCCGAAGCGACGTTTTCCATCACCGCCTGGTACACCAGCGACTCGACGTAGCGTTCCAGCACGTGCTCCAGCACGGTCTGCGCGTCGGGCTCGTAGATGTAGTCCCACGCGTGCGACGCCAGCGCCTCGTCCGATGCCGGCAACGGCAGCAGCTGGTCGAACGTCGCGCGCTGCGTCATGGTGTTGACGAAGTCGTTGTAGGCGAGGAAGACGCGATCGACGCTACCGCTGTCGTAGGCGTCGAGCATCACCTTGATCACGCCGACCAGCTGTTCCACGTGCGGCGTGTCGCCGAGGTGGGTGACGCTGCCGATCAGGTTCACCTTGACGCGACGGAAGAACACCGAGGCCTTCTGGCCGATGGTGACGATGTCGACCTCGACGCCCTGCTCGTTCCAGTTGCGGATTTCACCCAGCAGCTTGCGGAACAGGTTGTTGTTGAGGCCGCCGGCCAGGCCGCGGTCGCTCGACACCACCACGTAGCCGACGCGCTTCACCTGCGCGCGCTCGACCAGGTAGGGATGGCGGAACTCCGGGTTGGCCTGCGCCAGGTGGCCGATCATCTGCTTCATGGCGCGCGCATACGGGCGCGAGGCCTTCATGCGGTCCTGCGCCTTGCGGATCTTGGAAGCCGAGACCATTTCCAGCGCACGCGTCACCTTGCGGGTGTTCTGCACCGACTTGATCTTGGTCTTGATTTCGCGGCCGCTTGCCATCGTCTATGTCCCGATTACCAGGTGCCGGTCTTCTTGAAGTCTTCGATGCCGCGCTTGAACGCCGCTTCGATCTCGTCGTTCCAGTCGCCGCTGGTGTCGATCTTCTTCACCAGGTCGCCCTGGGTGTTGGCGAAGTGCGCCTGCAGGCCTTCCTCGAAGGCACCGATCTTGTTGACCGGCACGTCGTCCATGTAGCCCTTGTCGACCGCATAGATCGACAGCGCCTGCTGCGCCACCGACATCGGGGCGTACTGCTTCTGCTTCATCAGCTCGGTCACGCGCTGGCCGCGTTCCAGCTGCTTGCGCGTGGCGTCGTCGAGGTCGGAAGCGAACTGCGCGAACGCAGCCAGCTCGCGGTACTGGGCGAGCGCGATGCGGATGCCGCCCGACAGCTTCTTCATGATCTTGGTCTGGGCCGAACCACCCACGCGCGACACCGAGATGCCGGCGTTCACGGCCGGACGGATACCGGCGTTGAACAGGTCGGTTTCCAGGAAGATCTGGCCGTCGGTGATCGAGATCACGTTGGTCGGGACGAACGCCGAGACGTCGCCGGCCTGGGTTTCGATGATCGGCAGCGCGGTGAGCGAACCGGTCTTGCCCTTCACTTCGCCGTTGGTGAACTTCTCGACGTAGTCGGCCGAGACGCGCGCGGCGCGCTCGAGCAGGCGGCTGTGCAGGTAGAACACGTCGCCCGGGTAGGCTTCGCGGCCCGGCGGGCGCTTCAGCAGCAGCGAGATCTGGCGGTAGGCCACGGCCTGCTTCGACAGATCGTCGTACACGATCAGCGCGTCTTCGCCGCGGTCACGGAAGTATTCGCCCATGGTGCAGCCGGAGTAGGCGGCGATGTACTGCATCGCGGCCGACTCGGAAGCGGAAGCCGCGACCACGGTGGTGTAGGCCATCGCGCCGTTTTCTTCCAGCTTGCGCACGATGTTGGCGATGGTCGAATTCTTCTGGCCGATCGCGACGTAGATGCACTTGATGCCGGAATTCTTCTGATTGATGATCGCGTCGATCGCCAACGCGGTCTTGCCGGTCTGGCGGTCGCCGATGATCAGTTCGCGCTGGCCGCGACCGATCGGGATCATGCTGTCGACCGACTTGTAACCGGTCTGCACCGGCTGGTCGACCGACTTGCGCCAGATCACGCCCGGGGCGATCGTTTCCACCGGCGCCGAGGTCTTGGCGGTGATCGGGCCCTTGCCGTCGATGGCCTGGCCGAGCGCGTTCACCACGCGGCCGAGCAGTTCCGGACCCGTCGGCACTTCCAGGATGCGGCCGGTGGTCTTGGCCACGTCGCCTTCGCGCAGGTGCTCGTAGTCACCCAGCACCACCGCGCCCACCGAGTCACGCTCGAGGTTCAGCGCCAGCGCGTAGGTGTTCTCCGGCAGTTCGATCATTTCGCCCTGCATGGCGTCGGCCAGGCCGTAGATGCGCACGATGCCGTCGGACACGCTGGTCACGGTACCTTCGTTGCGCGCCTCGGCGCCCAGCTTCACCTGCTCGATGCGGTTCTTGATCAGTTCGCTGATTTCGGACGGGTTGAGCGTCGTGGTTGCCATCTTCGTGATTCCTGTGTGCCGACCGCGGCCGGCTGATTTAATTGATGTCGCTGATTTGAGTTTCTTTGAACGTCAGCCGGCGAGTGCGGCCTGCAGCCGCTGCAGCTTGCCGCGCAGCGAACCGTCGATCACCACTTCACCGGCATCGATCACCGCGCCACCGATCAGCGCCGGATCGACCGCCGTTTGCACTTCGACCTCGCGACCGAAACGGCGCTTGAGCGCAGCCTTCAGCGCGTCGAGTTCGCCAGCGCCCAGCTCCGATGCGGAGGTGACCGTGGCGCGCACGATGTGCTCGGCCTCGGCGCGCGCCTGCTCGAACAGACCGGAGATTTCCGGCAGCACGGCGAGGCGGCCATTGGCGGCGAGCAGGTCGAGGAAGCCGCGCACGGCCTCCGGCGCGTTATCCGGGGCGACCAGGCGCACGGCGTCCTCGCGCGACAGGCGCGGATCGCCGAGCACGGTGGCCACCTGCGGATCGCCGGCAACGCGCGCGGAAAACGCGAGCGCCTGCGACCACTGCGCGGTCTGGCCGCCATCGCGCGCCACCGTATAGGCAGCGCGGGCATAGGGCCTTGCGAGCGTCATGGACTGGCTCATGCGGTCCTCAGATCTCGGCGGCCAGTTCGTCCAGCAGCGCCTTGTGGGCGGCCGGATCGATCTCGCGACGGAGCAGCTTCTCGGCGCCGGTCACGGCCAGCGACGACACCTGCTTGCGCAGATCCTCGCGGGCACGGTTGGCGGACGCGGCGATGTCGGCTTCGATCAGCGCCTTCTGGCGGTTGCCTTCCTCGATCGCTTCAGCCTTGGCGGCGTCGACGATCTGGTTGGCGCGCTGGTGGGCCTGGTCGATGATCTCGTTGGCCTTGACGCGCGCGGCCTTGAGCTCTTCGTTGACCTTGTCCTGGGCGTCCGCGAGGTTCTTCTGCGCATTGTCAGCCGCAGCGAGGCCTTCAGCGATCTTGTGCTGGCGGTCCTCGATGGCGGCCATGATTGGCGGCCAGAGGAATTTCATCACCAACCAGGCGACCGCGAAGAACGCGAGTCCCTGAATGACCAGTGTCAGATTGGGTAGCATCTTGCTCTGCTCCTAATGGCCGGCGCTCGAGTGCGCCGGCAATGCCTTAATCCTTGCGATTGACGCCTGGATCAGCCGGCCAGCTGCGACAGCAGCGGGTTGGCGAACAGCAACAGCAGCGCGATGGCGACGCCGATCATCGGCACGGCGTCGAGCAAGCCGGCGACGATGAACATCTTGGTCTGCAGCATCGGGGTCAGTTCCGGCTGGCGCGAAGAACCTTCAAGGAACTTGCCGCCGAGGATGGCGAAGCCGATGGCGGTGCCAAGGGCGCCAAGGCCGATCAGCAGGCCAGCAGCGATGACGGTGAACTTCAGAACTTCGGCGACGAGGGTTGCATGGTCCATGGTGTAACTCCGGTTGGATCTGTTGAAGTAGGGAAACGGTTGGAACGAGATGTCAGTGGTTTTCCGCCGACATGCTCAGGTAGACGATGGTGAGCATCATGAAGATGAAGGCCTGCAGCGTGATGATCAGCACGTGGAAGGCGGTCCAGCCGAAGCCGGCCACCAGCTGCATCGTGCCCATGGCCCAGGTGCCCATGTGGTTCAACGAGGAACCCAGGGTCATCAGCGCGATCAGGATGAAGATCAGCTCGCCGGCATACATGTTGCCGAACAGTCGCAGCGACAGGCTCAACGGGCGCACGCCTTCTTCGATCAGGCGCAGCAGCAGGTTGGCCGGTGCCAGCAGGATCTTCATCGGCAGGCTTTCGGCGTGGAACGGGGCGGTGAACGCCTCTTGCACGAACTTGACGGGACCCTTGTGCGAGATGCCGAACACCTGGATCAGCAGGAACACCGCCAGGGCGAGGCCCAGCGTGGTGTTCAGGTCGGCCGTCGGCACCACGCGCAGGAACGCGTGCTCGGGGTCATGTCCGGCCGCGACGTTGCCCGATTGCCATGCCCACGGCAGGAAATCGACGGGCAGCATGTCCATGAAGTTCATCAGGAACACGAGGCAGAAGATCGTGATCGACAGCGGGGCGATCAGCTTGCTGCTGCCGTGGAAGGTCTCGCGCACCAAACCATCGACGAAGTTGACGATGATTTCGATGAAGGTCTGGAACTTGCCGGGCACGCCGGAGGTCGCCTTGCGCGCCACCAGCCAGAACCCGAAGATGAAGAGCGCCGACAGGACGAAGGTGAAGAACAGCGTGTCCACGTTCAAGGTCATGAACGTGCTGTCGCCAACCTTCCATTGAAGGTGATGCAGGTGGTGGTTGATGTATCCGGTCGAATCGGATGCTGGTTTGGTTGTTTCAACGATCACGATTCACCCTTGCTGCCTGTTGTTTCGCCTGCCAGTGGAAACTCATCAGGTACATCAATATTCCGAACACCAAACCCGCCAGCATTGGAAGCGGTGGCAGATGCCCGACCCGCAAGGCGACCATCAACACGGCCGCCAGCAGGATCCACTTCAATACCGACCCCAGCACCACCTGCGCGAACGCCACCCTGGCCGGCACGATACCGTTCAGGGCGACTCTTGCCGCCAGCAAATGGCCCAGCGCCGAAGCCCCCCCACCCACCAGAACCGCCAGAGCCCCCTTTCCACCAAACGGAAGGAACAGGAGCGCAAACAGCCCAACGGTACAGAACTCGATCAAGGTGGCGCGCAGCGCACTGCGCCGGCCAACGGCGATTGGGTTGAGCACACGGAACCTGGGTTTGGAGGACCTTCACGGGGCCGTCAACGCCCCGGGAAGCCGCAAAATTATAGCAGGCGCCCGGAAATCCTTTCAACCAAAGCCCCATTCATCCCTTGGTGCCGTCCGTCGCAGAAGGATGAACAAACCGTCATCCTGCGGACGGACTCAAGGCGATCGGGCTGCCCTAGACTCAACCTACCATCAACCCACCCGAGGTTTTGCCATGCGTCTGCTCTCCGCCCTTTCCCTGGCCGCCGCCCTCGCCCTGGCCAGCACCGCGTCCTTCGCTGCGCAGACCGCTGCTCCGGCTGCCAAGGCCGCGCCTGCCGCCAAGGCCGCCCCGGCCGCAGCTGCTGCTCCTGCCGCCACCCCGGCTGCAGCCCCGGCCAAGAAGGCCGCCACCGTCCGCTGCCGCGATGCCCATGGCAAGTTCGAGAAGTGCACCGTCGCTCCGGCCAAGGCCGAACGTTGCCGCGACGCCAAGGGCAAGTTCACCAAGTGCCCGGCCAAGTAATTCCAGGCGACGCCATACCGATGTAATGCAAACGGCCCCGCAAGGGGCCGTTTGTTTTGGGGGCGCTCGGGCGACTTACTTCTTCTTCGGGATATAGAGATCGGTGATGGTGCCGTCGTAGACCTCGGCGGCCATGCCCACCGACTCCGACAGCGTGGGATGCGGGTGGATGGTGTGGCCGATGTCCTCGACCTCGCAACCCATCTCGATCGCCAGCGCGACTTCGCTGATCAGTTCACCGGCGTGCACGCCGACGATCCCGCCGCCGATCACGCGATGCGTGGCTTCGTCGAAGACCAGCTTCGTGAAGCCTTCGGTACGGCCGAGGCCGATGGCGCGACCGGATGCCGCCCACGGGAACTTGCCGACGCCGATCTTCAAGCCCTTGGCCTTGGCTTCGGTTTCGCTGACGCCAACCCAGGCGATTTCGGGGTCGGTATAGGCGACGCTCGGGATCACCCGTGCAACCCATTCCTTCTTCTCGCCGGCGATCACTTCCGCGGCGAGCTTGCCTTCGTGCGTGGCCTTGTGCGCCAGCATCGGCTGGCCGACGAGATCGCCGATCGCGAAGATGTGCGGCACATTGGTGCGCATCTGCGCATCGACCGGAATCAGGCCGCGCTCGCCGACGGTGACGCCGGCCTTATCGCAGGCGAGCTTGCCGCCGTTGGCGCTGCGGCCGACCGCGACCAGCACGCGATCGAACATCTTCGTATCCGGAATGCTGTCGCCTTCGAAGGTGCATTCGATGCCCTTCTTTCCGGCCTTGGCATCGGTGACCTTGGTCTTGAGATGCACGGCGACGCCCTGCGCCTTCAGGCGCGCGGCGAGCGGACGCACGAGGTCGGGATCGGCGCCGGGAATCAGCTGCGGCATGAATTCGACCACGGTGACTTCGCTGCCGAGGCCGCGATAGACCGTCGCCATTTCCAGGCCGATGATGCCGCCGCCAACCACCAGCAGTTTCTTCGGTATATCGGCGAGATCGAGCGCGTCGGTGGAACCCATCACGCGCTTGTCGTCCCACGGGAAGCCCGGCAACTTCACCGCCTGCGAACCGGCGGCGATGATGGCGTGGGCGAACGACAGTGTCTGCGTCTTGCCGTCTGCGTCAACGATGGACAGCGTGTTGGGTGATGCGAACGTCGCCGTGCCCTGCAGCGTCTGCACCTTGCGTTGCTTCGCCATGCCGGACAGGCCCTTGGTGAGCTGGCCGACCACCGATTCCTTGTAGCCACGCAGCTTGTCGAGGTCGATCTTGGGCGCGCCGAAAGTGACGCCATAGGCATTGGCATGCGCAGCTTCGTCGATCACTTCCGCGGCATGCAGCAGCGCCTTCGACGGAATGCAGCCGACATTGAGGCAGACGCCACCCAGCGATGCATAGCGTTCGACCAGCACCGTCTTCAGGCCGAGGTCGGCGGCGCGGAATGCGGCGGTGTAACCACCGGGACCGGCACCGATCACCACGACATCGCAGTCGTAGTTGTGTCCGGTTGTCGGCGCAGTTGCGGCCTGTTTCGCAGTCGCGGGCGCTGCAGCAACAGGAGCCGGCGCAGGGGCGGCCGGCGGAGGCGTCGCTGCAACAGGTGCGGGCGCCGGCGCGGAGGCGGCGGCTTCCGATTCGACGGCTTTCGACTCAATGATGGCGATGACATCGCCGGTCGAAACCGCGTCGTTCAACTTCACCTTCAATGCCTTGACGATGCCAGCCACGCTCGATGGCACTTCCATCGTCGCCTTGTCGGATTCCAGCGTGACCAGGCCCTGGTCCTTCGCAACGGTATCGCCGGGTTTCACCAGCAGTTCAATCACCGGTACGCCATCGTGGCCACCGATATCCGGCACCTTCACTTCAATCTCGGCCATTGCGGTTCTCCCTGGAAAGTTTTGAATCTGCTGTGGATTGCTGCGCGCCTTCGCTGCGGGCGCGCTCCTCGCGGATCTCGCGTTCTGCATCCGCCTGCGCGTCGTTGCGCGACAGGCGTTCACGCTCGGCGGCATCGATCGATTGCTTCGCACTCGGCTCCGCGTGTTCGATCGCTTCGCCGCGCATCGCCGCCAGTCCGGCCTGGCCTTCCAGCCCGAACAGGCTGCGGATGCGCAGGTCGCGCTGCGGGAACGGAATCTCGATCCCGTGGGCATTGAGCGCCGTGTCCAGCTCCCACAGGTAAGCCGCCATCACCGATGTATAGCGTCGCGATGCTTCCGCGTTGAGCCAGACCACCAGCAGGTAATTGACCTGGCTGCCACCGAACCCCACCAGCCACACCTGAGGCTGGCGATCGCCTTCCGTGGCCAGGGTGAACGGCACCTGCGCGGCGGCTTCCAGCGCAGCCTTCTTCACCAGTTCCTTGTCGGTGCCGTAGGCCACGTCGAACGGCACGCGGATGCGCCGATACACCGAGTTGTAGGTCCAGTTCACCACCCGCTTGGTCATGAACTCGGAATTCGGGACCAGGATGTCGATGTTGTCGTTGGTGGTGACGCGGGTCGAGCGGATGTCGATGGCGCGCACGGTGCCGCGGATGTCGCCTTCCAGTTCGACGAAATCACCGACCTTCAACGAGCGATCGAACAACAGGATCAAACCGGAAATGAAATTGTTGAAGATCGCCTGCAGGCCGAAACCCAGGCCGACGCCCAATGCTCCGGTGAACACGCTGAACTTGCCGATGGGAACGCCGATCGCAGCGAACGCAGTCAGCAACCCGATCAGGATGAACAGGTAGGACACCACCCGCGTGAACGTATAGAGCCCGGCCTGATTGACCCCCGGATTGCGCGTGGCATAGCGCGACAACGTGCGGCGCATCAGCCAGATCGCGGCCCAGGTCGCCACCGCGATCAGGATCAACAGGACCACGCCGCCGACGGTCACGGTCACCCCGGACAGGTGGACCAGTTTGAAATCCAGCAACGGCTCCAGGCCATCCAGCCCCTTGTCCACCGACTGTTCGGCGGCCTGGCGGACGCGGTCACTCGCGTCGCGCATGTCCTGGCCAGCCTCGGGGCGCATCACTTACAGCATCGCCCGGCGCATGTCCGCCAGCACCTGCGCCAGATAGGTGGTGAAGCGCGCTGCGAGCGCGCCATCGATCACGCGGTGGTCGTAGCTGAGCGACAGCGGCAACATCATCTGCGGCTGGAAGGCCTTGCCGTCCCACACGGGCTGCATCTCCGACTTCGACACGCCGAGGATCGCCACTTCCGGCGCATTGATGATCGGGGTGAACGCGGTGCCGCCGATGCCGCCAAGCGAACTGATGGTGAAACAGCCGCCCTGCATCTGGTCGGGCTTGAGTTTGCCGTCGCGCGCCAGCGCCGCGAGTTCGCCCATTTCCTGCGCGATCTGCATCACGCCCTTCTGGTCGGCATCGCGCAGCACCGGAACGACGAGGCCGTTCGGGGTGTCGGCGGCGAAGCCGATGTGGAAATACTTCTTCAACACCAGATTGTCGCCGTCGAGCGAGGCGTTGAAGGTCGGATACTTCTTCAGCGCGGCGACGCAGGCCTTGATCAGGAAGGCGAGCATGGTGACCTTGCCGGCTTTGCCGGCCGCGATCGCCTTGGCGTTCTCGTTGTTGAGGGCGACGCGCAACTCCTCGAGCGAACTGATGTCGGCACGATCGAATTGGGTGACGTGCGGGATCATCGCCCAGTTGCGGGCGAGGTTGGCACCGGAAATCTTCTGGATGCGCGACAGCGGCTTGGTCTCGATCTCGCCGAACTTGGTGAAATCGACCTTGGGCCACGGCAGCAGGTTGAGGCCGTTGCCGCCACCGCCGCCTGCGGCCTGCGTCGCGCCGCCACCGGCGAGCGCCGACTTCACGAAGGACTGAATGTCCTCGCGGACGATGCGACCCTTGTCGCCACTGCCCTTGACCTGCAGCAGGTCGACGCCGAGTTCGCGCGCGTACAGGCGCACCACCGGACTGGCGTACGGCACCTTGTCCGGCATCACCGCATCGGCATCGAAACGCACCGGCGGCAGGCCCGCGCCCGAGGCGTGCGGCGGCTGCGGCGGACGCGGCGCCGCGAATGTATTGGTGTCGATCGATTCCTGGGTCAGCTTGTCGGGCGTTGCCGACACTTCGACCGGCTCCACGGCGCCGGCCTTTTCGGAATTGGCGACCAGCGGCGCGCCAGCCACCGGTTCCGCGCGTTGCGGTTCGCCCGCGCCCTGCGCCTCGATCACCGCGACCACCGCGCCCTGCGACACGTTGTCGCCGAGCTTGACGCGCAATTCCTTGATGACGCCCGCGAACTCCGCCGGCACTTCCATCGTCGCCTTGTCGGACTCCAGCGTGACCAGTCCTTCGTCCTTGGCGACGGTGTCGCCGACCTTCACCAGCAATTCGATGACGGGGATGTCGTGGTAGTCGCCGATATCGGGGACGCGGGATTCCTTGAGATCGGCCATGACGCACTCCGGGCAGTAGAACCCCAATTTGGCCACATTTCCGGTCCCCGGACAAACGAAACCCGTGATTTTCCAATATGACCCGGGTCAAATACGATGGTGCCGGTGGCGCTGCCCCTGCCGCAGCCGTGCACGCAGCGCCCAGCTCCAGGCGAAGTAGTGGCCGAGCAGCAGCCCGCCGAAGGCAAACAGGCTGTCTGGCCGCAGCAGCCAGGGGCCATCCATCACCTGGGGATGGAGCGTGAGCCCGTACTTGAAGAGCTGCCAGATCCCGATGGCGAGGCGCCCGGCGACCAGCAGGGTCAGCAACAGGGAGACCAGGGCATGCGGCTGGACGTGCAGGTGGTGGCCTTCCCATTCCAGGCGTGCCGACCACAGGTTGAGCAGGCCGAGCGCGAACCCCAGCGCCAGTCCGCCGCAGGCCGCGGCGAAGGCATCGTCCAGCCAACGCTGCGCCAGCGCCGCGCCAATCAGGAAGGTGGCCAGCGACAGCAGGAGCGTCCAGGCATTGAGGCCGGCCAGCCACGGCAGCACCCGCCGCCGCGACTTGCCGAAGCGGTAGCGCTGCATCAGCGACAACGGCAACAGCACGATCCATAGCAGGACCAGTGCAAGCAGCAACAGCGGGACGAGCAGGAGCGGCATGTCGTGATGGTATCGGCAAGGCGGCTGGTAAAATGCGTGCATCGATTTCCAGGAGCGACCCATGCCCTCGTTCGACGTCGTGTCCGAAGTGGACATCCACGAACTCACCAATGCGGTCGACCAGGCCAACCGCGAGCTGTCGACGCGCTTCGACTTCAAGGGCGTGGACGCCAAGTACACGCTCGACGAGAAGTCGATCGCCATGTCGGCGCCCAGCGAGTTCCAGCTGCAACAGATGAGCGACATCCTGCGCGCGCGCCTGACCGCGCGGAAGATCGACCCGCGCTGCCTGGAACCGGGTGACGTCGAGACCAATGTCGCCGGTGCGCGCCAGACCATCGTGGTCAAGCAGGGCATCGAGCGCGAACTGGCCAAGAAGCTGCAAGGCGCGATCAAGGACAGCAAGATCAAGGTGGAATCGCAGATCAACGGCGACAAGCTGCGGGTGACCGGCAAGAAGCGCGACGACCTGCAGGGCGTGATGGCGTTGCTGCGCGGACAGGAATTCGAACGCCCGCTGCAGTTCGACAACTTCCGTGATTGACTCGCGCGAGCGCTCGTCAGCCGTGACTGAGATGGGCGAAGTCGACGCCGCCGCGGTCGAAGCCGACATCCGCGGCTGGATCGAGAAGGCGGTGATCGGGCTGAACCTGTGCCCGTTCGCCAAGGCGGTCTACGTGAAGCAGCAGGTGCGGATCGTGGTCAGCGACGCCAGCACCGAGTCGGCGTTGCTGGAACAGCTGGGCGAGGAGTTGCTGCTGTTGCGCGACACGCCAGCCGAAACGATCGACACCACGCTGCTGGTGCATCCGCAAGTGCTGGGGGATTTCCTCGACTACAACGATTTCCTGGAACACGCCGATGCGCTGGTGGAATCGCTGGGGCTGGACGGCGAGTTGCAGGTGGCGAGTTTCCATCCGCAGTACCAGTTCGCGGACACCGATCCCGACGATGCCAGCAACCTGACCAATCGCGCGCCGTGGCCGGCGCTGCATCTGTTGCGCGAGGCGAGCATCGATCGCGCAGTGGCGGCGTATCCGGATCCCGACGCGATCATCGAGCGCAATATCGCGACGGTGACGGCGCTCGGTGTCGAGGGGTATCGGAAGTTGTTGCGCGGGTAGGAGCAAAAGCTCGCACACGCTGGCTTCGCGGGTGACCAGCTCCGGTGCGCGGGACGCCGTGAATACGTCCATGTAGGCTCGTGCGCCGCATCCATGCGGCGCAACGCCCGCGCTCCGGACTGGCACACCCGCCGCCGCGCGCGTGTTGTTGCTATCTGAGAGAAAAGCAAAAAGCTCGCCACCGGCGGCGCCTGCGCGGTTCGTCCGTATCGCCGACCATACGAGGCATGGATGCCGAGTCGAGCCTACATGGACGTATTCACGGCGTGTCGGCGATACGGATAACCGCGACAGGCGCAAAGCCGGGCGGCAATGCCGCGCTTCTACCGAGAGAACAACACCTCGCGCTCGCCCTCGCCAAGCAGACGCCATTCGCCTTCGGCCAGATCACCGAGGTCGAGTCCACCGACGCGCTCGCGATGCAATGCATCGACATGGTTGCCGACCGCCGCGAACATCCGCCGCACCTGGTGGTAGCGGCCTTCGTGCAGCGCAAGTCGCGCCTCGCGCGCCGACAGCACTTCCAGTTCCGCTGGCAGCAGCGGTGTTTTTTCGCCTTCCAGCATCAGCGTGCCGCTGGCGAACACCGTGCCTTCATCACCACGCAGGTCGCTGGCCAACCGCGCGCGATAGACCTTCGGCAGCTTCGACTTCGGCGCGATGATCCGATGCAGCAACGTGCCGTCGTCGGTCATCAGCAACAGTCCTGACGTGTCGCGATCGAGCCGGCCGACGGGAGAAACCACCGGATCGCGCTGGCGGAACCGGCGCGGCAGCAGGTCGTAGATCAACCGCCCCTTGTCCTTGGTCGAACAGGTATGGCCGGTCGGCTTGTTGAGCATCAGCAACAGGCCCGGCGCGGGATCGAGCACCGCGCCATCGATGCGGATGTCGTCGTGGTCGCGGACATCATCGCCATACAGGGGTTCGCCGGCAGCATCGCTGATCCGGCCATCCGCGAACATCGCCAGCACGTCACGACGACTGCCGTAGCCAAGGTTCGCGAGATAGCGCAGCAACTTGACCTTGCTCACCGGCGCGGCTCCGCCGCATGCAGCACCTTGAAGCCGGCGTGTTTCGCGACTGCGTCGACGCGTGCGAACCGTCGCGCCAGCACTTCTTCGTAGGGAAGATGGGAGTTCGCCACCATCCACAACTGTCCGCGCGACTGCAAGGCATCGGCGGCGGCATCGATGAAGCGCTGGCCGAGCTCGGGAATGCCGCGCTTGCCGGTGAGGTGGAATGGCGGATTCATCACCACCGCATCGAAACGCTCCTGTACGCCAGTCGCGATGTCATGCCAGTGGAATCGCGCATCGACCGTGGAATCGTCGAGATTGCGCTTTGCAAGTTGCAGCGCGCGGTGATCGGCTTCGTACAGATCGATCTGGCGCACTTGCTGGCAATGTCGTACCACGTGACGCGACAACACGCCGGTTCCGGCACCAAAATCGGCAACCTTTCCGGACAGATCGGCAGGCAGGTGCATCATCAGCAATGCACTGGCTGGATCGACACTGTCGGCGGAAAACACCCCGGCCTGCGTCCACAGCCCGTCAGCACGTTGTCGCGGCTCGGCGGCATGCAGCCATTCCTCCATCAATGCGACGTCGACCGCCTGCGGCGATGCCCAGACCACGCGGCATTTGTGCTTGGACTGCACGGCGCCACCACCAAAGAGCCGCATGAAATCCGCTTCCAGTGATTTCGCGCCTTCATCGTTGGCGGCGCAGGCCACCACCTGGCCATCGGCCGCGCACAATCGCGCGGCGCGCGCCAGCAATGCCCGGCTCCAGGCACGCGCACGCGGCGCCAGCAACAGCACCAGCGACTGCGATCCGGCGGCGATGCCGTCATCGCCAGCCCGGGCCTCGACACCCACGCGCGCCAGCGCATCGAAATCGGGCCGGAACGGTTGCACGCATGCCAGCGAACGCCAGCGCGACGGCAACGGCGACCGCGCATTGAGGAATATCCCGGAGGCATCGGCGGGCAGCGCGATGCGACCGCTGTCGAGCGGCAGCCACAGGGCCTGGAGGGCAGGATCGTCTTTCATATACCGACATAGTGTGCCGCAGCAGGCCCGTGGCGTATCCTTTGCGGCCTGTATCACCGCCACCGCACCGCCATGACCGACGCCCCGCCCGACCGCCTGAGCAACGACCCGCGCAGCAAATTCCACGATCCCGACCTGCTGGAACGCGGCATCGGCATCCGTTTCAACGGGGTCGAACGCACCAATGTCGAAGAGTATTGCGTGAGCGAAGGCTGGATCCGCGTGGCGATGGGACGTGCGCTCGATCGTCGTGGCCAGCCGATGACGATGAAGATCAAGGGCACGGTCGAGCCCTGGTTCCGCACCTGAACCGCGCCTCCCACGCAAAAACTGCGCTCACGTCCGCTTAAGGGCGCGATGGTCTACCGTGTGCGGGCACCGCAAGGGTGCGCCACACGGAAGAATGCCCATGCGCAAAACCATTTTCATCGCCACATTCGCCGCGGCCGCGCTGTTCGCGCAAAACGCCAGCGCAGGCGAGCTCAGCTGCAACCTGCGCTTCAACCTCAAGGGCTGGTCGGCCTTCTACAAGCATTCCGAAGGCAATGGCATCGTCCGCTGCAGCGACGGCAGCAGCTTGCCGGTGAAGATCGAAGCCAAGGGCGGCGGCCTGACCTTCGGCAAATCCAACATCCGCGACGGCCAGGGCAAGTTCTCCAGCGTCAACAACATCCGCGACGTGATCGGCGGCTATGCAACGGCCGAAGCCAGCGCCGCAGCCGGCGACGCGGTGAAGGCGCAGGTCGTGACCAAGGGCCCGATCTCGCTCGCCTTGTCCGGCAAGGGCAAGGGCGTCGAACTCGGCGTCTCGTTCGGCAGCTTCATCATCAGCGAAGCTGGCGGCAAGCACTGATCGAACACGGCATCGCGCTGCTGGCGCGATGCAACATCACCGCGGCGGCGGGCATTGCTAACATCGCATGCCCTCCGCCCCCGGTGATGTCCGATGCGCCGTTCATTCCTTGCAATCGTGTTGTGCGCAGCGATCGCTGCACCCGCCTATGCCGCCAACGGCCCGAAGTCCACCCCGACTTTCGATCCCAAGTCGATTTCCAGCGACATCCACGTGCTCTCGTCGGACGCATTCGAGGGACGCGGCCCGGCGACCGCCGGCGAAACGAAAACCGTCGACTGGCTGATCGCGCAACTCAAGGCCGGCGGCCTGAAGCCCGGCGGCACGATGCAGAAGGACGGCAAGCGCAGCTGGACGCAGGAAGTGCCGCTGCTGCGTTCCGAAATTTCCAGCACGCCACAGGTCTCGGTGGATGCCGATGGCAAGCAGATCGCGCTGGCGCAGGGCGAACAGATCGCCATCCGTTCCGCACTCGATGGTTCGAAGAGCGTCGACCTCCACGATGCGCCGCTGGTCTTCGTCGGCTACGGCGTCAAGGCACCGGAACGCCACTGGGACGACTTCAAGGGCGCGGACCTCCGCGGCAAGATCATGGTCGTGCTGGTCAACGATCCCGATTTCGAGACCGGGCACGGCGATTTCGGCGGCAAGGCGATGACCTATTACGGCCGCTGGACCTACAAATTCGAGGAAGGCGCGCGCCAGGGCGCGGCCGGGGTGCTGGTGGTCCATGAGACCAAGCCCGCCTCCTACGGCTGGCAGACGGTGCGCAATTCCAACACCAACACGATGTTCGACGTGGTGCGTGACCGTCCGAAGGAGACGCACCCGCAACTTGAAGGCTGGATCCAGCGCGATGTCGCGGTCGACCTGTTCAAGCACGCCGGCCTCGATTTCGAGGCGCTGAAGAAGCAGGCGCAGACGCGCGACTTCAAGCCGGTCGAGCTCAAGGGCGAACGTTTCTCGGCGAAGTACGCGGTGGACTCGAAGGTCATCACTTCGCACAACGTGATCGCGATGGTTCCCGGCCGCAGCCATCCCGACGAAATGGTGATGTACAGCGCGCACTGGGACCACCTCGGCATCGGCGCACCGGATGCCAAGGGCGATCGCATCTACAACGGCGCGGTGGACAACGCCAGCGGCACTGCCGGCGTGCTCGCACTTGCGCGCGCATTCGCCAAGGCGAAACCGGCACCGCAACGCTCGCTCGGCTTCCTGTTCGTGACCGCGGAGGAGAAAGGCCTGCTCGGTTCCGAGTACTACGCCAGCAAACCGGTGTATCCATTGGGCAAGACCGTCGGCGTGATCAACATCGATGGCCTGAACGTGGAAGGCCCGACGCGCGACTTCAGCATTTCCGGCAGCGCCAAGCTCGGCCTGCTCGATGACCTGCTCGCCACCGCGAAACAATGGAACATGACCTACACCCCGGACTCGCATCCCGAAGCGGGACTGTTCTTCCGCTCCGACCATTTCTCCTTCGCCAAGCGCGGCGTGCCGGCGGTGTCGTTCGAGGCCGGCGACGACATGATCGATGGCGGCGTCGCCGCGGGCCGCAAGCTGAGCGAGGAATACACCCGCGACCGCTACCACCAGCCCGCCGACGAGTGGGAAGCGTCGTGGCCGTTGACCGGCGGCGCGCGTGACCTGCAGGTGGCGTATGCGCTCGGCTGGAAACTGGCGAATTCGCGCGAATGGCCGAACTGGTCGCAGGATTCCGAATTCCGCGCCGCGCGCGACAAGAGTGCAAAAGACCGCAAATAATCGTTTCATCAACATGGGGAAGGGGAAAATGATCCAACGTTGCACACACTTGCTGGCCGCATTCGCGCTGGCATTGCTGGTCATGCCGGCATTCGCGGACGAAACTTCAGGCAATACCGATCCGGTCGAACAACTGGCCTGGCAGGTCGGTCCGAACACGGCCAGGCTGGGGAGCCAGGCCACCCTGCAGGTGCCGAAGGGCTATCGCTTCCTCGACAGCGCCAATTCGCACAAGCTGGAAGAGTTGATGCACAACCCGCCCAGCGAGGGCGAGCTTTACACGCTGGCACCCGACGACCTGCACTGGATCGCGCTGCTGTCGTTCGATGCCATCGGCTACGTGAAGGATGACGAGAAACTCGATGCCGACGCGCTGCTGAAGTCGGTGCAGGAAGGCACCGAGGCCAGCAACGAGGAGCGCCGCAAGCGCGGCTGGGGTGCGATCCACGCCACCGGCTGGAGCTTCAAGCCGCAATACGATCCGCAGTCGCACCGGCTGGAGTGGGCGATCATCGGCGAGAACGAGCAGACCAAGGGCCAGACGATCAACTACAACACCCGCCTGCTCGGTCGCCATGGCGTGATGAACGTGGTCGTGCTCGCCGACCCGGAAACGCTGACCGCATCGATCAACGAGTTCAAGGGCATGTTGCCGGGCTACGAATTCAACGATGGCGAACGCTACGCGCAGTTCAAGGCCGGCGACCACGTCGCGGAAATCGGCCTGGCCGCGCTGGTCACCGGCGGCGCCGCCGCGATCGCCGCCAAGAAGGGCTTGTTCGCGACGATCGGCATCGCGCTGGTGAAATTCTGGAAACTGCTGCTGGTCGGCATTGCCGCCGCCGGTGCCGCGATCAAGCGCTTCTTCTCGCGCGACAAGACCTGATCTCCGATGTGGATCGCGGGCGAATGGCTGCTCGTCGCCGGCATCCTGCTGTTCTACCTGCAGGATGCCGCGCTGCTGCTCTACCACGATGAAGTCGCCATCAGCGAACGCTGGCGGAGCTGGAACGTCTCCGCCAGCGCCGGCGTCGAACTCGCCGGACGCCACCTCTTCATGCCCAATCCGCTGCTGCCGCAGCGCGCGGTCTTCCGTGCGACGTGGACGGCAACCGATGGCGCCGACGACGGCGCGCGCCTCGATGCCTTCCTGTCGCAGCTGATGCCGTTCCGCATCGGCTGCGTCCTGGCGTGGTCGATCGTGCTGGTGGCGATCCCCGCCAGCGTGCTGGCCCATCGTTCGCCGACATTGCTGCTGGCGGAATTGCTGGCGTCATACCTCGTCACCGCGGCCATGGGGGTTTTCGCCTGGCGTCGCCGCAAGGCGCTCGGGCTTGACACGAAAGCGGCACTCGGCCTGATCGCGGAAACATTGTTGTGCCCGCCGTATTCGGTGAACACCCTGCGCCGCCTGTGCCGGCATCATGCGTTCGGCAGCGATCCCGTCGCGTTCGCCGCTCGTCGTTGCAATGCGCGTGATCGCGCAACGCTGCGCCAAGAATTGCTCGCACGCACCGACATCGACCTCTCCTTCGCCGATCCCGGCAGCGCACAACATGCCAGCCTGCAGGCGCGCCACGAACGCATCGCACGGAGCCTTCCCGCATGACCAAACTCATCGCCGTCGTCGTCGGCTGTTTCCTGCTCGGCTACTGGCTGGTCTCGGTGTTCCTGCCGAACCTCAAGCGCGAATCCCCGCCGCAATCGCCGCCGCGCGCGGATCCCGTGCAACGCCCATGGTTCGAGATCCTCGAGGTCCCGTCGAACGCGCCACTGGCCGACATCCAGGAGGCTTACCAGCGCCTGCGCGGCAAATACACCGCGGAAGACATCGATCGCCTGCCGATCGGCCTGCGCGCCTCCTTCGACGAGAAATTGCAGGAGCTTGATCGCGCCTATCGCGATGCGCTTTATCATCGGGAATAACCTGAGGGAGAGCCGATCATGAAGCGCATGGGGTTGATCCTGTCGGCACTGCTCGCCGCAGCGGCATGCACGAACGCCTTCGCCGCCGAGCCCGTTGCGCAGGTGCGCGTCACCTTCGATCGCCAGCACATCCTGGTTCGCGACGCCAAGGGGTATGCCGACGTCTCCGCCCAACGTCGCATCACCGTCGACGATCCCGCACGCATCGCTTCGGTATCGAAACTGGTGACCACGCTGGGCGTGATGCGTCTTGTCGAACAGGGCAAATTGAATCTCGACGAGGATGTGTCGCAGCAACTCGGCTGGCCACTGCGCAACCCGGCCTTCCCCGACACGCCGATCACCCTGCGCATGCTGCTGTCGCACACTTCCAGCCTCACCGACAACGCCGGCTACTGGGATGTCGCGCTGAACGAAAACCTCCGCGACCTCGCCGGCAATCCGAAGGCCTGGGACAACGCGCACGCACCGGGAACGTGGTTTCGCTACACCAACCTCAATTTCCCGGTGGTCGCCAGCGTGATGGAACGCGCCAGCGGCGAACGCTTCGATCGCCTGATGCAGCGGCTGGTGTTGCGACCGCTGGGCCTGCATGCCTGCTTCAACTGGTCGGGCTGCGATGCCGCGACCATCGCGCGTGGCGTGGTGCTGTACGACGCCGCGGGCAAACCGCAGAAAGACGATCTACACGGAAAGGCACTGGACTGCCCGGTGATCGCCGCGCGCGATGGCAGTTGCGACCTGTCCACATGGGTCGCCGGACGCAACGGCACGCTGTTTTCACCGCAGGGCGGGTTGCGCATTTCGGTGATCGACCTTGCCAGGATCGGGCAACTGCTGTTGAACGAAGGACGCGTCGGCAAGACGCAATTCCTTGCTCCGAAGTCGATACAAACCATGCTGGCTTCGCACTGGCGCTACGACGGCCATGACGGCGACATCGGCGAGATGGACGAGCCGCAACGCGGCAGTTTCTTCTGCAGCTATGGCTATGCGACCCAGCAACTCGGGCAAGGCGATGGCAAGTCCTGCCGCGACGACCTGTTCGGTGACCATCGCCTGCACGTCGGTCATTCCGGCAATGCCTATGGCCTGCTCTCGGGCGTGTGGATCGACCCGCAAGCCGGCACCGGCGTCGCCTATTTCGCCACCGGCGTCGAGAACGCCGCCAGCGGCGCGCACTCCGCCTTCAGCGCGATCGAGGAATCGCTGGCGACCGGGCGCTGACCCGATCGCCACGCCGCGCGCTCAGGCTGCCCGCGTAAGCAGTTGCGGATCGCGCGCCAGCTTCGGCGCGACCATCGGGATGGTCAGCATCGTGCTGGCGACCGCCATCAACAACAGGGCGGTGAACGTCTCGTTGGTGATCAATTGCTTGTCGAGCAACACGTTGACGAAAATGATCATGATCAGCGCCTTGGTCTGCAGCAGCCAACCGATGATCGACGTTTCATTGCGCGACCAGCCGAGGATTTTCCCGGCGATGCGGATGCCCAGCAGCTTGCCGCCGACCGATGCCACCAGCAGCACGCCCGCAGCGACGAAGACCGCGATGCCGCCGACATCCCACTTGGTGCGCAGGCCGGTGGACAGGAAGAACACGGGCATGAAGGCGAGCAGCACGTAGCGCCGGAACTGGTCCATGTCTTCCTGGTCGAACCATTCGCTGTCCATCACCGCGCCGGCAAGGAAGGCGCCGACCATGAAATGCAGGCCGGACCAATCGGCGCCCCAGGCGATCGCGACCAGCCAGATGAGCGCGACATACCAGCGATCCTTTTCCTGCAGCGCGCGCATCAGCTTGCGGAACAACACCGTGACCAAGGCGAACCCGACCAGGAATCCGACTTGCTTGCCGACGCGCGTCCAGTCCATGAGGATCACGGCAAGCACGCCCCAGATCGCGATGTCGTCGAGGCTGGCATAGCGCAACAGGCGCTGGCCGAGCGGTGCGCGCAGGATCCCGAGCTTCTCCATCAGCAGGATCAGGATCGGCAATGCCGTCACCGCGCAAGCCATGCCGATGCCGAACACGAATTGCCAGGACTGCGCCTTCGGGCCGATCCAGCCGGGGAATGCCAGCATTCCGAATGCGGCGATGCCGCCGAGGGCAAGCGGCGTCCCCAATGCAAAACCGGCAGAGGTCAGCGATTCGCTGCGATGCGTCCATACGCGCTTGAGATCGAGTTCGATCCCGGCGATGCAGACGAACAGCATCACCGCCCACCAGGCGATGCCGTTGAGCGGCGCGATCACCGCCGGGCTGAACACATAGGCGTAATAGTCGGGGAACAGCTTGCCGAGGATGCCCGGCCCGAGCAGGATGCCGGCGATGATCTGCACGACGACCAGCGGCGCGAAGTAATCGGTGCGGCCAATGCGCCAGATCAGCCAGGGAACCGTCAGGATGATCCCCATCGCGATGAGGAAGATCTCGGTGGTGTTGGTGACTGGATGCACGGCATTGCTCCCGCTTCGCGACCGGCGATCATAAAGGAGGTTTGCCGACACGTGCCATCGCGGCGGCGGCCCGCTCCATCTGCCAGAATCACGCCATGAGCGCATCCCCGACACATCCCGCCTCCTCCGGCGGCATCACCTTCCATCATCCCTTCGCGTTCTGGGCCGGTTGCGCCGCGATCATCGCCGGCGTGCTGATGCACATGCCGATGTTCATGATGGGTCGCGACATGCACTGGCAGATGGTCGGCATGCCGATGGACGGCATGATGCTCACCGGGATGGCATTGATCCCGCTCGGCGTGCTGCTGTCCGGTTATGGCCTGATGCCGCGCCTCGACCAGATGCGCGAAACCCTGCACGGTGGCAAGCGCCACCTGCATTTCCACATCGCCGACAGCGTGGCGCTCAACCGCGCGCACTGGACGCTGGTGATCGTGCTGGTGGTGGCGCTGGCGATCGATGTGATGAAGCCGGCGACGCTCGGTTTCGTGATGCCGGGCATGAGCGCGGAATACCAGATCACAAAACCGACCGCGAGCACGCTGGCGCTGGTCGCGCTGATCGGCACCACGGTGGGTTCGATCATCTGGGGCTGGCTGGCCGATGTCTTCGGTCGCCGCGCCGGCATCCTGCTGTCGGCGCTGATGTTCATCGGCACCGCGATCTGCGGCGCGATGCCGCTGTTCGGCTGGAACCTGGTGATGTGCTTCCTGATGGGCGCATCGGCCGGTGGCCTGCTGCCGATCGCGTTCACCCTGATGGCGGAAACCGTGCCGGCCGCGCATCGCGGCTGGCTGCTGGTCGCACTCGGCGGGGTCGGCACGTCGGCGGGCTACCTGTTGGCGTCGGGCGCGGCCGCGATCCTCGAACCGATGTTCAGCTGGCGCATCCTGTGGCTGCTCAACCTGCCGACCGGCATCGTCATCCTGCTGCTCAACCACTGGATCCCGGAATCGCCGCGCTTTCTTTCCAACGCCGGCCTCGAAGAACAGGCACGCGCGGTGTTGCGCCGTTTCGCCGGGCCCGAAGCCGCCGCGGTGGAAGTCGATGACGCGCAGCATCCGGGTGCACCCGAACTCGACCAACCTCCGCCGCCCGCAACCTGGCGCCACCTGTTGCGCGGACGCCATGCGCAGATCAGCTGGGGACTGATCGTCTGCGGCATCGCCTGGGGCCTCGCCAATTTCGGCTTCCTGCTGTGGCTGCCGGTCAACCTCACCAAACTCGGCGTCGATCCGCATGCCGCGAGCAAGCTGCTGGCGAAATCGGCGGTCTATGCGCTGCCCGGCATCGCCGTGGTGGTGTGGCTGTACCACCGCTGGAGCAGCTTTCGCTCGCTGGTGCTGTTCATTGCACTCGCCACGCTGTCGCTGCTGTTGTTCGCCGCGATCGGCACATTCCAGATCCGCTCGCCCGGCCTCACCATCGCTGCAGTCGCGTTGCTGCTGGTCGGCATCAGCGGCGTGGTGGCGATGCTGATTCCCTACGCCACCGAAATCTATCCAGTCCACCTGCGCGGCACCGGCTCCGGCGTGATCGCCGCGAGTTCCAAAGCCGGCGGCGTGCTGGGTGCCGGCCTCGGCGTATTCGGCCTGTTCGAACACATCGCGATGTCCGCGGTCGCCATCGCGGTGGTGATGGCGACATCCGGCGTGATGCTGCTGCGCCATGGCATCGAAACCCGCGGAACCTCGCTGGAAGACATCCAGGACCAGTTGGCCGAGGCCGACTGATCCGCGCGCGTCGTCACGGACCGTCGGGGATTTCCGCCTCGACGAGTTGCGCCAGCAATACCAGAGATTCCTGCCAGCCGAGGTAGCACATCTCGGTCGGGATCATTTCCGGGATACCGCTCTGCTCGATCGAAACATCGGTGCCGCACATCACCGGCTTCAGCACGATGGTGGTGCGCATCTCGCCGGGCAGGTTCGGATCATCGAAGGCGTCGGTGTAGACGATCTTCTCGCCGGGCACCAGTTCCTGATACTGGCCGCCGAAATGGTGGCCATTGCCGGTCGAGAAGTTGGTGAAACTCATCTTGTAGCGTCCGCCGACGCGCGCATCCATTTCGTGGACCTTGCCGGTGAAGCCGTGCGGCGGCAGCCACTTGGCCATCGCGTCGGGATCGAGGAAGGCCTTGTAGATGCGGGCGGCGGGTGCACGCAGGACGCGATGCAGCTTGACGGTTCCCTTGGACATGTCGTGCTCTCCTGTTTCAGCCACGGACGGCCGCTTCGATCGCGGCGATATCGATCTTCTTCATCTGCATCATCGCGTTGAACGCGCGCGCAGCCACTTCGGGATCGGGATGGGTGATGGCCTGCGTCAATGCGACCGGGGTGATCTGCCAGGGCAACCCCCACTTGTCGCTGCACCAGCCGCAATCGCCTTCCTTGCCGCCATTGCCAACGATGGCATTCCAGTAGCGATCGGTTTCCGCCTGGTCCGCGGTCGCGATCTGGAACGAGAATCCCCAGCCATGGGTGACGCCCGGTCCACCATTGAGGCCGAGGCAGGGAATGCCCATCACGGTGAACTCGACCGTGAGCACGTCGCCCTTCTTGCCTGCGGGATAGTCGCCGGGCGCGCGATGCACCGCATCGACCGAGGAGTCTGGAAAGGTGCTGGCGTAGAAGCGCGCGGCCTCTTCGGCATCGCGGTCATACCAGAGACAGATCGTGTTTTTTGCTGGGGTCGCCATCATCTTCTCCTTGGATCAGGGATTGAGGCCAATCATCCAGCCGATGCCGAACTTGTCGGTCACCATGCCGAACAACGGCGCCCAGAACGTCGGTGACAACGGCATCTGAACCGACCCGTCGACGGCCAATGCATCGAAGGCGCGACGAACATTCGCTTCACCGTCGAGGGCCAGCGAGATACGGAACCCGTTGAAGTTGGCGGGCTTGTCGCTGTCACCATCGGAAATCATCAGCTGCGCATTGCCGGCCGTGAGCGTGGCATGCATCACCTTGGCGGCCCAGCCGGCCGGCATCGGCCAATCATTCGGCGTCGGGCTATCGCCCCAGGTCATGCGCATCGGCACTTCGGCACCCAGCGCATGCTTGTAGAAGCCGATCATCTCGTCGGCACGACCGTTCGCGAACAGATAGGGTTCGATCTTCGTCATTGCGGTGTTCTCCTGGGCTTGGGGGATGGACGTGATCCGGTTGAAGCCGGCAACAGCAATTCGATATAGCGACGCAGGTGGGCGACGGCATCGGCGGCAATGGCGAGACCGTCCTGCGCCTTGGCGAGTACGAACGCGCCCTGCAAGGCCACCTGCGTGTACAGCGCAACGCTTTCCGGCGACCACGTCGCCTTCGGCGCGTATTTCTTCTTCGCCTCGGCGAAATCGCGTACCAGTGTCTCTGCGTGGCCCTCGATGCCGGCACGACATGCGTCACGCAATGCCGGATGGCTGTCGTAGGTTTCCTGCACCAGCGTGCCGAGCAGGCAGGTGAACTGTGCAAGTTCGCCCTGCAGCAATTCGCCGCGCAAGTCGATGTAGGCGAGCACGCGATCACGCGGGTCAGGCAATGCGTGGTACGACGATTTCGCGAACAACTGGGCGGTATAGGTATTCCAGTACTCCACCGCGGCCAGGGCCAATGCTTCCTTGCTGGCGAAGTGGTGGAAGAACGCGCCCTTGCTCACGCCGGCGGCGCGGCAGAGATCATCGACCGTCGTCGCGGCGTAACCGCGGGTACGGAACTCACTGAGCGCGGCATCAAGCAGGCGCTGGCGGGCGGAGACGGCGGTGATGGTGGCTGCAGGCATGATGGTCAACCAGCCGAAGATGCAGGAGCGTTGATTGCAAGCTGCGCGGCGAATGCCCGCTGGTAGGCAGGACGCGCTTCGGCGCGTGCGACATAGGCAGCGAGGGCGGGAAATTCATCGAGGATTCCCGAAGGCCGCGCCCGCAGCAGTACCGATGCCATCATCAGATCGCCGGCGCTGAAGTCGCCATCGAGCCACTCGGAATCGCCGAGGCGCGCGGAAAGTTGCTTGAACCTGTTGCGGATGCGATCCGCGACCAAAGGCAGGCGTTCGGCCGCCCACGGCCTGTCACCCTCGATGATCCTGACGGTCACGAGATCGAGGATCGGCGGCTCGATCGTGTTGACCGCGGCGAACATCCAGCTGATCGCGCGCGCCCTGGCGTCGGTATCCGTTGGGAACAGGCCGGCATGGCGTTCGGCGAGGTAGAGGACGATCGATCCGGTTTCGAACAAAACCAGACCGTCCTCTTCATAGGTCGGAATCTGCCCGAATGGCTGCAGTGCAATATGCGGCGGGGCCTTCATCGCCTCGAACGACACCAGCCGCACGTCGTAGGGCTTGCCGGTTTCTTCCAGCGCCCAGCGCACGCGGGTATCGCGCGCCAGTCCCTTGCCGCCGTCGGGTGATCGCTCGAATGCAGTGATGACGATGCCCATCGGGCTGGCTCCTTCAACCGATGAATCGGACAATACCGACCAGTTGGTATGTTGTCAATCCCCTTCATTCATCGCGCCATTCCCCCTTTCATCGCATGCCCTCTGGCGCCGACGCGCCCCGTCGCTATGCTCGATCGCAATCACCCGATCCGCGCCGCGAGCCACGCATGTTCAAGTCCCTGTTCAAGCAACTGTTCTTCGTCCTGCGCATCGCGATCGCCTGGGGCGCACTGGTGTTCCTCGTGGTCGCGCTGTATTCGAACATCCCGGTGCTGCGCGAGTTCCCGGCACCGATGGTGATCCTCGGCATGGGCACGATGGCGCTGGTGATCGCCGGCGCGTTCTCGCACCTGCATCGCGTCCGCCTGATCGCCGGCCGCATCGATCGGGACGCCATCAGCAACCGCCAGCGCCGATTGGTGGAGATCCCGCTGGAAGCTGGTGAAGCCTTCGATCTCCTCGACGCCGCGATTCGCGAGTTGCCGGGTATCCAGCAGGTGCAAAGCACGCGCGACAGCCTGCAGGTGAAAGCCAAGGTCGTTCGCCCGCATGCCTGGGGCGAACACCCGCTGCAGCGCTGGAATCCCCTCCTCTGGTTCGGCCAGCCGCGCAATCAGTTGCTCGCAACGGTGACGCCCGGCGAGGACAGCGGTCGCGTCACCCTGATCTGCGAACCGGAAAATCCGGCGTGGAGCGACATGTTCCTGGTCGACGACGGCACCAATTACGAAAACGCCGAAGCGATCGTGCGTGCGATCACCCGCCGCATCGGCGAACGCCGCCGCAACGAACGCGCCGATGTCGCCCAGACCTCCGCGCAGAAGGAACTCACCGAAGCGAAGTTGCAGCTGCTGCATGCGCAGGTGGAACCGCACTTCCTCTACAACACGCTGGCCAGCGCGCAGCTACTGGTGCGCAATGATCCGGATCGCGCCGAAGCGATGCTCGGCCACCTGATCCAGTACCTGCGCCGCTCGTTGCCGAATGCCGACGACGAGATGTCCACGCTGGGCGCCGAACTGGAGCGGGCGCTGGCCTATCTCGAAATCCTAGCGATCCGCATGGGCGATCGCCTCGACGTGCAAGTTGATGTTCCGGAAGCCCTGCGCTCGACCCCGCTGCCGGCGATGATGCTGCAGACCCTGGTGGAGAACGCGATCAAGCACGGCCTGGAACCGCGCACTGGTGGCGGCACGGTCTGGCTGAAGGCGCGCCGCGATGGCGACGGCATCGCGATCACGGTCGCCGACAACGGCGAAGGCTTCACCGGCAAGACCAGCGGTAGCGGCATCGGCCTGAAGAACGTGCGCGAACGCCTGCGCCTGCGCTACGGCTTCGACGCCAATCTGTCGGTGATCGCCAATTTCCCCAGCGGCGTCGCCGCCACGATCACGGTTCCGGCCACGCCAGGTGCATCCCATGTCTGAGCTGCGCACCTGCATCGTCGCCGAGGACGAAACCCTGTTGCGGCATTCGCTGGTGGCAGAACTCCAGCGCGCCTGGCCGGCCCTGCGGATCGTCGCCGAATGCGAGGACGGCGCCAGCGCGGTGGAGGCATTGGCCGAACACCTGCCCGATGTCGCTTTCCTCGACATCCGCATGCCCGGGCTCAACGGCCTCGAAGTCGCCGCGCTGGCGGCGGAAGCCAGCCCGCGTACCCGCATCGTCTTCGTCACCGCCTACGACCAGTACGCCATCGATGCCTTCGAACGCGGCGCGATCGACTATCTGCTCAAACCGGTGAAGCCGGAGCGACTCGATGCAACCGTTGCGCGTTTGCAGGTGCAGGACGCATTGCCGGATGCAGCGACGCTTGCCGCGTTACTCGACAAGCTCGGCGCATTGCCGAAGGCGGCCGGCGCGATCGAACCGTTGACCTGGATCACCGCCAGCGCGGGTCGCGAGACGAAACTGATCCTGGTGGATGACGTCGCCTATTTCCGCGCCGACCACAAATACACCACCGTGGTCACCGCAGATGGCGAGGCAGTGCTGCGCTCGTCCTTGCGCGAACTGCTGCCGCGACTGGACGGCGCCCATTTCAAGCAGATCCACCGTTCCACCATCGTCAACCTGAAGGCCATCGCCGGCATCGTCCGCGACGACAGCGGCCGCGGCACCGTGCGCCTGAAGCAACGCCCGGAAACACTCGCGGTCAGCCTGCCATTCATGGCCCTGTTCAAGCACATGTGACCCCTGGAGGAATCGCCATGTCCAAGTTCATCGCCCTGTTCCAGTTCCTGCTCGCGCTGTCCGGCTGTTCGCAGAGCGGCACCACCTACAGCCATCGCGTGCAATCGGACAGCGAAACCCTGTACAGCAAGATCCATGTCCAGGATGGCGTGGCGCGCTTCGAATGCGTCGACAGCAGCAGCGGCCAGTGCGAGTACACGCTTTATCCAGATGCCTGCCACGGCAATGCCGATTGCAAGCTGCCGCCATTGCAACATTTCGCGGTTGCGCGCGGAGAGACTCGCCAGCTCGCCGGACTGGTGGATTTCCGCCCCTGCGTCGCTACCACCACGGCCGTGCCAGGCGCCGATTGCCAACCCGCGGCGGCGACGCACTGAACCGCGGCGTCAACGCAATTCCTGCGAGAGATCGAAGCGTTCGATGCGCCCGCCCAGCAGGCGCAACACGAATGACAATTCGAACGCGAACACGACCCCGGCACAAATCGCGGCGAGCAAGCCGCCAACGCCCCAGCCCATCATCCAGCGCCCGAGGAGGAAGGCGAGGCCGCCGACAAGCGCCGCCGGAATCGCCGCCAGCGCCAGCGTGATCAAGTAGCCGAGCATGAAGAACATGCGCTGGCCCATCACTTCGACGCCACGGTTGTTGCCGTCGCCGCCCAGGGTCCACGCCGGGAAATACAGCATGCCCGCGAAGGGCACGCACAGCATCAGCCCGAACAGCGGCGGCGCCATCAAGGCCAAACCAATCGCCGTCGCGACGACTTGCGTCGGGGCGAGCATTCCGTACCTGACCGACAGCAACTGCGCCGCGAGCAGGAGCAGCAACCAGAACGCGAAGGACATCACCGCCGTCGGCGTCGACAACTCGCCCAATGCAATCTGCCAGCCGCGCAGCGGCGCGGCCTTGAGGACGTCGAGCCGTTCGAAGGTGCGGCGCAATCCGTTCTGCACCATCATCGGGCCGAGCAACAGCAGCCAACCACCGAGCCCGAGGATGGAAAAGCCGATTGCCGCCACGGCGCCCTTGCGTGCAGGATCGGCGACAAGCCATTGGGATGCCACCGTGACGATCGCGCAGGCAATCACCCACGTCCGCAGGCGATACAGCGGTCCCATCGCCACCAGTCCCTTCCACAGGAAAGCCAGCGCAGGTTCACCGCCGCCCGACAGGCGAAACGGTTCGCTGCGTGGCTTGCTCGGCGCGCGCACGCCAAGGCGGCCTTCGCGTTTGGCCGTGGCCTTTTCGGCATGGCGGCGCGCATGCACGATCGCCGCGTCCTCGAACGACACCTGCGCGCGCACCACCCAGATGTAGTTCAGCACCAACAGCGCCACCGCCGGGACCAGGGCGCGCAGGAAACTCGCGGCATCCGGCGCGAAGATCGGCGCGACCATCCAGCGGAACGGAATCAGCAGCCACGACAGCGGCGCGATCGCGACAATGCCATGGAACCACGCCTGCAAACGGCCAAGGTTGTCGGCGCCGGAAGCCATTTCCGGCAACTGCAACGTATTGCGCAGCGGCCACCAGCAGGCAAAGGCGACCACCAGCAACGCGCAGGTCAACACGCTACGACGCAGCCACGGGCGCACGCCGAACCCGATCAGACGCTCGAAGGTGAACGACGTTGCCAGCGAATGCAGTTTCAACGTCGACATCAGCAGCCAGATGCCAGTCGCGTATTGCAGCGGATGGCCGCCACCGAAGCCGACGCCGCGACGCACCAACAGGCCGATCAGGAACGACGAGAAGAAGATCGCCAACTGCGAGCGCAGCAGGCTGAAGTGGATCAGCGAAGTGCGCGTCAACGGCGCCGGGAACAGGAAATCGATTTCGGTTTCCGTGAACGACAGCCGCACGCTTTCACGCGACAGGATCCATTCAAGGAACACATACAACGCCAGCGCCAACGCCGCGAGCGTGGCGATATCCGCCATCATCGCCGGCGACACCATCTTCATGTTGGGCGGCGCATGGCCTACGCCGACGACCTTGCGGATCATGAAGAAGTACAGGTAGGCGCCGCCGATCACCGCGCCCACCAGGTATTTCGGCTGGCGCAGGCGAAGCACGCGCTGGCGCACGTTGTTGTAGAGCGACGTCGCCTGCAGGTAGACGAAGGCGCCGAACACCGCCCCGAAGCGGTTGCCCGACGTCGTCATGCGTGGACGTTTCCGGCGTCGCCCGTGGCGCGGAAGAACACATCCTCCAGGCTGGCGTCGCCATCGGCGGCGTACAGCGCGCGCACCTGCGCGACCGTGCCATCGACCACCTTGTTGCCGTCCTTGAGGATCAGCAGGTGCGTGCATACCTCTTCGACCAGGTCGAGCAGGTGCGAACTGAGGATGATGGCGACGCCCTCGCCGGCCAACCTGCGCATCGTGTCCTTCATGTGGCGGATGCCGTAGGGATCAAGGCCGGTCAGCGGCTCGTCGAGGATCACTGCGCGCGGCGCGTGCAGCAGGCCACAGGCGATCGCGAGTTTCTGCTTCATGCCGCGCGAGAGTTCCGACGGCAACAACTTGCGCTTGTCGGCCATCTCCAGCTCGTCGAGGATCGGCTGCGCACGCGCCTGCCAATCACTGATCCCGTACAGGCGGGCAACGAAGTTGAGGTGCTGCTCGACGGTGAGATGATCGAACAGTCGCGGCTCGTCGGGAATGAATGCGAGCTGGCGCTTGGCCGCGACCGGGTCGTCGGCGACATCCACGCCTCCGATATAGGAATGCCCCGTCGTCGCCGGGATGATTCCCGACAGGCACCGCAAGGTGGTGGTCTTGCCGGCGCCATTCGGCCCGACCAATCCCATTACCTGGCCAGCCTCCACCGCGAACGAAAGATCGCGGACCGCAGTGAAGTCGCCGTAGCGCTTGCTCAGATTGTGGAGTTCGATCATGGGCGGAGTCTAGCTTGGAACCCCTCCCCCGATCACAGTGACGGTTGTCATGCATCGAACCAGACCGTGGCTGGCAACACACGCGAGCGATTACACTCGCCCGATGACGCCGGGGGGCCATATGCCAAGGGGAATCCACATCCTGCTGTTCGCGTTGCTGCTGTTGCCGACGTTTTCCGCGCGGGCTCAGGTGCAACTCGAACGCTATCTGAAGAAGGACGGCTACGGCGTCATCAAGATTTCGCCGGATGGTCGCTATTACGCCGCGACCACGCCGATGGCGGATCGCACCGGCCTGGTGATCCTGCGGCGCGCGGACGGCAAGATCGTCGATGGCGCAGCCGGCGTCGAGAATTCGGTGGTCGATGATTTCTGGTGGGTCAGCGACGATCGCCTGGTGATCGCCATGGCCGAACGACTAGGCAGCCGTGACGAGCCCTATCGCACCGGCCAGCTGTTTTCGCTGGGCGTGGATGGCAAGCACGTCCGCACCCTCGTCGGCCCGAAAGCGCATGCCGGGCTGGTTGATGTCATCGACTACAACCCGCAATGGGGAATGGCCGACCTGATCGACACCATACCCGGCGATCCGCGCAACGTGCTGATCTCCGTCTCGCAAATCGGACAGGAACCGCAGACCAACGTCGACAAGATGGATGTCTACACCGGCTACCGCACACCCGTCGCCACGGCCCCGGTCTCCTACGCAACCTTCCTGACCGATGCCGCCGGCCGCGTCCGTTTCGCCAAGGGCTCGAAGAACGACAACTACAGCAAGCTCTACTACCGCGCGGACGACAAGGCCGACTGGCGATTGATCAACGATGAGATGCAGAGCAGGCGCGTCGAGACCCCGGTCGGATTTTCCGCCGACGGCAACGTCGCCTATCTGGCCACCACGCAGCCGCAGGGCCCGGATGCCATCGTCGCCTGGGACACCCGCAGCGGCGAACGCAAGCAGGTCCTGCGCGACGACGCCGTGGACCCCTACGCCGTGATCCTCGATCGCGACAGGCATACCGTGCTTGGCGCGCAGTACATGTCGGATGGCGTCCACACCCGCCTGCTCCCCGGAAACGACGAAGGCACGCGCCTGTATCGCGCATTGGAGAAAGCGTTCCCGGGCAGTGCGGTGAGCGTCACTTCCTACACGCGCGACGGCATCGCATTGGTGCAGGTATGGAACGACCGCATGCCGGGCGATACCTTCCTGTTCGATCCGCACAAGATGACCGCGGACGGCATCTTCGCCCAGCGCGAATGGTTCGATCCGCTCAAGCTGCCGAAGATGCGCGAAATCACGGTGCGCGCGCGCGACGGTTTGATGTTGCACGGATACCTGACAATGCCGCTCACTGCGGTCGAAGGCAAGCCGGTGCCGATGGTGGTGATGCCGCACGGCGGACCCTACGGCATTTTCGACCGGTGGGCGTTCGACGATGATGCCCAGATGCTGGCCGAAGCGGGCTATGCAGTCCTCCAGGTCAACTTCCGCGGCTCCGGGAATTACGGCGTCGCCTTCGAGCAAGCCGGTGCACGCCAATGGGCCGGCACGATGCAGGACGACCTCACCGATGCCACCCGCTGGGCGATCGACCAGCATGTCGCCGATCCATCGCGCATCTGCATCTACGGCGCGAGCTATGGCGGATACGCGGCATTGACGGGCGCAGCGAAGGAACCCGATCTCTATCGTTGCGCGGTGGGCTACGTCGGCGTCTACGACCTCGAGGCAATGCATCGCGAAAAATCGCGGTATGCCGCGTGGTTGCGCAACTGGGAAGCGGATTGGGTCGGCAAGCGCGAAGAGATGGCGGTGCGTTCGCCCGTGAACATGGCAGCGAACATCAAGGCCAAGGTGCTCCTCGCGGCGGGTGGCGAAGACAAGACCGCGCCGATCGCGCACACCAAGCGCATGGCGAAGGCCCTGCGCGATGCCGGCAAGCCGGTCGAGACCCTGTATTTCGACAGCGAAGGCCACGGCTTCTACACCGAGGCGCATCGTCGCGAGTTCTACACCAGGCTGCTCGATTTCCTTGCCGACAACCTCGGCGGTGCCCGCGCAGCCAAACCCTGACGTCCGCCGGACTCGCTACCATCCCGGCCATGAACTATCTCGCGCACACATGGCTGGCGCGCCAATCCGATGACGCCATCCTCGGCGCCCTGCTCGGCGATTTCGTGCATGGACAATCGACGCTACGGGATTGGCCGTCGCCCGTGCGAGCCGAGATCGTTCGTCATCGCCACATCGATCGCTATACCGATGCCCACCCGGCGGTCACCGCTGCACGCTTGCGCTTCGGTGACCTGCGCCGTTACGCCGGAATCGCACTTGATGTGTATTTCGACCACTGCCTGGCGCGGGAATGGTCGCGCTGGAGCGACGTGCCACTCGATGATTTCACCGCGCGCGTCTATCGCATCCTGTGGGAGCATCGCGATTCGTTACCCCCGCGCCTGCAGGCCATCGCCCCGCACATGATGGAACACGACTGGCTCGGCTCCTATCGGGAACGCGCGAGTGTCGATCGCGCCGTGCGTGGCATCGCCACCCGGCTCTCGCGCAATGGCGATCGCCTGGTTGCCTGCCTGTCGGTGTTGCGGGAGAACGAAGCCGAGATCGATGCAACGTTCGAAGCATTCTTCCCCGAGCTTATTGCGGCGACGACACTGATGCGCGACGCGCCAGCAGATATATCAACAGACCACCCAGCGCAGTAGCGGCTCCCACATAGCCAGTCGAGGTCCAGCCGTAACCCGCGGTGATCGCCATGCCACCCAGCCATGGACCCAAGGCATTCGCCGCGTTGAACGCGGAATGGTTGGATGCCGCCGCCAGCGTCTGCGCGCGACCCGCGACATCCATCAGATGTGATTGCAACACCGTCGCCAATGCCCCCATCGTGCCGACCGCGACGATCACCGGAAGCACCGTCCACCATGCGCGCGCGGCGGTCGGGAAGACCAGCAGCAATGCGATCGACCACACCAGCACCATGGCTGCTGCACGGAAACCGTAGCGATCGAACAGCCAGCCACCGCCGAGCGTGCCGAGGATTCCGCCGACGCCAAATGCCACCAACCCGATTGGCACGAAACTCTTGGGCACACCCGTGACCTGCACCAGCGTCGGCGAGAGATAGCTGAAGACGCAGAACATGCCGGCGAAACCGATTGCACCGATGGCCAGCGACAACCACACCGGCGCACGATTGAAGTCGCGCAACTCGGCCAGTGCATCCGCGCGTGGTGCGCCCATGCCCGCTGGCAACACCCGCGCCGTCATCAGCACGGTGGCGATCGCGATGAAGCTCACGAGACCAAAGGCATAGCGCCAACTGAGCAACTGCCCCAGCCACGTCGCCAACGGATTGCCGATCAGCAAGGCCACCGACAACCCGAGCATCACCCGCCCGACTGCGGCACCGCGCTGTGACGGTGGACTGATATGTGCCGCCACCAGCGCCGCCACCCCGAAGTAGGCGCCGTGCGGCAACCCGGCGATGAAACGGAACAGCAGCATCGCCTGGTAACTCGGTGACAGCGCGCTTGCGAGATTGCCGAATGCATAGAAGCCCATCAGCAACAACAGCAACGTGCGGCGGCGCAAACGCGCACCGAGGATCGCGAGCACCGGCGCACCGACCACCACGCCCAATGCATATGCACTGACCACGTGCCCGATCTGCGGTTCGGTCACGCCGAAACCACGCGCGATCTCGCTGATCAGCCCCATCACCACGAATTCGCTGGTGCCGATGGCGAAACCGCCCATCGCCAGCGCGAACAACACCCATGACACTTCGCGAGGGGTAAGAGGCGCGTGGGTAGGGGTAATTGATGCGGATTGGCTTGGAGTCATCCGCTTATTGTGCGCCGCACTATGGGTTGATGGTCGTGAATACGATGGCAGTCGGCACGACCAGCTTGCAAAGAGTTTGAAACACTTGTGCCACTCGGCTCATGCACAGTATGGAGATAACCGCACATTCCAACGTCCTGATGCTTCCTTGAAGGCAGCAAGAAGATCTCGCAAATCGCAATGCGCCTTTAACTGACCCACGTCCTCCGCTGTGAACTCTCGGATCCCAACAAATTCATGAAATCCATGATCCAGATCGGACGGACTGCTTTCACAATCCATGAAGTGCTTTTCTTGAAGTGGTGGTACGCCCACCTGTTCCGCGACGAATTGATCACCCCACTCGAGAGTGGCTCGAAGTTTTGTTTCGGCGTCACTATCCATGCCGTTAAGCAACAACTCTCCGAACGCTTTCCAATTGCCACCATCGCGATACATATATTCGAATACAACCCTCCTCTGCTCCATGCTTTTTACTCCAACATTGAGGCAAGAACCCTACTCTGCTCTGGTCGCACCGCCTGAGATACCTGGTACCCTGGGAGAAATATCAGCTTGACCATCACATGGCGAATGCAGTTTTCACGGCAGCGGAAGGATCCTCTTACGATGATCAAATCGAGGATAGGTATCACTTCCCTCATACCTACTTGAAGCAAGTAGAAAACGCTGTCGGTGATTTGATTGTCTATTACGAGCCCAGACGAAATCCGGGATCAGAAGCAGCAACCGGCCGTCAATCCTACTTTGCTGTCGCACGACTGGTCGACATTAAGAGTGACACGTCGAAACCGAATCATTATTATGGACTTCTAGAAGAATTTCTCGAGTTCGATCAACCTGTTCCCTTCAAACAAGGTGCTCGCTACTTTGAATCAATGCTTGAGAAAAATGACGGAACAACCAATCGCGGTGCGTTTGGACGATCCGTTCGCCTGATCCCGCGAGCTGAACTGGATGCGATTTTGCAGGTCGGATTTGCTGAAAAATTGGAGCCTTGGGAGCAAGCTGATCGGATTTCCGAACCAGTCCCCGAATATGTTTCTCGCCCTGTAATCGAGACAGTTGTATCCCGGAAATTTCGCGATGCCGCCTTTCGTCGCCATGTGAGAAATGCATATAACAACACTTGCGCAGTAACTGGATTCAAGCTTTTGAATGGCGGTGGTCGCCCGGAAGTTCAGGCGGCACATATTAGGCCTGTGGAAGCAAATGGACCCGACACGGTCAAGAATGGACTGGCCTTGACAGGCACCATTCATTGGCTCTTTGATCGAGGGCTGATTTCATTCAGTGATAATCACAAAATCTTGTTGTCCTCACATGGAATACCCGATGATTTGGATCGACTTATCCCGGCAACAAAATCATTGATTCTTCCTGCCAATCACGATTGGTATCCGCATCCTACATACCTGAAGTGGCACAGGGACAATCGTTTCAAATCTGATTGAACGCAAAAAAGCGGCCTTCCGGCCGCTTTTTCTTTTCACCTACCCCGAAAAAACTCAAACCCCCAACGGATTCGGCTTCTCGGCATCAATCCCGAACACCTTGATCGCCTTCTCGACGTCCTTGGCGGTCAGCTTGCCTTCCTCGGCGAGAGCGCACACCGCCGCGTGGGCGACGTGGTTGCGATCGACTTCGAAGTGGCGGCGCAGGTTGGCGCGGGTATCGCTGCGGCCGAAGCCGTCGGTGCCGAGCACAACGTAACGGGTCGGCACGAACTCGCGGACCTGGTTGGCGAAGGTGCGCACGTAGTCGGTGGCGGCGATCGCCGGGCCATCGCGACCACTGAGCAGTTTCGTCACGTGCGGCACGCGCTTGTCCTTCGCGGCCGGGTGCAGGCGGTTGTAGCGCGTTGCGTCTTCGCCGTCGCGCGCCAGTTCGGTGAAGCTCGGGCAGCTCCAGATGTCGGCGTCGACGTTGAATTCCTTCTTGAGCAATTCCGCCGCCGCGATCACTTCGCGCAGGATGGTGCCGCTACCCATCAGCTGCACGCGCAGGCTACCCTTCTTCGACTTGTCGCCCTCGCGCAGCAGGTACATGCCCTTGATGATCCCGTCCGCGCTGCCTTCCGGCATGTCCGGATGCGCGTAGTTCTCGTTCATCAGGGTGATGTAGTAGTACTCGTCATGCTGTTCGGCGAGCATGCGCTGCATGCCGTGCTGGACGATCGTCACCACTTCGTAGCCGAAGGTCGGATCGTAGCTGCGGCAGTTGGGAATGAAGCTGGTCTGGATGTGGCTCTGGCCGTCCTCGTGCTGCAGGCCTTCGCCGTTCAGCGTGGTGCGGCCGGCGGTGCCGCCGAGCAGGAAGCCGCGAGCGCGCATGTCCGCCGCCTGCCACGCCGCGTCGCCGATGCGCTGGAAGCCGAACATCGAGTAGTAGATGTAGAACGGCAGCATCTGCAAATCGTTGGTGCTGTAGCTGGTCGCCGCAGCCATCCACGAGGCGAACGCGCCGGCTTCGGTGATGCCCTCTTCCAACACCTGCCCGGTCGCATCCTCGCGGTAGAACATCAGCTGGTCGGCGTCGACCGGCTTGTACTTCTGGCCCTGCGGCGCATAGATGCCGATCTGGCGGAACATGCCTTCCATGCCGAAGGTGCGCGCTTCGTCGGCGACGATCGGCACGCAACGCGGACCGACCTGCTTGTCGCGCAGCACGATGTTGAGCGCCTGCACGAAGGCCATCGTCGTGCTGATCTCGCGCTCGCCGGTCGACTTCAGCAGGCGCTCGAAGGTTTCCAGTTTCGGCACTTCCAGCGAGGTGCTGGCCTTGCGCCGGCGCTGCGGCAGGAAGCCGCCGAGTTCCTTGCGGCGTTCCAGCATGTACTGGACTTCCGGCGAATCCTTGCCGGGGTTGAGGAACGGCACCTTGCCGTCCTTGAACAGCTCGTCCGGCAGGTCCCTCTCGAGCTTGAAGCGGTCGCGGAATTCCAGCACCGAATCGTTGTCGAGCTTCTTGGTCTGGTGGGTCGGGTTCAGCGCCTCGCCGGCGCCGCCCATGCCGTAGCCCTTCACCGTCTTGGCGAGGATCACCGTCGGCACGCCCTCGGTCTTCATCGCCGCGTCGTAGGCCGCGTAGACCTTGTGCGGGTCGTGGCCGCCGCGGTTGAGGTGCCAGATGTCCTCGTCGGTCATGTTGGCGACAAGCGCAGCGGTCTCCGGATACTTGCCGAAGAAATGCTCGCGCGTATAGGCACCGCCGAAGGCCTTGCAGTTCTGGTATTCGCCGTCCAGCGTTTCCATCATCAATTTCTTGAGGATGCCTTCCTTGTCCTGGGCGAGGAGCGGATCCCAGTAGCTGCCCCACACCACCTTCAGCACGTTCCAGCCGGCGCCGCGGAAGTTGCCTTCCAGCTCCTGGATGATCTTGCCGTTGCCGCGCACCGGGCCGTCGAGGCGCTGCAGGTTGCAGTTGATGACGAAGACCAGGTTGTCGAGGCCTTCGCGGCCGGCGACCGAGATCGCGCCCAGCGATTCCGGTTCGTCGGTTTCGCCGTCGCCAAGGAAGCACCACACCTTGCGGTTGGTCTTCGGCATCAGGCCGCGCGCTTCCAGGTACTTCCAGTGGCGTGCCTGGTAGATCGCGGCGATCGGGCCAAGGCCCATCGACACCGTCGGCAACTGCCAGAAGTCCGGCATCAGCCACGGATGCGGATACGAACTGATGCCCTTGCCATCGACTTCCATGCGGAAGTGGTCGAGCTGGTCCTCGCTGATGCGGCCTTCGAGGAAGGCGCGCGAATAGATGCCCGGCGAGCTGTGGCCCTGGACGCCGATCAAATCACCCGGGTGATCCGCGTCCGGCGCGCGCCAGAAATGGTTGAAACCGACGTCATAAAGCGTGGCGCTCGACGCGAAGCTGGCGATGTGGCCGCCGAGGTCGCCCGGCTTGCGGTTGGCGCGCACCACCATCGCCATCGCATTCCAGCGGATCATCGAACGGATGCGCCATTCCATGTGGGCGTCGCCCGGCAGCTTCGGCTCCTTCCACACCGGGATGGTGTTGAAGTAACCGGTGGTCGGCGAGAACGGCAGCTGCACGCCGGTGCGACGGGTCATCTCGACCATGTCTTCCAGCAACTGGTGCGCGCGTTCGGGACCGCGCACGTCGATCACCGACTTGATGGATTCGATCCATTCGCGGGTTTCGGTCGGGTCGGGATCGTTCTGCAGGAGGTCGTTCAGCCAGTCCATCGCGGGCACCTAGTTCAGTGGCGTATCGATGGAGTCTAGCAAGCGCGGCGCCCTTCGACGCAGCGACTTTATTTTAACCCGGATTAATATTAGCGGCCGCGGATTCCGTTCCATATCGCGCCGGCACGGACCTTCGCCGGCGACACCCGGGACGAGCGCGGCTGCGCGAACAGCGCGCGGATCTGCTGGTGCAATCCGGGATCAAGGCGATCGCGCACCGACCAGTATTCGCGGTATTTCCGCTTGAAGAAGGCGGCGTACTCGCGATCCCCCAGCAGGCCTTCGTCGAACATCCAGTTGGCGACCTGCATCTCCTCGACGAAGTTGAGGCCGCTGCGGTAGACGCCGCTGCTGACGTTCTGCGGATGCTGGCGGTAGTAGTCGAGCAGCCGTCCGCTGATGTGGACCTTGCCGAGGCGGGCCAGGCCGATCCAGAACAGCCAGTCGCCGCAGAAGCGGTAGTCGAGGTAATCGCGCGGCACCTGTTCGTAAAGATCGCGGCGCCACAGCGCCATGCTCGCGTTGTAGATCGAGGTCGGCGCCATCTGGCGTCGGATGAATTCGCGACCATCCAGTGTTTCGGCCAGGCGATCCGCCCGCGACTGCCAGTTGATGACGCCGTCGGGCCCGACGAAATAGGCCTGGCAATAGGCCAGCACACAGTCGGGATCGGCACGCAGCCCGGCCAGCAGGGTTTCGAGGAAGGTCGGCTCGCACCAATCGTCGCTCTCGGCGATCCAGACGTAGCGCCCCCGCGCCAGTGCGATGCCCTTCTCCCATTGCTTGAAGGTGGTGCCGCCGTTGACCTCGTTGCGGACCAGGTGGCTGACCTGCGGATGGCCGCGATAGCGCTCCAGCACCGCCATGCTGTCGTCGGGGGAGCAATCGTCGAGCAGGATCAGCTCGAAATCGCGCCAGGTCTGGGCCAGGATCGAGTCGATCCGCTGCGCCAGATATGGGGCGTGGTTGTAGTTGGGGACGATGACGGAGACTTCAGGGGTCATTCGGCGACTTTTTTTGGCGCGAGCGTGACTTTCGACACTTGATCAGGGCAATATTATCGAACCTCGATCACATTCTTCCCCGTGACCACCGCCAGCCTCGTCGTCTCCACCTACAACTGGAAAGAAGCGCTGGCATTGTGCCTGCACAGCATCGCCGCGCAAAGGGTCCTGCCACTGGAAGTGGTGGTCGCCGACGACGGTTCGCGCGAAGACACCGCGGAACTGATCCGCACCATGGCCGCCGATTTCCCCGTGCCGCTGATCCATGCCTGGCAGGAGGACGCCGGTTTCCGCCTGGCGCGCGTGCGCAACCTCGGCATCGCCGCCAGCTCCGGCGACTACGTGATCTTCCTGGACGGCGACCTGATCCTGCATCCGAGGTTCGTCGCCGACCATCTGGCCCTGATCCGGCCCGGCATCTTCCTGCAGGGCAGCCGCCTCAACGCCACGCCCGAAGAATCGGCGCGCCTGCTCGCCGGCGGCAAGCCGAAGTTCTCGCCCTTCATGGACATGGAAGGCCGCTACAAGCGCAAGCATGCGCTGCGCCTGCCGTGGGTCGCGCGCCGCAAGGCACTGACCGCCGAGGGCGGGCAGATGATGGGCTGCAACATGGGCATCTGGCGCGCCGACCTCGATCGCGTCAACGGCTTCGACGACAACTACGAAGGCTGGGGTCGCGAGGACGACGACATCTCCGCGCGCCTCAAACATGCAGGGCTGGTGCGCCGCCCGATCCGTTTCGCCGGATTGGCGATCCACCTGTGGCACAAGACGCGCTGGCCGGACGGCATCCCGCCGACCGAGGTCCTGCCCAACGATCGTTTCTTCAACAAGGTGCTGGCCGAAGGCACGATCCGCTGCAATCGCGGACTCGATGCCCACGTCGCCACGCGCCACGCCCGGGCCTGACCATGGCGACGCCCTGCACGCTGCTGGTCACGACGTACAACTGGCCACAGTCGCTGCAGGCGGTCCTGGCCAGCGTGCGCCGGCAAACGACGCTACCCGATGAAGTGGTGATCGCCGATGACGGCTCGCGCGATGACACCCGCGAATTGCTGCTGCGGGAAGCCGGCGATTTCCCCACCGCGTTGCGCCATGTCTGGCAGGAGGATCGCGGTTTCCGCGCCGCCAGTTCGCGCAATCGCGCGCTGGCCGCCAGTCGCGGCGATTACATCGTGATGATCGACGGCGACATGATGCTGCACCCCGATTTCGTCGCCGATCATCTCGCGCTGGCGCAGCCCGGCAGTTTCCTGCAAGGCGGGCGCATCCAGGCGACCGAAGCGTGGACGCGGCGATTGCTGGCTGGCGCGACGCCGCGCTTCCATCCCTTCGTCGCCGCCGACTTCCACGCGCAACATGGCGACGACCGCCACCACGCCATCCACAATCTCGTGCTCGCGCGCAAGAAAGCCGAATCGCGCAACGCCGGCTCCACGGTGATGAGCTGCAACCTCAGCGGATGGCGCGAGGATATCGTCGCGGCCAACGGTTTCGACGAACGCATGGAAGGTTATGGCAGCGAGGATCTCGAGCTCGACCTGCGCCTGCGCAATGCCGGCCTGCGCCGGCGGCGACTGAAGTTCGCCGGGCTCGCCGTCCACCTGATGCACTGCACGCGCGCACCAGTCAATCCCGAAGACGCGGAAGCGCCGAACAACTGCATCCTGCGCAAGACCGCTGAAACCGGCGCGACCCGCTGCGAACTGGGGATGGATCGCTACGCCACGGAATACGCCACGCCGCCACCGGACTTGCGCACGCTCAGCCCAGCAGCGATTCCAGCGCGGACTGCAGTCGCTGGCTGAAGCCGGCGTCGTTGTCGAGGTACCAGTTGCGCGCATTGGCGCCGAGGCGATCGAGCTCTGCATCGGGCGTCGCGACCAGGCGTTCGATCGTCGCGGCCATGGCGTCGTCGTCGAAGTACCAGGTGGTGGCCAGATGTTGCGTGCCCGTGCGCCCGCTCGCGACCAGCACGCCGCGCTCCGGCGTCACCAGTTCGTTCATCGGTTCGCCGTCGGTCGTCACCACGACCGCGCCGACACTCATCGCCTCGACGATGTAGTGGCCGAAGCCTTCGGTTTCCGACGGGCACAGGTGGAAGCGGTGCGCGTTCTGCATCCGTCGCAATTCGGCGTCATCGATGTAGTCGATGCGGTGGATGATGTTCGCTGCCGCAGGCTCGATCGGCTGCGCCGTGCGCGGACTCTGCAAAACGGTCAGCGTCGGCCAGTGCGGATGCCGCTGCCACAGGGCGATCAGGCGTTGGGTGCCCTTGTTGGAACTGCGCCCGGCGAGATGGAAGAACGCACGTTCGCGCGGCACCGCGGCATCGAAACGATCGTCGCTGGTGAAGCCGCAGTAAGCGACCTTGCAGCCCCGCTTCTCGAAAATGCCGATCGCATGGCGGGTCTTGGCGAGGATGCCGTCGACGCGCGGCAGAAGCGCCACATCGGAATGCAGGCACCACTCCGGGTTCGGCACGAACAACTGGCGTTGCGCCACGCCGAAATCCTCGGGGCGCACGTGTTCCAGCATCAGGTTGGCGTCGAACTTCGAACGCCCGGACAGGCGATGCGCCAGCGCGCGCAGCCGCATCAGGATCGGGCGCGACCATTTGCGCAGCTTGCCGCGACCGATCGCGCTGACCGTCACCGAATCGCCGGCGCGGCGCAATGCCTCGGCAAGCAGCTCGATGTCGCGGGTCAGGCCAACGCCGTTGCTCCAGGCGATCACGTTGAGCGCGTGGCGACGCTGGCCTGCCATGCGTCAGCCGCCGCCGTTCTTGCGGGCCGCGCGCAGTTGCGCGTCGACTGCGGCGATCGCAGTCATGTTGACCACGCGGCGGGCGGTGGAGGACGGCGTCAGGATGTGCGCGGGCTGGTCGATGCCCATCAGGATCGGGCCAATCGCGACACCATTGGTGACGACGCGCACCAGGTTGTAGCCGATGTTGGCGGCGTCGAGGTTGGGCATCACCATCAGGTTGGCCGCGCCTTCCAGTCGCGTGCCCGGGAAAATGTGCTTGCGCAACGCCTCGTTCAAGGCGGTATCGGCCATCATCTCGCCATCGATTTCCAGGCCGGGGCGCTGCTCCAGCACCAGCTCGCGCGCGCGCCGCATCTTCACCGCCGACGCATCGGAATGGCTGCCGAAGTTGGAATGCGACAACAACGCGATCTTCGGATCGATCCCGAACAGCCTGAGGCGATAACTGGCCTGCAACGTCGCCGACGCGATCTGTTCGGCACTCGGATCGAGCTGGACGTGGGTGTCGGTGAAGAACATCGCGCCCTGGTCGTTGATCACCGCCGTCATCGCCGCGGTGTGCTTGATGCCGGGCTCGAAGTCGAACACGCTGAGCAGGTAGCCGAGCTTCTTGTGGAAGCGCCCGACGATGCCGCAGATCAGCGCGTCGGCATCGCCGCGCTCGACCATCAGTGCCGCCACCAGCGTCGGCCGCGAACGCACCAGATTCTTGGCGGCGTCCTCGGTGATGCCGTTGCGGGCGTTGCGCTCGTGGTAGTGGCGCCAGTACTCGTTGAAGCGCGGATCGTCGTTGATGTTGCACAACTCGAAATCGTCGCCGGCGCGCATGCGCAGGCCGAGCTTGGCGACGCGGCGTTCGATCACTTCGGGACGGCCGATCAGGATCGGTCGCGCCAGTCCTTCGTCGATCACCGCCTGCACTGCGCGCAGCACGGTGTATTCCTCGCCCTCGGCATAGACCACGCGCTTGAGGTCGGCGCGGGCGCGGTCATACACCGGCTTCATCATCAGGCGGGTGCGATGGATGAATTGGCCGAGCTTGTCCTCGTAGGCCGCCATGTCGGCGATCGGGCGCGAAGCGACGCCGGACTCCATCGCGGCACGCGCCACCGCCGGCGCGATCACCAGGATCAGGCGCGGGTCGAGCGGGCGCGGGATCAGGTATTCGGGACCGAACTTGGGGATTTCACCGGTGTAGGCGTTGCCGAGGTCGCTGGCTTCGCGGCGGGCGAGATCGGCGATCGCGTGGACGCAGGCCAGCTTCATCGCCTCGTTGACTTCGGAGGCGCCGACGTCAAGCGCGCCACGGAAGATGTAGGGGAAGCACAACGCGTTGTTGACCTGGTTCGGATAGTCGCTGCGGCCGGTGGCGATGATCGCGTCTGGACGCACCTTCTTGGCGTCCTCCGGCATGATTTCCGGATAGGGGTTGGCGAGCGCGAGGATGATCGGCTTGGGCGCCATCTTCGCCACCATCTCGGGCTTGAGCACGCCGCCCGCCGACAGGCCGAGGAAGATGTCGGCGCCGTCGATGATGTCATCGAGCGTGCGCTTGTCGGTCGCGCGCGCGTAGCGCAGCTTGTCGGGATCGAGGTCGCTGCGGCCGGTGTGGAGCACGCCACCGCGGTCGTATGCGTAGATGTGTTCCTTGCGCAGGCCGAGCGCCACCAGCATGTCGAGGCAGGCGATGCCCGCGGCACCGGCGCCGGTGGTGGCGAGCTTGACGTCCTCGATCTTCTTGCCGGCGATTTCCAGCGCGTTCAACACCGCCGCGCCGACGATGATCGCGGTGCCGTGCTGGTCGTCGTGGAACACCGGGATGTTCATGCGCTCGCGCAGCTTGCGCTCGATGTAGAAACACTCCGGCGCCTTGATGTCCTCGAGGTTGATGCCGCCGAAGGTCGGCTCGAGGCTGGCGATGATCTCGACCAGCTTGTCGGGATCGCGTTCGTTCAATTCGATGTCGAAGACGTCGATGTCCGCGAACTTCTTGAACAGCACGCCCTTGCCTTCCATCACCGGCTTGCCGGCCAGCGGACCGATGTCGCCAAGGCCGAGCACGGCGGTGCCGTTGGTGACCACCGCCACCAGGTTGCCGCGCGCGGTCAGCTCGCTGGCTTGGGCGGGATCGGCGGCGATCTCTTCGCAGGCATAGGCCACGCCCGGCGAATAGGCCATGGCGAGGTCGCGCTGGGTGACCATCGGCTTGGTGGCGCTGATCCGGATCTTCCCGGGCGGCGAATGGCGGTGGTAGTCGAGGGCCGCTTTCCGGAAATCGTCCTGGTCGTTTGACATCGTCTCGGGATCAGTCGTATGTCCTTGCCATTCTAGCGCGGAGGCCTAGAAATCGGCGAGATCGAAGCGGTCGGCGATCTGGTCGAGGTGGATGCGGTTGGCGAACAGCGAGAACGCCAGCACCCCGGCGAGGCCATTGGCGCGCGCGACCCAGAGCGGCAGCCAGCGCGGCGGCGCCAGGGTGCCATCGGCGAACAACGGCTGGAAGCGCTGGACATCCTGCAGGGTCATCTTGCCGGCGAACAGCAGGCGGCACAGCTGCAGGCGGTCCTGGCGCAGCGACCAGCGGAAGAAGGTGTGGACCGCGACCAGTCCGCGCAGGTAGACGGTGTCCTTGGTGAAGGCCAGGCCGCCGCTGGTCGGCACGCCGCGGAACACGCGCTGTGCCGAAGCGAAGCTTTCCTGCTGGTCCTGGCCGGCATCCAGGAAGTACTGGAAGACCTGGACGAAATCGGCGCCACCCAATGCCATCGCCACCGCCTCGATGCGCAGGCTGACGCGTTTCATGCGCTCGATGTCGGTGCTGCCGGTGATCTGTTCGGCGAAGGTGGCGAGCCCTTCCTGGGTCGCGGTCACGCGCGGCGACGACAGTTCGAGGCTCTTCAATACCGGCTGCTCACGGCCGTTGAGCGCGGTCAGCGAATGGACGAAGGCTTCGTGCTGCAACAGTTGCGCACGGTCGTAATCGCTGAAGGTCGCACTGGTGCGCAGGCGGATGCGGGTGGCCGCGGCGGCCGCTTTCGCGATCAGTTGCGGATCGAGTTCGACATTGATGACGCGACCCTCGAAGAAATCGTCGAGGTCGTTCTGCAATTGCAGCGCCAGCGCGGTGGCGGAAATCTGCACCGTTTCCGCCGGCGCCAGCAGTCCGCGATCGAGTTCGCCAGCGATCCCGATGAAATGGTGCGCGGCTTCCAGCGTGCTCGGGCCGTCGCCGGGCAATGGCTCGTCAGGGCGACCGAACAGCTGCTGCGAGATTTCGCTGACGCTCGCGGTGCCGAGGTTTTCCAGCAATTCCGCCGCCAGAGACCAGCTGTGCGCACTCTCGATCAGGTAATCGCCGATCGGATGGCCGGGTTCGGACTCGCCGGCGATCGCCTCCAGCTCGCGTCGGACATCGCTGAAGTCGTGTTTGGGGTACTCGACCACCGGATTGGTTTTCTTCCCGGCATTCCATGCATCCAGGAACGGCTGCTGCAGGCTGGCCGGCCAGCTCACCATGTTGAGCAGGCGCAGGCCTTTCGCGACCTGTACCAACCGCGCATCGAGCGCGGCGTAGCGTTGCTGCTCCGGGGTCAGCTCAATGTCCGCCACGCTTCTTGTCCAGCCACTTGTTAAGGGCGCGGGTCGTGCGTTTTTCCTCGGACTTCTTCGACTGGCGGCTTTCCAGCGTCTCCGCCGCCGCCTCGACTTCGTCCATCAGTTTGCGCCAGTTGGCAACGCGATCGGGATCGAGCGTGCCCGCCTCGATCGCCGCACGCACCGCACAACCGGGCTCGCGTTCATGCTTGCAGTCGCGGAAGCGGCATTGTTCGGCCAGCGCATCGATGTCGGCGAACACCGAGCGATCGGGTTTTTCCTCACCGGTCGGCTTGAGTTCGCGCATGCCCGGGGTATCGATCAGGCAGGCCCCCGACGGCAGCGGCAACAGCGCGCGATGCGTGGTGGTGTGGCGGCCACGCGAATCGCTGGCGCGCACTTCGCCGGTCTTCATCCGTTCGTTGCCGAGCAAGGTATTGGTGATGGTCGATTTGCCGGCGCCACTCGATCCGACCAGCACCACCGTGTGCCCCGGCTGCAGCCACGGCATCAACGCGGCGACCGATTCCGCATCCTTGGCATTCACCGCGTGCACGGCGACGCCTTCATCGCGAATGGCCTGCAACGCGGCGAGCGCAGCCTCGACATCGCCGCCCTTGTCGGCCTTGGTCAGCACGACCACGGCTTCGATGCCGCCACCCTGCACCAGCACCAGGTAACGCTCGATCCGGCGCGGGTTGAAGTCGGCATCGAGCCCGGTGACGACGAAAGCGGTATCGATATTGGCGGCGATCAGCTGCTGCTTGTAATGCTCGCCAGCGGCGCCGCGTTTCAGCGTGGTCCGGCGCGGCAACAGGGCGATGATCTGCCGACGCTCCACCAGCACCCAGTCGCCGACACCGGCGCGCTGCAATGGATCCTTGAGGTTGCGTTGCCATTCCGGCGGCGATTCCGCGGAAAACGGCTCGGCTTCGGGGGCATCCACCAGGCGGTAGCCGCTGCGGTGCTGTTCCACCACCCGCGCCGGCCGCGCGGTCGGGTGGCGCGCCAGCAGGTCCAGCCACTCCGGGCCCGGCTGCAACGGCCAGCCGATGGCCTGAAGGCCGGTTGCGGAGTTCAAGCGCAGTGGCGGGTCGTTGTCATGCGGGGATTCTAGCCGCCCTCATCCCATGATTTCCGCTAGTCTGTGGGGATTCGTGCCCCCAATCGTGTGTGTCGATGTCGCTTTCCACCCGCCAGCGCCTCTCGGAAGTGCGCTATGAAATCCGCGGCGAACTGGCCCGCCGCGCCCGTGACCTGGAATCCCAGGGTCGCAGCCTGATCAAGCTCAACATCGGCAATCCCGGCGCCTTCGGCTTCCGCGCGCCGGAACACCTGCAGCAGGCGATCGCCGGGCGCATCGCCCAGACCGACCCCTATACCCACCAGCAGGGCCTGCCGGAAGCGCGCGAAGCCATCGCCGCGCACCACGTCGCCCGCGGCACACCGGGTGCCAGCGCCGATCGCGTCTTCATCGGCAACGGCGTCAGCGAACTGATCGACATCTCGCTGCGAGCGCTGCTCAATCCCGGCGACGAAGTGCTGCTGCCCTCGCCCGACTATCCGCTATGGAGCGCCGCGACCATCCTCAACGACGGTCGTCCGGTCTATTATCAGTGCCTGCCGGAAAACGGCTTCCTGCCCGATCCCGACGAGATCGAGCAGCTGGTGTCGTCGCGCACCCGCGCGATCGTGCTGATCAATCCCAACAACCCGACCGGCGCCAACTATCCGCCGGAGCTGATCGCGCGCATCGTCGCGATCGCGGAACGCCACGGCCTGCTGCTGATGGCCGACGAAATCTACGACCACATCCTCTACGACGGCGCGACCTTCCAGCCGCTGGCGCCGCTCGCCGGCGACGTGCCCTGCGTGTCGTTCGGCGGTCTGTCGAAGGTGCATCGCGCCTGCGGCTGGCGCGTCGGCTGGGCGGTGCTGTCGGGCGATCGCGAGAAGATGCGCGACTACCACGCGGCGATGGACCTGCTCGGCGCGCTGCGCCTGTGCGCAAACGTGCCGGGACAGTTCGCCATCGATGCCGCGCTCCATGGCCAGGACACCATCTCGCCGTTGTGCAGCCCCGGTGGCCGACTCTACGAAACCCGCCGCGCACTGGTGGAAAGCTGCGCCGCCAGCGCGCACCTGCAGCTGGTTGCGCCGCAGGGCGCGCTCTACGGATTCCCGGCCGTCGTCGGCCCGGCCGCGCATGGCTTCGACGATCACGCCTTCGCGCTGGAGCTGCTGGAAACCGAGGACGTGCTGATCGTGCCGGGCTCGAGTTTCAACGTGCCCTATCGCAACCACTTCCGCGTGACGCTGCTGCCGCAGCCGGACGTGCTGCGCGAGGTATTCGGACGCATCGATCGCGTGCTGTCGCGGCGCGCGGCACTGGCGGCGTGAAGCCAGCTCCAATGAAGCAATTTCTCGCCCTCGGCGACAGTTACACCATCGGCGAGGGCGTTGCGGAACGCGGACGCTGGCCACTGCAACTGGCCGAAGCATTGCGCCGCGAAGGGTTCGCGATCGGCGATCCCCGCATCATCGCCACCACCGGCTGGACGACGGGCGAACTCGCCGCGGCGATGGACGAGGCCGAACCGCTGGGCAGCGGCTGGGGTTTCGTCACCCTGCTGATCGGCGTCAACAACCAGTACCGCGGCCTGGGCCTCGACGACTATCGCGACGACTTCCGCGTCCTGCTCGATCGCGCCATCGCCTGTGCCGGCGGACGCGCAGCGCGCGTGCTGGTGCTGTCGATCCCGGACTGGGGCGTGACGCCATTCGCAACAAGCTCCGGTCGCGATCCACGGGTGATCGCCGGCGAAATCGATGCATTCAACGCCACCGCGCATGGCGTATGCGATGCGCGTCGAGTGCGTTATGTCGATATCACGCCCGTTTCCCGCAAGCATGGTAGAGAAGAAGCCATGTTGAGCGAAGACGCATTGCATCCCTCGGCGGCGATGTACGGACTGTGGACCGGGCTGGCGTTGCCCGCCGCGCGCGAGTGTTTGCGCGCCGAATGAGCACGCCCATCGATTCCATCGCCATCTCCCGCGCATTCCTGGCGCCGGAACGCCCCTTCGATCGCTGGCATTCCCATTACGCGCGCTGGAAGCTCGCGCACGATCCGCTCTACCCCGGCGTGCTGCCGCTGTTGCGCGACGATCCGCATCCGTTGCTCGACCTCGGCTGCGGCATCGGCCTGCTCGCCCATGTCCTGCGTGGCGCCGGCGCGACACAGCCGTACAAGGGCGTCGACTTCGATGCGACCAAGATCGCCCGCGCCCGCGATGCCGCGACACGCAAGCAGTTGCGTGACGTCGCCTTCGACACCGCCGACCTGTCACTCGGCGTGCCGATGCACCATGGCTCGGTGAGCATCCTCGACATGCTGCAATACCTGCCGGAACCGCTGCAGTCGAACGTGGTGTCCGGCGCCATCGCCTGCCTTGCGCCGGGGGCGCAGCTGGTGATCCGCACCGGGCTGGAAGATTCCAGCGCGCGCAGCCGCATCACCGACGTCACCGACCGCATCGGCCATCGCATCGGCTGGATGCGCAGCGCGCCACAACGCTATCCGCGCCGTGAAACATTGACGGGAATGCTGGAATCCGCCGGACTCGAAGTGGCGTGGCAGCCGCATCTCGGCCGCAATCTGTTCAACAACTGGCTGGTCAGCGCGCGTCGTCCGGCGTGATCTGTTCCGGCAGCACCGCACGCAAGCCCGCCGCATCGAGTTTCGCCAGCACGCCACGCAGGATGTCGATGTTGTGGCCGTGCGCCGCGCCCTCGTGCAGCAATACGATCGCCCCCGGCTCGAGATCGCGCCCGATGCGGGCGACGACATTCCCCACATCACCGGCAACACCGTCATAACCACGCGCGCTCCACGCCACGCGTGCGAGGCCGAGATCGCGCAGCGGCGCGGCGACGAAGGGATTGGCCATGCCGACCACCGCGCGGAACCAGACCGGTGCAGTCCCGGTGAGCGAACGCAGGATGTCCTGGCAGCGGGTGATTTCCGCGCGCATCCGCGCCGGCCCCAATGCCCAGAACATCGCCGCCGGATGGCTGGCGCTGTGGTTGCCGATGCCGTGGCCGCGATGCGCGATCTCGCGAATCAGTTCGGGATGCGCGGCGGCACGTTCGCCGACCACGAAGAAGGTCGCCTTCGCTCCATGTGAATCGAGCAGGTCGAGCATCGCCATCGTCTCGTTCGACGGACCATCATCGATGGTCAGCCAGACCACGCGTTCGCGCGTCGGCAGGCGCGCCAGGCAGGGCGAATAGAACCGCGAGCGCGGCATCAGCACGCCCCACCAGAACGGCACGTGGCTGAGGACCATGCACGGCAGGCCGATCCGCCAGCCGAAGTGCCACCACAACCACGCGACCAGCAGCTGGGACACGGCCAGCCACGCCCACCAGCGATGGGGATGTTCGGGAATCAGGCGTGAATGGAGATCTTGCATGCGTGGATGATCGCACGCGGGCGATCGCGCCCCTTCATTACAATGAGGCATCGCTTCCCCGGAATACCCCGCCATGTCGCTCGATCCCGCCACCCGTGCCCGCATCCAGACGCTGCTCGATTCCAATCGCGTGGTGTTGTTCATGAAAGGCAATCCGCAGGCGCCGCAATGCGGTTTCTCGGCGAAGGCCGTCGGCACGCTCGAAGACATGGGTGCCGAATACGCGCACGTCGACGTGCTCTCCGATCCCGAAATCCGCGAGGGCATCAAGCTCTACGGCGACTGGCCGACCATCCCGCAGCTGTACGTCGGCGGTGAATTGCTGGGCGGCAGCGACATCATCGTGCAGATGGCCGGCAGCGGCGAATTGCAGCGCCTGCTCGGCCTGCCGGCGCCGGACCGCACGCCGCCGTCGATCGAGGTGAGCACGGCCGCGCTCGAAATGCTGCGTGGCGCGGTCGCCAATGCCGGCCCCGGGCTCGCCGTCGTCGTGATGGTCGACAAGCAGCACCGTGCGCAACTGCAACTGGCCCCTGCCGATCCCGACAGCATCGCCACCGAAGTCGAAGGCGTGCGCTTCCAGTTCGATGGCGCGTCCGCGCGACGCGCCAACGGCCTGCGCATCGATTTCGTCGACGATCATCGCGGTCGCGGGCTGGTGGTGGAGCATCCGCTGGCGGCGCCGGCGGTACGCGCGATCACGCCTGCGGAAGCCGGTGAACGCGTGCGCGGTGGTGGATTGATCCTGGTCGACGTGCGCCCCGCGGACGAACGCGCGATCGCCAGCGCGCCGGTTGCGTTCCGCACGCTCGACGATGGCATCGATGCGCTTTCCGCCTTGCCCAAGGACAGCGCGATCGCCTTCCTCTGCCACCACGGCGGACGCAGCGCGCAAGCGGCGGAACATTTCCGCGGCCTCGGTTTCCGCGAGATCTACAACGTCACCGGCGGCATCGACGCCTGGGCCGGCGTCGACCCGTCGATCGCGCGCTACTGACACGGATGCGCCGCGTCGGTTCGGACCGCGCGACTAGAAGCCGCCGCCAGCATCCAGCCACGCCTGCTCTTCCGGCGTGCTGATCCGCCCCAACGCGGCATTGCGGTGGGGGAAACGGCCAAAGCGCGCGATCACGTCGCGATGCGCGATGGCGTAGCGGAGCAGTTCCTTGTCGCCGAGCACGGTGGCCAGCTCGACCGAGCGCTGCTGGTCGGCCATGTCTTCCGAATGCTCGAACGGCAAATGGAAGAAGAATCGCAACGCCGGATCGACCCGCGCATCGAAACCGCGCGCGAGCGCCTGCGTCGCGACCAGTCGCGCCAGGCCATCGGTCGCGAAGGCATGCCCGCTGCCGCGGAAGATATTGCGCGGGATCTGGTCGACCAGCAGCACCAGCGCCAGCGCCGAATCGGGCTCGTCCATCCAGCCGTCGAGTTCGCGCCGCGCCGCCGCCATGTGCGCATCGCTCAATGTCGAACGACAGGTGGCATCGAATTCCGCGTCGCCGTTGAACCACTTGCCGTATCCGGCCCGGCTCCAGAAGTCCAGCACGCTGGCCGGCGCGTTCATTCGTCGAACCTCAGGTGCCGCACCGACTTTCCATGCCGGCGAATCAGGCGCAATGCCTCGATCCCGACTGAAATGTGGTTGGCGACGAAATTCGCCGACACCTTGGCATCGGAGGCCTCGGTCTTCACCCCTTCCGGGATCATCGGCTGGTCGGAGACCAGCAGCAGCGCGCCACAGGGAATGCGATTGGCGAACCCGGCGGCGAACACGGTCGCGGTCTCCATGTCGATCGCCATGCAGCGCATCGCCCGCAACTTTTCCTTGAACTCTTCGTCGTGTTCCCACACGCGACGGTTGGTGGTGTAGACGGTGCCCGTCCAGTAATCCAGCTCGAGGTCGCGAATGGTGGTCGAAACCGCGCGCTGCAACGCGAAGGCGGGCAACGCCGGCACCTGCGGCGGCAGATAATCGTCGCTGGTGCCCTCGCCGCGGATCGCCGCGATCGGCAGCACCAGGTCACCGAGCTGGTTTTTCTTTTTCAACCCGCCGCATTTGCCAAGGAACAGCACGGCCTTGGGTTCGATGGCGGACAGCAGATCCATCACCGTCGCGGCGTTCGGGCTGCCCATGCCGAAGTTGATCATGGTGATGCCGTCGGTCGTGGCGCTGGGCATGGGGCGATCCCGCCCGACGACCTCGGCGCCGGTCATCTCGGCGAAATGATCGAGATAACCTCCGAAGTTGGTCAGCAGGATGTGCTCGCCGAAGCCATCCAGCGGCACACCGGTGTAACGCGGCAACCAGTTGCCGACGATTTCCTCTTTGTTCTTCATCCGGGCTCTCCCGTTGGTTCCGTGGATTTTCACACGCCGCCATGACTTTCGTCATGCGCCGCGCACGCGGGTGCGCGCTACGGTTCGAGGCTTCCCCGGGGAGAGTCCAAATGCACGCCCGACTCCTGTTCACCGCTGCCGCGGCGACCCTGCTGGCCGCCTGTGCCAGCCAGCCGATGAAGTCGACGCCGGTGGCCGCGACGAATGCCCCGGCCAAGCCGTACTCCTACGTCGCCGATCCCTATCCGAGCACCTACCAGCGGATTCCCTCGCCGCCGCTGGTGATCACCAATGCCACCGTGCTCGACGGCACCGGTCGCCGCCTGGATGGCGCCGGCGTGCTGATGCAGGACGGCAAGATCATCGCCGTCGGCAACGACATCGCGGTGCCCGCCGATGCGATCCGCGTCGATGGCAGCGGCAAATGGATCACGCCCGGCATCATCGACATCCACTCGCACCTCGGCGTGTACGCAAGCCCGGGCGTGTCCGCGAACAGCGACGGCAACGAAGCGACATCGCCGGTCACCGCGCAGGTGTGGGCCGAACATTCGATCTGGCCGCAGGACCCCGGTTTCCTCACCGCGCTGGCCGGCGGCATCACCTCGCTGCAGATCCTGCCGGGCTCGGCCAACCTGATCGGTGGTCGCGGCGTCACCCTCAAGAACGTGCCGTCGACGACCTACCAGGGCATGAAATTCCCCGGCGCACCCTGGGGACTGAAGATGGCCTGTGGCGAAAACCCGAAGCGCGTGTACGGGCAGAAAGGCGGTCCCTCGACGCGCATGGGCAATGTCGCCGGTTATCGCGCGGCATTCGCCGAAGCCGCCGACTACATGAAGAAACGCAAGGGTGGAGATACCGGCAAGTCCGACCTCAGGCAAGACACGCTGGCGGGCGCGCTCAATGGCGACATCCGCGTCCACATCCATTGCTACCGCGCCGACGAGATGGCGACGATGATCGATCTCGCCAAGGAATTCGGCTTCAAGATCAGCGCCTTCCACCACGGCGTCGAGGCCTACAAGATCGCCGACCGGCTCGCGGCCGAGGGCATCTGCGGCGCGCTGTGGGCCGACTGGTGGGGCTTCAAGATGGAAAGCTTCGACGGTATCCAGGAAGACATCGTGATGGTTGATCGTGCGAAGAATGGCTGCGCGATCGTCCACAGCGATTCCGAGGAAGGCATCCAGCGACTCAACCAGGAAGCAGCGAAAGCGATGGCGAACGGACGGCGCATCGGCATCGACATCGCGCCCGAGCACGCGATCCGCTGGATCACCGCGAATCCCGCGAAAGCGATGGGCATCGACGGCATGACCGGCACCCTCGAGCCCGGCAAGATGGCCGACGTCGTGCTCTGGAACGGCAATCCCTTCAGCAGCTATGCGCAGGCCGAACAGGTCTATATCGATGGCGCGCGACTCTATGATCGCCGCGATCCCAAGCGACAACCGAAGTCGGACTTCATGCTCGGCCAGGACGTGATGAGTGGAGGTGTGCGATGAACCGCTTCATCCTCGCCACCGTCCTTTTGATGCTTGCCGGCACCGCTTCCGCACAGGACGTGCTGATCCGCAACGCCACCGTGCATACCGCGACCGCGCGCGGCACGCTGCAGAACGCCGACGTGCTGGTTCGCCACGGCCGCATCGCCGCCGTCGGCCACGGACTGGATGGGGGCGGCGCACAGGTGATCGATGCCGCCGGCAAGCCACTGACGCCGGCGCTGTTCGCCGGCATCAACGACATCGGCGTGGAAGAGGTGAGTGGCGAACAATCGACCGTCGACAGCACCGAATCACTGGCCAGCGGCAAGGACATGGCGGTGCGTCCCGAGTTCGACGTCACCAGCGCCTACAACCCGGAATCGGTGCTGATCCCGGTGGCGCGCGTCGAGGGCTTCGGCTGGACGATGGTCGCGGCGAATCCGACCAATGGCGGTTCGTTGATCGGCGGACAGGGCGGCGCGTTCCGACTCGACGGCAGCCTCGACCCGATCGGTGGTCGCGTCCTCTTCCTCACGCTGGGCGGCGATTCCGCCAACCTCACCGGCGGCTCGCGCGCCGGCCAGTGGATGATCCTCGACCAGCTGATCGACGAAGCGCGCGGCCGCATTTCCGCCGATTCGAAGTTCGCCCTGCTGACGCCGGCAGGCCGCGTGGCGATGGCGAAGTATTTCGGCGGCGGCGGTCGCGTCGTCGTCACCATCCAGCGCGCATCGGACATCCGCCGCCTGCTGCGCTGGGCGAAGCAGCGCAACGTGCGCATCGCCTTAGTAGGCGCCAGCGAAGGCTGGAAGGTCGCGAACGAAATCGCTGCGGCCAGGGTGCCGGTGTTCGTCGATGCGCTGGTCGACCTGCCCGCCGACTTCGACCAGATCGGCGCGACGATGGAGAACGCGGCGAAGCTGCGCGCCGCCGGCGTCGATGTCGGCTTCTACCTGGGCAGCGATGCTTCGCACTACGCGCGCAAATTGCGCCAGCTCGCCGGCAACGCCGTCGCCAACGGCATGCGCTGGGACGATGCCCTGGCCGGCCTGACCCGGGTACCGGCACAGGCCTTCGGACTGGACAAGGAGATGGGCAGCATTGCCGTGGGCCAGCGCGCCGACCTGGTGCTGTGGACCGGCGATCCCCTCGACGTCGCCAACACGGCCAGCCAGTTGTGGCTGGACGGCCGCGCCATCCCGATGGTGTCGCGCCAGACCGAACTGCGCGACCGCTACCTCCATCGCGACGACTCGGTCCTGCCCCCGGCCTACTCGCACTGAGGGGAAGCCCGCGGATCCGGCCAAGAACTGTGACAAGGCCGTCAGTCGACGACGACAGCGCGATGATAAGGTGAGTCTCCGTGTTTGGCGGCACTTGCCGCCATCCCCCAAGGAGGATGGGACATGCGAACCGGTTTTCTCGTTGATGCCACCTGCGATCTCCCCGATCGCTACTTCTCGTCCGGCGACGTCATGGTGATGCCGATTACGGTTCGCATCGGCGACCACATCACCACCGACCAACGCAACGACGAGGTGACGCTGAACTTCCTCGACAGCCAGATCGCCGCCGAAGCCAGCGCCGCCGAAACCCGCCCGCTCTCCGTCGACCAGATCCACGACCTGTTCCTCAAGCGCCTCGTCGTCGATTACGACTACGTGTTCTGCCTCACCTTCACCCGCGAGCGCAGCCCGATCTACGAACACGCGACGCAGGCCAGCTTCAGCATCCTCAACGAATACCGCCCGGTGCGCGAAGCCGCCGGCAAGCATTCGCCGTTCTCGTTGCGCGTGCTCGATACCGGCAGCCTGTTCGCCGGCCAGGGCGTGCCGGTCGCCGCCGGCGTGGCGATGAATGCATCCAGCGACAACGCACCGATGATCCGCGCGAAGATGGAACAGATCGCGCGCTCGACCCAGGCTTACGCCGTCGCTCCCGACCTCTACTACCTGCGCAGCCGCGCCCGCGCCAAGGGCGATCGCAGCGTCGGCCTGGTCAGCGCCATGCTCGGCAGCGCCCTCGACATCAAGCCGATCCTGCACTGCAACCAGGGCGTGACCCGCCCGGTGGCCAAGGTCCGCGGGTTCGAAGCCGCGGTCGAGAAACTGTTCACCGAAACCGCCAACGAAGTGGATCGCGGACTGGTCACGCCCCATCTCACCCTGAGCTACGGCGGACCGCTGGAGAAGCTGCGCGAGTTCCCGGGTTACGAGAACCTGATGCTGGCCTGCCGCAACAACGGCGTGGAATTGCTGGAATCGCTGATGAGCCTGACCGGCATCATCAACCTCGGCCCCGGCGCGGTGTCGCTCGGCTTCGCCTGCGATCGCAAGCCGGCGCTGATCTGAGTCTCACGGCGGGCAAACAACCCGGCGGTATCCTGTCGGTGGTTTTGCGCAAAGGACACCGATGGCCACCCGCTTCTACCTGACCCTGCCCGATCCCGAACTCGCCCGCGGCAAGAACGGCTTCGGCTTCCACTCCCACGGCGCTGCCGGTTTCGCGCAGGAACTGCAGGACGCCTTGCGGACCACCACGCTGTTCCGCAAGTGGCTCGACAAGCAGGACGATCCGGACAACATCGATCCGCTGCTGGGTGCGACCGACCCCGACGCAACGGTCACTGGTGAACAACGCGACCTCCACATCGACCTGGTCGCAACCACGTCGCTGAAGGGCGACATCGTCAAGCATCGCATGGCACTGCTGGCCGGCTCGCACTGGCAGCTGCGCGACGTCACCTCGGCCTGAGCACGACTTCGCCCCCGCAAGCGCTGCTGTCCTGGAGTGGCGGCAAGGATTCGGCATGGACACTGCATGCATCGCGGCAGCGCGGCGATATCGAAATCGTCGCCCTGCTGACCACGCTGACGCAGGGTTACGATCGAATTTCGATGCAGGGCATCCGGCGCGACCTGCTGCACGCACAGGCGCGGGCGGCGGGACTGCCGCTGGTCGAAGCGTGGATCCCGCAGCAGGCCGACAACGCCAGTTACGAATCCAGCTTCGCCAATGCGCTGGATGAAGCGCAGTCGCGCTGGCCCGGCATCCGTGACATCGCCTTCGGCGACCTGTTCCTCGCCGACATCCGGGATTGGCGTGAATCGCTGTGTACGCGACTGGGCTGGAACGCGCATTTCCCGATCTTCGGCAGCGATACCGCGCGACTCGGTCGCGAGATGATCGCCGGCGGGTTGCGCGCCCATGTGTGCTGCGTCGATACCAGCCAGCTCGACGACAGGTTTTCCGGGCGCGCCTACGACATGGCATTGCTGGACGAACTTCCGGCATCCTGCGATCCCTGCGGCGAGCGCGGCGAATTCCATACCGTGGTATCGGCGGGACCGATGTTCGATCACCCGATCCCGTTGGAGCGCGGCGACGACGTGCTGCGCGACGGGCGTTTCAACTACACGGACTTCCTGCTCGCCGGCTGATTTTCAACCGGTGTGCTGGATGCCGGCGGCAATGCCGTTCACCGTTTCCTTCAGCGCGATGAACACCGTTTCATCCTCGCGTCCACCCTCGCGCCAGCGCCGCAACAGGTCGACCTGGAGCAGGCTGATCGGATCGACATAGGGGTTGCGCAGGCGGATCGCCAGGCGCAGGCGATATTCGTTGGCCAGCAGGCGATCGCTGCCGCGCAGGGCTTGCACCGCCGCGCAGGCGCGCGCGTATTCGTCGCGGATCTGCGCGAAATAACGCCTGCCCTCGACACCGGCGAGCAGCGAATAGCGCTCGAAGATATCCATGTCGGCGGTCGCCAGCGCGACTTCGAGATCGCCCAATGTCGCCGCGAAGAATGGCCATTCGCGCGCCATCGTCGCCATCGCTTCCAGCCCGTGTTCGGCGATGCCGCGTTCCAGCGCGGTGCCGGTGCCGTACCAGCCGGTGAGTTGCGAACGATTCTGCGACCACGCGAAGACCCACGGGATCGCCCGCAACTGGTCGATGCCGCCATCGCGGCGACGCGACGGTCGCGAGCCGAATTGCAGGCGCTCGATCACGTCGATCGGCGTCGCCTTGCGGAAATATTCGACGAAGCCGGGATCCTCGTGGACCAGCGCGCGATAGTGCCCGCGCGCGGTATCGGCCAGCACGCCCATCGTCCCGATCCACGTTTCCTCGCGCGCATCCGCCGGGCGCGGGCTCAGGCTGGCCTGCAATACCGCGCCGGTGAGTTGTTCGAGATTGCGCAGCGCCAGCGCGCGGATGCCGTACTTGCGATGGATCACTTCGCCCTGTTCGGTCAGGCGCAGCACGCCATTGACCGAACCGCGCGGCGCCGCGATCACCGCGCGCACCGAATTGCCGCCACCGCGACTCACCGTGCCGCCGCGGCCGTGGAAGAACACGATGCGCACGCCGGTTTCACGCGCCAGTTCGGTCAGCACGCGCTGGCTGCGTTGCAGGGTCCAGCGCGACGACAGCATGCCGCCGTCCTTGGCGCTGTCGGAATACCCGAGCATCACCATCTGGCGATTCCCGCGCGTTTCCAGATGGCGGCGATAGACCGGATCGGCGAACAGGCCGCGCATCACTTCAGGAGCAGCGCGCAGGTCATCGATGGTTTCAAACAGCGGCGCGACGTCGAGCGGCACCGCATGGTTCTCGGTGCATCCCGCCATCCTCGCCAGCGTCAGTACCGCCAGAACGTCGGCGGCGCTGCGGCTCATGCTGATGATATAGGGCCCCAAGGCGCGCTCGCCGTAACGCTGGCGCGCCTCGCGGATCGCCGCGAACACATCGAGCGTCGCCTTCGCGGCATCCGACGACGGCTGCGCCAACGCCGCTTCGTGCACCGCGGAATCCTGGCGCAGGTCGAGGGCGGCGAGATGGAAACCGAAACTGCGGGCGCGGATGCGCACCCGCCACAGCGCTTCGACACCCGCGTGTTCGCCGCGTCCGCCGCGCAGGCTGGCGTCGACCAGGTCGAGATCGGCGATGAATTCACCGGCACTGGCGTAGGCACCCGGTGCTTCGTCGTCGATCGTCATCGCCAACCGCGCATCAACCAGGTGCAGCAACTGGCGATAGGGCATGTCGTCGTAGCGCGCGCCGAGCGTCGGCGCCGCATTCGGCAACAAGGCCTTGTATTGGCTGACCCGTTCGCGCAATTCCGGCGATACCACCGCGCGATCCAGCGTCTGCGTCAACACCTTGTCGAGCGTGCGCAGGTCGCGCCGGTACAGCGTCAGCACGCGCTTGCGCTGCGATGCCAGCGTCGCGCGAATCGTTTCCGCGCCGACATTGGGGTTGCCGTCCATGTCGCCGCCGACCCAGGTCGCGAAGCGCAGGAATTCGCCGGGCTCGATCGCCTCGCCCCACGCGCCTTTGACCGAACGCGAAAATTCGCGATGCAGCGCCGGCAGCACGCGATACAGCACTTCGCCGAGATAGAAGCCGACGTGCGCGGTCTCGTCGGCGACGGTCGGGCGCAGCGGCGAGGCCTCGGCCGTCTGCCACGCGGTGGTCAGCGCCTGGCGGATGCGCGTGGTGTCGCCTTCGCGTTCGTCGGGCGTGCGGGTGCGATCGATGTCGGCGACCAGGCGGCGAACGATGTCGTGCTCCTTGTCGAGCAGGGCACGGCGCACGCTTTCGGTCGGGTGTGCGGTCAGCACCGGTTCGATCCGCAACGACGGCAGCAAGGCTTCGACATCAGCCAGCGTCACGCCATCGCGCTGCAGCTGCGCGCATACCGCGTCGAGGCTGCCCGGCTGCGCACCGGCGCCGGTGCGCTGGTAATCGCGGCGGCGACGGATGCGGTGCACGCGTTCGGCGAGGTTGATCGCACGGAAATAGGTGGCGAAGGCGCGCGCCAACGCTTCGGCATCGGCGGTCGACACCTGCTCCAGCCGCACGGTCAACGCATCCACCGGCAACTGCTTTTCACGACGGGCGATCGCTTCGCGCCGCAACGTCTCGACAGTGTCGAGGAAGGCGGAAGAGGTCTGCTCGCCCAGCATCTCGCCGACCAGCACGCCGAGGCGGCGAACGTCATCGCGCAGGAGGACATCGGTCTCGGCGAACTGCAGGGATTCGCGCAGGGGGGCCTCGGCGGCGGGGATCTGGCTCATCCCCCCAGACTATGCACTATTTTGCGGCGGCGCAGCATTGGCTGTTTCGGAGCCGCGAACGATTCCTTGACGGGCGCTTTCGCCGATGGGGCACAGGCTGGTCTTTCGTCAGAGAGGAGATCCGCCATGTCCGAACTCGACACCCGCGATCGCAACGCCATGCCTGCTGGTGAGTTCGCCTTCCCCAGGGAGCGCAAATTGCCGATCCACGATGCGAAGCATGTCCGCAATGCAGTCGCCCGTTTCGACCAGGTCGAGGACGTCAGCGACAGCGAGCGCGATGCCGCCTGGAAGCGCATCGAAACCGCCGCGCGCAAATTCGACGTCGAGTTGCACGAAACAAATTGGCACGAACTCGGCAAGCCCCATTGATGAGGTTGTCGGCCGCGGGACGCGATGGGAAGATCCGCATGCGGCACTGGGCCGCCTGATCGCGCCTGACCGCCGGAAGGATCCAGCATGCGGCCGCATGTCTTCCCCTGTGCCCTTGCCGTTGCGATTGCCTGCGTTGCAGCTGGCTGCAAATCGCCGGCACCCAGCGCCACCGCGGCACCACCGCTGTTCGAAACGTTCGGGACCCTGCATCGCGACATCGGCAGCACCTCACCCATGGCCCAGCGTTATTTCGACCAGGGCCTGCGACTGCTCTACGGTTTCAACCATGACGCCGCCGGCCGCGCCTTCGCGGAATCGGCGCGACTCGACCCCGAGTGCGCGATCTGCGTGTGGGGGCAGTCGGTGGTACTCGGCCCCAACATCAACATGGTGATGGATCCCGCTGCCGCCGCGGAAGCCACCGCACTGGCACGGCGCGCGGCCAGCCTGTCGAAGCATGCCAAGCCCGCGGATCGCGCACTGATCGCGGCGTTGCAGGTTCGCTATGCCGTTCCCGCGCCAGCGGATCGCAAGCCGCTCGATCGCGCCTATGCCGACGCGATGACGCAGGCGGCGCGCGATTTTCCCGATGACGACGACATCGCAACGCTGCACGCCGAATCGCTGATGGACCTGACCCCATGGGCGTACTGGTCCACGGATGGCAAGACGCCCGGCGCATCCACCCCGACGATCCTCGCCGAGCTGGAGCGGGTACTCGCGCGCAATCCGCAGCACATCGGCGCGATGCACTACTACATCCACGCCACCGAGGCCTCGGCGACACCGCAACGCGCGCTGCGCTACGCCGACACGCTGGCGAAGCTCGCCCCCGGTTCCGGCCACCTGGTGCACATGCCCGCGCATACCTACATCCGCGTCGGTCGCTACCACGACGCCACCATGATCAACTTCGACGCCAGCACCGCCGATGCGGCCTTCCTCGCCGTGTGTCGCGGCACCAATGGCATCTATCCGCTGGGCTACGTGCCGCACAACTGGCATTTCGCGAGCATGACCGCCGGCCTGTCCGGTTCGGAAACGCTGGCCTTGCGCGCATCGGACCAGACCGCACTGCGCGCCGACCGCAACAGGATGGGCACCGACACCTCGTTGCAGGCCATGCAGTTGTTCGTGGTGACGCCGCTGTTCACCCAGGTCCGCTTTGGTCGCTGGAACGACATCCTCGCGCAGTCGTCGCCACCGGGCGACCTGCCGTTCACCTCCGCGATCTGGCGTTTCGCGCGCGGCATGGCGCATGCGCGTACTGGCGACACCATCGCCGCTCAGGCTGATCTCGCTGCGCTACGTGGCATCTCCGCCGATCCCGCGCTCGCGAAAACGCGCTTCACCAACGGCGCCGATGCCCTCGTGGCGGTCGCCGTGCCATTCCTGCAAGGCGAAGTGCTGCGTGCACAGGGCGACCTCAAGGGATCCGTCGCGGCCTTGCGCCTGGCCGCTACAGCCGAAGACAAGCTGCTCTACGACGAGCCCGCCAACTGGCCGCTACCGGTCCGCCCCTATCTCGGCGCGGCGCTGCTGGAAGCCGGCGACGCCCGCGCGGCCGCAGACGCTTATCGACAGGACCTGGTGACGTATCCGGACAACGGCTGGTCGCTGTACGGGCTGATGCTTGCGCAGAAGCGGTTGAACGATCCTGCCGCGGCCGACACCGAGAAGCGCTATCGTGATGCCTGGCAATGGGCGGACGCACCACTCACCGCCTCGCGCTATTGAGTCAGCCGCGCAACGCCGCGGCGTGGTGCGCGACGTGGTCACCGATGAAACTGGCGATGAAGTAGTAGCTGTGGTCGTAACCCGGCTGCATGCGCAGTGTCAGCGGATGGCCGGTCGACTCACAGGCTTCGCGCAGCAATTCCGGTTTCAGTTGCGTGGCGAGGAATTCGTCGGCGTCGCCCTGGTCCACCAGCAGTGGCAGCTTGCCGCCGGATGATTTCACCAGCTCAACCGCGTCGTGCTGCTTCCAGGCTTCGCGATCCTCCCCGAGATAGGCGGAGAACGCCTTCTCGCCCCATGGCACCCGTGACGGCGCGACGATCGGCGAAAACGCCGAGACGCTGCGATAGCGATCGGGATTCTTCAGGGCGATGGTCAATGCACCGTGCCCGCCCATCGAATGGCCGCTGATCGCGCGCGCATCGGTTGCCGGGAAATTCGCCTCGACCAACGCCGGCAATTCATCCACCACATAGTCGTACATGCGGTAATTGCGCGACCATGGCGCCTGCGTCGCGTTGACGTAGAAACCCGCGCCCTTGCCGAGATCGTAGCCATCGGCATCCGGCACGTCGTCGCCACGCGGACTGGTGTCGGGCGCGACGATGATCACCCCGTGTTCCGCCGCGTAGCGCTGGGCGCCGGCCTTGGTGATGAAATTCTGTTCGGTGCAAGTGAGGCCGGACAGCCAGTACAGCACCGGGCAACGCTCGTTCACGGCTTGCGGCGGCAGGTAGACCGCGAAATTCATCGCGCATTCGAGCACTTCGGAATGATGGCGCCAGACGTCCTGCCAGCCACCGAAGCAGGCGCGGTGCTCGATGCCTTCCATCAGAAGTGGACGACGCTGCGGATCGACTTGCCTTCATGCATCAGGTCGAATGCTTCGTTGATGCCTTCCAGTCCCATCGTGTGGGTCACGAACGGCGCGAGTTCGATCTCGCCCTTCATCGCGTCCTCGACCATGCCCGGCAATTGCGAACGGCCCTTGACGCCGCCGAACGCGGTGCCCATCCACTTGCGTCCCGTCACCAACTGGAACGGTCGGGTCGAGATTTCCTGCCCGGAACCGGCGACGCCGATGATCACCGACTGGCCCCAGCCACGGTGCGCGCATTCCAGCGCCGCGCGCATCACGTTGACGTTGCCGATGCATTCGAAGGAATGATCGACGCCCCAGCCGGTCATCTCGACGATCACCTGCTGGATCGGCTTGTCGTGGTCCTTCGGATTCACGCATTCGGTTGCGCCCATCGAACGCGCGAGATCGAACTTCGACGGATTGGTGTCGATGGCGATGATGCGTCCCGCCTTGGCCTGGCGCGCACCCTGCACCACCGCCAGCCCGATGCCGCCGAGGCCGAACACCGCGACGGAATCGCCCGGCTGCACCTTCGCCGTGTTGTGGACCGCGCCAATCCCGGTGGTGACGCCACAACCGAGCAGGCAGACGTGTTCGTGGTTGGCTTCCGGACTGATCTTCGCCAGCGACACTTCCGCGACCACGGTGTATTCGCTGAAGGTCGAGCAGCCCATGTAGTGATACAGCGGCTGGCCGTCGTAGCTGAAGCGCGTCGTGCCATCGGGCATCACGCCCTTGCCTTGCGTCGCGCGCACCGCCGTGCACAGGTTGGTCTTGCCCGACTTGCAGAACAGGCATTCGCCGCATTCGGCGGTATAGAGCGGGATCACGTGGTCGCCCGGCTTCACGCTGGTGACGCCTTCGCCGACTTCGACGACGACGCCCGCACCTTCGTGACCGAGCACGCAGGGGAACAGTCCCTCGGGATCGTCACCACTCAACGTGAACGCATCGGTGTGGCAGACGCCGGTGTGGGTGATCTTCACCAGCACTTCGCCCTTCTTCGGCGGCGCAACGTCGATCTCGACGATCTGCAGTGGTTCGCCAGCGGCGAAGGCGACGGCGGCACGGGATTTCATGGATGGCTCCTGCGATTACTTGGAAAGTAGGAATTACTTGAGATAAGAGCGGACCAGCGTGACCGCGGCGTTGATGCCGTCGTCGCGGCGCCCACGCGACTTCGTTGCCTGCCCGAATTCCTCGCGCAGATGGCTTTCCAGCACTTCCGACATCAGCCCGTTCACCGCACCCCGCACGGCCGCCAGTTGCTGCAACACCGGCGCGCATTCGGCTCCGGCCTCCAGCGAGCGTTCAAGCGCGTCGAGCTGGCCGCGGATGCGGCGCACGCGCGTGAGTGCTTTCTTCTTGTCGGCGGGGGAATGGGGCACGGCATGATCGGGGTTGATACTGGGGGGCAGTATACCCCCCGCGCCGCGAAATCGCAGCGCGGCGTCGCCGGATTACTTGCCTTTGGCCGTCGCTGGTGGCACACCCAATCGCGCCGGCGGCCTGGTCGTGCTGCGCTTCAACCACACGCGCCCGCGCTCCAGGTCAAGGGTGACCACCCAATCCTTGAGAAAGGGCATGCCGAGATTGCCGTCGAGGACAAGGTCGGGACTGAAGATCAGTCCCTGCGCTTCGACGCCGGGCGCGATGGTGAATCTTCCCGTTTGCGGCGCTTCGGTTTTCGCGTCCAGCCCCAGCAATGCGAGGTTGTTGCGCGACACCAGAATGGTGCCGCCGTTGCCGCTGTCCAGTTCCATGCGCAGCGGCCCCTTCGCGGTCGGCACGTCGACGAACATCGACAACGCGCGTCCGCTCAATTCGCGCGCCATGTGCGCGGGCACCTCGATCGCGCCACGGATGCGCTCGGCTGCGCTTTGCGGCGTCTCGATCACGAAATCGCCGGCGGCAAAATCGATGCTGATGGTGCGGCCGGCGAACGCATCCAGCGACAGCAGGCCGTCGACCGGCGATTCCGGCGAGCCGACATCCAGAACCCCGACCACCGGCAGCGTCAGCGGCACGTCTTTCCAGGCCATGCGCACGGCGTCGCAGCGCGGCGCGCTGATCTTTGCCCCGGTCATGTGGAAGCCGGTCAGGCTGCCCCAGGGCGTGCACCCGATTTCCTTCGCCAGGGCCGGCGAAACGAGGGTGATGCCACCCGCGGTGTCGAACTGGAACAGGCGCGGCTTGCCGGCAACCTCGATGCGCGCGGCGAGCCGATTGCGATACGGCTCCAGCGGGAGATGGATCGTGGTCTGCGCGGCACTGGCGCCGACGCAAAACAGCAAGGTGCAACCAAGCAACAACCGTTTCGATGTCCTTGCGATCTCCATGGGAACTCCTCGCTTCGCTGACGACTCCGACATCGCGGCGGCGAGCAAGTTCCCGGCCGGCATCGACGGCCAGCAGTGATCAGTAGGCGTATTCGCTGAACACCGGATCGACCGAACCCTTCCACGGGCCGTGGAACAGTTCGAGCTTGCGCTCGGCCGGGGTCTGCCCGGCTTCGGCGATTTCCAGCAACGGTTGCAGGAAACCGGATTCGTCGGCGCCTTCGCGGCTGCAGCAACCATTGCCGGCGCGGCCGCGACGCTGCAGGCCGGCCAGCGAGATCTTCAACGCCTCGATCGCCAGCTCACGCACGGTCGCACCGCGGAACGGCAGCTTCAATGCGTGTTTCGGCACGCCATCGCGCAGGGCGTGGCGTTCCTCCATCGTGAAATCCTTCACCAGGTCCCAGGCGGCATCGAGCGCGGCATCGTCGTAGAGCAATCCGACCCAGAACGCCGGCAACGCGCACAGGCGCCCCCACGGACCGCCGTCGGCACCGCGCATCTCCAGGTATTTCTTCAACCGAACTTCCGGGAAGGCGGTGGTCATGTGGTCGTTCCAGTCGCGGATCGTCGGCAGTTCGCCGCGCAATTCGTCGAGCTCGCCAGCGAGGAACTTGCGGAACGATTTGCCGGACAGGTCGAGGTATTCGCCGCCGCGATAGCTGAAGTACATCGGCACGTCGATCAGGTAGTCGACGTAGCGTTCGTAGCCGAAACCATCCTCGAACACGAAGTCGAGCATGCCGGTGCGATCGCCGTCGGTATCGGTCCAGATGTGTGAGCGATAACTCTGGTAGCCATTGGGCTGGCCGTCGGTGAACGGCGAATCGGCGAACAGCGCGGTGGCGATCGGCTGCAACGCCAGCGACACGCGGAACTTCTTCACCATGTCCGCTTCGCTGGCGTAATCGAGATTGACCTGCACCGTGCAGGTGCGCGTCATCATGTCGAGGCCGAGCTTGCCGACCTTGGGCATGTATTCGCGCATGATCTTGTAGCGACCCTTCGGCATCCACGGCATCTGGTCGCGTCGCCACTTCGGCTGGAAGCCCATGCCGAGGAATCCGAGGCCGAGTTCGTCGGCGACCTGGCGCACTTCGTTGAGGTGCGTGCCGACTTCGCGGCAGGTGTCATGGATGGTTTCCACCGGCGCGCCGGAGAGCTCCAGCTGTCCCGCCGGTTCCAGCGTCACCGAGGCCATGCCCTGCGTCAGTGCGATGACACGGCCGTGTTCCTCGAACGGCGTCCAGCCGAACCGCGCCAACCCTTTCAACAGCGCCTCGATGCCGCGCTCGCCATCGAATTCCGGCGGCCGCAGGTCGTCGAGGCGGAAACCGAATTTTTCATGCTCGGTGCCGATGCGCCACGCCGCGCGCGGCTTCTCGCCGGAAGCCATGACATCGACCAGTTGGCGATAGTCGGTGATCGGCGTGTCGTTGCTGGCGGAAGGACCGGACATGGGTGGCTCGCAATCGCGGGGTGATCACTATACGGGGGCGGATCGCGTGCTGCATACGTATTCCGGGCCACCACTGTTGGCGCGTGCAAGGGCGCGGCGTAGCCTGCGGGAATCCCGCCGAAGGAAGCTCCCATGCGCGTCGCGCTCGCGTCCTGCCTGCTGTTGTTTGCGACCTTCCTGCCGATGCGCGCGCATGCCGCTTCCGATCCCGTCATCGATCATCTGGAGCCGGCCAGCTGGTGGGTCGGGATGAAGCACGACCGAGTGGAACTGATGGTGCACGGAACCGGCATCGGAGCGGCGACGCCTCGCATCGCGCACAAGGGCGTACGCGTCGTCGACGTTGCCAGGGTCGCCAATCCCAACTATCTGTTCGTGACGGTGGCAATCGCGCAGGATGCGAAACCCGGCGCGATCGCGATCGAATTCGTCGCGGACGGGAAAATCGTCGCAACGCATCCATGGCGGCTTGATGCACGCGAAGCCGGTTCCGCGCAACGTCGCGGCTTCGACCAGCGGGATGCGATCTATCTCGTCACGCCCGATCGCTTTGCCAACGCCGATCCGCATGACGACAACGCCATCGGCATGAAGGAAACCGCGGATCGTGGCAATCCGAACGGTCGCCACGGCGGCGACATCGCCGGCATCCGCCAGCACCTCGACTACATCGCCGGGCTCGGCTTCACCCAGTTGTGGCCGACGCCGCTGCTGGAGAACAACCAGCCGAAATTCTCCTACCACGGCTACGCGATCACCGATCTCTATCGCATCGATCCGCGCTTCGGCAGCAACGAGGATTACCGCGCGTTGTCGCGCGAAGCGAAGGCGCGCGGCGTCGGCCTGGTCATGGACGTGGTGCTCAACCACATCGGTTCCGGGCACTGGTGGATGCGGGACCTGCCAAGCAGCGACTGGATCAACAACGGCGGCAAGTTCTTTCCGACCAACAACCGTCGCACCACGATCCAGGACCCGCACGCGACGCCACAGGATCGCGCCGCGTTCGTCGATGGCTGGTTCAGTCCCGACATGCCCGACCTCAACCAGCGCAATCCGCACCTGGCGCGCTATCTCATCCAGAACAGCATCTGGTGGATCGAATACGCCGGACTGTCCGGCATCCGCGAGGACACCTTCGGTTATGCCGATACCGCCTTCGTCTCGCGATGGGCGAAGGAAATCCTCGACGAATACCCGAGCTTCTCGATGGTCGGCGAGGAATGGAGCGTCAATCCGGCGGTCGTCGCCCACTGGCAACACGGCAAGGCCAATCGCGACGGCCACGTGCCCTACATGCCGAGCATGATGGATTTCCCGATCCACACCACCCTGCGCGACGTGCTGCTGCAACAGGACACGCGCTGGGACAGCAGCTGGGTGCCGCTCTACGAAATGCTCGGCAACGATTTCCTCTACCCCGATCCGGGGCGCCTGGTGGTATTCGCCGAGAACCACGACACCACGCGCCTGCTCGCCCAGCTCGACGGCGACATCGGGCTATGGAAGATCGCGATGGCCTATGTCGCGACCATGCGCGGCACGCCGCAGTTCTATTACGGATCGGAAGTGCTGGTGCGCGGACCGAAGGAACGCCACGACGGCGAGATCCGCGCCGACATGCCCGGTGGCTGGAGCGGTGACGCAACCAACGCCTTCACCGGCAAGGGACTCTCAGTCGCGCAACTGGATGCGCAGGACTACATCCGCAAACTGTTCGAGTGGCGCAAGCGCACGCCGGTGGCGCAGACCGGCGAACTCACCCATTTCGCGCCGGAAGGGTCGGTTTACGTCTACTTCCGCCACGACGGCAAGCACGTGGTGATGGTCGCGCTCAACAAGGGCGACGCCGCGAATCCGCTGGCGATCGATCGCTTCCGGGATTTCGTCAAGCCGGGTGATCGTGCACGCGACGTGTTGAACGACGCCGACGTGCAGCTCGGCGCAACCCTCGTGCTGCCGGCGAAATCGGCGACGATCCTCGAACTGCGCTGATCGTTACTTCTGCAGCTCCAGCCAGCGCGCCAGCACCGCGCGCACTTCGTCGACGCCCTGCTTGGATTCGCCGGAAAACACCTGGGCGCTCACGCTGTCGCCGAACGCCGACGCCAGTTCCTTGCGCACCGCGTGCAAGGTATTCATCGCCGCACCGCGCGAGAGCTTGTCGGCCTTGGTCAGCAAGGCATGCGCGGGCAAACCACGGCGCACCGCATAACCGAGCATTTGCAGATCGTATTCCTTCAGCGGGTGACGGATGTCCATCACCACCACCAGTCCCGCCAGCGCGCGTCGCGTTTCGAAATAGCTGGCGATGAAGGCCTGCCAGTGCTCCTGCATCTCCTTGGGCACCTTGGCGTAACCGTAGCCGGGCAGGTCGACCAGGTAGATGTCGGCGAGCGGCGGCATGTCGAAATAGACCAGTTGCTGGGTGCGTCCCGGCGTCTTGGACACGCGGGCCAGCGCGTTCTGCTGGCAGATCGCGTTGAGGGCGCTCGACTTGCCGGCGTTCGAACGACCGGCGAAGGCGACTTCGCGGCCGCCATCGACCTCGGCGGGCAGCTGGCGGGAGGTATGGGCGGACAGGAGGTAGCGGGCGCGCTGGAAGGGCAGACTCATGGCGACAGGATAGTGGGCAATGGCTCGCGTTGACCGCCCAAGGGTCGGCACGGATAATCGATTGGTTACGGGCCGGTCAATGCCGGCCCCGGGTCTCATGGGAGTTCACATGCGTCACATCCGCGCTTACGGCCTCGTCGGCCTGGCTGGTCTCGCCATCGCTGCCGTCGCCTACGCCCAGTCCGCGCCCCCGGCCACCCCGGCTACGGAAGCCCCGGCTGCTGCTGCCGCGCCCGCCGCCAGCACGCCCGGCCAGGACCCCAATGCTTACGCCGAACTGGCCAAGACCCATTGGGGTGATGCCAAGGCCGGTGCCGCCAAGGCCGGCGCCTGTGCCGCCTGCCATGGCCTCGACGGCAACGCCACCGCCAATCCCGCGCTGTATCCGCGCATCGCCGGCCAGGGCGAGCTGTTCGTCGCCAAGCAGCTGGCGCTGTTCAAGGCCGGCCTGCGCACCGACGGCAACGCCGCGCTGATGATCCCCTACGCCCAGGCGTTGTCGCCGCAGGACATGCGCGACCTCGGCGCCTATTTCCAGACCCAGCATTCGGGCGCCGGCATCGCCGACGACACCGCCATCACCAGCGGTCCGTACGAGGGCAAGAAGCTCTACCAGGTCGGCGAGAAGCTCTATCGCCAGGGCGACAGCAGCCGCGGCATCGTCGCCTGCACCGCCTGCCATGGCCCTGATGGCACCGGCAATCCGGGCCCGGCCTACCCGCACATCGGCGGCCAGCAGTCGTGGTACGTCGAGATGCGCCTCAACGCATACCGTGGCGGCCAGAGCGCGCTGAAGGACGACAAGCTGTTCGGCCTGATGGCGCTGGAGACCAAGAATCTCTCCGACGAGGAGATCAAGGGCCTGTCCACCTATCTGCAGGGCCTGCACAACCGTGCGGACCAGGCCAGCCCTGCCGACGTGGCTGCCGCCAAGGCCGCTGCAGCAGCCGCGCCGCAGCCGTCGAAGAACTGAGGGAACTTTTCCCCACGTGGACAGTCTGACCGTTCACGTTCCGGATCATCGCGCCGGCCCATGATCGGGCCGGCTTTTTTTTGCCAGAGGTCGCCATGCGCCTGCGCTCCATCCAGCACGTCTCCTCCCTGTTGATCGCCGGGCTCATCGCCCTCGTTGCCGCCCTTCCGGCCGCAGCCGCCACCTCGACCGCGCCGCTGGTGCGGGGCACCGACTACGACATCGTGGCCGGTGCGCATCCCTGGCAGGCGCCGAAGAAGGGCGAGGTCGAAGTCGTCGAGGTCTATGCCTGGTGGTGCCCGCATTGCGCCCACTTCGCGCCGATGATCTCGGCCTGGGCCTCGCGCCAGCCAGCCTGGGTGCGCATGGTCTACCTGCCTTCCGATCCCGATTCGACCGGAGCCGCCGCCGCCTTCGCCGCGCAACGCGCCGGCCTGCTGCCGCGGGTGCATCCGGCGATGTTCCGCGCCATCCACACCGACCAGACCATGCCGTCGCGCCCCAGCGCCGAAGAGTACGCGGCCTTCATGGCGCCGTTCGGCAGCACGCCGGCCAAGTTGCTGGCGCTGATGCAGTCCCCCGAGGTCGCTTCCGACCTCTCCCGTAACCGCGCCTTCATCCTCGCCGCGCAGGTCGACAGCACGCCGACCCTGATCGTCAACGGCAAGTACAAGGTGCTTGGCCGCAGTTACGAAGATCAACTCGATATCCTCGACCGTCTCACCGCCCAGATCCACGGAGGCAACCTGTGATCACCCGTACCCTGACTTCCGTCGCCGCGCTGGCGATCGTCGCCACCCTGTCCGCCTGCAAGCCGGGCGCCGACACCACTGCCCCGGCTGCAAGCACCCCGGCAGCGTCCACGCCTGCCACCGGTGACACTGCCGCGAACGGCAGCACGCCGACCGCCACCGCTTCGAACCAGCCGCCGGCACCGCCGGTGTCGCACGAAGCCACCGGGCCCGCACCGGTCGAGGGCAAGGATTACGTCCTGGTCGCCAATGGCCAGCCGTTCGAGTCCGGCGACGGCAAGATCGAAGTGGTCGAAGTCTTCAACTACGTGTGCCCGGCCTGCGCCGCGTTCGAACCGCAATTCGGACCATGGGCGAAATCGCTGCCGTCCGATGTCCGCGTGGTGCATGTGCCGGCGCTGTTCGGCCGCATGTGGGATGACTACGCGCGCGCCTACTACGCCGCCGACGCGCTGGGCGTGGTCGAGCGCACCCACCAGCCGCTGTACGACGAGATCCACATCAAGCAGGTCCTGAAGGGCGAGCGCGGCAATGACGGCATGGATGCGATCGCCGCGTTCTATGGTCGCCAGGGCGTCGATGTCGCGCAGTTCAAGGCGGCGGCGTCGAGCTTCGCGGTGGAAGGCAAGCTGGCCAAGGCCAAGCAGTACATCCAGGCCGAAGGCGTCGACGGCACCCCGACGATGATCGTCGACGGCAAGTACCGCATCACCGGCCCCGAAGGCAGCACCCGCGCCGACCAGCTGAAGATCGCCGACAAGCTGATCGCCCAGGAACGCGCCGCGCGAGGTGGCCATTGATCGCGATGACTTCGTTGTCGAAGCGCATGCGCATTCCCGCACTGGCCGCGCTGTCGTTGCTGGCGGTCGCGGGCTGCCAGCAGAAGTCGCCGAACCCGGCAACGACGACCGCCAAGCCGGTGGCGGCGCCGACGCAGCCGCTGCCCTATGACCCCAGGCTGGTGCAGATGGCGAACACTGCAGTCGCCCAGGCGATCGCCGAAGCGAAGACCAGGCCTGCGGTCGCCGGCACCGACTATGACGAGATCGCCAACGGCCAGCCGTTCCAGCCGCTCGACGGCAAGGTCGAAGTGGTCGAGGTGTTCGCCTACAGCTGTCCGCATTGCGCCGATTTCGAGCCGCTGCTGGAAGCGTGGTCCAAGCTGCAGCCGGGCAACGTGCGCGTCACCCCGCTGCCGCTTGCCGGCGGCGCCGCCAGCGATCTCGGCCGCACCTATTTCGCTGCGGTGAAGACCGGCCAGCTGGCCGCGATCCACACCCGCATGTTCTACGGCATCCACGGCGACAAATCGCTGCCGGCGGCCGCGAGCGGCAACGACATCGCCGCGTGGCTGGGCGGACAGGGCTTTGATGCCAAATCGTTCCGCGCGACGATGGCCAGCCCGGAGGTGCAGCAGCAGATGCAGAAGGCGCATGATTTCGAAGTGCGCAGCGGCATTGAAGGCACGCCGACGCTGATCGTCAACGGCAAGTACCGCATCAAGGGACCGTCCCAGCTCGATGACCTGCGCATCGTCAGCGCGCTGATCGCGCGGGAGAGCGGCACCGGGAAATAAACTGATGCCGGATGCGACCATGCAACGCCTGCGCCTGCTGAGCGCCAATATCCAGGCAGGCTCCAGCACGCGGCGCTACAGCGATTACGCCACCCGCAGCTGGTCGCACGTGCTGCCGCTCGGGGGCAAGCGCGGTGCGCTCGATGCCATCGCGCGGATCGCCGGGCAGCATGACATCGTCGGCCTGCAGGAAGCCGATCCCGGCAGTTTCCGTTCCGGTTTCACCAACCAGACGCATTACCTCGCCACCCGCGGCGGTTTCGCCTACTGGACGCACCAGCCCAATCGCAGCGTCGGCGGCGTGGCTTCCAGCGCCAATGGCTTGCTGAGCCGGATCGAGCCGGTCGAAGTCGAGCATCACCCGCTGCCGGGACGCGTGAAAGGACGTGGCGTGCTGCTCGCCCGTTTCGGTTCCGGCGCCGACGGCTTGCGTGTCGCCATCGCGCATCTTTCGCTGGGCGCGATGTCGCGCCACGTGCAACTGGGTTTCATCGCCGAACTGCTGGCCGATGCACCCAATGCCGTGTTGATGGGCGACTTCAACTGCAGCATCGAACAACCGGAGATGGCGCGATTGTTCCGCACCACCCGCCTGCAACCACCGTCGCTCCATGTCCCCACCTTCCCAAGCTGGCGACCGCAGCGCGCGATCGACCACGTGCTGACCACCGACGGCATCTCGCTGGCAAGCTTGCAGGTGATGCAGGCGGCGGCATCCGACCATCTCGCGCTGTCGGCCGACCTCGAGATTCCCGGGCACGCGCTGGCGCGCTGAACGCGCATCCACCGTCCGTTCAAACGGCGCAGCTATAGTCGGGGGATGAACAGCCGTCCGCCGCGCACCATTCTCCTTCCCGTGTTGTGCATGCTCGCCGCTTGCACGCCGCATGGCGCGGCGGAAGCGCAGACGCCACCGCCGCTCTCGCCCACCGATGCGGCGATGCAATCCGCACTCGTGGCGGCCGAACAGGGACGACTGACGCCGGCGCAGGATCGCGCACTGGCCAACCACCCGCTGCATGCATGGCTGGATTACGCGCGCATCCGCCAGATGCTGGCGACGGCATCCGCCAGCGACGTCGGTGCAGCCCTGCAGCGCGATGCCGGGCAACCGGCAGGCCTCGCGCTTGCCGATGCGTGGCGCGCGGAACTCGCGCGCCGGCAGGACTGGAACGCGCTGTCGTCGCTGGATGCCGATGGCAGCGACTCGCAGGCCAATCGCTGCCTCGACTTGCTGGCCGAAGCCAGGCTCGGGCGTTTCGACGCCGACTGGACGCAAGGCGCGCGCAAGGTCTGGCGCTCGGGTCGGCCGTGGGCAAGCGCCTGCCGCGAGCCGATGACGATCCTCGAACAACGCGACGGCGTCGATGATGCCTTGCGCTGGGATCGTTTCGATGCCGCGCTGGAGCAGCGCCTGCCCTCGGTGATGCGCGAAGCCGGCAGGGGCCTGCCGCCCGACCAGGCCAGACTCGCCGGTGAATACGCCGACTTCCTCGGCGCGCCGCGCGATTCGGCACTGGAATGGCCGAAGACCGCACGCAGCCGCGCCGTGATCGCAGCGGGACTCGAGCAGGACGCGAAGAACTATCCCGACAATGCCGAAGCCGCGCTGCCGAAATGGAACAGCGCTTTCACCTTGACCGATGCGCAGCGCGGCCGCGTGCTGGCGGCGATCGCGCGCGCGTCGGCGATCGACCACGATCCGCGCACGCCGCAGCGCTTCGCCGCGGTGCCCGCTTCCGCATTCGACGATGCCCTGCACGAATTGCGCACGCGCGATGCCCTGTGGCGCGGCGACTGGCCGGCGACGCTGGCGGCGATCCGCGCCATGCCCGACAAGTTGCGCGGCGATACCCGCTGGGTCTATTTCCTCGCACGCGCGCTGGAACAGGGCGGACAACGCGAGCAGGCCCATGCCGCCTATGTCGATGCCGCGCGCAACAGCGAGTTCTACGGCTTCATGGCCGCCGATCGCCTGCGCCAGCCCTATCGCCTGTGCCCGTTGCCGACGCCGCAGACGCCGCTGCAATCCGTCGGGTTCCAGCGCGCGCTGGCGCTGCATCGCATCGGTCGCAATGATTGGGCCAATCGCGAATGGACCGCTGCCGCGAAAACATCGCCGCCCGCGCAACGCCTGGCCGCGGTGCGCGATGCCCAGTCGCAGCAGTGGTTCGATCGTGCCGCCTTCGGCATGGATCGCGACCAGCCGCAGGAAATGCGCCTGCTCGAACTGCGCTTCCCGCTGCATTACCAGGACGACATCGAACGCGCCGCCACCGCCAATCGCCTCGACTCGGCATGGATCGCCGCCGAGATCCGCGCCGAAAGCCTGTTCGATCCGCGCGCGCGCTCCAATGCCGATGCCCGCGGGCTGATGCAGCTGATCCCGGAAACCGGGCAACGCATCGCCCGCCGCAGCGGAATCGCCTATGTCGACAGCAACAGCCTGTATGACGGTGCCACCAACATCGCGATCGGCAGCGCCTACCTGCGCGATGGACTGGACAAGGCTGGCGGATCATTGCCGGTGGTGATCGCCGGATACAACGCCGGGCCGAATGCTGCCGCGCGCTGGAAGTCGCAACGCCCGCTGCTCGACATCGATGCATGGATCGAAGCGATCCCCTACAAGGAGACCCGCGAATACGTGCCGCGCGTGCTGGGCTTCAGCGTGATGTACGACTGGCGCATGCATCGCAAGATGCTGCGCCTCTCCGATCGCATCGCCGGCCGCCTCTATGGCGAACGCATCGCCCCGACCTGCGAAATCGCAAACTGAGCGCCATGCACACGTATCTGGTCGGCGGTGCGGTACGCGATGCCTTGCTGGGTTTGCCGGCGGGCGATCGCGATTTCGTCGTCGTCGGCGCGACGCCGCAACAGATGCTGGATCTCGGCTATCGCCAGGTCGGGCGCGACTTCCCGGTGTTCCTGCATCCGCAGACCGGCGAGGAACACGCACTGGCGCGCACCGAGCGCAAATCGGGGCGCGGTTATACCGGCTTCGTCGTCCATGCCTCGCCCGATGTCACGCTGGAAGACGACCTGCGCCGGCGCGACTTCACCATCAACGCGATCGCGCAGGCCGAAGACGGCACGTTGTCCGATCCTTTCGGTGGCATCGCCGACCTGCAGGCGCGCACGTTGCGCCACGTCAGTGCCGCATTCGCCGAAGATCCGTTGCGGGTGTTGCGCGCCGCGCGCTTCATGGCGAGATTCGCGCCGCTGGGCTTCACGGTCGCGCCGGAAACCATGGCCTTGATGCGCGAGATGGTAGCGTCAGGCGAACTCGAAGCCCTGGTTCCGGAGCGCGTCTGGCAGGAACTGTCGCGCGCCTTGCGCAGCGCCCGGCCATCGGCATTCCTGCACACCCTGCGCGACAGCGGCGCGTTGCACGTCGTATTGCCTGAAGTCGATGCGCTTTATGGCGTGCCGCAACGCGCGGAATACCATCCCGAGATCGATACCGGAACGCACGTCGAACTGGTCTGCGACATGGCGGCGAAACTCGCGCCCGGCGATGACCTGATCGGCTTCGCCGCACTCACCCACGATCTCGGCAAGGCGCTGACGCCCGCCGATGAATTGCCGAAGCACGTGATGCACGAGCAGCGTGGCGTGAAACCGTTGCTCGCGCTCGCCGCGCGCCTGAAGGTTCCGAACGAGCATCGCCAGCTCGCCGAAATCGCCTGTCGCGAACACCTCAACGTCCATCGCGTCGACGAGTTGCGCGACGAGACAGTGCTGAAGCTGTTCGAACGCATGGACGCCTTCCGCAAGTCGGAACGCGTGCGGCAACTCGCGCTGGTCTGCGAAGCCGACAAGCGCGGGCGCGCCGGACTCGAAGACCAGCCGTATCCGCAAGCGGCGGAACTGCAGCGGCTGTTCGATGTCGCGCGTTCGGTGAACGCCGGCATGTTTACGGATATCGCTCCCGGACCCGCACTGGGCGAGGCGATCCGCAAGGCACGTATCGCGGCGATTGCGCAGGCGCGATGACGCGTTGTCGCACGCGCTGGCTTCGCGGGTGGCTCGCGAACAGCATCGCCCGGCTTTGCGCCTATCGCGGTTGTCTGCAGCCGCCTACACGCCGTGAATACATCCATGTAGGCTCGCACGCAGCATCCATGCTCGTATGGTCGGCGCTACAGACGAACCGCACAGGCGCTGCCGGTGGATGCTTTCAAGCCTCTGAGAAGCAACAACACGCGCGCGGCCGCGAGTGCGCCAGTCCGGTGCACGGGCATTGCGCCGCATGGATGCGGCGCATGAGCCTCCATGGACGGATTCACGGCGTCCCATGCACTGGAGCTGGTCACCCGCGAAGCCAGCGCGTGCGGTGCTCTACAACCGATACGTCAGGTCCCCGATCAGGAACGCGTGCCCGAACTCGACGTCGCGCGCGAAGCCCATCACCTGGAAACGTTCGCCCATCTCTTCCGGCAACGTCAGCCGCTTCACCTGCTGGCGCAGGCGCAGGCGCGCCACTTCATCGGCCGCCTGTGATTCCGCCGCCGCAAGCCGGCGATCGAGTCCATTGCCGATCAGGAAACTCGCCTGGCTGCAATAACCGGCGAGATCGAATCCGGCGCCCGTGCCCGCTTCCGCCAGCGCGGTGAAATCGACCGACGCCGTGATGTCCTGCAGCCCCGGCCACGCCAGCACGTCATCGACGACATGATGGCGACGGAACGCGCGCAAGGTGCCGTCGCTGCGCTGCGGCTGGTAGTACTCGCTGCGCGCATAGCCATAATCGACGAACAGCAGCGCGCCGCGCTGCATCGGCCCGATCACCGCCTGCACCCAGTACGGCAGCTGCGGCAACAGTTCCGAGCGATAGTCCTCGGCGAACGGCTGCTCCAGCGCGCGTTCGACATGGCGCACGCCGGCGGTCACCAGTGCATCGGCGGGACGACCGATCACCACGAAGGCATCGGTCTTGTCGAGCGCGACATGGTCTTCCCACACTTCCTCTTCGGCGATGGCGAAGCGCGTGGTCGGCAGCGCATCCAGCACTTCGTTGGCGAAAACGATGCCGCTCCACGGCTGTTCGAACGGGCGATCCAGCCATTCGACGCGCGCGAACACATCGGCCCGCAACACCTTCTGCAGGTGTTCGCGCTGGCGTTCGCGCAGTTGCGCGCTCGGCTCGAGCACGCAGTAACGCGTGGGCAGGCGGCCGATCGACTGCAGGTGTTGCAACAGGTCGGCGGCGAACGCGCCGGTGCCACCACCGATTTCGAGGATGCGTGCTTCGCCCAGTTCCTCGAGTACCGGCGCGACCGCTTCGCCGATACATTCGGCGAACAACTGCCCGAGTTCCGGCGCGGTCACGAAGTCACCGGCGCCACCGAACTTGGTCGCACCGGCGCTGTAGTAGCCGAGTCCCGGTGCGTACAGGCACAACTCCATGAAGCGCGAAAACGGAATGCTGTTGCCGGATGCGCGGATCTCGTGGCGGATCGCGGCCGCCAGTTCGGCGCTATGCGCCTGGGCGTCGGCATCGGGGGGCGGCAAAGTGGTCATGGCGGTCTCGTCGCTGCAGACGCACAGAATACGCGGCCCGTGCGAGCATGGCGGGATGGAAGCCGGATCGCCCCCTCCCGTCGCACTCGTTACCGGTGCCGCCAAGCGCATCGGCGCGGCAATCGCGCGCCATCTGCACGCCCACGGTTACGCCATCGCGCTGCACTATCGAGGCTCGGAGGCGGAAGCGACCGCATTGCGCGATGAACTGGAAGCCAATCGCCCGGGCAGCACGCTGTTGCTGCAGGCCGACCTCGCCCAGCCCGAGGCACCTGCAACACTCGTCGCCCGCACCGTCGATCACTTCGGACGCCTGGACGGACTGGTCAACAACGCCTCGACCTTCTTCCCGACGCCGTTCGGCGACACCACGCCGGCGCAGTGGCAGGCCTTGTTCGATACCAACGCCCGCGCACCGTTCTTCCTCGCCCAGGCGGCTGCACCGCACCTGCGGGCAAGCCGCGGCGCCATCGTCAACATCACCGACATTTACGGCGAACGCCCGCTGCGCGATCACGCCGCCTACTGCATGGGCAAGGCCGCGCTGGTGATGATGACGAAATCGCTGGCGCTGGAACTCGCCCCCGACGTGCGCGTGAATGCCGTCGCGCCCGGCGCCATCCTGTGGCCGGAACACGAGACGATCGATACCGCACGCCAGGCCGCGATCATCGCGCGCACGCCACTGGCGCGCACCGGCACGCCCGAAGACATCGCCGAAGCGGTGCATTGGTTGCTCGCGTCTGCACGCTTCACCAGCGGCGAAGTCCTGCACGTCGACGGCGGTCGCCTGCTCGTCGGCTGACGACGGTCAGGCGTTCCAGTCGATCTGCTCGAAGTATGTGTCGCGGTCGGGATGCGCCGCCCACAACGCCATCAGTGATTCGCGTTTCAGCGGATCAATGAAGCCCGGCGCGATTTCCGCCAGCGGTTTCAGCACGAACGCATGGCGGATTTCAGCGCGCGGCAATTGCAGGTGGCCCTCGCCTTCCATCACCAGGTCGTCGTAATAGACGATGTCGATATCGAGCGTGCGATCGCCGAAGCGTGGTCCGCTGCGATCACGCCCGTGCGCGTCTTCCAGCGCGTGCAGCCAGTCGTTGAGCGATTGCGGATCGAGATCACTGTCGATCACCGCCGCGGCGTTGAGGAAATCACCGCCCGCGAAGCCCACCGCCGGATAGCGGTGGAGCGACGACAGCCGCACCTTGTCGAAGCGTGCGCGCAGCGCATCCGCGGCCGCCTGCAGATGGCGCAGCGGATCGACATTGCTGCCGAGGCTCAACAGCGCCAATCCCATCAGTCGCGCGTCCGTTCGATCACCACGCCAACCGCGCGCGCGCCGCGCACCGCGCCCGGCTTGCTCAGCTTCAGGCGCACCCGCGACACCTTGAAATCGCGCAGGATCAGTTCGACGCAGCGTTCGGCCAGCGTTTCCACCAGGCCAAAACCGGTGCTTTCGACGTAGGCCATCAGCGCCTTGCTGACCGCCTTGTAATTCAGCGTGTCTTCGATGTCGTCGCTGGCCGCGGGAATGCGGTTGTCGAACGCCATCTCGACGTCGAACACCAGCGTCTGGCGGATCCGCCGCTCCCAGTCGTAGATGCCGATCAGGGCGTCGATTTCCAGGCCTTCGATGAAGACGATATCGCTCACATGTGCTCCAGACTCAAACCGCCGGCAGTGTCGCCATGTCCCAGCGCGGCACCACGCCGATCTCCAACCCCTGCCGCTGTCCCGCCTGCAGCCGCAAGGCGCCGGCGAAGGCGATCATCGCGCCGTTGTCGGTGCACAGCGCGGGCGGCGGAAACGCGACGCGACCACCGCGCTTGCTGGCCATCGCATGCAACTTCTCGCGCAACCTGCGGTTGGCGCCGACGCCACCGGCAACGATCAGGGTGTCGCAGCCGGCGGCTTCCAGCGCGCGTTCGCACTTGATCGCCAGCGTATCGACCACCGCATCCTCGAAACCGCGGGCGATGTCGGCGCGGGTCGCGTCGGACTGGTCGCTGTCGCGCCATGCCAGCAATACCTGGGTCTTGAGGCCACTGAAACTGAAATCGAGACCGGGACGATCGGTCATCGGTCGCGCGAACCGGAATCTTCCCGGCGCGCCCTGCTGCGCCAATGCGGCGAGTTGCGGACCACCGGGATACGGCAGGCCCATCAACTTGGCGGTCTTGTCGAAGGCTTCGCCTGCAGCGTCATCCAGCGTCTCGCCAAGCAGGCGGTAGCGGCCGATCGCCTCGACGTGGACCAATTGGGTATGACCACCGGAGACCAGCAGCGCCACGAACGGCGGCTCGGGCGGGCCTCCAGCAGGATCGCCCTCGTCCTGCATCAGGGGCGCCAGCAGGTGGCCCTCCATGTGGTGGACTCCGATCGCCGGGACATCCAGCGCCCAGGCCAGCGATCTCGCCACCCCGGCCCCGACCAGCAGCGCCCCGACCAGCCCGGGACCGGCGGTATAGGCCACCCCGCCGATCTCGCCGGGGGCGATCCCGGCCTCGTCCAGGGTCTGGTGGACCAGTGGCAGGGTCTTGCGCACATGGTCGCGGCTGGCCAGCTCCGGCACCACCCCGCCGTACTGGGCGTGCAGTTCGATCTGGCTGTAGACCGCCTGCGCCACCAGCCCGCGCGCGCCACCCAGGGCGGTGTCGTAGACCGCCACACCGGTTTCGTCGCAGGAGGATTCGATACCCAGCACTTTCATGCGCTCAGGATACCGGCTTGCGCGGCTCCCGGTGAATGGGCTATCATCCCCGGCTCACTCCGGTCGTCTGGCCGGTTTTCACTCGGAACATCACATGCCTGCCGTCAAAGTCCGCGAAAACGAACCCTTTGAATTTGCCCTGCGCCGCTTCAAGCGCACCTGCGAGAAGGCAGGCGTGCTGGCCGAAGTCCGCAAGCGCGAGTTCTACGAAAAGCCGACCCAGGAACGCAAGCGCAAGGCTGCTGCTGCCGTGAAGCGCCAGGCGCGCCGCATGTCGCGCGACGTCACCAAGCGCCAGCGCCTGTACTGAGCCGTTAGCGGTTCCGGATCATGCAAAGCCGGCACGCGCGAGCGTGACCGGCTTTTCGCATTTCTGGACCGCCGCCAGCACCCTCCAAGGAAACCGATATGTCCCTGAAGACCCAGCTCACCGACGACATGAAGGCCGCGATGAAGGCCGGAGAGAAGGCCCGCCTGGGCGTGATCCGCCTGATCAACGCCGCGATCAAGCAGAAGGAAGTCGACGAGCGCGTCGAGCTGGACGATGCCGCGGTGCTGACCGTGCTCGAGAAGATGGTCAAGCAGCGCCGCGATTCGATCAGCCAGTACGATGCCGCCGGCCGCGAAGACCTGTCCGCGATCGAACGCGACGAAATGGCGATCATCGAACACTACCTGCCGGCCAAGATGGGCGAAGCCGAGATCGCTGCCGCGATCGATGCCGCCATCGCGCAAACCGGCGCATCGGGCGCTGCCGACATGGGCAAGCTGATGGGCGTGCTCAAGCCGCAGCTCGCCGGCAAGGCCGACATGTCGGAAGTCTCCAGGCTGGTGAAGCAGAAACTCGCCGGCTGACCCGATGAGCGCGCGCATCGCCATCCGTCCGGCGGTCGCCGCCGACGTCCCGCTGGTCCTCGAACTGATCCGCGCATTGGGCGAGTACGAACGTCTCTCCCATGAAGTCGTCGTCACCGAGGCCGATCTCCACGAACAATTGTTCGGGGCGAGGCCTGTCGCCGAGGCGCTGATCGGCGAAATCGATGGCCAGCCCGCCGGCTTCGCGCTGTTCTTCCACAACTTCTCGACCTTCCTCGGCAAGCCCGGCCTCTACCTGGAAGACGTGTTCGTGCGCCCGGAACATCGCGGCGCCGGGCTCGGCAAGGCGCTGATGGTGGAACTCGCGCGGATCGCCGTCGCGCGCGGGTGTGGCCGCTTCGAATGGTCGGTGCTCGACTGGAACCAGCCGTCCATCGATTTCTACCGTTCGCTGGGTGCCATCGGCATGGACGAATGGACGGTGCAGCGCGTCAGTGGCGAGGCGTTGCACAAGCTCGCAAACGCCGCACAAGCGGAATAATCTGGGCGGATCGTGGCACGCATCCCGGACGCCTTCATCGACGACTTGCTCAACCGCACCGATGTGGTCGAGATCGTCAACGCGCGGGTGCCGTTGAAGAAAAAGGGCAACGAATACACCGCCTGCTGTCCCTTCCACGACGAACGCTCGCCATCGTTCTTCGTCTCCCCCGCCAAACAGTTCTATCACTGCTTCGGCTGCGGCGCGCATGGCAGCGCGATCAGCTTCCTGATGCAGTTCGATCGCCTCGAATTCCTCGACGCCATCGACGAACTGGCCAAGCGCGCCGGCATGGAGATTCCGCGCGATACCGCCCAACGCAACGCCAATCCGGAAACGCAGCCGCTGTTCGGCGCGATGGACGCGGCGGCGGCATTCTTCAAGCGCCAACTCGCATCGAGCAGTCGCGCCCAGGCCTATCTCGACCAGCGCGGCGTCGATGCCGCGACCCGCGACCATTTCGCCATCGGCTATGCCCCGCAGGGTTATGACGGACTGCGCAACGAACTCGGCACCGACCAGCGGCGCATGCAGTTGCTTGAACGCTCGGGCCTGTTCTCGCGCAACGACAAGGGCAACGTCTACGACAAGTTCCGCGATCGCGTGATGTTTCCGATCCACGATCGCCGCGGCCGTGTGATCGCGTTCGGCGGTCGCGTGCTCGACAAGGACGACACGCCGAAATACCTCAACTCGCCGGAAACCGCGCTGTTCCACAAGGGCCGCGAGTTGTACGGCCTGTGGCAGGCACGACAGGCGAATCCCAAGCTGGAACGCCTGCTGGTGGTCGAAGGCTACATGGACGTGGTGTCGCTGGCGCAGCACGGCATCCGCTACGCCGTCGCCACGCTCGGTACCGCGACCACGCCCGAACACGCCGAACTGCTGTTCCGCAACGCTCCGGAAGTGGTGTTCTGTTTCGATGGCGACGCCGCCGGCCGCCGCGCCGCGTGGAAGGCGCTGGAATCGGTGTTGCCGCGCATGAAGGATGGCCGCCAGGCCTTCTTCCTGTTCCTGCCCGATGGCGAGGACCCCGACACCCTGATCCGCCAGGAAGGCCATGCCAAATTCGAGGAACGATTACGCAACGCGACGCCACTGTCCGAGGTGTATTTCGCCGAACGCATGCAGGGCGTATCGCTGACCTCGGTGACCGGCAAGGCGACGCTGGTCGATCGCTGCCGCGCCGATATCGCCAAGATTCCCGACGGCGGCTTCCGCGACGCGATGGTCGCGCGCATCCGCGAGCTCACCAATGTCGACATCACCGACGCCAACGCGATCCCGCGCGCGCCGGCGCCGTCGAGCTCCGCTGCGCATGCGAAACGCAGCCTCGTGCGCCACGCCATCACCTTGCTGCTGCAGCACCCGCCGCTGGCCGACCGCGCCGCAGTTCCCTACGAATTTGAATCTCTGCAGCTGGCGGGCATTCCCTTGCTGGTCGAATTGCTCGACGTGCTGAAGGCGCGCCCCGGGCTGACCGTCGTCGGCATCCTCGAATCCTTCGCCGACCATCCCGATGCAGGTGCGCTGCAGAAGCTCGCCACCTTCAGCGAACCCGGCGGCCCGGAGGAATGGATCGTCGATTTCGATGGCGTGCTGGTGCAGCTCTCCAAACAATCGACGCAACAACGCATCGACCAATTGCAGTCGCGCATCCGCGACCTGAACGACGACGAAAAAACCGAACTGCGCGAACTGCTGCGACTGCGACTCGCATCCTGACCGCGAATACCCTCCCAATCCCGGCCATCCCGACCCCATGACTGCCACGACATCGAATCCCTGGCGCGCGCGCCTTCCCGGCCTGCTGCTCGCCGCCGCCCTCGCCCTTGCCGCGATGTTGCTGGAGCCGTGGACCAAGCGTTTCGGCATGAGTGCGCTGCCGACCGCGATCGTGCTCGGCATCATCCTCGGCAACACCGTGTTCCCGCGCATCTCGGGGCTTGCTGGCGCCGGTGTCGATTACGCGCGTTCGCGCCTGCTGCGCGTCGGCATCGTGCTGTTCGGTTTCCGCCTCACCTTCCAGGACATCCTCGGCGTCGGCGCAACCGGCATCGTCGTTGACGTGATCATGGTGACATTGACCTTCCTGCTCGCGTTGTTCCTCGGCCGCCGCGTGTTCAAGCTCGACCGCGACAGTTCGATCCTGATCGGCTCGGGCGCCGCGATCTGTGGCGCCGCCGCGGTGATGGCCGCCGAACCGGTGGTCAAGGCGCAGGCGCACAAGGTGTCGGTCGCGGTGGCGACGGTGGTGGTGTTCGGCACGATCGCCATGTTCCTCTACCCGCTGTTCTGGCCGCTGCTGCAATCGCATCACGGCTTCACCCAGCACGACTACGGTCTTTACGTCGGATCGAGCGTGCACGAAGTCGCACAGGTGGTGGTCGCCGGCAAGTCGGTCGGCGATGAAGCCGCCAACATCGCGGTGATCGAGAAGATGATCCGCGTCATCCTGCTCGCGCCGTTCCTGCTGCTGTTGTCGGCGTGGCTGCGCGACAGGAACGACGCCAGCGGCAAGCGTGCACCGATCGTGATTCCGTGGTTCGCGATCCTGTTCCTGGTGGTCGGCGCGTTCAACTCCTTCCACCTGTTGCCGAAGGCGCTGGTCGATGCCTTGCTGATGATCGACACCTTCCTGCTGGCGATGGCGATGGGCGCGCTCGGCGTGCGTACCCATGCCGGCGCGATCCGCCAGGCCGGCCTCAAGCCGTTGCTGCTGGCAACGACGCTGTTCGCGTGGCTGATCGTCGGGGGATTGCTGGTGAATATCGGGGTGGCGCGACTGTTCGGGCACTGAGCCCGATCCTCCGGCGCGCTACACCCGATCAAGCACGAACGGCGGCACCGGCCGCAACCACGGCAGCAGCCAGTGGTCGACCAGCAGGAAGGCGAACAGCGCCATCAGGTAGATGATCGAATACTTGAACACCTGCATGGCGAACAGTTCGTCCGGCGGATTCTGCAGCTTCCACGCATACCAGACGAAGACCGCGCCGAGGAACAGCGCGCCGCCGAGGTAGAACACGCCGCTCATCCCCGCCACCCACGGCAGCACGCTCACTGCAACCAGAAGGACGGTATAAAGCAGGATCTGCTTGCGGGTGTATTCGACGCCATGCGTCACCGGCAGCATCGGCACCAGCGCCTTGGCGTAATCGGCGCGACGGAAGATCGCCAATGCCCAGAAATGCGGCGGCGTCCAGACGAAGACGATCAGCACCAGCAACAACGCGTACGGCCAGTCCCAGTGGCCCTGCATCCCGGTGACCGCCGACCACCCGAGCAGCGGCGGCGCGGCGCCGGCCAATCCGCCGATCACGATGTTCTGCGGCGTCGCGTGCTTCAGCCACGCGGTGTAGACGACGGCATACCCGATCAGCGAGGCGAAGGTGAGCAGCGCGCAGATCCAGTTGACGCCGATGATCAGGATCGCCATCGATGCCGCGCCGAGCAGCAGCGCGAACACCAGCACCTGGGTTGGCGTGAGCGCATGCGAAGGCAGCGGGCGATGCTGCGTGCGCGCCATCAGCACGTCGATGCGGCGATCGATCAGGTGGTTGATCGCCGCCGCCGATGATGCCGCCAGCCAGATGCCGAGCAGGCCCAGCGCGCCATGGCGCAGGTTGTCCACGGTCGGCAGGCCGGGAATCGCAAGGCAGATGCCGACCAGCGCGGTGAACACGATCAGCGCCACCACGCGCGGCTTGGTCAACGGCCAGTAGTGCGCCCAGTTCGTCATGTCGGTTGCACCGTCCGCAACGGTCGCTGGATGCGCGCCAGCAACGACACCAGCAGGAACAACAGGATCGCCGCCCCGGCGTTGTGCAGCACCGCCACCAGCAACGGCAGCGCCAGCTTGACGTTGGTGACGCCGAGCGCGAATTGCGTCGTGACCAGCAGCGCCAGCAGCACGCCCCAGGTGCGCATGCCCGGCAGGCGGATCAGGCGGATGCCCAGCCACCAGATGTAGAGGAACACCATGCAGGCCATGATCCGGTGCGCCACCTGGATCGCGATGCGCGACTGGCCATCGAGGATGCCGCCTTCATAGTCGACGCCGATGCCACGCCACAACACGAAACCGTTGCGCCAGTCGGCGTTCGGCCACCAGTGGCCGGCGCACTTCGGGAAATTGTCGATCGACATGCTGCCGGCGCCACAGGACAGCGCCGCGTAATTCGAACTGGTCCAGCCGCCGAGCGCGATCTGGATCGTCAGCAACACCACGCCGGCGATCAGCAGGCGGCGCAGCAGGCGCGTATCGGCGAGGCGGATCGGCACGTTGGTCGCGCGCCACGCCATCCATGCCAGCAGCGCGAAGGTGGTGAATCCGCCGAGCAGGTGGCCCATCACCACGATCGGCTTGAGCAGCCAGGTCACCGTCCACATGCCGAGCAATGCCTGGACGATGATCACCGCGAAGGTCAGCATCGCCACGCGCGACAGGTCTTCGTTGTTCCAGCGCCACGCCGCCGCCAGCAGGATCGCTTCCGCGGCGATCGCCAGTGCGGCCGACGCTTCGTGCATGCCGCGCATGTATAGCGGGATCGCCAACGCGACGAGGATCGCCGACGTGACCACCTGCAGGATGCCGAGCCGGCGCCGGCGCGCGGCGATCACCGCCAGCACGAACACCAGGAAACCGAGCGTCGCGGCGAGATGGCGATGCATCTGTTCGCGCCAGGCCTTGGTCGGGTCGAGTTCGCGGATGGCGGTCGCTGCGTGATTGGTGATGTCGGCCGAAGCCTTCGGCCACGCCGCGCGGCCGTAGCAGGTCGGCCAGTCGGGGCAGCTCAGGCCCGCGTTCGACAGGCGCACGAACGCGCCGAACACGATCACGGTGAACGCCAGCGCCACCGCCAGCCAGGCCAGGCGATGGAAATGACGGGACAGCACGGGAACGAGGGGACGGCTCATTGCAGCTTCAGCAGGCGGGAGAGGTCCATGCGCAGGTCGGCCGGATCGAACCCCGGAGCGTACCGCAAGACCACGAAGCCATTGGGGTCGACCACATACACCACCGCGTCACCGGGCGCATCGGCACGCGGCAAACGGACCTTCAGCACATCCACCGGGCCGACCGCGCGCGGCGCGCTGGTCTTCGGCGCGCTGGCCGGAACCGCGCCCGCCCACAGCACGTCGGCGTGGTCACGGGTATGCCCCAGCGCCTGCCAGACGATGTCGAGGTCGTGCGCGAGCTTGTCGCAGCGCTCGCGGCAATCGGGCGCGGGCACCGCGAGGATGCGCCAGCGGCGTTCCGCCGGCGACCACGGATAGGCGGTGCCATCGGCGAGTTGCAGGGCGACCCCGCGCAGGTCGGTCGGTGGCTGCAGCAACTCGCCCTTGTTCTTCAGGCCCTGCGGGCGCCAGCCGGAAAAACGCAGCGCGCCGGCCAGCACGAAGCTGCCGAGGAACAACAGGGCGATCGCCAGCAGCATCCGGCGATTGCGGTTGCGGACATCGGGGATATTCGGATCAGACATGGGCATCACGTCGCCGCGAACGGCGATTCAACAGGAGGGCAATAACGAGCACCGTGGCCGCCATCGCGAACCACTGCACCGCATAGGCGATGTGGCGTTCCGGCGGCATGGTGTTGGGTAGTACATCGAGGTCGCGTTCACCACCGATGCGCAACTCGGGATCGAGGCGCAACACGCGCGGCGCAAACATGCGTTGGTCGAGCAATCGCGGCAACTCCGGCGCCGACAACGCCGTGACCAGCACGTCGCCACCGGGCAGGCGCGTGGCAACCGGCGACATCAATCCATGCGAGGGCGGCGGCATCAGCAGACCGCGCACTTCGCGCAACTCGGGCTGCGGCAATGTCGGCATGTGGTGGCGATCGAGCACCGGCAACCAGCCGAGATCGACCAGCAACGGCTGCGTTGCGCCAGCCGGCAGGAAGGCACGATACGCACGCACGCCAACCTGTCCGTTGTGGACCTGGCTGTCGAGCAACACTGCCGGGGACGACAGGAACCGACCGCTGCCTGCCGCCCAGTCATAGCTCGTGGTGCGCGCGGGATCCGAAGCCGCGTCCAACGCGATCGCCTGTCGCCGCGCGATGGTCGCCTCCGCTTGGGCCAGCATCGCCCGCTTCTGCTGGGCACGACCGAGCTGCCATGCGCCCAGCATGCCGAACACGCCGGCCACGACGATCGCCAGCAACCACCAGCGCAAGCGTTTCACCGGACTGCACCCGCGCGCGCAGGCTGCGATAATCGCGGTATCGTCCCTGCACAGGCCACTGCCATGAATCCGTCGCTGAAGCTCGTGCTGATAGTGGGCGTACTCATCCTGATCGTCTGGAACCTCGGCCAAGGCCTGTACTACATGCTGACGGATCGCGGCCAGTCGAAGCGCACGGTGAATGCCCTCACGCGCCGCATCGCGCTGTCCGTCGCGCTGATCCTCTTCATCATCCTTGCCATCTGGATGGGGTGGATTACACCCCACGGCGTTGGTAGTAATCCGGGTTGATTTCCCGGCGCATCATCGAATGATGCAGAACAAACAACGAAGGTGCTGGCGGGCGTGTCGAGCGATACCTCTGGCCTCTGGGCGATGGGCTGACAAGGCGCTGCGAGCGCGCAAACCGGAGTTGACTCAAGTGTCAATGAGGATTTGCGCGCGAGCGGGCAACGCCGTCAGCACGAGCTCCAGAGGTCAGAGGACGTAGACGAAGAGGAACAGCATCAACCACACCACGTCCACGAAGTGCCAGTACCACGCCACCGCTTCGAAACCGAAGTGGTCCTGCGGGGTGAAATGGCCCCTGAGGCAGCGCAGCCAGATCACGATCAGCATGAAGGTGCCGAGCGTCACGTGCAGGCCATGGAAGCCGGTGAGCATGAAGAAGGTGGAACCGTAGATGCCGGAGGCCAGCGTCAGGTTGAGTTCGTGGTAGGCCTCGCGGTATTCCGTCGCCTGGCAATACAGGAAGGTGCAGCCAAGCAGGATGGTCAGGCCGAGGAAGAACAGCAGCACGCCGCGCTTGTTGGCCTTCAACGCATGGTGGGCGATGGTGATGGTGACGCCCGAGCTCAGCAGGATCAGCGTGTTGAGCAGCGGCAGGCCCCAGGCCGGCACGGTGCTGAAGCTGCCGCCGATGGAGGCCGGGCCATTGGTCGGCCAGCCGCCGGTGAAGCCTTCCCACAGCAACGCATTGGTGCTGCCGCCGTGGCCATCGCCGGCGAGCCACGGCAATGCGAACTGGCGGGCATAGAACAGCGCGCCGAAGAACGCGGCGAAGAACATCACTTCCGAGAAGATGAACCACACCATGCCCATGCGGAACGAGGTGTCGACCTGCTTGTTGTAGTAGCCGCGCACCGATTCGGTGATGACGTCGGCGAACCACTTGAAGAGGATCACCGCGAGGAAGGCGAGACCGACGAGGAAGGTGGTCTTGCCCCAGCCGTCGTGGTTCAGCAGGCCGCCGAAACCGAGCATGGTGGTGAACAGCGCGACCGAGGCGACCACCGGCCACGGGCTGCTGTGCGGCACGTAGTACACGTTGCGATCGGGAGCGTGGGCGTCGTGGGCCATGGCTTTGCTTCTCTCGTCAGGGCGCGGCCGGAGCCGCCGTTGTTGCGCCGGCGGCGAGTGCGCGCTCGGTCAGGGTGTCATTCTGGTAGAACGTGTACGACAGCGTCAGCACGTCGATGTCGGACGGCAGCGCGGGATCGACCACGAAGCGCACCGGCATGTCGCGCGTCTCGCCCGGCTGCATCTTCTGCTCGGTGAAGCAGAAGCATTCGGTCTTGGCGAAATACTTCGACCCCTGCGCCGGCGCGATCGACGGCACCGCGTTGCCGACCACCACGTGGTTGCTGTTGTTGTGCGCGCGATAGGTGGCGGAATACGGCTTGCCGGTTTCGACGCGCATCTGCAGCTGGTTCGGCGCGAAATCCCATGACAGCTTGGAATTGACGCGCCCGTCGAACTGCACGGTGACCCAGCGCGAGGCCACCGGTGCCGCCGCGACGGCGGCGACCTGGTTCGGTCCTTTCGTCAGGCGCACGCCCAGCACCTTCTCGCAGGCGATGCGGTAGAACGGCACCAGCGAGAACGTCACCAGGAAGGCGACCGCGATCACCAGCACCAGCTTGCCGATCCCGCGGGTGCTGCCGGGAGGCGCGTCGGGCGTCATCTCAGCGGACATATCCGCCCATTCCGAGCACGAGGAACGCCAGATAGACCGCCAGCGCGACGCCAGCGACCATCCACGCCGTGCGCCGGGCGCGCTGGCGCGCCACGGCGACTTGCGGATCGGCCGCCTTGGAACCAGTCGTCGCGAGCGGCTTGGCCATCAATCAATGATCCATGTGTTCCGGATCGCCATGCGCGAGGTCACCCGCGTTGATCACCGGCGGATGGGTGAAGCTGTGGTGCGGTGCCGGCGACGGCAGCGTCCATTCCAGGCCCTTGGCGCCATCCCACGGACGCGCCGGCGCGAGGGCGCCGTGCTTCTTCGAGTGGTAGAGGATGGCGAACATCATGAAGGGCGTCAGGAACATGCCGAACGCGCCGATCGAGCTCACCATGTTCCAGTCGGCGAACACGACGTTGTAGTCGGGGATGCGGCGCGGCATGCCGGCCAGTCCGAGGAAGTGTTGCGGGAAGAACAGCAGGTTGACGAAGACGACCGTCCACCAGAAGTGGAAGTTCGCGGCCTTCATGTTGTACATGCGGCCGGTCCACTTCGGCCACCAGTAGTAGACGGCGCAGATGATCGAGAACAGCGCGCCGGTCACCAGCACGTAGTGGAAGTGCGCCACCACGAAGTAGGTGTCCTGGTACTGGTAGTCGGCCGGCACCAGCGCCAGCATCAGGCCGGAGAAGCCGCCGATGGTGAACAGGAAGACGAAGGCCACCGCCCACAGCATCGGGGTTTCGAAGCTCAGCGAGCCCTTCCACATCGTGCTGACCCAGTTGAACACCTTCACGCCGGTCGGGATGGAGATCAGCATCGTCGCCATCATGAAGTAGATCTCGCCACCCAACGGCATGCCGACGGTGAACATGTGGTGGGCCCACACGATGAACGAGAGGAAGGCGATCGCGGCAGTCGCGTAGACCATCGCCTGGTAGCCGAACAGCGGCTTGCGGCTGAAGGTCGGGATCACTTCACTGACCACGCCGAACGCCGGCAGGATCATGATGTAGACCTCGGGGTGGCCGAAGAACCAGAAGATGTGCTGGTACATCACCGGGTCGCCGCCGCCGGCCGCGTTGAAGAAGCTGGTGCCGAAGAACTTGTCGGTGAGCAGCATGGTCACCGCGCCGGCGAGCACCGGCATCACCGCGATCAGCAGGAAGGCGGTGATCAGCCAGGTCCAGCAGAAGATCGGCATCTTCAACAGGTCGACGCCCGGCGCGCGCATGTTGAGCACGGTGGCGATGATGTTGATCGCGCCCATGATCGAACTGATGCCCATCATGTGCACCGCGAACACGGTGAACGCGACGTTGGCGCCACCCTGCAGCATCAGCGGCGGATACATCGTCCAGCCGCCTGCCGGCGCGCCGCCCTTCATGAAGAAGGTCGACAGCAGCAGGGTGAAGGCGAACGGCATGATCCAGAACGACCAGTTGTTCATGCGCGGCATCGCCATGTCCGGCGCGCCGACCTGCATCGGGATCATCCAGTTGGCGAGGCCGACGAAGGCCGGCATGATCGCGCCGAAGATCATCACCAGTGCATGCATGGTGGTGAGCTGGTTGAAGGTTTCCGGCTTGAAGTACTGCAGGCCCGGCTGCATCAGCTCCATGCGGATGCCGACCGACAGCGCGGCGCCGATGATCGCCATCACGAAGGCGAACAGCAGGTACAGCGTGCCGATGTCCTTGTGGTTGGTGGAGAAGAACCAGCGCTCGACGAACGATTGCTTGTGCCCGTGGTGGGCATCATCGTGATGGTCGACGGCGGGATGGGTCGCGGACATGGGAGGTACCTCGCTGTATCTTGTGTCAGGGCGGCGCGCGGTGCGCGCTCAGCCCGCTGCGGCAGGCGTCGCTGCCGGCGTGGTGGCGGCCTTGCCGTCGGTGGCGGGCGCAGCGTCAGCCGACTGCTTGGCAGCCTTCTGATCGGCGATCCACGCCTTGTATTCCGCCATCGGCACCGCCTTGACCACGATCGGCATGAAGCCGTGGTCCTTGCCGCACAGTTCGGCGCACTGGCCGCGATAGATGCCCGGCTGCTCGATGTTCACCCAGGCCTCGTTGACGATGCCGGGGATGGCGTCCTGCTTGAGGCCGAAGGCCGGCACCCACCACGAGTGGATCACGTCGTCGGCGGTGACCACGAAGCGGATCTTGGTGTTGACCGGCAGGACCAGCATGTGGTCGACGTCCAGCAGGTAGGTCGGATCGTTGAAGCTGCGCGCGTCCTTGCCGCTCTGGCGGATGTCGTTGCTCTGCTTCGACAGGCGGCTGGTGATGCCGACGTTCTCGCCCAGGTAATCGTATTTCCACATCCACTGGTAGCCGGTGACGCGGACGGTCATGTCGGCCTTGCTGGTGTCGTAGACGTAGATCAGGTTGCGGATGGTCGGGATCGTCAGCACCACGAGGATGATGATCGGGATGACGGTCCAGATGATCTCGGCGCGGGTGTTGTGGCTGAACTTGGCGGCCACCGCGCCCTTCGACTTCCTGAATGCGAACAATGCATAGAACATCGCGCCGAAGACGATGACGCCGATCACCACGCACATCCACAACCCCCACATGTGGGTGTTGTAGGCGTTGTGCGCCATCGGGGTCACGCCCTTGCCCATGTTGAGCTGCCAGCGTTGCGGGTCGGCCGACTGCGCCCACGCCGCCAACGGCACGCACGCTGCCAATGCAGCCCCCAATCGCAACAAACGCGTTTGCATCATTCTTGAACCCCAGGGAACAGGCGTAACCCATCCATGTTAGCGGCCCAAACCCTTGACCGGCAACCGCGCGGGCGATGCAGCGCCCATTGCGGGCGGCCCAACACATGGCATCCAGCGCCCCGCGGCCATTAGAATATCGGCCTCCCAAGGCCACATGGCCGGCCCAATCCCAGCATGTCCGAGCTGCTTTCCCCGGAACTCCCGCCCGTGCCGACGGCACTGCGCGATGCCATCACCCACGCCTGGATCCTCGACGAGGCCAGCCACGTCCGCGACCTGACGGCGCAGGCGCGCCAGCCCGACGCCGACCGCGCCGCCATCCAGGCCACCGCCGCCGACCTGGTCCGCCGGGTCCGCGCCCGCGCCGCCAACCAGGGCGTGGTCGAGGCCTTCATGCGCCAGTACGACCTCGGCAGCGAGGAAGGCGTCCTGATGATGTGCGTGGCCGAAGCCCTGCTGCGCATCCCCGACCAGGCCACGGCCGACGCCCTCATCCGCGACAAGCTGGGCGATGCCGACTGGAAGCGCCATCTCGGCCAGTCCGATTCGCTGCTGGTCAATGCTTCGACCTGGGGCCTGATGCTGACCGGCAAGCTGGTCAATCTCGCCGACGACACCCAGCGCGACGCCTACGGCGCCCTCAGCCGCATGATCGGCAAGTTCGGCGAACCGGTGATCCGCAGCGCGGTGCGCCAGGCCATGAAGATCATGGGCCACCAGTTCGTGCTCGGCCGCACCATCCAGGAAGGCCTGGAGCGCTCGCGCAAGGGCGACTTCGCCAACTACCGCTATTCCTTCGACATGCTGGGCGAGGCCGCGCTGACGCAGGCTGACGCCGACCGCTATTTCGAGGCCTATCGCAAGGCGATCGACGCCATCGGCGCGACCGGCCCGTTCGCGGACGAAATTTCGGCGCCATCGATTTCGGTCAAGGTCTCGGCTCTGCATCCGCGCTACGAACACGCCAAGCGCGAACGCGTGCTGGCCGAACTTGCCCCGCGCCTGCTTGCGCTGGCGCAGCAGGCCAAGCGCCACAACATCGGCATGACCATCGACGCCGAGGAAACCGATCGCCTCGAGATCTCGCTCGACCTGATCTTCGCGGTGCTGGCCGACGCCTCGCTGGCCGGCTGGAACGGTTTCGGCATCGTCGCGCAGGCCTACCAGAAGCGCGCGCCGTTCGTGATCGACTACATCGCCGCCAAGGCACGCGAACTCGGCCGCCGCATCCCGGTGCGACTGGTCAAGGGCGCCTACTGGGACGGCGAGATCAAGCGCGCGCAGATGGAGGGTCTCTCCGGCTATCCGCTGTTCACCCGCAAGCAGAACACCGACGTCAGCTACCAGGCCAACGCGCGCCGGCTGCTGGACGCGAGCGACGCCATCTATCCGATGTTCGCCACCCACAACGCGCAGACGATCGCCGCCGTGCATCGGATGGCCGGCAGTCATGGGGAAAGCCGCCGCACCTTCGAATTCCAGAAGCTGCACGGCATGGGCGACGATCTCTACGCCGAAGTGATCCCGGCCGATCGCCTGAATGTCCCCTGCCGCGTCTATGCGCCGATCGGTTCGCACGAGGACCTGCTGCCCTACCTCGTGCGCCGCCTGCTCGAGAACGGCGCCAACTCCAGCTTCGTCAACCGCATCACCGACGAATCGATTCCGGTCGAAGACCTGATCCGCGATCCGCTCGACGTCGTTGCAGGTTTCGACTCCATTCCGCATCCGCGCATCCCGCTGCCGCGGCAGCTCTATCGCGCGCAACACCAGGCACGAGACAACTCCATGGGCATCAATCTCGCCAACGACGACCAGCTGCGCCAGCTTGCCGCGCAACTCGACAGCGCCGGATCGGGCACCTGGACCGCGGGTCCGCAGGTCCCGGGCGCGGGCACGGGCGGCCCGGTGCAGGAAGTGACCAATCCGGCTGATCGCCGCGAAGTGGTCGGCCACTGGCGCGCCGCCGACGAGGCGATCGTCGCCCAGGCGCTGAAGAACGCGGTCGATGCACAGCCGGCATGGGACGCAACCCCGGTCGAGACGCGCGCCGCGATCCTCGAGAAAGCCGCCGACCTGATGGAAGCACGGATGCCGCAGCTGATGGCGATGTGCACCAAGGAAGCCGGCAAGTCGCTGGCCGATGGCGTTGCCGAAGTGCGCGAGGCCGTCGACTTCCTGCGCTACTACGCCCTGCAGGCACGCGAGCAGTTCACCATCGAGGCGCTGCCCGGCCCGACCGGCGAAAGCAACACGCTGCAACTCTCCGGTCGCGGCGTGTTCGTCTGCATCAGTCCGTGGAATTTCCCGCTGGCGATCTTCACCGGCCAGGTCGCGGCCGCGCTCGCCGCCGGCAATTCGGTGATCGCCAAGCCCGCCGAGCAGACCAACCTGATCGGCGACGCCGCGGTGCGGATCCTGCACGAGGCCGGCATCCCGGCCGCAGTGCTGCAATACCTGCCGGGCGACGGCGCCACCGTTGGTGCCGCGCTGACCCGCGATCCGCGCGTGGCCGGCGTCGCCTTCACCGGTTCGACCGACACCGCGCGCCTGATCAACCGCGCGCTGGCGACGCGCGATGCCGGTCCGCTCGCGGTGCTGATCGCCGAGACCGGCGGCCAGAACGCGCTGATCGCCGATTCTTCATCGCTGCCGGAACAGGTGGTGAAGGATGCGCTGGCATCGGCCTTCACCTCGGCCGGCCAGCGCTGTTCGGCCGCACGCATCCTGCTGGTCCAGGACGACATCGCCGACAAGGTGATCACCATGCTCGCCGGCGCGATGGCGGAACTGAAGGTCGGCGATCCCGGACTGCTGTCCACCGACGTCGGCCCGGTGATCGACGCCGATGCCAAGGCCCTGCTCGATGCGCATGCCGCGAAGATGCAGGCCGTCGCCAAGCCGATCGCACAAGCGAAGCTTGATCCCGGCACCGAACACGGCACCTTCTTCGCGCCGACGGCGTGGGAACTGCAGTCGATCGACCAGCTCACCCGCGAGAACTTCGGTCCCGCGCTGCACGTGGTGCGCTGGAAGGCCGAAGACCTCGACAAGGTGGTCGATGCGATCAACGCCACCGGCTTCGGCCTGACCCTCGGCGTGCATTCGCGCATCGATGCCACGATCGATCGCATCGTCAATCGCGCCCGCGTCGGCAACATCTACGTCAACCGCAACCAGATCGGGGCGGTGGTCGGCGTGCAGCCGTTCGGCGGACAGGGCCTGTCGGGCACCGGCCCGAAGGCCGGCGGCCCTCACTACCTGCCGCGCTTCGCCACCGAGAAGACGGTGACCGTCAACACCACGGCATCGGGTGGCAACGCCAGCCTGCTGACACTGGGCGATTGATCGTTCCGACAATGTCCGACCAAAGAAAAAGCCCCGCAAAAGCGGGGCTTTTTTTGTTGCGATGTCGTGCAGCGATCAGAACTTGTACGAAGCCGCGATGCCGAACACGTTGGCATGGCCCTTGTAGCTGCCCGTCAACGAGTTGTAGCGACCGCCAGCCACGTCCACAGGCAGGTTGATCGTCGGGCTCTTGATTTCGACGCGGGTGAAGCCGGCATCGACCGACAACGCCTTGGTCGCGTTCCAGGTGCCGCCGATCGAGATCAGGGTGCGATCGTTGTCGGGCAGTCGCGGGGTGCGATCGGTGTTGTTCGTCGGGGTCTTGTCGTAACCGACGCCGCCGCGCAGGGTGAAGCTGTCGCTCAGCTTGAAATCGGCGCCCACGGACACGAAGGTCGAATCCTTCCAGTTGAAGGCCTCGCTGCTGGCCGGCTGGTAGGGATTGGAGAAGACGATATCGACGCTCTTCAGCGAGCTCCAGCTGGTCTGCTGGATTTCACCGTAGAGGTTGACGCGATCGGCCACCTTCCAGTCGATGCTCAGGGTATCGGTCGCCGGCGTCGACACCGAAGCGCGGCCCTTGGCATCGACGAAGCCTTTGCCGAGCGCGGCCAGCTGCGCACGCTGCGCGGCCGGCAGGGCCGGGTTGGCAGACAGTGCGCTGAAGCCCGGCTGCAGGCCCTGGAAGGCCGCAGGCGTGGTGAAGTCGGCATTGCCATCGATATGGTGGCGGATCGCCGAACGGTGCGCGTAGCCGATGGTGAAACGATCGCTCGGCTTCAACTGCAGGCCGGCGATGAAACCAACCGCATTGTCCTTGCCCTTGAGGGTGATGTTGCCATCCGGCGTATTGATCAGGGCCGGATTCACGCCCGCCAGGATGGTGCCGAACGGAATGTCCTTGCCCAGGGTCACGTCGATGCGTTCATACACCAGGCCGATACCGGCGCTGAGCATCGGGGTGACCTGCACGGCCGCGGACAGCGTCAGGTCGACCGTCTTCACGCTGGAGGTGGTGGCGTTGTAACGGCCGATCCAGCCCTTTTCGTACTCGGTCTTGAGGCCGTACGGCGCGTCGAGGCCAACGCCCAGGGTCAGGCCTTCGAGCGAACCCTTCATCTTGAAGATCGCCGACATCGCCGGGACCGCGGTCAGATCGCCCGGATCGCCGCCATTGCCGCCGGAGATCGGCAGGCCGGTCGCGTACTTGCCCGAACCGCTGAACTTGGCGGTCAGGTCGATTCCGGCCACGTCGGCCTGGAACAGGTTGCCGTTGGCGTTCACCATCGCAGCCGGGTTGTTGTAGACCGACGAACCGTCGGTGGCGACGGTCGAACCGGCATAGGCCTTGCCGATGTTCTTGACGCTGTTCTCGCGCAGCTGGAAGCCGGACGCACCGGCCTGGCCGGCGGCGACCGCGCCGATCACGGCGATCGCGAGAATCGAAAGACGCTGGGTGTACTTGTGCATGCAAATCTCCGGAAGCATTCGGGAATCTCGCCACGGTGGCGGTCATTCCCCGTAAAGGGCGGTTCGGTACGGCAGGGTATGCGGCCGGACTATAGCGTGCTTTTAACCGATTGGTAACATGCCGGACGAGCCCCCCGTTGCCCCCGCGAGGCGCCTGCCCGATGTTCATTTCCGTCCCCGACCACGCCCACCCGAGCCGGCCCTGGGCCACGCCAGTCCTGGCCTTGGCCATGATCGCGGGCTTCATCGCGGTGTGGGCGCCTTCGGATGCCGTCACCGGCCGCTTGCTGAACGAATGGGCAACCCTGCCGGCCAACCTTTATTCCGCAGTGCGGCAAGGTCCGGCGGCGCTCTGGCACCCGGCGCTGCGGCTGGTGACCTCGCAATTCCTCCATGCCAACTGGGCGCACCTGCTCGGCAACCTGGTGTTCCTGCTGATCTTCGGCATGCCGGCGGAGCGCAAGCTGGGCAGCCTGCGCCTGCTCGTCCTGTTCCTGCTGGGCGGGGCGGTGGCGAACCTGGCGACCGCGGCCACCATCGACAACCCGACGCGGCTGATCATCGGCGCCAGCGGATCGGTGTCCGCGGTGATCGGCACCTATCTGGCACTGTTCCCGCGCGCACGGCTGGGCGTCGTGATCCCGCTCGGCCTGTTCCTGGAATTCGTGCGCGCGCCGGCGTCGCTGCTGATCGGCATCTGGGCGTTGCTGCAGGTCGGCTTCGCCTACATCGGCCCGGCCTTCGGCGAAATCGCCTGGGTCGCGCACCTCGCCGGATTCGTCTTCGGCCTCGCCTTCGCCTTCCTGCAGCGCGGCGCGGTGGCGCGCCGCCTGCGCCGCCAGAGTGGTTACTGAGCCTTGCGCTTCGCCGGGGCCGCCGTCGCAGCCTGCGCCGGTGAAGCGACGACGCCAGCCATGCGCTTGAGCTCGACCAGCGCTGCATTCAACGGCGCCTGCCCCTCCAGCACTTCGCCGCCGGTGTCGTCATCGCCATCGGTTTCGTCATCGCCACGCAGGTGGCCCGGCAATGCCGATTCCCGGTAGTCGCCAGCCGACGCCTGCTTGCCGTCGGCGCGCACGATCAGGTCGGGCTTGATGCCGACGCCCTGGATCGATTTTCCGCTGGGCGTGTAGTAGCGCGCGGTGGTCAGCTTGACAGCATCGCCATTGTCGAGCGGCAGCAGGCTCTGCACCGAACCCTTGCCGAAGGTGCGACTGCCGACGATGCGTGCGCGCTTGAGATCCTTGAGCGCACCTGCCAGCACTTCCGAGGCACTGGCGGAACCGGCGTCGACCAGCACCACGATCGGTGCGCCATCGAGCAGGTCCCCGGGCGCGGCGGTGTAGACGGTATCGCCTTCCTTCTGGCGCCCGCGGGTGCTGACGATCGTCCCGGAATTGACGACGTCATCGGCCATCTGCACCGCGGCGTTGAGCAGGCCGCCGGGGTTGCTGCGCAAGTCGATGACCAATCCGCGCAACTTCCCGCCCGACTGCTGCTTGAGCCTGGCGATCGCCTGTTCGAATTCGACCGCGGTATTGGCCTGGAATCCGCTGACGCGTACCGTGCCGAAACCGGGCTCAAGCATCTTCGATTCGACGCTGGGCACGACGATTTTCGCGCGCACGACCTTGACGTCGAAGGCCTTGGCGATGCCCTTGCGGCGAATGGTCAGGCGCACCGGCGTGCCGGCCTTGCCGCGCAACTGGCGATTGCCATTGTCGCGATCGACCGGTTTGCCGTCGATGGCGGTGATGATGTCGCCGGACTTCAACCCGGCTTTCAGCGCCGGCGAACCATCCATCGGTGCGACGATGCGCAGCGTCGCATTGGGTTGCTGCTGCACCTGGATGCCCAGTCCTTCGTACTGGCCCTCGGCATCCTCGTCGAAGCGTTCGGCATCGTCGTGGTCGAAGTAGACGCTGTGCGGGTCGAGATCGAGCAGCAGTCCGCGCACCGCCGAATGCATCAGTTGCGCATCGGTCTTCGGTTCGACATAGGCGTTCTTCACCGCCTCGTAGGTGGTGACGAAGCGGCGGATCTCGCCCAGCGGCACCGCCTTGCTCTCGCTGGTCGCGGCACTGGGATCGTCGCTGGCGCTGATCTCCTTGCCGGCCTTTTTGTCTTGCGCGGAATCCTGCGTCGCCGGCGCGGTTTGTGCGGCGAGCGGCAGCACGACGCAGGCGAGGAGGATGGCGGTGAAGGAACGACGCATGCCCAATGCCGCACCAAGGCCGGCGCGTTGCTGCGTCATCACTCGATCATTTATCGACATAAACTCACTCGCTCTTCCTTGCATCGCACCCGCCTTGACGCGGCATTGCCGTATTCAGCGCCCAGATTAGCGTTTCTGCAGCCACACCGAAGGATTCACCGGACTGCCATTCCGGCGCAATTCAAAATACACCGCAGGCCGCGACAGGCCGCCCGAGGTGCCGACGCTGCCCACCGCGTCGCCGCGATGCACGGTCGCGCCGACATCGCGCAACAACGCGTCGTTGTGGGCGTACAGGCTCATGTAGCCGTTGCCGTGGTCGACGATGCTGATCAGGCCGTAGCCGTTCATCCATTCCGCGAACACCACGCGGCCATCGGCGACCGCGCGTACAGGCGTGCCGGCGGCGGCCGCGATCAACAAACCGGAGCTCGATCCGCCATCCGGAAGCTCGCCGCCAAATCCCGCCAGCAGCGTGCCCGACACCGGCCAGCCAAGACCGCCAACCTGGATCATCGGCCCGCGCACGACCTGTTTCGGCGGTTCGCGCTTGGGCGGCGGTGGCGGCGGCAGGCCTTTCGCACGCGCGGTGTCCTCGGCCTTCGCCTGTTCCTTCGCGATCCGTGCGGCTTCCTCGGCAGCCGCCTTGCGCGCGCGTTCGGCGGCGAGCTGGCGTTCGCGCGCGGCGCGCGCCGCTTCCGCGCGCAGGCTGGCGAGCAATCCTTCCAGTTGCTTCGCGTTCTGGCCGAGCTGCTGTTCGCGTTCGACATGCTGCTGGTATTGCACGTCGAGCTGGGCGAGCAATGCGCTGCGCGACTTGCGATCCTGTTCCAGCTGCAGCAACTGCGCCTGCTGTTTCTGCCGCGACGCCTGCAAAGCACCCTGGCGGTTCACGATGTCCGCGCGGGTCTGCTTCAACGCGGCGAGATCGGCATTGATCGACTGGATGCGTGCGCTGCGATCGCGCTGCAGGTAGGCGTAATAAGTGAGGGCGCGCTGGCCTTCGGCGACGCGATCCTGCGACAGGAAAACCTTGAGTGGCGCGTTGTCGCCGGCGAGATAGGCTTGCCGCACCAGGACCGCCAGCGCCTTCTGCTGCAGCTGCAGGTGTGTTTCCAGTTCGACGCGCTTCGCTTCCAGCGCATCGAGCGCGCCTTGTTGCGAACGGATGTCGGCATCGGTCTTGGCCACCGCGCGCGAAGTGTCCCCGACCTTCTGCTGCGCCGCCTTGAGATCGGCATTGGCATCAATACGCTCGCCGCCGATCTCCTTGCGCTCGGTGCTGACCTGGTGGATTTCCTTGCGCACTTCCCTGAGCTTGCGCTCGGTGGCCTTCTGCGATTGCTGCGCCGACGCGATCGCCGCCGTCACCAGCAGCATTCCGGCGATGGCGAGGCGCGTTCGACTCATGGTTCGACCGGGCCCGCCTCGATCAGACTCGATCCGGTCATTTCCGCCGGCTTGGCGATGCCGAGCAGGTCAAGCATGGTGGGCGCGACATCGCGCAAGGCACCACCGACGCGCAAATGGGCATCGCGGTCGCCGACGTAGACGAACGGCACCGGGCCGACGGTATGCGCGGTATGCGGCTGGCCGGTCGCGGGATCGCTCATCTGTTCGAGGTTGCCGTGGTCAGCGGTGATCAGCAGCGCGCCATGCACCGAACGCACGGCATCGACCACCGCGCCGATCGCGACATCGACCGCTTCCGCCGCTTTCACCGCCGCGGCGAGCAAGCCGGTGTGGCCGACCATGTCGGGATTGGCGATGTTGCAGATCACCACGTCATGGCGTTGCGCGCGAATGTCGTCGACCAGTTTCGCCGTCACTTCCGGGCAACTCATTTCCGGCTGCAGGTCGTAGGTCGCGACCTTCGGGCTGGGCACCAGCACGCGCTCCTCGCCCGGCCACAGGTCTTCGCGACCGCCGCTGAAGAAGAACGTCACGTGCGCGTATTTCTCGGTTTCGGCGATGCGCAACTGGCTGAGGTGATGCGCCGCCAGTACTTCCGCGAGCGTGTTGTGCAGGGCATCCGGCGGATAGGCCAGCTTGGCCGGCAATTTGGCGTCGTATTCGGTGAGGCAGACGAAATCGGCCAGCTTCGGCCGGCGCGCGACGAAGCCATCGAATCCGGGATCAACGAACGCCGCCGTCAGCTGGCGCGCGCGATCGGCGCGGAAGTTCATGAACACCACGGCATCGCCATCCTGCATCGGCATGGCGCCGGCGATCACCGTCGGCTGCACGAATTCGTCGTTCTCGCCGCGCGCATAGGCCTGCTCGAGTGCCTGCATCGCCGTGTCGGCCATGAATTCGGCACGCGCCTCGACGATCGCGTCCCACGCACGTTCGACGCGATCCCAGCGTTTGTCGCGATCCATCGCGAAATAGCGGCCGCCGACACTGGAGATGCGGGCGTTGCCGAGGCGATCGCACACTGCCTGCAACGCCTCGATGCTGGCGGCGGCGGAGCGCGGCGGCGTATCGCGGCCATCGAGGAAGGCATGCACCGCGACTTTCGCCACGCCCTGGCGATGCGCCAGTTCCAGCATCGCGAAGATGTGCGCTTCGTGGCTATGCACGCCACCGGGCGAGAGCAGGCCCATCACGTGCAAGGTGCCGCCATCGCGCTTGGCCGCAGCACAGGCATCCGCCAGCGCGGTGTTGGCGAAGAACGAACCGTCCTCGATCGCGGCATCGACGCGCGTCAGGTCCTGGTAGACGATGCGGCCGGCGCCGAGGTTCATGTGGCCGACTTCGGAATTGCCCATCTGGCCATCCGGCAAGCCGACGTGGCGGCCTTCGGTATGGATCAGCGTGTGCGGGCAGGTCGCCAGCAGGCGACGCCAGTTCGGCAGATCGGCCTGCGCCAGGGCGTTGTCGGCGGGATCCTCGCGATGGCCCCAGCCATCGAGGATGAGCAGGACGACGGGCTTGGGGCGATCGGAAGTGGATGGGGGCACGGGCCTTTGGACCTGGTGACTTTCGGCGCATGTGATTGTAGCGGAGGCATCCTATGCTTCCTGCAAATCCCGCACTTCCGGAGCCCCCGATGATCCCGCATCGCGCCCTGATCGTTCTCTCCCTGCTGGCCGTGTGCTCGGCTGCTTACGCCCAGAAAGACGTTTCCAAGGTCAATGGCAACGTTGAAGTCGCCGCCGGTGAACGCGTCGGATCGGCCAACACCGTCAATGGCAGCGTGAAGCTGGGCGATGGTTCAACCGCCAAGGACGCCACCACGGTCAACGGCAGCATCAGGGCCGGCAACTCGGTGACCATCGACGATGACGCGACCACGGTCAACGGCGGTGTCCACTTCGGGACCAAGGCAACGGTCAACGGCGACATCACCACCGTCAACGGCGACGTCTACGTCCCAGATGGCGGCGCCGTGAAGGGCGACATCACCACCGTCAACGGCGGCATCGGCTTGGTGCGCGCGCAGGTCGGCAAGGACATCACCACGGTGACCGGCGACGTCACCATCGGCATCGGTTCGCATGTCGCCGGCAAGCTGTGGGTGAAGAAGTCCAAGGGCGGCTGGAACGGCATGCCACTGCAGATCACCCGCATCCCGACCATCATCATCGGGCCGAATGCAGTGGTGCAGGGCGGCATGGTGTTCGAGCACCAGGTGAAACTCTACGTCCACACCAGCGCCAAGACCGGGCCGATCGAGGGCGCCACCGCGATCGCGTTCTCCACGCCGAGCGCACCCGTGAAATAAGCCGGATGGCGCGCTAGCATCGTCGGCAACCCCTGCCGGCGACTGCGCGATGACCATTCCCTACATTTGCATCCTGATCGCCGCACTGTTGCCCTACGTCTGGGTGACGATCGCCAAGGCGGCCGGCGACAAGTACGACAATCGCGACCCGCGCGGCTGGCTGGCACGGCAGGGCAGCTCCCGCAGCCACCGCGCCAATGCCGCGCAGCTGAACGGTTTCGAGACGTTCCCGGCCTTCGCGGCCGCGGTGCTGATGGCGCAGTTCGCCGGCGTCGACCACGCGCGCATCACGTGGCTGGCGATCGGCTTCGTGGTGTTCCGCGTGCTGCACGGCATGTTCTATGTCGGCAACAAGCCCCAGTTCCGCAGCCTGTCGTGGTTCCTGGGGCTCTTCTGCGTGTTGACGCTGATGGGAATGGCGATCGCGCGGGTTTCCTAACACGCGCTGTCTCAGCGGGAAGCCAATCCGGTGCGCGGGACGCCGTGAATACGTCCATGTAGGCTCGTGCGCGTCATCCATGACGCGCAACGCCCGCTTACCGGACCGGCCACCCACTGAGCGCACGTGTTGTGGCTTTCAAGAGTAAAGAGCGAAAAACCGCAGCAGGCGCTCAGCCGGGCGATGAATCAAACGCACCCAGCACCGCCTCGACGTCCTCGTAACTCGCGCGGCGACACTGGCGCGTGCGCGGATCGACGCAGGTGCGTCGCAGCAACTCCGGCGGCAAGCTGCCCAACCCGAGATGGCGATGGCAGTCAGCGTGTCCGCCCATGGCCCTTTTCAACGCGTCGCGATGGTCCGGCGAATACGCCTGCACCACTTCGCCGGTGACAGTACTGGCGAGCGTGAACATCGGCGGCCGCACGATCCACACCTGCTCGCATTCCAGCAACGTCGGCAGCCAGCGCGCGAAGTACAGCAGCATCAGCGCGGTGATGTGGATGCCGTCGGCATCGGGATCGAACAGCAGCACCACGCGCTCGAAGCGCATCTCCTGCGGACCGTTCGCGGGCTCCTCCATGATCGCATCGGGCAAACCCAGCGCCTGCGCGACCTGCCGATAGAGGATGTTGTCGCGCACTTTCGCGGCGTCGGCACGCCAGGCATTCAGCGGCTTGCCCTGCAGCGGCAGCACCGCCTGCGTCCGTGCGTCGCGCACGGCAAGCACGGAACGTGCGGCGGAATCGCCTTCGACCAGGATCAGCTCGCAGCCGGCGCCATGCGCCTGGCTGTCGGAGAATTTGGCCTGCGATTGCGAATGACGCCCTGCGCTCATCGCCATAGTGTGCGCCACGCCGGTTGCAGGGGCTGAGACGATTTACTGCGCGACCAGCTTCACCCGCGCGAAGTTGCGCTTGCCGACCGCGAGGACGCCTTCGAAGCCCGGCACGAACACGTGCGCGGCATCCTCGAACACTTCGCCGTTGATGCGCACCGAACGTTCCTTGAGCTTGCGGTTGGCCTCGGAATTGCTCGGGGTGATGCCGGCGGCGGTCAGCAACGCGCCGATGCGCAGCCCTTCCGCCGGGATCGCGATTTCGCGCAGCGGCAGGTTGGCGACATCGCCCTCGCCGCGCACCGCCGCGTGCCAGCCGGCGATCGCCTTCTCCGCTTCGGCATCGCCCTGGAAACGTGCAGCCAGTTCGCGTGCAAGGCGCAGCTTGACGTCACGCGGGTTGAGCTGGCCGCCTTCGATCGCGGCGCGCAGCTGCTTCGCCTCGTCGATCGAGATCTCGAAACTCAGCAGGTCGATCCACTTCCACATCAACTCGTCGCCGATCTTCATCGTCTTGGTCACGATGTCGATCGCGGGTTCGTCGATGCCGATGTAATTGCCCAGCGACTTCGACATCTTGTGGACGCCGTCGAGGCCTTCCAGCAGCGGCATCGTCAACACGATCTGCGCCGGCTGGCCATGGTGTTCCTGCAGGCCGCGGCCCATCAGCAGGTTGAACTTCTGGTCGGTGCCGCCGAGTTCGACGTCGGCCTTGAGCGCCACCGAGTCGTAGCCCTGCACCAGCGGATAGAGGAATTCGTGGATGGCGATCGACTGCTGCGCGGCATAGCGCTTGGCGAAGTCGTCGCGCTCGAGCATGCGCGCCACGGTGTGTTGCGCCGCCAGCTTGATCATGTCGGCGGAATTCATCTTGTCGAACCACTCGCTGTTGAAGCGCACTTCGGTGCGCTCCCGGTCGAGCACCTTGAACACCTGGGTCGCGTAGGTCTCGGCGTTGCGCGCCACGTCCTCGCGGGTCAGCGGCTTGCGGGTGATGTTCTTGCCGGTGGGGTCGCCGATCATCCCGGTGAAGTCGCCGATCAGGAAGATCACCTGGTGGCCGAGGTCCTGGAACTGCCGCATCTTGTTGAGCAGCACGGTGTGGCCAAGGTGCAGGTCGGGCGCGGTGGGATCGAAGCCGGCCTTGATCCGCAGCGGCCGCCCGAGCTTCAGCCGCGCCTCCAGCTCCTCGCGCTTGAGCAGCTCATCGGCCCCGCGGGCAATCAAATCGAGGTCGGAGGCGGCAGCAGACACGGCAAATTCCTGAATGGGGAGAAATGGAGGGGGCGAAACGTCAACATTACGTTAAACCGTCCGACCCCTGAAAATCCAATGGAATCATGGATTTGACCCGGGCCGGCGGCTGTCCTAAGGTGCCCCCTTCCGGCGGTTTTCACGCCGTGTGGACTCTGCTGAATGAACGACCCGATTGCCGACGCGGCGCGCCCCTCCCGATTGCGCCAACTCCGCGAGGCCGCCCTCACCCGCCACGTCGTCTCCAAGCTGCCTCCGGGCATCAACGATCGCTGGACCCACCGCCACTGGGCGCACGCCAGCCTGCTGGCGAGCATCGTCGTGCTGTGCGCGGTCCTGGTCCCGGGCATGGAGCACGCCTTCGCCCATCCGACCAGGGAACCGGTGGCTTCACTGGCATTGCCGCTGCCGCAGGCGAGCAAGCCGGTGCCGAAAGCCGGTGGCCAGTGGGCGGTGGTGAACCTGCGCAAGGGTGAATCGGTGAATGCGCTGCTGGGCTCGCTGGGCGTGAGCAAGGCGCAGATCGCGCAGATGATGAAATCGCCGGATGCGCGCGCATCGCTGGCGAAGCTGCGTCCCGGCTCCGAGCTGTCGATCGATGCGCCGGGCAATGGCCTGCTGCGCGCGATCCGCTTCCAGCGCGGCGGCGACAAGGTCGAACTGAGCATGAAGGATGGAGGTGCGGTCGCCGCCAAGGTGGTGCCCCAGGAAACCGAAATCCGCACGGTGGTGCTGTCGGGCACCGTCGGCAACAACCTGTGGGAATCGGCGCGCAAGGTCGGCCTGACCCACGCCAACGTCGAGGAAATGACCGACGAGATCTTCAAGTACGACATCGATTTCGATTCCGATCTCTCTCCGGATGATCGTTTCAGCGTGGTCGTCGACCAGGCGTGGAAGAACGGCGAGCTGGTCACCACCAGCGGCGTGCTGGCCGCGGCCTTCACCGTCGATGGCGAACTGCACACCGGATTCCGCTACATGCGCGACGGCAAGCCGGAATATTTCTCCGCCGATGGCCGCTCGCTGAAACGCCCCTTCATCCGCATGCCGATTCCGTACGCACGCCTGTCGTCGACCTTCGGCAACCGCATGCATCCGATCCTCGGCCGCATGCGCATGCACAAGGGCGTCGATTACGCCGCCAGCGTCGGCACGCCGATCATGGCCGCCGGCGACGCGCGGGTGAAATTCGTCGGCCAACAGCATGGCTACGGCAACGTGGTCGAACTCGACCACGGCAGCGGCCAGAGCACCTTCTACGCGCACATGTCGCGCTTCGCCCGCATCCGCCCCGGCGAACGCATCGCGCAGGGCACGGTGATCGGTTACGTCGGCAGCACCGGCCTTTCGACCGGTCCGCACCTGCACTACGAATTCCGCGTCAACGGCGTCTATCGCAATCCGCTGACGGTGACGATGGCGCCGCCGGCGCCGCTGTCCGGCGCGATGCTGGTGGCGTTCCGCCAGCAGACGCAGCGCGCGATGACCAAGATCCGCACGGTCGAGAAGATCATCTATCCCGACATGGACCGCGACACCGTCGTCGCCAGCGCTGCTCCGGCGCCGCGCAGCAAGTCGGCGCGCGACTGAACATGACCGCCGCCGACGGTCTTTACATCGGCTTGATGTCGGGCACCAGCGTCGATGCCATCGACGCCGCGCTGGTGCGTTTCGACAACCGCGATGGCCGCCTCCACGCCGAGTGCCTGCATGCCCTCGCCCAGCCATGGGAAGACGGCCTGCGCCAGCGCCTGCTCACGCTCGGACAGGGCATCGATGTCACTTCGATCGACGAACTCGGTGAACTCGACCATGAAGTCGGTGCCGCCTTCGCCGCGACCGCCAACAGGTTGATCGCCGAAGCGAGCATCGATCGCGCACGGATCAACGCAATCGGATCGCATGGCCAGACGCTGCGCCATCGTCCCTATTCCAAATCACCGTTCACGCTGCAGATCGGCGACCCCAACATCGTCGCCGAACGCACCGGCATCACCACCATCGGCGACATCCGCCGCCGCGACATGGCCGCGGGCGGGCACGGCGCGCCGTTGCTGCCGGCGCTGCACGCGGCGCTGCTGCACGATGCCGGCGAAGATCGCGCCGTGTTGAATCTCGGCGGCATCGCCAATGTCACGCTGTTGCCCGCGAGCGGCGATGGCGTGCGCGGCTGGGACACCGGCCCGGCGAATGCGCTAATGGACATCTGGTGCGAGCGCCACACCGGCGAACGCTATGACCGAGATGGCGCGATGGCGGCATCGGGACAGGTCGATCCGCTGCTGCTCGATCGCCTGCTCGATGATCCGTGGTTCGCTACCCCGCCGCCGAAGAGCACCGGGCGCGAACATTTCCACATGCGCTGGCTGGAAGCACGCCTGCGCGGCGGTGAATCGCCTGCCGACGTCCAGGCGACACTGGCGGAACTGAGCACGCGCACCGTTGCCGATGCACTGAATTCGACGCTGCCGAAGGTGCGCCGCGTGCTGGTCTGCGGCGGCGGCGCGCACAACCCGGTGCTGATGGCGAAGCTCGCGCAACAGCTGCCGCAAGCGATGGTGGAATCCATCGCGCGGCACGGCATCGATCCCGACCATGTCGAGGCGATCGGCTTCGCCTGGCTGGCGCGACAGACCATGCTCGGCCTGCCCGGCAACCTGCCGTCGGTGACTGGCGCTCGCGGTCCGCGCGTGCTTGGTGCAATCTATCCGGCTTGAACGCCCAGCCAGCCGCCGCAAAACTCGCTCCGGTCGAAGCCATCCGCGGGCTCGCCTGCCTGCAGGTGGTGTGCTCGCACTTCGCACTGGTGTTCTGGCCGTGGCTGCACGCGTTCTGGGGCGTCGCCGATCCCGACGACCATCCGGTGCAACGCTTCGTCCACGATTCGCCATTTGCTTTCCTGTACTCCGGCAGCGCGGCGGTCTTCATCTTCTTCGTGCTGAGCGGCTACATCCTCACCCACGTCGCCCTTGGCCGCAGTGGTCGCGACGTCTTCGGCCTGGTGCTGAAACGCTATCCGCGCCTGGCCTTGCCGTGCATCGCCGCCTGCGTGTTCGCATGGGCGGTGATCGAGTGGATGAACGTCGATTACAGCGATCTCTCGGTGTGGATCCAGGGCTACGGTGATTTCCCGGCGTCGTTCTTCGGCGCGTTGCGCAACGGCGCGTGGGAAGTCTTCGTGACTGGCCAGAGCCGCTACAACCCGATCCTGTGGACGATGCGGATCGAGTTGTGGGGCTCGTGGATGATCTTCGTCCTGTGCTACGCCTTCAACCGCTGGTCGCGGTTGCGCGCGCTGTTGCTGGTCGCCAGCACCGCCACCCTTGCCGTGCTGGGTGCAACGAAGGTGCTGGACGAGGAAATGATGTACGGGCTGCTCGCGTTCGTGATCGGCGCCGCCGTCCGCCTGTACCTGCGCGACCTGCCCGCCATCGTCTCGCTGCTGATGCTCGCCGCCGGGCTGTATTTCGCCGGCGTCCACAACACCTCGGCGTCATACGCGTGGATGCAGCCGCTGCTCGGCGAGCACGCCTACATGGTCGGCAACTTCATCGCCGGCGCACTGATCGTCGCGGCCCTGCTGCACAACCCGGTGTTCGCGAAACTGGCCGCCACGCGCCTGCTGATGTTCCTCGGAAAAGTCTCGTTCTCGGTCTACCTGATCCACCTGTGCATCGTCGCCAGCCTCGCCGCGATGATCTTCAACGCGCTGCAGGCGCGCGACTGGGATTACGACGTGTCGGCGATCATCGCCTGCGCGATCGTGCTGCCGGTGATCTATCTCGCCGCGACGGTGTTCCACCGCTTCGTCGATGCACCGGCCATCACCTTCTCGAACAAGGTGCGCGACCGGTTGTTGCCGCGGCGGCGCTGAGGTTCAGCGCGCGCCCGGCTCGGCGGCATCGACACCCGTGGTTTCGCCGCGACGCTCGCGCCACAGCATCCACAGCAACAGGCACATCGCCGGGATCGCGATCGCCGCCGTGTAGGTGAAGAACACCGGGTACCCCCAGGCGTTGACGATCTTGCCCCACTGGCTGGCCAGCGATTTCGCCGGCAGGCTCCACAGCGTGCCGAACAACGCATATTGCGTCGCGGTGTAGCGCGCGCTGGTCAGCGACGACATGTAGGCGATGAACGACGTGCCGGCGATGCCGTTGGCGAGATTGTCGGCACTGACGACCGTCGCCAGCCACGCAAGGGACGGCTTGATCGCGGCCATGTGCGCATACAGCAGGTTGGCGACGCTCAACATCACCAACCCGAACAGCATCGTGCGCAACAGGCCGATGCGGCGTACCAGCACGCCGGCCAGCACCGCGCCGACCATCGTCATGATCACGCCGTAGACCTTCGACACCAGCGCGATTTCCTTCAGCGTGAATCCCATGTCGATGTAGAACGGATTCGCCGCCACGCCCATCGTGGTGTAGTTGAAGCGGAACGTGATGATCAGCAGCAGGATCGGCAGGCCGATCTTCAGGCCCTTGCGCTGGAAGAAGTCGGCGAACGGGCAGATCACCGCGCCAACCAGCCATGCCACCAGCTTGCGCGGCACGTCAGGCCACTGCGCCGCGTATTGCTCGAAGCGTTCGACCAGCGGCTCCGGCGGCAAGGTGGCGCGATCGACGCGCGCACTCGGTTCGGCAATCACGAACGTGGTGATGATGCCGACGAAGGCGCACGCCGCCATGACCAGATACGACGTCGACCAGCCGTATCCGGCGGCCGCGGTCAGCGCACCGGCGCCGGCGCAAATCAGCGCGACCTGGTAGCCGATCTGGTAGGCCGCGGCCATGCCGCCCTGGTCTTTCTCTTCCGCCGCTTCAATACGATAGGCATCGACCGCAATGTCCTGCGTCGACGAGGCGAATGCAGTGAACACGGCGAGCATCGCCATGCGCGCGACATCGGTGACGGGATCGGTCGTCGCCATCATCACCAGGCCGATCACGATGCATGACTGCGCCAGCAGCATCCAGCTGCGACGACGCCCCAGGCGCCCTAGGATCGGGATGGGCAGGCGATCGACGATCGGCGCCCAGAAGTATTTCAACGAATAGGCGAGGCCCACCAGGCTGAAGGTGCCGATGGTGGCGCGGTTGATCCCGGACTGGCGCAACCACGCCGACAGCGTCGTCAGCACCAGCGCGAAGGGCAGGCCCGAGGAAAAACCGAGGAACAGCATCGCGCGCACGCGCGGATTGGCGTACACGCCCAGTGACTGGGCCCAGCGCCCGCTCGTCGATGTCTTCAACGCGTGAACTCCTGCGTGGCGTAATCGACCAGATAGGGCGCATGGTCGGAGAATTTCGGTTCGGCGAAGATCTCGGCGTGGCGAATGCTTTCCGCCAGTTTCGGCGTCGCCAGCTGGTAGTCGATGCGCCAGCCGACGTTGTTGGCGCGCGCGGCGCCGCGCTGGCTCCACCAGCTGTATTCGACGATATCGGGCTTGGCGACGCGGAAGCTGTCCTTCCAGCCGTTCTTCGGCGGCGTGACCAGGCCATCACCGCAATCATCGGCGATCATGGAATTCATCCATGCACGCTCGTGCGGCAGGCAACCGGAGTTCTTCTGGTTGCCGGTCCAGTTCCTGATGTCGTTCTTCGCGCGCACGATGTTCCAGTCGCCGCACAGCACGTATTCGCGACCACTGGCCAGCCATTCGTCGAGGATCGGCCGCAGCCACTGCATCACGTCCTCCTTCACCGCCTGGCGCACTTCGCCGGAGCTGCCGGAAGGGATGTAGAAACTCACCACCGAGAGATTGCCGAAGCGCGCTTCGATGTAACGGCCTTCCTCGTCGAAATCGGCGCGACCCAGGCCGGTACGCACTTCATCCGGTTCGTGGCGGCTGTAGATCGCCACGCCGCTGTAGCCCTTCTTGGTGGTGGCGTCGCGGAACCATGACCGGTATCCGGCCGGCTGCAATTCCGGCACTCGCAGCTGGTGTTCCTGCGCCTTGGTTTCCTGCACGCACATGACGTCGATGTCCTGCTTGCCGAACCAGTCGAAGAAGCCCTTGCTGGCGGCGGATCGCAGGCCGTTGGCGTTGAAACTGAGGATGCGCATGGCGGCAGGTTATCATCCCGCCATGCGTGAACGCTTCCTCGAACTCGCCATCAAGGCCGATGCACTGCGCTTCGGCGAATTCACCCTGAAGTCGGGGCGCATCAGTCCCTACTTCTTCAATGCCGGACGCTTCGATACTGGTGCACGACTGGCAGGACTCGCGTCGTGCTATGCCGATGCCATCGAGCATGCCGGCCTTGCTGCCGATGTCCTGTTCGGGCCGGCATACAAGGGCATTCCGCTGGCTACCGCGGTCGCCTGCGAGCTGTCGCGACGCGGCCGCGATGTCGGTCTCGCCTTCAACCGCAAGGAAGCCAAGGACCACGGCGAAGGCGGCACCCTGGTCGGCGCGTCGATGCAGGGCAAGCGCGTGCTGGTCATCGACGACGTCATCACCGCCGGCACCGCCATTCGCGAGGCGCTCGACCTGGTCGCGGGTGGTGGCGGCATCGTCTCCGGCATCGTCGTGGCGCTCGATCGGCAGGAGGTGCTGGACGATGGCGATCGCCGCTCGGCGGTGCAGCGCGTCCGCGACAGCGCCGGCGTCCCCGTGATCGCTGTCTCAACACTCGACGATCTCCTCGAATGGAGTGCCCGCAATGGCGCTTCAGGTGCTGACCAGCCCGCCCTGCTGGCGTATCGTTCGCGCTATGGAAGCACGTCGACCGAATCCTGAGCTGCGGCGCATGGCCACCTCTGCCGGCCTGGCAGTGGGATTGTGCGTTGCACTATCCGCGCAGGCGCAGACCAAGCCCGCGGGCAAGACCGTCAGTTGCTGGACCGAGCGCGGGCAAACGGTGTGCGGCGATGCCATACCCACCAGCGCCGCCAACAGCGCGCGACGCGAGATCAATGCCAGCGGGGTGACGGTCAAGACCTTTCCGCGTCCGCTGACGCCCGAAGAGCAATCGGCCAAGGACGTCGCCGACAAGGCCGAAGCCGCGCGCGCCGCGGCACAGGCCACCCAGGCCCGCCAGCAGATGGCCTTGGCCACCACTTATCCCAGCGAAGACGCGTTGCGCAAGGCGTATGCGGAACGTTCGCAGAATGTCCACGCTTCGCTGGTGGCTGCGCAATCAAGCCTGGCCAGCCATCGCCTCGAACTGTCGCGCTCGCTGCTGCGCGCGGCCAACAGCGAGTTGCAGGGCAAGCCGATCGCCAAGTCCCTGGACGACGCCATTGCACAGCAAGCCGCCACGGTGGGCAGCGCCTACGCCGACCTCCAGCGCAAGCGCGGCGAATACGCGGCGATGGACGGCGAGCTGCAGCAGGCGCTGCAGCAATATCGCGATTACAAGCAGAACGGTGGCTCCGCCACGGCGGCGACGCCACAGCCCTGATCGACGGCTAGAACGTCAGTTCCAGCGCCGGGTCGACCGCGCGCAGGCGACTGCGGAACAGCGCCTGCACTTCCTCCAGGCGTTCCTGGGTATTCGCTTCGAAACGCAGCACCAGCACCGGCGTGGTGTTGGACGCGCGCACCAGTCCCCAGCCGTCGTTCCAGTCCGCGCGCACGCCATCGAGCGTGGTCACTCGCGCGCCGTCGAAGCCGCCGTTCGCCACCAGTTTCTCGACGAAGGCATGCGGATCGGCGACCGGCACCTTGATCTCCGGTGTTGAGATCGACTCCGGGATCTCCGAGAACACCGCATCGGCGTCCTCGCTGCGACGCGCGAGGATTTCCAGCAGGCGCGCCGCCGAATAGATGCCGTCGTCGAAGCCGTACCAGCGCTCCATGAAGAAGAAGTGGCCGCTCATCTCGCCGGCGAGTTCGGCTTCCTCTTCGCGCATCTTCGACTTGATCAGCGAATGGCCGGTCTTCCACATCAGCGGACTGCCGCCGCGACCCATGATGTAGGGCGCCAGCGCACCGGTGCATTTCACGTCGTAGACGATGATCGCGCCGGGGTTGCGCTCGAGCACGTCGGCCGCGAACAGCATCAGCATGCGATCCGGGAAGATGTTGTGGCCTTCGGGCGTGATCACGCCAAGGCGATCGCCATCGCCATCGAAGGCGACGCCGAGATCGGCCTTGCGGGTCTGCACGATATGGCGCAGGTCCTCGAGGTTGTGCGGCTCGCTGGGGTCGGGATGATGGTTGGGGAAGTTGCCGTCGATGTCGCAGAACAGCGGGAACACATTGGCGCCGATCGCTTCCAGCACGCGCGGACCGAGATCGCCGGCGACGCCGTTGCCGGCATCGACCACCACGTCGAGCGGACGTTCGAGACGGATGTCGGAAGCGATGCGGTTGACGTAGTCGTCGGAGATGTCGCGTTCCTCGACGCGCCCGAGCTGTTCGGCTTCATGCAGCGTGCCGTTGGCGATTCGCGTGTAGAGCGCAGTGATGGTGTCGCCCGACAGCGTTTCGCCGCCAACCACGATCTTGAAGCCGTTGTAGTCGGGCGGGTTGTGGCTGCCGGTGATAGCCACGCAGCAACCGGTGCGCAAGTGGTAGGCGCCGAAATACACCAGCGGCGTCGGCGCGAGGCCGATCGAAATCACGTTGCGGCCGGCGCGACGCAGGCCTTCGGTGAGGCCGCCGACGAGGTCGGGGCCGGAAAGGCGGCCATCGCGGCCGATCACGATGTCGTAGAGACCGTTCTCGTGCATGAGGGTGCCGATCGACTGGCCGATCTGGCGCGCGACATCGACGCTCAAGGTCTGGCCGACGATGCCGCGGATGTCGTACGCGCGGAAGATGCCGGGATCGGGCAAGGCCGGGCCTTCGGCTTTCGCCGCTTCCGCCCGGGTTGCGGCAGCTTCGGCCGCCGCTGCCTGGTTCTGGGCGGTGAGATCACCAACGGTCGGCTCATCACTGTCCGTGGCAGTGGTGTCGACTTCGTCTTCCACTGCCGTTTCCGGCTTCATGGAGCGCTGGCGCAGCCACAACAGGGCGATGCCGGCGCCGACCAGCAGCGCCGCGAGCACCGCCGTCATCACCCGGCCAAATCCGAACGGACCAGGCTCGACTTGCGCGGCATAGGCCAGCAACGTCCAGTCGCTGCCCTTGATCGGCGTCGAGGATTTGTCGCCCGAGCTTTCAAGTCCCTTGTCGCCGGTTTGCGCCAGCGTCGCTTCTGCCTGCTTGAGCGCGAGATAGCCACCGCCGGCATTCGCCTTCGCCACCGCATCGATCAACGCCTTCGCCGGTTGCGCACCGACGGCAACCGCGGCGCCATCGGCAACGGGAAGCGCGATCAGCAATTTCGGCTGGCCGCCGTCGCGTGCGATCGCAACCACCGGCTTGCCGCTGGCGAGCGCCGCCTGCGCCACGCCGGCACGGCCGTAACCGCTGGCGGGCAATGTGGACATCATGCTCTGCAAATCGGCCGCCACGACTTCGGCGTGCTCGCTGCCCGGCCACGCGGCAGCCAGGCCTTCCGTTGCATTGACGAGATTGTCGGCTTGCAGCCCACCGACCACCGCCGGCGCCTGCGTCGCCTTCTGCGCGATCGCCAGTTGCTTCGCCAGCGTGGAAGACACGCTGTTGGCGACGCCCTCGCGCGCCGCGGCGAGTTGCGCCGACTGCCCGGATTCACGCCACTGGCGCAGCGCCGACCACGCGGCCCATGCCCCCAACAACACCAGCGCCGCGGCCAGCAGCGGCAACATGCGCTTCATCGATCCGGCATCGCCCAGGCTCAACGTCTTCATCGTTGTTCGTTCCTCATCGCAGGCCCGTATGGCCAAATCCGCCCGCACCGCGGGCGCTGTCTTCGAAAGCGTCGACCACATCCAGTGCCACGCGCACGATCGGCATGACCACCAGCTGTGCGATGCGATCCCCCGGCGCCATCGTAAAAGCCTCGCGCCCGCGATTCCAGACGCTGATCATCAACGGTCCCTGGTAATCGGCGTCGATCAGGCCGGTGCCGTTGCCGAGTACCAATCCGTGTTTGTGACCGAGTCCCGATCTCGGCAGCACCAACGCGCACAGTTTCGGATCGGCGAGATGGATCGCGATGCCCGACGGCACCAGCTCCGCCTGCCCCGGCTCGATCGTCAGCGGCGCGTCGATGGCGGCGCGCAAGTCGAGCGCTGCGCTCGAGGCGGTCGCATATTCCGGCAATGGCCACTCGCCGCCGAAACGCGGGTCAAGCAGCTTGATCTGCAACACATGGTTCATGCGTTCGAAATTCTCTCTTCGATGAGGTCGAGCAGTCCTTCGGCGACCACGCGCTTGCTCTCGGGGCCGAGGCGACGCTGGCCATCGGCCCAGATCACGTCGAGCGTGTTGTCATCCGATTCGAAACCGCAACCGGCGATGCCGACGCGATTGGCGGCGATCATGTCGATGCGCTTGGCCGCAAGCTTGCCGCGCGCGTAGGTTTCGACATCGTTGGTTTCGGCGGCGAACCCCACCACCAGCTGCGGTCGATCCGCTGCGCTGGCGACATCGGCGAGGATGTCGGCGGTCTTCACCAGTTCCAGCACGAGGGTGTCCTGGCCCGGCACTTTCTTCAATTTGTGTCCTGCGACTGCGCGCGGGGTGAAATCGGCAACCGCGGCCGTGCCGATGTAAATGTCCGCCGGCAATGCCGAGAGCACGGCGTCGTGCATCTGCGCGGCCGAACGCACGTCGATGCGTTGCGCGCCCGCTGGCGTCTGCAAATGCACCGGGCCGGCGACGAGCACCACCTGCGCGCCACGCGCGATCGCGGCTTCGGCGATGGCGAACCCCATGCGGCCACTGCTGCGATTGCCGATGAAGCGCACCGGATCGATGTCCTCGAAGGTCGGGCCCGCGCTCACCAGCACGCGCTTGCCGTTCAACGCGCTCATGGCGATTTCCGTCCGGACAGTGCCGCGACGATTTCCGCCGGTTCGCTCATCCGCCCCGGCCCGCTTTCGCCTTCGGCCAGCGGCCCGTCGTTCGGTCCGACGATCTGCACGCCACGCGTGCGCAAGGTCGCGATGTTGGCCTGCGTCGCCGGGTGCTTCCACATCACGTGGTTCATCGCCGGGCACACCGTCAGCGCCGCGGTCGAAGCAAGGCACAACGTGCTCACCAGGTCGTCGGCGAAGCCGTGCGCCAGTTTCGCCAGCGTGTTGGCGGTCGCCGGCGCAACGATGATGTGGTCGGCCCAGCGCGCCAGTTCGAGATGGCCCATCGCGGCTTCGGCGTGTTCATCCCACAGCGATGTGCGCACCGGGCGATGGCTGAGCGCCTGGAAAGTCTGCGCGGTCACGAAGCGCTGCGCGTTCTCCGTCATCGCCACCTGCACCTCGGCGCCGGTGTCGCGCAGGCGGCGCACCAGTTCGGCGGACTTGTAGGCGGCGATCCCTCCGCACACGCACAGCAGGATCTTGGCAGGGGCGGCCATGACGGCATTTTCCGACGCACTCACAGGCCGCCAGCTTACCCGATGCCCCTGGAATTCCGATGCCGCGCCGCGCCCGCAAACGCCAGAGTGGGTGGCAGATCAAGCTTCGAACCGCCCATGCACATCCGCGACTGGCCCGAACACGAACGTCCCCGCGAAAAGCTGCTGCGCCTTGGCGCGACCGCGCTCTCCGATGCCGAATTGCTGGCCCTGTTCCTCGGCTCCGGCGTGCGCGGGCAGGATGCCGTGGCGACCGCGCGCAGCCTGCTGGGCGATGCCGGCGGCATGCGCGGACTGCTCGATCGCGATGCCGCCGGGCTCACCGGACTCCGCGGCCTGGGCCCGGCGCGTGCCTGCCGGCTGGCCGCCGCGCTCGAACTCGGCAGCCGCCACCTGGCCGGGCAGCTGGAGCGCGGCGAAGCCATGGCCAATCCCGATGTCGCCGCCCGCTATTTCAGCAAGCGCCTGCGCGGCCGCCATCGCGAGGTGTTCGCCGCCCTCTTCCTCGATACCCGCCACCGCAGCCTGGCCTTCGAGGAACTGTTCCAGGGCAGCATCGACGGTTCGGAAGTCCATCCCCGCGAGGTGGTCCAGCGCGCGCTGGCCCATAACGCAGCGGCGGTGATCGTCGGCCACAACCACCCCAGCGGCAATCCCGAGCCCAGCGCAGCCGACCGCGCGGTCACCCAGCGCCTCAAGCAGTCGCTGGCGCTGATGGACATCCGCCTGCTCGACCATTTCGTCGTCGGTGACGGCCCTGCGGTATCGATGGCGGCACGCGGAATGATGTGAATACAGGGGTCGGCGCCGCGAAGCCGTACAATGCACGGCTATCAAGCCGTTCCCCGAAATCCCGTGAAATCCCAGCTCCGCGCCCTCGTTTCGCAGGGCATCGACGCCCTGGTCGCCGCCGGCACCCTGCCCGCCGACACTGTCGCCCCCGACTTCGTGATCGAACGTCCCAAGGAGCGCGCCCACGGCGATTTCTCCAGCAATGCCGCCATGCTGCTGGCCAAGGCCGCGCGCAGCAATCCGCGAGCGCTGGCGCAACAGCTGGTCGAGGCACTGCCGAAGAACGACGCCGTCGCGAAAATCGAGATCGCCGGACCGGGCTTCATCAATTTCCATCTCGCACCGCAGGCCTGGCAGCAGGTCGTGCGCGATGTCCACGCCCAGGGCGCCAGCTACGGCCACAACACCGGCCACGCCGGGCAGACGGTGGGCGTCGAATACGTTTCCGCCAATCCGACCGGCCCGCTCCATGTCGGCCATGGCCGCGCCGCCGCCATCGGCGATTCGATCGCACGCGTGCTCGCCGCCAACGGCTGGAAGGTGATCCGCGAGTTCTACTACAACGACGCCGGCGTGCAGATCGAGAATCTCGCGCGTTCGGTGCAGGCGCGCGCGCAGGGCCACAAGCCCGGCGACGCCGACTGGCCAGCCGATGCCTACAACGGCGACTACATCGCCGATGTCGCGCAAAGCTATCTGCGCGGCGACAGCGTCGAGATCGAAGGCCCTGATTCAAAACGGTACGAAGTCACCGGCAAGAACGATGCCGGCGACCTCGATGCCATCCGCAAGTTCGCCGTCGCCGCGTTGCGCCGCGAACAGAACGCCGACCTAGCCGCGTACGGCGTGAGCTTCGACAACTATTTCCTCGAATCGTCGCTTTACGCCGACGGCAAGGTGGAAGAAACCGTGCAGCGCCTCACCGCCGCCGGCCACACGTATGAAGAAGGCGGCGCGCTATGGCTGCGCACCACCGATTTCGGTGACGACAAGGACCGCGTGATGCGCAAGTCCGACGGCACCTACACCTACTTCCTGCCCGACGTCGCCTACCACCTCGGCAAGTGGCAGCGCGGCTGGCAGCGCGCGGTGACCGAACTCGGCGCCGACCACCACGGTTCGCTGATGCGGGTGAAAGCCGGCCTGCAGGCGCTCGACCTCGGCATCCCCAAGGGCTACCCCGACTACGTGCTGCACCAGATGGTCACGGTGATGCGCGGCGGCGAGGAAGTGAAGCTTTCCAAGCGCGCCGGCAGCTACCTCACCCTGCGCGACCTGATCGAGGAAGTCGGGCGCGACGCCACGCGCTGGTTCCTGGTCGCGCGCAAGCCCGATTCGCAGCTCACCTTCGACATCGACCTCGCGCGTTCGCAGTCGAACGACAACCCGGTCTACTACGTGCAATACGCCCACGCCCGCGTGTGCAGCCTGTTGCGCCAGGCAAAAGAAAAAGGCTACGTGGTGGATGAAGCTTCGGGACTGTCACGTCTCGATGCCGTCAGCGACGACGCCAGCCGCGAACTGATGCGCGAACTTTCGCGCTTCCCGGAAGTGGTGGAACAGGCCGGCCACGAACTTGAGCCGCACGCCATCGCCCAGTACCTGCGCGAACTGGCGACCGCTTTTCACACCGCGTACCACGCGCAGCCGGTACTTGTGGAAGCTGAAGCCGAGCGCAATGCGCGCCTGGCACTGTGCACCGCGACCGCGCAGGTGTTGAAGAATGGTCTGGATTTGCTGGGCATGACTGCCCCGGAGACGATGTAAATGGCGCAACAACGCGGACGCTCGCAGGCCCGACGCAGTGGCGGTGGCGGTAGTGGATCGGGCATGCCGGGCTGGGCCTGGCTGGTGATGGGCGTGCTGTTGACGCTGGTGGTGGTGATCGGCGCGCCGCGCCTGATGAAGGGCAAGGGTGCCGATGGCTTCTTCAAGCCGACACCGAATCCCGACGCCAAGGCCGAAACCGCTGCAGCGACGGAAGAAGTCGCGCCGGCACCAACCGATGCCAAGCCGACCGCGGATGCCACGGCCAAGCCGGCCGACGCAAAACCCGCAACCGGCGACGACTATTCCTTCTATGACGTCCTGCCCAAGAACGAGGTGCGCCTGTCCGACGCGCAACTCGCGGCGATGGCGCAGGCCGAAGCCAAGCGCAAGGCCGATGCCGCCAAGGCCAAGCCCAACGTCGACGCCGCACAAGGCAGCAACAGCGGTTTGCCGTCGCCAATTGATTCCGCGCAGCAGGTCGCCAAGGCCGATGCTCCGAAATCGCAGGCCACGCCGCGCCCGGCCACCACGACGCCAGCGAGCAAGCCGAAGAATGACGACGACGATGTCCCGGCCCCGGTGACCGTCGCCCACGCCAAGGCCGCCGATGGCGCCAGCGTGCCGATCTCCAAATCGGTCGAAGCTACCAACGCGACGCCCTACATCCTGCAGGCGGGCGCCTTCGGCGATGCCGGCCAGGCCGAGGCGGTGAAGGCCAAGATCGCCATGCTCGGGCTGAACGCGCGCGTGGAATCGGCCGACGTCGGCGGCAAGACCGTCTATCGCGTGCGCATGGGGCCCTACGCCAGTGCCGGCGAACTGGCTGGCGCCAAGTCGAAGCTGAGTGGTGGTGGCGTCGCCGCGGTTGCGGTCAAGGTCCATTGACCGACCTCGCATTCACGGCGTTCTCGACCCCTGAGATGCCGCTGCGGCACACTGGCGACTCCCCCGAAGCGGGCGTCGCCGAGACCATCGATTCATGGCCATAGAAGCCGCACTGATCAAACCCGTCGTCGACGCGCTGATGGGATTGCTGCGTCGTGGTGAGAACGTCCACCTGCACAACAACGCCGAGAAGGCGCTGCGCGAAGCCATTCGCGAACTGCTGCTGGCCAATCCCGACGAGAACAAGGCGGCGGCGCGGATCGCGATCGCCAAGGCCGCCGGCATCCTCAGCGAGGACGTGGTCCTGGCCGAGGACATGCTGCGCAAGCATCGCGCCACCAAATCGCGAACCGCCGGCAAGTCGGCATCGGCGCACCGCAAGCGCAAGCCGGCCGCAACGACTGCGCCCGAACCGCCCACCAAACCCGCGGCTCCCAAGTCACGCGCGAAGAAAAAGACGAAGTGACGATGCCCTCGCCACCGCACTGGCTCATCCGCATGTTCGTGCGCTGCTGGTGATCCGGTGCCGCACTGCGGCACAATCGCGACTTCCCCTTCGCGCCACCCCATATGTCGAACAGGATCGCTTTCGTCACCGGTGCCACTTCGGGCTTCGGTCGCGCCATCGCCACGCGCTTCGCCAGGCAGGGTTGGCAGGTCATCGCCACTGGCCGCCGCATGGATCGCCTCGAGGCCTTGCGCAAAGAATTGGGTGATGCATTCCATCCGCTGTGCTTCGACATCCGCGACGGCGATGCCATCCACGCCGCGATAGCCACATTGCCGGATTCGTTGCATGCAATCGACCTGCTGGTGAACAACGCCGGCCTTGCACTCGGCACTGCACCGGCACAACGCGCCGATCCCGCGCAATGGCGGCAGATGATCGAGACCAACGTGCTCGGACTGGTCAACCTCACGCATGCGCTGTTGCCGCGACTGATCGAAACGCACGGCACCATCGTCAACATCAGTTCGATCGCCGCGACCTATCCCTACACCGGCGGCAATGTCTATGGCGGCACCAAGGCTTTCGTCACCCAGTTCTCGCTCGGCTTGCGCAGCGATCTCCACGGCACCGGCGTGCGCGTGACCAGCATCGAACCGGGACTGGCCGAGACCGAATTCACCCTCGTGCGCACCAGCGGCAACCAGCAGGCGTCCGACGACCTCTATCGCGGCGCGCATCCGATCACCGGCGACGACATCGCCGAAGCGACGTGGTGGGTCGCCAACCTGCCGCCGCACCTCAACATCAACCGCCTTGAAGTAATGCCGACCAGCCAGAGTTTCGCCGGCTTCCAGATCCATCGCGGGGACAATGCATGAGCGGCAATGCGTGGTGGATGATGGGACTCGCCATCCTGGTTGGCGCGATGCTGCCGCTGCAGGCGCTGGTCAACGCGCGGCTGGGCACGCAGATCGGCGGGCCGATCGTCGCCGCGTTCGTGTCGTTCGTGGTTGGCGGAATCGGGCTCGGCATCTACCTCGTCTTGGCGCGTCATCGCATCGGGCTGGAAAGCGCCGGGTCGTTCCCGGCATGGGTGTGGTTGGGTGGACTGCTCGGCGCGCTCTATGTCGCCGTCGTCACCCTGCTGATCCCGCGCCTCGGCCCGGCGACGATGATGTGCCTCGTCATCTTCGGGCAGGTCACCGCGGCATTGTTGCTCGACAAGTTCGGCGTGCTGCAGAGTGCGCCGCGCACGGTGGATGCCGTGCGCATCGCCGGGGCAGCCCTGGTAATGGCGGGCGTGATCCTTGTGGCGGCGCCGTGGCGGACGTCGCCGTCACGCGCGACTGCAACGGAAACGAATCACTGACATCACTGCACCGTGCAGGTCACCGAAAAAGTCGTCGTCGCATTGATCGGCATCGCGCCCATGGTCACGCCATTGGCGCCCAGCAGGTCACCATTGGTGATCGTCCCGCTTGGACACCCCGTACCGGAGCACGTCACCACGTTGCCAGTCGGGCAGGTGATCCCCGTGCCCGGGACATCCTTCACGACTGCGCCGGTCACGGCAGCAGGGCCGCTGTTTTTCACCACCAGGGCATAGGTCGTCTGTGCACCGGATACGACCGTCGTCACGCCATTGCTCTTGGTGATCGAAAGATCGGCTTTCGGCGTATTCGTGATGGTGCAGGTGATGTTGTCTCCCGCCGCCAGCGCGATGCCGCTCCAGGCCTGTTCGCTACCCGATGGACTACCGCCGCCGCTTGGCAATACGGTCGCCGATCCCGTTGTCGCGTTGCTGCAGCTGATTGACGTTGCATAGCCGGTGGATGGAGCCGTCGCAGTAGTGCCGCCTGCTAGGATGGTCTCGCGCAATTCCACCGCGGTACCGCTGGCAAGCACGGTTGCACCCGTCGTCGCGGTGGCGGGAGCCGTTGTCCCGCTGGTATTGGCCGAGGTCGACAGGATGCCACCGGCATAGATGCGCAATTGCGCCTGGTCGCCTGCCGTCGTGCGCCCGACCAGCGTCTTGCCCAACGTCACCCACCCCGGCGTCGGCGTGCTGCTGCAGGCATCCGCATTCACGACCGGATTCGGCCCGCTCGACGCCTTGTAGGTTGCCGCCACGCTGTTCTGCAGGCCATTTCCGCTGCTGCCAGGCGTGGTGCAGGCATCGTTCGCGGTGCTGCCATTGATCGCCACCTGGCCGCGGACCGTGACCACGTAGGTATCGGTGCCACCGCCCGCCAACGTGCTCCAGGAAGTTGGCGCCAGCGTCCAGGGACCACTGCCCGCGAGTGCCGGACTCAGCGCACTTCCGTTTTTCGTGGCGGATACGCTGACGACGCTGACATTGGAATCGAACTGCGGCGTATCGATGAGCGAATAGGACGCCGTGTTCGTGCCACTGGTGTTCTTCACCGTGACGGTATAGACGATGTCGAACTGGCTCGGGTTGCCGGCAACCACCGTCTTCGACGTCACGTTCTTGGTGACCGCGACTCCGGCATCGTCGTCAATGATGGTGTAGATGCTGGTCGCTTGCGCGGAGGCGCCGCAAGTGCTGCTGGAGTTGAGCAGATACGTCTTGGGGGAGGACGTCGACGCCTGCAGCTGGAAATTGATGGTGCGATTGGACTGGACAGTCGTGTTGTCGATGACATGCACCGGCACTGTGAACAGGCTGCCGGCGCTGGTCCCGTCGTAGATGCCCGCGGGAATGTTGATGACCAGCGTGCCGTCACCGCTATCGGTCCAGTAATCGTAACCGGGAGTCGAAGCCGCGGTTGGCGCCCGCGTCGCGGTTCCACCCGTGATGGAGACCGTCACTGTCATCGGGGAAAACACCGTGCCATTGACGCGGATCTGCGGAAGATTGTTGCCTGCCGCTTCCACTGCGGAACTGGATGCCTGCACGAACTCCACGAACGGCGCCAGCTGGATCTGGATGTTGTCGAGGAAGTTGCCGACCGTCAGATTGTTTCCGGCCGTGCTGATGGATTCGAAACCCAGGCTGTTGGTGCCTGTCGCGCCGGTATAGGCGTAGGTTCCGCTGTAATCGGCCCAGCCATTGCCGCCACTGACTCCAGTTACGCCCGCAGATGGGACCGGGGTACTCATCGTGCCATCGCTGGTGGTTCCGACCCGCACGATTTCCTGCGATGCGCCAACCTTGAACGCGGCGACATCCGGAGTCGTCGTGCTCTGGCGCCCACGGTGGCTGAATCTCCAGTTGAAGCTTTCGCCGTTGATCAGGCAGACATTCTGGTAAATGCGCGATGAAGCGTTCGCGTTGAGTTCAACGAAATTGTTGCCATCACGCGCGATGACCCCGTTGAACCCGGACCGCCACATTTCGATCAGGGGGCCAGTCGTGATCGCAGCCGGTGTCGCAGTGCAACCACCGCTGCCGGTCTGCGAGGGGTGCGTGGTGCTCCAGCCCGGCACGGACGCGCTCGAAAGCTGGAGATAGCAACCGGTCGTCGGGGTCAAAACGGGCGTCTCGAACGACGGATTGATCATGCTGCGTTGTAGCTGCGCAGCTGCCGGACCGGCCATCGCGATCGCCACCACAGCCAACATCCAGCACGACACTTTTCGAGACGCACTACCCCGCGCCAACTGCAGCCACTCCATAGAGATCCCCCCGGACCTGTCCAACACGACATTGCTCCCGGCGGAGTATAAGTTCGAAGTCACCCGCGTCGTGATGAATTCATCACGACCGTCATCACTAAATCACTCTGAGATCCCGGTTTTTTTAAGCTTCATGAATGTGCGCTCACGCAAACGCAGCCCCGGTCGCTCCACCATGTAATGCAGCAATGCCCCGACAGCAAGGATTGCCAGAGCGTATGGCGCGAATGCGGCAACCCCGTGCAAGCGACCGTCGATCAGGGCATCAATGCCATGCATCACGAGTTTGTGGCTGAGATAGAGGCTGTAGGAAATCGCGGCGATCCAGCCAGCGCCGGGCGCGCGCCAGCGTCCGATCCAGCTGTCGCGCTCGGCGGCGGCGAACACCAGCAGGCCGAAGCCCAGCGACAACACCGGCCAGCCGATGCTGTTGGCGAGCAATCCGCCGCGCTCGGCATGCAGGAAAAACGAAGCGATCACGCCGAGGACACCCAACATGACTGCGGCATTCGCGTAACCGCGCATGCGCAGCCACCACTGCGGGCGGAACACCCGCGTCGCCGCCAGCGCGACGCCAACCAGCAAGCCGTCGAGGCGGCACCACGTCGGGTAGTACAGGTCTTCGATGAACCAGTTGCGATCGGGCTGCATGGCATCGTCGTGCAACCAGATGGTGCTGCGCAACGCGATGCCACCGAGCAGCACGAAGACAATGATCGAAATGCACAGCAGGGTCGAATTGCGCCGGGACAGCCACGCCGCAAGCAGCGGGAACACCAGGTAGAAATGTTCCTCGACGCAGAGCGACCATGCATGCGAGAACGCCGCATGCGTGTTGTAGTCGACGTCGAGGTTATAGATGAAGGCGGCGAACTTCCACCACGGCTCCATCCCGTCGACTTCGCGCCACGAAGGAAACAGCACGTAGATCGCCAGCACGACCCAGAACGCCGGAAGAATGCGCAAGGCGCGGCGCAGGTAGAAGCCGCGAAAATCGATGCGGCGTCCGTCCCGCAGTTGCTGCAGGACCTGCGCGCCAATCAGGTAGCCGCTCAGGACGAAAAAGATGTCGACGCCCATCCAGCCGTATTTCGACAGCCAACCCCAGTCGTCACCGAGACCGCCGACGATGAAGCTGTGGAACAGCATCACCCAGATGATGGCGATCGCGCGCAGCAGGTCGAGGCCGGGTTGGCGTTGCATGGTGCTCATGTGGTTTCAGTTCCCGAACAGGCGCAGGCGCGCACGCAGGGCATCGCGGTTGGACAGCGACTGCATCTCGGCTACGCGATCCATGCGGACGATGGCGGAGCGATGGATGCGCAGGAAGCGCTCCCCGTCCAGTCGCTCCTGCATGCGCTGCAACGATTCGCGGATCAGGTGGCGCTGGCCGGCGACGTACAGGGCGACGTAATCGCCATCGGCCTGCAGGTATTCGACATCCTCCACCGGCACGAAGATGGTGCGGCGCCCGACGCGGACTTCGAAGCGTTGCGGCTCTTGGATGGACAGCGACAACGCGCACTCGACCACCGGCGACGATTTCCCCAGGCGCCGGCGCGCACGTGTGATCGCTTCGGCGAAGCGTTCGTCGTCCAGCGGCTTGAGCAGGTAGTCGATCGCGTCGAGTTCGAACGCCGAGACCGCGAACGACTCATGCGCCGTCAGCAGGATCGCCAGCGGGCGCTCATCCGCCGGAAGGCTGCGCAACACGTCGATGCCATCCATGCCCGGCATCTGCACGTCGAGCACGACCACGTCGGGGCGATGCGTGCGGATTTCTACGGTTGCGGAAATGCCGTCGCTGCATTCGCCAACCACATCGACATCGTCGAACTTCGACAGCTGCACGAGGACGCCGCTTCGCGCCAACGGCTCGTCGTCGATCACCAGCACGCGCATCACGAGACCACCGGAAGTGGCAATGGGTGCGCCAACGGAATTTCAATCACCACTTCGTAACCGGACGTTGTTTCGGCTGCAGAAAAACGATGCCGCCCCGGATACAACCGTGCCAATCGTTCACGCACATTGGCGTGGCCCAGCGCGTCGCCTTCCCGTGCGTCCGCCACCTGCACGTCCGCGCCATCATTCCTCACCCGCAGACGCAAGCGTTCATCGCGCGCCTCGATGTCGATCCCGATACAGCCCGGCGCGCTGCGCCTGGCGATGCCATGGCGGATCGCGTTCTCGACCAGCGGCTGCAGCAGCAATGCCGGCACGACGGCATCGAGTACGCCGGCGCCGACATTCCATCGCACCTGCAGGCGTTCGCCCAGCCGCGCCTGCTCGATCGACAGATAGGTTTCCGTCAGCGCAAGTTCTTCGGCCAACGGCACTTCATGTGAACGCCCATCGAGTGTCGCGCGCAGGAAGGTGCCGAGCTGGGCGATCATCGCCCGGGCATCGTCATCGCGTTTTTCGGCCACCAGCGCCGACACGCCATTGAGTGCATTGAACAGGAAGTGCGGATGCAGCTGGTAGCGCAATGCCCGCAGCTCCGCTTCGCGCGCCGCGAGCTCGGCTTCGCCCAGGCGCCGCTGCTCTTCCTTCAACGCACCGTAGTGCCCGATCACCGCGTGGGCGGCGCAAAACGCGATCAGCGCCAGCCAGCAATCGCCCAGCCCGCTCAGGAACTGCCACCACTGGAATGGCATCGGGATCTTCCAGCCCATGGCCAACGCCAGCACCACGCCCAGCGCCGCGTTCGCCAGCGACATCAGGTACGTGCCCGCGAGCAACGCCGTGATCGAAAACCACAGCGAGGCGCGGCGGCGCCACAACCAGCGTTGCATCACCACGAGTGCCGGCACCCAGGCGGCGTTCGCCAGCAGGTACAGCGTGCGATAGGCCAGCGCATGGCCATGGCCGATCGTCGGCAGCGCCATCACCAGCAGGCACAATCCGACCGGCAGCGCCGCCAGCCATGCCACCCGCCATGACGGCGGCGGCACCGGGACAGCCATGGGTTTCGCTGGAGTCATCAAGTCACTTTCGCACGGGGTCGCGCACCGAATAGATGACGGAGATGATCTTCCATCCGTCGTCGCTGCGCACCAGCTGCCACATCTCGCGACCCCAGTTGGTCTCCCCGCCGTCCTCGAGATACGAATAATCGAAGTTCACCGAAGCCACTTCGCCATCGGTATCGATCTTCACGTCGCGGAACTTCTCCTCGCCCGCTTTGGCGCCGGGCCTGGTTTCGCCGTCGATGAAGGAGAGGTAGTTCGAGCCGGCGACGTGGCGGGCCTTGCGCGCATCGGGCTTGGTCTTGCGGATGCGCGCCATGGCCGCGTCATCGACCACCCATTGCCAGGTCACATCTTCCGGCTTGTCTGAAAAGAACAGACGCATGAACGACGGCTTGTCCTTGTGGATGATCGCCATGCGGAACTGCTCGACGACCGCGTGGATCGCGGCGACGTCCGCGGGATCGTTCTGTTTCGCCGATGCCGGCTGCCAACTCGATGCGAGGACGACCAGCGCCGTCAGGGCGGTTTTCTTCAGCGGTGTCATGCGGCTTCTCCGTGGGGAGTGCGCATTGATCCATGCCCGGCGCGGCAGCGCCATGCCTTTGCAGCCAATTTGCGCCGAACCGTGTCATCGCTGCGCCGAGTCGGCGCAGCGCACCGCGATTATTCCAGCGGCGCGTCGTCGAGATAGGTATAGGCGGTGAGCCCGGCTTCCAGCGCGTGCTGCAGGCGTTCTGATTCCCCGGCGGACAGGTCCGCGGCCTCGACGCGGGCACGATAGATGCGACGCAGGTCGTCGAGCTTGTAGCCGACGTAGTCGAGCATCACGTCGGTGGTGTCGCCGCGACGCTGCTGGCTGATCACGCAATCGTCGCCGTTGACACGCACTTCCACCGCATCGGTATCGCCGAACAGGTTGTGGATGTCGCCGAGGATTTCCTGATAGGCGCCGATCAGGAAGAAGCCGATCCGGTACGACTGCCCGGGCACCAGCTCGTGCAGCGGCAGCGAGGTATCGAGATCCTCGTTCTCGACATAGGTGTCGATCTTGCCATCGGAATCGCAGGTGAGATCGCAGATCACGCCACGGCGCATGGGCGCTTCGTTGAGCCGCTCGATCGGCACGATCGGGAACACCTGGTCGATCGCCCACACGTCGGGCATCGATTCGAACACGCTGAAATTGACGAAGTACTTGTCGACCAGGCGTTCGTTGAGTTCGTCGAGGAGGTCGCGATGGCTCTTCTCGTCGTAAGTCAGGCGCGACTTCACTTCATGCGCGATTGCATAGAACAGGTCGTCGATGCGCGCGCGCTGGACCAGGTCGATCTGGCCGAGCGCATACAGGCTCAACCCATCCGCGTGCGATTGCGCGGCCTCGTGGAAGACTTCCACCGCCGGACGCGTCGCCAGTTCGCCGTGGAGATCGCGCAGGTCGCTCACCGGCTGCGATTCGTCGTCGTTGCGCGGCGGCACGCGGCCTTCCGGCGCCTGTTCCACTTCCGAGACATTCGCCACCAGCACCGCGTGGTGCGCGGTCATCGCGCGCCCGCATTCGGTGATGATGCGCGGCTGCGGCAAGTCGTTCTGCTCGCAGGCCTGCGCCAGCGGCTGGACGATGCTCGACGCGTAGTGGTGCAGGCCGTAGTTCACCGAGTTGTAGCTGCGTGAACGCGTGCCTTCGTAGTCGATGCCGAGACCGCCGCCGACGTCGACGTAATCGATCTTGGCGCCGAGCTTCGACAGTTCGATGAAGTAACGCGTGGCCTCGCGCATGCCGTTGGCGATGTCGCGGACGTTGGAAATCTGCGAACCCATGTGGAAATGCAGCAGCTTCAGGCAATCACCGATGCCGGCATCGCGCAGGTGCTTCCACAGGTCGAGCACCTGGCGCGGGTTGAGGCCGAACTTGGCCTTGTCACCACCGGAGTTCTGCCACTTGCCCGCGCCCAGCGAGGCGAGGCGCATGCGCACGCCGAGGCCCGGCGTCACGCCCAACGCCTGCGATTCCTCCAGCACCAGCTTCAGCTCGGACGGCTTCTCGATGACGATGAAGGTCTGCAGGCCGAGCTTGCGGCCGATCAGCGCGAGGCGGATGTATTCGCGATCCTTGTAGCCGTTGCAGACGATCACCCCGCCCGGACGCGACAGCGCCAGCACCGCCATCAGCTCGGGCTTGCTGCCGGCCTCGAGTCCGAAACCCTCGCCCGCATGCGAGGCCAGCGTGCCGGCGACACCGGCGTGCTGGTTCACCTTGATCGGATAGACCGCGGTATAGCCGCCGCTGTAATCCCAATCCTTCTGCGCCTGCGCGAAGGCCGCCTGCAGCTTGCCCAGGCGATCGCCGAGGACATCCGGGAAACGCACCAGCAGCGGCAGGTGCGCGCCATTCTGGAGCGCACGATCGACCACGTCGGACAGCGCCACTTCCGGACCGCCGGCGCCCTTGGGCCGCACCACGACCCGGCCCTGCCCGTCGACGTCGAAATAGCCGTCCGACCAGTGCGGGATCGAGTAGGTCTTGCGGGCGAGGTCGAGGGACCAGGTCATTTCAGCGGGCCGGACGGGGAAAACGGGCGGATAGTGTAAGAGTCTGCCCACAATCCTGCTGCGCTCGGCCTGCGGTCCGCGTGCGGTGCTCGCAATGCTCACCTATCCGCACATACGCTGCGCTTGCTCCGCTCCGCCACGAACCGGAGGCCTTCGCTCGCGACGGATTGTGAACAGACTCCAAGGGCGCGCCGTCAATTCCCGGGCAAAACGCCGCCACAACGGGATTCCGGCCACCATTGCATGGACGCCGGCATGGCCCATATTGAATCCATGGACCAGCCAACCCGTGGATTCCCCCCGTCTCCCGCCAACCCCGGCGATGCCCGGCTGGCCTCGCCGCAGTGGTCGCACGGCCGCTTCCGCAACAAGGTGCCGGCGCCGCCGACGATCAACCGCGAGAACCGCACCACCCTGTGGGACTTCTTCTTCAACAAACCGAAGGACACCGTTCCGCACGGCACGATCCCGGTTCAGGCGATCACCCGCGCCGATCTGGACGCAGCGCCCGACCACAGCCTGTGGCGGCTCGGCCATTCGACCGTGCTGATGAAGCTGGGTGGCGCGTTCTATCTGACCGATCCGGTGTTCAGCAAGCGCGCCTCGCCGGTGCAATGGTTCGGACCGCGCCGTTTCCACGCACCGCCGATCTCGATCAGGGACCTGCCGCCGATCCGCGCGGTGATCCTCTCGCACGATCATTACGATCATCTGGACAAGGCCGCGATTCGCAAACTCGCGCCCAAGGTGCAGGATTTCATCACCACCCTCGGCGTCGGCCAGCGCCTGGTCGGCTGGGGCGTCCCGGCTGTGAAAGTGCATGAATTCGACTGGTGGCAGGAAACATCGGTGGACGACGTGCGCCTCGCCTGCACGCCGGCACAGCACTTCTCCGGGCGCAGCCTGCGTGATGGCAATTCGACGTTGTGGTGTTCATGGGTGATCGCCCACGGCGACACCAGGATCTTCTTCAGCGGCGATGGCGGCTATTTCGACGGCTTCCGTGAAATCGGCCTGCGCCATGGCCCATTCGACTTGAGCTTGATGGAAGACGGCGCCTACAACGCGGCGTGGCCCTATGTGCACATGGCGCCGGAGCAGAGCGTGCAGGCGCATGTCGACCTCGATGCGAAGGTGATGCTGCCGATCCACAACGGCACTTTCGACCTGTCGATGCATGCGTGGTTCGATCCGTTCGAGCGCGTCACCGCGCTGGCGCGGGAACGTGGCCTGCGCCTGGCCACGCCACGGATCGGCCAGCGCATCGATATCGGCGATCCGCCGCCCGCCGAGGCGTGGTGGCGCGGAGTCGATCCGGTAAAATCACCGGCCTGACACTGGATTTGGCGGAGTACGCAGCGATGACCGAGAGCAACTGGCATTACGAACCCTTCGAACCCACCGGTTCGGCCATCGGCTTCCGCATCACCCGCAAGCTCGACGAAGTGCAGTCGCCGTTCCAGAAGATCGAGATCTTCGAGTCGACCGATTGGGGCAACCTGATGCTGATCGACGGCGCGATGATGCTCACCACCGACGACAATTTCTTCTACCACGAGATGATCGCGCATCCGGTGCTGTTCACCCATCGCGATCCGAAGCGCGTGGTGATCATCGGCGGCGGCGATTGCGGCACGCTGCGCGAAGTCCTCAAGCACAAGGGTGTCGAGAAGGCGACCCAGTGCGACATCGACGAGCAGGTCACGCGCATGGCCGAGAAGTATTTCCCGGAGCTGTGCGAATCCAACAATGATCCGCGCGCCGAGCTGCTGTTCGACGACGGCCTCGCCTACGTCAAGAACCTGCCGGCCAACAGTGTCGACGTCATCATCGTCGATTCCACCGATCCGATCGGCCCGGCCGAAGGCCTGTTCAACGCCGCCTTCTTCGCCGACTGCAATCGCGCGCTGAAGGACGACGGCCTGCTGGTGCAGCAGTCGGAATCGCCGCTCAAGCTGCTCGGCCTGATCAACCAGATGCGCGATGAAATGCGCAAGTCCGGCTTCACCACCTTCCAGACGCTGCCGTTCCCGCAGCCGTGCTATCCCACCGGCTGGTGGAGCGTGACGATGGCGCGCAAGGCGGGCGGCTTCGATTTCCGCGAAACCGATTCGGCAGCGAAGTCGTTTGAAACGAAGTACTACACTGCCGACATCCATCGCGGCGCGGCATCGCTGCCGCCGTTCGTGAAGGCCGCGCTGAAGGACTGACCACGCACTGGCCAAGGCCAGGGAGGAATCCGTGACACACGACCAACTCGTCCGTTTCCTACTGTGGTCGATGGCGATCAACTACGCCATCCTGGTCGCCTGGTTCCTGGCATTCCGGCTTGCCCACGACTGGATGCGCAAGCTGCACGGACGCTGGTTCCAATTTTCTGCCGACACCTTCGACGCGATCCACTACGGCGGCATGGCCGTCTACAAGATCGGGGTCCTGCTGTTCAACGTCGCGCCGCTGCTCGCCCTTTGCCTGATGGATTCCGGCAGCTAGGGGAACGCAAAGCGACGTGCTACAGGGCGTCGGCGTCCAGCTCGCCGGTGCGGATGCGCACCACGCGATCGAGATCCCACACGAAGATCTTGCCGTCGCCGATCTTGCCGGTGCCGGCGGCCTTCATGATCGCCTCGATCGCGGCCTCGGCCTGGTCGCTTGGAACGGCGATTTCGAGTTTCAGCTTGGGCAGGAAATCGACCACGTATTCGGCGCCGCGGTACAGCTCGGTATGGCCCTTCTGGCGCCCGAAGCCCTTGACCTCGGTCACGGTGATCCCGGCCACGCCGATATCGGCCAGCGCCTCGCGCACGTCATCGAGTTTGAACGGCTTGATGATCGCCATCACCATTTTCATGCGGGGCCTCCGGGTATCCTTGTCGCAAGCTTAGCGCGTGGACCCGGAATTTTCCGAGGTGCGGGCGCGGCGGTCGCCGATGGGCGCGGGCCTGGTCCCGCGCGACGCTGGCGGCACGACACCACGGAGCACGCCATGATCGACCTCAGCCAACTCGACGACCTCGCCCGCCGCCTCAGCAACCTCGTGCCGCAGAGCCTGCGCGACAGCCGCGAGGAACTGCAGCAGAACTTCAAGTCGGTGCTGCAGGCCGGCCTCGGCCGTCTCGATCTGGTGACCCGCGAGGAATTCGATGTCCAGCGCGCGGTCCTGCTGCGCACCCGCGAGAAACTCGAAACGCTGGAGCGCCAGGTCGCCGAGCTGGAGGCCGCCCGCAGCGGCGCCAGCGGCACCCAGCACTAAGCCCGCGGAGTACCGTCATGCAACTCGCGCTTGCGCACAGCCGTGCGCGGGTCGGCGTGTCCGCGCCCGCCGTCACCGTGGAAGTGCATCTCGCCGGCGGACTTCCGCGCATGTCGGTGGTGGGTTTGCCGGAAGCCGCCGTCCGCGAAGCAAAGGATCGCGTGCGTGCGGCGATTTCCTGCGCCCAGATGGAATTCCCGTCGCGCTCGATCACGGTGAACCTCGCGCCCGCCGACTTGCCCAAGCACGGCGGCCGTTTCGACCTGCCGATCGCGCTCGGCATCCTTGCCGCTGCCGGCGAGATTCCGCAGGAAGCATTGAACGCAGTCGAATGCATCGCCGAACTCGGACTCACCGGCGAATTGCGTCCGGTTGATGGCGTGCTGCCGGCGGCGCTGGCCGCGCAGGCACAGGGAAGACGACTGATCGTCGCGCCGGGCAATGCCGCCGAAGCCGCGCTCGCCCGCGATGCCGACATCCAGGTCGCGCGCACCTTGTCGGAAGTCTGCGCGATGCTGCGGGGAGACCAGTCGCTGCCGCGCGCGTGCGCCGATGCCGACACCGCGATCATCCATCCTGATCTCGCCGATGTGCGCGGCCAGCAGCATGCGCGGCGCGCGCTCGAGATCGCGGCGGCGGGTGGTCATCATCTGCTGCTCACCGGATCCCCGGGTTGCGGCAAGAGCCTGCTCGCCGCGCGCCTGCCCGGCATCCTGCCCGAAGCCAGCGAACAGGAAGCACTGGAATCAGCGGCCCTCGCATCCATCAGCGGTCGCGGCTTCTTCGATGCCTCGCGCTGGCGCCAGCGCCCATACCGTTCACCGCATCATTCCTCGAGCGCGGCTGCGTTGATCGGTGGTGGCGGCACCGACGTGCGTCCCGGCGAAATCTCGCTTGCGCACAACGGCGTGCTGTTCCTCGACGAATTCACCGAATGGGACCGCCGGACCCTGGAGATGTTGCGCGAACCACTGGAAACCGGCGTCATCCACATCGCACGCGCCGCGCGGCGCACCGAATTCCCCGCGCGCTTCCAGCTGGTGGCAGCGATGAATCCCTGCCCCTGCGGTTGGGCGGGAGACATCAGCGGACGCTGCAATTGCAGCGCGGAGTCGATCCAGCGTTATCGCTCGCGCATCTCCGGGCCGATCCTCGACCGCATCGACCTGCACGTCCACGTCCAGCGCCTGCCGCCCGTGGAATTGCGTCCCGATGCGCCGGCCGGCGAATCCAGCGCAGGCGTGCGCGAACGCGTCCTCGTCGCCCGCGAACGCCAATTGCATCGTGCCGGCACCATCAACAGCCGCCTGCAACCCCGCGAGGTGATGCGCGATTGCCGGCTCGCTGCGGGCGACCAGCTCCTGCTTGAGACCGCGGTCGAACGCCTGCAACTGTCGGCGCGCGCGATGCATCGCATCCTCCGCGTCGCCCGCACGATTGCCGATCTTGATCCCGGCCTCGACGGCAGCGCCACTATCGCCACCCCGCACCTCGCCGAGGCACTGGGCTATCGGCCGGCGACATCCTGCGCCTGACTGTCCGCGCCATGCAATGCGGTATTGCTAGCATGGTTGCATCCCCCGCCGATGGATGCGCGCTTGGAGCAGCTGCACCACATCGACTACCGCCTGCTCGGCTACGCCGTCCTGGTCCTGGCCGGCATCGCTTCGTCATTGCTGGCGCGTCGCTTCGGCGCGCCATTGCTGTTGGTCTTCCTCGTCCTCGGCCTGCTGCTCGGCGTCGACGGTCCCGGCGGCATCCGCTATGACGATGCCAGCTTCACCTACCAGATCGGCGCGCTCGCGCTATGCCTCATCCTGTTCGACGGCGGCCTGCAGACGCGCGCATCGCAGGTGCGTGGCGCGATCCGCCCGGCCCTGGTGCTCGCGACCGTCGGCGTGCTGGTCACGGCATCGCTGACCGCGGCCGCCGCGCACGTCCTTCTCGAACTGCCGCTACTCCAATCGTTGCTGCTCGGCACCGTGCTCGCCTCGACCGATGCCGCCGCGGTGTTCTTCCTGATCCGTGCGCGCGGCCTGCATCTGGAGCGCCGCACCGCCAGCACGCTGGAAATCGAATCGGGCGCGAACGATCCGATGGCGGTATTCCTGACCGTCGCGCTCAGTGGCTGGATCGCCGGCAGCGGACACAGCAGCGTCGCGGCGATCATCCTGCAGGTGATATGGGCAATGGGCTGTGGCGCGGTGATGGGCTACGGCGGCGGCCGCCTGATCGTCGCAGCGCTCAATCGCTACGACTTCCCATCCGGCCTCCATCCTTGGCTGGCGATGGCCGGCGTGGTGACCCTGTTCGCGCTCACCAACCTGGTCGGGGGCAGTGGCTATCTCGCGGTGTATGCCGCCGGCGTGATCGTCGCCAACCGCCCGGTGCGCGCACGCAATGAAGTCGCTTCGGTGCAGGATGCCGCGACCTGGTTCGCGCAACTGGTGATGTTCCTGCTGCTCGGCCTGCTCGCCACGCCGCACGCGTTGTTGAACGTGATGTGGCCGGCGCTGGGCGTCGCCGCCTTCCTGATGTTCATCGCGCGGCCTGCCGCTACCCTGCTGTGCCTGCTGCCGTTCCGCTACCGCTGGGGTGAAATCGGCTTCATCTCCTGGGTCGGGTTGCGTGGCGCGGTCAGCATCTTCCTGGCGTCGATCCCGCTGTTGGCGCAATTGCCGAATGCCTGGTTGTATTTCAACGTCGCCTTCGTCGTCGTGCTGGCGTCGCTGGTGATCCAGGGCTGGACGCTGGAACGCGCCGCGCGTGCCTTCGGAGTCGCGGTGCCGCGCAACGATCCCGACACCCGCCGCGTCCATCTCGACCTACCCGGCCAACTCGATTACGAACTGCTCGGCTATCGCGTCGCGACCGGCGCGCGCGCGCTCGATACCGCAAGCTGGCCACTCGACGTGCGCGTGGCGATGGTGGTGCGCGAAGGCCGCATCCTCCAGGGTGACGAGATCGATGGCCTGCGCCCGGGCGATTACGCCTACATGCTCGCGCCAACCACCTCCGCGCGCCGACTCGACTGGTATTTCGCCGGACGCGGCAACGAACCCGGGGCTGCGGCGCAACCCGGTTTCGGCGAATTCCAGTTCGGTGGTGATGCCCCGCTGGGCGAGATCGCCGAATTCTACGGCCTGCATCTGCCCAAGCGTTTCGCCCGGCACACCGCGGCACACCTGTTCGACGAACGCTTCGACGAACACCCGCAACCCGGCGACCAGCTCTCGATCGGCAACGCCATCCTCACCGTGCATCGCCTGCACGACGATCGCGTCGCGCAGGTGGGGTTGCGACTGATTCCATTGAGCGAGCGACTGTTGCGGGGCTCGCCATAGCCGGAAGCGGTCCGGCCTGATTCAGGCCTGCAACTGTCCCGTCGGCAATGCAGGCGGCTGGTCGGCGGCATCACCCAGCATCGATCGCCATGCGCTGCTGAGAGCGCCCGCCATCACCGGCATCAGCACCGTCATCATCACCAGTTGCGACACCACCATCTGTCCGATTTCACCCGCTACCAGCCTGACGATCGCGCCAATGATCGCGATCAGGATGGTCAGGCCGACCAGGGTGATGAACAGCACGACAGCAAATACCAGCACCGCCGGCAGGTTGCGCAGGCCGGCGCGCCAGCTGCGTTGCAACGCCTCGATGCCGCTGTTGCCGCCCAGCATCACGCCGGGAATCGCGACGAACGTCATCAGCAGCAACACGAAAGCCAGCACCACGACGCACAGCAGCCACAACAGCATGCGCCCCATGGGCAATGTTGCGATCAATGCCGGGTCCGGTTGCGCGCCCGGTCCGGCGTTCTGCATCTTCTCCATCACGCTGGCAATGACCTGCATGTTGTCGACCCCGACCAGCACGACCAGCAACATCGCCATCACCAGGCCCAGCACGATTTGCGGCAACAGCGTGACCAGCAAGGCGCCAACCTTGCCCTGCCGCAGCGGTTCGCCGAAGGCAGCCGGTCCGACATCGCGACCCTGCGCGACTTCACCGGCGGCCCACACCATGCCGCCGGTGAGGATCGGTGCGGCGATGATCTGCAATGCCTGCACGGCGAATCCGACCTGCGGCACCAGGATGGCCATGCCGATGACGACCGCCGCGAACACGCCATACAGCACGCCCATCACGCCGAATCCGCCCGGCGACGCCTTCAGCAATGCGAAGCCATCGATCAGCCATTGCGCGCCGGCGGAAGCCGGCGCCTTGCGGGGTTCGTCCATCGTCATCTGTTTCCGTGATTGCGTGCGTGCCGGATGGCATGCTGGATAAATCGGCGGAGCACCTTGCGGGCCACCGGCGCGGCGCCGATGTTACGCGACATCGCGTCGGGATCATGTCCTTCCGCACGCAGCGTGTCCGCCCGGGCGCGCACGTAGCCGTGCATGCGCGCGGCGCTGAATTCGGGATGGAACTGCAGGCCCCAGGTCGCGCGACCCCAGCGGAAGGCCTGGCAGGGGTCGAGGTCCGAGGTCGCCAGCAGCACGCCGCCTTCCGGCATCCGCAGCGCGCTCTGGCGATGGGTGACCTGGGCGCGGAACGTGGGCGGCAACCTTGCGAACAGTGGGTCTTCGGTCGCAGCGGTTTCCAGCCGCACGTCGACCGTGCCCATCTCGCGGCCGCGCGGGTTGTCGCCCGCTTCACCGCCCAGCGCATGCGCCAGCAACTGGTGGCCGTAGCAGATGCCCAGGATCGGCATGTCGGCATGGGCGGCCTCGCGCAGCCATTCGGCGCTGCGTTCGCTCCAGTCGCGACGCTCGGTGACCATCGCCGGCGATCCCGAGACCAGCACGCCGGCGTAATCGCGATGGGTCGGCAGGGCCTCACCCGCTTCGACATCGACCACTTCGGCCTGGTCGTGGCCCAGCCCCGCGGCGACGCGAATCCAGTGGGCGAATCCACCGTGGCGGCGCTGGCTGGCCACCGGCTGTCCGGTCTGGAGAATGAGGAAGCGAGGCGGCATCGATGCGTCATTGGGTGGCGGGCACGCCATCTATACTAATGAAAGACTTTCCAACGGCCGTTCAGATGCCCGCCGCACGCGTTTCCATCACCTTCCAGGAACTCATCCAGCGCCTCAACGCCTACTGGGGCGAACAGGGCTGCGTGCTGATCCAGCCGCTCGACCTGGAAGTCGGCGCCGGCACCTTCCACCCCGCCACCTTCCTGCGCGCGCTGGGCCCGGAGCCATGGAACGCCGCCTACGTGCAGCCCTGCCGCCGCCCCACCGACGGCCGCTATGGCGAGAATCCCAACCGCCTGCAGCGTTACTACCAGTACCAGGTGGTGATGAAGCCGTCCCCCGACAACATCGTCGAGCTGTATTTCGAATCGTTGAAGGCGCTCGGCGTCGATCCGCTGGTGCATGACCTGCGCCTGGTCGAGGACAACTGGGAATCGCCAACGCTCGGCGCCTGGGGCCTCGGCTGGGAAGTGTGGTTGAACGGCATGGAGGTCACCCAGTTCACCTGGTTCCAGCAGGCCGGCGGCATCGAATGCAGGCCGGTGCTGGGCGAGATCACCTACGGCCTCGAACGCCTGTGCATGTACCTGCAGAACGTCGACAACGTGTTCGATCTCGTGTGGACCTACGGCCCGGATGGCGACGCGGTGACCTATCGCGACGTCTACCACCAGAATGAAGTCGAGCAGAGCACCTACAACTTCGAATACGCCGACGTCACCGAACTGTTCCATCGCTTCGATGCCTGCGAAGCCGAGGCGATGAAGCTGGTTGAAGTCGGCCTGCCATTGCCAGCCTACGAACAGGTGATGAAGGCATCGCACAGCTTCAACCTGCTCGATGCCCGCCGCGCCATCAGCGTGACCGAACGCCAGCGCTACATCCTGCGCGTGCGCAAGCTGGCACAGGCTGTCGCCGAAGCCTACTTCGCCCAGCGCGAGAAGCTCGGCTTCCCCGGGCTCAAGCACAGGAAGGAAGTCGCATGATCCTGATCGGAATGTTCGACTCGCCGTTCGTGCGGCGCGTCGCCATCAGCCTGTCGCTGCTCGGCATGACGTTCGAGCACCGCAACTGGTCGGTGGGCAAGGACGCGGACAAGATCCGCGAATTCCATCCGCAGGGCCGCGTGCCGGTGCTCGTCCTCGACGACGGCGAAGCACTGACCGAATCGGCGCTGATCGTCGACTGGCTCGATCGCCTGCCCGGCCACGAGCACAAGTTGCTGCCGGCTACCGATCCGCAACGCCGCGACGCGCTGAAGATCACCGCGCTGGCGGTCGGTGCGCTCGACAAGGGCATCCTGCTGGTCTACGAACGCCTGTTCCGTCCGGTCGAGATGCACCATGGCCCATGGCTGCAGCGTTGCCGCGCCCAGAGCGAATCCGCGCTGGCGGAACTCGATCGCATCTGCCGCGAACGCGCCGGTCGCGAGTGGCTGGTCGGCGATTCCATTTCGCAGGCCGACATCATGCTTGCCTGCGCCACGACGTACCTGCGCGATGCCGTGCCGTTCGATCTCGCGAAGTTCCCGGCATTGCAGGCGCGCGTCGACGGCTACGAAGCGCTCGCGACTTTCAAGCAGTTCTACGCCCCATTCGACGCGCCCAAGACAAACTGAGCGCAGGAAACAAGGTCCGCACCATGAGTCAACAGCTTCCGCTCCTGATCGAACTCGGCACCGACGAGCTGCCGGTCAAGGCGCTCCCGGGTCTCGCCCGGGCCTTCTTCGACGGCGTCGTTTCCGGACTGGAATCGCGCGGGATCGCCTTCGATCGCGGCGATGCCAAACCGCTGTACACGCCGCGTCGCCTCGCGGTGCTGTTGCCGGCTGTCGCCGATGAACAACCCGAGCAGGCCAGCGAAGTGCTGGGGCCGTATCTCAACATCGCGCTCGACGCCAATGGAAATCCGACCAAGGCCCTGGAAGGGTTCGCGGCCAAGGCCGGCATCGATTGGACCCAGCTCGAACGCACCACGGACAACAAGGGCGAACGCTTCGTCCATCGTTCGCGCCGCGCCGGTGCGCGTACCGCCGACCTGCTGCCGGACATCGTGCGTGAAGCGATCGCGGCGATGCCGATCCCCAAGCCGATGCGCTGGGGCGACCACGACTACGCCTTCGCGCGCCCGGTGCACTGGCTGGTGCTGCTGTTCGGTGGCGACGTGATCGGTTGCGAACTGATGGGCACGAAATCGGGCCGCATGTCGCGCGGCCATCGCTTCATGCACGACAAGCCGGTGTGGATCAATGCACCGATGGATTACGTCGCCGCGCTCCGCGATGCCCACGTGCTGGTCGACGCCGACGAACGCCGCGAACGCATCCGCAGCGAAGCGCAGCAGGCGGCCAAGACCGTCAACGGCCATGCGCGCATCTCGGATGACCTGCTGGAGGAAGTGAACGGACTGGTGGAATGGCCGGTCGCAGTCGCCTGCAAGTTCGAGCGCGAATTCCTCGCCGTGCCGCATGAAGCATTGATCTCCACCATGGAGACCAATCAGAAATTCTTCGCGGTGCTGGATGGCGCGCAACAGTTGAGCGAGCACTTCATCGGCATCGCCAACATCGATTCGAAGGATGCGTCGGAAGTGCGCAAGGGCTACGAGCGCGTGATCCGCCCGCGCTTCGCCGACGCCAAGTTCTTCTTCGACGAAGACCTGAAGCAGGGCCTGGTCGCGATGGGCGATGGCCTGAAGACCGTGACCTACCAGGCCAAGCTTGGCAGTGTCGCCGACAAGGTGCAGCGCGTCGCCACGCTCGCGGAAACGATCGCCAAACAGGTCGGCGCCGACCCGGCGCAGGCGCGTCGTACCGCCGAACTGTCGAAGAACGACCTGCAATCGCGCATGGTCAACGAGTTCCCGGAGCTGCAGGGCATCGCCGGTCGCCATTACGCGACCGCAGCAGGCGAGCCCGGTGAAATCGCGCTGGCGATCGACGAAGCCTGGCAGCCGCGCTTCGCCGGCGACGACATCGCGCTGTCGCCATTGGGCAAGGTGCTGGCGATCGCCGAACGCCTCGACACGCTGGCCGGCGGATTCGCCGCGGGATTGAAGCCGACCGGCAACAAGGATCCGTTCGCATTGCGTCGCAATGCTTTGGGTCTGGCGCGCACGATCATCGAGAGCGGGTTCGATCTCGACCTCGTCCATCTGCTCGCATCGGCGAACGCCGGCCTTGCATCGAAGAACGTGCAGGCCGATGCGGCCGACCTCTACGACTTCATCCTCGATCGCCTGAAGGGCTATTACGGCGACAAGGGCGTGCCAGCGACCCACTTCAATGCGGTGGCCGGCATGCGCCCGCATTCGCTCTACGACTTCGACCGCCGCGTCGACGCCATCGGCGAATTCGCCCAGCTGCCGGAAGCCGAGGCGCTGGCTGCCGCCAACAAGCGCATCCGCAACATCCTGCGCAAGGCCGAAGGCGAAATCCCCACGGAAATCGACCACGCCCTGCTGGAGGAGCCAGCCGAACTCGAGCTTGGCGAGGCCCTGGCCGCCACCGAAGCCGAAGTCCACGCCAGCCGCCATGACTACGTTGCCGCCCTGACCCGGCTGGCCAGCCTGCGCCCGCATGTCGACCGCTTCTTCGACCAGGTGATGGTCAACGCCGATGACCTGGCCATCCGCCGCAACCGGTTGGCCCTGCTCGGCCGGCTCGATCGCCTGCTGGGCGGAATCGTCCAGCTGGAGGCGCTGGCCTGACAATTTCTTGACTGCAGTCACACTATGCTACGATCCACCCGAATATCAGGGGGAGGGTGTGATGAAGCGTCGGATTCTTTTGGCTGGCATGGCCCTGGCGATCACCTCGGGGTCCGTCATGGCCGACAAGCAGCCGTATGAGCGCCTGCGTTATCGCCAGGACGATCCGTTCGTGTTCTGCAAGCAGGGGCCATCGATCGAACACAACGAAATCCAGTCGCCGAAGTGCTGGGTGCCGTTGCCGCCCTATACCGGCGCGTGGACGGTGACGTATCTGTGCCGCCCGGAAAATTATTACGGTGCCCGCAATTGGCAGCAGGCCGATTACGACTCGCTCAACCAGTACCTGTCCGTATGCCCGAAAGCGCATACCAGCGGGGACTGGAAGGCGCGGGGATCGCAGGGGGCGCCGGAGAATACCGATTCGAACGGCTACAACAGCCACTGACCAAACATCCCGACGCCAAGAAAAAGCCCGGCAATGCCGGGCTTTTTTCATGCGGGACGATCAACCCTGGATCGTCTTCGGCGCGTGTGGCGGCCGGCGATGGAACTTGCGTGCCACCCAGCCACCGAAATCGTCGAGCACGGTATAGGTCGCCGGGATCACGATCAGGCTGAGCAGGGTCGAGGTGATCAGGCCGCCGATCACCGCCACCGCCATCGGCGCGCGGAAGCTGGAATCGCCCGAGAACCCGAGCGCCAGCGGCAGCATGCCGGCACCCATCGCGATCGTCGTCATCAACACCGGGCGCGCGCGCTTGTGGCAGGCATCGATCACCGCCTCGTGCTGGCTCATGCCGTGCTCGTCCTCGGCCATCACCGCGTAGTCGACCAGCAGGATCGAATTCTTGGTGGCGATGCCGATCAGCATCAGCAGTCCGATCAATGCCGGCAGCGACAACATGTTCTGGGTGATCAGCAGCGCGCCGAAGGCGCCACCGGCGCACAACGGGATCGCCGCGAGGATGGTCAGCGGCTGCGTCGCATGGTTGAACAGCAGCAACAGCACCATGTAGATGCAGACGATGCCGGCGACCATCGCCGCGAGGAAGCCCGTGAACAGCTCGATGAAGATTTCGGCGTCGCCGGTGTTCTGGAACTGCACGCCGGCCGGCAGTTTCTTCACCGATGGCAGCGCCTGCACTTCCTTCATCACGTCGCCCAGCGGACGACCATTGAGCTCGGCGGTGAGGGTGATGTTGCGCTGGCGCTTGTAGCGCGAGATCACCGACGGCCCGCTGCCCGGGCGGATGTCGGCGACCGCATCCAGCGGCACCGGACCCGATTTGCCGCGCACCTTCATCCGGCTGATGTTGGCCGGATCCTGCAACTGGTCGAGGGTGAAGCCGACGCGGATCGGGATCTGGCGATCGGCGAGATTGAGCTTGGGCAGGCGCTGCACGTAATCGCCGGCAGTCGCAATGCGCGCGGCCTCCGCGATCGCCGCGGTCGACACGCCGAGGTCGGCGGCGCGGGCGGAATTCGGCACGATCTGCAATTCCGGCCGCAGCAACGACGCCGACGAGGAGATGCTGCCGATGCCCTGGATGGTATGCAGGCCGCGCTCCACCGCAGCGGCGGCGGTTTCCAGTTTCTCGGGATCGTCGCCCGCCAGCACCAGCATCATCTGCTGGCCCGGTTCGCTGCTGATGTAGCTGATCTTCACGCCCGGCAGGTCGGCCAGCGCCACGCGCGCGGCCTGTTCCAGCTGTTCCTGCGAGCGCTTGCGATCGTCCTTGGTGCCCCAGTCGAGCACCAGCGTCGCGCGTCGCACGTCGGCGACGCCGGACTTCGCGGGATCGCCGACGTCGGGCACGCTGCCGACCATCGTGAACACCTGCTTGAGTTCGGGGATCGCCGCCTTCAGTTTGTTGCGCGCGATCTCGGCGATGCGCGAGGTGTCCTCGATGCGGGTGCCCGGCGCAAGTTCGACGCTGAGGTTGCTGAGGCCCCTGTCGCCCGGCGGAATGAAGGTCGAGGGAATGAACGGCACGATCGCCAGCGACGCGATGAACAGCACGGTCGCCATCGCCAGCGTCTTCCAGCGATTGTCCAACACCCAGTCGACCAGCTTGAGATAGCGCGTCATCAGCTTGCCGTCGGGCTGCTCGTGGCCATGCGCGCCCTTCAGCGTGTAGGCCGCCATCATCGGCGTCAGCAGGCGCGCGACCAGCAACGAGAACAGCACTGCGGTCGCCGCGGTCCAGCCGAATTCCCGGAAGAACTTGCCGGCGATGCCGGGCATGAACGCGACCGGCACGAACACCGCGGCCAGCGTCATCGAAGTCGCGATCACCGCGGTGCCGATTTCGTCGGCGGCTTCGCGCGCAGCCTCGAGCGGCGACTTGCCGTTGGCGAGATGGCGCACGATGTTTTCGATCTCGACGATGGCGTCGTCGACCAGGATGCCGACCACCACCGACATCGCCAGCAGGGTGATCATGTTGAGGGTGAAGCCGAGCCAATGGATCACCGCGAAGGTGGGGATGATCGACAGCGGCAGCGCCACCGCCGACACCCAGGTCGCGCGCCAATCACGCAGGAACAGCCACACCACCAGCAACGCGAGGAACGCACCCTCGAACAACATCTCCATCGACGAGGTATAGCTGCGCTTGGTCTCGACGGTGTTGTCGGTGACGAGATTGAAGTTGACCGCGGGATGCGTCTTTTTCAAGTCGGCCAGCGCCGCCTCGACGCCTGCCTTGACCTTCAGTTCGTCGGAACCGCGGGTGCGCGACATCGAGAACCCGACCACCGGCTTGCCATCGAGGAAAGCGGCCTGGGTCGGATCGGCGGCGGCATCGGTGATCGTCGCGATCGACGACAGCCGCACCGCGCGACCGTCGGGCAGCGCGATGCTGTAGTCGCGCAGCTGCTGGGCATCCTTCACGGTGCCGATGGTGCGGATCGTCTGTTCCGCGCCGCCGAGTTCGGCCTTGCCGCCGGGCCGTTCGACCTGCATCGCCAGCAACTGCTGGCTGACGTCGCCGGCGGTGACGCCATAGGCTTCCAGCGCCTGCGGATCGAGATCGACGCGTACCTGGCGATCGATGCCGCCGATGCGGTTCACCGCGGCCACGCCTTCGACGCCATAGACGGCGCGGGCGACATCGCGATCGACGAACCACGACAGTTCGTCGGCGGTCATGTTCGGCGCCGAGACCGAGAACGTCAGCAGAGAGCCGCCGATCTCGACCTTGGAGACGATCGGTTCCTGGATGTCCTGCGGAAGGTTGGTGCGGACGCGCGTCACCGCATCCTTGGTGTCGTTCAACGCCACCAGCAGGTCGGTGTCGAGGTTGAACTCGATCGCGGTGGTCGAGGTGCCTTCGACCACGGTCGAAGTCACGCGCTTGATGTTGGGAATGGTGGCGACCGAGTCCTCGATCTTGCGGGTGACTTCGGTTTCAAGCTGGGTCGGCGACGCACCCGGCTGGATCACCGTCACCACCGTCATCGGGAAGGCGATGTCGGGAAAGCGCGCCACCGGCAGCTTGTGGTAGCCCCACAGGCCGGCGACGCACAACACGAAGAAGACCATCAGCGCCGGCAACGGCCGCTTGATCGCCCACGACGAAACGCTGCCGCCGCCACTCACGGAATGGTGCCCGCATTCGCGTTGGTATTGGCATTCGCCGCATTGGCGGTGCTCGCGGGAACGACCTTCACCACGTCGCCATCGGCGAGGAAACCGGTGCCTTCGACCACCACGCGATCACCGGCCTTGAGGCCGCGCACCACCTGGACCTGGCCGGCATCCTTGTTGCCGGTTTCGATCCGTGTCGCATGCACCTTGTTCTGTGCATCGACCACGAACACCGTCTGGAAGCCATCGCGCAACACGATCGCCGCCGCCGGCACCACCGGAGAATCGGCGAGGCCGGTGTCGATGCGGCCTTCGAGATAGCTGCCCGGATGCAGGCCTTCGGGATTCGGCAGGTCGGCATAGATCGTGCCGGTGCGCGTGTCGGCATCGACGCCGGGGCTCACTGCGCGCACGCGGCCCTCCACCGTTTCGCCATCACGACCACGCAGTGCGATGCGATCGCCGGGCTTGACCAGCGGCAGCTGCGACGACGGCAGTTCCGCGCGCCACTCCAGCTTGCCGTCGCGGATCAGGCGCATCAGTTCGGTGCCGCCAGCAACAATTTGGCCCGGCTGCACCAGTCGCTTGGAGATCTGTCCGTTCGCCGGCGCGCGCAATTCGGCAAAGCTGCGCTGCAGTGTCGACGTGTCCCGCGCGGCCTGCGCGGTGGCGAGCTGGGCGTCGGCCTGCTGCTTCGCCGCACGCAACTGGTCGAGCTGCGATGCGCTGATGAACTTGTCCCTGGCCAGGCCTTCGCCACGCACCAGGTTGGACTTCGCGAGATCGGCGCCTGCCTGTGCCTGCCTGAGGTTCGCGTTCGCCTGCGCGAGCGCGGCATCCAGCGTGCGATGGTCGAGCGTGAGCAGCACCTGCCCCGCCTTCACCCACTGGCCGACATCCACCTTGAGCGCGGTGACGCGTTGTCCGCTGACTTCGACACCCAACTGCATTTCCTCCACCGGCGACACCGGCCCGGACACGGTGAGTCCGTTGGCGACCTGCTTCTGCAGTACCGGCACCACGCTGACGGTCAGTGCGGGTTCGGCGGCTTTCGTGGCGGCATCGTCCTTCTTGCACGCGGGCAACACGAGGATGAGCAGGCAGGCGGCGCATGCGAGCCCGCGGATCGAAGACGACATGGAACGCTTCCGGAAGAGGATCTCCCGCGAAGTTTAACCTGTTAACATTAACCCTGCATGGCGTTTGGCAGGCGGAAAAATGCGCGTGCGGCGTCCGTACTCGCGCGCGCGGCTACCTCCATCGTGACACCGCGATCGCGCGCCAGCTCCTCGACGATATGGGCGAGGAAAGCCGGCTCGTTGCGGCGATCCTTGGGCATCGGCTGCAGCGTGCGCGGCAACAGATAGGGCGCGTCGGTTTCGATCATCAGGCGATTGGCCGGGATGTGCTTCACCAGTTCGCGCAGATGGGCACCGCGGCGTTCGTCGCACAGCCAACCGGTGATGCCGATGTGCCAGTCGCGATCGAGATAGTCGAACAGTTCCTCGCGGGTGCCGGTAAAGCAATGCACCACCGCGGGCCCGATGCGGCCGTCGAAGTTCTTCATCATCGCCATGAAGTCGCCGTGGGCATCGCGCTGGTGCAGGAACAAGGGTTTGCCGGTATCGACCGCGATTTGCAGCTGGCGCTCGAAGGCAGTGCGCTGCGCCGGCCGCGGCGAGAAATCACGGAAATAGTCGAGGCCGCATTCGCCCACCGCGACCACTTCCGGATGCGCATGCAGCGCGCGCATCTCGGCATCGCATTCGTCGGTGTATTCGGTGGCGTGGTGCGGATGCACGCCGGCGGTGGCGAACAGCACGCCCGGATGTTGCCGGGCCAGCTGCAGCGCCTGCGGCGAGTGTTCGCGGCTGGCGCCGGTAACGACCAGTTGCGCCACGCCAGCGGCGCGAGCGCGTTCGAGCACCGCATCGCGGTCGCGATCGAAGCTGTCGTGGGTGAGGTTGGCGCCGATGTCGATGAGCTGCATCCCGGCATTTTACCGGGCCGGTCGTCGCGCGCTCCTACAATGTGCCGATGCAATTCCCGATCACCGCCATCCTGCCCGAGCTGCGCGCCACCCTGGCGACGCAGACGCGCCTGGTGCTGGAAGCCCCGCCGGGTGCCGGCAAGACCACGCAGCTGCCATTGGCATTGCTCGACGACGCATGGCTGGCCGGTCGCAAGATCCTGATGCTGGAGCCACGCCGCGTCGCCGCGCGTGCCGCCGCCAGCTTCATGGCCGCACAGCTGGGCGAACGCGTCGGCGAGACGGTCGGCTATCGCATTCGCTTCGAAAACAAGGTTTCCGCGCGCACGCGGATCGAAGTCGTCACCGAAGGCATCCTCACCCGCATGCTCCAGGACGACCCGCTGCTCGATGGCATCGGCGCGATCCTGTTCGACGAATTCCACGAACGCCACCTCGCCAGCGATCTCGGACTCGCGCTGGCGCTCGACGTCCAGGCGTCTGTGCGCGACGACCTGCGCATCGTGGTGATGTCGGCGACGCTCGACGGCGAATCGCTGGCGCGCTGGCTCGATGCCCCGCGCATCAGCAGCGCCGGTCGCAGTTTCCCGGTGCATGTCGGCCATTTTCCGTCACGTCGCGATGAAGCACTCGAACACCAGGTCAAGCGCGCGGTGGAAGATGCCATCGCCACGCATCCCGGCGACGTCCTGGTGTTCCTGCCGGGACTGCGCGAAATCAACAAAACGCAACACCTGCTCGGCGATGCATTGCGCGATATCGACGTGTTCGCCCTGCACGGCGAATTGCCGGTCGAGCAGCAATCGAAGCTGTTGCAACCCGGCGAAAACGGCAGGCGTCGCGTGGTGCTGGCGACCAATGTCGCCGAATCCAGCCTGACCCTGCCTGGCGTGCGCGTGGTGATTGACAGCGGCCTCGCGCGCGAACCACGCTTCGATCCCAATAGCGGCTTTTCGCGGCTGGACACGGTGGCCATCGCCCAATCCTCCGCCGACCAGCGCGCGGGCCGCGCCGGCCGCGTCGCCGAAGGACATGCCTACCGCCTGTGGCCGGAATCGAAACGACTCGATCCGCAACGCCGGCCGGAACTCGCGCAGGTCGATCTCGCTGCATTGGTGCTGGAACTCGCGGCCTGGGGCGGCAGCGAACTGCGTTTCGTCGATGCGCCGCCACCGGGGCACCTCGCTTCCGCGCGCGACCTGCTGCAACGCCTCGAGGCGATCACGCGCGATGGTCACATCACGGAGCGCGGCCGCCGCATGCTCGCGCTCGGCACCCATCCGCGACTGGCGGCGATGCTGCTGTCGGCACGCGATGCCACGACCCGCGCACTCGCCTGCGATCTCGCCGCCCTGCTGGAAGCACGCGATCCCCTGCGCAGTCGCAGCGATGCCTTGGCCGATCGATGGCAGGCGCTGGCGGCATTCCGTGCCGGCCGCACGCCACCGGATGCCAACCGCTCCGCGCTCGCCACGATTGATGCCGCATCATCGCAATGGCGTCGTCGCCTGCGCGTCGATGCGACATCGCCTCCACAAGTTCCCGCGCACGAACTCGGCATCCTGCTGGCGCATGCCTATCCCGATCGCATCGCCCGCCAGCATCCGGGCGATCCGCGCCGCTACCAGCTCAGCAATGGTCGCAGCGCGCGCCTGTTCGACGACAGCGCGCTCTATGGCGAACCCTGGCTCGTCGTCGGCGAGTTGCGCCATGAAGCACGCGACGCCCTGATCCTGCGCGGCCTGCCCGTCGATGAAAAACGGCTGCGCGAAGACTTCGCCGCGCACTGGCGCGAATCCGACGAAGTGAGGTGGGATGCCGCGAAACAGGCGCTGGTGAGCGAACGCATCGAGCGTTTCGACGGCATCGTGCTGTCGGCGCGGCCGGCAGGCAGGATCGATCCGGAGCTCGCCGCCAGCGCGCTCACTGCAGCGATGCACGACAACGGCCTCGACTTGTTGCCGTGGAGCGATGCGCTGTCGCAATGGCGCATCCGCGTGCAATGCCTGCGCGCATGGATGCCGGAACTCGCGCTACCCGATCTTTCCGACGCAGCATTGCTGTCGACGCTCGACGCCTGGCTGCGCCCCGCCTTCGTCGGCCTGCGCCGGATTGATGCACTGGAATCCTCCGCGCTATCCGACGCACTGCGCGGGATGGTCGAATGGTCACTGCGCCAACGCATCGATGCGTTGGCGCCCGTCCGCATTCTCGTTCCGTCGGGGATGGAGCGCGCGATCGAATACGCCCTGCACGACGACGGCACGCCAGCGCCGCCTGTCCTCGCAGTCAAGTTGCAGGAACTGTTCGGGCTGGCGGAAACACCACGGATCGTCGATGGCCGCATCGCGTTGACACTGCACCTGCTGTCGCCGGGTGGACGCCCGCTGCAGGTGACGCAGGACCTGCGCGGCTTCTGGGATCGCACCTATCCGGAAGTGAAGAAGGAGATGAAGGGTCGCTACCCCAAGCATCCGTGGCCGGATGATCCGTGGAACGCGACCGCGACGCACCGGGCGAAACCGCGCGGGACCTGACTCACGCCATCACAACATCCCGCGGTCGACACTGTCTCCCAATCCGCACGGACATCCGCCATGAACAAGCTCGATGACTACACCGATCGCGTGGTCGATCTCGCCGGCAAGGTCGGTGACGCGGTGAAGGAGCACCTCCCCGGACATGCCATGCGCTGGATCGAAACCGGCGCCGCCATCGGCGCGGTCAAGACCGGTTCGCGCGTCGCCCGCACCTTCGTCAAGCGCAATCCGGCAATCGCCGTCGCGGCGCTCGCAGGCGCGGGATTGCTGTGGTATGCCGCACGCCGTCGCGCCAAGCGCGCCGATGTTCAGGCGCCGGGCAACTCGATGACGAAGCGCGCGCCGCCGCCTTCGCGACTTTCGTAAAACAGCTGGCCACCGGCGCGCATCACGATATGCCGTGCCAGTGACAACCCGAGTCCACTCGACAGGCCGGCCAACGGATCGCCATTGGTCAGGCGCACGAACGGCTTGAACAATTTGCGCTGCTGGTCGGCACTGATGCCCGGACCGCGGTCTTCGGCGATCAATCGCCAGAATCCCGGCGCGCCCGCCTGCGCGGCAAGATGCAGTTCGCCGCCCATGTCGGCATATTTCAGCGCGTTGGTGACGAGGTTTTCCGCCACCTGGCGCAACACCAGCGGCTCGATCCGCACCTGCGGATCACCGACGGCACGACTGATGCGCAACTCCAGCCCCTTGCCTTCGCACTGCAGTTCATAACGATCGTGCAACCAGTCGAGCGTGGCATCGAGGCCGGCGACGGCATCGACGGTCGCGCCCTCTTCACCCGGCACCTGCGATTCCAGATAGCGGCGGATATAGCCGAGCGCATCCCCTGCGCTCTCGTGGATCATCTGCAGGTAACGCGGCACCCGCTCCGGCTTGACGCCGTTGTTCACCAGGATGTCGCTGGCGAACACGATGCTGGTCAGCGGATTCTTGAGATCGTGCGCGACCAGGTTGACCAGGTCCTGGCGTTCGTTGGCGACGCGCTCGAGGCGATCGCGCGTGAGCTTCAAACCAATGTGCACGTCGACGCGCGCCAGCAGTTCTTCGGCGATGAAGGGCTTGGTGACGTAGTCCACGGCGCCGGCTTCGAACGCCTGCACCAGCAGGTCGCGATCCTGCACCGATGTCAGGCAGATCACCGGCACCCGCTTCAGGGCCATGTCGCCGCGAATCGTCTTGAGCAGGGTGAATCCATCCATGCCCGGCATCATCATGTCGAGCAGGATCAGGTCGGGGATGAGCTCGCGACACGCATCCAGCGCCGCTTCGCCGCCAGAGGCACCGGTCACCCGGTATCCATGGCGCTCCAGCAGCGACGACACGACGCGCAGATTGATCGCCTGATCGTCCACCACAAGGATGCGACCGGCATGCGTCACGACTGGCAAACCCTCCCCCCTCTTGCTTTTTTGCGCGTCACACGCACAGATGACCGCACAGTTTATAGATGCCCGCACAGTCCGCATGAACACGGACTCCGCGTCACATTTTTTCCCCGTTCCATTTATACCCGCGCCGGAATCTCGCGCCACTCCCCCGGCTGCAATCCATCCAGCTGCCAGCGCCCGATGGCATGGCGCACCAGCCGCAACGTCGGCAAACCGACGGCCGCCGTCATTCGTCGCACCTGGCGATTGCGCCCTTCATGGATACCGAGGTCGAGCCAGGCATCGGGCACCGACTTGCGCACCCGGATCGGCGGATCGCGCGGCCACAATGATGGCGGATCGATGCCCAGGACATCAGCCGGCAGCGTCATCCCGTCATTGAGCTGCACCCCTGCGCGCAGGCGCTGCAGCTGTGCCGCCTCGGGATCGCCTTCCACCTGCACCCAATAGCGTTTGCCCAGCGTATGGCGGGGATGGGTGATGGTGTGCGCGAGCGCGCCGTCGTCGGTCAACAGCAGCAGGCCTTCGCTGTCGTGGTCGAGTCGCCCGGCGGCATAGACCCGGGGTGGCAGTCCGAACATCGCCAGCGTCGGTCGTGGCGGCGTACTGCGATCGGTGAACTGGCAAAGCACGCCATACGGCTTGTTGAATGCGATGAGCATCGCGATTTGCACTGCGACGGCATGCGCAGTCGTTTGAATGGGGCAAGTCCCACCATACCTGATTGCGTATTAGTGAACTGTTCAGTACATTCCGTTCACTCGTTCATTCGTTCAGCTTTGCGAAACTCGCTGGAAGTACTTCCACGTTGCCTCCGCCATGAACGGGGAAAGGGGAAACACCATGCATGACCACGCGATCCAGTGCACCCAGGATCCTTTGCTTGTCGCCTTGTCCTACCTGGTTTCGGTACTCGGTTCGTTCACCGCATTGCAGCTGGCGGTGTCGATCCCGGTCGCACGCAACACCGGACAGCGCCTGCAGTCGATCCTCGGCGCGGCGGCGGCGCTCGGCATCGGGGCCATCTGGGCCATGCACTTCATCGCCATGCTCGCCTGCAAGATGGACATGCAGGTCACCTACGACCTGCCGCTGACCGTGTTGTCGGCAATCATCGGACTGGCCGCGGTCGCGGCCGGCCTCGCCATCGTCGGGACCGGCCAATTCAACATGGGCAAGCTGGCGCTGGCCGGCATCCTGACCGGCCTCGGCGTGGCCGGCATGCATTACACCGGCATGGCGGCGATGCGCATGCCCGCGGAAATCAGCTACGACGACACCCTGGTCATCGCGTCGGTGGCGGTTGCGATCGTCGCGTCCTGCGTGGCGTTGTGGCTGGCCTTCAATCTTCGCGGTTGGGTTCGGATGCTGGGTAGCGCGCTGATGATGGCTGTCGCCGTCTGCGGCATGCACTACACCGGCATGGCAGCGGCGAAGTTCATACCGGTCGTCGACGCCGACATCGCGTCCACCGGCATACTCGGTGGCGCATGGCTCGGCATGGGCGTCTTCGCGATCGCGACGGTCCTGCTCTCCGCGACCCTGGTCATCACGATACTGCGCCGGCAGAAGCGCGCCGATATCGCGGCCTGAAATTTCAAATCAACGATGCAGGAAACGGGGTGGCAACGGCAGCCCGGCGAAGCTGCGCTTATCCTCGCGTACCTGTTGATGCAGCCACTCGCGAAACACCTGCAGGCCGCGATGCGGCGTCGAACGCGACGGATACACCAGATAGTGCGCATAGCTGGCCTTGACCGGCTCCGCCATCAACGCAACCAGTTGTCCGGACGCCAGCATCAGGTGCGCGCGCGTCAATCGCCCCAGGCCTACGCCGACGCCATCGCGTGCCGCGCGGTTCTGCGCTTCGGAATCGTTGAACGTTGCAACATAGCGCTTGACCGGCGCCAGGCCGTGATGCGCGAACCAGTGGTTCCACTCGTCATCGGGATCACCGAGCAGCGGCCAGTCACGCAATGATTCCGGCGTGGGCAGGCCGCCGTGGCGATCGATCAGATCCGGGCTCGCCACCGGCACCAGCCATTCGTCCATCAGCGGCTCGACCTGCAGGCCCTGCCAGCCACCATCGCCGATGCGCAGGGCGACATCGATATGCGTGTCACGGTTGAAATCGACCAGTGCCGAATCCGACAGCACGCTCAACTCGAGTTCGGGATGGTCGGCGAGGAAACGACCCAGCCGCGGAACCAGCCACGCCGATGTCATCGATGGCGTCACGCTCACGGTCAGGACGTCGTCGTGGCGAGCGGCATACGGGCGCAGCGCCGATTCGATGCCGTCGTAGTGCGGACCGAGACGTTCCAGCAGGCGCCGGCCATCTTCGGTCAGGCTGATCCCGCGGGCGCCGCGCACGAACAGGGTGAGGTTGAGGCGGGCCTCCAGCGTCTTGATCTGGTGGCTGAGCGCACTCACCGTCAGGTGCAGGGAGTCAGCCGCACGCGACAGGTTGCCGGTCCGGGCGGCGGCGATGAAACCGGGCAGGGCATGCAGGGGCAGGCGACTCATGATTTGAATGAAATTCAAGTCTGGCTTGCAAAATGATCGCTGGTTCGCGTCATGACCAGCACTTATCTTCTACCGCATTCAACGGGTGGGCGCCACCCGGACATGGGAGAGGATCATGAAAATCTTCAGGGAAATGTTGTTCCTGGAAGGCTATTCCAGCCGGCCTCAGGATCTGGTCGATGCACGCGACTGCAATGATGGCCAGCCCCGGCAGCAGGCGCGGGCAGACCGATCGCTGCTGAAAACGTTGTGGCTGCTGGGCGGCAGGCCGATGCACCGCGGGCACAACTTCGATCTCGACGAGGAGACCGAATACACCGCGTTGCCATCATCGGCGACAGCCACTTGCACGACCGGATGCAAGGCAGGCTGAACGGATAATGGGGCGGGTCATCATCGACATGAGTCCGTCGCTCGACGGCTTCATCGCCGGAACCGGCGTCTCTGCCGAACAACCATTCGGCGATGCCGGACTTCGCCTCCATCGCTGGCTCGGCCTGGATGATGGCCGTCCCGAGGAGTCCGATCTTCAGGCCGCTGCGCGGATGTTCGAAACGACTGGCGCCGTCATCCTCGGCCGCTACATGTACGACGTCGGTATCGACAAATGGGGAGAGGACGGCGCCTTCGGACGACCCTGCTTCGTCGTCACCCATCATCCGCGCGAACCACTGGCGAGGGGCCGGACGACCTTCCATTTCACCAACGAAAGCATTTCCGCGGTGATCGCCAGGGCGAAACAGGTTGCAGGCAAGGATCGCGACGTACTGATCGCGGGTGGCGCCGACCTCGCGCGACAATGCCTCGCCACCAGACTGGTCGACGAACTGAGGCTGCATGTTGTCCCGGTGTTGCTCGGGGAAGGCACGCGCCTGTTCGACCGCGCACCGCCCGGGACCGAGCTGGAACTCCTGGACGTCAGCACGTCCAGGAATGCCACCCATCTTGTCTACGCGATTCGTTAAAGCGCGGCCAGCGCCGCGTTGAAGGTCGCGCTCGGCCGCATCGCCGCCGACACCTTGGCCATGTCGGCGTGGTAGTAGCCGCCGATATCGACCGGCTTGCCCTGCACCGCGATCAACTCGCCGACGATCTTTTCCTCGTTGTCGGTGAGCGTCTTGGCCAACGGCGCGAACAACGCCGCGAGCTCCGCGTCCTGCACCTGCGCGGCCAACGCCTGCGCCCAATACATCGCAAGGTAGAAATGGCTGCCGCGATTGTCGATGCCGCCCAGCGCGCGCGACGGTGACTTGTCGTTGTCGAGGAACTTGCCGTTGGCGGCATCCAGTGCATCCGCCAGTACCTGCGCGCGCTTGTTGCCGGCGTGCTGCGCGAGCTGTTCAAACGAAGCCTGCAAGGCGAGGAATTCGCCAAGCGAATCCCAACGCAGGTAATCCTCGGCGACGAACTGTTGCACGTGCTTGGGCGCGGAACCGCCGGCCCCCGTTTCGAACAGGCCACCACCCGCCATCAGCGGCACGATCGACAGCATCTTGGCGCTGGTGCCGAGTTCCATGATCGGGAACAGATCGGTGAGGTAATCGCGCAACACGTTGCCGGTCACCGAGATGGTGTCCTCGCCCTTGCGGATGCGTTCGAGCGACAGCTGCATCGCCTCGACCGGCGACAGGATGCGGATGTCGAGGCCGCTGGTGTCGTGGTCCTTCAGGTAGCGCTCGACCTTGGCCTTGATCTCGCGATCGTGGGCGCGCTGCGGGTCCAGCCAGAACACCGCCGGCATGCCGCTCAGGCGCGCGCGGCTCACCGCCAGCTTCACCCAGTCGGCGACCGGAGCATCCTTGGTCTGGCACATGCGCCAGATGTCGCCGGCCTGCACGCGGTGCTCCATCAGCACCTTGCCGGCGTCATCGATCACGCGCACCACGCCATTGCCCGGCATCTGGAAGGTCTTGTCGTGGCTGCCGTATTCCTCGGCCTTCTGCGCCATCAGTCCGACGTTGGGCACGTCGCCGATTGTCTTTGGATCGAATGCACCGTGCGTGCGGCAGTCCTCGACCACCGCCTGGTAGATGCCGGAATAGCAACGATCGGGGATCAGCGCCTTGGCGTCCTGCAACTCGCCCTTGGCATTCCACATGCGGCCGCTGTCGCGGATCATCGCCGGCATCGATGCATCGACGATGACGTCGCTCGGCACGTGCAGGTTGGTGATGCCCTTGTCGGAATTCACCATCGCCACCGCCGGACGCTGCGCGTATTCGGCGGCGATGTCGGCCTCGATCTGCGTGCGCACGCCTTCCGGCAGCTCACCCATGCGCGCGTAGAGGTCGCCAATGCCGTTGTTGGCGTCGAAACCGACCTTCGCCAGCGCGTCTGCGTGCTTCTCGAGCACGTCGCGGTAGAAACGGCGCACCACGATGCCGAACATGATCGGATCGCTGACCTTCATCATCGTCGCCTTGAGGTGCAGCGAGAACAGCACGCCCTGCGCCTTGGCGTCGGCGATCTGGGCGTCGACGAAGTCGGCGAGCGCAGTCGCGCTCATGGTCGCGGCATCGATGGTTTCGCCAGCCTGCACCTTCACCGGTGCCCGCAGCGGGAACGTCCCGCCGGTGTCGCCGGTGAACTCGATGCGCACGCTGCCCGGCTGCGCCATCGTCACCGACTGCTCGCTGCCGTAGAAATCTCCCGATTCCATGTGCGCGACATGCGTCCTGGAATCGCTGCTCCACTTGCCCATGCGATGCGGATGCGCCTTGGCATAGTTCTTCACCGCCCTGGGTGCGCGACGATCGGAATTGCCTTCGCGCAGCACCGGGTTCACCGCGCTGCCCTTGACGCGGTCATAGCGCGACTTCCAATCGCGATCCTGGTCGTTCTTGGGATCTTCCGGATAATCCGGCAAGGCGTAACCCTGCTTCTGCAGTTCGGCGATCGCGGCCTTGAGCTGCGGCTCCGATGCACTGATGTTAGGCAGCTTGATGATGTTGGCGTCGGGCGTGGTCGCGAGCTGGCCGAGTTCGGCGAGATCGTCGTTGACGCGTTGTTCCGGTTTCAGCGCGTCCGGGAATTGCGAAAGGATGCGCGCAGCCAGCGAAATGTCGCGGGTGTCGACATCGATGCCGGCGGTTTTCGCATACGCCTGGACGATCGGCAGGAACGAGGCGGTGGCGAGGAACGGCGCTTCGTCCGTCAGCGTGTAGAGGATCGTGGAATCGGCCATGGCGAAGGCTCCGTGCATCGACGCGTGCGTAAAGAATCGCCATTGTCGCCCGCCGTGGCGCATTGCCACAACTTTCCCCTGAAAAAAGGACGCAACCCGCAGGCTGCGCCCTTTCGTCACCATCCACACTGCGGCGGATGGAGGTTCGCGATCAGGCGATCACGAAGTCACTTGACCTCGAACTCCTTGGTCTGGACCACCGCGCCATCAAGCGAGATTTCGACCTTGTACTTGCCGGTCGGCAGGCCGTTCGCCATCTTCAGGAAGAAATCGGTGGTGCCCGGACCGCTGAAGTTCACTTCCTTGGTTTCTTCGCCAGCCTTCACCTGGGTGCCGGCCTTGTCGTAATGCCATGTGGCGGTCAGCTTGCCCGGCACGGTGGCGGCGGGATCGCTGGTCGCGGTGCCGACCGAGGCGTAGACGGTGTCCTTCGGCTTGAAGGTGGTGGCCGGAGCGGTCACCTTGAAATCGGCGCCAACGGCGCTGCCGAGATCAACCGAAGCAACCGAAGCGGTCGCGGCTGCCGGAGCAGGCGTCGGGGCCGGCGTGGCGGCGGCGGGCGGTGCCGGCGGCGCTTCTTCCTTCTTCTTGCAACCGACGACGGCGACGCTGGCGATCAGCGCAGCGGACAGGACCAACGGAAGACGGGTCTGTTTCATGGATTCGTTCTCTCGAAATTGGGTGAGGGACGCGCGCGCCGGAATTATTCGGCAGCCGGAATCTTGAGGATCTGGCCCGGCTTGATCTTGTCGGGATTGTCGAGAATGTCGCGATTGGCCTCGAAGATCACGTTGTACTTGTTGGCGTGGCCATAGAACTGCTTGGCGATCGCCGACAGCGTGTCGCCCGACTGGACGGTATACGTCTGATCGCCCGCGCCGCCACCGCCATCGGTGGACTGTTCGGTGGAGAAGGAACCAGTCTGCGCATCTTTGAACAACGGATCGACGTTTTCTTCGTTACCGCTCATGTTGGACTCCCAGGACCTTGGATTGGATAAGGCCCGGTGACCATGCCACGGCGGATGTTAAGGCGTCATCACGTCCGTATTCATTTCCGCGTCACTGTCGTGGCGTTCTCCACACTTCCGGCAATTCGCTGCCCGGAAGTGCTCTAACGGGATTGATGTCCAAGCCGCCACGGCGGGTATAGCGCGCCTCCACCGACAATGCGCGCGGATGGCACCGCGCCAGCACGTCGACGAAGATGCGCTCCACGCACTGTTCGTGGAATTCGCGCTGGTCGCGGAATCCGACGACGTAACGCAGCAAGCCTTCGCGATCGATGCGCGGACCGCTGTAACGAACCAGCAACGTCGCCCAGTCGGGTTGTCCGGTCACCGGGCAGTTCGATTTCAGCAGATGGGAGACCAGGGTTTCCTCGACGTCATCGCCGCTGCCGGCCAGCAATGACGGATCGGGCGGACCGTAGTTGTCGATGGCGACATCGAGTCCGTCGATGCAAACGCCGCCGTCGTCTTCGTGCATTGGCGGCAGGCCGAAATGCATGCGCACCGGTGCACCGGCGGCCGTCGACAGGTCGCGCTCGATGATGGCGCGCAATTCGTCGGGCGAAGCGACGCGATGGGCATTGAAGGAGTTGAGATAGAGCTTGAACGATTTCGATTCGACCAGGTTCGGCGACGTCGCCGGCACTTCGAATACGGCGGTCGCCACCTGCGGCTTGCCGCGACCATCGAGCCAGCCCAGTTCATAACCCTGCCAGCGATCATGGCCGATGAAGGGCAATGCATCGGCGCGGATGCCGAGTTCGTCGCGGCCCTGCGCGCGCGGGATCGGGAACAGCAGCGACGGGTCGTAATGCTGCGGATAGGCGACCTCGCGGCCGAGCAGGCTGTCTTCTGGCGTGTGCATGGGGGGAATTATCGCCCGTCTCGCGTTCACGCCGCATAATGCCCAACGGAGGTCCCATGCCTGATAGCGGTCTGCAACTCGCCCTCGTCTTCCTGCTGGCCGCGGTCGTCGCGGTGCCGGTGTTCAAGCGTTTCGGCCTGGGCGCGGTGCTCGGCTACCTCGCCGCCGGCGTGTTGCTGGGACCGCATGCGCTGAAGGTGGTGTCGGATCCCGAGCGCGTGCTCACCGCCAGCGAAATCGGCGTGGTGATGATGCTGTTCGTGATCGGCCTCGAGCTGTCGCTGCCGCGATTGAAGGTGATGCGCGGCGCGGTGTTCGGCGTCGGCGCGCTGCAGGTCGCGTTGACCGGCCTTGCGCTGGGTGCAGTCTGCCTGTTCCGCGGATCCGGCTTCAACGCCGCACTGGTGATCGGCGTCGCGCTGGCACTGTCATCGACCGCCGTCGGCCTGCAGTTGCTGTCGGAGCGCGGCGAGATCGGCAGCGACCACGGCCGCCTCGCTTTCGCGATCCTGCTGTTCCAAGACATCGCGGCGATCCCGTTGCTGGCCGCCATCCCCCTGCTCGGCAACGTCCAGCATGCGGATGTCTCGCCATGGCTGGCTTCGGGCAAGGCGATCGGTGCGATCGCGATCCTGCTGCTGGGCGGTCGCCTGCTGCTGCGCCAGCTGTTCAAGATCGTGGCGCGCACCGGCATGCCGGAAGTGTTCACCGCCGCGGCCTTGCTGGTCGTGCTCGGCAGCGCGTGGTTCCTCGAACTCGCGGGCCTGAGCGCCGGCCTGGGCGCCTTCATCGCCGGCGTGATCCTCGCCGATTCCGAATTCCGCCACGAACTGGAATCGCAGATCCAGCCATTCGAAGGCCTGCTGCTCGGCCTGTTCTTCATGGCCGTCGGCATGAGCATCGACCTGCGCGAAGTCGCCTCGCACCCGGCGTTGATCGCCTCGGGCGTCGCCATCCTGATGGCGGTGAAGTTCATCCTCCTGTTCGCGATCGGACGCGCTCCCGGGAAACTCGACACGCGTGGCGCATTGCTGCTGGCATCGGTGCTTTCGCTGGGTGGTGAATTCGCCTTCGTGGTGTTCAACGAAGCCCAGCGCATGCGCCTGCTGCCATCGGAATTCCGCGACCAGCTGACCGCGATCGTCGGCCTGTCGATGGCGGTGACGCCGTTGCTGGTGATTGGCGTGAGCAGGCTGGTGGGGCGCAAGCGCAAGAAGAAGGACGATCGTCCGTTCGACGAAATCCCCGACGACCAGCCGCAGGTGATGATCGCTGGCTTCGGTCGCTTTGGCCAGATCGTCGCGCGCCTGCTGTTCACCCAGAAGGTGCGGTTCGTCGCCATCGATTCCGATGTCGAGCAGGTCGAATTCTTCCGCCGCTTCGGCAACCCGATTTATTACGGCGACCCCACCAAGCCGGAGCTGCTGCGTTCCGCCGGTGCCGAGCACGTACGCCTGTTCGTGGTCGCGATGGGCAGCGTGGAGGACAGCCTGCGCACGGTGCGGTTGATCCGCCGCTTCAGTCCGAACGCCAAGATCCTTGCTCGCGCCCGCGATCGCCGCCATGCCTGGCAGCTGATGGATTTCGGAGTGACGCCGATCCGCGAAACGTTCTTCTCGGCGCTGAAGACCGGACGCGAAGCATTGATCGCCCTCGGTTTCCCGCCGGAGATCGCCGACGACCGCATGCGCCGCTTCAAGGAAGCCGACGAACGCATGCTCTCCGCGCAGCATCTCGTCTACGACGACGAGGAAGCCTTGAAGCAGACCTCGGCCCAAGCGCGCAAGGAACTGGAACAGCTGTTCGCCGCCGACCAGGGCGAGGGCTTGCTCGGATCGGTGGTGCGCGAAGACGTGGCGTTGCCTGAAGTGACCTCGGAAGGGCAGCCGGACTAGCGTTGCAGGTCGAAGACAACCTGGACGTTTTCGTTGAATTCGATGGTGGGCGCGAGATATTGGCCCGTTGACACTGCCCCGGGGGCATTCAGGGCGGTCGCGGTCACGGTCACCGTTCCCAATTCCCGGCCATAGCGATTCACCATCGACGAACCGACGCTGTTGATGCTGTAGATCCTGCCCAGCGTCGCGCCATACGCCACCGCAAGCTCGGTTGCGCGTTCGCGGCTCTGGGCCGCGGCCTTGCGCCGCGCTTCCTGGCGCAGCGCATCCTCGCGACTGGACTCGAAATTGACCGAATCGATCCGGTTCATGCCGGCAGCAAGCCCGCTATCCATCAGTGCGTTGAGTTTGGAAACATCGCGCAACTGCACGCTGACATTGCGCGAGCCGCGGAATCCACGCGACACCTTGCGGTCATTCTCCCAGTCGTAATCCTCGTTCACGGAAATCGCCGAAGCCGAGACGTCCGTTTCAGCGATCCTGTTGCGCTTCAACACTTCGAGATAGCCGTTCACCGCGGCATCGACCGCCCGTTTCGCGTTCGCGGCAACCGGATCGCGTTTCGACACCGACAGCACGATGCGCACCATGTCCGGTGCGACCGACACCTTGCCCTCGCCGCTCGCCACCACGTGCGGGCCATCCGGCAACGGCGTGCCGGCATTCACCGCGCCGGCCACTGCCAGCAGTCCGGCCATCGCGATCATGCGCATCGATTTCTCCCCCGGGATGTTTGCCCGATCCTACCTCAGCCGAGGTGGTGCTGGCCCAGGTATTCCGTACTCTGCATTTCGATCAGACGCGAGGTGGTGCGTTCGAACATCGCGGCCAGGCGCGTGCCGCGATACAGCTCGACCGGAATCGCATCCGCCGTGCACACCAGCTTGACGCGGCGATCGTAGAACTCGTCGATGGCATTGATGAAGCGACGCGCCGGATCGTCATTGTTTCCATCGAACACCGGAATGCCGCCGACCAGCACCGCGTGGAACTCCTGCGCGATCTCGATATAGTCGCTGGTACCGCGCGGCCCATCGCACAGCGCGGCGAAATCGAACCAGGCCAGGCCCTTGCTGCGTGCACGCACCGGAATGCGCCGGCCTTCGATGGTGAGTCCGGCGTCGCGATGGGCATCGTCGCCACCGAGTTCGTGCCAGCGCTGTTGCAGCCACGCATCCGACTGCGCGTCCAGCGGCGCGCGATACACCGGCGAACGCGTCAGCGCGCGCAGGCGGTAATCCGTTTCGCTGGGGATCTCCAGCACCCGGCAATGCTGTTCCAGCAAATCGATCGCCGGCAGGAAACTCGCGCGCTGCAGGCCGTCACGGTAGAGATTGACCGGCGCGGTGTTGGATGTCGTCACCAGTGTCACGCCACCGTCGAACAGGCCACGCAGCAGGCGCGACAACAGCATCGCATCGCCGATGTCGGTGACGACGAATTCGTCGAGCACCAGCACCTGCAACGTCTCGCGCCACTCGCGCGCGATGGTGGTGAGCGGATCGGCCTCGCCGGCATGGACGCGCAGGCGTGCGTGCAGCTCGCGCATGAAGCGATGGAAGTGCGTGCGCTGCTTGCGCGCGATCGGCAGGCCGTCGTAGAACAGGTCGACCAGGAACGTCTTGCCGCGGCCGACGCCGCCCCACAGGTACAGGCCGGGCACTTCACGCGCTACGTTATCGCCGCCGAACAGTCGCGAGAACAGGCCAGAGGCCCGCGCCGGTCCTGCCACCAGTTCGCGATGGATGCGATCGAGCTCGACCAGGACTTCGCGCTGGGCGGGATCATCCTGCCAATCCCCACGGGCCACGCCTTCGGCGTAGCGCTGGCTCGGCAATGGCGAGGTTTCCGCGCTCATGCCACCGGCGGAAGCACCGGTTGTGCCCAGTGCTGGATCACCTGGCGCAGGTCGATCAGCTTGCGATGGAAGAAATGCGAGGTTTCGGGCATGCGCACCAGCGTCGGCGGTTGCGGCAATGCATCGATCCAGTCGAACACCGCCTTGGGTTCGACGATCTCGTCGGCTTCGCCCATCACCACCAGCCACGGCACCTGCGGCAATTCGATCTGGCTGAAATCCCAGCCGCGACCAGTCACCGGCGGCGCGATCGAGATCACGGCGGCGGCGCGCAGTTCGACCGCGTTCTTCAGCGTCACGTAGGAACCGAAGCTGAAACCCGCCAGCCACAGGGCATCGTCGGGGCGCTCGGCGCGCAACCACGCCGCCACTGCGCGCAGGTCATCGCTTTCGCCGACGCCATGGTCGAATTCGCCGGCGCTGTTGCCGGTGCCGCGGGTATTGAAACGGAGTGTGGTGATGCCGAGCTCGCGCAGCGTGCGCGCGACCGTCGTCACCACCTTGTTGTCCATGGTGCCGCCATCGGTCGGCAGCGGATGGCAGACGATCGCGCAACCGGCGCGGCGGACGACGCCGGCATCGGGGAATTCGAGCCTGGCTTCCAGTACGCCAGCCGGGCCCTGCAACTGCAGGGCGGCGTCGGCCACTTACTTGCCGGTGGCCTGCGCCACCATCCAGTCCACCGTCGCCTTGACCTGTTCGTCGGTCAGCGCCGGGTTGCCGCCCTTGGCCGGCATTGCGCCGGAACTGCCGGTGAACCCATCGATCGCGTGCTTGTACAGCGTGTCCTTGCCCTGGGCGAGGCGCGCGGTCCAATGCGAGGGATCGAGCGTCGGCGCGCCGCCGCTACCCGCCGTGTGGCAGCCGGTGCAGAGGTTGCCGAAGATGGTCTTGCCGTCGGTGGTGCCACCGTAGGCGACCTGCGAGGAGGCGCGCTTCTTGGCGGCTTCCTCGGCAGCGACCTGTTCGATCTTGCCTTCTTCACCGGCATAGACCGCACCAACCGGTGCGATGCGCGCTTCGGTCTGGGCCGCGGCCTGCGGCGTCACTTCGTACTTGTGGTACTTGGCCGCCAGATGGCCGCCAAGGATGATCAGGACGATGGTGGTCGCCAACAGGAAGGCAATCACCATCGAAAATTTCTTCAGGAAGTCGAGATCGGATCGATTCACGCGAGTACCCGTGGCTTGTGCAGCCCCAGCCGCACTCAGCTGTTCAGTATACGGGAAACGCCCGAATCACTGACAAGCATGGCGTTGACGTGCCCATGCGATAGTGCGGCGGCGCCATTCCGGCGCGGGCGGAGTCCTGGTGATGAAGAAACTTGCGGCGGAGTTCCTCGGTACCTTCTGGCTGGTCCTCGGCGGCTGCGGCAGCGCGGTACTGGCGGCCAAGTTCGGCGGCGACAGCAACCCCCTCGGAATCGGCTTCGTCGGCGTGGCCCTGGCCTTCGGCCTGACCGTGCTGACCGGCGCCTATGCCTTCGGCCACATCTCGGGCGCCCACTTCAATCCCGCGGTCAGCATCGGCCTGGTCGCCGGCGGCCGCTTCCCCGCGAAGGACCTGCCCGGCTACATCATTGCCCAGGTGCTGGGCGGTGCATTGGCGGCCTTCATCCTCTACCAGATCGCCAGTGGCAGGGACGGCTTCGCGATCGATCCGGCCTCGGCCGGCGCCTTCGCCAGCAATGGCTATGGCGCGCTGTCACCGGGAGGCTATGCGCTGGGCGCGGCCTTCCTGTGCGAAGTGGTGATGACCGCCGTGTTCCTGATCGTGATCATGGGTTCCACGCACGGCAAGGCTCCGGCCGGCTTCGCGCCGATCGCCATTGGCCTTGCACTGACGCTGATCCATCTCATCAGCATTCCCGTCACCAATACCTCGGTGAATCCGGCGCGCTCGACCGCGGTGGCCTTGTTCGCCGGCAGCGGGGCGATGAGCCAGTTGTGGCTGTTCTGGGTGGCGCCGGCAATCGGTGGCATTCTCGGCGGCGTGATCTACCGCTGGCTGGGCAAGGACTGATCGCACGCGCTGGTAGCTGGGCGATTCGCGAAAGCACATCGCCCGGCTGTGCGCCTATCGCGGTTATCCGTATGGCCGGCACGCCGTGAATACGTCCATGTAGGCTCTCCGCCGCATCCATGCGGCGGAATGGTCGGCCATACGGACGAACCGCATAGGCGCCACCGGTGGTGGGCTTTTCGCTCTTCAAGAAAGCAACAACACGCGCGCTCAGCGGGTGCTTTAACGACGCCGAATCACCGCCAGCGTCAGGCGCGAGATGCAGACGAGATCGCCTGCCTCGTTTTCGATTTTCATTTCCCACACTTGGGTGGATCGGCCGACATGCAGCGGCCGCGCGGTGCCGGTGACCACGCCCTCGCGCGCGCCGCGCAAGTGATTGGCGTTGATCTCGATACCGACCACGCCTTCGTCCTCCCCCACGCACAGGCCGGCGGCCGTGCTGCCAAGGGTTTCCGCCAGCGCCGCCGAAGCGCCGCCATGCAGCAATCCGTAGGGCTGGTGGGTACGGGCATCCACCGGCATCGTCGCGCGCAGGTAATCGGCGCCCAGTTCGGTAAAGACGATGCCAAGTGGTTCCATCAGGGTGTTGCGGGACAACGCATTCAACTGATCGAGCGTGATCTGGCGGCGGAACGGCATGGTTGCGTTCTTGGTTGGAAAAGACGACGCCAGACTAACTCGACCGGGATGGATCAACGCAGGGTGAAGCGAGCCGGGGCCCAGTCGCGGGTATAACGGGGGCGCTGGACGTAACCGCTGCTGCGGCCATAACCGGTGCCGAACGGGGCGGCTTCCTGGCGTTCATAGGTGGACGGGGTGGCGTGCGCGGCTTGCGGGTTCATCGGGCGGCGGACGGTCTTCGGGGCGGCGTAGGCATACATGGCAGACTCCTGTTTGGTGTGGTGTTGTTTCGGTGTGTTGGTAAAGTACAACACCAAATCCGTTTTGGCCCCTGCCAGAAGTCACACAACTGGAGTCATGGGTCGGGAGGGCGCCCCCGGGCCTACAAAAACGGGGTCATTCCGGCCCCGAATGCCGTGATCGCCCTGGTCAGCCACCACTTCACCCCCAGCAGAGGGACATCCGGGAAGTCGCCGACCGCCCGGTAGCAGCGGTGGAAATCCGGATCGCGGATGGGCAGCGGCCTGGGACAGCCGGGGCCGCCGCGGAAATCGAAGGCCGTGGCGTAGCGGCTCGGCCACAGGTCGAAGATCGGCAGGCGCTCGCTGGCGCGGACGATGGTGTCGTCGACGTCGGCGATGACAGGATCGCGCGGCGCGATCACCCAGGCATTGGCCGGCAGGGTATCGCGCATGATGCTGTCGGCCACTCGCGCGGCGAAGGCCGGATCACGGATGATCAGCGCGCTCTCGGTGTTGTAGTTGACGCCGCGCGGATCGAAGTTGTGGCTGCCGACCACGGCGACGCTGCGATCGACCACCAGCGATTTCGCGTGCAGGCCGACGCGTGGCTCATCGGATTGCGGCAGCGGTCGATTGAGGCGATAGAGCAACACGCCACGTCGCGATGTGTCTTCGCCACCGGCAGGCAACGGGCGACGACGGCCCCGCACACTCGCGCGCGTGGCGTTCTCCACCTCCCCTTCATCTGCCACGTCTTCTTCGTCGGTGACGAGATCGCCGACCCGCATCGGCACGTCCTGCGGGAAAGGCTTGAGCTCGTACATCTCGAAGCCGAAACGCTTGATGTAGCGGCGGCGATACTTGTAGGCCATCGCGTAAGTGAGCGCGTTGTCGATGCCGGCCAGGCTGCTGGTCGAGACGATCACCCGCGGCGGATCGGGACGACGACGTAGTCCCTGGAACATGCGTTGCGCACCATGGGTCAGCACCAGGTACGGCGTCTGCATTACCACTTCATGCCGCGCGGACTCCACCACGTCGCGCACCACCAACGATGCAGGCGCAGTGTCACTGCGCTTGGCGGCATCTTCGTGTTTCCCCGGCGGATCGGCGACGAATTCGGCATCGGCAACGGGCACCAGCGCATCGCCCAGCCGCTTGCGCAGCAGTACCGGATCGGCGGAAGCATTTTGCATCGCGCGGACGCGCTCCGGCAATTCGTAACGCTTGTCGGCCAGCGCCGGCACGCCGTGCGCGAGCAGGATCTTCGCGACATCATTGAGCTGTTCGACCGGCACGCTTTGCGGCGCGACCCAGAACGCGTCGAAGTTGGTTTGCATCGCCCTGGCCGCGGGGCCGGACACCAGCACGTCGCGATCGAGGAAGTTGTAGGTCTGCGACCAGTCGTAGTAGTCGTCGCTGTAGTTGCGGCCGCCGGTGACGCCGACGTCGCCATCCACCACCAGCACCTTGGTGTGCATGCGCTGGTTGAGCTGGCGGAACCGCACGAAACTGGCGAGTACGTAGTCGGCGTAATTGGGCCGGCCGAGGTTGAACAAGGGGCTGTAGATGCGCAGCTGGAAGTTGCGATGGATGCCGGAGAGCGCGGCCAGCGTCTCCGGGGATTCCATCGCCGACAGCTGGTCGATCAGCACGCGCACCTGCACGCCGCGCCGCGCCGCGGCCAGCAGTTCCTGCAGGACCATGCGCCCGGCGTCGTCTTCCTTGTAGATGTAGGTCTGCAGGTCGATGCGTTCGCGCGCACTGCGGATCATGTGCATGCGCGCCAGCAGGGCGTCCTGGCCGTCGTCGAGCAGCAGCACGCGGTTGCCCGCCTGCGGGGTCGCGCCTTCGAGCACCGAAGGATCGGCGCAGTGGTCGGCGCGCTGGCAATCGACGACATCGCTGCGAGCGGCGATCGCGATCGCCTCGGCATGCGCGTGGTCGGATTTGGACAGCGTGGTGCAACCGCCTGCGGCAAGCGCCAGCAGGCAGACAATCACACTTCTCAGGGCCACCAGAACGCCAGGACTTCCGCGACGCCGGGCTCGATCGCGGCATCGTCGGGCAGGCGCAACACCACGGTGCTGCCCGGTGGCATGCCGCGCGCTTCGCCGCTGCGGCCTTCCGACAAAAACGCCGCCAGCTGCTCCAGCGCCGGATTGTGGCCGACCAGCCACAGGGCGTGTGCGTCGCGGGCGGTTTCGATCAATCCGATCAAGGTGCCGACGCCGGCTTCATAGATCGCGGCTTCCTCGCGGACCGGGAAGTTGCCGGTCGCCTTCATGATTTCCTGCAGCGTTTCGCGGGTGCGTTGCGCCGGCGAACACAGCACCTGGTCCGGCGGTTGCGCGTGCGCCTTCAACCAGACGCCGGCTTCCGCTGCTTCCTTGCGACCGATCTCCGACAGTATGCGATCCATGTCGGACTGTCCGGGGCCATGCGGCTCGGCGTGCGCGTGGCGGATCAGCACCAGTTCTTTGGGCATGGGAGTGTCCGAGGTTCCAAAGAAGACAGGTTATCGTTCAGGATGCAAGCCGGCGTCAAGGCCGGAACGGCATGGTCAATGCGGAGCCAGCGTCACGCGATCGAGCACCCACATCGTCGGGCGGGTATCGCCAGTGAAGCGGATGCACAGGTCGGCATTGGCCGGCGCATCCCGCAACGGCGCATGCAGGGTGATGAAGCCATCGGCATCCGGCTGTGCCGGCAGCGGCACCGTCGCCAGCATCTGGCCATCGCAACCAGCACGCAGTTCGAGCTCGCCATGCGCGGTCTGCGCCGGTTTGAACACGCGGCTGGGTTCGTCGTGCGCCAGCTGGAAGAAGTAGGGAATGCGACCTGCGCGCACCTGCACTTCGGCGATGCCGGCCAGCGGCGCGCGCTTCCACGTCCAGCACGGATCGAAGATATCGACATTGAAGATGGCGCGATCGCCGATTCGCGGACCGTCGTCTTCCAGGCGCAACACCAGCTTGCGGGTACAGGTCGCCAACTCTTCGTCACTGCGGGTGCGCAGCGATGCCGCCGTGAACGTGCGCGTCACCGCCGCGCCCAGCGGCTTGCCGTCGAAGAACGCCTGCGCGTTCAACGTGGCCGGCAACGGCAATCCCAGCGACGCGTAATACGCCGGCGATGCCGCCGTCGGCGCGCTGCCGTCGGTGGTGTAACGCATTGTGTAGCCCAGCGGTTCGCGCAAGGTGACCTGCACCCCGCCATCCTGCGCTTCCGAAGTCACGATCGGCTGGAACGGGGTCGCGGCGTAGGCGATGCCCTGCGCACGCCAGCGCGGCAGCATCGCCGGCAGTCGCTGCAGGAACCCGGCGTAATCGCGCGCGGATTGCGGCGACCACGCCACTTCGGCCAATGCGGCGATGCGCGGGAAGAACGCATGCTGCACGCGCGCCATGCTGCGCATGTGTTCGGTCCAGACATTGGCCTGCACGCCGAGGATGTGCGTCGCCTGCTGCGCATCCAGCACCTTCGGCACCGGCTCGAAATCGTAGACCTGCTTCATCGTGACCATGGAAGGCCGCCCCGGGATTTCATCCGGCGAATCGGTCTGCAGGTAGTCGAGGTAGAGATCGCCGGCCGGCGCCATCACCACGTCATGCCCCTGCTTCGCGGCATCGATGCCGCCTTCGGCACCGCGCCAGCTCATCACCGTCGCCGATTGCGGCAGCTTGCCGGCAAGGATTTCGTCCCAGCCGATCACGCGCTTGCCGTGGGCGGACAGGTAACGCTCGAGTCGCGCGATCATCCACGCCTGCAGGCCTTCCTCGCCGTTGACGCCGAGTTCGCGGATGCGCGCCTGCATCCTGGGCGACGCCTTCCACTGGTCCTTGACCGCTTCGTCGCCACCGATGTGGACATAGCGACCCGGGAAGAGTTTCGCCACCTGCCCCATCACGTCCTCGAGGAAGCGCATCGTCGCTTCGTCGGCGTTGAACAGGTTGACGTTGACGCCCCACTCGCTGGACACCGCGATCTGCTGGCCGGACACGCCCAGCTGCGGATAGGCGGCGATCGCCGCGGTTGCGTGGCCGGGGATATCGACTTCCGGCACCACGTCGATGTGGCGCGCGGCGGCGTAGGCGACCACCTCGCGAATCTGCGCCTCACTGTAGAAGCCGCAATACGGCACCGGCTTTCCGGTCGCGGCATCGATGCCGCCGTCACCGGACGGAATGCGGCAAGCGCCGACCGTGGTGAGCTTCGGCCAACCCGGCACCGGGAAGCGCCAGCCCTGGTCATCGGTCAGGTGCCAATGGAAAACGTCGAGCTTGAGTTGCGCCATCGCATCGAGCAGTCGCTTGATCTCATCGACCGACTGGAAATGCCGGGCCGAGTCCAGCATGAAACCGCGCCAGCCGAAACGCGGCGCATCATCGATATGGAGTGCAGGCAGTCGCACGCTCGCGGTGCTTTCGCCCGAAGTCAGCAACTGCGCCAGCGTGACCGCCCCGTAGTACAGGCCCTTTCCGTCGCCAGCGCGCACGCGCACGCCGTTCGCATCGACGTCGATCGCGTAGGCATCGGGCGATGACCATGCTTGCGCCGTATCGATGGCGAAGGCGATGCCCTTCGGCGTCTTGCTTGCCACCAGTTTCGGCTGCGGTCCGGATGCCGGCAGCATCGCCGCGAATTGCGTCGCCGCGGTGCGCGCAACCATGCCATCGGCATGGATGCCGGTGTTGCCGTCGACGACGAAACTTCCCTGCTTCTGCACCATGTGCGCCGGCTGAGGCAACAACCTTGGCGTGACGATGCCGGCATCTTCTGCCCGCACGACGGATGTGGACAGCAGCCCCAGGCAGAAGGCGGCGACGAGCGGGACGACGGTGCGTGGCTTCATCTCGGATTCCTTGATCGGCATGGCGATTCTCTCACCACCGAAAAAAACGGGGCCCGGAAAGGGCCCCGAGGTGGGGTACATCAATGGAACGGTTGCGGCTATCAGAACTTGAAGTGCAGGTTCAGGTAGTACTGGCGGCCGTTGCTGTAGAACGAGGTCGGGATGGTCGCGCTCTGGTAGTACTTGATCACCGGATCGTTGAGGTTCAGCGCATCCAGGCTGACGCTCAACCACTTGGTGGCCTTGTAGCTCAACGACGCCGACATCGTGCCGAAGCTGGCCTGGTAGTACGGGTTGGCGCCGGACAGGCCGATCAGGAACGACGAACGGCGGGTGTAGCTGACGCGCGCACCGAAGGTGTCGTTCTCGAAGTAGGCACCGATGTTGTAGGTGTTCTTCGAGGTGCCGAGCAGGTTATGGCTGCCATCGGCCCAGGTGTGCGACGACGAACCGTCGGCATAGGTGTAGTTGGCGGTGACGCCGAAGTTCTTGCCGATCGGCTGTTCGTACACCAGCTCGACACCCTTGACCTTGGCATTGGCGTTGATCGGCATCGCGACCTTGTACGCCTCAAGCTGGTGGGTGAGTTCGCTGAACAGCATCTGCGTCTGCACGCCGTAGGCGACGTAGTCCTTCATGTTCATCGAATACACGCCGGCCGACAACAGGCCGCGCGGCATGAAGTACCACTCGAGGTTGGCGTCGAAGTTGGTCGACAGCACCGGCTTCAGCTTCGGGTTGCCGCCGCCGCCGGTCTTGTCGAGATCCGAACCCCAGGACGATGCCCCCAGCGCGGAATAGTCCGGCAGGGTCTGCGTCTGCGAACCGGCCAGGCGCAGCACCAGGTTGCTGCTCAGGTCGTACTTGAAGTTGGCGCTGGGCAGGATGCGGTTGATCTTGTTGCTCTGGTACACCCGCTTCCAGGACCCGAACAGGCTGCTGACATCGGGATCCACCGTGTCGGCGAAGTAGGTGTAGATGCTCTGCTTGATGTTGACCGAACGCAGGCCGAAGTTGCCGTTCCAGTGGGTGCCTTCGAAGTTGGCCTGGACGTAGAGCGCGGTGCTCTTCTCGCGAACGGTGAATTCACCGCCATAGTTGTGGCGGCCGAGGGGACCATCGTTGTTGGACAGCCAGGTCGAGTTGTTGATGATCGCGTTCTTCAGCGCGTCCGGCGTGTAGAACCAGATGTTGCGGGGGAAATTGCCGCCGAGGTTGCTGCCGAACCCGCTCGGGTAGTAATCAACCGCTGCATTCGTCAGCGCCGCGGCGATGTTGCCGGGGCTGGCGCCTTCCGGCGAAACCGCGCGACGGCTGTGGTTGGCCATGCGCACGCCGAAATCAAGCGAAGAGAACGCACCGGCGTTGAAATAGCTGGTGAAGTCGGCGGTCGCCCACTTCTCGCGATCGATCGCCTTCACCTGCTGGTTGCCCCAGGTACCGAAACCGGAGGTGCTCGGGCCGGTATTGCCGCCCACGCTCCAGTCGACCGGCGAACCGGTGCCGTGCGTCTGCCAGCTGGCGCCGCCACCGACGGCACTGGTCACTTCGGCAATGAACTGGCGGGCCGTCTCGCCTTGGCCGTAGCTCGAACCCAACTGGAACTTGGCCGAGAGGTTCTCGGACGCCTGCCAGTCGCCATCGATGGTGAAGTAGCCGCTCTTGGCGGTGGCTTCGCGCGAGATCATGTCGTACACCGCGTACGCCGTGCCAGCCTGGCCGGTGTAGTTGGCCTTGGTCAGCACGCCGTTCTGCACCACATAGCCGGCGTCCGGCGACTGCGTATTGGCGAAGTTGCCGCCCCACAGCATGTAGTTGCGGTTGTAGTTGTTGGCCTTCATGTTCGAGACGAAGCCGGTCACGCCCAGCGTGAAGCTGTCGGTGGTCTTGACCTGGACCGAGAGCAGGCCGCCGCGGCGATCACGTTCCTGTTCGAACAGGGTCGAACCCAGCAGGCTCGGGTAATAGACGTTGGCAAGGTCGGGGTGCGCGAGCGCAACCGCCGAGGTCGGATCGATCTGGGCGAACCCGGACGGGAGCTCCTGTGCTTCGCGACGCAGGTGGCGCTTCTGGTCGAAGGCCTGGATCATGAAGGCGAAGTTGCCGGCATTGTTCTTGTAATTGAACAGCGCCGAGAGCTGCGGATCGTACTTCTTGGCCTGGTCCGAATAGACCGCGCCGATCGAACCTTCGCCGGTGATGCCCTTGGCGAACTGCAGCGGCTTGCGGGTGATGATGTTGACCGTGCCGGTGGTACCGCCGTCGGCGAGCTTGGCCTGCGAGGTCTTGTTCACTTCCACCGAATAGACGAGCTCGGACGGCAGCAGGGTGTAGCTGACGCTGCGACCCATGCTTCCGCCCTGGCTGAGCACGAACCAGTCGGCCGACGCCACCGCGTGGCCGTCGATCATCGTCTGGGTCAGGCTCGGGCTGGTGCCGCGCAGGCTGACGCGGTCGGCTTCATCGAAGCCGCCTTCATCGGCGCTGGACGAGCTGATGTTGACGCCCGGCAGGCGCTGCAGGGTATCGGCGACGTTGTGCGCCGGCAGCTTGCCGACGTCTTCGGCGGTGACCACTTCGATGTGGGACTTGGCGTTGCGCTTGGTATCCAGCGACTTTTCCTGCGAACCGCGGATGCCGGTCACGACGATCGAATCGAGATCGCCGGCCTTGGCTTTCGCCGGAGCCTGCTGCGCGGGTTGTGCGTCCTGGGCCATCGCACTGCCGGCGGCGCCGAGCGCGGTGACGATGCCGATCGTCAACAGTGTTTTCTTGAGTTGCATTGCTTGGTTCTCCGGTCAGTTGATGACCCAGGCCCGTTTGTCGCGGGACCGTCGGGCCTGGTTATTGTTATGCGTTGCCAGCCCACTCCCTCCGGGCCGTTGTTTCTTCCGGGTGCTCCCCGAGGTGCTGCTGGTACCAGCTCGCCGCACCAAGCACGCCGAGCCGTTCGTTTTCGATCAACCACACCGGCACGCGCTCGAGCAGGGGCTGCATCGCGCCCTTGTCGACCATGCGTGCACGGAAATCGCTATGCGGCAGGAAGTCCACCAGTTGCGGCAGCACGCCACCGGCTACATGCACGCTGCCCGCGCAGGTGATGGCGGCGAGATCGCCGATGGCGCTGCCGAGCAATGCGCAGAACGACAGCACGGTGTCGCCTGCCTGGGCATCGCCTGCGCGTGCGCCATTGGTGATTTCGGCCGGCGTCGCGAAACGCGTGGCCACGCCATCGATCGCACAAATGGCGCGATAGAGATTGGCCATGCCCGGTCCGGAAACCAGGTGTTCGACTGCGACGTGGCGGCTGCCGCGTTGCAACCAGCGCAAAATTTCGATCTCGCGCGGCGTCACCGGCGCGAACGCCGGCCAACCCGCTTCGGTCGGCAGCACCACGTTGCCGTGCATGGTCGGAATGCACACCGCCGCGCCCAGCCCGGTGCCCGGGCCAACCACCAGCATCGGCCCCGGGACCACCTTGTCCACGCCGGGCGTGAGCAGGCGCAGATCGCCCGCGCCCAGGCGCCCCGCACCATGTGCGGCGGCGGCGAAATCGTTGATGACATGGAGATCGCGCAGGCCGAGCTCGCGACGCATCTCCGCCAGCGACACGTCCCACGGCAGGTTGGAATTGACCAGCTGGCCGTCCAGCATCAATCCGGCACTGGCGATCGCCATGCGATCGGTGCCATCACGCTGGCCGGCGACGAAGTCGGCGAGGATCGCGGTCAGGCTGGGGAATTCCGCGCAGCTGTACTTGCGATAGGCCTGCACTTCGATGGTGCGGTCGCCATCGGTCTGCACCAGGGCAACGCGCGCGTGCGTCCCGCCGACATCGGCAGCGACGAAGCGTTCTGCATTGGACCCCAGACTGCCTTGCATGGAAGGCCCCCGGCCTCATGTGACGGCGCGACATTGGCGCTGCGTTGACAACGTTGTCAACAAACGGTCGCATTCATCTTTCAAAATAGCGGATTTGACCCATTTAACCGGATTTTCTGTTGCATAGCAGCATGACCCAATCGGTCAACCGGGCCTTTCAGGGCCGAATCTCCACCATGACGAATGGCAGTTTCCAAGCAGATGGATGACAACGTTGCGCCGGTTTCTGTCTTGTGCCTCAATCGGGCGAATCCGCACCACCGTCCTCAGACAGATCCACCGGGAGCCCTCGCCGCATGTCCACCTCCGCCATTCCTGCTGGCGCCACGCGCAGCAATACCGGCTCGATCGCCATCGTCGGAGCGCTGTTCTTCATTTTCGGCTTCGTCACCTGGCTCAATGGCCCGTTGATCTCGTTCGCCAAGGTCGCGTTCGACGTCAGTGAAACGCTGGCCTTCCTCATCCCCAGCGCGTTCTACATCTCCTACTTCTGCCTGGCGCTGCCGTCGTCGCTGATCCTGCGCCGCACCGGCATGAAGAAAGGCATGGCGCTCGGCCTGTTCCTGATGGCGATCGGCGCACTGGTGTTCGGCCAGTTCACCACGCAACGCGTATATCCGGGTGCGGTCGCCGGAGTCTTCATCATCGGTGCGGGCCTCGCGATCCTGCAGACCGCATCGAACCCCTACATCAGCATCCTCGGTCCGATCGAAGGCGCGGCGCAGCGCATCGCGATCATGGGCATCTGCAACAAGCTGGCCGGCATCCTCGCGCCCCTGGCGATCGGCGCACTGGTGATGCACGGCATGGGCGATCTCTCGGCCCAGATCGCAAGCGCAGACGCCGCCACCAAGGCGCAATTGCTCGATGCCTTCGCCGCACGCATCCATGGCCCTTACATGATCATGGCCTGCCTGCTGGCACTGCTCGCCATCGGCATCCTGTTCTCGCCATTGCCGGAAATCCGTGCGGAAGAAGTGAACGGCAGTGGCGGCGACAGCCGCACCAGCCTGTTCCAGTATCCGCACGCGTGGCTGGGCGCACTGTGCATCTTCGTCTACGTGGGCGCGGAAGTGATGGCCGGCGATGCGATCGGCACCTACGGCGCGGGCTTCAACCTGCCGCTGGACGAAACCAAATTCTTCACTTCCTTCACCCTGTTCGGAATGCTGCTCGGCTACGTGGTTGGGCTGATCGCGATCCCGCGCTTCGTTTCGCAGCAACGCTACCTCGCGTTTTCCGCCATCCTCGGCGTTGCGCTGACCATCGGTGCCTTCCTGACCAAGGGCTATGTCTCGGTGGGGTTCGTCGCCGCACTCGGTTTCGCCAACGCGATGATGTGGCCGGCGATCTTCCCACTCGGCATCCAGGGCCTCGGCCGCTTCACCGAATACGGCTCGGCGCTGCTGATCATGGGCATTTCCGGCGGCGCGGTGATCCCGCAGCTGTTCGTGCACCTGAAGCAGGCGCACGATTTCCAGCTGGTGTTCATGGCGCTGATGGTGCCCTGCTATCTCTATATTCTGTACTTCGGTGTACGTGGCCATGACGCCGGGCGTGCGAAGATGTCCGCTTCGCGTCATTAAGGGATCGAACCGTCCGTGGCATTGCGCAGATCCACCATAAGAGATGTCGCGGAACGCGCGCAGGTGTCGTTGAAGACGGTTTCGCGCGTGATCAACAACGAAGCCGGCGTGCAGGCGCGCACGCGAGATCGCGTGCAGGTCGCGATCGCCGAGCTCGACTACCAGCCCGATCCTTCCGCGCGCAGCCTGCGCAGCGCGCAGTCGTACGCGATCGGCCTGATGTACGACAACCCCAACCCGTATTACGTCATCGCGGTGCAGAACGGCGTGCTGTCGGTCTGCCGCGAGAACGGCTACGGACTGCAGATCCATCCCTGCGATTCTTCGTCGCCAACACTCGCCCAGGAACTGATCGGCATCGCGCAACACGCGCGCCTCGCCGGCATCGTGCTGGCGCCGCCGATGTCGGAACGCCACGAACTGGTGAAGGAACTGGTTGCCCACGGCATCCCGCTGGTGCGCATCGTCTCCGCCGCCGCCGACCCGCAGGACGGCAGCGCCTGCGTGTTCGTGGACGACCGCGACGCCGCCTACGAAATCACCGAATACCTGATCCAGCTCGGGCACACCCGCATCGGCTTCCTGTGGGGCGGCAAGTCGCACGGCTCGTCGTGGGAACGCTACAAGGGTTACGAGGACGCGCTGCACGATTACGGCATTGCACTCGACGATGCGCTGGTGATCGAGGGCGACTATTCCTTCGATGACGGCTTCCGCGGCGCGCGCCGACTGCTTGCCCTTGCCGATCGCCCGACCGCCGTGTTCGGCAGCAACGACGAAATCGCCGCCGGCGTGCTCGCGGCCGCGCGCTCGAGCGGCATGAACGTCCCCTACGACCTGTCGATCGCCGGTTTCGAGGACAGCCCGTTCTCGAAGCAGAGTTGGCCGGCACTGACCACCGCGCGCCAGGCGACGGAAGACATCGCGCGCCATGCCGCGCAGCGTTTGTTGCAAGAATTGCGCGACGATGCGCCGAAGCCGACGTCATCGAACGAAGGCTTCAGCCCGGAACTGGTGGTGCGTGGTTCGACCGCGCCGCCGCGACCGAAGTCGTAGCGCAACAGCATCGCACGCGCTGGCTTGGCGGGTGACCAGCTCCAGTGCGCGGGACGCCGTGAATACATCCATGTAGGCTCATGCGCCGCATCCATGCGGCGCAATGCCCGCGCACCGGACTGGCCCACCCGCCACCGCGCGCGTGCTGTTGCTTTCAAGAGTTAAAGAGCGAAAAGCCCGTCACCGGCGGCACCTGTGCGGTTATCCGTATCGTCGACCATACGAGGCATGGATGCCGAGTCGAGCCCCCATGGATGGGTTCACGGCGTGTCGGCGATACGGATAACCGCAGCAGGCGCTCAGCCGGGCGATGCGCTTTCGCGGCTCAGGGCCGCGAACACACCTCGTCGATGTGGTGCAACAAGTCGGCCGGGTCGTCGTAGACGCGGAAGCCACCGGCGCGTTCGAGCTCCTCGCGACCATAGCCACCACTGAGCAGGCCGATGCCCAATGCATTCGCGCGCTGCGCCGCCAGCAGGTCCCAGATGCTGTCGCCAACGACCAGCGCATTGCGGATGTCCACGTCGAGGCGTTGCGCCGCGGCGAGGAACAGATCGGGATCGGGCTTGGCGTGCGCCACCATGTCGCGGGTGATCACCGGCACCTTGTCGGGATCGACGCCGAGCGCATCGAGATTGACCTTCGCGGTTTCCATGCGACCGCTGGTGGCGATCGCCCAGGCGATGCCGGCCTCGTCGAGATAGCGCAGCAGTTCGACCGCGCCCGGCAATGGCCGCACCGCGACCGGCTGGCGCACATAGGCGGCGGCATGCAGGCGGCGCAGGCGATCGAGACGCTCTTCGTCGAGCTCGAGCCCGGTCTCGCGCAACAGCATGCGTGCGAACAAGCCGCCACTCATGCCGATCTTGCGGTGGATGCGCCAGACCGACAGCGGGATGCCCTCGGCGTCGAGCGCTTCCTTCCACGCCATCACGTGCTGGTAGACGCTGTCGACGAGGGTGCCGTCGAGGTCGAACAGGAAACTGCTACGGGCAGAGCGCATCTGGACTCCTGCTTGTCGCGATGGGCCATCCTAGCATGAACTCAGACCAATACAATACCAATTTGCCTTGATTTGCCAATTTGGTATCTCATTGGTATTGTTCTTGGATGGAATCCTATCTCGCCGCCGAGTTCCAGCGCCAGCGCGACGCCCGTCGCGCACCGGCCTATCAGCACCTGCGGCGGACCCTGCAGCACGCGATCGAGAACGGCGAGCTGGAGCCCCGGCAGGCCCTGCCCGGCGAGCGCGATCTGGCGAAGTTGCTCGATGTATCGCGCGTCACCGTGCGCAAGGCGATCTCGGGTCTGGTCGCGGAAGGCCTGCTGGTGCAACGCCAGGGCGCCGGCACCTTCGTCGCCGAACGCATCGTCAAATCGTTCTCGCTGCTGACCAGCTTCACCAACGACCTGCGCGCCCGCGGCCTCGATCCCCGCTCCGAAGTGCTCGAACGCGGCATCGGCGAAGTCACCCCAGAAGAAGCGATGGCGCTCAACCTGTCGCCGGGCGCGCTGGTGGTCCGCAGCTACCGCCTGCGCACGGCATCCGGACAGCCGCTGGCGCTGGAACGCACCACGGTGCCGCAATCGGTGTTGCCGGATTCCGCCGAAATCGGCCTGTCGTTGTACGAAGCATTCGCGGCGCGCGGCATCCACCCGGCGCGCGCATTGCAGCGCCTGCGCGCGATCGCCTTCGACGCCGAGCAGGCACGCCTGATGCAGTTGCCGGAAGGCAGCCCCGGATTGTTCATCGAGCGCCGCGCCTTCCTCGCCGATGGCCGGGTGGTCGAGTTCACCCGTTCCTTCTATCGCGGCGATGCCTACGACTTCGTGGCCGAACTGCACGCCGAATGATCCCGCTTCCTTCTTCCCAGAATTGATACCGATGAGCCGATTGCCCGATCCCGATACGACGAAGATGCACGCCGAAGCGGCGGAAACCGCCGATGCCGTGGCCCGCCAGTTCGCCGCCAATGCCGCGGTGATCGAAGCACTGGCCACGCGCCTGCGCGTGCAACCGCCGCGCTTCATCGTCACCTGCGCGCGCGGCAGTTCCGACCATGCAGCGACTTACGGAAAATATCTGTTCGAAACCACGCTCGGCCTCGTCACCGCGTCGGCCTCGCCATCGGTGGGCTCGGTGTATGCGGTCGCCCCGAAACTCGATGGCGCGCTGTTCATCGCCATCTCGCAATCGGGCAAGAGTCCCGACCTGTTGCGCAACGCCGAGATCGCGAAGGCATCCGGCGCGGTGGTGGTCGCGCTGGTCAATGTCGCCGACTCGCCGCTGGCCAAGCTTGCCGACACCGTGATCCCGCTGCACGCCGGCCCGGAAAAGAGCGTCGCCGCGACCAAGAGCTACCTGTGCTCGCTGGCAGCACTGCTGCAACTCACTGCTCACTGGAGCGGCGACGCCGGCTTGCTGGCGGCAACGAAATCGCTACCCGACGCATTGCGCAGCGCATGGAATGAAGATTGGTCCTCGCTGGTCGGCGGCCTGCGCCTGGCGCGCAGCCTGTTCGTGATCGGACGCGGGCTCGGCCTCGCCGCCGCGCAGGAAGCCGCGCTCAAGTTCAAGGAAACCTGTGGCTTGCACGCGGAAGCGTTCTCGTCGGCGGAAGTGAAGCACGGCCCGATGGCGATCGTCGGACCCGATTTCCCGGTGCTGGTGTTCGCGCAGGACGACGACACCGGCGCCAGTACTGCGGCGGTCGCCGAGGAATTCCGCGCGCGCGGCGCACCGGTGTGGCTGGCGCGGCCGGGCGCGACCGGCGATGGCGTGCTGCCGTTGCCGCATTCACCACATCCCGCCGTCACGCCGCTGCTGACGGTGCAGGCATTCTATCGTGCAGCGAACGCATTGGCGATCGCGCGCGGCCACGATCCCGACGTGCCGCCGCATCTCAACAAGGTGACGGAGACAGTGTGATGACGACGCTCTTTCGCAACGGACAGGTCCTCACGCCGCGCGGCTTCGAACGCGGCCTCGACGTGCTGGTCGAGGACGGACGCATCACCACGATCGCGCGCGGCCTGCATGTCGCCGGCGCGACCGTGGTCGACCTCGACGACGGCTTCCTGGTTCCCGGCTTCATCGATACCCAGGTCAACGGTGGCGGCGACGTGCTGTTGAACGACACCCCGACGGTCGAAGGCGTGCGCCGCATTGCCGAGGCGCATCGCAAGTTCGGCACCACCGGCCTGATGCCGACGCTGATCAGCGACGACGTGCCGGTGATGCGCGATGCGATCGCTGCGGTTCATGGCGCGATCGAACAGGGCGTGCCCGGCGTACTCGGCATCCACCTCGAAGGCCCGTGGCTGGCCGAGGCGCGCAAGGGCGTGCACGATCCGCACAAGTTCCACACCCCGGATGCGTCGGAACTCGATCTCGTCACTTCACTTGGCAACGGCGTCACCATCGTCACGCTGGCGCCGGAACGCTTCGCGCCGGAAACGCTGCATGCGTTGGCCGGACGCGGCGTGCTGGTCTGCGCCGGACACACCGCGGCGACCTACGAACAATTCCGCGCCGCCTTCGCCGCCGGCGTTCGCGGCGTCACCCACCTGTTCAACGCGATGACGCCGATGGGCAGTCGTGCACCGGGCGGTGTCGGCGCCGCGATCGACGATCCAGAGAGCTGGTGCGGGATCATCGCCGACGGCTACCACGTCGACGACGCGCCGCTGCGCATCGCCATCGCGGCGAAACCGCGCGGCAAGATGATGCTGGTCACCGATGCGATGCCGCCGGTTGGCGGCGAGCGCGAGGATTTCACCATCTACGACATCCCGATGACCTGCCGCGACGGCAAGTGCACCACCGCCGAAGGCACGCTTGCAGGTTCGGCGCTCGACATGGCCAGCGCCGTGCGCAATACCGTGCAGCGCCTCGGCCTGCCGCTGGACGAAGCCTGCCGGATGGCGTCGCAGTATCCGGCGGAATTCCTGCGGCTGGGCGACGAGCTCGGCAAGATCGCTCCGGGTTATCGCGCGGATCTGGTGTGGCTGGATCGCGACCTGCAGGTCAGGGGAACGTGGATCGGCGGGCGCTGATTCCTCAGCGCGCGCGATTCAACCACTGCAGCAACGGCGCCCAGTCCGCCTGGTGTTCGCGGATCTGCGCCGAGTTGTAATCGAAGAGGCTGCGGCCCAGGCCGGCCATCATCACGTAGCCCTGGCTGTCGCGCAGCTGGCCGACCACCGGGATCGACCAGCCCTGCATCACCTCGACCGCCTGCTGCGAGGCATTGGTCCACGGTCGCAAGCGGTTGGCGACGACGCCGACCGGCACCTTGCCCTTCTTGATCTGCGGATGTCCGGCGAGATCGTTGAGGAAATGCACGGTCGCTTCGATGTCGAGCGCGGACGGGCCGATCGGCACCACCACGGCGTCGGCGGTTTCGAGGAATTCGTCGAGCAGGTCGCGATGGGAGCCGGCCGGGGTGTCGATCACCACCCGCTGGGTATCGTCGGGAACGCGCTTGTTCCACTGCTTGCGGGTGCCGTCGACCGGCAACACCGCGTGGTCGAGATGGGCGCGGCGTTCGGCCCAGCGCATCCCGGAATGCTGCGGATCGGCGTCGATCAGCACGGAATGCTTGCCGTGCACGGCCGCGTGGGCGGCCAGGTTCGTTGCGAGTGTCGTCTTGCCGACGCCACCCTTGGAGCTTGCCACCAGTACGGTCTTCATCCACCAACACCTGTCATGGGCTCTGCCCGGAGCTTAGCATCGGCCCCGCCGCGCGAGCCTTGCAGGCCGCCTCCGGACCGTCGAAAGGTCGCGGACTGGTAAAATTGCGCTTTCCTTCACGCCCGACCCGCCTCCATGGCGCGCCCGGGCCTGCGCGAGGCCGCACGCATGACCAGCACCGCAGAGCTTTCCTCCCCCGAATCCGCCAAGGGCACCCTGACCCACGGCGTCAACGACCGCGACTACACGCTGGACGACAAATACGTCCGCACCGAGGGTCGCATCTACCTGTCGGGGGTCCAGGCGCTGGTGCGCCTGCCGATGATGCAGCACCTGCGCGATGTCGCCGCTGGCCTGAACACCGCCGGCTTCATCAGCGGTTATCGCGGTTCGCCGCTAGGCGGCTTCGACCTCGAGTTGTGGCGCGCACGCAAATATCTCGAGAAGAACGACGTCCGCTTCCAGCCCGGCCTCAACGAGGACCTCGGCGCGACCATGGTCTGGGGCACCCAGCAGACCAACCTGTTCCCCGGCGCCAAGGTCGATGGCGTGTTCGGCATGTGGTACGGCAAGGGTCCGGGCGTCGATCGCTGCGGCGACGTGTTCAAGCACGCCAACGCCGCCGGCACTTCGAAGCATGGCGGCGTGCTGGCGCTGGCCGCCGACGACCACGCCTGCCGCTCCTCCACGCTGCCACACGGCAGCGAACACGAGTTCGTCAGCGCGATGATGCCGGTGCTCAATCCCGCCGGCGTGCAGGACATCCTTGAGATGGGCCTGCTCGGCTTCGCGATGTCGCGCTTCACCGGCCGCTGGGTCGGTTTCAAGACGATCGCCGAGACGGTGGAATCGTCGGCATCGGTCGACGTCAACCCGTTCGCGCAGCAGATCATCCTGCCGGGCGACGACGAATTCGAGATGCCGCCGGGCGGCTTGAACATCCGCTGGCCGGATCCGCCGCTGGACCAGGAAATGCGCCTGCATCGTTACGCGGTCAAGGCCGCGCAGGCGTTCGCGCGGGTCAACAAGCTCGACCGCGTGGTTGTCGATTCGCCCAACGCGCGCCTCGGCATCGTCACCACCGGCAAGAGCTACCTCGACGTGCTGCAGGCGCTCGAATATCTCGGCCTCGACGCCAGGGCCTGCGCGGACCTCGGTATCCGCGTCTACAAGGTGGCGATGACCTGGCCGCTGGAACCGCAAGGCATCCGCGCCTTCGCGCGCGGCCTGCAGGACATCCTCGTCGTCGAGGAAAAGCACAGCTTCATCGAGTCGCAGATGAAGGAGCTGTTCTACAACTTCGATGGCCAGCGCCCCAGCATCGTCGGCAAGTTCGACGAATCCGGCGAATGGATCCTGCCTTCGACCGGAGAACTCACCCCCGCCACCATCGCCGGCGTGATCGGCAAGCGCCTGCAACGCTTCCACGACTCCGAACAGATCCGCAACGTGCTGGCGTGGATGGAAGGCAAGGAAGGCGAGCTCGCCCTGCCGCGCGCCAACTTCCCGCGCGTACCGCACTACTGCTCGGGCTGCCCGCACAACACCTCGACCAAGGTGCCGGAAGGTTCGCGCGCATCCGCCGGCATCGGCTGTCACTACATGGTGACGTGGATGGACCGCAACACCGACACCTTCACCCACATGGGCGGCGAAGGCGTGACGTGGGCGGGCCAGGCCAACTTCACCGACACCCCGCACATCTTCCAGAACCTCGGCGACGGCACCTACTTCCACAGCGGTTCGCTGGCGATCCGCCAGTCGATCGCGGCCGGCGTCAACATCACCTACAAGATCCTCTACAACGACGCGGTGGCGATGACCGGCGGCCAGCCCGTCGACGGCACCCTCACCGTGCCGCAGATCGCGCACCAGATGTTGGCGGAAGGCGTGCACACCATCGCGCTGGTGTCCGACGACATCACCAAGTGGTCGCGCCAGCGCTATCTGTTCCCGAAGGAAGTCGAGTTCCACGATCGTCGCGAACTCGAAGCCGTGCAGGAACAGCTGCGCACGGTCAAGGGCGTGTCGGTGCTGATCTACGACCAGACCTGCGCCACCGAGAAGCGTCGTCGTCGCAAGCGCGGCAAGATGGTCGATCCCGACAAGCGCGTCGTCATCAACTCGCTGGTCTGCGAAGGCTGCGGCGACTGCGGCGAGAAATCGTTCTGTGTTTCGGTGCTGCCCAAGGAAACCGAATTCGGGCGCAAGCGTGACATCGACCAGTCGAACTGCAACAAGGACTTCAGCTGCGTCGAAGGCTTCTGCCCGAGCTTCGTCACCGTCGAAGGCGGCCAGCTGAAGAAGGGCAAGCGCGCGAATGTCGCGCATCGCCTCGAAGACCTGCCGGAACCGGTGTTCGCGACCGATCTCGACAAGCCCTGGAACATCCTGATCACCGGCGTCGGCGGTACCGGCGTGGTGACCATCGGTGCGTTGCTCGGCATGGCCGGCCACCTTGAAGCCAAGGGCGCGACGGTGCTCGACCAGACCGGCCTCGCCCAGAAGGGTGGCGCGGTGACCACGCATATCCGCATCGCGCGCACGCCCGATGATCTGCACGCCGTGCGCATCGCCGCCGGCGAAGCCGACCTCGTGCTCGGCTGCGACATGGTGGTGGTCAACGATTACTGGGCGCTGTCGAAGATCCGCGCCGGCCGCACGTCGGTGGTGCTGAATACCTACGAAGCGATGCCGGGCACCTTCACCACCCGTCCCGACATGCAGTTCCCGGCCGCCGACATCGTCGCGGCCGTGCGCACCGCGCTCGATGGCGAAGTGCCGCTGACCGTCGACGCCACCGAGCTCGCCAACGCGTTGATGGGCGACGCGATCGCTTCCAACCTCTTCATCCTCGGCTATGCCTGGCAGAAGGGCCTGGTGCCGATCTCGTTCGAGGCACTGATGCGCGCGGTCGAACTGAACGGCGCCGCGGTCGCGATGAACAAGACCGCGTTCGCCTGGGGCCGGCTCGCCGCAGTCGACATGCCCGCGGTGATCGAAGCCGCCGGCATCGTCCGCAACGCGCCGACCAAGGCCGAAGCAACGCCGCACAAGTTGCAGATGCTGGCCGCGACCGCCAACGAAGGCCTGGAATCGGGACTGTCGCCGACCGCGACCCATGATGAAAGCGAAATCCGTCGCGTGCCCGAGCACTTCGACCAAGGCGTCGCCTTCCTGCCGCTGGACGACGCCCGCCTGTCGCGTTCGCTCGATGAAGTGATCTCGCGTCGCGTCGGTTTCCTCGTCGACTACCAGGACAAGGCCTACGCCGAGCATTACCGCAGCTTCGTCAACAACGTCCGCGACTTCGAACATCGCCACGCACCCGGCTCCACCGTGCTGACCGAAGCCGTCGCGCGCTATCTGTTCAAGCTGATGGCCTACAAGGACGAATACGAAGTCGCGCGCCTCTACACCAGCGGTGACTTCCAGCGCCGTATCGCCCAGCAGTTCGAAGGCGATGTCACCCTGAAGTTCCACCTCGCGCCGCCGCTGTTCGCGAAGAAGGACGCCAAGGGTCGTTTGATCAAGAAGCAGTACGGCCCGTGGATGATGAAGGCGTTCAAGCAGCTGGCGAAGCTGAAGTCACTGCGCGGCGGCACCTTCGACGTGTTCGGCTATACCGAAGAACGCAAGATGGAACGCAAGTTGATCGAGGATTACCGCGCGACCATCGAAACGCTGCTGAAGACGCTCGATGCCGGCAACGTCGGACTCGCCGCCGAAATCGCCAGCGTGCCGGAACACATCCGCGGCTACGGTCACGTCAAGGAAGCGAATTTCGCCAAGGCCAAGGCACGCGAAGCGGAATTGCTGAAGGAATGGAACAACCCGCTGCGCGTCGTGCAGGTGGCCTAAGCGTCACGCCATATGGGCATGCCCGGCTCAACGCCGGGCAATGCGTTCGAGCCGCTCGAGCGCCCCGCGACGGCCGCTGTCCAAATCGACGATGGGTTTGTCGGGATAGCCCGGGATGGCCCGTCGCGCCTCCCACGGCGCATGGATGCTCGCATCGTCGAGCCCCGCAAGTTCCGGGAGCCATCGCCGGAGATAGGTGCCGCTCGGATCGAATCTGCGCGATTGCGTGACCGGGTTGAACACGCGGAAATAGGGTGCCGCATCGACACCGGTACCCGCGACCCATTGCCAGCCCAGCGTGTTGCTGGCGATGTCGGCATCCACCAGCGTGTGCATGAACCAGGCCGCGCCTTCCTTCCAGTGGATGCCCATGTGCTTGGTCAGCCAGGACGCGACCACCATGCGTACCCGGTTGTGCATCCACCCTTCGTGCCAAAGCTGGCGCATTCCCGCATCGATCAGCGGCACGCCGGTGCGCCCCCGCTTCCATGCCTCCAGCCCGACCGGATCCTGCTGCCACGGGAACGTGTCGAAGCGCGGGTTGAAGTTCCCGGTCAGGCTGTCTGGCCAATGACGAAGCACGTAGTAGGCGAACTCGCGCCATCCCAGCTCGGCGATGAACTTGTCCGCGCCCGCGCCGCCGCGTGCCCGCGCGGCGTCGAACACATGACCCGGACTGATCTCTCCGAAATGCAGGTGCGGAGACAACCGCGAAGTCGCGTCGATGCCGGGGTGGTCGCGTTCGTCCGGATAGGCGTCCAGGTCATCGAGAAATGCGCGCAGGCGCTCGCGTGCCGATGCCTCGCCGGGCGTCCACTGGCGCCAAAAACCGAGATCCCAGCGCGGCTTCGGCGCGGCGATGCGGGTGACGGCGCCTGCAAGCTCCGCAGGCAAGACAGCGCCGGCGATGCGCTCGGGCGCCGCGCGCGGACGGTAATTCCAGGTCGGGAGCGCTGCCTTGAAGAACGGGGTGAATACTCGATACGGCGCATCCGACTTGCTGCGCACCTGGTCTGCATCGGTCAGCAAACGCCCTCCCGCGCGACGCATCGTCACTCCAGCGCGCGACAACAGTGCGGCAAGTTCCGCATCCCGGGCATCCCGCTGCGGTTCGTACAACGACGACACATGCACGGCATCGGCGCCGCACGCAGCGGCAAGCCGCGGCAACAGTGCTTTCGGGTCGCCACCCAGGACATGCAGCGTCGCCCCGCGGCGTTCCAGATCGGCGGCCAGTGCTGCCAGGGATTTTCCGAGCCAGGCGCGGCTGGCGTCATGGCTTCCGGGTTCGGCTTCATCGATGTAGACGAACAGGACGTCATCGTGCGACTGGATGGCGCGAGACAACGCCGGATTGTCCGCAAGCCGCAAATCGCGGCGGAACCAGAAAATTCCGCGACTCATTGCCCTGACATGCCTTCGGCGATAGCGTTCATTGCAATCTCTTCGATTGAGGCACCATGCGCAACCTGGAGACGTCATATCCCAGCGACTTGATGCGGGAAATGGCCATTTGCAGTTCCGCATCCGGAAGATGCGGCGTGCGCGCCATCAACCAGACATAGTCGCGCTTGCTGCGCCCGATGATGGTGCGCGAATAATCGGGTGCGAGGTCGACCACGACATATTCTGCATCGATCGGCCAGATGAATTGCATTCCCCACACTGCATTGCGGGTGCCGGCGACCACCGTGCCGACAGGCGTCATGGTTTTCACCGGCGCATCGAAACTGCCCTTGCGGTAAGTGAACGTCGTGTGGATCCGCTGGTCGGGACCGAGGCGATAGGATTCGACGGCATCGTAGGCATCGCGCTCCGGCCAGGACGGGATATGCGCGATCACGTACCAGTCGCCCATGAAGCGGGGCAAATCGACCTCCGCGACCGGCGGGATGGGCGAGCGGCTGGTCGCGCAGGACACCAGAGCGACAGCCAGCAGCGCGGCCAGCGCAAGACGAACCATCATGCGGCCCCCTTCGCAAAGCGGTAATGGGCGACCATCCATTCATGGCCATGGTCGTAGCCGAACAGCTCCGCGCATGCCATCCAGAACATGCGCCAGCGCTGGAACCAGAGCGGCGCCGCATCGCCATGGGTTTTGCGGAGGATGCCCATGACGGCGTCGCGGTCGGCATCCTGATTGGCCAGCCAGTGGTTCGCGGTACGCTGGTAGTGGGTGCCGTCGACGAACCAGCGGTCTTCGATCCGCAGGTTGTCCTGGAACCATAGCAAGGTGTCCGCCGCGGGCATCAATCCGCCGGTGAAGAAATGGCGGCCCATCCAGTTGTCGCTCCCGTTCGTCTCGAACGGATACGACAACGTGCGGTGGCAGAAAATGTGCACGAACAGCTTGCCATGGTCACGCAACCATGTGTCGATCCGCAGCAACAACGTGGCGTAGTTGCGCATGTGTTCGAACATTTCGACGGAAACGCAGCGATCGAACCCGCCGGCAGGCAATTCCAGCCGGTTGACATCGCAGGTGACGACGCTGACGTTGCCAAGGCCGCGCAGGAGGCATTGCAACTCGATGAACCGGCGTTGCGGCACGGAGTTGGAGACGGCGGTGATCCTCGCGTTCGGATATCGCTCCGCCATCCACAACGTGAGCGAACCCCAGCCGCAACCGAGTTCCAGGATGTCCTGCCCGTCCGCCAGCTGCGCCCGCTCTCCACACAGGGCGAGCATGGCTTCCTCGGCTTGCGCGAGCGTCTCGTTGCCTGCCGGGTAATAGCACCCGGAATACTTCAGCCGCGGCCCCAGGCAGCGCCGGAAGAATTCCGGCGGCAATTCGTAGTGCTGACGGTTGGCGGCATCGGCATGGATGGCGACCGGGCTGCATCGCAACTCTTCGATCAGCGCGACGTTGCGCCGCGCGGCCATCGCGGGATCCCCGGCGTGTTCGTCGCGCAGGCGCTGCGCGCACTGGCGTCGAATGCCCAGCCGCAGCAGCGCATCAGGGAGGTAGCCGCGTTCTGCCATTCCAAGCAGGCCATCGGCGGGCAATTCCGACGACAGTTCCATCGCATCTGCAGCAGCGTTCATCGCTCCTCCTTGGGTCGCCACGGGATCAGCATCGGCGTCGTGCGCTGGTAGCGCGCATAGTCTTCGCCGCGCGTGCGCAGCGCCTGCGCTTCGGTGAAAGGAATGCCGCTGATCCAGCGCAGGAACGCGTACATGACGATCGGCCCCGACCAGGACAGCCATGCGATCGGCGATCCCGCCGCCAGCAACACATAGGAAAACCAGTGCAGCCATTCGAAGAAATAGTTGGGGTGGCGCGAATACCGCCACAGCCCGACGCGGCACGTCTTGCCGCGATGCGCGGGGTCGGCACGAAACCGGGACAACTGGCGGTCAGCCAGCGCTTCGCCGGCGATGCTGCCCACCCAGGTCACGACGGCGGCCACGAACCATGCATTCCAGTGGTTCACGGGGTTGGCTGCAACCGCCAGGAACGGCAATGCGAACAAGGCGACCAGCAGCGCCTGGAACTGGAACATGGCCAGCCATTTGAGCGGAGCGGCGCCCCAGCGCGATCGCAACTGCGCGTAACGCCCATCCTCGCTGTCACCACGCATGCGCAGCAGCAGGTGCATGCCCAGCCGAAGGCCCCACGCACCTCCAAACAAGGCCAGCAGTTGTCGGGGCAATCCCGCACCCGACCCCGTGGCGGCGGCAAACATCGCTGCGCAACCGACACCGAACGACCAGACCACATCCACCAGCCCGGCGTTGGCGGTGCGCTGCTGGCGCGCCCAAGCCAGTCCTTGAGCGAGGGCGGCGAACGCCCACACGATCAGCCATTGCGACCAGGGGTTCATGCGCTCGACACCGCGATGCCGGGCAGGTAAGAGTCGCCGCGATATCCCGGCTTGGCCAGCAACATCTGCGCGACGCCGATCGACCGCTCCAGAAACCCGCCTTCGCAGTACGCCAAATAGAATTCCCACATGCGCAGGAACCGCTCGTCGAATCCTTGCGCGCGGACATCGGCGCGATTGGCCAGAAACCGCTGGCGCCAGGCGTGCAGCGTGCGTGCGTACGACGGGCCGAAATCCTCCAGGTGAACCAGCGCGAGGTCGGTGCTGCGGCTCTTGGCCGCCAGCATCGCCGCGATCGAGGGAATGAACGACCCGGGGAACACGAATCGCTTGATGAAGTCCACCGTGCGCACGGCTTGCGCGTAACGGTGATCCTCGATGGTGATCGCCTGCACCAGCGCGATCCCGTCGGACTTCAGCAAGCGGCCCAGCGTGGCGAAGTACGTCTCCATGTATTGGGGGCCGATCGCCTCGATCATCTCGATCGACACCAGCTTGTCGTACTGTCCGCCCAGATCGCGATAGTCCGAGAGCAACACCGTCACCCGCTCCTGCAGGCCGGCCTCGGCCACGCGCTGGGTGGCAAGCGCGTGCTGCTCCCTTGAGATCGTGGTTGTCGTGACCCGGCAGCCGTATTCTCGCGCGGCATGGATTGCGAAGCCGCCCCAGCCTGTGCCGATCTCGACGACATGATCATCGGCCGCAAGACGCAACTTTTCGCAAATACGCGCCAATTTGCGGGCCGATGCCGTCTCGAGCGTGTCGTCCTCGCCTGCGTACAAGGCCGACGAGTACATCAGGTCGTCGGACAGGAACAGGCGGAAGAACGGATTTCCCAGATCGTAGTGCGCGGCGATGTTGCGGCGGGCGCCTTCGCGCGTGTTGCGGCGTGACGCGTGCAGCGCCTTCATCCCCCAGCCGGCCAGGCGGGCGCTGCCGCGCTCCATTCCGTCCAGCAATTCGCGGTTGCGCACGAGCGTGCGCACCAGCGCCACCAGGTCCGTGCAATCCCAGTCGCCATCCATGTAGGCCTCCGCCGCGCCGATGCTGCCGGCCGCGGCCAGCGCCCGGTAGAAGCGCGGCGTGTTCACCCGCAATTCGATGGGCGCCTGCGTCGCATCCGCGTGGCCAAGCTCGATGCGACCCATGTCGTCCGACACGATGAGTCGATGGCCATGCAATGCGGCGAGCCGCTTGAGCAACCGCGCACGCAGGACGCGATCGATCGCGCCGAAGGCAGTGGGTACGGCGGATCGGGCGATGCTGTTCATGGGTGCTTTCCCCGTTTGGCGGGATGATCGTGGACGGGGATGCGCTTCAGCCAGAGGCGCGCGGCCTGCCAATGGATGCCCGTCATGACTTGCGCGGTCATCAGCGGGTAACGCCACAGCACGCGCGCCAGATGCTTGCCGTCGATCGGCCGGCGCTTCAACTCGAGGGTGGCGTCGAACTCACGGCGCGGGCCATCGCATACATCCATGTGGACGCGCAAATCCGCCGCCGGCTCGGTGAACGTCCATGCATAGCGCCGCTCGAGCGGAAGGAATGGAGATACGTGGAACTCCTTGTCGAACGACCACTTCAGCACGCGTCCCTGTCGCCGCGCCCTTGCCAACGGCAGGACGTAGGCATGGCGTTCCTTCCACGGCGTGTTGGTGATCTCGGCGACGATGCTGTGCAAGGCGCCGTCTTGATCGTGGCAGTAGTAAAAGCAGACCGGGTTGAAGCAGTAGCCGCCATAGCGCAGGTGCGCCAGCATGCAGACCGGGCCCCGGGGCCGTTCGCCTGCCGTGTCCTCGACGCGATCACGCACGGCCTCGGCCAAAGGACGCGCCGGGTCACCGAGAAAATCGTCGCGCTTGAATTCCGCGAAATTTCCCCGGTTCACCGACCACAGCCAGCGATCGCGGAAAACGTCGTCGACCTCGTCCAGATTCAGGTACAACTGCGCCATCCGGTATGCGAACGCATGCGCGCGCGGCGCATGGCGACGATGGCGCACGCGACCTTCGTAGACAGCGCTGGCCAGGCCGCTCATGCCGCGACCTCCAATGGCAGCGGTGCAAGCGGGCGGTGCGCAGCGCCATGGGACCAGCCGGCGCCCAACGCCTGCGCAACCTCGACGCCGCTGCGGATGCCGTCTTCATGAAAGCCCCAGCCCCAATACGCGCCGGCGAACCAGGTGCGGTGGATGCCCTGAATTTCGTGCTTGCGGGCTTGCGCAGCGACGGCGGCCGCGCGATAGACGGGATGGTGGTAAGTGCGACGCACCAGGATCCGCGCCGGATCGATGTCTGCGGTGCGGTTGAGTGTGACCACCAATGGCGTGTCCATCGGCAATCCCTGGAGGAGGTTCATGCAATAGCTGACGGTGCAGGATTGCGCCGAGTCCGCCGGCAGATAGGCATTCCACGCGGCCCATGCCTTGCGGTGCCGCGGAAGCAGCGTGGCGTCGGTATGCAAGACGGTCTCGTTCGTCTGGTACGAGATGGCACCCAGCACATCGCGTTCGCTGTCGGTCGCATCCTCCAGCAAGGCCAGCGCCTGATCGCTGTGGCAGGCCAGCACGACATGGTCAAAGTGTTCGCGGCCGGCATCCCGGCGCACCGTCACTCCGTTCGCATCCCGGCTGATGCCGCGCACCGGTGCGTCGACGTGCACCCGCACATCCCAGCATGCCGACATCGCATCGACATACGCGCGCGAACCGCCTTGCACGACACGCCACGCCGGGCGGCCCGTCAGCTGCAGCATCTGGTGGTTCGCCATGAACTGGACCAGGTACTTGGCCGGGAATCCCAGGATCCCCGCCGCGGGCGACGACCACAGCGCGCTCGCCATCGGCACCAGGTGCTGATCGCGGAAGGCTGCGCCATAACCGTGCATTTCAAGGTAATCAGCCAGCGACGGACCGGGGCCTGCGGTGTCCAGCAACGCAGGCGCGGCGCGATAGAAGCGGCGAAGATCGCGCAACATTCCCCAGAACCGCGGCGAAACCAGGTTGCGGCGTTGGCAGAACAGCGTATCGAGCGAAGTGGCGTTGTATTCCAGTCCGCATGCGGCGTCCTGTACCGAGAAACTCATGGTCGTGGGCTGCGAGGCCACGCCGAGCTCATTGAACAGTCGCGTCAGCAACGGGCAATGCCTCGCGTTATGCACGATGAAGCCGGTATCCACTTGCAGCGAGCCGCCATCGGTCTCGACCCGATGCGTGTCGACATGGCCGCCAAGGCGGTCGTTCTGTTCATAGAGCACGACTTCGTGGTGCCGCGACAACAGCCATGCCGCGGACAGGCCGCTGATCCCGCTGCCGACCACCGCGATGCGCATGTCAGTGCGCCGCCTTGGCCAGCACCCATGCGGGAACCGGTTTCAGGTCGCGTATCAGCCCGAATGTCTGCATCACCCGCAGGCCGTACCACGTCAAATCGATCTCCCACCAGCGAAAGCCCTGGCGTGCGCTGCCAGGGAAAAAATGATGGTTGTTGTGCCAACCCTCGCCGAACGTCAGCAGCGCCAGCCACAGATTGTTGCGACTGTCGTCGCGCGTCGCGAAACGACGGCGTCCCCAGCGATGGGACAACGAATTGATGGTGACGGTGGCGTGGAACAACAGCACCGTCGAGACGAAAAAGCCCCACACCAGCAATTGCGGGCCACTCGTGCCCAGTCCGGGCGCCCATCGCTCGAGCATTGCACCGAGCGCGTACAACCCCGCCGCCAGCGCAACCGGGACGGCGGTGTCATAACGATCCAGCCAGCGCAACTCGGGGAACCGGAGCAGATCGCCGATGCGCGAGGGATCGGTGCGGAACCCGGCGCGCGTCAGGAACCAGCCCGCATGGCTTCGCCAGAAGCCTTTGCGCGGCGTGTGCGGATCGTCCGCAGTATCGGCATGCACGTGATGATGGCGATGATGCGCAGCCCACCACAGGGGGCCGCGCTGTACCGATGCCGCGCCCAGCAAGGCAAAGGCGAATTGCATCGGGCGCGAGGTGCGGAAAGCGCGATGCGAGAAATAGCGGTGATAGAAGCCGGTCAGCGCGAACATCCGCGCCGCATACAACCCGAGCGCGACCCCGATTGCGGTCGCGGACACGCCCACCCGGAACACGCCGAGACAAGCCAGGTGCATGGCGATGAATGGCAGCGCGCGCAACCAATCGACACGATCATCAAGCGCGGGATCGGCTTCACCCCCCCGCGCGGAACTGTCGACCCAGCGCCGCAACGTGACAAGTCCGTCACGCAGCATCGCGCGATTCGGTTGAGCGGCACTGCCTGCCATCGCATTCTCCCGTTTCCTGCTAGCTCATACGGGTGCGAGCGGCGCTTGGATGCAACCGGGATCAGATTCCGAACACGGGTTGCAGCGTGCGCGCCAACCAGCCGGGGAAACGCAATGGCGCCTCGAGCGCGGCCACGCAAATGCAGGGCACTCCGGGCGATGTCACCGGTTGGTGCTTGGTGTCGGCGTCGAGATCGGCGATGTCGCCAACACCGAAATGACCCAATGCATCATCGTAGGCGCCTTGCAGGATCTGGGTGATCTCGCTGCCTCCGTGACCGTGCACCGGCATGCTCTTGCCCGGGCCGATGCGCAACATCAGCATCGTGCAGCCGCTTGGCCCGGTCGTGCGGATGTAATGCATGCCCGGCCCCATCCAGCGCCAACGCAACCTGCGGTAGGAGCTGCCGAAGTACGGATGGAGCGCCGCCGGCAATCGATCGGGATCCGGCGGCGGCGCCTCTTGCGTGGGCGAATGTCCGGGCAGTCCCACGCGCTCCAGTCTTTCCAGCATCTCGGCGCGCAATTGCACTTTCCGCGCCGGTGCGAGTTCCGGGCGCTGCAATTCGACCAATGCACCACCGACATCCTCGGCATGGGCCAGGCGGCGACTGCACTCCGGACAACCTTCGCAGTGGATCGCGACGATCGCCGCCATTTCCGGCGGCAACGCCCCGGCTGCATGGCTGATCACGGTTGCCGGATCAAGATGATGGTGTGGATTCGTCACGAGACGCCCCCCAACTCGCCTTGCAAACGCTGGAAGGCACGCCGCAAGTGCGATTTCACGGTGCCCAGCGGCATGTCCAGTTCACTTGCGATCTCTTGGTGACTTTTGGCTTCGAAATACGACATCCGGATCAATCTTGCCTGCACGGGCGTCAATGCATCGATGCGCTGGCGCAACTGCGCGCATTCCACGAACGTTTCGGCTTCGCTGGATGCAGGGACGGCCCAATCTTCCTCCGCCCCGGGCATGGTCCCCGGGCGATTGACGTCGCGGCGCAGCCGGTCAATGTGCAAGTTGCGGGCAATGCGGAACAACCAGGTGCTGACCGCGCCATGGGCCTGGTCGTAACTGCCGGCGTGTTGCCACAGCCGGAGCAATGACTCTTGCGCCAATTCCTCCGCGATCGCCGCGGGCGATCCCAGCCCTTTCAGGTATCGGCCGATGCGAGGCATGAAATGATCGTAGATGCGCAGGAAGCTGTCGCGATCCCCGCTCCTCGCGACGCGCGCCAATTCGACCGACCAATCTTCCGGATTGCTCATGCAGCCGCCAAGCCCAGGTCTCGCCTTGAAAGATGCATGAACTGACAATTTGCCGAGAACAACAACTTTCCTGGCGGACATCGTATACCCAGCCGTGCAGACCATGAAGGCATACGCAGCAAGGCTCGGATTGGATGCAGGCTGCGCCGCGCCGGCGCGGCGGTGAATCGACAGGGTCAGGGCGCCGAAGCCGCCGCCACCCTCCGCATGCCGCCGCGCAGCGCGCGCGCGGCAGCCACGATCTGTTCCGCGCTGCGGCCGTCGCAGGCGAACGACTGCCCGCGATGCAGCCACGCCGCGTCATTGGCGTAGGAGAACAACAGCTGGCGGCCCTTCATCGTGTCGATGACGCGGCGCGCGATGCCTTGGTTCAACGCCGGGCAGCCGTGGCTGCGACCGATGCGGCCCTTGCTCGCGATCATTTCGGGATTCACGTACCACGCGCCGTGCATGACGATCGCGCGCGAACGCGCGTTGTCGTTGAAGCCGCGCTCGACGCCATCGAGCTTGAGCGAATACCCGTTGTTGCCGATATAGGTTTCGGCGGTCAGGAACAGCCCGAGACTGGTCTGGTGGCTGTTGTCCTGGTTGGAGAAACGGGTGGCGTAGTTGTCGCCGCTGCCCTGGCCGTGGGCCACCAGTTCGCGGAACAGCAACTGGTCGCGAGCGACGTCGAACACCCACAGGCGCTTGTCGGTCGATGGCCGCGAGTAATCGATCACCGCCAGCTTGGCGTCCTGGTCGACCTCGCCATTGCGGATCGCGCAGTTGCGCGCTTCCAGCGCCAGCGCGAGCACGCCGGGATCGGCTTCCGGGGCCAGCGTTTCCAGGCGCGCCAAAGTGGCGGCATTGGGGTCGAGCTGGGTGGTCGATGTATCGGGCTGCGGCTGGATCGAGCGCTCCACCCGCGGCACGACAACGGATGACGACGCGGTCGTTCCATGGTCAGGCACAGTGGAGCAGCTCACCAACGTTGAAGCTGCCAGCGAGATGAAGACCGCGTGAAGTTTCCTCATGTGCGTGACGATACACGCACAAGCTCTTGATTTGTCTGAATGCGTTATCCGGAACCTGTTCCAGATACCCATTCATGAGGCTGGGTGCGGCTCAGCGCGCGGGCTTGGCCGGGGCCGGAGCTGCCGGAACTTCCTGATTCCTGCCATCGTCGGCCGGCTTCTGGACCTTCAGGGCCGGGTCATCGATCGGGGTTGGCAACGGTTCAGGCTTCGGCTCCGTCGCAGGCGGAGTGGCGGCGGCATCGGCCGCCGCCGCGGCGGTCGGAGCCTGGTCGGTGCCATCGGCGTCCGTCTTGGCCTTCTTGCCGGACTTGGCATCGTCCTTCTTCGCCAGTTGCTTCGGCGGTGGCAGTACCCCCGCTACAGCATCGAGGATCGGCAAGCCGCTGACCGCGTCGATCGGTGCGTCCGGTCCCGGATGCACCAGATTGTCGAGATCACCGAGTCCGCTGTCCTCGCTGATCACCACGCGAGCGCCCAGCTTGGTGATGCCATAGAGCTTTTCGGCGAAGGCGCGCGGCAGGCGCACGCAGCCATGGCTGGCGGGATGGCCTGGCAGGCGACCGGCGTGCAGGGCGAGTCCGTCCCAGGTGATGCGCTGCATGAACGGCATCGGCGCATCGTCATACAGGTTGGAATGGTGCATCAGCTGCTTTTGCAGGATTTCATAGCTGCCCGGCGGGGTATCGCGTCCCTTGATGCCGGTGCTGACGGTGGAGACGGCGATGCGCACGCCATTGCGATACACATGCATGCGCTGCTCGGGCAGGCTCACCACCATGACCACGGGGCCGCTCGGCGAACGTTCCGGTGCCCAGGAAAAACTGCCAGGCTGCAGGATCGCGGCATCGGCATCGATGTCCTGCTGGGTTGCAGGAACGGGCACGGCGCTGGCCTTGGCCGCCGTCGCCGGTTTCGTCTTCGCCTTGGGCGCTGTCTTCTGGACGTCCGCCTGGGCACCGGCAGCAGCCAGTGCCAACGCGATCGCCAACCACCACGTACGCATCTTCATGTCCCCGGATATTGCCGTTTCCACGGTAGCAGTCCGCGCGTGAATGCCTGATTTAGATCAGGCACGTCCAGCCCCACGCACGGACCGCTCCAGTGGTCCCCTCCGGCAATAGATTACTTCTTCGGCGAGAAGATGTCCGTCAGATAATCCTGAGTGTTGGGGATGCGCTCGAGGGCCGGGTAACGCAGGCCGCCGTGGTAGTCGAGGCTGACGTTGCGGTACTGGTTGAAGTCCTTGACCAGCAGGCGGATCGGCGCCTTGTCGGTCTTGGCGGCCTTGATCGCGTCTTCCAGCGCATCCTTGCTGTATTCGACGTCATTCACCGCGACGATCGTGTTGCCGGTGCCGATGCCGGCGTTGAAGGCCGGGCCATCCCAGCGTGCTTCGCCGACCTTGCCGTCCTTGTCGAGCGCCAGTCCGATCGAATAGACGAAATCGGCGCCACCGCCACCGCGGCGGCCACCGGCCTTGGCTGCGGCGTTCGGTTCATCCTTGTAGACCAGTTTCCAGCCGGTCGATTCGATGGTGTTGGCGAACGGCACGCGGCCGTCGAGGCGATCGCGCAGGTAGGACGACCAGTCGTAGGGCACGACGCTGTTGAGGGTGGCGACCACGTCCTCGAACTTGTACAAGTTCTGCTTGCGCCATTCGCCGTCGTTGACGCCGAAGAAGGCCTTGGCGAAATCGTCGAGCGACTTCTGGTTGTTGGTCTTCTGGCGGATGATGGCGTCGGCGCCCAGCCAGATCAGCTGGCCGGCGGAGTAGTAGTCCTCGCTCATCTGGTAGCCGCGATACGGCTTGGGACGGCGCTGGGCGATGGTCGGATCGTTGGTGGTGTCCTGCACGCTGCGCCATTGCAGGCCGGGACGATTGTCCTGGTAGGTCGCGACGACCATGGCAAGCGTGTCACGCGAACGATCCATCGGGCGCAGGCCGGAACGCGCGGCGAGCACGTTGCCCCAGTACTGGGTCTGGCCTTCGTACACCCACAACAGCGAATCCTGCATCGGGGTGTTGAGGTTCGGCACCCACAGGTCGGCGCCGCGGCGGTACTTGCCGTTCCAGGAATGGGTGTACTCGTGGGCGAGCAGGTCGGTGCTGCCGTCCTTCTCGTTCCAGTCCTTGAAGTAGCCGAGGCCGACGCCGTTCTCGCTGGAGCGCTGGTGCTCGAGGCCGTTGCCGGTCAGCTGGTTCGAGATCGAGAACAGCAGGTTGTAGTGATCGTAGTGCTGGGCGCCGTACAACTTGAGCGCTTGGCGCACCAGCTCCTTGTGGATTTCGAGGTGCTTGGGCTTGGCCACCAGTTCATCGGCTTCGTCGGCGACCACGCTCAGGTGCACCGGGACCTTGCTGCCGGCCGGTGTCAGGTCGTAGTCCTTGGCGTAGCGGCCGGCGAACACCGGCGAATCGACCAGGATGTCGTACGGTTCCTGCTTGTAGGTGACGACGTCGCCGGCCTTGGATGCGACATCCAGCGCGGTGAACGCGGTCCAGCCGGTCGGGTAACGGACCTTGGCGACATACGGAATGCGCGCGCCGTAGTAGCCGGCCGGATACAGCAGCACGGCGTTCCACTTCAGGTTGAGCAGCTTCGGCGTCATCTGCGCGCCGCCTTCGGCGCTGGTCGTCGGCGACAGGTACTGGTATTCGGCGGTCACGCTCGACACGCCCGCCGGCACGTCGACGTGGAAGGCGTAGACGTTGGCGGGATCGCGCTTCCAGGCCAGGCGCTTGCCATTGGCGGTGAACACGAAGCCGGCCATCTTGTCGATCGGGCCGCTCGGGCTGTGCTGGCCGGGAATCCACTGCGAATACAGCAGCGTCAGCGTGCCCTGGGTCGCGGGAATGGTTTCCTTGACCTTGAAAATGCGCTGGGAAAGATCGGTGGCGTCGACTTCGATGGTGACGGGGCCACCGGGGAAATCGACGTCCTTGGGCTCGGGCACCGTCTGCGCCGAAGCGAGGGCGGATGCGAGCGCGAGGGGGAGGATGGCGAGGGCGGGCAAGCTGCGACGCAACATGGATGAGGGACTCCGGCTGATAACCGTCCCATCCTACGCAGCCGTGGCGGTCGCACCCGTGCCGGAAGTCATCGCCTGCGTGCTGCGCCATGCCACCACCAGCGCCATCGCCACCAGCAGGGCCGAGAGCAGGAAGGGCGAACCCGGGACCTGCAGCGGCGTCTTCGGATCGATGAAGTGGGCGAACACCCCGGTGAACAACAGCGGCCCGATCATCCCGGCAACGCTCTGCAACGACGCCAGCGCGCCCTGCAGTCGCCCCTGCTCGTGCGGATCGACCTGGCGCGTCATCACCGACTGCACCACCGGACCCGCCATGCCCATGAGCGCACCCAGTGGCATCAGCGCAAGGAAGACCCAGCCATGCGAAGTGAGGCCGTAACCGATGAGCGCAACCAGCCCGCACAGGGTGCCGAACAACAGCGCGCGGCGTTCACCCAGCTTCGGAATGATCCTGCCTACGAGGAACCCCTGGACGAGCGCGGTGAGCACACCGACCAGGCCGAGCACGTAACCGACTTGCTGTTCGCCCCAATGGAAGCGGTAGTCGACATTGAGCACGAAGGTGGCGTTGTAGGCGTACTGCGCCAGCGCGAACAGGAAGACCACCAGGGCCAGCGCGGACACCTGCGGATAGCGCTTGAGCAGCTTCGCCGAACCGACCAGGGCGCCGATCGGGTTGGCCTGCTTCCAGTTGGTGGCGACGCGCCTGTCCTTCGGCAACGATTCCGGCAGCACGAACAGGCCGTAGCAGAAATTGGCGAGCGAGAGGATCGCCGCGGCCCAGAACGGCACGCGCGCGCCCCAGTGCGACAGCGCACTGCCCAGCGCCGGGCCAATGACGAAGCCGAGCCCGAATGCCGCACCCATCATCCCGAACGCGGCGGCGCGCTTGTCGAACGGCGTGACATCGGCGATGTAGGCGTTCGCGGTGCTGAAACTCGCCGAGGTGATGCCGGAAATGATGCGGCCGATGAACAGCAGCGGCAGCGTGTTGACCAGCGCCATCAATATGAAATCGAGGCCGAGGCCGAGGTTCGACAACAGGATGATCGGGCGGCGGCCGAAGTGGTCGGACAATGCGCCCTGCACCGGCGTGAACACGAACTGCATCACCATGAAGGCGGTGCCGAACCAGCCACTCCAGCGCGTCGCTTCGATGAAGCTGCCCCCGGCCATGTCCTTGATGATGTGTGGCAGCACCGGGATGATCACGCCGATCGCCAGCACGTCGAGCATCACGGTGATGAAGATGAAGATGACGGCGGCGCGCCGCGCCTGCGGTTGCGTGGTTGCGTCCATGTGCGTGCTCAGTGATGCAGGGCGTCGGCCGCCAGCATCAAGGCATGCTCGCGGATGTCATCGGGCCAACCGGCCATGTGTTGTTCCAGTCCGGCGACATCCTGCGCGAACAATGCGCGCGTCGCTTCCTCGAAGCCCGGCAGGTTGCCGGCCATTGCGTGCATGAAGCGATACGCGGCTTCCTGGCAACCACGGGCGCGATCGGACTGTGCACGACTGCGGCGCGCATCCTCGACCAACTTGCGCAAGGCCACCGATGCCCCGCCCGGCTGAGCATTAAGCCACTGCCAATGCCGCGGCAACAGCGTGACTTCGCGCGCGACCACGCCCAGGCGCGGACGGCCGCGGCCACGGCGCGCCGGCGTCTCATCCTGGGGCGCCGCGATCGGGGCCTCGCCATTGAGGCGCTGCATCAGGTCGGACATGTTGCCGCGCAGGTCCAGTTCGATCTGGCTGCCGTCGCGGTCGTCGAAGACCAGCAATTGGGCATTGGCGCGGGCATCGATTGCCTGCTTGGCCTTGATCGCGACGTGGCGCAGTTCGCCGGCGGCGACGCGGCGTCCGTCGACGAAGGCGGTGCAGCGGGTATTGGGACTGTAGGTCATGCACGGATCCTGAAGCTGATCCATGCATTATTTATACCCGGGTCAAATTGTCAAGCACTTCGCAGTCGTTCAGCGCCGGCCTGACTGGATGAAGCCGAGGAATTCGTTGCGGGTGCGGGCGTCTTCGCGGAAGGTGCCGAGCATGCTGGACGTGAGCATGCTGACGCCGCGCTTGTGGATGCCGCGGGTGGTCATGCATTCGTGCGCACCTTCCACCACCACCGCGACACCCTGCGGTTGCAGCGCGCGCTGGATGCACTGGGCGATCTGCGCGGTCATCTTTTCCTGCACCTGGAAGCGCCGGGCATAGGCCTCGACCACGCGCGCGAGCTTGCTGATCCCGACCACGCGCCCCTTCGGCAGGTAGCCGACGTGGACGCGGCCGATGATCGGCGCCATGTGGTGCTCGCAATGGCTTTCGTACTCGATGTCGCGCAGGACGATCATCTCGTCGTAGCCCTCGACTTCCTCGAAGGTGCGCTGCAGGTAATCGTCTGGATCGATGGCATAGCCACTGAACCAGTCGCCATAGGCCTTGACCACGCGCTTGGGGGTGTCGAGCAGGCCTTCGCGGGTCGGATCGTCACCGGCCCAGCGCAGCAGGGTGCGCACGGCGGCTTCGGCATCGGCACGGGCGACGCCGTGGCGCTGGTCGGGGGAGTCGGATTCGTCCATGCGTGGAATGGTAACGCGGCGACGCGCGGTGATCAGAACGAATTGTCGCCGTCGAGGATGCGACCGAGGCTGCCGAGCACCGAGCCTTCACCCCGCGATTGCCCGCCACCCTGGGGGGCCGCGGCGAACATGCGCCCGGCCAGGCGCGAGAACGGCAACGACTGCAGCCAGACCTTGCCGGGACCGGTGAGCGTGGCCAGGAACACGCCTTCGCCACCAAAGAACATGCTCTTGAGGCCGGGAACGCGGCGGATGTCCATGTCGACGCCGCCGGTATAGGCGACCACGCAGCCGGTATCGACGTCGATGCGTTCGCCCGCGGCCAGTTCGCGCTCGACCAGGGTGCCACCGGCGTGGACAAAGACCCAGCCGTCGCCCTCGAGCTTCTGCATCAGGAAGCCTTCGCCGCCGAACAGGCCGGTGAGGATCTTGCGCTGGAAGGCGATGCCGAGCGAGACGCCGCGCGCGCCGGCGAGGAAGCTGTCCTTCTGGCAGATCAGGCGGCCGCCGAGATCGGAAAGTTTCAGTGCAAGCACCGTGCCCGGATAGGGCGCCGCGAAGGCGACCTTGGCCTTGCCGTTGCCGGTATGGGTGTAGACGGTGGTGAACAGGCTTTCGCCGGTGACCACGCGCTTGCCCGCCGACAGGAGCTTGTCCATCAGGCCACCACCGCCACCCGACGACGAACCGTCGCCGAAGATGGTTTCCATCTGCACGCTGGAATCCTTGAACATCAGCGCACCGGCTTCGGCCACCGCGCTTTCACCGGGGTCGAGTTCCACCTCGACGAATTGCATGTCGTGGCCGACGATGCGGAAGTCGATCTCGTCTGCGTTGCGCTGGCTCATTGTGGTTTCCGGGATGTTGGAAGTATGGAAAGTCTACGACCCAATCCCGACACGCGGCTGGCGTGGCGCGACAGCGCGGATTCGATGACGTTCGCGCTGCCGGCGATGTGCAGCACGTCGCGGGCGCGGGTCATCGCGGTATAGATCAGCTCGCGGCTGAGGACGCGGCTGTCGATGCGTGGCAGCTGCAGCCAGACCTCGTCGAATTCGCTGCCCTGCGCCTTGTGCACGGTCATGGCGAACGCCGATTCGTGCGCGGGCAGCGCCGCCGGATGGAAGGCACGCACGCCACCTTCTCCGGCAAACCACGCCAGCGGCACGCCGTGCTCGTCGGGCAGACAGATGCCGACGTCGCCGTTGAACAACTGTTGCGGGTGGTGGTTGCGGGTGATCAACAGCAACCGCCCCGGGAACCACGCCGGTGGCGTGCCGATGCGGCGGCCGGACAGCGCCGCCTCGATCCGTGCATTGAGGCCGCGTGCGCCCTGGGGCCCTTCGCGCAATGCCGTCAGCAGGCGCAGGCGATTGGCCTGCACCAGCGCTTCCGCGGGATCATCGATCGTGGCCAGTGCACGCCAGTGTTCGAGCAGTTGCGGTCGCGCCTGCAGCGGATCGTCGACGCCTTCATGGAAATGCACGTTCGACAACGTGTCGCCACGCAGCAGCGCCAATGCTTCGGTGGTCGCGCCTTCGCGGACGGCTTCCGCCAGCGGCGCCAGCTGCAGCGTCGCGCTCTGGCGCCAGCCGCGTTGCAGGTGCACGCGATGGTCGCGCAGGTTGTCGGCGGAGAGGATCGCCGCCAGCACATCGCCCGCTTCGACCGAGGGCAGCTGGTCGGCATCGCCGAGCAGGATCAGTTGCGCGCCATCGGCAACGGCTGCCACCAGCTTGCACATCAGTGGCAGGTCGACCATCGAGGCTTCGTCCACCACGACGATGTCGAAGGGCAGCGGATTGCCGGCATCGTGGCGGAAGCGCGTGGTGTCGGGAATGGTGCCGAGCAGTCGGTGCAATGTGCTGGCACTGGCTGGCAACGCCGCGAGCAGATCAACGGCGATACCGGATGTTTCCAGTTGTCGAGCGGCGCGACGCAGGCTTTCGGACATGCGTTCGGCGGCACGGCCAGTGGGCGCGGCCAGTGCGATGCGCGGCGTTTGCTTGCCGGTGGCGATCGCCTGGGCGATGCGCAGCACGAGCAATCGGGCAATCGTGGTGGTCTTGCCGGTGCCGGGTCCGCCGGTGATCAGCACCAACGCGTGCCGCAATGCCAAGGCAGCAGCGCGCGCCTGGAGATCGCCATGTTCCGCATCGGGAAAGAGCGTGGCGAACAACGGCTGGATCGCAACGCCGTCGCCTTCGAGCGATTGTGCGGCGATCCGCTGCAACCCCAGTGCCAGCCGGCGTTCGTATTCGCGATAACGCCGCAGATAGAGCAATCCGCCTTCGAGCACCAACGGCGCGGCAATGGATTCCGCTTCCATCGTTTCCGGCGTGGCGACGAAACGCGACGCCTGCAATGCCGACAACCACGCATCGACATCCGGCCATGGCAGGTCGCCATCGACGAATTGCCGGGGTTGCGCCGGATCGAATGCGGCGTGGCCCTGGGCAACCGCCAGCGATGCCAGCGCGGCGGCAGCCAGCACCTCATCGGGCGTCGACGCATCGAGGCGACGCAGGCTTTGCGCCAGCGCATCGTCGAGCGTCCGCAATGCTCCGCTTTGTCGCAGCGCGCGCAGCAGGCTCATGCGGCGGCTCCCGTGGCGACATGGCCGAACAAGGCATCGAGCGCGTGCACCAGTTCCGGTGCGAACCGCTGGGCGAAGATGCCGGGCGAATCGCTGCGCGCGGCATCGATCCCGCGACAGAACAGGTAGCGGATGCCACCGAAATCGCGGGTGTAGTCGTAGCCCGCACCGAGGCGGAAACGCAGCCAGCGATGCAGGGCCAGGGTGTAGATCAATGCCTGCAGGTCGTATTCGCTGTGCGCCATCGCGCGCTGCAGCGCCGCGCCGTCATATGCAGGCAGGCGATTCGATTTGTAATCGAGCACGTACCACTTGCCGTCGACGCAGTAGGTAAGATCGATGAGACCGGTCATCAGCCCTTCCAGCCGCTGGCGCAGGCCGAAGCCGTGGCGATCGCGGACCACGCCGTGGGCATGCAGCAATTCCAGCACCGCATCGACGCGCACCGGCTGCAGTGCGAACTGGAACTCGATTTCCGGGCGCCGCTGGTCCGCCGGCACGTCGCAAAGGCGCACGCCTTCCGGCAATCCGACCGTCAATGTCTGGCCGACGAGGCGCGTCGTCAACGCGATGCCGTCATCGAGCACCTCGGCACCGTAACCCTCATCGCGCAGCGACTTGGCGATGATGCCGGTCGCGCCATCGGGCGCGGCATCGCCCACATGCCAATCGCGCCACACGGCGAAATCAGCGTGCTCGAACGCGGCATGCAAGGCAACGCCATAACGATTGCCGGCGAAGCGCGGATCGTATCCGTCATCGATGATATCTTCGGCCACATCGGGTTCGTCGTTGCCACCGCTGGCAGGCAACGTCGACGCACTGCTGGCATCGCCGGCATCGGCTTTCGCCAGCTGGCTGAAGCTGTAGACCCACCAGTCGTTGGCGGGATGGCGTTCGACCGTGCGCGCTGGCGGAACGATGGCATCGTTTTCCGGCGGCAGGCGCGGGAGGTCGCCGCGCGACGAACCTGCATCGATCACGATGCCATCAACGCGGGCAAGCGCCTCGACATCACGCAGCATCTTCGCCAGCGCCGTCCCGTCTCGGTTGTAGAACTCGCCGGTGGCGATCCACAGGGCATGTTCGGCACGGGTCAGGCCGACATACAGCAGGCGTGCGTCTTCGGCACGCTGGTCTTCCTGCCACTGCTGTTTCGCCTGGCCCCACTGGGCTTCCGGCACGTCGATTTTCCAGTGCAGGCGCCGGCCATCGCTGGGGTCGTGCACCATGCAATGGCGACCCGGCGACGATTCCCTACGGCCAATCCCGGCGAACGGCAGGAACACCAACGGGTATTCCAGGCCCTTGCTCTTGTGCAGGGTGACGATCTGTACGCGCCGTGCGTCGGACTCCAGGCGCAGGAGTTGCGTCTCATCGTTGCTGTCGGCATCGGCGATGCGGCGCTCAAGCCAATCAACCAGTCCATGCAGGCCGAGCGCGTCCGGTTCAGCTTCCTGCAACAGTTCCGCCAGCTGCAGGTAATTGCTCAGACGACGCTCGCCATCGTGCAGGGCCAACAATCGTTCCGCCGCGCTCGCAGCCAGGTCATTGACCAGCGCGAGCGCGCCTGCACGATTCCAGCGTTCGCGCCAGGCCTGCGCATCCTGTTGCCGCGCATGGCTGGCGGCAGCATCATGGTCCAGTCGTTCGATCGCGGCAGCATCGGCACCGACCAGCACCGTCGACAACGCCGCGCGCAGGCGACGATCGTCACCGATGTGCAACAGCGCAAGCAACAACGCCTGCAACTCGCGCGCCTCGGTGGTGGCGAACAGGCTCAGCTTGCCGGCGGCCACGGCAGGAATGCCGACCTCGGCCAATGCCTGGCGGATCATCGTTGCCTCGAAATGCGAGCGCACCAATACCGCGATGTCGCCTGGCTGGACCGCGCGCATGCCGCTGCCTTCCTTCAGCATCGCCTTGTGGCCGCGCGCATCGGACAACATGCCATGGATCGCGGTGATACATGCACGGGTCGCGAGTTCGCGCGACTGGCTGGCAGTCCGCGGCTTGCGGTTTCCCTTGGCGTCGGCAGGCGGTGGCGGGGCCTGCCACAGCGTCAACGCCGGCGCGACTTCATCGTTGCGAAGGAAATCGCCATCACCGACCGAACCACCGGGCTCGACTGTGTGGAAGGCGATGCGCCCATCGACGAAGGCTGCATCGCCCGCCTGCCGGTACAGCTCGGCGATCGCGGCCAGCACCAGCGGCCGCGAGCGGAAATTGTGCGCCAACAGCGGCGCGTCTTTCGCAGTTGCGCGCGCCGCGAGATAGGCGTGGACATCGCCGCCACGAAACCCGTAGATCGCCTGCTTGGGATCACCGATCAGGAACAGCCCGGGCGCAGGGCTGCCATCGCCGAAGAAGCAATCGAAAATCGCCCACTGGCGCGCATCGGTGTCCTGGAATTCGTCGACCAGCGCGACCCGGTATTGTGCGCGCAGCCGCGCCGCCAGCAGTTCGCCATTGGCGCCAACCAGCGCATCGGCAACACCATCGATGAGGTCGTCATATCCCTGTACCCGGCGCTGGCGCTTGAGTGCGGCCATGCCGACGCGTGCATCCTCGCGAATACGATGCAGCCGCACGGCTTGGCGGCGCGCGGTGTAATCGCGATGCGCCTCGAGGGCGTCGAGATAGGACTGGACCGCGACGCACAACGGAGAATCAGGGGTCTTGCCGGCTTGCGCCTTGTTGGTTTTCTCCAACAGGACATCGCGCTGCAGGTTGGCCAGTTTTTCATGTTCGAACGGGACGCCGGCACGAGCCGATCCGACCCAGTGCGTCGCCGCATCGAACAACGCATTGATCCATTCGGCCTTGTAGCTGCCTCCGTGGAGGACTTTGTCGGCCAGCGCAGCCAGCAATGCGGCACGAAATTCATCGCCATGCGAGCGGAATGCATCCGCCAATGTCGCTGTGGCCTTGTGCACCCGTGGCGCGGGATCCTCCGGCAGAGTGAGTTCCGGTGGCAGCAGGATGGGTTCGCGCAGCAGCGCCGGCAGGTCCTCCGCCAAGGCACCATGGCCCTGGCTCCACAACGTGACGAGGTCATTCGTTGCCTCATCATCAATCGCGTGCGCGCGCCAGAGATCCGCAGCAACCTCCTCGCGCAGGCTGCGGTCGCTCGCGAGCAGTTCCGGCGCTTCGAAAGCATGGCCCGCTTCCAGCGCATGTTCGCGCAGTACGCGCAGGCAGAAGCCGTGAATGGTGAAGATGGCAGCAAGATCGGTCTCGTGCACGGCTTGGCGCAAGCGCCGGCGCAGCGCATCACGGGCTTCCTTGTTTTGCGCGAGATGCCCTTCGAGGATCGCGCGCGTCAATGCGGCCTCCGATGCTTCATCCACGACCGAAGCAGCATCCAGTACATCGAGCGCGAGCTGCAGGCGCTCACGGATGCGCTTGCGCAGTTCCTGGGTCGCTGCTTCGGTGAAGGTCACCGCCAGGATTTCGCCGATGCGCAGGCCACGTTCGACCACCAGCCGCGTCACCAGTGTCGCCAAAGTGTAGGTCTTGCCGGTGCCGGCGCTGGCTTCGATCAGGCGCACGCCACCCAGCGGCAATTCCAGCCAGGGATCGCGCGATGCACCGGCGCTCACGGCGCATCCCCCGCATCATCGCGTTCCGGCAGCTCGATGCCATCAATGTCGATCGATCGGCCTCGCCCGGACATCAATGCACCGTAAACGTCACCCGTCAGTTCCGCGAACTCATCGCGCAGGGCTTCGTCTGCGAACAGGTCGCGTCCGCGCAGTGCGAGCTGCCAGGTACTACTGCTCCCTTCCGCCCATTGCCGCTCGCCGCCTCGCCAGGTATTCGCGGCGTAGCGCATTCCGAGTACGGGCGTGGGTGCGGAGTACAGCGCCCACGCGCTGTAGGGCGCGAATGGCAATGGTCGCCGCAGTCCTTCTGCACGAATTGCCATCAGGACACGCAGGGCGTCGATGGCAGCTTCACGCCCGATCGATAGCCGCACATGCGGGCCGATGCCGCCTTTCCCGGATTCATGGAATTCCGCAAGAGGAAGCTCGATCCCCGCTGCACTTGCCAACAACCAGTCGAGGCCGTTGCGGACTGCCGATGGTCCGTTTGGCTTGCCCACGCGAACGCGCGCAATGCCCCGTGGCCACGCATCAGCGATGCGTCCATGCAACCGGACCCCATCGATCTCGGCTTCGGCCATCAACACGCCTGCTTCGGAATCCCCCCGCCATGCCTTGAATGCATGCGCATAGGGCTCGATCTCCGCCACCAGCTCGTCGAGTGCGCGACGCCCCGGCGCACCCGACGGCAACAGTCCCCGTGCACGCAACGACGCCTGCAAAGCCGACGCGCCCACGCCCGCGATCAATCCATCGAACACCGCGCGCTGCAGGCGATGCCGCTGCAAACCGTGCGCCGGCGCCTGCAACGGCTCGATGTCTTCGCTTGCATCATCGATTTCCGGAAGATGCAGCTGCAGTCGCTGGCGCAGGAAGGTTCCCGCCGGATCCAGCAGGAAGCGCCGCAGCGTATCCAGTGACAACTCGCTTTCCTGTTCTTCATTCGACGGCACGAACGCGGCAGTCGCTTCCATCCACGGCGCCAGTCGCGTGCGTGCAGCGGAAAGGCCGGCTGCCGCCGGGCGCCAGTCGCCGCGATAGCTGAAGAAGCGATCGTCATCAGCCCCGAACGCCAATGGCGAGAAAGGCTGCAGCGGATGTTGCAGCACCCGTTGCTTGTCCTGCGCCCCGTCGTACGCCTGCGCCGCCGCCAGCAATTCCGTCACCAGCACCGACGGTTCGCGCGCGCTGCCATCGCGCGGATCGGCGCCAAGCCAGCTCAGGTAGAACACGTCCTGCGCGGAGGCGAACAATTGCAGGAAGAGGAAGCGATCGTCGTCGCGAGTCGAACGATCACCGCGCCGGCGCCGGTCGCTGCCGAGCTCCGCGGTGAGGCGATTGAGACCAGCGGATGGATCGCGACGCGGGAAATCGCCATCGTTCATGCCGAGCAGGCAGATCACCCGGAACGGCAGCAGGCGCATCGGCACCATGCGCGCGAAGCTGACGCCACCGGTGAGCAGCGGCGCGCGCGTGTCGGATTCACCGAGCTCGGCAGTGAAATGCGCACGCACGACTTCGCCGGGAATCGCTTCTGCGTAGCCGGCACGATCGGCCTGTTCCGCAAACGCATTGATCGTGGTGCGCAGGCGGTCGAGCGCACGTTGCCCCTGCGTGGTTGCGGGCGGGCGCGGCAACAAGGCATCGAGCAAGGCCAGCAGGCGTTCGCGCCATTGCGCGGGCGTCATCGCCTCGCCGAACAGGCGTTCATGACGCGCGAGCACACGCAAAAGGCGCAGTACGACGTCGAACGCATCGAGCGCACTGCCTTCCAGTTCCGTCCACGGCGCGACGCCCTCAATCTCGTCGTCGCTGCCACTGGCGTGGCCGAGCAACAAACGGTCCAGCGCGAACTGCCATGTGTAGGCGTCATCGGCCGGCGCGCCATTGCGCGCGCGATGCGCGGCGTCGATGCCCCAGCGCGCGCCGGCATCGTGCAGCCAGGCGTGCAGGCGCTCGAAATCGGTGGCATCGAGCTGCGCCGCTTCGGCCAGGGGCGCACTGGCCAGCAGGTCAAGAACTTCCTCCAGCCCGAAACGCGAAGTCGGCAGCGCCAGCAGGCGCAGGAACACTTCGGCCAACGCTTCTTCCGCCAATGGGCTGGCATCGGCGACGGCATAGGGAATCCCATCACCCTGGCGCTGGCCGCCGAATACCGCGTCGAGGTAAGGCAGGTAGGGATCGATGTCCGGCGCCATCACCGCGATTTCGCGCGGCTGCAGCGGCGGATCGAAACGCTTGTCGTCCAGCAGCGCGCGCAGGCGATCGTGGAGCACCTGCAATTCACGCAGGCGGGTGTGGCAGGCATGGAACTGCAGGCTGGGATCGTTGTCGATGCGCGCTTCAACCATGCTCGCGGCGCGGCGATGGAAGAGATCGCCCTGCATCCGCCGCAACAGGCTGTCGTGCAGCCCGCCGCCGCCCTGCGCGGGATCGGCATAGGCGGAGATTTCGCCCGAGGGATGCACCACTTCGCCACTGCCAAGCAGGGCCATGAAATCGCGGCCGGCCGCGCCCCAATCGCGCAACAGGGGATTCTCGTTGGCGTCGGCGAAGGGATCCTCGCCCGCGCGCAGGCGCGCACCCAACGATTGCAGGTCTCCCCAGTACTCGGCGCTCGGCGTCGGCGAATAGAAATGCAGCGTGCCGATCCGTGCCTGCGTCGCGATCACCCGCAACACGTCGGGCGAGACATTGAGCGTGGCGAACACGAACAGGCGCGATGGCAATCCGGACGGCAATGCATCGCCTGTCGAGAAACGCGCCAGATAGTCCTGGATGCGCCGCGCGCGATGCGCATGGCCGGACGCCACCTCGCGCCACAGGATGGCCTGGGGATCTTCGGGATCAGCGCCGTCCTCCCATCGCAACAACCAGTCGCGACGCCACGCCTGGTATTTCTCGAACACGTTGGCGAGTTCGCCGGCCAGCGCCCACGGCTTCACCACGTCGCCGTCGGCCAGATAGTTCGCGAGCTGCGCCAGCGCCGGTCGCGCCATCAATCCCGGATCGCGCAGCGCCGCATACAGGCGCCAGCGCAGGGTCGCGGCATCGAGGTCGTCATGGATCGGGCCGAGATTCGCTTCCAGCGCGCGTGCGACGAATTCGCCCGGCGTGAGGAATTCCAGGTTGGCGGCGATGCCGTGGCGTTGCGCCAACGTCGCCTGCAGCCAGCGTCGCATCGCGGCCTGCGGAATCAGGATGGTGTCCGGCACCAGCAGCGACTGCCCTTCCGCGGGTGCCCGCAGCGCGTCCGCGAGCAATCCCGCCAGCACGTCGAGCGCGTTCGAGTGGTAAAGGCGGAAATCGGGTGTGGCGACGGGGTTCATCGATGAGCGCATTGTGCCGGAGCGATATCGCATTGATTGAGACCGCTGGCGTCGATCGAGGCTGGAGCTCCGCCATGACCCGTGTTTACAGGCACATCGGCGGGGTTCCATTCAGCTTTGTCCAAGCACTCTGTAGCGTCCGGGGAATTCTGTCCATATACGCGTGCGCGATCTTGCCGCCCCTGCCGTCCAGCTGACCGACCTGCGCCTGATGCGCGGCGGACGCGTGGTGCTGGACGACATCAACCTCGTCGTTCCCCGCGGCAGCGTTACCGCCGTGCTGGGCCCGTCCGGCAGCGGCAAGTCGACGATGCTGGCCGCGCTCACCGGCGAACTCGCGCCAAGCGCGGGTTCGGTCGAACTGTTTGGCAAGCCCGTGCCGCAGGATCGTCGCGCCCTGCTCGAACTGCGCAAGCAGGTTGGCGTGCTGTTGCAGGGCAATGGCCTGCTCACCGATCTCACCGCCGCCGACAACGTCGCGCTGCCGCTGCAGGCGCATACCGACCTGCCGGCACCGGTCATCGAACGGCTGGTGGCGATGAAGCTGCATGCGGTCGGCCTGCGCCACGCCGCCGACCTGTATCCGCGCGAACTCTCGGGTGGCATGGCGCGCCGTGTCGCGCTCGCCCGTGCGATCGCGCTCGATCCGCCGTTGATGATCTACGACGAACCGCTGACCGGCCTTGATCCGATCGCGTCCGGCGTGATCATGAGCCTGATCGCGCGCCTAAACGCCACGCTCGGACTGACCAGCATCATCGTCAGCCACCACGTGCACGAGACGTTGCCGATCACCGACCAGGCGGTGGTGATCGCCGATGGCCGCATCGTCTTCACCGGCACCCCGGCGGAATTGCAGGCCAGCGACGATCCCTTCGTGCGCCAGTTCCTCGATGGCGCGCCGGATGGCCCGATTCCCTTCGATGCCGCGGCGCGGCCGGTGGCGGCATGACGCCGATCAGCAACATCCTGCGTTCGCTGGGACAGGCCGGGCTGTTCGCCGGCAACGTGCTGCGCGCGTCGTTCCCGCCGACCCGCGACATGTTTGCCGAGTTCGTCCGCGAGATCTACAAGATCGGCGCGCGCTCGCTGCCGATCATCCTCGTCGGCGGCGCCTTCGTCGGTTTGTCGGTGACGCTGCTCGGCTACCGCGCCCTCGATACCTATGGCGCCAGCAACCAGGTCAGCGCGATGCTCGGCCTCGGCCTCTACCGCGAACTGGCGCCGGTGCTCACCGCGCTGCTGTTCATCGGTCGCGCCGGTTCGTCGATCGCCGCCGAACTCGGGCTGATGCGTGCCACCGACCAGATCACCGCGCTCGGCCTGATGGCGATCGATCCGGTGGCGAAAGTGGTGGTGCCGCGCTTCTGGGCCGCGGTGCTGGCGGTGCCGTTGCTGGTCGCATTCTTCTGTTCGGCCGCGATTGCCGCCGGCTGGTTCGAATCGGTGAAGGTGATCGGCCTCGATGGCGGCACCTTCTGGCAGGTGATGAAGGATGCGGTCGACGTCCGCCACGATTTCCTGCCGGCCTTCCTCAAGGCTGCTGTCTTCGGCGCCACCGCCGCGCTGGTTTCGGCCCACGTCGGCTTCCACGCCGAACCGACCATCGAAGGCACCTCGGTGGCGACCACCCGCGCGGTGGTCAATGCCTCGCTGCTGGTGCTGATGTTCAACTTCGTGCTCTCGGCGCTGATGTTCCGATGAACACGCACCCCACTTTCATCCGCCACGCCAAGGCGTGGCTCGCTACGGAGATCCAGCCATGAGCATTCGCGGCCCGCGCCTCGAATTCGCCGTCGGCGCCTTCCTGCTGCTCGCCCTGGGCACGCTGCTGGTGCTGGCGTTCGCCTCCACCAACGGCAAGTTCGGATTCGGCGGCAGCACCACCTATCCGCTGAAGGCGCATTTCTCCGCCATCGGCCAACTGCGCCCGCAGGCGCCGGTGAAAATCGGCGGCGTCACCGTCGGCACGGTTTCGGAAATCCAGCTCGACCCGCAGAAGTACGACGCCGTGGTCACCCTCGCCATGCAATCGAAGTACAAGGACCTGCCGGCCGATACCACCGCCGGCGTCTTCACCAGCGGCCTGCTCGGCGAGTCCTACATCGGCCTGACCCCGGGCGGCGACCCCAACGTGCTGAAGGCGGGTGACGAGATCGCCTTCACCCAGCCGGCGGTCGACCTGCTCCAGCTGGTCGGCAAATACATGTTCAGCGGCGGTGGTGCCAAGCCGGGCAATGATGCGCCGGCTGCGTCCACCGACGCCAAATCCACACAGGAATCCAAGCCATGATCCGCAATGTCCTTGTCGCCGCCATCGTCGCGACGCTGGCCATCGCCACCCCGACGCTCGCCTCGGCCGCCCAGCCCGGCGCCGCCGCCAGCTCGCAGCTGGGCGTGCCCAGCCAGCTGGTGCTGTCCAACAGCCAGCGCATCATCACCACGCTGGAAAAGCGCCGCGCCGAATTCACCAAGAATCGCGCCGCGCTGCGCAGCTTCGTCAACAGTGAATTCAACCAGATGTTCGATCGCGACTACGCCGCGAAGCTGGTGCTCGGTCGCCATGCCCGCGGCGCGGCGCCAGCCGATGTCAATGCGTTCTCGACCGCGCTCGGCGACAGCCTGCTGCAGCGCTACGGTTCCTCGCTGCTCGATTTCAACACCAAGCTGACGCCGCGCGTGAAGTCGGAAGCACCGCTCCCGAACGGCCTCGGCGTGCGCGTCAACAGCGAGCTGGTGCGCGCTGGTGGTGATCCGGTGCCGGTGACCTATCTGATGCACCAGGTCGGCGGCCAGTGGAAGGTGTTCGACGTGATGGTCGAAGGCGTGTCCTTCGTGCAGACCTTCCGCAACCAGTTCGATACGCCGTTGTCGCAGAAGGGCATCAAGGCAGTGGCGGCCGATCTCGCCAGTGGCCAGATGCAGGCCAGTACCAAGTAACCGCAATGGCCGACCCGGGTGCCAGCGTTGAGCTGCAGGATGGACGCCTCGTCTTCGACGGGGCGTTGCTGCGTCCGGCACTGGCGTCGCTGTGGCCGCGCCTGGCCAAATCCGGCGCGATCTCCGCGATCGACCTGACCCATGTTCCGCGCATCGACAGCGCCGGCATCGCCCTGCTCGGCTGGCTGGCGGATCAGCATCCTCAGGCCGCGATCACCGGCATGCCAACTGGCTACGAGGAATTGCGGATCGCCTATCGCCTCGATGACCACTTGCGTTTCGAGCGCTGACCCCCAACTGCTTCGTATCGCCATGACTCCCGCCCGCGCCCCGTCCCGTGTCCTTGCCGCCGTGCTCGCACTGGTGTTGTCGGCCTGCGCGCAGCAGGGCGGCTCCCGCCCGGATGCCGCATCCACCGGCACCGTGGTCGCGGCCCCGGCGGATAACCCCACGGCATCGACGGCAACGCCCGCTCCTGCGGATGCAGCGACGCCCGTCGCGCCGATCGCTGCGACTGCTGTTGCAGAGCCCGCGACGGCACCCGCCACGGCACAAAACGCCACGACCGGAAATGCCGCGCCCGCCACCAGCGCCGACGCCGATTTCCAGGCGCTCTATGGCGATAGTGCTGGCGTCAATGCCGGCGCAGTCGCGCAGGGCGCATTGCAACCCTGGGATCCGTGGGAGAAGTTCAACCGCAAGATGCACGCGATCAACAGCACGGTCGATCACGCGATGATCCATCCCGTCGCAGTGACCTATGTGCACGTGGTGCCGCGCCCGTTGCGCACCGGCGTCAGCAACTTCTTCCACAACATCACCGGCCCCAGCAACATCGTCAACTCGCTGCTGCAAGGCAAGCCGTCGCAAGCCGGCAATTCTCTGTTCCGTTTCCTCGTCAACAGCACCTTCGGCATCGGCGGCATTTTTGATGTCGCCACCAGGATGCACATCCCCGACAAGAGCAACGATTTCGGCAAGACGTTCGCGACCTGGGGCTGGAAGAATTCGCGTTACCTCGAATTGCCGGTGTTCGGCCCGCGCACCGTGCGCGATGCCGCCGGCATGGCCGGCGACATCCCGCTGACGCCGCTGCCGGCCAGCCGGAGCGTGGTTGGACAGGTGGCGTTGCGCACCATCAATGTCGTCAACATCCGCGCGCAACTGCTGTCCACCGACGCCCTGCGCGAAGGCGCGGTCGACGATTACCGCTTGCTGCGCGATGCCTGGTGGCAGCGCCGCAATTACCAGATCTGGGGCGACAACACCCCGGACGCATCGTCGCAACTGCCGGACTACCTGCAGACGACACCGGCGCCTGCCAAGCCGGACTGATCTGGCTTCATTGATTCCGCGAGGTCATTCGGACCCGGAATCGACGCCATCGAGACCGAGCAGCGGCTGATCCTCGCCGTCCTGCGGCAACGCTTCGACGCCGCGCAACTTGCGTTCGATCGCGCGGCTGCGCACGCCGGTTTCATCGATCTTGTTGCTGGCCTCGGCGAGTTTCTTCTTCACCGCGTCGAGCGATGCACCGAACTTGCCGAACTCGGTCTTGACCGCGCCGAGCGTCTGCCACACCTCGCTCGAGCGCTTCTCGATCGCCAGGGTACGAAAGCCCATCTGCAGGCTGTTGAGCACCGCCAGCAGCGTGGTCGGGCCGACCGGGGTGATGCGCAGGTCGCGTTGCAGCAAGTCGAACAGGCCGGGGCGGCGCAGCACTTCCGCGTAGAGGCCTTCGGTCGGAAGGAACAGCAGGGCGAAATCGGTGGTATGCGGCGGCTCGATGTATTTGTCGCGGATCTTCTTCGCCTCGTCGCGGATGCGCCGCTCCAGCGCGGTACCGGCATCGTTCGCGGCATCGGCATCGGCGCGATCCTGCGCATCGAGCAGGCGCTCGTAGTCCTCGTGCGGGAACTTGGCGTCGATCGGCAACCACACGGTCCCGCCGTCATGCCCGCCCGGCAGGCGCACCGCATATTCCACGCGCTCGCTGCTGCCCGGACGCGTCACCACGTTGCCGGCGTACTGCTCCATGGTCAGCACCTGTTCCAGCAAGGCGCCGAGCTGTACTTCGCCGAAGGTGCCGCGCGTCTTGACGTTTGTCAGCACGCGCTTGAGGTCGCCCACGCCGGTCGCCAGTTGCTGCATCTCGCCCAGCCCGCGCTGGACCGCTTCCAGTCGTTCGGACACGAGTCGGAACGATTCGCCGAGACGCGTCTCCAGGGTGCTCTGCAGTTTCTCGTCGACGGTCGCACGCATCTGCTCGAGCTTCTTCGCGCTGTCGTCCTGCAGGGCCTTGAGCTGGGTTTCCAGCGTCACCCGCAATTCACCCAAGACTTGGCTGTTGCGCTCGGACAGGTCGCGCAGGCGGTCCGACAGCGCCTGCGAGAACTGTTGCTGCTGGCCACGCTGCTCCTCGCGGCTCTTGCGTCCGTCTTCGGCGATGGCGATGCGGAATTCGTCGAGGCGGCGATCGGTGCGTTCGGTCAGGTCGCCGATGTTCTGCGCCAAGGCCTGCTGGTGATGCGATTGCGCCACCGTCTGCCTCTCCAGCGAATCGCGCAACTCCCCTCGCCCTTCGCGCTGCTCGTCGCGCAGCGCGCGCTCGAGGCCATCGCGAAGATTGGAAAGACCGGCGTCGGGTTTGCGCAACAGCAGCACGACCAGCAGGACGATCGCGATCGCCACCGCGACCAGGAGAATGAGAACGAGCGTGGAGACTTCAGGCATGGATGCAGTGTAGTCGTCGCCGTCTCAACGACCGAGATCAACCCGTCGCCGTTCCAAACAGATGACCGATGCCCGCGCTGGCCGCCATCGCCACCGCGCCCCAGAACAGCACGCGCGCCGCGCCTTTCCAGATCGAAGCGCCGCCCAGCCAGCCGGCCAGACCACCCAGCACCGCCAGCAACGCGATCGTCGCGCCGGTGAGGATCCAGCCGAAGTTCCCCTGGCCCGCGAACAGCCACGACAGCACGATCGGCAACAGCGCACCGACGGAAAACGCGGCGGCCGATGCCAGCGCCGCCTGTACCGGGTTGGCCGTCAGGTGGCCGACGATACCGAGCTCGTCGCGCAGATGCGTGCCCAGTGCGTCGTGTTCGGTCATCGCTTCCGCGACCTGCGTCGCCAGCTCGCGAGACAGGCCGCGCTGCATGTAAATATGGGTGAGCTCCTTCAATTCGGCGTCCGGCATCTCGGCCAGTTCACGCCGTTCCTTCGCGGTGTCGGCGCGTTCGGTGTCCGCCTGCGAACTCACCGAGACGTATTCGCCCGCTGCCATCGACAACGCGCCTGAGACCAGCGCGGCCATGCCGGTCGTCAGCAGCGCGCGCGGCGTCGCATCGGCGGCGGCCACGCCCATCAGCAATGCGCTGGTGGAAATCAGGCCGTCATTGGCGCCGAGTACGGTCGCCCGCAACCAGCCGATGCTGTCGCTGCGGTGGCCTTCATGATGGGAACGGGTGAGCTTGGCCATGCCGGGGACGCGGAATCGGGATGCGCCATTGTGCCCTGCCGTCGGGGTTCCCCGATTGACAGGCATCCCTTGGCATGCGAGTTTGCCGGCATGGAGATTCGCGACCGCCGTCACATATCGCATTCGGGCCGCCGGGGCAGTCTGTCCGCCATCGCCGCGTTACTGCTGGCCACACAGGGGTGTTCTTCCGCCATGACCGCACCAACCGACCACGCGTCTTCCGGCAGTGCTTCGTCGACGGATGACTTCACCAATACCGTCAAAGACTGGCCGTTGCGGTTTTTGCGGCACGACTTTGCCGCCCAGTGCTTCAACACCCGCGACTGCAAGATCGTCTATTCGGGTTTTCCGCATCACTGGGACGAACCGCAGCGGTCATGGCAGTCCTATGGCTATGACCATGCCGATTTTTTTCAGTCGGCAGAATTGTCGATCGCCAATTTCCCGCCACCCGCAGTGCTGGACTGGATCTCGAAAGATGGCACCTCGCACCACGCCACCATCGACATGGCCGGGATTTTCAAGGACCGGCTGATTCGCCACAACGTGCCGAAGCACGAGGTGAAGGAAGGCGTGAGTATCGGCAATCCTACAATCGCGCTTGAAGTCGATGACCGCACCGTCAACGTCTACATGATTGCGCACATCCCGACCAAGCACCTGCAGATTCCCGGAAACAAGTACAGCGATTTCCGCGAAGACATGATCAAGGTCTACAGCAAGACGTATTGAGTTCCGGAGGGGGAACGAGATGGGGAGTGTGTTTGGCAAGAATGATGACCAGATCCACAAGGACCAGGTCACCACGGCTGATTTGCAGCAATACGGAGAAGCGCGCCGCCAACTGGGTGAATTACAGGCGCCAGTCCTGTTGCATGCCGACAATCCACACGAGCGCCTGTACATCGCCGCGCTCGACGGCACCGGCAACAGCATGCGCAAGGGTGCCCCCGAACACTGGAGCGCAGTCGCCAAGATCCACGATCAGGTCAGCAAGGCCAAAAATCCGCACATCGTCAGTGGCTATGTCGAAGGTATCGGAACCCAGGACGGCTTTCTTCCACGCTCTATCGATGGCTGGCGTGCTTATAGCTTTGATGAGCGCGTTGAAACCGCTTATTACGATCTCTGCATGCAAGCAAAACGTTGGGCTATTAAAGATCCGCAAGTCCAGATTCGGGTTGCCGGCGTCGGTTTCAGTCGTGGCGCCGAAGAAGTCGCAGCGCTCAACAGAATGGTCGAAGAGCGCGGCATCCTCGATCCCGAAAATGCCGTCATCCACAAAGACCATCATGGCCTGATCACTTCGATCAAATACTCCGGGGAACATCTGGTTCCACCCGGCAAAACCCTGCAAGCCGCAATGCTGTTCGATCCCGTCTCCACCAACAACACCGAATACGATCGCCGCCTTGCACCGTCGACCGTCGGCGCATTCCAGATCCTCTCCACCGATCATCGCGACCAGTTCAAGGGAGACCAGCTGCTCCCGCATGGACTGTCCGAGGGCAGCCGCTTCCTCAGCGTCACCGTTCCGGGTGCGCACAGCAACATCGGCGACACCTATGCGCAGAATGGCCTCGGCGTCCTCAGCGCCAACATGGGCGTGGACTTCCTCAACAGCCTGTCGGATCGCGACTTCCTGAAACCGCAGGCGGTGCCGCAGGATCCGGCGAAATACCAGATCTACCATTCCGAAGAGCACATGGCGCTGTACACCACGCGCTATTACGACCAGCACCATCAGCGCGGGGAAACCGACCAGCTCGGCGCCGATGCGCAATGCCGCGTCGCGCAGCCATTGTCCGATTGCACGCACAAGGCACCGGTCGATCCCGCGCTGGCCGGGCAAGTCGAGTACCGCCCGATCCGGATGTCGGAACAGCAAGCGCCACCAGTGATGCCCGATCAGGCGAAATCACGACAGGCATCCACCAATGACATCTTCCGCTCGATGAGCGATGCCGCAATGCGTGGCGATGCGTCGGACATGCGCGCCACGGGCTCGGCCTGGCTCAATGGCAACGCCGCACAGGACTGGTTGCAGCAGGGCCGTGAGCACAACATGCAACAGCGCGAGTCGGAACTGGCCGCACAACTGGCGCAACAGCAATCACAACAGGCGCAAGTGCAAGCAGCGCCGGTGCTGCATCGATGAACGCACGCATGGACAGCAACGATTTGCAGGAGCTCGCGGTGCGGCTCGCCGCCTTCACCGATCTGCTGGAACAACGCGCCGATCGCGTCGCCGACATCACCGAAGCGAATGCCCTTGCGGTGGAATCCGCCGCAGTCGCGCTGGGCGAACAAGGTCGCGATCTCTCGGCATCCGCAGTCTCCGCCATCCGCGACGAAACCCGCAGCGCGATGCAGGCACTGCACGCCGATATCGTCGCATCGCGTTCCGCGCAGCGCCGCTTCGCTTCGATCGCGTCGCTGGCTTTGGTCGCCGCTGCCGTGATCGCAGCCGGCGGCAGCGCGTGGATGATGTGGCGCAGCCAGCAGGAAACGAAGCGCGCGGAATTCGCCCAGGCCATCCTGCAGGCGACCCGCAGCGGCGCCATCACCATGTGTGGCGATGAAGTCTGCGTGCGTGTCGGCAACAAGCCGAAACGCGCCAACGCCGACGGTTACGTCATCGCCGAATGATCGGCATGGAGATGCGTCAGTCCAGCACGCGGCAGAACACCGCCTTGAGATAACGCGATTCCTGCGCCTGCGCCAGCCACGGATGATCGGGGCCGGCGCCGGCCACCTTCAGCACCTGCACGCTGCGGCCGGCATAGAACGCCGCTCGCCGCAGCATGTCGGTGAACTGCTCCTCGCTCACCAGGCCGGTGCAGCTGAAGGTCGCGAACAAGCCGCCCGGCTTGACCACGCCCAGCGCGAGCTTGTTCATGTCGAGGTATTTCTTCAGCGCCGGGATAACCTGCTCGCGATCGCGGGTCATCTTGGCGGGATCGAGGATCACCACGTCGAACTGCTCGCCATTGGTCGCGGCATCGCGCAACCACGGGAAGATGTCGGCCTGGATGAAGCGCGGCTTCACGCCATTGAGCTTGCCGTTGGCGCGCGCGATGTCGAGCACCGCCGGATCGATGTCGATGCCCACCACTTCGCTGGCGCCGCGCACCGCCGCATACACGCCGAAGCCACCGGTATTGCAGCAGAGGTCGAGCACCCGCTGGCCCGCGCACAGGCGCGAAAGCCATTCGCGGTTTTCGCGCTGGTCGGCGAAGAAGCCGGTCTTGTGCGCGCCGGCGGGATCGGCGCGGAACTTGATCCCGTGTTCGGTGACGATCGCCGCCTCGGTGCCGAGGGTGTCGCGATAGTCGAAGCTCTCCTGCTTCTGCACGTGCTCGTCGGCGAAGCTGTGGAAGCGACAACCGGGGAAATGGCTGCGCAGGGCGTTGAAGATGATTTCGCGATGGCGCCAGGCGCCGGCGCTGAAGAATTCGACGACGATCAGATCGTCGTAGCGATCGACCACCAGTCCGGAAATGCCGTCGCCTTCGCTGTGGACCACGCGCCAGGCATTGCTGATGTCATCGAGTTTGAGGATCTCGCGACGCAGGCGGATCGCTTCGCCGATCTTCGCCTCGAACCACGCCTGGTCGACCACGACATTGCGATCGCGCTCGAGGATGCGCACCGCGATCCGCGAGTGACCGTTGTAGAAGCCGCGACCGATCCATTCGCCGTCCACGCCAAGCACGTCGACGATCGAACCCGGCTTCGGGCGCTGGGCCGGCTTTTCGACCAGGCGCTGGAAAATCCAGGGGTGCGAGGAATTCCACGCATTCTTCAGGCGGACAACGGGCAGGGCTTCGTTCATCGCGCCATTTTAGCGGGCGCGGCCCCTTCCACGCCTTGCGCGATGCCCGACCCGTCGCCATGTCGGGCAAATGGAACTCCAGGACTTCGCCGCCCCCAGTGACCCGCGCCGACAGCGCCGGCTCGATGCCGGTCGCCTGCGCAGGGCGCTCACCTGCAGCTTCGCCGCCATCCTCGTGCTGCTGGGCATCCACGCCGCCGTCGGCAACAGCGATGCGGTGGCACCGTTCGCAGTGCAGCCACACACGGCCAGCGGGCTCATCGGCATCCTGACCGCGCCGTTGCTGCACGCCTCCTGGGACCACGTGCTATCCAACGCGATCGCCATCCTCATCCTCGGCACCCTCGCCGGCAGCGTCTATCCGCGCGCCAGCCTGCGCGCGCTGCCTTTGCTGTGGCTGGGATCGGGGATCGGTGCATGGCTGCTCGGCCACGCCGGCGAACATCATCTAGGCGCCAGCGGCGTCACCCACGGTTTGATGTACCTCACGTTGACGCTCGGCATCCTGCGCAGGGAGCGCTCGGCCGTCGCCGCCGCGATGATCGTGTTCCTGCTCTACGGCGGGATGGTGATGGCGGTGCTTCCATTGCAGGAAGGCGTGTCCTGGCAGTCGCATCTCGGTGGCGCAATCGCCGGCGTGATCTCGGCCTTCGTGTTCCGCCACGCCGACCCGGCCCAGCCGCGCCGCGTCTACAGCTACGAGCTGGACGAAGAGGAAGCGACAACGGATACCGATTCGTCCCCGTTCAAGCACGGCGAATAAGCGCTTGGCGCCATTCGAATCGCGATATCTGAATGGGCTTTGGCGAAAACTTCGCCACCTCCACTCACGTTAAATCTGAATGAAATCTGTCAACCCCGGGGAACTCGAATTTCCTGTACAGGTTCCAGAAACATAGTTAACTCTCTGATTTATAAAAACTTCACAACTCTTCCTTTCCCCGGTCTCGCATCGCAGCATGGCCTCACCGCGCTCCAACGAGCGTTTCAATGTGAAGAGGCAAGACCATGAAGAAGTTCCAGACCACTCTCGCCCTGACCGCTCTGGCTGCCGCCTTGGCCGCCCCGGCCGCCCCGGCCGCGTTCGCCCAGTCCGCCACCGACAGCGACTCCGCCGGCCAGGGCTTCGTTCGTGGCGAGCTGGGCAAGACCAAGCTGAAGGACACCAGCAGCTCCGACAACGTCAAGGACACCTCGTACAACATCCGCGGCGGTTACATGTTCAACCGCAACATCGGCGTTGAAGGCTTCTATGGCCGCTACTACGACAAGAACAGCCACAACCTCGGCTTTGACCAGAACACCAAGCTCGACGGCTATGGCGCCGGCGTGGTCGGCAAGGTGCGCTTCGGCGAACAGACCGCCGATACAGGCTTCTACGGCAGCGGCCGCGTCGGCCTGATGCACGCCAACTACAAGGCCAGCGCCACCAACACCACCGGTGGCATCACCACCAACTACTCGGTGTCGAGCAACAGCAACCAGCCGTACTACGGCGTCGGCGTCGGCTACGACTTCAACCGCAACATGGGCGTCGGCCTGAACTACGACTACTTCCATGGTCGCGTGCGCGTGCCGACCACCGGCAGCAAGGTCAGCTACAACGCCCAGACCCTGGGTGCGGATTTCGAATACCGCTTCTGATTTTCGGTTGTGGAACCAACGGCCACCTTCGGGTGGCCGTTTTTTTATCGTACACTGCGCGCCGCGTTGCCAATTCGGGCGCGTTTCTTGGCTCCATCGGGGCTTATTACAAAGGGGAAAACATGAAGAAGATGATGACGGCGCTCGCCGTGGGCGTTGCGTGCGCATTCGTTGCTCCGACGGCATTCGCCGGTGAGGGCCAGGGTTTCGTCGCGGCGGAAGTCGGCCAGTCCAGGATCAAGATCGAGGGCGAATCGTCCACCGACACCAGCTTCGCCATTCGTGGCGGCTACATGTTCAACAACAACCTCGGCGTCGAAGGCTTCTACGGCCACTACTACGACAAGAGCCTGTCCGCCAGCGACAGCGGCATGACCGGCACCCTGAAGCCGACGCTCAACGCATACGGCGTGGGCGTGGTCGGCAAGTGGAACCTCACTGGCGAAGGTCGCAGCGACGGTCTCTTCGCCAAGGGACACCTCGGCGTGATGCAGGCCAATGCCAAGGCTTCGGCGACGCTGACCTCCGGTGGCACCACCTACAGCGGTTCGGCCAAATCGAACAGCACCACCGCCTATGTCGGCGTCGGCCTCGGCTACGACTTCAACCGCAACGTCGGCGTGAGCGTGAACTACGACTACTTCCGCCCGAAGTTCAAGATCGACGGCATCGGCAGCAGCAACGTCACGGTCAACACCTGGTCGCTGGGCTTCGAATACCGCTTCTGATCGGGCATCGCCTGATCCATCGCTGCATCGAAACCCCGTGCAACGGCCACCTTCGGGTGGCCGTTTTTTGTTCCCGATCAAACGCCGCGGCACCCCACGGGCGTAAAATCGGTGGCATGAACGCCAAACCGCAGCGCCTGGAAAACATCGTCACCGACAAGGGCAAGGTTCCGGTCTACGCCACCGGCATCGTCGAACAGCCGTGGGACGATTACACCGCCGCCGACCACGATGTCTGGCGCCAGCTCTACCAGCGCCAGCGCGAAGTGCTGGCCGGTCGTGCCAGCGACGAATTCCTGCAGGCGCAGGACGCGATGGGAATGACGCCGGACGCGATCCCGAAGTTCTCCGAGCTCAACAAGATCCTCGAAGCGACCAGCGGCTGGACCCTGATTGGCGTCGAAGGGCTGCTGCCGGAACTCGACTTCTTCGACCACCTCGCCAACCGCCGTTTTCCGGTGAGCTGGTGGATCCGCCGCCCCGACCAGATCGACTACATCGAGGAACCCGATCTCTTCCACGACCTGTTCGGTCATGTCCCGCTGCTGATGCTGCCGGTGTTCGCCGATTACATGCAGGCTTACGGACGCGGTGGAGTGAAGGCCCACGGGATCGGCCCGGACGCGTTGCAGATGCTGACGCGCCTGTACTGGTACACGGTCGAGTTCGGCCTGATCCGCCAGAAGGACGGCCTGCGCATCTACGGCAGCGGCATTGTCTCGTCGAAGGGCGAATCGATCCATAGCCTGGAAAGCGACGCGCCCAACCGGATTGCTTTCGATCTCGAGCGGATCATGCGCACGCGCTACCGCATCGACACCTACCAGAAGACCTATTTCGTGATCGACAGCTACGATCAGCTGATCGACGCGACCCGTCCCGATTTCACCCCGATCTATGCGCGGTTGGCGGCGCTCGATTCGATCCCCGCGGGTGAAGTGCAGGCCGCCGACACGGTGATCCATCGCGGCAGCGGCGAGGGCTGGTCCACCGAAGGCGACGTCTGATCCGCGATAATGGCGGCCTCGCCAGCGGAGCCGCGCCGTGTCGCCCAATTCCGAGTCCAGTTCCAAGCCCATCTCCCTCACCCATTACCTGATCGACGAGCAGCGCGCCGGCCACGTCAACGCCGACCTGCGCCTGTTGATCGAAGTGGTGGCACGCGCCTGCAAGACGATTTCCGTCGCGGTGGGCAAGGGCGCGCTGGGTGGCGTGCTCGGCGACGCAGGCACCGGCAACATCCAGGGCGAGGCGCAGAAGAAGCTCGACGTGATCGCCAACGACGTGTTGCTGGAAGCCAATGCCTGGGGCGGCCATCTCGCCGGTTTGGCATCGGAAGAGATGGAACACAGCCTGCCGATCCCGGACATGTATCCGCGCGGCAACTACCTGCTGCTGTTCGATCCCCTCGACGGCTCCTCCAACATCGACGTCAATGTTTCCGTCGGCACGATTTTCTCCGTACTGCGTTGCCCGGACGGCGTCACCACCGCGCAGGACCAGCATTACCTCCAGGCTGGCAGCGAACAGGTCGCCGCCGGCTACTGCATCTACGGACCGTCGACGATGATGGTGCTGACCGTCGGCCACGGCACCCACGCGTTCACCCTTGATCGCGAGCAGGGCAGCTTCGTGATGACCCAGCGCGGGATGGCGGTGCCGGAAGAGACGAAGGAGTTCGCCATCAACATGTCGAACCAGCGCCACTGGGACGCGCCGATGCAGCAGTACGTAAGCGATCTGCTGGCCGGCAAGGATGGCGCGCGCGGCAAGGACTTCAACATGCGCTGGATCGCCAGCATGGTCGCCGACGTGCATCGCATCCTCACCCGCGGCGGCATCTTCATCTATCCGTGGGACCGCAAGGATCCGGGCAAGGCCGGCAAGCTGCGCCTGATGTACGAAGCGAATCCGATGAGCTTCCTGGTCGAGCAGGCCGGTGGCGCCGCGACCGATGGACGCAAGCGGATCATGGACATCGCTCCCGATGGCTTGCACCAGCGCGTGCCGGTGTTCCTGGGATCGAAGAAGGAAGTCGAGACCGCGACGCGCTACCACCTGGATCACGATCGCGGTTGACCTAGTCCGGCAATCGCACCCGCACCGTCGTTCCATCGGCATCGGATTCCGATTCCAGCGCACCGCCATGGCGCTCGGCGACCCGTCGCGCGATCGTCATGCCGATGTCGGCATCACCCGGTTCGCGCAACGCCGAGAAATCGCTCGCCGGTTCCGTCGTGCGATGGCCGGCATCGTGGATGCGCAACAGCGTCGCCGCGGCATCATCGCTGGCACTGACCGTAATGCGGATTGGTGCGTCTACGGGCGCGCGCTGCCATGCCGTCCCGATCAGGCGCTGCATCATCTGCCGCAACAGGTGTTCGTCCCCGATCGCCTGCATCTCCGGTTGCACGTCGATCCGGACATCGCGGCCGGGATGGGCATCGCGCAGATCCATGACCGCCCAGTCGGCAAGCAGGCTGAGATCGACCGGCATGCGCTTCGCATCCGTGGCGTCCACCCGCAACCAGTCGACCAGGTCGACCATCATCGCGTCGAGGCGTCCCGCGGCATCGCGGATCCGCGACAGATGCTCGTAATCGCCGATACCAAGGCCACCACTGTTGTCGAGCAGTCTTCCGAACCCCTTGATCGCGCGCACCTGCGCGCGCAGGTCGTGTGAAACGACGCGCGCGAGGTTCACCCTCAGCGCCTGCATGTCGTTGCCGTCGCGATGATTGCTGTCGTCCATGCCGGAACCATGGTCACCAGTCCCTGAGTGTAGTACGGCACAATGCAAACATGGCCATGTCGCAGATCCTGTTCCTGCTGATCCTCGCCGGCGGCCTGTATCTGTTCGTGAGCGAACGGCTGCGGGTTGACGTCACCGCGATGCTGATCCTGCTGGCGTTGGTGCTGACGCGGGTGATCGGCCCGAAGCAGGCGCTGTCGGGTTTCTCCAGCGAACCGGCGATCATCATCGCCGCGGTGTTCGTGATTTCCGCCGGCCTTGCAGCCACCGGAATCACCGAACGCATCGGCCAGTGGATCGGGCGAATGTCCGGCGGCAACGAATGGCGCACGATCGCGGTGGTGATGCCGACGGTCGCGGTGCTCGCGGCGTTCACCCACCACGTGATGGTGACGGCGATGCTGATGCCGATCCTGCTGCGCCACGCGCGCCAGAACGGCATGCCCGCATCGCGCCTGCTGATGCCGATGGCGCTGGCGGCATCGATGGGCACGACGCTCACGCTGGTCAGCGCGCCGGCTTTCCTGCTCGCCGACAACATGCTGCAGCGTGATGGCGGCGAAGGGCTCGGGATCTTCTCGATCACCCCGATCGGCATCGCCTTGGTGCTGTTCTCGATGGTCTACATCCAGTTGATGCGCTGGTTGCTGCCGCGCCGCAGCGGCGAACACGGCGAAGGCGATTACCTGCGCATCGACCGCTATCGCACCGAGTTGCTGGTGATTCCCGGCGGCCGCTGGGCCACGCGCACGCTGGCCGAACTCAAGCGCGCGATCGGCCCGGAAGTACACGTGATCGGCTGGCTGCGCGACCATGGGGAGCGCAATGACCTCGGCGACGCAAGTCCGCTGCTTGGCGGCGACATCCTGTTGATCGAAGCGGGTGCCGACGAACTGAAATCGCTGCACGACGATCCCGGTCTCGATCTCTATCCGATCGCGCGTTTCGGCGCCAAGGCCAATGGCGAGGGCGAAGGCGAGCCGCAACTCGTGCAAGCGGTGGTCGCGCCGGGCTCCGAATTCATCGGCCGCTCGGTGCGCGATCTCGATTTCTCGCGGCAGTTCCGCGCGGTGATCGCGGGCCTGTGGCGCCGCAGCGGCGCGGCGGCGTTACGCCTGATCGACACGCCCCTGCAGGAAGGCGACGTGCTGGTGCTATGGGGACGGCCCGCGCGCTTCAGCGAACTCGCCGCGCACCATGGTTTCCTGATGCTGGTGCCGTTCCGCGGCGAAGGCATGCGCCGGCTGCGCGCGCCGCTGGCCTTGCTGATCATGCTGGTGACGATCGTCTGTGCGGCGACCGAATGGGTCGATCCACCGCTGGCCTTCCTGATGGGCGCGGTGTTGATGGTGGTGACGCGCTGCGTCGACCTCAAGCGCGCCTATCGCGAGATCGACGTGCGCATCTACGTGATGATCGCTGGCGTCATTCCACTCGGCATCGCCATGGAAAAAACCGGCACCGCGGCCCTGCTCGCCGGCGGCCTGATGCACCTGGTCCACGACTGGTCGCCGCTCGCCATTTTGGTGATGCTGTTCGCCGCCGGTGCGCTGCTGACGCAACCGATGTCGGACGCCGCCTCCACTGCCCTGCTCGGTCCGATCGCGCTGTCACTCGCGCATGCCTTGCACCTGCCGCCAACACCCTTCGTGGTGTGCACGGCGTTGGGCGCGGTGGTCGCGTTCATCACGCCGATCGGACACCACGGCAGCCTGCTCATCCTCGGTCCCGGGCAATACAAGTTTTCCGATTTCCTGCGCATCGGATTACCGCTGACCATCATGGTCGCCTTCGTCTGCGCGTGGATGGCGCGCTGGTTGTGGCTGGGGGGGCCGCTGGTCCCGCACTTCCTCCATCACTGACGATCAGAACAGCGCGCCCTGCGGCGAATCTTCGCGTGGCGGCGTGTACAGGCGGGTGTCGACCGGCGGCATGCCGGGAAACCCGATGCGCTGTTTCGCCTTGCGGAAACGCGTCGCAATCAGATCGGCGAAGGGCCCCTCGCCGCGCCCGCGCACGCCGTAGCGGCTGTCGTAGTCCTTGTCGCCATGCATCTGCCGGATCAGGCTCATCACATGCGCTGCGCGCTGCGGATAATGCAGCTGCAGCCATTCGCGCCAGACCCCCTTCAGCTCGTGCGGCAATCGCAGCAACACGTAACCTGCCGAGAGCGCATCGGCTTTGCGCGCGGCCTCGAGGATGTGTTCCAGTTCCATGTCGGTGATCATCGGGATCACCGGCGCCACCAGCACGCCGGCGGGTACGCCCGCCTCGCGCAATTTCGAGATCATCCTGATCCGCATGTGCGGGGCCGCCGCGCGCGGTTCCAGTTTCGACGACAACTGGTTGTCGAGCGAAGTCACCGACACCATGACGTGGACGAGGCGCAGCTTCGCCAGTTCCGCCAGCAGGTCGAGATCGCGCAGGATCGCCGATCCCTTGGTGACGATGCCGACCGGATGTCGCGTTTCCAGCAGCACTTCCAGGCAGGCGCGACTGATGCCCTCGTCGCGTTCGATCGGTTGCCAGCCATCGGTATTGATGCCGAGTGCGATTGGTGACGGCACGTGTCCCGGTTTGGCCAGTTCCTTGCGCAGCAATTCCGCGGCGTTGCGCTTGGCGTACAGCCGCGTCTCGAAATCGAGTCCGGGCGAGAGATCGAGATAGGCGTGGCTCGGTCGCGCGAAGCAGTAAACGCAGCCATGTTCGCAGCCACGATACGGGTTCACCGATTGCCCGAAGGCGATGTCCGGCGAATCATTGCGGCTGATGATGGTGCGTGCTCGCTCCGCGGTCACCGTTGTCTGCGGCCGCGATTCGAGGTCGGCGGCCTGTTCGTTGGCCAGCGAATCCCAGCCGTCGTCCTCGGCGATCGCCGCGCGTTTCTCGAAGCGCCCCGGCACCCGCGAAGCCGCGCCACGCCCCTTGATCGCGGCGTTCTGCTCGAATCTCACTTTGCGATGACCATCCATGGACGCTAGCCTAGTCCCCGGGCGTCGCAGCGGGCGCGAACGGGAACGACGGGGCAGATACGATGTGGCATCCCATTCACCAGGCTTGGAACGCGCTTTCGGCGATTCCCCACATCGGGGCCTGGCTGGCCATCTTCTGGATCGGCTACGTCATCGCGCTGGGCATCTACATCATCCTGCAAAAGCGCGAGCCCGCCGCCACCCTGAGCTGGCTGTTCAGCCTCGCCCTGCTGCCCTACCTCGGCTTCGCCATCTACTACCTGTTCGGACCTCAGAAGATCAGCCGCCAGCGATTGCGGCGTCCGCGCTCGCACCAGGTCTATCCGGATGCCGCCGATTCCCGCGGCGATGCCCAGGATGCGCTGTTGCACGTGCTGGCCAAGGCGGTGACCGGATTCCGTTCGGTCACCGCGCATGACGTCCGCATGCTGATCGATGGCAGCGCGACCTACACCGCCCTGATCGACGACGTGCGCAAGGCGCAGTCGCATATCCACCTCGAGTACTACATCTACCAACCGGATCGCAGCGGCGCGGCCCTGCGCGATGCCCTGGTCGAACGCGCGCGCGCCGGCGTCAAGGTCCGCTTGCTGATGGACGCCGTCGGCTCCTCGCGGACGCCGGCGCATTTCTTCAGAGATCTCGTCGAAGCCGGCGGCGAGATTTCATGGTTCCATCCCATCCGCTTCCGCCGCGTGTGGAAATTCTGGAAACGGCCGCCGCTCAACCTGCGCACCCACCGCAAGATCGTGGTGATCGACAGTCGCATCGGCTACACCGGCGGCATCAACATCACCGACGAGGAAAACGACGCCCTGCGCAGCGACGCCTACCGCGACTTGCACCTGCGACTGACTGGCGACGTGGTGCTGGAACTGCAGCAGGTTTTCGTCGAAGACTGGATCTACGCCACCGGCCAGCACGACTTCATCTCCGAAATCGCGCGCAACCTGCCGCCACTCGCGCCCGGACCGATCTGTGCCCAGGTGCTGAGCTCCGGCCCGGATTCCAACTGGGAGGCGATCCATCGCCTGCACGTCAGCGCCATCCACGCCGCGCGCCAGCGCGTGTGGCTGGTCACGCCCTACTTCGTGCCGGGGGAAGCCGCGCTGATGGCGCTTTCATCGGCCGCACTGTCGGGGCTCGACGTGCGCCTGATGGTGCCGAAGGCGAGCGACAGCCGCTGGGTCACCCTCGCCGCGCGCTCCTACTACGACCGCCTGCTGGATGCCGGGGTCAAGATCTACGAGTACGGCCCGCGCATGCTCCACACCAAGGCGCTGTTGAAGGATGACGATGTCGCCATCATCGGCAGCGCCAATTTCGACAATCGCAGTTTCCGCCTCAACTTCGAGGTCTCGGTGTTGTTCGAGGACTCCGGCGTCGCCCTCGAGCTTGCACGCCAGATCGAGGGCGAATTCGCCCATGCGCCGCGCGTCCGCAGCCCACGCCCCCAGGCCTTCCTGACCGAACGTCTGCCGGAAGCGCTAGCTCGTCTGTTCTCGCCACTCCTCTGACCGCGGGTCGATACACTCCCGGGTCAGGATCGATGAATACGACCCGTGGAGGTTCCAATGTCCTGGTTGTTGCTTGCACTGTCGCTGGCTGTCTTCTGTGTCGCCTGGAGCGTCCACTCACCGCTCCTGATGGTGTTGTGCCTGCTGGCTGCGCTGGCGGCATTGATCGGATTCGCGTGGCTGCGCTACAAGATCCTGTTCCCCGAGCGCACCGTCGCCATCGACGATACCCCGCTGACGGCGGAAGACGTCCGGCGCATGCGCGATGCCCAGCTCGCCGCCACGGCGACTGCCGCGCCGATGCCGTTGCCTGCAAGCACGAATCCCGATATCGGCCAGCTGCGCGCCGCCGGTGAACGGGTGGCCGAGCGTGACGCCTTGCTGCAGCAACAGGAAGAAACGCAGCGCCGGATCGCCGAGATGGAGCGTCGTGCCGCCGAAGCAGAACAGCGCGCCGCCGACATGGAACAGCGCCTCGTCGATCTGCAACAGCGCGAACCGCAATCGACACCGATCCAGATCCCCGTCGCGAACAGCACGCTGGCGCCTGCGGAAACTGCACCTGCCCCCGCGGTCACGCCGCCGGCACTCCCGCCGAAGCCGCAGCCGAACCTGCGCGACGAAGGCTGGAATCCCTATGCCGGCGAAGTGCATGTGCCGGCGAAGCGACCGATCGATCCCAAGGCCGCGGGCCTGGATGTGCCGATGCTGACGCCCCTGCGCGACGAACCCGATCCGACATGACCGCACTCAGCGTCAACGTCAACAAGATCGCCGTCCTGCGCAATTCCCGTGGCGGCGGTGAACCTGACGTCGTGCGCGCTGCGCGCGCCTGCCTCGACGCCGGCGCCCAAGGCATCACCGTGCACCCGCGCCCCGATGCGCGTCACATCCGCGAAGCCGACGTCCACGCCCTCGCCCGTGTTTGCGCCGACCATCGCGTCGAATACAACCTCGAAGGCAATCCGTTCGCGCCACCGCGAGCCGGTTACCCCGGTTTCATCGCGCTGTGTGAAGCAGTACGTCCTGCGCAAGCCACACTGGTCCCGGACGGTGACGGCCAACTCACCTCCGACCACGGCTTCGATTTCGATCGCGACATCGACGCACTCGCGCCGCTGGTCGCGCAGCTCAAGGCCCTCGGATGCCGCGTCAGCCTGTTCGCCGATGCCGGCCATCCAGCCATTGCCCGCGCGCGGGATTGCGGCGCCGATCGCATCGAGCTCTACACCGGCCCGTACGCCGAAGCACACGCCGCCGGTGATGCTTCCGGCGCATTGGCCGCCTGTGCGCAGTCGGCGCGAATCGCGCAATCGGTCGGCATGGGCGTCAACGCCGGCCATGATCTTTCACAAGCCAACCTGGGCGATTTCCTGCGCGGCGTTCCCGGCGTGCACGAGGTCTCGATTGGCCACGCGCTGATCTCGGAGGCCTTGTACGCCGGACTGGATCGCACCATCCGTGCCTATCTCGACCGCATAAAAAATGCCGCCCGTTAAGGGCGGCATCGTCGACAAGACCGGGGAACGCGTCCCCGCTTGAATATCAGTTCTGTACGAAGCCGATTTTTTCCATGTCGGCGTTCTTGGCAGCCGCCAGCACCTTGGCGAACACGTCGTAAGGCGTGTCGTTGGCGGATTCGATCTGCAGCAGCGGAGTATCGGTCGGATCCTCCGCCACGGTGTCGCGCATCTGGGCTTCAAGGCCCTTCATGTCGACGATCGTGCCGTTCCACGTCACCGTGCCAGCCGCATCGATGCTGAGCTTGATCGGTGCTTTCTTCGGCGGCGGCGGCGGCTGGTTGGTCGCCTGCGGCAGATCGAGTTTGATCGGATAGGTCTGCGTCGGCATGGTCACCATGAAGATGATCAGCAACACCAACAGCACGTCCACCAGGGGCGTGACGTTGATGTCGGACATCGCGCCGCCACCGGAATTGGATGCAAATGCCACTGTCGGCCTCCTTAGTTCTGCTCGCCCGGCTTCGGCCGGACGGTGACGTAACCGACGTTGAGCATGCCGGCCTGGGTCGCGATGCCGGTCATCTTCTTGAGAATCTGCATCTTGGTGTCGCGGTCGGCACGGATGTTGAGCACCGGCTGCGGCTTCTTCTGAGCGACCACGGCCAGGCGATCCTGGAGCCCGCCCTCGCTGATCGGCTGATCATCGAGGAGCAGGGCGCCATCCGCACGGACGAACAATGTCACCGGTGCGGTCTTCTCTTCCGCAGGCTTGTGCGTCGGCGCGAGGACAACCCGCGGCAATTCAACCTTGGTTTTGTGGTTCATCAGCGGCGTGGTGATCATGAAGATGATCAGCAGCACCAGCATCACGTCCACGAGGGGCGTGACGTTGATTTCCGCCATGGGTCCACTGCTGCTGTTGCCGGTACTGAATGCCATTCTCGGGCGTCCTCGTGGATCGATGCTTCTGTCGTGCGTGGGCGGGGATTAGCCGCCGACGCGCGAGCCGGTCGCGAAGAAGTCGTGCAGGTCGTGCGCGAACGAATCGAACTTCGCGTTGGTGGTGCGGTTCAGGCGGCTGAAGAAGTTGTACGCCAACACCGCCGGGATCGCCACGAACAGACCGATGGCGGTCATGATCAGGGCTTCACCCACCGGACCGGCCACGGCCGAGATCGAGGCGTCGCCGCTGGCGCCGATGCGGATCAGGGCGTGGTAGATGCCCCACACCGTACCGAGCAGACCGACGAACGGGGCGGTCGCGCCGACGGTGGCGAGCACGGTCAGGCCGGTTTCGAGGGTCATCGATTCGCGGGTCACGGCCTGGCGCAGGGCGCGGTCGACGAACTCGGAACGATTCAGCGATTCAGCCAGGCGCGAGCCTTCGCTGCGCTGGTGGTGGGCGGCAGCCTGGGCGGCGTCGAGGGCGATCTTGGAGAACGGCTCGTTGCGCGGCTGCTCTTCCATGTAGCGGACGGCGTCCTGTGCGTTCGGGGTTTCCCAGAACGTGCTGACGACGCGATCGGCGCTGCCACGGAGGCGGGCGTTCTTGATGAAGTTCATGACGATCCAGTAGATCGACAACAGCGAGAACACCATCAGGGTGAGGAACACGATCCAACCCACGGCATCGAAACCGTGGATCAGCTGGGCGAAGCCCATCTGCTGCAGGGCAGCGGCGTTGTTACCGCCAGCGGCGGCGGGAGCGGCTTGTTGAAGGAGCATTGCGCTTACCTTTGTCGACGAAAAGTGGGGAAATGGTTGGGGGAGCGCTACGCGGCTTATTCGCCGACGTTGAGCACGATGGGAAGGGTACCCGTGCCGGCGGCGCCGGCGCAGATCTTGACGCCACGCGCCCAGTTGGCGGCGGCGCGGTCGAGGTCACGGTCACCCGAAGACCCGGAGACGCTGGTCGCGGTCACGCCGCCTTCGGCCGTATAGGTCACCGAAATGCGGGCGGTACCGCCACTGAAGCCCTTGGCAGCGGCCTTGCCGATCGCAACCTGCAACGGCGTCTGCGACGGCTGGCCACAGAGGTTGCCGCGCAAGTCGTTGTTGTTGACCCTCGGGCCCGACGGAGCCGGGGGTGCCGGCGGCGGCGGCGGGGCCGGCGGAGCCGGCGGGGCCGGCGGCGGAGCCTGGTAGGACACCGCGCTGGCGGTGTCGCTGATGATCGGCGGCTGCGGCGTCGGCGGCACCGGCGGTGACGGACGCGGCGGCTGCGGCGGCAGGTTCGGAGCCGGCGGCGGCGGGACGATTTCCTTCGGCGGCGGCGGCGGCGGCGGCGGCGGCGGCTTGATCAGCTGCACGGCCACGCGCTCGGTCTTGTCGGCGTCGGCTTGCGGCGGCGACACCGGCGCCATCAGCAGCAACAGGGCAGCAACGTGCACCGCCAGCGCAGCAGACATGCCGGCGATGCGGGGCCAGTTCAGGCCGACGGCGGCATCGTCGTCATGTCGATAGTGGTGGGGGGCGATGGTTTCCGTCATTCGAGAACTCTGGGAGGGGGCACGACACCGGCTGGACATTGCATTTTCCCGCCGTCCATCGGGCGACGGGAACCCCGAAGCTTATACCAACTTCGGGTCTGCATTCCATATGTCCTGCAAGCGAAAATCGATTGCGGCTGCTTAAGAATTTGTTACTTCAGATACCGTTGCAATGCCTTCGGATCCTTCACGCCCTTTTTCTGGGCTTCCAGCGCGGCGGCCTTGGCTTCGGCCTTCTTGCCCTGGCCGAAGTAGATGCGCGCACGGTTCAAATCGGCATCGCCCTTGCTGGACATTCCGGCAGCCTTGGCATAGTTGGCCAGCGCGATATTCCACTGATCCTGTCCGAAAGCGGATTGCGCGACCACGCTGTAGGCCGTCGAGGTTTGCTCGTCTTTGGGAATCGTGCCCTTGGCGACGCCACTGTCGAGGACTTCCTGGGCTTCCTTCCAGTTGCCGCCGGGATTCTGCAGCAGGGTCACGTAATAGGTGCGAAGGTCGTCCGCGGTGATCAACTGCCCCTGCTTGTAGCGATCGCGCAGCAGCGCCAGCATCTCCGCATTCTTGTTCTGCTGCTGGTAGGTCGCGAGCAGGTTCTGGAATGCGGTGTGGTCGTTGGGATCCTTGGCCAGGCGTTCCTTGAACGCGGCTTCGGCATCGCCGGCCTTTCCGGTGTGCGACAGCAGCGACAGGCGCATGTTGGCGTACTGCGGGTCGGTGGTCCTGGTTTCGGCGATGAACTGGTCCAGCGCCTTCAATGCTTCCGGATACTTGCCGGAATTGCTGAGGCTGGCGACCAGGTTGCTCATCGAATCGTAATGGCCGTTGTTGTCCAGGCCGTTCGCAGCGATCACCTGCTGGAAATCGCCAGCCGCGGTGGTGTAGTCCTTCTGGGAGAACGCCGCGCTGCCCGCGATTTCGTAGGCCAATGCCTTTTCATATGGCGTGCTGGCAGTCGGCGCGTATTCGTTGGCGAGGCTCAGCGTCTTGGCGTAATCCTGCGCGCTGTAGGCGTTGCTGATTTCGTCGAGTTTCTTCTTGCCCTCATCCGAAATCTTCGGCTTGGGCTCCTTGCGCGTCGCATTCGGATAACGCGGGGCTTCCTGCGCATCCTTCTTGTTGTTCTGGCCGCCCTGACCGGAACGCGAGGAACTGTCCTGGGCCGCTGCGGGCGATGCGACCGTGGAACAGGCCAGAACCGCGGCAATGGACAACGACAACAAACCGGTTGCGTAACGCATGAAACAACTCCTGACTGAATGACGAAAGGTTGCCGCCACGGCTTGCTGGCCTGGCGTGTTGCAGCGAACCACTTTCGTTTCCCCGGTGCGGCGGCGGTTCAATCCTGAGGGTGCCTAGCTTAACCGCATTTGGGTCGTCGGCCTGCGGCGCGCGCCTGTTCATAGATCGGCATCAACCCCCCTGCCCGCTTGCCCAATTCCCCCAGGCGTGCCTGCGGATCCGGATGGGTGGACAACCATTGCGGCGGGCGCGCGGATCCTGCGGCAATCATGTTCTGCCACAGATTGACCGCCTTGCGCGGGTCGAAACCGGCGCGCGCCATCAGTTGCTGGCCGACGACATCCGCTTCGCTTTCCTGCTCGCGACTGAAGCGCAACAACACCAGCTGCGCAGCAGTGCCGCCCAGCTGGCCAACGGCATCGGGATTGATCCCCGCCATCGCTGCCAGCACTTGGGCAACCACCAACCCACCCTGCGCGGTCTGGGTGCGGGTGATGCGTTCGTTGTGGTGGTTGGAAATGACGTGGCCGATTTCGTGGGCGATCACGGTCGCGAGTTCATCCTGGTCGCGCGCCACCTTGAGGATCCCGGTGTTCACGCCAACCTTGGCGCCCGGCAACGCGAACGCATTCGGCTCCGCGTCGACGAAGACCGCGGTCTCCCAGTTGTAGCGCTGCCATTGCGGCGGCAATTGCTGCACCAGGTCGCCGACCACGCAATTGACGTAGGCGCGTTCGCGCGGATTCTGCGTCTGCGGTTTCTGCGCCTTGAGCTTGGCGAACTCCTGCGCACCCATCTGGTCGAGTTCCTGCTGCGACACGCCGCCCACCATCTGTTGCCGCCCGGTGGGCGACGTCGTGGTGGTGGCGCAACCCGCCAGCAAACCGAAGGCGGCGGCCAACGCAGCAACACGGAGATTCTGTTTGTGCATGACAGGCGTCACCACAGGTGGTTGTCTTTCGCTTTCTAGGCGACGACTGATCAAGGCGATGTCAACGACATCAGACGTCGAGATTCGCGACCTTCAGCGCGTTGTCCTCGATGAACTCGCGACGCGGCTCGACGACATCCCCCATCAGCGTGGTGAAGATCTGGTCTGCGGCGACCGCGTCCTCGACCTTCACCTGCAACAGGCGGCGCGTATCCGGGTTCACCGTGGTTTCCCACAACTGTTCCGGGTTCATTTCGCCCAGGCCCTTGAAGCGCTGGATCTGGCGACCCTTCTTCGCTTCCTCGAGCAGCCACGCCTGGGCATCGGCGAACGACGAGATCTCCGCGGCACGATTGCCACGCACGATCTGCGCACCATCGCGCACCAACCCGTGCAGCTGCGCGGCGGCATCACGCAACGGCTTCAATTCGCCCTGCTCGAACACCGTGACCGGCAGGATCTGCGCCAGCTCTTCGCCCATGTGCAGGCGCGTGATCACCAGCGCTGCGGGACGCGATTCCGTTGCAGGCTGCAGCTTCAGCGTGTAACGCGGCTTGCCCAATCCGCTCTGGTTGAGCTTGGTGGCAAGCGCGTCGAGATCGCCTTGCGCGACTTTTGCTTCCGACGACAGCGGCACGAAATCGATCAGCGCTTCCAGCACCGCCGGATCATAGCGATGCGCGTTGCGCGCGATCGCGGCACGCGCATCGGCGAATGCCATCAGCAGTTTTTCCAGCGCTGCTCCCTCGATCGCCGGCTCGCCGGTTGCAGGCACCAGTTGCGCGCCTTCGACCGCGTTGTTGGCGAGGTAGGCATCGAGCGCGGCGTCATCCTTCAGGTACAACTCGTTCTTGCCCTGCTTGATCTTGTACAGCGGCGGCAGGCCGATGTAGACATGACCGCGTTCGATCAGTTCCGGCATCTGCCGGTAGAAGAACGTCAGCAACAGCGTGCGGATGTGCGAACCGTCGACGTCGGCGTCGGTCATCAGGATGATGCGGTGATAACGCAGCTTGTCCGGGTTGTATTCGTCCTTGCCGATGCCGGTGCCGAGCGCGGTGATCAGCGTGCCGACTTCGGCGCTGGCGAGCATGCGGTCGAAGCGCGCACGCTCGACGTTGAGGATCTTGCCCTTGAGCGGCAGGATCGCCTGGGTCTTGCGATTGCGGCCCTGCTTGGCCGAACCACCTGCCGAGTCACCCTCGACGATGAAGAGTTCGGAGAGCGCCGGATCCTTTTCCTGGCAGTCGGCGAGCTTGCCGGGCAGTCCCGCGATATCGAGCGCACCCTTGCGACGCGTCAGGTCGCGAGCCTTGCGCGCGGCCTCGCGGGCACGCGCGGCATCGACGATCTTGCCGGCGATCGAGCGCGCTTCATTGGGGTGTTCCTGGAGGAACTCCTCCAAACGTGCACCGAACGTGCTCTCAACAACCGGTCTCACTTCAGATGAGACAAGCTTCTCCTTGGTCTGGCTGGAGAAACTGGGGTCCGGCACCTTGACCGACAGCACGGCGATCAGGCCTTCGCGCATGTCGTCACCCGACAGCGAAACCTTGGCCTGCTTGGCGATGCCGTTCTGCTCGATGTAGTTGGTCAGAGTGCGGGTCAGCGCGGCGCGGAAGCCCTGCAAGTGGGTACCGCCATCCTTCTGCGGGATGTTGTTGGTGAAGCAGAACATCGTTTCCTGGTAGGCATCGGTCCATTGCAGGGCGACGTCCACGGTGATGCCGCTCTGCTCACCGGTCACCGAAATCACGTTCGGATGCAGCGGCGTCTTGAGCTGGGCCAGATGCTCGACGAAGGAGCGGATGCCGCCCTCGTACTGGAAAGTGGTGCTCTCCCCTTCCCCGCGCTCGTCGGTCAGGATGATCTTGACGCCCGAGTTGAGGAAGCTGAGTTCGCGCAGACGGCGCGCGAGGATGTCGTAGTGGAATTCGACGTCGGTGAAGATGTCGGCGGACGGCCAGAACCGCAGCAGGGTGCCGCGCTTGTCGCCCTGCTCGCCCAGCTTCTTCAGCGGCGCAACCGGCTCGCCAAGGCGGTATTCCTGCTGGTAATGGCCGCCGTCGCGCCAGATGTCGAGGGTCAGCTTGTCGGAGAGCGCGTTGACCACGCTGACGCCGACGCCGTGCAGGCCGCCCGAAACCTTGTAGCTGTTGTCGTCGAACTTACCGCCGGCGTGCAGCACGGTCATGATGACTTCGGCCGCCGAAACGCCTTCTTCCTTGTGGATGTCGACCGGAATGCCGCGGCCGTTGTCGTAGACCGAAACCGAACCGTCGTGGTGGATGGTGACGATGATGGCGTCAGCGTGGCCAGCCAGCGCCTCGTCGACGCCGTTGTCGACCACCTCGAACACCATGTGGTGCAGGCCGGTGCCATCATGGACATCACCGATATACATGCCCGGACGCTTGCGGACCGCTTCCAGGCCGCGCAGGACGGTGATCTTGGAGGAGTCGTAATTGGTGTTCTGGGGGGCGTTCGAGGCGCCCTCGGTGCTATCCGTCATGCAGGTCCCATGTCTGGGCGAAACGGCTCGTGGGTGGCCGTCAGCGCCGGTCGTTCGATGCTTCGATCATACCATCCGCAGGGTCCGGGATCGAGCGGAAAGGCTTGTGCTGCCGAGGTTTGCGCCGATTTCCAACGCACGATTCAGGCGCCGCAAATCCTGCTTTCAGCGGGCTGAATCACCCCATGTTCCACGTGGAACATGGTGGTCGACCAGGCTGGATCGAGTTCGAGTGCATCCAGTTCGGTTCCAGTGACAAAGACCTGGGCACCACTGGCCACGAGGGCGCCCAGCAGGGCATGGCGATGCCCGCGATCGAGCTCGGAAGCCAGGTCATCCAGCAGGATCAGCGGCCATTCGCCACGCCGGATGCGGAAATCCTCGGCCTGGGCCAGGAGCAGGGCAAGGGCAGCCAGCTTGCTCTGGCCACGGGACAGGGGTTCACGGGCGGGGCGGGCAGCAAATCCCAGCAGGAGATCGGCGCGATGCGGGCCCGCCGTGGTATGGCCCAGTTGGCGGTCGCGCTCGCGATTGACGAGCAGGGCATCCGCCAAAGTCAGCTCTTCGCGCCGCCAGCCCGGCTGATAGCTGTGCTGGGCAGGCCCGAGCTCGGGGATCAACTCCCGTGCCCAGCGTTCAACCTGAGATTCCAGCGTTTCGACGTAGGCGCGACGATGGCGATCCAGTGATTCCCCCGCAGCTGCCAACTCGGAATCCCAGGCGTCCAGTGCGGCATTGGCACCCCCCGCCTTGAGCAGGGCATTGCGCTGCTTGAGCGCGCGGGCATGACGGCGCCACACCGGCAGGAACTCAGGTTCCACGTGGAACAACCCCCAATCAAGCAGGCGCCGCCGCGGCTCACCGCCCCCCGAAAGCAGGGCATGACTCCCGGGCTCGAAAGTCACGGCGGCAAGCGCCGTGCAAAGTTCACTGAGTTGGGCGACATCCGCGCCATCCAGGCGACCCTGCCATTCACTGCCGGCATGACGAAGACCCACCTGATGCCGTTGCGTGCCATCCTGTTCCGACCAGCGGGCAAAAACCTGCAAGGCAGACGCGCCGGTGCGGATCAGGCCATCACGCACCCGACCACGGAAGCTGCGGCCATAGGCCAGCAGGTGGAGGGCTTCCAACACGCTGGTCTTGCCGGCGCCATTGCCGCCGATCAGTACATTCAGCCCCGGACCCGGTTCCAGTCGGGCGTCCCGGATGCTGCGGACGTCATTGATGTCCAGCTGTTCCAGCTTCATGTCGTGGGCCACGCAAGCAACAACGCCCGGGCAGGCCGGGCGTTGCGGGTGTTCCACGTGGAACCAGCCACGGTCACAGGCGCAGCGGCATCACCACGTGGCGACAACGTTCGTTGCTGGCCTCGCGGACCAGAGCCGAAGAGTTGGCATCGCGCAGGGCCAGCACGACTTTTTCGTCTCGCAGCGAGGACAGCGCTTCCAGCAGGTAGGTGACGTTGAAGCCGATGGTCACGCCCTCGACGCGGGTATCGACCTCGACTTCTTCCTGGGCTTCTTCCTGTTCCGGATTGTGCGAGCTGATGTGCAACTGGCCCGGGGTCACTTCCAGGCGCACGCCACGGTATTTCTCGTTGGAGAGGATGGCCACGCGCTGCAGGGCGGCGCGCAGTTCCTCGCGATCCATGGTCACCAGCTTGTCGGCGCCAATCGGGATCACTGCTTCGTAGTCCGGGAACTTGCCGTCGATCAGCTTGCTGGTGAAGGTGACATCGTCGCGCTTGACCCGCAGGTGATTGCGGCCGAGTTCCAGTTCCAGCACGCGATCACCGCCTTCGAGCAGACGCTGCAACTCATGCACGCCCTTGCGCGGCACGATGATCTGGCGCTTGGAACGGCTGTCGCCATTGAGCTGGGCCTCGCACAGTGCAAGGCGGTGACCATCGGTGGCGACGCAGCGCAGCAGGCCGTCACGGAGATCGAACAGCAGGCCGTTGAGGTAATAACGGACATCCTGCTGGGCCATCGCGAAGGCAGTGCGATCGATCAGTTCCTTGAGCGCGGATTCGCTGATCTCGACGCGTTCGGTGGCATCGACCTCGTCGATCGAGGGGAAATCATTCGCAGGCAAGGTAGCCAGGCTGAAACGGCTGCGACCCGCCTGGACGCTCATCTTGTCGCCGGACTGGGTCATCGTCACTTTGCTGCCATCGGGCAGGGCACGGATGATGTCGAACCATTTGCGGGCGGGAATGGTGATCTCGCCGTCTTCAGCGCCTTCGTCCAGGGCCGACCGCGAGACCATTTCCACTTCGAGATCGGTGCCGGTCAGGGAGAGCCCACCTTGCTTCACCTGCACCAGCAGGTTGGCCAGCACGGGCAGGGTCTGGCGACGTTCAACCACGTTCACCACTTGCGCCAGGGGTTTCAGCAGGGCTTCGCGTTGCAGGGTCAAGCGCATGGGTGCAGTTCCGGGTTCGGGATCCATCCACTGCTTCTATGAGTGGATAAATCAAAAACAATGGTGGTGGTTGTATCGCGTCAAGCTGTGGAAAAACAGTTCAACGTATTGATTAATAAAGATATTTTGTTCGAAACAGGCCGTGGACAAGTGGCCGGGAAGCACTGGGGCAAGCTGTGGACAACTTTGGCTGGCCAAATTGTCCCTAAGTTGTCCACAGGATCCCCGGGTACTCATTCACTGAGTTTGCGCAACAGTTTCTCCCAATCCTCGTGGAGTTTGCCATCGGTTTCGAGCAATGTCCGGATCTGGCGGCAGGCGTGTAGCACGGTGGTGTGGTCGCGGCCGCCGAATGCATCGCCGATTTCCGGCAGGCTGTGGTCGGTCAGCTCCTTCGCCAGGGCCATCGCGATCTGGCGCGGGCGCGCCAGTGAGCGCGTCCGCTTCGGCCCGATCAGGTCCTTGACCTGCAGGCCGTAATAGTCGGCGACTGTCTTCTGGATCTGGTTGATGCCAACGGAGTGGTCGCGCAGGACGTCGCGCAGGGTTTCCTGGGCGAATTCGAGGGTGATCGGGCGCCCGGTGAAATTGGCGCGCGCGATCAGGGTATTGAGCGCGCCTTCGAGGTCGCGCACCGACGAGCGCATCTTCTTGGCGATCAGGTTGGCGACGTCGTCGGGAATCGGCGTGCCGCGTTCGCGCGCCTTCGACAACACGATCTGCGCGCGGGTTTCGTAATCCGGCGGATCGATCGCCACCGGCAACCCCCAACTCAATCGCGACTTCAGCCGGTCTTCGAGGCCGGCGACTTCGCGCGGATAGCGGTCGCAGGTCATGATGATCTGCTGGCGGCCATCGAACAGCGCGTTGAAGGTGTGGAAGAACTCTTCCTGGGTGCGGTCCTTGCCGGCGAAGAACTGGATGTCGTCGATCAGCAGCGCATCGAGGCCCTGGAACTGCTTGCGGAACGCGTCCATGCCGCCGGTGGCGGCGGGGTCGTAGAGGGCCTTGGTGAAGCCGTCCATGAAGTCCTTGGAACGCAGGTACAACACCTTGGCTGCAGGGTTTTTCGCCAGCAATTCGTTGCCGGCGGCGAACATCAGGTGCGTTTTGCCGAGACCGGTGCCGCCATACAGCAGCAGCGGGTTGTGGGCGCGATCGCCGGGCGATTGCGAGGCCTGCCATGCGGCGGCGCGCGCCAGCTGGTTGCTGCGACCCTCGACGAAGTTCTCGAAGATGTACTGGTTGTCGAGATTGCCGTGGAACGCCGGTTCGGCAACGCGTACCGGCGCGACGGTCGACGATGCGGCTGCTGCTGCCGAAGCACGCTTGAGCGCGCCGACCTCGATCACGACGTCGCGGCTGCCGGCGTAGTGGTCAAGGAGTTCGCGGATGCGCGGCAGGAAGCGGTCGCGCACGGTATCGACCACGAACTGGTTGGGGGCGTACAGCACCAGCAGATGCTCGCGGGAGGCGGCCTGCAGCGGGTGCAACCAGGTGTGGATGTCCTCGCTCGGGAATTCGTGTTCGAGCTGGGCCAGGCAGCGGGGCCAGGCTTCCAGGAGGGAGGATGGAGGCAACAGGCTCATCGGACTCGTGGACGTGCGTTCGGCCCGACGCGCGGGAATCCGGACTGGGAAGGGGAAGCCTGCAGACTATCATCGGGGCGCAGGGGCTGCACCTGCGGATTGGCCCCGGTTTGACAGGCCGCCATGGACCCCGCTAGAATTTCCGGTTCCACGTTTATATCGATGGCGCCGACACCATGGCCACCAAGCGCACTTACCAGCCCAGCAACCTCAAGCGCAAGCGCGATCACGGTTTCCGTGCCCGCATGAAGACGGCCGATGGCCGCAAGATTCTGGCCCGCCGCCGCGCCAAGGGCCGCAAGCGTCTCTGCGCCTGATCGGCGCCTTGACCGGGACGGACTGATGCCGTCCCTTGCGGATACCCGGAAATTCTCCAAATCGGCTCGCGTGCGAACGCGGGCCGATTATTCGTGCGCGTTCGACGGTGCCAGGCGCCTGCATGGGCCCTTGCTGCAACTCGCGGTGAAACGCGAAACAGCGGCAGAGATCGGCGCACGGCTTGGCCTCGCGGTCTCGCGCAAGGTCGATGGCAATGCCGTCGGGCGCAACCGCATCAAGCGCGTCTGGCGCGAAACCTTCCGCGACCAGCGGATGCATCTCCCGGCAGGAACCTATGTCGCGGTGGCCAAGCCGGCCGCGGCACAGGCGGATAATCCGGCCTTGCGCGCGGCCTTGCTTGAATTGCTGGCGCGCGCCGCCAGATTGCCGGTTCAACCTGCCATCGGCACAATGCCGCGCGACGCTTCATCTACTTCTTCTTCTCCCGATGCCGGAACCGCGGCATCCCATTCCGACTGATCGCATGAACCAGCAGACCCGCCTCTTCCTTTTGTTCGCCTGGCTGATGGTGGCCGTCCTGTTGTGGATGGAGTGGGGCAAGGAACAAGCCGCCAAGCTGGCGCCACCGCCGGCCACGCCCGCCGCGCAAGTCGTTCCGCAGGTGGTGCCGGGTGCATTGCCGGCGGCAACGCCTGCGGGCACCGCTGCACCCGCCGCGTCTGCCGCGACGCCGGTGACCGCCCAGGCCAGCGCTGCCGCCGCGACAGTGCAGGTCGAGACGGATGTCCTGCGCGTGCAACTCGATGGCGGCAGCTTCCGCCAGGTCGATCTGTTGCAGTACCCCAAGACCATGGGTGGCAGCGATCCGGTGCGCCTGTTCTCGGCCGACAACGCCGACTACTACCAGGCGCAAAGCGGCTGGAGCGGGCAAGGTGGTTCGTCCGCGCCGAACCACACCGGTTTCGTCGTCGATGGTGGTGCCACGCAGTTCAAGCTGGCTGCCGGTGCAGCGACGCTGGATATTCCGTTCACCTGGACCGGCGCCAATGGCGTGGTGATCCATCGCGTGGTGCGTTTCACCCGCGGCAGTTACGCGGTGGACGTGCGCGACAGCGTGACCAATGGTGGAACCACGCCGTGGCAGGGCTTTGTCTATCGCCAGCTGGTGCGGGTGCCGCCGAACTTCCAGACCGGAATGATGCATCCGGAGTCGTACAGCTTCGTCGGTGCGACGTGGTCGGACGGCAAGCACTACGATCGCCGCGCGTTCAAGGACTACATGGATGGCGGTAGCCTCGACCAGACGGTCAAGGGCGGCTGGCTGGCGATGCCGCAGCACCATTTCCTGAGCGTGTGGATTCCCGAAGCCGACCAGCAGGCGAAGTTCTCGCTGAGCCAGAACGGTCCCGCCGACAGCATCGCGGCGATGGGCCCGGGCTTCACCTTGCAGGCCGGCCAGACCGCAACGAGCAATGCGCGCCTGTGGGTCGGACCGAAGGACGTCAAGGCGCTGGAAGCACTGAACGTGCCCGGGCTCGATCGCGTCATCGACTACAGCCGCTTCAGCATCTTCGCGGTGCTTGGTGGCTGGTTGTTCTGGTTGCTGATGAAGATCCATGCGCTGATCGGCAACTGGGGCTGGTCGATCATCGGCCTGGTCTTCCTGCTGAAACTCGCGCTGTTCCCGTTGTCGAACGCGCAGTACAAGTCGACCGCGCAGATGCGTCGCGTGCAGCCGCGGATGAAGGCGCTGCAGGAACGTTACGGCGACGACAAGCAGAAGCTCCAGATGGCGATGATGGAGCTGTACAAGACCGAGAAGATCAATCCGATCGGCGGCTGCCTGCCGATCATCCCGCAGACGATCATCTTCATGACGCTGTACTGGGTGCTGTCGGAATCGGTGGAGTTGCGCCACGCGCCGTGGATGGGCTGGATCCACGACCTCACCGCACGCGATCCGTATTTCATCCTGCCGATCCTCAACGCCGCGATCATGTTCTTCACCCAGCACCTGACGCCGCCGGCGCCGGGCATGGATCCGACGCAGCAGAAGATGATGAAGGCGATGCCGGTGATCTTCGGCGTGGTCCTGGCCTTCCTGCCTGCCGGCCTGGTGCTGTACCAGGTGGCGAACGGCGCGCTCGGCCTGATCCAGCAGACCTACATGCTGCGCAAGTACGCCGACAAGGCATCGCCGGGCACGCACGACGCCAAGAAGAAATGATCGAACCCGGGTGAGCGCGGACCAGCGCCATCACCCGGGCGTTGATCGGATTCGAATGAGTTCGTCCAGCCACACCATCGTCGCGATCGCCAGCGCCCCCGGACAGGGCGGCGTCGGCATCGTGCGGTTGTCGGGATCGCGCGCGCACGACATCGCCGCGCGCCTGTGCGGGAAAACGCTGGCGCCGCGCCAGGCGATCCGCGTGCAGGTGCGCGCCGCCGATGACGGCGACCTCATCGACGATGGCATCGCGCTGCGTTTCGTCGCGCCGGCGAGTTTCACCGGCGAGGACGTGGTGGAACTGCAGTTGCACGGCAGCCCGGTACTGCTGGAGCAGGTGTTGCAGGCGGCGGTGCAGCTGGGCGCGCAACGCGCGCGACCGGGCGAGTTCAGCGAGCGCGCCTTCCACAACGGCAAGCTCGACCTGGCGCAGGCGGAAGCGATCGCCGACCTGATCGCCGCGCGCGACATCCAGGCCGCGCGCGCCGCGCGCCGTTCACTCGATGGCGCGTTCTCGACGCGCGTCGATGCGCTGGCGGCGCGACTGCTGCATTTGCGCGTGCACATGGAAGCCGCGATCGATTTCGCCGACGAGCCGATCGAAACGCTGGGCGGCGATGCGTTGCGCGATGGCATCGACGCCGCGATGCGCGAGCTTGATGGCCTGCTGGCCGCCGCGGAGCAGGGACGACGATTGCGCGATGGCTTGCACGCGGTGCTGGTCGGCCTGCCCAACGCCGGCAAGAGTTCGTTGCTCAACGCATTGGCCGGCAGCGATCGCGCCATCGTCACCGATGTCCCCGGCACCACGCGCGACCTGCTGCACGAAACCATCCGCGTCGATGGCGTCGAACTGACGCTGGTCGATACCGCCGGGCAACGCGACGATGGCGATGCGATCGAGCGCGAGGGGATGCGTCGTGCACGCGCCGAACTCGAACGCGCCGATCTGGCGATCGCGGTGGTCGACGGTCGCGAAGCCGGCGAACAGCGCGAACGGTTGCAGCCGCTGCTGGCCGGCGTCCCGCAGGTGTTGTGGCTCCACAACAAGAGCGACCTGTTCGACGCGGCGACCGCGCCTGCCGATGCCATCGCGGTGTCGGCGCGGAGCGGGGAAGGACTGGATGCGTTGCGGGCGCGACTCGTTCAGCTAGCCGGACGCCAGCATGGCGAGGGCGCATTCAGCGCGCGCGCGCGCCATGTCGAGGCCCTGCAGCGGGCGCGCGAACACCTGTCGGCGGCGGGTTCTGCATTCGACCACGACCAGCTGGAACTGGCAGCCGAAGACCTTCGCCTGGGCCACGACGCCCTCGGCGAGATCACCGGTCGCCTGCTTGCCGACGATCTCCTCGGGCACATTTTCACGAGCTTTTGCATCGGCAAATAGGTCCGGGCTGTGACGTGCCCGACATATCCGGACATCGGGGTGTTGACAAGGCCCCTGCACGCCGCTTGTATTCGTTCGGTTACGCATCTGTCCGGGGAAATCCACATGCAATCGACCGTCGCCGCAAGGCCCGCGCCCACCCTGTTGTCCCGCTCCCTGCTCGCCGGTGGCGTCGCCCTCGCGTTCGCGCTGGGCATGACCGCCTGCAAGAAGGACGAGACCGCCACGCCAGCCGCCGGAACTCCGGCTGCAGCACCGGCCGCCGCACCCGCCCAGGCGGTGTCCTCGGCAGTCGCCGCGATGGGTGCCGACCAGCTGCGCGATGCCGCCGCCAAGGCCCTGAGCGAACAGCGCCTGTACGCGCCCGCCGGCAACAACGCGATGGAGTACTACCTCGCGCTGCGCGACAAGTCGGCGAATGATCCCTCGGTCGCCAGCGCGCTAACCGACCTCCAGCCGTACGCGACCATCGCGACCGAGCAGGCCATCGCCCGCAAGGACTTCAGCGAAGCCGACCGTCTCTATGCCTTGCTGGAGAAAGCCGATTCCGCCGCGCCGGCATTGCCGCGCCTGAAGAACGCGATCGCCGACGGCGCGAAGGCCGCGGCGGCAACGGCGGCTTCCGGCACCACGCCGGTGCTGACGCCGCAGGAACAGGCCAAGCAGGCCGAGCTCGAGAAGAAGCGCCTGGAAGACCAGAAGAAGCTGCAGGAACAGGCGGCTAAGGAACTGGCGGCAAAGCAGGCACAGGACAAGGTCACGCAAGCGGCCCAGAAGCAGCAGCAGGACGCCACGGCGAAGGCCGAAGCCGATCGCAAGGCGGAAGCCGACCGCAAGGCCGAGGCTGATCGCAAGGCGGAGGCCGATCGCAAGGCCGCAGCGGACCGCGCCGCCGAACAGCAGCAGCGTGCAGCCGCCGCGCCGGCGCGCAGTGCCAGCAGCGAATTGCGTGCGATCAGCACGCCGAGCCCGCGTTTCCCGGTCGAAGCACTGCGCAGCGGCCAGAGCGGCAGCGTGACCGTGGAGTTCACGGTGTCGTCGGACGGTTCGGTCAGCGCAGCGCGCGTGGTCGATGCCAATCCGCCGCGCGTGTTCGATCGCGAAGCGTTGAATGCCGTGCGCAAGTGGCGTTTCGAACCGGTTGGTTCGCCGGTGACCACCCGCCGCACGATGCAGTTCAAGCCGAGCGAATGATCCATTCATCGCGCAAGAAAAAGCCCGGCGCAAGCCGGGCTTTTTTGTTGCCCGCCACTCGAGGAGGTCAGGAGGCGACGGCGAGTTTCTCCTGGCCGTAGCGGCGCACGGCCAACCACCACAGCAGCGCGGTGACGCCGATCGCGGAGGCGAAATACACCAGCCATTCCAGCGGCTGGATGGTTTCGCTGCGCAGTACCTTGAGGATGATCTGGTTCTGCGCGAGGAACGGGATCGCGAATTGCCACAGGGCGTTCTTCACCGGGTTCACCATCAGGAAGATGGTCGGGACCATCGGCAGCAGCATCAGGATCGACATGAAGCTCTGCGCCTCTTTCACCGATTTCGCGCCCGAGGCGATCAGGGTCAGCAGGCTGCAGCCGAGCGCGACCAGTGGCAACAGGATCAGCAACATCTTCAGCACCGCGAATGCGCTGATGTCCATCGCCTTGCCGATGCCGGGCGTGAGTTGCGCGCCGAGCTTGAACGACAGGCAGGTGAGGGTGACCGAGACGATGCCGATCAGTACCGCCGCGATCACCTTGCCGCTGACCATGGTGCCGCGCGCGACCGGGTTGGTGAGCAGCGGTTCCAGCGACTGGCGTTCGCGCTCGCCGGCGGTCATGTCGATCACCAATGCCGCGCCGCCGAGGAAGCCGCCGAGGATCAGCAGGTAGGGCAGGAACGACATCACCCGGCCGCGGCGCGCTTCCGGCGTCGACAGGTCCTTGTTCGCAACCATCACCGGTGCCGCGACCTGCGGATTGATGCCACGGGCGAGCAGGCGCAACGCTCCCATCTGCTGGGTGTAGATGTTGAGGAGCGTGGTCACGCGTTCGGTCGGGATGCGCGCGTCCTGGCGGGTGGAATCGTTGACCACTTCGATGAGCGCGGGTTCGCCCTTGCGCCACTGTTCCTCGAACTTGTCGCCGATGCGGATGTAGACGTCCTCGCGCTGGCTGCGGATGGCGGCGTCGGGGTCGGCGACGTTCTTGGCGGTAACGCCGCGCCCCGCCAGCCATTTGACCAGGTTGGGCGCGTGCTGCGCACCGACGATGGCGACTTCCAGCGGCTTGTCGTTAAGTTCCTTCATCTTGTGCTGCATGAAGGTGCCGAGGCCGAAGATCAGCAACAGCATCAGCACCGGCGTCATCAGCAACGTCAGCAGCATGGTCTTGCGGTCACGGGAGAAATCGAGCAGTTCCTTGCCGATGATGGCTTTCAGGGCATTCATGCGTGCAGTCCTTCTTCGCTGCCGATCAGGCGGACGAAAGCGTCTTCGAGGTTGGATTCATGGGCTTGTTCGCGCAGTTCGTCGGGGCTGCCTTCGGCCATGACGCGACCCTGGGCGATGATGACGATGCGATCGCAGAGCGCGGCGACCTCCTGCATGATGTGGCTGGAGAACACCACGCAATGGCCTTCGTCGCGCAGGTGCTTGAGGAAGCTGCGCAGGCCGCGGGTGGTCATCACGTCGAGGCCGTTGGTCGGTTCGTCGAGGATGACGTTGCGCGGCGAGTGGATCAGCGCGCGCGCGATCGCGGTCTTGGTGCGCTGGCCCTGCGAGAAGCCTTCGGTGCGGCGATCGAGGAAATCGGCCATTTCCAGCGGCGTGGCGAGGGCGGCGATGCGCTGGTCGCACTGCTGCGGCGACAGTCCGTGCAGCTCGCCGAAGTAGCGGATGTTCTCGCGTGCGGTCAGGCGCTTGTAGACGCCGCGCGCATCCGGCAATACGCCGAGTGCGCGACGCACGGCATTGGCGTCGACTCGGGTGTCGATGCCATCCACGGTAACGCTGCCGCTGTCGGGCGTCATCAGCGTGTAGAGCATGCGCATGGTGGTGGTCTTGCCGGCGCCGTTGGGGCCGAGCAGGCCGGTGATCTGGCCGTCGCGCGCGGTGAAGCTGACGTCGTTGACGGCGACCACGGGCGCGTCGTTCTTGCCCTTGCCGGGGAACGTCTTGCGGAGATGTTCGGCGACGATCATGGGGTCCATCCGTTGTAGTCGATGAAGGAAGGCGTCGGGCTGAGCGCGTCGAGGCACTTGGCGTCGAGCGATTTGGCGTCGGCGGTTTCGATGAACTTGGCGAACAGGCGCGGCATGCAGCCGGCGGTGATCACGTTGTGGCCCTGGCCGTTGAGCACCAGCAGGCGGCCATTGGGCAACGACTTCGCCACTTCCTCGCCGTAGCGCGGCGGCGTGACCGGATCGAACTGGCCTTCCAGCACCAGCGCCGGCACCGGTGTCGTCAATGCGTTGTGGAAATCGGCGGGCACCTTGCCCTTCGGCCATTGCGTGCAGGCCTGCGTCATGAAGCGGGCCATGTCGTTGCCGAGCACCGTGCCACTGTCGTCCTGCACGGTTGCGGGAGCCTGCCCGGCGTCCTCGCTGCACACCACCGACAGCTGCATGCCCATCGCCATCTGGTCCTTCATCTGCGTGTGCAGCATCGAGGTCAGTGCCTTGAGTCCGGCGTAGCGGCCCTGCGCGGCTTCGTGGATCTGCAGCGGCAGGATCGAGGCGATCGCCGGCATGTAGGCGAACATGCGCACCAAGCCGGCCACCTCATCGGCGTTCAGGGCTTCGGTCTTCTGCTCGCCGCTCAATGGATCGCGATAGCTGACTTGCGGCGGCGCCTTGCGCAGTGTTTCCAGCAGGGTACCGAGTTCGGCACGCGGATCGCCGAACCTGGCCTTGCACTGCGGGTCTTTCGTGCAGACGCCGAATTGCAGCGCGAGGGCGTCGTCGAGATTGCGCGCGAAGATGTTGGAGAGATGCAGGGAGTTGGGCACGACCGAATCGAGCACGATGCTGCGGGTCTGTTGCGGATGACGCATCGCGTACTGCTGCGCCACGCGCGTGCCGTAGCTCACGCCGTACAGGTTGATCTGCCTGGCGCCGATGGCGCCGCGCACGGCGTCGAGATCGGCGACCGCCTCGGTGGTGCCGTACTGGCGCAGGTCGGCGTGTTTCGACAAGGCATCGACGCAGACCACGGTATGGCGCAACATCGCGGCGGCGTCCGGCGCGGTCGTGCTTTCATCCCCGGCATCGCAGGCGAGCTTGTTGGAACCTCCGGTGCCGCGCTGGTCGACCAGGATCACGTCGCGCTGGTTGAGCACGCCCTGGAACACCGGCGCGAGCGTGGAATAACTGTCGACCGCCGACTGGCCGGGGCCACCGGCGATCAGGAAGACGGGATCGTCGTGCTGGTCGGCGTCTTCATCGACCGGTACCCAGGCGATGCGCAGGTCGATCTTGCGACCGTTGGGCTCGGAACGGTTTTCCGGCACCGACAGCGTCGTGCATTGCGCGGGCAGGCCTTCGCGCCCCGCCGCGCCCGGCAAGGTGCAGGGCTTGAAGCTCAGCTGGCCGAGCTTGCGCAACTGCGCCGGTTCGACGTGCGTGGGCGCGTTGTTGGCCGCCGCTTGCGTCGACGCTTGATGCTTGCGCCATGACTGGTAGCCGAATAGTGCTACGGCTGCCAGCACCGCAAGAATGATGCGGAACTTTCTTGGCATGTCCCCTCCTCAAGGTTCGTGGTAGATGAAAACGGATTCGATCGGTTCGTCGAACAATTTCGCGATGCGGAACGCCAGCGGCAGCGACGGGTCGTACTTGCCGGTTTCCAGCGCGTTGATGGTCTGGCGCGAGACTTCAAGTCGTTCGGCGAGGGCGGCCTGCGACCAGCCCATCTGTTCACGCAATTCGCGCAGGCGGTTGTCCATCAGCGGTAGCGCCGGGTCGCGAGGAACTTGCCGATGGCGTAGCTGAAGCACATCAGCGGGAAGACCCAGATCATGGCGACGCCGGACGAGACGTCGATGACCTTGCCGAGCTGCAGGAAGCCGCCGGCGAGGTAGACCTGCGAGACGACCAGGGCGGCGACGCCGACAGCTTCCATCTCGATGCGACGCTGCATCTCGTCGACCGTGCGCAGGTAGCGCAGGAAGGCGAACATGACGAAGGAGATCGGCAACGCCGGCGCGATGGCGATCAGTGCGCGCAACGGCATCGCCATCTGGTAGTGCTTGAGCAGCCAGGTCGATGCGAACACGATCGCCGTGTACAGGATCATCGCCGGCCACATGCGGCGGCGGTAATCGCGACTGGCACGGCTGGAATATTCTTCCTCGCAATGATCGCGCCACCAGCGCGGCAGCAAGTGCAAGGCGACCACGAGGACGAGGAGGCCTGCACCCATTCCGGTGAGAAGGCCGACGCGGGTGTCCGACCAGCCGGCATGGTTGCCGTACAGCGCCAGCGCGAACGTCACCACGATGCCGCCGTACGCCAGCCATCGGCGGTTCTGGTAGCTCATGGACATCACCGCGACTTCCTCCGCGCGCCGGCCATCAGGGCGAAGCCGAGGGCGATGAAGGCCGGGCCGGGCGCCCACAGGCCGGCATTGTGCGTGGCCAGTCCGGTGGCGAAGAAAACCACCCCGACGACCAGGAACACGAGGCCGGAGTTGCGGGTGGAACGGGTCTTGTCGTTCATGGCGGTGTGTCAAGTGACCTTGACAACACACTAAGCCCGGCAAATCCGGGTTGTCAAGCACCCTTTACAGCCGGCGCTTCCGGGTCGAGGACGGGAAGGGCGCTGGAGTACCATTCGAGCCATGAACAGTACCCACAAGAAGCCGTTGCCGGACACCGATCTGGCCTATTTCGACGCGTCCGCAGCCGTGGAAGCGATCCAGCCCGGCGCGTGGGCGGGCCTGCCCTATACATCGCGGGTGTTCGCCGAAAACATCGTCCGCCGCGCCGAACCGGCAAGGATCGTCGACTATCTGGGCCAGCTGGTCGGGCGCAAGCGCGACCTCGATTTCCCGTGGTTCCCGGCGCGCGTGGTCTGCCACGACATCCTCGGCCAGACCGCGCTGGTCGATCTCGCCGGCCTGCGCGACGCCATCGCCGACCAGGGGGGTGATCCCGCCCAGGTGAACCCGGTGGTGCCGGTGCAGCTGATCGTCGACCACTCGCTGGCGGTCGAATTCGACGGCAACGACCCCAATGCGTTCGCCAAGAACCGCGCGGTGGAGGATCGCCGCAACGACGACCGCTTCCATTTCATCGACTGGACGAAACACGCGTTCCGCAACGTCGACGTGATCCCGCCGGGCAACGGGATCATGCACCAGATCAACCTGGAGCGGATGTCGCCGGTCGTGGGCGTCGAAGACGGCGTCGCCTATCCCGACACCTGCGTCGGCACCGATTCGCACACGCCGCACGTCGATGCCCTGGGCGTGATCGCGATCGGCGTCGGCGGGCTGGAAGCCGAGAACGTGATGCTGGGGCGCGCGTCGTGGATGCGCCTGCCCGACATCATCGGCGTCGAACTGACGGGCAAGCCGCAACCGGGCATCACCGCCACCGACGTCGTCCTAGCGCTCACCGAATTCCTGCGCAAGCAGAAGGTGGTCGGCGCGTTCCTGGAATTCCGCGGCGAAGGCGCGGCAGCGCTGACGCTCGGCGATCGCGCGACGATTTCCAACATGGCGCCGGAATACGGCGCGACCGCGGCGATGTTCTTCATCGACCAGAACACGCTGGACTACCTGCGCCTGACCGGCCGTGGCGACAAACAGGTCGCGCTGGTCGAAACCTATGCGAAAACCGCAGGCTTGTGGGCCGATATGCTGAAGGACACGCGGTACGAACGCACGCTGGCGTTCGATCTCTCGAGCGTGGCGCGTTCGCTGGCCGGACCGTCGAATCCGCATGCGCACCTGCCGGTGAACGAATTGCAATCACGCGGGATCGCCGACGAGGCGAAGCTCGAAGCCGGTCGTGGCGAGGAAGCCAAGGGCCTGATGCCGGATGGCGCGGTGATCATCGCCGCCATCACCAGCTGCACCAACACCTCGAATCCGCGCAACGTGATCGCCGCGGGCCTGATCGCGCGCAATGCCAATCGCGCCGGATTGCTGCGCAAGCCGTGGGTGAAGTCGTCGCTGGCGCCCGGATCGAAAGCGGTCGCACTGTATCTCGAGGAAGCCGGGCTGAAGTCGGAACTCGAGAAGCTCGGGTTCGGCATCGTCGCCTTCGCCTGCACCACCTGCAACGGCATGAGTGGCGCGCTCGATCCGAAGATCCAGCAGGAAGTGATCGATCGCGATCTCTACGCGGTCGCGGTGCTGTCGGGCAACCGCAATTTCGACGGTCGCATCCATCCCTATGCCAAGCAGGCGTTCCTTGCATCGCCGCCGCTGGTGGTGGCCTATGCGATCGCCGGCACCGTGCGTTTCGACATCGAGAAGGACGCGCTCGGCCATCGCGCCGATGGCACGCCGGTGTACCTGAAGGACATCTGGCCGGACGACGCCGAGATCGACGCGATCGTGAAGTCGGCGGTGAAGCCGGAACAGTTCAATGCGGTGTATGAACCGATGTTCCGTCGCCACGGCGACGATGGCGTGCGGGTCGCGCCGCTGTACGCATGGCGCCCGCAATCCACCTACATCCGCCGTCCTCCCTACTGGGAAGGCGCGCTGGCGGGCGAGCGCACCATGCGCGGAATGCGTCCGCTGGCGGTGCTCGGCGACAACATCACCACCGACCACCTGTCGCCGTCGAACGCGATCCTCGCCAGCAGCGCCGCCGGCGAGTACCTCGCCAGGATGGGCCTGCCGGAAGAAGACTTCAATTCCTACGCGACGCATCGCGGCGATCACTTGACCGCGCAGCGCGCAACGTTCGCCAATCCGAAAACGATCAACGAAATGGCGGTGGTCGACGGTGCGGTGAAGCAGGGATCGCTGGCACGCGTCGAGCCCGACGGCAAGGTGATGCGGATGTGGGAAGCGATCGAGACCTACATGGATCGCGGCCAGCCATTGATCATTATTGCTGGTGCCGATTACGGCCAGGGCAGTTCGCGCGACTGGGCAGCCAAGGGCGTGCGCCTGGCCGGCGTGGAAGTGATCGCCGCCGAAGGCTTCGAGCGCATCCATCGCACCAACCTGATCGGCATGGGCGTGTTGCCGCTGGAATTCCTGCCCGGCACCAACCGCAAGACGTTGGGCATCGATGGCACCGAGACCTATGACGTGATCGGCGAACGTACACCGCGCGCGACGCTGACGCTGGTGATCCATCGCCGCAATGGCGAGCGTGTGGACGTGCCGATGCTGTGTCGCCTCGATTCCGACGAGGAAGTGTCGATCTACGAAGCGGGCGGGGTGCTGCAACGGTTCGCGCAGGATTTCCTCAGTTCGAGCAAGTCGGTGGCCTGAGGCCATGGCGTCTGTCGAGCGCGCGCTGTTCGTGGCGATGCCGGGTGCGGGCGTGCGCGAAAAACTGCTGGATGAAGTCCGTGCCAGGGGGCTCGACCATCCGCTGGGACGTTCGCTGTTCAATCCGGAGAACTGGCACCAGAGCCTGTCGGATCGCCATTGGCGGCCCGACGACGAACGCCTCGAACGCCTGAAGCGCGCCGGCAGCCGCATGGAAGGCCATGCCTTCACCCTGTGCTTCGATCGCATCGGTGGTGGTGATCACTGGGTGTTCGGGGTGAAAGGCGCGAGTCGGGGATTGAAAGACCTGCTGGCCGCCGTGCAACGCGGACTGCACACGGAAGGGCTCGCCGACAACCTCGGTCATGCCCCGCACATCACCCTGAGCTACAACGCGCCGCATCCGCTGCAGCGGGTGGACATCGAACCGGTCGAATGGCAGGTCGACGAGATCCTGCTGGTGATCGGTGGCGGCAGCGAACCCTATCGCTATCGCGTGGTCGAACGCTGGCCGCTGCGCGCGGCCGACGAAGCGCCCGGCGCCCAGCTCGGCCTGCTCTAGGCCGCGTCATTGCATCGCAACGGACACACACATGCCCATCGCAAAACAACAACGCATCCCCGCCACCTACATGCGCGGCGGCACGTCGAAAGGCGTGTTCTTTTCCTTGAATGACCTGCCGGAAGCGGCACGCGTCCCCGGCGCCGCGCGCGATGCCTTGCTCATGCGGGTGATCGGTTCGCCCGATCCCTATGGCAAGCAGATCGACGGCATGGGCGGCGCGACCTCGAGCACCTCGAAGACGGTGATCGTGGCGAAAAGCGCCCGGCCCGGCCACGACGTCGACTACCTGTTCGGCCAGGTCGGCATCGACAAGGCATTCGTCGACTGGAGCGGCAACTGCGGCAACCTGACTTCGGCGGTCGGTCCGTTCGCCATCGCGCACGGGTTGGTCGATGTCGCACGCATTCCCCGCAATGGCGAATGCGAGGTACGGATCTTCCAGGCCAATACCGGCAAGACCATCATCGCCCACGTGCCGATGGTCGACGGCGAAGTGCAGGAGCTTGGCGATTTCGAACTCGACGGCGTGACGTTCCCCGCCGCGGAAATCCGCCTGGAATTCCTCGATCCCGGTGCCGATGAAGAAGGTGCGGGCGGCGCGATGTTCCCGACCGGGAATGTCGTCGATGAATTGCATGTTCCCGGCATCGGCCTCAAGGACGATCGCGTGCGCGCGACCCTGATCAACGCCGGCATCCCGACCATCTTCGTCAATGCGTCCGACATCGGTTACACCGGCACCGAATTGCAGGATGCGATCAACGGCGACACTGCGGCGCTCGCGCGCTTCGAAACATTGCGCGCATATGGTGCGTTGAAGATGGGACTGATCAAGTCGCTAGACGAGATCGCGACGCGCCAGCACACGCCCAAGATCGCCTTCGTCGCGCCACCGCAGGATTACTTGAATTCGGCGGGCAAGACCGTCAAGGCCGGCGACGTCGACGTGCTGGTGCGCGCGATGTCTATGGGCAAGTTGCATCACGCGATGATGGGCACGGCCGCCGTCGCCATCGGGACTGCCGCAGCCGTGCCCGGCACGCTGGTGTGCATGGCCGCGGGCGGCATTCCGCGCGACGCGGTCCGTTTCGGCCATCCTTCCGGCACGTTGCGTGTCGGCGCCAGCGCCGAGCAGCGCGATGGCGAATGGACGGTGACCAGGGCGGTGATGTCGCGCAGTGCGCGCGTGCTGATGAGCGGACAGGTGCACGTGCCGGGTTGACCGATTGGTCAATGCCCGGGGCAGGGAATTGGCTTGGCCTGCCCAGGCCGCAAGCACGATAGTTCACGGGACCTTCCCGGGAACATCACATGTCAGCGCTTGCGACAACGCGAAAACAGCCGCCGCAATACCCGGGTATCGGACGCATTGCCCGCTATGCCATCGTCGGCGGCATCGTCCTCGGGTGCGTGGACATCCTTTTCGCCTGGCTGTTCTGGCGCGGGCAGGGATTGACCATTCCCGGCGTGTTCCAGTCGGTCGCGCGCGGCATCTATGGCAAGCAGGCGGCATCGCTAGGAAACACCAGTGTTGCCGTGGGCGTGTTCTGCCATTTCTCCATAGCCATCGGCATGGTGTGTGCCTGGATCGTGTTCGTTTCACGCAAACCGGCGTTCAACAGGCATTGGATCCCGTGGGGTGCGCTCTACGGCTTGCTGCTCTATCTCTTCATGAATTTCGTGCTGCTGCCGATGACGCCGGTCGGCTGGCCGAAGTTCGCCAATCCGACATGGATCGGCGCAAGCGTGGGCATGCACCTGTTGTTCGGGGTGTGGTGCGCCTGGTGCGGATCCCGTTATCTGTCGCGGTGGTGACGGACGCGGCTTCGCACGAATCCATCATTTCGCATCGACGACAAGATGCGTGCATCCAATTCGAAACCGGGTGTCGATGCCAATCCAAAAATGGGTTGTAAACGTCTTGTTCGATGAATTTTTCCGACACATAGTCGAAACGTCATCCACGAGAGTCCACTGCAATGGCATTCGATTCGATTTCAGACAAAACCGCATTCAAGCGCAGCGCGCTGGTGATTGCCCTCGGCATCTGCTTTGCAGGAAACGTCCACGCGCAATCAACCACCGGCACGGTCTTCGGCAATGCAGCGCCTGGCGAGACCATCACCCTGGTCAGCGAAACCGGCTTCGCACGAACGGTCACGGCAGACAGCACGGGGCGCTACAACGCGGGCAACCTGCCGATCGGCAACTACACCGTCACGGCGAAGAAAGGCGACCAGGTTGTCGGCACCAGGCAGGTGCTGGTGAAAGTGAGTTCGGGCACGGAAGCATCGTTCGCCGGTGCGCAGGCGACTGCGACGAGCGAACTCGGCACGATCACCGTGACTTCTACCGGTGCCGGCATCGACGTGACGCAGGTCGATTCACGCACGGTGATCACCGCGAAGGACCTGGCCGTGCTGCCGATCGCACGCAGCGCCGAAGCCATCGCGCTGCTGGCGCCGGGCACGGTCCAGGGCAGCGGATTCTTCGGTAGCGCGGTGTCGTTCGGCGGCTCCAGCGTGACCGAGAACGCGTACTACATCAACGGTTTCAACGTGTCCGATCCGTTGGCCAACATCGGCGGCCTCAGCCTGCCCTACGGATCGATCGCCCAACAGGAAACCTACACCGGCGGCTACAGCGCCATGTACGGTCGTTCTGATGGCGGCGTGATCAGCCAGGTCGGCAAGCGCGGCACCAAGGAATGGCATTTCGGCGGGCAGATTTCGATGCGCCCGAAGGCGCTGGCTTCGGCGCCGAAGGATGTCTACTACCCGAAGGCGATGAGTCTTCCGGGCGGCACCAATACCGGCGACCCGGTGAGCGCGATCGGTACGGTCAATGCCGACGGCGTCCTCGTCAGCGCATGGCACTACGACAACCCGAAAAATCCGGGAACACTGTTCCAGAAGCGCAGCGACGACAAGCAGTGGAACACGATCTACTCGGCTTATGTCGGTGGTCCGCTGGTTCCCGACAAGTTGTACTTCTTCCTGTCGGCGGAGAAATCGAAGGACTCCCTCGTCACGACCAGCAGCAAGGCCGGCACGCAGACCCGCGCGCACGACAGCAACGAGTCGCGGAAGATCTACGGCAAGATCGACTGGAACATCAACGATTCCAACATCCTCGAACTGACCGGGATCAAGGAGAACGACAACAGCCACGGCTCGACGTATGCGTATGACTACACCACTTTCAGCCAGGGGGCGTTCATGTCGCCTTCGACGCCGACAAAGTTGAACACGACGGTCTATATCGCCAAGTACACCAATTACCTGACGGACAACCTCAACTTCTCGGTCACCTACGGCAAGGACACGGTGCGCAATCCGGCGATGGTGGCCACCGAAAGCGCGCTGCCCTTCATCTCGCGCACCGACCTCATCCCGATAGCGAAGTTGCCCGCGGGCGTCACCAATCAGAGCCAGCTGGTACTGCCGCAGCTGTCGAACGTCGGTGCGACGCCGGGCGCCAGGATGACGGCGACGGGCGTTCGCTTCGACGTCGAGTACAAGATCGGTACCCACCAGCTGACCGGTGGCATCGACAACATGACGTACAAGGCGTTCGACCAGGGCGGGACGACCAGTGGCCCCGGCTATTTCTGGCAATACCGCGCCGGCGGCAACGTGGTGCGCAAGCTCTATTTCAACTCGCTGGCATCGATGTCGGTGGTGCAGAAGGCGATGTACCTCGAGGATGTCTGGCAGGTCACCGACCGCTTCATGTTGAAGGGCGGCCTGCGCAGCGACGACTTCAACAACAAGAACAACGCCGGGCAGAGCTATGTCCACGAGAAGCACCAGCTTGCGCCACGCCTCGGCTTCGCCTGGGACCTCCATGGCGATTCGACGATGAAGCTGTACGGCAACCTGGGCCGTTATTACCTGGCGCTGCCGAACGAAGTCGCGATCCGTGGCGCCTCGCCGTCCACCAACTACCGCATCTCGTGCAACTACACGAGCGTCGACATCAATGGCCAGCCGCTGGGCCTGAGCGGTTGCGGTGCGCCGTTCTCGGCGAATGGCGAATTCGGCCAGCCGGTCGACCCGGCTTCGATCGCGTCCAAGAACCTGAAGCCGCAATACCAGGATGAAGCGATCCTCGGCTTCGACTGGCAGTTCCACAAGAACTGGATCGCCGGCGTCAAGGGCACCTATCGCAAGCTCGGTACCGTGATCGACGACTGGTGCGACACCGGCTTCATCGCCGACAAACTCGATGCCGCTGGTTACGGTTCGGCCAACTACACCATCCCCGGCTGCTACATCATCAATCCAGGCCGCACGAACTTGTTCCATGTCGCCAAGGCCAACGGCTCCGGGTATACCGACGTGACGATGACCAATGCCGATCTCGGCCTCGGCAACTTGAAGCCGATCCGCAAGTACATGGCACTGGACCTGTACCTGGAGCACCAGTTCGATGGCAAGTGGCAGGCACGCATCGACTACACCTGGAGCCGCAACCCGGGCAATACCGAAGGCCAGGTCAAGTCGGACATCGGCCAGGGTGACATTTCCAAGACCCAGGACTGGGATTCCGCGGGGCTGATGTACAACGCCTACGGCATGATGGCCAACGATCGCCGCCACGCGCTGCGCATGCGCGGCATGTACCAGCTGACGCCCGAGTGGTTGCTGACTGGCAAGCTGCTGGTCCAGTCGGGCGTGCCGAAGAATTGCCTTGGCTTCTTCTTCAACGATTCCGATCCGATCGGCTACGGGTCGTCCTACCACACCTGCTTCAACAAGGATTCGGCACCGGGCGCCGAGCATGGTCCGTGGACCAAGCAGCTTGATCTCGGCATCGTCTACCGGCCGAGGTATTTCGGCAAGAAGCTGACGGTGGCGGCGAACGTGTTCAATGTCACCAACGAACGCAAGCCGCTGCAGTACAGCGCACGACTCGAAACCAGTGCGACCGGCACACCGGGTGACGGTACCGTGCTGAGCACCTATGGGGGTCCGCTGTTCTTCCAGTCGCCGCGTTACGTGCAGTTGAGCGTGAGCTACGATTACTGACGGACATCCGGAACGCGTCGAATGAATCCGCGAACGATTGCCATCGCCCTGCTGTTGTTTGCATCGTCGCCATCGCTTGCGCAATCCTCCGTTGCGCAGGCGATCGCCCAGGATCCGCCGCGGGACAATGCCAATCCCGCGCGCATGGAAGTGCTGCACATCCCGACGCACGGGAACATCATCAACGGTGTCGCCTATCTCGCAGCCGGGAGCGGGGCGCATCCGACGGTGGTGTTCTTCCACGGCCTGCCCGGCAACGAGAAGAACCAGGATCTGGCGCAGGCCGTGCGGCGGGCGGGCTGGAACGCGGTGGTATTCAGCTATCGCGGTTCCTGGGGCAATCCGGGGAAATTCAGTTTCGCCGGCAATCTCGAGGACGCCAATGCCGTGCTCGCGTTCGTGGAGGACCCCGCCAACGCACGCAAATACGGCATCGATGCAAAGCGCGTGGTGGTCGTCGGGCACAGCATGGGCGGATGGGTCGCGGTGCAGGCGGCGGCGCATCATCCGGAGTTGATCGGGACCGCGCTGATCTCCGCCGCCGACATGGGGCGCATCGGCGCGATGCCGCGCGAGCAGGTTGTCGCGGGCATGCGCGATGGCATGGAATCGCTGGCGGGGACCACGCCGGAACGGATGGCGAATGAACTCGCCACCGGATCCGCGCGCTGGAACTTCGATGCAGCGGCACCACGACTGGCAAGGATGCCGGTGCTGGTCCTGACCTCCGATGACGGATTCGCGATGTTCGGCGATGGCCTGGCGGCGAAGCTCCAGGCGGAAGGCAATGCGCGGGTCGCGACCCTGCATCGGGCGACCGACCATTCGTGGTCGGATTCGCGAATCGCACTCGCGACGAAGCTGCTCGAATGGCTGCAGGCATTGCGTTAGCCAATGGACATGAGAGCGGCCACGATGGAAGAGGCGGGATTGTTGTTCGAGGCGCGCTCGCTCGTGCGCGTCTTCCAGATCTTCGGAAACATCGAACGCACGATGATCCTGTTCATGATCGCGACCGGGAGCGGCATCACGGCGACGGACATCGCCGAGGCCCTGCAGGTCAGCAAGCCGCATGCGTACCAGCACCTGAAGCGGCTGATCGCGGGTGGCTGGATCAAGCCGGTCAGGCGCGGGCAGGCGCGCGGTTATGTCTGCAGCAATCTTGAGGTGCATCTGCTGCTGACGAGCCTGCGCACGATCGCGCGGACGCAGGAGGACGCCATCGCCAAGGGGCGCCGCCGGGATCCGGCGACGATCCTGAACTTCCGCCAGTGGCAGGCGTTGCGAATGCCGGTCGCATAAGTCCAATTTTCGCGGTTGTTGCCCGCAATTGGACCGGCTTGCCGGGGTTGCTTTGGTCGCATACTCCAAGCCAACGGTGCAAGCCCGTGCGGGTGGATGCAAGGCATGGACATCTTTCTGGATGGTGAAGGCGCGATCTACCAGCAACTGGTGCGCGGGCTGAAGAATGCCATCGCGACCGGACGTCTGGCGGAAGGCGAACGCTTGCCGCCGTCGCGCGACCTGTGCCGCCAGCTGGGCATCTCCAGGACCACGGTCGTCGCGGCGTACGAATTGCTGCGAGCCGAGGGCTATACCAATACCGTGACCGGTTCCGGCAGCTTCGTCGCGAAGAGTCGGTTCGCCAGGGATCGCAACAACCATCTGCAATCGGCGATCCCGCCCCAGAACGAACGCAGCCGGATCGCCAGGAGCGTTTTCGATTTCAAGAACATGCCGGGGCGCAGGCCCGAGGGAATCCGCCATGCCTTCGAATACGGACAACCCGTCCGCAACAAGAGCATGGACGCGTTGTGGGCGAAGGAGATCCGCAAGGCGATTCCGCGCGCGGCCAATCGCTATCCGCGGGTGCAGGGAAACCCGGAGCTCAGGAGTGCGCTGGCACACCATATCGAGCGCAGCCGCGGCATCGTCTGCGATGCCGACGACATCCTCATCGTCGCCGGCGTGCAGCAGGCGATCCAGGTCTGCATCCAGGCGCTGTTGAATGCCGGCGACAGCGTGGCGTTCGAGGAGCCGGGATATTTCAGCGCGCGCAAGCTGTTCCAGATCGCGGGCGCAAGGATCGTGCCGGTGCCGGTCGATCGCGACGGACTGGTGGTGGAAGACATTCCCGCGGGCGTGCAACTGGTCTACACCACGCCATCGCACCAGTTCCCGACCGGCGCGGTGTTGCCGGAGGCGCGGCGATCGGCCTTGCTGGACTATGCGCAGCGCAGCGGCGCGTGGGTGATCGAAGACGACTACGACGGCGAATTCAGGATCAATGGCCCGGCACTCCTGTCGTTGCATGCCTCCGATCGCCACGGGCGCACGATCTATGTCGGCACGTTGTCGAAATCGTTTTCCGCCGGAATTCGCCTTGGATACATCGTGGCGCCACCAGCGTTGCAGCAGGATTTGCTGACGGCGAAATGGACGCTCGATTTCGGCTCGCCCACGCTCGAGCAGATGGCCCTGGCCGGACTGATCCAGAGCGGCGCCTATGCCCGGCACCTGCGCTGGGTCTCGGAGGAGTTGCTGAGCAGGCGCACCGCCCTCGCTTCCGAACTGATGGCGCGCTTCGGCACGACGGCAAGCTTCGCGTTGCCGCGATCGGGAATGCACCTGCTGGCGACCTTCAAGAGCCTGGGGGCCGATGCGGGTGCGATGCTGGTGCGGCGCTGCCTGCAGGAAGGACTGGCGATCTATACGGTCGACCCCTGTTACATGGAGCAACCGGAAACGCTGGGCCTGATCCTCGGCTTCTCGTCGATGACGGTGCCTGATGTCCGCGAAGGCATGGCGATTCTCGAGCATGTCATCTCGCCGTTGCTCAAGCAGGCGGAAAACGCCGAAACGGATTCCGCGAACGTGGTTCCGCTGAAGCGGTTGCGGCGGGGAGGTTGATTCCGGGCGACCACGACGGTCGCCATGCAGACAACCCGGCGCCATGCCAAGATGCGGTTGGCGCCGCCCGCGAGGATGCCAAGGGGAGTCCGCGAGCCGCGCTTCACGCGAAGGACAGGGGTATGCATATCGGGTGTGATTGGGCGATCCGCCGCCTCGGCGGGATTTGCTTGGGGATGCTGTTGTCCGCAACGGCCATATCGACGGCGTGGGCAGCCAGCCTCGATGCGGCATTGCTGCCGAAAATCCAGGCGGCGACATTCGAAGTGGTGCAGGCCAAGCCGACCACCGATCCGCTGACCTACGAGAAGCCGCTGCCGCTGGACCTGCTGCCCTACCAGGAGCGCACCGACAAGTACTACTCCATCGGCACGGCGTTCGCGATCGGCCACGGTCGCTACGTCACCGCCGGCCACGTGTTGATGGCGGGCAACGGCAGCCTGTGGGGCGCACCCGCGCTGCGAGACGGTGCAGGCCATGTCTATGCGATCGACAAGATCGAGAAATATTCGCTGCGCCAGGATTTCGTGGTGTTCACGCTGGCGCAGCAACCGGCGAACGGCGCGGCGCTCGAGATCAACCGCGCGCCCGCGCTCAACCAGGTGATCTACGCCGTGGGCAATGCGCTCGGCACCGGGGTGGTGATCCGCGACGGTTTGTACACGTCCGACACGCCCGAACAACAGGACGGCGCGTGGAAGTGGATGCGTTTTTCCGCGGCAGCCTCGCCGGGCAACAGCGGCGGCCCGCTGCTGGACAAGGACGGCAAGGTGGTCGGGGTGGTGCTGATGAAGTCGGCCAACGAGAACCTCAACTACGCGCTGCCGATGCGCGACGTGCTGGATGCGCCCGACGGCAAGGCCGTCATGGACGCACGCATCGGTTATCAGCTCGACTTGTTCGACACCAAGCAGAACGGCGATCTCAAGGCCCAGTTCGCGCTGCCCGTTGGCCTGGGCGATTTCTACCGGGAATTCCAGAAGCGCTTCGATGCCAACAGCGATGCGCAGCTGAAGGCGCTGCTGGCCCGTGAATCCGCCAACCTGTTCCCGAACGGCCAGGGTTCGGCGCGCCTGCTGCACGAGAAGACCGTGCTCGACGGCTTTCCTTCATTGATCGTGCGTGGCAGCGATGGCGAATGGGGCCGCGCGACCGTGCAATCCCAGCATTTCAAACTGGAAGGCAACGGATACGTGAACATCGGCGCGACGGGTCGCAATGCCCTGATCCGGATCCGTCGCCCGGACACGATGGACGCCGCGAAGTTCTACGGCGACGCCGGGATGCGCATGGACCTGCTGGCGCGCACCGGCATATCCACCCGCGAGGTCGCCAACGAGAAAATCAAGATCACTTCGTTCGGCAAGCCGGTGCTTGAATCGGACCACGTCGATCGCTGGCAGCGCCCCTGGCATGTCGCGGAGTGGTCGCTGCCCTATGCGAACTTGCTGATGGTGGTGTATTCGTTGCCGACTCCCGATGGCTGCGTGGTCCTGGCACGCGTCGTATCGCCGCCGCAGCGGCACGACACCAGGCTCGACATGGACGAGATCAGCAACTTCATCGACGTGACCTACCAGGGCACGCTCGCGCAATGGAAGGAGTACCTCGGGAAACCTGCGCTTCAGCCAGCCGCGCTCCGTGACATCCGCATCGGCTACGACTATGGCCAGCACTTCAGCTACGCCTCGTCGCGGGTGGCGTTCTCCTACCCATCCTCGTTGCAGGTGGTCAAGCCGGACAACCTGTTGTGGCTGGGCTTCCGCTTCTTCCTCGACGGCACCAAGCCGGTGTGGGACGTGGGCGACGTGGACATCTGGAAGGACATCGCTTCCGACGACCAGGACAACGTCAATGTCCAGCGCTATGTCGCCCCGCCGCCCGGGTTCGACGAGGACATGAGCAGCCGCTGGAGGAAATTGTCGGAACGGCAATATCCCTACAACGGCGTGGCGCGCTACGAAGACGACCAGATGAGGATCAATGCCGTGGTCGCGCCAGCGGCCGCCAGCGGCCAGCCTTCCGTCCTGTACACGGCGTTCTACGGGATCGGCGGCACGCAACAGCAAGCCGACATGAAGGCCCGGCTCGACGTGTTGACGAAAGACCTCAAGGTCAAGGAGCGTTGATCGATTCGCCGGCGGGGAAGCGCAAGGGCCTTATTTCAGGCTGATGTACTTCTCGCGCCGGATGTCCTTCATCGGCAGGCCGTGTTCCTTGAGCGCGGCCACCACGGCATCGACCATGTTGGGATTGCCGCACATGTAGGCGATGTCGCTGCCGGCGGTCGGCACGAGTTCGGGCAGGCGATTCTGCACGTACCCGTGCGCGGGTTCGGCGCGGGCGAAGGCGGCGGCATCAACGTCGTTCAATGCTTCCCGCGACAGGCAGGGCAGGTAGCGGAACTTGCAGGGATGCTTGTCGACCATCGCCAGGAACTCGTCGGCGAACAGCAGTTCCGAGGGCACGCGGGCGCCGTGGACCAGCACGACTTCGACGCCGCGTTCGCGGATCAGCGCGTCGAGCTGCGGCAGCATCGAACGGTAGCTGGCGACGCCGGTGCCGGTGGCGATCAGCAGGTAGCGGCGGTTGGCGTCGTCCGGCTTGAGGGTGAACAGCCCGAGCGGGCCGCTGGCCTGCAGGTGGTCGCCGATTTCCATGCCCTGGAACAGCGCGGTGGCGGCGCCGCCGGGCACGATGCTGGCGACGAACTCGACCGCTTCGCCACAGGCGATGCGATGGTCGTGGCGGGTGGCGCAGGAATAGCTGCGACGCGCGCTGCTGCCATCGGCCAGCGGGAAGTGGATCTGGATGAACTGCCCGGGGGTGTAGTCGAGCGCTTCGCCATCGTCGCGGACGAAGGCGAGGTGGAGGACCGAGGGCGCGATCTGCCGGCGTTCGAGCAGCCGGATCGGGAAGAACTTCGACATAAGGCGCCTATAATAACGGGTCTCCCAAGCGAACTCCCTCTGCGATGACGGATTCGACCCGCGTGCCCGCGCTGAGCGTGCACGAGTTGCGCAAGACCTACGACAACGGCGTCGAGGCCCTCAAGGGCATCTCGCTGGACGTCCAGCCCGGCGACTTCTACGCACTGCTCGGCCCCAATGGCGCCGGCAAATCGACCCTGATCGGCATCATCAGCTCGCTGGTCAACAAGACCTCGGGCAGCGTCAAGGTGTTCGGGGTCGACATCGACGCCGACCGCGACGCCGCGATGCGCCTGATCGGGCTGGTGCCGCAGGAACTCAACTTCAACATGTTCGAGAAGCCGCTCGACATCTGCGTGAACTACGCGGGTTTCTACGGCATCCCGCGCGAAGTCGCGTTGCCGCGCGCCGAGGCGGTGCTGAAGGACGCGCTGCTGTGGGACAAGCACGACAAGATGAGCCGCACGCTGTCCGGTGGCATGAAGCGGCGCCTGATGATCGCGCGCGCGCTGATGACCGAGCCGCGCCTGCTGATCCTCGACGAGCCGACCGCCGGCGTCGACATCGAGATCCGCCGCGGCATGTGGGAAACGCTGAAGCGGATCAATGCCGCCGGCACCACCATCATCCTCACCACGCACTACCTCGAGGAGGCGGAGAACCTGTGCCGCAACCTCGCCATCATCAACCGCGGCCAGATCGTCGCCGAAGGCCCGATGAAGGCGTTGCTGGCGAAACTCGACGTCGAAGGCTTCCTGTTCGACATCGACGGCGACCTGCCGGCGCAGTTGCCGCAGATCGAAGGCACCACGCTGGTCGCGCTCGACAACCACACCATCGATCTCGAGATGCCGCGCGCGATGGACCTCAACCGGGTGTTCGCGGCGTTCGCCGACGCCGGAATCCGCGTGCGCTCGATGCGCACCAAGTCCAACCGGCTGGAGGAACTGTTCGTGCGCATGGTTGCCGATCCGGTGGAGACCCACGCATGAGCGCTTCCAATCCGAACTGGGTCGCCTTCCTGACCATCGCGCGGCGCGAAGTGATGCGCATCCTGCGCATCTGGGGCCAGACCCTGATGCCGCCGGCGATCACCATGACGCTGTACTTCCTGATCTTCGGCGGGTTGATCGGTTCGCGCGTCGGGACGATGGACGGCATCCGCTACATGGACTTCATCGTGCCGGGCCTGGTGATGATGTCGATCATCCAGAACAGCTACGGCAACATCAGCTCGAGTTTCTTCGGCGCCAAGTTCGGCCGCCACATCGAGGAACTGCTGGTGTCGCCGATGCCCAACTGGGTGATGCTGGCCGGCTATGTCGCCGGCGCAGTGTTGCGTGGGCTGATGGTCGGCGCGATCGTGCTGGTGATCGCGATGTTCTTCACCCACGTGCGGGTGCCGCATCCCGTGGTGACGGTGGCCTCGGTGCTGCTGGGCGCGACCATCTTCTCGCTGGCCGGCTTCATCAATGCGGTCTACGCCAAGAAGTTCGATGACGTCGCCATCGTGCCGACCTTCATCCTGACCCCGCTGACCTATCTCGGCGGCGTGTTCTATTCGGTCAAGCTGCTGCCGGAGTGGGCGCAGACGATGACCCACCTCAACCCGATCTTCTACATGGTGAATGCGTTCCGCTACGGCCTGCTCGGACAGAGCGACGTGGCGATGGGCGCGGCCTTCGGCCTGATGCTGCTGTTCGTCGTCGGCCTGACCGCGCTCGCCCTGTGGCTGCTCAAGCGCGGCGTCGGCATGCGCAGCTGAGCGGGGGCGATTCAATCGCACCAGGCGCCGTCCCCCTGCGGACGGCATTGCTTCGTGAAACCGTACTGTTTCCAGTAAGTGCAGCTGGAGCAGGCGCGCACGCGCGCACTTCAGGCCAGTCGGGGGCTGCGAGGTCGGATCGGGTTGGGACGTGCGCCTCATCCATGGGTGAACGGGGCAAACACGCGGATTCCCGGCGTGACAAATGCGTCCCCAAGCTTTCCCCAATGTTTCCGGCAAAAGCCTCACGCGATCCTGCTGGTTTCCTCAAGACCTGGCAGCGGATTCGGCGGAGGCTGGTTGCACCGGGAGCAAGAGCACCCGGGCCGGGTCGGAAGCCATCCATTCACCCGGAAGACGCAGCAAAAGCGGGGGGAGCCTTCGAATGTCGAGGCGGTCCGGAGACAACCTAAATTACAAAAGGAATTGACCATGAATACCAAGAAATTACTGTTCGCAATCGCGATGACCCTGGTGGCATTGCCACTGGCAGCCCAGGACGATCAGTTGAGCAAGCCGATCAAGATCGTCGGGGCCAAGCAGATCGCCCGCAGCTGTCACATGGATCCGGTTTGGGGCGCGAGGCTCACGCGCGCCGACGTGGCCAAGGGATTCGATCGCGCCTGGACGGACGAGATGGAGCCGTTGCGCGCCAAGGCCAACGACGAGGCACGACAGGTATGCCGGCAAGGGGAATACGACGGGGTCAGCTTCACCTTCGTTCGTGGATCGGGTGAGCGCAATTTGAGCATTTCGGCAGGCAATCAACCGATTGTCGCAAGCGCTACGCCGTGATTCCCGAGACAGTCTTGAAACGGGCTGCGTGCGTATCCGATCGATGCTGAGCGTTTCGCTTCGACTCGGCGGATGATTCACCCGCACCAGGCGCCTTCTCCCTGGGGGTGGCACTGCTTGGGGAAACCGTGCTGCTTCCAGTAGGCGAGGATGCCGTTGTCCTTCAGATAGGCTTGGAACGCGGGATCGCGTCGCAGGAAGGCGAAATCCTTTTGCCACAGCACCAGGTCCCAGGTCGAGTAGCTGCCCTTGCGCACCCGTTCCAATCCGGCGATCAGGTCCGATGCGTGTTGTGGCGCATCGGGCTGGATCACGCGCAGCAGGGCGAACAGGCCGGTGTCCTGCTCGAACTTGCGGTTCGCGGCATCGACATCGGCCCAGCCTCCCTGGCCGGTCAATGCACGCATCGTCGCGACATAGCCGGGCTTGAGCAGCGGCCACTTCTCATCGGTCACGGCGAGGCCTTCGTCGGCCAGCTTTTGCGCCTCCGCATAATCCTTGCGCCAGTAGGCGTTGAACCAGTGCCCGTAATGGGTGAATGCGACAACATGCCGGGAGGGGGCATAGCGGGCCTTTGCTTCTTCGTGACGGCCCATGGTGTCCAGCAGGCGGCCGAGGGTGAAATCCGCGCTGATGTTGAGCGGATCGCGCGCGATCCATTCTCGCGCCTGTGCTTCGGCACGATCGAGGTAACCCAGTCGCGCCAGCACGACAGCAGGATTGGCAAGCGGGGGCACCTTCATGCCGCGCACGTCCGCTTCATGCATCAGTGACACGCACGGTTCCCACTGGTTGTGCTGGCAGGCGATGAACGCCTGGATGAAGTACGGCTCCGCCAGCGACGAATCGAGTCGTTGTGCGGTGATCGCTTCCTGCATGGCATCGTCGGACACCGAAGCGGGCAGGTCATGGTTGTAGATCGAGCGAATGTTCAATGCGAGCGCCAGCGCCGCATGCGTGCGGGCGTCATCGGGACGTTCGCGCAGCAATGCGCGGAATTCGGCTTCCGCGGGCTCCAGTTTGCGGTCCAGCGGCAGTGACTGGTCGTGCAGCATTTTTTGCGCGGCGAGGAAGCGGCGCAGGAATTCGACATCGCCGCTCCTGGTGGGTGCCGTGGGCAATCCGAGCTTCAACGTCAGCGAAGTCGCCACCGATTCGGCGATTTCGCGTTGCATCAGCAACACTTCCGAGGCATTGCGATCGAAGTCGCGGGCCCACAATGTGTGGCCGGTCTTCGCTTCGACCAGACGCAGGTGCACGCGCAATGCCTGTCCGGCCTGCTGCAGGCTGCCTTGCAAGACATGGGTGATGCCGAGCCGTTGCGCCAGCCGCGTTGGGTCGTCGGATTCGGCGACGGCAAGATGGGTGGATTCGCGCGCGATCACCCGAAGCCCATTGATGCGGGCCAGGTTGCCGATCAGTTCCTCGCTGAGCCCGTTGGCAATCGTGAGCACGCTCTCGCTGTCGCCGATTGGTTTGAGCGGAACGATCACCAGGCTGGGGGTTGCCACGGACGTGGAGGTCGTCGGGCGAGTGGTCGCGGATTTCGCGCGCCACCACCAACCACCCGCGACCAGCAGCGCGAGCAACGCCAGCAACCACAGGGTCATCGGCAGGGCGTGGCGGGAAGGCAACGGTGCGGTGGGTTCGACATCCGCGGGCACGACCGGTCCGGATTCGGCATCCGGCGACGACGGCAGATCGAAGCGATAGCCAACGCCGTGCACGGTATGCAGGTAGCGCGCGTCGTGGGCGCCCTCGCCCAGCGCATGGCGGAGCAGGGTGATGGATCGGTTGAGCACGCCCGGCGTGACATGGCGATGACCCCAGACCGCATCCATGATCTCGTCGCGGCTGAATACGCGGCCCGGTTCCTGTATCAACAGGATGAGCACGCCGAAGGACTTGGGTTCCAGGGCTTGCTCCATCCCGCCGCGCAACAGCCGGTGGCCGGCAAGGTCGACCACCACATCGTCAAAGGCCACGAGGGTCGGATCGGGTTGGGACATACGCCTCATCCATGGGCGACAGGGCAAGCATACGGATTCCGGTCATCCGCGGGGGCGTTTCAGGCATTCCCCCAGGCATATCCGACCAAGCCTCGCGACCATCCCGCGACTCGAAGGAGACAGGAGAAGGCGAGCTCGCTGCATGCCGCCGAGTGCAACCATTGCATCCGCCATCGCTCAGGGATTGCAAGACATTGATTTCGCTTCGAATGTGGGGAATGCGTTAACGCCCGGCGCATTCCGCCCGGTATCCTGTGGGCGATGCGCTCCCCCCGACTCCTGCTGGTGTTGTTCTGTCTTTCCTGCACCGGTCTCGTGCAGGCGGCGCAGGTGAAGCGCGTCGAGGTCCGCGGCATCGACGGGGCGATGGCGGACGACGTCCGCGCGGCGCTTTCACTGGAGGATGCGATCGGCAAGCAGGTCTCCGATCGCCGCCTCGATTACCTGCTGGAAGAGGCCGAGACGGAGACGCGCACCGCGCTGGAGCCGTACGGCTATTACTCGCCGCAGATCAAGGTCACGCCGTCGAGCGATCGCAATGCGCTGGTCGTCACCATCGACGTCCAGCGCGGCGATCCGGTGATCGTGCGCAAGGTCGCCTATGGCATCGAAGGCCCGGGCGCGGAAGACCAGTACCTGACGCAGGACATCGACAAGGTGCGGCCGGTGCCGGGCCATGTGTTCGACCAGAGTGCCTACGAAGCGGGCAAGACCGCGATCACCCAGCGCCTGGCCCAGCGTGGCTATTTCGATTCCGATTTCATCAGTCACAAGGTCGAGGTGACGCGCGCCGCGCACGCCGCCGATGTCGACCTGCGCTGGACCAGCGGCGAGCGTTATGAAATGGGCGCGGTGACGTTCGAGCAGACGCCGAACGAGATCATCCGCCCGCAGTTGCTGGAACGCCTGGTGTACTGGGACGAGGGCGACTACTACCACCAGGGCCGCCTCGATCGCCTGCGCAAATCGCTGACCGCGCTCGACTACTTCAGCCGCATCGACATCGAGCCGCTGCCGGGCGATGCCAAGGACCTGCGCGTGCCCGTGCAGGTGACGCTGGAACCGGCCAAGCGCAGCATCTATACCGCCGGCGTGAGTTACGGCACCGACAGTGGCCCGGGTGCGCGTTTCGGCATCGAGCGTCGTTACCTCAACAAGCGGGGCCACAAGGCGCTGGCCCAGGTCGACTACGCGCAGAAGCGCAAGGTGGCGACGCTGCAATATCGCGTGCCGGCGTTCAAGTGGCTGGATGGCTGGTACACCGCGGGCCTGCAGTTCGGCGACGAGCAGAGTCGCTACATCGACAACCGTCGTGCCGAGCTCGTCTTCAGCCGCACCGGCCAGATCAACACCAAGCTCGACGCCGCGATTTCGCTGCACGTGCTGCGCGAACGCTGGGCCTATACCGACGGCACGGTGAAGACGCCGTACCAGACCGCAAGCCTGAGTTTCCCGCAGCTCGACATGCACTACGTCAGCGTCGACGACCGCCTCTACCCGCGGCGCGGGATCGGTGCGAATTTCACCCTGCGCGGCGGTTCGGCCGGCGCCGGCGGCGGATTCCTCCAGGCCCATGGGCGCGCGCAGTGGTTCCACGGACTGGGCGCGAAGGATCGACTGATCCTGCGCGGCGAACTCGGCTACACCGTTGCCAAGGACGCCCTGGCATTGCCGCCATCGCTGCGTTTCTTCGCCGGCGGTGATCGCAGCATCCGCGGTTACAACTGGCGCGAGGTCGGTCCGCGCCTGCAGGATCCGAGCGGTCACTACCTGTTCGCCTACGGCGCCAAGAACGTGGCGACCAGCAGCATCGAATACGAGCGTTACTTCAATGCCAGTTGGGGCGTGGCGACTTTCGTCGATGGCGGCAGCGCTTTCGACAATCGCAAGCTCGACTGGCATACCGGCGTCGGCATCGGCCTGCGCTGGCGTTCGCCGGTGGGGCCGGTGCGCATCGATATCGCGCGCGGATTGAACCACCCGGATTCGCCGTTCACCATTGGCCTCAACATCGGTGCCGACCTGTGAGTCGCGATCCCGGAAAACGCTACGGCCTGAAACCTTTGCCGGACGATGCGACACCGGAACAGCGCGACGCGCGCATCGCCGAACTGCGCACGCTGCGCCGCCGGCGCCACCGCAAGATCGCCTGGCGCAGCGGGCTCGGCATGTTGCTGCTGGCCGTGCTCGCGGTCGCGGGCCTGTACTGGTTGCTGACGACGATCGCCGGTCGCGATTTCCTGCTCGCGCGCATCCGTGGCCTGTTGCCGACCGGCACCGAATTGAGCTGGAAGAGCGCGGAAGGCCCGGTGTCGGGCCCGATGACGCTGCATGGCGTCCACGTCGTCTATCGCGGTTGTCCCGACGAGAATGGCAAGCCGGTGACGTATCCGGCGTGCAAGACGCCCCTGGTCACCACCTTCAACGCGGATACGGTGACGATCAGGCCGATGTTGCAGCCGTTGCTCGGGCGCAAGCTGCGCCTCGATTCGATCGCGATCACCGATGCGACGCTCGATCTTCCACACGACGACAAGCCGTTCGAATTGCCGCGCTGGCCGCAATCCCTGCCGCAGGTCGGTACGCCGTTGCCGATCCGTTTCGATGCCATCGCCATCGACAATCTCGCGGTGACGCGCGTCGGCGTGCCGCTGGTCGATGTTCGCAGCGTGCGCGGTGCGCTGGAAGTGGAGGAAGGGCGGCTGCACGCCGACCATGTGGTTGCGGAAACCGATCGCGGCGACTTCAAGGTGGATGGCGATTACGCGCCGGCCGATCGCTATCGCATGGCGTTGACCGCGTCGGCGCTGATGCCGGCGCCGTTGGGGCGCACGCGCCCGGTGATCGGGCTGGCCGCGCGCGGCGATCTCGATCGCATGGATATCGCGCTGTCCGGCAACGTGCCGGCGCCGTTGTATGCGCATCTCACCCTGAAAAACGGCGAACGCAATCCGGTGTGGAGCCTGCGCGCGAATGCCGAATCGCTCGATCCCGGTTTGCTGGCGGGGACGGCGGAACCATCGACGCCGCTGAGTTTCGACCTGCAGGGCGATGGCAAGGATTACGAAGCGACGTTGCGCGGGCAACTCGATCGTGGCGATTTGCATGCGGTGATCCAGCCGTCGCAGGTGCGGCTCGCCAACCAGGTGCTGGAGCTGAAGCCGGTGGTGGTCGATATCTTCGGCGGCCGCATCACTGCGACCGGCCACGGCGATTTCAGCGCGCAGAAGAACGGCCAATTCGATTTCGCGGTGGTCGCGCGCGGACTGCGTTGGGGCAAGGGCAGGGATGCGATCGGCGCCAGCGCGGACTTCCGCTTCTCCGGCGTGACCAGCAAGTGGAACGCGACCGGAACCGGTATCGCGGTGCGCGGCAAGGACAGTGCCCAGCTCGCCTTCGACGGCATCGGTGATGGCGAAGGCGTGAGCTTCAATTCGCTGCGCGCGACGATGCCGCAGGGACGACTGGACGGGCGCGGTCGCGTGGCCTGGGCGCCGGGCCTGAACTGGAATGCCGACGCCACGCTGTCGGGTTTCGATCCCGGCTATTTCCTGCCGGAATGGAAGGGCGCGTTGAACGGCCGCATCGCCACCACCGGGACGACCCGCAACGATCGTCGCATGGACATCGTGGTGGATGCGCAGCAGCTCGGCGGCAAGCTGCGCGATCGCGCCATCGCCGGGCGCGCGAAGGTGGAACTGCGCACCGCCGCCACCGCCAAGGACGTGATGGAATTCGGCGGCGACGTCGCGCTCACGCTCGGCGGCAGTCGCATCGACGCCAAGGGCAAGATCGATCGCGCTTTCAATGTCGATGCCAAGCTCGCGCCGCTGCGCCTTGATGACTTGTTGCCGAACGCCGCTGGCACGCTGGCGGGAACGCTGAAGATCACCGGGCCGCGCAACGGCCCCGACATCGACGCCGATCTCGATGCAACCGGCCTGCGCTATGGCAGTTATCACGCGGCGACATTGAGCGTGCGCGGACGCCTGCCGTGGCAGAACGGCAACGGCAATCTCGCGATCACCGGAACCGGCATCGAAGCGGGCATGACCTTCGATCGTCTCGAGGCGCACGCGACCGGAGCGATGGAACATCTCGCGCTGACCGCGAACGCCAGCGGTGGCATGGGCCAGTTCTCCGTCACCGGCAATGCGCAGAAACAGGGCAGCGACTGGCGCGGCACCTTGTCGTCATTGCATCTCGCGCCGGTGAAGGGCGCGGCTTGGCAGCTGCAGTCGCCCGCGCAATTCGCCCAGCGCGGCAGCAACTGGACGCTGTCGCAGAGTTGTTTCAGTTCCACCGCAGGCGGCAGCCTGTGCGCGAATGCCGAATGGCCGCGCCGTGGCGTGCAGATCGACGGCCACGGGTTGCCACTGGCGCTGGCGCTGCCGTACCTGCCGCCGCGCAAGGACGGCAAACCGTGGGATCTCGAAGGCGAGATCGCATTGACCGGCGGCGTGCAACCGGTGGGCGGCAGCTGGCGCGGCAACGTGCACCTGACGTCGCCGCGCGGTGGCGTGCGCGTGCCGGTGCAACGCCACACGACTGCGTTCGAATGGCAGAACCTCGCGCTGGACGCGACGTTCGATCCCAATCGGCTGCAGGGGAAATTGAGCGCGGGCTACAACGGCAACGGTCATATCGCCGCCGACATCTCGACCGGCTGGGACGAACACGCGCCACTCGCCGGCAGCATCGATGTCGATACCCGCGATCTCACCCTGATCGAACTGTTCTCGCCCGACATCGTCGAACCGCAGGGCCATCTCGCCGGCCACATCCTGCTGGCGGGCTCGCGCTCCGCACCGCGCATCGGCGGCAACGCCGTGCTCAGCGAATTCCGCACCGATCTTCCCGCGCTTGGGCTGGTGATCGACAACGGCACGGTGAAGATGGAAGCGCAGGCCGACGGCAATGCGCGCATCAGCGGCAACTTGCGTTCCGGCGAAGGCACCTTGAACGTCGACGGCACGCTGGGCTGGTTGGGCCAGGACACGCCGTTGCAGTTGTCGGTGAAGGGGCGCAACGTGCTGGTGTCGGACACGCGCAATCTCAAGGCGATCGCCGATCCCGATGTGCTGGTGAAGTTCCGCGCCGGCCAGCCGCTGACGGTGACCGGTACCGTCGGGTTGCCGTCGGCGACGATCGATCTTGAACGTCTGAGCGGTGGCGCGACGCGTTCCAGCGACGTGGTGATCCTCGATCCGGTCGATCCCGAACGTGCCAGTTCCGGCACGCCGCTGGATCTCGATCTCAAGCTGACGCTCGGCGACAACGTCAACATCAACGGCTTCGGGTTGAAGGGCCAGCTCGGCGGCAGTCTGCGCGTGCGTGCGCGACCCGGTCGCGACACGCTGGCGACCGGCACGCTCGATGTCAGCGGACGCTATCGCGCCTATGGGCAGAATCTCACCATCACCCGCGGGCGCCTGGTGTGGTCGAACGATCCGGTGGGCAACCCGGTGCTGGATGTGCGCGCGGAACGTGATCTCGGCGATGTCACCGCCGGCATTTCAGTGAGCGGACGCGCATCGCGACCGCAGGCCGATGTATGGAGCGATCCCGCCAGCAGCCAGGACGATGCGCTGGCGCTGTTGGTGACCGGTCATTCGTTGTCCGGGCTCGACAGCAACGCGCAAAGCGAAGTGAGCGCGATGTCGGCGGCGTTGAGTGCGGGCGAAGGCTTGCTGGCGTCGCAGCTGGGATCGAAGATCGGCCTCGATGACGCCGGCGTGATGCAGTCGCGCGCGCTGGGTGGCAGCGTGCTCGGTGTAGGCAAGTACCTGTCACCGAAGATGTACGTCGGCTACGGCGTGTCGCTGCTCGGCACCGGCCAGGTGCTGATGCTGAAGTACTTGCTGCGCAAGGGCTTCGACATCCAGATTGAATCGAGCACGGTGGAGAATCGTGCGTCGGTGAACTGGCGCAAGGAAAAATAGCACCACGCACGCGCTGGGCGAGAAGCATCGCCCGGCTGTGCGCCTTTAGCGGTTATCCGCAGTGGCCGACACGCCGTGAACCCATCCATGGGGGCTCGGCTCGGCATCCATGCCTCGCATGGTCGGCCACAGCGGACGAACCGCACGGCG
>JAFEBX010000004.1 GCA_018242425.1 Pseudomonadota bacterium
CTAATAATCGATTCAGTCCGCATTTTTTGCATGATCAACGCAAACAAATCTCCTTGGGCACCCTGCTTAACCCGGGTGTCAGGTGCCATCGAACAGGAGGCCACAAATGCCAGTCGTTTCTTTCAATAACGTCTCGCCATGCATCTTTGGCGTAGCAATTCAGGCGTCCTGAATCGCCCCTTTATTGCTGGAGGCATGTGCTTCCTGGACTCCCGAGTCAGGCCATGAAAGTGAATTCCCATCCTTTCTCCACCCGGTAAACCGCTCACTCAAACGCATCAGGAGGCAACAATGACAACGCTCACGAACAAGGTTGCGATTATCACTGGGGGAATTGGCGGCATTGGCCGGGGGATCGTTCGCCACTTCCTTGATCTAGGGGCAAAAGTTGCCGTTGTCGACATAGTCGACCAGAAGGACGGTGAATTTTCCGTAGGCGAGATGGCGGACCGAAGCCAAGCCATCTACCTGCAAAAAGACATCGCAATCCCAGAAAATGCCGACCCGATTATTGATTCGACGGTAGAGCACTTTGGCGCACTACATGCCCTCATAAACAACGCCCATGCCTCCAGGCAAGCACCGGTCATGGAGACGACGCAAGAGATGTGGGATCTTTCCCTAGGTACCGGGATGTACGCCACTATCAACCTTATGCGCGCCGCCTACCCAGAGCTGAAGAAGGTACAAGGGCCATCGTCAACTTTGCCTCAGGTGCTGCACTAAGAGGGCAAGAAAACCAAGTTACATATGCTGCAGCGAAGGAAGCAATCCGCGCTATCACGCGTGTGGCTGCAAACGAATGGGCACGAGATGGTGTACGCGTCAACGTCGTATCACCTATCGCGCTGACCCCGGGAATATCTGCTTGGTCTCGGCAATTCCCGGAGCAATACCAGAAAGTCCTCTCCGGGATTCCACTCGGACGCCTTGGCGACCCCGAGCGCGACATCGCACCTGCTGTCGCGTTCCTCGCAGGTGATGAATCCCGGTACATTACTGGTCAGACACTCATGACCGACGGCGGCTCAATCATGCTTCGCTAAAACAGGAAATGAAGAGCACCCCCTAGCCATTCACTTCAAGCTGGCGCCTATTCGCGGCATCGGTTTGGCGCTGTGATATGTTGCGCCTCAACGCCGGCGCTCGCGCTACGACTTGGCTCAGGTGCCAAGCTTCTTTTGGGATGAATATGACGATTCAATGGACAACATCACAGGATCATATTGACTGGAAGGAACTTTCTGAGCTGTACCGCATCGCCCCGCTGGGGAGCAAGAGCCCAGAATGGCTGCAAACTGCGTACGCAAACAGCATGTTCAAGTACTTCGCGTTCGATGATGGACGTATTGTTGCTTCCGGGCGCGCTGTCGCCGATGGCGTTGATTGCTCATACTTGTGTGACATTGTTGTTCACCCGGAGCACCAGGGGACTGGGCTCGGGAAAGAAATCATCAAGAAGCTGGTTGAGAAGTCGCGCGGCCACCGAAAGATCATTCTTTATGCCGTCCCAGGCCGTGAGCCATTTTATGCAAAATTCGGTTTCCGCAGAATGAAAACCGCCATGGGCATTTTCGATGATCCTGAAAAAGCGATGTCCGGCGGCTACATAGATGAAGCCTAAACCCTAGTTCTTGCCAACGCCGCTTCGCGGCACGACTTAACACAGGCGCTAGGGCGCAGGAGGTTGCTAAATGGCAGACCTGTACAACTTGGCATATATCAGCGAAACGGCTCGCGATCTTCTCTCCGCAGAAATTGATGGCATCCTGCTGGATGCTCGAATGTTCAATGCTTCACATGGCGTAGGCGGCGTTCTGTTCTACGGGAACGAGCGTTTCTTCCAACTACTTGAAGGATCCAAAGAATCCGTTCTTCACGTTTTTGATCGCATCAAATTGGCCAAGTCGCATCAAAACATCAATGTATTGTCGCAATCGCCCATCCCTGATCGCAGCTTTGCATCATGGCACATGGGCTTTATTGAAAATCCGGGATCTGCCATCCAAGAACTCGCGCAGGCTGCATGGATTGATTCCTTCCCGGTGACTAGAACCCGCACTGAAAAATCAGAAGGGCTTGGAATGGTCTTGTACTACTGGAACAAATGGCTTGCGGAAGCTGCTCGCCCAGTGCCCTGAATAATCGCTCGAACCGGCACCGCTTCGCGATCCGACTTAATTCAAGTGTCAGACGTAAAAGGGGAACCATGTCGAATCCGTACAAAGCTCCTGATTCAGGGCCCGCCAATCCAGATATTCCATTGGGAAAAAGCCCCGAAATTATCCGGAAAACCATCTCGTTGCTTTGCCTTGCCCTGGCGGTAATAGGCTTCTGGGGTGCAACTCTCTTCACGCTGCGAAACGCAAACGAATTGATCTCCTCCGGGTACGCAAGCCCATTGGGCTTGGCTTATAGGCTGCTCTTGCCGTTTTTGCTTGTTGTCGCGACTGTGTTGTTCACTTTCAAGCGAAAGATCTCAGTTGTTGCGCTTGCAATATATTGCGCATGGGACCTATTGATTCTTCCGAAGCCACTTAACACAATAAATGCATTGAGCATTTCCACCTTCATAGCGCTTCTTGTCTACGCGCTGTACTTGCACAAGAAAAACGTACTGAAATAGCCTTCACGTCCAACCAATCGTCCAGGCCAGCACCACTTCACGGCGTGATTTTGGCCTGCGCAGGCCACTTCATAGACTCCTCACAAAGCGACCGTAGCTTTCCCTTGTGAGCCCATCGAGTGCTACCAATGCGAAAACAACTCTTCCTGCGCCCAGCCATCGCGACCACCCTTCTACTCTCCATACCTTTGGCCATGACCGCCATTGACCACAATCGACCTTCTGGCCAAGGCTGGCATTGGGGAGTCATGGACTTTGTCGTCATGGGGGCACTGCTACTGACAGCTGGAACCACCTATGAGCTGCTATCAGCCAAGGCGAGCAACAAAACCCAACAAGTGGCGCTCGGGTTACTCATAGCTGCAATCGTCCTGGCGATATGGGTGGAACTTGCTGTTGGCGGTATTAGTCAACTTGTCGACTGGGTGACGACCTAACTTTTCGTTCAAACCCACCCCGCTTCGTGGCACGGGTTTGGGCTTTCCGTTACGCTAGCCAAAACCGCGCCACTGTCGGCGCGGGACAACTCAGCCGCTAGCTTTTTAGGTGAGTGGATCGAATGATCAAACTGGCATTTCTTGTTTTATTTGCACTGTCCCAAACGGCATATGCACAATCATCCGGGCCGGAAATCCCGGACGATCTGATGCCCAACGTCCGCTCCGCGGAAATTGATGGCGCAGCCATATACCGATACGACCACGCTGCGGCAGTGGCAACAGATGCAGCTCTAACGCTCAAGGAATTCCAGAAAGACCGGCGTATCGCCGGCTGGCTGACCGAGGACGAGGGCCGATCCACGATTGTCACCTTCTATGGGAACGAGGCTTCCCCAGGCGCTCTTTATCAGGTTACCGTTTCAGATTCTGGAAGCGTTGTTGGATCTCCAAGAACATTGGAGCCCGCAGTTCCCTTGACGTCCACCCAGTCTGCCCAAGTGTCGGCACGATCGGTTGCTTCGAAATCAGGTTTTGCTCCGTGTTCAAAATCGTATAACCCCGTGGTCCTGGCCAGGTCTAGCAACGGGGTGAATACATGGTCGGTTTATATGCTGGCTGGAACCACTACGACTGGCGTTTTGCCTGCCGGAGGCAACTACCGCATCGACACGGACGAAACGGGGAAAAACATTATCTCGACTCGTGGCTTCACCAAATCCTGCATTGAACTAACAATGGATCGGCGTGCCGACGCACTTATGCTCACGCACCTCATGGATCCCACCCCAACTGAGATTCACGTATTCCTGAATCTCCTTGCCGGGAAACCCATGTATCTCATAACAACCAAGAACTCCTTCATTTGGTCCATTGAAAACGGGAAAATCAAGTTCATCCAAAAAGCCCAGCCCAAAGGCTAAGTGTTCGCTCATGCAGACGCCGCTTCGCGGTTCGGCGTTTGGCCCTGCGCAAAGTTTGGCCCGCTCCATTTCTTCTCTTCGGTTTTCCCCGGTTGATGGACTGGCTCTTTAGCGGCCGTCAAAACACCTCAGCACAGCCGGCAGGCATTGGCTTCGTGCTTATGTCTAACCTGCTCCATCACGGCGCCCGCATGCTTGCGCTACGATAGTGCGTCCTCGTTTCTGCGCGGGGCAACTTAACTCGACTCGAGTGCCGGACGGGCTTCAATATGCAGACGCGACGCGCTACAAAACAGGATTCCCCGGAAATTTCTCGGCTCATGGGCGAGCTGGGTTACCCAACACCCGCCCATGAAATCGAGCGTCGCCTCGATTTACTTTTACCAGACCCCTGCCATTTCATTTCCGTGTCCGACGAAGGCATCGGTATTGCAGGCTGGGTAGCCGTCGAGCGCAGGATAACCCTGGAATCCGGCATTAAATTCGAGATTGTCGGCCTGGTTGTTGATTCCAGACATCGTCGTACAGGCATTGCGCGTTCATTGATCCAAGAGGCCGAAGCCTGGGTTCGGGCAAATGGTGGTTCAGAGATCGTGGTTCGTTCAAATGTCATAAGGCAAGAGTCTCATCCCATGTACCATTCTTTGGGTTACAACCTCGCAAAAACTCAACACGTGTACGGCAAGCACGTCTAGTTAGTCCTTCAATATGTGGAATACGCCAATTCAATTTCGGAGTCGGAATTGAATGGACTCGCTGAATTCGAGTTCATTGGGGGTCAGGGAAAATGACTCGTCGGGATATCCTCCTGCATGTGGTAAATCACGCCACGCATCACCGCGGCCACGCAGCAGGAATTCTCTATTACCTCGATATTTTCCCGCCAACCACTGATTTGCCCATCTTTCCACGGAAACACACGTTTGGCACCTGACCAATTGTTCTTGCCAACCGCTGCTTCACAACACCGTTTCACGCCATCCACTATGCAATTCCGTTATTTGAGGAGGATATATGCACTATTCGCGTCTTTGCGCACTTCTGATCGATTGCAATACTCCCGATATTGATGGTGCTGCCGAGTTCTGGGCCAATGCCCTTGGCCGTGCAGTGGATCATGCTCACCCGGGCACTCGGGGCAACTACAGAATGCTTGACACACCGCCCGACGAACCGATCGTCCAGATCCAGCGCGTCGAGCATGAAAGCCGGGTTCATATCGATATTGAGACTGACGATATACCCGCAGAAGTTTCTCGCTTGGAAGCGCTTGGCGCCATCGTTGTCTCAAAACTGGAGCGATGGGTTGTCATGGAAGCACCCACCGGGCAACGCTTCTGCGTAGTGAAAGTGCAACGACCCGGGTTTCCCAAGAACGCAACGCATTGGGATTAAGGATCAACCCCGCCTGGCGATATCCAACCAATCGCTGAAGCAGGCACCGCATCGCGCCACGGATCTGGACTCTGCGCAGCGCCAGCCCGGCGCCACTCCTGGTGCGACTTAACCCAAATGTCAGGCGCATTGTTTTCCCTACGCCACAATCGGAAAATCCCGATACCCAACTGCCTGACGCCGTGCTAACTCTCCTTCTGTCGGACTTCCCCGACATCAAGGCAACGGAGAGCCGCATATGAGCACGAAATCACGCATGGACCTTATCCTCCTACTTACTCACTGGTTCAATGGGCACTGGGAAGACCCAAGCTGGGGGAAAGACAGCCTCCACCAAGCCGTCCTCGGCACCATGATCAAAGAGCTTGCGTCAAAAATCACCGACCATGACCTTCAAAAACAGGTGACTGGGGCAGCAGACAAAGTCATCGCAAATGGCCTCAGGGCGAATTGATTTTCCGTCCCGTGCCAACTAGTCGTCGAGCCGACGTCGCTTCGTGGCGTCGGTCTCGCGCATGAGCTACGCTAGATCGAATCCCCTGCGCCCCACTGCGCGGCCATGCTCAGGTTCAGGCCGAATTCAACCCATGATCAATCCGACTGGAAAAACAGCTGCTGGCAGGTACATGCAGTGGATCATGGCCACAATCTACGTTGTCGCGCTCGTGTTTCTGGCCTACTTGGCCGTTGCCCTCTTGCGCGCGAAATGTGAGAGTTTCGGCTGCACGGGCATTGGAGTCGGGTGGATACTCTGGATTGCAATTTCCGCGATCGCATTCGGCATTGGGATCTTCACGAAAATCGCTGCAAAAGCGGACCTGAAGCTCAACTGGATATTGGGCAAGCTACTTGTCCTCCACGCGTCATCCGGATTGGTCCTAGCAGGCGTCTATTTTCTCCACGCAATACGGACTAACTAACCGCCCAGGTCAACGCCGCTTCACTCCTGGTGCTGTTTGACCCAGGCGTCATCGCGCAGGATCGACATGAAAGCGACATTCACGAAAGGCAACGGCAAGTACGACAAGCTGATCGTCGAGCGCTCAGATGGCTCGGTTGAAAGCCTCGATTGCCCGAAGCAACGCATCATCCCGCACGACATGGTCCATTTCGCCGTGGAAAGCACGCTCAGCAAGCGCGGCTTCATGGCGCGTGTCAAAGCGGGTGAACCCGCGAACTTCACCATGCAAGGAGACCCGGAAAGCGACGGGGTTGAACGCCTTGTGGAAGTCTTTCAGGGCGACGCCTGGTCCGGGGGAGCAACGCCATTCCCGGAAATGCTCGATTTGTACCTGGTCACTTGCCAAGAACGAGCCTGCTCCCCCTTCGATCTTTCCATCGAGGACATGCAGGCAATCAGGGCAACGGTCGAGGACCTGGATCGCCAATGGGACCAGGTTCCAATCGGCGGATCGCTCAGCGTGATCCTGTAAAACACCCCCGCTCCACGGCTCGTTCGTGTCGCCGTCGCTTCATGGCGCGGCCTTGGGCTTTCCGCTACGCTAGCCCAAAATTCGCGCTCCCAGCGCGACTCAACTCGGGTGTCAGGGCTTGCCAGGGAGAATCCAGTGACCATGAAACGCATCGGAATCATCATCGCCTTCCTTATTGCCTGCGCGCTTCCCGCGCGATCACAGGCCGGGATTTACGGAGAGAGCTTCGGAAAATGCCTCGTCAGCAACTCGAGCGAACAGGACAAACAACAGCTTGTCGAGTGGATATTTACCGCAATTTCCTTGAACCCAACCATTCGTTCCTACGTCAATATCCCGGCTTCAAAGCGTGAGGAAATCGACAAGCGCATGGCTGCGATATTCCAAAGACTGATCGGCGAGACATGCAGAAAAGAAGCTGCCGAGGCGTTGAAATACGAAGGCGCCAGCTCTTTCGGGGTCGCGTTTCAACTTTTCGGGCAAGTTGCCGGGCAACAGATATTCGCAGCGCCTGAGGTTTCACAAGGCTCAATGGGATTCCTGAAATATATTAATCAAGAGGATCTCCAGAAAAAGCTGGGCCTTCCAAATACCAAGCCCTGAAGGAATTACCCGCCCCCATTCCTTCGCCAATAAAATCGCGATGGAATGGGTGGGTGCCTGCAACAATCACGACTCCGGCGCCGCCACGAGCTTTCCTTGCGCCGCTCCATGCGAAAGTTCATATGACTTGCAACGATGAGGAAATGCAGGTGCGAAAGCTCGTACTAAAGATGGACTGCTCGCTTGATGGGTTCATAGGAGGTCCAAATGGACAGCTGGATTGGCTGATACCTCAATTCGATAAAGAACACAGTGAATGGCTCGTCGAGAAATTATGGAAAGCCGGCGCGCATCTCATGGGAAGCGAGACGTATTCGGGCATGGCTTCACATTGGCCGAATTCGGCTGAACCCTACGCTGCACCAATGAATCAAATCCCGAAGGTTGTTTTCTCTCGCACCCTGAAGAAAACCACCTGGGGCGAAACGCAAATCGTCTCAGGCGATCTAATCAGCGAGATCGTGAGAATGAAGCACGAATCCGGGGATTATTTGCTTGCCCATGGAGGAGCACGCTTCTCCCAAGCGCTGATTGAAACGGGCCTGATCGACGAATATTGGCTGATCATCCATCCGGTCGCGCTAGGGAGTGGCCTGCGTCTATTCCCGGAGTTAGCAACTCCGATTCGTTTCAGACTTGTGGGTGAGACCACTTTCAAGACCGGAGTCATAGCCACTGTATTGCAGCCGGCACGGGATTAGTTCATTCACCTCATTGACAGCGCGAATTGGACCGCTGCCCGACAAATCACCCGGGCAGATGCCGCTTAATGGCACGGCCCGGTGCTCTACGCTACGCTAGCCCAAACCCACATCACTCCCGTCGCGGCTTAACCCAGGCGCCAATCTGTCACGCATATGCGTCTCTGGACCCTTCATCCAAAGTTCTTAGACACAAAGGGACTTGTTGCGCTCTGGCGCGAATCCTTGCTGGCCCAGGCAGTGATCCGAGGACAAACAAAGGGCTACAAGCACCACCCCCAGCTAATCCGATTCTATGAGCAGGATTCCCCTCGCTACGCCATCAATGGCTTCTTGGCGCACGTCTACGCCGAATCCCTGCGCCGCGGCTACCATTTCGACAAGTCGAAGATCGGGCCCACGTCTGCGTCTCTTGCGCCTATGGAAGCGACCACGGGACAACTCGACTACGAGTGGCGCCATCTGCTGGGCAAGTTGCGTGATAGGTCCCCGGATACCTACACCGAGGTCAGGAAGCTGAAACCGGAAGCAAGCCCCATTTTTTCGATCTCTGCAGGTCCCGTGGCGGACTGGGAAAGGCCTTAGCCGCCACCGGACCAATCGCTGCATCGCAGCATCGCCCCAGGCTTTCCGTTACGCTAACCCGGAACCCGCACCACTCTCGGCGCGGTTTGACTCACGTGCTGGGGCCTACATGAAATGTCCTGAAATCACGATCTGCAATTCGCTTGATGATGTCCGGTCGAATATCGATCGCATTGACCGCCAGATTGTCGCCCACCTGGCTGAGCGCGGCAGCTACGTCAAGCAGGCTGCAAGGTTCAAGAAATCCGAAAATGATGTTCGTGCGCCCCAGCGCGTGGAACAGGTAATTGGCAAGGTCGTGGCGCTGGCCAGAGAGCTAGGCGCCAATACGGACATTACGGAGCAGGTCTATCGGGTCATGATCTCCGGATTCATCAACGCCGAACTTGCTGAGCAGGCCGCGCTTCAGAACACGGTGGAAGGCGCCTAACCGACCGTTCAGCAACCCACCACGGCGTGACTCGGCCGTTGTACCCACGGGTTATAATTGCGTCGTTCCCTGAGCATGAGCTGCAGTTGCTAACCCTAAAAGCCGATTGGAACTACGCCGTTTCCGACAACCGGCGCCACTACCTGGTCAAAGCGATCCATCGCAACCGGGTAATTGGCAGAGCCCATGGCTGGTTCTCTCCGAATTCCCTGTTTGTCCTCCAGAAAATCGAGCTGAACCGGCAGCACCGGTCGCGCGGCTATGGCACGGCGATTATCCAGGAGCTTCGAGAAGAAGCCAGGAACCAAAATTGCTCGAGCTTCGTTTTCTCCGAGGTGCAACGAAGCAACACCCGTGCAATCCGCTTGTACGAGTCGCTCAAAGCGACCTCGACCGATTGTTCGGCGGAAGTTTGCGCTTTCGTACTGACTCCACCGTAGATCCAATCATTCGCCCAGGGCGACACCGCATCGTGGCGACAAGACCCGACACCCGGCTACTCTTTCGGGTCAATGCCGATCCCAAGGAGGCAATCGATGGTTCTGCAGCACCATCCGCTGGTGATCCCGATGCTCGTGCATGTCCTTTGGGCAGCAATCCTCTACGTGTTTTTGACCGTGGTTCGTGCCCCGGCCATTTGGGGTATCGGCAAGGGACCTGATGGAACCAACCCATGGGCCGGAATCGAGCCGCGAATCAGCGCCAACCTGTCGAACCAGTTCGAATGGCCCGTTCTCTTTTACGCAGCATGCATCCTGCTGATCCAGCAATCACTCGATGGGAATGCAGCCTTGTTGCTGGCGTGGATTTTTGTCTTCGGGCGCGTGGTGCATAGCCTGGTACAGATCTTCACGAAAAACGTTCGACTCAGGGGCACCGTATTCACAATCAATTTCATGGCCGTCCTTGGCCTGTGGGGAATCATCGCTGCCAGCAGCTAAATCTAGGTGCGTTTATCCGCGCGGAAATTTGGTGTTTTTGCTAGTCTTCCATGGCTGCAGTCGCGCGCTGCCCGCCTGAATCCGGGCACGGGATCGCCACGCAGCCGCGTCGTTCATCACAGGAGGTGACCCATGACCGTGAAAACAGCTGCCCAGCTCGTCCAGGAAGCAAAAAGCGCCATCGAAAACCTGACGCCTGACCAGGTTGAAGCCGAACTTTCGGCGGGAAAAGCAACGCTCGTCGACGTTCGCGATGCTCCCGAACTTGCGTCGGGCACGATTTCCGGCTCCATCCATGCGTCCCGGGGGATGCTGGAGTTTTACGCGGATCCGAGCAGCCCCTACCACAAGCCCGAGCTCAATCCCGATGATCGCATCATCCTGCATTGCGCATCGGGTGGACGCTCTGCACTAGCTGCCCGGGCCCTTCAGTCCCTGGGCTACAAAAACGTTGCCCATCTGGATGGCGGATTCAAGGCGTGGCAAGCCGCGGGAAAACCCGCCAACAGCTGAGCATGCGAGCGGTCGATCCGCCCGTTCGTTGAAGCAGGCGCGCTTCGTGGCGCGACCCCCGCGCTTGGGCTACGCTTGCCCGCAATCCGTGCCGACCCGGCACGGTTGAATCCGGGTGCCGGCGCGAACATGTTCAAGATCATTCCCGTACTCCTGTTGATCCTTCCCATGTTGGGTCATGCCCAGGAGGCGGATCGCTGCCCGATACTCCCTGAAAATTCCGGAGTCGAATGGTCCTACCAGGAGGGCCCCGACTTCGACCTGTGCTACGCCATCGATGCGTCTTCGAAAAAAGACCTCTTCGGTGTCTATACCGGATTCACTCCAAGCTTCAATCCGGGAACCTCGACACCAGTTGGTGATGGGATCGTCGCTGGCCAGAAGATCCAGTGGTATTCAGCATCCGGCGAACATGTCGATCAGTTCTCCAGGCAAACCCTGCTGCACGTCGACCAGAAAATCCTGATGCACGTCTGGATTTCGGCGGACAACGAAACCGATTCCAAACATGCCGAAGAAGTCCTGGCGCAGATGAAGTTCAGGCCATGAAACACCCGCTTTTGACAGGAGGCAGCACGATGAAACGCGTTACCGGGATCGGCGGCATCTTCTTCAAGGCAAGGGACCCGGGCACACTCAGTGCGTGGTATCGGGACCATCTGGGCCTCGACGTAACGGGATGGAACGGCGCCATCTTCAAGTGGGGTGGCGATGGCAGCGAACCGGGAATGACCATCTGGAGTCCATTCGCAGCCGACACCACCTACATGGCGCCCAGCACCTCCTCCTTCATGATCAATTTCCGCGTCGCCAACATCGATGCCCTGCTCGCAGCCCTCAGGTCCGAAGGCTGCGATGTCGTCGACAAGACCGAAAGCTCGGAGCAGGGAAAATTCGGCTGGGTGATCGATCCGGAAGGCAACAAGGTCGAGTTGTGGGAGCCTCCCGCAGGCCAGTGAACTCCGGCGAATCCCGCCCGCCGGATTCGGCGTATAGTCGCCTCGCTATCCGGACCGGATCAGCAGGAGACGCGGCGACTGCCCGACACTTCCACAGCCAGCCCATCTTCATCCGACAACCTTTGGAACGTCAGTGGAGATACCCCATGCCGAAATACCTCATCGAACGGGAAATCCCGGGAGCGGGCTCCCTCTCCCAGGAAGATCTCAAGGCCATTTCCCAGAAATCGTGCGGCGTCCTGAACAAGATGGGCCCCACCATCCAGTGGCAGCAAAGCTACGTGACCGGCGACAAGGTCTATTGCGTTTACATCGCGCCGAATGAAAGCATGGTCAGGGAGCATGCCGCGCAAGGCGGATTCCCGGCAAACCGGATTTCGGAAGTGACGCAGATCATCGATCCGACCACTTCGGAATAGCGTTACGGGCGCGTGACTACAGGCACATGCGCGTCGCGCGCCCAACGGGCGATGGTGGCGGAACATCGCATTGCCATCCGGGTAACGAAGTGGACTTCCGTCGTGCACTCCTCGCTTGTGCGTTGGCATCGGCTGCCATCACCTGCCGCGCAAATGATGGCAAGCCGAACGCAGGCGCCTGCTCGCTCGCCACGAGCCCCGCATCCGCATGGCTCGTGCGCATGCCATTCGAAGTCATCGATGGGCGCATCTACGTGCAAGCCAAGGTGAACCACAAGGATTCGTTTCGTTTTGCCGTTGATACCGGCGCCAGCGGGATGGCACGCGCGGATTCGAGCCTGGTTTCCGCTCTCGGGCTCAAGCCCCACGCCCAGGCCGATAATTCCGATGGCGTGAAGACTGCAAAAGTGGAAACCGTCATCCTCGACTCGGTCGAAATCGGCGGACTGACACGCCGCGGCATCGAGGTCGCGACCCGCGACTACAGCGGGAAGAAGGTCGCTGCGGAAAAATTCCAGGGCATTATCGCCAGGGACTTCTTCAACGACGGGCTGCTCGTCATCGACTACCCGCGCAAGACGCTCCATTTCTCCCGGTCGCTGGCGCTGGATCCGGCAGATCGCAAGATCCTCCGTTACGAACGTCCGTTCCGGATCCCGATCTCGATCGGCAACCTCCAAACCGAAGGCAACCTAGACACCGGCGCGAACGTGGCATTCATGCTGCCCATGTCGACATTCCTCAAGGTAGGCGACAAGCCACTCGAAAGCGCTGGCAACGGCACGCTTGCGAATACGGTCATCTCGACCGGGGAATCGATCGTCCACGGGCCGTTCCGGCTCGGGGATATCCTTCTGCAGGACCAGCGCGTTCGCGTTTCCGACCGCATTGGCGAGATTTACGTTGGCGCCCACACCCTGCGCAACATGACGGTCATGATCGACCAGCGGACGAAATCGATCGCGCTTTGCCAGTGATCCCGGCACCGATGCCGCTAGAATGCCGGCATGAACAGACCCTTCATGTCCTGCGTGGCCACCCTGCTCCTGCTGCTCTCCAGCCACTCCATAGCGCAGGAGGCCGCCAAGCCCGCGGGCATCGTGGTCGAGCGCACGTTCTGGGTGAAGGCCGGCAAGGAAAAACAGTTCGCCACCCTGTTCGATCGCACCCAGTTGCCGCGGTTGAAAGCCCTGGTCGGTGACCACCAGATCGTTTCCTTCAGCACGGCGACTCCGCTCATCCATGCCGGCAACGACCAATGGGCGTTCCGGGTGAAGATCAAATGGGCCAGTTGGGAAGCGTTCACCCGGGATGCGTCTGCACGCCCCGACCAGAAATCCAATCCGACGCTGACCTATGAACAGGCGTTGTTCGGCGATCTGGTCATCGATCGCAAGGACACCGTGATCCAGGAAGACACCTACGGCGCCAATTGACGCCGACGCATCCGTACCCGACACCAGCAGGAATCGCCATGCCCAATCCGGCAATCGAAGATCTGAAGCGCATTTTCACCGAACGCCTCGAAGCCCTCGAGCGCATCCTCGATGTCGGCGCCGAACACCTCCCGGACATCAATGCGGCGCTGCAGGAACGCCTTGCACCCGACATGTTCCCGCTCGGCACGCAGATCGCCATCGTCTGCAACCAGCCGCGCGGATTCTCGCAATGGTGCGCCGGCCTGCCGATCGACAACCTCGGCCGCGAGGTCGACACCATCGACGCCGCGCGCGGGCATATCCGCGATACCAAGGCGCTCGTCGCAGGCATCCAGGCCAACGATGCCAAGCTCGAGGAGATCAAGCGCATCGGCCTCGGCCCGGGACGGTATTGCGAGTTGCCGGGGCATCGCTATGTCAGCGATTACCTGATGCCGAACCTGTATTTCCACATCACCACCGCCTACGACATCCTCCGCCATCTCGGCGTGCCGCTCAGCAAGACCGATTTCATGTCCTACCTTGGCCCGCACGTCCGGATGGAAGGCTGACATCAACTACTTCGCACGCCTGCCCGCCGGAAAAATCGCGCTATGGTGCTACCTGGCGTGGTATCTGGCGACGGTCGCGACGCATTTCGATCCATCGCCAACCATCTGGCTGAGTTCGCTCGGCATCAGCGCGATCATCGGCATCGCCCTGCTGCTGAGCGTCTCGGGCAAGCCGGATCGCTGGCAGACCGTGCGGCTGTTCATGATGCCGTTCTGCGTATCGAGCTTCTCCTCGCTGATCAAGGGCAAGGGCTACATCCTGATCTTTCCGCCGACATTGCGGGAAAACCTGTTGCCGGTCGGTTGCTGCGTGGCGTTCCTGCTGTTCGTGGCGATCGCCAAGGCGTTCATACTGCCGAAGTCGATTCCAACGTCGAGGTGATCCATGGGTCCCGGCCGCTACCGCACGCTGCAGGAGTTCTATCCGTTTTATCTCTCGCAGCACCAGAATCGCACCTGCCGTCGCCTGCATTTCATTGGCACGTCGATCGCGATCGTACTGATCCTGTATACACTGGCCAGCGGCCGCTACGGCTTCGCGCTGCTCGCGCTGGTGCAGGGCTACGCCTGGGCCTGGGTTGGCCATTTCTTCTTCGAACACAACCGTCCTGCCACGTTCACCTATCCGCTGCTGAGCTTCATGGGTGACTGGAAACTGTGGCTGGACATGCTGACCGGGCGCGTGCGCTGGTGACAGCCATCCGACCGATTTCCGACGCCACCTGAACGCAGGCATTCGAAGTAGCGCCCGGCACTTCCGCCCCCCCCGATCGTCGCCGGATACACTCGCGCGAACTCCCGATCCCCCGCCCCGTGCCCTCCGACCATACTTCCCAGAGAACCCGATGGGCACGCCTTCTCTCATCGGCCGTGCTGGCGACAACCATCGCCGCCTGTTCATCGGAAACACCGGTGCGTCGCGAACGCACGCCCGAGGACGTCCGCGCCGCGTTGAAGCGCCTGATCCCGTCGTCGGTGCAGGATCGCGCGGGCTGGGCCGCCGACATCCAGGCCGCCTACCAGGTGCTGGGCGTGCCGCCGAGCAACGACAACCTGTGCGCGTCGCTGGCGGTGATCGAACAGGAGTCAGGCTACAAGGTCGATCCCCCGGTGCCCGGGCTTGGCAAGATCGCGCGCGAGGAAATCGACCGTCGCGCCGGCAAGCTCGGCATTCCCAGCATCGTCGTCAGTGGTGCGTTGCTGGTGAAATCGTCCGATGGCCGCAGTTACGCCGATCGCATCGACAACGCGCGCACGGAAGGCGAACTCAGCCGCACCTACGAGGACCTCGTCGAGCGCGTGCCGATGGGTCGTCGCCTGCTTGCGCGTGCAAACCCCGTGCACACCGCTGGTCCGATGCAGGTCAGCATCGACTACGCCGAACGTTTCTCCGCAGGCCATGCCTATCCCTACGCCAATGCCGACAGTGTTCGCCACGAACTGTTCACCCGGCGCGGCGGCACCTATTACGGGATCGCGCACCTGTTCGCCTATCCCAACCACTATTCGCGCCACATCTACCGTTTCGCCGATTTCAACGCCGGCCAGTACGCCAGCCGCAATGCCGCATTCCAGAACGCAGCGAGCATCGCGTCCGGCGTGAAACTGGCGCTGGATGGCGACCTGGTCACGCCGGACACCGTCAGTGCGACCGAAACCGTGGTGCGCTCGTTGCGTGGCCCGCTGGGGATGGACGACGCCACGATCCACGCCGCCATGCAACGCGAAAGCAGCGTCGACTTCGAGGACACCGCGCTCTACAAGCAGATGTTCGCGCTTGCCGAACAACGCGCCAGGCATCCGTTGCCGCGCGCGATGATTCCGCAGATCAACCTTGTCGGCCCGAAGATCAGCCGCAAGCTCACCACCGAGTGGTACGCCAATCGCGTCGAATCGCGTTACCGCTCGTGCATGGCGCGCGCCGGCGGCTGAGCCGGGCACGCGGCGACGCGCGCGAACGCGAGGTCTTCATAGTCGGAACTGAAATCCCCGTGCGGATCCAGTTTCGACATCTTCAGCGTCGTCACGCCCTTCACCGTGGCAAAATCGAGCCACGCATCGACATCGAGCGTGGAATCGTCCCAATGCACCATGGGGCGTGCACCAGCCATGTGCAGCAGGCCGCTCATCTTCGGCGACTTCAAGGCGGTGAAGCGCAGACCGTCGCCATCTGGACAAATCGTTGCGTCGCCCAGCCACGGATCGCGATAGCGCCCCGCAATGATCCCGCGATCGCTGCGCGCCGCCAGCCGATGTTGCGGTTCGACCTTGGCCGATTTCGCCGAGGCGGCCGCCTTCGCCGCCAAGGCATCGAGCGCATCGGCGTAGTTCGCAACGGTCTTGCCCAGCTGCGGCGCGGTGTAGTGCTTCACCAAGGTCTGATTGAGCACGGTGCGGGCATCATCGGCATCGCCATTGATCATGATCACGAAGCCGACGTGCCGATCCGGCAATAGCGTCAGCGCCGAATACATGCCTGCGAGTGTCCCGGTGTGCGAGACCTTCCAGACGCCATCGACGTCGGTCATGCGCCAGCCGTAGCCATAGGCGAACATGTGGCTGTTGTCCCATTCGCGCATCAGTGACGACACCGGCATGATCGTCTGCGGCGCCCACACCGCGCGCCGCTGCACATCCGACAACCACGGTTTGCCACCCACCAATCCGGAGTGCTGCGGATCGAGCCACATCGACGTCCACTTCAGCATGTCATCGAGGCTGCAACGCACACCGCCGGCAGCGGCCATCGGCACATCGGGGATGTCGGCCTCATCCTGGCGCACCGGCACGTTGCGGCCATCGCTGCGGGCATGCGGTTGCGCGACATTGCCGACCGCGTCGCGATTCCACGCACCGACCTGGCAACGCTGTAATCCCAGCGGCACGAACACCTCGCGCTTCAGCAGGGTTTCGTACGACGCTCCGCCCGCCTTCGCCGCGACTTCGCCGGCGACGATGTAAAGCGTGTTGTCGTAGGCATAGCGCGAACGGAAACTGTAGGCCGGCTTGAGATAGCGCAGGCCATGGATCACGTCGGCGCGGGTGAACAGGTTGGGATCCGGCCACAGCATCAGGTCACCCGCGCCGGCCGGCAAACCGCTGTTGTGGATCAGCAGGTCGCGCACCTGCATGTTCTGCGTCACCCACGGATCATGCATGCGGAAATCCGGGAGATATTTCGTCACCGGATCGTCCCACTTGAGCTTGCCCTGGTCGACCAGTCGCGCCAGCAATGCAGAAGTCATCGCCTTGCTGTTGGACGCGATCTTGAACAGCGTCTGCGTGTCGATGCGCTGGCCGCTGCCGGCGATGCGCTCGCCTTCGGCGCGGGCATAGACCACTTTGCCGTCCTCGACCACACCCAGCGCCAGTCCAGGCAGGTGGTAGCGCGCCACCGTGGCATCGAACGCGGCATCGAAGAACCTGCGATCTCCGTCATCCGCTGCAAGCACCGACGCGGGTGCAAGCGCGGCCAACATGATCAACGGAACAAGTGATTTCATCGCCATGCCAGTCTCCGGGGATTCCCGGAGTCTAGCGGCATCGCGGTGCGCCGGCAGGTCAGACCTTGAGTACCGGCACGTCGGCCTTGGGCAGCAGGCGCTCGCTGAAATGGCTGTCCTCGTAATAGCGGATCTTCTCCGCCATCACCGGGTTGGGCAGCCCTTCGTAGAATACGATTTCCTTCCTGTCGCCCATCGCCTTGAGTTCCTGCGGCAGCATCAGCGCGCGCTTCTCCTCCACCTCGCTGTAACTGACGCTGCCCTGCTGTCCGTGCGAGGTGCTGCGATTGCGCTTGCGGATGGTGGTGTAGCCCAGCATCTCGGAATAATCGTTGGCGTCCTGTTGTTCGCGCGGCGCGTAGACGATCTGGAGGGCGTGGTTGGTGATGATGGTGCGCGAGATGTCCTTGCCGTAGGTGGCGTCGAGCTGCGCCATGCTCTGGATGATCGGCAGCAGGCGAATGTTGTAGCCGGCCATGTAGCTCACCGCGCTGGCGATGATCTCGACCTTGCCGATGCTGGTGAACTCGTCCATCAGCAACAGGCACTGGTGCTTCAGCGCCGGGTTGTTCTGCGGCAATTCCTTGGTGTTGACGTTGATCAGCTGACTGAAGAACAGGTTGACGATCAGGCGCGACTCGGCGAGCTTGTTGGGCTGGATGCCGATGTAGATGGTCATGCGCTTGCGGCGGACGTCGGTCAGCCAGAAATCATTGCCACTGGTCGCGGCGTCGAGTACCGGATTGATCCACGGATTCAGCGGCTCCTTGAAGGTGCCGAGGATCGACGCGAAGGTTTCGTTGGCCTGCGACAACAGGTTGTTGAATGCGGTGCGCGTGTTCGGTCGCACGAACGATCGCCCGGAAATGCCCTGCAGATACGCGCGGAGGTCGCTGCCGTCTCCCGACGACAGCCGGTAAACCGCACCCAGCGTCGGGAATTGCACCAGTTCCGCGGGCATGCCCTGCGCCAGCTGGTCGTCGAAATTGTCGAACAGGTACAGCGAGAACGCCATGAAGGCATTGCGTGCCTGGCTCACCCAGAACTTCTGCTCGTCGCTGGTATCGGGATAAAGCATCGCGGCGATGCTCTGCAGGTCTGAGATGCGGAACGCGGGGTCCTGCGAGACATAACTCAGCGGATTCCAGCGGTGGGTGCGACGATCCTCCGCGAACGGATTGAACAGGAACACTTCCTGCCCCTGCGATTTGCGCCAGCCGGAGGTGAGTTCGTAGTTCTCCTGCTTGATGTCGAGCACCACCACCGACTCCTGGTACTCGAGCAGGTTGGGAATCACCACGCCGACACCCTTGCCCGAGCGCGTGGGCGCGGCGAGGATCACGAACTGCTGGCCGGCCAGCTTCATCAGCTTGCCCTTGAACTTGCCGATCACCACGCCGTTCGGCTTGTCGTCGAACAGGCCCTTAGCGCCGACATCACCGCCACTGGCGAAACGGGCATCGCCGTGCAGCGCCTTGCGCTGCGGCTTCAGCGCCAATACCAGCAACACGATCCACGCCAGCAGCGGAATCCCGAAACCGAGGATGCCGCCGAGCTTGATCTTCATGGCATGCGGCTGGAAACGCGGCTCGTGCAGGTGCTTGAGGTAATCGAGCCAGACAAAGGCCTTGTGGCTAGAGACCCCGAGCAGCATGGTCGTGAACATCCCCGACAACCACAGCCCCGCCACCGCTGCCAACACCAGGCAGCCCAACACGAACACGACCTTTCCCGCCTTCATCCAGCTCCCCCGACACGGACTCGACTCATTGCCATAGTGTGCCAGCAGTCACTTTTTTTCGCATCCGGGAAAATCGTTGGGGCAAAGAAAAAGCCCGCAAGCCATTGAACTTGCGGGCTTTCGATTGGTGGAGCCAGGGAGGATCGAACTCCCGACCTCGTCATTGCGAACGACGCGCTCTCCCAGCTGAGCTATGGCCCCGTATGGGCTTACAGGATAACGCGGCGATCACCCTGCCGCCAGCCCTCACCCGGTCGCCGGTTCGTCCGCCTCGCCCTTCGCCGCCACATTCTCCGCCGCCAGGTCGCCGGTGACGTTGCCCAAGGTGGCGAAGACATCGGGGATGGTGTCGAGCGCCATCAGCACGCCCAGCGGTTCCACCGGCAAGCCCAATGATTGGGTGATCGGCAGATTGGTGATCATGAAACTGGCCTGCCCCGGCAGGCCGATCGAACCGAGGCTGACCACCACCGCCAGTGCCACACCCACCGCCCAGTGCGTCATGGGAACGTCGGTGCCGTGCGCCCAGGCGATGAAGGCGGCGACCACCATGTACTGCACCGGGCTGGTGAGCCGGAACAGCGAGACCGCCATCGGCAATACGAGCGAAGGCACGCGCCGCGGATGGCCGAGCGTTCCCAGCGTGGTGTCGAGCATCGCCGGCAACGACGCCAGCGACGACTGCGTGCTCATCGCCACCGCCTGCGCGGGCACGGCGGCGCGGATGAAGCGCGGCAGCGAATCGCGACCGGCAGCCGCGACCACGACGTACATCGCGATCGCCACCAGCAGGTACAACCCGATCGCCGTCAGCAGGTAGACGAGCAGCGCCTTCAACGCGCCGACGCCGGCATGCGCGGTGACCGCGAACACCAGGGCGAACACGCCCAGCGGCGCCACCACCAGCACCCAGCGCACGATCTGCGTCATCGCATCGGCGATGCCATGCAGGAGATCGAAGACGCGCTGCGCGCGATCGTGGTCGATCTTCGTCAAGGCAAAACCGAAGAACAGCGAGAACACCACCAGCGGCAGCATCGCGCCCTGCGCTGCGGCATTCACGGCATTGCTGGGGATGATGTTGCCCAGCCAGTCGGAGACGGCCGGCGTTTTCGGAACCGCGGCAGACGACGACGCCAGCACCTTCATCAATTCCGGATTGCGCGGGAACAGGTTGAACACCATCGGCGCAACCAGCGCGGCCACCGTCGCCGCGAACGCCAGCAATACAAGGAAAACAACCAGCGCGCGACGCGCCAGTCGTCCCGATGCCGCGGCATCACGCGCGGTGCCAACGCCGAGGGTCACCAGCGCCCCCACCAGTGGCACCACCGTCATCTGCAACGCGTTGATCCACAGCTTGCCGAACGGTTGCAGCACGTCGGCGACGGTCGCAGCCTGTTGTGGCGCGAGCGCGGCGAACACCAGCCCGCTCACCGCGGCAAGCACCAGCGCGATCAATACGCGCGCAGTCGCGGAAGTCGGGATCATGGCGTCGGCAGTTTCCAGTCGCGTTGCAGTCGGGCGTATTCGGCTTGCGGCAGCAGCACGAACACCGGATGGTCTTCCTGCTTGAGCCAACCGAGCAGCGTGTCCATCGTCGCCTCCGCCATCGCCGTGCAGCCGGACGTGGTCTGGTCGGGACGCCCCCACAGGTGGGCGAAGATGCAGCTGCCGCCATTGGCGACGCCATCGGCATTGTGTTCGATGACGAAGCCTTCCTTGTAGCGATGATCGTCCGCCTTCAGCAGGTCGAGGCGCATGTGCTCGCTCGCGCCCTTCACCGCATCGTCGCCGACGACCTGTGCGTCGACGATCTTGTTGTAGAGCGGCGATCCGGACACATCGACGCACCAACTGCTGGCGCTCATCGGCAGGTATTGCAGGCCGGTCGCCAGCGATGCAGCAGCGCCGAACGCGGGACCAATCGCGAATACGCCGGCGGGATTGCGGCCGTCGCCCTCGCGTTTCTGCGGGCCATCCGGCTGCGCCGGACCCAGGCCACGCCCCCAGGCGCTGCCGGAACGACCGAGCACGACTGGCGAGGCATCGCCAACCGCGATCCACGCACCATCGGCGGCATCGCGGCGATAACGACGCAACGTCGCCTGGGTGGCGTTCCAGTCGGGCGTCACCACGACAACCATCTGGCGCGCGTCCTGCCACGCACGTGTCGTTGGCGCCGCGGCATTCGGTGCGATCGCGCATCCGGTGAACAGCCCCGAAACGACGAGGCCGGCAACAAGCAGAATCGATCTGTTCATGACCGCAGCATACCCGCCACGCTGCAGGCTGTGGCAACCTGATCCTTTCCGCATCCGTGGCAATGGATGACTGCGATCCCCGAATGGAATGGCAACGTGACGGCCGCGCGCGAACTGCAACGCGAGCTGGCTGGCCGCGTGTTGATGCGCGACGACTATCCGCGCCCCTTGCGCACGGTGGCGGGACTTGATGTCGGCTTCGAGGACGGCGGCGCGATCACGCGCGCAGCGGCGATCCTTCTCGATGCCGAAACACTCGCGGTGCTCGACCATCAAATCGTCAGGATCCCGACGCGGATGCCCTATATCCCCGGATTGCTGTCGTTCCGCGAACTGCCGGCACTTGTCCCTGCGCTGGAAGCACTGGCGCAGGTACCGGACCTGGTCTTCGTCGATGGCCATGGCATCGCCCACCCACGCCGCCTCGGCATCGCCGCGCACGCCGGCGTGATCACCGGGCTGCCCACCATCGGTGTCGCCAAGTCGGTGCTGGTCGGCACGTCGAAACCACTCCACGAAATGCGTGGCGCGCATGCGCCCTTGCGCGACGGCAGCGAGCAGATCGGCTGGATGCTTCGCAGCAAGGAACGATGCCTGCCGCTGATCGTCTCGCCAGGGCACCGCGTATCGATGGCGGCGGCGCCGGAACTGGTCATGCGTTATGTCACCCGCTATCGCCTGCCGGAACCCACGCGCCTCGCCGATCGCCTGGCATCGCGCCGAGACGAGAAGAGGAACTGAGCCGATGCATGCTCGCAAACTTCATCACTGCGCATTAGCCGTGGCGCTGCTTCCCGCACTCGCGTCCTGTGCATCCGCATCGACCGCTCCGCGCAAGACGCTGGCTTCCGGTGCCAGCGTGACCCTGCAGCCGGGGGAGCGCGTAGACCTGCCCGATGGGAGTACGCTTGGCTACATCGCCATTACCGCCGATTCCCGCTGTCCGGAGAAGGTGCAATGCATCTGGGCCGGCGACGCCGACCTCCTGTTCGAACTCGCGAAAGACGGCAACGAAGCCCGCAAATTCCATTTGCACACCGGTACCGAGCCGAAATCATTTCACGCCGGTGGTCACACTATTTTCCTCGACGCGGTCACGCGCGGTACCGATGCGCGCGCCACAATTCGCTTGAACCCTTGAAATTCAGTGGTTTTCATCATTGACACGCGCACAAATCCTTGATAACTGGGAAAACAGTGATTCGAGGGGAGTGTCATGCGCATCCTGTTTCCATCCGCTGTCCTGGCGTTGTTGCTGGCGTCGTCGGGAATCGCATCGGCGCAATCGGCCAGCAAGTGCCCCGATCTGCCTGCAAGCAGTGGCTTGGCCTGGCAGGAAATCCAGAGCGATACCCTGCTGTTCTGTCGTGCAGTACGTACGGACGGCAGTGACGCTTTCGCGCTCACGTTCACCCGCAAGCCGACCTTCGAGCCTGACCGTCGCAACACCGCCGACGTCAGCATGTTCGATGGCCAGTCCCTGCAGTGGTACCGCTCGACGCTGGCCGGCAATCCCGACCTCAAGGTTCGCGAGGCCCTGGTGCGACTGAGCGACGGCAGCAGCCTGCAAATGGTCGTGCGTTCCGGCGACGATGCCGGCTTGCAACGTGCCTTCGGCGAAATCTCTGCGCTGAAGATTTCCGCAGTCGCGACTCGCTGACGGTCCGACCGGGAATCAACGCTGGCGCAGCCGCCATGCGCGGTGGATGCGTGGATCGCGCGCATAGTCCGGCGGAATCGTCGCCGGCGTGATGTCCTCGACGATCGCGAACTCCCCGATGGCTTCAGTCTCGAGCTTGAACCGACGCGAATTGTTGGAGAAATACAGCACGCCCCCGGGTGCCAGACGCGCCATCGCCAACCGCAGCAACTCGACATGCTCGCGCTGGACGTCGAAGTCCTGCGCGCGCTTGGAGTTCGAGAACGTCGGGGGATCGCAGAAAATCAGATCGTACTGGCCGCGTTCACCCCTCAACCAATCCATCACGTCGGCCTGCACCAGCTGGTGCCCCGGCCCGCCGATCTCGTTTTCGCGCAGGTTATCGGCCAGCCAACCGAGATAGGTTGCCGACAGATCGACACTGGTCGTGGCAGTCGCGTCCCCCAGCGCCGCCTGCACCGTGGCCACCCCGGTGTAGCAGAACAGGTTGAGGAAGCGCAGCTTGCGCGCCTCGGCGTTCAAGCGCATGCGCAGCGGGCGATGGTCGAGGAACAGGCCGGTATCGAGGTAATCGAACAGGTTGACCAGCACTCGCGCCCGGCCTTCGCGCACGACGAGGCGCTCCCCGCGCTGGTCGAACTGGCCGTACTTGCTGCCACCCTTGCCGATCCGCCGCGTCTTCAACACCACGCGTTCGCGAGGCAGTTCGAAGACTTCGCGCGCGGCTGAAAGCAGGTCACCGAGGCGACGCCGCGCCAGCGCTTCGGGAATGTCCGCCGGCGCCGCGTATTCCTGCACATGCAGCCAGCGTTCGCCGTTGTCGGCATCGGTATAGGCATCGATGGCAGCGGCGTACTCTGGGATATCGGCGTCATAGGCGCGCCAGCAGGAAATGCCATCGCGCTCGCGCCACGCCTTCGACTGTTTCAGCGTCTTGCGCAAACGGTTGGCGACCATCTGTGCGCCCTCGTTCAACGCTGGCGCTTCCTCGCGCGCTTCCGGCGCGATGCGGTCGCAGACCAGCAACGCGCATTCGATCGCACCGTTGTAGAGCGTGTAGAGCTTGCGTCCACGCAGGCCGGTGGCGCGCGCCAGCGTGGCGTCCCCGCACAACAGGCTCGCGCTCCACCCCGGCACGGTGCGCTTGAGGGCATCGCCCAGTGCCTGGTAGAGATCGCTGCCGGTGGCAAGGCGCACGTCGTAGGGCGGATTGCAGGCGACCAGGCCGTTCGCTTCCGGCGGCTGGAAACCGTCGCGGACATCGGCGACCTGGAAATCGACCAGTTCGGCGACACCCGCGGATATCGCGTTGGCGCGCGCGTTGCGGACCACGCCGGGGTCGATGTCGCGGCCATGGAATACCGGCTTCAGCGCCGCCAATCCCATCTCCGCACGCTGCTCGGCTTCGTTGCGCAGGGATCGCCATGCAGCGACGTCGAAACCCGGCCACGCCGTCGGCAACGTGTCCCCGTAGCGACGCAAGCCCGGCGCGACGTCGGCGGCCATCAACGCGCCTTCGATCAGCAAGGTGCCGCTGCCGCACATCGGGTCGAACAGGCCGCCACCTTCGCCATGCAGCCTGGGCCAGCGTCCGCGCAACAACACCGCGGCGGCCAACGGTTCCTTCAGTGGAGCCGCGCCCTGCTCGCCACGCCAGCCGCGGCGATGCAACGCTCCGCCGAGATCGATCGAAACGATCGCGCGACCCTTGCGCACCACCAGGTTGAAACGCACGTCGGGTGATTCGGTATCGACGTCGGGACGCTCGCCGCGCTCCTGCCGGTAACGATCGACGATCGCATCCTTGAGGCGCAACGCGGCGAATCCTCCGTGGCGGATGCCTTCCCCGGACACGTGGGCATCGACCGCGAAGGTCTGGTTCGCATACAGGTGCAAGGTCCAGTCGGTATCCAGCGCACCGGAATACAACGCGGCTTCATCCGCGCAATCGAATTCGGCGATCGGCCACAGCACGCGGCTGGCCAGGCGCGACCACAGCAACGCATGCTGTGCATCGCGCAAGGTTCCACGCACGTTGACGCCGGCGGTCGCAGCCGTCGCCTTTGCACCGGCAGCGATCAATTCATCGGCGAGGAGATATTCCAGGCCGCGGGCACAGCTGACGAAGAAGCGCGACTCGCTCACAGCGCGCGCAACAGGTCGGCGAAGGCACCACGCGATGCTTCGACATGGGCGGAGAGGCGATGCGAGTCATCGACCATCAGCAGGCGTGCACGACGGGGCCGCGCCCATGCCACCACTTCGTCGGCGGGAATCAGTTCGTCGTCCCAGCCATGCAGGATCGACAGCGGCACATCGGCGGCATCGAGTCGCGGAGCCGGCCCCATCTGGATCGGCGGCGCCATCAGGAACAGCGCGCGCACCGGGCGCTGCAGGCTGGCGAATCCGGAGATGTATGCACCCAGGCTCGATCCCGCCAGCACCACCGGCCCGGCCGGCGCGGCATCGATGCGCGCGAGGAGGCGTTGCATGCGTGCCGGCACGTCGCCCAGTTCGCTCACCTCGCGGCGTGCGTCGAGATCGGTGTAATCGGGACGCTCATGGCTCCAGCCGAGCGCTTCGGCGGCTTCCGCCAGCGCGGTGACCTTGGTCGCATCCGGCCCGCTTTCGAACCCGTGGGAGAGGATGCAATGGCCTTTCATTCACGCAAATCCGCTTGTTGTAGAGGACGCGATGCTAGCATTTCACGATGCCCAGACCGCTTGCCATGCGCCGTTTGCCGTTGCCCTACGAAGGCTTGTTGGCCGAACGTGCACTCGCGGACATCGACACCGTGGTGATCCATTGCACCGAATTGCCCGACATCGGCACCGCGCGCGAATACGGTGAAATCGTCCGCTATCCGGACAGCGGCACCGGCAACAGTGGCCACTACTACATCGAACGCCGCGGCCGGGTGCACCAATGGGTGGACAACACCCGCATCGCCCACCACACCCGTGGCTGGAACCCGCGCAGCATCGGCATCGAGCTGGTGAATCTCGGGCGCTGGCCGGACTGGCTGGATTCCCGCCACCAGGCGATGGACGAGCCATACACGGATGCGCAGGTTGAAGCCCTGATCGATCTCCTCCAGCGCCTGCAGAAACAGTTGCCGGGACTGCGCTGGATCGCCGGCCACGAGGATCTCGACACCGACATGGTCCCGGCCACCGACGATCCCGAGAAAAAGGTCTTCCGCAAGCGTGATCCCGGGCCGCATTTTCCCTGGCAGCGGATCGAAGCCGCCATCTCCATGCAGCGCATTCCGGTGGGAACCCGACCCGATTCCCTATAATTGCGGCATCGCAACAGCTGCCGCACGCATGACTCCTCCCGTACTCGAACTCGTTGAACTCCTGAAGCTGGAACGGCTGGAAGAGGATCTCTTCCGTGGCCAGAGCCGCGACATCGGCACCAAGTACGTCTTCGGCGGCCAGGTGCTGGGCCAGGCGCTGTCGGCGGCACAGGCCACGGTGGACAGCGAAACCAGCGATCGCAATGCCCATTCGCTGCACGCGTATTTCCTGCGCGCCGGCGATATCGAGGCGCCGATCGTCTACCAGGTCGACCGCACCCGCGACGGCGGCAGCTTCTCCGTGCGCCGCGTCACCGCCATCCAGCACGGCAAGGTGATTTTCTTCTGCGCGGCTTCGTTCCATACGCCGGAACCGGGTGGCGAGCACCAGCTGTCGATGCCGGAAGTGCCGCGCCCGGAGGACATCGCACCGGCGCCGCCGCTGGCGCCGGAAGAACTGGCGAAACTGCCGATCAAGGTGCAGCGCTGGCTGGATCGTTCCGGGCCGTTCGAGTTCCGCCACGTCTATCCGCGCGATGAACTCAATCCGCCCAAGCGCCCGCCCTTCCAGCAGGTGTGGTTCCGCCTCGCCGACAAGGTTGGCGACGATCCCGAACTGCATCGCGCCCTGCTCGCCTACGCCTCCGACTTCCACCTACTCGGCACGGCGACCTTCCCGCACGGCATCAGCTATTACCAGCCGAACGTGGCGATGGCCTCGCTCGACCACGCGCTGTGGTTCCACCGCCCGTTCCGCGCCGACGACTGGCTGCTCTACTCCATCGATAGCCCGAGCGTGCAGGATGCGCGCGGACTGGCCCGCGGCCAGATCTTCGACCGCCACGGCAAGCTGGTCGCAAGCACCGCGCAGGAAGGCATGATCCGCGTCGGGACCATGCCTGCAAAGGCGGGGGGCTGACATGCGCCAGGTCTTCACCAGTCGCCGGCTCGAGAACGCCGAAGGCGTGGCCAAGATGCTGGCAGACGCCGGCATCGAGGTCCGCATCATGAACGGCCGCTCGTACAAGGGCACCCATCGCCATGCGTTCAGCTATCGCGAGAACACGCGCAACAAGGAACCCCAGCCGGAAGTGTGGGTGGTGCGCACCGACCAGTTGCCGCAGGCACGCAAGCTGCTGCACGAAGCCGGACTGCTCGATCGTTCCAACAGCCCGGAAAACGTGCCGCTGACCTTCAATTCGCGCAACGCTGCGCCGACGCCCGGGAAGTCATCGACGCAGCGTGCGAATCGCCTGCGCATCGTGTTGCTGATCGTTTGCGCGGCTGTCGCGGCGTGGACGTTCTTCTTCCGGCATTGATGATCGTCGCGGCACGCGCTGGCTAGGCGCGCACCACGACCACGACAGTCTTACTGCGCCGGCGTCGCCGGCTTCATGTCCATCTGCGGACGCTGGCCCTTGCGACCGCCCCACGCGCCCGGACCACGAGCACCCGGACCGTGGGCCTTCGCCAGCTCGTCCTGGCTCAACATGCCGTCGCCATTGCTATCGAGGCGCTTGAACATCGCGTCGACGAATTCGCTGCGCTTCTTCGCACGCTCGGCATCGCGCTTCGCCATCGCCGCCAGCATCTCTTCCTTGCTGATCTTGCCGTCGTGGTTGGTGTCCATCTCGGCAAAACGCTTCTGTTCGCGCTGGGCGCGCATCGCCTCGAAATCGGAGCGGTCAAGGAAGCCGTCGTGGTTGACGTCGAGCTGGTCGAACTTCGCGGCCAGCTTCGGATCCTTGGCGGCCTCTTCGCGGCTGATCTTGCCGTCATGGTTGGTATCAAGGCGCATGAAGCCGCCCATCATCGGGCCATGCCCCTTCGGTGGCGGCGCGCCCGGTTCGCCGGGTGCCGGCGGGTCCGAGGGCATCTGCTGGGCGATGGCGGTCACGGCGGCGGCGCCAAGCGCGCATGCCAGGGCCAATACGAGCGGGGTCGAATTCTTCATCTACAACTTCCTGTGCGGGTGTATGCGCAAGGAACGCCGCGCCCCACCCTTCGGTTGACGCTGCGGCGGCGATATTCATCGACGGGCTAGACTCGTCTTCATGAGCGTGTCCGACGATCTCCGCATCTACCGCACCGGGTTTCATCCCTGCGGCTACTGGCCGGACCGATTCGCGCGCGACCTCCTGATCGACCCGCGCGATCCACGCATCGCCGACGTCTATCCGCTGTCGCTGGAATGGGGGTTCCGTCGCTCCGGCGAAGTCATCTATCGCCCCGACTGCGTGGCCTGCAATGCCTGCGTCGCCGTGCGCGTCCCGGTGGACGACTTCCAGCCCGACCGCAGCCAGCGCCGCTGCCTTGCCCGCAATGCCGACCTGCAAGTGCGGGTGGTGCCCGCCGAACGCAACGAAGAACATTTCGCGCTCTATCGCCGCTACCTGCACAGCCGCCATCCCGGCGGCGGCATGGACGACCACAGCGAAGCCGATTTCGACGGCTTCCTGATCGGACGCTGGTCACAGGGACGCTTCCTGGAATTCCGCACCCACGGCGACCATGCGCCGGGGCGCCTGCTCGCGGTCGCGGTCACCGACGTCCTCGACGATGCGCTGTCTGCGGTCTACACCTTCTACGATCCGCTCGAGGCGCAGCGCAGCCTCGGCACCTTCGGCGTGCTGCAGCAGATCGGGTGGGCGCGGCGCGAAGGCCGCAAGCACCTCTATCTCGGCTACTGGATCGACGGTCACCGCAAGATGGACTACAAGCGTCGCTTCCAGCCGCTGGAACGCTACGACGGCCGCGCCTGGCAGCCGTTCGACTGAACGTCAGCCTTTTGCCGGCGGAATGCCCGGCTCGACGGTGGCGCCACGACGCCCGAAGCCGAACTCACCCGCCGTGCCGGAGTTGGACACGATCATCCGCACCATGTTGGTGGGGATCATCACTTCCACTTCCTTGCCATCGCCGGCGTCCAGCGTCATCTCGGTGAGGATGCCGGAGGTATCGACATCCTTGCAGCTGAAATGCGAGCCCCCCGGACCGTCCTTGAGATAGGGCTTGCCGGCATCACCCAGCGCCTCGATGGCATTGGGGAAGAGATAGACGTCGTAACCCGTGGTGTCGGTCATGGCCGCTCCTGTCAATCGAGATGATCTGTCAATCGAAAGTGATGTGGATGGAGGCAGCGGCATCGCGCGCCCTCGCCCGCGCATCATCGCAAGACGCCGCGCGTGCCAGCGTCACGCCGACGCGACGCTTGCCCGAAACCCGCGGCTTGCCGAACAAGCGCAGTGCGCTGTCGGGCGACTGCAGCGCGGCCTCGATGTTGGCGAAGCACGGCACGCCCTCGCCTTCCGCCAGCAGTGCGCACGACGCCGACGGACCGCGATTGAAGATGGCATCGCCTTCCGCGCCCACCGGCAGTCCGAGGATCGCGCGTGCATGCAACGCGAATTCACTGAGTTCCTGCGACACCAGTGTCACCAGCCCGGTGTCATGCGGACGCGGCGACACTTCCGAGAACCACACCTCGTCGCCCTTGACGAAGAATTCCATGCCGAACACGCCCCAGCCGCCGAGGTTGGCCGACACCGCGCCCGCGATGTCCCGGGCGCGTTGCAACGCAAGTGGCGACATCGGCTGCGGCTGCCAGCTTTCGACGTAGTCGCCGTCGCGCTGGAGATGGCCGATCGGCGCACAAAACGCCGTGCCGCCGGCATGGCGCACGGTGAGCAGGGTGATCTCGTAATCGAAATCGATGAAACCCTCGACGATCACGCGTCCGGCACCGGCGCGGCCACCGGTCTGTGCGTAGTCCCAGGCGGCATCGATGTCGGCTTCGCTGCGCACCAGTGACTGGCCCTTGCCAGACGACGACATCACCGGCTTGACCACGCACGGCAACCCGAGCGCGGCGACCGCAGCGCGGTAGTCGGCATGGGTGTCGACGAAACGGAACGGCGAGGTCGGCAGCCCCAGCGTTTCCGCGGCGAGACGACGGATGCCCTCGCGATCCATGGTGAGCCAGGCCGCGCGCGCAGTCGGGATGACCCGCACCACGCCGTCGCGCTCAAGCTCGACCAGCGTCGGCGTGTGGATGGCCTCGATCTCCGGCACCACGATGTGTGGCTGTTCCTGGGCGATCAGCGTGCGCAGGGCCTCGCCATCGAGCATGTCGAGCACGCGGCTGCGATGCGCGACCTGCATCGCCGGTGCATCGGCATAGCGATCGGCCGCGATCACCTCGACGCCCAGGCGCTGCAGCTCGATCGCCACTTCCTTGCCCAACTCCCCCGATCCCAGCAGCAGGACCCGCGTGGCCTTGGCTGTGAGCGGCGTTCCCAGTGTGGTCATCGACTGAAGTGCTTCGGAAGGGCCATCCAGTCTAACGGAACCCCTCCCACCCCATTCATACAATATGATATCAAATTGATATCATTCTCCTCGCACAACGGAGATTCCCCATGAAAGAACGCATCCTCAAATCGCTGCCGGGCATTCCCTTCCTCGTTTTCATCCTCGTGGTCACCGTGGTCGCGGCCTGGATGTTCGTCAGCGGGATCGGTCCGGACCCAGACGGCCAGGGCCCGACATCGGTCGCCAGGATCATCGGCGGCGCCCTGCTCGCCATCGTCGCTTTCCTGTCGCTCACCGGCTTGTACAAGGTCGAACCCAACCAGGGCGCGGTGCTCAGCCTGTTCGGCAAGTACGTCGGCACGTCGAAGGAAACCGGACTGCGCTGGAACAACCCGTTCTACGGCAAGCGCAAGGTGAGCGAGCGCGTGCGCAACTTCGAGAGCGGGCGCCTCAAGGTGAATGAACTCGACGGCAGCCCGATCGAGATCGCAGCAGTGATCGTCTGGCGCGTGGTCGATTGCGCCGAGGCCGTCTACAACGTCGACGACTATGAAAGCTTCGTGCACATCCAGTCGGAGTCCGCTTTGCGCGCGATGGCCACCAGCTATCCCTACGACCAGCACGAGGAAGGCCAGCTTGCCCTGCGCAGCCACGCCAACGAAGTCGGCCAGCACCTGAAGGACGAACTGCAGGCGCGCCTCGCCGATGCCGGCGTTGAAGTGCTCGACGCGCGCATCAGCCACCTCGCCTACGCGCCGGAAATCGCCCAGGCGATGCTGCAGCGCCAGCAGGCCAACGCGATCATCGCCGCGCGCACCCGCATCGTTGCCGGCGCCGTCGGCATGGTCGAAATGGCGCTGGAAGAACTGCAGAAGAACGGCGTGGTTCAGCTCGACGAGGAACGCAAGGCGCAGATGGTCAGCAACCTGCTGGTGGTGTTGTGCGGCGAACGCGCGACGCAACCGATCGTCAACGCCGGCACGCTGTACTGACCTGCCGCGATGGCCGAGAAGAAAGCCTATCCGCTGCGCATCAACGCCGAGATCCTCGCGGCGACGCAGCGCTGGGCCGATGACGAGTTGCGCAGCGTCAACGCACAGATCGAATACGTGCTGCGCGAAGCGCTGCGCAAGGCGGGGCGGCTGAAACCGTCCCAACAACAACCAAATGACGAGGGAGAGGAATCATGAGTGGTCGCTGGCAATACAAGGTCATCGAATTCAAGCCGGCATTGATGGGCGGGCTCAAGCCGGACGAATGGCAGGCAGAGCTCGACAAACTGGGTGCACAGGGATGGGAACTGGTCAGTGTCGCCCCGACGATGCCGCTCAACCACCTGCTGGCCGTACTCAAGCGCGAGGCATGACGATGAAACGCACACACGCCCCATTCGCTGCAATCGCCCTCGCCTGCGCACTGGCGCTGCCCGCCTCGGCTGCAACGGATACAGCGCAGGCCATCGCGGCGAAGCTGCTCGATCGCCTTGATGCCGGTCAGTACGACCAGGCCGAGACGATGTTCAACGCGCAGATGCAGCAGCACGTGCCCACCGACAAGCTCAAGGCCGTGTGGCAATCGCTGCCGCCCGCGGGCAAGCGCGATGAGCCACAGCTGTCGCAACAGGACGGCGTGCAGGTCATCAAGCAAACGCTGCATCGCGGCTCGACGGCATGGACGTTCACCGTCGAAGTCGACGCCCAAGGCAAGGTCAGCGGCATGTTCGTGCAGCCCCAGCAGAACGCAGCGCCGATTCCCGCGGTTCCGGTCGATGCCGGCTACAGCGAACGCGAGGTCACTGTCGGCGCCGAAGGCCATCCGCTCGGCGGCACGCTGGCGATGCCGAAAGGCAATGGCCCCTTCCCGGTCGTGGTGCTGGTGCACGGGTCCGGCCCGCAAAATCGCGAAGCGACCGTCGGTCCCAACCATCTCTTCACCGACATCGCGCGCGGACTGGCGGCGCAGGGTATCGCCGTGTTGCGCTACGAGAAGCGCACGCGTGCACGCCCGCAGGATTTCAAGGACGGCATCATCACCATCGACGGTGAAACCACCGACGACGCCGTTGCCGCGGTGAAGGCGCTGGCGACGATGCCCGGGGTCGACGCCAAGCGCATCTTCGTGTTCGGGCACAGCCTCGGCGCGATGATGGCGCCGCGCATCGCGACGCGCGCGGGCAACGTGGCTGGCGTGATCGAACTGTCCGGGCCTTCGCGCAAGCTGGTCGACATCATCCCCTACCAGCAGCGCTACATGGCGAAACTGCAGGGCAAGTCGGATGACCCGCAAACCCTGGCCGCGGTCGCCAAGGCCGAAGCCGACATCGCCGCGATCCGCGGCAACGCCAGGCCGGACGCCACCGCGCTCGGAATGCGCGTCGACTACTGGCGCAGCGTCGACGCGGTCGATCCCGTGGCCGACAACAAGGCGCTCCGCGTTCCGGTATTGCTGCTGCACGGAGACCGCGATTTCCAGGTGCCGATGGAAGACTGGACGACATTGCAACGCGCATTCGGCAACAACAAGCGCTTCGCCATGAAGCTGTATCCGTCGCTCAACCACATGGGCATCGCCGGCACGGGAACGCCCTCCGTCGCCGAATACGCGCAGCCGGGCCATGTCGACAGCGGGCTGATCGCCGATGTCGCAACGTGGATCAAGGCGCACTGAGATGGCGGCGGCGAGTTCCATGCGCGATTTTCCGCTCGCCCCGTTGCAGCAGAAATCCTGGCTGACGCTGGTCGCGATCGTGGTCATCACGGTCGCGCTCGCGCTGCTGGTGCCGCGCCACGGATTGCCGTTGGCGGCGCGATGGTTCCTGCCCGCTTCCGTCACTGCATTGATGCTGGGTATCGCCCTGGCGTTGCGCCGTCGTCGCATCACGCTGGAAGGCCGCGAGCTGGTGGTGACCGCGGCCTTCTTCACCCGGCGCGTCAATATCGACGCGCTGGATCTCGCCAGCGCGCGCAGCGTCGATCTCGCCGAACACACCGAATTCGCGCCGATGATCAAACTTGGTGGATACGATCTCCCCGGTTTCCGCGCAGGGAGTTACCTCCTGCGCAACCGTGCCCGCGCGTTCTGCCTGCTCACCACGTTCGAGCGCGTCGTGGTCCTGCCACGCCGCGATGGCAAGTTCCTCGTGCTCAGCCCGGAGAAACCGCAGGCATTGCTGTCGGCGCTGAACGAACTGGCCGCGCCGTCGATGCCTCGCTAAGCTGTCCGGATGCAAAACCGCCCGCGACACCTGGTCAACAGCAATCACGCCGAACTGTGGCCGGCGTGGCTGCTGCGGGCGCGACGCAATGCCGATGCCCGCGCACTGGCGACAGCCGACTGGGTGGTACGCGATCGCGACGGCGCCTATCTCGCCACCATCGACTCGAAAGGCAAAATCCATTCGTTACCGCCACTGCATCCATCGCGCGATGCCGATGGATGGCGCGCGCTCGCACGCGATGCCGGCACGCCGCATGCGCCCGTCGTCGCGCTGCCGACGCACGGGCTGGAACGTCGCCTGCTCGAACTTGGCCTCGATGCCGGTGAATACGCGCGACGCAGTGGACTGATGCAGGTTCCGGAACCGTCGCGGTTGTCGCTCGCGGGGTTCGATCGCTATCGGCGTCCGTTATGGCTCGGCGATGGCGCCGGTCGCGCCTGGAATCGCATGCGTGCGGCCGCAGTCGATGATGGTGTCGTGCTGGATGCGATTTCCGGCTATCGCAGCCACGCCTACCAGATGGGCATCTTCGCGCGCAAACGCACCCGTGGATTGAGTGTCGACGACATCCTCGCGGTCAATGCCGCACCCGGTTTCTCCGAACACCATTCGGGTGATGCGCTCGACATCGGCAGTGATGGCGAACCGCCGGCGGAAGAATCGTTCGAACATACCGCCGCGTTCCGCTGGCTGTCGGATCACGCCGACGATTTCGGATTCCGCCTGAGTTATCCGCGCGACAATCCGCACGGCATCGTCTACGAGCCCTGGCACTGGCGCTGGCACGACTGAAGGCTTGGCGCCGTGCTTGCCCTACTTGCCTTGCGAGCGCGGGATGGGTCCCTTGCCGAAATCCGAGATCTTCCAGAGGTAGAGACTGGCCCAGGTCCGATACGGCCCCCAGGCCTCGCCGCGCGCCAATGTTTCCTTCGGCGAGGGCATTTCGTCGAGGCCATCGAGGATCTGGTGGCCCTTGCGGATGCCGAAATCATCGACCGGCAGCACGTCGGGACGACCAAGCTTGAACATCAGCATCATCTCGACCGTCCAGCGTCCGATGCCGCGCACCGGCACCAGTGCCTTGATGATCGCGTCCTCGTCCATCGTCGCCATCTTGCGCAAGCCGGGGATTTCGCAGCCGAGTTCGCGTTCGCACAAATCGCGCAATGCCAGCAGTTTGTTGCCGGAGACGCCGCATCCGCGCAGGTCGGCATCACTCACGGTTCCAAGTGAATCCGCATTGAGGCGGCGACTGCCCGCCGCGACTTCAACGCGCCCGGTGATCGTCGCCGCGGCCTTGCCGTGCAATTGCTGGTAGAGGATCGCGCGCGCCAAGGCGTTGACCGGATCGAACGTCTTCCGCCAATCCTCCGGCTCCGGCAACGGCCCGATCCGGCGCATCCATGCAGCCAGCGGCTTGTCGACCTTGCGCAGGTGCTTGCCCGCCGCTTCGATATCGAATCCCCGCGTGTAACGCACCGCCATCTTTCACCTCCACAGTCGCAATGCCGCCAGCCATAGCCAGCCTGCAATCATCGTCATTCCGCCCGCTGGCGCCAGCGTCGACGGCCAGCCCAGCCATTGCTTCGCAATCAGGCTGAGCGAGAACAGCAGGCAGCCCGCGATCTGCAGCAGGATCGCGCCACGCTCGCCGCGAGCGCTTGCATGCGGCAGCATCGCCGATCCCGCCGCGCCCTGCACCAGCAGGAACAGCGCCGCACCGCCGATGCGCCGCGCACCTTCGGCGTCGAGCGCGGCGTGCGCCGCATAGGCCGACAACGCGATGCCCGTTGCCGCCATCAGAGCGGCAACGGCGGCGGCGGCGCGCTGGATGGTGGTTTGCACGATCATGGCGGATTCCGAAAACGCGAACGCCGCGACTGGCGCGGCGTTCGGTGACTGTCTTGCGGTCGCGATTACTTGACCGGCCAGTAGACGTCGAAGCTGGCGGAGCCGGCGGTGAACGACTTGTCGATGCCGTCCTTGTAGACCTCGAACGACTTGTCGGCGATCTGGTAGCCATGCACCATCGCCCAGCCGCGCAGCGCATCGCGGGTCAGCTGGAGCGTGTTGTAGTCGGCCGAAGCGATCGACGTCATCACGGCCTTGCGCGCCGGGATGGTCGCGAACTTGACCGTGCCCTGCAGGGCAACGCCAGTCAGTCCGGTGGTCGCGGTGGCGCCCTTCTTCTTCACCGGCTGCACCAGGTTGTAACCGTAGTTGGCGATGTTGATGTCTTCGGTCACCAGATAGAACGGACCGGCCGGCTCGAGGCCATTGGCATCCATCACGCGCTTCAGCCACTGGTAGTTGTTCTTGACGCTGTCATAGACATGCGCGAAGTCGTTCTGCACCGTGCCCGAGTTGATGGTGATGACGTCGCTGGCCGGCAGCTGGGTGAACTTGGTTCCGGTAAGCGGCGGGGTCAGCTTGTCGTAGGCCAGGTTCGGCACTTCGGCCAGCAGGCCGGTGAGGCGACGCAGGTTGACCTTCATGTCCTCGCCGGCATAGCTGCCCGCGTACAGGCCGGCATAGCGGCCCAGCAGGTTGAAGCCGTAGTCGACGTCGTAGGTCTGGATGATGGTGGTGTTCTTCTCGCTCTTGTCGGGCTTGATCGAGATGGTCGACTTCTTGTTGCTGCCCATGTCGCCATTGGTCAGGGCGAAATCGACGCGCTCATTGGTCTGCGAACCGGTGATCTTCCAGCTGCCCTTGCCGACGCCATTGTCGCCGTCATAGTCGATCTGGGCGCCGACGCCCGAGGCCGGGCCGCTGATCTTGAGCTGCGTGCGCGGGTCATGCGCGGTCACGGCGTTCCAATCCTTCCAGCGCCCGAAGCTGTTGATGGTGTCGTACACCAGCGTCGCCTTGCGGTTGGTGTCGATGGTCTCCGACAGGTGGCGGTGCGACGGCAGCACGATGCCGACCAGCAGGAAGAACACGGCCACAATGGCCACGGAAATCAACAACTCTTTAAGCAGCTTCATTCAGGGGGTCTCCGGAGCGCGTCCGTCAAGCCGATACGAGCCGCCAATCGTAGCAAACCGGCCGCCCTGCGGGGAACCTTTTGCGACACTCAGACCAGTTTGGCTTCCAATGCCTTCAATACCGCACGGGTCCGGTCGCGGACGCCCAGCTTGCTGAGGATGTTGGAGACGTGGTTCTTGATCGTCCCCTCGGCCACGCCCAGCGTGTTGGCGATTTCCTTGTTGGAATAGCCGCCGGCCATCAGCCGCAGGATCTCGGTCTCGCGCTCCGTCAGCGGATCGGGGCGGTCGAGGCTGGCGAATTCGGTCTGCATGTGCTCGAGGCCGGACAGCAGCTTCTGGGTGACTGCCGGCTGCACCAGCGACCCCCCGCCGGCGACCGTGCGGATCGCCCCGACCAGCTGTTCCAGCGACACGTCCTTGAGCAGGTAGCCGCGCGCACCGGCCTTGATCCCGGCCAGGACGAGCTGGTCGTCGTCGAAGGTGGTGAGGATGATGGTCGGCGGCAACTGGCCCAGTCGCGTCAGCGTCTGCAGGGCCTCGAGGCCCGACATCACGGGCATCCGCATGTCCATCAGGATCACGTCCGGATTGATCTCGGGAACCATCGCGACCGCCTGCTGGCCGTCACTGGCCTCTGCCACCACTTCCAGCCCGTCGGCCTCGGGCAATGAAAGCAGCGAGCGGATGCCTTGGCGGACCAGGGTCTGGTCGTCGACGAGAAGGATGCGGATCATGCGGTGTCTCCCACGGTAGAGGGCGGCAAGCGTTTGAGGGGAAGGTCGAGCTGCAGGCGGAATCCCCGACCGGGGGCAGTCTCCACCCGCATTGTGCCGCCATGCGCGGCCACCCGCTCCCGCATGCCGTTGAGGCCGTTGCCGGCGACGAGGGCATCGGCGCCGCGGCCATTGTCCTCGGCATCGATGCGGATGCCCTCGATGCTGCGGTGGACGTGCAGGTGCAGGCGGTCGCCACCGGAATGGCGAACGGCATTGGTGATGATCTCCTGCGTCGATCTCAGCAGCACGTGCGCGCATTCGGGATCGTCGGTGCGCAGGCCCGGCTCCATGTCGAGTTCGACCGCCATTCCGGGAACATTCTCGGTCAGTGGGCGCAGCGCCGGCTCCAGCTCGATCGCGCCGCCCTCGCGCAGGTGGCTGACGGCTTCGCGGACATCGGTGAGCAGCAGGCGCGCAAGCTGGTGGGCCTGCTTGACATGCTGCTGGGCCGGGCCGTCGGCGAGATGCCCGGCGACCTCGAGATTCATGCTGAGCGCGGTGAGATGGTGGCCGAGCAGGTCGTGGAGGTCACGGGCGATGCGCGTGCGTTCGTTGACGCGGGCGCTTTCCGCCAGCAGCGCGCGGGTGCCGCGCAGTTCGGCGTTGATGCGGCGCTGCTCTTCGCGGGCATTCGCCTGCTCCTTGGCGACGTAGGCGGTGGTGAACACCAGGCCGGAGAAGCCAAGGTAAAGCAGCGCCTGGACGACGGCCAGCAGCGGCGGGATGTTGATGACGGCGATGAACAGCGGGATGAAGGCGAGATTGCCCAGCAACATCCACGCCAGGCCGACCGGGATCGGCAGCAGCCACGGCAGCAGGCCGGCCAGCACCATCAGCAACACACTGCCCAGCGAGGTGTCGGAGTAGTAACTGACGCCGATAGCGCACAGGGTGATGACGAACAGCAGTGCGTGGTCACCCAGCCGGGGCTGGCGCACGCCGGCGTCGCGGGTCAGCCACCAGTAGCCCCCACCGAAGGCCAGGAAGCACGCCAGCCAAGGCAGCACCATTGCAACCACGGCGTCTTCGCCCCGCTGTTGCAGGTATTCGGGGTCCAGCCAGATGTTCAGCAGCCAGCTGCCCACCAGTGCCCAGGTGAACATGCCGACGAAGCGCAGGAGGCGGATATGGTCGAGGCGTTGCAGCATGCCTGCATCTTATGGGTCGATCGCCGGCCCCGCGCAGCCCGGAAGTCATGCAACATGCTGATCCTTGGGGCCATTCAAGCAGGCTGCCCGGGGCATGCGATAATGCCGCGGGGCGCCATGGCGCCCGTGTTGTTTCTGTCTTCCGGAGCGTTGGGAATGTCGCTGTTGATCCGCGACGTGCAAGAGCACGAGCTTGAACAAGTGTTGGCAATGAACAACGCGGCGGGTCCCGGCATCCTTCCCATTGACGCGGCCCGGCTCGCGCGTTTCCATCGCGACGCCGAATACTTCCGGGTTGCCGAGCGCAATGGCCAGCTGGCCGGTTTCCTGGTCGCCTTCGGCAACGACGCCGACCACGACAGCGGCAATTTCCACTGGTTCCGCGACAACGCGACCGGCCCTTTCCTCTACATCGACCGGATCGTGGTGGCCAGCCAGCGCCGCGGCGGCGGTGTTGGCCGCGCCTTCTACGCCGACGTCCAGGGTTATGCCGAAATGCGCTACCCGCAGCTGGCTTGCGAGGTCTTCGTCCGCGACGGCACCGACCCGGTCCTGCTGTTCCACGGCGCCCTCGGTTTCCAGGAAATCGGCCAGCGCCGCCAGGACGATGGCACCATGGCATCCATGTTGATCCGCGACCTCTGCAGTTACGAATGGATCCACCGCACCTACGGCAGCCAGCTGCCGGACGCGCCGTGGATTGGTCGTCCGCGCACGCCCCTGCCCGTCCCGCGCAATACCGGGACGCACGCATGAGTGCAGCACCGAATTACGAACAGGCCGGCGACCTCAAGATCGGCCAGGTCGGCATCGCCAACCTGCGCATCCGCAGCTTTGACGTTGCCCGTCTCGGCGACGAGATGCGCGAACGCGTGCAGCGTGCGCCGGCGTTGTTCCGCCGCGCCGCGGTGATCGTCGATTTCGGCGGCTTGACCAGCCTTCCGTCGCTCGAGGACTCCCGCGCCCTGCTCGCCGCCCTGCGCGATGCCGGCGTGATCCCGGTCGCCCTCGCCTATGGCACCAGCGAGAACGACACGCTGGCCGAGGCGCTGGGCCTGCCCACCCTCGCCAAGTTCCGCGCCCAGTACGAGCGCGCAGCGGGTGGCGAAGCTTCATCTCCCCAAACGCCCGCGCCCGCGGCTGCCGTGACGGAACCGCGCCCAGCGCCCGCGCCGACATCCGCTGCCACGGCGATCGCTGCCGAACCCGGACTGGTCCTGACATCGCCGGTGCGTTCCGGCCAGCAGGTCTATGCCGAACAGCGCGACCTCACCGTGGTCGGCACCGTCGGTGCCGGCGCCGAGGTGATGGCCGACGGCTCGGTCCACATCTATGGCTCGCTGCGCGGACGCGCGCTGGCCGGCGCCCAGGGCAATCCCCAGGCGCGTATCTTCTGCCAGGAGTTCCACGCGGAACTCGTGGCCGTCGCCGGACACTACATCGTGGCCGACGAAGCCCCCGCCCACCTGATCGGCAAGCCGGTGCAGGTGTGGCTGGACCATGAAACACTCAGGATCGCCGCGCTCGACTGAGCGCACCCATTTACGGAGGAACAGCCCTTGTCCGAGATCATCGTCGTCACTTCAGGCAAAGGTGGCGTTGGCAAGACCACCACCAGCGCCAGCATCGCAACCGGACTGGCGAGGCGCGGCAAGAAAGTGGCGGTGATCGACTTCGACGTCGGTCTGCGCAACCTCGACCTGATCATGGGCTGCGAACGCCGCGTGGTCTACGACTTCGTCAACGTCGTCCAGGGCGAAGCCACGCTGAAGCAGTCGCTGATCAAGGACAAGCGCTTCGAGAACCTGTTCGTGCTGGCCGCGTCGCAGACCCGCGACAAGGACGCGCTCACGAAGGAAGGCGTCGAGAAGGTGCTGAAGGAACTCGACGGCGAAGGCTTCGACTACATCGTCTGCGATTCGCCGGCGGGTATCGAGAAAGGCGCGTTCCTGGCGATGTACTTCGCCGATCGCGCGATCGTGGTGGTGAACCCGGAAGTGTCCTCGGTGCGCGACTCCGACCGCATCCTCGGCCTGCTCGCCTCCAAGACCAAGAAGGCGGAGGAAGGCGGCCGCGTGCAGGAATCGCTGCTGCTGACCCGCTACAGCCCGGCGCGCGTCGAGAAGGGTGAAATGCTGAGCGTCAAGGACGTCGAGGAAGTGCTGGGGCTGAAGGCCGTCGGCGTGATCCCGGAATCCGGTGACGTGCTGAGCGCGTCGAACAAGGGCGAGCCGGTGATCCTGGAAGCCGATTCCGACGCCGCCGCCGCCTACGACGACGCGATTGCCCGCCTGCTTGGCGAGGACCGCCCGATGCGCTTCCTCACTGCCGAGAAGAAGGGCTTCTTCAGCAAGATCTTCGGAGGTTGAGCATGGGCATTTTCGACTTCCTGAAGCCGCGCCAGCAATCCGCGAGCACCGCCAAGAACCGCCTGCAGCTGATCATCGCCGAGCAGCGCAGCGAAGCCGGCGCCCCCGACTACCTGCCGCGCCTGCGCCAGGAACTGATCGAGCTGATCCGCCGTTACGTGCACGTGCCGGAAGATTCCATCAAGGTGTCGAAGGAAAAGCACGGCGACTACGACGTGCTCGACATCTCGGTTGAACTGCCGGACCAGCGCGCGGGCGCCGACGCCTGAACCACGGGCGGCGCGCCCGCCCGCAACTTCAATCTGCACCCAGGGGGAGTGGCATGCGGATTCTCGGACTGATCCTTGCCGGCGTGTTGATCGCGCCGGCCGCGCTGGCGCAAAAGACGGTGATCACCCTCGGGCCGACTACCGTGCCGCAGGCCTCTACCGACCCTGCCGAGGCGCGCCGCACCGCGATGGTGGTAGCCGCGAACAAGATGATATTCGAGGGTCACGACTACCAGCGCGCCCTGGACGAGAAGCTCACGCCCGTCATCCAGGAATACGAAGCGATCCCGCGCAAAGGAGATCCGCAGCTGTATTCCGCGCGATCACCCACCGAGGCCCTGTATTACATGTTGCTGGCCGCCTCTGCACAGGACAAGAACGGACCCGGGCGCAACGCCATCGACATGGGCTATTCCTACGGTTACGCGTACTACCTCAGCTCATTTGCGCAAACCGAGCTGAAACACCAGATCGAAGCCGAAGCGCTGTTGAGGAAAGCCGTCGAACTGGCACCCATGAATTCGTTGTTCATCGGCGAACTCGGATATCACATCCAGATGACCGGCGACAGCCAGGCTGCACTCGAGATGTTCAAGCGCGCCGAAGCCGCGACGGAATTCTCTCCGGATGGGGCACGGAATTTCGAGAAAGGGCGCGCCCTCCGCGGCCAGGGTTACGCCCTGGTCGAACTCGGCAAGCTCGACGATGCCGAATCCGCTTACAAGGCCGCACTCAAGCTCGATCCCGAGGACAAGAAATCGCAGGGCGAACTGGAATACATTCGCCAACAGAAGGCCAAGCATTGAGCGAGACCCACGCGGACAACGTTACCCGCGTGCGCGAAATCGCATGGAGCGACTGCACCGCCCTGCTCGCCCGCTATGGACTTGAACTGGTTCGCGTCGCCGACGGCGAAGCGATCCCCGGCAGCTTCTGGGGCGAAACCGAAGCCGGCATCATCGGCCACTGCGTCTACGCGCGCGCCGACACGCCAGTGCATTCGCTGCTGCACGAGGCCGGCCACCTGATCGTGTTGCCGGCGGAGCAACGCGGTGACGTCCACACCGACGCCACCGATTCCATCGACGAGGAGAACGCGGTCTGCGTGCTGCAATCGTTGCTGGCCGAGCGACTGCCCGGCTACGGACGCGATCGCCTGTTTGCCGACATGGATGCCTGGGGCTACACCTTCCGCCTCGGCAGCGCCCGGGCCTATGTCGAGCAGGATGCCGGGGATGCCTGGGCCTGGCTGCAACAGCGCGGACTGATCGACGCCGATCGCCAGCTTGCGTAGTGCACCGGCAGGCCACCCTCCCTGTGGCCTCACTGGTACCTCGACAGCTTGTGCATCCCGAGCGCCAGCGTTGCCGGTTGGGGGGATACTGCGCTCCGCGAATGGTACGCCGGCGTGAAATTCCATTGCCATTTGCGCGAACTGCACCAGCGATCACTGTATTTTTCGTGGCGCGTCCGCTTCCGTGATTCCGCGTCATACTCGCGCCATGGATTCCCGGTCCGATTTCGCCCCGCAACCCCTCGACACTGCCACCGCCCTGGCCGCCCATTGCTACGTCGGCACGGAAAGCCTGGAACGCGACCTGCGCAATGTCTTCGCCCGCAGCTGGCAGTTCGTCGCGCACGTCAGCCAGCTCGCCGGAACCGGTGACCATGTCGTCGCTCGCATCGGCAACCTGCCGGTGATCGCGGTGCGTGGCGACGATGGCGAGATCCGCGCCTTCCACAACGTCTGCCGCCATCGCGCCGGCCCGCTGGCGCAATGCGATGGCATCGGCGCGAAAGCATTGCGCTGCCGTTACCACGGCTGGACCTACACGCTGGAAGGCCAGCTGCGTTCCGCCCCCGAAATGAAGGACGTGCAGGCATTCGACATCAGCGAGATCCGCCTCCCTCGACTCGCGCTGCGCGTCTGGCAGGGACTGGTGTTCGTGGCGGTGGATGAAGCCTCGGCGCCGGATTTCGATGCTTTCGTCGCCGGCATCGACGCCCGCATCGGCAACGATCGCGGACTGGAACACTATGGCCATCACCATCGCGTCGGCTACGACATCGACTGCAACTGGAAGGTCTACGTCGACAACTACCTCGAGGGTTACCACGTTCCCCATGTGCATCCCGAACTGAATCGCCTGCTCGATTACCGCAGCTATCGCACCGAACTGTCGCGCTGGCATTCGCTGCAATGGAGCCCGCTGGAAAGCAGCGATTCGCTGTATGGCAACGGCGATGCGTTGTACTACTGGCTGTGGCCGGCAACGATGCTCAACATCCTGCCCGGTCGCCTGCAGGTGAACCGCGTGCTGCCGCTGGGGCCGGATCGCTGCCGCGTCGAGTTCGACACCTGGTATTCACCCGACATCAGCGACGAAGCACGCCGCCAGGCCGATATCGATTTCAGCGACGAAGTGCAGCACGAGGACATCGGCATCTGCGTCGACGTGCAACGCGGGCTGACGTCGGGATCGTATGTCGCCGGACGCTTGAACCCGCTGCGTGAATCCGGCGTCCACCATTTCCACGAATTGCTGCGCGAGGCCTACCGCGGATGAATCGTCGCGCACTCGGCATCTGGTCGGCCACCGCGCTGGTCGTCGGCAACATGGTGGGCAGCGGCGTGTTCCTGCTGCCGGCATCGCTGGCACCCTACGGCGCGACCGCGCTGATCGGCTGGGCGATCACCCTGGTCGGCACGCTGGCGCTGGCCGCGACCTTCGCGCGACTGTCGATGAAATGGCCACACACCGGTGGCCCCTATGCGTTTGCGCGCGCCGGCTTCGGTGACGCCGCCGGATTCCTGATCGCGTGGAGCTACTGGGTCTCGATCTGGAGCGCGATCGCCGCGATCGCGGTGGCATTCGCCGGCAGCATGGGGGCGCTGTTCCCGACGATCGCCTCGACACCGGTGTACTCCGCCGCCTGCGCCCTGGCCGCGCTGTGGCTTTGCCTCGGCATCAACCTCGCCGGAGTCCGTGAAGCGGGTCGCACCCAGGTGGTGCTGACGGCGATGAAGATCATTCCGTTGCTGCTGTTCGCGCTGGTCGCGATCTGGTTCATCGATCGCCACAACCTTGCCCTGACCCATCCCGCCGACACATCGTTCCCGTCGGCGATCAACGCCACCGTGGCGCTCACGCTGTGGGCGATGCTCGGCTTCGAATCGGCGACGGTCCCGGCCGGGCACACCGAAAATCCCGAACGCACCATTCCGCGCGCCACCGTGTCCGGCGCCTTGCTGGCCGGCGTGGTGACGGTGCTCGCCTGCACCGCGGTCACCGGCATCGTCGCGCCGGACATCCTTGCCAAATCATCTGCGCCGATGGCTGATGCCGCGCGACAGTTGTGGGGCAACGGCGCCGGCGTCACCATCGCGGCATTGATGGCGGTCGCCTGCCTCGGCGCACTCAACGGCTGGGTGCTGCTGTCCGCGCAGGTGCCATTGGCTGCAGCGCAGGACGGATTCCTGCCGGCGGCATTCGCGCGCCTCGACGCCAATGGCACGCCACGCTTCGGACTGGTGGCGAGCGGCCTGCTGGCGACGCTGCTGATCGTCGCCAACTACACGCGTTCGCTGGTGCAACTGTTCACCTTCTCGATCCTGCTGTCGACCGCGGCGACGCTGCTGCCCTATCTCGCCGGCGCCGGTGCGTGGTTGCGCCGTGGCGACAAGCGCGGACGCATCGTCGCGACCATCGGCTTGGTCTTCGCGATCTATGCGTTGGCCGGCATCGGCGGCGAAGCAATGTTGTGGGGTGCGGTACTGCTGGCGGCGGGGCTGCCGGTGTACTGGTGGATGCGCCGAAGGCCCTAGCACGCGCCAGCTTGGCGCGTGCAATTGAGCACTACGGATTCGTCGGTTCCAGCGACACCGCTTCGTCGGCGTCGTGCGGTGAACGCGGCGGACGCTTGCCACGCTGGTACTCCCAGCGCCAGAACACCCACGCCAGCACGCTGAGGAGGCCGGCCGCCAGCGCAAGCTGGAACAGGTTGGCGCTGAGCCATGGCGAGACGAGCCCTGCCATCAGCGCATTCGCGAGCAGGCCGATGAACGCCTGCATCGATGACGCCGCGCCGCGCACGGCCGGGAACATGTCGAGGATGGCGAGCGTGAGGATCGGGAACACCAGCGCGATGCCGAACGAATTCAGCGCGACCGGCAGCACGGTCGGGAGCACCGCAGGCTGCGGCACCGCGTAGTGGTAGACGGCATTGATCAGCGCAGCCGCGATGCAACAGGCGAAACCGATGCGGATCTGGGCGATGCCGCCGACGCGACCGGCGAGGCGCCCCGATGCGAAGGCGCCAAGCATCATTCCACCGATCATCGGGATGAAGAACCAGCCGAAGCCGTTCTGGCCGAGATGGAGATGATCGAGCACCAGTGCCGGCGCCGACGAGATGTAGAGGAACAGCGCGGCGAAATTGAGGCTGCCGGCCAGCGCGAGGCGCATGAAGCGCGCATCACGCAGCATCGCCCAGTAGCCGCGCGCCATCGACACGACGCGCAGAGACTGCCGCGATTCGCGCGGGTGGGTTTCCGGCAGCAGCACAAGGACCGCGGCGATCATCGCCAGCGACAGGATGGCGAGGAACCAGAAGATCGCCGGCCAGCGCGACCAGCCCAGCAGCCAGGCGCCGACCAGGGGCGCGATCGCCGGCGCGATGCCGAAGATCATCGAGACGTGGCTCATCAGGCGCTGCGCGTCGTCGCCGTGGAGGACATCGCGGATCACCGCGCGCCCGACGATCAGACCGACACCAGCCGACAATCCCTGCAAGACGCGGAACGCCAGCAGCATGGGCAGGCTGGTCGCCAGCGCGCAACCGGCCGATGCGATTCCGAACACCGCCAAGCCGACCAGGATCACCCGGCGCCGCCCCAACGCATCCGACAGCGGGCCGTGCGCCACGCTCATCAGCGCGTAGGCGAGCAGATAGGCGCTGATGGTCTGCTGCACCGCCAGCTTGTCGGCGCCAAACTGCGCGCCGATATGCGGGAATGCCGGGAAAATCGTGTCGATCGAGAACGGGCCGAGCATGGCCAGCGCGCCCAGCACCGGCGCCAGTCGAGATGCCGACAGCGGGGACGATCGGACCATCCTCAATGCACCGGGTTCGGCGCTGCAGGTGCAGCCGGTGTTTTTGCCGTGGTGTTGCCAGTGCCGATCAGCGATTCGATGCGGCCGACTTCCTCCACCGCGATCGCTTCCGCACGCTTTTGCTCGGGCCAGTAGAGGAAGACGAAATCGCCGATGGTGCCGAGCAGGCGCGCCGTGCCCGGTTGTGCTTCATGTGTGTGCGCGAGGGTGATGCGCACGACATGGCCGCCACCGTTCCGGATGTTCTCGGCCTTGCTCTGGACATAACCGAACGTCATCCACATCGTTGCCCAGATCACGCCGAAGGCGACCGCCGTCGGCATGGAAAAGCCCCCCCAGCCCAGCAGGCGGCTGGTCCAGTTGCCTTTTGCCGGGCGATACGGGAACGGCATCAGCACGCGCCCCCACCAGTGCGAACCGCGGGTCTGTTCGTAATACGCCTGGCCCTTCCTGCGCGCGTATTCGTGGAAGTTCAGCACGAAGGTAAGCGCCAGCGCGGCGATGATCATCAGGAAATACATCGGATCGCGCAGGCCGGCAGTGATGTAATCACTGGGATCCATGTAGTCGATCACCGGGATGCCGAAACTGCGGAAGAACCAGTAGCTCGCCCACAATCCCAAGGCCGAGGTGCCGATGTAGAACAGGGTCAAGGCGTGCGTCGGCTCATGGCGGAGGGCGCGCAACAGCCAGTCCAGCCAGCCCGAATGGGTCGGAGGCGTGTCCTGCGGCGCGGATGGCATGGTGTCGGTCGTCTGCGGTTCCATTCAGGCATGGTAACCGGCCCCGGCACGGGACCGCATCGTATAATCGGCGGAACCGGTGGGAGAAGCGGGATTCGTCCTGCTGCCGAAGGCGCAATCGCCCGAAATCGCTCAGGCTCCGTACCACCGCGGCAACACAACTCTGGAGAGACCGGCCTTGCGCCGGCGCCGAAGGGGCAAGACGGTTCGCCGTCCAAACTCTCAGGCAAAAGGACAGAGGGGCGAGCAGGGATTTCGAGCAGCGCCAGCTGCGAGCCTGCGAGCGCCCATCGGCATGCAGGCCGATGGGCCGGAACGTGCCCTCACGCACTTGATGATGTATCTGGTGCGTTGTTTTTGTCCTCAACTTGCCAGAGACACTATCAATGTCGAACTCCCCCACCCTGCGCCAGCTGGAAGACCACGACGCTTTCATCGCCCGCCACATCGGTCCCGGCGAAGACGAAATCGCGTCGATGCTGAAGACGCTCGGACACGCTTCGCTGGATGCACTGACCGACGCCATCGTGCCGGCGAAGATCCGCAGCCAGGCGCCGCTGGCATTGCCCGGCGCGCTGACCGAAGTCGAGGCCCTGGCGAAGATCCGTGCCCTCGCCGACCAGAACCAGGTGTTCCGCAGCTTCATCGGCCAGGGCTATTACGGCACCCACACGCCGAACGTCATCCTCCGCAACATCCTCGAGAACCCGGCGTGGTACACCGCCTACACGCCGTACCAGGCGGAAATCTCGCAGGGCCGCATGGAAGCGCTGATCAACTTCCAGACCATGGTCGCCGACCTCACCGGGATGGAAATCGCCAACGCATCATTGCTGGATGAAGGCACCGCCGCCGCCGAAGCAATGACGCTGGCCAAGCGTTCGGCCAAGTCCAAGTCCAATACCTTCCTCGTCAGCGGCGACACCCACCCGCAGACCATCGAAGTGCTGCGCACCCGCGCCGAACCACTCGACATCGCCATCGAACTCGCCAACAGCGCCGAAGAGTGGGATGCCGCGATCGCCAAGGGCGACTACTTCGGCGTGCTGATCCAGTATCCGGCCTCGAGCGGCTGGCTGCTCGACTGGAGCGAGGAGGTTGCGAAGATCCACGCCAACAACGCGCTGGCGATCTTCGCCACCGACCTGCTGGCGCTGACCCTGCTGAAGACGCCGGGCGAAATGGGCGCCGACATCGTCGTCGGCAACACGCAGCGCTTCGGCGTGCCGTTCGGCTTCGGTGGCCCGCATGCCGCCTACATGGCCTGCCGCGATGCCTACAAGCGCAACATGCCGGGTCGCCTGATCGGCGTGTCGGTCGACACCGAAGGCAACAAGGCCTATCGCCTGACGCTGCAGACGCGCGAACAGCACATTCGCCGCGAGAAGGCGACCTCGAACATCTGCACCGCGCAGGTGCTGCTGGCGGTGATGGCGTCGATGTACGCCGTCTACCACGGCCCCGAAGGCCTGACCCGCATCGCCAGCCGCGTCGCCCGCCTCGCCGCGATCCTCAAGGCCGGCCTGCTGCAGCTCGGCTACGAGAAGACCCACCACGACAGCGCCTTCGACACCATCAGCTTCAAGACCGATGGCAAGACCGATGCACTGATCGCACGCGCGCAAACCCATGGCGTCAACCTGCGCAAGGCATGGAACGATTACATCTGCATTGCGCTGGATGAAACCACCACGCGCGCCGACATCGAATTGCTGTGGAAGATCTTCGCCGACGACGGTGCCAAGCTTCCCGACATCGAGGCGCTCGACGCCAGCGCTCCGTCGCTGATCCCGGCTGAACTGCAGCGCACCTCGAAGTTCCTCACCCATCCGGTGTTCAACACCCACCACAGCGAACACGAATTGCTGCGCTACATGCGTTCGCTGGCCGACAAGGACCTGGCGATGGATCGCACCATGATCCCGCTCGGTTCCTGCACGATGAAGCTCAACGCCACCGCCGAGATGATCCCGGTGACTTGGCCGGAGTTCGCCAACATCCATCCGCTGGCGCCGGCGGCGCAGTCGCAGGGCTACAAGGCGTTGATCGACGGCCTCGAGGCGATGCTGGTCGAATGCACCGGCTACGACGCGGTGAGCCTGCAGCCGAACTCCGGCGCGCAGGGCGAATACGCCGGCCTGCTCGCGATCCGTGCCTACCACGCCTCGCGCGGTGAAGCACATCGCGACATCTGCCTGATCCCGGAATCGGCGCACGGCACCAATCCGGCATCGGCGCAGCTGTGCGGCATGCATGTCGTCGTCACCAAGTGCGACGGCAACGGCAACGTCGATGTCGAGGACATCCGCAAGAACGCCGAGAAGTACCAGGATCGCCTCGCCGCGCTGATGGTGACGTACCCGTCGACGCACGGCGTGTTCGAGGAAGCGATCGTCGAGATCTGCGACATCATCCACGCCAACGGCGGCCAGGTGTATACCGACGGCGCCAACATGAACGCACTGGTCGGCGTCGCCAAGCCCGGCAAGTGGGGTTCGGACGTCTCGCACCTCAACCTGCACAAGACCTTCTGCATTCCGCACGGCGGCGGCGGCCCCGGCGTCGGCCCGTGCGCGGTGAAGTCGCACCTCGCGCCGTTCCTGCCCAAGGCCGCGCAGGACGATGCGATCACCACCGACGGCATCGGCAAGGGCGGCATGGTCAGCGCGGCGAGCTACGGCTCGGCCTCGATCCTGCCGATCTCGTGGATGTACATCGCGATGATGGGCAACGAAGGTTTGAAGAAGGCGACGCAGGTCGCCCTGCTCAACGCGAACTACATCGCCAAGCGCCTCGCGCCGCATTACAAGACGCTCTACACCGGCCGCAATGGACTGGTCGCGCACGAATGCATCCTCGACCTGCGGCCGATCAAGGATGAAACCGGCATCAGCGCCGAAGACGTGGCGAAGCGCCTGATCGACTTCGGCTTCCACGCGCCGACGCTGAGCTTCCCGGTCGCCGGCACGCTGATGGTGGAACCGACCGAAAGCGAATCTCAGTACGAACTCGATCGCTTCATCGACGCGATGATCCAGATCCGCGACGAAATCCGCATGATCGAGGCCGGCAAGCTCGATCGCGAGGACAACCCGCTGAAGCACGCACCGCATACCGCGATGCAGGCCGCCGCCAACGACTGGAAGCACGGCTACAGCCGCGAACTGGCGGTGTTCCCGCTGGCGTCGCTGAAGCAGCAGAAGTACTGGCCGCCGGTGGCGCGCGTCGACAACGTGTACGGCGACAAGAACGTGTTCTGCAGCTGCATCCCGGTCGGCGAGTTCAAGGACCACGAGCCGGAAGCCTTCAGCGAACCGCTGGCGGTCTGATCCCGATCCGCGCAACACGGAAAGCCCCGCATCGCGGGGCTTTCTTTTGGCACATGCCGGGCACGGACTCGCCGGCTACCTTCGGCCGATGTTGATGCCCAGGGAAGGATCATGAGGACGATCGCGCTGACGCTTTGCATCCTGCTCGGGACGCCCCTGCCATTCGTGGCCGGAACGGCGGAGGGCGCGACGCGAGCAGCGTCGCCCCAATCCATCACGGTCGGCGTCGACACACGGGTGGAGCTGGCTGCCACCATGGCGCGACTGGCCGGGTATCCGGAATACCGAAACCCGGGCATCGCCGCTTACGACCGCGCAGTCGACGCGCACTTCGCACGCTTCGCGAACCACCCGTCGATCATGCTGATGCGCAAGCTGCGCGCCGACCATGGCATCTCCTACAACGCCGTGGTCGAAGCCGCGTTGGCCGCTGATCCAGTCACGTGGAAACCCGTGATCCGCCTGTCGCCATGGCCAGGCACGCTGGATTCGCGCTGGAACGCGCGGACGTTGAAGTCCTTCCTGGACTCGGCAAAAGCATTCGAGCGCGATACCGGGGCACGCGGATTCTTCGCCCATCAGCAACCCGTCCGTGTCCAAGCCGAAGCAAGCGTGCGCGCGAACCTGGAAGGCCGGCTCGACGTGGACTGGTATCGCACGCGGATGCCAGCTTCTCCCCAGGCGATCTCGCGCTATATCGTCATTCCCGGATTGCTTGACGGCCCCAACAGCTATGCCGTCCAGGTTGGCGATCGCGCGTACGGCGTCCTCGCCACCCCGGTCTTCCGCGACGGCGACGCCATCGAATATCCGGCGGACGCGCAGATCGCCCTGCTGGTGCACGAATTCCACCACAGGTTCATGAATCCATGGGTGGATGCGAACTACACGATGCTGTCCACGCCCGCAGGCCGGCTGTACAAGATCGTCGAAAAAAGCATGGGCGAATTGGCCTATGGCGATCCCCGCATCATGCTGTACGAAAGCCTGGTTCGCGCCAATACGATCAGTTACTTCCGCCAGCACGGTGAAGAGGCCGTTCTCCGTCGCCAACTGGCCGAAGACGCCGGCAAGGATTTTGCATGGGTCGCGGCACTGGCCGATTTGCTGGACAAGGAAGAAGCCGATGGCAAGCCGCGATTCAATTCCGGCACGCCGGCAAAACTGGCGGAATTCCTTGATGCGTGGGCAGCCAACGATGGCGCGAAAGTGGTCGCCGAGCGCCAACGTCTCGCCAGCGAACGCACGAACGCGCTGGCACGAGGCCCGCAACTGGAGGGATTGTCGCCAGCGGACGGGGCGACGGCTCCAGCCGGCAACGCCGTGCTGGAACTGCGCTTCGACCGCCCGATGGATGGTCGCATCGCGGTGTTTGGAGATATCCCCAAGGTCACCGGAAAACCGCAATGGGATGCAGGCAAACGCGTGCTGCGCATTCCGGTCTTGCTCGCGGCCGGCGCCAACTACCGGGTCCTGCTCAACAACGAGGAGGAAACAGGCTTCGCGAGTGCGGCAGGCGAAAAACTGACTCCGCGCAGCTGGGTGTTCGACGTGTCAGCCGAATAATTCAGCGGGCCGCATCCGCGGGGGGGCTCGCGCCCAGCGGCACCTGGCTCTCCTCCAACGCGTGCAAATCGAAGTCGCGCACCGACACCGGCTCGTAGTCGGTGTTGAACGCGACGTCGCCCGGGCGCCAACCGGCACGACTGCGCAATGACGCCCCAAAGCGCTTCAGCACGTACAACTGCTGGCCGATGATGCCGCGGCGATTGTCGGCATCCACCATCGGATCACCGACTCCGGTGGGCCGTACGTCTTCGCCGTACAACGCGGTGCCGAACAGGATGTCCCACAGCGGGAACACCAGCGCGTAATTGCAGGCGTGCAGTGTCGGCCGCTCGGGATCGACGCGCATGTGGTGCAGGCGATGGAAGCGCGGATCGACCAGCAACTTGTCTAGCACCGGACCGAAGCGCAAACGCAGGTTGGCGTGGCTGAGGTTCTGCAGCAATTCGCCGGACAGCACCAGCAACGCGTATTCCACCGGCGGCACGCCGATCACCACGGCGACGCCGGCGACGATCAGCGCTTCCAGCAGGTCGTCGAGATAGTGGTCGCGGTCGTTGGTCCAGCAACCCACCTGGCGCTGGCTGTGGTGCAGGCTGTGCAACGCCCACCACCACGGGATGGCGTGCTGCAGGCGATGGATCAGGTAATAGGTGAAGTCCTGGATCGCGTAATAGACCAGGAACAGCAGGACGGGGTGATGCCCGAGCCACGGCACCAGTCCCTGCACGCTGACGACGCCGGCGGGATCGTCACTGCCACCCCCAAGGAGATTGCCCAGCGGCGCCAGGATCAGGTAGGTGAACAAGGGCAGCACGCCGAGCAGCTTGATCAATGTGTAACTGCGATCAATCACGGTGATGCGGCGATCCGGCCAATCCTCGGCTGGCCACAGGCGCTCCATCGGCCGGAACACCAGCGCGATCACAGCGATCTGGACGATCGCAAGCAGGAAGTATTCGGCGATCTCGTGCGCCTGGGACGAATCGGGCATCTCCACAGCATCGGCGCCCGACCCTTCGCCGGTCTTTCGACAACGCTGTTGCGGCAACGCAACACCGCAGGGCAGCGAAAATCGTCTAGATTGTGAATCGTACGTGACCGCTGCATGACGCCATGTCAACGCATTCGGTAAATCGTGCCAGCGCGCCAAATCCGCGCCGCACTCAACGCCATGAGGGATTCATGCCAAATCACACCGCGCCCGCCATTCACCGCCTCACTCTCGCCCTTGCCGCCGCACTGGTTTCCATGCCGGTGATGGCGCAACAGGCCGACCCGCAGTCCCCCGCGCCCCAGACGGACAAGGACAAGAAAGAACTCGGCTCGGTGACGGTGACCGGTTCGCGCATCAAGCGCACCGACGTCGAAGCGGCGATGCCGGTGACCATCATCCAGAAAGCCGAAATTCGCGCGCAAGGCATCACCTCGGCGGAACAGTTGTTGCAGCAACTCAACGTCGCCAGCAACAGCTCGGACAGCCTCGCCGCCAACAGCGGCATCGCACCCCCGGGCACGCGTGGCAACAACGGCGTCTCCGGCGCCAACCTGCGCGGCCAGGGCGCCGACGCCACGCTGGTCCTGCTCAACGGTCGCCGCGTCGCCGCGCACGGCCTCGCCGGACAGGTGGTCGATCTCAACTCGATCCCGTTTGCCGCGATCGAACGCGTGGAAGTCCTGCACGACGGCGCATCGGCCGTATACGGCACCGACGCCATCGGCGGCGTCGTCAACTTCATCACGCGCAAGGACTACAAGGGCCTGCAGCTGACCTCCGGCGTCGACATCACCCAGGATGGCGGCGGCAATATCTACCAGGCCGGCATGCTCGGCGGCTGGGGCGATCTCGACAAGGACCGCTGGAACGTCTGGGTCACGGTGAACGCCAAGAAAAACCAGGCGCTGCGCGGCTACCAGCGTGATTTCGCCAACAGCTTCCAGCCCAACCGCGGCTTGTCGCCGGATACCCGCGGCGCGCCCTACGGCAATGTGGTCACCGGCACTGGCAGCCTGATCGGCGGCGGCCTGAAGGATCCCGTCACCGGCCTCACCAAGACCACGATCAGTCCGCTCGATCTGCCCGGCGGCGCCGGCTGCGTCAACGGCGGCGACATGATGGGCCCCTACGGCGACCAGATCTGGGCCAGCCCCGGCGCCAGCTTCGCCTGCGCCTGGGATTACGGCCGCGCACGCACGATCCAGCAGCCGGTCAAGACCCTGCAGGCGATGGGCCGCGCCACCTTCAAGCTGGGCGAGCGCCATGAATTCTTCGTCGAATTCATGGGCTCGAACGTCACCTCGACCCGCCAGTTCGAAGCGCAGCAGATCACCAGCAGCATCAACCCCAGCGCTTCCCAGCTCGATCCCTATCCGTTGAATGCGAACACCAAGGCGACCTACGACTCGGTGTACAACGCCCTGCTCAATTATTTCGGGCCGCAAGCCAACCTGGTCTATGGCCGGCCGATCACCTACCGCTGGCGTTGCGAGGTTTGCGGTCCGCGCCAGCTCAAGACCACCACCAAGTCCTACCGCATCCTGCTGGGACTGGAGGGCACGCTTGGTACCTGGGACTACAACGTCGGCCTGGCGCGTGCGCAGAGCAAGGCGGAGTCGTCGCTTGCAGGTGGTTACTACTACACCCCGCAATTGAAGGCGCTGCTGGCGAACGGCACGCTGAACCCGTTCCTGATGCCCGGCCAGAGCCAATCGGAAGCGGCCGTCCAGGGGCTGGCCGCAGCCGACGCCACCGGGCTTGAACTCTATTCCGGCACGACGTCGACGACCACGTTCGATGCCAGCTTCAGCGGCAGCCTCGGCTTCCACCTGTGGGCCAAGGAGCCCGTGCAGGCTGCAGCCGGCGTCGACATTCGTCGCGAGGAATACGAGTTCAGCGGCCCGGCCCAATGGGCGCTGGGCAACGCTTTCATCTTCGGCGCGCCCGGCGATGCGGCGAACTACATGCCGAAGAAGACCCGCAACGTGAAAGCGATATTCGCGGAATTCAACGTGCCGATCTTCAACAGCCTGTCGGTGGATCTCGCCGTGCGCCACGATCGTTACGACGGCTTCGGCGGCACCACCAATCCCAAGTATTCGTTCAAGTGGCAGCCGGCGGACTGGTTGGCATTCCGTGGCTCCTACAGCACCGGGTTCAAGGTGCCGGACTTCGCCAAACTGTTCCGCGGCGTGATCGAAAGCCCGTACACCGGACAGGATCTCGCCGACCCGGCGATCTGCCCCGGCGGCAACTACAACCCTGATGTCCCTGCCTGCAGCGGACAGATCAAGCCCAACATCCTCAGCGGTGGCAATCCCAAGCTGGAACCGGAAAAAGCCAAGCAGAAGAGCATCGGGTTCGTCCTCGCGCCCACGCGCAACAGCAACCTCACCGTCGACTGGTGGGAAATCGAGCGCACCAACACGATCCGCAGCGGTTTCAGCCTGACCACGATGCGCAACAACTATGCGCTCTATGCCTCGAACTTCATCCGCGATTCGAGCGGGCAGATCATCGACATCGACCAGCGCTACATCAATACCGGCGGCACGCTGAATCGCGGCATCGAACTGGATGGCAACATCGGCGGCAAGCTCGCGGGCGGCATGTGGAACGTCCACCTCAATGGCAACTACCTGCTGACCTTCCGCACCAAGAGTTTCGACAGCCTGCCCTACAGCGACAACCTGGTCGGCACCTACGACCCCTACTTCAACCTGCCGATCAAATGGAAGCACACGCTCGGCTTCAGCTGGAACAAGGGCAACTGGTCGCACACGCTGACCCAGATCTATCGCGGCGGTTACAAGGATTGGCAGCCGCCGGGCATCGTCAACGGCTATCGCCCGCCGGACTACAACCCCAAGGTGAAGCCGTACATCACCTACAACTACAGCGCCACCTGGAACGCCGCGAAGGATCTCAAGCTGACCTTCGGCATCCGCAACCTGCTCAATACCGATCCGCCGTTCACCCTGCGCTACCTGGACGACGGCGATGGCGCCGGCTGGGATGCGCGCGTGGCCGATCCGCGCGGCCGCGCCTTCAACCTGCTGGTGGAATACAACTTCATGTAAGCGGGGGATTCACCGCAGCGGCAAGGAAAAGGCGCACCCGGTGCGCCTTTTCTTTTTTCGTCACGCATCATCGCCATCGCTGCGCACGCGCCCCGGACCGACGCCTTCGAGGCGCTTGAAAAAACGCCGGAACGCCGCCTCGCTGCGATAGCCCAGCATCTCGGCCACCGTGGCAACGGAAAACCGCCGATTCCTCAACAGACGGCGCGCTTCCGTCGCGCGCCACTGCGCAAGGTACTGGATCGGCGGAACGCCAACGACCTGGGTGAACAGTTCCGCGAACGAGGTGCGCGACATCCCGGCGACATGCGCCATGCCCTGGATCGTCCAGTCTTCGCCCGGCCGCATGTGGACGGCCGCCAATGCCTTCGACAATCGCGCATCGACCAGCGCCGCCAGCAATCCGCGCGGCTGTTCGGCACGCCGCACGTATTCGCACACCGCCATCGCGAACAGCGAATCCGCGAGCTTGTTCTGCACCACTTGCCGGCCCCAACGGGTATCGCGACTGTTGTTCGCCAGCAATTCGGCGAGTTGGCGAAACGCCGGGCCGCTCTCTTCCGAACGGATCACGAAGCACGACGGCAAGGCGGTGAAGATCGGATTGCCGCTGCCGCCGTGGAAATCGAGATCACCGCACAACATGGAGGTATCGGGCGCATCGCTGGCGGGCGGATGATGGGGATCGGGTCCGGCCGAAAGCATGTGCCTGCAACCACCCGGGAAAACCACCAGATCGCCACGCTCCAGCCATAACGGTTGTTGCAATGTTTCTTCGTTGATCCAGCAGCCACCCGCCGTCACCAGATGGAACTGGCCGTGCGGTGTCGCCGGTTCCTGTTCGAACCATGGCCCGCAATAACTGACATTCGCGGTGATCTCGACGCGGACGCGATACGCGCCCAGCACCGTTTCCAGCACGCTGTCGATGCTGTCCGGGGCCGGTGGCGAAAGATCGCTTTGCTGCATGGCCGCATCCTAGGCCAATTCCGCGGCCACTGGCCATGCTCGCGCGCATGCCAATTCATGGCGCATCGTCCGGATCGCCTGAATGGACGCGGACTCACGGACGTTCGGGCATGGCGACAGGACGAAGGGGACTATCCCCAGCCGCCATTCGCGAGTGGAATGACCACGCCGCCGGATCGCGACGGCTTCCTCTTCCAACCATTCGAGGTTTTCCCATGAGCACGCAACTCAAAACCGTTTCCGGCCTGTCCGTGGCGCTGGCCGCCGCTTCGATGTTCCTGGTCGCGCCGATCGCACAAGCCGCCGGCTCCGGCAGCGCCCCAATGGGCCATTGCATGGGCGCCAACGCCTGCAAGGGCCAGGGCGCATGCAAGACCGCGCACAACGCCTGCAAGGGCCAGAACGCCTGCAAGGGCCAGGGCTTCACCCAAACCAGCGAGAAGGACTGCAAGGTCGCGGGCGGCAAGTTCGAGAGCGCCAAGGGCGCCGCGGCAGCGAAGCCGGCCAGCAAGTCCTGATGTCCCCTGCCCCGTCCTTTCCACCCGAAGGGACGGGGCCTTTCCATCCGATGCAACGCAGAGAAGACGCGATGACACGCCCCCTGCAAGGTTTCGGCCTCGGCCTGAGGCCCGGCTATTACGAAGACGCGCTGGCGCCGCAGTGCCCGGTGGACTGGTTCGAAATCGTCAGCGAGAACTACATGGTCGCCGGCGGCCGCCCGCTGCATGTGCTCGACCAGATCGCCGAACGCTATCCGCTGGCGATGCATGGCGTGTCGTTGTCGATCGGCGGGGGTGATCCGCTCGATCGCGATTACCTGCGCCAACTCGCGGCACTGGCGCGACGCGTGCGCCCGCGGGTGATTTCCGATCATCTGTGCTGGACCGGCGGCGATGGCATCCAGCTGCACGACCTGTTGCCGTTGCCGCAGGTCGAAGAAGCCGTCCGCCATGTCGCGGCGCGCGTGCGCGACGTCCAGGACGCGCTGGGCCAGCAGATCCTGCTGGAAAACGTCTCCAGTTACCTGCGTTTTTCCGGCGACACGCTGGATGAAGCGCAATTCCTTTCGGCGATCGTCGCGGAATCCGGCTGCGGCCTGCTGCTCGACGTCAACAATGTGTGGGTCAACGGCCACAACCACGGCTTCGATCCCCGCGCGATGCTCGATGCGTTGCCGATCTCCGCCGTCGGGCAGATCCATCTCGCGGGGCATTCCATCGATGCGCTCGGCAGCGGCCTGCTGGTCGACACCCACGACCAGCCGGTCTGCGCCGACGTCTGGAATCTCTACGCGCATGCCGTCCAACGCTTCGGCGACGTGCCGGCGATGATCGAGCGCGACGACAACTTTCCGCCGTTCGCCGAATTGCTGGCGGAACTTGCGCGTGCACGCGACATCGCGGCGATGACGACGACGCAGAAGGAGGCGGCATGAACCTGCCCGCTGCCGGTCTTTTCGCGCAGCAGGCGGCCCTGCAGGACTGGCTGCTGCATGGCAATGCCGTGGCGTCCGGATTCGTCGATGGCGATCGCCGTGACCAGCGCCTGCGCATCTACGGCGATGCCTACCGACTGCGCCTGATCGATGTCCTCGCCAACGATTTTCCCGTGCTGCATGCATTGGTCGGTGAAACGATGTTCGAAGCGCTTGCGACTGGCTACCTGCATGCGCATCCGTCGCGGCATCCTTCCGTTCGCCATTTCGGACGCGACTTCGCCGACTGGCTGCGGCGGCAGGAACATCCATCGACATGGTCGATACTTGCCGACTTCGAGTGGATGCAAGGCGAAGTGTTCGACGCCGCCGATGCCGCTGCGATCGCGATGGAAGATATCGCCGCGCTTCCCGCCGAAGCCTGGCCCGGGTTGCGATTCGCCCTGCATCCGGCAATCCGTCGCGTGCGCACGCCTGGCTGCATCCCGACGATGGTCGAAGCGCATCACGCTGGCCGCCCACTGCCATCCACGGAGGATCGCGATCCATCCGACTGGCTGTTGTGGCGCGACGATTTCCGCGTCCATTGGCGCCGGCTCGATGCCGACGAGGCAGCCTTGCTCGGCATGGCTGTCGACGGTGCGACATTCGCGGAACTGTGCGCCCGACTCGCGCTATCCCTTCCCGACTCCGAGGCCGCACTGCGCGCCATCGGCCTGCTCAAGCGCTGGATCACCGATCGACTGGTGATCGCGGCGACACCTGTACCGAACACGATCGATTGAGGAATCCACCATGCAACGCTGCGCCACCTTCATGAAGAAGCCACCCATCGATCCAGCCATCGCCCAGGCATCGATGCCGGTGCGCTTCCACCACACCTTCCTTTTCTACGCCAGACGTTACGACTGGCTCGCACCGCTGCTGCTGCGCCTGGTGTTCGGTTATTTCTGGGCGGAAACTGGTTGGGCCAAACTGGTGAACCACGCCGGATTCGCCGAGCGCTTCGCCAACTGGGGCGTGCCCTTCCCGGACCTCAGTGCCTACGTCAGTGGCGCGACGGATCTGGTCGGCGGCGTGCTGCTGATGCTGGGGTTGATGACGCGCCTCGCCACACTGCCGATGATCTTCAACATGCTGGTCGCATTGGCTCTGGTCGTGTTGCCGGGCATCTCGACCGTGGACGAATTCGTCGAGCTCGACGAAGTGCTGTACACGCTCGTGCTGTTCTGGCTGTTCATGGCCGGTCCGGGGCGCGCCAGTCTCGACCACCTGATTGCACGCCGTTTCGCCAATCGCATGTGAAAAAGAAACCCGCCTTGCGGCGGGTTTCTTCTGTTGCGGCATTGCCTGCAAAACCGACGGATCGATCAGCCGCCGTTCTTCGCCAGCCAGGCATCGACGGCCGGGATCTGCTCCTTGTGCACCTTGATGCGATATTCGATGCCCGCGATCGCGGTATCGGCATCCCGGCGCGATGTCGGGGCAAGATACTTCTCGGCGTAGCCGCGGATCTTGCCGACCATCGCCGGATCCGAGGAGCTGGCGCCCAGGCCGGCGTAGTAGCGGCTCAGCGACGAGGCATCGACCAGCTTGTCGACCTGCTCGCGGTGCGCCAGCGCCCAGTCGAACACCATGTCCGGGTGATCGAACGCGGCGCCGCGGATCATGCTCGCGCTCGTCGTCGCACCCGGCTCGTCGGTCAGGGCCAAGTCCAGTGCCTTCTGGGTCAGGGCCGCGTCGTCCGCCGATGCCAGCAGCGAATACATCTGCGACTTCACCATCGGCGTCGGCGCCGACTTCGCCATCGCGTGCAACTGGTCCCACTCGGCCGGTGTCGCCTTGGAGCCCACGAGGCCCAGCACGACGCGACGCATTTCCGGCGCCATCGCCCCGCCCGACTGCAGCGTGGCGAAACGCTTGCGTGCCTCCGCGAGCGTCGCCGCATCGTCCATGTCGCCGAGCGTGCCGATCAGGCTCATGCGCAGCGACTTCACCGCAGCGGAATCACTGGCCTTCTGCTCCCAGCCGAGCTTGTCCAGCATCGGGCGCAGGCGCTTGGTCGCATACGCCTGGAACGCGCCGCGGTTGGCATCGTTCTTCTTGTAGCTGTTGATGGTCGCGAGCGAACCCACCAGGGCCTGTTGCACCTGCGGCTTGGAATTGGCGTCGATGCTGCGGGTCAGTTCGAGGTAATCGGCGATCGGCTGGCGACCGGCGGTCCCGAGCGACCAGGTGTCGCTCATCAGGCCGAGCTGGTCGATCGGCTTCAGCTGCGCGAACGCCTTGCTGATCGCGGCGAACTGGTCGGCGGAGTAATGCGTGCGGTAATAACCGGCCTGGCCGGCATTCACCAGCACCGGGCCGCAACCCTGCAAGGTGATGCTGCCCTTGCCATCGCGCACCAGCGTGCGCGACTGCGGCTTGCCGACCACTTCCGCCACCACCGGCACGCGCCAGCTCAGCGGAGTCTTGTCGGGACGGTCGCGGGTGAATTCACCCTGGGTCAGCTGCACCGTGGTCTTGCCATTGCTGCAGGTGACGGCGCCGACATCGATCTGCGGGATGCCCGGCTGCAGGGTGAAGTCATGCGCGATGTCCTTGATCGGCATCTTGCTGCCTTCGTCCATCGCGTTCCAGAAATCGTCCGACACGGTGTTCGAATAGGCATGCTTCTTGATATAGCGACGCACGCCGGCGCGCCACGCGTTCTCGCCGAGGTAGTTCTCCAGCATGTGGATCACCGACTCGCCCTTGGAATAGGTGATGGTGTCGAAGGCCTGGCTGGCCTGTTCCACCGTCGCCACGTGCTGCACGATCGGATGGGTGGTCGCGATCGCATCGCGGCCCATCGCCGCTTCACGCACGCCGACCGCGCTGATCGCGGTTTCCCACTCCGGATGCAGCTTGGCGGTGGTGCGGCCTTCCATCCACGAGGCGAAGCCTTCGTTCAACCACAGGTCGTCCCACCAGCGCATCGTCACCAGGTCGCCGAACCACTGGTGCGCCATTTCGTGCGCGTCGGTCGAGAACACGCCGATCTTGTTGCCTTCGGTCGAGACCTTGGGGTCGAGCAGCAGCGCGTATTCGAAGGTGAAGATCGCGCCCCAGTTTTCCATCGCACTGAAGAACTGGCTCTGGCCCGGTGCCGCGATGTTGTCGAGCTTCGGCAGCGGGTACTTCACGCCGAAGTAGTCGTTGTATTCGTCGATGATCTTGGCGCCCGATTCCAGCGCGAAATCGGCCTGCGAGACCATGCCCTTCTGCGCGATCACGCCGATCTCGGTGCCACCGGCGGCCTTGGTCGTGCGGCGCTCGAAATCACCCAGGCCAAAGAACAGCAGGTAGGTCGACATCTTCGGCGAGGTTCCGAAGGTCACGCGCTTCATGCCGTTGCCGGCGTCCTTGCTCGACTTGACCGGCATGTTGCTGACCGCCATCTGCCCGCTCGGCACCACCGCGGTGAGGTCGAACACGGCCTTGTAGTTCGGCTCGTCCCAGCTCGGGATGAAGCGGCGGGCGTCGGAGTTCTCGAACTGGGTGTACAGCGCGCGCTTCTTGCCTTCCTTGGTGTCGTAGTCGAGGGCGAAGATGCCGACGGCCTGGGTACCGATCTTGCCGGTGTAGTGCGTGGACAGCACGTAGCGGCCCGGCTTCAGTTCCTTGTCGAAGGTGAAGGTCGCGGTCTGGTTGGCCGCGTCGATGCTGACCTGCGGCGTCATCGCGCCACCGGCACCCTTCAGGCTGGTCTGCGAGAAGGTCATGTCGATCGCGTTGAGGGTGATCGTCTTGGTCGCCTGGACCACGGCGATGTCGATCGAGACCACGCCGTCGAAGTTCATGTCCTGCGCGTGCGGCGTCACTTCCACCGTGTAGTGCTGCGGCACCACGTTGCGCGGCAGCTGGGTGGTCGTGGTGGTGTCGATGCGCGGCAGCGCGGACGCTGCTGCAGGCTTGGTGGCGGCGTGGGCCTGGCCCGCAAGCGCGGCGGCGATGGCGAGGCTGAGGATGCGGGACATGAACGCTCCGGTTCCGTGGGTTGGAAACCGGAGAGTCTGCGGTGAATAGCACCTGACCGCCCCCGCCAGAAGTCATGTCAACGGCGCGGGAACCCCGTTGACTATCCCATTCAGGCGAACGGATCCTGCAGGATGATGTTGGCGTCGCGGTCGGGACCGGTCGAGACGATCGCCAGCGGGCAACCCGCCAGTTCTTCCAGCGCGCGCAGGTAGGCACGCGCGGCCGGCGGCAGCTTGTCCCATTCGGTGATGCCGGCGGTCGATTCCTGCCAGCCCGGGAATTCCAGGTAGACCGGCGTGCACTCTTCCCAGCCCTTGGCGTCGAGCGGCGCGTATTCGCTACGCTTGCCTCGGTATTCGTAGGCGATGCACATCTTCAGCGTCTCCATCCCGTCGAGGATGTCGAGCTTGGTGATGCACAGGCCGGTGATGCCGTTGATATCGACCGCGCGCTTGAGCGCGACGATGTCCATCCAGCCGCAGCGGCGCGGACGGCCGGTGGTCGCGCCGTACTCCTGGCCGCGATCGCGGATGCCCTGGCCGATGTCGTCGTGCAGTTCGGTCGGGAACGGACCGCCACCGACGCGCGTCGCGTAGGCCTTGGCGATGCCGAGCACGTAATCGATCGCGCCCGCGCCGACGCCGGTGCCGGCATAGGCGCCACCGACCGTGGTGTTGCTGGAGGTGACGTAAGGATAGGTGCCGTGGTCGATGTCGAGCAGCGAACCCTGCGCGCCTTCGAACAGCACCTTCTTCCCGGCCTTGCGCAGGTCATGGAGGATGCCGGCGACGTCGGCCTTCATCGGCTCGACGTATTCGCCGAAGGCCAGCGCCTCGTCCAGCGTCTGCTGGAAATCGACTGCCTCGACGCCGAGGTACTTCGTCAGCACGAAGTTGTGGTAATCGAGCGCGGTGCGCAGCTTCTCGGCCAGTTCGTCCGGATAGTGGAGATCGGCGATGCGGATGCCGCGACGCGCGACCTTGTCCTCGTAGGCGGGGCCGATGCCGCGGCCGGTGGTGCCGATCGCCGACTTGCCGGCGGCCTTTTCGCGCGCCTGGTCCAGTGCGATGTGGTACGGCATGATCAGCGGCGTCGCCGGCGAGATCTTCAGGCGGCTGCGCACTTCGACGCCGTTGCCTTCCAGCTCGGCGATTTCCTTCTGCAACGCACCCGGGTGCAGGACCACGCCGTTGCCGATCAGGCACAGCGCGTCGTCGCGCAGGATGCCGGAGGGAATCAGGTGGAGGACAGTTTTCTTGCCTCCGATCACCAGGGTGTGGCCGGCGTTGTGGCCGCCCTGGAAGCGCACCACGGCGCCGATGTCCTGGGTGAGCAGATCGACGATCTTGCCCTTGCCCTCATCGCCCCACTGGGCACCCAAAACGACGACCGACTGACCCATTTCCTTGCTCCAGACGTGAAAAAAGCCGAGGCGAGCCCCGACTTTTCGATATTGTACGCCTGTCCGATGAACAAGGCACGTTCGGGCCTTCAATGCGCGTAACGGAGCGCCTGGAACGCCGGATCGTCGAGCGAAACCGGCTTGCCCGCCAGTCGTGCGCGCCGGTAGGCCATCGCCGCACGATCGAAGGCAGCGGCCTGCGGATCCTCGACGGCGACTTCGGCATAGATGCGCGCAGCTTCGACGTCGCCTTCGGCGCGCCTGGCGTCTGCGCTCTTGCGCGCCGCCGCCAGCAGCTGGATGCGCTCGCTGTCGGCCTGGGCGGTCGCGGCCTTGAGCTGCACCTGGGCATCGACGCGCGCACGCGCGATCACCTCGTCCTGGGTTGCGCGCATGCCCGCCTGGACCGCCTTGGCGCTCGCGCTGTCGGCGGGCATGCCGGCGCTGGCGACGCCACGATCCTCGATCACCAGGCCGAGCTCGCGCGCTGCCGCATCCACCACCGTCGTGTTTGCCCATACCGCCTGGCCACGATCCGCCACCGTCTGCGCGAACGTCTGCTCGCGCAATGCCGGCACGGCGCTCGACTGCAGGGCAGTTGCAAGGCGATCGCGCGGCACGCCGGGATTCGCGCCCGATGCATTGGCGTAACGCGCGGCGTCGGTGACGCGGGCCAGCATCCACGGCGACTGCACCAGCTCACGGCCATCGCGGCTGGACCAACGCAACTCCGGCTGCAGCAGCACGCGCAGCGGAACGCGCTGGACGCGGTCGAGCAGCGGCCACTTCAGGTGCACGCCGGGGCCGATGTTGTTGCGCGTGCCATTGATCGGCGACGACACCACTGCCAGCTGGCCGGGGTCGACGCGAAAACCGGCATCGAATGCCGTCAACGCCAGCAGGAACAGCAGGAAACTCGCGACCATTGATTTCATCGCCGCGCCTCCGCATTCCGGCCGCTGCTGCGATTCACGCTGCGATCGACTTCACGCGAAGCGTCGCGCAACGGGCGCTCGGTTTCCGTCGGTGTTGCCGTGGCGGGAGCCGGACTTGCGGCTGTCGTCGTGGCTGCCACGGGTGCGGTATCGGCGGCGACACTGTCGCGTACCGCGCCCTGCAGCACCACGTCGCGCGTCACGATCGGCGCTGCCTTGTATTGCGCGGCCAGCCCGCGGAAATGGGCGGCATCGCCCTGGGCATCGACGATGCGCGCCTGGCGATCACGCTCGGCTGTTGCAAGCATGGCATCCGCCTCTGCCTGCGCCAGCGGCAATTGCTTGGCGGCCTCTACCTTGGCATCGGCGACCGCACGCTCCTCGTCCTGCTTGATGGACTTGAGCGTGTTGCCGGCATCGCTCACCGCGCTCGGCAACACCGGTTCCGTCCACGTCACCGACAACGGTCGGATCCCAAGCCCCGCGCGCTGCGCCCGTGCCTGCAATGCCGCCAACGCCTGCGGCTCCAGTTGTCCGCCGCGACCGCCCAGCGTTGCCAGCGAACCGGCAGCCACCTGCATCGAAACCGCATCGCGCGCCATTCGCCGCAAGGCATCCTGTGGCACGTCGCCGCTGTTGGCGATGAAGCGGATCGGGTCGTCGATGATGTAGCCGATCTGCAGCGGCAGGTCGAACATGGCGGGATCGCCCACCATCACCGGCAGGGAGTCTTCGATCGTCTTGCGCGCACCGATCTCGATTCCGGTCGCACGTTCCAGCGGCCACGGCAATTTCAGGTGCACGCCAGGCTGGAGCACGCGCAACGGTTGACCCAGGCGCGAGATCACCGCCTGGCGGCCATCGCCGACCACCACCACGCTGGACAGGGCCAGCCAGGCCCCCAGCACGACACCGGTCCACAGCACGGCCCCAGACCCCGGCAGCCAATCGCGCAGGTCGAGGCGCGACGGCGGTGGCGCGTCGGCGGGGTCGCTGTGTTTTCCGGGAGGATTCCAGGCCATCGGGTTTCGTCGGGGCGCCTTGCTGGTCGCTAGTGTGTCAGATGGGGTCGGGTTCGGGCTCGGGCAAGAGCGGCCGCAGCACCTCGGCGTCGCCTGCGGCCATCAGGCGCAGCGCTTCGGTTTCCGGCAGGTCGATGGCGATGCGCCAGCCGGATTCGTCATGCGTCTCCGAACGGATCGCGTCCAGTGCATGCAGGCGCGCGCGCAGGCGCCCCGATTCGTTGGGCAGGCGCAACTCGCCGATCACGCGGCGCATCGCGAAGACATCGCCCAGCGCATCGCGCAAATGATCGAGGCCGACGCCATCGCGCGCCGACAGCCATACCCGCGGCCGCGCGTCGGTCGGCACGTCGCGGCGTGCTTCCGCGCCATCGATGCGGTCGATCTTGTTGAACACCAGGATCTGCGGAAGATCGCCCGCGCCGATTTCGGCGAGCACGGCATCGACCTGGGCGATGCGATCGTCGCGATGCGGATCGGCGGCGTCGATCACGTGCAGCAGCAGGTCGGCCTCGCGCGCTTCGCTCAGGGTCGAACGGAACGCGGCTACGAGGTCATGCGGCAGGTCGCGGACGAAACCGACGGTGTCGGCGAGGATCGCCTGCCCGCCGGAAATGTCGATGCGGCGCACGGTGGGATCGAGCGTCGCGAACAGCTGGTCGGCGGCGTAGGCTTCGGCGCCGGTCAGCGCGTTGAACAGCGTCGACTTGCCGGCATTGGTGTAGCCGACCAATGCAACGCGCGGCAGCTCGCTGCGGGTGCGAGCGCGGCGCATCTGGGTGCGCTGCACCTCGACCTTGTCGAGCTTGCGCTGCAATTGCTCCAGCCGCGTTTGCAGCAGGCGGCGGTCGGTTTCCAGCTGGGTTTCACCGGGACCACGCAGGCCGATCGAACCACCACGCTGGCGCTCCAGGTGGGTCCAGCCGCGCACCAGGCGCGTGGCCAGATGCTTCAGCTGGGCGAGTTCGACCTGCAGCTTGCCTTCGTGCGATTGCGCGCGCTGGGCGAAGATGTCGAGGATCAGTCCGGTGCGATCGATCACGCGCCTTTGCAGCGCGCGTTCGAGGTTGCGCTCCTGCACCGGCGACAACGCGTGGTTGACGAGGACGAGATCGGCGCCGCTGGCTTCCGCGATCGCCTTCAATTCCTCGAGCTTGCCCTCGCCGATCAACGTCGCCGCGTTCGGACGATCGATGCGCGCATTGGCGCTGGCGACGACGGTCGCGCCGGCGGAGCGCGCCAGTTCGACGAACTCCTCCAGCACATCTTCTTCGAGCCGGCTGCCGCGATGCGGCTGCACCAGCAACGCATGCTCACCCTTTTCCGAACGATCGAACAATGCCGCTCCCGTCAGCCGTGGTGCGGCGGCTGGTCGTCTTCGTCTTCGTCCTCGTAATCGCCATCCTCGTCGTCTTCGTCATGGTCGTCCTGACCCATTTCGCGCGACGACGAGTCCTGCTGGACGTAGGCGCCCGTCGGCCCCACGCGCACGGCGCGCGCCGGCACCACGGTGGAAATCGCGTGCTTGTAGACCATCTGGCTGGTGGTGCCGCGCAACAGGACCACGAACTGGTCGAACGATTCGATCGTGCCCTGGAGCTTGATGCCGTTGACGAGATAGATCGACACCGGCACGCGTTCGCGGCGGAGGACGTTGAGGAAGGGGTCTTGCAGGGACTGCGGCCGCGAGGCCTGGAAGTTGCGCTGCTGCATGGAGGAAATCTCTTGGGGAAAAAGTCGTTTTCGGCCCGCGTCTTTGGCGCGGTATCAATAGCTTACATGAAGCCGGCAAAACGCCCGCCGAACGAAGTCCCCTGCAGAAACAGCGCCATCGCGTCAACGAGTTGCCCGCGCTGGCGTTGCGCATCGAAACGGCGCACGTCCAGCTGCCCGCGCAACCATGTCATCTGGCGCTTGGCGAGCTGACGCGTCGCGGAAATGGCGCGGTCGCGGAATTGCGTGGCGTCGCCCTCGCCATCGAGATACTCCCAGGACTGGCGATACCCGACCGCGCGGATGGCGGGAAGATCGAGCGGGGCCGGATGACCGGCCAGCTGCGGCAAAGCGCGAAGATTCCCGACCTCATCGAGGAAGCCACGTTCAAGCATCAGGTCGAAGCGACGTTCGATGCGTGCGTGCAATTCCTCGCGCGATTCCGGCACCAGCGCCAGCTTCAGCACCCGCACCGGCCAGCGCGGCGCGTGCAGGTGTTCCGCCTGCCACTGCGTGATCGGCTTGCCACTGAGGCGGAACACTTCCAGTGCGCGCTGGATACGTTGCGGATCGGTGGCGTGGATGCGCGCCGCGGCTTCGGGATCGACTAGCGCCAGCTCGCCATGCAACGCCGGCCAGCCACGCTGCCCGGCTTCGGCGGCAATCGCCGCACGCGTGTCGGCATCGGCGCCGGGCATCGGCGCGAGCCCGGAAAACAGCGCATGCGCATAAAGGCTGGTGCCGCCGGCGAGGATCGGCAACGCACCGCGCGCGACGATGGCGGCGACGGCGGACTTCGCTTCATCGACGAACTCCGCGACCGAATACGGCTGCCACGGATCGCGGATGTCGATCAGGTGGTGGCGGACGCGCTGCTGCTCTTCCTTGCCCGGTTTTGCGGAGCCGATGTCGAGTCCGCGATAGACCAGCGCAGAGTCGATGCTGACGATTTCACCACCAACGCGCTCGGCCAGGTCCAGCGCCATGTCGGTCTTGCCCGATCCGGTCGGCCCCAGCAGCGCGATCGCGACCGGGCGTGCGTCAGCGCTCATGGTCGCGCCATCAATGCATCAACCCTTGCGCGCCAGCATGCTGTGGCTGCGCGCGTAGACGAGATACACCACGACGCCAATCGCGTTCCAGGTCAGGAACCAGATCTGGGTCTTCTGCGGCAGGCTCCAGAACAGATAGAGGCAGCCGAGGATGGCCAACGGCCCGACCAGCCACGCCAGCGGCGTGCGGAAGCTGCGCGGGCGGTTAGGTTCGCGCTTGCGCAGCACCAGCAGGCAGGCGCCGACGGCGATGAAGGCCGCGAGCGTGCCGGCATTCGCCAGCGCGGCGATCTCGTCGAGGCGGGCCACGCCTGCAAGCGCGGCGACCAGCACGGCGGTGAAGGCGGTGATCGCGACCGGCGTGCCGGTGCGTGCGTTGACCTTGGACAGGCCGCGCGGCAACAGGCCATCGCGCGACATCACGAAGAAGATGCGGCTCTGGCCGTAGAAGAATGCCAGCAGCACCGTCGGCAACGCGATGATCGCGACGATGCCGATCAGGAAAGCGACGGTGCCATGGCCGAGTTCGCGCATGATCAGCGCCAGCGGTTCGGCGCTCTTGCCGAACACGCCGAAGTTCATCGCGCCGATCGCGGCCAGCGCCACCAGCATGTAGATCAGCGTACAGCCGATCATCGAACCGACGATGCCGATCGAAAGATCGCGCCCCGGGTTCTTCGTCTCTTCCGCCGCGGTGGAAATCGCATCGAAGCCGTAGAAGGCGAAGAAGATGATCGCCGCCGCCGCCATCACCCCGCGCTCGACGCCATCGGCGCCCATCGATTTCGGGAACCCATAGGGCATGAACGGATGCAGGTTGTCGGCATTGAACGCCGGCAATGCGACCACGACGAAGATCGCCAGCGCGACGAGCTTGAACACCACCAGGAAGGCGTTGACCGTCGCGCTCTCGCGGGTACCGGCCATCAATGCGCCGGCAACCACGAACACGATCAGCACCGCCGGCAGGTTGACCAGGCCACCCGCGTGCGGACCGGCGGCAAGCGCCTTGGGCAAGGCGACGCTCCAACCCATGTTGGCGTGCAGCCAGTCGAGGAAGCCGACGAAATAGCCGGACCAGCCGACCGCAACCGTGCTCACCACCAGCGAATACTCAAGTATCAGGCTCCAGCCGATGATCCACGCCAGGCCCTCGCCCAGCGCCGCGTAGCTGTAGGTATAGGCACTGCCGGCCGCCGGCATCATCGTCGACAGTTCGGCATAGGCCAGCGCCGCGCAAGCGCAAACCACGCCGGCGATCAGGAACGACAGCAGCACCGCCGGACCCGCCTTGTCGGCGCCGACGCCGATCAACGTGTATATGCCGGTACCGACAATGGCGCCGATCCCGAGCGCGACCAGGTGCGGCCACGACAGGGTTGGCACCAGCTTGCGGCCTTCCTCGTGCTCGGTGATGCGATTGATGTCCTTGCGACGAAGCAGGCTTTGCATGCGATGGCGTCCGGTCGTGCGCGCATTTGGCGCGAATGACCGAAGCTTAGTCGAAAGCGCGTGCGAGCGGCCGGGCCGAGACGGTCAGGCGTCGTCCGGCCAGATGATTTCCGGCTTCGGCGCTGCCGCGCGCGGCATCGGCACTGCCGCCACCCCTTCCCATACCTTCAATGCATCGACCGTTGCGGCGACATCGTGGACGCGCACGAGCTTCGCGCCGCGCTGCGCCGCGATCACATGGGCCGCGACCGATCCGGCCACCCGGTCTTCCGGCTTATCGCGCCCGGTCAGGCTGCCGATGGTTTTCTTGCGCGACATGCCGGCCAGCACCGGCACGCCGAGTTCGGTGAAACGCTCAAGCTGCGCCAGCAACTGCAGGTTGTGATCGAGCGTCTTGCCGAAACCGAAGCCGACATCGACGACGATGTTCTTCCTGGAGATTCCCGCCATTTCGGCCACGAAGATGCGTTCGGCGAGGAAGCGGTGGACATCGGCGACCACGTCGTCGTAGCGCGGATCGTCCTGCATCGAGCGCGGCTCGCCCAGCATATGCATCAGCACCACCGGCACGCCGAGTTCGGCCGCGGCATCGAGCGCGCCTTCGCGACGCAATGCATAAACGTCGTTGATCATCCCGGCACCGGCGGCGACTGCAGCGCGCATCACTTCCGGTTTCGAAGTGTCGATGCTGACCGGGATCGAAACCTGTTTCGCCAGCGCCTCGATCACCGGGATCACGCGCCGCAGTTCTTCCTCGAGCGGAACGTCATCGGCGCCCGGCCGCGTCGATTCGCCGCCGATATCGAGTATGCCTGCCCCCTCTTCCGCCAGTTTCAATCCATGCGCGATCGCGGCATCGGCGGTGTCGTGGCGACCGCCATCGGAAAACGAATCGGGGGTGACGTTGACGATGCCCATCACCCGGGGGCGATCGAGTTTCAGGACGCGGCCTGCGCAATCGAGTTGGGGCGTGGTGTCGAACATGCGTATCAGCTTACTGCCGAAGAAACCGTTCCCGATCCGTTACGAGCGATGACCTGCGGTTCGTGGTGGAGCGGAGCAAGCGCAGCGTATGTGAATACGTGAGCATTGCGAGCACCGCACGCGGACCGCAGGGCGAGCGCAGTAGGATCGGTCAGGTCTGTTCGGCGGGTCCGCCGATCGCCGGTGCCGGCTTGGTGGAATCCCCACCCTTGCCGCCATCAAAGCGACCACCCTTGTCCACCCAACCCGCTGGCGGGTTCGGGGTGCGACCTTCCATGATCGCCTTGACCTGCTCGGCGTCGATGGTCTCCCATTCCATCAGCGCAGCCGTCATCGCCTCGACGCGATCGCGCTTCTCTTCCAGGATGCCGCGCGCCACGTCGTACTGCTGATCGAGGATGCGACGGATCTCGGCATCGACCTTCTGTTGCGTCGCTTCGGAAATCGTCTTGTTGTGGACGCCGAAGCCTGCATCGTCGTCGGCGTAGACCATGGTGCCGAGCGCGTCGGACATGCCGTACTTGGTCACCATGCCGCGCGCCAGCTTGGTCGCACGCTCGAAATCGTTCGATGCACCGGTCGACATCTGGCCGACGAAGATCTCCTCCGCGATGCGGCCACCGAACAGGATCGAGATCTCCTCCAGCATCTTGTCCTTGTAGTGGCTGATCTGGTCGTGTTCCGGCAACTGCCAGGTCACGCCCAGCGCCCAGCCACGCGGCATGATCGTCACCTTGTGCACCGGGTCGGCCTTGGGCAGCGACATCGCCACCACCGCATGGCCGGATTCGTGGAACGCCGTGGCACGGCGCTCGTCGTCGCGCATCACCATGCTGCGACGTTCCGGACCCATGTAGATCTTGTCCTTGGCGTCCTCGAAGTCCTGCATCTCCACCTGCTGCTTGTTGCGGCGGGCGGCGAACAGCGCGGCTTCGTTGACCAGGTTGGCAAGATCGGCGCCGGAGAACCCGGGCGTGCCGCGCGCCAGCACTTCAGGGCGCACGTCGTTGCCCAGCGGCACCTTGCGCATGTGCACGCGCAGGATCTGCTCGCGGCCCTTGATGTCGGGCAGGCCGACCATCACCTGGCGATCGAAGCGGCCCGGGCGCAGCAGCGCCTTGTCGAGAACGTCGGGGCGGTTGGTCGCGGCGATCACGATCACGCCTTCGCCGCCTTCGAAACCGTCCATCTCGACCAGCATCTGGTTGAGCGTCTGCTCGCGTTCGTCGTGGCCACCGCCCATGCCGGAACCGCGATGGCGGCCGACCGCATCGATTTCGTCGATGAAGATGATGCAGGGCGAATTCTTCTTGGCCTGCTCGAACATGTCGCGCACGCGGCTGGCGCCGACGCCGACGAACATCTCGACGAAGTCGGAACCGGAGATGCTGAAGAACGGCACGCGCGCTTCGCCGGCGATGGCTTTCGCCAGCAGCGTCTTGCCGGTGCCGGGCGGACCGACCATCAGCACGCCGCGCGGGATCTTGCCGCCCAGCTTCTGGAACTTGGAGGGGTCACGCAGGAATTCGACCAGCTCCGACACTTCCTCCTTGGCCTCGTCGCAACCGGCGACGTCGGCGAAGGTGACCTTGGTCTGGTCCTCGTTGAGCAGGCGCGCGCGCGACTTGCCGAACGACATCGCGCCCTTGCCGCCCTGCTGCATCTGCTTCATCAGGTAGAACCAGATGCCGACGAACAGCGCCAACGGCAGCACGTTCACCAGCAACGCGATCAGCAGGCCGCGGCCGTTCGACGGCGCTTCCTGCTTGATCTCGACCTTGTGGTTCAGGAGGTCGTTGATCAGGTCCTTGTCTTCGGGCTTCTGGGTGGTGAACTTGGTGGAGTCCTTGCCCTCGGCGGTGATGGTGGAGCCGTCATCGCTGATCGCGACCTTGGCGATCTTGTCCGCCTGCACCTGCTGCACGAACTGGTCGTAGGTGAGCGAGCGCGCGGTGTCGCCGAACTTCGAGCCGAAGCCCTGGAACAGGACCATGACGACGATCAGCACTGCGGCCCACAGCAGGAGGTTTTTGACCAGGTTGTTCATTCGAATCCGATTCTCCGCGCGGTCACCCGCGCCGTTTTGGCACTCTACACCCTGGCTTGCGCGCGACGTCCTTGCGCCAGGGCATACACTTCATTGGAACGGCGGCGCGAGGCTGCCGGCTTGCGGATGGACACCTTGTCGTAACGCTTGCGCACGTCGCGTACGTACTCGTCGAAGCCCACGCCCTGGAACAGCTTGATCAGGAAATCGCCGCCAACCCGCAAGTGGGCATCCGCGAATTCCATCGCCAGCTCCGCCAGATGCATGGCCCGCGCCTGGTCCACCGCATCCACACCACTCATATTGGGGGCCATGTCGGACAGGACAAGGTCGACCTCGGCACCGTTCAGCATGGTCACCAGCTGGGATAAGACGCTGTCTTCCCTGAAATCGCCATGAAGGAACTCGACCCCGGCCAGCCCCGGCATGTCGAGGATGTCGGTGGCGATGACCCGGCCGCTGTCGCCCAGGGCCTGGCGGGCCCACTGCGACCAGCCGCCCGGCGCCGCGCCGAGATCGACCACGACCATGCCCGGCCTGAGCAGGCGGTCGCGCTCGACCAGCTCCTCGAGCTTGAACGCCGCGCGAGAACGCAGCCCTTCGGCCTGCGCGCGTTTCACGTAGGGATCGGAAAAATGTTCTTTCAGCCAGCGTTGGCTGCTTTTGCTGCGCGTGGCCATGTCGAAGGTCGAGCTGTGTGGCCGGGCCGGTCCAGCCGTCATGATACCGTGTCGGTCCCCCAAGACCGTTCGCGCCTGCATGTCACCCGCCCTTACCCCCGCCCAGATCCGTTTCCTGCGCGGCCAGGCCCATGACCTGAAACCCTTGCTGCAACTGGGCGCGAAGGGCCTGACCCCGGCTTTCGTGGCTGAGTTGTCCGCCGGACTGGAACAACACGAACTGGTGAAAGTGAAGGTCGGCGGCGAAGATCGCGACGCGCGCGACGCGGCGATCGCCGAACTGGTCGCCGGCACGGAAAGCGCGCTGGTGCAGCGGATCGGCCACGTGGCCATCCTCTACCGCCCCTCGCAGGACAAGCGCCGGATCGTCCTGCCCCGCGCCTGACGGGCCCTCGCCCTGATGGAACTCGTCCAGGAACGCCCGGATTTCGAATACGTGCTGCGCGGCGCCGATGGCGGCCGCGTGCTGGTGAACAACCTGGCGTTGACCTCCAGCTGCATTGTCGCGCCGAACACGCTCGTGACCGATTGGCCAGTCACGGCCGTGGCAGCACTGGATGACGCGGCACTGGCCGCACTCATCGATCTCCAACCCGACGTCATCCTGCTCGGCACCGGGGAACGCCAGGCGTTTCCGCCGGCGCGGGTGGTGGCTGCGGTACTGCAGCGCGGCATCGGCCTGGAGCCGATGGCCAACGCCGCCTGCGCGCGGACCTACAACGTGCTGGCCGGCGAAGGCCGCAAGGTCGTCGCGGCCTTCGTATTGCCGGGCTGAGTCACTTCTTCGGCAGGTACAGCTGGGGGTCGACCGGCTTGCCGTCGAAACGGATCTCGAAATGCAGCATGTCGCGCGGCGCGGCGGTGCGCCCCATCTCGGCGATCTGCTGGCCGGCGGCCACGCGCTGGCCCTCGGTGACCATGCGCTTGCGGTTGTGTCCGTAGGCCGACAGCCACTCATTGTTGTGCTTGATGATGATCAGCTCGCCGTAGCCGACCAGTCCGGCGCCGGAATACACCACCACGCCATCGGATGCGGCGCGCACCGGCTGGCCGGCGGTCCCGGCGATGTCGAGGCCCTGGCGCGTCGGCTCTCCGGCGAGATAGGTGCTGATGACCTGGCCATCGGCAGGCCAGCGCCACGCCAGGTTGCCGGCGGTCGGACGCGTGGTCGCGGCCGGTGGCGGCGTCGGGGCGGATGACGACGCGGAAGGCGTGGCCGGCCGCGGCGCCGGGACAACCACGGCGGTCGTGCTGGGCGGCGGTGGCGGCGCCTTGCCGTTGCGCGGATACAGGCGCACGCGCTGGCCGGGATGGATGGTGTACGGCGGCGGGATGTCGTTCCACAAGGCGAGATCCAGCGGCGTGATGCCGTTGGTGGTGGCGATGTGATAGACGGTGTCGCCCTTCTGTACTGTGTAGGTCGCGCCGTATTTCGGCGTCGAGATTTTCTGCGTCGCGCTGGCGGCGCTGGATGCCTGCGATGCCGGCGACATCGGCGCCGCGGTGCTGCGTGGCGGCCCCGACGGCGTGCGGTTCGACGGATATTCGACCACGCGCGCGGTGGTGCACGCGGCCAGTGCCGCGGTCGCGGTTGCAGCGGCCAGCAGGCGCGCGGAGATCGTGGGAAGTCGCGGCTTGGTCATCAGGCGCCTCGCGATTTGAAATAGAGATAGCCGATCAGGATCGCCAGCAATGCCGTCGCGATCCAGCCGATCGGTTCGATCCAGCGATGCAGCGCGCGCTCGGCGCGTTCGCCACCGATGCGGATGGCGGCGGCGAGCAGGAACACGCGCTTGCCGCGACCGACCAGCATCGCCAGCAGGTATTGCAGCCACGGCACGCCGACGATGCCCGAGGCCCAGGTGAAGACCTTCATCGGGATCGGCATGAAGCCGCCCAGCACCAGGAACCAGAACACGCCCCACGGCGATTCCGCCATCTTGGCGTGGATGGTGGCGATGCCGGCGTCGATCTTGTCGACCATGTGCAGTTCGGCGAGCAGCGGCTTCACCAGTTCCCAGGCATGGTGGCCAAGCCAGTAGCCGATCACCGCCCCGATCATCGAGCCGGCCAGGCTGATGCCGGCGTAGCGGAACGCGCGCTGCGGTCGCGCCAACGCCATCGGCGCCAGCATGATCTCGGGCATGATCGGGAAGAACACCGCTTCGGCGATGCTGAGCACGAACAGCAGCCACGGTGCATGCGGGCTGCCCGCCCAGCGGATCGCGCGCTCGTAGAGCGGTGCGAACAATTTCAATTTCATCCGTCGATTACCCCGGCCAGCAATGGCACGAACACCACGGGCTCCAGCATGTCCTGCCGCAACTGACCGTCGTCTTCACGATACACGCGCAACAGGGTTTGCCCCACCGGGGCCACCAGCGTCCCGCCAACCGCGAGCTGGTCGAGCAATGCCGGCTCCAGCGCCGCCGCGCCGGCGGTCACCAAGATGGCATCGAACGGCCCATGCTCGGCCCATCCGGCGCGACCGTCGTCGTGCTTGCTGCGCACGTTGTAACCGAGGCCACGCAGCACCTTGCGCGCACCGCGCAACAGTGCGCCGATGCGCTCGACCGTGTGCACCTGCAGTCCCAGCGAAGCGAGGATCGCGGCCTGGTAACCGGAACCGGTGCCGATCTCCAGCACCTTCCTTGGCGGCGTCGGCACATCGAGCACCAGCTCGGTCATGCGCGCCACCACCCACGGCTGCGAGATGGTCTGTCCGTGTCCGATCGGGAATGCACTGTCTTCGTAGGCGCGTTGCGCCAGCGCCTCGTCCATGAAGACATGACGCGGCACGTTGCGGATCGCGGCCAGTACCTGCTCGTTGCGGATGCCCTGCTCGCGCAGGCGCTCGATCAGGCGATCACGCACGCGCTGCGAGGTCATGCCGATGCCTGCGGTGCCGGGATCGAGGCGCAGTCGCGCGATCATGCCGCCTGTTGCTCCAGTCCGGTCACCCACTGCGCAACCTGTTCGAGCGCGCTGTAACGGGTGAGATCGACGTGGATCGGCGTGATCGAAACTGCACCCCGGTGTGTCGCGTCGAAATCGGTGCCGGGACCGGCGTCCTGTTCGGTGCCGGCGGGCCCGATCCAGTAGAACTCGCGGCCGCGCGGATCCGGCGCGGGAATGCAACTTTCGGCGCGATGGCGGTTGCCGAGTCGCGTCGCCTCGAAACCGCGCAGTTCCGACCACGGCAGGTCGGGCACGTTGACGTTGAGGATGGTGTCGGCAGGCAACGGATCCCGTGCAAGGCGCGCAACGATCTCGGCCGCGGCACGCGCGGCAGTGTCGAAATGGTTCGGCGCATGATCGCGGGCGACGCAGGACACCGCGACCGCCGGCAAACCGAGGAAACGTCCTTCCATCGCCGCCGAAACTGTGCCGGAATAAATGACGTCGTCGCCGAGGTTGGCGGCATTGTTGATGCCGGACACGACGATGTCGGGCTCGCGCTGGCCGGCGAACATGCCGGTGAGCGCGAGATGGACGCAATCGGTCGGCGTGCCGTGCACGCGCCAGGTGCGCTCATCCAGCTGGACGACGCGGATCGGCATGTCCAGCGTCAGCGAATTGCTGGCGCCGCTGCGGTCGCGATCGGGCGCCACCACCATCACCTCGTGCCCGGCCTCGCGCAACGCTGCCGCCAGGGCGGCGATGCCCGGCGCGTCCACACCGTCGTCGTTGCTGACCAGGATCCGCATGCGTCTTCCGTCTAAAGCGGACATGATAACGAATCGTCCACGAATCTTCGCCCGTCCCTGCCGTACTCTTGCGGCATGAGCGAGCCCGAGGACGATTCCGAACTGTTCCGATCCGCGATCGGCCCGGTGCGCCGGATCGCCACGCGCCCGGAAGCACCCCGCAAGCCGGCGCCAGCGGCGCGGGCCGGCATGCGCGAAGCCGACGAGCGCGCCGCCTGGTCGGAATTCCGCCACGCCATGCACGATCCCCTGCTCGATCCGGGCGACGTCTCCAGCCATCGCCGCGACGAAGTCCCGCCTCGCGTGCTGGCGCGGTTGCGCAATGGCGAATACGCCGCGCGCGACGAACTCGACCTCCACGGCCTGACCGTCGCGGTCGCCGAATCGCTGCTGCGCGAATTCCTGCGCGACGCCATCGCCGCCGGCACCGGCTGCGTGCGCATCATCCACGGCAAGGGCCGCAATTCGGAGGGACTCCCCGTGATCAAGAACCTGGTCGATCGCATGCTGCGCCAGCGCGCCGACGTCCTCGCCTTCCATTCGGCGCCGCCTGCACAGGGCGGTACGGGCGCAGTCCTGGTGTTGCTGAAGCACCGTTGATGCATCAACGCATCGCGTCGATCACTTCTCCGAGCTCGGCCAGCACCGAAGTGGCATAACTGCCCGACGGCAATTCGAAGGCGAGCTCCAGCGCATCGTCCTGCAGCCACTGCCATTGCAGGCCGGTTGCACGCAGGCGAGTGGCACGGCGTTCCTGCTTCAATCCGGCGCGTTCCAGGCCATCGCGCAAGGCGGCGGCATCGCCACCCGACACGGCTTCGGTTTCCAGCGCGATCGCGGCATCGCAAGTGCGCAATGCGCCGCGACCCCACATCGGTCCCGTCGGATCGATGTCGAACGTGGCGACGCGCTCGCGGATGCGCCCGTCCAGCGGCTCCGGCCCGAACACACTGTGGCTGCCGGCGAGCATGAAGACGTCGCCATCGAGTGCGACATTCCAGCTGCCGTCGCCCACGCGCTGCGCCAGCACGCGATTGAACAGCTCCGAGCGCGCCGCCGACAGCAGCAGCGAACGCTCTTCGCGCTTGACGCGCCGCCCGGCGAACATCGCCAGCGCCTGCGCCACGTTGTCGCCGGAACGACCGAAGCGCTGTTCGCCGAAGTAATTGGGGACGCCATGTGCCGCGATCGCCTGCAGGCGTTGCTCGATTGCAGCGTGATCGCCAGCCACTTCGCGCAACACGACCCGGAAACGATTGCCGGCCAGCGCACCGCGCGGCAACTTGCGCGAATGACGATGCGCTTCGATGATCCTGAGCGCTTCGCTGTCCAGCAACGCCGGATCGGGGTCCCCGCGTCCCGGCAGCCACACGCTCAGGCGCTGTCGTGTCACCGCGTGGCGATCCTTCAGGCCGGCGTGGCCGATCGCCGATTCGGCAACCCCGGCCCACGCCGCGATGCGTCGCACCGCCTCGGCGGTGGTGAGGCCGCGCTTCTCGATCGTGAGCAGCAGGTGTTCGCCCTCGCCGCTCGCGTCGAAGGCATCGATTTCGTCGACGCGGAAATCTTCCGGCGCGAGACGCGTGCGCGCCGACAGCACGGCTTCGCCGTGCGCGCGCGGCAGCTCCGTCATTCCCGCACCAGCAGGCACACCGCTTCCGCCGCGATGCCTTCCTCGCGGCCGGTGAAGCCCAGTTTCTCGGTGGTGGTGGCCTTGATGCTGATGGCATCGATGTCGACCCTGCAGGCCACCGCGATGGTCTCGCGCATCACCTGCGCATGCGGCCCGACTTTCGGCCGCTCGCACAACACGGTGACGTCGGCATTACCCAGTCTCCAGCCGCGCTCCCCGGCCATGACGATGCACGCCTCGAGGAACCGCAGGCTGTCGGCGTCTTTCCAGCGTGCATCCGACGGCGGGAAATGCTGGCCGATGTCGCCCAGCGCCAGCGCGCCGAGGATGGCATCGCACAAGGCATGCAGCACCACGTCGCCATCGCTGTGCGCGACGACACCGCGCGCGTGCGGCACGCGCACGCCGCCAAGCATCACGTGGTCGCCGTCGCCGAAGGCATGGACATCGAAACCGTGGCCGATGCGCACGCTCATCCGCGCCGCCCCAGCAGGAATTCGAAGCGCGCGAGGTCTGCCGGCGTGGTGATCTTGAGGTTGTCCTCGCGACCCTCGACCAGCAGCGGATGCACCCCCTGCATCTCCATCGCCATCGCCTCGTCGGTGATCGCCTCACCCGCATCGCGCACCGCGCGCAATGCCGTCGACAACGCGCCGCGCGCGAACATCTGCGGGGTAAACGCCCGCCACAATCCTTCGCGCGGCTCGGTCGCCGCGATCGAGCGCCCTTCACCCGCGCGCTTCAGGGTGTCGCGCACCGGCGCACCGAGGATCCCGCCTTGCCGTGGATGCGCGCGGACGGCCGCGATCAATACATCGAGATCCGATGCCCGCAGGTTGGGTCGCGCCGCATCATGGACCAGCACCAGGTCGTCCTCGCCGACATCCGCCGGCAATCGCATGAGCCCGGACAGCACCGAGGCCGCGCGGCTGTCACCTCCGACCGCAGTCAGGATCGGCTTGCCCTGCGTGTCGTTGTCGCCCGGCCAATACGGGTCACCCGCGGCGAGCACCACCACGACCCCGGTGATCAGCGGATGGCCGAGCAGCGCATCCAGCGTATGCCGCAGGATGCTATGCCCACCGACTTCGAGATACTGTTTCGGCACGACGCCGCCGAAACGCTGTCCGGTGCCCGCAGCGGGCACCACACACCAATGACGTTCCATGTTCATTGCTGGCCTTGTGGTTGTTTTCCCTGATCCTGTTTTTTTGCTTGCGCGGCGATGGGATCATTCACCACGCGATAGAAGGTTTCACCCGGTTTGACCATGCCGAGCTCGTTGCGCGCACGCTCTTCAATCGCCGCGCCGCCCGATGCCGGATCCTTGAGATCATGCACTTCCGCGGCCAGCGCGTCGTTGCGCTGCTGGCGGGTGGCATTGTCGCTGACCTGCGCTTCGACGCGATGTTCGAGCACCACCACGTCGCGGTGGCCGCCACGCCCGAACCACCAGCGGTACTGCAGCCAGGCCAGCAGGCCCAGCAACAGCACCACGGCGATGAAAACGGCGCGGCGGTCGTTCATCCTCAACGCTTCAGCGAAACGAAGGCGTCGCGGCCGGCGTAGCGCGCGGCCTTGCCGAGCTGCTCTTCGATGCGCAGCAGCTGGTTGTACTTGGCGACGCGATCGGAACGGCACAGCGAGCCGGTCTTGATCTGGGTAGCGGTGGTGGCGACGGCGATGTCGGCGATCGTGGTGTCTTCGGTTTCACCCGAACGATGCGAGACGATCGCGGCGTACTTCGCGTGGTCGGCCATGGCGATCGCTTCCAGCGTTTCCGACAGCGTGCCGATCTGGTTGACCTTGATCAGGATCGCATTGGCGACCTGCTGTTCGATGCCCTGCTTGAAGATGCGCGGATTGGTGACGAAGAGATCGTCGCCGACCAGCTGGATCTTCTTGCCAAGGCGATCTGTCAGTAGCTTCCAGCCCGCCCAATCATCCTCGGCCATGCCGTCTTCGATGGTGATGATCGGATATTCCGCGCACCAGCCGGCGAGGAAATCGCTGAACTGTTCCGAGGTCAGGCGCTTGCCTTCGCCGGTCAGGTTGTATTTGCCGTTGTCGAAGAATTCGCTGCTGGCGCAGTCGAGGCCGAGCAGGATGTCGTCGCCGGCGCCGTAGCCGGCCTTGCCGATCGCTTCGAGGATGACGTCGAGCGCCTCGACATTGCTGCGCAGGTCGGGCGCGAAACCGCCTTCATCGCCGACCGCGGTCGACAGGCCCTTGCCCTTCAGCACCGACTTCAGTGCATGGAACACTTCGGTGCCGGCGCGCAACGCTTCCGAGAAACTCTCCATGCCCACCGGCAGGATCATGAATTCCTGCAGGTCGACGTTGTTGTCGGCGTGGGCGCCGCCGTTGATGATGTTCATCATCGGCACCGGCAGCGTCGGCTGCCAGCCGGCCGGATGCTCGCTGATGTCGGCGATGTGCTGCCACAGCGGCTTGCGCTGCGATGCCGCCACCGCATGCGCGAACGCCATCGACACTCCGAGCAGCGCGTTGGCGCCGAGGCGGCCCTTGTTCTCGGTGCCGTCGAGGTCGATCAGGCGCTGGTCGATCGCGCGCTGATCGCCGGACTCCATGCCCTTCAGCGCATCGGCGATCGTGCCGTTGACGTTGTCGACCGCCTTGCGCACGCCCTTGCCGAGATAGCGCGTCTTGTCGCCATCGCGCAGCTCGACCGCTTCCTTGGTGCCGGTCGAAGCGCCGGATGGCACCGCGGCACGGCCGAAGCTGCCATCGGACAGCGTGACGTCCGCTTCAAGGGTGGGATTGCCGCGACTGTCGAGGATTTCGCGGGCGTGGACGGAAGCAATCGTGGTCATGTCGGTTTGGAGTCGAAAGTAATGGGGATTATTGGGTGACGTCGGCTTCGAGGAAACCGTTGCGCTTGGTGATCGCATCGAGTTCCTTCAGCGTTTCCAGCAGCGCGCGCATCTTGTCGAGCGGCCACGCATTCAGGCCATCGCTGAGGGCCTTCGACGGATCGGGATGGGTTTCCATGAAAACGCCGGCCACGCCGACCGACACCGCGGCGCGCGCCAGCACCGGGACGAATTCGCGCTGGCCACCGGAACTGCTGCCCTGCCCGCCCGGCAACTGCACCGAGTGCGTCGCGTCGAACACCACCGGGCACTCGGTCGCGCGCATAACGCTAAGCGAACGCATGTCGGAGACGAGGTTGTTGTAGCCGAACGAGGCACCGCGCTCGCAGACCATGATCTGCTGGTTGCCAGTCGCCTTGGCCTTCTCGACCACCGGCTTCATGTCCCACGGTGACAGGAACTGGCCCTTCTTGATGTTGACCGGCTTGCCGGTCTCGCACACCTTGCGGATGAAATCGGTCTGGCGCACCAGGAATGCCGGCGTCTGCAGCACGTCGACCACCGATGCCACCTCGTCCATCGGCGTGTATTCGTGGACGTCGGTGAGCAGCGGCACATCGAGCTGGCGCTTCACCTCGGCGAGCACCTTGAGGCCTTCTTCCATGCCCGGGCCGCGGAAACTGTGCAGCGAGGTGCGATTGGCCTTGTCGAAACTCGACTTGAAGATGAAGGGGATGCCGAGCGCGCCGGTGATTTCCTTGAGCTTGCCGGCGGTGTCGATCTGCAACTGCATCGACTCGACCACGCATGGCCCGGCGATCAGGAACAACGGCTGATCGAGGCCGACTTCAAAACCACACAACTTCATGCTGCTTCCTCCAGCAACTTGCCGCCATGGCGCTGTTCGCGCGCGGCACGAATGAATCCGACGAACAGCGGGTGGCCGCTGCGCGGCGTCGACAGGAATTCCGGGTGCGCCTGGCAGGCGACGAACCACGGATGGTTCGGCCACTCGATCATCTCGACCAAGGTGTCGTCCGCGGACTTGGCGGAGAACACCAGCCCGACTTCTTCCAGCGGCACGCGATAGTGGTTGTTGAATTCGTAGCGATGGCGATGGCGCTCGCCCACCACGTCCTTGCCGTACAGCGCATGCGCGCGCGTGCCCGGCTTGATGCGCTGGTCTTGCAGGCCAAGTCGCATGGTGCCGCCGAGATCGCTCTCCTCGTTGCGACGTTCGACGTCGCCGGAGGACGTGCGCCATTCGGTGATCAGGCCGATCACCGGATGCTTGGTTGCCTTGTCGTTCTCGGTGCTGTTGGCGCCTTCAAGCCCCGCCAGATTGCGCGCGGCGTCAACCACGGCCGCCTGCATGCCGTAGCAGATGCCGAAATAGGGAACGCCGCGTTCGCGCGCATGCTTCGCCGAGAGCACCTTGCCTTCGAAGCCGCGATCGCCGAAACCGCCCGGCACCAGGATGCCGTCGAGGCCGGCGAGCGCCTTCTCGGCGCCATCGCGTTCGACGTCTTCCGATTCCAGCCACTTCAGGTTGACCTTGGTGCGCTGGCGGATGCCGCCGTGCTTGAGCGCCTCGCCCACCGATTTGTAGGCGTCCTTGTGGTCGACGTACTTGCCGACGATGCCGATCGTGACTTCGTCGATCGGGTGTTCGCTGGCATCGACCACCGCGTTCCACGCCGAAAGGTCGGCGGCCTTCGCCTTCGATCCCAGGCGCATCTGGTCGACCACGATCTGGTCGAGGTCCTGGTTGTGCAGCCACGCCGGGATCTTGTGGATGTTGTCGAGATCGATCGCCGAGATCACCGCGTGTTCGGGCACGTTGGTGAACAGCGCGATCTTGCGGCGCTCGCCATCCGGCAACGGCTGTTCGCTGCGGCAGATCAGCACGTCCGGCTGGATGCCGATGGTGCGCAGGTCCTTCACCGAGTGCTGGGTCGGCTTGGTCTTGAGCTCGCCGGCCGCGGCGATGTACGGCACCAGCGTCAGGTGGATGAACATCGCGTTGTGGGCGCCGCGTTCGATGCGGATCTGGCGGATCGCCTCGAGGAAGGGCAACGATTCGATGTCGCCGACGGTGCCGCCGATTTCCACCAGCGCCACGTCATGGCCGGCGGTCGCCTCGTCGATGCGCGCCTTGATCTCGTCGGTGATGTGCGGGATCACCTGCACGGTGCCGCCCAGATAGTCGCCGCGGCGCTCCTTGCGGATCACGCTGTCATAGATCTTGCCGGTGGTGATCGAGTTCTTGCCCGACAGCCGCGTGTTGACGAAACGCTCGTAATGGCCGAGGTCGAGGTCTGTTTCGGCGCCGTCGTCGGTGACGTAGACCTCGCCATGCTGGAACGGCGACATCGTGCCCGGATCCACGTTGATGTAGGGATCGAGCTTCATCATGGTGACGCTGAGGCCGCGCGCTTCCAGGATCGCGGCGAGCGAGGCGGCGGCAATCCCCTTGCCGAGCGAAGAGACCACGCCTCCGGTGACGAAAATCAGGGGCGTCGGGGCAGCAGCGGGGGCTGTCATGAGATGTCGTCTCGCTGGAAAGCCGCATTCTACCGGCAACCCCGCCCTGATGCGAATCGCGGGCCCGGATCCCGTTGTTCAGGCGCGTGGCAGGTTGGCATGCGCGGAGCCCGTATCATCACGGCCATGAAGAACATCCAACGCACACTGATGGTCCTCGCAATCGTACTGATGGCGATGAGCCTGCAGGGCTGCCTCACCTCCGTGGTGACGGCTCCGGTCAAGGTCGTCTACGGCGCCGGCAAACTCGCGGTCAAGGGCACCGCGGCCGCGGTGCGCGCCGTCGTCCCCGATGGCGACGACAAGAAGAAGGAGGACAAACAGTCCGACCCCGACCACAAGGAGCAACAGCCCGAACAGCCGCAAACCACGCCCTGACGCGGGCTCGGCTGACCTGGTGAAACAAAAACGCCCCGCATCGCGGGGCGTCGTGTATCCGTCACGGGACCATCAGAGCGGATGCGTTTCCTCTTCCAGCTCCTTGCCCTTCTTGGCCTCGCGCGCAGCGGCGCGGGCATTCGCGGTGTCCTTCTTGGCCGCGTGGTCGTGGTCGTCCTTCTTCGCCTTGGCGTCGTCCTTCTGGGCCGCCTTGTCGGCCGGCTTGGCGGGCGCATCGGCCTTCTGGCTGGCCTGCTGCGCCATCAACGGCATGGCAACCAGGGCAGCGACGGCGAATACGGCGATATGACGCAGTTTCATTGCAACCTCCTTCCACCGGGAGATTCCCGGATCGACGCCATCTTGCGCCGCGAAATCTGAATGCCCGCTGCCCGTACACTATCCACATGAATACCCGTTACAACGCCGCGGACATCGAAGTCCTCTCCGGCCTGGATCCGGTCAAGCGCCGTCCGGGCATGTACACCGACACCAGCCGCCCCAACCACCTGGCGCAGGAAGTCATCGACAACGCCGTCGACGAGGCGCTGGCCGGCCACGCCAGCCGCATCGACGTGATCCTGCATGCCGATGGCAGCTGCGAAGTGTCCGACGACGGCCGCGGCATGCCGGTGGACATCCATCCGGAAGAGAAGATCCCGGGCATCGAACTGATCCTCACCCGCCTCCACGCCGGCGGCAAGTTCAACAACCGCAACTACACCTTCAGCGGCGGCCTGCACGGCGTCGGCGTCAGCGTGGTGAACGCGCTGTCGACCCGCGTCGACGTCTACATCAAGCGCGAAGGCAACGAATACCACATGGCCTTCGCCGACGGTGATCGCGCCTCGAAGCTCGAGATCGTCGGCAGCGTCGGCAGGAAGAACACCGGCACCCGCCTGCACTTCTGGCCCGATCCGAAATACTTCGACACGCCGAAGTTCAGCGTGCGCGCCCTCCGCCACCTGCTGCGCGCGAAGGCGGTGTTGTGCCCGGGCCTCGCCGTCACCCTGTTCGATGAAGCCTCGGGCGAAAGGAACGAGTGGCTGTACGAGGACGGCCTGCGCGATTACCTCAAGGGCGAACTCGCCAACAGCGAATCGCTGCCGCCGGATCTCTTCGTCGGCCAGATGAAGAAGGACACCGAGATCGTCGACTGGGCGGTCGCGTGGCTGCCGGAAGGCGAACTGGTGCAGGAAAGCTACGTCAACCTGATCCCGACCGCGCAACACGGCACGCACGTGAACGGCCTGCGTTCCGGGCTCACCGGCGCGCTGCGCGAGTTCTGCGACTTCCGCAACCTGCTGCCGCGCGGCGTCAAGCTGGCGCCTGAAGACGTCTGGGATCGCGTCGCCTTCGTGCTGTCGCTGAAGATGCAGGAACCGCAGTTCTCCGGCCAGACCAAGGAACGATTGAGCTCGCGCCAGGCCGCCGGCTTCATCGAATCCGCCAGCCATGACGCCTTCTCGCTGTGGTTGAACGCCCACGTCGAATTCGGCGAGAAGATCGCCCAACTCGCCATCGAACGCGCATCGGCGCGACTGAAGACCGAGAAACAGGTCGTCCGCAAGAAGGTCACGCAAGGCCCCGCCCTGCCCGGCAAGCTCGCCGACTGCATCAGCCAGGATCTCTCGCGCACCGAACTGTTCCTGGTCGAAGGCGATTCGGCTGGCGGCAGCGCCAAGCAGGCGCGCGACAAGGATTTCCAGGCGATCCTGCCCCTGCGCGGCAAGATCCTCAACACCTGGGAAGTGGGATCGGGCCAGGTGCTGGCCTCGACCGAAGTGCACGACCTCGCCGTCGCCATCGGCTGCGATCCCGGCAAGAACGACCTCTCCGGCCTGCGCTACGGCAAGGTCGTCATCCTCGCCGACGCCGACTCCGACGGACTGCACATCGCCACGCTGCTGAGCGCGTTGTTCCTGCGCCATTTCCCCGCGCTGGTCGATGCCGGCCACGTCTTCGTGGCGATGCCGCCGCTATTCCGCGTCGACGTCGGCAAGCAGGTGTTCTACGCGCTGGACGAAGAAGAAAAACGCCTGATGCTCGAGCGCATCGAGCGCGAGAAGATGAAGGGCGCGGTGACGATCACCCGCTTCAAGGGCCTGGGCGAAATGAATCCGCAGCAGTTGCGCGAATCCACCATCCATCCCGATACGCGCCGACTGGTGCAGCTGACCAACGACGATGAAAGCGCGACCCGCGGCCTGATGGACATGCTGCTGGCCAAGAAGCGCGCCAGCGATCGCAAGGCGTGGCTGGAACAGAAGGGCGATCTCGCCACCCTGGACGTGTGATGGCCAACGATCGCCACCTCGATCTGGGCTGCGGCAAGTTCCCGCGCAATCCCTACGACCGCGCGGAATTGCACGGCGTCGACATGCGTCCGCTCGACCCTGCCGACAATGGTTTCACCTACAGTCGCGCCAATGTGGTGATCGAAGCGATTCCGTATCCCGACAACCATTTCGATTCGATCTCGGCCTTCGATTTCATCGAGCACGTGCCGCGCCTGCTCGCCGACGGCAACGGCGGCACCCGCCTGCCCTTCATCGAACTGATGAACGAAATCTGGCGCGTGCTCGCCGATGGCGGCCGCTTCTACGCGGTGACCCCGGCGTGGCCGCATCCGGAATCCTTCGTCGATCCGACCCACGTCAACTTCATCACAGAAGGCACCGTCGACTATTTCACCGGCGAATCGCCACTCGGCCGCATCTACGGTTTCGATGGCCATTTCGAACTGGTCCGCCAGGACTGGGTGCATCCCGACGAAGCGCGCAATGCCGACGCCGGCAGTGCGGACAATCCGATCCGCCCGGTCAAGCAGTACGAGACCGGTGGCAAGCGACTGGCGCAACGTTTCCGCCACTGGTCGCGGCGCATGCGCGGCAAGCCCGAGGAACGCGATCCCCCGCAACGCCACTGGCTGCGCTGGGAGTTGCGCGCAGTGAAGAGCCCCGGCTGAGATCCACCGCAAGCCACTTCCCACCTGCACGGGCATTGCAGTACGCTCCCCATGACACTGGATGGAATGGGGATTCCATGAAAACAACCGCCGCCGCGCTCCTGGCGCTGCTGATTCCGTGTGCTGCGTTCGCACAACAACCAACCGCCCGCGATTTCGCCCGTTGGGGCGAAGTGAACGAAGTAGCGCTGTCGCCTGACGGAAAGTACATCGCGATGGCGGTGCCCGCCGACAACAACCGCGAGACCCAGTTGCAGATCGTGCCGCTGGATGGCGTCGGCAAGGTGCAGACGCTTCGCTTCGGCAAACTGGAGCACGTCTCCAACATCATCTGGACGGCGGACGACACGGTCACCGTCGCGCGCGCGACCAACGTGCCGCTTGAACCGCGCCCCTATAGCCGCGGCCAATTGTTCTCGACCGACACCACCGGCAAGAAGCAACAGACCCTGTTCGGTTACTTCGCGGACCATGGCGTCCAGACCGGACGCCGCAAGGACGATGGCTTTGCCAACGTCATCCGCGTGCTGGACGACGAGCCCGGCAAAGTGCTGGTCGATTTCCAGTGCTGGGATTGCGGTGGCGAAAAACCCGACTCGGTTCTGTACAAGGTCGATACCCGCACCGGCGATCGCCAGCAACTCGACCACATCCAGGATGCGTCCAGAATCTGGGTGGATACGCATGCCCGCGCCCGCGCCTTTCTTCGCAGGGACAGCCAGGACGAGCCTCATCTTTTCTATCGCCGCACGCCCGATGCCCAATGGGCGCCGATGCCCCAGTCGCTTGCCGGCTGGAAGATCGACATGCTGTTCTTCGAGGCGGACGACAATACGGCCTATGCCTCCGTCAGCGACCATGGCGAGGCGGGTTCCTTCTACAAATTCGACTTCAAGGCCGGCACCCGCACGCTTATTTCAAGCAAACCCGACTTCGATGTCGGCACCGTCCTGACCGCGGGACGCAACGGACCTCCGTTCGCGCTGATTTCCGATTACTCCAAGCCGTCCGTGGTCTATCTCGACCAGAAGTCGGAGTACGCGCAACTGCATGCTGGTTTGATGAATGCCTTCCCGGGCCACCTGATCTATTTCGATACGATCACTCGCGACAACCGCAAATTGCTGTTCAGGGCCGAATCCGACCGTGACTCCGGATCGTGGTACCTGCTGGATCGCAAGGACAACACGATGCAGCGCGTGGCCGAAGATCGCCCGTGGTTGAAGCCGGAGCAGATGGCGGCTGTCATCCCGATCGAATTCAAGGCTCGCGATGGCGTCACCCTGCATGGCTTCCTGACCACCAACCACAATGGCCCGGGCCCGATGGTGGTGCTGCCGCACGGCGGTCCGTACGGACCTGCCGATACTTGGGGATTCAATCCGGAGACGCAGTTCCTGGCCAGCCGTGGTTATGCGGTGTTGCAGGTGAATTATCGCGGCTCGGGCGGCCGTGGCCAGGACTTCATCCGCAGCGGTCATCGCGAATGGGGCGGCAAGCTGCAGGATGACATCGCCGATGGCGTGAAGTGGGTAATCGACCACAAGGCCGCCGATCCCAACCGCATCTGCACCTACGGCGCCAGTTACGGCGGCTATGCGGCGATGATGCAACCGATCCGCTATCCGGAACTTTACAAGTGCGCGATCGGCTACGTGGGCGTCTACGATCTCGAAATGATGCGCAAGAAGGACGTCCTGACCGAGAGCAAGTCCGGCGAACGCTTCCTGGAACGCACGCTCGGCAGCGACTTCGCGAAACTGAGGGAATGGTCGCCTGCGCAGAACTCCTCGAAGATCAAGGTTCCGGTTTTCCTTGTCGCCGGCTCGATCGACGAGCTCGTGCCGATGTACCAGTACAACGCGCTCAAGCGCGCGCTGGAGAAGGACGGCAGCAAGGTCGAAACCATGGTCGCCGACGGCGAAGGCCACGGCTTCTACAGCGTCGACAACCGCACCCAGCTGTTCGAGCGAATGGATGCCTTCCTGAAGAAATACATCGGCGACGGAGCCGCGAAAGCCAGCAACTGACCGTCAGGACAACGCCGTTTCCAGCAACGCCTGCAGGACTTCCTGCAGGCGTTTTGCCTTGGCGTCATCCCATTCGACGCGTTGTTCATCCATGTAGGTACGCTGTGCCAATTCCAGCTGCACCGCATCGATGCCCTTGGCCGGATCCGCGTAGTGGCGGGTGATGTAGCCGCCCTTGAAGCGTCCGTTGACCACGTGCGTGTAATCGGTTCGCGCTGCGAGCACGGCTTCGAGGCGTTGCTGCAGCTGCGGCCGGCAACTCGCACCGCCCGCCGTGCCGAGATTGAAATCGGGCAACCGTCCCTCGAACAGGAACGGCACTTCGCCGCGAATGGAATGCCCTTCCCACAGCACCGCGCGACCGTGCAGGCCACGGAGGCGTTCCAGCTCATCCTGCAACGCCTGGTGGTACGGCCGCCAGTACGCATCCACGCGTCGCGCGATGTCGGCGGCATCGGGCATGCCGCCCTCGACGTAGACCGGGTCGCCGCTGAAACGCACGACCGGGCACAGGCCGGTGGTGTTCTGGCCGGGATACAGCGATGTGTCATCGGGCGGGCGATTGAGGTCGACGACATAGCGCGAATGACGCGGCACCAGCACCGATGCGCCGAGATCCTTCGCGAAGGCATACAACCGTGACACCCACCAGTCGGTATCGGGCACCTCGCGCGCTTCCGGCGTCAGCCGCTGCGCGATGTCGGCGGGGACATCGGTGCCGTCGTGCGGCAGGCTGACCAAGAGTGGTGCCTTGCCCCGATGCAGGGAAAAAATCGCCGGATCATTCATGCGAATCGCGCCGGTGCGTAGGCGGCGGGATCGAGATGCGTCGCCCGTCCGCAGACGAGATCGGCGATCAGCTCGCCGGTGCCTGCACTCATGCCCACGCCCATCATGCCGTGGCCGGTTGCCAGCCACAGCCCGGGACGTCCCGGCACCGCGCCGATCAGCGGCACGTCGTCGACGCACATTGGGCGCCAGCCGCACCAGCGTTCCTGCACCTCGGCGCCGACCGGATCGTGCAGGTATTCGCGGGCGCCCCGCTCCAGCGCGGCGAGCCGGCGCGGATTGAGGCTGTCGTCGTAGCCGGAGAATTCCATGGTGCTGCCGAGGCGATAGCCATCGCCCCACGTGGTCACGCACACCGAGCGTTCGCGCAGGATCAGCGGGCGCTGCGGCGTCAATGCCGGACGCGAATAGGTGATCGAATAGCCCTTGCCGGGCTGGATCAACCCGCGCAGCCAACCGGCGCCGAGCGTGCGCGCGAGCAGCGGCGACCACGAACCGGCCGCGACCACGACATTGCGCGCGGCGAAACGCACGCCACCAGCTTCGATCTCCCAGCCCAGGCTGCCCTGCTGCAATCCCGACAGCGCGCAGGATTCGTGGATGTGCCCGCCCAGCGCGCGGATATTGCGCGCCAGCTCGTCGACATAGCGATCGGGGCGCAGCATCGAATCGCCGCTGAAACGGATCGCGCCCGCGATGCCCGGCTTCAGCGCCGGCTCCATTGCTTCGTAGGTGCGGCCGTCGATGGCCTCGACGCGGACACCGAGTTCGCGCAGCAACGGGAATTCTTCCTGGTCGTGTTCGAACAGGCGCTGGGTGTGGAAAACATAGTCCTCGCCGGAATCGTGGAACCCGCAATCGAGCGCGAGTTCATCGACCCAGGCACGGATGCGCTGCAGCGAGTGTTCGAGGATGGCGTGCTTGGCGCGCGCGCTGCGCTCCCAGTCACGCAGGTTGCAACGCAGGGCGAAACGCATCAGCCAGCGCCACAGCGCCGGATCGAAGCCGGGATGCACGTACAGCGGCGCATCCGGCGTCAGCATCCACTTCAATGCCTTCAAGACCGTGCCGGGCGCCGCCAGCGGCGGTGCGTGGCTCGGCGTGAGCGTGCCGCAATTGCCGTGCGACGCGCCGCTGCCCAGCGTGCGCGCCTCGATCAGGCGGACCGAACGGCCGGCGCGCAGCAATGCCAGCGCCGACGCCAGTCCGGCTACGCCGCCCCCGACGATCAGGACATCGGTGGCCGGCAGATCAGTGGTGGTGGCCACACCGTGCCTTATTTATTAATGGTGGTGCCCACCATCGCCGTGCACGTGGCCGTGCTCGAGCTCCTCGGGGCTGGCATCGCGCACTTCGACGATCTCGATGTCGAAATGCAGGTCCTTGCCGGCCATCGGGTGGTTGAGGTCGACGTCGACCGCAGTCATGCCGACCTTCTCGACGGTAACCGCGCGCGGGCCGAAGTTGGTGTTGAGCACGACCTGCATGCCCGGCTCCAGCTTGACCGTGCCGAAATGCTTCTTGGGAATGCGCTGGCTCAGGCCTTCGCGGCGCTCGCCGTAGGCATCTGCAGCCGGGACGTCGACCTCGAAGGCATCGCCGGTTTCGTGGCCTTCCATCGCCTTCTCCAGGCCCGGAATGATGTTGCCGTGGCCAGCCAGGATGGCGAGCGGTTCGCCACGCTCTTTCGAGCTTTCCTCGGACGGCTGACCGACCGGACCGACCGAATAATGAAAGCGCACGACCTTGTCTTTCTCAATTTTCATGAATTTCTGCTTGTAAGGTATTGAAATTTGGTATCGGATGCGGGCAGACTTCAGCCACCGATCACGTCCGGTCGGCCATGCGCCGTAGGACATTATCCGGGGAGGGGCTTCATGTCGCCAGTGCGAACTGTATCGATCCGTGCCCGGACGGGCGCAATCCTGTGCTTCCTTGCCCTCGCCGGCCCCGGCCTGGCCATGGCTGGCACCCCCGACAACAACGCCATGTCCCCCGCTCCCGCTGCCCCGGGGCGCTGGAACGTCACCCCGTTGCACGGCACCAACGCCGCCAATGCCGTCCTGATGCGGGCATTCAGCCTCGTCGGCACGCCCTACGTCTGGGGCGGCACCAGCCCGGATGGCGGTTTCGACTGCAGCGGGCTGGTCAACTATGTCTTCCGCGACATGCTCGACATGCGCCTGCCGCGGACCTCGCGTGAACTGGCGGAAGTCGAGGGCCCGCGGATCGCGCTGGATGCCCTGCAGACCGGCGACCTGATCTTCTTCGGCACCGACGGCCAGATCAGCCACGTCGGCATCTATGTCGGCGAAGGCCGTTTCATCCACGCCCCCCGCACCGGGACCGTGGTCAGGCTGGAAAAGATCGGAACCCCCTATTGGCTGGCCCGCTATTCAGGTGCCCGTCGCGTGATCGATCCGTGAAGACCGCGTGAGGGGAAAATGACGATGGATGCCAAATTTTGTGCATTCAGTTCCATTTTTTAACCCTTTTTTACGATTTCTTAAACAAACTCCATCGTCTGGTCGGGCAAACTCTTCCCTCGTTTAGCCGAATGAAGACCCAGTGACGATGACCGAGACGCGCTCCCAACGCCTCGGCCGCCTCAGGAAGAAGGCCGCCATTACATTGATGCTAGTTGCCGGAACCGCCTTCACGGCGCCGGCATTTGCACACGAAACCGAGACCGGCGCCGACCGGCTCGACGCCATTGGTGGCAGCGTCATCGATCAGGTCGATGGCAATCCGCTGAACCAGACCCTCAGCCAGCTCGATCCCTCCGCCATGCCGGTGGGCAGCGCGATCAGCAGCGCCGAACAGGGCCGCATCCAGAAAGTGCTGTCGCGCGCCATGGGCCTGCTGGGCATCCCCTACCGCTGGGGTGGCACCACGACAAATGGTTTTGATTGCAGCGGACTGGTCGGTTACGTCTTCCGCACCGCGCTCGGCATCAACCTGCCGCGCGTCTCCCGCGAAATCGCCCACCAGGGCACCAAGGTCCAGACCGCCGACCTCGCCGAAGGCGACCTGGTGTTCTTCGGCCGCGGTCGCGGCATCGACCACGTCGGCATCTACATCGGCGACGGCAAGTTTCTGCACGCCCCGCGCACCGGCCGCGACGTCACCGTCTCCAACCTGGACGGCTACTGGGCACAGCATCTGGTCACGGCCCGCCGCATCTCGGGCTGAGCCACGATCATCGAGCGTTGATGAAACCGCCCCATCGGGCGGTTTCGTCGTTTCAGGCTTCCGTTTCCGCGTCGCGATAGCGGGCGATGGTGTGCTCGATGTCCTTGCTCAGGTCCATCACCTTGATCGCGTATTCGGCCAGGCGGCGATCCTCGTCGCTTTCCTGGGTGAGTTGCGGCACCGGGACCGGTCGCCCCGTCCCTTGGTCGACCGCAACGAACACGATCACGCAGTGCGTGCACAGCCGCTCCTGCCCGCCGTCGTGCATGCCCATGGGATCGCGCGCAGTGACATCGACCGCGATGTGCATCGAGGTGCTGCCGGTATAGACCAGCTTGGCGTTGATGGCGACGAGATCGCTGATGCCGATCGGGGCGACGAAACGGATGCCGCCCACCGCCACCGTCACCGCGTATCGCCCGCACCAACCGACCGCCGCCGCATAACCGGCCTGGTCGATCCACTTCATCACGATGCCGCCGTGGACCTTGCCGCCGTAATTGACGTCGCCGGGTTCGGCGAGGAAACGCATGGTCAGTTCGCGCGGATGTTCCGGTCCCGGCGTGTTTTCGGTCATGCTGTGCACATACCCCACGAAATCGATCCATGCCTTATACACCCATCGTCGGTACGCTCGGCTACATCCTCTCGCCCGATCGCCGCAAGGTATTGCTGGTCCACCGCAACGCGCGTCCCGGCGACGAACACCTCGGCAAGTACAACGGTCTCGGCGGCAAGCTCGAGGCCGATGAAGACGTGGTGGCGGGCATGCGCCGCGAGATCGAAGAGGAGGCGGGACTGGCCTGCGACGAGTTGCAGCTGCGCGGCACCATCAGCTGGCCGGGTTTCGGCAAGAACGGCGAGGACTGGCTCGGCTTCGTCTTCCTGATCACCAGGTTCACCGGCACCGCGCCGGATCGCAACGAGGAAGGGACGCTGGAGTGGGTGGATGTCGAGCGGATCCACGAACTGCCGATGTGGGAAGGCGATCGCCACTTCCTGCCATTGGTGTTCGACAATGATCCCCGCGCCTTCCACGGGGTGATGCCATACAAGGACGGTCGCCCGACCGGCTGGAATTACAGCCGGATCTGAGGACTCAGCGCTGGCGTGCCTCGGGCTGGTCGAGCACTTCCAGCACGCGCAGGCGCGTGTTCTTGCCGCCGGGCAACAGCCAGTTGATCGACTGGCCGACCTTGAGGCCGAGCAGCGCACTGCCAACCGGCGCCATGATCGAGACCGTGCCGGGCTTGCCGGCGCCTTCCGGGTAGACGAGGGTCAGCGTGTAGTTGGCACCGGCATCGTCGACGAAGCGTGCGGTGGTATTCATCGTCACGATATCCGCCGGCACTTCACCGGGTTCCACCACCGAGGCCCGGTCGATTTCCGCACGCAATGCCTCGGCACCCGGCAGGTTGCGGGCTGCAGCAGACTCCAGCAGCGCATCCAGGCGGTCCCAGTCGGGACGGGACATGACGATGGGTGGAACCTCGGACATCTCGGTACTCCTGAAGTATTGATTGCTTTGCTTTGGAGATTGTATCGGGTGCTGCGTGGCGCAAATGGCAGGCTCAGCGCAGCTGCGAATCCTTGCTGCCGCGGCGGTTGTAGCCGCTGGAATGCAGTTCTTCCTCATCGCGCGCCTGCTGGCAGGGCACGCACAGGCGCACGCCCGGCAGCGCCTTGCGACGCGCTTCGGGAATCGGCGCGTCGCATTCCTCGCAACGTTCGAGGCTCGGGCCCTGCGGCAACTGGCTGCGGGCGCGCTTGATCGCATCCTTCACCGTGGCGTCGATCTGGTCCTGCACCGCGCCATCGCCGGCCCAACCGGTGGCCATGTCAGTGGCTGCCGCCGTGGTCGCGGAAGCTCTCGACGTCACCGGGGCGACGCAGCATCTTGTTGACCTCGTCGAGATGCATTTCCTCGGCGACGATCATCTCGCGCGCGTATTCCTCGAGCAGCACCGACTTGCCTTCGCTCAGGCGCAGCAGCTCGTAGTAGACCTCGAGCGAGGCTTTCTCGTGCGCCAGGCTTTCGCGCAGGATGTCGCCGATGTCGTGCTGGTGGGTTTCCAGCAGCGGACCGATCCGCAACGAGGGATGGCCGCCGAGCAGGGTCACCAGTTCGCCGGCCTTGCTGGCGTGGGCCAGTGATTCGTCGGCGTTCGACTTCATCCACGACACGATCGGGATGCGCCCGTATCCATAGACCATCAGTCCGTAATGGGTGTAGCGGACCACGCCGGCCAGCTCCATTTCCATGATCCGGTTCAGGGTATCGATGGCCTGCTGCTTGAGATCGTCCTGCATGGCGGTTCCCTTTCATTCGCGTCAGAAAAAGATGTGGTGCCGATCTGCCCGGATTCAAGCCGACGTTTCGGCATCGACGATGCCGACGTTGTTGTCGGCGGCATCGTAGACCTTCTGGTCGAGCAATCCGGTTTCCCTGGCCACCAGCACCGGCACCAGCATCTGCCCGGTCACGTTGGTCATCGTGCGCATCATGTCGAGGATGCGATCGATCGCGTAGAGATAGCCGATCACCTGCAGCGGCAATCCGGCGGCGGACAACACCACCGTCGCCATGATCACGGCCGTGCCCGGCACGCCGGCGGTGCCGAAACTGCCCAGCACCGAGGCGATCGCGATCATCACGTATTGGGTGGTGGAAAGATGGATGCCGGTGTACTGGGCGATGAAGACCGCGGCCAGCGCCGGATAGATCGCACCGCAGCCGTCCATCTTGATGGTCGCGCCGAGCGGCACCGCGAAGCTGGCGTAATCCTTGTTGACGCCGAGGTTGTGCTGCACGGAACGCAGCGCCACCGGCATCGCCGCGAAACTGGACGAGGCGACGAAACCGACCTGCATGCCCGGGAAGGCGCCGCGGAAGAACTTCCAGGGATTGAGGCGATGGACCAGCAACAGCAGGGTGTAGACCACGACGATGTGGAAGGCGCAGGCGGCGTACAACGCAACCACGAACTGGAACAGCGGCTTCAGTTGCGCGAAGCCGTAGCCACCGACCAGCGCGGCGATCAGGCCGAAGGTGCCGATCGGGGTGAACTCGAGCACGAAGCGCGTCACCTGGATCATGGTGTCGCTGGCCTCGCGCACGACTTCGCGCAGGCGCAAGGTGCGATCGCCGAGTTTCACCAGGGCGAAGCCGATCAGGCCGGCGAAGAAGATCACCTGCAGCACGGTGCCGTTGCGCGGGACCATGACGTTCATGCCATCGCCGGTCGTGCCGGTGGCAGCGCCGGCCAGCGCAGCGAACGGATTGGACGGCACGATGTTGAGCAGCATGTCGAGCACGCTGGGAATTTCTTTCTGCTTGTAGTCGGAGGCGATCTGCAGCACGCCGACGCCGACGCCCGGCTTGAACACATAGCCCGCGGCCAGGCCGACGCCGACGGCGAGCACCGCGGTGATGGCGAACCACAGGAAGGTGCGACCGGCCAGCGCGGCGATCGATTTCTGTCCCGCCAGCGAGGCCACTGCGTTGATCACCGCGAAGAACACCAGCGGCACCGCGATCATCTTGATCAGGGTGACGTAGAGATCGCCCAGCGGTCCGAACCATGCCTCGGCGTCCTTGCCGAACACCCAGCCCGCCAGCGCGCCCAGCACGAAGCCGAGCACGACGCGTTTCCAGAATTTGATGCGGAACCACCAGGCCATGGGATGCCTCAGGGAATCTAGGCGTACACGATACCGCAGCTCGCGGACACACTTCCGCCGGAGTTGACGGGTAGGATGAGGCCATTCACGCGGCGCTCGGCCGACCGAGGCCATCCTGCCCGCATCGCACAACCGGAGCACACATGAAATCGACCCTGGATGGAAAGGTCTGCGTCGTCACCGGCGCCGCCAGCGGCATCGGCAAGCGTATCGCCGAGGTCTACGCGCAGGCCGGTGGCCGCGTCGCCATCGCCGACCTCAACCTCGACGCCGCGGAAGCGACGGCGAAGGAATTGCGTGACGCCGGCGGCCAGGCCATGGCGATCGCGATGGACGTCACCAGCGAACAGCAGGTGATCGACGGCATCGCCAAGGTGGTCGCGCAGTTCGGCCAGGTCGACGTGCTGGTATCGAACGCCGGCATCCAGATCATCAACCGCATCACCGACTTCAAGCTCGACGACTGGAAGAAGATGCTGGCGATCCATTGCGACGGCGCCTTCCTGACCACCCGCGAATGCATGCGCGACATGGAGAAGCGCAAGGCGCCGGGCGCGATCATCTACATGGGCTCGGTGCACTCGCACGAGGCATCCAAGCTGAAGTCGGCCTACGTCACCGCCAAGCACGGCCTGCTCGGGCTCGCGCGCACAGTCGCGAAGGAAGGCGCCGAATTCGGCATCCGCGCCAACGTGATCTGCCCGGGTTTCGTGCGCACGCCGCTGGTGGAGAAGCAGATTCCGGAACAGTCGAAGGAACTCGGGATCAGCGAAGAGGACGTCGTCAAGAAGGTGATGCTCAAGGACACCGTGGACGGCGAATTCACCACCGTCGACGACGTGGCCAATGTCGCGCTGTTCCTCGCCGCGTTCGAGACCAATGCGCTGACCGGCCAGTCGATCGTGGTCAGCCACGGCTGGACGATGCTGTAACGACATGGCGAAGTCGCCGCCCGGCAAGGATGACGCGTTGCTGCAACGCGTCGCGCGCTATCCCACCGTCGCGCTGGTGCTGCAGGGCGGCGGCGCGCTCGGGGCCTACCAGTGCGGCGTGTACCAGTCATTGCACGACGCCGGCATCGAACCCAACTGGATCGCCGGCATTTCGATCGGCGCGATCAACGCGGCACTGATCGCGGGCAATCCGCCCGAGCACCGCCTCGATGCATTGCAGGGATTCTGGGACGACATCTGCCAACCGGCCGGCAATGCCGCGCTGCCGGCGTTGTGGGTCCGCACGATGCTGGGATCGATACCGACGACGCCGGGACTGGATGCATGGGCGGCATCGGCCAGTGCGTTCGCGGCGTTGTGGCAGGGCCAGCAAGGCTTCTTCACCCCGCGCCTCGTTCCGCCATTCGCGCTCTCGAACGGCAGTCCGCAGGCGACCAGTTTCTACGACACGTCCGCGTTGCATGATTCGCTGGAACGGCGCGTCGATTTCGATCGCATCAACTCCGGCAAGGACGGCATGCGCCTGACCGTGGGCGCCGTCGACGTGGAATCCGGCAACTTCCGATACTTCGACAGCCTCCACGACCGCATCGGCCCGGCGCACATCATGGCGTCCGGCGCGTTGCCGCCTGCGTTCCCTGCCGTGCGGATCGAAGGTCGCGAATACTGGGACGGCGGGCTGGTGTCGAACACGCCGCTGGAACACGTGCTGGACGGATGGCCCCGCCAGGACACTCTCGCCTTCCAGGTCGACCTGTGGAGTGCGCGCGGCGAAATCCCCAAGACACTGATGGACGTGCTGGAACGCGCCAAGGACATCCAGTATTCCAGCCGCACCCGCCACGGCACCGACATGGTGGCGCGCACGCAGGAGCTGCGCACCACGTTGACCAAGCTGATCGAACACCTTCCCGACGGCAAGGTTCCGGAAGAATTCAAGGACGTATTGGCGCCATGGCTGGACGATCGCGTCTTCAACATCGTCCACCTGATCTACCAGGCGAACCCCTGCGAGGAACAGTTCAAGGATTACGCGTTCGGCACGCGGATGATGCGCGAACACTGGGACGCCGGGCTCGCCGATACCTCACGCACGCTGCAGCATCCTGAGTTCTTCGACCTGCCGGATCGACGCAAGGGCTTCGCATTGCACGACGTGCATCGACGCATCCAGAAGACCAGGCCCACGGACTTCTGATCGATCAGAACGGACGCGCCAGCACCAGCCACACGATCACGACCAGCACCAGCACCGGCAATTCGTTGAAGATCCGCAGCGTCTTCGCCGATGGTAGCGCGCGGCCCTTGTCGACGCCCTTCAGCCAGCGCCCGCAGGCGATGAAATAGACCAGCACCAGCGCGACCAGCGCCAGCTTGGCGTCGATCCAGTGCATGCCGGCGACCATGTTCGGCAGGCGCGACGGCATCACCCGCCAGCCCTGCCACAGCGCCAATCCGAAAATGAAGGCCATGCCGAACATGTTGTGGCCGAACTTGTAGAGACGACGCCCCATCAGCACCAGCCGCGCGCGCACGGCGGGATCCTCGCCGGCTTCGGCGATGTTGACCAGGATGCGCGGCAGGTAGAACACGCAGGCCATCCACGCGATCACGAAAACGATGTGGGCGGTCTTGATCCACAGGTAGAACGCGGGGCCCATCGTGTCTTCCTCGGCGGTGAACCGTTAGCATGACACGAAGGCGTCCGTTCCTGATGACGTCAGCGAGCCCGGTGCATGAACAAGGAATACGACCGCAACTATTTCGATCGCTGGTATCGCGACGGCAGCATCGGCGGCGCGCAACGCTTGAAACGCAAGGTCGCGCTGGCGGTGGCGACTGCGGAATCGATCCTGGAACGCCCGGTCCGCACCGTGCTCGACGTCGGTTGTGGCGAAGGCGCGTGGCGCGCGCCGTTGCTCGCGTTGCGCCCGAAGGCGAGCTACCTCGGTTTCGACAGCAGCGAATACGCGGTGCGCCGTTATGGCCGCAGCCGCAACGTCCACTACGCGACGTTCGCCGACTTCGCCACGCTGCGCCCGTGCGGTCCCGCCGACCTGCTGGTCTGCAGCGACGTGATGCACTACGTCCCGACGCGCGAACTCGATGCCGGCCTGCCCGGCCTCGCCGAACTCTGCGGCGGCGTCGCCTTCCTCGAAACCTTCTGCCGCGAGGACGAGATCGAGGGCGACCACGACGGTTACATCGCCCGCCCGGCCGCGTTCTACCGCAAACGCCTGTCCGGCCTCGGATTCACCGCACTCGGCGGCCATTGCTGGCTCTCACCACGCCTCGACGCCTCCGGCCTGACCGCGCTGGAGCGCCCGGTCACTGGCTGAACGCCAATCCTGAATGGGCAGGAATGCCTCCGGGCGTCCGATGCCGTATGCTGCGGTGCGGCAACGGAGGTTCCATGCTCTACCAGCTCCACGAAATCAATCGCGCCCTGCTTGAACCCTGGTCCTACTGGGCCGAAGCGGTCTCCCAGATGTACTCGGCGCCGGGCAGCTGGTTGTCGCAGGTCCCCGGTTCGCAGGAACTGGCCGCGGGCGCCGAACTGTTCCATCGCCTCGGCAAGGATTACGAAAAGCCGCAATTCGGCATCCACAGAATCGATGTCATGGGCAGCGAATGCGCGGTGCTGGAACGCGTCGCGCTCGAGAAGCCGTTCTGCCGCCTGCTGCGCTTCAAGCGTTTTTCCGATGACGCGAATGTCGTCGAACACTTGCACGATTCGCCGACCGTGCTGGTGGTGGCACCGCTCTCCGGCCATCACTCGACCTTGCTGCGCGATACCGTCAAGAGCCTGCTGCGCGACCACAAGGTCTACCTGACCGACTGGACCGACGCGCGCATGGTGCCGAAGGATGCCGGCGCCTTTACCCTCGACGATTACATCGCCTATCTGCAGGAGTTCATCCGCCACATCGGCACCGACCACCTGCACGTGATCAGCGTGTGCCAGCCCACCGTTCCGGCATTGGCCGCGGTGTCGCTGATGGCGGCACGCGGCGAAGCGACGCCGCGTTCGATGGTGATGATGGGCGGTCCGATCGACACCCGCGAATCGCCGACCGCGGTGAACAGCCTGGCGACGCGCAATTCGCTGGACTGGTTCGAACGGAACGTGATCCAGACCGTGCCCGGCAACCTGCCCGGCGCCGGCCGTCGCGTCTATCCCGGCTTCCTGCAATATCTCGGCTTCATCGCAATGAACCCCGAGCGCCATGCCATGTCGCACTGGGATTTCTATCGCGACCTGGTCAAGGGCGACCAGGACACCACCGCGGCGCATCGCCGTTTCTACGACGAATACAACGCCGTGCTCGACATGCCGGCCGAGTACTACCTCGACTGCATCCGCGTCGTCTTCCAGGAACACCTGCTGCCACGCGGACTGTGGGACGTGCGCGGCGAACGCGTCGACCCGTCGAAGATCCGCGACACCGCGATCATGACGATCGAAGGCGAACTCGACGACATCTCCGGCGAAGGCCAGACCCGTGCGGCGCATCGCCTGTGCAGCGGCGTGCCGCAATCGATGCAGACGCACCTGACGGTGGACGGCGCCGGCCACTACGGCATCTTCAGCGGCAAGCGCTGGCGCACCCAGGTCTATCCGCAGGTGCGCGACTTCATCGCGGCGAACGACAAGGCGCCGAAAAAGAAGGTGGCTGCGAAGAAGGCCACGCGCAAGCCGGCAGCCCGCCGCTGAAGTGAAATATTGTCCGCTTCGGCAGCACTGGTATCCTGACACCGTGCAGCCCCAACTCCGCCGCCGTTTGCCTGCCGCATTGCGCCTGATCGCCTTGGCGATCTTGGCGTTGTCGATGGCCCTGCGTCCGGTGGCATCCTCCTTGGGCGAATTGCACGAATTCGCCCATAGCCCGACCGGCCAGCATCAGGATATTGGTGATCAACCGCAGCCCGCATCGATCGCGGACGCTGGACAGACGCCTGAGGGAGATGGGGCCATTCCGCTCCATCTGCTCCTGCATTTCGCACACTGCTGCGGACATACCGCCGCGACCCCGACGGAAATCCATTTGCAGGCTTTTGTCTTGCCACCGGCCACAGGGCCGACTTGGCAGCCCCAGACAATCCTGACCAGTTCCCGCTGGCCGACGCCTTTCCGACCTCCGATCGCGGCCTGACGCACCCGGAGCGCCTGCGCGCTCCCGTTGTCCGTCAATGACCGATTCGATTGGAGTGAAATTCCATGTTGCAAAGACTCGCGGCTTGCGCCGTCGGGGTCGCTGTCCTGTGTGGCCCGATGGCCGTGCGGGCAGCCCCAGCTCAACCTGTTGCGGCGAATCCTGATTCGCGCGCCCCCATCCCGCTTCAATCCGCACTGGCCGAGGCATGGCGCCGGTACCCCGGCGCGACTGCGGTCGACGCCAGAATCGCTGCATCCCGTGCCCGCCTGACGGCTGGGGGCCGTCCCGTGTACAACCCCGAAGCGGAATTCTCGGCCGACGGTGAAGGTCCGGATCGCACGATGACGGGTGGTATGAAGCTGGCGCTTGATCTTGGCAACAAGCGCGGCGCTCGCCGCGAAGCCGCCGCGGCACGGCTGACCCAGACCGAAGCGCAGGCGCGATTGGCCCGACGCGACTTCACACGCCAGTGGATCACGTCGCTTGCAGATGTCTTGAGTACGCGGGAACGCGTTCGGGTCGGTGAACGCCGTCTGGATGCCGTACGCCGCTTCGCCGATATCGCGAAGAAACAATTCACCGCGCAGGATATTTCCGGGCTGGAGCGCGATCTTGCGCAACTGGCGTTGGACGAAGCCTTGGCCGAGCAGTCGACATTGATCTCCGAGCAGGCGGATGCCCAAGCCCGCTTCACTGCAGTCGGAGGTGATCCGAACAGTATCGGAATTGTCTCCTTGCCGACGGAACAACTGCCCAAGGATGTTGCAGCGATCGCGGATGTCACGCGACTTCCCGATCTGCAAGTGGCGCAAGCAGAAATGCTGGCTGCGCAGCGCGACATCGTGGTCGCGAAGAAAAACCGCATTGCTGACCCGACCATCGGTCTCCGTGCCGGCACGATTCAGTACGACGGCCGACGCCGCGATCGTGTCGCCGGCATCACTGTGAGCATTCCGCTGCATGTGCGCAATTCGTATCGCGCGGAAGTCGAGGCCGCCGAGGCGGACGCAACGGCGGCAGAGGCAGATGTCGCGCGATTGCGTGTGCAACTCAAAGCCGAGCAGCGTAGTGCGATCGATGGTTATGCCGCCGCACGCAATGCGTGGACGCATTGGTCCGCCAGCCGTGGCACCGACAGTGAACGCCGAATCGCGTTGCTGGAAAAACTGCTGCGCGGGGGCGATGTCTCGCCCTCGGATTTCCTGCTGCAGCTCCGCCAAAGTCTGGATACCCAACTCGCAGGCGCCGCGCTCGAAGCGCGGGTGTGGCGCAGTTGGACCGACTCCCTTGCCGCTACCGGCCAGCTCGAACGCTGGGCCGGACTGGAGGCCACGCCATGAGGCATATATCGATGAAATCGTTTCCCTTGAATACCGTGCTGCTGGCGTCGATCACGATTGCGCTGTCTGCATGCGGGCCTTCCGCTCCACCCGCACAAGCACCTGCTGCGGAAACAGCAACACCCTCCGACGGGAAACTGCGCATGGATGACACGGCACTGAAGGCTGCCGGCATCCGTCTCGAAACGGTACAAGCATCGCAAGTTAGCGGGTCGATCCGCGCACCCGGTGAAGTACTCGACAGCGCCTATGGCACGACGCTGATCACCCCGCGCGTCGAGTCACTGGTCGTACGTCGTCACGCAAAGCTTGGCGACGAAGTGCGTGCCGGTGCGCCACTGGTGACGCTCGCGAGTGTGCAGGTCTCCGATGCGCAGGCCGACCTGCGTGTGGCCGAACAGGAATATCGTCGAGTCTCGGCACTTGGCCCGGAAGCGGTAGCCGGTCGTCGCATCACCGAAGCCCGTGTCGCCCTCGATCGTGCCCGCGCGAAGGCGCAGGCCTACGGGTTGCCAGGGAGTGCCAGCGGTACGGTCAATGGCCAATTCACCTTGTTCGCGCCGCATGCCGGACGCATCACCGAGGACGATTTCGTGATCGGGGAACGCATCGAGCCCGGCAAGGCACTCTATCGGCTGGTCAACGAATCCGTGGTGTGGGTGGATGCACGCCTTGCCCCGGGCACGGCACCGCGGATCGAACCCGGCCACGACGCCACCATCGTGTTCAACGGCAGGCAACTGGCCGGCAAGGTGTTGCGCAGCGCCCATCGCACTTCGGACGCCACCCGCAATGCCAGCGTACGCATCGAGGTTGCGAACCGTGACGACATCCTGCACGCCGGCGATTTCGTCGAGGTCATCCTGAAAGCCGATAGCGAAGACGCAGTCACCAACCGCGCCGCAAGCGAATTGTCGGTACCCGCCGGAGCGATCGTGCAATTGCAGGGGGACTCCGTGGTGTTTCGCCGTGATGCCAAGGGCGTGATCGAACCCGTGCCGGTGCGTACTGGCGAAACACTGGGCGAACGCACTGTGATTCGCGAGGGACTCAAGGCGGGCGACACCGTCGTTGTCGACGGCGCGTTCAAGTTGAAAGCGCAGATGCTGAAGTCGCAACTGGGGGAAGCCGAATGAACACGCTTTCCCTCAATTCTCACCGGGAGGCGACGCCATGTTGAATCGTCTCGTCGAAATCTCCCTCCGCTACAAATTTCTGGTCCTCATCGTCTTCGCCGTGGTCGCCTTCCTCGGCGTTCGCGCGGTACGCAATGTGCCGATCGATGCCTTTCCCGACGTCACCCCGGTGCAGGTCAACATCTATACCGAATCGCCGGGCCTCGCCGCGGAAGACGTTGAACAACTCCTCACCACGCCTGTGGAATCGGCCCTGGCCGGCCTGCCTAAGGTGAAGGACATCCGTTCGGTCAGTCTGTTCGGCCTGTCCTATGTATCGGTCTATTTCGCCGACGACATGGACATCTATTTCGCCCGCCAGCTGGTCGGCGAGCGACTGCAGGAAATCGGCGACCGCCTGCCGCAGGGCTACGGAAAACCGGCGATGGGTCCGAACACCTCGGGACTCGGACAGGTCTACTGGTACACGGTCGAACGTGCGCCAGGCGTGAGCAAACAACAGGTCAGCGACATGGACCTGCGCACCTGGCAGGAATGGACGGTGCGACTGATCCTGCGCACGGCGCCGGGTGTCGACGATGTCAGCTCCTGGGGCGGCGGCGAGCGTCAGTTCCAGGTGCGAATCGATCCCGAACGCCTCTATGCGCGTGGCCTCGGTTTCGCCGACGTCATCAACGCCATTCCCGCCAATAACGGACAGGTCGGCGGCAACGTGATGGATGTCGGGCGCGAGCAATTCCTCGTGCGTGGATTGGGTTTGCTCAAGACCACCGGCGATATCGGCGATATCGTGCTCAAAAGCGAAGCCGGTTCCCCGGTCTATCTGCGCGATGTCGCAACCGTCGTCGAGGCGCCAGCGCCGCGTTTCGGCGCCGTCACCCGCGACGGCCAGGAAGTTGTGATGGGCCAGGCACTCGCCCGTATCGGTGAAAACGCCAAGGATGTGGTCGAAGCCGTCAAGGGCAAGCTCGACGTTGTGCGCGCAGCCTTGCCGAAGACGATGGTCTTGCGACCGATCTACGAACGCACGGATCTCGTCAACAAGGCCGTCGGTACGGCAGTGCGAGCGTTGATCGAAGGTTCCTTGCTTGTCGCAGTCATCTTGTTCCTGTTCCTCGGCGAAGTGCGGTCCGCGGTTGTCGTCATCGTGACCTTGCCGCTGGCGATGCTGATCGCTTTCATCGGCATGGGCCAGGCCGGACTGTCGGCCAACCTGATGTCGCTGGCGGGCCTGGCCATCGGTATCGGCATGATGGTCGATGGCGCGGTGGTGATGGTGGAAAACGCGTTCCGCATCATGGCCGAGCGCCTTGAGCATGGTGAGAAGGTCGACAGGACGTCGGCGGTGCTGGCTGCCGCGAAGGAAGTCGCCAACCCGATCGCCTTTGCCATCATCATCATCATCGTGGTCTTCCTGCCACTGTTCTCGCTCGAAGGCCTGGAAGGCAAGATGTTCAAGCCGATGGCCTTCAATATCGCCTTTGCGATGGCAGGTTCGCTGATCCTCAGTCTCACGCTGATTCCGGTGCTGGCATCGCTGATTCTCAAGCCGAGAGAAGAGCGCGATACATGGCTGGTCGCCCGTATCAAGCGCATCTATCGTCCGCTGCTGGACAAGGCGCTCGCGAGGAAAAAGGTGGTGGTAGTCAGCGCGGTCGCGGCACTGGTGGCAAGCCTCGCCATCTTCCCCTTCCTCGGCAAGGAGTTCATGCCGCAGCTGCAGGAAGGCTCGATCATGTGGCGCGTCACCGGCATTCCCTCGACCTCGCTGGACGAATCGATCCGCACCAGCAATGTCATCGCAGAGGCCTTCAAGAAATTCCCGGAGGTCGACACCACGCTGGCGATGATCGGCCGCGCCGAGAAAGGCGAAACCGCCGACGTCAACTACATGGAGATCTACACCGCCCTGAAACCCGAGAAGGAATGGAAGACGGGTCGCGATATCAAGGGACTGGAAAAAGCCATGCAGGAGACGCTGGAAAAAGTCGTGCCGAACGTCGTGCCCGGCTACACCCAGCCGATCCAGATGCGCGTCGAGGAATTGATCTCGGGCGTGCGCGCCACTCTTGCGTTGAAACTCTACGGCCAGGACCTGCAACAGTTGGACAAGCTAAGCGGCCAGATCAAGACAGCTCTGGGGCGCGTCCCCGGGGTGGCCGATCTGTCGCTGGAAGCCAATGTCGGCAAGCCACAGATCCGCATCGCGGTGGATCGCGACGCATTGGCCCGCTATGGCATGAACGCCGAAGACGTGTTGACTATCGTTCGCAACGGCCTTGGCGGCGAGCCGGTGAGCGTGCTGCTCGATGGCGTCAAGCGTTTCGACATCGCCGTGCGCCTCGACGAATCGACCCGTGATTCGGTGGAAGCCCTGCGGCGCATTCCGCTGCGCACCACGACCGGCGCGGTCGTGCCGTTGTCGGAAGTGGCCACCGTCGGTGTCGGCGAAGGCTACTCCTTCGTTCGTCGCGAGCAGTTGCAGCGCCATGCGGTGATCCAGATGGATGTGCGCGGCCGTGACGTCGATAGCTTCGTGAAGGACGCCAATGCCGCCATCGGGCAACAGGTCAAGCTGCCACCGGGCTACTGGATCGAATGGGGTGGTGCCTTCGAGAACCAACAGCGGGCACTCGCCAAGCTCGCGGTGATCGTTCCGGTCACGATCTTCTTCATCTTCGTGCTGCTCTACACCGCGTTCAATTCGATCAGATATGCGACCTTGATCATCGCCAACGTGCCATTTGCCACCATCGGCGGGCTGCTCGCGCTGTTCGTCACCGGGCAATACCTGTCGGTCCCCTCGGCAATCGGCTTCATCGCAGTGTTCGGCGTGGCGATGCTCAACGGCATCGTGCTGGTGAGCTTCCTCAACGAACTACGCGGCAAGGGTTTGTCGGTACGTGATGCCGTGGTCCAAGGCACGGCATTGCGCCTGCGTCCGGTGCTGATGACCGCAAGTGTGGCGATCCTGGGACTGGTGCCGATGCTGCTTTCGACCGGTGTTGGCGCGGAAACGCAGCGACCACTGGCAACAGTGGTGGTCGGCGGATTGATCAGTTCGACGTTGCTGACGCTGATCTTGCTGCCCGTGCTGTACGAATGGCTCGAACTCAGGGCCGAATGCAACTCTTCCAAGGAGGCATCACCATGAAGCAGCTCAAGGCATTTGTACATCGCAATCGTGCCGCCGATGTGGTGCACGCTCTGGACGCGGCAGGATTCCGCCGCGTCAGCCTGTTTGACGTGAAGGCCCTGCTACGCGTGCTGAGTGCACGCGAGCAGGAATACTCGGTCGAACTGGGTGACAAGGTCATCAGTGAAGTTCAAATCGAGGTGTTCTGCGAGGATGGGGAGGTGGCGCAAGCCACCAATGTGATTCGACAAACCGGCCATACCGGGCATCGCGATGGTGGATGGCTCTACATCAGTGCGGTCGAGCAAGCGTTGCCGATCGATGGCACAGCCTGAAGGAGGATAACGAGATGGGGAATGCCCACGATCATGGTGGCGGCGAAATCCGGCACGAACGCCCGTTATGGTGGGCGTTCGGCCTGACCGCCGCCTTTCTGGTGGTCGAGGCAATCGGCGGCCTGATCACCAACAGCCTCGCCCTGCTCTCCGACGCGGCGCACATGATGACCGACGTCATCGCGCTGGCGATCTCGCTGATCGCGGTGCGCTTGAGCCGCAGGCCGCCCGATGCCAGGCGCACCTACGGCTATGCGCGCATGGAAGCGATCGGCGCGCTGGTCAATGGCGGCCTGCTGTTCATCGTCGCGATCTACATCCTGTGGGAGGCCGTGGGTCGTTTCCGCCAGCCGCCGGAAGTGGCATCGACCGCGATGCTGGTGATCGCAGTGATCGGCCTGGTGGTGAACCTGATCTCGATGCGACTGTTGCAGGCCGGCAGCGGCAGCAGCCTCAACGTGAAAGGCGCCTATCTGGAAGTCTGGAGCGACATGCTGGGTTCGGTCGGCGTGATCCTTGCCGCAATCGTCATCCGCTATACGGGCTGGGTTCATGCCGACCCGATCATCGCGGTGTTGATCGGACTATGGGTGTTGCCACGAACATGGACATTGCTGCGGGCAGCAGGCCATGTGCTGATGCAGGGCGTTCCCAACGGACTCGACCTCGACGCGGTTCGCGCCGCCATCTCCGACCAGCCGGGTGTCGCCGAAGTGCACGATCTCCACGCTTGGGCTTTGGGATCGAACGAGCCGGTACTGACCGCCCATGTGGTGCTCGACGCAACGGGCCGCGATGCCGACGCGGTGCGTGCCGCGTTGGCCGCGATGCTGCACGACCGCTTCGACATCGACCATGCGACCCTGCAGGTCGAAGCGACGGCATGCGCACCGGAAGGGCATCACGCCTGATCTGCCGGCAACACAAACGAACAGGCCGCCCGAAGGCGGCCTTTTTTCGGCTTCGACCGAACGGGCTCAGGTCCCGTTGTTCGTCAACGGCACCAGGCGGATCTCGACGCGGCGATTGGCCGCGCGCCCGGCATCGGTGTTGTTGTCGGCGATCGGATACTGGAAGTTGTAGCCGTGCGTTTCCATGCGCACCGATTGCACGCCCTGCGAAGACAGGTAATTGGCCACCGATTGCGCGCGCTGTTCGGAAATGCGCTGGTTCACCGCAACCGTGCCGACATTGTCGGTATGGCCGTTGATCTCGACAATGGTCTGGTTGTACTGCGAGATGGTGTGGGCGATGTTGTTCAGCGCCGGATAGAACTGCGGCTTGACGTCGGTCTTGTTGAAATCGAAGGTCACGCCATCCGGAAGGTTGAGCTTGATCACGTCGCCGTCGCGCTGCACATCCACGCCGGTGCCCGCGGTCTGCCTGCGCAGTTCGGCTTCCTGGCGATCCTGGTAGGCGCCGATGCCACCACCCGCAAGCGCGCCGATGCCGGCGCCGAGCATGGCCTTCTCGCGACGGTTCTTGGCGCTGGTGCCTGCCAGCAGGCCGACTGCCGCGCCAACGCCGGCGCCGATCAATGCGCCGCGCTTGGTGCGATTCGGGTCATTGGGATCGTTGGTCTGTCCGGTGTAACTGGCGCAACCGGCCAGCATGCTCACCACGATGGCAGCGACAACGCCTGCCTTGATCGAAAGATTCATCCGGATTCTCCAAGCATCGGGGGATACCCAGACTATCCGGATGGACCATTAACGCCGTGTGGACGACACGTGCGACCGCAGCAACTGCCGTCAATCGAGCTTGACCAGCAAATGCTTGGCGATACGGCCATGGACGCGCCCGATCGCACGCACAACATGCAGGGTCAGCACCAGCAAGACCACGCCGGAGAGCACCACGATCGGCCACAGCCAGAAGGCCGTCGGGGAATCGGACAGCAGGACATCGCCGATCCACACGTGATAGCCATTGAAGTCGCCGAACCAGTCGGCCAGCGGCGATGCGATCAATGCCAATGCCGTGGTCATGCCGGTGACGGCGATGGTGAAGTAGATGATGCCGATCGGCAGCATCAGCAGGAAATACAGGAAGGTCGACCAGGTGCGCGGATCGACCAGCATGTCCTTGATGCGATCCAGCACGGGCATGTCGCGGTCGTGGTAGACCGTGCGTCGCGGCATGCGCTCGCCGAGCATCGTTTCGACGATGCGTCCTTCCACCAGCGACAGGATCCGCGTGGCGCCGATGAACAGCAGCAGCAACGGCACGCCGATGATCAGGACCATCAGGCCGAACGACAGGCTGACGCCAGTCACGGTCCAGGTGAAGTAGAAGATGCCGGTCGCCAGCGACAGCATCATGTAGAACAACGCGCCATAGGTATAGGGATCGCTGAAGACGCCGAACACGCTGCGCAGCCACGACTTCCTGTGGATGTCGACGCGCACTTGCGGGCGCGGCGGGCGCAACGCTTCCTGCACCTTCACTTCGGTGTCGCGATAGATGTCGGCGACTTCGTCGGGGGCGCCGTAACTCGATGCCACCGTGGCGATCACCTCGGCCTCGGACTTGCCGGGGTTTTCGGCCATTTCGGATCGCAGGTATTCCTCGGCGTCGTACAACGCGTCCTGGATCATCGCGGGATCCGCACCCGTGAGCGAGCGGCGCAGGTGTTCGAGATAGTCGGGAATGCTGGTCGGCAACGAGCTGTTCATGCCTTGGCCCCTTTGAGGACGGAATCGACGGAATCGCGGGTTTCGCGCCAGGCCTCGGCCCATGCGCGCAGTGCTGTGCGGCCCGCTGTGGTGATCTGGTAGCAACGGCGCGGAGGACCGCTACTGGAAGGTTCGATCGAGCTGGACAGCAGGCCGGCGCCTTCGAGATTGCGGAGCACCGGGTACAGCGCGCTCTGCTTGCCCGCCAGCACGCCGCCGCCATCGCGTTCGAGCTGCTTGGCGATCAGGTAGCCGTGCATCGGTTCGGTCGCCGATTCGACGACCGCGAGCAGGGCCAGCGCCACCGTCCCGGCACTCAGCTCCTTGTGGAATTTGCGCAGGCTGTCGTCCATTGCCCTTGCCCCTCTATGTTGGAGTCGATACTAGTGTTGATTTCGATATAGCGAATGTGCTGGTAGTCATGGGTGATGAAAGCTCGCCCGGCTGTGCGCCTGTCGCGGTTGTCCATATGGCCGACACGCCGTGAATCCGTCCATGGAGGCTCATCCGCCGCATCCATGCGGCGGAATGGTCGGCCATACGGACGAACCGCACAGGCGCTGCCGGTGGTGGCTTTCGGGTAGGTGGAGTGGCGCGAGTTGTTGCTCCGGCGCGTTATGCTCCGGGCACTTCCCGGAGGACCAACATGCCCAAGCACGCTGCCCTGTTCGCTTCCCTGTTGTGCGCCATCGCGGTCACCGCCGGCGCTGCCGATACGCCGCAAGCGGCCAAGCAGCGCAGCAGCAAGGAGATCATCGACAGCGCGCCGGCCAGCGCCTGGTATCGCCCCGATCCGCAGAACACGCTCTATATGGACGTCAACGGCGGACGCGTGGTGATCGAGCTGGCGCCGCAGTTCGCGCCGGCACATGTCGCCAATATCCAGGCCCTCGCCCACGGCAAGTTCTGGGACGGGCTGTCGGTGTACCGGTCGCAGGACAATTTCGTCGTCCAGTTCGGCGATCCCGATGCCGACGAGGCCGGCAAGGCCAAGCCCTACCCGGCCCCGGCAAAGCAGCATCTCCCCGCCGAATTCGACCGCCCGGCCAAGGGACTCGCGTTCACCGCGTTGCCCGACCACGACGGATGGGCGCCGGAAGTCGGCTTCTCCGGCGATTTCCCGGCCGCGCGCGATCCGGGGACCGGACGGGCATGGATGACGCATTGCTACGGCACGCTGGGCGCCGGCCGCAGCAACGAGCCCGACAGCAGCAATGGCGCCGAACTCTATGTCGTCACCGGCCAGGCACCGCGCCAACTCGATCTCAACATCACCACCGTCGGCCGCGTGTTGAAGGGAATGCAGTACCTGAGCGCGATCCACCGCGGCCCCGACCCGATGGGCATGTTCGACAAACCCGGGATGCGCGTGCCGATCACCGCCATTCATCTCGCCAGCGACGTGCCACCGGAGCAGCGCGAAGCGATCGAAGTGTTGCGCAGCGATAGTCCGCAATTCGCGGAGATGATCGAGAACCGCCGCAATCGCCAGGATGGCTGGTACGTGCACAAGGCTGGCCATATCGACATCTGCAACATCGGCCCGATCGTGCGCGGCATTCCGCAGCGCTGATTTTTTCACGCATGCCACGCACAACAGGTCTATGCTGGGTACGGCTCCCGAGGAGACCGTGCCATGCCGATGATGCGCGCGAGGATGACCGGCAGCGACGACCAGGTTCGCACCATGTTGAACCTGATCGACAGCATGGACGGCATCCATTCGATCGAGGAAGTGGACGACCTGATGCCGCATCTCGATGACTGGGATTCGAGTTCGGCGGGATTGAGCGACCTGGTCGGACCCAAGGTGCACGAGATCGAACTCGATCTCGCCAACAACGCCACTGCCGGGCGCGTGCAACGCGAGATGGAAGCGCTGGCATTCGATCTCGACATGCTCGTCGAAATCAGCGGCGACGACGAAGCCTAGGACGACAGGCTCCATCCCCCTGCCATTGGTCATGGTTGCGGTGGAATCCGCGGCGATCCACTCTTGGAGGATCCATCGGGGATCCTCTCATGCGCACCTGGCGTTCAAGTCTCGTTCCGCTCGCTTGCCTCGCGATCGTCCTGCCCCTGGCGGCACGCATCACGCCCCCATCGCCGACACCGGCACCAACGGCCACTGAAGCTGCAGCGACGCCTGACGCATCCTGCCCGGCAATCCCGCTGGCCGCCGCCGATGCCGCGGCGCCCACCACCGCGAGTTCCCCCGATGCGTGGGGTGGCCCACGCAAGGCCGATGCGCCGACGCTGTCTGATCGGGTGGTGAAATACACCATCGACGCGACGCTTGATCCGGTCAAACACACCGTCACCGGTCGCCAACAACTGACCTGGCGCAACCGCAGCAGCCAGCCGGTGTGCAGCATCTACCTGCACCTGTATCTCAACGGCTTCGAAAGCAACGGCAGCACCTTCTTCAGCGAGCGCAACCGCGGCTTCAAGTTCCGCAGCGAAGTCGCCACCGGCGACAACGACTGGGGTTATATCCGCCTCGATTCGATCAAACAGGGCGAACAGGTCGCGCGCTGGAGCTACGTGCATCCCGACAACGGCCCCGAGACCGACCACACCGTGGTGCGCGTCGACCTGCCGCAGCCGATTGCCGCCGGCGCCAGCAGCACCTTCGACATCGACTTCTTCGACCAGTTGCCGCGCGTGGTCGCGCGCACCGGCTACTTCGATACCTTCCACCTGGTCGGACAATGGTTCCCCAAGATCGGCGTGCTGGAACTCCCGGGTGAGCGTGGCGCGACCACAACGCGCTGGAACGCCCACGAGTTCCACATGAACAGCGAGTTCTACGCCGACTTCGGCAGTTTCGACGTCACCTTGCACGTACCGAAGGGCTATACCGTCGGCGCCACCGGCGAACTGCAGGGCACGCCTGCCGAATCCGGCAACCTGGTTTCGTATCGCTACACGCAGGACGACGTCCACGACTTCGCATGGACCGCCGACAACAAGACGGCGACGCCGCTGGAGGCGACGTGGACGCATCCGGGCAGCCCTCCGGTGAAGGTCCGCGTGCTGGTTCCGAACGAATACGCCATGGACGCCCAGCCCGTCCTGAAGGCGACGCTCGATTCGCTGACCTATTTCTCCGACACGCTCGGCCCGTATCCGTATCGCACCGTGACCGCGGTGGTGCCGCCGCACAACGCCGACGAAGCCGGCGGCATGGAATACCCGACCTTCTTCACCGCCGACCACGCCAAGGATTTCTCGCCGGGAACGACCGGCCAGTACCTGATCGATTTCGTCACCATCCACGAATTCGGCCACGGCTATTTCTACGGCATCCTCGCTTCCAACGAGTTCGAGGAGCCGGCGCTCGACGAAGGCGTCAACCAGTACTGGGACGACCGCATGCTCAGCGACCGCCATCAGGCGCTGTCGTTGGCATCCAGTTTCAGCAAGCGCTTCGGCCTGACGGCGGTGATGCCGCTGCGCACGCTTGAACGCCTCAGCGCGGGACTGAGCGACCCGAAGGATCCGGTCGGCGAGAATTCGTGGGACCGCCTGCCCGGCAGCTACAACACGGTGTATTCGCGCACCGCGACGATGCTCAACGACATCGAGGCGCAGATCGGCCACGAAGCCATGGGCCGCGCGATGAAGTTCTATTACGAACGCTGGAAGTTCCGCCATCCGACGCTGACCGATTTCCGCGATGCGCTGGCCGAAGGCAGCGGTCGGCCGGACGTGGTGAATCGCTCGTTCGACATCGCGGTGTTCAATGCCCGCAAGATCGATGATCGCGTCGCCAGCATCGACGTGCGCGAAATGACCCCGGGCAACGGTTATCGCCTGGTCGACGGCAAGCGCACGGTGATGACGCAGGCCGCGGTCGACAAGTCGATCGACGATGCGCGCGCCGCGTGGAAGAAGCAGCATCCGGACGCGAAAAGCGGCGGCCCGTATCCGTTCGAATCCACCGTGGTCGTGCGCCGCGACGGCGCGGCGGTGCCGCAACAACTGAAAGTCACGTTCGACGACGGGAGCGTCAAGATGGTGAACCTCGACGGGGACCAACGCTGGTTCCGCTACCAGTGGAGTGGTCCGGCCAAGGCAGTGAAAGCCGAGCTTGATCCGCAGGGCCTGCACGGGATGGACGTGTCGCAGATCGACAACGGTCGCACCGTCGAACCACACCGGATGTCGTTGGCGACGCGCGCGATGGGCTGGCTGCAGCTGGCGATCGCCCAGGGGCAGCTGCTGTGAGCGGCCGCATCAACGGGTTCCGCGCCCTGATCGGCGGACTGGCGAGCGCACCGCGCCACTGGCGCATGTTGATCCTGTGGCTGCTGGCCGCACTGATCCCGGCGATCGCGGCAAGCGCACCGCTGCGCGCGATGATCGCCGACACCTTCGGCCATAGCCCGCAGGCAGCGGATATCGATGCCGGCAACAACATCCCGCTGCTGGCCGACGGCATCATGTCGATGCTGAGGGATGGTGGTGGCCAGTCACTGGGCCTGCACATCGGCGTCACCATGGTGTTCGCACTGCTCCTGTCGCCGCTGCTCTCGGGCATGCTGGTGGCGAGCCTGCGCGAAGGGCGTCCGCTCGGCTTCGGCGAGTTGATCCATGGCGGGCTGCGCGAATACTGGCGCCAGTTCCGCGTCTGGCTGGTGCTGGCGATCCCGCTTGGCGTCCTGTTCGGCCTTGCCAGCGTCATCTTCGGCATGATCAACAAGTCGGCCGACGCCGCCATCCTGACCAGCCAGGCCAAGCACCTGGGATACGCCGGGAATGCCGTGATGATCGCGGCGTTCGCCATCGCCCAATGCGCGCTGGACGCCACGCGTGCGCAATTCGCCGCCGACAGCCAATTGCGCACCGCATGGCGCGCGGCATTGCGCGGGATCGGGCTGATGCTGCGCCGGCCGTTCTCGGTGGGCGTGGTCTACGTGGTGACGGTGGGACTGGCAGCGCTGGTGTCACCCGTCATCGTGCTTGACCTGATCAAGGGCAATGCCGCGATGGCGATGCTGGTGCTGCAGCTGGGCACGCTGGTGCTTGGCGGCCTGCGCGCGGCACGACTGATCGGCCTGGCACGGTTGTCGACGGCGCCGCGCTGAGCCTCGCACGGACCCGGATCCCCCGCTACAATCTATTTTTAGGCATTGGACGCCGGGCTGGGGGATTCATGGGCTGGATCGATTTTCTGCGTTGGCCGGTACCTGCCAAGGTGCCTGGGGAAGCCACCGTACCTGCCGTTGCACCCGATCATCCGGTCGACGGTTATGCCGGCGAGGAACGCCGTCGACACCCGCGGCGCAATCCCTGCCACGGCACGCGACTGCTGATCGTCGATGATTCCGGCACCGTGCTCTCGGTACTCGGGCGCATGCTCAAGCAGGCTGGGGTGCAGGTCACGACCGCCGCTTCCGGCGAAGACGCGATGACCAGCATCCACGCCCAACGACCCGACGCGATCCTGCTCGACATCGTGATGCCGGGGATGGATGGCTTCAGCGTGTTGCGCACCCTGCGCCGCGATCCCGGTACGCGCGACATCCCGGTGATCATGATGTCGGGCAACGAACAGGCGACCGAGCAGTACTACGCGCAACGCATCGGCGCCGACGCCTTCCTGCGCAAGCCGTTCGGACGCGGTGACGTGTTCACGCACCTCGAGCGCCTGCTCGACTGGCAGGGCCGCCCCGCACGCCCGCACGGCAACCAGGCTCAGGTCGTTTAGTTGCTGTCGTCGTCCAGCGCGACAAAACCACCGGTCTGGCGCTGCCACAACCGCGCATAGAGACCACCCAGCGCAATCAGTTCGGCGTGGGTGCCGGATTCGACGATGCGGCCCTTGTCCATCACCACCAGGCGATCCATCCGTGCGATGGTCGACAAGCGGTGCGCGATCGCGATGACCGTCTTGCCCTGCATCAGGTGATCGAGGCTGTCCTGGATCGCCGCCTCGACATCGGAGTCGAGCGCGGAGGTCGCTTCGTCCAGCACCAGGATCGGCGCGTCCTTCAGCAGCACCCGCGCGATCGCGATGCGCTGGCGCTGGCCGCCTGAAAGTTTCACGCCACGTTCGCCGACATGGGCGTCGTAGCCGATGCGGCCATCGCTGTCGACCAGTTCCGGGATGAACTGGTCGGCGCGCGCGCCATGCACGGCCGCCTCCAGTTGTTCCGGCGTTGCAGCCGGTCGTCCGTACAGCAGGTTGTCGCGGATGGAACGATGCAGCAGCGAGGTGTCCTGCGTCACCATGCCGATCTGTCCGCGCAAGCTCGCCTGCGTGACCTGCGCGATGTCCTGTCCGTCGATCAGGATGCGTCCGGATTCGAGGTCGTAGAGGCGCAGCAGCAGGTTCACCAGCGTGGTCTTGCCCGCGCCGGAGGGGCCAACCAGCCCGACCTTCTCGCCCGGCGCGATGGCCAGGCTCAAATCGTCCATCACGCCGCCGGCCTTCCCGTAATGGAAATGCACGTGCTCGAAACGGACTTCGCCGCGCGTCACCACCAGCGGTTTCGCATCCGGCGCATCGACCACCGTCAGCGGCTGCGCCACGGTGAGCATGCCGTCCTGCACGGTACCGATGTCTTCGAAGATGCCGTTCACCACCCACATGATCCAGCCGGACATGTTGCTGATGCGGATCGCGAGGCCGGTCGACAGCGCGATCGCGCCCGCGCTCACCCTGCCCTGCGACCACAGCCACAGGCCGAGCGCACCGGTACCGGCGATCATCAGGCCGTTGAGGGTGGTGATCGCCACGTCCATCGCCGTGGTCAGGCGCGTCATCGCCCGCACCTTGTCGACGTTTTCCTGCACCGACTCGCGGACGTACTCGTCTTCCAGCCCGGCATGCGGGAACAGCTTGAGCGTCGCCGCATTGGTGTAGCCGTCGACCACGCGCCCCATGAACTTCGATTTCGCGGTGGAGGCCGCCAGCGAACGCACCTTGGTCTTGGGCACGAAATACCACAGCAAGGCGATGTAGCCGAACAGCCACAGCACCAGCGGCACGGTGAGCCGGGGATCGGCCTTGGCGAACAGGTAGAGCGCGGTGAGCGTGTAGATGATGACGTACCACAACGCATCGACGATCTGCGCCGCCGATTCGCGCAGCGACGCGCCGGTCTGCATGATGCGGTTGGCGATGCGCCCGGCGAAATCGTTGTGGAAGAACGCCATGCTCTGGCGATTGACGTAGCGGTGCTGCTGCCAGCGGATGCGCGCGGTGAACGACGGCACCAGCGACTGGTTCACCAGCATGTCGTGGATGCCGAGCAGCAACGGCCGCGCGACGACGGTGACGAAGGCCATCCACAACAGTTCGTGGCCGTGGACGCGGAAGAAATCCGGCGCCGCCATGTCTTTCGCCATGTCGACCAGCTTGCCGACGAAGTCGAACAGCGAGACTTCCACCAGCGCGACGAAGAAGCCGACCACGCAGATCGCGGCCAGCACGCCGCGCACCTGCCGCAGGTAATGCCAGTAGAAGCGCCAGATCGACGACGGTGGCGTGCCGTCGTGGCCGGGTGCGAAGGGGTCGACGAGGGATTCGAACCAGCGAAAGATCATCCCGCCATTGTGCCGCGAAGACGACAACGCCGCGCGAACGAAGTGTTCAGGCCAGGCTGCGATTGTTCGCCAGCGCCGCCACCACCTCGTCGGCGGGTGCCGGGCGACCGATGACGTACCCCTGCACCTGGTCGCAGCCGAGCTCGGTCAGCACGTCGAGCGTCGCCTGGTCCTCCACGCCTTCGGCCACGCAATGGATGCCGAGGCGGTGCGACATGTCGATCATCGATGCCACCAGCTGGCGCAGGCGCGGGTCGTGCGCAAGGTCGGTGATGAAGACGCGATCGATCTTGAGTTCGGAAACGGGGAAGTCCTTGAGGTAGGAGAAAGTGGCGTAGCCGCTGCCGAAATCGTCGATGCCGATGCCGATGCCCTTGTTCTTCAGCGCGATCATCGATTCGATCACCGCGCTGATGTTGTTGGCGAAGGCGGTTTCGGTGATTTCAAGCATCACCTGCTGCGGCCGCACGTTCCAGATCGACATCGCGCGCTCCACCAGCCCGGGGAATCCGGCATCGGCGGCGAACAGGGGCGAGACATTGATCGCGCACACCACCTCCGGGGCAAACTGGCTCCACGCCGCCAGATGGCGCATCGCCGCGTGCAGGCTCCACACGGTGAGCTCACCGATCAGTCCGCTCTGTTCCGCCATCGGCACGAAATCCGCGGGCGAGACGGCGCGACCGTCCGGCAAGGTCCAGCGCGCCAGGGCTTCGAACGCGACCGTCCTGCCGGTCGCGATTTCCTGGATCGGCTGCAGGTGGAGCTGCAACGCGTTCATCCGCAGCGCTTCGGCAAGCACGCTGTGGCCGACGGGCGGGCGCAATTCAATGCCTCGCGCCATCTCGTAGCCGTGGCGCGAATGGATCGCCCAGGCGCAGGCGTGGTCGGCCGCCATCAGCATCTCTTCCGGGGTGCGTTCCTGCGCCGAGGACACCACGCCGCCAACGGTGATGCGTACCAGCACCGAATGGCGATCGAGCTGGATCGGGTGGTCGAACAATCGTGCGATCTTGGCCGCCGCAAGCTCGGCATGCGCCTCGCCGCGCACCGTGGGCAGCAGGATCGCGAAATCGCTCTCGCCGATGTGGAACAACGTGTCGCCGGGACGCAGCGCATCGCGGATCTGTATCTCGGTCTCGCGCTGCAACTGCTCGCCGATCGCATGACCGAACGAGAGTTCGGTTTCGCGCAGGCGACGCAATCGCACGACCAGCAGCGCGAACTGCTCGTCCTGCCGCATGGCCGCGTCCATCGCATTGAGCACCCGACGATAGCCGCTCACAGGAACAACTCCGTGGGATCCAGCCCGTAGCTGCTGCCGGCAACACTGCGGACGATGGCCAGGCGTTCGCCGTTTTCGTCGGTTTCGTTGCCGAGCAGGTTGAGCGGCACGAAAGGTTCGCGCAGGGTCTTGTCCGGCATGGTCAGCAGCATCAGGCGTGGGCGCAGGCGGTGGGCATTGTTCTGGGCGACGACGATGCCGATCTCGCCACTGCTCAATTCCACCAGCGTGCCGACCGGATACACGCCGAGGCAGCGCACGAATTCTTCCACCAGTTCGCTCTGGAACTGGCGATCGCGACCTCGGTACAGTTCGCGCAACGCGGCATCACGCGTCATCGCCGCACGATAGGGGCGATCGCTGGACATCGCATCGAAGGCATCGACAATCGTGGCGATGCGCCCGCTCAACGGAATCGCGGTTCCGGCAAGCCGGCGCGGATACCCGCTGCCGTCGAAGAATTCATGATGGCAGGCGAGCATGTCACGCGCCTCGGGATCGTTGAACCCGGCGGCATCGAAACGACGGCAACCTTCATCGACGTGGCTGCGCATTTCCATCGCCTGCGAGGCGTGCAGCATCCCGGGACGATCGACCACGTTGGCAGGCACGCTGGCCATGCCGATGTCCATCAGCAGGCCGCCACGCGCCAGCGACAGCAAGCCGCTTTCCGGATAGGACAGCGCGCGCCCGAAGGCGATCGCCAGCGCGCAGCAATTGGTGGCGTGTCGATAGGCGTAATCGGAGTGGCGCTTCAACGCCATCAGCCAGAAATAGGCGTCCTGGTTGCGCGTGACCGCGGCGACCACCGGGGTGACGGCGGCATCGACGCTGCGCTGGTCAAGGGTGTCGCGACTGCGCAACGCGTCCAGCAGCACCGAAGCCTGCTGGGTGAACGTGGTGAACGCCTTGTCGGCGACACGCACTTCGCGGTCGAAGCGTTGCTGGAACGCGTATTCGTCCCGCTTGCGCTCGATGCGCGTCATCGTCCGGGTGACGATGCGCTCATGTGGATCCAGGGTCAGCAATCGTTGCCGCAATACCGGTTCGCACAACTCGACATCGATGAAGACCACGCTGCTCCAGCGCGCGAGCTCGCGCACGTCGTCGTCGCTGTGGATCAGGAAGCCCTGCAGCGGGAACGGGGTGCCATCCCACGACCGGTCGAGCCGGCACACGTACATGCCCGGCTGCAACTGGTCGACGTCGATCCGGCGTTCCTCGATCCTCATGCGTCGACGCGGGCTTGGTTATTTGGCCGGGGCCAGGCGCAGGTCCTGGAAGTCGAAGCTGAAATCGGTGAGCGGCGACACCGGTTCCATCCGCACCTCGCGCACCTTGCCATCGGCATCCAGCGCGTAGCTGACGAAGGCATCGGCGTTCAAGGCACGCTCGCGCCAATGGACGATGAAGGTGTCGTGCTGCCACGGCTCCATGTCACCGACCAGTTCCGCGGTCTTGGCGAAGCGCATCTCCAGCCCCTTCGTGCCCTGCTTCACCACCACGTCGCCATACCATGGATCGCGGAAGGTACCGGCGTAACCCGAGAGCGGCAACGACGGCTTCGACTTGGCGTCACGCGCGGCCTGGTGTTTCTTCCAGCTGTCGTCGGAGTCGCCCGCAGCCTTGGCCACCGCCTTGGCGTACGCGCCCAGCCAGTCGTAATCGGAGCGGCCGAGCAGGATGTCCAGCGCCTTGTAGGTCACCGCATTGAAGGCGGCGCCGACTTCCTGGTTGGTCAGCACCACCACGCCGAGCCTGCGATCGGGCACCAGCGTCAGGCGCGAGACCATGCCCGGCCAGCCACCGGTATGCCAGACCAGGCGATTGCCGGCGTAGTCGCTGAGGAACCAGCCTTCGCCGTAACCGCTGAAGTTCGGCATCGCCGGCACCAGCTCGGGAATCGACGGCTTGCCGACCGGGATCGGCGTCAGCACCGACCACATCTGGCGCTGGCTCTTCTCGCTGAAAAGACGCTTGTCGCTGCCGGGGATCTGGCCGCCGGCGAGCTGGGCGTTCATCCACTGCGTCAGGTCATGCACGCTGGAGTAGAGGCCGCCCGCGCCCGAGGCATTGCGCCAGGTGGTCACGCCGACGGTCTTCAATTCCTTGAAATTGAACTTGGCGTGTCCGGTCGCGACGTTGTCGCCGGGCTTGAGGTCGTCGCTGTTGTAACGCGTCTCGCCCATGCCCAGCGGCGTGAAGAAACGCGTCTGCAGGAACTGCTTGTAGGACATGCCGCTGGCGTCCTCGATCACCAGCTGGGCGACCGCGAACAGGATGTTGTCGTAGGCGTACTGGGCGCGGAACTGGCCGGTGATCGGCACATGGCGCAGGCGCTCGGCGACTTCGCGCGTGGTGTAGCTCGAAGTCGGCCAGTAGAGGAGATCGCCGGCACCCAGGCTCAAGCCGCTGCGATGCGCCAGCAGGTCGCGGATGCGCATGTCGTTGGTGATGTAGGGATCGGACATGCGGAACCACGGCAGGTGGTCGATCACCCGATCGTTCATGTCGAGCTTGCCGTCCTCGGCCAGCATCTGCAGCGAAGCCGCGGTGAACGCCTTGGTGTTCGATGCGATGGCGAACATGGTGTGCGCATCGACCGGCTTGCCGTCGTCGATGCTGCGCAGGCCGTAACCCTTTTCCATCACAACCTTGCCGTCCTGCACGATGGCGACGGCGATGCCCGGCACGTCGAACTGCTTGCGCACGGCATCGACGTAGGCGTCGAACGCGGCGAGGCGACCCGGATCGATCGTCACGGATGCATTCGCAGGGGCGTTTGCCACCTGTGGCGCGGCGTTGGCGACGGCGCACACCGCGACCAGCGTCACGACCAGAAAGCGGCGGAAAATCAGATACATAGTGGGAACCCTGTTCCAGTCCGTTGGCACAAGCGTAGCCGATCCCACAGTTCGCGCAATCGGCACTTGCACAAGCCCGCGGATGCGCTTCCAATCCGCCCCATGGACAGAACCAAAGAAGCCATAAGGATTGGCATCGGCGGCTGGGTATACGAGCCGTGGCGCGGCCGCTTCTATCCCAAGGGATGGCAGCAACGGCGTGAGCTGGAGTACGCCAGCCGCCATGTCACCAGCATCGAGATCAACAGCACCTACTACGCGGCGCAGAAGCCGGAGACGTATGCGCGCTGGCGCGATGCCGTCCCCGACGACTTCATCTTCAGCGCCAAGGCGCCAAAGCGCATCACGCAATCGCGGCGACTGGCGTCCACCGGTGGGCAGATCGATGCCTTCCTCGGCGACCTCGCGCACCTGCGCAATCGCCTGGGGCCGGTGGTGTGGCAGCTCGACCGCAACGCCCAGGTCGATCGCGACGACTTCACCGCCTTCCTCGACCTGATCCCCGACACGCTGGATGGCCGTCGCCTGCGCCACGTCCTCGACGTGCGCGATGCCGCCTTCGTCAATGCCGGCTATGTCGCCCTCGCCCGCGCGCGCGGCATGGCCATCGTCCATACCGATTCGCCCGACCTGCCGCAGATCGCAGACCTCAGCGGCGATTTCGTCTATGCGCGCCTGATGCGCAGCCGCGCCTGGATCGAGACCGGCTATCCCGACGAGGAACTCGCGGCCTGGGCGTCGCTGGCGCAACGCTGGGTCAAGGGCGAGGATCCCGCCGAACTGCCGCACGTGTCGCCAGTGGCCGCCCCCATGCAGCCGCGCGAGGTCTTCCTCTACTTCATCAGCGCCGCCAAGGAACGCAACCCCGCCAGCGCAATGGCGCTGATGTCGAGATTGGGGATCGACGCCCCCGGGATGTGAGAAACCGTCGCTCGCCGCGAATCACTACGATAACGGGCACCCACCGCGGTCCCGCAACCGTGGCAGAGGAATGGACGAAGCGATGCAATCGACGGCGATCGACCTGGATACGCGCGAGGCGTTCGGCAGCCTGCTGGAACGCCATCGCGGCATCCTGTTCAAGGTGGCGAACTCGTGGACGCGCCTGCCGGAAGATCGCGCCGACCTGATCCAGGACATCGCCATGCAATTGTGGCGGGCGTGGCCGCAGTACGACCCGGCACGGAGCTTCTCGACCTGGATGTACCGGATCGCGCTGAACGTCGCGATCAGTTTCGGTCGTGGCGATGGCCGCCGCCGGCAACACCTGGTGCCGCTCGACGACGAACACGACATCGCCGACCACAACGCGACCGACCACGAGACCGAGCAGCAGGTCGAACTGCTGCAGCGCTTCATCCGCGCGCAGAAGCCGCTCGATCGCGCCCTGCTGATCCTTTATCTCGACGAACGCCCGCAGCGCGAGATCGCCGACATCCTCGGCATCAGCGAGGCCAATGTCTCCACCAAGATCGGGCGCCTGAAACAGCGCATCCGCAACGAACTCTGAGCGTCACCCACCACGGGACACGAACCATCATGGAACTCGACGACTTCAAGACCGCCTGGCAATCGCTGAACCAGCGCCTCGACCACCAGGACGCCATCAACCTGCAACTGCTGGCGGAGCGCAAGCGTGATCGCCTGCATGCCAGCCTGCGCCCCCTGTTCTGGGGACAATTGCTGCAGATCCTGCTGGGCGTTTCACTGACACTGCTCGGCATCGCCTGCTGGAAAAACAACCTCCACACCATGGGTTACCTGCTGGCCGGCATCACGCTGCATGCTTTCGGCATCGCCAATGTCGTCCATGGCGGCATCACCATGGCCCTCATCTCGGGCATCGACAACGCCGCGCCGGTAGTGGGCATCCAGAAGCGCCTGACGCTGCTGCGCAAGTTCCAGTTGCTTGGTGCCGTGCTGCTCGGCCTGCCGTGGTGGATCATGTGGATCGTCGTGGTGATCGCCTTCGCCGGGCTCGCCGATCATCCGCCGCATGCCGGCACGCCACTTTGGGTGTGGATCAATTTCGCGGTCGGTGCATTCGGGCTGCTGGCGACCTGGGGCGCGTATCGCTGGTCGCACGCCGATCCCCGGCGCGTCAAACTGGCGAAGTGGATGGACGATATCGCTTCGACCGCGAGCATCCGCAAGGCGCAGGCGCAGCTGGACGAACTCCGGCAGTTCGAGCGGGAGTGAAGCGTCAGGCGGCCTGCTGGCGCCGCAGTGCTGCGAACGGAAGCGTGCGGCGCAGGCGATAGCCGAGTCGCCGATACAGTTCCACCGCACGCGCGTTGTCCGGGCTCACGTGCAGGAAGGGGACATCGCCACGGGCGTGCGTCCGGTTGGTGAGGAAAGTGGTGAGTCGGCGTGCATGGCCCCGGCCAAGGGCCTCGGGATGGGTGCAGATCGCGCTCATTTCGCGCCAGCCCGGCATGCCCAGTCGCTCGCCGGCCATCGCTTCCAGCCATTGCCGCGGGCGCAGCCCGAAATAATCGCCACGCACCATGGTGCGTGGCCGGAAATAGTGGGGATAGACCAGCGCGGTGAGCGCGAGTACATCCTGCGGCTGGTTGGCGTCGAGCGCGACGACCTCCGGCCCGTCGATGGCGGGCAGCGGCGATTCGCAGACCATCTGCAACAAGTCCGGGAAGCGTTCGATTTCCCAACCAGCGGGCGCGATGTCCGGGAATACGCCGAGGATCAACCGCGCTTCGCCCGGCGCCATCAATGCCGACAACGCAACTGGTTCGAATGCATCCGCCCGCGATGCGCCGACGAAGGGCGCGATATCCGCCGGGTAACACGCCACCTCGCCCGATCGCAATGCATGCATCGCATGCAGGCTGTCGAGCGACGACCAGAACGGATTGTCGAGGGGATGTGCTGCCATCCGCCCAGTTTAGCCTCGCGCTAGACCTTCGCCGTCTTCCAGCTGCCGCGACTGAACAGCCACAGGGTGAACAGGCCGACCGATGTTTCGGAAACGAAGGCCGCCCAGAACACGCCGGTTTCCTTCCAGTCGAAGTGCAGCGCCAGCAGCCACGCCAGCGGGATCTGGATCAGCCAGAAGAACACCAGGTTGATCCGTGTCGGGGTCACGGTATCGCCGGCCCCGTTGAAGGCCTGCACGCTGACCATCCACCAGCCGTAGACGTAGAGCGAATACGAGAGGATGCGCAGCCATTCGGCCCCGACCTTGATGACCGCAGGATCATGCGTGAAGAAACCGACGAGCTGTTTGGGGAAGAGGAAGAAACAGGCGGCGATCACCAGCAGGTAGGCCATGTTGTACCAGCCGATGTGCCAGACCGCTGCTTCCGCGCGCGCCGGTTCGTTGGCGCCGAGATTCTGGCCAACCAATGTCGCCGCTGCGTTCGACATGCCCCAGGCCGGCGTCATCGTGAACATCATCAATCGGATCGCGATGGTCGCGCCCGCCACCGCCGCGCTGCCGATGTCGGCGAGGATGCGCATCAGGAAGATCCACGCGCTCATCGCCACGATCATCTGGCCGATCCCGCCCAGAGAGGTGCGCACGATGTTCCACAACACCTCGCCATGCACGGCGATCTGCGAAACCAGCACGCGGATGTGCTTGCCGCCGCGCAGCAGCATCCACAACTGGAACAGCACGCCGCAGCCACGCCCGATATTGGTGGCCATCGCCGCGCCTTCGATGCCCAGCGCCGGCACCGGTCCGTAGCCGAGGATCAACAACGGGCACAACAGGATGTTCAATCCGTTCGCCAGCCACAACACGCGCATCGAGATCGCGGCATCGCCGGCGCCACGGAACACCGCGTTGATGACGAACAGCAACAGGATGACGAGATTGCCGCCGAGCATCCATTGCGTGTAGCGATAGCCGTGGGCGAGCGCCCAGGCATCGGCGCCCATCAGTCGCAACAGGTCCTTCGCATAGACGATGCCGATCACCGCCACCGGCAGCGCGACCAGCAAGGCGACGAAGATCGCCTGCACCGCCGAAATTGCAGCCTCATCTTTCTTGCCCTCGCCAATCCGGCGCGCGATCACCGCCGTCACCGCCATCGCCAGGCCCATTGCCACCGCATAGAGCAGGAACAGGTAACTCTCGGTCAGGCCGACCGTCGCCACCGCGGACGGCCCCAGCGTGGCGACGAAATAGATATCGACCACGGCAAAGGTCGATTCCAGCACCAGTTCCAGCACCATCGGCACCGCCAGCAGCAAGACCGCGCGGCGCAGCGGAATCCTGGTGTAATCGGCTTCGGTGCCGCGGATGGCATCGCGCAGTTCGCGCCAGAGCGAATGCGGTGCAGCGGTTTCGGATGGCAGGGCGTGCGTGTCTTGCGAATCCACCGCGAACTCCGTGGCCTGCCGATTATGTTATCGACGATAACATGCGCTCTGTTGCGCTCGCAACCCGGCCACCGCCCTGCGATCATTGAAGGATGACAACCCCCGTCTCCTTCGCCGACCTCGCGCTCATCCCGTCCCTGCGACCGGGCCTCGATGCACTCGACTACACCGCACTGACGCCGATCCAGGCACAGGCCCTTCCCGCCATCCTCGACGGCCGCGACCTCATCGCGCAGGCACCGACAGGCAGCGGCAAGACCGCAGCCTTTGGATTGGGCCTGTTGCAGGGCATCGATGCCGGCGTCGTGCAAACCCAGGCACTGGTGCTGTGCCCGACCCGCGAGCTCGCCGACCAGGTCGGCAAGAACCTGCGCAAGCTCGCCACCGGCATCGCCAACCTGAAACTGTCGGTGCTGTGCGGTGGTATCCCGCTTGGCCCGCAACTGGCGTCGCTTGCCCATGCCCCGCACGTGGTGGTGGGCACGCCCGGTCGCGTGCTGGAACTGGTGCAGAAGGACGCGCTGGACTTGCGCAACGTGCGCACGCTGGTGCTCGACGAAGCCGACCGCATGCTCGACATGGGTTTCGATGAAGCGATCCGCGCACTGGTCAAACGCACGCCCAAGGAACGCCAGACGTTGTTGTTCTCGGCGACGTTCCCGGAATCGATCCGCACGCTGGGCAAGGCGATGCTGCGCGACCCGCTGGAAGTGAGCGTGGATGGTGGCGCGCAGCCGGCGACCATCGAGACGCACTTCTTCGAGGCGGAGCCCGCGCGCCGCGCGCCGCAGCTGGCAGCGTTGCTGCTGCAGTTCCGGCCGGAATCCACCGTGGTGTTCTGCAACATGCGCCGCGATACCGAGGAAGTGGTCGGCTCGCTCGCACACTATGGATTCAATGCCCTCGCCCTCCACGGGGACATGGAACAGCGCGATCGCGACGAAGTGCTGCTGCGCTTCGCCAACCGCAGCTGCAACGTGCTGGTCGCCAGCGACGTCGCCGCGCGCGGACTTGACATCGACGACATTGGCGCGGTGGTGAACTACGAACTGCCGACCGATGTCGACACCTACCAGCATCGCATCGGCCGCACCGGTCGCGCAGGCAAGGCCGGATTGGCATTGAGTCTCGTTTCAGCACAGGAACGCGGGCGCGCGGCACTGGTCGAGGAACGCCAGGGTTCCTCGATCCGCTACGAAAAGATCGCGCCACTCGCGGGCAAGCCGCGCGAGGTGCCGCAGGCGACGATGACGACGCTGCGCATCGACGCCGGCCGTACCGACAAACTGCGCCCGGGCGATATCGTCGGTGCACTGACCGGCGACGCTGGCGTGTCCAAGGACGCGATCGGAAAGATCGACGTTTTCCCGACCCGCAGCTATGTCGCCATCGCGCGCAACAAGGCCAAGCACGCGCTGGAACAGTTGCGTGCCGGCAAGATCAAGGGCCGCAAGTTCCGGGTGAACCCGCTTTAGGTCAGTCGACTGCCAGCGGGTCATCGGCGCTGATCGCGTCGCGCAATGCCCGCGCGAAAGCCGCGCCCTGCGCCGGATCCACGCCGAGGTAGAAATCGGGCTCGATCAATTCGGCCTCCATCAACAACCAGCGGCCGTCGGCATCCGGCACCATGTCGATGCGCGCGTACAGCAGCGGTTCGTCGATCGCGGCCAATACCTGCCCCGCCAATGCCAGTGCACCAGCGGGAGGCTCGGGCACTATCCGGTACAGGCCGCCGAATTCTTCCTGCACGCGGAACTCGCCCGTAGGCGGACGCTTGTTGACGGCATGGCTGAGGCGCCCGCCGAAATACAGCAGCGAGGTTTCGCCCTCGGTTTCGATGGTTGGCAGATAGGGCTGGACCAGCATCGGGATTCCGGACGACGCCGCGAAATCGTCGCCACGCTTCAGTCGCTGCGTTTTCCATGCACCACCGGACACCACCGGCTTGACGATCAATTCATTGGCGCCGAATTCCGTGAATGCGTGATCGAGCACTTCCGCCGTGATCTCGTCATTGCAGATCGATTGTGGAATCGCGATGCCGCGGCTGGCGAGTTCCAGCAGGTAACGCTTGTCGGAGTTCCACGCCAGCACAGTCGCGGGATTCGACATCGCCACGCCCTCGCGCGCCCAGGTCGCGCAGGCACGCAACCAGCGCGCATGATCGTGGTGGTAACCCCAGACCAGCAGCGGCAACACGCGGGCGTACCCGTGCAAAGCGGAAGCATCATCCACATGCTGCGTCCAAGGCGTCGGTACGCCACGGACTCCGGCACCGTCCAGCGCACGTTGCAGGCGCGCCAACACTTTTGGCCACAGGTCGGGGTATGCGACTTCCGCCGGATCGGGCGTGAGGATGGCGACATCGATCATGGCTTTCCCTTGGAGATGGCCTCTTGCGAAGAGGGCGCGCGGAATGGCAGATCGAGGTAGCTGCTGCCGCGCCAGCGGATTTCGAGCGGCGCCCTCGCATCGGCAATGGTTTCGTCCGATGGTTCCCTGCCACTGCCGAGATCGAGCTGGCGATCAGGCTGCTTGATCACGCCCAGCGCCACCACGATGCGGCTGCCGGCCGCCAGCCTGCGACCAAGCAGGCGCGTGTCCTTCACCACGATGCGCTGCACTGCACCCGGCTGCAACAGGCGGCGTTCGCGACGGTCGGCGTTGTAGCTGGCGCGCTGCAACCAGAATGCGAGATCGAGATATTCACCCGCGGCGTTGAGTTCGTAGATGCCGATGGCGAGATCGACGTCGCGCTTGTTGGTGGTGAACTCCAGGACGCCTGAAAACGGCCCGGACAGCTCGGCATCGCGTTGCAACGGCTCGCCGACGAAGGCCAGGCCCAGGTGCGGGTCCAGCGTCTTGTTGACGACATTCGGCGGTTGCGTCCAACCCGCGTCGCTGCGGTCGGAGAAATCGACGCGCTGCACGACGACTGCCTGCGGTTTCGATTTCGCGGACAGCGCATTCGTGTCCGCCGTTCCACCCGGCACCAGGTACATCCTTTGCGTGCGCGTGGCCATCGCATCCAGCGAATGCGCGTGCCGCCAGGTGTCGGCACCCATGACCTGCCAGTTGACCCGATCGGCCAGCAACGCCGGCTTCGGCGCGCCTTTCAGCACATGGTCGAACCATGCCAGGCGCAACGCCTGCAGATCGATGCGCGCGGACGGATCGAGCGCATAGCCCTGCACCGATGGCGGCACGCCGGTCTGCATGGTGTAGTGCTCGAACGGCCCGATCACCAGGGTGTGGTCGGCATCCGGGCGATGCCGCAGGTGTTCGCGGAAATAATGCAACGCGCCAATCTGTGCGCCATCGAAATAGCCGGTCGTCGCCAGCACCGGGATATCGATACCCGCGAATTCGTCGCCCTGCGGGATCATCGCCTGCCAGTAGGCGTCATAGCGCGGGTGCTGCAGCCATCTGGCAAATACCGGATTCGCCTCGCCGTCGATGGCAGGCAAGTCGCGATAGGCGCGGCCACTCGCGTACCAGTCGCGATTGAGCTTGGCCCAGCGCGCGTTGTCGCCATAGCGCGCGTCGTCCAGCGAACGATTGCTCGTCGTGTAGAACGGCCACGAATACATGAAGTTGAGGAAGATGCCACCTTCCATCGGCACATCGATGCCGGGCGCCGTGGTGGCCGAGGCTGCGATGGCCTTCAGCGCTTTCGGCCGGTGCTTCAGCGCAGCCCATTGGGTGAACCCGCTGTAGCTGCCGCCATACATGCCGACGCGCCCGTCGCTCCAGGGCTGGCGCGCGATCCAGTCGATCACCGCTGCGGCATCGGCGCCGTCGTGTTCGAAGGGAACGATGGCGTCCGTGCTGCGCCCTTTGCCACGGGTGTAGGCCACCACGCCGGCGTAGCCGTACGCGGCCATTTTCCTGGCATCGGCCCAGGCCCAATCGTCATTGGCATAGATGGTGAAGGTCAGCAGCGCCGGTAATGGCGCAGCTTTCGCAGGGCGCACGATCAGCGTGGAGATGCCGACGCCGTCTGGCGCACGCACCATGGCGCCGCGGTCGATCGCATAGCGACGCGCGTCATCATCCTTGAGCGCTGCATCGAACAGCGGCAGGAAGGCGGCATAGGTCTTGTGCACCTGGTAGGCGCGAACCAGGTCAATCGCTTCGGCCAGCGGCAGTCGCTTCTTGCCGGTCGCCTTCGCCAATGCGGCATCGAGCTCGCCGCGCATGCGCGGCAAGCCGCCACCGAAGCCGAATTCCGCCTGCAGCGCGACCTTGTCGTCCAGCCGGCCGAAGTCCCGGGCAAAGGCTGCACGCCAGGCCTGGGCGAACGGGATGCCACCTCGGGCCTGATCTTCCGCCCGCGCATACACCTCGTATTGCAGATACAGCGGCGGCTGCCCGGGTGCATCGTTGCGCGACGCACGGATCGCGCTGATGCTTTCGACGGCCTGTGCGTATTGCCCGGCGACCATCTGCAACCGGAACAGATTGCCGAGATAGCGCTGGCGATCGTCTTCGCGATATACCGCCATCACCTCGCGCGCCAGCTCCGGCATCGCGCGTTCGATTCCCGCGTTGTCCAGACCATCCGGCGCACGGACATCCGGGGCCTGCGCGAACGCAGGCAACGCGAACAATGCCAGCAACATCGCCGATAGTCGTTTCATCGCTTACACCATCGGCAACTTCAGCCCCTGCTCCTTCGCGCACTGCCGCGCGATCTCGTAGCCGGCATCGGCGTGGCGCATCACGCCGGTGCCGGGATCGTTCCACAGCACGCGGGCGATGCGCCTGTCGGCGGCTTCGCTGCCGTCGCAGACGATCACCACGCCGGAATGCTGCGAATAGCCCATGCCGACGCCACCACCATGGTGCAACGACACCCAGGTGGCGCCACCGGCCACGTTCAACATCGCGTTGAGCAGCGGCCAGTCGGAGACGGCGTCACTGCCGTCGCGCATCGATTCGGTTTCGCGATTGGGCGACGCGACGCTGCCGGAGTCGAGATGGTCGCGGCCAATCACCACCGGCGCCTTCAATTCGCCATTGCGGACCATTTCGTTGAAAGCGATGCCGAGCTTGTGGCGCAGACCGAGCCCGACCCAGCAGATGCGCGCCGGCAGGCCCTGGAAGCTGATGCGTTCGCGCGCCATGTCGAGCCAGCGATGCAGGTGCGGATCATCGGGGATCAATTCCTTCACCTTGGCATCGGTCTTGTAGATGTCCTCGGGATCGCCACTCAACGCCACCCAGCGGAACGGACCGACGCCGCGGCAGAACAGCGGGCGCACGTAGGCCGGCACGAATCCGGGGAAATCGAAGGCATTCTTCAGCCCTTCGTCGAAAGCCATCTGGCGGATGTTGTTGCCGTAATCGACGGTCGGGATGCCCTGCGCGTGGAAGGCCAGCATCGCCTCGACATGCGTGCGCATCGACTTCTTCGCGGCATCGCGCACCTTGTCGGGGCTCGCCTTCTGTTCGGCTTCCCATTGCTCGACCGTCCAACCCAGCGGCAGGTAGCCGTGCACCGGGTCGTGCGCGGAGGTCTGGTCGGTGACGCAATCGGGACGCACGCCGCGCTTCACCAGCTCCGGCAGGATCTCCGCGGCATTGCCCAGCAACGCGATCGATTTCGCCACGCCGGCTTTCGTGTACTTCTCGATGCGGGCGAGCGCGTCGTCGATGTCGGTCGCCTGCTCGTCGACGTAACGCGTGCGCAGGCGGAAGTCGATGCTCGACTGGCGGCATTCGATGTTGAGGCTGCTCATGCCCGCCAGCGATGCCGCCAACGGCTGGGCGCCACCCATGCCGCCAAGTCCGGCGGTCAGCAGCCACTTTCCGGTGAGATCGCCGCCGTAATGCTGGCGCCCCATCTCGACGAAGGTTTCGTAGGTGCCTTGCACGATGCCCTGCGAACCGATGTAGATCCACGAACCCGCGGTCATCTGGCCGTACATCATCAGGCCCTTGCGATCGAGTTCGTTGAAGTGTTCCCAAGTCGCCCAGTGCGGGACAAGATTGGAATTGGCGATCAGCACGCGCGGCGCGTCGGGATGGCTGGGGAACACGCCGACCGGCTTGCCCGACTGCACCAGCAGCGTTTCGTCGTCACCGAGCGTCTTCAGCGTTTCGAGGATCCGGTCGTAGCACTCCCAGTCGCGCGCGGCGCGACCGATGCCGCCGTAGACGACGAGATCCTGCGGGCGTTCCGCGACCTCGGCATCGAGGTTGTTCTGCAGCATGCGGTACGGCGCTTCGGTCAGCCACGACCGGCAGTTGAGCTCGCTGCCGCGCGGGGCACGGATCTGCCGGGTGGGATCGTGCCGGGACGAGCGTGCCGGCGGTGTCGATCGTTCCTGGTTTGAATCGGCCATCGCGGAACTCCTGCTGTGCAGCGTGCGGGGAATTTCCGATTATCGCACCGCCGTCGACCGTGTCCCCGGGATGACTGGTGGCAGTGGAGCGCCACAGGCGTCCGGCGTATGGTGTCGGTCCCACCCCGGAGCCCCGCCATGAAGAAGATCCTGCTTCCGTTGCTGTCCGGCCTCGCCCTCGCCACCACCGTCTGCATCGCGACCGCGAAGAACGCGCCTGCCGACAAGGTGCCCGCCTACGTCAAGGCCGCCGTCGCCGATCCAGTGCGCAGCGGGGACACCAAGGACGATGCGCGCCGCCATGGCGCCGAGATCGCCGCATTCACCGGCGTCAAACCCGGCGACAAGGTGCTGGAAATCGCGCCGGGTGGCGGCTACTTCACCCGCATCTTCAGCAAGGTGATCGGTGACAAGGGCCACGTCTACGCGGTGGTCCCGGAGCCGATGCGCAAATACGCCGACGCCACGTCGAAGCTGCCGGACACCCTCAAGAATGTCGAAGTGGTGTTCCAGCCGGCCGATGCGCTTGCCGCGCCGCAACCGGTCGACATCGTGTTCACCTCGCAGAACTACCACGACTATCCCAACAAGATGATGGGGCCGACCGACCCCGCAGTGCTGGACAAGGCCGCGTTTGCGGCGCTGAAGCCGGGCGGCGTCTTCATCGTGATCGACCACGCCACCGCACCCGGCGTCGGCATGGGCGCGACCGAGACACTGCACCGCATCGACCCGGCGACCGTGAAGCAGCAGGTCGAGGCCGCCGGATTCAAGTTCATCGGCGAAAGCACGGTACTGCGCAATCCCGCCGACGACCACTCGCTGACCGTGTTCGACAAGAGCATCCGCGGCCACACCGACCAGTTCGCCTACAAGTTCCGCAAGCCGATGAAGTGACGCCCGCGCGATCACGCCCGCCCATGCGGGCGTGATCGTTCATCGGCCGTCACTGCACGATCAACAGCCAGCCCTTGCCCGGCTCCAGCGGAATCGCTTCGTCGCGCTTGAACGTGCGCGCCGGCTGGAAGCCTTCGATCGCCGGCGCGGTGATCGTCGCCTTGGCCGGATCAATTCCCAAGGCCTTCCAGTCGACCTGCAGCGGTACCGACGTCGCCTGCGGTGTCCATGATGCAATGGCGACCATCGCCTTGCCATTGCGCTGGTAGACCGTCGCCAGCACGTCCTTGCGGCCGGTCTTCACCGGCACGTCCGACGCCCACCAGCCGATCATTTCCGACTGTTCGATGCCGAACGCGTCCCAGGCCTTCCACAACTGGCGCGGATCGCCGCCGGTCCACGGCATGCGGTTGGTCATGCCGAACACCATGCCGCGCCACGGATTGCCGCCGTCCTGCAGCATCTCGCCCATCAGGCCATACGGGATGCCGGAAATCTCGGTGAGCCAGTACGCCGGCGAGGTCTTCTGGTAATCGAAGTATTCGCCGAACCACAGGCGGTCGAGATACGGCATCTGCTCCATGTAGAGCAGCGCGCTTGAATTCCAGCCGTCGCGTTCGTTGTACTGGTTGGCGGAATGCAGGTCGATCAGCGGATCGGGGCGATGCGCCGCCAGCGCCTTGCGCACGCGCTTCATGGTCACGCGATCGAAGGCGACGTCGTCGAGATAGAGGCCGTCGATGCCGACGTTGCGCGCCAGCCAGTCCATTCCTTCGATGTAGTAATTGTTCCAGCGGCTGGCGCCGGAATTGATGATCGCCGCGTCGCGGATTTCCGGCACGTGCCAGGCCGCGATGTAATCGCCGTCGAGATGCTCCTGCAGCCACGACCAGCCACCACCCTTTCCGGGGCTGATGATCTCCTGCCCCAGGCTTTCCAGCGCCGGCACTTCCGGTGCGTGATCGGAGAGTTCGCGGATGGTGTTGTAGATCTTCACCTTCATGCCGCGCGCGTGGGCGGCGTCGATGTAGCCCTTCATCTTCCCCGGCTCGAGGAAGGGATAGTTGATCCACGGATTGATCGGCGTGGCGTGGTGGATGTTGACCACGGTGGCGCCGGCTGCGGCGACTTCATCCAGCGGCGCGTACTTGTGGAAATAGCGCTGGGCGAAATGGCGCGACGGGTTGATGGTCTTGAACGGCGTGATCCGCAGTTCGATGTCGTAACGCAAGGTCTCGCCGGCCTGCATCGTGCGCGGGCCGCTGAAGGCGACCACGTCGTAACGATCACCACTGCGCATCATGCGGATGCCGCCCTTGCCGCCGTTGTCCCAGGACAGCGGCATCTTCAACGGCTTGTCGTGGTAAAAGTTGGTATTGAGCGGACGCTCGTAGCGTTCGTCGCGCAGGCGGAATTCCATGCCGGCGTTGACGTCGCCGATCCAGGCGCCGTCCTGGTTCTTCTGCACGTCCCACTTCCAGTCGAAGCGATCCGCCGTCTCGTCACCCGGGCGGCCGAGGCCGATCATGTAGCGCGCCGCATCACCGGCGAAGGGAATCTCGAGGCGAATGTCGCGCAGCGAAGTCGCCTGCGTGGCCTTCAGCGCGATGCGGTAATGCAGGCTGCCATCGGCTTCGAGTTCGCCCTGCACGTCCTGCTGCAACGCACCGATATTCGAGCGTGCATTCCAGCGCACGCGGGCCGGACCGAGCGTTTCGATCTTGGGCGACGCCGTGGCGGTCGCGACATTGGCCTTGCCATCATCCACCACCAGCCGCATCGGCGCGGCAAGCAGTGCCCGTGGCGTGTTGCCGATCGCAGTCATGCGCGGCGTGAATTCGCTGTCGATGGCGGCGGGCAAACCGTCTCGACCGATGCGGACATGGCGTCCGAAAATGGCCAGCACATCGCCCTGCACCTGCACCGGCGTATACGGCGCGACCACGTTGTCATCCTGGTAAAGCGTCGAATCGAGCCAGCGCAGGCGCGTGAGGTTCTGCGGCTGGTCATCGCCATGCGCGGCGATGGTTGAGGATGAAACTTCAAGATCGATCGGCAGGCGCTGGCTGCCGGCATCGGTGATGACGGTCGCCATGCCCTTGTAATGCCCGGGTTTCGCATCGGCGGGAATATCGAGTCCCAGCCACAGCGGGTCGATCCGGCCCTGCGCGACATCATGGCGCTGCGCGAACGGCTGCCCGGTGTAATCGGTGCCGCCCATTGCGAAGCGATGCAGTTTCGAGGTATCGATGCGCGCGCCATTGGCACCCTGCAGCGAATCGAGCGTGATGCGCACATCGCCCAAGGCACGATTCGGTGTCCACAGCCCGAGCTGGAAGCCAAGGAATTCGCCACGCGATGCCGCCAGCTGCAGCGACTTGCCGGGACCACGCAGCGCCCAGCGCTGCGGCAGCTGGTCGAACATTCGCACCGGATGCGCGCGATCCTCGCCGAACAGCAGGAACGGCAACTGTCGCGCGCCGCGCAATACGCGCGCCGTTTCCTCCGGCGACGCGATGCGCTCCATGTCGGTATAGGCATCGAAGGGATCGACTGCCTCGTAGCCCCCCACCTTCGCGCGCGGCAAGGCGTCCAGTTTCGCCGGCAATCCCGCGCCGATTCGCGCAGCCCATGCCGGAGCGGCATTGTCCTGCCAGGGGAGATAGGACAGCTTCGGATAGTTGCGGCTACCGGTCTGCTGGAACGGCTGGAAATAGACGAAATAGCGACCCGCACCCTGCGCCGGCTCGAACACCAGCGTCGCCGATACCTGGTCGACATGGCGACGCAGCACGTTGGCGATGGCATGGCCTGTGGAATCGGTGACGATGATGCGATGCCCGCCGATCGCGCGATCGCGCAATCGCCACGGGATCGTCACCTGCACTGCAGGTGCGGCAGCAGCGACGTCCACCGCATAACGATGATTGCCGAAGGTGTAGCGATCCCACTTCTCCGCCGCCGTCGCGATCTTCTCGTCCTGCGCCAATGCGCACATCGGCGCCGCCACCGCAGCCGCCAACACCATGGACGCGACGACGCGCCGCAAACGATCGCTCATCATCCCCTCCTCAATCCGCGCCGCAGGAACGGGCGCGCTGCGCCTCGAAGGCCTTGACCTGTTCCGCGCCGGCCTTGACCGGATTGCTCCCGGAATCGAAGACCACCCGCCATTCGCCATCGGCGTTCTTGCGCCAGACCGAGCTGAAGCGACTCAGCATGACGGTGATTCCGCCCTTGCCGTCGGCCACCTCGAACAAGGCAGGCCCGCTCGACCACGCGATATCGCCTGAACTGGCGGCGACCACATGGTCGGGATACCAGTCGAGTCGTCCCGCCTTGCCCGAAACGAGCCCTGCCCATTGTTCGCCAATGTTGGCGCGACCATGCAGCGGCGACTTGCCGGTCACGCTGAACACCGCGTCCGGATCGAGATGCTCGGCGAAGGCCGCGGCATCGTGGCGGCGCACGCTGTCGGCGAACGACAGTTCGCGTTTCCATACCGGGCAGGCCGTCGCGCTGACCACGGGAACCGCCGGAGTCGCCTGCAGCGCCACCATCAACAAAACGGACACCATCGAACCACTCCGGGATGCGAGAATGGCGATGTTAGGGCAATCCGGTGACCCCATGCATCCGCAAGTTCGATCGTCAAACTTCTTGCGTTTTTTGTTGCTCACCTGCCTGTTGCTGGCGGGCTGTGCCGGCGCCCCGCGCACGCCACCGCAACGATCGCCGTTGCTGCTGATTTCGATCGATGGCCTGCGCACGCACGATGTCACCCCGGAGTTGATGCCGAACGTGTCGCGGCTCGCGACCGATGGCGTGCGCGCGATCGACGGCATGCGTCCGTCCTATCCGTCCCTGACCTTTCCCAACCACTACACCATCGTCACCGGCCTGCGCCCCGACCGCCACGGCATCATCCAGAACACCATGCACGACCCGGTACTGGGTGATTTCAAGCTGTCGGACGAGAAAGCCGTCAGCGATAGCCGCTGGTGGGGTGGCGAACCGGTGTGGGTGAGCGTGGAGAAAGCCGGCCTGCATTCCGCCACGCTGTTCTGGCCCGGCAGCCAGGCGGCGATTGATGGCGTGCGTCCATCGCAGTTCCGCATCTACGACAAATCCATCGGCGCCACCGCGCGCGCGGATGCCGTTGCCGCATGGCTGGATGAACCGGCGGCGACCCGTCCCGCATTCGTCACCCTGTATTTCGACGAAGTGGACGAAGCCGAACACGACCACGGCCCCGGATCACCCGAGGCGGTCGCTGCGCTGCATGAAGTCGATGCCGCGATCGGTCGTCTGGTCGACACGCTGCGCGCGCGCGGGCAACTCGATCGCATCAACATCGTCCTGGTCTCCGATCACGGCTTCGCCAGTGTCCCGAAGGGACAGGTGGTGATCGTCGAAGACGTGGTGTCGAAGGAGGAAGCCAGGGCGGTTTCGCTCGGACAGGTGCCTGAGTTCAGCCCGAACCCCGGGTTCGAAGGCGTTTCCGAACGCAAGCTGCTCGGTCGCCACGACCATTTCGAATGCTGGAAGAAAGGGGCGCTGCCGCCGCGCTGGCATTACGGCAGCAATCCGCGCATTCCGCCGATCGTCTGCCAGATGGACGAAGGCTGGGACATGATCGCGCGTTCCGGCGCCGACAAGCGCGCAAGCGAGGGTGATCGCGGCTCGCACGGTTTCGATCCCGCGCTGCCGTCGATGCGCGCGACTTTCGTGGCGCGCGGCCCGGCATTCACCCGTGGCACGACGCTGCCGGTGTTCGACAATGTCGACGTCTACCCGCTGTTGATGCGCCTGCTCGAATTGAAGCCGCGTCCGAACGATGGCGATGCCCACACGTTCGATCGGGTATTGCAGCCACGATGAAAGCCGACATTGTCCATTGGCTGCATGTCCCAAGCCCGGTTGGCCAGTTGCTGGTCGCGGCCGATGACGACGGTCTGCGTGCGATCGAATTTCCGCGCAATCGCCATCCGGTGAAACGCGACGACGGCTGGATCGAAGCTTCGCATCGGTTGATCGATGAAGCGCAACGCCAGCTCGACGATTACTTCGCCGGAAAGCGCACCACGTTCACCGTACCGTTGGCGCCGCGCGGCACCCCTTTCCAGCTGGCAGTGTGGAACGCCTTGCGCGAGATCCCGTTCGGCGATACCTGGTCCTACGGCGACCTCGCCCGCCACATCGACCAGCCATCAGCGGTGCGCGCGGTCGGCGCGGCCAACGGTCGCAATCCGATCCCGATCATCGTGCCCTGCCACCGCGTGATCGGCAGCGATGGCACGCTCACCGGCTTCGGTGGCGGACTGCCGACCAAGGAATTCCTGTTGCGCCTCGAAGGCGCCCTGCCCGCTTCCCTGCTTTAGTGTCCAATCAAGGCTGGCGCACCGCGTCCAACCGCGCCTGCAAAGTGTCGAGACGCAGATCGCCATGCCCGCCCGGCGAAACGCGCGCATCGAGGCTGGCCTGCGGATCGCGCTGCGCCCAGCGTTCGGGGTTGGCGGCTTCGCGATAGGCATCGCGGAACGGCAGGCCATCGCGCGCCAATTCGATCGCGAGATCGGTGGCGTACATCGACGGTTCCAGCGCCTGCGCCATCTTCGTCTCGTTCCAGCGCAATTCGCGCAGCAGTCCGGGCAACAACGCCAGCGCCTTCAGTCCACGGCCGAAGCCGTGGAAGATCGCGCCCTTGCTCAATTGCAGGTCGCGGTGATAACCAGACGGCAGCGACAGCAGGTGTTCGATTTCGCTCTTGGCCGCGGCGACGCTGGCATAGCTGGCGCGCATCAGCTCGATCACGTCGGGATTGCGCTTGTTCGGCATCAGCGAACTGCCGGTGGTGTATTGCGGCGGCAGATGGACGAAAGCGAATTCGCCACTGGTGAACAGGCTGAGATCCCAGGCCAGCCGACGCAGGTCGAGCATCGCGCTGCCCAGCGCTTCCAGCGCCGCGAGTTCGAACTTGCCGCGCGACAACTGTGCCCCGATCGGCGACACCTGCAGTCGCCCGAAATGCAGCACTTCGGTGACATGGTCGCGATCGAGCGCGAGGTTCACGCCATAGCCCGCAGCGGTTCCCAGCGGATTGCTGTCGACCAGGCGGTACGTATCGGCGGCGCGTTGCGCGTCGTCGATGAAACCTTCGGCCCAGGCGCTCCACCACATCGCGGTGGACGACACCATCGCCCGCTGCAGATGGGTATAACCGGCCAGCGGAATCGTTTCGGTGCGAGCGCGCTCCAGCGCGATGGTCGCGACTTCAACGCACAACGCCTGCACCTGGCGCAGGCGGTCACGCAACCACAACCGCGTCGCCACCAGCACCTGGTCGTTGCGGCTGCGTCCGGTGTGGATCTTCTTGCCGGCCTCGCCGAGACGCTCGATCAAACGCGCCTCGATCGCCGAATGCATGTCCTCGTAGCGCTCGTCGAGCACGAAATCGCCGGCGGCAAAATCGTTGGAAAGCTGCTGCAGCTCGGCATCGATTTCGTCCGCTTCCTGCGTCGTCAGCACGCCGATCCGCTGCAATCCCTGCGCATGGGCGCGGCTGGCCTCGATGTCGTAGAGCATGAATTCGCGGTCGAGGATGACGTCATCGCCGGCCAGGAACCCCTGGATATCGGCATCGACCTTGACCCCCGATTTCTGCCAGAGAAGATCGCTCATGTCCGCGCCTCATGGGGAATGCCCTCGAGCTCATCGAATCCGAAGGCGAGATTGAGATTCTGCAGGGCCTGCGTCGCCGCACCCTTGAGCAGGTTGTCGAGCGTCGACACGATCACCCAACGCTTGCCGTCATCGGCAGGCGTGAAACCGCCAACGTGGACGCCGTGCGCATGCGCGATTCGGCTCACCCATGGCGCGTCATCGAAGACGTCGACCAGCGCTTCATGGCCATAACGGTCGCGATACAGCGCCAGCACCTCGTCGCGTCCGAAGGCGCGATCCAGGTGCAGGTTGGCGGTGATGGTCAGGCCGCGGAAATGCGGCGCCACGTGCGGCATGAACTCGACCGTCGCGCAGTGGCGCGTGACTTCGCGCTCGTGCAGATGGCCTGCCAACGCATACGGCATCAGGTTGTCGTGCAGCTTGGTCGGATCGTTCTTGTCGCTGGGCGTGGTGCCGGCGCCGGAATAGCCGGAAACACCGAAGCACTGCACCGGGCCGACCAGGTGCTCGCGCAACGGCGCGATCGCCAGCTGCATCGCCGTGGCATAGCAACCGGGATTGCTGATGCGACGCTGGCCCGCATAGCTGTCGCGGGTGAGTTCCGGCAGGCCGTAGTACCAGCCATCGTCGAAGCGATAGTCGGCGGAGAGATCGATGACCACCGGTTCGTCGCTGCGCTTGTCGATCTCGGCGACGCATTGCGCGGCCTTGCCGTTCGGCAGCGCCAGCACATAGGCATCGACGTCTTCGCCCGGCAGGGCTTCGTGCGACAGATTGCGATAGCGCAGTTCGCCATCGAATCCGGCGACATGATCGGCCACGCGCTGGCCATCGCGCTCGCGCGACGACACGAAACCGAGCTCGAAATGCGGATGCGCGGCGACCAGCCGGATCATTTCTTCGCCGACATGGCCACGTGCACCGACAAGCCCGATCTTCGTCATGCCGGTTCTTCCAGCGTCGCCGGACGCGACATCGCCTGCTCCACGCATTCCCGGATCGTGGTGAAGTCATCCACGCCGTACCAGTAGCACTTCCACATTCCGTTCTTCAGGCTGCCGTCGGCTTCCGAATCGTAGAAGGCGTTGATCGGATTGTGGCGACGCGAACGCCAGTACAGCGCCGGCGTTTCCGCCCGCATCTGCTGCCACACCGCGCGCCCGAGGCCTTCGCCCTGCGCATCATCCAGCACCGCGAACTTGTCGAGATAGGGACGACCGCCATCGTCGGTGAGGATCACCGCGGCGCGATAGTTTTCGCTGACGTAGGCACGCAGCAACTGGGTGCGCTCGAAGTAATCGGGCAGCAACTTGCGTCCGAACGCCGAATCGATCAGTTCGCGCAGGCGCGGCAGGTCGAGCTCGTCCCAGCTCTTCGCCTGCAGCACGCGCTCGCCGCGGCGCACCAGCGTGCCCGACCCCTTGTGGGTGAACAGCTCCTTCGCCAATTCGGACGGACGCGTGATCGACACCGACGACGACAGCGGCAGCGCGTCGAGCAGGTCCTTGATCTGTTCGATCTTCACCCGCATGCCGCCGTGGATCCACGGCTGCGCCAGCAGGTGTTCGTACTCGGTCGACAGGTTGATCGAATCGATGACGCGGTCGTTGCCGTCGAGCAGGCCGCCGGTACCGGTGAGGAACACGATCTTGTACGGCTGCAGCGTCTTGATCAGCTCGTTCGCGGCCCAGTCGGCATTGACGTTGACGATCTGGCCATCGGCGGTTTCGCCCAGCGACGCGATCACCGGGATCGAACCGACCTTGATCGCGGCAAGGATGCCGTCGGTATCGACCTGCGTGACCTTGCCGACCAGCCCGTAACGCGCCTGGTCGAGGAATTCCGTCTCGAAGATGCCCGACTGGATCGATGTTGCGCGCACGCCCTCGGCCTGCAGCGCCTCGACCAGCTTGAGGTTTTCCTGACGCATCACCTTGCGCACGACGGCCAGCACCGGTGCATCGGTGTAGCGCAGCCCGTCGATGGTGACCTTCTCGATGCCGGCAGACTGCATCTCGCTATCGAGCTGCGGGCCGGCGCCGTGCACCACGATCGGCGTCAGGCCGACCTGCTGCAGGAATGCCAATGACGAAGTGAGTGCCTCGAGGTCGTCGCGCAGCACCGCGCCTCCGACCTTGACCACGGCGAAACGCGCCGCGTCGAGTTGCGAGAAGCGCTTGAGGTACTGCTGGATTTCCTTGGTGCTGCCCATGCTGGACAACAGTCGGACAATGGTGGTGCGCAGATCGGTCATGGTGAGCAAGGCAAGATCAGGATGCTTCCGGAAGAGCCCCCCGATCGCCACGCAGGACGGTCGAAGGCAGGGCGATGGCGTTCATTTCATTGCTCCATCAGTTGGTGGTAACGGGTCGTGACATCGGAGAGTTGCTGCAGCGACACCCACTCGTCGGCGCTATGCGCCTGGGCGATATCGCCGGGGCCGTAGACGATGGCGTTCATGCCCGCCTGCGAGAACAGCGAGGCCTCGGTCCAGAAGTCGACGGCGGGACCGATCGGCAGCCGCAACGATTCGGCGAACGCCTGCGCAGCATGGCGACGCGTTTCCGCCGCATTCGCCGCGCCAGCCGGCAGCGACGGACCGCGGAAGGTTTCCTCGTAGTCGACGTCGGCGTTCGCGAATCCGCGGAACTGCGCATGCAGCGCGTCCATGTCCTGCGAAGGCAGCGGGCGGAAGCCGAAACGCAGTTCGGCTTCGGGCGCGATCACGTTGGCCTTGATGCCGCCTTCGACGCGCCCGATGTTGAAGCGCAGCCCCTGCAGGCCGCCGAATTCCTCGGCGTCGTGCGACTGCACGAAATCGAGCGCCTGCGATCCCCAGCGGATCGCCTGGTGCAGCGCGCTCGCCTGCATCGCCTGGGCGCCGGACGCGTGTCCCGCCGTGCCGTGGAACTGCATCCGCACCGAACTGATGCCGCGATGCGCCAGCACGGCCGCGCCCCTGGTCGGCTCGGCCACGACGACATCGCGGAAGCCGTGGTCGCGTTGCAGGAACGCGGTGATGCAGCGCGCGTCGTTGGCTTCCTCATCCGTGCTGAAGAGGAAGGCGGCATCGCCATCGCCCGCATTCGCGGCGGCGACCAGGCCGGCGGCCGCGCCCTTGATGTCGCAGGCGCCGAGGCCGATCGCGCGATCGTCCGTCACCCGCAACGCGTGCGGATCAGCGCTCCAGTGCGGCGAATCCGGCACGGTGTCGAGGTGCACGTTGAACAGGAACTTCGGCTTGCCACGCACCGCGAAGAACGACACCGCGCCGGCGCCGTGATCGATCACTTCGACATTAAAGCCGGGCAACTGCGCACGCAGGTAGCCGAAGATGCTGTCCTCGATGGCGATCGCGCGCGGCGGATTGCGGGTGTCGAATGACACCAGCGCGGCGAGGTGCTTCAGGGTGGCGGCGAGCAGGTCAGTCATTGCCGTCGTGGTTGACCTCGGCCCACAGCGTGCTGCTCATGCCGAACAGCTTGATGAAGCCTTCGGCTTCTTCCACGCCCCAGTCGGCCGACTGCGCATAGGTCGCGCCCTTGGCGTGGAGGATGTGCGGCGAACGCACTTCCACCGCATCGACGCGCGCACCGGAGGTTTCCAGCACCACTTCGCCGTTGACCTTGCGCTGGCTCGACTTGAGGAAGGCTTCGAGATCGGCCTTCAGCGGATCGGAATAGAACCCCTCGTAGACGAGTTCGACCCACTTGCGGGCGATTTCGGGCTTGAAGCGGTTCTGCAGCTTGGACAGCACCGCTTCCTCCAGCGCGCGATGCGCCGTCAGCAGCGAGATCAGGCCCGGTGCTTCATAGACGATGCGACCCTTGAGGCCGATCGTGGTGTCGCCGGTATACATGCCGCGACCGACGCCATAGGGCGCGAACAGTGCGTTGAGCTTCGCCAGCAATTGCGCGCCGCCCATCGCCTCGCCGTCGATCGAGACCGCCTCGCCTTCGATGAACTTCAGCGTCACCCGCAGCGGCTGCGCCGGCCATTCCGAACGCGGCTTGCACCAGCCACGCGCGCCTTCGCCTGGTGCCTTCCAGGCATCGATCTCGCCACCGGACAGGGTCACGCCCAGCAGGTTCTCGTTGATGGTGTATTGCTGCTGCTTGGCGCGCACGCCAAAGCCGCGCTCCTCGAGGTATTTCTGCTCGTAGGCGCGGGTCTGGGTGTGTTCCTTCTGGATTTCGCGGATCGGCGCGACGATGCGGTAATCGCCGCTGGCCTTCACCGCCAGGTCGAAACGCACCTGGTCGTTGCCCATGCCGGTGCAGCCATGCGCGATGGCATTGGTGCCGAGCGCGTGCGCGCGCGCCAAGGCGGCATCGACGATCAGGTAGCGATCGGACACCAGCAGCGGATATTGGCCCTGATAGCCCTCGCCCGCCCACACGAAGGGCTTGACGAAGCCTTCCCAGATCGCCGGACCGCCATCGACGGTGACGTGCGAGGCCACGCCGAGTTCCGCCGCGCGCGCTTCGATGAAGGCGCGTTCTTCCGCATCAACGCCACCGGTATCGGCGAACACGGTGTGCACGTTCCAGCCACGCTCCTTCAGGTAGGGCACGCAGAAGCTGGTGTCGAGTCCGCCGGAAAAGGCGAGGACGATGTCTTTGGATTCTGAAACGGTCATCTGGGTTTCCCGGAAAAATGAGGAGCGTTATTGCTTTGCGAGTGCAGCCATCACCGCCTTCTGCACGTGCAGGCGGTTTTCGGCTTCGTCGATGGCGATGCAGTTGGGCGAATCCATCACGCCGTCGGTGGCCTTCACGTTGCGGCGCAGCGGCAGGCAGTGCGAAAACACGCCGTTGTTGGTCAGCCCCATCTTGCGTTCGTCGACGATGAAGTGCTTGAACTGGTCGCGGATCGGCTTCTCGCGTTCCCAGTTGCCGAAATACGGCAGCGCGCCCCAGCTCTTGGCATAGACCACGTCGGCGTCGCGGTAGGCGCTGTCGATATCGTGGCTGATGACAAGCGAACCGCCGTTCTCGGCGACGTTCTGCGCAGCCCAACCCATGTAGCGCTCGTCCAGCAGGTATTCCTCGGTCGGGCACAGCAGGGTCACGTCCATGCCCATGCGCGTGGCGATGGTCAGCGCGGAGTTGGCGACCGCGGTGTTGAGCGCCTTCGGATGATAGGTCCAGGTCAGCACGTATTTCTTGCCACGCAGATCGCTGGTGCCGAAGTGTTCCTGCAAGGCCAGCGCGTGCGCCAGCTCCTGGCAGGGATGGGTGATCGTCTCCATGTTGATCACCGGCACCGTCGAATATTTCGCGAAGCCGTTGAGCACGCGGTCCTGGCGATCGATCGACCAATCGACGAACTTGGGGAAGGCGCGCACGCCGATCAGGTCGACATAGCGCGACAGCACCTTCGCCACTTCGGCGATGTGCTCTTCCGCCTCGCCGTCCATCACCGTGCCGAGGTCGAATTCGATCGGCCACGCGTCCTTGCCCGGCTGCAGCACCACCGCATGTCCGCCCAGCTGGAACGTGCCCAGCTCGAAACTGGTGCGGGTGCGCAGCGACGAATTGAAGAACACCAGCGCCACGCCCTTGCCTTTCAGCGCATCGCCGAAACGCTGCTGCTTGTAGCGGGCGGCATCGGCGAGCACGGCGTCGAGTTCGGCGCGGGTCCAGTCCTGGGTATTGAGGAAATGTTTCATCGGGGCATTCAACGGGAAGAAGATGACGAGGGAAAAACGAAAAAGCCCGGCGCGGGGCCGGGCTTCACTTGGCTGCACACGCGCAGTGATTGGAACCGGCCGGAGTCAGTGCTCGTACGGTCGGCGCGCGCGCGACGTCATGCCGCTGGCCATGGCGGCGGCAGACAAATAGATGGCGTCGGTGCAGGTACGCATCCGGCGATTCTCGCACCCTCCGTTGTGCGCTGCAACCATGGTTACGGCTGCAACAACTGTCCCATCGCCTTCCGGTAGCGGGTTTCGATGACCTCGCGGGCCGGATGCCGGCCTTCCACGACCACCTCGCGGCCCGCCACCACGACCGAGCGGACCACCGGCCGATTGCCGGAAAACACCCAGCGATCGGCCACGTCGGCAGCGGTTGCGCCCGCCAGGATCGGCGCCTCGGCATCCAGCACCACGGCATCCTGCTGGCTGAAGCCAGTCGATTGCGCCGCGCTCGCGGCGACGCCGGCCAGCATGGTTTCACCGACGCTGGGCGATGCCGGGGTGATCGCGATATTGCGGCGCTGGCGCTGCAGGCGCTGGCCATATTCGAGCCAGCGCAGCTCCTCGATCGGCGACACCGAGATGTGCGAGTCGGAACCGATGCCCCAGCGGCCGCCGTGATCGAGATAGTCGCGGAACGGGAAGAAGCCGTCGCCGAGGTTGCCCTCGGTGGTGGTGCAGATCGCCGCGGTCGCGCCCGATGCTGCCAGATCGCGCACTTCACCGGCATCGAGATGCGTCGCATGCACCAGCGTCCAGCACGCATCGACTCGGGCGTGGTCAAGCAGCCAGCGCACCGGACGCGCGCCACGCAGCGCTACGCACTCCTCCACTTCAGGCATCTGCTCGGCGATGTGAATGTGGATGCGCGCGTCCTGCGGCAATCCGGCGATCGCCTCCTGCATCGCCGCCTGCGGAACCGCGCGCAGGCTGTGCAAGGCGCAGCCGACGCGCAACGATTCGCCTTCTTCCTTGCGCAAGGTTTCGATCAGGCGCAGATACCCATCGACGTCATGCCCGAAGCGGCGCTGGCGTTCCGACAACGGCCGGCCATCGAATCCGCCGGTCATGTACAACACCGGCAGCAAGGTCAGCCGGATCCCAGTGTCGCGCGCGGCTTCGATCAGCGCGCGCGACATCGCCGCGGCGTCATCGTAGGGACGACCATCGGGCTGGTGATGGAGATAGTGGAATTCGCAGACCGTGGTGTAACCGGCTTCCAGCATCTCCGCATACAACTGCGATGCCACTGCATGCAGCGATTCCGGATCGAAGCGCGAGGCCAGCGCGTACATCGTCTCGCGCCAGGTCCAGAACGAATCCTCGGGATGGGTTTGCCGCTCACCAAGGCCGGCCATCGCGCGCTGGAACGCATGCGAATGGAGATTGGCGATGCCCGGCGTCTGCCAACCGGCGGGAGTGCGTTGCATGAGGAGTGCTTGCGCCATCTCGCCATTGTGCCGGATGCCTGCACGCGCATGCGAGAATGGCCAGCATGGATCCCCAGCCGCACGCTCCCATCCTGCTCGCCTCGTCCGAGAGTTGGCGCCGACGAATGGCCCTGTGGTGCGGCGCGATCGTGGTGGCGCTGGCATCGATCCTCTTCGCCAAGGGCAGCGATGCCGCATTCCGCGGCTTCGCATGGGTGCACCATCAGTGGCCGCTTGCGTCTCTGGCATTGCCGCCCGCCATGTTCGGATTCCTGTCGTGGCTCACCTCGCGCGGCATGCAGGCCACGCGCGGCAGCGGGATCCCGCAAGTGATCGCCGCGCTCGAACAACCGGTCGAATGGCGCGAGGCGCAACTCTCGCCGAAGGTCGCCTTCGCCAAGCTATGGTTGACGCTTGCCGGATTGCTGGGCGGCGCCTCGATCGGCCGCGAAGGCCCCACCGTCCACATCGGCGCCGGACTGATGCACTGGATCGGCCGGCGCTTCGGCTTCAACGATCCGCAACAGGGCGCGCGCTTCCTGCTGGCGGGTGGCGCAGCGGGCATCGCCGCGGCATTCAATACGCCATTGGCCGGCGTGGTGTTCGCGATCGAGGAACTCGGTGGCGCCTTCGAGCATCGCTTTTCGGGCACCTTGCTGACGGCGGTGATCATCGGCGGCGTGGTGTCGCTCGGCGTGTTGGGTGATTACGTCTACTTCGGCCACGTCTCGACGCGGATCGCCTTCGGCAGCGGCTGGCTGGCGGTCCCCGCCTGCGGGATCCTGTGCGGCCTTGCCGGCGGCGGCTTCAGTCGCCTGCTGCTCGCGTTGACCGCGCCCGATGCGCCGGTGATCGGCACGCTGCGGCGGCACCATCCCATCCTGCTGGCGATTGCCTGCGGCGTCGCCCTGTCGTTGCTCGGATACCTCTTCGGCGATGGCATGTTCGGCACCGGTTACGCGCAGGCGCGCGGCGCGTTGATGCAGCAGGATCTTCCCGGCCAGGGCTTCGGGATGGCCAAGCTGCTCGCAAACCTGGTGTCCTATCTCGCCGGGATTCCCGGCGGCCTGTTCTCGCCGGCGCTGTCGGCGGGCGCGGGGCTCGGCCAGAATCTGGCACCGCTGTTTCCCGCCGCGCCGGCCTCGGCCGTCGTCCTGCTGGGCATGTGCGGCTATCTGTCCGGCGTGACCCAGGCTCCGCTGACCTCGGCCATCATCACCATGGAAATGACCGACAGCAGCGACATGCTGTTGCCGATCCTCGCGGTCGCGCTGATCGCACGCACGACATCAATGCTGGTCTGCCGGATGCCGGTCTACAAGGCGCTCGCCCTGCGACTGCTGCAACAATCGCCTCCCGCACCCGTGGCGACCGCGCATGACTGAAATCCGATCGACCAGCGGGCTCCTGCTCGGACCGTCCCTTGCAACACTGGATGCAGATTCGGGCCATGGCCTGATCGAGGATGGCGCACTGGCCTGGCGCGACGGACAAATCGTTTATGCGGGATCGCGCGCCACGCTGCCGCAGGAATTCGCCAACATCGCCCCGCCGATCGAAGCCACCGGCCTGGTCACGCCCGGATTGGTGGACTGCCACACGCACGTCGTCTTCGCGGGCGATCGCGCCGGCGAATTCGAACTGCGCCTGCAGGGCGCGAGTTACGAAGAGATCGCGCGCGCCGGTGGCGGCATCCTCTCCAGCGTGCGCGCGGTGCGCGCCGCAAGCGAAGAAGAATTGCTGGAAGCCTCGCTGCCGCGCGTGCTCGACCTGGTCGCCGACGGCGTGACCACGCTCGAGATCAAGTCCGGTTATGGCCTCGATTTCGACAACGAACGCAAGATGCTGCGGGTTGCACGCCACATTGGTGAACGCACCGACATCACCGTGCGCACCACCTATCTCGCCGCCCATGCGCTGCCACCGGAATTCGCCGGACGCGCCGACGCCTATATCGATGCGGTGATCGAATGGTTGCCGCAACTGCACGCGGAAGGCCTGGTCGATGCCGTCGACGCCTTCTGCGAAGACATCGGCTTCTCGCCCGCACAGACGCGTCGCTTGTTCGAAGCATCTCGCGCGCTCGGCTTGCCGGTGAAACTGCACGCCGACCAGCTGAGCGATCTCGGTGGCGCCGCATTGGCAGCCGAATTCGCCGGACTCTCCGCCGACCACATCGAACACACCCCGGAAGCCGGCGTGCGCGCGATGGCGGAATCCGGAACCGTCGCGGTGCTGCTGCCCGGCGCCTTCCACGTCTTGCGCGAAACGCAATTGCCGCCACTCGACCTGCTGCGCCAACATGGCGTGGTGATGGCGGTCGCGACCGACTGCAATCCCGGCACCTCGCCACTGCGTTCGCTGCGCCAGGCCATGCAACTCGCCACCATGCATTTCCGCCTGACGCCCGAGGAAGCCCTGCGTGGCGCGACCGTGCATGCGGCACGCGCGCTCGCACTGCATGATCGCGGCACGTTGCGCGTCGGACAGCGCGCCGACTTCGTGCTGTGGGACGTCGCGCAACCGGCCGAGCTCTGCTACTGGCTGGGCGGACGCCTGGCGCGGTCCGTGTATTCCGGCGGCAGGAAAATCGCATAACAGCAGCATCCCGACATTGATGGAGATCGCACCATGAAACCCCTGCGTTCCCTGCTCGCCACCACCCTCCTCGCTGCATTGCCGACACTCGCCCTGGCGCAGGCGACGCCCGCCGCGCGCAAGCTGGCGCACGACGCGATCGTCGTCGACACCCATATCGATGGGCCGGAGATGCTGCAGGACGGCTGGCGCGACCTCGGCCAGCGCACCGATCGCGAATTCGACTGGCCGAAGGCGCAGCAAGGCGGGCTCAAGGTCGCCTTCATGTCGATCTACACCTCGCCCAAGCAGGACGCCGAAGACAAGGCCTACCAGGTCGCCAACGCGATGATCGATTCGATCGAGGCGCTGGTGCAGCGCCATCCCGACAAGTTCGCGCTGCTGCGTTCACCGCGCGACATCGCACGCCTCGGCAAGCCCGGCAAGGTGCTATTGCCCTTCGGCATGGAGAACGGCGCGCCGATCGGCAGCGACCTGCGCCGCCTGGAGTTCTTTTACAACCGCGGCATCCGTTACATCACGCTCGCCCACAGCGCCGCCAACCGCATCGCCGATTCTTCCTATGGCGTCGAACGCAAATGGCATGGCCTGAGCCCGTTCGGCCGCGATGTAGTGAAGGAAATGAACCGCCTCGGCATCATGGTCGACGTTTCGCACCTGTCCGACGAATCGGCGATGGAAGCGATCAGGCTGAGCCGCGTGCCGGTGATCGCCAGCCATTCCGGCATGCGCCATTTCACGCCCGGATTCGAGCGCAACGCCAGCGACGACATCGCCAAGGCGATCGCGGCGAAGGGCGGCGTGGTGCAACTCACCTTCGGCACCGGCTTCGTCAATCCCAAGGCATCCGCCGACATGCAGGACAGCTTCCGTGCACGCGAGGACCTCCGCCTGCGCAATCTCGCCGCCAAGGCCGCGGGCAAGCCGATCGAGGACGAGGCGGAGTTCGCCGCGCGCTGGGATCGCGAACATCCGGTGCCGAAGACCGATATCTCGGCGGTCATCGATCAAGTCATGTATGCAGTGAAACTGCTGGGCGCCGACCACGTCGGCATCGGCTCCGACTTCGACGGCGTCGACGGCGCATTGCCGACGCAACTGCAAAGCGTCGCCGACTATCCGAATCTCGTGGCGGGTCTGCAGGCGCGCGGACTGCGCGATGGCGACATCCGCAAGATCCTCGGCGGCAACCTGTTGCGCGTGTGGACCGCGGTGGAGAACGGCGCGAAGCACACGCTGGCTTCGCGGGAGGCCAGCTCCGGTGCGAGGGACGCCGCAAGTACGTCCATGTAGGCTCATGCGCCGCATCCATGCGGCGCAATGCCCACGCCCCGGACTGGCGCACCCGCGGCCGCGCGCGTGTTGTTGCTTTCTGAGAGAAAAGCGAAAAGCTCGCCACCGGCGGCGCCGTGCGGATAACCGCTAAAGGCGCACAGCCGGGCAATGCGCTTTTCGCACGCGCAATACAAAAGCCCCGCAATCGCGGGGCTTCGTATCTGCAACCTGTCGGCGGAATCAGGCCGACTTGGCTGCCTTCTTCGCGACCACCTTCTTGGCGGCGGCCTTCTTGGCCACCGGTGCGGCGGCGGTGCCGGCTGTCTTGGTCACGGCATGGCTGCTGCGGGCATTGCCGTAGCTGCTGCTGTAACGCTTGCCCTTGGCGGTCTTGCGGTCGCCCTTGCCCATCGTATTTCTCCCGTTCTGTGGTGCCCGGCAGACTCGAAGTGCCCGCGGCGTGTGTGGAATGACCGGTGATTTTAGCGCGCTTCTGCGGCGCAGCACAGGCCGGCGTCGTGGCGGCGGCTGGCGCGCAGGTTGGCCAGGTGGGCGGAAGCGACCAGCAGGCCGCCCGTCCCCATCGCCAGCACGTGCCAGGTCAGCTGGTGATGGAGGCGCGGAACGAGGATCCCTGCCCAAAGGACGGCGATGCCCAGCGCCATGGTCGCCGGGATGTGGTGCTGGCGGTGGCGCCGCCAGGACGACACCGTGCTGAGCAGGCCCACCACCGAAACGAACAGGACGAAGCCGATTTCGACGCGATCGCCGAACCAGGCCGCCGCCCCCAGCGTCGGAATCAGCGCCAGTACCAGCGGCGCCGCCAGGCAATGGATGGCGCAGAGGAACGATCCAGTCGCCCCGATGCGGTCGATCCAGCCATGGCTGGCATCGTGACTTCTGGCTGTGGCGCGGTTCATGATTGAAACTATATAACATTTCAATCCGATCTCCTGAATGGCACCCATGTCCGGTCTTCCGCTGCGCCGCCACCTTGTTCTCGCCCTGTCCCTCGCCCTCGCCAGCCCGTTGTTGATGGCCCAGCAGTCGACCCCGGCCGCGAATCCCGGTCCTGCCGACCAAAACAACCCGCAGAACCTGGCCGATCCCCGCCATCACGACAAGAACGATCCCCACGCCGATGACCTCGGCCGGGTCGAGGTGACCGCCAGCCCGATCGGCAACCCGCTGGCCAAGCCGGTCTCGGTGCTGGCCGGCGAGAAGTTGGACGAGGCCCGCGCCGGCAATCTCGGCGACACCATCAGCACCATTCCCGGCGTGCAGAGCTCCAACTTCGGCGCCGGCGTCGGCCGCCCGGTGATTCGCGGCATGGACGGCCCGCGCGTGGCGGTGATGTCGAACGGCATGGCGACCCAGGACGTCTCGACCGTCAGCCAGGACCACTCGCCCGCGGTGGAGCCGTTCCTCGCCGACCAGATCGAAGTGCTGAAGGGTCCGTCCACCCTGCTGTTCGGATCGGGCGCGATCGGCGGCGCGGTGAACGTGGTAGATGGCCGCATTCCCGAAGCCGCGATCGACAACGGCATCCAGGGCCGCACCGAATTGCGCTACGACAGCGGCAGCCACGGCAACACCGGGATGTTCCGGCTCGACGGCGGCAACAGTCATTTCGCGCTGCATGCCGATGGCGTGCGTCGCGACGACGGCGATTACGCGATCCCGCACGGCACCCAGGCCAATTCCTACGTGCGCACCGGCACCGGATCGCTGGGTGCATCGTGGCTCGGCGACTGGGGCTTCGTCGGCATCAACGCATCGCGCTATCTCGACAATTACGGCAATCCCGGCGAACCGGGTGAACCCGGCGTGCTGGGCAGCGGCGTACACCTGCAGATGCGCCAGGAACGCTACGAATTGCGCGGCGGCCTGCCCAAGCTGTGGAACGGTGGCGGATTGAAATTCTCGTTCGCGCATACCGACTACAACCATGTCGAATTCGAGGATTCGACACCGGGCACGACATTCTTCAAGAAGGCCAACGAAGGCCGCGTTGAAGGATCGTTCGATCTCGCCAGATGGAAGAGCGCGGTGGGCGTGCAAGCCAGCGACAGCAGTTTCCGCGCGATCGGCGAGGAAGCGTTCATCTCGCCCACCACCACGCATGCCGTCGGCGTGTTCGCGGTGGCCAAGCGCAGCTGGAAACCGGTCGACGTCGAACTGGGCGTGCGCGGCGACGACGTGCGCTCGCGCACCAGCGATGGGCTGTCGGCGAAATTCCATCCGCTCAGCGCGTCGATGGGCGCAAGCTGGAAATTCGCGCAGGGTTGGCGCCTCAACCTCAACCTCGACCACGCCGAGCGCGCACCGGCCGAGGAAGAACTGTTCGCCAACGGCCCGCACATCGCCACGCTGGCGTTCGAACGCGGCAGCCCGACGCTGAAGCGCGAAGCCTCCAACCAGGCCGACCTCGGCCTGAAGTATTTCTCGCAGCGTTTCGATATCTCGGGGAACATCTACGCCAACCGCGTCAACGGCTTCATCTACCTCGCCGACACCGGGGACACGTGGTACTGGAATGAGGGCGGTCGCGACTTGCCGGTGCGCCAGTGGACGCAGGCCAACGCGCGCTTCCGCGGCGCCGAAGCCGATGCCACCTGGCATCTCACCCCGAACCAGGACTATCGCTGGGACCTGCGCCTGTATGGCGATGTGGTGCGGGCAACGCTCGCCAACGGCGACGACCTCCCGCGCATCGCGCCTTCGCGCCTGGGCGCGCAACTGCATTTCGAGCAGGGTGCGTGGCGCGCATCACTCGGCGCGGTGCGGGTGGATCGCCAGGATCACGTCGCCCCCGGCGAAACCGCGACCCCCGGCTACACCTCGGTCGACGCGCACACCGCGTATCACTTCGACGATGGCGGCCTGAGCTGGGAGATCTTCGCCGACGGCCGCAACCTCACCAACCAGGTCCAGCGCGTGCACACCTCGTTCCTCAAGGATGAAGTGGTGTTGCCGGGGCGCGGCTTCAGCGTCGGCGTGCGTGCCTATTTCTGACCGCTGCAGGCCGCGCACAGGCCGTGCACTTCCAGCGTTTGCGCCTGCGGACTGAAGCCCAGTTCGCGGGCCTTGCTGTCGAGCAGCTCGACGATCGCCTGGTCTTCCAGTTCGACCGCGCTATGGCAGCGGCTGCAGATCAGGAACGGCACCGAGTGCTGCACCGAATTCGGATGGTGGCAGGCGACGAAGGCGTTCACCGATTCCAGCTTGTGGATGAAGCCGTTGGCGAGCAGGAAGTCGAGCGCGCGGTAGATGGTCGGCGGCGCGGCGGCGCCGGGACCGTCGCCATCGCGGACCTTGTCTAGCAGGTCGTAGGCCTTGATCGGCTGGCCGGCATCGGCGATCAGCGCCAGCACGCGCTCGCGGATCGGCGTCAACCGCAGCCCGCGCTGCGTGCAGGCGCGCTGGACGGCGGAAATGAAACTGTCGGCATCATCGACGTGATGCGCGGGATCGGTGCAGTCGTGGTCGTGGCGGCCCATGTCGGAATGATGGGGCCGCGATGACCGCCACTCAACCCTGGGGGATTTTCCCCAGCGCGGCATCGATGCGGGCCAGAGCCTCGGCCTGGCCGCACAGATAGACCGTGTGGCTGATGTCGGGGCTGACCTGGGTGCCGGTCACCGCGACGCGCAGCGGCTGCGCGACCTTGCCCATGCCGACGCCGCAGGCTTCCGCGACCTGATGCAACGCTTCGCCGACGGTGGCGGCACTCCATTCGGTCAGCGCGGCGAGGCGACGGCGCGCCTCTTCCAGCGCCGGACGTGCTTCAGGCTTGAGATGCTTGACGACCGCGGCATCGTCGTAGTGTTCGAGCGCCCCGAACCACACCGCCGACTTCTCGGCCATTTCCTTCAGCGTCTGCACGCGTTCGCGCAACGCGATCACGATGTCGGCCGGCTTCGGCCCCTTCGCGAGATCGTAGCCCGCCTGCTGCAGGTGCCAGGCCAGATGCTTGGCGACGGCGTCGGGATCATCGTTCTTCAGGTATTGCTGGTTGAGCCAGCCGAGCTTGGCCATGTCGAGGCGCGCGGCCTTGGCGTTGACGTCCTTCAATTCGAACAGCGCGATGAGTTCCGCGATCGAGAAGATTTCCTGGTCGCCATGCGACCAGCCCAGGCGCGCGAGATAGTTGAGCAGCGCGTGCGGCAGGTAGCCGGCGTCGCGGTACTGCATCACGTCGGCGGCGCCGGTGCGCTTGCTGAGCTTGGCGCCCTGTTCGTCGAGGATCATCGGCAGGTGGGCGAAACGCGGCGGTTCCGCGCCCAGCGCGCGATAGATGTTGATCTGGCGCGGCGTGTTGTTGACGTGGTCGTCGCCACGCACCACGTCAGTGATGCCCATGTCGAGATCGTCGACCACCACCGCGAAGTTGTAGGTCGGATAGCCGTCGCTGCGGAAGATCACCAGGTCATCGAGCTCGGCGTTCTGCCACTCGATGCGACCCTTCACCAGGTCATCGAACACCACGCTGCCTTCGCGCGGGTTGCGGAAGCGGATCACCCGGTTGGGGTCATCACGGAATCCTGCTTTCTCGTCGCGATAGCGTCCGCTGTAGCGCGGTTTCTCGCCGGCGGCCATCGCGGCTTCGCGCATCGCCTCGAGTTCTTCCCTGGTCTCGTAGGCGTAATACGCGGTGCCGGCGGCAACCATCTGCTCGGCCACTTCGCGATAGCGCGCGAGCCGGTCGGTCTGGTAGATCGGGCCTTCGTCATAACCCAGCCCGAGCCAGTCCATCGCCTCGAGGATGGCGTCGATCGCGGCCTGGGTGCTGCGCTCGCGATCGGTGTCCTCGATGCGCAGGACGAACTGGCCGCTGGAATGGCGCGAGGCCAGCCAGCAATACAGCGCAGTGCGCGCGCCGCCGATGTGGAGGTAGCCGGTGGGACTGGGGGCGAAACGGGTGCGGACGGTCATCGGTGTATTTTAGCGCCATGACCACGCTCTTCATCTCCGACCTCCATCTCGACCCCGAGCGCCCGGAGATCACCGACCTGTTCGGCAAGTTCATCGATGGCGAGGCCCGCGACGCCGATGCGCTCTACATCCTCGGCGACCTCTTCGAAGCCTGGGTCGGCGACGACGACCCATCGCCCGCCGGCGCATTCGTGGCCGGCAAACTGCGCGAACTGCACGAAAGCGGCGTCCCCGTGTCCTTCATCCGCGGCAACCGCGATTTCCTCCTCGGCGACGATTACGCCCGCGCCGCCGGCATGGCGATCCTGCCCGATCCCGCGGTGATCGATCTCCATGGCGAGCCGACGCTGCTGCTGCACGGCGACCTGCTGTGCAGCGACGACAACGCCTACCAGCAGTTCCGCGCACAAACCCGCGACCCGCGCTGGCAGGCGCAATTCCTCGCGCAACCCCTGGCGGATCGCATTGCCTTCGCGGAACAGGCACGCGCAGCGAGCAAGGCGCGCTACGGCGAACTGGTGTCGAGCGGGATGGCGGAAACCATCGGCGACGTTTCACCCGCCACCGTGCAGGAGTGGTTCAAGCGCTACGGCATCCGCCGCATGATCCATGGCCATACCCATCGCCCGGCGATCCACGACGAAGGACATGGCAACACCCGCATCGTCCTCGGCGACTGGTACGAGCAGGGTTCGGTGCTGCGGGTCGACCGCGACGGCGTCCACCTCGACGCGCTGCCGCTCGCGAAATAATCAGTCCGCTGCCGCGAGCAGGCTTTCGAGTTCTTCCGCATCGAAGCCGGCCTGCTTCCGCGCCTCGACGTTGAACGGCTTGTGCAGCACGCCGCTGGCGTATTCCTCCAGCAATTCGCGGAAGCGCGCCCGTGGTTCGATGCCGGCCTGCTCGCAATGCCAGCGATACCAGCGAGATCCCGCGGCGACATGCACGACCTCCTCGCGCAGGATGACTTCGAGGATGTCCGCGGTTTCATCGTCGCCCAGCGCGCGCAGCTTCACGATCATGCCCGGCGTCACGTCGAGGCCGCGCGCCTCGAGCACGCGCGGCACCAGCGCCATGCGCGCCAAGCCGTCGTGGGCGGTCTTTTCCGCCATCTCCCACAGGCCGTTGTGGGCGTCGAAATCGCCGTAGTCGTGGCCGAATGCTTGCAGGCGCCCGCGCAGCATCATGAAGTGGCGCGCCTCGTCGTCGGCGACCATCACCCAGTCGGCGTAATACTCCGCGGGCATGCCGCGGAAGCGATGGATCGCGTCGCAGGCGAGATCGATCGCGTTGAATTCGATGTGGGCGACCGCGTGGATGAAGGCGGCGCGCCCTTCCGTCGATCCGAAACCGCGCCGCGGCAGGTCGCGCGGATGCACCAGCTTCGGCGTGGCAGGACGTCCCGGCATCGCGATCGCTTGCGGTGGGGGTGATGCGGCGTCGGCTGCGAGTTCGCCATTGCGGAATGCCGTCGCCAACGCGCGCGCGGCGTCCGGCTTGCCCACGATGTCGCCGCAGTCGAGGACTGCCTTCGCCGCTGCGTGGAGATCGGCCATGGCGCGAGCCTCAGGCCCGGCGCTTGGCCTTGGCCTCGTCGGAGCGCTGCGCCTGCAAAGCCTCGAAATACCCGTCGGCGACGCCGGTGACGTATTCGCCGCTGAAGCACGAAGTGTCGAAGTGCATGCCGGCGTTCTTGGGCCCGGCGACCGCGGCCTCGAGATCCTCGAGATCCTGGTAAACCAGCCAGTCGCAGCCGATCAGTTCCTCGATTTCCTTCTCGCTGCGTCCGTGTGCGATCAGCTCCTCCGGATTCGGCATGTCGATGCCGTAGATGTTCGGATAGCGCACCGGTGGCGCCGCGGAGGCGAGATAGACCTTCTTCGCGCCGGCATCGCGCGCCATCTGCACGATCTGCTGCGAGGTGGTTCCGCGCACGATCGAATCGTCGACCAGCAGCACGACGCGATCCTTGAACTCGAGCGGAATCGGGTTGAGCTTGCGACGCACCGATTTCCGGCGTTCGCCCTGCCCCGGCATGATGAAGGTGCGGCCGACGTAACGATTCTTGATGAAGCCTTCGCGGTACTTCACCCCGAGCACGTGGGCGATTTCCAGCGCGGCGTCGCGGCTGGTGTCGGGAATCGGGATCACCACGTCGATATCGTGGCCGGGACGTTCGCGCAGGATCTTCTCGCCCAGCGACACGCCCATGCGCATGCGCGCCTTGTGCACCGAGATATTGTCCATCATCGAATCCGGGCGCGCGAAATACACGTACTCGAACACGCACGGTCGCGCCAGCACGTCTTTCGCGGTGATCCGCGCGTGCAGCTTGCCGTCCTGGGTGATCACCACGGTCTCGCCCGGCGCGACATCGCGCACGCGCTCGAACCCGGTGAGATCGAGCGCCACCGATTCCGACGCCACCGCGTATTCGCTGCCGGTCGCCGATTCGCGCTTGCCGATCACCAGCGGGCGGATCGCGTTGGGATCGCGGAAGGCGACAAGGCCCAACTCCATCACCATGCAGACCACGGCATAGCCGCCCTTGGCACGGCGCATCACGCCTTCCACCGCGCGGAACGCCGTTTCCGGCGACACGCCATCCTGCGCATCGAGTTCATGCGCGAACACGTTGAGCAGCACTTCGGAGTCGGACGACGTGTTGAGGCCGCGGCGATCCTGTTCGATCACTTCGCGACGCAGCGCTTCGGTATTGATCAGGTTACCGTTATGCGCCAGCGCTATGCCGTAGGGCGCATTGACGTAGAACGGTTGCGCTTCGTCGCTGCCCTCGCTGCCAGCGGTCGGATAGCGGCAGTGAGCGATGCCCATGCGGCCGCGCAACTGCGACATCGAAGCGGCATCGAAGACGTCGCTGACCAGGCCCTTGCCCTTGTCGACGCGCAAGACATTGCCGTTGCTGGTGGCGATGCCTGCCGCGTCCTGCCCACGATGCTGCAGCACCGTCAGGCCGTCATACAGTTGCGCCGCGACGTCCTGCGTCCCGACGATGCCCATGATTCCGCACATTATTCTTCTTCCTCAGGGGCTGGGACGGACGATTCCGCTCACACCAAGTGTGGTCTGCGCCCGAGTTTTCAACGCATTGGCCGCGTCGCGACCGACCACGGGACCGAGGCGCACGCGCGTCAGCACGCCCTTGTCGGTCTTGACCGTATCGGTGGTGGCACTAAAGCCGGCGGCGCGCGCCTTGTCGCGCAGCGCGGTGGCTTCGGCGGCGTTGGCGAACGCACCGATCTGCACCGCGAATCCGGTGCCCGATGCAGCCGGCTTGTCGGCGGGCTTCGGTTCCGGCTTGGGTTGATCGGGCTTGGGCGCCGTTGGCGCGTCCTGGTGCTGGGCCACGACCGGCTTGGCTTCCGCTGTTTGCGCAGGCTTGGCTGCCGGCTTCGTGGCGGCAGCCGGCTTGTCGGGCTTGGTGACCGGCGTTGCGGGCTTGGGCGCTTCAACCGGCGCCGGAGCGACATTCGATGCGGATGCAGTCGGGGCTGGTGCCGGCGCCTGCGTCGCGTTGGCGTCGAGTGCGATCACTTGCGCCTTCACCAGCGGATTCAGTTGCACCGCCTGCACGCGTGCGACCTCGGCGGCCTCGCGGGTCGGATACGGCCCGATGCGCACGCGCCAGGCATCGCGCCCAGAGATCGACACCTTTTCGCTGTAGCCGTGCAGCTTGATCCCGTTCACTGCCTGGACGACGCGATCGGCATCGCTGCTGCTGCCATAGCTGCCGAAGCTGACCGCGTAATCGCCGGCGGCCGTCGCCGGAGACGGCTTGGCGTCAGTCGGCGTCGCTGCGGCATTCGATGCCGGCGGGGTGGTGGCCGCGCTCGTGTTCGCCGGGGTGTCGGTGACGGCCTGGGCTGCCGGCATGCCGGTCGCGCCATTGGCGCCCACGGCGCCGGGCACGTCGAGTTGCAATTCCTGGGTCTTGACCGTGGCGTCGGGCGCTTTTGGCGAATCCAGCGGCACGTCGGACACGCCGCTATCGGGCGCAGGCCCCTTGACCAGCATCGGCAGGAAGATGACCGCCAATGCGATCAGGACGGCGGCGCCCCAGAGGCGCTGTTTCACGGGACGATCCATTCGGCGCGGGGGCTCGCAGCGAGTTTTCGCCAATTATACCGGTGCCGACCCACCCTCTTCCCGGCAGCCCGCTGAATGCAGTGCATGCAGCGCCGCTTCGACGGTGTGGAAGGAGCCGAAGACCAGCACCCGATCGCCCTGTGCAGCGACGGATTGCACGTGGCGCAGCGCTGCGGCGACATCGGCATGGCGTGTTGCGCCGGGAAGATCCAGCCGGGCGGCCAGCGCATCCACGTCCTGCGCCCGCCCTTCAACGTCCAGTCCGGCCAGGTGCCAATGGTCGATCAGCGGTGCGAGCGCCTTGGTGACGCCTTCCACGTCCTTGTCGGCCAACGCGGCATAGACCGCGTGGACTTGCCCCTGCTTCGGCTGATCCTCCAGCCATTCGGCCAGCGCCTGCGCGGCCTGCGGGTTGTGGCCGACATCAAGTCGATATTCAACGCCTGCGCACTCCAGTCGTTGCAGGCGTCCGGGCACGCGTGCCGAAGCGATCCCTTTCGCCCATGCGTCGTCCGGAATCTCCAGCGGCGATGCCCGCAACGCGGTGATCGCGACCGCGGCATTGCGCAACTGCACCGGCGCGGCGAGATCGGGCATCGGCAGGTCGAGGGTGAAACCGGGCTCGCGCCACTGCCAGCCATCGCCATCGCGATCGATGAAGAAATCGCAGCCCATCCGCAGCGCCGATGCACCGATCGCGTAGGCGCGCCGCAACACGCTGGACGGCGGTTCGTCATCGCCCAGCACCAATGGTTTCCACGCGCGCGCGATGCCGGCCTTTTCGACGCCGATGTCCTCGCGATCCTCGCCCAGCCAGTCCATGTGGTCGAGATCGACGGTGGTGATGACGGCAACGTCGGGATCGACGATGTTCACCGCATCCAGTCGCCCGCCGAGACCGACCTCGAGAACAGCGAGATCGAGCGGCGCGCGCGCGAACAGCCACAACGCCGCCAGCGTGCCCGTTTCGAAATAGGTCAGGGAGATATCGCCGCGCGCAGCCTCGACCGCTTCGAATGCAGCCACCAGATCGGCATCGCCGGCATCCACGCCATCGATGCGCACCCGCTCGTTGTAGCGCAGCAGGTGCGGCGAGGTGTAGGCGCCGACGCGCAGGCCCGCGGCGCGCGCGATCGCTTCGATGAAGGCGACCGTCGAACCCTTGCCGTTGGTACCGCCGACGGTGATCACGCAAGGCGCCGGTTTCGCCAGTTGCATGCGTTCGGCGACCGCGCGCACGCGCTCGAGCCCGAGTTCGATGGCGGTGGGGTGCTGGCGCTGCAGCCGCGCCAGCCAGTCCTGCAGGGAATCACTCATCCGCGCATTATCGGGCTGCGACGGGTCGGTAGCGAATTCGCCGGTATAGTCCGCCTTCCCCCTTCACGGAACGCGCCATGCCGATCGCCACCGGAACCTTCGCCCTGCAGATGAAAATGGAATCGGGACTCGATCTCGGTGACGGCGTGCAGACCGGCAGCTTCCGCTTCGACAAGCAGTTCAGCGGCGCGCTCGCGGCGACCAGCGTGGTGCAGATGATTTCCGCCGGCAATCCGGCGACGGGGTCGGCCGCCTACGTCGCGATCGAACGCATCGCCGGCACGCTTGATGGCCGCAGCGGCAGCTTCATGACCTGCCATCGCGGAATCGTGGATGGTGGCGATGCCTCGCTCGAGGTCGTGATCGTCCCGGGATCGGGCAACGACGGGCTTGAAGGCATTCGCGGCGGAATGACGATCCGCATCGAGGCCGGCACGCACCACTACGAGCTGGATTACTCGCTGTAAGTCGTACGCGTCCGCTTAATTCCCTGCGCGCACCACGAAATCGCCACGAACGTCGCGGCCCTTGCCGGCGTCGAAACGCAACGCGACGTGGTCGCCGGCCTGCAACGTTTTTTTCGGATCCATCAGCATCAGGTGCAGGCCACCGGGCTTCAGCTCGACGCTGCCATGCGCCGGCAGCACCAGCTGCGGCAATGCGCGCATCCTGCTGATGCCGTTCACCCGCGTGCTCTCGTGCAGGCTGGCGCTGCCGTAGGCGTCGCCGGAGACACCCGTCACCGTGATCGCGACATCGCAGGGATTGTCGATGCGTGCGAACCCCGCATGCATCGGCATGCCGCCCGGCACCAGGCGGATCCAGGCATCGCGCACCACTGGAACGCAGGTATCTGCCTTGCCACGCGCGAACGCGGGCAGCACGGCACAGGCGAGGGCGGCGGCAAGAAGCAGGCGACGGGTCTTCATCCGCCTATGATACGTGCCTGACCTGTACGGATCGATTCCATGCTCGAGCACCACGACAACGCCACCCTTCGCACCATCACCCTCAAGCGCGCGCCGGTCAACGCGCTGAATCCGGAATTGTGCGAAACCCTGGTCGGCGCGATTGCGCAAGCGACCGCCGATGGCTGCGACGGCATCGTGCTGGCCGGTGGCGAGAAAGTGTTCACGGCCGGACTCGACGTACCGCACCTGATGTCGCTCGGCACGGATCGCGCCGCCCTGCACGCCGCCTGGGAATCGTTCTTCGCAGCCGCGCGCGCGATCGCCGAATGCCCGATCCCGGTTGTCGCCGCCATCACCGGCCATTCGCCCGCTGGCGGCTGCGTGCTGGCGTTGTGCTGCGACCATCGCGTCATGGCGCGCGGGCCGTTCCAGATCGGCCTCAACGAAACCCAGGTCGGGATCGCGGTGCCGTAAGGCATCCAGCGCCTGTTGCGCCGCGCCGTCGGACGCCATCGCGCGGAACAGCTGCTGATCCGCGGCGCGATGGTGGATGCCGAGACGGCATTGGCGATCGGGCTGGTGGATGAACTCGCCGCGCACGGCGAAGTCGTCACCGCCGCGCACGTCTGGCTGTCCAGCCTGCAGGGATTGCCGCGCACGCCGATGTTGCGCACGCGTGCGATCGCGCGCGCAGATCTTGCCGAAGCGCTGTCGCCGCGCCATGTCGATCTCGACGCGATGCTTGACCTCTGGGAGCACCCGGACGCGCAGGCCGCGCTCAAGGCATTGATGGCCAAGCTCGGGAAGTAAAGCTCAGTCTTCAGGCATCGCCGGTTGCGACCGGGCGCGCGTCGTCGCTGATCCAGCCGCTCCATGATCCGGTATAGAGCTTGGCGCCGATCAGTCCGGCGTGCGCCATCGCCAGCAGGTTGTGGGCGGCGGTGACGCCGGAGCCGCACATCGACACCAGGTCGGATGGCGTGCGCCCCGACAGCAGCTCGCCGAACTCGGCAAACAGTTCCTGCGGCGACTTGAAGCGCCCATCGCCAGCGAGATTGCGCGCGAACGGGCGGTTCACCGCACCGGGCACGTGCCCGGCCTTGCGGTCCAGCGGTTCGACATCGCCGCGGAAGCGTTCCGCCGCGCGCGCATCCACCAGCAATCCGCCGTGCGCGAGATGCGCGATGACATCATCGTGCGAGAACAGCAACGAACGATCGAACGTCGCCGGATATGCCGCCGCCGCGCGGATCTCCGGCAATTCCGTCGTCACCGGACAGCCCAGCGCGTTCCAGCGCGCGAACCCGCCATCGAGCACGGCGACGCCCTGGTGGCCGAGCGTCCGCAACAGCCACCACGCGCGTGCCGCGAACATGCCCTGGTCGGCGTCGTAAACCACGACCTGCGTGCCCGGCGTGATGCCCCACGCGCCCAGCGTGCGGGCGAAGTCATCATCGCGCGGCCACGGGTGGCGGCCCTCGCCCTGCACGCGCATGTCGGAGAGGTCGCGCTCGAGGTTGGCGTAACGCGCACCGGGAACGTGCCCCTGGCGATACATCGCTTCGCCGGCGGCGCGATCGGCCAGGTTCACGCGCGCATCCAGCACGATCCACGAGGGATCATCGAGATGCTGCAACAGGGTTTCGCAATCGATCAGCGTGGTGAACATCGGTTACTCCAGTCGTTGCCGCAAGTCGTCCAGCATCATCGCGCTCGCACCCCAGATGCGATGCGGCGACACCGATGGCGGCAGTCGGTATTCAAGGACATGGCGGACGCCATCGCCCATCGTCATTTCCACCTGCCCGAGGTTGCCCGGATCACGCAACGCACCCAGCGATACCTCGAAGGCATCGGCGACTTCATGCGGATCGGGCTTCGCGACATAGGTGGGGTCGAGCCAGGCGACGATCGGCGTCACCCGGAACCCGCTAACCGTCGCCATCGGATCAAGCGCGCCCAGCGGACGGACCAGGGCGGCGGGAATAGCGAGTTCCTCGCGGGTTTCGCGCAACGCCACCGCGATCGCATCCTCGTCATCGGGATCACGCGCACCACCGGGAAACGCGACCTGGCCACCATGATGGCGCAGCCCGCCATTGCGCAGCGTGAGCAGCACCTTCCAGTCGTCGGCACGCGGCACGAGGCCAATCAGCACCGCCGCTTCGCGAAAGCGTTCGATCCCGAACCACGCGCGCATCAGCGGCGCGTTCGCGCCCTCGCCCGTCGGCAAGGCATCGAGTGGGTGCAGCACGTGGCGCAACCGCCGCAACAAGGCATCGTTGCCTGCATCGAAACTCATGCGCGATCCGTCGCGCGCGCCGGGATCAGCACATCGATCACATGCAGGCGCAATTGCGGCGACATCACGCCCCAGGCAGCGATCTCGTCGAGCGTGCGCAGGCAGCCTTCGCACAGGCCGTCATCGCCCATCTCGCACACGTTCACGCAAGGGGACAGGATGGGCAGGGGCAGCGCGGCATTCATCCCGTCATTCTCCCATTCCGCAACCCCAAAACGAAAACGCCGGCACTGGGCCGGCGTTTCCAAACTGCTGAAGCGTCGATTACTTGACGCTGTTGAGCTTGACGTCGAACTGCACGGCGGCATTCGGCGGCATGCCGGTGCGCGGATCGGCACCGAAAGCCTTGCTCGGCGGCAGGGTGATTTCCCACTGCGAGCCGGCCGGCATCTGGGTGATGGCTTCACGCAGGCCTTCGACCTGCACTTCGCTCAGCTTCATCGCCGGTGCGTCTTCCATCTTGGCATCGGCCGGACGCTCGCCCATGAAGAACGGGCCGGCGAAGGCCACGGAGATCGTGCTGCCCAGCGCCGGACGCGCGCCGGTGCCGGCGGTCACGACCTTGTACTGGACGCCCGACGGCAGGGTCTTGACGCCCGGCTTGGCCTTGTTGGCGGCCAGGAACTGGTTGCTCTTGGTCAGGTTGGCGGCGGCGGCCTTGTCATACTCGGCCTTGGCCTGCTGGGCGCGGGCCTGCTGGCGGCGCTGGAAAGCTTCCATCACCGGCTTGGCCTGGGCTTCCGCAAGCGCGGGATCCTTCTTGGCGTAAGCGTCCTGGACGCCCTTGACCGCAGAATTGATGTCGATCTGCTCGCCAGCTTCCTGGACCTGCTGCAGCTGGCCACCGAGCTGGTATCCGAAGATATAGCTGAGCTTGCCCTTCTCGCTGGTCATGTCCTGGGCGCTGGCTGCCCCGGCCGTCATCGTCAAGGCCGCAAGAACGGCGGCCAGGGTACGCATCTTCATCGAAACAACACTCCTTGGATGGTCTGGCGTCCCGACGGACGTCAGGAAGCGCGGGGTAGCATAATCGCCTACGGCCTGAACCGCGACTGTGGATGGACAGCGGATTCGGGCAGAAAGTTCCCATTCAGTCCTGCAGACCCCGCCCCATGACCAATTCCCCCCTCCGGATTTCCGACCAGGGCGCCGTGCGCCTGATCCAGATCGACCGCCCCGACAAGCTCAACGCCTTGAATTCCGCCACGATTTCCGCGCTGGACGTGGCTTTTGCCGAGGCGATCGCCGACCCCGCCGTGAGGGTGATCGTGCTGACCGGATCGGGCGCCAAGGCCTTCGTGGCCGGTGCCGACATCTCCGAAATGAATGGCCTGACCCCGACCGAGGGCCGCGATTTCTCGCTGCGCGGGACGCGGATGATGCGACGGATCGAACGCTCACCCAAGCCGGTGATCGCGATGGTGAACGGTTTCGCCCTGGGTGGCGGCCTGGAGCTGGCGATGAGCTGCCATCTGCGCATCGCCGCAGACAGCGCCAAGGTCGGGCAGCCGGAAATCAATCTCGGCCTGATTCCCGGCTTCGGTGGCAGCCAGCGCCTGTTGCGCCTGGCGGGACGCGCCGCGACGCTGGAACTGTGCCTGACCGGAGCGCCGATCAATGCCGAACGCGCGTTGCAACTCGGCATCGTCAATCGCGTGGTGCCGGCGGCCGAACTCGAAGCCGAGACGATGAAACTGGCGCAGCAACTGGCGAAGGCGGCACCACTCGCGCTGCGCGGCATGCTCGACTGCGTCAACATCGGCGAGGACTGCGCGCTGGAAGAAGGACTTGAATACGAATCCGCGCAATTCGGACTGGTGTTCTCCACCGACGACATGCGCGAAGGCACCTCGGCGTTCCTGGAAAAGCGCGCCGCGGAGTTCAAGGGCCGCTGACCCGATGGAACACGCGCGCCCGCAGGAAGTGATCGCGGCGTTGCGTCGTGGTGATGTCGATGCCGCTCTGGATGCCGGCTTGATGGAAATGGCCGGCAGCGGCCGCCTCGATCACGCCGATCTGTCGAGCGCGGATCGCGAACGCATCCTCGCCGCCGCGGCGAAGCTGCGTTTCGCCTGGGACGCACGCGAACGCTACCGCGCGCGCCAGCAGCGGCTGGACGATCGCGCGCGCAAGCGCGATGCACGGCGCACTCACGCGCCGTCCGCTGATGGCGCCGTGAAACCCGCCCTGCCCGCCGCCGCGGCGAACGCATTGGCGAAAGCGCTCGCCCGCGCGCAAGGGAAATAGATTGATGGCACAGATGACGCGTGCCGAGATCCGCGAAGCGTTCGAGCGCTGGCGGCAGCTCGATCCCGAACCGAAGACCGAGCTGCTCTACCAGACGTCGTTCCAGTTGCTGGTGGCGGTCGTGCTGTCGGCGCAAAGCACGGATGCCGGCGTCAACCGCGCCACGCGCACGCTGTTCAAGGCCGCGCCGACGCCGAAGAAAATGGTCGCGCTGGGCGTGGACGGGGTGAAATCGCATATCGCCACGCTCGGCCTGTACAACGCCAAGGCCACGAACGTGGTCGCGCTGTCGCAGCTGTTGATCGAACGGCACGACGGCGAGGTTCCGGCGGATCGCGACGCACTGGAAGCGTTGCCGGGCGTCGGTCGCAAGACCGCCAACGTGGTGATGAACGTCGTCTTCGGCGAACCGACGATGGCGGTCGACACGCACATCTTCCGCGTCGCCAATCGCACCGGCATGGCGCCGGGCAAGACGCCTCTTGCAGTGGAACTGGGATTGCTCAAGCGCGTGCCGGAGGAGTTCATGGCGCACGCGCATCACTGGCTGATCCTGCATGGACGCTACACCTGCGTGGCGCGCACGCCGAAATGCCCGCAATGCCCGATCCGCGATCTCTGCAAGTTCAAGGACAAGACCGCGGGCTGAGCAAAAGAAAACGGCGGCACATGGCCGCCGTTTTCCATCCGCATGGATCAAACCGGATCGATTACCACTTGATCTCGGTGAAGACACCGAACTCGTCGGCCTTGGCATCGGTCTTCTGGCCGTCCTTGATGTCTTCGTGCTTGTAGACCGCGGCGACCTTCACGCCCTTGGCCAGCACGTAGTCGACGCCGAAGTTGTAGTACTTGTCCTTCAGGCCCGGATCCAGCCAGCGGCTGACGTCGGACTGGTCGTAGCGACCGAACAGCGAGACCTTGTCGGTGAAGTTCACGTTGCCCCACAAAGACCAGCCGCGGGCGCGATCGCCAACGTAGGTCTTGAGGTTGGACGGCACGGTCGGGTTATAGACCGGCAGGCCATAACCGCCCACCGTCGACGGCGGCACGGCGGCGCCGAGCAACACGCGGTTCCAGTTGTTGGCCGCGAAGTATTCGCCACCAACCCGGAACTTGCTGTTGCCATAGGACACCAGGCCATCGAGTCGGTTGGCGCTGTGTTCGGCCGGCGTGCTGGACGGATACGCTTCCTTGCCGAGCTTGCCGTGGTAACCGCCGATGGCGATGTTCAGGCCTTCGATCGGCGTCACGCCAACGCGCGCTTCAAGATCGACACCCTTGCTGCGGCTCGGATTCTTGTAGCCGCCGCCGTTCACCGCAGACACCGCGTAGTTGAACATGCTGTTGTTGAAGGTACCGAACACGTGCAGGCCCCAGTCCGACGAGGTGCCCGTCTTCAGGCGGTCGGCCAGGGTGTTTTCGACATAGCGGTAGCCATAATTGCTTTCGGCGTACGGCACCCACGGCATGTCGGCGGCACCCAGGCGCACGGTAAGGGCATCGCTGTACTTGCCCTGCACGTAGGCCTTCTTGATGTACAGCTCGGTGGCGCCAACGGCGCTGCTGTACTGGAAGTCGGTGGTGATGTTCGCCGAGTAGGTGTCGTTGAACTTGTGGTTGACGCCGATGTAGGCGCGCTTGACGTCGAAGCCCAGGCCATTGGTGCCGGCCTTCTTGACGCCATGGTCCTTGATGGACTGGCTGGTCAGGTCGGCGAACACGGTGCCGGTGACGCTGGTGTCGTTGACCAGTTTCTCGAGCTTGTCGGTCTTGGCCGTGCTCTTGGCGACGTCTTCGTTGGTCTTGGCCTGCTGCGTGTTGACCTCGGACTGCGCATCGGTGCGCTCTTCGAGGTTCGCCAGCTTTTCCTGCATGGCGGCGAGCTGCGCCTTCAGCGCATCGATTTCGGCGCGGTCGGACGAGGTGGCCGGCCCGGCGGATTCGGTGGCGACCGGGGCGGCGGCCTTCTTCTTCACCGCATGGCGCTTGCTCGAATGCTTCGTGCGCGGATCGGGATCGGCATGGGCCGCGGTGGCCGCGCCGAAGAGACTGACGGCGATCATCGCCGCGAGCAGGTTGGTACGCATGGACAGCTTCCTCATTGGAGAGATTGGCGAATGGCGTGCGCCGCGGCGAAGCGCCGGCTCGGCGAGCGGTGTTAAGAATCCGTCACTGTTGTGACAAATTTGAGTCAGGAACGGAATGGATGTTTTTTCATGTCGTCATGCAATCAATCTGCATGCGGCATCACGCTGTCATCCGGATGAAACATGCGCGACGCGCGGCTGTCATCTTTCCATCATGAAATCGCGTCGTTCGATCCCGGCAACTCCGGCCGCACTCATCCAGTTCCAAACCCAAGGGAGCACCACGTGAAGTTCACCTCGCAAGTCCGCCTGGCCGCCGGCCTGGCCATCGCCATCTGCGCCTTCTCGGCCCAGGCCACCGACGTCACCGGCGCCGGTTCCAGCTTCGTCTATCCGGTCCTGTCGAAGTGGTCGGCGGCGTACGCGCAGTCCACCGGCAACAAGATCAACTACCAGTCGATCGGTTCCGGCGGCGGCATCGCCCAGATCAAGGCCGGCACCGTCGATTTCGGCGCGTCGGACAAGCCGCTCACCGCGGCCGAGCTGCGCCAGTTCGGTTTCGCCCAGTTCCCGGTCGTGGTCGGCGGCATCGTGCCGGTCGTGCACATCCCGGGCGTCAAGGCCGGCGCGATGAAGCTTGACGGCGCCGTGCTCGCCGACATCTTCATGGGCAAGATCACCAAGTGGAATGATCCGGCGATCGTCGCCCTCAACGGCGGCCTCGAACTGCCCGACATGAAGATCACCGTCGTGCATCGCTCGGATGGTTCGGGCACCTCGTTCAACTTCACCAACTACCTGTCCAAGGTCGATGCCGACTGGAAGGGCAAGGTCGGCGAAGGCACCACGGTCAACTGGCCGACCGGCATCGGCGGCAAGGGCAACGAAGGCGTCGCCGCCTACGTGAAGCAGGTCAACGGCGGCATCGGCTACGTCGAATACGCCTACGCGCTGCAGAACAAGCTGTCCTTCACCCGCATGAAGAACGCAGCCGGCAACTGGGTGCAGCCGCGCGCCTCGACCTTCTCGGCCGCCGCCGACACCGCGGACTGGAGTTCGGCGCCGGATTTCAACGTCATCATGACCAATGCCAAGGGTGGCGATGCGTGGCCGATCACCGCGACCACCTGGGTGATCATGTACAAGAAACCGAAGCGCGCGCCGCAGTCCAAGACCGCGCTCGACTTCTTCAAGTGGGCGCTGGACAACGGCCAGTCGCAGGCCGAGTCGCTGGCCTATGTGCCGCTGCCGGATTCGCTGGCCAAGAAGATCGAGGCCTACTGGGCGCAGAACATCAAGTAACGATCCTGCTGCGCTCGCCCTGCGGTCCGCGTGTGGTGCTCGCAATGAACCTCCGAATTGTTTGAGACACGGGCGCGGACCGCGGGGTTCGCGCCTTTTTCATGCCCTTCATGACAATCGACTGACCATAGTCACCGCATTGTCACAATCCGGCGGTTTCATAGCGACATGAAATTACCGGAGTCCCCGATGCGTCCCGTCCTGCGCCTGACCCTGATCGCCGCCGCCCTCCTGGCTGCCGCGGCCTGCAAACCCAACGCCCCGGCCGCCGGCGCCAACGGCACGGACAAGGACGCCGCGAATTCGGCCGCGCAGGTCCAGGCCGGCATCACCGGCGCGGGCGCAAGCTTCGTGTACCCGCTGATGTCGAAGTGGGCCGCCGATTACGCCAAGGCCAATGGCAGCCGCATCAATTACCAATCGATCGGTTCCGGTGGCGGCATCGCCCAGATCAAGGCCGGCACCGTGGCCTTCGGTTCGTCCGACAAGCCGCTTCCGCCGGAAGAACTCGCCGCATCCGGCCTCGCCCAGTTCCCGGACGCGATCGGCGGCGTGGTCCCGGTGGTCAATCTCGATGGCGTCGATGCCGGCAAGCTCAAGCTGACCGGCGCACTGCTCGGCGACATCTTCCTCGGCAAGATCACGATGTGGAACGATCCGGCGATCGCCAAGGTCAACGAAGGCGTGCCGCTGCCCGCCGTCAAGATCAGCCTGGTGCATCGTTCCGATGGTTCCGGCACCACATTCAACTTCACCAACTATCTGTCCAAGGTCAACGCGGAGTGGAAGACCAGGATGGGTGAAGGCACCACCGTCAACTGGGCTGGCGGAATCGGCGGCAAGGGCAACGAAGGCGTGTCGGCCTACGTGAAGCAGCTCAAGGGATCGCTCGGCTACGTCGAACTGTCCTACGCATTGCAGAACAAGATGGCGCACGTGCAGTTGCAGAACGCCGCCGGCAACTGGGTGCAGCCGAGCGCGGAAACCTTCGCTGCCGCCGCAACCAGCGCCGACTGGAAGAATGCAAAAGACTTCGACATGGTGATCACCAACGCGCCGGGCGCGCAGGCGTGGCCGATCACCGCGACCAACTTCATCCTGATGCAGAAGGCCCCGAAGAATCCGGCCGACCGCAAGGCCGCGCTCGACTTCTTCAAGTGGGCTTTCGAGCACGGCCAGGACCAGGCGAAGGCGCTCGATTACGTGCCGCTGCCGCCGGAACTGGTGCAGCAGATCGAAGCGTACTGGGCCGAAAACTTCAAGTAAGCGCGAATGAACTCGACCGCCATGACCAGCCCGGCGACGACGGGCAGCCGGGACGTCATCGACGCCCGCAACGACAAGCTGTTCCGCTGGCTGCTGACCGCGATGGCGGTGTTCGTGCTGCTGACGCTGGCCGGCGCCGCGCTGTCGATGTTGTGGGGCGGCCGCGCGGTGCTGCAATCGCATAGCATCGAATTCTTCACAACCACCGAGTGGGATCCCCCAGCCGGGAAGTTCGGCGCACTGGTGCCGATCTACGGCACGATCGTCACCGCCATCATCGCGATGGTGATCGCGGTGCCGGTGAGCTTCGGCATCGCCTTCTTCCTCACCGAAGTCGCACCGCGCAAATTGCGCACGCCGATCGGCCTGGCCATCGAATTGCTCGCCGGCATTCCCTCGATCATCTACGGCATGTGGGGCTTCTTCGTGCTGATGCCGGTGATGCGCGACACCTTCATCCCGTGGATGACCGAGCACATGGGCAACTGGCCGGTGATCGGCGCGTTGTTCCAGGGCCCGCCAATCGGCGCCGGCATGCTGACCGCGGGCTTCGTGCTGTCGATCATGGTGATCCCGTTCATCGCCTCGGTGATGCGCGACGTCTTCCTCACCGTGCCGCAGCGACTGAAGGAATCGGCCTATGCGCTGGGTTCGACCAAGTGGGAAGTGACCTGGGACATCGTGCTGCCCTATACCCGTTCCGCGGTGATCGGCGGCGTCTTCCTCGGCCTCGGCCGCGCATTGGGTGAAACGATGGCGGTCGCCTTCGTGATCGGCAACAGCGTCAACTTCACCAAGTCGCTGCTGGAACCATCGACCACGATTGCCGCGCTGATCGCCAACAACTTCGGTGAAGCCGGCGAACAGGAACGCGGCGCGCTGCTGCTGCTCGGCTTCGTGCTGTTCATCGTCACCTTCATCGTGCTGGCGCTGGCGCGCCTGATGCTGGCGCAGCTGGCCCGCCGGGAGGGCAAATGATGTCCACCGTCCTTGCCGCGCAGGATCGCGCGCGCCAATCGTTGTATCGCCGCCGCAATATCGTCAACGTGGTATCGGTCGCGCTGGCCTGCGCCACTGCGGTGTTCGGCCTGATCTTCCTCGCCTGGATCCTGTGGACGCTGATCAGGAACGGCATCCCCGGATTGTCGTTCCACCTGTTCACCCAGGACCAGCCGCCGCCGGGCGAAACCAGCGGAGGTTTGCGCAATGCCTTCGTCGGCAGCCTGATCATGTGCGGCATGGCCGTGTTGATCGGCACGCCGATCGGGATTGCCGCCGGCACCTGGCTGGCGGAATACGGGGACCGCAGCAAGCTCGGCACCGCGGTGCGCTTCGTCAACGACATCCTGATGTCTGCGCCGTCGATCGTGCTCGGCCTGTTCGTCTACGCGATGTACGTGCTGCAGACCGGCGGCCAGTTCTCTGCCGTCGCCGGCGCGATCGCCCTCGCCTTCATCGTGTTGCCGGTGGTGGTGCGCACCACCGACGAAATGCTGCGACTGGTGCCGACGCAGATGCGCGAAGCCGCGCTGTCGCTCGGCGTGCCGCAATGGAAGGTGATCATGCAGGTGCTGTACCGCTCGGCGCGTGCCGGCATCGTCACCGGCATCCTGCTGTCGATCGCACGCATCTCCGGCGAAACCGCGCCGCTGCTGTTCACCGCGCTCGGCAACGACTTCTTCACCCTCGACATCTTCCACCCGATGTCGGGCGTTCCACAGGTGATGTACAAGTTCGCCGGCGCACCGGACGACAACTGGCAGCACCTCGCCTGGGCGGGCGCGCTGGTGGTGACGCTGTTCGTGCTCGCGATCAGCCTCGCGGCGCGCACCTTCCTGTTCCGCAAGCACGTACCCAATGACTGATTTGAGCTGGACTCCCGACATGAACGACGCCCGATCCATCATCAAGCCAGCCGTGGCGAACGCGACGCACGCTGCCCCGGCGGCTGCGCCGAAACTCTCGGCGCGCGACCTCAACTTCTACTACAACAAGTTCCACGCGCTGAAGAACATCACGCTGGATATCCCGGAAAAGCGCGTGACCGCGCTGATCGGGCCGTCCGGCTGCGGAAAATCGACGCTGCTGCGCATCTTCAACCGCATCTACGCGCTGTACCCGGGCCTGGAGGCCAAGGGTGAAGTACTGCTCGACGGCGAGAACATCCTCGACCCGAAGTATTCGATGAACCGCCTGCGCAGCAAGGTCGGCATGGTGTTCCAGAAACCGGTGCCGTTCCCGATGACGATCTACGACAACGTGGCCTACGGCATCCGCCACCACGAGAAGCTGTCGAAGTCGGAAATGAACGACCGCGTCGAACTCGCGCTGCGCCAGGGCGCGTTGTGGGACGAAGTGAAGGACAAACTCGGGCAGAACGCGCTCGGCCTGTCGGGCGGCCAGCAGCAACGCCTGTGCATCGCGCGCGCGGTGGCGCTGCGCCCGGAAGTACTGTTGCTCGACGAACCGACCTCGGCGCTCGACCCGATCTCGACCAGCCGCATCGAGCAGCTCGTCGAAGAGTTGAAGCAGGACTTCACCATCGCGATCGTGACCCACAACATGCAGCAAGCGGCGCGCGTGTCCGACTACACCGCCTTCATGTACCTCGGCGACCTGATCGAGCACGACACCACCTCGAACATCTTCAGCGCACCGTCGCAGAAGCAGACCGAGGACTACATCACTGGCCGGTTTGGCTAAGAAATCCGGCTGATCACGGGAGAACCGACATGCCCAACGACCACGAACACCACATCCTCAAGAGCATCGACGTCGAGCAGCACCGCCTGGAGGGCGAACTGCTGGACATGGGCGAGATGGCGGTGGCCCAGCTCGAGGCCGCACTCGACGTGATCGATCGCCGCGACGACCGCGCCGCCGAACGCATCATCGCCAACGACGAAGCCATCGACGCGCTCGAGAACGAGATCAGCCAGGACGTGATGAAGCTCGCCACCGGCGGCCCGCTGGCGCGCGACCTGCGCTACATCCTCACTGCCCTGCGCACCGCATCCGACATCGAACGCGTCGGCGACTATGCCGCCAATCTCGCCAAGCGCTCGATCGCCCTCAACAAGGCGCCGCCGCTGCCGGTGTCGCACGTCACCGGACTCACCTCGCTCGGACGACTGGCGGTGCGCCAGATGCGCGACGTGCTGCGCGCCTATCGCGACAACGATCTCGCGCTGGCGCAACAGGTGCGTGACAACGACGTCGAACTCGACCTGCGCTACACCAGCCTGTTCCGCGAACTCCTCACCTACATGATGGAAGACCCGCGCAACATCACGCCGTGCACGCACCTGCTGTTCATGGCCAAGAACCTCGAGCGCATCGGCGACCACGCCACCAACATCGCCGAAGGCATCTGGTACAGCGAACAGGGACAACACAACCCGCTGCCGCCGCGAGTGAAAGGCGACGAGTCCAATACCGTCAGTTGATTCCAGGGAGGCCGCGCATGGCGGCCTCTTCCGCTCTACACCTCGACCACTTCGCCGGGGTGCGCCAACTCGACGTCGGTGCCGAAGCGCTGGTGCATCTCGGCCGCCAGCGCATTGCGCGCGTCGTCCTCGCCGTGCACCAGCAAGGCGCGCGGGCGCGGCTGGAAGCCGCCATACCATTCCAGCAACCCGCTGCGATCGACGTGCGCGGACAAACCGCCCACCGTGTGCATCTGCGCGTTGACGCGGATTTCCTCGCCGTGTATGCGCACCGATTTCGCGCCGTTCACCAGCCTGCGCCCCAGCGTGTTCTGCGCCTGGTAACCGACGAACACCACGTGCACTTCGCGGCGATCGAGCCCGTGCCTGAAGTGATGGAGGATGCGACCGCCGCTGGCCATCCCGTTGCCGGCGATCACGATCGCACCGTTGCGGATCCGGTTGATCGCCATCGACTCGTCGACTGATTCGGTGACGTGGAGATTGGGCAGGCGGAACGGATTGGGCGTGCCCTTCCAGACATCCTGCGCATCGGCATCGAACAGTTCGTGGTGATGGTCGTAAACCTTCACCACCTTTCCCGCCATCGGGCTATCGAGGAATATCTGCCAGCGCGACATCTGCCAATCGTCCCAATGGCGCGCGAACCAGTACAACAACTCCTGGCTGCGCCCGACCGCGAACGCCGGGATCAGCACGTTGCCGCCGTCCTTCCACGCAGCTTCGAGGATGCCGCCCAGCTCGCGGATGGTTTCGGCGCGGTCCTTGTGGTCGCGATCGCCGTAGGTGCTTTCCATCAGCAGCAGGTCGGCGCTTTGCGGATTCTCGGCATCGCGGATGATCGGCGTGCCCTTCGGCCCGAGGTCGCCGGAGAACACCAGCTTGCGGCCGTCGGCGAACACTTCGACGATGCACGATCCCAGGATGTGGCCGGCGTCGAGCAGGTTGATCTCGATGCCCGGCAGGATTTGCGCGCGCTGGTGGTAGTCGATCGTGCGGATCAATGGCAGGGTCTTCTGCACGTCCTCTCGGGTGTACAGCGGCGCCACTTCGGGCTCATTGTCGCGACGGTGGCGATTGGCGCGCTCGGCATCGCTCTCCTGCAACGATGCCGCGTCCATCAGCATGATCGGCATCAGCTCGGCAGTGGCGTTCTGCGCGTGGATCGGCCCCTTGTAACCGCGCGCCACCAGCAGCGGCAGGCGACCGATGTGGTCGATGTGGGCGTGGCTGATCACCACGGCATCGATCGTGGCGACATCGAAATCGAACGGCGCGAGATTGAGCGCCTCCTCCGCGTCCGAGCCCTGGATCATCCCGCAGTCGAGCAGGATCCGGTGCCCGGCTGCCTCGACCACGTGCAGGGAGCCGGTCACCCGGTCGGCAGCGCCTACGAACCGTACTTTCATCCCATCCTCGCGTCGTTTTCGGGCTGGCTGACGCTAGCACGGCCGGGATGGCAGTCGCGTGACTCGGTTCCGGCAACCATGACTTTCCGCACCCTTCCGACCATGACGTTCGGCCTATAGTCGACGGCTGACTCCACTGCCGGCTCACCGCATGAAGCGCTTCCGCCCCACCCTGCTCGCCCTCGCCCTGCTGCCGTCACTGGCGCTGGCCCAATCCGTCTACGACGCCAACGACCTCGACCGCTCGATCTCCGCGTGCCAGGACTTCAACGGCTTCGCCAACGGCAAGTGGGTCAAGGCCAACCCGATCCCGGCCGACAAGACCCGCTGGGGCGCCTTCGATGCCCTGCGCGAGCAGAGCCTCAACGCCCAGCACGACATCCTCAACAAGGCCGCCGGCGGCGCCGACCAGGCCAAGTCCGGATCGATCGACCAGAAGGTGGGCTGGCTGTATCGCAGCGGCATGGACAGCGCCGCGATCGAGAAGGCCGGCTGGTCGCCGATCAAGCCCGACCTCGCCGCCATCGCCAAGCTGAAGTCACCGGCCGACATCGCCCGCTGGCTGGGCAAGGCGACCGCGCAGGGCACCGGGCAGGTGTTCCGTTTCGGCGCCGAAGCCGACTTCAAGAACGCCAGCCGCCAGATCGCCTACGCCAACCAGGGCGGACTCGGCCTGCCGACGCCGGACTACTACACCAAGGACGAGTACGCCGCGTTGCGCACCGCCTATCGCGACCACCTGGCCAAGCTGTTCACCATGACCGGCACCAAGGCCGCCGACGCCACCCACAAGGCGGACAACGTACTCGCATTCGAAACGCGCCTGGCCAAGGCCTCGCTGTCGCGCGTCGAGCTGCGCGATCCCAAGAACCAGTACCACTTCGTCACGATTGCCGAAGCCAACAAGATCACCCCGCATTTCGACTGGGCGGCCTACTTCAAGGCGATCGACGTCAAGCCGCGTGACGGCTTCTCGCTGTCGCAGCCGAAGTTCTTCGCCGAATTCGACAAGATGCTGGCCGGCGTTCCCGCCGCGCAGTGGCGCGATTACCTGTCGGCGCACGTGATAGATTCGGCGTCGCCGTTCCTGTCGGAAGCGTTCCAGAACGCGCGTTTCGATTTCTACGGCAAGACGCTCAACGGCCAGCCTGAGCAGGAAGTGCGCTGGAAGCGAGTGATCGGCGCCGTCAACGGCGCAATGGGCGAAGGACTTGGCCAGCTCTACGTCAAGGATTACTTCCCGGCGGAATCCAAGGCCCGTGCCCAGGTCCTGGTCGACAACGTCCGCAATGCACTCAAGGCGCGCATCGAGCACCTCGACTGGATGAGCGATGAAACCAAGGCCAAGGCCATCGCCAAGTGGTCGACGTTCCTGCCCAAGATCGGTTACCCGGACCACTGGCGCAGCTGGGACGGCCTGAAGATCACGCCCGATGACTTCTTCGACAACATGCGTGCCGCCCGCGCCTTCAACCAGCGCTGGGATCTCGACCACATCGGACAGAAGACCGATCGCCTCGAGTGGGGCATGACGCCGCAGACCGTCAACGCCTATTACAACCCGACCGACAACACCATCAACTTCCCGGCCGCGATCCTCCAGCCGCCGTTCTTCTATGCCAATGGCGACGACGCCATCAACTACGGCGGCATTGGCGCGGTGATCGGACACGAGGCCGGCCATGGCTTCGACGACCAAGGCAGCCAGTTCGACGGCGACGGCAACAACACCAACTGGTGGACCGCGGAAGACCGCAAGCGCTTCGACGAACGCACCGCCCTGCTTGGTGCGCAGTTCGACGCCTATGCGCCGATTCCCTCGATGCCCGACAAGCACGTCAACGGCAAGCTGACGATGGGCGAGAACATCGGCGACCTCGGTGGCCTCAACTTCGCCTACGACGCGCTGCAGGCAGCCACCGCCGGCAAGTCCGATCCGATGATCGACGGCCTCAGCCGCGACCAGCGCTTCTTCCTGAGCTGGGCCCGCGTGTGGCGCGGCAACATCCGCGACAAGGCGGCACTCGTGCTGCTGAACTCGGACCCGCACGCACCGGCGCAGTTCCGCGCGATTGCTGCACCCAGCAACATGCCGGCGTTCGCCAAGGCTTTCCAGTGCAAGGATGGCGACGCGATGGTGCGTTCAGGCGACAAGCGCGTGCAGATCTGGTGATTCACTGCACGCGCTGGCTTGGCGGGTGACCAGCTCCGGTGCGCGGGACGCCGCAAGTACGTCCATGTAGGCTCGTGCGCCGCATCCATGCGGCGCAACGCCCACGCCCCGGACTGGCGCACCCGCCGCCGCGCGCGTGTTGTGGCTTTCTGAGAGAGAAGCGAAAAGCTCGCACCGGCGGCGCCTGTGCGGTTCGTCCGTATCGCCGACCATACGAGGCATGGATGCCGAGTCGAGCCTACATGGACGTATTCACGGCGTGTCGGCGAAACGGATAACCGCAGCAGGCGCTCAGCCGGGCGATGTTTTTGCGTGGTTGCTAGACTTGGCGGATCGTCCCCCGGAATCCGCCTGATGACCCGACGCCCGCTCGTCCTTGCCCTCGCTGCCCTCATCGCCACCACGCCGTTCGGCGCCATGGCTGCCAAGAAGAAAGCGACGCCCAAGAAGACAAGCAAGGCCGAGGCGGTCAGCGCGGATTGCGCGGACTACTACGGCGCCATCAACAAGTCGTGGCTGGCCACCAACCCGGCCCCGGCCGCCAATGGCTCGACCAGCGCCCTCGCCCAGCTCGATGCGCGCGCGGTCCAGCAGCAACGCGACCTGCTTGATGCGGCAATGAGCGGCCCGCAGAACAACGTGCAGAAGCTGCTCGGCGATTTCTGGGCCAGCGGCCTCGACGAAGCCGCGGTGGAAGCCGACGGTTCCAAGCCGATCGCACCGCTGCTCGCGCGCATCGATGGCATCCGTCGTTCCGGCGATGTCGCCGCGTCGATCGCAGCACTGCACCAGGTCGGCATCCCGGTGGCCTTCAATTTCGCCGCCGACATCGACCTCGACGACCTCAGCCGCCACATCGGCTACTTCAGCCAGGGCGGCCTCGGCCTCGGCGATCCCGGGTTCTATACGCGCCAGGATCCCGACATCAACGCGATCATGGTCCGCTACCGCAAGTACGTCGAGAACATCCTCACCCTGACCGGCAGCAAGCCCGACAAGCTGGCGCAGGACCTCGACATGGTGATCGGCCTGGAAACGCGACTGGCGCAACTGTCGCGCCCGTTCAAGGTCAATGCCGATCCGCGCGCCGATTTCAACGCCGTGCCGGTGGCATCGCTGGCCGCGTACCGCAACCTGCAACTCGGCGACTTCCTCAAGGCGCAGGGCGTGAGCGACGATCGCGTGTCGATGGCCGATCCCAACTATTTCGCCCAGCTCGACGCACTGGTGAAATCGGTGCCGGCCAACCAGTGGAAGACCTACCTGCGCTACCAGGTCGGCAACGCGATGGCGCCGTATCTCTCGCACGGCTTCCGCGACGCCGAACAGCAATTCCGCGGCGTGGTCTTCCGCAATGAAGCCGCCGCACCACCGCGCTGGCAGCAGGTGCTGGACGCGATCAACACCGCCGCCGGCCCGATGCTCGGACACGAATACACCGCGCGCTACCTGCCCGCCGCCAGCAAACAGCGCGCCGACGCCATCGCGCAGGAAGTGCAGCAGGCGCTCGACGCCGGCGTCCAGGCATCGACATGGATGAGCACCACCGCCAAGGCCGAAGCGCACGCCAAGATTTCCGCGATGAAGATCGAGATCGGCGCGCCCGCGCGCGACCTCGACTACACCATCCAGCCGATGGGCCGCGGCAGCTTCGGCAGCAACATGCTGATCGCGTCGACGTGGCGCCACAACCAGGAAATGAAGCGCATCGGCAAGGGCAACGCCGATCGTCGCTGGAACGTGCTGCCGCAATCGCCCGCGCTTGGCTACGACCCGGCGCAGAACCGCATCGTCATCACCGCGGCCATGCTCCAGGCGCCGGTGCTCGACATGTCGCAGCCGAATGGCGCCGTGTATGGCAGTTACGGCGCGCTGGTCGCGCGCTCGATGGTGCGCGCCGTCGACATCCATGGACAGAACATCGACGCCAAGGGCGCGCTGCGCAGCTGGTGGACGCCGACCGACACCAGCGCATGGAACGATCGCCTCGCGCGCATGGGCAGCCAGGCCAACGGCTGGGCCTATCCGGGCCTGACCGGCAAGATGGTGAACGGACAGCTGGTGCGCGATCAGTCGCTGCTGGATCTCGCCGGACTCGACGCCGCGTGGCGCGCCTTGGGCAAGGGCCAGGCGATCGCCGCCGCCGATGCCACCGCCTTCTTCTCCGGCTGGGCGCGGCTATGGCCGCAGCAGTCCGGCCCGCTGGCCGCGGCGATCGACCAGGCATCCAGCCCTTATGCGCCCGGCAAGTGGCGCGTGAATGGCACGCTGGCATCGATGCCGGAATTCGCGCAGTCGTATCGCTGCAAGGCCGGGCAGCCGATGGCACCGGCGGCCATCGTCCAGCCCTGGAAGTGATCGCTACATGACCCGGCGGAGTTGCGGCGGCTTGCGCCCGCCGCGACCGAACGGTGGCTGGCCGCGCCAATAGCGCAGGATCAGCCAGCCGGTAAGCATGCCGCCGAGGTGCGCGAAATGGGCAACGCCCGGCATGAATCCGGTCATCCCCGAGAACAGCGACAGCGCGCCGATCAGGAACACCCCGACGCGCGCCGGGATGAAGAACGGAATCGGGAAGATCATCAGCTTCTGGTTCGGGAACAACATGCCGTAGGCAAGGATCAGGCCGAGCACGCCGCCGGAAGCACCGACCGTCGGATACGCGGGCGTCCCCTCGTGCGTCATCCATGCACCCACCGCGAGCTGGCACAATCCCGCGCCGATCACGCAGGCGATGTAGAAGAACATGAAACGACGGGTGCGCCAGGTGTATTCCAGCGGCGCGCCGAACATCACCAGCGCCAGCATGTTGAAGAACAGGTGCATCCAGCCGCCATGCAGGAAGCCGTAGGTCAGCAGCTGCCACGGCATGAATCCGGCGCCCAGGGGCCACAGCGCGAAGGCATCGAACGTCGCCGGCGGGAGCAGCCACTGCCCGAGGAAAATCGCGATGTTGGCGATGGCAAGCGCCTTGGTGGCGGTGGGGATGTTGTTGAACATGACGGCTCCGTGGGCGTACCCCGATATGATACGGATGTGCCCCATTTACCGACCGTCAACGCCGATCCCGATGCCATCGCCGATGCGTTGTGCAACGACGGCGCCTGCCTGATCGACGGGCTGTTCGGCGACCTCGCGACCGATCTCGCCAGCGAAGCACTGGCACTGCAACAGCGCGACGCCCTGCAGTCCGCGCGCATCGGTCGCGGCACGTCCCGCCACGGGGATGCCTCCGTGCGTGGCGACAGCACCCTGTGGCTGGATGATCCCGCCTGCATCGCCGGCCAGCGCCTGCTGCAACGACTGGATGCGCTTGCCGGCGGGCTGCGCGAATCGCTGCGCTTGCCGATCCGATCGGTGGAAGCGCATTACGCGCACTACCCGATCGGCGCCGGCTACGCCCGCCATCGCGACCGTTTCCGCGACAGCGGCTCGCGCCTGGTGTCGTGGGTCGGGTACCTCAATCGCGACTGGCGCGCAGTGGATGGTGGCGAATTGCGCATCCACCACGATGACGGATCGCACGGTGATGTCCTGCCGATGCTTGGCACCTCGGTGTGTTTCCTCAGCGAACTCGAGCACGAAGTGTTGCCGGCAACGCGCGATCGCTACAGCATCGCCGCCTGGTTCCGCCGCGACTGAATCGCGTCAGCGCGGTCCCCACAGGGCTTCATCTTCCGTCGGCGCCGCGCGAATGCCACGCACGCGCCCCGATTCCACTTTCACGCCTTCCGCCTTCAGGCGGCGGCTCTGCTCGAGATAGCCCTTCGAACGTTCGGGGAAGGCGATGCGTCCGTCGCTGCGCAACACGCGATGCCACGGCAACGCGGCGTCATCGTTTTCGGACAGGATCCGCGCCACCAGCCGCGCGCGTCCCGGCAATCCGGCCAAGCGCGCCACCTCTCCATAGCCACGCACCTGTCCGCGCGGGATCGTGCGGATCGCGGCAAGAATGGCCGATTTAACGGCATCGCGGGCATCGTCCATGGCCACAGGATACCCGCACCCGGCCCCGCCACGGGACCGCAACGGCGCCCTGCTAAGATGGGTTCGAGATGACCATGGCCACTCCAGACGAACCCCCGACGCGCCGCGTGCGCGTGTTTTCCGGACTGCGGAACCCGCGCCGATGCTGAATTTCATCATCGTCGCCATACTCATCGTGCTCAACGCCTTCTTCGCGATGTCCGAAATCGCGGTGGTGACCTCGCGCAAGAGCCGCCTGAAAACAATGGCCGTGCACAACAACGGCGCGGCCAAGGCACTTGAACTCGCGGATGCGCCCGACTCCTTCCTGTCCGCCGTGCAGTTGTGGATCTCGCTGCTTAGCCTGATGGTCGGCTACTTCGGCGGCGAATCGATCGGCCAGCAAATCGCTGTCCCCGTGCGTGACATCTCATTGCTCGCGCCATACGCCGACAGGATCGGTTTCGTGCTCGGCTTCATCACCACGTTGTTCGTGTTCGGCCTGCTTGGCGAGCTGGTGCCCAAGCGCATCGCCACGATCGCGCCGGAACGCATCGCCTCGGTGGTGGCGTGGCCGATGGTGGTCTGCTCGCGCATCGCGGCCCCGCTGGTGTGGCTGCTGTCGGCATGCACCCGCGGGATCGTCCGCATGCTGGGACTCTCGAACGCCGGCGAGCAGGCGATCACCGAAGAGGAAATCCAGATCCTCGTCAGCGAAGGCCACGAGCAAGGCGTGATCGACGACGACGAACGCAACATGATGACGCGGGTGATGCGCCTCGGAGACCGCACCGCCGAAAGCCTGATGACGCCACGCACGCGCATCGTCTGGCTCGACACCGAAGCCAGCGTCGCCGAAAACCTCGCGGTCATGCGCGAGGAGGCGTTCTCGCGCTATCCGGTCTATCGCGGCAGCGACGCCGACGTGCTCGGCACGCTCGAAGTGAAATCACTGCTCGACAACCTCGGGGAAGAGACGCCGGCGCTGTTCGACGAATTGCGCGAAACCCTGTTCGTCAGCGAGTCGACCCACGCCATGAAGTTGCTGGAAATCTTCCGCGAGGAGCAGCAGTCGCTGGCGCTCGTCGTCGACGAATACGGCGACGTCACCGGCATGGTCACCATCAGCGACGTGATGGGCGCGATCACCGGGCGCCTGCAGTCGGCCGAACACGCCGACGACGAACCTCTGGTGGTTGAACGCGAGGACGGCTCGTTGCTGGTCGACGGCAGCCTGCCGATCGACGAGTTGCGCGAACTCACCGGCAGCATGCGCCTGCCGCACGAGGACGAGCTCGACTACCACACCGCCGCGGGCATGCTGATCGCGCATTTCGGCCGCATCCCCCACGTCGGCGAACATTTCGACTGGAACGACTGGCGTTTCGAAGTGATGGATCTCGACGGCCCGCGCATCGACAAATTGCTGGTGCAGCGCGTGATCGAACCGGCGGATGCGCAGGATGCCTGAGTCGCGCCGGGGCGCTGCCGACGAACGCGGCACGCGCGCACTGTTGAATTCGCTGGCAAACGATACGTCGCGCGAGACATTGACCCTGCGCGGCATCCTCGACGACTTCGACGAACGCGGCTTCGGCATCCTGCTGCTGATCGCCACCCTGCCCGCCTTCATCCCGATTCCGGTCGGCGGCGGCATCAGCGGACCGCTGGTGGTCTTCCTCGGCGCGCAACTGCTGTTCGGCCGCAACGAGGTCTGGCTGCCGCGCCGCATCGCCGCTTGGGGGCCGAAGCGTGATGCCTTCGCGCGATTCGTCACGCGCCTCTCTCCGTGGTTGGGCCGGCTCGAACACCTGGTCCGCCCGCGACTGGCGCGCTTGTTCGACCATCCCGCGGCCAATGCCATCACCGGTCTCCTGCTGGTCGCCACCGGCCTCCTGCTTGCCCTGCCGATCCCCGGGACCAACTACATCTTCGGCGCGATCCTGCTGGGTTTCGCGCTGGCGTTGCTGGAGCGCGACGGCGCCTTGCTGGTCATGGCGTGGATCGTCGCGATCGCGGTGGCGATCGCCATGGGAATACTGTCCGGCCACATCGCCGCCCGTCTCAGCGAATGGCTGGGATCGCTAGCGTCCTGACGCGAGTCGCGCCATCCGTTGCGCATCGGCGAGCACGCCGCGCAGCAATCGCACCTCGCGCGTACTGAGGTCGGCGCGCAGGAAGATCCGCCGCAATTTGCGCAGCGCCGATTCCGGCGCGCGCCCCTTGTGGAAATCGATCGCTTCCAGCGTCTCGTCCAGTTGCGCGAAGAAACCTTCGAGCTCGGCATGCGTGGTCGGCTGGTCGCGCGGGTCGCCGTCTTCATCATCCGATGCGCCGCGATTACCTTCCAGCAGCGTCTCGCGCACGGCATAGGCCAGCACCTGCACCGCCGCCGCGAGATTGAGCGAACTGAACTCGGGATCGGATGGAATGTGCACGGCGGCGTGGCAGAGCTGCAGTTCCTCGTTGGTCAGGCCGGTGCGTTCGCGCCCGAACACCAGCGCCACTTCGCCGCCCGCCTTCGCGGCATCAATGAGTCGTGCCGCGCCCTCGCGCGGCGCCAGCTCCTCCAGCGCGATGCGGCGACTGCGCGCGGTGCAGCCGAGCACGAGGCTGCAGTCGGCCACGGCCTCGGCCAGGGTCGCATGCACCGGGGCGTCCAGCACCAGCGCCTCGGCGCCGGCGGCCATCGCCAGGGTGTCGCGGTCCGGCGCCTTTTCCGGTGCAACCAGCACCATCCGGGTCAGGCCCATGGTGCGCATGGCCCGGGCCGCGGAGCCCATGTTCCCGGGATGCTGGGTGCCGACGAGGACGATGCGGATGCGGTCGGCGGGGCCGGCTTTGGCGAGCGATTCTGCTGATTCCATCGTCAAATGGTAAACTGCCCGACCGGCCACGGAGCCGGTTCCGTTCTTTCCAATTCCAGCCGAGGCTTTCCCGCGATGCAAAAACCCGCGGTCACCATCATGGTCAAGGCGGCGCGTGCCGCCGGCAACATCCTGTTGCGCAATCTCAATCGGCTGGAATCGATCAATGTGGTCGAGAAGGCACGCCAGGACTATGCCAGCGACGTCGATCGCGACGCCGAGGATGCCGCCGTGCGCGAACTGCGCCGCGCCATGCCCGATGTCGGCGTGCTCGGCGAGGAATCCGGCCAGTCCGGCAACACCCGCACCACGTGGGTGATCGATCCCCTCGACGGCACCAGCAACTACATCCGCGGCCTGCCCCACTACTGCGTCTCGATCGCCATGGTCGAGAACGGCGAGCCGGTCCACGGCGTGATCTACGATCCGATCCGCAACGAGCTGTTCACCGCGAGCAAGGGCAGCGGTGCCCTGCTCAACGGCGTGCGCATCCGCGTCGCCGAGCGCAAGGACCTGACCGGCGCGGTGCTCGCCACCGGATTCGCCCCGCGCGAACGCGAACGCCTCAGCGCGCAATTGCATTGCACCGACCTGCTGTTGACCGAACATGGCGGTGAAGACATCCGTCGCGCCGGTTCCGCCGCGCTCGACCTTGCCTACGTGGCCTGTGGGCGCGTCGACGGCTATTTCGAAGCCGGCGTGAAGCCGTGGGACATCGCCGCCGGCGTGCTGCTGGTGCGCGAGGCCGGTGGCCGCGTGATCGCCGCCGATGGCGGCCAGACCGGCCCGCTCGATTCGCGCGGCCTCGCCCCGCGCATGGTGATCGCCGGCAACCTCAAGCTCAGCGACGCGCTGCAGAAGGTCGTGGTGAGCTCGGGTTACGCGGCGAGTTTGCGCGGCTGATCGTTCGCCACATCGAGAAAACAAAAACGCCCGGCATGACCGGGCGTTTTTTCGTTGCGATGACGAAGCTTCGGCTTACGGGCGACGCGCCAGCGCCGCATCGTCCTTCGCCTTCGGCAGCAGGTCCTGGCGTGACACCTTGAACGGACCGATCGCCAGCAGCGGCACGGCGACGATCACCGAGGACACCACCACGATCACCGCGCCGATCATGTGCGTTTCGGCCAGGCCTTCCATGGTGCGGCCACCATACATGTACAGCGCCATCGCCGACAGGAAGAACATCACCGCGGTGATCACCGTGCGCGACAGCGTCTGGTTGATCGAACGGTTCAGCACTTCGTTGGCGTCGACGCGCAGCGTGCGGAAGTTTTCGCGGACACGGTCGAACACCACGATGATGTCGTTGATCGCGAAGCCCATCACCGACAACAGGCCGGCCAGCACGGTCAGGTCGAACTCGCGACCGAGCAACGACATGTAGGCGATGGTCAGGATCAGGTCGAAGAACGCGGTCATGCTCGCCACCACCGCGAACTTCAATTCGAAGCGGAAGGCGATGTAGATCAGGAACCCGACCAGCATGAAGATGGTCGCGTAGAGGCCGTTCTTGGCGAGGTCCTTGCCGACCTGCGGGCCGACGAATTCGCCGGGCTGCACGGCGACCGGATTGGCGTCGGTGTTGACCGCCTGGCGCACTTGTTCGGAGATCTTGCGCGACGCGTCGTCGGCGTTGTTGTGCTCGCCCTGCGGCTGCAGGCGGATGATCACGTCGTTGCCGGTGCCGGCGTTCTGCACCAGCGCGTCGTGGAACCCGGCCTTGGTGAGCTGGTCGCGGACGTTGTTGGTCTCGACCGGCTGGGCGAAGTGCGCGCGCACGACGGTACCGCCAGTGAATTCCAGCGCGTAATTGAAGCCCCTGAGGCCGATGACGGCGATCGAGCCGATCAGCAACAGCAGCATCACCACCAGGATCGGGCGGCTCGGCCGCATGAAGTCGATCTTGGTGTCGTTGGGAAGGATGTGGAGCGGGAACAATTTCATATTCGTATCCGTGGCCCGATCAGATGGCGATCGACTTGAGGTGCTTGCGACGGGCGTAGATCAAGGTCGCCAGCGCGCGCGACACCGTGATCGCGGTGAACATCGAAGCGAAGATGCCGATGATCATCGTCAACGCGAAGCCCTTCAGCGGACCGCTGCCGAAGGCGTAGAGCGCCACGCCGACGATCAGGCCGGTGAGGTTGGCGTCGAAGATGGTGTGGCTGGCCTTCTCGTAACCGGTCGCGATCGCCGCCTTGGGTGGCATGCCGTGTCGCAACTCTTCGCGGATACGCTCGTTGATCAGCACGTTGGCGTCCACCGACAGGCCGACCGACAGCGCCAGGCCGGCGAAACCGGGCAGCGTCATCGTCGCGCCGAACAGCGACATCACCGCCACCACGATCAGCAGGTTGAACAGCAGCGCCACCGAGGTGATCACGCCGAACATGCGGTAGTAGATGGTGAAGAAGCCGAGGGTGAACAGGAACGAGAACACCACTGCCTTGATGCCGCGACTGACGTTCTCGGCGCCGAGGCTGGGACCGATCACGTATTCCTCGACGAAGTCCATCGGCGCCGCCAGCGCGCCCGACTTCAGCTGGCGGACCAGGTCGGTCGCCTGCTGCTGGGAAAGGCCAGTGGTCATGAAGCTGGCGCCAAACGGTTCGTTGATGTCCGGAGCAGCGATCACGCGCTCCTGCACGCGCGAACCACGCACTTCCTTGCCGTCGGCGTCCTTGGTCACGGTCGGGATGCGATCGATGTAGACCGTCGCCAGGCGCTTGTGCACGTTGTTGACGGTGTGGTCGAACATTTTCTTGCCGGCGGCGGCGGTCAGCGTCACGTTCACGGACGGCAGGCCGGTCTTGGGATCGGGCGTCGCCGTGGCGTTCAACAGTTCGTCGCCGCTCACCAGCACGCGCTTGGAGAGCAGGATCGGTGCGCCGCTTTCGAAGTGGTAGAGCTTGGAATCCGGCGGGACATTGCCGCTGCGCTGCGCTTCGGCGGCAGTGGCTTCATCGCCGGTCACGGCGCGGAATTCCAGCGTCGCTGTAGCGCCGATCTGGCGCTTGGCTTCGGCGGTGTCCTGCAAGCCCGGCAATTCCACCACCAGGCGATCGTTGCCCTGGCGCTGCAGCACCGGCTCGGCCACGCCGAGGCCGCTGATGCGGTCGGCGATCACCGCGCGGTTCTGGTCGATGGCGTCGACCGCGACCTTGGCGAAGTCCTGCGCGTTCATGCGCAGCACCACCTGGTTGCCGCGCACTTCGGTGGTGTACGGGTTGCTGCCACCGGCGGCGTTGGCGCGCAGGCCGGCGTCGATCACCTGCTTGGCCTTGTCGGCATCGGCAGCAGCCGGCAGCGTTGCGACGACGGTCTGGTCGGGCATGGCATCGACCGACCCGAACGTCACCGCCTTGTCGCGCAGCAGCGTGCGCACGGTATCGGAGGTGCCTTCGAGTTTCTTCTGGAGCGCGGCCTTCTCGTCCACCTGCATCAGGAAGTGCACGCCACCCTGCAAGTCGAGGCCGAGCGACATCGGCTTGGCGCCCATCGAGCTCAACCACTTCGGCACCGTCGGCAACAGGTTGAGCGCGGTGGTTTCGCCCTCGGCCAGCACCGGCTTGATCGCGTCGCTGGCCTTGGTCTGGTCGTTCTGGCTCTTCAGCCGGATCAGCAGGCGGCCCTTGGCATCGGTTTCCTCCGCCTTCGGGGCGATCTGTGCCGAAGCCAGCGCGGCATTCACCCTGCCCTTGAGCGCGGCATCGACCACTGCGCCATTGGCAGCGGTGACCTGCACCGAAGGATCCTGCGGATAGAGGTTGGGCATCGCGTAGATCGTGCAGAAAGCCAGCACGAGGACGATGACGAGGTATTTCCAGCGGGCGAACTCAAGCATGGGCGGCACCTGCGCCCGCATCCGCAGGCGCATCGAAGGTCGATGGGTCAGTAAGAATCCGGGGTCACGCGTTCTTCAGCGTGCCTTTCGGCAACACGTTGGCGATGGCACCGCGCTGGATGCGCATGCGCACGTTGTCGGCCACTTCGACAGTCACGAAGTTCTCGCCGATTTCGGTGACGACGCCGGCGATGCCGCTGTTGGTCAGCACTTCGTCGCCCTTGGACAGCTTGTCCATCAGGGCCTTGTGGTCCTTGGCGCGCTTGGACTGCGGGCGGATCACCATGAAGTACATCAACAGGATGAACACCGGCACCATGACGAGCATGGACAGGCCACCACCCGGCGGCGGCGCGGCTTGGGCGGTCTGGGCTGCGGCGGGCGCGATCAGGAAGTCGAGCGGGGACATCGGCAATCTCACGAAAACGTAACGGGAGATTATGCCATGCGGGCCCGCACCCCGGCTTTCAAGCCTCGGCGGCGGGATTTCCCGCCCGGGCAGCGTAGAAAGCCTGACGGAAATCACTGAAACGCCCCATGGCGATCGCTTCGCGCATCTGGGCCATCAGGCGCTGGTAATAGCGCAGGTTGTGGAGGGTACCCAGCATCGGCGCCAGCATCTCGTTGCAACGGTCGAGGTGGCGCAGGTAGGCGCGGCTGTAGCCGCCGGCGCAGGCCTCGCAATCGCAGCCTTCCTCGATCGGGCGCAGGTCCTGCTCGTACTTCGAGTTGCGGATGCGAATGGTGCCGGTCGCGGTGAAAAAATGGCCGTTGCGGGCGTTGCGGGTCGGCATCACGCAATCCAACATGTCGATGCCGCGCGCCACGCCTTCGACCAGGTCTTCCGGGCGACCGACGCCCATCAGGTAGTGCGGGCGATCCACCGGCAACTGCGGCACCGTGTGTTCGAGCATGGCGTTGCGCTCGTCCTCGGTTTCGCCGACGGCAAGGCCGCCGACCGCATAGCCGTCGAAACCGATTTCCTTCAGCCCTTCCGCCGACCGCGTGCGCAGGTCGCGATGCACGCCGCCCTGGACGATGCCGAACAGCGCGGCATCGTTGCCTTCGTGGGCGCGCTTGCTGCGTGCGGCCCAGCGCAACGACAGCTCCATCGATTTTTCGACGATGCGTCGATCGACCGGCTTGCCTTCGACATGCACCGGCGGGCATTCGTCGAAGATCATCACGATGTCGGAATCCAGCACCTTCTGGATATGCATCGATTCCTCGGGGCCGAGGAAGACCTTGCTGCCGTCGGTGGGCGCGGCGAAGGTCACGCCCTCTTCGGTGATCTTGCGGCGATGCGCCAGCGAGAACACCTGGAATCCGCCCGAGTCGGTAAGGATCGGGCCGTTCCAGCGGGTGAATCCGTGCAGGCCGCCATGCGCGCCGATGACGTCGAGGCCGGGGCGCAGGTAGAGGTGAAAGGTGTTGCCGAGGATGATTTCCGCGCCGAGGTCGCGCACCTGCTGCGGAAGCACGCCCTTGACCGAGCCATAGGTGCCGACAGGCATGAAGGCCGGCGTTTCCACCGTGCCGCGCGGAAACGTGAGGCGGCCACGGCGGGCGGCGCCATCGGTGGCGAGGAGTTCGAAATTCATCCGGGACATCCTGTCTATTATGGGCGATGCCATCGCCATCCATCACTTTCGCCATGACCAGAGCGTCTTCCGCGCGCAATTCCCTGATCGCCGCCATCGGACTGCTGTTCTCGACCCCGTTGCTGGCGGCGCTACCCGACGATCCGCAATGGCCGCACGAGACCGAGTGCAGGAAGTGGGCGGACATCCCGGTTCCGGCGCGCGACATCGGCAACGCCCCGCAACAATGCGATGCGCAGGCGCTCTACTACGGCGAGGGTGGCAAGGGCCGCGACCCGGGAGCCGCGCGCGAATGCGCCTACCGCGAACGCGGCACCGGTGCGGCGATCCAGCAACAGGGCGCGGTCTTTGGTGGCAGCGGCCTGCTGATGATGCTGTATGCCAACGGCGAAGGCGTCGCGCGCAACATTCCCCTCGCCAAGCGCTTCGCCTGCGAATACGACGGCGCGCCTGCCGAAGTGAGTGGCCGGCTCGAGCATCTCGACGCCATTGCCAGCGGCAAGGATCGCAAGCCGATGGACATCTGCGACGACATCACCAGCGGCATGATGATGGGCTTCTGCGCCGCACACGATGGCGATGCCGCCCGCGCGCAACGCGAGAAGCGCTGGACCTCATTGCAGGCGTCGTGGTCACCGGCGCAGCGCGGCGCACTCGCCGACATGCGCAAGGCCGCGAAAGCCTACTTCGAAAGCGTGTCCCGCGAGGAAACCGACATGAGCGGCACCGCGCGCGGCATGCTGGCCGAAAACGCCTACGAAAACCTCGACAAGGCATTGCTGGCGGAGATCGAACACTTCGAGCGCGGCAAGTTCCCGGCGACGCGCGCGCAGGATTTCACCGGGGCCGACCGTGGCTTGAACGCGACCTACAAGAAAGTGCTGGCGCGGTTGAACGCAGCAACGGATTCCAGCCCCTATGGAACAGTCACCGCGGACGGCGTACGCACGACCCAGCGCCTGTGGCTGGGCTATCGCGATGCCTGGGTGCGATTCGCGGCGACGCGTTATCCCGCTGTCGCCGCCGATGCCTGGCGCGCGTGGCTGACGCGCGACCGCAACGGCGCCCTGCTCGAGATCATTTCCGACTGAGGTCGTCCTGCGGCCACAGCAACATCGCGTCGCCATAGCTGAAGAAGCGATAGCGCTCGCGCACCGCGTGTTCGTAAGCGGCGAGGATGCGCTCGCGGCCGACGAAGGCACTGACCAGCATCAGCAGCGTGCTTTCCGGCAGATGGAAATTGGTGACCAGTCCATCGACGCTCCGCACCGGGATTCCGGGGTAGATGAAGATGCTGGTCTCGCCGGAAAACGGCTGCAGGCCATCCGGCGTCATGGCCGATTCCAGGGCGCGCAACACCGTGGTGCCGACCGCGATCACGCGGCCACCGGCGGCACGCGTCGCCCGCACCTTGTCGACCAGTGCCTGCGGCACGTCGATCCATTCCGAGTGCATGCGGTGGTCATCGAGATTTTCGACGCGCACCGGCTGGAAGGTGCCGGCACCGACGTGCAGGGTCACGCGCGCGTCATTGACGCCACGATCGCGCAGGGCCTGCAGCAAGGCTTCGTCGAAATGCAGGCCGGCGGTCGGCGCCGCGACTGCGCCGGCACGTTCGGCGAACACGGTCTGGTAGCGCTCGGCATCGGCGGCATCGGGCGTGCGTTCGATGTAGGGCGGCAGCGGCAACTGGCCGACACGCTGCAGCCAGTCGGTCAGTTCGCCTTCGACGTGGAAACGCAGGGTGAAGAAACCACGATCGTCGCGATCGACCACTTCGGCATTGCCACCGCCGTCGAGTTCAATCAATGAACCCGGCTTCGGCGTCTTGCTCGCGCCGACCTGCGCCTTGACGACGACGTCGCCAAGCAGGCGTTCGATCAGGATCTCGACGCGGCCACCGGTGGCCTTGTGCCCGAACAATCGTGCCGGGATCACGCGGGTATCGTTGAAGACCAGCAAGTCGCCGGCACGCAGCAACTCCGGCAGATCGCGGATGCCGCGATCTGCGAACGGCGCGTCGCCCGGTGGCACCACCAGCAGGCGGCTGGCGGATCGCTCGGCCAGCGGCTGCTGGGCGATCAGTTCGGGCGGCAGGTCGAAGCGGAAATCGGAGGTTTTCAAGGTTGGGGCGGCGCGTGCGTGGTCGTGCATTTTCGCATGCGGTGGCGACGCTGACTCACTCGCCAAAGTCATCGCCCGGCTGAGCGCCTATTGCGGTTGTCTACAGCCGCATAGGCGCCGCCGGTGGCGGGCTTTTCGCTTCTCTCTCAGAAAGCAACAACACGCGCGCGGCCGTGGGTGAGCCAGTCCGGTGCGCGGGCATTGCGCCGCACGGATGCGGCGCATGAGCCTACATGGACGTATTCACGGCGTCCCGCGCACCGGAGCTGGTCACCCGCGAAGCCAGCGCGTGCGATGCTTTTCCCGCTCTCTACCGCTCGAACTTCGTCGAAAGAATGATCGACGACGTCGTGCGCTCCACCCCATCGATCGCGCCGATACGGTCAGTCAGCACGTCCATCTCGCCCACCGTCGCCGTCGTCGCCTGGGCGATCAGGTCGTAGCCGCCGCTGATCGAATACAGCACGCGTACTTCATGCATCGCCTGCAGCGCCTTCACCACTGCCGCCATCTGCTTCGGGCGCACCGTGATCAGGATGTGCGCGCGGATCCGGCTGCGCTCGTACTCGTCATCCACCCGCACTGTGTAACCGCCGATCACGCCCGACTGCTCCAGTCGCGCGATGCGGTTCTGCACGGTCGTCCGCGACAGCCCCAGCCGCCGGGCGATCTCGGCCGTGGACGCACGGGCGTCCTCGCGGAGGACGGACAACAGCATCTCGTCGGCGGCGGAAATGGACATATCGTCGGATTCATAAGTCGTTTCGACCAGAATAACCCGGCGTTTGGGCGAAATGCACCTGTCGAACGGCACGAATCCCGCGATAATGGGAGATTGCCGCATATCCGGCCTACGGATGCGGGCACCAGACCGGGAGACCACGACCATGAGCCTGATCGACACCCTCGCCCTGCTCCGCTCGCACGGCGGCCAGCGCACCACCGGCCTCGACGACGCCACCATCCGCGACTTCGCCACGCGCCATCCGGAACTGCGCGAAGCGATCGCCGCGGCAGCCGCGGCCTATCTCGAGATCAAAGCGGATTTCCCCGAGCTGCTCGACCTCGAAGAGAACGCACAGATCGCGCATGTGCAAGCCGGCTTCCTCAACTTCTACGCCGCCGATGCGGTGAATCCATACGTGGCGCTGGTCGCACGCGGTCCGTGGATCGTCACGCTGAAAGGCGCGGTGCTGAACGACAGCGGCGGCTACGGCATGCTCGGCCTCGGCCACGCGCCGCAAGCAGTGCTCGACGCGATGGCCAAGCCCCAGGCGCTGGCCAACATCATGACGCCGAACGTCGCCCAGCTGCGTTTCGACAAGGCGATGCGCAAGGAGATCGGGCAGACGCGTGGCGGTTGCCCCTACACCAGCTTCATGTGCCTCAACTCCGGTTCGGAATCGGTATCGCTGGCTTCGCGCATCGTCGATGCCAATGCCAAGACGATGACCGACCCGGGCGCGCGCCACGCCGGCAAGGAAATTCGTCGCGTCGTGGTCAAGGGCAGCTTCCACGGCCGTACCGACAAGCCGGCGCTGTATTCCGACTCGTCGCGCAAGACTTACGTGCAATATCTCGCCAGCTATCGCGGCGAACACAGCGTCATCACCATCGAGCCGTACGACGTGGCCGCGCTGAAGCAGGCCTTCGCCGATGCGGAAAAGAACGGCTGGTTCATCGAAGCGGTCTACCTGGAACCGGTGATGGGCGAAGGCGATCCCGGTCGTTCGCTGCCGCGCGCGTTCTACGACGCCGTGCGCACGCTGACCCGCGACCACGGCAGCCTGATGCTGATCGATTCGATCCAGGCCGGCCTGCGCGCCACCGGTTATCTGTCGATCGTCGATTACCCCGGTTTCGAAGACGCCGACGCGCCCGACATGGAAACCTATTCCAAGGCGCTCAACGCCGGCCAGTTCCCGCTGTCGGTGCTTGCCGCTGGCGAACGCGCGACGAATGCCTACAAGCGCGGCCTCTACGGCAACACCATGACCGCGAATCCGCGCGCACTCGACGTCGCCTGCGTGGTGTTGAACAGCCTGACGCCGGAACTGCGCGCCAATATCCGCGAACGCGGCAAGCAGGCGCTGGCCAAGCTCGAAACGGTGAAGCAGGAAACCGGCCTGATCACCAAGGTCCAGGGCACCGGCCTGCTGTTCTCCTGCGAGCTCGCGCCTGGCTTCAAGGGCTACGGCACCGGCTCCACCGAGGAATGGCTGCGCGAACGCGGCATCGGCGTGATCCACGGCGGCGCCAACTCGCTGCGCTTCACCCCGCGCTTCGAGATGCAGGAAGACGAACTCGACCTCGTCGTTGCGATGGTCAAGCGTTCGTTGCTGGAAGGTCCACGCGAGGCGCAGGACAAGGCAGCCTGAATCGTCACCGCAATGCCCCAAGGAGCCGGCCACGCGCCGGCTTCTTTTTTTGGTGGGATCATGCAGACTCGTCGCATCGAATCCACGGCCACAACCAATGAAGATCGTCGAAGTCCGTCATCCGCTGGTGCAGCACAAGATCGGCCTGCTGCGCGACGCCGGACTCAGCACCAAGGGCTTTCGCGAACTGGTGACCGAACTCGGTACCCTGCTCGCCTACGAGGCGACGGCCGATATCGAAACCGAACCCTCAACGCAGCCCGGCTGGGCCGGCGAAGTGCAGGTGCGGCGCATTGCCGGGGCCAAGATCACCCTGGTGCCGATCCTGCGCGCCGGCCTCGGCATGCTCCCGGGCGTGCTGGCGTTGATCCCGGCGGCGAAGGTCAGCGTGGTCGGCCTGCAGCGCGACGAGGAAACCCTGCAGCCGGTGCCCTACTTCGAACGCCTGACCGGCCGCCTCGACGAACGCGATGCATTGATCCTCGACCCGATGCTGGCCACGGGCGGCACCCTGATCGCGACCATCGACATGCTCAAGCGTGCCGGCGCCAAACGCATCAAGGGCATCTTCCTGGTCGCCGCGCCGGAAGGACTGAAGGCGCTGGAAGCCGCGCATCCCGACATGCAGGTCTACACCGCCGCGATCGACGAGCGCCTCAACGAACACGGCTACATCCTGCCCGGGCTCGGCGATGCCGGCGACCGCATCTTCGGCACCGACGGCAACCCGCCGTGATCACCGAACACGAGGATCCCAAGACGGCCCGCAGCGCGCTGCTGTCGCTGCTGTCCACCAACGGCACCCTCGCCGGCATCAGCGTCGCGCTGGCCGGCATCGTCAACAACAGCGAGCGCAGCCTGCACGTCGCCACGATCGCCGACGATGTCTTCGTCTTCGGCGCGCTGCTGTTCGTCGTCAATTGCTATCTGGTCTATTTCGCCATCAAGCAGATCGGCAAGCGCACGTTCGCCCGCCTCAGCGTCGCCGTGGATCGGTTGCTGCTGGCCGGACTCACCACCCTCCTGATCGGCGGGTTCGTCGCGGTGTACGGCGCGTTCTGAAGTTCAGGCCGCCAGCGCTCGCGCGTGCAATTCCGCGACTTCGTGCGCGGTGCCGAAACGGCCCCTGGCATCGCGCGTCAGCTGCGCCAGCGCACATTCCGGATCATGCGTGAAGTAGAGATGGACGTTGCGCGCGACCAGGTCGGTGAGCAACTCCTGCTTCTCGTCGATCAGCACTTCGGCGCAGCGGTCGTAGCCCATGGTGATCGGCACGTGCACCCACGGCCTTCCCGGGATCAGGTCGGCGCAGAACAGCAGTCCGCCGTGCGCTTCGTTGCCGACGCGTTCCGGCCCGAGGATTTCCGCGAGCATCAGTCCCGGCGTGTGGCCCTGGCTGTAATGGAAGCGAACGGTATCGCCGAGTGCGCGTGAGTGCAGTCCGTCGACGATCTCCAGCCGACCGCTGGCTTCGAGCAATCCCGGCAATTCGGCGATGAAACTGGCGCGGTCGCGCGGATGCGGCGATTTCGCCCGCTCCCAGCAACCGCGACTGACGAGATAGGTCGCGTTCGGGAACAGCAACGAAGGCGCGGCGCCCTCCTGCCATTCCGACAGCAATCCGCCGGCGTGGTCGAAATGCAGGTGCGACAACACCACCACGTCGATGTCTTCATGGCTGAAGCCGGCCTGCTTCAGCGAATCAAGCAGGATGTGGCGATCTTCCTGGATGCCGTAGCGTTCGCGCAGCTTGGGCTCGAAGAACGCACCGATCCCGGTTTCGAACAAGACCGTCTTGCCGTTGAGCGGCGACGCCAGCAGAGCGCGGCAGGCCAGCGGAATGCGATTCAACTCGTCGGGTGCGATCCACTGCTGCCACATCGCGCGCGGCGCGTTGCCGAACATCGCGCCACCGTCGAGTTTCTGGGAATTGCCGAGGATCGACCACAGTTTCATCTGCCCACCCTACTCCTCAGTGCGCCTTGGCCTTGTCGAGGCGGACTTCCGCCTTGCCGACCGGATTGCGCGGATCGCTGCCGCCTTCCATGGTGCCGCTGGCCTTGTTCCACTCGACGGTCTGCATGTTGCCCCAGGCATCGCTGGAACGCTGGCCCTTCACTTCACCCGGGACGATCACCGTGTGGCCCATCGCACGCAGCTTCTGCACGGTTTCCGCCGACAGCGAACCCTTCTCGGTTTCGACCACGTCGGGCATCCACTGGTGGTGGTAGCGCGGCAACGCGGCGACCTGTTGCGCGTTCAACCCATCGTCGTAGCCGAGGATGCCGAGCAACACCATGGTGATGATGCGACTGCCACCCGGCGTGCCGAGCACCGCGACGCGATCCTTCGATTCCATGAAGGTCGGCGTCATCGAACTCAGCATGCGCTTGCCCGGCTTGGGCGCATTGGCCTCGTAGCCCATCACGCCGAAGGCATTGGGCGTGCCCGGCTTGAGCGCGAAATCGTCCATCTCGTCGTTGAGCAGGAAACCGGCTCCGACCGGGATCAGGCCGGAGCCATACAGCAGGTTCACCGTCTGCGTGGTCGCGACGCGATTGCCCTGGTCGTCGATGATCGAGAAATGCGTGGTCTCGTCGTGCTCGCGCAGCGGCGTCGGCGAATTCGGGAACAAGTCGCTCGGCGTCGCCTTGTCGGGATTGATGGTGGTGCGCAAGCCCGCCGCGTAATCGGGATCGAGCAGCGTCTTCTGCGGCACGTGGACGAAATCGGGATCGCCGAGATAGAAGGTGCGATCGTGGTAGGCGCGGCGCATCGCCTCGACCACCATGTGGATGCGCCTGGCTTCATCCATCTTGCGCAGGTCGTAGGGCTGCAGGATCTGCAGGATCTCGGCAACGACGATCCCACCCGACGACGGCGGCGGAGCGGTGACGATGTGCCAGCCATGCCAGTCGAGCGTGATCGGCGCGCGTTCCTTCACGCGGTATGCGGCGAGTTCCTGCGCGGTCCAGTGGCCGCCGTTGTCGTCGATCGCCTTGAGGATCTTCTGCGCGACATCGCCCTTGTAGAACCCGTCGAAACCCTTGTCGGCGAGCAGCTGCAGCGTGTGCGCGAGGTCGGGCTGCTTCAGCAGTTCACCTTCCTTCAGCGGCATGCCATTCGGCTCGAAAGTCGCGCGGGTGCCGGGATAGCGCGTCATCACGTCGCGGCGTTCTGCATAGGCGCGCACCAGCCGCCCGTACATCGGGAAGCCTTCACGGGCGAGACGGATCGCCGGCTGCAACGACACTTTCAGCGGCAATCGCCCGTATTTCTGCGAGACGTGCACCAGCGCGGCAGGCAATCCGGGGATGCCGGCCGACCACGGGCCATTCTGCGATTTCTCGGGATCGAGATTGCCCTTCGCATCAAGGAATTTGTCGGGCGTTGCCGATGCCGGCGACATCTCGCGCGCATCGACGAAGACGTCCTTCCCCGTCTTCGCGTCGTGCAGCAGGAACATGCCGCCACCGCCCAGCCCCGAGCTCACGGGCTCGACCACGCTGAGCGCCGCGGACACCGCCACCGCCGCATCGAAGGCATTGCCGCCCTTGGCGATGATCTCGAAGCCGGCATCGGTCGCAAGCTTGTGCGCGGACGCGATCGCCGTTCCCGGCGGATGCGCATGCGACGTTTTCGCTGCAGTGCGCGCCGATGCGCCATCGACACAGCCAAACGACAGCAACAAGCCGGCGAGCAACAACGAGCGCCAGGACGTCTTCATGCGGCTTTCTCCTGCAGGCCCGCCAGCTTGGCGAGCAATTGGTCGTTGGATTCCACGTGCTCGGGATCGTTTTCGATGCATTCCACCGGGCATACCACCACGCATTGCGGTTCGTCGAAATGACCGACGCATTCGGTGCAAAGATCGGGATGGATGATGTAGATCTCCGCGCCCTGGGTGATCGCCTGGTTCGGGCACGCCGGCTCGCAGACGTCACAGTTGATGCAGGTGTCGAGGATTTTCAGCGCCATTGCCGGCTCACGCCTTCGCGCCACCGCTGCGGCGGAACGCTTCCTGCAACGCCGCGTCGACCACCGGCGGCACGAACTTGCGGACGTCGCCGCCCAGGCGCGAGATCTCGCGCACCAGCGTCGAGGAAATGAAGCTGTATTTCTCGGCGGGCGTCAGGAACAGCGTCTCGACGCCGGGAATGAGATGGCGATTCATGCTCGCCAGCTGGAATTCGTATTCGAAGTCGGAGACCGCGCGCAGTCCTCGCAGCAGTACGCCAGCCCCGACTTCACCGACGAAATGCGCCAGCAGGGTGTCGAAGCCGCGGACCTCGACATTGGCGAGATCCTTCAGGCTCTCGCGCGCCAGCTCGATGCGCTGATCGTGCGCCAGCCCGGGGCCCTTGCCCGGACTCACCGCCACGCCGACCACCAGCCGCTCGAACAGCGGCGCAGCGCGATGCACCAGGTCGACGTGACCGTTGGTGATCGGGTCAAAGGTGCCGGGGTAAATCGCGATGCGCGGATTGGGGCTGGCCATGCCGGGAGTTTATCAGCGGCGATACAGCCGGTAATTGACCTCGCGGGTCGCGCCCTCGCGATGAAGCTGCCAGTCCGCCCCGGCATCGGCCTGCATCCCTTGCGCCGACTCCACGTACAACCACGCATCGGGAGAGACATGCACCGCCAGTCCGGCCATCACCCGCGCCCACAGGTCGTCGGCGAAGGGCGGATCGACGAAGACGATGTCATACGGCCCTTCCGTCGTGCCCGCCAGCCATGCCAACGCGTCCACCTGTACCAGATGGGCGACATCGCCAGCGCCAAGCCGATCGATGCTCGCGCGCAGTCCGGCGCAGGCAGTGCGATCGCGTTCCACCAGCGTCGCCGACGCCGCCCCGCGCGACAGCGCTTCCAGCCCCAGGGCGCCGGTGCCGGCGAAGAGATCGAGCACGCGCGCACCGGGCAACGCCGGTTGCAGCCAGTTGAACAGCGTCTCGCGCACGCGATCGGAACTCGGGCGTAATCCGGTGACGTCCGGAACCGGCAATTTGGTGCCGCGCCAGCGCCCGCCCACGATGCGCACCGTGCCCGTTGGCCGGCTGTCGTTGCGGCCACGATTCATGCGGGTTTGCGGAGGTCGGGTGATACCATGACCACCATTGTCCGTCATCGCATCCGGAATGGTCAGCTGGTTCCGCCGCAACAAGCCCGAGGCCGCCGCGCCGGCGCCTTCCGATCCCCAGCAGCAACCCGCCACGCCGCCTTCCGCAGCGCTGCCGGACGCGTCCGCTCCTGCCGCGCCTGACGATGACTTCGCCAGCGCCGCCCCGGCCGCCGCACCCGGCAAGACCGGCTGGCGCCAGCGACTGTCCGGCAGCGGCATCGCCCGCAGCCTCGGCGGCCTGTTCCGCCGCAATCCCGCGCTCGACGATGCCCTGCTCGACGAAATCGAAACCGCGCTGATCACCGCCGACGTCGGAGTCGGTGCGACCACCGCCTTGGTCGACGATCTCCGCACCCGCATGCGCAAGCGCGAATTCGCCGATGCCGCCGCCTTGTTCAGGGCACTGCGCGCCGAACTGGTCGCGATCCTCGAACCCGTTTCCAAACCGTTGCTGATCGATGGCAGCGCGCGTCCGTTCGTGATCGTCACCATCGGCGTCAACGGCGTCGGCAAGACCACCACCATCGGCAAGCTCGCGCGCAAGTTCCGCGACGAGAACCGCAGCCTGATGCTCGCCGCCGGCGACACCTTCCGCGCCGCCGCCGTCGCGCAGTTGCAGGCCTGGGGGGAACGCAACGACGTGCAGGTAATCGCACAGGGCCAGAACGCCGATCCCGCCGCCGTCGCTTTCGATGCCTACCAGGCCGCCCAGTCCCGCGGCGTCGAAGTGCTGATCGCCGATACCGCCGGCCGCCTGCACACGCAGGGCGGATTGATGGAGGAACTCTCCAAGATCGTCCGCGTGCTCGGCAAACAATCGAGCGCGGTGCCCCACGAAATCCTGATGGTGATCGATGGCACCACCGGCCAGAACGCGATCTCGCAGGTGCGCGCCTTCAGCGCGAAGGTGCCGGTGTCCGGGCTCGTCGTCACCAAGCTCGATGGCACCGCCAAGGGCGGCGTGGTGTTCGCGCTGGCGCGCGAATTCGGCATCCCGATCCGCTACGCCGGCATCGGTGAACGCCCGGAAGACCTGCGCGTTTTCGACGCCGAAACCTTCGTCGACGCCCTGCTGCCCGACACCCTTTCGAATTGAGCGACCGTTTCGCCACCCGACTGCTGAAGTGGTTCGACGCCCACGGCCGCCACGACCTGCCGTGGCAGCATCCGCGCACGCCCTATCGCGTGTGGCTGTCGGAAATCATGCTGCAGCAGACGCAGGTGAGCGTCGTCACCGGCTACTTCCAGCGTTTCGTCGACGCATTGCCTGATCTCCCCGCACTCGCCGCCGCGCCGCGCGACCAGGTGCTGGCACTGTGGTCTGGGCTCGGTTACTACGCCCGCGCCCGCAACCTCCACGCCGCCGCGCAATGCTGCGTGGAACTGCACGAAGGCGATCTTCCGCGCGACTTCGATGCACTGCTGGCATTGCCGGGAATCGGTCGCAGCACTGCGGGCGCGATCCTGTCGCAGGCCTGGGGTGACCGTTTCGCCATCCTCGACGGCAACGTCAAGCGCCTGCTCGCGCGTTACCACGGCATCGAGGGTTGGCCGGGCACGCCGGCGATCGAAAAGCGTATGTGGGAACTCGCGCTTTCGCATCTTCCCGATTCACGCCTGGCCGATTACACACAGGCCCAGATGGATCTCGGCGCAACGCTGTGCACGCGCGCGAATCCCGATTGCGTGCAGTGCCCCTTGCGCAAGGATTGCGTCGCCTATTCGACCGATCGCACCGCATCCCTGCCGACACCGCGCCCGAACAAGGCCAGGCCCGAGCGGGAAACGCATGTGGTCTGGCTCGAGGACACATCGGCTCGCGTCCTGTTGCAACGTCGTCCGCCGACCGGCGTCTGGGCATCGCTGTGGTCGCTGCCGCAATTCGACACCACCGATGCGCGCGACCAGTGGATGGATGCGCAGGGACGCATCGCATCATCGTCGGAAATGGAATCGATCGAACACGTCTTCACCCATTTCCGCCTGCAGCTACACCCCTTGCGCGCGCGGCTCGCTGCATCGAAACCACGCGTGGGCGACAATGACGATCACTGCTGGGTCGACCGTTCGGAACTCGCCGCACTCGGCATCCCCGCACCGATCCGCCGATTGCTGGAATCCACGCCATGAGCCGCACTGTCCACTGCGAATACAGCCACCAGGAAGCCGAAGGCCTCGACTTCGCGCCATGGCCGGGCGAACTCGGGCAGCGCGTGTTCAACCACATCGGAAAGGCGGCGTGGACCGCATGGCTGGCGCACCAGACCATGCTGATCAATGAGCTGCGATTGTCACCGCGCAATCCCGCCGATCGCGCGCGGCTCGAAACCGAGATGGAGAAATTCCTGTTCGGCGGCGACGCGGAAAAACCCGTGGGTTACGTCCCCGAAGGTTGAAACTTCGCCATCAGGCGAGCACTCAGATGACGCGGGCGTCCCCATTCGGAGCAGACTCCAGCAGCTTCCCGGCATCCAGTGGCTGGATCTGCTTGATGCTGCAGGCGGGGCCGCGCGAGACATAGATGCGATCGAAGTTGGTATAGATCCGCCCCATGTCCGAACTGACGCCGATGATATAGGCCCCGGTTGCCCAGTCCATGCATGGCCCACTGAGCGTCATCAGGTATTGGTGTTTAGGCGACACTACATAGACGATGTGGCTGCCATCCACCGTGTCCCAGCGTGGCGAACCGAAGTTGTTGATGCTTGATACCGGCGAACCGGCCGCCGCCTGGTAACGCGCGAGCGCTGCCGCCTCCTTCGCCTCGCGCGTGGATGCGGATGCCGGTGGCGTGGTGCTGCATGCCGCCGCCGACAGGATCATGGTGGCGACGATCGAAAGTGTGGCGATTCGCATTTCGTTCTCCTGCCCCTTTGATACCGGGATGATGCCAGAGTCGATCTGTAGCCCGGCTAAGCACCGGAATGCCGATCTTGCCCTCATTCAGCACAGCCGCTACAATGGTCGGCTACGGCTAGGTAGCTCAGTTGGTAGAGCAGGGGATTGAAAATCCCCGTGTCGGGGGTTCGATTCCCTCCCTGGCCACCATGATCCAGGAAAGCCCGCAGCGATGCGGGCTTTTTCTTTATGGATTCATCGATTCCGGCGTAGGCTTGCCGTGATCGCCAGCCCATCGCCGGCGGCGGGAGTCCCACGATGAAACGAATCCTGTTGCTGCTTGCCCTCGGCCTCGCCGGCTGCGCGACCTCCTCGCACGTACTGACCGGCGTGGCGCGCCCGGCCATCACGCCCGACCAGGTGAAGCTGTATTCCGAACCCCCGCAAGGCCGCTATGAACAGATCGCGGTCATCGACGCCATCAGCTCGCAATCCTTCGCGTTCTCGTCGCAACAGAAAACCGACAAGGTCATCGCGCGATTGAAGGAAGAAGCAGCGAAGCTCGGCGCCAACGGCATCATCCTGCAGGGCATCGCAAGCGAAACCACCGGCGGCGGCACCGGTGTCTCCGTCGGCGGATACGGCGGCGGCGGACGTGTCGGCATTGGCACCGGGGTCGGCGTTTCGATTCCGAGCACCCGCAAGAACGGCAACGCGCTGGCGATCTACGTCTATCCATGAAAGGACCTTCCATGCACCCATCGAAACGAATCGCAGCCATCGCCCTCGCCGGCGGTTTTGCGCTGCTGCTCGCCGCCTGTTCCTCCACCGGCGGCAAGCGGGTCTCCGAACCCGCCGCCAGCATCCAGCAGCTGACCGTGGATGCCCGTGGCAACTGGCAGGTGCAATTGCGCCTGCAGAACTACAGCAGCATGGCGACGCGTTTCGACACGATCGACCTGGCGCTGGAAGTGAACGGCCAACCGGCCGGCCATCTCAAGGCAAGTCCGGCACTGTCGATCCCGGGCGAATCCGGCGATCTCACCACCATCAACCATGTCCCCGATGGCACGGGGCGACTGGTCGTGGCCGACGCGTTGGCATCTGGACAGGGCATCAACTACACGCTGAAAGGCGACGTGCAGGTGACGCCCGAGGGCAACAAGCAACGCAGCTACACCATCGATGGCAAGAACCAGCTTGGCCCGGTGCCGGGCCTGCCCGGGGTGCTGCGCTGACAATACGCTGAGGTATGCTTGGGGAAATTCGCCGGACTCCAGCCATGAGCACCTACAAAGCCCCCCTCACCGACCTGCGCTTCGCCCTCCACGACGTGCTCGGCGTCGATCGCGAATTCGCCGCGCTCGGTTACGACGAAGTCACGCCCGACATCGTCGATGCGGTGCTGGAGGAAGCCGCGCGCTTCACGGAAACCGCGCTGGCGCCGATCAATGCCATCGGCGACGAGGTCGGCTGCAAGTTCGATCCCGCGACCGGCGATGTCGTCGCGCCCCCCGGATTCAAGCAGGCTTTCGACCAGTTTGTCGAAGGCGGCTGGACCGGCCTCACCAATGATCCCAACTACGGCGGCCAGGGCATGCCCGAAGTGCTGGGTGCCGCGCTGACCGAAATGGTCGACGCCGCGAACCTCGCTTGGGGCAACTTCCCGATGCTGTCGCATGGCGCAGTGGAAGCACTCAACCGCTATGGCGAGGAGTGGCAGAAGGAAGCGTTCCTGCGCCCGCTGGTGGAAGGCCGCTGGACCGGCACCATGTGCCTGACCGAACCGCATGCCGGCACCGATCTCGGTTTGCTGAAAACCCGCGCCGAGCCGAATGCCGATGGCAGTTTCGCCATCACCGGCACCAAGATCTTCATCACCTGCGGCGAACACGACCTGGTTCCGAACATCGTGCATCTCGTGCTCGCGCGCCTGCCCGATGCCCCGCCCGGCCCCAAGGGCATCTCGCTGTTCGTGGTGCCGAAGTTCAAGGTCGGCAAGGACGGCTTGATGGGTGAGCGCAATGCGCTGCGCTGCGGCTCGATCGAACACAAGATGGGCATCCACGGTTCCGTCACCTGCGTGATGAACTTCGACGGCGCGCAGGGCTGGCTGGTCGGCGAGGCCAACAAGGGCCTGCAGGCGATGTTCGTGATGATGAATTCCGCGCGCCTCGGCGTCGGCCTGCAAGGTTTGGGCTTGAGCGAACGCGCCTACCAGAACGCGTTGCGCTACGCCCGCGAACGCTTGCAGACGCGCTCGCTGTCGGGCGCGAAGTTCCCGGAAAAACCGGCCGATCCGATCATCGTCCATCCCGACGTGCGACGCATGCTGCTGTCGATCAAGTCGCTGGTCGAAGGTGGCCGCTTGCTGTCGCTGCATGCATATTCGCAACTCGACGCCTCGCATCACGCCAAGGATGCCAACGAACGCGCCAATGCAGAAACGCTGGTCGGTTTCCTGACGCCGATCGCCAAGGCCTGCCAGACCGAGTGGAGCATCGAGAACACCTACAACGCGGTGCAGTGCTTCGGCGGCCACGGCTACATCCGCGAACACGGCATGGAACAACTGACGCGCGATGCGCGCATCACCACGCTGTACGAAGGCACCACCGGCATCCAGTCACTCGACCTGATCGGTCGCAAGACGGCGTCGACGCAAGGCGCCGGGCTCAAGCTGTTCATCGCGATGATCGAAGATTTCGCGAAACAGCACGAAGGCGATGCCGCACTCGCCGAGTTCATCGGCCCGCTCAAGGCCAAAGCCGCGGAATGGGCGCATCTGACCACCGGCGTCCTCCAGCGCGCGGCGCAGAACCCGGAAGAGCTCGGCGCCGCCAGCACCGACTATCTGTTCTATTCCGGTTACGTGGCGCTGGCCTACTGGTGGGCGCGCAGCGTCGCCGCGGCGAATGCATCCGGGCAGACCGCAGCCTTCAAGCAGGCCAAGCTCGATACCGCGCGCTTCTACTTCGCGCGCATGCTGCCGCGCACCCTGTCGCACAAGGCGGCGATCGAATCCGGCGCTGCCCCGCTGATGGCGATGCCCGCGGAGCTGTTCGGGGACTGAACGCGCCCCGTAGCAAAAACATCACCAAACAGGTATATGCTGGTTCCCCGTATGGAGCCAGCGCACACGCATCGCCGTCTGCCACTGGCCGCCTCCGACGCGGAGCCGGCCCCGGGCGTCTTGTCCCTGCCCGCCAGAATCCGACTAGCCAACGCCGTGCGCCTGCTCGCGCTCGACTCGCATGGCCAGGCCCTTGACTGGATCAGCTGGCAGGACGCCGCCTGCCTCTATGCGCGTGACGCCGTCGCCTGGACCCTGGGCGATCCCTGCATCACCCTGCATGGCGGCACCTCGCGCCTGACCGGCGAACAAAGCGAGCTGTTGCTCCATCCGATCATCGCCGCCCGCAACCACGCCCGCGGCCGCCCCGGCATGCCGACGCCGGCACTGACCAATCCGGCGCTGTTCGCCCGCGACCAGCACCTGTGCCTGTATTGCGGCAACAGCTACAGCCGCAGCCTGTTGACCCGCGACCACGTGCAGCCGGTTTCGCGCGGTGGGCGCGATGTGTGGGAAAACGTGGTCACCGCCTGCGTCGGCTGCAACTCGCGCAAGGGCAACCGTACGCCTCAGCAGGCATCGATGCCGCTGCTTGCGGTCCCCTACCGGCCGAGCTGGATCGAACACCTGATTCTGAGCAACCGTCACATTCTTGCCGACCAGATGGAATTCCTGAAGGCGCAATTGCCGAAAAAATCGCCACGCCATTAACAAAACGGCAACCGCACACTGGTGGATCGGCGCATGACGCCCCTAGAATCATCGGTTTCCGGTCGTATCGGTGGTTCGATGAAGTTGAAACTGGGCATGACAGGCATGGACGGCCAAACGCAGGCCGCATTGACCGAAGCATTCCAGGCCGCCAACCAGGCTGCCGGCAACCGTTTTGAATTGACCAATGCCGATCATCTGGACGCCGAGTTCGTTGTCGTCGACATGGACAGCCTGTACGGGCCGATGAGCTTCATGCAGCTGCACAATGCCGGCAAGCATGTGATCGGTTACACCCAGGCCACGCGCACGCAGTCCGACTCGCGCCTCGCGAAACCCCTCGATCACGCGGAATTCGCCAACCTGCTCGGCATGCTTGCCGACCAGCGCGGTGCGCAGCCTGTCGTCGAGGAACCGGAGCCCGCGCCAGCCCCGGTGGCCGCTCCTGAACCCGTTGCTCAACAGCCGGAGGCCAAGGAAGCGGTCGCAGCGCTGCAACCTGCGCCCCCTGCGGGCACCACCCCGGCGCCGACGCAGCAGGATCACCTGCCGCCCTCGCCTGCCGCAGCCGCCAGCGCGCCGCACCCGGCGCCAGTCCCGGCCCCGGTGGCAGCCAATGTCGCCCCGGAACCGGCTCGCCAGCCGACCCTCGCCGACTGGCTGGCGCCTGGCGCCCTGAAGGGTGCGGTCGTGCTCCAGCGCGGCGACGGCCCCGAATTGCGCATCCATCCCGGTCGCCGCGAATACCACGGTCCGGCCGGTCTCAAGCCGCTGATTGCCTATTTCGATGCGCCGGTGGCCGAAAACGAACTGCGTCCCCTCGCCGATGCCGATTGGCAGTCGGGCCAGGCGCAGCCGCTGACGCGCCTGGTATGGCTGGCCGGCCTGCTGGCCGGCAATGGCCGCGTCGTTGCCGGCTTGCCGGACCGCGCCCATTACCAGCTCACCAAGTGGCCGCAGACCGAACGCGAATATCCCAAGCACTTCCGCATCGCCACCGCGATGATGAAGGGCCCGGCTACCGTCGAGGAAATCGCCGTCGCCGCCAGCGTGCCGGCCACCGACGTCGCCGACTTCGTCAACGCCAACCTCGCGACAGGCTTCGCGGCCGCCAGCGTGGACGGAGCCAACGTTCCGGCCCCGGGTGTTCTCGGCGCCTTGCGCGGCTGAGCGTAAAATGGCGGGATGATCGATGCTGACCGTTATCCGCGCCTGTCGCGGATCGATTCCCCCGCCGACCTGCGCAAGTTCGATGCCAGCGAACTGCGCGCCATCGCCGATGAGCTGCGCACCTACCTGATCGAATCGGCCGGCAAGTCCGGCGGTCATTTCGGCGCCGGCCTCGGCGTGGTCGAGCTCACCACTGCGCTGCACTATCTCTACGACACGCCGGAAGACCGCATCGTCTGGGACGTCGGCCACCAGGCCTATCCGCACAAGATCCTCACCGGTCGCCGGGACAGCATCCACACCGTCAAGCAGAAGGACGGCGTGGCGCCTTTCCCGAAGCGCGAGGAATCTGTCTACGACACTTTCGGCGTCGGCCATTCGTCCACCTCGATCTCCGCCGCGCTCGGCATGGCGATCGCCAACCGCAATGCAGGCAACGATCGCAAGGTGGTCGCGGTGATCGGCGACGGCGCGATGACCGCGGGCATGGCTTATGAAGCGCTCAACCACGCCGGCGGCATGGACCAGGATCCCGATATCCTGGTGATCCTCAACGACAACCGCATGTCGATCAGCGAAGCGGTCGGCGGACTCACCAAGATGCTCGGTCGCATGACCGGCAGCCGCACGCTCAACGCCATCCGCGAAGGCGGCAAGAAGCTGCTGGGCGACAAGGACAAGGCCCCGGCGCGTTTCGTCAAGCGCTGGGAAGAACACTGGAAAGGCATGTTCGTGCCATCCACGCTGTTCGAGGAGATGGGCTTCCACTACACCGGCCCGATCGATGGCCACGACGTCAACGCGCTGGTGGATACGCTGGCCACGCTCAAGACCCTCAAGGGTCCGCAGCTATTGCACGTCATCACCACCAAGGGCAAGGGCTACGAACGCGCGGAAGCCGACCAGATCGGCTATCACGCGGTATCGCCGTTCGATCCCGAACAGGGCATGGTGTCGAAACCGGGCGCGGTGAAGAAACCGACATACACCGATGTCTTCGGCGACTGGCTGTGCGACATGGCGGCGGCCGATCCGAAACTGCTGGCGATCACGCCGGCGATGCGCGAAGGCTCGGGCCTGGTGCGTTACAGCAAGGAATATCCGGATCGCTATTTCGACGTCGCCATCGCCGAACAGCATGCAGTGACGCTGGCGGCAGGCATGGCCTGCGAAGGCGCGAAGCCGGTGGTCGCGATCTACTCGACCTTCCTGCAGCGCGGCTACGACCAGCTGGTGCATGACGTCGCGATCCAGAACCTCGACGTGCTGTTCGCGATCGATCGCGGCGGCGTGGTCGGCCCGGACGGCGCGACGCACGCGGGCAACCTCGATCTGTCCTACCTGCGCTGCGTGCCCAACATGATGGTGATGGCACCGTCCAACGAAGACGAATGCCGCAAGATGCTGAGCACCGGTTTCGAATTCAACGGGCCTGCAGCGGTGCGTTATCCGCGCGGCACCGGTCCCGGCGTCGCCGTGCAACCAGGCCTCGCCACGTTGCCGATCGGCAAGGCCGAGGTGAAGCAGCGCGGCCAACGCATCGCATTGCTGGCGTTCGGCGCGATCGTGCCGGCAGCGCAAGCCGTCGGCACGGAATCCGGATACACCGTCATCAACATGCGCTTCGTGAAACCGCTGGACCGCGAGCTCATCCTCGAACTGGCGAAGACGCACCACGCCTTCGTCACCCTGGAAGACAATGTCGTCGCCGGTGGCGCCGGTTCGGGCGTCGCGGAATTGCTGGCCGACGCCGGCATCACCATGCCGATCCTGCATCTCGGCCTGCCCGATGCCTTCCAGCACCACGCCAGCCGCGAGGATTTGCTGAGCGAAGCCGGGCTCGATGCCGCCGGCATCCGCAAGGCGATCGAAGCGCGCTTTCCTCAGCAGCAGGACGAGCGACTACTGCGCGCCGGCAGATAGGCGTGACCAAGCAAGGCCGTCACCACGATCTCGCGGGCGAAGTGCGAGCGCGTGACGCCGGCTTCGGCGCCCAGTGCCGACAGGTCCTGCGACCAACGGCTCGGCACCAGCAACTTGGCCTGCGCGATGTTCTTGCCCAATTGCGGCAAACGCCCGCCCCACTCGCCACGGCGCACCTGGACGACCGGCTGCGACAACGCCGGCGTCTGGTCGGGATCGCCGCTGATGCCATACAGGTACTGGCGCAGGATCGCGCGCAGCATATCGGAGCGACTGCACTGGCAGCGACGCTCATGGGCAACCAGCAATGTATCGATGCGTTCCGGCAGCCAAAACGTGAGCATCGTTTGTCCGACCACGATTCCCTGATCGGGCTGTTGTCCGACCATGATGTTCTCCTTCAATCCAACCGGTGCTCTCCCGCTGGCAGACGAACGCAGGCAAGCCGCGACCGTCCACGCCCGCGGCGTGGCCTCTTTCGCCAGCGGGAGAGATTTGATCAACCCTTGATGCAGATGAGCTGCTTCAGGGTGTGCAGTACTTCCGTGAGGTCGCGCTGGTTGGCCATCACCACGTCGATGTCCTTGTAGGCGCCCGGGATTTCATCCACGACGCCGAGGTCCTTGCGGCAGATGACGCCTTCGGTTTGCGCCACCATGTCGGCCACGGTGAACTCCTTGCGCGCCTGGGCACGGCTCATTCGGCGTCCGGCACCATGCGCGCTGGACTCGAAGCTTTCCGGGTTGCCGAGGCCGCGCACGATGTAGCTGCGCGCGCCCATGCTTCCCGGAACGATGCCCAGTTCACCCTTGCCGGCACGAATCGCACCCTTGCGCGTCACCCAGACATCGGCGCCGAAGTGATGTTCGCGCGCAACGTAGTTGTGGTGGCAGTTCACAACTTCGGTAGTCACCTCGAACGGCGGTAGGTGGCGACGCAAGGCAGCGAGGACGATGTCGAGCATCTCCTGGCGGTTCTGCGCGGCGTACTGCTGGGCCCACGACACGGCCTCGACGTAGTCGGCGAAGTGCGCGGTTCCCTCCGGGAAATAGGCGAGATCATGGTCCGGCAGGTTGGCCTGCAACTGTTCCATGTCCTTGCGGGCAAGGGCGATGAAATAGCTGCCGATCGCGTTGCCGATGCCGCGCGAACCGGAATGCAGCATCACCCACACTTCGCCAGCCTCATCAAGGCAGACTTCGATGAAGTGGTTGCCGCCTCCAAGCGAACCCAACTGGCGAATCCAGTGACTGCTCTTGCCGAAGGCGCGCATCACGTCCGGATGCTTCTCGACGATGCGATCGAAACCCGGCTGCAGCGACAACGCCGCTTGCACGCGGGCATCGCGGTCCTTGTGTTGCGCACGCCCGACGGGAACGTCGCGGCTGATCTGGTTGAAGACCTTCTTCAGCGCCGCTTCGTCCAGCTGGTTCGCACCCAGCGACAAGCGCGCGGCGATCATTCCGCAGCCGATGTCGACACCGACGGCGGCCGGAATGATGGCATCACGCGTCGCCAGCACCGAGCCCACGGTCGCGCCGATGCCGACATGGGCATCGGGCATCGCCGCGACATGGTGATGGATGACCGGCAGCTGGGCGACGTTGCCCAACTGGCGGGTGCTGAGTTCGTCGAGATCGCTCGCCCAGATCTTGATCGGGACGGCGTGGTCGTGGATTTCGTGCTGGATCGGCATGATCGTGACTCCGGTTGGCGAATGCGTGCAATGCACGCGTGGTTGCGCCGCAACGGAATCAGGACTGCTGGGGATCCGTCAGGCGCGGCCTGACGGGATGGGCGTCAAGCCGAAATGGTATTGATCAGGAAATCGGCGGCGTGGCCCGCAAACAACGTTTCGGGGTTCATGCGAATCCGTCGCGATGCGCGCGCAAGTGCCGCCGTCGCTGGCTTTCGCAGCGATTTCGGGGCGTACACGGTTGGCAGGATCGAGGTATGCATGACAGAAGTTCCGAAAGTGCGCGCATCGTACCCGCGTCATTTTCGCCGTGCAAGGGCTTTCCCTGATCTTGTCCCGGGCAATCAGGGCTCGGTGATCTCGTAGCCGCGCGCTCGCAGGGCCTCCAGATAGCCCTCCTTGCCGACCAGTCGATCCAGCGACACCACCGCGAGGCTGGTGTCGTTGTTGGCGACGGCAGCGTCCATTGCCTTCAGCCAGTTGTCCTTGAAGCGCGCCGGGAGATTGGTGATGCCGCGCGATGATGCGACCCGCGCGTCCATCAGCGCCTGCACGCAATCGCTGCTGGTATCGGCGATGGGCAGCTGGCGCAGGCGGGTGACATCGCCGCGTGCCCATGCGTTGGCACGCGCCTTGATCGCCGGGAGATCGTGTTCCGCGAGCGCCATCGCGCTGGACAGGCAGCCTTCGTCACCAAGTTTCTCGTTGGCGAACTCCTTCAGCGCCTTGCCCGGGTCCGCGATCTTCACCTTGACCGAGGTCGACGTGACCTTGATGCCATGTTGCTTGATGGCTTCATCGAGCACCGACGACACCACCTTGCGTCCACCCAGTCCCTGCGCCTTGTACACCGACTTCAGCAGTTCGCCCGCCGCGAACATCGGGCGCTTGCGCTCCACCTTGTCGTCATTCGCGAGATAACGCGCCTTCAATGGCGACCAACGCGCGTAGGCCGCAGGAGGCAACACCTGCTGCAAGGTCTGGCCGCCGGGATTTTCGTCCATCTTGCGCAGCGAATTGAACAGGAACAAGCCCTTGAAGATCCCGATGTCGGCATCGATGCTCACAGAAGGCTGGTAGATGATCTCCTTCGAGTCCGCGAGGATGTCGCGGATCAATTTCGAATTCCAGGTCATGTTGTCCGGCAACGGTGCAACCGTCGCGAGGATCCACACGCTGTGGCCGTTCTTTTGCGCTTGCCACAGCCCCGGCCCGGGCTGCACGCCCTGCACGGTGACCGCATCGAATTCGGCGGACTGCTCCGCAGGCGCCGGCGTCGTGGTCGCTTGTTGCGCCATGGACGGCGAAGCCACGAAGCCGGACATCAATACGAGGGCGAGCGTGCGCATCACTGGCATTGGGGTTTCTTCCTGAATCCGGAAATTTCGATTTGGACACGAAGTATCGCTGCGAGTTCCGACGCCACTCAAACTTCGCTGGCAGGGGTTGCCAGCCGGCGGCGTTCGAACCACCACAACGCGACACTGCATGCCAGCCACGCGAGCCACCACGGCCATGACGGGCCGCGCGGCGCGGATGCGGCCACCATCTTGCGCGTGTTCGCCGATGCACCGGCACTCGCCAGCGCCCGCGTGGCGGAGCGCAGTTGCTCGCGCGCCAGTCCGGGGGCGTCATCGATGGCACGAACGAAGAAGGCCTGCGCGCCATTTCCGCGGTGCAACCAGTGCCATCCCGCAACCCGCGGCCAGAATGCCGCGCAACTTCCGTCCCGCAACAACGATGTGGTTGTATTGTCGGGCGCCGTCACCGATGCCGGCGACGACAACGGACAGATGGCGCTGCGTTCACCGACCCGGGGTTCGATCGATGCAGCCATCGATGCATCCGCGTCGGCGCGTGCCAGTGTTGCGAACGCCTGGCTCCACGCCTCTCCGTGCCGCGTGGCATCGCCCTGCAATACCCATTGCCACGCATCCGGCAACAACCATGCACCGACACGGCCGCGACCGGCTGCGGCCCACCAGCCCAACGGCTTGCCATCGGCACGCAGCAACGGGGCCTCGTCACTGGAAGCGGGTAGTCCCAAGGCACCCAGCTGCTCGCGGGTCGACGCTGGCGGCTCGCCATCCAGTCGCACCAATACGCCAAGTCCGTCACCCACCGCGCGATGCAGGCGCGCGCGGCCACCACTGCCGAGGTTGTCGAGCGAACGTTCATCGAGCACCAGCAGGTCAAGGCGGCGCAACGTTGCCTCATCCAGCGCCACCGCATCACCGACGCGAATGCCGCCACCCAGTTCGATCCGCGTCTGCAGTTCGACACCGGTGTCCTCCGCCCATCGACGCAGGTATTTCGTTTCTGCATTCGGTGCCGCGGCGATCAGGAGCACATGCGGCGCCCTTGGCGTGATGACGTTGAGCGGCACGCTCGCGCGTTCCACGACGCGACCGCTGCCATCGAGCAATTGCAACCGGAATACCGTGGGTCCGGCCGTACGCGCATGGCCTTCCAGCTGGAATCGACCTTCCTTGCCCGGAGTCGCATTGGCGATTTTTTCACCAGCGGGATCGAGCAATGCAACAGTGGCGACATCTCGCGCCTGTCCATTGATGCGGAACGCTTGCCCGGGTACCAGCACGCGCGGATGGTCGAGCTGCAGCAGGCCCCTGGTCGGGGCGGATTCGTCGAATGCGAGTGTGCGCCCCGCTACTGCCCCATGATCGCGGGCCACGAGTCCATCCCCGAGAACCTGCAGGCGACCGGCTTCGGGATGTGCGCGCAACGCGGTTGCGAGATCCGGTTGGCGTTCACCGCGCGCGGCCAATGCAGGCGGCGCTTCCGGCAACGCGATGACAGCATCCGCCTGCCCCTCGGCCCGATCAAACTGCGCAGGCGTGCTGCCTGCAGTGAGTACCACGAGCGTGTCCCGGTTTTGCTGGACACCCATCCTAGGCGGCAACAGTGCGAAGTAAAGGAGCGCGGCGCACAGCGGCTGCGCCAGCAGCAACACCGCCAGACGCCAGCGTGGCCCCGGCGCGCGTCGCTGTCGCAACCAAAGGCGAACGCAGGCGAGGAACGCGGCAGCGGCGATGACAAGGGCGATGATCGCTTCAGCAGTCATCTCGCTGCTCCCTGTCCCAACGCGTCGAGATAGCGGCGGCCCTGCGCGTCGATGGCATCGCGACGCGGGATCGCCACCGGAGGTTGTTGCAGTGCGCGCCACAGTTGTCCGCGCAATGCGCTGCGGCACTCGGCGCAACGTGGATCAGCGCGAAGGCGCTCGATCGCGGCAAGCAGCGACAACGGATCGGCGACTCGACCTTCGTTGGCACGCAACCAGCGCTGCAGGTCGTCGAGGCTTGGCATGTTCTCGCTCGGGGCGGTGGCTCCCGCGACGGGTGGTGATTCCAGCGCGGCCCACAATCGCGCCGGCACGTCGTCGCCGTCCTGTGTCGTCGCTCGCGGCAATGCAGCGCTGGAGATTCCGTCGCGCTTCCCGGTCATCCGTCGCGCCAAGTCGATCGGTGGCAGCCGTGCGCCGGTGCGCGCCAGATAGATGCGATCGGCCTGCTGGACCCTCTTGATGTATTCCAGCGCCTTGTATGCAAACGGCAGCGCCTGTTGGGGCGCGGCCTGGTTCAACGCCAGCTCCGACTGCCACATCTGTTCCAGCGCCTGTTTCAAGGTCGCGCGCGTCTGCGGATCCAGCAGCGTCGTGGCTTCGGCCTGGTCATGGACATGGCCGAATTCGGCGGCGATCCCGGCATCCGATCCGAATGCCGGCGGTTGCGCACCAGCCTTGCCGTGATCATCGTCTTCGTGCGCGGCCTCGGCCGATGGCGGGGGCGAAGGGGCTTCCTCGTCATTGGTCGGCAGCATTGGTTTGGGTGGCGCCGAAGCTCCCGCGGGGGGCGCCTGTGGATGGCCCTCGTCCTCCATGCCGAGAAACTGGCCGTAGCGCAGGCGCAGCAGTTTCTGGTCGTTGGCGAGTGCGGCCGAACGTTCCTGGAAAGCCGTCGCGCCGAGCTTGCCGCGCTCCCTCAGCAACGCCTCGGCATCGATGATGATCTGGCGCTGGCTGCGGAAATAGGCCGGCAACACATGCTGGACCACGCCATCGATGCCGGTCGCCAGTTCCTCGCGCGGTGCGGGCCAACGCAGGATCAGGCTCGGGCTATGCGTCATCTGCGGTGTCGGCGAATGGTTGTCGCGCACCACCAGCTGCGCGACGAGATCGTCGCCCACCTTCATGCCCAGCGCCGCGAAATCGAGGCGTGCGACATAGCGCTTGCGTGTCGGCGTACCGCTGCCGGCAATGCTGCGCTGCTGTTCGTGGAAGGAGATGTTCTCGCCACTGCCTTGCGCAAGCGTCAAATGAAGCTCACCGGCGGCAGACAGGCCATAGTCGTCCTCGGCCTCATAGACGAGCTCCCAGGCATGTTGTCCCGCCTGCACCAGGGTCAGTGCCTGCGTTGGCGAGATGACTTTCAGTCGCGGCGGCAGGTCGGGCACGGCGTCGAGGCGATACAGTCGCGAATTCGCCGCACCACCCTGCGGCACCACGCGGTACAGCGTCGATGCATCGAGCACGCGATCCGCGATCCAGTTGTCGCCATCGCGTCGCAGCGGCAGGCGCTTGCCATCGACGAACACAAGATCCGCCGCTACCGGCTGCGGATCGAAACGCAGCCACCACTGCAGTCGCGAACCCTGCGGAGTCTTGGCATCGAGCACCTTTTCATCGCGCTCAGGCAAGCCGGTGTAGGCAGGCGGAGTGACGCGCAATGCCTGGGCGACAAGATGGGGAACACCCGGAGCCGCAGTGGCGAATCCGGCACTGGGTGCCAATGTCGGCGCGCGTTCACCCGGACGTGGGTACAACAGCAACGCAGCGCTTCCCGCGATCGCTAAGATCCAGGCGAACGCGATACCGCGCCGCGGCCATGCCGACCGCAGGTCGGGAAGCGCGCCAGCCTGCATTCGTTGTTGCAGGCGTTCGCGTTGCAATCGCTGCAACGGGCCAAGCTTCGCCGTGTCCACGAACAACAGGCTGCTGCTGTCCTCGAAATCCTTGCGCCTCGCATCCAGCGCTTGCGCCAGCCAGTGGATATCGAACACGCGCATCCGCTGCCATGCCCACCACGCAAGCGCAGCCAGTCCGATCACCGCCAACACCGTGGCTGCGGCGATTGAGTTCGTGAATCGCCAGGCCGCAACGACGGACAACACCAGCAATGGCAGCCCGACCAGGGAAAGCGCAATCACCGCGCGCCGGCGCGCGGCATCGCGCAAGGCTTCGAGGTGGCGAATCGTGTTCACGACATTGCTGCCCGGCGACTGCGCGTGGCGAGCAGTCGCTCGATCAGGAACACCAGCGCGACCAGCATTCCAAGCCATGGCTTGAGATCGCGTGGTGCCTGCAGGTACGACGTGGCACCCGTGAGTGGCGCATAGTCGCGCGCAAGCACTCGCGTCGGCGTGGGTGGCGGCGATAACGCTTCGTGCAACTGCGCAGGAAACGCTGGATCGAGCAATTCCGGCATGGCTGCAGGCGTGAGCGCACGGGTGAATCGCAACACCCTGCCCCCGGCAGCCGTGGCCGTTTCCGCAAGTGCATCGCCATGCGCGTCGCGCAACACGGTCCGGAAATCGCTGGTGCCCTGGACAGCGCGACCTGCCGGCAGCACGCGGATCGTGAGCGCTTGTCCTGACACTTGGGGCTTCCATGCGGCATTGATCGCGCGCAGGTACTTCAAACCGACTGCACCCGCTGAAAACTGCGACAAGTCCAGTTGCAACGGCACTGCGCTGGCTGTCGTTTCCGGCAATGTCCCGGGAACGATCTTCCAATCCACTGCGCGCGTGAGCATGATGCGTTGCGCGTCGGCGCCGGCGAGCTGTTCGGGCACGACGACGGTCAGTTTCGTGCCTGCAGGAAGTTTCGAATCCAGTTCGCGCAGCAATGTCGGGAATGGCGAATCGCCGCTGACGCCCGTCTCGCCGACTGCAGGAAATCCCGGCGCCAGCCAATGCAACTCGACCTTGCCGCCGCCCGCGACCCGATGGATCTCGTCGACCGGCACGCCCGGCAACGCCACGACCCAGGGCTTGCCCGCAGGCATTCCCGACAGAACAGGTCGCGCAAGGAAGACCGCGAGCAAGGCCAGCAGCAACAGGCGCACGACGAGCAACGGCCATTCGTCGAAGCGCAGCCGCTGGCGCGGCTTAGGCTTCTCGCGCAGCCAGCGCAGTGCAGCGAACAGCGTGCGCTTGTCCTCGCTGCGCCGCGCAAGATGGATCAACAGCGGCAACGCCAATGCCGCGAGCGCGGCCAGTGCCGACGGCAGCAGCAACGACAGGTTCACGACTGTTCCGCCGCGTGCCGATCACCAAACAACTGGCGCAGCGGCAGGTCGGGCGGCTGGTCGAGCCACCACGTCACGCGACGGATGCCGGCATGGGCGAGCCGCGCCTGCAGCGCTCGTTGTGCTTCGTCGAATCTCTGCAGGAATCCCGCGCGCAGGGCCGCGCCATCCCCGCGCAACTCCTCGCCGGTCTCGGGATCGACGAAACGATGACCGTCGACGAAGGGAAAGTCGCGCTCCTCCGTCGTCAACACCTGCACGAACAGGACTTCGCGGCCCGCCGCCGACAGGCGCTCGGCCATCGCGACACAACCGTCGTCGAAGCCGTCGCCGATCACCACCACGAGATCCCCTGTGGCAATCCGCTCCCATACCGGCGCGAGTTTTTCCACGCCGGGAAATTCCTTGCCTGTCGCCAGCGCCTGCAATTCGATCCACAGGCGGCTGCGCTGGCGCGATCCGCCCTCCGGTACCAGCACGCCGAGACCACGACTGTCGTCGCACATGCCGATCAGGCCGAAACGATCGCCCTGCTGCAGGGCCAATTCGCCAAGGCAGGCGGCGAGCTGCTTGGCCGCCTGCAATCGCGTCCACGCCGGATTTGCTGCATCGGCCTGCGACATCGATGCGCTGGCATCGATCAGGATCCACAACGCCAATGGGCTTTCGCGCTCCGCTTCGCGCACGAAAAAACGATCGCTGCGTGCATACAACTTCCAGTCGATCTGGCGCGGTTCGTCGCCGGGCTCGTAGGCGCGGTATTGCGCGAACTCGAGGCCCGCCCCGCGACTGTGGCTGCGGTGCACGCCGAAACCCTGCCCGCCCCGCGCACGCCTGGAGACCAGGCGCAGGCCCTTCAACCGGCTGCGGACGTCGGGCGGGATCAGCGCGTGGCCTCGATCGGCGCGGCGCGCAACAGCGCGGCGATGATGTCGTCAGCGCCTTTCTGCTCTGCTTCCGCGGCGAACGACAGCAGCAGTCGATGGCGCATCACCGGCGCGGCCAGCGCGACGATGTCGTCGCGGGTCGCAGCCAGCCGTCCGTGCAGCAGTGCGCGCGCCTTGGCCGCCAGCACCAGCGACTGCCCGGCACGCGGACCGGCACCCCACTTCACGTACCTGCGCACTTCTTCCACCGGACTGCCGGCCGGGCGGCTCGCGCGCACCAGCCTGGTGATCCAGGCCACCAGTTCTTCGCCGATGTGCACGTCGCGCGTCAACGATTGCAGGACAAGCACGTCCTCGCCCTGCATCACGCGCGGCACGCTGTCCTCACCGGATCCGGTGGTGCGGGTGATGATCATGCGTTCCTCCGCTTCGCCGGGATAATCGACGCGGACATGCAGCAGGAAGCGATCGAGCTGCGCCTCCGGCAGCGGATAGGTGCCGGCCTGTTCCAGCGGATTCTGCGTCGCCAGCACGAAGAAGGGCTTCGGCAACGCATGCGTCGTGCCGGCATAGCTCACGGTGCGTTCCTGCATCGCCTCGAGCAGCGCCGCCTGGGTTTTCGGCGGCGTGCGGTTCAATTCATCGGCAAGCAGCAGGTTGGTGAAGACCGGGCCGGGCTGGAAGCGGAACGCGCGATGGCCGGTGCCATGGTCTTCCTCCAGCAACTCGGTGCCGAGGATGTCGCTCGGCATCAGGTCGGGAGTGAATTGCACGCGACGGAACTGCAATTCCAGCGCCTGGCCAAGCGTGCGCACCAGCAGCGTCTTGCCGAGACCGGGCACGCCTTCGAGCAGGCAGTGGCCGCCTGCCAACAGGCCGATCAGCAACTGCTCGACCACCGCCTCCTGGCCGACGATGGCGCGGGCGATCGCACGGCGCAATTCGTCCAGCTTCGCCAGCCGCGCGCGGACTTCGCTTTCGGTATCGGGGGAATTCATCCGTTCGGTCCTGCCTTGTGATCGTTCATGTGGTCATCGCGTAGACGACGATGTTGACGGCGAACTTCGTATTGTCTTCCGCCAGGAAACGCTTGTTGCGCCAGTCGTAATCCCATTCGCAGCCGTAGTCCTTGTTGCTGTAGAGCAGGCCGAGGCGACCACCGATGTCGATGCCCTTCAGGTAGTCGTGGACCAGGTCGTCGCCCCAGCCATTGAGTTCGAATCCGGTTGCCGGCGGTCCGTTGAACTTGAAGAAGCTGCGATAAATCGGATGGCTGTTCGGCAGTTTCTTCAGCGCATTCGCGCCGAAGATCGAGGCCATCTGCGACTCGAAGGACTTCGCGAACAAGCCGTCGATGTCGTGGTTGCAGTCGTCGGCGAGGACGAAGCCGCCATTGCGCACGTAGCGTTCGAAATTGCGGCGCTCGGCCGCGCCGAACTCCACCAGCTTGTGGCCGGCGATGTAGCAGAACGGCGCCGACAGCATCCTGGGGTCGGCCAGCGCAACCACGCGTTCCTCGGGATCAACCCGCAGCGTGGTGTAGTCGACCAGCGACGTCAGCACGTTCGACGGCATGCGCGTGTCGACGTCCCAATCGCCCGAGTCGTACTTGAGGCGGGTGAACCAGAAATCGTAGCGGCCGGATGCGGCGCGCGCGGGCGCCGTCGCCGCGCCCAGCAATGCGCCGGCAAGGCCGCCTGCCATCAGGCGCAGGAATTCCGCGCGGTTCATCGGGGAGATCGCGTGCGAACGACGCGGCGCCTCATCCCCGCAAGGCGCCGCGCTCCGATCACACCGCGTCCGACAGCGAGGTGAAGGTGAAATCGCGCAGGCGCATCGGCGGCAACACCATCGTGCCGACTTCGTCCGACGATACCCGCACCGGCTTGCCCAATTCGTCGATGTTGTTGAGCATGATCACCGGCGATTCGTTGAAGCGGAAATTCTTGATCGGGTACTTGATCTTGCCGTTCTCGATGTAGAAGGTGCCATCACGGGTCAGTCCGGTCAGCAGCACCGTCTGCGGATCGACCAGGCGGATGTACCAGGTGCGCGTCACCAGGATGCCCTTCTCGGTGCCTTCGATCAGTTCCGCGGTCGACTTGATGCCACCCGCCATCAGGATGTTGCCGAAATCCACCGCATCCTTGCCCTGCTTCTGCGCCCAGTAGCGCGAGTACTCCAGGTTGGCGATGCGACCCTTGTCGACGATCGGCAGCCTGGTGCGCGCCAGCCCGTCATTGCCCCACGGCGCGACCGGCGCGGCCGTATCCCACGGATCGCTGTGGATGTTCACCTGCGGACCGAACACCTGTTCACCGATCTTGTTGCCGCCGCCCTTCTTCGACAGGAAGCTGCGGCCTTCGTCGGCGCTGCGCGCGTCGAAGAAACCCATCATGAAACCGATCAGTCCTGCCGCTGCCGCCGGCTCCAGGATCACCGTGTATTTGCCCGGCTCCAGCGCCTTGGCACCCGCCGAGGCGCTGCCCTTGCGCACCGCGGTGCGGACATCGCGGCTGGCATCGAAATCGCTGGCGTCCTTGAGATCGCGGATCACCCAACCGGAACCACGGCCGTCCTCGGTGCGCACGGTGCAGGTGTAGGTGAAGCTGGTTTCCTTCTGGTAACCGAAATTGCGATTGCTGTTGGCGATCGCGGAGAAGCCCTGGCCGTCCTCGAGGAAGCCGGCGGCCACCAGGTTTTCCGCCTTGCAGGCCGCGATGGAATCGGCTGCCACCTTGGCGCGGAACTCCGGGTCGATCGCCGCGGTCGACTCGCTGAAGGTCGGGCTCGGCGTGTATTTCTGCGCCTTGATCGCCGGCATGAACTCCGGGTTTTCCGGCGCCAGGCGCGCGAGGTCCTCGGCACGACGCACCACCCGTTCCAGCGAGGCGTCGTCGAACTCGTTGATGGTCGCCGTGCCCACCCGCTTGCCGAACGCGACCTGCACCGCCAGCTGGGTGTTTTCGACCACGCCGCTGGTGGAAACATTGTTCAGCGCGAAACGGATGTTGCCGGCGGCGCTGCCGCTGAGGTAGGCGGTGATCTCGTCGGCCTTCGACAGCGCGATGACCTTGTCGAGGATGGCCTTGGCCTGTGCTTCGGTGAAGATGCTCATGATCTGTTTCTCCTGGCGCAGGGTCAGCCGAGCGAACGCGCGGTGCTGATGACGTTGATGCCGTTGAAGCGCGCGGTGGACGAGCCATGCGAGACCGCCGAGACCTGGCCCGGCTGGCCCTTGCCGTCGAAGAACGAACCACCGAGGCGATAGTCGCTTTCATCGCAGACGCCGACGCAGGCGTTCCAGAATTCCGGGGTGCGGATCTGGTAGGCGACGTCCTCGATCTGGCGGGTGATCTGGCCGTTCTTGATCTCGTAGAACAGCTGGCCGCCGAACTGCGCGTTGTAGCGCTGCTGGTCGATCGAGAACGAGCCGTCGCCGACGATGTAGATGCCGTTCTTGACGTCCTTGATCATGCTGGCGACGCCGAGCTTCTGCTTGCCCGGCTGCAGCGACACGTTGGCCATGCGCTGGAACTGCACGCTCGACCACGAATCGGCGTAGCAGCAGCCGTCGGATTCCTTCTTGCCGATGATGTGCGCCTGGTCGCGGATCGCCTGGTAATCGACCAGGATTCCGTCCTTGATCAGGTCCCACTTCTTGGTCTTGACGCCTTCATCGTCGTAACCGACCGCGCCCAGGCTGCCGGGCTGGATCTTGTCGGCGACGATGTTGACGTGCTGGCTGCCGTAGCGGAAATGCGCGTCGCGCTTGTCGACCGTGGCGAAACTGGTGCCGGCGTAATTGGCTTCGTAGCCAAGCACGCGATCGAGTTCCGTCGGATGGCCCACCGATTCGTGGATGGTCAGCCAGGTGTGCGAGGGATCCAGCACCAGGTCGTACTTGCCGGGCTTGACCGATGGCGCCTTCAGTTTGTCGCGCGCCTGCTTCGCCGCGGCGATGATGTCCTCGTGGAGATCGTAGGAACGGCCGTAGTTGACCACGCCATTCGGGGACACGAACTTCTGCGACGGATCGGCATCAAGGTATTCATAGCCCATGCCCATCGGCGACGACAGCTCCGAACGGCTGCGGAACTTGCCGCTGGCCTTGTCGATCGCGGTGACGTTGAACGGCAGCCAGATGCGATGCACGTCCTGGTCGATGTAGGAGCCGTCGGTGGAGGCGAAATACTTCTGCTCGTTCACGGCGAACAAGGTCGAATTGACGAAGTTCGCGCCGGCATTGATCGCGGCGGCATTGGCGGCCAGCAGCAGGCCGGCCTTTTCCTTGACCGGAACTTCCATCGCGTTCTTGATGATCGGGGTCTTCCACGAGACTTCACCGACGCCGGGCGCCGGCGCCAGCTGCACCGGTGCCGTCTGCGCCTTCGAATTGGCCTTGGCGATCGCCGCGGCCTGCTTGGCTGCACGCGCCGCGCCGGCCGCGGTCAAATCGTTGGTGGCGGCGAATCCCCACGCGCCATTGGCGATCACGCGCACGCCGATGCCGGTCGATTCACTGTTGACGACGTTCTGCACCTTGTCCTCGCGGGTGACCACGAATTGGCGCAGGTAACGCCCGATGCGCACGTCGCAGTAACTGGCGCCGGCCTGTTTCGCAGCGGCGAGCGCGGCATCGGCCAGGTTCTTCTTGATGCCGACATCGAAGGTGGAAAGCAGTTGTTCGGCGGCGATGGCCTTGCCGAAGATGGCTGGCAGCATGACGCCGCCAAGGCCCAGGCCACTCAGGGCCAGGAAGTCACGTCTGTGCACGGCGATATACCCCAGGGTTGCGAAACGGCAAGGAGAGCGAAGCGGAAGCGTGATCAGCAGCCGATCAATTCTTTGCTTGCGCGCGACGGGGTGTCAAATGACTTTCGGCATGGTCGCGAACGTAAAAGCCTCGGGGGAACCGGGGCGATTCACTTCTGATAGGCTAGGGATCGCCGGGCAGGATGCCCGTGCTGGCCGCCTTGCAGGGAGAAGCAGATGCCGATTCAGATTGATCGCCGCGCCGGCCTGACCCAATCGGAATTCCGGACTCAATACGTGGCCCGTTCGCGCCCGGTCATCCTGACCGATGCCATCGACCACTGGCCGGCCCGGCAGAAGTGGAATCTGGATTACTTCGCCGAACATTACGCCGACAAGCAGGTTTTCTTCGATCGCGAATCACACCGTGTCGGCGACTTCATCGACGACCTGAAGCACCAGGCGGGACAGGACTACGCTCCCTACCTGAAGGAAGTGAAGCTGGATGAGCAATTCCCGGAGCTTTGGGCGGACCTCGGCCGCATTGATGTTGCCAGGGACAACCTGCTCGACAGCCCCCTGCTCCCCCGTACGATGCGCCTGGATCGCGGAAAGGTAGCGCTGTTCATCGGTGCGAAGGGCAGCGGCTTCCGCAAGCTGCATTGGGACTACAGCTATCTGCATGTCTTCATTTCGCAAGTGTACGGACCCAAGGACGCAATACTTTTTGCGCCGGACGACACGCGTTTCCTGTATCCCAATCCACAACAGGACAATCATTCGCTTATTCCCGACCCGTACCATGTAGACCTTGCGGCCTACCCGGAATTCGCCCGCGCCGATCCAACCCGCTTGACCATTGCCGAAGGCGAAACCCTGTTCCTGCCGGCAGGCTGGTGGCACGCAACGCATATCAACCAGCCCAGCATCGCGATCGCTGAAAGTACGCTCGACACGTTCAACTGGAAGCAACGCAGGCTCTGGTACGCCCAGAGCTATGCCCGCGACGGCGTGCCCTACGCCAAGCGCAAGGCGGTCGGCCTTTACTGGCCTGGCCCTCGCCTGACGGCCTCCGTCCATCGCCAAACAACAAAAAAGCCCCAGGAGGACCGGGGCTTTCTAGACAACGTGGGATGTTGTCGGACTTCGATTTGGTCGGGGTAGCCGGATTTGAACCGACTACATCTTCATATGTATCAATACGTTATACAACTGCCAGCACGGGGGCAAAAGTAGCAGACTTAGACCCTTTCGGATCAATGACTTGTCCTGCTCTTTCTACTTCGAATGTAGCACTTATCCGTCATCGTGCGATGTAGCAGCCTCTGGATTCAAATCCACGACACGGATTCAATTCGGGACTTTCATGTCATCGAATTTGACATATTTTATATTTCCATTATTCTGGAATTATGAAAACGAATCATGCCCTCAAGATTCTTTCCGCGCTGAGCCACGAGACCCGGCTGGCCGCATTTCGGCAACTGGTGCAGGCCGGACCAGACGGACTGCCAGTTGGTGAACTACGCGAGCGTCTCGATGTCCCGGCTGCCACGTTGACCGCACACCTCAACATTCTGCGTGTCGCGGGCCTAGCTTTAGATCAGCGCGAGGGTCGCGTCATTCGCGTGCGTGCGGACTACGTGCGGATGAACGCCCTGCTCGGCTACCTGACTGAAAACTGCTGTAGCGGCAACGCTAGCTGCATGTCCGACTCCTCCTGCAAACCAACGAAGAAGGCATCCCGATGAACCGCTTCCATGTGCACCTCAACGTTTCCGATCTCGCCACCAATATCCGCTTCTATACCGAACTATTCGCCGCGCCCCCGACTGTTCAAAAGCCGGACTACGCCAAATGGATGTTGGAAGACCCGCGTGTGAACTTCGCCATTTCCAGCACTGGCCGTGAGCCCGGAATCGACCACCTGGGCATCCAGGCCACCGATGGCGATGCGCTTGCCGATCTTGGCCTTCGTCTCGATGCTGCGGGCGGCTCGGTTGTGCCTGAGGAAGCCACCGTCTGCTGCTATGCGCGCTCGGACAAATTCTGGACCGAAGATCCGCAGGGCACTCGCTGGGAGACCTTCCATACACTCGGCGATGCCACGACCTACCACTCAGGTGAAGCACCCTGCGCCACGGACGGTGCAAGCTGCACGCCGAACCCGGCTGAAATGAAGCCAATGACGCAGGAAGGTAGCAGCTGCTGCTCGCCTAAGTCCGGCTGTTGCTGAGGCGAACGATGGACAAGCCACCTATTCGCGTGCTGTTTCTTTGCACCGGTAATTCCGCGCGGAGTATCCTAGCCGAGGCCACCCTTCGCGCCTGGGGCGGACACCGCTTCGAATCTTTCAGCGCGGGGAGTCAGCCAGCAGGCTCGGTGAATCCGTTCGCACTGGCGCAGCTGGCAGATGAAGGCATACCGACTGCGGGATTACGCAGCAAATCTTGGGACGAATTCGCAGCAGCGCAAGCTACACCGATGGATCTGGTGGTGACGGTTTGTGATTCTGCTGCGGCCGAAACTTGCCCTGTCGTGTTCGGTGACTTCCTGCGTGCACACTGGGGGCTTCCCGACCCGGCTGCAGCTGAGGGCGACGAAGCCGATAAACGCGAGGCATTCCAACAGGCGCATCGCATCGTCAAGGCACGCATCCATGCGCTGCTGGCGCTGCCATCCGAGGTCTGGGACAACCGCGCAGCACTGAAGTCATCGCTCGATCGTATTGGCTTTGTGCAGCCTGATGATGAGGGATCCGTTGATGAGTGAGGCGGCTCCCCGCATGGGGCTATTCGAACGCTACCTCACGCTTTGGGTTGGGCTATGCATCGTGGCCGGAACTGGATTGGGACATATCCTGCCCGACGCGTTCGAAAGCCTTAGTCGAATGGAGGTAGCCAAGGTCAACCTGCCAGTGGCCGCCCTCATCTGGCTGATGATCATCCCGATGCTGTTGAAGGTGGACTTCAGCGCCATGCGGGAAGTGGGTAGTCACTGGCGCGGTATCGGCGTCACTCTGTTCGTCAACTGGGCTGTTAAGCCATTCTCAATGGCCTTGCTGGGGTGGATTTTTCTCCGGCATGTGTTCACCAACTGGTTGCCTCCGGAACAGATCGACTCCTACATGGCGGGCCTGATCCTGCTGGCCGCAGCACCATGCACTGCGATGGTGTTCGTGTGGAGCAACCTGTGTCGCGGCGACGCGAACTTCACCCTTAGCCAGGTCGCGCTCAATGACGCCATCATGGTGGTTGCCTTTGCGCCGCTAGTGGCACTGCTGTTGGGACTGTCATCCATCACGGTGCCGTGGGACACGCTTGTGCTCTCGGTGGGGTTGTACATTCTCGTGCCTGTCGCTGTTTCCATCCTTTTGCGCAGACGGCTGCTTGCCGCCGGTGGCCAGCCCAGGTTGGAGGCGATACTTACCCACTTAGGGCCGCTATCTCTGATCGCGTTGCTGGCGATGTTGGTGCTGTTGTTTGGCTTCCAGGGCCAGCAACTCATCGAACATCCGCTGATTATTGCGATCTTGGCGGTGCCTATCCTGATCCAGGTGTACTTCAACTCCGGCTTGGCCTACCTTCTCAATCGCCGCCTCGGTGTCGCGCACTGCGTGGCAGGCCCTTCGGCACTGATCGGCACCAGCAATTTCTTCGAACTCGCCGTCGCCACAGCCGCTGCACTTTTTGGTGTGCACTCGGGCGCGGCGCTGGCCACCGTGGTGGGTGTCCTGATCGAAGTGCCGGTGATGCTGTCGGTCGTCAGAATCGTGAATCGTTCCCGGCCCTGGTACGAGCAGGGGTTAGCGGAATCGGATTAATCACGCTGGAGATTTTTTGAAGAGCGCTCCAGCGTGTTCGCTTCGGGTCGTGACCCGCTATAAGCAGTCATCGCCCGCATTTGTAGGACTAAACCCAATCACGTGTCGGATTGCACCCAGATCGCCTGTCTTGCGCGTAATAGACCGCGCCACGCAAATGCAGGTTGGTGCTCAATCTGGAATCTCCTCTACTCGTCATGGTAAACGCCGTAACAGCGTTTCGTATCAATCAGACGTAGCAGATGGAAATCCGTCTCCCGGGGTGCGCAATCCGACAAATCGGCGTCAACTCACTAAAAAACCAATAATTTCAATGAGTTGACGCCGATTACGTCGGCATCCAAGGGAGCAACTGCTCCCCAAAGATGGTCGGGGTAGCCGGATTTGAACCGACGACCACTTGTCCCCCAGACAAGTGCGCTACCAGGCTGCGCTATACCCCGAGAGGGCGTCCATTATAGACGCGATCGCCGGTCAGCGCTTCAGTAGGGCGGCGATCTGTTCCAGCTCGATGCGCAGGCTGCGCAGCGAATCCTGGGCCGACGAGGCCGCCGCGGCGGACGCAGCAGCGGCGACGGACTTGCCCTGGTCGCCTTCGAGGCGCAGGCGCGCACCACTGATGGTATAGCCCTGTTCGTAGAGCAGGCCGCGGATCTGGCGCACCATCATCACGTCGGAACGCTGGTAGTAGCGGCGATTGCCGCGACGCTTCACCGGCTTCAGCGACGGGAATTCGGTTTCCCAGTAGCGCAGCACGTGCGGCTTGACGTCGCACAGCTCGCTGACCTCGCCGATGGTGAAGTAGCGCTTCGCTGGGATCGGCGGGAGTTCCTTGTTGCTGCCGGGATCAAGCATGTCCTTCCACCCGCTCCTTGAGCTTCTGGCCCGGCTTGAACGTGACCACGGTACGCGCGGTGATCGGGATCTCGACACCGGTTTTCGGATTGCGCCCGGGGCGTTCGTTCTTGCGACGCAGGTCGAAATTGCCGAAACCGGACATCTTCACCTGGCGACCATCGGAAAGCGCTTCGGACAGCGACAGGAAGAACGCATCGACGAATTCCTTCGACTCGCGCTTGTTCAATCCGACTTCTTCATGCAATCGGTCGGCGAGTTCAGCTTTCGTCAACGCCATTGTTGCTCCCCCTTATCCGCGTACCACGGCTCCGTGCCTGGATGCCGCAATATCGATCACCTTCGTGATGACTGCATTGACATCCTGGTCGGTCAGGGTGCGTGATTCCTCCTGCAGAATCAAGCCCATGGCGAAACTTTTTTCAGTGGTTCCGACACCGGTCCCGGTATAGACGTCGAACAGGATCAGGTCGCGCAGCCATTCACCCGCGGCTTCGCGCACGCTGGTTGCCAACGATTCCCATTCAAGGCTGCGCGCCACCACCAATGCGAGGTCGCGGCGCACCGACGGAAAACGTGACAGCGGCCGCGATGTCGGGACTTCGCGCTGTGCCAGGAGTGCGAGATCGACCTCGAACGCACAGGTGCGCGCGGGAAGATCGAGCGCATCGCACAGCGACGGGTGCAGCTCCGCGATCCAGCCGATCCGGGTGTCGCCACGCAGGACTTCGGCGCAACGACCGGGATGCGCCCATGGCAGGCGGGCAGGACGATATTGCAGCGCAACGCCGGTCAGCGCTGCCAGCGAATCGAGATCGCCCTTGAGGTCGAACACGTCGTTTGCGCGCTTGCCGTTGGCATCGCCCCATTGTTCGTCGGCGGCGGTTCCGCAGGCGATCGCCGCGATGCGCTGCGTGTGCAACGGCGCATCGTTCGTCGCATGGAAGACGTTGCCGAGTTCGAACAGGCGCACGCGCGATTGCTGGCGTGCGGCATTGCGCGCCAGCGCTTCGGCCAGGCCGGGAAGCAGCGACGTGCGCATCACCGCCAGCTCGGCGCTGAGCGGGTTGGCCAACGCGATGCTGCCCTCTTCCATCTGCCACGCCTGCAACTGGCGGGCATCGACGAAAGCAAACGTCAACGCTTCGAGATAGCCACGGGCGACCAGCTGGCGGCGCAATGCGCCATCGGAGACGCGGGTTTCCGACGGCGCTCGCACGGCGGCGCCACCGGCCGGCAGCGTGGTCGGGATGGCGTCGTAACCATGGATACGGGCGACTTCCTCGATCAGGTCTTCCTCGATCGCGATGTCGAAGCGCGACGTCGGCGCGGTCGCGGTCCAGCCATCGGCGGTCGCGCCTACGGCGAATCCGAGCGAGCGCAGGATGCGTTCGACATCGGCGTCGGCGATTTCCACGCCAAGCACGCGCGCCAGTCGTTCGCGACGCAATGCAACCGGCTGCGGCGTCGGCAGGTCGGCTTCACGGGTGACTTCGCTGACCGGGCCCGGGATGCCACCGGCGACTTCGAGGATCAGCGCGGTCGCGCGCTCGATCGCCTTTTGCGGTAGCTCGGGATCGACACCGCGCTCGAAGCGATGCGATGCATCGGTGTGCATGCCCAGCTTGCGCGAGCGGCCGATGATCGCCGCCGGCGCGAAATGCGCGGCTTCCAGGAACACGTTGCGGGTGTCGTCGGTGACGCGGGTGTCATGGCCACCCATCACGCCGGCCAATGCGACCGCGCGATCGTTGTCGGTGATGACGAGGAAGCCATCGTCGACGGTGACGTCGCGACCATCAAGCAGTTTCAGGCCTTCGTCCTTGCGGGCGTGGCGCACGCCGATCGGCCCCTGCAGGCGATCGCGATCGAAGGCATGCATCGGTTGGCCGAGTTCCAGCATCACGTACTGGGTGACGTCGACCAGGAAGCTGACCGGGCGGATGCCGCTGCGGCGCAGGCGTTCGGCCATCCACAGCGGCGTCGCGGCTTTCGCGTCGACGCCTTCGATCACGCGACCGGCATAGCGCGGCGCATCGGCACCGGCGTCGAGCGTGATCGCCAGCGTGGCGGTCGACTGCGCCGGCACTGCGGCAATCGCCTGCCCGGCGCTCGCGGTGCCGGTGGCAGCAGCGACGTCACGGGCGATGCCGCGCAAGCAGAAGCAGTCGGCACGGTTGGGGGTGAGCCCGAGCTCGATCACCGCATCCGGCAATCCGAGGTAATCGGACAACGCGGTGCCGACCGGCGCATCGGCCGGTAATTCCAGCAGGCCGGAAGCGTCGGCATCGATGCCGAGTTCCTTCGCCGAGCACAGCATGCCGTTCGATTCGACGCCACGCAGCTTGGCGGCCTTGATCGTGATGTCGCCGATCCGTGCACCGACCATCGCCAGCGGCGCCTTCAATCCCGCGCGCGCATTGGGGGCGCCACAGACGATCTGCAGCACGCCATGCGACCCGGCATCGACCGTGCACACCTGCAGGCGATCGGCTTCGGGATGGCGCACGCACTCGCGGATCTGCGCGACCACGACCTTGTCGAGGCCCTGCCCCAGCAGCTCGCTGCCCTCGACTTCAAGGCCGATCGCGGTGAGCGTGGATTCCAGTTGTTCGCGCGTCGCCGTGGTCGGGACCAGTTCGCGCAGCCAGCGTTCGGAGAACTTCATGCGAATTGCCTCAGGAACCGCACGTCGTTCTCGAAGAACGCACGCAGGTCGTTGACGCCGTAACGGAGCATGGCCAGGCGTTCGACGCCCATGCCGAAAGCGAAGCCGGTGTAGCGCTCGGGATCGATGCCGACATTGCGCAGCACTTCAGGGTGGACCATGCCGCAGCCCAGCACTTCGAGCCAGCGGGAGTTGCCGTCGCCGCCGCTCTCATCAGGGATGCTCCACTTGATCACCACGTCGGCGCCGGGCTCGACGAACGGGAAGTAGGTCGGCTTGAACAGCATTTCGAAATCGCGCTCGAAGAAGCCGCGCAGGAATTCCGCGATCGTGCCCTTGAGGTCCGCGAACGTCGCGTGTTCGTCCACCAGCAGGCCTTCGACCTGGTGGAACATCGGCGAATGCGTCTGGTCGCTGTCGCTGCGATAGACCTTGCCGGCGGCGATCATCCGCAATGGCGGCTTGATCTCCTGCATGTAGCGCACCTGCACGCCCGAGGTGTGCGTGCGCAGCAGGCGACCGTCGCCGAAGTAGAAGGTGTCGTGCATCGCGCGCGCCGGATGGTGCGGCGGGAAGTTCAACGCCTCGAAGTTGTGCCAGTCGTCCTCGATCTCGGGACCGTCGGCGAGCTCGTAGCCGAGGCGCGCGAAGATGTCGACGATGCGCTCCAGCGCGCGGTTGAGCGGATGGATGCCGCCGATCGCGCCGTCGCGGCCGGGCAGCGTCATGTCCAGCGTCTCGCCGGCGAGGCGGGCATCGAGCGCGGCGCTGTCCAGCGACTGCTTGCGCGCGACGAGCGCGTCGGAGACGGCGGTGCGCACCCGGTTCACCACTTCACCCTGCAGCTTGCGCTCGTCGGGCGACAGCGCGCCCAGCGCCTTCAGGCGCCCGGTGATGCTGCCGTTCTTGCCCAGCAGGGCGACGCGCAGCTGTTCCAGCGCATCGGGGGACGCGGCGGCGGCGATGTCGGCCAGCGCCTGCGCCTGCAAATTGTCGAGTTCGCTCATGTGCAAAGGATAATCGGTGCGTTCCGCGTGCCACAAATGAAAATGGGGAAGGACTCGCGCCCTTCCCCATCATCCGAAGATGCCGATCGCGATGGCGACCGGCGTCGGCGATGTTATCGCCTTACTTCTTCGCCTTGGCCGGCTTGGCCGGTTCCATGACGTACGACTTGGGCAGGCTTTCCGGCTGCTTCGTTTCCATGCCCAGCGCCTTGGCGGCAGTCTGTGCCAGGACTCCGAACGCGTGCATGTCATGCACGGCGATGTCGGCCAGGACCTTGCGGTCGAGGGTGACGCCGGCCTTGAGCAGGCCGTTCATGAAACGGCTGTAGGACAGACCATGCATGCGGGACGCGGCGTTGATGCGCGCGATCCACAGGCTGCGGAACTGGCGCTTCTTCAGCTTGCGACCGATGTACGCGTACTGCTGGGCCTTGGTGACGGCCTGCTTGGCAACGCGGAAGACCTTGCGGCGGGCGTTGTAATAACCCTTCGCGGCCTTCAGGACTTTCTTGTGACGACGACGTGCGACCACGCCACGCTTGACTCGTGCCATTGTTCAGTCCTCCTCAGAGATAGGGCAGCATGCGGTCCAAACGACCTGCGTCTTCCGCGCGGACGTGGTTCGTCTGGCGGAGGTTGCGCTTGCGCTTGGTGGCCTTCTTGGTGAGGATGTGGCTGCGGTTGGCATGGCCACACTTGTATTTGCCGCTGGCGGTCTTGCGGAATCGCTTCGCCGCGCCGCGATGGGTCTTGATCTTGACCTTCGACATGACTGTTCCTTCGTTGTGTTCTGACTGACCGGGCGGAGGCCGCGAAGCCCCTCTTTCCATCCATGCCCATGTCGGGTTCGAGCCGCTATCCGTACGGGCGCGGCAGGCCCGTCCCGGCAAACCGGGAGCCGCCTAGTATGGCGGAAAGGGGGTACAGGTGCAAGGAGAAGCGGCTTATTTCCGCTTCGGGGCGATCATCATCACCATCTGGCGGCCTTCCAGGCGCGGACGGGACTCGATCACCACGTCCTCGCCGAGGTCACCCTCGATGCGCTTGGCCATCTCCATGCCCAGCTCCTGGTGGCTCATTTCGCGGCCACGGAAGCGGATGTTGACCTTGATCTTGTCGCCTTCGACCAGGAATTCGCGCATCTTGCGCAGCTTGATCTGGTAGTCGCCCTCGTCCGTCACCGGGCGGAACTTCACTTCCTTGATCTCGACCTGCTTGGTCTTCTTCTTGGCCTCGTTGGCCTTTTTCTGCATTTCGAACTTGAACTTGCCGAAATCCATGATCTTGCAGACCGGCGGATCGGCCTGCGGCTGGATTTCGACGAGATCGAGACCTTCTTCCTCGGCCATGCGCAAGGCGTCGTCGCGCGAGAGCACCCCGACCATTTCGCCGTCGGATCCGATCACGCGCACGCGCGGGACGCGGATTTCGTTGTTCTTGCGGTTCTGCTTGCTATCGACGGGCGTACTGATGTTGCGGTCTCCGGAGGGTTCTGGGTCGGGCCGCGTTTTTCATCGCGGCCCCGGCTCTTGTGAAGCTTGTCTTTCAGCCTGGTACGTGTTCCGTACGCAGCCTGTTCGCGAAGTCTTCGATCGACTGGCTCCCCAGGTCCTCGCCTCCGCGGGTACGCACTGCCACCCGGCCTTCCTCGCGTTCGCGGTCGCCCACGACCAGCAGGTAAGGCACGCGCTGCAGCGTGTGCTCGCGAATCTTATAGCCGATCTTCTCGTTCCGCAAATCGGAAACCACCCGGAAGCCTTGATCCGCAAGGGTTTTGCGGACCTGGTCGGCATATTCGGCCTGGGCGTCGGTGATGTTCATGACCACCGCCTGGACCGGGGCCAGCCAGGCCGGGAACTGGCCGGCGTGGTGCTCGATCAGGATGCCGATGAAGCGCTCCATCGAGCCGACGATGGCCCGGTGCAGCATCACCGGATGCTTGCGCTGGCTGTGTTCGTCGACGTATTCGGCCCCGAGGCGGCTGGGCATCATGAAGTCGACCTGCATGGTCCCGAGCTGCCAGGTACGGCCAATGGCGTCCTTCAGGTGGTACTCGATCTTGGGACCGTAGAAGGCACCCTCGCCCGGCAGTTCCTGCCATTCGACCCCGGCACCGCGCAGGGCCGAACGCAGGGCGTCCTCGGCCTTGTCCCACGTCGCATCGTCGCCGAGACGGGAATCCGGGCGCAGCGCGATCTTGATCTGGATGTCGCTGAAGCCGAAGTCCGAATAGACCTTGAGCGCCTGCTGGTGGAAGTCGCGGACCTCCGATTCGACCTGGTCCTCGGTGCAGAAGATGTGGCCGTCGTCCTGGGTGAAGCCGCGCACGCGGAGGATGCCGTGCAGCGCGCCCGAGGGCTCGTTGCGGTGGCAGGCGCCGAATTCGCCGTAGCGGATCGGCAGGTCGCGATAGCTGTGCAGGCCCTGGTTGAACACCTGGACATGACCCGGGCAGTTCATCGGCTTGAGCGCGTAGGTGTGCTTCTCCGACTCGGTGAAGAACATGTTGTCCTGGTAGTTGTCCCAGTGGCCGGACTTCTGCCATAGCGAGACGTCGAGAATCTGCGGGCAACGCACCTCGCCATAGCCGGTCTCGCGATAGACGCGGCGCATGTGCTGCTCGACGATCTGCCAGATCGCCCAGCCCTTGGGATGCCAGAACACCAGGCCCGGCCCTTCTTCCTGCAGGTGGAACAGGTCCTGGGCCTTGCCGATCTTGCGGTGGTCGCGCTTCTCGGCCTCTTCCAGCTGCGTCAGGTAGGCCTTGAGGTCCTTGTCGTTGAGCCAGGCGGTGCCGTAGACGCGCTGGAGCATCTCGTTGTTGGAGTCGCCGCGCCAGTAGGCGCCGGCGACCTTCATCAGCTTGAAGCCGCGCAGCTTGTCGGTGTTGGGCACGTGCGGGCCGCGGCAGAGGTCGGTGAATTCGCCCTGGCTATAGAGAGAGAGTTCCTGGTCGGCCGGGATCGATTCGATGATCTGCGCCTTGTATTCCTCGTTCTTGTCGCGGAAGAACTTCACCGCCTCGTCGCGCGACAGCACCGAACGCGCCACCGGCAGCGATTCGGCGACGATCTTCTTCATCTCGGCCTCGATCTTCTCGAGGTCTTCCGGGGTGAACGGCGTCTTGCGCGCGAAGTCGTAGTAGAAGCCGTTGTCGATCACCGGGCCGATCGTGACCTGGGTGTCCGGGAACAGCCGCTGCGTGGCCTGCGCCAGCAGGTGCGCGGTGGAGTGGCGGAGGATGTCGAGCGCCTCCGGCGACTTGTCGGTGACGATGGCGAGTTCGGCATCGCGATCGATGCGGAAGCCGGTATCGACCAGCTGGCCGTCCACCTTGCCGGCGAGCGCGGCCTTGGCGAGGCCGGCGCCGATGGAGCCGGCGACTTCGGCGACAGTGACCGGATGGTCGAATTCACGGCGGGAGCCGTCGGGGAGCGTGATGTTGATCATGGGGAACGGATATTCAGTTGGAAATTTCGGCAATCGATCCGGAACGGGCGGGCCGGAAACGCAAACGGCGCCACGAGGGCGCCGTTGACCGGGACCTCGGGACGCTTCAGCAGTGGGCGGTGGTAGTGCTCATGTCGCACGCTCGGCCGGCGTCGGCGCAGGCCACCCGTGTCCGGTGGAGATACAGGAAAAATAGGGCCGGAACGGCTGCGGGTCAATGGGGAGGTTCCCTGCCAGCCGTCCGGCCCAATCCTTTATGGCGAGCGCGCCGCGAGTTTCCTGCGTTCAGGGAGGTGGTCCGGCCAGCCTCCGGCCAACGCCTTGTAGAGCGCGATCGCGCTGCCGACGCTGCGGGTGCGCGCATCCGCGAAGGCTTCCTCCGCCTGCAGTTGCGTGCGTTCCGCGTCCAGCACCTCGAACAGGTCGGTGGCGCCGGCGTGGTAGCGCAACCGCGCCAGTTGCGCCGCCTTCGCGCTGTCGAGCGCCGCCTGCTCCAGGTGCGCATCCTCGCTGCGTGCGCGGTCATGGCGAACCAGCGCATTCTCGGTGTCTTCCAATGCCAGCAGCACGGTCTTCTCGTACTGCGCGAGCTGGCCCTCGGCATCGGCATCCGCAGCCTTGATGCGGGCACGGACCCGGCCGACATCCAGGAAGGACCAGTCGATCCCCAGCGCGACCAGATGGGTTTCGCTGTCGCGCGAGAACAGGGCGCCGGTCCCGGCGGCCTGCGAACCGATCAGTCCGCCGAGCGTGAAGCGCGGGAACAGGTCGGCGGTGGCCACGCCGATCCGCGCGGTGGCCGCGTGCAGGCGTTGTTCGGCAGCGACGATGTCGGGGCGATGGCGCAGCAGGTCACCCGGCGTCGACGGATCGATGCGCGCGGGCAGGACCGGCAACGCACCCGATGGCGTGAGTTCGGAAATCAACGCTTCCGGCATGTGCCCGGTCAATACCGCCAATCGATGCATCGACACCGCGACCTGCGCCTCCAGCGCCGGCACCCGCGATCGCGTCGCTTCCAGTTGCGCACGCGCACGCGAGGTGTCGAATTCCGTGCCGCGCCCGGCATTGAAGCGCGCCTCCACCAGCTTCAATGTCTGCGCCTGGTTATCGGCGTTCTGGCGCGCCACCCGCAGGCGTTCCTGCGATCCACGCAGCGTGACATAGGTGTTGGCGACTTCACCGACGATCGCTACCTGCAATGCCTGCAGGTCGGCGGCCGAAGCATGGAAGTCGGCACGCTGGGCTTCGACGCTGCGGCGAACGCGACCGAACAGGTCGAGCTCCCACGATGCCTGGGCACCGACGCTGTAGCTTTTGTAATCGCGATCCGCACGCGACACGCCAGGTTGCTGGTCGGCGCTGGCGCGATTGTCCGAAGCCTGCCCCTGCGCGGTGATCGTCGGCAATTGATCGAACCTGGCACCACGCAACAACGCATTGGCGCGATCGAGGTTGGCCAGCGCGATGCGCAGGTCGTGGTTGGCAGACAAGGCGTCATCAACCAGGCGCGTCAGTAGCGGATCGTTGAAGCCGCGCCAGAACTCGCTGTCGGCCGCACTCGTTGCATGACCAGCCGCCACGCCATCCGCAGGCGCCTCCGCCTGCACGAAACGATCAGGCACGCCAGCCATGTTCGGATAGACGTGGTTCGGTCCGACCGCGCAGGCCGCAAGCAGCGTCGACGCGATAGCGACGACAAGGGGACGCATCACCATGGCAGCACCTGGTCGAAGTAGAAGTAACCGCCGGTCGGGCCATCGTTGCCGACCAGCGCAAGCTGCACGCTGGTGCGCGCGCCTTCCGGCACGGGCAATTCACCGTTCTGCTGGTCGCCGGACTTGTTCATGTCGGTCTGCACATAGCCAGGATGGATGGCGTTGACCTTGATCCCGGTGTCCTTCAGCGCATGCGCCAGGTGCACGGTCCACGCGTTCACCGCGCTCTTGGACACGTTGTAGGCCGGGACACCCTTGAAGTCGTAGATGAAGGACTCGGGGTTCTGGTGTTCCGAAATCGATCCAAGGAGGCTGGACACGTTGACGATGCGACCCGCCTCGGACTTGCGCAGCAGCGGCAGGAAGGTCTGGGTGGTTTCGATCAGGCCGAACACGTTGGTGTCGAACGTGCTGCGCCACGTCTGCAACGATTGGCCCGAAACACCCTGGGCGGCGTCATCGACAAGGATGCCGGCATTGTTGACGAGGATGTCGAGCTTGCCGTGCTTCTGCGCGACTTCCTGTGCGGCGGCGAAGATGCTGTCGGGCTTGGTGACGTCGAGCGCGATCGCTTCGACCTGCAGGCCTTCGGACTGCAGCTTCAGCGACGCCTCGACCGCCTTGCCGCGATCACGGCCGGCAAGCAGCACATGCACGCCCTGGCTGGCGAGTTGGCGGACGGTCTCGAAACCGATGCCACGCGTCGCACCGGTGACGAGGGCGACCTTGGAATTGTTGTTGGCAGACATCTGTATTTTCCTTTCATGGGGCGGGCCGTGGCCCGCCGTGGGAGAGAGATCAGAGAACCGACGAGGCAGTCGCCGGCGAGTGGACGGGCCGTGCGTCATGGCGAACGAGTTCCCGGCGCGAAAGCTTGCGCAGGGCGACGTAGAACACCGGCGTCAGGAACAGGCCAAACAGCGTGACCCCGAGCATTCCCGAGAACACGGTGATGCCGGTGACCGAGCGCACTTCCGCGCCTGCGCCATGCGAGAACACCAGCGGCACGGTGCCGGCGATGAAGGCGATCGACGTCATCACGATCGGACGCAGGCGCAGGCGGCAGGCTTCCAGCGCCGCCTCGACGATGCCCCGCCCCTGCATTTCAAGTTCGCGGGCGAACTCGACGATCAGGATCGCGTTCTTGCACGCCAGTCCCATCAGCACCACCAGGCCGACCTGCACGAAGACGTTGTTGTCGCCACCGGTCAGCTTGACGCCGAGCAATGCCGACAACAGGCACATCGGCACGATCAGGATCACCGCCAGCGGCAACGTCCAGCTTTCGTACAGCGCCGCCAGCACCAGGAACACCAGCAGGATCGCCAGCGGGAAGATCACCAGCGCGGCCTTGCCCTGCATCACCTGCTGGTAGCTGAGGTCGGTCCACTCGATGTTCATGCCATTGGGCAGCACCTTCTCCGCGGTGCCTTCCATCACTGCCATCGCCTGGGCCGAGGACAACAGGCGCGGATCGGCGGCGCCGGCGAGATCGGCGGCGGGATAGCCGTTGTAGCGCAGCACCGGATCGGGGCCGTAGGTCTGCTTGATCGTCACCATCGAACCGATCGGCACCATCTCGCCACGCTCGTTGCGCGTGCGCAGGTTGCCGATGTCCTCGACATTGCCGCGGAACTTGCCGTCGGCCTGCGCGATCACCTGCCAGGTGCGACCGAACTGGTTGAAGTCGTTGACATAGGCCGAACCGAGGTAGGTCTGCAGGGTGTCGAACAGCTCCGTCAGCGGCACGCCCTGCGCCTTGGCCTTGACGCGATCGACCTCGGCATCAAGTTGCGGCACGTTGGCCTGGTAACTGGTGATCGGATAGCTCATGCCAGGCGTCTGCATCACCGCGCCCTGCAGTCCCTGCACCGCGTTTTGCAGCGCGCCGTAACCGAGACCGGCGCGATCCTCGACGAACAGCTGGTAGCCGTTGCCATTGCCGAGGCCGAGGATCGGCGGCGGCAGCATCGAGAAGGCGAAGCCTTCCTGCAGGCCGGCGATCTTCTGGCTGATTTCCGCGTTGATCTGCTCGGCGGTCCGACCATGGCGTTCACTGAACGGCTTGAGCGGAACGAATGCGACACCTGTGTTGGGCGTGTTGGTGAACTGCAGCGCGTTGAGGCCAGGGAAGGAAATGGTGTGGGCGACGCCATCGGTGTGCTGGGCGATGTCCGCGACCTTGCGCAACATCGCATCGGTGCGCGCGATCGATGCGCCTTCCGGCAACTTCACCCCCGCGATCAGGTAGAGCTTGTCCTGGGTCGGGATGAAGCCCGCGGGCACCAGCTTGAAGACGAACCCGGTGGCGAGGAGCAGCACCGCGTACACCGCGAACACCGCGCCACGACGACCGAGCGTGCGCTTCATCGCGCCTTCGTAGCGATCGGAGTTGCGTTTGAAGAAGCGATTGAACGGACGGAAGATCCAGCCGAACAGGCGATCGATCAGGCGCGACGGCGCATCCTTGGCCGCATCATGGGACTTCAGCAGGCGCGCGGCCAATGCCGGCGACAAGGTCAGCGAGTTGATCGCCGAGATCACCGTCGAGATGGCGATCGTCACCGCGAACTGCTTGTAGAACTGGCCGGTCACGCCCGAGAGGAAGGCCATCGGCACGAATACCGCGCACAACACCAGCGCGATCGCGATGATCGGCCCGGAGACTTCCTTCATCGCCAGGTGCGCGGCCTGCAACGGCGTGGCGCCATGCTCGATGTGGCGTTCGACGTTCTCCACCACCACGATGGCGTCGTCGACCACGATGCCGATCGCCAGCACCATGCCGAACAGGCTGAGCGTGTTGATCGAGAATCCGAGCAGGTACAGCACCGCGAAGGTACCGACGATCGACACCGGCACCGCGATCAGCGGGATGATCGAGGCGCGCCAGGTCTGCAGGAACAGGATCACCACCAGCACCACCAGCGCGACCGCTTCCAGCAGCGTCGACACCACCGCCTTGATCGAGTCGCGGACGAAGATCGTGGTGTCATACACCGCTTCGTACTTGATGCCGTCGGGGAAGCTCTTGGACAGGCCGTCCATCGACGTGATCACGTTCTTCTGGATATCGAGCGCGTTGGCGCCCGGCGCCTGGAACACGCCGATGCCAACCGCGTTCTTGCCGTCGAGCTGGGAACGCAGGGTGTAGTCGCCGGCACCGAGTTCGACGCGCGCGACATCGGAAAGACGCACGACTTCACCATCGTCGCCGGACTTGAGCACGATGTTCCCGAACTCTTCCGGCGTCTTCAGGCGGCCCTGGGCATTGATCAGCGTGAGGAACTTGCTGTCGGGCATCGGTTCGGCGCCGAGCTGGCCCGCGGACACCTGCACGTTCTGTTCGCGCATCGCCCGCACCACGTCGCCCGCGGTCAGGCCACGCGCGGCGATCTTGTCCGGATCCAGCCACGCACGCATCGCGTAGTCGCCGCCACCGAAGATCTGCGCATCGCCGACGCCGGGGATGCGCGTCAGCGCGTCCTTGACGTGGAGTCGCGCGTAATTGCGCAGGTACAACGTGTCGTATTTGCCGTTGGGCGAGGTCAGGTGCACCACCATCAGGAAGGTCGGCGACTGCTTCTGGGTCGTCACGCCCTGCCGGCGCACGTCCTCGGGCAGGCGCGCCAACGCCTGGCTGACGCGGTTCTGCACGCGCACCGCAGCGTCATCGGCATTGGTGCCGGGACGGAAGGTCACGGTCATCTGCAGCACGCCGTCGGAACCGGCAACCGACTTCATGTACATCATGTTTTCGACGCCGTTGATCGCCTCTTCCAGTGGCGTCGCCACCGTTTCTGCGATCACCTTGGGATTGGCGCCTGGGTAAACCGTGCGCACCACCACCGATGGCGGCACCACGTCCGGGTATTCGCCGATCGGCAGCATCGGCATCGCGATCAGGCCGGCGGCGAAGATCACGATCGACAGCACCGCGGCGAAGATCGGCCGGTCGATGAAGAATTTCGAGAAATCCATTGGAAGATCCTTGTCTGTTGCGGGCGCGTCAGTTCGAGGCCGGGCCCGTCGCTGCCGGCTGCGGCGCCGGGGCGCCCATCGCGATCTGTTGCGGCTTCACCGGCATGCCCGGGAAGATCACCTTCTGCACGCCATGGACGATCACCTTGTCGGTGGCGGCAAGACCCGACTGCACCACGCGCAAGCCATCGATGCTGCGACCGAGCACCACGTCCTTGCGCAGCGCCGAATTCTTCGGGCCGACGACATAGACGTACTTGCGATCCTGGTCGGTGAGCACGGCGCTGTCGTCGATCAGCATGGCGTTGAACTCGCCGCTGCCCTGCAACTGCACGCGCGCGAACAGGCCGGGCGTGAACAGGCGATCCGGGTTCCTCAGCACCGCGCGCGCGCGAATGGTCCCGGTCTTGGGATCCACTTGGTTGTCGACGAAATCGACGGTGCCTTCGTGCGGATAACCGTTCTCGCTGGCAAGGCCGACCCGCACCGGGTTCTTCGTCGCGTTGCGCTCGCCCTTGCGGGCCATTTCGGCGTAGCGCAGCAGGCTCTGCTCATCGCTTTCGAAATAGACGAAGACCGGATCCTGCGATACCACCGTCGTCAATTGCGTAGCATCGGCCTGGGCGAGGTTGCCTTCGGTCACCAATGCACGACCGGCGCGACCGTTGATCGGCGAACGCACTTCGGTGAATTGCAGATTGAGTCGCGCGGCAGCCACCGCGGCTTCGGCGGCACGCACCGACGCCCCGGTCCCGGAAGTCGCGGCCCTGCGCTGGTCGAATTCCTCGCGCGAAATCGCCTTCGCCTCGATCAGCGATTGCGCGCGTGCGTCCTGCGCCTGCGCCAGCCGCGATTCGCTGCGGGCGCGCTCGAGGTCGGCCTGCGCCCGATCGAGCGCGGCCCGGTACGGGCGCTGGTCGATCACGAACAGCAAATCACCCTTGCGGACGTCCTGCCCTTCGCGATAGGCCACCCGTTGCACGTAACCGCTGACGCGCGGACGCAGCTCGACGCTCTCCACCGCGGCGACATGCCCGCTGTACTCGTCCCACTGGTGCACCGCTTTCGTCAGCACGTTGGCGACGCTCACTTCGGGTGGCGGCGGCATGCCGGCGTTCGGCGCGGCCTGGCTGTTGCAGCCGGCCAGCACCAGCATCATCGCCGCGCCCAGCGCGAGTCCCGGCCATGACGTTGCCGATGTCGTGCGTTGCAGCTCCCGGCTGGAAGAATTGTCGTACATCATCTCGTGCGCTCCTGGTTCCTGTTTGCAGCAATGGGGGATGTGGGGAATTTCGATGCGGCGGCGTCGAGCAGCCTGTGCACGTCCTTGGCGCAGCGTGCTTGCAGCGCGGATGCGGCGCCTGCCGTTTCCTGCGATGGAATTTGCGCGGACTGTGCAGCGTTGTCCGGCTCCAGAGTCAAGATCGCCTGGGTGCAGCGCGCATCATTGCGATGCTTGAGCAACTCCAGCGCCTTGCGCCCGATGTGGTCAACGCAAGGCCAGCCCTGGCAGGCGTGTTTTTCGTTGGCGTCGGTGCGCGCCGGCGATTCGACTTCAAGCAATTGCAGGCGCACCGCATGGGTGCGCGCTTCGTCGTGCAGCACGCGCGCGAGCATGCGCAGGGCGGCAGCGGAGATCGAGCGATGGCCATAACCGGCCCAGGGATTGCGACCGCCGGGACCACCGACCATCACGTAACCGCAATTGCGTCCCGACTCGGCGAGCCACGGCAGCAGGTGGCGCGCAGCGACCAGATGGGGCAGCACGGCTTCGTCGAAGTTGCGGCGCAACTCATCCGACGACTGGTCGATCAGGCGACCACGCACATCACCGCCCCCCAGTGCCGCTACGACCCCAAGGAAGGGCTGCCCGATTTCACGCAACGACGCGACCAGGGCGAGTGCGCCGGCATCGTTCACCAGCGAGGCCTCGATGGTGCGCAGGATTGCGTCCGGGTACTGCACTTCCAGCGCGGCCAGGCCGCGGGCATCGCGGGCGACCGCAACCACCGGCCAACCGGCGCCGGCAGCCGCCTTCACGGCCGCGCGGCCCACGGTTCCTGTCGCCCCGAGGATGAGGACGGCGGGCTTCATCATCCCGCTCATGGGACTTTTTCTCCCGTCACCGGGACAATCGAGTGCCGGTGCAGGGCGCGACGCAGCCAATCGACCAGCACCAGCAGGACCATCAGCACCGGCAGCCCGGCAACGACCGCCATCACCCCGACCAGCATCCAGGCTTCGGCGGTGCCAATGGAAACAGCACGTTGCAGCTCGATCACGGCAAGCCAGGGCACGCCAGCCAGCCCGGTCGCGACGACCAGGGCATAGATCCAACGAACACCGGAGGGGGTAAGCATGGCAGCGACACCAGGGGGAATGGCGCGCAGGTTAGGCCGACGACCGGCACTTGATAAGCCGGCAATTCAGGGAATAATTATCCCGTGATCGGTCCAATTCAAACGAGACACTCCACATGACCCGCGATCTCAATGACACCCTGGTCTTCGTCAAGGTGGTCGAACACGGCAGCTTCATCTCCGCGGCGCGCTCGCTGCGCCTGCCCAAGACCACCGTCAGCCGCAAGGTGCAGGAATTGGAAACGCGCCTCGGCGCGCAGCTGCTGCACCGGACGACGCGCAAGCTCGGCCTGACCGAAGCCGGCAACATCTATTTCGAACATTGCCAACGCATCGCGCGCGAGCTCGACGAAGCCGAAAGCGCCGTCGGCCAGCTTCAGAGCGGTCCGCGTGGCTGGCTGCGTTTCACCGCGCCCTACTCGCTCGGCACCGAGAAGATCGCGCCACTGCTCGGCGAGTTCCACGAGCGCCATCCCGAAGTGCGCGTGGAAATGCACCTGAGCAATGAACCGCTCGACCTGATCGACAAGGAGATCGACGTCGCCCTGCGTGTCGGCAGCCTGCCCGACTCCAATCTCGTCGCGCGCCGGCTGGCGACTTTCCGCACCCAGGTATTCGCCAGCGCCGAATACATCCGCCGCCATGGCGAGCCGCTGCATCCCGACGACCTGGTGCACCACTCCGTGCTGGCATTCACCAAATCGCGCCGCAACGGCAACGAGTTCACGTGGACACTGGGCGATGGCGAACGCACCGCTGACTTCCGCATCGAGCCCGTCTTCGTCGCCAATGATTACGGCGCGTTGCGGGGCGCCCTGTTGTGTGGCGAGGGCATGATGATGGCGGCTGACGTGATGATGAAACCGCTGGTCGAGAATGGTCTCGTGCAGCGCGTGCTGGCCGGCTGGACCGGACCCGAATTCGAATTCAACGCGGTGTTCCCGCGCGGGATGACGCAATCACCGAAGGTGCGCGCATTCGTCGACTTCCTGGTCGAACGCTTCAGCTTCGACGTCGATTTCATGAACCAGCTGTGCCCGATCCTCAAGCGCAAACAGGAACAGGAGCAGGCGCGCGAGGATGCCGTGCAGCGACAGGCGGCCTGGCTGGTGCCTACCGCCGCGCAGGAAACGGTTGAAACGATCGAGGAAGGCGCGTTGGCCTGAGACCGGGGATTCAGCCACCGGGGTGCGCGAGCACGCGCATGAAGTGACCGGCCGCTCCCGGAACTGCCAGCAACACCGCGAGCACGCCGAACGCCGCGCCCCAGAGGTGGGCGCTGTGGTTGACGTTGTCGCTGCCGCGGCGATCCATCCAGATCGACCAGGCGACATACAGCACCGCGTAGATGATCGCCGGGATGCCGAACGCGCCGTAGAGATAGATCTTCTCCCACGGAGCGACCACGATGAAGGCGAACAGGCAGGCTGACACCGCACCCGACGCGCCGAGGCTGCGGTAGCCGGCGTCGTTGCGATGGGAAAGATAGGTCGGCAGGATCGAGACCACCAGCGCCGCGAGATAGAACACCACGAAACCGAGCGAACCGAACAATCGTTCCACTACCCGCCCGAAGAAGTACAGGGTGAACATGTTGAAGAACAGGTGCATGCCGTCGGCATGGATGAAGCCGTAGGTCACGAGGCGGTCGTACTGCCTGCTGCGGTTGATCGCCGGCGGCCACAAAATGAGGCGCGACATCAGCGTCGGCTTCTGCCATGCCAGATAGGACACCACGACGGTGATGGCGACGACGACGATGGTCATGAACATGCGGGGTGATCCGGTGGATATATCGGCGACATCATGCCCTAACATCCGTCGCATGGAGCTGAGACTGCCCGCGCCGCACGAAGAAACCGAGTTCCGGCGCACGATCGCGGCGATCCCCGCCGACCACCCGACCTTCCTGCATTTCCATCGCGCGGGCATGTCGCTTGCGGAGTATCTCGACGTGCTGCGGAAACAGGCACTGGGCATCGACCCCGCACCGGGCCGCGAAGTGCCATCCACCTTCCTGTTCGCCTTCGTCGATGGCCGCATCGTCGGGCGCGCATCGATCCGCCACAGCCTGGATCATCCCCTGGGCCCGATGACGGGACACATCGGTTATGCAGTGCTGCCGGAATTCCGCGGTCGCGGCCACGCAACCGACATCCTGCGCCTCGCGCTGGGGCATGCACGCGAACAGATCGGAATCCAGCACGTCCTCGTGACCTGCGACCCGGGGAATACCGCTTCGATCCACGTCATCGAGAAGAACGGCGGCGTGTTCGCAGACGAACGCCACGACAGCGCAACCGGAATGCGCAAGCGACGCTACTGGATCGATGTGCTGCCCTATGATGGATGACGACAACGACGATTCGCGACAGGACACCGATGAGCAGCGATCTCCCCGACATCTACACCGAGCAGGAAGATTATTCGCCCGACACCCTGGCGAACCTCGGCCCGCTGCGGCGACTCGCCGGCGATTGGCGATCCGACAAGGGCGTCGACATCAATCCCAAGGCCGAAGGTCCGGAACACCGCGTCTACAGCGAATACATCCGCATGCAACCGATCGATCCGCAGTCGAACGGCCCGCAACTGTTGTACGGACTGCGCTACCACCTCCACATCAATACGCCGGAAGAGGAGATCACCTTCCACGACCAGGTCGGCTACTGGCTGTGGGAGCCCGCGACCGGGCTGATCATGCAGAGCCTGACCATTCCGCGCGGACAGGCGCTGCTGGCGGGCGGCACCGCACATCCCGATGACAAGCGCATCTCGGTGGAAGCGCGCCGCGGCGACACCCGTTTCGGCATTTGCTCGACCACGTTCCTGGAAGAAGCGTTCCGCACCGACTACTACCGCATCGACATCGATTTCCACGATGACGACAGCTGGACCTATGTCACCCGCACCGACCTCGCCATCCGCGGCAAGACCCCGGCGTTCGACCATCGCGATACCAACACGATGCGGCGCATCGCCCAGCCCAAGCCGAATCCGCTGGTGAATCCGGCGATCCGCGAAACCGGAGAATAGCGGGCCATCACGATTTCAAACGAAATTGCCGGCGCGCTTCATCGGCGATGGGGTGCAGCTTTGTTGCCGTTTCAGGTCCACCGACGAGGCTGTAACCCATCCCGTTCTCTGCCCATGCAAAGCTCAAGGCATCGCCCCTGCGATGCCTGGCCATGGGTGCGTTCTGATCGGCATGCACCATGGGCCGCATGAACACTGCGATGCGACTGCCCTGCGCGTTGTCGTACATGAGCAGGCCCGCCGGCCCGTGTCCGGTGGCAACGACCCGCCCTCCGATGAAGCGATAACCGGCAGTGGAAAGGTCCGGCAACGAGATGGGCCTCGCAAGGCGATCCTCGACCCAGCGGACCAGCGTCGCGCTGTCGGCTGCCGGAATTTCGACAGGGTGACCAAGGTCCGAAGCGAACACGGCGTAAGCGTCGTTGGCCTCTTCGGCGAGCGCGCCGATGCCGACGCGGTCATCGGTGGCAGCGCCACGCAGCACCCAGCCGCCGCCGGCTCCCGCGAGCACAAGAAGACACGCCGCAGCGGAAGCGCGCCAGTCCGACCAACGCGACCTGCGCCGGGACAACACCATCTGGCCAAGATTCAGCTGCGGCGGCACCGGCTCGGCCACGACGGGCCCGAGCGCCGCACGCAATGCGTCACGCTGCTGGCCAAACCGCGCAACGCGTTCGGCGACCTCGGGATTCCGCGCAAGGTACGCCTCCACTTCGGCACAGCGGGCGGCGGGAAGCAGCCCATCGACATAGGCGTGGAGATCGTCCTCGGAGATGGGGCGACTCATTTGATCCTCCTCAGGACCGGTGTGGCGTCCGCTGTCCGCGACAGCCCTTCTTCCAGCAGCCGGGACAACCGATACCGCGCACGCGACAACCGCGACATCACGGTGCCCAGCGGAATGTCCAGCACCGCCGCCGTCTCGGCATAGGACAGGTCCTCGACGGAGACCAGCAGCAACACGCAGCGCTGGTCTTCGGGCAGCGAATCCAGCGCTGCGAGGACCGCGCGGACATGCAGGCCGTCTTCCTGCGTCGGTGCGGTGGCGAAAGCGGTTTCGTCAACGTCCTCGATGGCCAGCGGTACGCCACGACGCACCTTCCGTTTCAATTGATTGATGGCGAGGTTGTGCAGGATGGTGAAGACCCAGGTCCGTGCATCGCCATCGCTGCGTCGCTGGTGCCAGCGACTGATCACGCGTTCGAGGCAATCCTGCACGAGATCATCCGCCGCCGCGCGATCACGCAACAGGCTGCGCGCATAGCGCCGCAGTGCGGGGATCATCGGCTCGACGATGGCCATCATGTCCTGCAAGCACGTCCTCCGCGAGCACCGCTCTCACTGTATCTGCGATTGCACCTGGACCGGCGGACCGTGTTCGGACGCAGTGCCGGGCACGATCACGAGATAGCGCGACTGTTCGCCGGCATTGCCGCTCACCACCTGCCGGATCGGACCAAGCGCATTGACGACAGCCGAGCCCGCCGGATTGGCCTTGAAACCCGCCAGCGGCTCGATCCGTCCGGAGCCGTCAGGCCGCTCGGCCAGTCCGAGGACGTAAGACTTGCCCGGTTCCAGTCCGGAGACGCCCGCCTGCAGCACCTGGATCAGGCCTTGGTCGAAGAGCGAAACGCTGGTCGGCGCGGTTGAACGCTGCGTCGAACCCAACGCATTGAGCGCAAGTTGAACTGCCTTCCCGGCAAGCCCGAGTGGTTGCAGGCCGACGACCGGATCGCCTCCCTTCACTGCGTCGGGAACATACACCACCGCCTGCGGTGCCTGTCCCACCGGGATTTCCGCGACCACGCGTTGCGTCGAGGTGTCGATCGCCGCGATCGCGTCCGCGTTCTCCAATCCGACATACATGCGGCTGCCGTCGCCCGACGGCCACAACCCGTGCGGCAGCTTCCCGACCGGGATCGTCGCCACCTGCTCGAACGTATCGGTGCGGAACACCTTGACCGCGTTGAGTCCACCGATGGTGACGTAGGCAAATGTTCCTGCTGCCGTCCGCGTGAAGTTGACATGGTTGGTGAGCGGGCCGGTGTCGATCGTGCGGATCACGCGGAACGGCGGTCGCGCATCAAAGACCATCACCCGGCCGATGTCCTTCAGCGTCAGCCACACCTGCCGACCGTCGGGAGTCGCAGCAATGTTCGGACAGAACGGTGAATCCTGTTTCACTCGCCCGACGATCTGGTGATCGGCGACCCGGATCACGACTGTTTCGGCGGTGAAGGAAGAACACACGTAGCCATACTCGCCATCCGGGGAAAAGATCTGCATGCCCGGTCCTGCGGGAACGCGCACGCGCCGTTTTTCCCGGTAGGTCGTCGGATCGATGACCGCGATGTAGTCCTCACCGCGCACCGTGACCCACAATTCGCGGCCATCCGGCGTGAAGAACGCCTCGTGCGGCGAACGCCCCAGGTACGTCGTCGCCTTGACCGCATTGGTGGCGATATCGATGAAGGTCACCGAGTTGGAGCCGATCGAGACTGCGGCCAGCGTCTTGCCGTCCGGCGAGAAACCGAGGCCGTGCACCAGCACCTGGCCACGATAGAGCGGACTCAGGCTGGCGGGTTGCGGATCGCCGAGCCGGATCACGCCCAGCAGTTGGTTCCGGGCCGGATCGATGACCGACACGGTGTTGGAAAACTGCTCGGCGGCATAAAGCCGGTCGCTGGAAGAAACGGGAATGTTTGCGGCGGCGGCTGCGCGGGGCGCCTGGCCTGCATTTGCGGGTGCGAAGGCAGCCATCGTCGAGGCGGCCAGGAACAGCATTGCGAGGAAGCCATGGCGCATGTCAGTGCTCCTTGTGCGTGACGTTGTCGGCGATCGCCAGGCGCATCGCCTGGATCTCGTCCAGCTGGGTGACGATGATTTCCTGCGCCAGCCGTCGCACCGTTTCATCCCGGCTCGATCTCAACACCGCGCGCGCCATGTCGATGGCACCCTGGTGGTGCGGAATCATCATCGCCACGAAATCGCGGTCGACATCACCGGTTGGCGCGACATGCATCGCCGTCATCATGCGCTCCATCGCCTTGTCGTTTTCTGCGAGGAAGGCAGCAGCCTCCGGTGACAGCGCGGCGTGGCCAGCCTGTCCAACATGGCCAGCGTGGTGCGCGTCCTGCGCCGTTGCCGGAAACGTCACCGCAGCAGCGATGCCGATCGCGAGGATGGCACTCGCCTGAGTGATGGTCTTCATGGTTGAACCTCAATGCGCAGTGGATGCGTTATTGAGGTAGACAACCCCGGCCGGTGGTTATTCCCTTGCGGCCGAAATTTTTCCGGCCGGACCGGCACCGGAAATCCGACTGGCGCGCAAAAGAAAAAACCAGCCTTGCGGCTGGTTCAGTCTTTAATGGCGCGCCCGGAGCGATTCGAACGCCCGACCCCCAAGTTCGTAGCCTGGTGCTCTATCCAACTGAGCTACGGGCGCGCTGAGCCGGTCATTATGCAGATCCGGACAGGAGGCGTCAACGGCCAGGCCATCCAGGCCACGGCGGCCAGCACCTGGGCCCAGCCGCCGAGCAGGACCGGAAGGACGATCGCGGCCACGAGCCACAGTACGGCCAGTACGCCCATCAGCCCGCGCCGGCCTTTCGCGGCTCCGATCACCAGCGCCACGGCCGCAGCCGCCACCGCGATCAACCACAGCATCCACAGGGCCGCATGGTGCTGGCCGCCTTCGCCCGCAAGATCGCCGGCATCGATCGGGAACAGGCCCAACGCGAGCCACGCCAAGGCGGCGATGGCCAACAGCCACAGGGCGATTCCGGCCACCATCCCGGAGTGATCGCGCGCCTGCCAGCGCCGCCACAACGCCGCAACCAGCAGTGCAGCCCCCGGAACGATGAAGGCCAGCAGGTTGAAGACGCCCGCACCCGCCATCCCCTTCGCACCGGGAATGGCCAGCGCGTGTCGCGGCGTCCACTCGCCGGCATGTCCACCCCATACCAACGCCAGCACGAATGCCGCGATCGCTGTGACGCCCATCCAACGGTCGAAACGATTCCGGTTCATCGCGACAGTCTGCCTTGTCGCAGCCGCCATGACAGCAGGCATGCGATCATTTGCGCCTGTTCCGACGAGGTGATCCATGTCCACGCACGTGCTCGATGTTTCCATGACGACCTTCGAGAGCGAGGTGCTGCAGGCATCGATGCAGGGGCCGGTGCTGGTCGATTTCTGGGCCGAATGGTGCGGCCCGTGCAAGTCGCTGACGCCGGTACTGGAGAAACTCGCGGCCGAATTCAACGGCGCGTTCACCCTTGCAAAGGTCAACACCGAAAGCGAGCCTGAGATCGCCCAGGCATTCCAGATCCGCTCGATCCCGACCGTCTACCTGATCCGCAACGGCCAGCCGGTCGACGGTTTCCAGGGCGCGCTGCCGGAAGGCCAGCTGCGCGAATTCCTCGCCCGCAACGGCATCGAGGCAGCTGCAAGCGGCGATGCCGTCGAGGCTGCGCCGGCACCCGTCGATCCGCACGAGGAAGTGGTGCGCCTGCGCATGCTGGCCGAGACCGAAGCCGACAAGCCCGTGCATCGCCTTGATCTCGCGCTGGCGCTGCTCAAGACCGGCGCTGCGCAGGAAGCGGAATCGTTGCTGGACGCGCTGCCGGCCAATCTCGCCACCGACGATCGCGCGGTACAGGCGCGCGCGCGCCTCGGCTTCGCCGCACTGCTGAAGGACGCGCCAGCCGCTGCCACGCTGGAACAGGCGATCGCCGCCAATCCCGGCGACTTGCACGCGCGTCATCTGCTCGGTGCGCACAAGCTGGTGTCGGGCGATGCCGAAGGCGCACTCGAACAGTTCATGGAGATGCTGCGCCGCGACCGCCAGTTCGAGGACGGCCTGCCGCGCAAGGTTCTGATCGACGCCTTCCGCGTGACCGAGGACGATGACCTCGTGGGCAAGTACCGCCGCCAGATGTCGGCCCTGCTGCTGTCCTGACATGCGGGTGACGCCAACGCGGCTGCGCCGGGTGATGAACATCTGGCCGCCTTTCCTGTTCACCGGCATCCGCGTCCGCCACATCGGTGCCGACTGGCGCAGTGCGCGCGTGGTGCTGCGCAAGCGCCCGTGGAACCGCAATTTCGTCAACACCCAGTTCGGCGGCAGCCTGTTCGCGATGACCGATCCGTTCTGGATGCTGCTGATCATGCATGCCATCGGCAACGACTACTTCGTCTGGGACAAGGCGGCCACGATCGAATTCGTCAAACCCGGCCGTGGCGACGTGTTCGCGGAATTCCATCTCACCGATACCGACGTCCAGTCGCTGGTCGACGAAGCCGCGTCCGGCGGGAAGGTGCTGCGCTGGTTCGATACAGATGTCGTCGATGGCTCCGGCGAAGTGATCGCGCGCGTGCGCAAGCAGATCTACGTGCGCCGGAAGCCGCACAAGACGGCAACAACGTAAAATCGCGCCATGGCCTCCAAACGCGTCAACCTGTCCCTGCGCCGGCTGCTCGTCACCGGCCTCCTCACCCTGCTGCCAATCTGGCTGACCTGGGTGGTGCTGAGTTTCGTGTTCCGCATGCTCAGCGACATCAGCCGGCCATGGGTGCAACCGTTGCTGTCGTCGCTGGCGCACACGTCACCGGAACTGTCGTGGCTGCAGCAATCGGTGGTGATGGGCGCGGTCGCACTGTTCGGCACCCTGCTGGTGATCCTGCTGGTCGGCTGGCTGGCGGAACACATCGTTGGCCAGGCACTGCTGGAATGGTTCGAGGCGCTGGTCGCGCGCATCCCGCTCGCCAACAGCGTGTACTCCGGTGCACGCAAACTGCTCGACACCGTGCAGACGTCGCCGGACGGTACCCAGCGCGTGGTGCTGGTGGAGTTCCCCCATCCGGGCATGAAAACCGTCGGACTGGTCACGCGCGTGTTCCAGGATGCCAACACCGGCGAAGAACTCGCCGCGGTGTTCATTCCGACCACGCCCAATCCGACCGGCGGCTATCTGGAAATCGTGCCGGTCGAACGACTGGTCGCGACCACCTGGTCCGTCGACCAGGCGATGAGCTTCATCATCTCCGGCGGCACCGTCGCGCCCGAATCGATCCCGTACCGCAAGACGGAGTAAGTCCATGCAGCGTGTCGTCGCGTTCCTGATCGCTGCACTGGCATTCGTGCTTTCCAGCGTTCCGGCAATGGCGGCCGATGCGCTGACGTCACATCGCGTCACCCTGAAGGACGGCCGCAGCTTCGACCTGCAGGCGCCGGCATCATTGCGCATCACGCCGCTGGCCGAAGGCTTCAAGCGCCCACGCTTCTTCACGCGCAGCCCCGACGGCCGCATCTTCCTCACCGACATGCACGACCTCGGTGACAACACCCGGGGCGCGGTCTACATCCTCGACGGTTTCGATGCCGCCAACGGCAAGGTCGGCAAGATCACGGCGTGGGCGACCGGCTTGCGCAATCCCAACAGCGTCGCCTTCCTCAAGGACGCGCAAGGCGTGCAATGGATCTATGTCGCGCTGACGGATTCGCTGCTGCGCTATCGCTACACGCCGGGCGAATCGCATCCGACCGGATCGGCGCAATTGGTCGCGAGGTTCCCCGACCGCGGCATGAGCGCGGCCAACGGCGGCTGGCATCTCACCCGCACCGTGGTGCCGTCCGGCAACGGCAAGCTCTACGTCGCGATCGGCAGCAGTTGCAACGCCTGCGTGGAAACGGAAGCATTGCGTGCAGTCGTCGTGGAGATGAATCCCGATGGCAGCGGCCAGCGCATCATCGCGCACGGCTTGCGCAATGCGGTGTGGATGGCGATTGTCGATGGCCAGTTGCTGGCGACCAACCAGGGCGTCGATCACCTAGGGCCGAACATGCCCAACGAAAGCTTCTACGCGATCAAGCCCGGCGATTACGGCTGGCCATCGTGCTACGTCGCCGGCAAGGCGATCAAGGCCGATCCGAAATACCCGCGCAAGGAAGGCTGCGCGAACGTACAGCGTCCGCTGGCAATCTTCCCGGCGCATGGTTCGGCGCTCGGCTTCGATGTGTTCGCGAAGGGCGACAACGCCCAGCTCGCTGATGAAATCGTCGTCGCCCTGCACGGCTCCGGCAGCATCCGCCTAGGCCACGGCTACAAGCTGGTGCGGATGCGTCGCGACGGCTCGGGCCAGCGCGACCTCGTCAGCGGCTTCCTGCGCGCGGGCAAGGTGATGGGCCGCCCCTGCGGCGTGTTGCGCGTGGGGCCCGACGCCCTCCTCTTCAGCGACGACAGGTCTGGCGTGATCTATTACGTACGCCCCTGAGGCCCCCCTGACTTTGGGCACAGCCGGGCATCCCCGCCGCGGGCATACACTCGCCTGCTATCCCACCGGATGTCGACCATGCGCCTCACCCGTCTTGCCCTTGCGGTAGCCCTCGCCGCCGCGGTTCCGACCGTCCATGCCGCACCGGCCAAAACCGTGCACGCGGCAACCGCGAGCAGCGCAAAGGCCCGGCAACTCGACGCACTGTATGCGCAGTACTGGGAAGAATCGCTGAAGCTCAATCCGCTGAACGCGACCTACCAGGGCGACAACCGCTACAACGACCAACTGCCGGATTTCTATTCCGCCGCATACCGCAAGCAGAACCACGACTTCACCGCACGCTGGCTGAAGAAGATCGAAACGATCGGCAGCAGCGGCTTGAGCGGGCAAAGCCTGATCAGCTACGACATCTTCGTGCATGACTCCAGGGAGTCGCTGGAAGGAGAGAAGTACCCCGGCTGGATGATGCCTGTGGACCAGATGGGCAGCATCGCCACCAACATGGCGCAACTCGGCAGCGGCACCGGCGCGCAACCGTTCAAGACGGTGAAGGACTACGATAACTGGCTGAAGCGCGGCCGTCGCATCCCGGTGCTGGTCGACAGCATCATCACCGACATGCAGGCCGGCGTGAAAGCGGGCGTGGTACAGCCGCGCGCGCTGATGACCAAGGTAGTGCCGCAGTACGACGCCATCATCAAGGACAAACCGCAGGACAGCCTGTTCTGGGGACCGATCAAGCAGATGCCCGCGAGTTTCAGCGCCGCCGACAAGGCTCGACTGACGAGGGAATACCAGTCGATGATCGCCAGCGACATCATGCCGGCGTTCCGCAAGCTGCGCGGTTACATCGCCAATGATTACCTGCCGAAGACGCGCGACAGCGTCGGCCTCGACAAGTTGCCGAACGGTGCGGAGTGGTACGCCTTCAATGTGCGCCAGACCACCACCACCGACCTGACGCCGGCGCAGATCCACGAACTCGGCCTGTCGGAAGTGGACCGCATCCACGGCGAAATGCAGCAGGTGATGAAGGATGTCGGCTTCAAGGGCTCGCTGCAGGATTTCTTCAAGTTCATGCGCGAGGACAAGCAGTTCCAGTTCAAGTCGGAAGACGAGCTGCTGAAGTACTACCGCAGCCTGGAAGCGCGGATCATGAAGCGCATCCCCGAACAGTTCTCGCTGGTGCCCAAGGCCGGCTTCGAAATCCGGCCGGTGGAAGCGTTCCGCGCCGAATCCGCCGCCGGCGGCGAATACCAGAGCCCGAGCGAAGACGGCAGCCGCCCCGGCATCTTCTACGTCAACACCTTCGACCTGCCCTCGCGCAAGACCTGGTCGGCCGAGGACCTGTTCCTGCACGAAGCGATTCCCGGCCATCACTTCCAGATCGGCATCCAGCAGGAACTGAAGGGCGTACCGGCCTTCCGTCGCTTCGGCGGCAACACCGCCTATGTCGAAGGCTGGGCGCTGTATTCGGAATCGCTGGGCAAGTCACTGGGCGTGTATGAAACGCCGTACGACTACTTCGGCCGTTTGCAGGACGAACTGTGGCGCGCGATCCGCCTCGTCACCGATACCGGCCTGCACAGCAAGAGCTGGACGCGCGAACAGACCATCGATTACATGATGACGAATTCGGCGGTTTCGCTCACCGACGCCACCGCAGAAGCCGAGCGTTATGTCGCTTGGCCGTCGCAGGCGGTGGCCTACAAGATCGGCGAGCTCACCATCCAGCGCCTGAAGAAGAAGGCGCAGGCCGAGCTCGGCGATCGTTTCGACCCGCGCGGATTCCACGCCGAAGTACTGAAGGACGGCGCGGTGCCGATGTCGATCCTGGAGCAGAAGGTCGATCGCTGGATCGCGGCGCAGAAGGGGTGAAGGCATCGCTCGCGCTGGCTTACCGGACCGGCTACCCGCCGAGCACGCGCGTTGTTGCTTTCTGGTGGAGTGAGAGAGCAACAGCCCGCTCGCCATTGCTTTTCAGAGACTTGAAAACCACCACCGGCAGCGCCTGTGCGGTTCGTCCGTATCGCCGACCATACGAGGCATGGATGCCGAGCCGAGCCCCCATGGATGGGTTCACGGCGTGTCGGCGGCTGCAGACAACCGCGATAGGTGCATAGCCGGGCGATGCTTTCAAGCGATCACCCAAGCCAGCGCACGCAATTACGCCCGACGATCGCGCCGTCCGCCCTGCGCACCGCGGTGCTTCGGGGTTCCGCTGCGCGGTGCATACGCATTGGCCTTGGCTTCGCCCTGCGCGTGCCCGTGGCCACGATGCTTGCCGGCCTTGGGCGCACCCTGCGGACGCGGCGCCGAATTCTTGCGCGGCGCATGCTGTCCGCCCGGCTTGCCGGCTGGACGCTTGGCGGCCATCGCCGGGCCATCCAGACGCAGCGGACGCGAAGGTTCATAACCGTCCACGGTTTCCATCGCGATGTCGGCCTTCAACATGCGCTGGATCTGGCGCAGCAACGGCGCTTCGTCCGGCGCGACCAGCGACAGCGCTTCACCGCTGGCGCCATTGCGGCCGGTACGGCCAATGCGGTGCACGTAGTCTTCCGCGACCATCGGCAGGTCGTGGTTGATCACCAGCGGCAGGTCGGGAATGTCGAGACCGCGTGCGGCGACGTCAGTCGCGACCAGGATGCGGGTGCGACCGCTCTTGAACTGATTCAGCGCATTCTGGCGGGCTGCCTGGCTCTTGTTGCCGTGGATCGACACCGAGGGCAGGCCGGCCTGGTCGAGCTGGCGGCACAGGCGATCGCAGCCATGCTTGGTCTTTCCGAACACCAGCACGCGCTCGCTATGGCGCGCGGCAAGGATGTCGATCAGCAGGTCGCGCTTGCGCGACGCATCCACCGGGTGCACGCGATGCACGATCGTCGAGGCGATGGTCGCCTGCGCGGCCACTTCGACCTGCTTCGGGTTGCGCATGAATTCCAGCGCCAGCGCCTTGATGCGCGCTTCGAAGGTCGCCGAGAACAGCAGCGTCTGGCGCTGCGCCGGCACGCGCGCGAGGATGCGCTTGATCGCCGGCAGGAAGCCCATGTCGAGCATGCGGTCGGCTTCGTCGAGCACCAGCATTTCGATCGCGTCGAGCTTGGCGGTGCCGCGCTCGAGGTGGTCGAGCAGACGACCCGGGCAGGCCACCAGCACGTCGACGCCGCGCTGCAGGTTGTTGATCTGCGGCTGCATGCCGGCACCACCGTACAGCGTGGTGACGTTGATGCGCAGGTGGCGCGCGTAGGTCTTGAGGTTGTCGCTGACCTGCACCGCGAGTTCGCGGGTCGGCACCAGGATCAGCGCGCGCGGCTTGCGCGGCCCGCGCACGCCCATGTTCTTCGACAGGTGTTGCAGCAGCGGCAGCCCGAACGCGGCGGTCTTGCCGGTGCCGGTCTGCGCGCCACCGAGGACGTCCTGGCCGGACAGCACCAGCGGAATGGCCTGGGCCTGGATCGGCGTGGGCGTGGTGTAGCCGGCGTCGGCAAGCGCACGCAGCAAGGCCGGCGAAATGCCGAGGGTTTCAAAGTTCATTGTGTGCTCCAAAGTATGTCCGCACGGCTTGTGCCGTGCGATGACCCGGAGCTTTCCTGACGCGCTGCGAGTGCGATGCATGACGTTCGCGGGAGTCCGGGAACGTGTCGCGCTACGAGAGACGTGCGTGGGAAGGCGGGGCTTGCAGCCCCGCGGGGATTCCGATGGAAAACGGATCCGCCGTGCGCGAACCCGTTTAGTTTACCCCATTCAGCTCCGCCCTGCCTTAACGCTTGTCGATGGGCGTGTAGGCGCGGTCTTCCGGACCGGTGTAGTTGGCGCTCGGGCGGATGATCTTGCCGTCCTCGCGCTGCTCGATCACGTGCGCGCTCCAGCCGGTGGTGCGGGCGATCACGAACAGCGGCGTGAACATCGCGGTCGGCACGCCCATCATGTGGTAGGCCGATGCGCTGTACCAGTCGAGGTTCGGGAACATCTTCTTGCTGTCCCACATCAGCGTCTCGATGCGCTCGCTGACGTCGAACAGGGTCTGGTTGCCGCCGTCCTTGCACAGCTTGCGCGAGATTTCCTTGATGATCGGATTGCGCGGATCGCCGATGGTGTACACCGGATGGCCGAAGCCGATGATGATTTCCTTCTTCTCCATCCGCGCCTTGATGTCGGCTTCGGCTTCGTCGGCACTGCCGTAGCGGCTGATGATGTCCATCGCCACTTCATTGGCGCCGCCGTGCTTGGGTCCGCGCAGCGCGCCGATCGCGCCGGTGATGCAGGAATACATGTCGGAACCGGTGCCGGCGATCACGCGCGCGGTGAAGGTCGAGGCGTTGAACTCGTGCTCGGCGTAGAGGATCAGCGACTTGTCGAGCGCATCGGCGTGCAGCGCCGACGGCGGCTCGCCGTGCAGCAGGTGGAGGAAATGCGCGGCGACGGTGTCGTCTTCGGTCTCGACGTCGATGCGGCGGCCGTTGTGGGTGAAGTGCCACCAGTACAGCAGCATCGAACCGAAACTGGCGATCAGGCGATCGGCGATGTCGCGTGCTTCCGATGCCGGATGGCCTTCGCGCTCCGGCAGCACCGTGCCCAGCACCGAGCAGCCGGTGCGCATCACGTCCATCGGGTGGGCATTGGCCGGGATCAGCTCCAATGCATCGGTGACGATGACCGGCAGGCCGCGCAGGCGCTTCAACTTGGTGCGATAGGCCTTGAGCTGCGACGCCGTCGGCAGCGTGCCGTGCACCAGCAGGTGCGCGACTTCCTCGAAAGTCGATTGTGTCGCCAGGTCCTTGATGTCGTAGCCGCGGTAATGCAGGTCGTTGCCGCTGCGGCCGACCGTGCACAGCGCCGTGTTTCCGGCCGCGGTGCCGCTCAGCGCGACGGATTTCTTGACCTTGGGAAGTGCTTGGTTGGTGTTGTCGCTCATCGTGATTCCTTGTGATTACTTGTTCTGCGAGAACAGCTGGTCGAGCTTGTCTTCGTAGGCGTGGTAGCCGAGGAAGTCGTACAGCTCGGCGCGGGTCTGCAACGTGTCGATGATGTTCTTCTGGGTGCCTTCGCGGCGCACGGTCTCGTAGAAGTTCAACGCCGCCTTGTTCATCGCGCGATAGGCGCCGCAGCAATACAGGGCGATGTCGACGCCGGCGTCGCGCAGCTCGTCGGTGGTGAAGAACGGCGTCGAGCCGAACTCGGTGAGGTTGGCGAGGATCGGCACTTTCACCGCCGCCTTGAACTTGCGGTAATCGTCGAGGGTCTTCATCGCCTCGGGGAAGATCATGTCGGCGCCCGCTTCGACATAGGCGACGGCGCGTTCGATCGCCGAGTCGATGCCTTCGACCGCTGCCGCATCGGTACGCGCCATGATCACGAAATCGCGATCCGTGCGCGCATCGACCGCAGCCTTGACGCGATCGATCATTTCGTCCTTCGTCACCACTTCCTTGCCGGGGCGATGGCCGCAGCGTTTCTGCCCGACCTGGTCTTCCATGTGCACGGCGGCGACGCCGATGCGCTCGAAGTTGCGGATGGTGCGACCGATGTTGAAGGCGCCGCCCCAGCCGGTATCGATATCGACCATTAACGGCATGCCGGTGGCATCGACGATGCGGCGCGCGTCGGTCAGCACGTCTTCCATGGTGCTGATGCCGAGGTCGGGCATGCCCAGCGAGTTGGCGGCGACGCCGCCACCGGACAGGTACAGCGCCTTGTAGCCAGTGCGCTTGGCCATCAGGCCGGCGTAGGCGGTGATGGCGCCCGTCACCTGCAGCGGGGTTTCTTCGGACAATGCGGCGCGGAAGCGAGCGCCGGCGGAGGCAGGAAGGTTCATGCGGACTCCGGGAAAAGGACAATTTTAAGCCAGCCGGGGCTTTGGTGCTGTCACATGACTTTCGACAGGGAAGGCGGTCGCCCCGCTGGTGTAGCTTTGGATGGATCCAGAGGAGAATCGCCATGTCCCGCCAACGCCTGCGCCGCCATTTACCCGGCGGCGCGCTCGCGCTCGCCATTTCGCTGTGCGCCGCGCCATCTTTCGCCGCCAGCGGCTACAACAAGCCGCCGGAACCGATCCTCGGCACGATGCACACGCCCTTGCCACCATCCGCCATCGGCGACCCCACCAATCGCACCCTGCTGATGGTGCAACAAGCGCAGTACCCGTCGATCAAGCGCGTCGCCGAACCCTATCTCAAGCTGGGCGGCGTACGCATCGAACCACGTACCCGTGCCCGCCATGATGCCTCTAGCGGTTACGGCATCCGCGCCTGCCTCGAAGGCTTCAGCTTGATCGACATCGCCAGTGGCAAGGAACGCAAGATCGCCCTGCCCGCCGGCGCCTGTCCCGGCATGCCGGGTTGGTCCCCCGATGGCAAGCGCTTCGCCTTCAACAACACCGTCGCCGATCACGTCGAACTGTGGGTCGGTGACGTCGCCAGCGGCACTGCGCATCGCGTCGATGGCGTCGCCCTCAATACCATCCTCGACAACGACATCCAGTGGCTGGACGGCGGCAATACGCTGCTGGTGAAGCAGGTTCCGGCCAACCTCGGCGCAGCGCCTTCCCGCAGCGAAGCGCCGATCGCGCCGGAGATCAAGGAATCGCTCGGTGGCAAGGGCGAAAGCAGCACGTATGAATCGCGCGACACCCTGACCGGCCCCGAAGACGAAGTGCTGTTCGACTACTACACCACCTCGCAGCTGGCGAAGGTCGATGTCGCCACCGACAAGGTCACGCCCTACGGCAAGCCGGCGACGATCGCCGGCGTCGATGTCGCGCCGGATGGCAAGCACGTGCTGTTCGAAACCTTGAAGCGCCCGTATTCCTACGTCACCACCTGGGAGCGTTTCGCCAAGGACACTTCCGTGCTCGACACCACCGACGGCAGCGTGAAGGTGATCGACAGTTCGCCGGTCGCCGATCGCGTTCCGGTCCGCGGCGTTCCGATCGGCCCGCGCGATTTCGGCTGGCGCGCCAATGCGCCGGCGACACTGGTCTGGGCCGAGGCGCTCGACGGTGGCGACTGGAAGACCAGCGTGCCGAATCGCGACAAGGTGATGATGCAGGGCGCACCGTTCACCGCGAAACCGGTGGAAGTGTTGCGCACGCCGCAGCGTTTCAGCGGCATGGCGTGGCTGGCGCAGGGCGACGAACCCTTCGTCTACGAATACGACGCCAATAGGCACTGGATGCGCGTGACCCGCGTCGATGTCGCCTCGCCCGGCAAGGCGCCGAAGGTGATCTGGGATTACTCCACCGACGAGAAATACAAGGCGCCGGGTTCATTGGTGATGCAGCGCCAGCCGAATGGTTCGGTCGTCGTGCAGGAAGATGCAGGCAAGGTCTACCTGCGCGGCAATGGTTCATCGCCGCAGGGCGATCGCCCCTTCCTTGATCGCTACGATCTCGCCAGCGGCAAGACCGAACGCCTGTTCCGCAGCAGCGCCGATGCCTACGAGCGCGTCGGTTCGGTGCTGCCGGGCGGCACGCGGTTCCTGGTGTCGAAGCAGTCGCCGGTTGATCCGCCCAACGTCTTCATGGCAACACTCGGTGCCACGACGTCTGCCGCCGACGGTGAAGCCGCTTATGCGAATTCGACCACGCCCGTCACCCATATCACCGATCCGATGCCGCAGGTGCGCGGCGCGAAGAAGCGGCTGGTGACCTACAAGCGCAAGGATGGCGTCGATCTCTCGTTCACCCTCTACACGCCGCCCGGCTACAAGGAAGGCACGCGCCTGCCCGCGGTGCTTTATGCCTATCCGCAGGATTTCGCCGATCCGTCGCAGGCGGGCCAGGTCAGCGGCTCGCAGAAGACCTTCGACTTCCTGCGCGGCTATCGCCTGTTGCTGCTGGCCGGTTACGCGATCATCGACAACGCATCGTTCCCGATCGTCGGTGATCCCAAGTCGGCCTATGACACCTACCTCGACCAGCTCGTCGCCGATGCCCAGGCAGCGGTCGACAAGGCAGTGGAACTCGGCGTGGTCGATCGCGATCGCATCGGCGTCACCGGGCACAGCCACGGGGCGTTGATGACGGCGAACCTGCTCGCACACACCACTCTGTTCCGCGCCGGCGTCGCCACCAGCGGCAGCTACAACAAGACGCTGACGCCGTTCGGTTTCCAGAACGAGCGTCGCTCGCTGTGGGCCGCGACACCCGTGTACGAACAGGCCTCCGCGTTCTTCCACGCCGACAAGATCAAGTCGCCGCTGTTGATCATGCATGGCATGGACGATGCCAACCCCGGCACCGAACCGATCCAGTCGCCCAAGCTGTTCCAGGCGATTCGCGGTCTTGGCGGCACCACGCGCCTGGTGATGCTGCCCTACGAACCGCACTGGTACACCGCGATGGAATCGAACGAACAGGAGGTCTACGAAATGCTGACCTGGTTCGATCGTTACGTGAAAAACGCACCGGCGCGCCAGGCGACGACCAAGTAGGTTTTCGCCACGCATCCCGCTCGAAAGAAGCCCCGCCCCTGCGGGGCTTCTTTTTTCATCCGCCCTGCAATGCCCGGTTTTTCCGGTTCTTGACAAACATTCATCCATTTGGTTGAATATTGTTCATGAGCACGCTCGATCTCGCTTTCGCCGCCCTCTCCGACCCGACCCGTCGCCGCATCGTCCAGCGCCTGTCGCGCGGACGCACCCGCGTCACCGACATCGCCCTGCCCTTCGACATGTCGCTGAATGCCGTGTCGAAGCACATCAAGGTGCTCGAACGTTCCGGCCTCGTGCGCCGCGAAAAACTCGGGCGCGAACACTTCCTCGAACTGCGAGCCAAACCCATGCGCGACGTCGCCCGCTGGATCTCCCGCTACGAACGCTTCTGGAACCAGAAACTGGATTCGCTCGGCGAATTCCTTGCCAACCAACCCGATGAGGAGCAACAGCCATGAATGCCTTGATGAATGCAGTACAGATGCAGGGTCGCAACGCGCAGGTGATGGGACCGCATTCGATCAGCGTCACTCGCACCTATGACGCAAAGCCTGACAAGGTCTTTCGCGCCTGGACCGATCCCGCAAGCATCAGCGCCTGGCTGACCAAGGGCGAATACGCCAGCGCGGATGTCCGTCCCGGTGGCCTGTTCTATCTCGAAATGCGCGGCCTGGAGAAGATCAACCCGCATTACGGCCGCTATCTCCGCGTCGATGGGCCGCACACGCTCGAGCACACCTGGGTCAGCGAATGGACGCAGGGCAAGGAGTCGGTGGTGTTGATCGAACTCGTCGAACGCGACGGCAAGACCGAACTGACCCTGACGCACGACGGCCTGCCGACAGAGGATCTCGCGCTCCAGCACGAACGCGGCTGGACCAGCTTCCTTGACCAGCTCGGGCCGCGCCTCTGATCCGTAACCAAGGAGCACCCATGAAACTGAAATCCATCGCCGCGACGGCAATGTTGTGGCTTGTCGGCGCATCCACCGCACATGCCGATGAAACACGGCTCACGCCGATGCCTTCGCAACTTGAAACCCGCTACGCATTGAGCGCATTGCCGCCTGCCCTGCGCGACGGCGCCACGGTCTGGCTGCTCGATCCGGCAAAAGGCTACCGGCTGTCGCGCAAGGGCACGAACGGCGTGGACTGCCTGGTCGAACGCACGGTCTGGGAATGGAAGGAACTGCGCGACGACGTCTTCGTTCCCATGTGCTACGACAAGGCCGGTAGCGGCACGCTGTTGAAGGTGATCATGGATGTCGCCACCATGCGCGCCGGCGGAAAGGACGCTGCAGCGATCAAGACCGAAGTGGAACGTCGCTATCGCGCGAAGGTCTACCACGCGCCATCAAAGACCGGCCTCTCCTACATGGTCGCGCCGTTGATGCGCGCCAAGGGCCCGCCCGACTTCGCGCTGCACACCATGGCGATGCCGCACCTGATGTTCTACGCACCAGGCGTGACGAATGCCGACATCGCGGCAAAACCGGACCTCGCCGATCCTTCCAGCTTGCAATGGCCCTTCGTCGACCAGCAGGGCAATGCCGCGCAAAGCTATTTCATCCAACTGGTCGGTGAAACCGAGAAAGCGAAGATCCTCGCCAACGAGAAGCAACTGGTCGATGACCTGTGCACATGGAACCGCGTGCTCTGCCTCGATCACGCGATGCACTGAATCGCCATTGCCCGACAACATCGCGCAACAAAAAACGCCGGGTTTCCCCGGCGTTTTTTGTTTCAGCGCGAACCCCGGAAGATCAGAGCAGGTGCGCCACGCCAGCGCGCTCTTCCTCGAGCTCGGCCAGCGTCTTGTTCATCGCGGCGCGGCTGAAATCGTCGATTTCCAGGCCTTCAACGCGGGTGTATTCGCCGTTCGCGGTGATCACCGGCACGCCGTAGATGATGCCTTCCGGGATGCCATAGGAACCGTCGGACGGAACACCCATCGTCACCCATTCGCCGTTGCTGCCCAGTGCCCAGTCGTGCATGTGGTCGATCGCCGCGTTGGCAGCCGACGCCGCCGACGACAGGCCGCGCGCCTCGATGATCGCCGCGCCACGCTTGCCGACGGTCGGGATGAACGTGTTCGCGTTCCAGTCCTGGTCGTTGATCATGTCCTTCAGCGACTTGCCGTCGACGGTCGCGAAGCGATAGTCCGGGTACATCGTCGGGCTGTGGTTGCCCCACACCGTCAGCTTCTTGATGTCGGCGACGGCGACGTTCGCCTTGATCGCCAGCTGCGACAGCGCGCGGTTGTGGTCGAGGCGCAGCATCGCGGTGAAGTTCTTCGCCGGCAGGTCCGGCGCCGACTTCATGGCGATGTAGGCATTGGTGTTGGCCGGGTTGCCGACCACCAGCACCTTGACGTTGCGGCTGGCGACCTTGTTCAGTGCCTTGCCCTGCACCGTGAAGATCTCGGCGTTCTTCAGCAGCAGGTCCTTGCGCTCCATGCCCGGACCGCGCGGCATCGCGCCGACCAGCAGCGCGTAGTCGGCGTCCTTGAACGCGACTTCCGGATCGGACGTGCCGACCATGCCAGCCAGCAGCGGGAACGCGCAATCTTCCAGCTCCATCATCACGCCCTTCAGCGCAGCCTGCGCCTTGTCGAGCGGCAGCTCGAGCATCTGCAGGATGACCGGCTGGTCCTTGCCGAGCATTTCGCCGGAAGCGATGCGGAACAGCAGGGCGTAGCCGATCTGGCCAGCGGCGCCGGTAACGGCAACGCGAACGGGTGCTTTCATGACGTGGACTCCTGGGTGTTGAAGCGGGATGCAGTCATCCCGCGAAAGACTGTTTCGGAAGGATCAGGACAATTCCGCGAAGAATTCCTGGAAGCGCTGCAGGCCGGGCGCCAGCTGCGGCGTCGGGCAGGTATAACTGATGCGCAGCGCGCGCGGCTCGCCGAAGGCCGAGCCCGGCACGCAGGCCACGCCCTTGGCTTCGAGCAACGCATTGCACAGATCAATGTCGTTGGCGATCACCTTGCCGCCGTGCGACTTGCCGAAGTAGGCGCTGACGTCCGGGAACACGTAGAACGCACCCTGCGGACGCGGGCAGACGATGCCGGGAATCGCGTTCATCACCGCCATCACCTGGTCGCGCTTGGCCTGGAATTCCGCGCATTTTTCGTTCGGAACGTCCTGGGGGCCGCTGAGCGCGGCAATCGCCGCGGCGGTGGTCACTTCCGGCAGGTTGGTGATGTGGTTGGAATTCATCGTCACCACGGCCTTCGCGACCACTTCCGGACCGGCCATGAAGCCGACGCGCCAACCGGGCATGCCGTAGGTCTTGGACAGCGAATCGATGAAGATCACGCGATCCTTGAGTTCCGGGCGCGCCTGCACGAAGTTGTGGTAGCCGATGCCGTCGAACACCATGCGGTTGTAGATGTCGTCGGTGATCACCCAGGTGTCCGGGTGCTTCACGATCACGTCGGCGAGCGCGGAAATCTCGTCCTTCGTGTAGACCATGCCGGTCGGGTTGTTCGGATTGTTGAACAGGAACACGCGCGGCTTCTTCGCCAGCGCGGCGTCGAGCTGGGCTGGCGTCAGCTTGTAGTGCTGCGAAGCCGGGCACGGCAACAGGTCGATCTTCGCGTTGACGATGTCGGCGATGTCGAGGTAGCTGGTCCAGTACGGCACCGCGAACGCGATGGTGTCGCCTTCGTCGAGCAGCGCTTCGGCGAGGTTGTAGATCACGTGCTTGGCGCCGATGCCGGTGGCGCAGTTGGCCGCGGTGTAACCGGTCAGGCCGACCTGTTCGATGTGCTTGAGGAATGCGGCGATCAGTGCATCGGAACCGCGGTTACTGCCGTACTGGCCGCTGTCGTGCGACAGCGCGTCGCGCGCGGCGTCATACACATGCTGGCCCGGCAGGAAGTTGGGAACACCGATCGAGAAACTGATGATGTCGCGACCGGCGGCTTTCAGCGCCTTGGCTTTCTCGGCCACCTGCATGATGGCACTGGGCTTGGCGCGGCCGATGCGCTGGGACAGTTGAGGCATTGGAACGGTCTCCGGATTCACCTGTCGGGAAGGCGGAATTTCCGCCTTCGGAAGCCGAAAATATTAGCACAGCTGCCGCACCGCAGCATTACTCAAACCCATATGGAACAAGGGCTGCGGTCGCGCACGGAAGCTCGGCGCACGCGCGCGGAAGTGGGTCGCTGCTCCGATGCGCGGGCATTGCGCCGCATGGATGCGGCGCATGAGCCTACATGGACGTATTCACGGCGTCCCGCGCAGCGGAGTGGCGACCCACGCCACCAGCGCGTGCCGCGAGAACGTCAAGCCGCCAGCGTCTTGTTCCACTCCGCCACGCGATCGGCCTTGGCGGCGAGTGCAGCGTCGGCATCGCCTTCGATGCGGATCGACTTGATGGTGTCGCCCTGCTTCACCGCGTCGACCACGTCGAGGCCTTCCAGCACCTTGCCGAACACCGTGTGCTTGCCGTCCAGCCAGTCGGTCTTGATGTGGGTGATGAAGAACTGGCTGCCGTTGGTGTTCGGGCCGGCATTCGCCATCGAGATCACGCCGCGCTCGTGGCGCACGCCGTTGCCGGTCTCGTCCTCGAAGCGATAGCCCGGGCCGCCGGTGCCGGTGCCGAGCGGGCAGCCGCCCTGGATCATGAAATCGTTGATGACGCGGTGGAAGTTCAGCCCGTCGTAGAAGCCGCGCTTGGACAGGTTGACGAAGTTGGCGACGGTCAGCGGCGCCTTGTCGGCGTACAGCTCGAGCTTGATCGGGCCGCGGTCGGTGTCGAGGGTGGCGGTCAGGGACATGGACAACTCCTGTGGGTAATGTGGATATCGTACCGACATGGCGACGGCCCGGCGCCGGATCAAGGCCGGCCCAAGCGTACGGGGGCGGCACGGGTTATAATGATCGGCTCACTTTCCTGCCCCGGTCGCCCTGCGCGGCCCTGTCCGCATGTCCATCCAGAATCTCCGCAACATCGCCATCGTCGCCCACGTCGACCACGGCAAGACCACCCTCGTCGATTGCCTGCTGAAGCAGTCCGGCACCCTGAACGAGCGCACCGTGCTTGCCGAGCGCGCCATGGACAGCAATGACCAGGAAAAGGAACGCGGCATCACCATCCTGGCCAAGAACACCGCCATCAACTGGCAGGGCAACCACATCAACATCGTCGACACCCCCGGACACGCCGACTTCGGCGGTGAAGTGGAGCGCGTGCTGTCGATGGTCGATTCGGTGCTGATCCTGGTCGACGCGATGGACGGCCCGATGCCGCAGACGCGCTTCGTCACCCAGAAGGCCTTCGCGATGGGCTTCAAGCCGATCGTGGTGGTCAACAAGGTCGACCGTCCTGGCGCGCGCCCGGACTGGGTGATCGACCAGGTGTTCGACCTGTTCGACAAGCTCGGCGCCACCAACGAACAGCTCGATTTCCCGATCGTCTACGCCTCGGCGCTGCACGGTTACGCCAGCCTCGACGACACGGCGCGCGAAGGCGACATGACGCCGCTGTACGAAGCGATCATGCAGCACGTCGCGCCGCCGCAGGTCGATCCCGACGGTCCGTTCCAGATGCGCATCAGCCAGCTGGACTACAACAACTTCGTCGGCCTGATCGGCATCGGCCGCATCCAGCGCGGCAAGGTCAAGAAGAACATGCCGGTCAGCGTGGTCGACCGCGAAGGCAAGAAGCGCCAGGGCAAGATCGTGCAGGTGCTGGGCTTCCTCGGCCTGGAACGCATCGAAACCGATGAAGCCGAAGCCGGCGACATCGTCGCGATCGCGGGCATCACCGACCTCTCGATCTCCGACACCGTGTGCGCGCTCGACGCCCCGGAAGCGCTGCCGGCGCTCACCGTCGACGAACCGACCATCAGCATGACCTTCCAGGTGAACGATTCGCCGTTCGCCGGCAGCAAGGACCTCAGCGGCGGCAAGTTCCTGACCAGCCGCCAGCTGCGCGAGCGCCTCGAGCGCGAAACGCTGCACAACGTGGCGCTGAAGGTCGAGGAAGGTTCCGATGCAGACAAGTTCCTGGTGTCCGGCCGCGGCGAATTGCACCTGTCGGTGCTGATCGAAACCATGCGTCGCGAAGGCTACGAGCTCGCAGTGTCGCGCCCGGAAGTCATCATCAAGGAAATCGACGGCCAGCTGATGGAGCCTGTCGAGCAACTGGTGGTCGACGTCGAGGAAATCCACCAGGGCGGCGTCATGGAAAAGCTCGGCATCCGCAAGGGCCAGCTCAAGAACATGGAACCCGACGGCAAGGGTCGCGTGCGCCTGGACTACATGATCCCGGCGCGTGGCCTGATCGGTTTCCAGAACGAGTTCCGCACCCTGACCCAGGGTTCGGGCCTGTTGTTCCACGTATTCGACCATTACGGCCCGAAGGAAACCGGCGCGATTGCAAAGCGCCAGAATGGCGTGATGATCGCCAATGCCGCGGGCTCGACCCCGGCGTATTCGCTCGGCCCGCTGCAGGAACGCGGCCGCCTGTTCGCCGCCGAAGGCGACCAGGTGTACGAAGGCCAGCTGGTCGGCATCCATTCCAAGGACAATGACCTGACCGTCAACGCGATCAAGCCGAAGCCGCTGACCAACATGCGCGCATCGGGCAAGGACGACGCGATCAAGCTGACCCCGGCGATCAAGTATTCGCTGGAACAGGCGCTGGACTTCATCGAGGACGACGAGCTGGTCGAAGTCACCCCGAAGGAAATCCGCCTGCGCAAGAAGTTCCTCACCGAAACCGATCGCAAGCGCGCCAGCCGCGCGGCCTGAGTCGAATGCAGCGGAAGCACGGATCCGCAACATTCGGGTGGTACAAACAAGGAAGGACCGCTGTTTCCGGCGGTCCGTGCGCAGACCGCGATGACAGGGGTGACGATCCACCCTTGCCATCCGCCGGCGCTGGCCCCATCGTTTCCACATCGCCACGCCACATCCGGCCACCCGACACCCACCGATGCATCTTCCGAAACGCGATCCGTCACTGGACGACGCGCCTTACAACCCGGACCCCAGGGCGCATCCCGGCCTCCACGTGATCGCGCTGTTCGAGGCGGTCAAGGGTTTTCTCGCGCTGATCGCTGCCAGCGGTCTCGCCATCACCGGCCCCGATCCGGTGCGTCATTTCGTGTGGACGCTGATCCGCCGCTTCAACCTCGATCCGCGCCACGGCATCGCCGCCTGGGCCGACCAACTGGTGAGCCCGACCGGCGTGCACATCGCGGTCGCAGTCGTGTTCAGTTACGGCCTGCTGCATATCGCCGAAGGCTGGGGCCTGTGGCGCGACAGGGCCTGGGCATCATGGCTGGGCTGTGTCGGCGTGGCGGCCTACCTGCCCTTCGATCTCTATGCCCTCTATCACCATCCGCTGCACTGGTTGGCCTGGGGCGTGGTCGCCATCAATCTGCTGATCCTCTATGTCCTCGCCCGCGACCTGATCAAGCGCCACCGGCATCCACCGGTCGCCCAGCCCGCGGATTGACGCCAGCGCATCGCGCTATGCTCGCGGCTCCTTGTCCGGAGCCATCGCGATGCGCAGCCCGCCCCTCACGCTACTGTCGCTCCTGCTTGCGCCGATGCTCGCCGTCGCCGCACAACCGAAACCCGCGTTCGACGTCAGCGAAGCCAGTGTCGGCGAACTGCAGGCGCGCATGCGCGAGGGCAAGCTCGACAGCCAGGCGCTGACGCGCGCCTACCTGCAGCGGATCGCCCGCATCGACAAGGCCGGCCCGAAGCTCAACAGCATCATCGAGCTCAACCCCGATGCACTGAAGGAAGCCGCCGCGCTCGATCGCGAGCGCCGCGCCGGTCACGTACGCGGACCGCTGCATGGCATCCCGGTGCTGCTCAAGGACAACATCGATGCCGTGGGCATGGCGAATTCCGCCGGCTCGCTGGCACTGGCCGACAACCGTCCTTCCGTCGACGCACCGATGGTCGCCCGGCTCCGTGCCGCCGGCGCGGTGATTCTCGGCAAGACCAATCTCAGCGAATGGGCCAACTTCCGCTCGGCGCATGCGTCGTCGGGCTGGAGCGGACGCGGCGGCCAAACGAAGAACCCCTATGTACTGGATCGCAATCCCTGCGGATCGAGCGCCGGCACCGGCAGCGCGATCGCGGCCAACCTTGCGACCGTCGGCATCGGTACCGAAACCGATGGCAGCATCCTCTGCCCCGCCAGCATGGCCGGACTGGTCGGACTCAAGCCGACACTGGGATTGGTGAGCCGCAGCGGCATCATCCCGATCGCGCATTCGCAGGACACCGCGGGACCGATGGCGCGCAGCGTCGCCGATGCCGCCGCATTGCTCACCGCGATGGCCGGCAGCGATCCCCGCGACGTCGCAACGAAAGAGGCCGACGCGCATCGCCACGATTACACGGCCGATCTGCACGCAAACGGCTTGAAGGGCAAGCGCATCGGCGTCGTGCGCAAGCTCGGCGGCATGGAACCGAACGCGGATCGCGCGCTGGACGCTGCGATCGCGACGTTGCGCGCGCAAGGCGCGATCGTGGTCGATCCGGTCGAGGTGCCCAACCTCGACACGCTGGGCGACGCCGAGATGACGCTGATGCTTTACGAGTTCAAGCACGATCTCGCCGCTTACCTTCGCGAGAGCAATGCCAAGCCGAAAACGCTGGCCGCGCTGATCGACTGGAACAAGGCGCATGCGGATCGCGAGATGCAATGGTTCGGCCAGGACCTGTTCGAGAGGGCGAATGCAATGGGCGGACTCGACGAGCGCAAATATCTCGACGCGCTGGCGAAGGCGAAGCGCCTGTCCGGCCCCGAAGGCATTGATGTGCCGCTGCAGAAAGAACATCTCGATGCATTGATCGCACCGAGCTGGGGGCCTGCCTTCCCGACCGATCCGATCCTCGGCGACCACATCGTCAGCGGCGATCCGACCATCGGCGGCGTTTCGCAATTGCCGGCAATGGCCGGTTATCCCTCGATCACCGTGCCTGCCGGCTTCGCCCATGAATTGCCGGTCGGAATCATGTTCATCGGCACTGCGTGGAGCGAACCGGTGTTGCTCGACATCGCCTATGGCTACGAACAGGCGACGCGCGCGCGCAAGCCACCAACGTTCATCCCGACGATCGCGCCTTGACGATCAGCGCCCAGGCAAAACGATTTTCGCAAGCGCGCCCTTCGCGCCACTGAGCCACGCGGCATTCCCGCGGATCGACACCGCGTCGAAACTGGCATCGGAAATCGCCGTCCAGCGCTTGCCGTCCCAGGCATCGACGCCGGAAGGCCCGACCACGATGCAGATGCGACCGGTGCAGGCGACGCCGGAACGATAGCCGCGCGGTGCGGTATCGATCTCCATCGCCTTCGCATTCAATGCCTTGAGCGTCGCTGCATTGCCCGGCGATTTCTCTGCCGTGTATTCGCCACCGACCACGAATGCGCCACCGTGCCACGCCGCAACCGAGAACGCGCCCGCCGCGGGCTTGCCGCGCGCCATCCCGGTATCGAGCGCCTGCCAGTCGTGTTCGCCATCGCGCAGCAGGTGCAGGCGCGACGCCGCGCCACCACTTACCACCGCGATCGCACCCTTCAATCGCGCGATGCACGTGCCGCTGGCCGCGAATGCCGCTTCGTCCTTCAGCGCCGGCGGACCGTTGTCGTCCAGCGTCCAATGTTCGCCGCGATCGTGCGTCGTGTAGAGCTGGTAGCGATCGCCCACCGGATCACCGAGCAACCAGCCTCGTGCACCGTCGAATGCCATGCAGTCGAAAAACGCTTTCTCGTTGCTCGTATCCAGCGTTTGCGTCCAGGTCGCGCCACCATCGCGGGTGCGGAACACGCGTGATTGAACGCCCGGACCCGCAGCCATGATCACCGCGTTGCTAGCGTCGAAACCCTCGACGTCGCGGAAGTCGAGCTTGTCGGCATCAGGCACCATCATGCGCTGCCAGTGCGCGCCGCCATCGATCGTGCGCAACACCGTGCCCTTGCTGCCGCTGGCCCACGCGACCTTGGCATCAACCGCCGACACCCCGCGCAGGCGCGCATCGACGCCGCTTTGCAGCGTTTCGACGCGCAGGACACCCGCTTGCGCAGCAAACGGGAGCGACAACAGCAGGCCAACCAGCGCGCGACGCATGGCGGTCAGGCCTTCGTCGTGCGCAACTGGGTCGACTTGCGCACGATGCACATCGCCGCTTCCAGCGACTGCTCGTAGTTCAGGCGCGGATCGACGGTGGAACGGTATGCGCGCTGCAGGTCGGCATCGGTCAGTTCGCGCGCGCCACCGGTGCATTCGGTGACGTCTTCGCCGGTCAGCTCGAGGTGGATGCCGCCGAGGCGCGTGCCGCTGGCGCGGTGCATGTCGAAGGCGTGCTCGATTTCCTGGCGGATGTTCTCGAAACGCCGGGTCTTGTAGCCACTTGCCGCATTCTCGGTGTTGCCGTGCATCGGATCGCAAACCCACAGCACGCGACGGCCCTCGCGACGCACTGCGTCGAGCAGCGGTGGCAACGCCTGCGCGATCTTGCCGGCGCCCATGCGGTGGATCAGCGTCAGGTGGCCAGGCTCATCGGAAGGATTGAGCACGTCAATCAGGCGCAGCAACTCGTCGGGCTTCACGCTCGGACCGACCTTCACCGCGATCGGGTTGCGCAGTCCACGCATGTACTCGGTGTGCGCGCCATCCAGCGCCGCCGTGCGCATGCCGATCCACGGGTAATGCGTGGCCAGGTTGAACCAGCCCCACTGGCGCGGCACCTGGCGCGTCTGCGCCGCTTCGTACGGCAGCAGCAAGGCTTCGTGCGAGGTGAAGAAATCGACGCGATTGAGATTGCCGACTGGTCCGCCCGACAACGTTTCCATGAATTGCACGGCATCGCCGACCGCCTGCACCATGCGCTGGTAATCCTCGGCGAGCGGCGAATGCCCGACCCAGCCGAGGTTCCAATATTCGAGGTGATGGACGTCGGCGAAGCCGCCGTCGATCAGCGCGCGGGTGAAATTCATCGTCATCGCCGAACGCGCATGCGCCTTGATCATCCGCCGCGGATCGGGGATGCGCGCTTCGGGGGTGAAGTCGGGCGAATTGATGATGTCGCCGCGATAGCTCGGCAATTCCACGCCATCGCGCACTTCGCTGTCGGACGAACGCGGCTTGGCGTACTGCCCGGCAAAACGCCCGACGCGCACCACCGGCATGCGCAGGCCATGCACCAGCACCAGGCTCATCTGCAGCAACACCTTGAGGCGGTTGCTGATCAGGTTGGAATCGCACTCGTCGAAATTCTCGGCGCAATCGCCGCCCTGCAGCAGGAAGCGCTTGCCCTCCTGCGCTTCGGCGAGCTGGCGCTTGAGTTCGATGATTTCCCACGAAGTCACCAGCGGCGGCAGGTTGCCGAGCTCACGCGTGGCCTTGTCCAGCGCTTCTGCATCCGGATACGTCGGCTGCTGCATCGCTTCGCGAGACTGCCAGCTCCACGGATTCCAGTCCTGCGCTTCCCGCACCGGCTGCACCTGTTGTTTGTGTCTGCTACTCATTTCAGGCTCCTCGCCGTGAACTTGCGATCGCTCTTGCGCCAACCCGCAGCGATCGCCCAGATGCCCAGCCCGATGAACCAGAGCGCGCACCACGCCGGCATCGTCAGGCCAAGGAACGACCAGTTGATGTTGCTGCAATCGCCACTGGCGGTCAGGACCTTACGCAGCACGCTCTGGACCGGCATCATCTCGAGCATGAAGGACATCGGCGAACCGCAGCCGGCCATCGGCGGCGGGAAGTACTGCACCCAGGCATGGCGCAACGCCACGCCGGCGCCCGCGATCGCCGGGATCAATGCCAGCACGACCAGCCACTTGCGCGCGGACGTCGATTTCGGCGCGATCAGGCCGCCAATCAGGAATACCGCGCCAAGCGCCCCGAACGCGATGCGCTGCAGGATGCAGAAATTGCACGGCAGGATCCCGAGGCTGAACTGCACGTAGAAGGCGTAACCCAGCAGTCCCGCGCAGGCGAGAAAACCGGTCAGGAAACGGGCGCGGAAGCTTTTCGGGATCATCCTTGCACCATAACAAAAAACCCCGGCGAATCGCCGGGGTTTTTCCTATTCATTTGGTTGCAGCTGCAACGCTCAGCCGAGGTCGACCGGGCGATCCACCAGCTCGACGTACGCCATCGGCGCGTTGTCGCCAGCGCGGAAGCCGCACTTGAGGATGCGGATGTAGCCACCCGGGCGCGTCGCGTAGCGCGGACCGAGCACGGTGAACAGCGTGCCGACGGCTTCCTTGTCGCGCAGGCGCGCGAACGCAAGGCGGCGGTTGGCGACGCCGTCGGTCTTGGCGAGCGTGATCAGCGGCTCGGCGACGCGGCGCAGTTCCTTGGCCTTCGGCAAGGTGGTCTTGATGAGTTCGTGCTTGATCAGCGAGGCAGCCATGTTCTTGAACATCGCTTCGCGGTGGGCACTGGTGCGGCTGAACTTGCGGCCGGATTTCTGGTGACGCATGGTCGTGGTTCCTGATGAATGTCGGGTCGTTGTGGATCGCTGTCGCCTTCCTGGCGTTGTTGCATGGACTGCGGTTGGTCCGGTGCCGGCGTCCCTTGCCGGTCGTGCCGCGGGTTGGACCCGTCGGCGGGGTGTTACTTGAACAAACCAGCGATCCGGCCCTGGAGCCGGATCGCTTCGTCTTGCTTAGCCCAGCATGCCGTGGGCGGCAACACCGGCCGGCGGCCAGTGGTCGACCTTCATGCCGAGGGCGAGGCCGCGCTGCGCGAGCACGTCCTTGATCTCGGTCAGCGACTTCTTGCCGAGGTTCGGGGTCTTGAGCAGCTCGACTTCGGTCTTCTGGATCAGATCACCGATGTAGTAGATGCTCTCGGCCTTCAGGCAGTTGGCCGAACGCACGGTCAGCTCGAGATCGTCGATCGGACGCATCAGCAGCGGATCGACGCCGTTCGGGCTCTTCTGCGCGGCGCTGGCGTGCTTCGGCGTGAAGTCGCCGAACACCGACAGCTGGTCGGTCAGGATGTTGGCCGCGGTGCGGACCGCTTCCTCGGCGTCGATGGTGCCGTTGGTTTCGATGTCCAGCACCAGCTTGTCGAGGTTGGTGCGCTGTTCGACGCGCGCGGCTTCCACCGCGTAGGCGACCTTGCGCACCGGCGAGAACGAGGCATCCAGCATCAGGCGGCCGATGGTCGAGGTTTCCTCGTCCGGACGGCGACGGGCGGCGGCCGGCTGGTAGCCGAAACCGCGCTCGACCTTGAGCTGCATGTTGATCGCCGCATCCTTGGTCAGGGTGCAGATCACGTGGTCGGGGTTCAGCACCTCGACGTTGTGGTCGACCTTGATGTCGGCAGCGGTGACCACGGCCGGACCCTGCTTCTGCAGGACCAGCATGGCGCTATCGCCGCTGTGCATGCGCAGGGCCACGTCCTTGAGGTTCAACAACACCTCGAGCACGTCTTCCTGCAGGCCTTCGATGGTGCTGTACTCGTGCACCACGCCGTCGATGCTGACCTCGGTCACGGCGAAGCCGGGGATCGAGGACAACAGCACGCGACGCAGGGCGTTGCCGAGGGTATGGCCGTAGCCGCGTTCCAGCGGTTCGATCACCACCTTCGCGCGAAGATCGGTGATGCGCTCGATTTGCGGAGCGCGCGGACGCAGAACCTGATTGGCAGTTACCGTCATGTATGGCGTCTCCTGATGCACCCGGTTCATGACGCCGGGTGCGTGTCGCAAAGAAAATTACTTCGAGTACAACTCGACGATCAGCGCCTCGTTGATGTCGGCCGGCAGGTCGCCGCGATCCGGCACCGCCTTGAACACGCCCGAGAACTTGCCGGCGTCGACGTCGACCCACGACGGCTTCAGATCCATCTGCTGCGACAGCGTCAGGGCTTCCTGGACGCGGAGCTGCTTCTGGGCACGCTCGGACAGCGCGATGGCGTCACCGGCCTTGACCTGGTACGACGGCAGGTTCACGTACTTGCCGTTCACCAGGATGCCGCGGTGGGACACCAGCTGGCGGGCCGAGGCACGCGTCACTGCGAAACCCATGCGGAACACCACGTTGTCGAGGCGGGTCTCGAGGAGCTGCAGCAGGTTTTCACCCGTGTTGCCCTTCTTGTTCGAGGCCTTCTTGTAGTAGTTGCGGAACTGGCGTTCCAGCAGACCGTAGATACGCTTGACCTTCTGCTTTTCACGCAGCTGGGTGGCGTAGTCGGAGAGCTTGCCCTTGCGCGCGGTGGCGCCGTGCTGGCCGGGCTTCTGCTCCAGCTTGCACTTGGAATCCAGCGCACGCGCCGGGCTCTTGAGGGACAGGTCGGCGCCTTCGCGGCGCGCGAGCTTACAGGTGGGACCAATATAACGAGCCATGTTCTCTCAGCTCCTCAGACGCGGCGCTTTTTGGGCGGACGGCACCCGTTGTGCGGGATTGGCGTCACGTCGGTGATGTTCAGGATCTTGTAACCGACGTTGTTCAGAGAACGGACGGCGGACTCACGGCCCGGACCCGGGCCCTTGATGCGGACTTCCAACGCCTTCACGCCGTAGTCGAGCGCGGCCTTGCCAGCCTTCTCGGCGGCGACCTGCGCAGCGAACGGGGTGGACTTGCGCGAGCCGCGGAAACCCGCGCCACCCGAAGTCGCCCAGCTCAGTGCGTTGCCCTGGCGGTCGGTGATGGTGATGATCGTGTTGTTGAAAGAAGCGTGGACGTGCGCGATGCCGTCGGTGACGACGCGCTTGACCTTCTTCTTGGTCTTGGTGGCAGCTGCCGGCTTGGCCATGGTCTGGATTCCTTACTTCTTGATGGCCTTGCGCGGACCCTTGCGGGTACGAGCATTGGTCCGGGTGCGCTGGCCACGCAGCGGCAGGCCGCGACGATGGCGCAGGCCGCGATAGCTGCCCAGGTCCATCAGGCGCTTGATCGCCATGCCGATCTCGCGACGCAGGTCGCCTTCCACGACGAACTTGCCGATTTCGGAGCGCAAGCGCTCGACTTCCGGCTCGGACAGGTCGCGGATCTTGGTGGAACGATCCACGCCGGCCGTGTCACAGACCTGCTTGGAACGGGTACGGCCGATGCCGTAGATGCTTTGCAGCCCGACCCAGACATGCTTCTGGGCAGGCAGGTTGACGCCCGCAATACGCGCCATAGTGGCGGTTCTCCGACTGTTGATGGGCCCGATTCAGGGAATCCGGCCAGGGAAACGTGAAATTGTAGCAACTTCCCGCTATTCATGGAAGGCGCCGATCTTCTGACGACTCCGGCATGGGGAGTGTGCCCATGCTCCGGCGAACGGTTCCGCAGCCAGCCACCGGGTTGCCCCGATGCGGCGCGCGCTACTCTGGCGCGCGCATTCTGCTGATCCACTCGTGTGCGGGAAGGCCTCACGAGTCGCCCAACGTGCCGGTGGGAGCGCAATGTCCCGGCCGGCGGATTGCTTCGCGGCCCTGCCCTTATCAGGCGCTGGGCCGCTGGCTTGGTCTGTTCGACCAAGCCGGGGATTATGCCACAGAACCGGACGCTTAGCGCCCGCGTCCCTTCAAATTCGCCTTCTTGAGCAGGCTGCCGTACTGGTGCGACATCAGGTGCGCCTGGACTTGCGCGATGAAGTCCATCACCACCACCACCACGATCAGCAGCGACGTGCCGCCGAAGTAGAACGAGGTGCCCAGCTTGGTGCGCATGATTTCCGGCAGCAGGCAGACCACCGCCAGGTAGATCGCACCGACCAGGGTCAGGCGGGTCAGCACGCCATCCACGTATTCCGCGGTGGCACGGCCCGGACGGATGCCCGGGATCAGGGCGCCCGACTTCTTGAGGTTGTCGGCCGTCTCCTGCGAGTTGAACACCAGCGCCGTGTAGAAGAACGCGAAGCCGACGATCATCACCGTGAAAATGATCATGTGCAGCGGCTGGCCCGGGGACAGCGCCTGGCCCACGCGTTGCAGCCACTGCGTCGCGGCCGAACCGTTGCTGCCGAACCACTGCGCGGCGGTTGCCGGGAACATGATGATCGAGCTCGCGAAGATCGGCGGGATCACGCCCGACATGTTGAGCTTCAGCGGCAGGAACGACGACTGGTTCATGTACGCGCTGCGGCCACCCTGGCGACGCGCGTAATTGACCGTGATCCGGCGCTGCCCGCTTTCGACGAACACCACGAGGTAGGTGAAGCCGATCACGAGTGCCGCGATCAGGATCAACTGGATCAGGTTGAGGTCGCCATTGCGCAGCGAGGTGAAGGTGTTGATCACCGCACCCGGCAGGCCCGCGACGATACCCGCGAAGATGATCAGCGACACGCCGTTGCCGACGCCGCGCTCGGTCATCTGTTCGCCCAGCCACATCAGGAACATGGTGCCGGCGGTCAGCGCGACCACTGCGGTCAGGATGAAGGCCGGGCCCGGGTGGTAGACCACCTGGATACCGTTCTGTGCGCCCGAAGCCTGCAGCGCCGTGGCGATGCCGAATGCCTGGAAGACCGCCAGCGGCACCGCGCCAACGCGCGACCACTGGTTGATCTTGCGGCGACCGGACTCGCCTTCCTTCTGGATCGCCTTCAGGCTCGGGAAGATCTGCGTGCACAGCTGCACGATGATCGACGCCGAGATGTAGGGCATCACGTTCAGTGCGAGCACGCTGAAACGCTGCAGCGCGCCGCCCGAGAACATGTTGAACATGTCGACGATGGTGCCCTTCTGGGAATCCATCAGCTGGACCATCGCCTGCGGGTTCACGCCCGGCACCGGGATGTAGCACCCGATGCGGTAGACGATCAACGCACCAATGACGAACAGCAGGCGCTGGCGGAGCTCGGTGAACTGACCGAGACCGCCGCCGAGGCCTGCTACCGCGTTGCCGGGTCGCGACATGCGGGGATTACTCCTCGAACTTGCCGCCGGCGGCTTCGACTGCCGCCTTGGCACCGGCGGTCGCAGCGATGCCCTTCAGCACGAAAGCCTTGGAGACTTCGCCCTTCTTGACCAGCTTGGCCTTCTTCGCGGTGCTCGGCACCAGGCCGGCAGCGCGCAGCGCGGCGAAGTCGACCGTGCCGGCTTCGAGCAGCTCGAGCTGGTACAGCATCACTTCGGCGGTGTCCTTGGACAGCTTCGAGCGGAAGCCGATCTTCGGCAGGCGCATCATCATCGGCATCTGGCCGCCTTCGAAGCCGGCCTTGATCTTGCCCTTGCCCGCGCGGGCGAACGAACCCTTGTGGCCGCGGCCGGCGGTCTTGCCGAGGCCGGAGCCGATGCCGCGACCGACGCGCTTCGGCTCGGTGCGGGCGCCGTCGGCGCGCTTGATGGTGTTGAGCTTCATGTGATTATTCCTCCACCCGGACCAGGTAGTAGACCTTGTTGATCAGGCCACGGACCTGCGGGCTATCCTTCAGTTCGCGCACGTCATTGAGCTTGTTGAGGCCCAGCGCACGCACGGAGAGGCGGTGCTTCGCCTGCGTACCACGCAGGCCCTTCACCAGCCGCACCTTGACGGTGCCGTTGTTCGACTTAGTTGCCGACATGGAAGATCTCCTCGACCGACTTGCCACGCTTGGCGGCAATGTTGGAGGGCGAATGCATCTGCACCAGGCCCTTCAGGGTGGCGCGGACCAGGTTGATCGGGTTGCGCGAACCGGTGGCCTTGGCCAGCACGTTCTTCACGCCAACCGCTTCCAGCACGGCGCGCATCGCGCCGCCGGCGATCACGCCGGTACCTTCGGACGCCGGCTGCATGAACACGCGAGCCGCGCCATGGCCGGACTTGACCTGGTGCCAGAGGGTGCCGTTGTTGAGGTCGACCGTCTTCATGGTCTTGCGGGCCTGCTCCATCGACTTCTGGATGGCAACCGGCACTTCGCGCGCCTTGCCATAACCGAAGCCGACCTTGCCGGCGCCGTCACCGACCACGGTGAGCGCGGTGAAGGTGAACTGGCGACCGCCCTTGACCGTCTTGCTGACGCGGTTGACCGCGACCAGCTTCTCGATCATGCCGTCATCGTATTCCTCGCGCGGGGCGCGATCGTTGCGATCGCGGCCACGGGGCTCGCGCTGTTCGCGTTGTTCGTTGGCCATGTAACTTGTTCCTGTGTGATTAGGGATGTACGGCCTCGTGGCCGCTTGGAGTTGTGGTCTGGAGCGGGCGATTCAAGGCCTCCGCAACCGGAAGCCCAGCCCGGCGCGCACTCCGCGCCGGCGAGTGGAACGAAATCAGAACTGCAGGCCGCCTTCGCGGGCTGCATCGGCCAGGGCCTTGATGCGACCGTGGTAGCGGTAGCCTGAACGGTCGAACGCGACCTTCTCGACACCGGCGGCCTTGGCGCGCTCGGCGATCATCTTGCCGACGCGAGCGGCGGCTTCGATGTTCTTGCCTGACTTGAGGTCGCCACGGACGTCGTCCTGGGTGGTCGAGGCGGCAGCCAGGACCTTGGAACCGTCGGCGGTGAACAGCTGCGCGTACAGGTGCTGGCCGGTGCGCAGCACCGACAGGCGCGGCACGCCGAGCTTCTTGATCTGCGCGCGGGTGGACTTGGCGCGGCGGAGACGAGCGATTTTCTTCAACATGATGGTTCTCTCCCGAAAGCGGATCGACGCGGAGATCCTTGTTAGGATCAGGCCTTCTTGGCTTCCTTGCGGATGATGGTTTCGTCGGAGTACTTCACGCCCTTGCCCTTGTAGGGTTCCGGCGGACGGTAACCGCGAATCTTGGCGGCGACTTCACCGACGCGCTGCTTGTCCGCGCCCGTGACCACGATTTCGGTCTGGGTCGGAGTGGCGATGGTGATGCCTTCCGGCGCCACGAACACCACCGGGTGCGAGAAGCCCAGCGACAGGCTGAGGTCCTTGCCCTGCATGGCGGCGCGGTAACCGACGCCGACCAGTTCAAGCTTGCGGGTGAACCCTTCGGACACGCCGGTGACCATGTTGGCCAGGATGGCGCGGATGGTGCCGGTCAGGGCGACCTTCGACGGATCATTGGCGGCGAGCTGGGCAACACCGTTCTCGACCGTCAACGCAACGCCTTCCGGCTGCACGATGGTGAGGGTGCCCTTCGGGCCCTTGGCCTCGATCTGGCCGTTCTGGGTCTTGATCTCCACGCCCTTGGGCAGGGTGATCGGCTTTTTGGCGACTCGGGACATGGTGCGCTCCTGGATCAGGCCACGAAGCACAGGACTTCACCGCCGACGCCCTGATGGCGCGCCTGCGAGTCGGTCATGATGCCCTTGGAGGTGGAAACGATGGCGATGCCGAGTCCGCCCAGCACCTTCGGCAGCGCGTGCTTGCTGCGGTACTGGCGCAGGCCGGAGCGCGAAACGCGCTGCAGCTTCTCGATCACCGGCTTGCCTTCGAAGTACTTGAGCTGGACTTCCAGCTCGGCCTTGCCGCCGCCGAGGTCGGTGACGCGCAGGTCGCTGATGTAGCCTTCGGCCTTCAGCACGTTGGCGATCGCAACCTTGATCTTGGAGGACGGCATCTTCACCGTCGGCTTGCCCACAGCGGCCGCATTCTTGATGCGGACCAGCATGTCGGCGATGGGATCAGTCATGCTCATTGAGTCATTACCTTATGAGTATCGATATCCGCTTTCGCGAATGGAATCGGAAATTATAACTTGTTTGCTTACCACGAAGCCTTGCGCAGGCCCGGGACGTCGCCACGCATGGTGGCTTCGCGCAGCTTGTTGCGGCCGAGGCCGAACTTGCTGTACACGCCCTTCGGACGACCCGTCAGCACGCAACGGCTGACCTGGCGGGAAGGCGACGAATCGCGCGGCAGCTTCTGGAGCTTGGTCGCGGCGTCCATCTTCTCCTCGTAGGAGGCGTCCTGGCTGGAGATGATCTTCTTCAGCGCGTCGCGCTTCGCAGCATGCTGCTTGGCGAGCTTAGCGCGCTTGACTTCGCGGTTGACCATTGAGGTCTTGGCCATGTCGATATGTCCTTGCGGTCAGTTGCGGAACGGGAAACGGAAGGCTTCGAGCAATGCCTTGGCTTCTTCGTTGGTCTTGGCGGTGGTCGTGATCGCGATGTCCATGCCGCGCAGCGCGTCAACCTGGTCGAAGTCGATCTCCGGGAAGATGATCTGTTCCTTCAGGCCCATGTTGTAGTTGCCGCGGCCGTCGAACGAACGACCCGAGACACCACGGAAGTCGCGCACGCGCGGCAGCGAGATGTTGATCAGGCGATCGAGGAACTCGTACATCTTGTTGCGACGCAGGGTCACCTTGCAGCCGATCGGCCAGCCGTCGCGGATCTTGAACGAGGCCACCGAGACGCGGGTCTTGGTGACGATCGGCTGCTGGCCGGTGATTTTGGCCAGGTCGGCCACGGCGTTTTCCAGCACCTTCTTGTTGGTCGCGGCTTCGCCGACGCCCATGTTGATGGTGATCTTCTGGATCTTCGGGACCTGCATCGGATTGGTGTAGCCAAAGCGCTTCATCAGCACCGGCACCACTTCTTCCTTGTAGATTTTTTCCAAACGAGTGTTCATGTCTTTAGACCTCAGGCGTCAATCGCATCGCCGGAGCGGAACACACGCAGTTTGCGTCCATCCTCCAGCATCTTGATACCGACGCGCTCACCCTTGCCACTGGCCGGGTTGAACAGCATCACGTTGGAAATGTGGATCGAGGCTTCGCGCTCGACCACGCCGCCGGGCTGGCCGGCCTGCGGATTCGGCTTGGTGTGGCGCTTGACGACGTTGATGTTCGAAACGAACACGCGGTCGCCATCGACGCGCACGACGTCGCCCTTCTTGCCCTTGTCCTTGCCGGTGATGACGATCACCTGGTCGCCTTTCTTGATACGGTTCATGGTGTCCTCCGGCTCACAGCACTTCAGGTGCGAGCGAAACGATCTTCATGAACTTCTCGGAGCGCAGTTCGCGCGTCACCGGCCCGAAAATGCGGGTGCCGATGGGTTCATGCTTGTTGTTCAGCAACACGGCGGCGTTGCCGTCGAAGCGGATCAGCGAACCGTCCGGGCGACGCACACCCTTGCGGGTACGCACGACCACGGCGTTGTAGACCTCGCCCTTCTTCACCTTGCCGCGCGGGATGGCGTCCTTGATCGACACCTTGATGATGTCGCCGATGCCGGCATAACGGCGCTTGGAACCTCCAAGCACCTTGATGCACATGACTTCCTTGGCACCGGAGTTGTCCGCGACATCGAGGTGGCTCTGCATCTGGATCATGTCTTAAGCCTCCTCTTATTCGGCCGCGCGGGTGATGATTTCAACCACGCGCCAGTTCTTGGTCTTGGACATCGGGGCACATTCGGCGACGCGCACCAAATCGCCTTCGTTACAGGCGTTGTCGGCGTCGTGGGCGTGCAGCTTGGTGGAGCGACGGATGTACTTGCCGTAGAGCGCGTGCTTGATCTGGCGCTCGACAAGCACGGTCACCGTCTTGTCCATCTTGTTGCTGACCACGCGGCCTTCGACCGTGTGCTGCTTTTTATCAGTGTTGTTCATGGTCATGTCCGTGATTACTTCTTGGCCACGACGGACTGCTGCATCTTGGCGCGGGCGATTTCCCGGCGGACGCGGCGGATCTCGTGGGTCTTTTCCATTTGACCGGTCGCCTTCTGCATGCGCAGGGCGAACTGCTCCTTCTGGAGTTCGGTCACGTGGTTGGCCAGGTCCTTCTCGGACAACTGGCGGAGTTGCTTGATGTCCATCAGCGCACCGTCCGGGTCACGAATTGGGTGGTCACCGAAAGCTTGGCAGCGGCCAGGCGGAACGCCTCGCGTGCGGTCGCTTCGTCGACGCCTTCGATTTCATAAATCATGCGGCCGGGCTGGATCTGCGCGACCCAGTACTCGACGTTGCCTTTGCCGGAGCCCATGCGGACTTCGATCGGCTTCTCGGTGATCGGCTTGTCGGGGAACACGCGGATCCACATCTTGCCGCCACGCTTGACGTAACGGCTGATGGCACGGCGGGCGGCCTCGATCTGGCGCGCGGTCAGGCGGCCGGTCTGCGTGGAACGCAGGCCGTACTCGCCGAACGACACGGCATTGGAACTCCAGGCCAGGCCTTCGTTACGGCCCTTGTGGAGCTTGCGGTATTTGGTTCGCTTGGGTTGCAGCATGGCTTAGCCCCTTGCCTCACGGTTGCCGCCATCGCGATCGCCGCGCGGCGCGCGCGGAGCGCGGGCCGGACGGTCGCTGCGCTCATTGCGCGGCTCGTCGTTCTTCTCCTGGCCCACTTGCGCGAAATCGAACACTTCGCCCTTGTAGATCCAGACCTTGATGCCGATCACGCCATAGGTGGTGTGTGCCTCGGCGAAACCGTAGTCGATGTCCGCACGCAGGGTGTGCAGCGGCACGCGGCCTTCGCGGTACCACTCCGAACGGGCGATTTCAGCGCCGTTCAAGCGGCCAGCGACGTTGACCTTGATGCCCAGCGCGCCCAGGCGCATCGCGTTGCCGACCGAGCGCTTCATCGCGCGGCGGAACATGATGCGGCGCTCGAGCTGCTGCGCGATCGACTCGGCGACCAGCTGCGCGTCGAGCTCCGGCTTGCGGACTTCGCTGACGTTGATGTGCGCCGGGACGCCCATGACATCGGACACTTCCTTGCGGAGCTTCTCGATGTCTTCGCCGCGCTTGCCGATCACCACGCCCGGGCGGGCGGTGTAGATCGTCACGCGCGCCGACTTGGCCGGACGCTCGATCAGGATGCGGGAGATGCCGGCCTGCGCCAGCTTCTTGCGAAGCAGTTCGCGGACCTTGAGGTCACCGGCGAGGAAACCGGCGAATTCCTTCTTGCCGGCATACCACTTGGAGTTCCAGTCCTTGGCGATGCCGAGGCGGATACCGACGGGATGAACTTTATGACCCATGGTTACTTGCCCTCGGCGACGACGATGGTGATGTGGCTGGTGCGCTTGAGGATGCGGGTACCGCGTCCCTTCGCACGTGCCATGAAACGCTTCAGGCTCGGACCTTCATCAACCATGATGGTCTTGACCTTCAACGCATCGGCATCGGCGCCGACATTGTTTTCGGCGTTGGAGACGGCCGACCACAGGACCTTGTGGATCATGTGGGCTGCCTTCTTGTCACTGAACTTCAACAGGTCCAGTGCACGGGCCGCCGGAAGACCGCGGACCTGGTCGGCGACCAGTCGGGCCTTCTGCGGGGAGATGCGCGCGGAGCGCAGGATTGCCTTGGCTTCCATCATGCTCTCCTTACTTGCCCGCCTTCTTGTCGCCGCCGTGACCCTTGAAGGTCCGCGTCAACGAGAATTCGCCGAGCTTGTGGCCAACCATGTTCTCGTTGACCAGCACCGGCACGTGGGCCTTGCCGTTGTGCACGGCGATGGTGAAACCCACCATCTCCGGCATGATCATCGAGCGACGCGACCAGGTCTTGATCGGCTTCTTGGTGTTGGTGCCCGCGGCCTCCACCTTCTTCGCAAGGTGGTGGTCGATGAACGGACCCTTTTTGAGTGAACGCGCCATATCCGATTAACTCCTGCGATCGCGCACGATGAACTGCTGGGTGCGCTTGTTCTTGCGCGTCTTGTAACCCTTGGTCGGGACACCCCACGGGGTGACCGGATGCGGATTACCCTGGCCGGCCTTCGCCTCGCCACCACCGTGCGGGTGGTCCACCGGGTTCATGGCGGCACCGCGGACGGTCGGGCGGACACCGCGCCAGCGCTTCGCGCCAGCCTTGCCCAGCTTCTCGAGGTTGTGTTCGACGTTGCCGACTTCACCGATGGTGGCGCGGCATTCGACCGGAACCTTGCGCATCTCGCCCGAACGCAGGCGGAGCGTGGCGTAGCCCTGCTCGCGCGCGATCAGCTGGACGCCGGCGCCGGCGGCGCGGGCCATCTGGGCGCCCTTGCCCGGCTTCATCTCGACGCAATGCACCGTGGTGCCGACCGGGATGTTGAGCAGCGGCAAGGTGTTGCCGGCGCGGATCGGCGCGGTCACGCCGGCCAGCACCTGGTCGCCCGCCTTCAGGCCCTTGGGGGCGATGATGTAGCGGCGTTCACCATCGGCATAGCACAGCAGCGCAATGTGCGCGGTGCGGTTCGGGTCGTATTCGATACGCTCGACCTTGGCCGGGATCGTTTCCTTGTCACGCTTGAAATCGATCAGGCGGTAGTGCTGCTTGTGGCCACCACCGATGTGGCGGGTGGTGATGCGGCCGTAGTTGTTGCGGCCACCGGTCTTGCCCTGCTTCTCGAGCAACGGTGCGTGCGGCGCACCCTTGTGGAGATCGGGCGTCACCACGCGGACCGCGCTGCGGCGGCCTGCGGAGGTGGGCTTGAATGTCATCAATGCCATGGTCGTTTTCCTCAGGCCTTGGCCGTCACGTCGATGGCCTGGCCATCAGCGAGGGTCACGTACGCCTTGCGCCAGTCGCCGCGGCGGCCGGTGCGGTTCTTGAAAGCCTTGACCTTGCCCTTCACGTTCACGACGTTCACGGCAGCGACCTTTACCTCGAAGATTTCTTCCACGGCGGCCTTCACATCGGCCTTGGTGGCGTCCTTCGCGACTTCAAAGACGTACTGGTTGGAGACTTCCTGCAGACGGGCGGTCTTTTCAGACACGCGCGGCGCACGAATCACGGAATACACATTGAGGCTCATGCCAGCCACTCCTCGATCTTCTTGACCGCGTCGGCAGTCATCACGACCGTATCGGACGCGACCAGCGACACCGGATCCAGACCCTGCACGTCACGCACTTCCACGTACGGGATGTTGCGGGCGGCCAGGTACAGGTTCTCGCTGGCGTCTTCGACGACCAGCAGCGGACGCTTGCCGGCCTTCAGCTCGGCCAGCTTGCCGACCAGGCCCTGGGTCTTCGGCGCATCGACGTCGATCGCATCGACGACGGTGATGCGGCCCTGGCGATTCAGTTCCGACAGGATCGAAGCCATCGCCGCGCGATACATCTTGCGGTTGACCTTCTGCTCGAAGCTGCGCGGCTTGGCCGCGAAGGTCACGCCACCGCCAACGAAGATCGGAGCGGTCAGGGCGCCGTGACGAGCACCGCCACCCTTCTGCTTCTTCGACTTCTTGGTGGTGCCGGCGACTTCCGAACGCGTCTTCTGCGCCTTGGTGCCGGAACGGCCGGCGTTGCGATACGCGGTGACGACCTGCGAAATCAGGTCCGCGTTGAATTCACGGCCGAAGATCGCGTCGGAGACCGACACTTTCTTGCCGCTGATGTTGGTCAGTTCCATGCTCAGACTCCCTTGCTCGTCGGACGCACGATGACGTCGCCGCCCGGAGCACCCGGAACCGCGCCACGCACGGCGATCAGGCCGCGCTCGGCGTCGACCTTGACGACCTTCAGGTTCTGCGTGGTCTGGGTTTCGGCACCCATGTGGCCGGACATCTTCTTGCCCGGGAACACGCGACCCGGCGTCTGGCGCTGGCCGATCGAACCCGGCGAGCGATGCGACAGCGAGTTACCGTGGGTGGCGTCACCCATGGTGAAGTTCCAGCGCTTGATCGTGCCTTGGAAGCCCTTGCCCTTGGTCACGCCCTGGACATCGACAACCTGGCCTTCGCTGAAGATATCGGCCTTGATTTCGCCACCGACCGTGAAGTCGGCGATCTTGTCGTCGGCCACGCGGAATTCCCACAGGCCGCGACCGGCTTCGACCTTGGCCTTGCCGTAGTGGCCGGCGCCGGTCTTGTTGATCAACGCAGCGCGCTTGACGCCGGCGGTGACCTGGATGGCCGAGTAGCCGTCGACATCGACGGTCTTGACCTGGGTGATGCGGTTCGGCGTTGCCTCGATCAGGGTCACCGGGATGGACTTGCCATCTTCGGTGAACAGACGGGTCATGCCGGCCTTGCGGCCGACGATACCGAGCTGGTGCACTTTCGCGCTCATTCTCGGTCTCCTCAGGCCAACTTGATCTGGACGTCAACGCCAGCCGCGAGTTCGAGCTTCATCAGCGCGTCCACGGTCTTGTCGTTGGGGTCGACGATATCGAGCACGCGCTTGTGCGTGCGGGTCTCGTACTGGTCACGCGCATCCTTGTCGGCATGCGGGGACGTGAGAATGGTGTAACGCTCGAGCTTGGTCGGCAGCGGGATCGGGCCGCGCACTTGCGCGCCGGTCCGCTTGGCCGTCTCGACGATTTCGCTCGTGGAACGATCGATCAGGCGATGATCGAAAGCCTTGAGCCGAATTCGGATCTTCTGGTCCGCCATGGCGGGAATTCCTTTGGTTGAAAGAGCAACGGCCGGTCGCTAAGTGGACCGAACCGCAAGGGGCCCCGACTTCCCGGGCTTGCCGCGACTCACGTCGGCGGCCAGGGTCCGGCAGTATCGGGATTCCGGTACAACATCCTGAAAAACACGAAGGCGGCCCGGTCACCCGGCCCGCCCAGACGGAAAACAACGCGTCGGCCACGGCCAATGGCCGTCCGCCCACGACATGATCCCTGTCCGGCGAATACGAGGTGCTTCCGTGCCCCTCTTTTCGCTGTCACCTGCCGGCACGAATGCCGTATCCGCAAGTGGTCTTACATTCTAGCGGGTCTGGAATGGCCTTTGCAAGCCCCGGGCCCAAAAATAAATGGGCTCTGGACCAGCCGAGGTTCCGGCGTCCCTGCCCAAGCAGGCAACGCTCGGCATCCTGATTGCGGACTGCCGGCGTCCATGCCAAAACAGGCAACGCTCGGCATCCTGCCTCGCCGATGCCCGTCTCGCGGCATGCGCTTCAACGCATGCCGCAAGCCGAGCCGGCCATCACTTGATGATCTTGGCGACGACGCCGGCGCCGACGGTACGACCGCCTTCACGGATCGCGAAGCGCAGACCTTCATCCATCGCCACCGGGTTGATCAGGCTGACCTTCATCTTGATGTTGTCGCCC
>JAFEBX010000005.1 GCA_018242425.1 Pseudomonadota bacterium
CGCCGTGGAACGCGCTCAACCTGATCGGCTGAACCCGGAGCGACCCATGATCCGCATCTTCCAGATCAAGAACGCCGACAGCCTGGGCAAGCTGGTGCAAGGCGGCGCGGCGGCCGATGCGCCCGCGCTGCAGCGGCTGCAGGCACTGAACCCGCATGTCGACCTGGCCAACCTGAAGGCCGGCAGCGTGCTGCTGGTGCCCGATTCGGCCGAATTCAGCGCCGGCGACGGCGACCCGGTGGCGGGCGAGGCCTTCGACGGCTTCGCCGGCGACGCGACCGCGGGGTTGAAGCGGTCCGCCGAAGCGGTGCGCGCCGGCATCGCGCAGCGCGACGACGCGCGCAAGCAGGTGCAGGCCGCGTTCAAGAGCGCCGCCGTCAAACGCGTGCTCGACGCCGACCCGGTGCTGCGCCAGCAGGCCGACGACGCCGACGCGCGCTTCAAGGCCGAGCAGAAGGAAGGGGCCGACGCCCTCGACGCGCTGGCAGCGATGAACGACACGCTGTCGGCCGAGTTGGCCAAGCTCGCCAAGCTGTTCAAGTAGCCGGGGGCGCGGGCGCTCGGCACGCCCAGCCTGCGCGGCGCGCAGTGCCGCCGGCGGGACGTCGCCCACATCCTCGCCGCTGAGCCGCGTCAATCCTCGCCGGCTGTCACGTGCTTGTCGGTCTCCGCGGCCAGTCGGCGCAACGTGCACATCCGGTTCTTGAACGTGCCCGCGCTGATCGCCTCCGCACGCCAGCGCTGCATCAGTTGCTCGACAGGCTGCGAGCGCCCACCGGTTGCACGCAGGTGCAGAAACCAGTGGTCCAGGCCTTGATGCACCCTGGATGGCATCACCAACCGTGACGAGCCAAACGCGCCGCGATCGCGCCCACCAGCGGTGCGATCGCCGACGGCGGGAACGGCGACACGCTGCTGACGTTGATCTCGCAGAGCACGAAGCGCTCGCTGCCATCGGTTGCCGGGTCGCCGGCCATGAAGTCGATGTCCCACAGCAGCGGCAGGCGTTCGCGTGCGACGCCGAGACGATCGCACAGCAGCTCGACCCACTCGGCTTCGAGACGCTGCTTCAGGCCCTGGAACTGCGCCAGCTGCGGCCCGTGGTACAGCCGCGGCCCGGGTGGCGGCGGCGGCTCGCCCAGTGCGCCGGGATGCAGCGCGTTGATGGCCTGCACGCCGAAGCCGGCGACACGGTCCTCGACCAGATAGGCACGCACCATACCCTCGGCGATGCGCGGCTGCCAGGCCTGCTCAATCATGTGGCCGCCGTTGCCGGCGTCGAAATACGGCGCCAGCAGCTGCAGCAGGTCGCTCAGCGAGATGCGCTGCTCGGCGCTGCCGCGCTGCGCATGGCGCACGCGCAGCCACGGCGAGGATGGCTCGCGCTCGACGCGCCAGATACCGATGCCGCTGTGGCCGCGGTGCTGCTTCAACACGCGTGCGCCGCCGCGCAGACGCAGCGGCAGCTCGGCTTGCAGCTGCTGCAGGCTGTCGATGCGCTGCACGTCGCTGCCGAAAGGCAGGTCGCGGGTGTCGATGAGCACGTCCTTGGTGCCCAGCTTCAGGATCGTGTCCGGGTGCGCGCTGACGATCACGCCCGCATCCGCCACGCTGCGCAGCATGGCGTCCAGCCGGTCGCGGCGGCGCCCATCTTCGACCGGGTTGCACCACACCTGCACCAGGCCGACTTCGCGCAACTGCGCCTCGACCTCATCGGCGAAGTCGTCGTGGTACACCGCCGGGCGTGCCGCGATGCCGGCCGCCGCGAGCGCATCGAAGAGCGCTGCGAAGCGGCTCGCGGCCGGGTCCGCGCGCTGGCGCGCGGCGCGGTCGCCGAGGTAGAGCAGCGCCACCGAGGCGGCGCGCCCTGTGTTCAAGGACTCGGCAAACATGCGGCGCTCCTTGCATTTCCCGGGATCATCGGCCCAGCAGCTGCCAGGCCAGGCCGGCCGCCGCGCTGCCGGCGATGACCGGGATCACGCCCGCCTTGAAGCGCCACAGCGCGATGCCGGCGGCGAGGCCGATCAACGCCGACGGCCACTCGAAGCGCCCGCCCAGTCCCTGCGGCCACAGCACGTGCTGGGCGAAGAACACCGCCAGGTTGACGATGACGCCGACCACCGCGGCGGTGATGGCGGTCAGCGGTGCGGTGAACTGCAGCTTGCCGTGCGTTGCCTCGATGAAGGGCGCGCCCAGCAGGATGAAGGCGAAGGACGGCAGGAAGGTAAAGAAGGTGACCACGGCGGCTGCCGCCGCGCCCGCCAGCCACAGCGCATCGGGCCCGAACAGCGCCTTCGTCCAGCCGCCGACGAAGCCGACAAAGGCGACGACCATGATCAGCGGGCCGGGCGTGGTCTCGCCCAGCGCCAGGCCGTCGATCATCTGCTCGGCCGTGAGCCAGCCGAAATGTTCGACCGCGCCCTGGTAGACATAGGGCAGCACCGCATAGGCGCCACCGAAGGTCAACAGCGCCGCCTTGGTGAAGAACCAGGCCATCTGCGTCAGCGCGCCGTGCCAGCCGTGCAGCAGCGCCAGCCCGCCTATGGCCAGCGCCTACAGGCCCAGGAAGACGACCAGCCCCGCGCCGAACGCCGACCAGCGGAAACGTGCGTGGCCGGGCGGCGGCGTGTGGTCGTCGATCAACGCCGGCCCGTAAGTCTTGGCCGCGACACCGTGCCCGCCGCCCAGGCTGAAGTGCTGCGGCACCCAGCGTCCGCCAAAGAAGCCGGCCAGCCCCGCGGCCGCCACGATCAGCGGGAACGGCGCCTGCAGCGCGAAGATGGCGGCGAAGGCGGCGACGGCGATACCCCAGAGCCAGGCGTTCTTCAGCGTGCGCGAGCCGATGCGCCAGGCCGCGTGCAGCACCAGCGCGGTGACGGCCGGCTTGATGCCGTAGAACAGGCCGGCGATGACCGGTACCTGGCCGAAGGCCATGTAGACCCATGACAGCGCGATCAGGATGAACAGCGACGGCAGCACGAACAGGCCGCCGGCGACGATGCCGCCCCAAGTGCGATGCAGCAGCCAGCCGATGTAGGTGGCCAGCTGCTGCGCCTCGGGCCCCGGCAGCAGCATGCAGTAGTTCAGCGCGTGCAGGACGCGCTGCTCCGAGATCCAGCGGCGGCGTTCCACGAGCTCCTCGTGCATGATCGCGATCTGCCCGGCCGGGCCGCCGAAGCTGATGAAGCCGAGCTCGAGCCAGAAGCGAAAGGCCTCGGCACGGCTCGGCGCGGCGGGCGCTGAATCGGCGCCCTCAGTCCGGCTCGGCGCGGCGGGTGCTGAATCGGCGCCCTCAGTCTTCATCGGCAGCCTGCATCGCAGCGTAGAAGGCATCGAACAGCGGCAGCGCCGCCGCCAGCAAGGCGTCGTCCTTGGCATGGCGGGCCTGCAGGCCGCGCACCAGCGCCTCGAAACCCGGCGCTTCGTCCACCGGGATGCCGCCGACATCGATGTAGTGCACCAGCGCCGCGACGCGGCGCAAGGCGGCGTCGCCGAGCAGGCCGAAGCTCTCGGCCATGACCTCGAAGCTGACCTTGTCGTCCACATGCGTGAAGGTGGCGCCGTCGAAGTCGTAGCCCAGCGCGCGCTTCGGGCACTGGCGAGCATCGTCCAGCCAGACGAAGCGCGGCGACGGGTCGATGAAGCGCTGCACCAGCCAGGCCGTCGCCAGGCGGTCGACCCACGGCCGCTTGCGCGTCGCCCAGGTGCGCCCGCGGTAGTCGGCGACGGCGCGCGCCTCGATGGCCGCGCGCGACGCCGCGGGCTCGTCGGGTGACAGCTGCAGCTCGACCTGGCGGCGCAGCGCCGCCAGCGCCTGGCCCGCCTTTTCACCAGGCTTGCCGGGAAAGAAGTCGCTCGCCTGGATGGCGCGCAGCCGCTGCTCGAGGCCGTGCAGCGTCTTTCGCAGTTGCGCCTGCGTCGCCTGGCGCAGACCGGCGCGCGCCTCCTTCACCGACTGCAGCAGCTCGGCGTAGGCCTCGGCGCGGTCGAAGAGCGCGCGAAAGGCCTGTTCCTGCGCCGCGTCGCGCGCGCTGACCAGGAGCAGGTGCGCATCCGCGCCGGCTTCGGCGATGGTGCGCTCCAGCGCCTGCAGCGCCGGCGCCGTGGCGGCGTGCTGCGGCAGCAGGTAGACCCCCTCGCGCAAGCTTCCGGCACCGGTGGCCTTGAGTGCCCGCCAGACGCGCACGCGCAGGCCGCTGGGCGAGGTGGGCAACGTGGCGGTGAGGATCAGCCAATCGATCATGAAGCACTTATCTCACTGTGCGATGATTATTACAACGCGCTTGAGCACATCGGGATCGGCACCGCGTTGTGCTCCACTACGCCATGTCCTTGGGTTCCGCCACCCCCGCCCTCGCCGCCGCGCTGCTGTTCGGTGCGAGCACGCCTTTGGCCAAGTTGCTGCTGGGCGGCACGCCGCCGCTGCTGCTTGCCGGCCTGCTCTACCTGGGCAGCGGCATCGGCCTGGGCGCGGTGCTGGCGCTGCGCCGCCTGCGCCCGGTGCGCGTGGCCGCGCCGATGCGCATCCCCCGTGCCGACCTGCCCTGGCTGCTCGGCGCCATCGTCTTCGGCGGCATGCTCGGCCCGGCGCTGCTGATGTGGGGGCTGACGCGCACCGACGCGGCGACCGCGTCGCTGCTGCTCAACGTCGAGGGCATGCTGACGGCGCTGCTCGCCTGGTGGGTGTTCAAGGAGAACGCCGACCGGCGCATCGTGCTCGGCATGCTCGCCATCGTCGCCGGCGGTGTGTTGTTGTCGTGGGAACCTGGAGCATCCTCGCTGTCGACCGGGGCGCTGCTGATCGTCGCGGCATGCCTGTGCTGGGCCATCGACAACAACCTGACGCGCAAGGTATCGGCCAACGACGCGATGCTCGTCGCCTGTCTGAAGGGCCTGCTGGCCGGCGCCTGCAACACCGGCCTGGCGCTGGCGGCAGGTGCCGCGCTGCCGGCGTCGGGCGCCGCCGCCGCAGCGCTGGGGGTCGGCTTCCTGGGCTACGGCCTGAGCCTGACGCTGTTCGTCGTCGGGCTGCGCACGCTGGGCACGGCGCGCACCGGCGCCTACTTCTCGGTGGCGCCGCTGTTCGGCGTGCTCGTCTCGCTGCTGCTGTGGCCGCAGCGGCCGACGCTGCTGTTCTGGTCAGCCGCCGTGTTGATGGCCGTGGGCGTGTGGCTGCACCTGCGCGAGCGCCATGAACACGAACACACGCACGAGCCGCTCGAACATGCGCATGCCCATCGGCACGACGCGCACCACCGGCACGCGCACGACTTCGACTGGGACGGCGTGGAGCCGCACGTGCATGTGCATCGGCACCTGCCGTTGATGCACCGGCATCCGCACTATCCCGATATCCATCACCGGCACGGGCATGCACGTTGAATTCAGGCGGTGCGAGATCGGCGCTGGGCGACTTCTCGCGCCACCCTGAACGCAAGCAAGTTCGCACCCGGCCTCGGGCTGGCAAGCCGGTCGGCCCGCGCCTGCGTCATGACGCGCCGCTTCGGCAAGGAGGTCGCATGGCTGCAGACGGCACCGAGCGCGCTGCGCTGCGGGTGCACCGACCGCAGCGCGAGGACGTCACGGCATAGAACCATTCCATGCAGCATCGCCGAGGCTATGCGCTGGAATCTGTGGCCCGTCATCCGGTGTTTGCAGCCAAGCGCTCCAGCGCGTCGAGGATGGCGTTGTTCGAAGTCGGCCGCTCGTGAATGCACCCGCATGGGCAGGCAAGACCTCCAGGCGGCGGCCGCCGCTGCCTGCATCGCGGACGCCGACCCTGCCGACAGGCCAGCGCGCGTTCCAGCATTTCGTGTCGGCATAGGGCATCGTCGCGGCTCTTGCGGCCGCGAGGCATGCGTACCGCGCAAGTCCCCCAACGCTCCTCAGCGCGTTTGCGTTGTCGATCGGCGCCGTGAGACCCTCAGAATCGCGAAAGCCCCGGCCTACGGGGCTTTGCGGGACTGCTGTGGCCCGTCGTGCGGCCCATTGGCACGCCATCTTGGCGGAGAGGGTGTCTTCCAGATCATGGGCTACAAGGCTTGTCGATACTGGGCTTCAAGGGCTGGCACTGCTGAAAAGTCCCCCAGAAAGTCCCCCGTCTTGCACACCCCAAGAAACTGGGTCGATTCCTCCCGAATGGGCAGCATTCTCCATCATCGAGAAATCGGAAGCCGTTGCATAAAGTAGACGTCGAATCTGCAATCTGCCGCGCCAGTTTGACGGCATCCAGCACCAGTACGACCTCCCCAAAAAATCTACACGCGGCTGCGATCAGCACCTCAGGTGCCATTGGCTAAACGGGCCGGCCGTACACTAAGACGTCTTTGCCGGCAGCTTCTACCAAATCATCCGTCAGCCGAGTTGCGACGCGATTTGTCGGCGCCCTCACATTGGCTTCTGAACGCGCATCTTTGACAGTGGCTCGCATCCGCCGTGTACCGCGGAGAGATCGCCGCGTCGCCAGGCAGCTGACATTCGCTCTCGAATCGCCGGCACTACGAACGGCAGGTAACTGCAACTACCGCGAAAGGGTGGTCCCGGCCATGAACAGACCGTCGCTGGGCACGTCTGAGTGGCCGTTCTAGACTGGCACGAGTCGTACGAATCTTCGATCTGCCTGCTCCATAGCAGTCGGTGAAGGTACAGGGATGCAGTCGGGCGCCGGGAACAAGCACCCTCGAATTGCACCATCTTCGGACAAAGGCAATTGCCTTCCTGATTAGGGAGAAGCTTCAGCAGGCTCATGCAGTGAGCCTGTGAGGCGGGAAGATGGGCGCATCGAACAGCGAGGTGCGCCATGGCAACGAATCGAGTGCAGTTTCAACGCGGACTTTCGATGAGCGAGTTCTTTGAGCGCTACGGCACCGAGGACAAGTGCCGCCAGGCGCTTGAAGCCGCGCGCTGGCCGCGTGGTTTTGCGTGTCCAGCCTGCGGAGGTGCGGCGCGCAGCGTGTTCGAGCGCGGCGGGATGCGCTACTGGCAGTGCGCGGCCTGCCCGCACCAGACCAGCCTGACCAGCGGCACCATCTTCCAGGGCACCAAGCTGGCGCTGCGGGTGTGGTTCCAGGCCATGCAGTTGCTCACGCAGTCGAAGAACAACGTCTCGGCGCTGGAGTTGCGCCGCCAGCTCGGCGTGAACTACCACAGCGCCTGGCTGCTCAAGCACAAGATCATGCAGGCAATGCGCCTGACCGAGGACGGTCGCGAGCTCGACGGCCGGGTGGAGATCGACGATGCCTACCTCGGTGGCGAGCGTAGTGGCGGCAAGCGCGGGCGCGGCAGCGAGAACAAGGTGCCGTTCATCGCGGCAGTGCAGACCACCCCGAGCGGCAAGCCGATCGTGGCCTGCCTGCGCGCGCAGCCGCACACCATCGAGCAGGTGGGCGCATTCGCCGCCACCCACATCGCCCCGACGGCCACGGTGATCTCCGATGGCCTGTCGTGCTTTCGCGCCACGGCACTGGTGGGCGCCGAGCATCAGCGCGTTGTCACCGGCGGAGGCAAGGCCAGCGTCGAGCGGCCCGAGTTCAAGGCCATCAATACGCTGCTGGGCAACTTGAAGACGGCCATCACGGGCACGTACCATGCCTTCGACTTCACCAAGTACGCCCACCGCTACCTCGCCGAGTTCCAGTTCCGCTTCAACCGTCGCTTCAACATGCGCACCATCTTCCATCGCCTCCTGCGTTCCATGCTCCAAGCTCCCCCCACCCCAGAACCTGCTATCCGCACTGCTGAGGCTTGTACCTAATCAGGATTGCCTTTGACATGTGCGAGTGCAGTCCACGGACTGCGGTTGAACCCGCCGAAGCGCGCCTTGCTACTCAGACTTCAGGCGTTTCGAGCCTTCTATCAGCGGGTGCCAGCCGAAGACCAGCGTAATCTGGAAGCCGTCCATGCGCAGGTCGGTGGGGGCGCTGTCGTTGATGGTTGACTTGTAGCCGAAGGTCATGTTGATGTTGTCGTTGATGCTGTAGCCCAGCGTCAGGCCGAGGCCGATGTTGTTCAGCTTCGAGCCCTGCACGCCGTTGATGCTGGCCCGGCCACCGCTGTACCAGACGCCGTCGATGGCACCCCAGAAGCGATCGGTGAAATCGCGCGTGATGTGCGCGTCCAGCTGGAACAGCGGATCGGTCTTCAGCGTCTGCCCGCCGAGATAGTCTGTGTTGTCGCCGAAGAGCCACACCGCCGGCAGGAACTCCAGCGTCGTGCGCTTACCCGGCACCCACGACCCGAGTTGCCAGACGATGGGCGCGCCGATGCGCCCGTACCAGCGGTTCTGTCCCAGGTTCAGCGCCTGGTTGCTGTCGTATTCACCGATCGGCAAAGCCAGGTCGGCGAGCAGGTCGAGCGAGAAGCCGGGCTCGAAGCGCAGCGCTTCGGCCAGGTTCTTCTGTGCCGGCGGGCCGATCAGGTTGATCGCGAACTCCAACGTCGGGTCGCCATAGCCGCTGGCCGACTGTTTGGACGTGAGGCTGCCCACCGTGACCTCGCCCGAGACGCGCCCCATCGGCAGCAGGATCGCGCCCATGGCCGCACGATCGAACAGCGCGTAGGTGTGCGCATAGCCCACCAGCGCCATCGTCGCGTCGAAGTTCGCGCCCTGCACCACGGTGTTGGCGGGATCGAAGGGGTTGGCGTTGCCGCTGAGCGAATTGAAGATCACCGGCACCGCGTTGCCGCCCGACAGGCTCTTCCAGTAGAAGCGCGCCGGCACCTGGGCGGAGGCCGGCGTGGGACACAGCGCCACGCTGAACAGCAGCGCCATGGCGACATGCGCTAGCGCGCGGATCGGGTGGGGGGTGTGTTTCATGGATGCAATGTCCCGTGGAAAGCGTCGAAATGCGGCGATGCTCAAGGCTTGGGTTCGGCCAGCATGTCCTTGGGCGGCACGAACTGCCGCTTGGTGACCAGCGGCGGATAGCCGGGGTCGTCGGGCACGCGCGGCGGCAACTGGTCTTCCATCGTTTCGAACACCGAGCGGCTAGGCAGCACCACGTTGTTGCTGCGTGCGTAGTCGTCCCACAGCGCGATCATCGCCTTCAGTTTGTCGGGCTGCGCTTTGGCGAGGTCCTTTCGCTCGCCGGAGTCGGCCTCCAGGTTGAACAACTGCCATTCGCCGTTACCCATCGGCTTGTACTCGCGGCGCACCTTCCATTCCCCTTGGCGCACGGCCTGGTTGCCGAACAGCTCCCAGGCCAGGACGTCCTGCGCAGTGCGAGGCGACTCGGCCTGACCCGCCAGCACCGCGCTCCAGGACTTGCCGATCAGCGGCGGCAACTCGCGGCCGGCCAGCGTCTTGGGATAGCGGGTGCCGGCCACTTCCAGCAGCGTCGGCATCAGGTCCGCCACATGCATCAGGCCGGCATTCAGGCTGCCCTTGGACCGCTTGACGGCAGGGCCGCTGACGATCAGCGCGTTGCGGATGCCGCCTTCGCCGAGCCAACCCTTGTACTGGCTGAAGGGCGTCATCGACACCTGCGCCCACATCGGGCCGTAGGCCACGTAGGAGCCCGGGTCGCCCCAGGCATTGGGGTGCGTCTGCGACCAAATTTGGCGCGGCGAACAGGTAGTCGCTGGTGCCCGGCGTGCCGGCGATCATCTTGAACAGGTCGGTGCCCTCGGCGCCGTTGTCGCCGAAGACGATGAAGATCGTGTTGTCGTATTCGCCGATCTTCTTCAGGTGCTCGATCAGGCGGCCGACATGGTGGTCCATGTTCTCCACCATGCCGGCGTACATCTCCATCTTCTTGCCGAGCAGGGCGCGCGGCGCCGGCGCCAGCAGCGTCGGGTCGGGGATGAACCACATGCGCTCGGCCAGCTGCGTGCCTGGTGGCATGATGCCCATCTCGATCTGCCGCTTCAGCCGCGCCTGCCTTATCGCATCCCAGCCGACGTCGTACTCGCCGACATGGCGGTTGCGCCAGTCCTTCGGCAGGTGGTACGGGTCGTGCGGCGCTTGGTGCGAGACGTAGGCGAAGAAGGGCTTGCCGCTGCCGCGGTTGGCGTCGATGTAGCCGATCAGCTTGTCGGTGTAGGTCTTCGTGGCGTAGTAGTCGTCGGGCAGCTTGGTCAGGTAGCGGCCGTCTTCGGTGAACACCGACTTCGGCGACGCCGAGGTGAAGTTGGTCATGTCCCAGTAGCTGCCGGCACCGTCGAGCAGCGTGAAGTCGCGCTCGAAGCCGCGCGCCCGCGGAATCTGCTCGGGCGCCTTGCCCAGGTGCCACTTGCCGACCATGTAGGTGTGGTAGCCCGCGTCCTTGAGCAACTGCGGCAGCGTGGCGACACGGTCGTTGAGGTAGCCCTCGTAGCCGAGCAGGCCGCGCTGGTTGGGCGCCGTCCACTCGTCCATGTTGCCCAGACCGTTGAGGTGCGTGTCGACGCCGCTGAGCAGCATCGAGCGCGTCGGCGAGCAGCTGGCGTGGGTGTAGAAGTTGGTGAAGCGCACGCCCGACTGGGCCAACGAGTCGAGGTTCGGCGTGCGGATCTCGCTGCCGAACGTGCCCATGTCGGCGAAGCCCATGTCGTCGGCGAGGATGACGACGATGTTCGGACGACGCGCTGGGTCGGCCGCGGCGGCAATGGCGGGCGCGAGCAACGCGGCGATGGCGAGGCCAGCGACACCGATTCGCCGATTTGGTTGGCCCGCGCTCGTGTACATGGCGGAAAGCAGTCGCCGCAGAATGGTTTTCATCGCTTGCTAATTTCCCATTCGCCTGTCGGAGCTTGATTGACGCTGCGCAAGCGCGACGACGACAGCGCGCGAACGACACTGCTCAAGCCTCGGCGACTATTGCCGCCTGGTGAGCCCGAGCCGCGGGCGCGCACGCCAGCCGAGAATTTTCCGGGCGCGGCCTCGAATCCGTCTATCGGATTTCCGCAGAATGTGGGCATGGTGGAAGCCACTGCAGTTTCGATCGAGGAGATCACCGACCCCACGGTCGCCAGTGCGGGCATCGACTGGATTGACCTGGATGCTGTCAAGCTTCAGTCGAAGCCCTTTCGTGCGCGGCGGGTGACTGTGCGGCTCGTGAACGCGACGGTCGTGTTCCATACGGTCAACCTTCGCGTGCGGACACGCACGCGCGTGCATGAGGGACAGGTCGCCTACGTCACCTTCGGCCCGAAGGCCCGCGGGACGGTGAACGGCATGTCGGTCCAACCCGGCATGATGCTGGCCGCCGCAGCGAATGCCGAGGCCCGGTTCGTTGTCGAAGCCGCCTGGGAAAGCCTGACCTTCCTGCTGCCAGCGCAGGACATAACCACCCATCTGCGGACGCGGCAACGCGAGAGCGAGTTTCGGCAACCGCGCGGCCTGGAGTTGTTGCAGGTCCAGCCACAGAAGGTTCACGCGCTCTTCCACTGGGGCAAGCGCCTGGTGCAAGCCGCCACGGCGCGGCCGGCGCTGTTCGACACGCGTGAGAGGGAGCGGGTCGCCGCCGAAGTCGAGTTGGTCGAGGCGCTTCTGGCAACGCTCGGTGCTGCCGATGATTTCCGACCGACCCGCAGCGACCAGTCGCGGCAAGCACAGAGCCTTATCGTCAGGATTGCCGAGGACTACGCCTTGGAGCATGCGGGCGAGCCTCTCTACGTGACCGACCTCTGCCGGGCCGCTGCGGCGAGCGAGCGCAAGCTGGAATATGCGTTCAAGGAGGTACTGGGTCTAACGCCCGTTGCATTCCTGATTCGGCTGAGACTGCACCGGGCGCGTCAGTCACTGCTTGCAGCCGCACCGCGATCGACAACGGTTGCGGCCGAGGCGCTCAACTGGGGCTTCTGGCACTTCGGTGAGTTTTCTCGCGCCTACAAGGACTGCTTTGGAGAACTGCCGTCCGAAACGCTACGACGTAAACGCGTTGAGTTGCATCGATAGCTTGCAAGCGAATGCCTGGGCTGAAACAAAGCCTCGTGGCTGTGATCGAAGTCGGATTCACTGTCCGGTCTGGACGGCACCAAAGTATCCAGTGCTGGCCTACGCGAACAACGGCTGACCAGCTCCGCGATTCATGAAGCTGGACCGCCAGAAAGCGGGCACTCGCCACCGGCTCCTTACGCTGCACTGCAGCCACTCCGGTCGTCGTGGCGAACAGTAGCAGAGGGTCGATCACGACCGGTCGAGAGCCAAGTCTGGCAGGCAGCTCAAGGGCCCTGACCTGCCGTTCGGGCATGCAGCCCGCGCTTGGCGGCAAGAGCGCTCGGCTAATCCGATGGACACTCATCGGGGCCGGGCGATCGCCTTCTACACACAGTCACCGGCCTACCTTCTCGCAGTCTCTCGCGAACGCACACCGCTGACACACCTGCACCGAATCTGCGTAGCGCGGCGCCATCCGCCCCGAGACAATCGCTTCGCGACGTGCCGCAAGCTCGTTCACTTCGGATATCGCCATCAATCGCACTCGATGAAGGACTTGCGTCACGTTGCCGGGGCGCTGGACAGCAACGTAGGCGTGATGCGCAACGATCTCCCCGGTTTGCAGTTCGACCGCGGCACGCTGCGCCGACAATTCAACGACGTCGGAAGGGAAGACGCGATTTCGATCCCGGGTCTTGAGTTCCAGCAGGACAACCGTGCCCGACGCCACTCGATAGGCACGGTCGACCCTTGCAGTGATTGCCGTCTTGCCGGTTGACCGGAACAACTGCTCGGCGTAAACCAACCGCGCGCCGCGCAGCTCTCGAGGCAAGACCAGGCGTGCAGATGCGATCCCGGGACGTCGTGACCAGAGAACGCCGACGATGACGCACAGCGTCACCAACAATGCGGTGAGAAGCGCGCTACCGAACATGCCGGCGCTGCTCCCACTCGAGCCACCGCGCCGCGATGCCCACGACCCCGCGCAGCATGCAACGCACGACGGGTTGGAGGTTGGGCCAGCGCTCCAGCAAGCGGCACACGGCAGGCGCCATCCGGTAGTACAGGACAATCAAGCGACGCCCCATCTGCCTCGGCCGCAAGACGCGATCCCTGAACCACCTCAACACCCGGGTCTCTCGGGCCTGGCCAAACACCAGCGTCGCAACGAAGCACCGGCCGGCCGATTGCCCGCCGCCGTGCCGATCCCGGTAGAACCGCTGATGGGCTCGGCGGCCGCGCTCCATGGTCAGCAACTGCTCGGCAGTCCTTCGCCTGCCGCAGTCGTGCTCGAACTTCACCAAGCGCTCGCATACTCCCATCTGCGCCAGTTCGGATGCGCTCACGCCGAGCGCGTAGCGGCGCCGGTGCTTCCTGGCGGCCACGGCCTCACCCTATTCGGCCAGCGGTCGCGCGAACGACTGGTTCGTCAAGGACGGTTCGCCCAGGTTCAGCTCGCCCGGCCCATCGCCAGCCGATTGGGCCACGGTCGGCGGCGCAGCAGCCGGGATCAGCATCCAGCTCTGCGCCAGCAACCCCTCGTGCGCCAGAAACCGTAGACGGTTGATGCGCTTCGTGCCCTTGTTGAAGCGCATCAAGTCGTCGTAGAGGCGCGGATTGTCGTCCCGCGATAGTTCGAACAGCATGCTCACCGGACCCGGATCCTTGCCAACCGCGTTCATGCGCCCTCTCCTTCCTGCGGTGCGACCCGCCCGACGCCGCCGGGCGGCTGCGCGAGACTGCGCGCGTAGTTCATGCCCGCAATCTGGAAGCCGCGCACGTTGGCGTACATCGGCTCCTGCATTTCCGCGATCCGGTGTTTCGGAAACGCCTGCTTGACCGCGTTCTTGAACAGGAACGCGCCGCCGCCCACCAGGATGATGTTCTGGAAGCTGTAGTCGGCCGGGATGCTCTCCAGCATCGCCCCCACCGCGCGCTGCGCGACCGAATGGGCGATGGGCATCAGCTTGGCCAGGTCGTAGGCCTTCTGGTAGACCCTCAGGCGCTGGCCGGTGCGCAGCGCCCGGTCGATGGCATCGAGATCGGTGTATGGCGTGCCGATGTCGGTGCCGATGTCGCTGGCGATCGAGCGCAGCACATGCGACACACCGCGGGTTACCGAATCGCTGGCCTTCAGCACCAGCCGCATGCCCCGGGCGGCCAGCCAGTCGAAGGTACGCGCGCCGGGGTCGATGATCAGGCTTTGCTCATGCTCGATCGTCGCCATCTTCTGGTGCGTCGCCGCGTAGTACACCAGCGCACCCTGCGGCTGCGCCAGGGCCAGGGTCTTGTGCACGGTCACGGCCTTGCCACCGCCGATATCGTGCGTGCCGGTGGCCACCCTTTCCAGCGCGGCCTTCTTGGCCACGAAGTGCGACACCGGCAAGCCGACCACCAACACATCGATGACCGGCAGCTTCATCATCGCCAGCGCACCGCGCAGCAGCGCCAGGTATTCCGGTGTTTCGACGTAGCGGTCGTGCAGATGGGTGGCGCGCAGGTTGTCGGTGGCCAGAGCTGCGTCCGGCCCGACTTCGTAGAACAGGCCGTTGATCGGAATCGCCAGGGTCTTGCGGCGTTCGGCCGCCGGCAAGCTTGCCGGGTCGCGTGTGCTCGGGTAGGCGAGCGAGGGAATGCAGCCGCAGCGCACCTCGCTGCCGGCCATCCCGGTGATGAACTTGGTGTTGCCGAAGCCGAGATCCACCGCTCTGACGATCGGTTCCATCGAGTTGCCCTCCTTGCTGGGTTGCAGTCCGGCCAGCTTCGGCGCCGGCGGCCACACCGTCCACGCTGAAGCACTCGCGCAAACACCGGCTTTCGCGATCAGGTCCGAATGCATCGCCGCTGTAGCTCGTCGTCATCCATCTGCAGCGGGACTCAGGTGCTGGTCGTCAAAGTGGTCTGCGCGTCGCACCACATTCGCACCCGCGCGGGCTCTGTCAAGGACGCGGATCGCAGTCACCCCAACGGGGAGCCTCGGCGCTCGCGCGATCGGAGTCAGAGGTATGAGCAGAGCTTGTCAACCCTTGCGCTGCGGCCCGTTTTCGAACTCACGGCGTGCTTGTCGGCACTTTTTGAGCTTGAAGTCGGCGCCGCGCTAGCGCATGATTCGAACGCGTCAAGCCGGGAGCTACCAGCCCGCGCGCATCGAGCGCCAAAGGAAGCCCGCCTGAGACAGTCGAAGAGCCGGTGACCGAGGTCACCGCGAGCCCCGAGCTCGAGATCCACGACGGACCCCGATCCGTCCCCTTGCCACCATGCGCCCTCGAGGCCATGGCGCGCGCCGCGCCTTCTGGTGTGGCGCCAGTGTCCCCATAGCGATTTCGCGTCATGCGCTGCCATCACTTCGGTGATGGCGACCCGCAGCGCGTCGGCTCGACCGACCGCCACGGGACCTGCATGAACGGGCCGCACACCGCGTTGGCTGCGGTGTAGCCAGTCGGCCCGGCGAAAGCGTTCGATTTCGGCACCCTGGAGGTGCCGCGTGCAGGTGACGCCCGCACACCTTGCCGCGCGCGCCATCCGGTTCATCCGGGTGGCGTTGCGGTTCGCCCCGAGCGAACAGCCACGCGTGTACGCACCGTGTGCAAGGCGATCACTTTTACGACGGCCAAGGCCACTGCCCTCATGGGCGACGGCCGACGCATTGGCAAACGCGCGTGGGGACGCGCCAGACCTCGACAGCCCCGGCCCCGGGCTGTCGTTCCGGGGTTCAGGGGGCCAGTCGATTCACGACACGTTCAACGACAGAGGCTCACATGTCCGATCCAGACCCCCTCACCGTCGATCTCGACACCCTGCCCTTGATGCCGCAGCGCTGGATGTACGTGCTGTCGCTGATCCTGCGCCGGCACAACTGGCAGCATGCTGCCAAGGCCAAGAGCGTCAGTCACCGCACCAACGAGGCGCGCGCGCGTCTGTGCATCTGGGTGTTTCGCTTCCTGCGCGACAACCCGGTCAAGACCTTCAAGCTCGATCCACGCTCCTTCAGCGGCCGCCATGTCGATCTGCTGATGGCGCATTGGCAATCGCAGGCCAAGGCGGGCCGGCTGGCACCGAGCACCATTCCCACCTACTACTCGCACCTCAAGACCTTCACCCGCTGGATCGGCAAGCCTGAGCTGCTCAAGCCGATCTCGGCGTACTTCGACGATCCGGCGCTGTACACACGCAACTACTGCGCGAGCGAGGACAAGTCCTGGCGCGCGATGGGTGTGGACGTCTTCACGGTGATCCGCGACGTCGAGGCCCACGACGTGCACGCCGCGGCCTGTCTGTGGCTGATGGTCGCCTTCGGCCTGCGCTTCAAGGAAAGCCTGATGCTGCGCCCACATGCGGATGTGGCCACGCCCGACCAGGCGGCACAAGCCGGCACCTCGGCGGATCAGGCCAACGGCCCGGTGGTTGACTACCTGGACACCCACCGCGGCACCAAGGGCGGGCGGCGGCGCTACCTCCCGATCGACGACGAGTTGCGCCGTCATGCCGTCGACTATGCGCGCCATGTGTGCAAGGGACCCCATGCCAGCGTGAGCGACCAGACGCTGACGCTCGTGCAGGCGATGCGCCGGCTGCGCTACGTGATGGAGCGCTTCGGCATCACCAAGCGCGATCTGCACGTCGTCCCTCATGGGTTGCGTCACCAGTTCGCTGGCCGTGGCTACGCGCTGAACACCGGAGTACTGCCGCCGGTGGCGGGTGGGCCCGTCGTCGACGCGGCATTGGACGCACGCGCTCGCGACACGATCTCGCAGCAGCTCGGGCATGGGCGCCGCCAAATCGTTAATGCGTATTTGGGTCGGCGGCAGATCGACAAGCCAGCCGGGGCGGCCGATCGCGATCACCGACTGCTCTAAGGCCCCGTCGCAAGAGCATTTGCAGAGCCGATGCCACGGCGATGGGGCTCGCCCTCCCCCGCTGGTTCAGCGTACGAGCCCGAGCGCGACCGGCTTGTGCTGCAAGAAAGCGGCGGACGGCTTCAGCGCGCGCAGTCCGGACATCACCGTGGCGGGCACTTTCGTATGATCTCGTGGTGAATACCGAAGCCCACCCCGGAGAGCCACGCCGCACTCTTGAAACACTTGGCGGGTCGGTCGTTCACCCCGATGCGCTGGGCATCAGCGAGTTCTCGGCCTACGCGCTGGTGATCGATGCGCGCACGGCCCACGAGTATCGGGAAGATCACGTTCCGGGCGCGATCAACCTGCCGGTCGTGGACGATGCGGAGTTTGCCGAGGTCGGCATTGCCCATGCCCGCGATCCGCATGCGGCCTATTTGGTCGGTGCGGCCTACGTTGCAAAGAACCTGGCCACGCACATTCGCGACCACATTTCGAAGTGCCGGCCCGGGGATCGAATCCTCGTGTACTGTTTCCGCGGAGGCAAGCGCAGTCGGGCCTGGGTCGACACGCTGCGTGGCATCGGCTTCGAAACCGATGTCATCGAAGGCGGCTGGAAGCGCTACCGCAGCTGGGTGCGAGATGGCCTGAGCTCACTGGCGCCGCGCTTCGAGTACCGGGTGCTGTCGGGCCTGACGGGTTGCGGCAAGACGCGCTTGCTGCACGCCCTCGCCCACGCAGGCAACCAGGTGCTGGACCTGGAAGGTCTGGCGTCGCATCGCGGCTCGCTGCTGGGCGCGCTGCCCGGTGATCCGCAGCCGAGCCAGAAGATGTTCGATAGTCTGTTGCTGGACCGGCTTCGCCGTTTCGACGTAGCCCGCCCCGTATGGGTCGAGGCGGAGAGCCGCAAGATCGGCAACATCCAGCTGCCGCCCGAACTGCTTGATGCGATGCGCAAGACGTTGCACCTGCAGCTGAGCGTGCCGATGGACGAGCGGGTACGGCTTCTGCGCGAAGACTATGCCCACCTCGCCGACAACCCGATGGACATGGTCGAGAGGTTGTTGCCGCTGAAGCCGCTGGTGGGTGGCGAGGAGCTGGCCCTGTGGCAATCGCTGGCCGAGGACGGCCAGGTCGACGAGCTGTGCCGGCGCGTATTGCAGTATCACTACGATCCCAGTTACCGACGATCGAGGCAGCGCTCGCAAAGCGAGTCCGGAACGATCATCGAGCTGCCGGCGATGGATCCGGCGAGCCTGGCCAACGCCGCCGCGGAATTGACGATGCGCTTCGGTCACTGCACCACGCGGTAACAGTCCAAGTCCGTGGCGACCCGTACGCATGGTCACCAATCATTGGACAGGTATCGCCGTTGAGAAGCTCAAAGCAGCGTCAGTCGCGCCGGGCTCACAACGAGCGTTGAGCGTCCGCTTTGCCTTTGGCTGAACTCACCTTGTCGGCCATGAGCCGTCACTCGCCACGGGCAGGTTTGGAGCAAGTCAGTTGATGAAATGAGCGCGGCTGCTCAAGCACGTCTTTGACATCGACATGCAGCACTGCCCGAACTGCCAGAGCCTGCCGTACGCACGTCTCGGCGGGCTGTTCAGTTACGGCCCCGACCTGGACGCGATGTGGCTGCGCGCGGTGGGGATGGCCGCCGAGGCGATGCGTGGCAAGCCGGTCGGCAAGATCCCCTTCGAACAGCCGACGCGCATCGGCCTGACGTTGAATCGGGAGACCGCGAGCATCATCGGTGTGACGCTTTCCCGCGAACTGCTGCTGCGCGCGGACGAGGTCATCGGCTGAGGGTGCCGTTCCAGGGCGCGTCATCGCCCGCGCTGACCCAGCATCCACCGCGGCCACGTGTTCATCGGAGGTGAATCTGCAGTTCATCCGGCGTGCCGACCCGCGGCACGCGGCCCTTCTGCTGGGTCGCCAGCCGATGGCCCACGGGCACCGCTTCGTCCGGTCGAGCGTGACGATGGCGATCGTCTTGCAGGTCTCGGCATGCAGTGCGAGGGGTTCGGTCTGCACCCGCTGTGGCTATGGCATGCCGAGCGAAGGCCGCCGGGCTTGTTGTCCCCGATATGTTTCGAGTCACCCGAGCCGCGCGGGGTACGATGCCTGCATGGACCCGATCCCGCAGATCGATGCACGCACCGCTGTGCTCGACCGCCGCCCCGAGATCGATCTCGGGGTCGCCTTCGGCTCGCTGGCCCGTGGTCGCCGTCGCCCGGACAGCGACCTCGACCTCGCGGTAGTTCGGCCGGCGGTTTTCGGGGCGAGATTTTTTTGGTGCTGATCGCCGAGCAGGCGGCGACGACTGGACGGTCGGCCGACCTGGTCGACCTGCGGCCGGTCGGCGAGCCCTGGCCGGGCCAGGTGCTGCGGCACGGCCGCCGCCTGGGCGGCAGCGACGCGCCTCGGCATGGCCTTGCGCGGGTGCGTGCCGTCTGCCTGCTCGCAGGCAACCCGCGAAGCGCCTTCGAGGCCCTCGCCAAGCGGGCAGCCCTCACGCTCACCCGATCGAAGGGCATGCAGCCGCAAGGAGCCGATCGATGAAACGAAGAGACCTGCTGTGCCATTTGCCGGCCTGGCTGGCCGCCGCGCCTGCGCTCGCGCAGGCACCGGCCGGCCAGAAGCTGCTGGTCATGCTGTCGCCGTTTCCGCTCACGCCGAATGCTGAGACCGTGATGCGGCAGGAGCTGGCGCGGCTGGGCTGGCGCGAAGGCGACAACCTGCGGCTGGAACTCCGCCACGCCGACAACCGGCCGGAGCGGCTCGACACGCTGGCACGCGAGTTGGTGGCGCTGAAGCCCGCTGCAGCGCTGGCGTTTACCTCAACGGCCGCGCGCGCGCTGATGCGGCAGTCGACCAACGTGCCGATGGTCGTCGCCTTCACCTTCGATCCGGTGGCCGAGGGACTGGCGGCGAGCCTGCGCCGGCCCGGCGGCCAGGTGACCGGCCTGTCGATACAGCACCAGGACATCCGCCCCAAGACCTACGAACTGGCGCGCCAGGTGGCACCGGCGGCGCGGCGCCTGGCCGGGATGTTCGATCGCCGCCTGATCCCCGAGGCGCAGTTCGAGGCCGTGTTTGCCGTCGTGCGCCGCATCGCGCAGCAGGTCGGCCTGGAGTACGTGCCTTTTCCGGTGCGCGACGCCGGCGAGATCGAAGCTGCGCTGCGCTCGCTGACGCCCGCGCGCGATTTCGTGCTGGGGCTCAACGGCGACGAACTGATGTACGCGAATTTCGCGACCACGGCGGCGCTGGCGCGCACGCTGCGGCTGCCTTCCTTCAGCCAGCACCAGATGTATGCGCGTGTTTTTGGCGGCCTGTTCAGCTACGGCCCTGACATGGACGCGATGTGGCAACGCGCGGTGGGGATGGCCGCCGAGGTGCTGCGTGGCCAGCCGGTCGGCGAGATGCCCTTCGAACAGCCGACGCGCATCGGCCTGACGCTGAATCGGACGACTGCCGACGCCATCGGCCTGGTGCTGCCGCGCGATCTGCTGCTGCGCGCGGACGAGGTCATCGGTTGACGGTGGCCGTTCCGGGGCGCGCCACGGCCCGCGCTGATCCAGCATCCGCTGCAGCTTGTCCACATCGACGCAACCGGCGATGCGGCCGCCACGCCGGACCGCCAGCGCTTCGGCGCGGCCGGCCAGCCGCGGCAGCACCTGCTCGATCGTCAGCGTGTCGTCGACCGCATCCTCCAACGGGGACAGCGCAAGATGCGGTGGCCAGGGCGCCAGCGCCGCGCCGATGGTCCAGGCGCGCGCGCGATTGACGCCGCGCACGAACGCAGCCACGTGGTCGTCGGCCGGCTGCATCAGCAGTTCATCCGGCGTGCCGACCTGCAGCACGCGGCCCTCGTGCAGAATCGCCAGCCGGTGGCCCAGGCGCAGCGCCTCGTCCAGGTCGTGCGTGACGAAGACGATCGTGCGGCCGGTCTCGGCCTGCAGCGCCAACACCTCGGTCTGCAGGCCGGCCCGGATCAGCGGGTCAAGCGCCGAGAAGGCCTCGTCCATCACGATGATGTCGGTGTCGGCATACAGCGCGCAGCGATAGGAGTTTTAACCGCCCTCAGCAAAGCCCAAGTGGGCCCTGAGGACCGTGCGCCGGCCGCCTGGAGTGCCAAGACCGGGCGCCGGCGATCTCGCGTTGCGCTGATCCGGCAGGCGATTGGGGCAGCAAGGAGCGCTTTCGCTGTCGACCTGGGGGTGACCCTGAGTCTTGCGGCATCGGGCCACCCAGTCGCGCAGCGCTACCCCGGTTGCTGCTTGGCAGCGCGGCCCGTGTTGATGTGCATGCGACCAGGGCAACTCAGGCAGGAAAGTCTTGCTTATCCCGTGCATAGGCTGAGGCCCCTTGCGGCGGGCGTTTGAACTCCCTATGCTGCGATGCCGTCATGTAGGAGGGACCAAAGGTGCCTTCGTATCAGGACAATCTCGATCTGTCGCTGTGCTGCACCTCTGAGGCGGCCGCCGAGGCGTATCGGCATGGCGTCGACGCCTACCTGCACGCCTGGCCTGGCGTGCGCGACGCCGCACAAGAGGCGGTGCAATACGACCCGGAGTTCGCGCTCGCGCATGCGTTGCGTGCCTTGGACGCGGCGGTGTACCTGCGCCGCGCCGACGTCGGTCCGGCTATCGAGCTTGCGCAACGTCACGCGCCGCAGGCCAGCGAACGCGAGCAGTCGCATGTGGCGGCGATCGCGCTGCTCGTCGGCGGCAAGTCGGCGTTGGCCTTCGATGCAGCGCTCGCGCACATGGCGCGTTGGCCCACCGACGCGCTGCTGGCCTCGACGCTGCTCGGCGCCTTCGGACTGTTCGCGTTTTCGGGGCGCGACGACCATGACGCCGCGCGCCTGGCCTTCATGCGCCGCCTCGCCCCACACTTCCCGGCAGACCATGCGTGGATGCTTTCGCACCTGGGCTGGACCTGCATTGAAGCCGGCGAGCTCGACGAGGGTATGGCGCACGCCGAGCGCAGCCTCGGGCTGCGCCGCGCCAACGGCAACATCGCGCACATCGTGATGCACGGCCTGTTCGAGCGCGACGATGCGGCCGCGGGACTGGCTTTCATCGACGCCTGGCTGCCCGACTACCCCGAAGATGCGCTGCTATGGGGCCATCTACAGTGGCACGCCGCGCTGACCGAGCTGGCGTTGGGTCGCATCGACGCGGCGCTCGCGCGCTTCACCGCACAGGTGCTACGCCGGCTCGACGTAGCACCGCCGCTGGTGGGCATGAGCGATGCGGCGTCGATGCTGTGGCGGTTGCACCTGCTCGGCCGCCAGGGCCTGCCTTGGTCGGCTGCGGCGGCGTACTGCGAACGGTACTTCCCCAACGGCGGCAACGTGTTCGCCGAACTGCACCTGGCGATGCTGGCCGCCGGGCGTGGCGACCGTTCCGGGCTGAACGCGAGCACGGTGCGTCTGCGGGCGACGGCCGAAAAGGGCCATGCCGCGGCCCCCGTCGCACTGCATTGGAACGCGGCACTTGGCGCGCTGATGGTGGGCGACACGGCGGCGGCGAAGAACGAGTTGCGCGCCTGCCGCGCCGAATCGGTGCGTCTTGGAGGCAGCCACGCACAGCGCACGGTGGTCGACCTGACCCAGGCTTGGATCGAAGCCGCATGAAGCAGCGCTATCGGACGCCTGTGTGGCCTCTGGTTGGAGTTCCTGCAGCGGCTGGCGGCGTTGGTCCTTCGGCTACGACTGCGCACTTCAATGACCGCTTCGCGGCCGTCAATTTCAGCAATCGAATGCCGGGATTGGGTCGCAGCTTGATGACCGGATCGCCGAACTCGGGGCCTCAAACCTGTCGTTCAATTTCGTGATGCCAACCAGGGTTCATCCGCTGTGGCGGTCCCGGCCAGATGCAGGCGCTGGGGAGCGGCCGGTCCCGGGCGAATACAGCAGGGCTTCACTCAGATAGAGTCTTCCGCATTCGCCTGCAAGGCGCTCCAAAAAGATGGGTTCGCAATGAAGATCTCCCTCCTGACCTGCGCTTGCTTGCTGACTCTGCTCGCTCCCGCCATCGCCCTGGCTCAAAGTTCGGGCGCAGACGATCGCCCACTCACCTCGCCAAGATCGATCACCTCGGCCTTGAATCAGAAGGCCCGCCCCATCCCAATCGATGATCTCTACTACACGCGCTCGGTGGAAGACGCGGCGTGGTCTCCGGATGGAAAGGAAATCGCCTTCTCGATGGACATGTCCGGCCGCTCGAACCTGTGGAAGGTCAGCGCCGCCGGCGGCTGGCCGATCCAGTTGGTGCAGTCCGACGAACGGCAGCGCGGCGCCGCTTGGTCACCCGATGGCAAGTGGATCGTGTACCAGCAGGATGCGGGCGGCAACGAGCTGTGGGACATCTTTGCCGTCCCCAGTGATGGCGGCGACATCGTGAACTTGACGAACTCGGCCGACGTGGCCGAGGTGGCGCCGCGCTGGTCACCTGACGGTCGGACCATCGCGCTGAACGTCAAGACGAAGACAGGGACCCAATCCGATCTCGGGCTGCTGGACTGGGCCAGCCGCAAGATCCGCCATCTGACCCACGAGAGCGCGCCCGACCGTTCGTGGCGTTCCGTCGCCTGGAGCGCAGACGGCAAGACCCTGTACGCGAATCGGACCGAAGTTGCCGCCTCTGACGGCGACGTGTTCGGAATCGATGTCGCGACTGGCAAGAGCACCAACCTCACGCCGCACCAGGGCAACGTGCTGCATGTCGCGTCCGCGTTGTCGCCGGGCGGCAAGTCCTTGCTGATCAGCTCGAATGCGAAGGGCGATTATCAGAATGTGGCGTTGCTCGACATCGCCACCGGGCGGCTGACCCGGGTCACGGACACGCGGTGGGAAGCGAAAGCCGGGGACTTCTCGCCTTCTGGCCGATCGCTGACCTACACGCTGAATGCGGACGGCCGCAGCGACGTGTACCAGGTCGACATCGCCACGCTGCGCACCGAGAAGCTGCCGCTGAAGGCCGGCATCAACACCCTGGCCGCGACCCAGGGCTCGTATGCACCCGACGGAAACTGGCTGCTGCTTTCGCACGAGAGTTCGGGCGAACCGGTGAACTACTGGGTTCACGACACGGTGTCCGGCCGTGACATGCAGATCACCCACACCGCGATCGCCAGCCTCGGCTCGACCGTCATGCCCGAGGCGCAGATCGTCCACTACCAGAGCTTCGACGGACTGATCATCAGCGCTCTGCTGTGGATGCCGTTCAACCTGCCGCGGGACGGCACCCATCCCGCGCTGGTGCTGCCGCACGGCGGACCGACGTGGCAGATGAAGGACTACTGGGACCCGGACATCGCGGCGCTGGTGTCCCGCGGCTACATCTGCATCGCGCCCAACGTGCGCGGGTCGACCGGCTACGGCATGGCGTTCCAGCGCGCCAACTACCAGGATCTGGGCGGCGGCGATCTGCAGGATACGGTCTACGCCGCGAACTTCCTGAAGGCAACCGGCTACGTCGATCCAAAGAGGATCGGTATCACCGGCGGCTCATACGGCGGTTTCATGACGATGATGGCGATTGCCAAGACGCCCGACCTCTGGGCCGCCGGGGTCGAAGTGTTCGGCCCGTTCGACTGGATGAGCATGCTCAAGCACGCGGATCCGCAGATCGCACAGTACATACGAAGTCTGTTGGGAGATCCGGTTAAGGACGCGGACATCTATCGCAAGACGTCCCCGATCACCTACATCGGCGAAGTCAAGGCGCCGCTGCTGGTTCTGCAGGGAGACAACGATCCGCGCATCCCCAAGGACGAAGCCCTGCAGGTCGTCGATCGGCTCAAGAAGGACGGCAAGGTGGTGGACGCGCATTTCTACGCCAACGAGGGTCACGGCTTCAGCAAGCGTGAGAACCGGATCGATGCCACGCGTCGCACGGTGGAGTGGTTCGACAGGTACCTAAGGCTTAAACAGTAGGGGTCGGGTCTCGAAGTGCTTCGACAGGCGCATGGCGCAACTGCTGAGAGGGCGGGCGAAGGACGGCTTTGTGTCATCGGATCAGCGACAAGGAGTATCCGTTCAGGGTCGACCTCGGATCCTCACCGATTCGATCACGGCGCCTCCAACCGGTCGCTTAAGTCGGGCCAATTTGGAGCCGGCAGCCCCCATTACCGCGAGCTGGACGGTTGCAGCTGATCCCGAAGGGATGGAAATTCGTGGCTCGCCTGTTCGGTCTCCAGGCACTGCTCAGTGCTCTTTGACTCGCGCTGCCCTCATCAGCAAGTCGGCGCTTTGCAGCACCTTGGCGCGCAGCCGAGGCGGGTAGTCGGGCGGAAGTTTGTCGAAGAACTGGGTGACCATCGCCGCGACCTGCGGCGTCGAGTAGCCGCGCAGGGTTTCGTCGACCCAGGCGGCATCGAAGAACAGCGCGCCGGTCTGGTGGACGTCCAGCAGCAAGTCCAGGGCCTTTGACACCAGCGGCGCGGACGCCTGTGTTCGCAGTGGGTCGTTCAGCAGCCTCAGGCCTTCCAGGACCCAGACCTCGCGGCGACGGTTGGCGGGGTCGGCCAGCGCCTGGAACCAGCGCTCGCGCTCCTGTACGTCGGCCGCGGCGGCGCGGCGGACAAACTCGAAGCGCGCCTTGCGGTCCGGGTTGGTGATGCGGTCATGCTGCACGTCGAGCACGCCCTGCTCACCCGCTACCCCGCGAACGGCCAGCGCAAGAGCGAGCGCCGTTTCATCGGTCTCGACCAGCGGCAGGCCGGGTATTGCCGTCTCGCGCTGCCAGAGTGCCTGCAGCCAGGCCACAGTCTCGGGCGTGGTGGCGACCTTTCGCAGCGCACCGAACCAGGTCGACTTCAGGCCCGGCTCGGCGGCCGCGTCGAGACGGCTACGCAGCAGGGCTTCCAGATCCGCAGCACGCTCGGCCCGCTGAGCTGATGTCAGGAATCGCCACCAGACGATATGCACGTCGTACAGCCATTCGTCGATGAGTTGCGGATCCTGCTCTTCGCGCAGGTTAAGCATGGCCATGTCGTACCACCGGCTCGGCGCCATCCGCCCGGCGAGCATGGCGTCCCACAGCGCGGACCAGGCGACGCCCCGTGTCAGTGGGTCGCTGATATTGAGCAGGTGGGTGAGCAGGTAAGTCTGCGAGCGGGTATCGAGTTCGAACTCGCCATAGCCCCACCCCTCGCCACCGGCCAGCACGTAGTCGGGTACGCAGCCTTCAAGCGCGCGCGTGAGCTCGATGTCCCGGTCCGTCAGTTCGACCACGATCCGGCGCGGCTGCGGCCCACAGCCCACGGTGACGCGCAGTTGCTGGGGCCACATACGCTTCTTTCCCTGTGGATCGTGCTGCTGTAGCGCCAGCCGTTGCACGCGGCCGTCGACGATTTCCAGATCGGTACGGATCAGCGGACGTCCGGGCTCGTCGACCCACATCCGGCTCCATTGCTTCAGGTCCAGCTTCGTGTGCCCGGCCAGCGCGGCAATCAGGTCGTCCCAGGTCGCGTTGCCGAAGGCATGGCCGCGCAGGTAGATGCGCACGCCGTCACGGAAGGCCGTCTCGCCCAGCAGGGCCTCGAGCTGGCGCATGACCACCGGCGACTTGTCGTAGACGATGGCACCGTACAGGCTGCCGGCGTCGCCGAGGTTGTCCAGGGGCTGGCGGATCGGGTTAGCACCCGCCGAGCGATCGACGGCGTAAGCGCTCCAGTAGTGCGCAAGGAAGAACTGCAGGTCGTGCCGCACCTGCGGGAACTGCGGGACGATGACCTTGTCCGCGATGAAGTTGGCGAAGACCTCCTTGGTCCAGACGTCGTCGAACCAGCGCATGGTGACCAGGTTGCCGAACCACATGTGGGCGGTCTCGTGCGCGATCACATAGGCGCGCGCCAGCTGATCTTGCTGCGTCGCCGATTCGTCGAGCAGCAGGGACTCGGCCTTGTAGGCGATGTTGCCGGCGTGCTCCATGGCGCCGGGCTGGAAGGCCGGGATCAGTACGAAATCGAACTTGCCGAACGGGTACGGGATGCCGGTGTAGTGCTCCAGGGCTTCCAGGGACTGCGCGTGCAGGTCGAACAGAGCGTCGCGGTTGCGCGCCAGCTTGGCAGCGTCGTTCTCGCGGTGGAACATGCGCATCGTGCGGCCGCCGCGCGTGGCGGTCTCGACCTTCATGACCCCCGCCGCGAATGCCACCACATAGGTGGGCAAGGGCTGCGTGGCATGGAAGCGAACCCGCACCCGGTCTCCCGTCTTCTGTCGATCACGCTCAGCGCCGTTGGCCACCGATTGCCACTGCGCGGGATGTTCCAGCGCAACGGTCCAGCGGCCCTTCAGGTCGGGCTGGTCGAAGCAGGGGATCGCGCGCCGGGCGTTCGCAGGTACGAACCACGTGTAGAGGAAATCGTCGCTGCGGTTGAGCGGTGCGTCCCCGGCGCGAAAGTCGATGCGTACCGTGTTCTCGCCCTGACGCAGATGCGCTGGCGGGATCACGAGATGGCCGTTGACCGCACGCGTCGGCACCGACATGCCATTGGCCGTGATGGTGGCTCCGGGCGCATCCTCGGCATCGAAATCGATGACCAGCGGCATCGTCGCATCCGCCAGCTGGAACCGCAGCACGTTTGCGCCCGTTACCGGCTGTGCCGGGGTAGAGGGAATCGACAGGGCCAGTTCGTAGCGCAGGTCGCTGATGTTGCGCGCCCGCGCCGTCGCCAACTCCAGCGACACGCCTGCGCTCGGTTCGGTGGCCTGGGCTCTTGCGCCGGCCGATGCGAGCACGTTCATGACAGCCACCAGCGTCCAGCCCAAGCACACCATGTGTCGGTTCAATTCGCACACCCCTCGGTTCCCACAAAGGCGTGCAGGCAGCGGGCCACGCCGACCGAATTATTATGAATGCGCGCCTATGTGCTGTCACGCCATGCGCATGTCGCGACCGCGCCGCGGCGCGAAACCTGGGCAGGCCGCCGAGCGGATGCTTGGTGGCGCGAACTCGCGCAACTTGCGGAACCGCGTGTGATCGATTGGCGGCATACACGAACGGTGGCTGACCAACTCTACGATTCGCCGCACCGGGCTGCCACAAAGCGGGTGCGTGCAACCGGCTACTTCAACTGCACGGCTGCCAATGATTTCAAGGCCAACGACAGCTGACAGGCGCCAAATTCCACGTGCATCGCAGCGCCGTCTCGCTGACCCGACGAATGGCGGCTATCGGGCAACCAATTCGGGTTGCCGGCTGTCAGCAGTGGGTCGCGGGACTAAACCGCTCGCGCGGTAGGCGCTCCGGCCAGGGTAGTAGTAGTTCGTTGCGCCGCGGGTTCTGCGATGTTGGTGATTGAGGCAATCCGCCTCGCTCATCGACAGGAGCAGGACCATGAACATCTCGACTCCCAGCGTCTCGCCGTTGCGTCAACGCATGCTCGACGACATGCGCATGCGCAAGATGGCCGAGCACACCCAGGACGGCTACATCCGCGCCGTTCGCAAGCTGGCAGCCTTCCTGGGTCGCTCACCTGACACTGCCACCATCGAACAGCTGCGTAACTTCCAGCTTCACCTGGTGGACGCAGGCAGCGGGCCGGTGACGATCAACGCCACGATCACTGGGCTGAAGTTCTTCTTCGACATCACCCTGGGCCGGCCCGAGCTATTGGCCAAGATGCAGCATGTGCGAGTGCCGCGCACATTGCCAGTGGTGTTGAGCCGCGAAGAAGCCGCGCGCTTGATCGCTGCGGCGCCCAACCTCAAGCACCAAGCGGCGATGTCGGTGGCCTATGGCGCGGGCTTGCGCGTCAGCGAGATCATCTCGCTGAAGGTCAGCGACATCGACAGCCAGCGCATGACGCTGCGCGTAGAGCAGGGCAAGGGCAGCAAGGATCGCTATGCCATGCTCAGCCCGGTGCTGCTGGAGCGGCTGCGCGCCTGGTGGCGACTGGGGCATGCCCAGGGCAAGATCCGCAATGGCGGCTGGCTCTTCCCGGGCCTGGACCCGACGGACCCGCTGACCGCGCGTCAGATCAACCGCGCTGTGCACCTGGCCGCCGATGCGGCCAAGATCGACAAGCGCGTGACCCCCCACATCCTGCGCCACAGCTTCGCCACACACCTGCTGGAGCAGAAGGTCGACATCCGTGTGATCCAGGTGCTGCTGGGCCACAAGAAGCTGGAGACGACGTCCCTGTATGCACAGGTGGCCACCGATCTGCTGCGCAGCGTGATCAGCCCGCTGGACAAGCCGCCTCAGCCGCCGGGTACCGAGTAGGTCGCCTGGAGTCGTAGGTGAAGGGGCGGCCCGCCCTGGAGGTCGCCGACATCTTCCGTGAGCATGGCCCCGCCTGGCGCGAGGCCCAGCGCGGCCACTTGAGCTTGGCCCAGCTCAAGGTCATGTCGGCCATCGTCCAGTGCCGCAGCGCGGCGCTGGGTGGACACGTCTTGCGCTGCAATGGCTGCGGCAGCGATCAGGTTGCCTACAACTCGTGCCGCAACCGGCACTGCCCGAAGTGCCAGAGCAGTGCAGCCCAGCGCTGGCTCGACGCTCGGCAGGCCGATCTGCTGCCGGTGGAGTACTACCACGTCGTCTTCACGCTGCCCGCACCGATTGCCGAGCTCGCGTATCAGAACAAGGCCACCCTCTACGGTCTGTTGTTCGACATGGCGGCCGAGACCTTGCTGACGATCGCGGCCGATCCGAAGCACCTGGGTGCGCGCATCGGCGCGACGCTGGTGCTGCACACCTGGGGCTCGGCGCTGACGCACCATCCGCACGTGCACGGCATCGTGCCCGGCGGCGGGCTCGCACCCGACGGCAAGACCTGGATCGCGTGCCGGCCGGGGTTCTTCCTGCCAGTGCGCGTGCTGTCGCGGCTGTTCCGGCGGCGCTTGCTCGAAGAGCTGCTGCGCTTGCACCAGGGCGGCAAGCTGCAGTTCTTCGGTGAGCACGTCGGCTTGGCCGATGCCGATGCCTTCAGGGCCTGGCTGGCGCCGCTACGCAGATGCGAGTGGGTGGTCTATGCCAAGCGGCCGTTCGCCGGGCCGCAGGCGGTGCTGGCGTACCTGTCGCGCTACACGCACCGGGTGGCGATCTCCAACAGCCGGCTGATCGCGCTGGACGAGCGCGGCGTGACGTTCCGCTGGAAGGACTACCGCGCCAAGCGGCGCACACGCTACAAAGCGATGACGCTCGAGCCCGGCGAGTTCATGCGCCGGTTCTTGCTGCATGTGTTGCCCGGCGGCTTGCACCGCATCCGCCACTACGGCCTGTTGGCCAACGGCAGCCGCAAGGCGAGCCTGGCGCTGGCGCGCGAGTTGTTGAACGCGGCGCCCAAGGCCAGCGGCGGCGAACCCATCGACGACGGCCCCAGTGCGCAAGCGCCGGTGTTCGTCTGCCGGCACTGCGGACAGGCGATGATCGTGCTGCAGACCTTCACGCGCGGTCAGACCATCCGGGCACCACCTTCGTCATGACGTGCACCGAACGTCATCGTCCGAGTACGCCTGCGATGCGCCGGCTGGGATCACCGGCTGCGCCAGCTTGCGCCTGGCTCGGCAAGCAGCGTTGCGGCCGGGCCAGGTCTGCCGTGCCCATGCATCGCACAGGCGCCGAGCGCGCCGCTGCCGTCGAAGCTGCACGCACGCAGTTCGTGCCCGCACCCACCGCCACCGACTCCCCAGCGCCCCAATCTCCATAACGCGCGTGCTGTGAACAACCGCGGTGACGTTCGCCGCGGTTTCCTCCCTCGAGGCTTGTGCGACACCTGCCCTCAGGCCGCGCCAGTTCCACGTCCGGTGACGCACGCGGGCAGGTGTCCCACAACCCTTAACACGAGGGGTCCTTCAGCCTGGTTCCCCAAAGCCGACACCCAGCAGTTTGCAAGGCACTACCCTACCCGCGGGTACTCGTCGCATAGTGGACCGGCAAGCAGACCAACCGCCAGCGGACGGGCTCGATATGCGCCTCGGGGTCGTGCTTCCAACTCTCCAGCGCCGGAGTCATCAGCCAACGCCAAAAAGGGGGAATGAAGGAGGCGACCAGCAACAGGACGTAGCCGGCTGGCAGTCGAGGCGACCTGGCATGCGGCGCCAATCGATAGTAGGGTATCGAGGACCGCTGATGGTGGGCGTGGTGCAGCGCCAGGTGCAACATCAACCAGACCTGGAACTGGCACCGGTCCTCCCAGGCGTAGCGACCCTCATCCGCTCCTTCTACGCTGTCGACCCCCAGCCCCCAGTGTTGCAGGTACGTGATCGCTTGGACGCCGAAGTGGACGCCGGCCGCAACACAGAGATAGAGCGCCAGCCCCGGCAAACCGGCGACCCAGGCAAAGGCGAGACTGACCACAGCGGTTGCCGCAAGGGCCTCCGGTAGGCCCCCATGGACTGCGCCGCGACCCCTTCTGGCTGCGAGGATCGCGTTGTGTTCGGCAGCCGAACGGATCACCCGAACAGTGCGACGTGCAGCAAAGCCCCACACCGATTCATCCCTACGCGGCCATTCCGCAAGGTCGACATTCCCGGACGTACTGTGATGCGGCAAATGCTCATGCGCCAGCAATGGATAGCCGGCAGCACCGGCCAGAAGCCAGCCGATACGCCGCCGATGTCCGCCCTGGTGTATCAGCTCGTGGGCGACGACCACGGCAAAGAACATGCAGGTCCAAAGGCTGAGGCCAAGCCAGATCCAGGAAAGCATGCGCGATGGTGGGTGTGCACCGAGACTACTCAACACCCAGCCGAGCAGCAACGGAAACGCCGCCGCATACACAACCGGCAGGCGATCAAGGAACGTGGCGGTCCGCTCATCCCACTCCACCAGCTCTTGGCTCACGTTTCCCAGCAAAGGGCGGCTCAAGGGGCCCACGCCGAAGATGATGGCCGCCGCCAGGTAGGGGGCGTCGATCGCCTGGCCGACGATGAGCAGCACGAAGGGCAAGAAGATGGCCAGGTAGCCGATGGCACCAAAGAGGTTGTGTGGCATTTCAGATCAGTCCGAATTTGGCAGCGAGTCGCGCGCTCGCATGCCGGTGAGGCGAGCCGAGCTTTCGGTTCAGCCGCTGCCAGCGCGAATCAATGGAGGCGCTACTCGCACCCAACTCTCCGCATGCTTCCTTGGTGCCAGCACCGTGAAGCTGGAGGCGAAGCAAGGACAGATCCTCATCGCTGATCCGCAATGTGTTGATCAGCTCGTCGCGTTCGTAGCGGTTCCACCACAAATGCAACTCCATGGCCAGGCCGTGTGCAAGCAACTTGAACAGCCCGAATGCCGCGTCGTCTTCGAAGAATCCGCGTCGCGCAGATCCCAGGGCAAGCATGCCAATGCGGGCGTTCGTGCCGGCGGAAGACGCAGGGGCAATGCAGACCGACACCATTTCATACTTCTCAGCAAGGGCCCGGATCTCGCGCTGTTGAGCGGTCACCACCGGAATCATCGACGCACTGATCGTCTCCAAATTCTGCGAGGCGTACACCAGCCATGGATCGGATCCGTACCAGGCACGCGCCTGGTACTCGAAACACCACTGAGGATCAGCGGCGAGCAGGAATCGATAGCTTTCGTGCGAGTCCTCGTCGCGGATGTAGCTTACGAAGACCGCTTGGTCTACGCCCATTTCTACCTTCGCGGCATGGAGCACTTCCAGCGCTTGCGGCGGTGAGCGTGCCGCGGCGACGCGCGAGACGATCTTCACCACGCGGCCGGCGTATGTTGGGTCGCGAACGATTTCGCCCAGCGCGGACTCCGGTTCGACGCTCACTGCCCGAAGACCTCCTCCATGACCTGACGAAGGCGCCAGTAGACGAGCGGGTAGATGAAGCGCAACTCGTCTGCCTCGTACGCGCGCAGGAATGATTCGAGGTCGTCAAACCGCATGATGTGCGAGAGCCTTCCTATCGCGGACAGATGTTGAATGCGCTCGAGATAGGCACCGCGTCCACCGCGCCGTAGGAGGAACGCAAGCGATCCATCGTCGCTTGTGATCGACGTCAGTCCGTCAACCGCGTCCGAGGCGATCGGAGAAAGTCGGTTCATCGAGCAACTCAACGGGTAGACCGCAAGCGCGGCAGCGCAGCGCCTTCATCTCCGACGGCAGCGGGGCACCCTGCCACGCGAACGTGCTCTCTTCCTCGCATGCCTTGCACTCTGCGATCAGGAAGTAGAAATGGCGAGCGCACCCGCTGCAATGCATCCAGTCGACGTGGCCGCGCGCCATCACTTCAAAGGGGTCGACATTGCCGCACTTGCAGTGGGGGCAGTGCATCGCGAAAGCCATGACCTTCTCCTACGCGTTGCGCGCCAGAGTTGCTCGATTGGTGGTGAGCGCGAAACGACCACAGTATCCCTGCAGGCGCTTCTGTCCCTGGCACCGTCTTCTCGTTCCAGGCGGGATCGCATAAGCATGCACCCATTTGGGCCTTGCCGCGATGCTGAATTTTCGCGAAAAATCAGCACGCAGGCTGACATCGAGGATGTCCGCGAAGCCCACGCCCGTCAACTGGTCTCGGACGCCCTACCGTGCGGCGACTGGTGCAGCCCAAGAACGACGTTGGCCGCCAGCGTCGCCAGCTACTGCGCGTGCACAGTCGCAGCCGCCGTGAGTACAAGCGCGGCCGCCAATACGAGCCACGTGGCGAAGCGGACCCGAACCGGCACTCGACGGCGGAAGAGGCGGCGGCGGCTTGGCCAGTACAGCCCACTGCGGTTCATCGCTCGGATGGTACGCGAGCCAGCCGACGCCTCAGGCCGCACCCGGCCAGTGACCCTCCTTTGGGACCTCGGGTCATTCGGGCGTTGGGATTGCGCGGCAATGCGTCGTCTCAGTGTTGCGACAACGTGCTCGACCGATCCGCCACCGCGAATCAACGGCAGGCGCCGCCGATTTCGGATGGCGATGCCGCCCAGTGCCGCCAGACCTGTTGATCGCGTCAGATGCCTGAGGCCATACTGTTCCCGCTACCTGTGGGCATCGCGCCTGCGCAGCCTTCATCGAGGGCTCCCGTCCTCGAAGAAGTCCAGCGAAGTCTGGCGTTGCGGTCGTTACCCGCCTTGAAGCGATCCGGGTTCGCCTGGATCAGGCCATGTGAATGGCCCAGAGTCTTGTTCGGCGCTTGCGCCGAGCATTGTGTGGTGCCGGACGGCGCTCGCGTCGCTCGACATCGAATGCCGTGGTCGTTGGTGCTCCCGGCGCCAGCGCCCCTGCGGCATCGAGAGAAGGCCCCCAGTTCGCAAGGACCGAGGGCCTTCGCCTTTTCGGCGCACCGCCAGGTGACGCCACCGAGCCGCTCTGACCCACCGCGGCCAGAGCATCCCAAGACGGGGAACCCTGTTCCCTGCCTGGGGATGGGCGTTCCCCTTCACTTCGAGAAGGAGAACGTGATGTTCACAAGACATGCAACGAGTCGAATGCGTCCGATCGGCGTGCTGCTGGGGGGCTCAGGGCGTGCCCTGATGCCTGCCGTGCACAAGCCGATGTTGGCGGCGCTGTTCAAACCCCACCCGATCGTGTTCGCACGCTGCGGTGCCGTGACCGAGCGACACGCCGCGTGAGATCGATCTTTGCGTTCAGTCGCAGTGCAACCCCCGGGGGATGTCATCCGTCCCCCGCCGGGGGACAGGTGTTCCCTCATCTTTACGGAGCAACACCATGTCCCATGACCAGCCCCGACTACGGAGCAAACTCTCCGGCGTCGAGCGCGAAGAAGAGCGCGCATGGCTCGGCTTCTACCGTAGCGTGCGCAGCGACATGTTCGTCGCCGCCGAGGTGATCGCCGAGTTGGAAGCCCACCCGCAGATGAAGCAGCGCCACCTGGCGCTGTACCTGTGCTGCAAGCAGTCGTTGCGCGTCCACAAGGCGCGCCAGCAGCGCGGCAGGCGCATCGGCCAGTTCGTGCGCCAGCTCTGCCACGGCCTGTTCGTCGTGCCGATCCGTGCCCTCACCACTGGGACGCGGCTCGGCGGCCAGCTCGCCGTCGAATGCCTGCCCGAGTTGACTCGCGAGCCGGCCGTTCGCAAGATCGACAAGTTGACCGCCGAGAAGGAGTTTGCCGCAGCGCAGGCAGCCTTTGACCAGAAAGTGTCTGCGTCGGCGGCCTCCATGGCATCACAGACTTCGAGCCCAAGCGATTTGCCGAGGGTCGATGCCAGCGGTGCCCTGGCCAGGAAGCAGGCCTGACCCCAGCTTCGGGGGCCCTCCAACGGGGGGCCCTCAGATGGGCTCATGGCACCAGGCTGCACCTGTCGACGGTGCCGCAACAGCGATCACGCTCGCGATCGATCAGCCAGTGCATGAAGCGGGTGTCTTTCGACACCCCCCAGTAGTGGGCCTTGCAGCGCGCGACGTAGGCGTCGAAGTCCTCGAACGTGCGGATGTGCTGCGGCACCAAGTCGGTGATCTTCACGAAACGCTCGACCTCGCGGCGGGTGAGTCGGATCTGCTGGTTCAAACGGATCATGGCGTTGCTCCAGGTGGGAGCCGAGCACGCATGTTGCCGCATCCGCAAGCGCTTGTCCGCAGCTTCTTGTCGATGGCCAGCGAATTGCAGCCCGGTCCCGATCGAACGCGACTGCAATCGCATTCGATTCTGCTGGGCAACGCGCGAGCCACGTCTGCGCGTTGACTTGGGCCACGCTTGCATTCGATCGTCGGATCGACGCCTGCGCCATGAGGCGCCTCAGGCGTCGCCGTCGAACCTTGCCCCATTTTCAGTCGCGCACGCCCCACGCGTGCGCATTCCCCACGGGAACCTCGTTCCCATGGGGAGCGGCGTTCCCTGCCTGCAACCTTGGAGAACGTCATGGAGAACCTGTGCGCGCTTTCGCGCGAAACGCTGATCGGCGAACTGCTATCGCCGTTGATTCCCGAAGAGTCCCGCCCGATGGTCGGAGATCCGACGCGTGCCTACCCGGTCACGTCCACTGCGACCACGCCATGCAGCGCCGAGGCGCTGGCGCGCAAGCTCGCGCTCGCCCGCGAACTGTTGCTGCGCGACCTGCGTGATCAGATGCAGTCGAGCCAGGTGATGGATTCACCGCAAGTGCTGCGCGAGTGGTTGCGGCTTTACTGCGCCGGCCTCGAGCACGAAGTGTTCATCGCGATCTTTCTGGATGCGCGCCACCGGCTCATCGACGCGGTGGAGCTCTTCCGGGGAACGCTGACGCAGACGGCCGTGTACCCACGCGAGGTCGTCAAGGCCGCGTTGGCACACAACGCCGCGGCGATCGCGCTGGCCCACAACCACCCTTCCAAAGCAGCCGAATTGAGCCGCGCCGACGAGTTTTTGACGCAGACCTTGAAGACGGCCCTGGTCCTGGTCGACGTGCGCGTTCTCGACCATTTCGTCGTCGCCGGCGACACGGTCGTGTCCTTCGCCGAGCGCGGATTGATCTGAGCGGCTACCGGTTCAGCCGCACGTCCCGCACACCCCCAGGGCCATTGCCCTCGGGGCGTGTTCGGGACCTCCGACGGCGCGTCCGACCCCACCGCGACTGCCGATCCCGAAAACAAGGTTATCAACCCGCGTCAGCGACGCTGCGCTGTCCGCCCGATACGACCCGCAATGCGTCCAGATCGATGACGGCGTCGGCCATCGCTGCCAGCTCCGGTGTCTGCGAGACGAAGAACTCGCGTTCGTAGCCGCCCAGCCGCAGCACCTCGCGTTTCATCGCCATGAACATGCGCTTGCGCTGCGGGTCGAGCGAGCCGTCCGCCTCGTCGGTGAACAGTGAGCTGTAGCGCCGCCCGGTGTGCCGGGCCAGGTACAGCGCGATCGCCCGTGTCAGGCAGGCCTCGACGAAAGTGCGCTCGCCGCCGCTCATCAGACCCACGCTCTTGCTCTGTCCGGTATCGCCGTCGTGCACGACGATGTCGAAGCCCTCCCTTTGCTCGCCGCTGGCGGTTTGCAGCAGCGTGTGGATCGACACCGTGAAGCGTGGGCCGTAACAGCTCAGCAGCAGGTCGTTGGCCAGCGCCGACAGTGCGGGGCCGGCGTCGTCGATCGCCAGCGCGATCAGTCCGTCGTTGCTCATGCAGCGCGCGAAGAGGTTCCAGTGGCCCAGTTCCGTCTCGACGCGGGCGCCGCGCGCGGCGCACTGACCCTGGCGCTGCACCAGCGCGGCCGATTGCCTGCACAGCTCCTCGCGGGCCTGGGCGTCGCGCACTGCCGTTATCAGCGTGCGATCGGCTGCGGCCAGCGCTGCGCGCGCCTCGGCCATCGACTGGGCTGCCGCCTTCAGCTGTCGCTCGTCATGGGCCGCGGGCAGCGCTGCCAGCGCGCCGTCCATTCGGGCGAGCGCCGCAGCCGTCTGTTGTACCAGCCGTTCCGATTGCTGCGCGATTGCCTTGCGCGCGGCTGCGACCTGTTCACGCTCGGCGCGCTCTTCGGACGTCTCGGTGGTAACGCTGTCGGCATGCGTGCCCAGCGCCGCGAGTTCGCTGTCGATTTCGGCGAGCGTCGCCCTTGCCTGCGCGCAGGCCGGCGCCTTCGAAGCCAGCACGGCCAGCCGGTTGAAGCGTTCCCGAGCGACGGCTTCGCGGTGTTCGGCAAGGTTCAGCGCTTGCGGTGCCTCGACCAGCGCGTCGCGCTGCTGGTGGGCAGCGGCCAGATCACGCTGCGCCGCGGCCTTCTCACGCGCCAGCGTCGCCAACTGGGCTTGGGCGTTCGGGATCAAGGCCTGCGCCTCGTGCGCATCGTGCAGCAAATTGCACCGGCGCTGCAGGTCGGTGCCGGCACAGGGCACTGCGCCGGTGAGGCCGAACCGACGCGCGAGCTCGTCTGCCCGCAGCACTGCCTTTCCGGCATCGCGCTCGATGCCGGCCAATCTCTGTTCGACCAGGTGCACCGCAGCCTGGCACAGCGCCAACCGCTGAGTCCGCTCGCGCGCCGCCAGCGTGCGTGCCGCGCGCTGGCCCTGGATGCGTTTGGCCAAGGGCAGGCGCAGCGCGGCACGCCGAACCACCTTCGCCTCGCCCAGCGCGTCGAAGCACCTTTGCCGCGACTGCGCCAGAGACTGCCGCCGCGCCTGGTCCTGCTGAAGCCGGCGGGCGATGCGCCGATCGAGCCCGGCCAGCCGTTCGCGCTCCACCTGATCCTGCCGCTCCAACGCGTGCCGCGTCTGCACATCGGTATCGAATACGGCCTGTCGTTCGGCGGTCAACTGCACTCGGCGAGCCTCGGTGGCGCGCGACTGTTCGGATTCGAATACCAACCGTGCGTGGCGCGCCTGCGCCGCGTCGAGCGCTGTGTGCGCCGCTTGTTTGGCGCTCTCAGCCCAGGCGACGCCGCGCGCTGCGTCGAGCCGTTGTCGGGATGTCTCCAGGCGCTGCAATTCGTCATCGAGCCCCGCCTGTTCCTGGCGGACGACGGACAGGCCGGCTTTGAGCAGCCGCGCCGTCTCTGCCGCCTGCTGGCCCAGTGCACGGATCTGCTCCTGTCCGAGCAGGTCGGCGAGCAGCGCCTTGATCTCGGCATTGCGGTAGCTGCTCAGCTGGCGTTTGCCCTGGGCCGCGAACACCGATGTGAAGAAGGTTTCGGCGCTGCCACAGATGAACTCGACGCAGCGCGTGTAGGTCTCGACCCGGCCGTCGCACAGCGTGCCGTCGTCGAGCCGCACGGGCTGCCACGACCCGACGTCGTCGAGCACGTGCAGGAAGGCTTCGGTCCTGCGCCGGCCACTGAGCCGGATGACGATCTGCGAACGGTAGCGGCGGCCTTCGTGCGCCCAGCACAGGTCTTTGATGTTCTCGGGCAGCAGCACGTGGTCGTAGTACGAGAAGCCGCCCTGCCCCAGGGTCCCGCAGCGGCTCGGCAGCGCCATGAACGGCGACAGGTTGTCCATCACCGTGGTCTTGCCGCTGCCGTTGGCACCGGCGATGGCGATCAGCTCGGCCCCATCGGAGAGACGCTCGAGATCGAGCGTGATCTGGTCGAGTCCCAGGCCGTCGCGGATGCCGCGGAAGCCCTTCAAGGTGAGCGCTAGAGGTTGCATGACGTGCCTTTGTGGTTGCAGGCCGGACCAGTCTGCCGTGTGTGCACGGGCTTTCAAGTGCCGGTGTCAGTCTTCACGCAAACTGCGGCGCCCCAGCTTGAGTCGCCACCGTCGATCGGCGTCGCCGTTGCCGCGGCGAGGACGGTCGCAGCGATGTCTTCAGCCGTCGTGCTCGACAGCTGATCCAGGCAGGCGAGCAAGGGCTCGGGCCGGCAGGCGGTGAGCTCGGCCCATGCCCTGACCTTGTCGGCCAGGCTGTGCAGCTGTGCGATGCCTGAGGCACGGGTGCGTTGCACCGGCACGATGCGGCCTTCGAGCTTGACTTCGGCGGCGTCGGCCAGGACTTGCCCGATGGCAGCGCGGTCAACCTCGTGCCGATCTTCTTCGGCGACCGTCCAGCGCACGCGGACGAAGGCACCGACCAAGTTCTGCCGGGCAATCGTTTCGCGCAGGGTATCAAGGTCAGGCCTGCCCTCGAAGCAGATGTCGATCGTTCGGCGCGCCGGTGTCGTGTGCAGCGTGCAATATGCGCCGTCAGCGCCGACCTGCCAGAGCAAGAACCCCTTGTCACCCTCTTCCCCGTGGTGGAACCGCCCAATCGAACCCGGATAGGCGATGCACTGCCGCCCCGCCGGCCCGTCGCGCCGCCATGCCTGATGACGGTGGATATGGCCCAGCAAGAAGGCCTGCGTCTCGGCCGCGAACAGCGCGCCGGTGGTGAACTCGTGGTCGAAGCCGGCCATCGGCACGCCATGCTCGGACAGGCAGCCGAAGACGGTGCCATGCGACACGCCCAGGCTCGGTACTCCCGCCGCTCGCGCGGCACGATGCGCCGGCGCAAACCCCTGCAGCAGCTCGCTCAGCTGTTCCCCCACCGCCGGGGCGGCGGCCGCCGCGCCGACTGTCGAAGCGACGACCGCCTTGTTCACGGTCGGCACGCAGCTGAACAGTGCAAGCAGGTTTGGCGGCAGCGTATCGAAGCGCCACCGGTCGGACGCGTTCCAGCGACCATCAAAGGTCAAGCCCACTTGCTCGATCCGGTCTGCGACATGAACGCCATAGCGACCACCCAGCAATCTGAAGATCGCGAGCGTCCCCGGCGGTTCGTGCGAATACGTGCCCTGCAGCATCAATACCGGGCAATGGTCGGCCAGGCGCCGAATCTGCGCAGCCAGCCGTACGGCAGCCGGCGCGTGCAGGTCCATCGCGTGGTCGGTGGCATCGCCCGAGATCACGGCAGTCTGCGCCCGCAGGGCGATGGCCTGGTCGATGGCGTCGCCGAAACAGCGGTCGGCCTCGGCCAGGTTCTTCGACCCGTAGTGCAGGTCCGAGAAATGCGCGACGCGGATCGAGCCATCGGGGTTCATGACACTGCCCTCATTTCGGTGTCGACCTTGTCGGCGTAACCCTGTGGGTCGTTGCGGTAGCGCTCCAGCTCGTCCCAGGCGCGACGCCGCCCGTGTCGGTTGAGCTTCCAGCCGCTGCCCCAACGCCGATCGGCATAGGCTTCGTAGCGCTCGGCCGCGACGCCCGAGGCAATCGCCCGCGCCAACACCTTGTCGGCGCTCGGTTCGCCGTCCTGCCCCGGGGTTGGCGGCTCTGTGTCGCCTGCCGCTGCCCGGTCCTCGACATCCTGCGCCGCGGGCTCAATGCGTTCGAGTACTTGGCTCGCCACACCTGCCGTATCGGCCTGCACGATCGCCGCTTCGTCGTCCTCGTGTTCACGCAGCAGTGCCGCCACGTCGACCGGCGCCTGCAGTTCGATGATCCACTGCGGCACGCGCACCGCTTTGCCCTGCTCGTCGATATGACTGACCTCCATCAGCCGCTTGCTCAAGTAGAAGGGCGTGCGCTGCCGGTCGAGGAACCCGGAGATGCGCCCGCCGCGCAGGAAGCCAATCGTCTCGAAGGTCTGGATCGCCGCATTCATCGCGTAGAAGCTGTTGGTGTGCAGCTCGAAGGCGCTGACCGAACGGATGCCCGGCACGAAGAACAGGAAGCGCCCGCTCAGGTTGCACTGCTTCAGCTGGTACTCGCGGCAGGCCTCCGGCTCGCACACCCCGCCGTTGTCCTCGCGCAGCATCGTCTTTCGTCCGCCGAAGATCCGGATCGCGCGCTTGCCGTTGTCGACCAGCGGCACCGGCGAATGGCACAGGCAATGCCGTACGCGTCCATCGGGCGAATACGCCGACCAGTAGCGCTTCTCATGGGCGCCCCAGGTGGCCAGTTCATGCGGCATCACGGTCTGCCAGTGATCGGACGGAAACACCACCGGGAAGCGGTACAGCCGGCGGCCTTCGCCCCGATCCTCGCCGTGGGCATCGAGCAGTTGTTCGGCCAGCGCCGGATTCGCGAAGTCCCGGCCGCGCACGGTGAACCAGGCCACGTTGCGCGGCACGAGCGGCGTCCTGATCTTCGGCAGCGCGGCGGCGATCGCCTCTTCGATCTGCTCGAAGGATTGGCCGGCGGCAACACCCTGGTCGTAGAGCTCGCGTGCGCGCGGCTCGTCGGCTGCGGCGCGCGAGAGCACCTTGATGCCGGCCCTTATCTTGCCTGCTGTGGGGATGCGCGAGCCTCCCCGGCCCAGCACGGTGGCGGCGACCGGGGGTCCGCCGTAGACGGTCATGATGGCATTGGCCATGTTGGCACTCCTTCATCGGTGTCGGCACATCCCGACAACCCATGCTCTCGCGCGATGGGCCCGGGTCAAGGGCGCGCGAATCGGTGCATCGGGCTTGTGCGTTTGCCACACGGCCCCCACCTGTGCACGTGCGTACCTGCCCGATCGGGCGGATTCCAACTCGGTGATCGGCGGAGGCAATTTGCAGGGAAGAAGCACACGATCAGGTCTTCCACAACCCGCGTGCGTGCCCTCATGAGCCAAGCACCCGAAGCTTCTTCTCTCGCCGATATAGTCGAGCGCCTGGCCGCCACGGTCGTCGGTTTCGCCACGCGCCGCAACAGGGGCTCGGGCGTGCTGTGGCGAGACGGTGTCGTCGTCGGCAGCGCATCGGCGCTGTGGCGACTGTCAAGCGTTTCGCTGGTGCTGCCCGATGGCGAGCAGGTGCAGGGCACGGTGCGCGGCGTTGACGCCGGCTCCGATCTCGCCGCGGTGAGCTTCACCAGCGGCACCCCGGCCCGTGGCCGGGCGCGCAGCGGGTGCCAGCCCACGCGTCGACGATGTCGACTGCGCAGTCGGACGCGATCCATCGGGGTTGACACGTGCAAGCTTCGGCCACATCGGCCTGGTGGCTGGCGAATGGCGCACCTGGCGTGGCGGGCGTGTCGACCGTCTGATCCGCCTCGGCGGTGGTCTCTATCCGGGGCTTTATCCGGGGCTTGACGGCGCGCCTGTGGCGGATGCGTCGGGACAGGTGCTCGGGGCAAAGCCGCACATGCTCCGGCATGCTCCGGTCAGCGAGGTCGGTACTGTCCCCGTAGCGGAGCCCCGCGGTCAGCAGCCCTCATGCGATGTACAAGGCACTGCCGCGCCCGAGCGTCGCGCCCGCCGCCCCCAGGTCCGGGTCAGACCGCCCCGAGCAGCCGCTTTCCGGCAGAGTGCTGTCGTCAACCTCGTGGACGCCACGGCTGCAATGCAGCGGTGACTGTCTGACGTCCCGGCGGACCCGACTCACGCTGACTGTCCCAAAGCGGTCGCTGGCCCCGCCGACGCGGGATCACGAAGGTCTACCCGCCAGACGCGCGCTTTACATATAGAAACCGTACCGAATCTGCGGCGAGTCGGTGTGTTCCAGGTACTTCATGATTTCGCCGACCTTGCGCGCGCAACCGAGCGTGACGGGGTACTTGCCATCGAACTGGGTGTTGTTCCAGTTCATCTTGGTCAGCCCAAGGATTTCGCGAGCGATGAAGGAGGGTGACTCCTCCGAGCGAACGATCCGAAGCTCGATCGGCTGCGGGATGTAGAGCCCCGTGTAGGTCTGGTAGTACCAGACCGAGCCGCGCGTGTAGACGATGTGGCGGTCCTCGTCCATCTCGATGCGCGTACCACGGTACGGCGGGTAGTTGCCTTCTCGGAACAGCCGCAGCTTCGAGTCCATTACGGTGACCAGGTCGACCGTGTCGATCCTCAGATCGCTCGCAGCGCGCGTCAGGCCGTCGATCTCGTCCGCCGAGAAGTTGGACGACTTGTGAACGACGATCCGCGCCGGGTAGGCTCGCAGCGCCACACGGTACTCGTTGAGGGCAGCTGTCAGCAGGTCGTACGCCTGGTTGGCGCTCAGGTGCGGGGAACGATCGTCCCGCGACATGTCGACGGGTGTTCCGCGCAGGATCAGCCCGTTGCCGAGTTCGTCAAATATCTGCGCCAGGCTCGTGTTCAGCACCTGCCGGTCGCGGCTTCGGTAGAAGGCGATGCCAACCGCGCACGAGCTTGGTCGGCGATCGTCGGTTTGCAGCTTCCACGGTACACGCGGACCGGCTTTGTAGTAGAGCGCCGTGCAGAAGTTCCATGCCTTGGTGGCATCGTCCTGCTGGCCACGCTTGTTGCTCTCCAGGGATGCTGCGCGGATCAGCTGAAGCGGCTTGCCCAGATGCATGGCGCGCGCCTTGAGCGCACGGCGGAAGTTCAGCTCGGAGGCGACTTCGACGCTGGCTTCCAGCGTTTCCTCGGCCGGGCCACGTTCGTCAGTCGAGATGACCTTAAACAAGGCATCGGGCATCACGCAGACCACGACATCGACCGGGCGGTTCTGCGCGAGGAACTTGATGTGCTCGTAGTACAGCTCGATCGCCTTGGTCACACGAGTCCGCCGATCGGCGATCGCCACGATCTCGTCGACTTCGCTCTTTTTTATCGTCCGTGCCAAGTCCTGGCTGAACTTGAGCGTGGCATCGAATCCGTGACCCAGGTTCATGCCAGGGAACCCGACCCGAAGGTTGGGTTGCTTGGCGTTCTCCATCCCAGGAATCTCGGACGCGCACCTCGTCACCCAGCGATCCAGCGCTTCGTTGCAGGTAGCGCTGCCAACGCTCCCCACAATGACATCGGTCCGCCTCGTCCCCATGGAACGGTCGAACGCGCCGTACGCCGTGATGCCACGCCGAGGACAGATGTGCTCGCCGCTTTGGAAGCGAAGCCGGGGCTCTTCGATGTGCTCAAGTTTCATAGCGTTTCGAACAAGCCAACGGTTTGGCCCTCTTCGCCGTCGTCGAATTCATCTCGCAACGGGAGCCACGTGTCATCTGGTAGTGCCGGATGGTTCGAGAACGAGACCGTTTCGCCGAGGGACAAGGTCGCCGCAGGGGACTTGATGGACTCGAAGAGATCATCCTGATCCAAGGCCGACAACCAAGAAGTGAGGAACCGGAAGTGGCCGGCAACGGTGCTGTTGACCTCCTTGCGCTTGAGCCAGCTCAGGTTGGCATCGGCGTAGGCCGATCGCCGGAAGTCGTCGCCGAAGCTGAAGTACCAGTCCGGCGTGATTGCGACGTACCAACTGCCGGCGCTGAAGACGAAATCCGCCGCGAAGGCCAGGTGCTTGCACAGAAAAGTCTTGCTGGGGTCCTTCTTGTTCAGCTTGCGCTCATAGACCGCACGCTTTGACGCTCGCTGGCCAACCCAGTTTTCTTCGCGGAGCAGGTCGCCATTGGCCCACGGGACGAAGATGAACAGGCCATCCTCGTGCTTCCATCGCACGCCGTGCTTGTATAGCTTCTGCTGCAGCGTGAACCGCAACAGCGACTTGAAGACGCGCTCGCGATCCTCGTTTGCGCCGTAGAACTCGCGCGCCTGCAGCGGCGTCACGGTGCCCAACTCGATCAACTGCGTGAACGGTCCGTGCGTGTCGTCGAGCGGGTGAAACGTGATCAGCTGTCGTCCCGACACCTCGTAGTCCGACGGTGCGCGCAGGTTCAGACTCCCGAGGGCCTCCCGGACCATCTTCCGCTCGTTGCGCACCCTTCTCGATTTGAAGGCTTCGAGGTCATCGCGCAGGTCGGCGATGTACAGCGTAGAAGGGAAGTAGACCTCGACGAGGTTCAGGTTCACGCGCTCTGACGGCGAGGCAGGCGGGTTGAAGTCCTCTTCACCGAGCCCCCTTGCCACTCCACCGCGCATGTAGGTCCGAACCACCTCCAGGGCCGCAACCAGCTGCTTTGGGTCCACGTCTGGGGCGACGCCGCACACGTCACGGTGGTCCAGGATGTCCGTGGAGGTGTCGAGCTTGAACTGCCCCTTCGCCGCGCGATCAATGGCGTCCTGCGAGTAGCTCGCCTGCTTGCGGCCCAGAACATAGACGACGACGCGCTTGTACTTCTTGTCGAGCCCGTGCGCCAGGAAGGTCTCGATCGTCGACTTGATCTTGTCGAGGGTGGGCGTCGCGGTGACCTGGATGGCGACGCCGGCCACATCGTCGGCAAGGTCGATGCCGGGGAAGTTCGCGCGCTCGGTCGAGTTCAGATTTCGAAGGTGCCGCCACCCATACAGTTCCCGCAGGACGCCGAGAACGAGGTTCTCGGACACCTTGTGGATGTCGTACATCTGCATGGCGGACGCGGCCTCGATCTGCGTCGCCAGTTGCGACATCGCAACCCGAAACTCGTTGAGCAGATCCAGGTGTTTCAATCGTGCCTTCCCTACAGCTCTTTTGTGGGCATTGTCGGTGACGTACCGACTGCGGGGCCTTGCCGGCCCGCGAAGTGCGCCGTCGACGATCTCGGGCGCATCGCACGTGGCGCACATTGATCTGCCGACATCGAATGGCGTACGACGGAACCCAGCCGACCGCAGTCGCCTTGGCCCGTCGAGCTTGCGGGCAATGACAGTCGTCTGCCAGGACGGGGCGGGGACTCGCCAGCGCCACTACGCCATGGAAGCGGCGGCTACAGTGGCACCGACGAATGAAAGGGCGGAAGGAACGAAAACATGGCACTGAGGCCGCTTCCTGTTGGTATTGAACAGGACCGGGATGTAGAAGCGGCGCTGCACTGGCTTGCCAGTGTGAGCTGTGATGCTCCGGCGTTCTGGCGCCGCATCGAGGCTGCGCAGGCGCACTACCGGGCGTTCACTGAAGCGTCGCAGAACCTGGGGCAAGACCCGGATCTGGCAGATCTCGGCCCGGACTTGGTGGCGTCGTTTCTGGCGCAGGCCAAGTCGCTACTCGACGGCAGGCGGACGTATGACATCGCCCTCGCTTCGCGCTGCATCCCGTGGATCAAGCAGCTTGGCGTCGATGTCAACGAACTCGCGAGGGTCGACGGAGCAGCAGAGCGTGCACGGCGAATGCTGACCGACACGAGCACAGCGCCTGACGGCCCAATGCTGGAACTGGTCATGGGCGGGAACTATGCTGCCGACGGGCTGGAGGTCACATTCGTCCCGGAGGCGCCAGGCCAAGCCAAGACCCCCGACCTGCACTTGTTCGTGCCGGGTGTGGCTGAGCCTGTGGCGATTGAGCTAAAGCGGCTACGACAAGGCCAGTACGAACTGGAGGAACGAGCGAGGCATCGCCTGATATTCAGGCGGGCCGCCGCCATCATCGACACGCGCGGTCTCTCCCTGCATATCGACGTGACATACACAAGAGAGCTTCAGGACGTGCCAGAGGGCTATCTCGCGGAGTGGCTATCGCACTTTCTTGCCAGCCCGTTGGTGTTGCCCGGCGCCTACCCATGGTGTGACGAGTTCGGTGCGGGAGAGATCCAGCAAGCCAACCTTCCGGCCGTGCGCGAGGACACGCGGAACAGCTCGCTGTACTTCGGCACAAAGATGGCGCGCCTGCTGAGCGACGCCCAGGTCCGGGACAGTGGCTACCACCTTGCGGCTGGCGGCGAACCTGACGAGCGCGACCCGCGTTACATGGACAAAGTGCGGTACGCCTCGGTCGTAACTTGGCAGTGCACAGCAGCGAAGTCTATCGAGAAGAAGGCCCGGCATCTCAAGAACAGGCTGGCCGAGGCCGAGAAGCAAGTTCGATCTGCCGGCATTGGCATCATCCATCTGGCGATGGATGCCGAAGCAAGCTGCGAGTCATCCGACCTGCGGCGCGAGCGCAACAAGCAGGTCATCCTGGAGTTCAAGTCGGAGTCGCTCGTCGCGGCACTCTATGTCCACTATCTGGTGCCGCGCATCTCGGAGGCGCACTCATGGCTCGTGGACGAGACAGTCGACAAGTTTGGAGCCGGGCGAGGCGAGGTCCCGTCGATGATGATCTTTAAGTGCTCCAAGCCGTTGGATAACGACCTGCCGGCGTGGAAGCAGGCCGTGCCGGTGCCGAAGTCCTGAGTTGGTCGAACGGCCGGTTCTGACGGCCGCCGACACTGGCCTTGGCAAAACGAACGACCGCCCCCAGTCTGTTCCGGCCATGAGACTGCCGGCCCAGAACTACGATCGATGACCTCCAGCGAGCAGCGAGCTACCTGCTCTGCCGATCCCGAAATCCCCCCAACAAACGACCCATTCCGCGGCACCACGCCCGTCCTCCAGCCATACCCTTCGCTCACGCGCTCGACAGAGCATCGCCCGCAGCCACCGACCCGAGGGAAGCGCCATGTTCTCCGCACAGCCCACCGCCCGCCAGGAGCAAGCCCCACACGGCACCCCGGAGGCCGAGCACCCGGACACCATCGAGACCCGCCTGTGGCTGGAGGAACACGAGTGGCTCTACGGCCTGCTGCGCAGCAGCAACAACGTCTCACCGACGTTCCGGTTCCCGGACCTGATCAGCGCCTGCGTGTCGCTGGTGTTCGCGCAGGGCGATGCCCCCGAGCGCATCTTCGACTTCCTCGGCAGCCAGCTGGTGCTGCGAGCGCCCGCCACGCCGAGGCGGCGCGAGTCGATGTGGCGTCAGCAGTACGACCTGCTGCTGGCCGTGCAGCGCTCGCCGGCCAACCGCCACCCGCACCCCAAATTCCAGCTCGACCAACTGACCACCGCCTGCGTGGCGCTGTGCCGTCAGCTGGAGCACGCCGACATCCTCGTGCTGCAGCAGGCACGCCTGAACATGGCCAATCGTTCGACGCGCTGGCGGTTGCCCTGCGCTGACTGACGGCGCTGCGGGCCTGCCCCCCGCCACCCAGCGTCACCCGTCCTCACCCTGCCGGCAAGCGTCCCGGCTCGACCCGAACCCGACCCAGGCCGTACCGCCGGCCCAGACCTCCCCGCGCCAGCCTCACGGTCGGCGGTTGTTCGTTCCTGGAGATCACGACGGGTTGAGCCATGCGTTCGAGTTGTCTTGCCGGATCGGTCCTGCTGCTGTGCGCACCGCTGCACGCCGTGGCGTGCTGGGAGCAGGCGGCGCAGCGCTATGGCCTGGCCGCCGAGCTGCTCTACGCCGTCGCGCGCGTCGAGTCGGACCTGAACCCACACGCCGTCAACCGATCGCATCTGCAGCGCACGGGGTCCTACGACATCGGCCTGATGCAGATCAACAGCTCGCACCTGCGCACGCTGGCCCGACACGGCATCACCGAGATGCAGCTGTACGAGCCCTGCACCAACATCCAGATCGGGGCCTGGCTGCTGGCTGAACTGTTCGCGCGTAACGGCGTCACTTGGGATGCCGTGGGCGCCTACAACGCCGCGTGTTCCCAGCTCAGGGGCGAGGCATGCGCCGCGGCGCGAGCGGGCTATGCCTGGAAGGTTTACCGAAAGCTGCCCGCGCAGACATTGCGTGCGACCGCCGCACCTACGTTCCATGTCAACGGATCGGCACACACGCGCGGCGCAATGCCGGTCTTGCTCGCCGCGAGGGTGTCGCCATGACCCCGACGCGCCTTCGCGCCACCCATCCGCTTTCGAACCCGCTCGCACCTTGCCGCTCGCGGCCCGACCCGTCGCACACCCATCCCACGCACGAAACACCTCTGGAGGACTCCATGAACACCGCCACTCTCGCTTCGGCATCACAGTTTCGCAGTTCGCCCCGCCGGCCCTTGACGGTCATGGCCCTGTTCGGGCTGCTCGTCCTGGGGCTGGGCGTCGCCTTTCCGGGGCACGCGCTCGACCTGGTCGGCTTCGTCGGCATCGCCGGGCCGATGAGCTCGGCACTGGCGCAGATTGCCGCCCTCGGCCCGGGCATCAAGGCCCTGGTCGGCTTCGTCGGCTTCGTCGTCGCGCTGATCTCGCTGTCGGCACTGCGCAATTTCGGGCCGGTGCTGTTCTATGTCGGCCTGGCCATCTTTGCCGCCGTCGGCCTGGTCATCGCCGGCGCGATCATGGGCGCGGTGATCTGAGGCGGCCGCACGCAAGGTTCCGGGAGCTCGCATGCAAGCCGACACCTACATCCCGCGCCGCCTGGACGACCAGTGGAAGATCGGCTTCTGGGACGTCGACGTCGCCGCGCCGATCCTGTTCGGGCTGTTCCTGGGCTACCTGTCCGGCTCGAAGCTGTCCTTCGCGCTGTGCATCGCCGCCGGGCTGCTGACCTCGCGCTGGATCGCGCGCATCAAGGCCGACAAGCATCCGGCCTTCGCGATGCACTGGCTGTACTGGCACCTGCCCACCAGCCCGATCACCGCGATGCGCGCCACGCCGCCCTCGCACATCCGCCGCATGGTCGGCTGAGCCTGGCTCGGAACCGTCATGGACTTCGAACGGCTCAACGGCGACATCAAGGAGATGCGCCGCCGCAACCGTGGCCTCGGCCTGACCGTCGGCCTGCTGGCCGGCGGCCACCTGCTGGCACTGGTGGTGATCCTCAACCTGCTGGGCACGGTGCGCACGGTGGTCGTGCCGCCGTCGATCAACAAGTCGTTCTGGGTCTCGCGCGACAAGGCCAGCAGCGAGTACCTGGAGCAGATGGGCAGCTTCATCGCCTGGCTGGTGCTGGACGTGACCCCCGCGACCATCGACTGGAAGAAGGACATCCTGCTGGGCTACGTCGAGCCCGAGCAGCACGGCGAGCTGAAGACCCGGCAGGAACTGGAAGCCATGCGCCTGAAGCGCATCAACGCCAGCACCTTCTTCTCGCCGCAGCAACTGGTGCCAAGCGAGGACAACCAGTCGGTGGTGGTGCGCGGTCGACTGCGCACGCTGGTCAACGGCCTGGAGACGGCCAACGACCTGAAGGCCTATCAGGTCGAGTTCGGCTACAGCGGCGGGCGCATGCACCTGAAGACCTTCAAGGAGGCAGCCGATGCGCCCAGGTAACCCGCGCGCCGGTCTTCCAGGCGCCATCGACCCCTTCGGGCGCCGGCGCCTGGCCGTGACAGCGCTGCTCGCCCTCGCCGCCGCAGGGCAGCCGGCGCAGGCGCTGCAGGTGGTCGACGCGCGCGATGGCGTGGCCGTCGAAGCCATCGTGTCGATCAAGGAGCCCACCCGCATCCGCATCGACGGCGCGCCGATCACCGACGTGTTCGGCAACATCCACTCGAGCAACTGCGCGGCGGCCCCTGGCGCAGCGGCCGCCCCCGCAGCCGGCATCGTGGCTGCGGCAGTCAACCCGGGCGGCGAGATCCTGCTGGAGTGCGACCGCGACAAGGGCGAGATCTACATCCGCCCCGTGGGCGACTCCCCCAAGCCGGTCAATCTCTTCATCTCGTCGGCGCTGGCCACCTACACCCTGGTGCTGCGCCGCGCGGACACGCCGGCCGACACGATCGTCATCCGTGACCGGACTCAACGGCAGCTGCCTGCTGGCGGCGCGGCGGCGCAGGGATCCGGGGTTCCCGGTCCTCTCGGACCGTCCGCCAACCACATCCGCGCCATGAAGGCGATGCTGGTGGCGATGGCCTCGGACCGGGTGCCCGCCGACATCCGGGTCGACGAGATCAACCAGCCGATGCAGCTCTGGGCCGAGGCCCGCTTTGCGCTGCTGCGCCGCTACGAGGGTCGCGGCCTGCTGGGCGAGAAATACCTGCTGCACAACATCAGCCAGGCCTTGATGGTTCTGGCCGAGCAGGAGTTCGACCGGCCGGACAGCAGGACCGGTGGCCAGGTGATCGGCGTGGCGGTGGAGAACCACCAGCTGCGCCCGGGCGAGAGCACGAACGTGTTCGTGATCCGGCGCGGGGGCGAACGATGAACGCACCGCTCGCAAGCCCGGCGGCTTCGGTCAGGAACCTGCTCGAACGCCTTTCGCCAAGGCAGCGCCAGTTCGTGATGCTCGGCGCGATCCTGCTCGGTGGTGTCGGCCTGCTGTGGCTGATCTTCGCCGCTTCCGAGGACGGCGCGAAGGGCCGGCACGCCAAGGCGCCCACGGGAGCGCCGGGCACCGTCACGAACATCGGCGTGATGCCGCCGGGGCAGCAGGTCAACCCGCTGGACCAGTGGGTCGGCACCGCCGGCAGCAAGCTGGCCCAGTACGAGAACGAGCGCGAGGAACAGGGCCGGCTGAACAGGGACCGCCAGGGTTTCGAGGCGCGCACGATGCAGCGCTTCGCGGAGCTGGAGCAGCGGCTGAGCGCAGCGGCACAGGCGGCGCAGGTTCAGGCGCCGCCACCCCTGTCCGCACCCCCCGCGGCACCTGCCCCGATGCCGCCGGCGGCCAGCCTACCCTTGCCCCCTCCCCCCTCGGCGGCAGGCCGCGCGACCGCGGCGGGTGCCATGCCGCCGGGACCACCCGGCATGCCGATGGCGATGTCGAACCCCGACCCGGCGCCGCCGGTGCTGAGCCGCGTGACCATGGTCGACCGCTCCGCTGCACCTGCCGCGCCCGGCACAGCGCCGGCCGTGGCCAACCCGTCGGCCGAGGCGCGCACCGTCTCGACCTTCCTGCCCGTCAGTTTCACCCGCGGCACCCTGCTCGGCGGGCTGGATGCGCCCACCGGCGGGCAGTCGCAGTCGAACCCGCACCCGGTGCTGATCCGCCTGTCCGACAACTCGGTGCTGCCCAACCGCTTCCGCGGCGAATACCTCGACTGTTTCGTGATCGCCGCCGGCTACGGCGACATCAGCGCCGAGCGCGCCTACCTGCGCACCGAGAACCTGTCCTGTGTGCGCGCCGACGGCATGGCGCTGGAAGTAAAGATCCAGGGCAGCGTCTACGGCGAGGACGGCAAGGTGGGCATGCGCGGCCGGCTCGTCACCAAGCAGGGCCAGATGCTCGCCAATGCGCTGCTGGCCGGCGTGGTCAGTGGCATCGGCCAGGGCCTGGCCATGTCTTCGACGACCTACAGCACCTCGGCGTTGGGCACCGTCGCATCGGCCTCCGGCACGGATGCCTTCGTCGCCGGGATGGGCACGGGTGTCAGCAAGGCCCTGGACCGGCTCGCGCAGTACTACATCAAGCTGGCCGAGAACACCTTCCCAGTGATCGAGGTCGATGCCGGCCGCGAGATCGACGTCGTCATCACCAAGGGCGTGCGCATCGACGTGCCGATGGCGGCCCAGGCCGGCCGCAGCGACCGGTCAGATATGGCACCTGCCCACCGCTACCCGGAGGCTTCCGACGATGACACCTACTGAATGCGTGCTCCGCCGTCGGCAGCGCCGATGCTTCGTGGCCTTGCTCTGCACCGCCGTCGCCGTCGGCCTCGTCGCGGCCCAGGCAGGGGCCGCGACACCGGATGAGGCCCGGCTACTGGCGGTGCTGAAGAAGGCCCATCCCGGCACCCAGTTCAGCCAGGTTCTGCGTTCGCCGCTGGAGGGCGTGTACGAAGTCTGGATGAACGGCAACGTGGCCTACGTGTCGGCCCGCAACCCACGCTACTTCATCTTCGGGCGGGTGTTCGACACGCAGACGCTGCGCGACCTGACCGCACCGAAGCTCGCGCTCGCCGCGCAGGCGTCAGGCCAAGGGGCGGCCCGAGACGGCGGCGCGGGCCCGTCCGCTGACGCCGTGGCGCCGGTGGCCTTCGATGACCTTCCCTTCGCCGATGCCCTGAAGACGGTGCGTGGCAGCGGGCAGCGGCGAATGGCGGTTTTCAGCGACCCGGGATGCGCCTACTGCCGGCGCCTGGAGAGCGAACTGGCGGGCCTGGAGGACGTCACGATCTACACCTTCCTGCTGCCGTTCCAGGGGCAGGCCCGTCCCATGGCGATCTGGTGTGCCACCGACCGCGAGCAGGCCTGGCAGCGATTCATGCTGCATGGCGATGCGACGCTGCTGAACCCGGCATCGAGCTGCGATCACCCGCTGGAGCGCAACCTGGCGCTGGCCCAACGCATGGGCGTGCAGGGCACGCCAACGCTGCTGTGGGCCGACGGGTCGCGCACCGAGGGCTACGTCGAGCGCAGCGTGCTCGAGGCGCGCCTGAAGCACGTGGCGGGGACGCGGCCATGAACACAACGCCATCCCTGGCCCAACGCGCCTGCCTGGCCGGCAGCCTGATGGTCCTGGCCGGCTGCACGAGCCTGTCGGGGCTCGACGGCAGCTCGAGTCTGTCCTGCAAGGCACCCGACGGCGTCACCTGCGACTCGGTGTCGGGCGTCTATGCCAACGCGGTGCGGAACAACCTGCCGAGCCAGCGCAGCGGCACCGCGACGCCCACGGACGGCAAGGCCAGCGCGGCCGCCAGCGCCCCACCGGCGGCGACCTTCGCATCGGCACCCGCGCAGAGCGGCGTGCCCTCGCGCCCATCCGCGCCGCCGGCAGCCACCGCATCGGCCATGCCGCTGCGCTCGTCGGCGCGCATCCTGCGCCTGTGGTTCAAACCCTGGGAGGATGCCGATCGCGACCTCTATGACCAGGGCTACGTGTACGTGCAGATCGACGGCGGCCAGTGGCTGATCGAGCACGCCCAGCGCCAGATCCGCGAAGCCTATGCGCCGCTGCGCCCGCCGCCGCGCAGCGCCGCACCCGGATCCGCATCCGCATCCGGATCCGCGAACGAGCCGAAGGAGGCCTTCGGGGCTCGTCCCCCGGTGAAGGGCCCTGCCCGCCTGCCGTCCGGCGGGGATCTGCTGCCCGGCCTGGTGCCCCCCGCCAGCCGTCCTGACAGCCGTACTGACAGCACCGACTGAGGAGTCTGCGATGCCCTGGTTCCACCCCGCCTCGGCGCTCGCGTCGCCACAAGCGGCTCGCCGCACGTGGCCCGCGCTGGGCCAGACGATGGACTCGCCGGCCGAGCAGTTCGCCGCCTGGCTGCCCTACAGCGCCTACCTGGCCGACGAGAGGCTGTTCGTCAATCGCGACAGCCTGGGTTTCATGTTGGAGGTGATGCCCCAGTCCGGCGCCGACGAGCGCATGGCCGAGGTGCTGATCTCGCTGTATTCGACCTGCCCACCCGGCACCGGCATTCAGTTCCACCTGTTCGCATCGCCGCACGTGCGCGAGCAGCTGCGCCGCTACGCCAACCTGCGCGTCGAGGACACCGACCAGGCCGACAAGGCCAGGCATTGGGGTCGGCCGGCGCGCAACGACAACCTGTTCCACCGACTGGCGCGACAGCGCGTCGGCCATCTGCTCAAGGGTGCGCAGGAGTCGCTGACGGCAGGCTTCCACTACACGATCCGCGACTTCAGGCTGATGATGAGCGTGGCGCTGCCCGGCGGCGTGGCCGAAGCCGGCGACCTGAACCGGCGCGACGAACTGATGGCCCTGCGCGAATCGATGTCCTCGACGCTGCGCTCGGCCTCGCTGCCCAACCGGATCTGCGACGCCGCGGACCTGATCAACTGGTGTGCCCTCTTCACCAATCCCGACCGCATCTCGCCGAACAGCGGGCCGGGCGACGCGCCCGAGCTGCAGCCCATCCACTACGACAGCGGCCGCGAGATCCGCGACCAGATCGTCGGTTTCGACACCATCCAGGATCCGCATCCGGGCGGCCTGAGGCTGTGGAAGGACAGCGGCGAACACATGCTGGAGGCGCGCTTCTACTCGATCAAGTCCTTCCCGGAGCGCTTCGCGCTTTGGCAGATGGGCTCGCTGATCGGCGACCTGATGCAGCCGGCGCTGCAGTACAGCGCACCCTTCCTGCTGACGATGGGCGTGCACGTGCTCGACCCGAACGTCATGAAGTCGGTGGTCACCGCCAACCACGTGCGCGCGACGCAGAACGCGCGCAGCAAGATGGCCGAGGTGATGCCGGACGTGGGCAAGAAGCTGCAGGACTGGACGGCCGCGGCCAATGCCATCGACGTCGGCAGCAACCTGGTCAGCCTGTACCACCAGCTCGCCATCTTCTCGCCGGTGCACAAGGCCGTGGCCGCGCAGCAGACGGCCAACGCGATCTGGCGCGGCCGCGGCTTCCAGCTCAACGCCGACGTCTACATGCACCGCCAGGCCCTGCTGGCCAGCCTGCCGATGACGCTGTCGCAAGCCTTTCACAAGGACCTGGCCAAGATGCGACGGGTCTCGCGCAAGACGATGGCCAATGCCATCCACCTGGCGCCGCTGATCGCCGAGTGGCGCGGCACGCGCACACCGGCGCTGGTGTTCGGCGGCCGGCGCGGCCAGCTGATGACGCTGGACATCTTCGACAACGACCTGGGCAACTACAACTTCGCCATCATCGGCGCGCCCGGCTCGGGCAAGTCGGTGCTGATGAACGAGATGGCCTGGTCCTACCGCGCCATCGACGCCAAGGTCTGGATGCTCGACCTGGGGCGCTCGTTCGAGAAGCTGTGCCGCAAGGCCAAGGGCACCTACATCGAGTTCAGGCCCGATGTGGACATCTGCCTGAACCCGTTCACGCACATCGTCGACATCAACGAGGACATCGACATGCTGGTGCCGGCCATCTCGAAGATGGCCTCGATGTCGCGCCCGCTGGACGAGGTCCAGTACAAGGCCATCTCGGCGATGGTGCTCAAGCTGTTCAAGGTCCACGGCAACGACCTGACCATCACCGCGCTGCGCGACGCCTTCAAGGCCGGGACCATCGACGAGCTCGGCGCGGTCAACGATGCGCGCATCAAGGACCTGGCCATCATGCTGAACCCCTATGCCCTGGGTGGCCAGTACGAGCGCTTTTTCGAGGGCCGCAACAACGTCGATTTCAGCAACGACTTCGTCGTCATCGAGAACGAGGAGCTGAAGCGCCGGCCCGACCTGCACGCGGTGGTCAACATCCTGCTGCTGCACCAGATCACCGGCGAGATGTACCTGACGCGCAACCGGCGCAAGGTGCTGTTCATCGACGAGCTCAAGCAGCAGCTCGGCGACATCGGCGCAGACGACCCGGTCAAGGCCGCGGTGGTCGAGGAGGCGGCGCGGCGCGCGCGCAAGTACGGCGGGTCCCTCGGCACGGCCACACAGAGTGCCGACGACTACTACGGCTCGGCGCAGATGGAGGCCGCCTTCAACTGCTCGGACTGGGTCTTCCTGCTGCGCCAGAAGCCCGAGTCGATCGAGATGCTCGACCGTAAGGGACGGCTGTCGATGGACGAGCCGAAGAAGCGGCTGCTGAACTCGCTGCGCACCGAGCCGGGCGTGTTTTCCGAAGTCTACATCTCCTCGCCCGTGGGCGAAGGGGTGGCGCGCAACATCCTCGATCCGGCCACGCACCTGCTGTTTTCCAACAAGTTGGAGGACAACGCGCCGATCGACGAACTGCGCGCGCAGGGCCTGGGCATCGACGAGGCCATCGCCGAACTGCTGCGGCGGCGGGGGCATGCGACATGAAGGCGCTTCTCGCCCATGCCGCGCTCGCACTGGCGATCATGGGCGGGTCGCTGGCCGTCTATGACCGGATGGTGGTCCGGCCGGGCCAGTTGCTCGGCGTGGTCGATGTCGGCGAGGTCTACCGGCAGAAGGAGGCCCAGTTCACGCTGATCCTGACCCAGGCAGCGTCGGAAGGTGAACGCGAGAAGGCCTTTGCCCTGGCACGTGCGTTCTCCCAGCGTCTGCCGCTGGCCCTGGAAGAGCTGCCTCGCGATTGCGGCTGCCTGGTGGTGCTGAGGAGCGCCGTGGCCGGCATGACGCCGCGTACCGTGGACCTGACGGCCCTGCTGCGCCGCAAGGTGGAGGCGCCGTGAGCGCGCCGAGCCGCTCCCAAGCGCTCATCCCGGAGCGCACAGCGCGCAGGGTAGTCCAATGAACACGACGCTCTCCCGCTTCGCGGCCCAGTTCGCCGACTTCCTGGGGCACATGCGCCTGCGCTGGGTTCTCTACGTGCCGGTGTTCGCCGTCTGGGGCTTTGCCTACACGCGCCTGTTCATCGATCCGACCCCGCGGGTGCCGGTGTTGTTCAACTGGACGCCGAGCCTGCCCTACGTCGTCGCCCTGGTGCAGTACGGATCGCACCCGCTGCAGCGCGGCGACTACATCGTCTTTGCATTCGCCGGCGAGGCGCGCGTCGCCTATCCGGGCCTGGACGCTCAGCCGTTCTTCAAGATCGTGCGTGGCCTGCCCGGCGACACGGTGACGGTGTCGGGGCGCACGGTGGCCGTCAACGGCCAGGTCGTCGGCACCGCCAAGACCCATGCCTTCGACCGACGGCCGCTCGAACCCATTGCGCCCACGGTGATCCCGCCCGGCCACTACTACGTGCAGGGCATGAGCGCCGACTCCTTCGACTCGCGCTACCGCGCCAGCGGCCTGGTGCGCGCCGAGCAGGTGCTGGGCACGGTCCTGCCGCTGTTCTGAGGCAGCGTGATGCAGACCCACAAGATGTGCAATGCAGCCTGGGCGCTAACCAGCGGCATGGTGATCGCAGTGGCGTCGGCCAGCGCGGCGCCTGCCAGCGCGCCGCCCATCGCGGCCGACGACATGCCGATGGCCGACTACCTGGGATTGCTGGCCCGGATCGCGCCTGCCGCCGAGGAAGGCGCCAGGCATTACCTACTTGCCTTCCAGCACCGCTGCGGCCGACCGCTGGCCACGGCCGATCTGCGGCGGGCAATGTCCGACGGGGACGGCGATCCGGTGCTGATGGCGATGATCCGGGCGAGCCATCTGCGCGACACGGCCGCGCTGACCCGGCTTGGCCCAAGTGTGGCCTGTGAACGGCGGGCTGCGCGATGAAGCAGATGATCGGCTGCTGCATCGCCCTGGGCCTGGCCTGGCCCACGATCGGCGTGCGCGCCGCAGACCTCGGCACGCTGGGCCCGACCTACGACATCACCGAACCCCACCTGCTGAGCTTCATCGAACAGCGGCTGCGCGACAAGGAACGCAGCGGCGAGCTGCAGCGCCTGGTGCAGCAGGCGCAGGCCCGCGGCGTCGAATCGGTCCAGCGTCCGGCACCGGTGGCCGGCCTGCGCACCACCCGGACCGAGCGCACCTTCTACGTCGATCCGAGCTTCACGCTCGAGCGCAACATCGTCGACGGCCAGGGCCGACTGCTGTTCCCGGCCGGCACGCGCAAGAACCCGCTCGAGGTGGTGTCGCTGTCGAAGCGGCTGCTGTTCTTCGACGCGCGGGACCGCCGGCAGGTGGCGCAGGCCCGTGAACTGATCACCCGCTACGACGGCAAGGTCAAGCCCATCCTCACCGGCGGCTCGTACCTGGAGCTGATGAAGGCCTGGCGCGTGCCGGTGTACTACGACCAGCAGGGCACGCTGACACGTCGTTTCGGGATCGAGCAGGTGCCGGCGCTGGTGTCGCAGGAAGGCCTGCGGCTGCGCATCGACGAGGTGGCGCTGCCATGACGCTCGTGCCGCACCTGCGTGCCGCCGTGCTGCTGCTGGGCCTGTGCCTCGCAGCGTCGGCGGCGCGCGCCGCCGACAGCTTGACCTGCACCGGACGCTTCCCCAACCCGATCACCGAGATCTGCTGGAGCTGCATCCTGCCGATCAGCATCGGCAGCACGTCGATTGCCAACATCGGCGGCCAGGAGGACATCGCCAACCCCTCCAGCCCGGTGTGCAGTTGCGGCGTCAACCCGACGGTCGGGCTGTCCATCGGCTTCTGGGAGCCGGCACGCCATGTGGAGGCCGTGCGCAAGCCCTTCTGCCTGGCCTCGCTGGGCGGCATCGATCTCGACCCAGGCATCCCGGCGCCGGCGGGCGCACGCTTCACGCGCGCCGAAGGCGATGGTGACGGTGGCAGCTTCTACCAGGCGCACTTCTACGTGAATCCGGTCCTGTACTGGCTGGAGGTGGTGACCGACTTCCCCTGCCTGGAGCGCGGCTCCTTCGACCTGGCCTATCTGACCGAAGTCGACCCGCTGTGGAACGACGACGAACTGACGCTGATCCTCAACCCCGAGGCCGTGCTCTTCGCCAACCCGGTCGCAGTGGCCGCCTGCGCCGCCGACTGCGTGGCCGCGACCGCGGGTTTCGGCTTCGCCGAGATGTTCTGGTGCGCCGGCTGCCAGGGCGGCATCTATCCGCTCGACGGCCACGTGCCGTACCACATGGGCGGCGTGCGCACCGCCGCGCTGCTCGCCCAGCGCCTGACCGCCAAGATGCACCGCGAACTGCTGGCCTGGGGCTGGCATGGCAGGGCGGGCCTCTGCGGCCCGTACTTCCTGCCGGCCATGGACAAGACCGCCTACAAGACGCAGCTTACCTACCCTGTCGCCAACACCGTGAAGGATGCCGGGCGCTGCTGCCAGCCTTTCGGCCGCAGCACGATCGTCTGGGGCGCCGGCAAGGAGTACCCGGTGCGCGGCGAGGACTTCGCCTTCATGTTGTTCCGCAAGAGGAACTGCTGTGTGGGCTACTGATCCCTGGCGCCGACACCGGCGGCTGGCCGCGGCGGTGCTGGCAGCCGGCGGCGCAGGGCTGTTCGGCTGCAGCGCCCTCGCCCAGGTCGCCCCGGTCACCCCGGTCACGCCCCAGGTGAGCGACGCGGACATCGAGCGCGCGCGCCACCAGCACCGCATGCCCACCGACGCGGAACTGGCCCGCATCCCGGTGCCGGCCGCGCCACGCATCGACGCCCTGCCCCAGCCGGCGACGGTCAAACCCATCGACCTCGAGGCGCTTTCGAAGGGCTTCGAGGCCCAGGTTGGCCAGAGCGGCCTCGGCGGCAGCGCCGGACCAAAGCTGCTGGTCTTCGTCAGCTTTGCCATGCCCGAGGCCACGATGGCGCGGCTGCTGGACCAGGCGGCCCGCGCCCGGGCGACGCTGGTGCTGCGCGGCCTGGTCAACGGCTCGCTGCGCGACACGGTCGAACGTTTGCAGCGCCTGATCGGCGAGCGCCAGGTGTCGGTGCAGATCGACCCGCAGGCCTTCGACCGCTTCTCCGTCGTGCGCACACCGTCGTTCGTGCTGGCGCGCAACGCTGCGGCCACGTTGCCCTGTGGCGCCGGCATGTGCGTGGCGAGCGATCAGTACGTGCGGGCGGCGGGTGACGTCAGCCTCGACTATGCCCTGCGATTCTTCCAGCGCTCGGCACCGCGCATGGCGCGCGACGCGGCGACCTTCCTGCAGCGGCTGCAGGAGACGCCACGATGATCCTGCGCAGGGCCATCACAGGGTTCACTCTGGTCTGTTTCTTGACGACGCAGACGGCGAGCCTGGCCGGACCGCACGACGAAGGCATCGCCGCCGGGCAGGCAGCGAATCCGGTCGCGCGTGGTTACGTCACGACGCCCGGCGCCAGTGCCGTGGTGCCCGGCTACACCACCACGCCGCCGCAGCGCGCGCTGTACCGGCAGCCCAATCTTGCTGCCCAGGGCAACGCCCGCCTGGCGCTGTGCGCGACGCTGCCGAACGACCCGAACTGTCAGGCGCAGCGCGGCGCGCTGGATTCGGCGAACACCCCCCGGCCGGCCGTCTTTGCCGACGATCCCGCCGTGGCGGCCGCACGCGAGATCGGCCGCAGCCCCTCCAGCGTGCTCGGCGGCCTGGCGGCGTACTACAGCGGCTGCACCACGACCATCAGCCACCAGCCCGCCGGCATGCGGACACGGCACTGCCTGCGGCACGTGGGAGTCGGCAACCACAGCTGTTCCCGATCGCTGACGGTCAGCACCGAGCGCAGCAGCAGTTGCACTCCGGGCGAGTGGTTCGCGCACGCCGGGGCGGGTCGCACCGGGATCGATGTGCAATGTCTGCCCGATCAGCCGGTCGCGGCGCAGCGCTTGCGCATCACGCAGGACGGCAGCCCGCTGGCCTTCTTCAGCGTGAACATGGGCACGCCGGCGGTTTTCCCGGAGCGGGTGGCGACGCTGAACTCCGGTGCCGGAGTGTGGGTGGCGGACCGGGGTTGTGCCGGCGATGCGTGCAGCCTGACGGCGATGATCGCAGCCGACTCCGTCGACGAGTGCACCGGCACCCATGACTCGGGCTTCACCTGCACGAGTGTGCCGCCCTTCCTCAGGACCTACGCGGCCTGTCGTGCCGGCACGCAAAGCGGCGACCGGATCCAGGACGCCGTGTGTCACATCGACACCGGCTGCATCACGACGACACTGGATGGCACGCGCTGCTATGCGCCGGCCAGCGCCAGGACGCCCTATACCGGCTTCGACATCACGCGAACGCTGGCGGGCTTCTACTGGCATCTCGACAGCGAACGGGCGGTGTCCGGCTGGGCGCCCAATCCGGCTTTCGGAGCGATCCCGACGATGCGGCTGGCCTACACGCGGCCGAGCACGACGGTCACCACCACCGACCAGTGGTCGGATCAATGCCCTGCCCTGGCCGCGGGAGGACGCTGCGCCCCCGGCACGCCCGCCGTGTGCACCGACGGCCCCGCCACGAAGGAGATCGACGGCGTTTCGGTGTCGCGCGACTGCTGGCAGTACACGAGCACGATGAGTTGCAGCGGCGGAAAGCCGGCAGATTCGTGTGCACCGCTCGTGGCAGCCGGCTGCACGCCGCAGAGTTCGGTGTGCCGCCAAGCCAATGCGGTGACCGGTGCCTGCGAGGTCTTCGCGGACGGCTACAGCTGCCCCGTGCCGGCCGAGACGGTCACGACGGCCGGCAACTGCCCGTCCAACGTGTTCTGCCTGGGCGGCAACTGCTTCGACATCAGCGCACCTAACGACCCCGACTTCGCGCGCAGCATGTCGATGCTGGAGGCGGCGCGCGAGGCCGGGGTCTACCTCGACACCGACCGCATGCAGGTCTTCAAGGGCGAGGACAACCGCTGCCGCGACCGGCTGCTGAAGAACTGCTGCTACGCCGATGGCGCAGGCACCGGCATGAGCAACCAGAGCCTGTTCGGCAGCGGCTCGAGGCTGGTCTACGACGTGCTGATGAACGCCTCGAACCGCGAGTTCCTGGTGCAGGGCATGTCGGCCATGCTCAGCGGCGCCGGGTTCAGCGGGAGTTTCACGAGCTACGGAATCACGGTGGCGGTGAACGGCACCGCGCTGCCGGCCGGATCCGCCGTGCTCTACGCCGGCGACAGCCTCGTGCTGGCCTTCGACCCGTGGTCGCTGGCCATTGCAGTGGTCATCTACATCGCCGTGTCGATGCTGTCGTGCAACGAGGAGGAGGGCAAACTGGCGATGAAGGAAGGCGCGCGCTTGTGCCGCACGATCGGCAGCTGGTGTTCGTCGTGCATCCGCATCTTCGGTCGATGCGTGTCGTGCATCGAGCACACCACCTCGAAGTGCTGCTTCAACTCGGTGCTCGCGCGCATCGTCAACGAGCAGGGCCGCCTGCAGGTCGGCAAGGGCTGGGGCGGCGCCCAGAACCCGGACTGCTCCGGCTTCAGCGTCGCGCAGTTGCAGCGCCTGGATTTTGCGGCGATGGACCTGACGGAGTTCTATGTCTCGCTGGTTCCGATGCTGCCCGACCTCCGGTCCCTGCAGGCCCAGGGCACCAGCCGGATACCGACCTGCTACTACGGCCAGGGCAGATGCCGATGAAGCCCTGGCCGGTGCTCATGACGACGATGGCCTTTTGCGCGATCACCATGGCGCACGCGCAGGAGCGCATCGCCGTGCACAACGCCCGGCCGCTGCTGATCGCCGCCATCGATTCGCCCAGCGGCCAGGCCCACGGCATCCTGGTAGGTGACATCGCCGAGGCGATCACGCAGCGCTTCAAGGGCACGACACCGATCCACATCGACGTGAGCACCGAGCGGCGCTATGCGCAGCCAGGGTGCAGCCGCCTCAAGGTGCGCTTCTGGCAGGACGGTGTGCAGTTGCCGGGCGTGCCGGTACCGCGCCGCCAGACCATCGATTTCGGGGTCGACTACTGCCGCGACGGCCAGCCGCCCAGGTCGCTGTTGTGAGCGAGCAGCGATGAAGACGATTCCCGTCTGCCTATCGCTGCTGCTGACCGCCGCGTCGGTGGCGGCGACCGAGGCACAGGACACGGCACCCCACTATTGGTCCGACACCTGGCGCGGCTGGCACTTTTACGAGGAACACGAGCCTCAGCCGACGGCCGAGCGCAACACTCGCCCATCGCCGCCACCCAGGCCGACACCGGTCCCATTCAGGCCTGCAGAGATCCTCGAGTTCGAGCGGCTGCAGAAGGCCGTGGAGGAGACCCGCCACATCGCCATCATGCGGCCGACCGAGGCCAACGTGCGGCGCTACATGGAGCTCGAAGCCAGCGTGGTGGCGCGTGCGTCGACATTCGCCGACATGGCCCAGCGCATCGCCTGGGCCACCCCAGAACTCGATCCGACGCTGCAGGGGCGCCCGGTCAACGCCAAGGCACTGGAGGTTTTCGAGCAGGTGCAGTTGGCGCAGCGCAGCGCATCGATCGGCGCACTCGGTCGCGACCACGTGCTGTTCTTCTTCTTCCGCGGCGACTGCCCCTATTGCCATGCCTTCGCGCCGACGCTGCAGGCCTTCCAGGCCCGGCACGGCATCCGCGTGGTGGCCATCAGCGTCGACGGCGGTGCCATGCCCGGCTTTGCGGACGCGCGCCGCGACAACGGCATTGCCAACACGCTGAAGGTGAACCAGGTGCCGGCCGTCTACCTGGCACAGCCCTTCACCGGAGTGATCACGCCGATCGGCTTCGGCGTGCTGTCCGAGTCGCAGTTGGTGGAGCGCATCGCAATCGTCTCGGCCGGCCCGTCACCGGCCGCGTCACCGCTCGTCGCCCGGCACGCCGTGGCGCCTTGACTGGCAAGGGAGCCTGCCCATGAATTCGAAGACTTTGCAACGTGCGGCCCGACGCACCGTGGCCACCCTGGCAGCCGCGGCCCTGGCGCTGTCGCCCATCCCCATGCAGGCCGGCGACCTGAATGCCGAAGTGAACAACATGTTCAACAGCCTCGGCGCGATCGGCAACTACACGCAGCCTGGGGCGTTCCGCGGCCAGGCCTTCAACACCTACGCGGGCGGCAACCTGTTCATGCGTGCGCCGAACAAGGTGTACCAGCTGGCCGCGGTGCAGTTTCCGAACGCCAAGGCGGGATGCGGTGGCATCGACGTGTTCGGCGGCTCGTTCTCGCACATCTCGGCGGCCGAGTTCAAGAACATGCTGCGCAACATCACGGCCGCGCTTCCCGGAATCGCCTTCCAGCTCGCTCTCGAATCGGTCTCGCCGCTGCTGGGCGGGCTGACCAAATGGGCCAAGGGCCTGGAGACCTGGATCAACAACGCTCGCATCAACTCCTGCGAGACCGCCAAGGCCATCGTCAGCACGGGGGCGGAGGCGCTGGGCTACGGTTCGCAGGAAGCCTGCGCCGACCTGGCCGTCGAGATGGGGCTGGAGACCGACCGCGACGCCGCACGCCGCCGCTGCGCCTCGGACCGCAGCAACATCCTGGCGACGGCCCGCTCCTCGGCCGATGCGAACCTGCGCAACAAGGCCCCCTTCGTGGGCAACCTGACCTGGAAGGCGTTGCAGCGCACGGGCCTGTACCTGGATGACCCCGAGCGCGAGCTGATCATGAGCATGGTCGGCACGGTGATCTTCCACGCCGAGAGTGCCGCGCGCGACCCGGAGCCGATCGCGCCGACCATCACCTCGATCAGCCACCTGCTCTACGGCCAGGCCGCCGGTGCCGGCACCCACGTGACCCAGCACCTGCTGCGCTGCAACGACTATGCGAACTGCGACGTGGTGACGCTGAACACGGCCTACAACCACACCCCGTTCACGGCTCGCGTCGAAACCATGATGCGATCGATCGCCGACAAGATCGCCACGCGCACGCCCATACCCAACAACTCGGCCGAGGTCGGTTTCGTCAACCAGACCACCGAACCGGTCTACAAGATGCTGTCGATCGGCGCGACCATCCCCGGCTCCGGCCTGTCCGACAGCCTGATCGGCCAGTACCGCGACGTGATCGCCGCCGACTATGCCTACGTCTTCCTCGAGCGCAACCTGCGCGTGGGCATGGCGGCGCTCGACAAGGACTACACGCTGCAGCAGTCCCAGCGCGAGCTGGCGAACCACGTGCGTCAGCGTGCGCAGGCCATGCTGCTGCAGTTGTCGCAGGAGAAGAACCTGCTGTACCAGAAGGTCGGCTCGTTCCGGGCCGTCGCCAGCCATCTGGAGCAACTCGAGCGGCAGTTGCGCTCGAGCATGCCGCAGCACGTGATGGACATGCTGGGCCAGCAGGCGGCCTTCGTGTCACGGTAGGCGACGGCGTACTCGGCGAAGTTCGCAGGCGCAGCATGTGGGAGATCTATGCCTATCAGAACTCCGACAGCCTGTTCGGCGTCTTCAATGCGGCCGCCGCCATCCATGCCTCCAACGACTACAGGGCCGCGGTGGCGGCCGTCGCCTTCTGTGGCTTCGTCGCCGCGCTGATTGCCTACGCCTTCGCGCCCGAGAAGCTGCAGGGCTGGAAGTGGCTGGCCACCGTGGTGCTGGTGTTCTCGGTGCTGATCGTGCCGCGCGTCACGGTGGGCATCGTCGACAAGACGGGGGGATCGGCGGTCAAGATCGTCGCCAACGTGCCCTTCGGCGTGGCCATGCTCGGCAGCCTCACCAGCACCATCGGCCACACGCTGACCAGCCTGTTCGAGACGGCCTTCCAGGTCATTCCGGGGGCCGGGGGCCTGCCGAGCGAGCTGACCTACGAGAAGAACGGCCTGATGTTCGGCAACCGCCTGATCCGCGACACGGGCGGGGTGGTGTTCCAGGACCCGAGCTTCCGCACCGACCTGATCAACTTCATCCACAACTGCACGACGTACGACCTGATCGACGGCACGGTCGATCCAGGAACGTTCTCCGGGTCGGACGATGTCTGGGCTCTGATGGGCACGCCCAATCCGGCGCGCTTCACGACGCTTACCGGCGCACTCGGCGCCGTGAACGTGGATACCTGCCCGAATGCCTATCTGAGCCTCAACGGCCGGCTGCCGGCGCAGATCACGCGCATCCAGGGCCGGCTGGCCTTCCAGCTGAACCCCACGCTGCCAGGCGCAGCGGCCGCCGCCGCCATCGCCGGCCAGATCCAGCAGGCCTACGTTAGGAACAGCATTGCCACCGCGGCAGCCACCGCGGCGGACCTGATCCGGCAGAACGCGGTGTTGAATGCGATCAACGACACCAGCAGCATCATCGGCCAGAAGGCCAACGACCCGGCCGCGATGGTGCTGGCCGTCGGTCGGGCCCAGGCGGTGGCACAACAGAACGCCACCTGGATGAACTACGGCAAGGTGGCCGAGCAGGCGCTGCCGGTGTTCAGGAACGTCATCGAGGCCGTCACCTACGCCTTGTTCCCGCTGTTGATCCTGTTGCTGCTGCTGACCAGTGGCCGGGACACGATGATCGCCTTCAAGGGTTATGCCGCGATCCTGATCTGGATCCAGCTGTGGCCGCCGCTGTATGCGGTGCTCAACTACATGGCGTCGGTCTACGCCGCCTACGACCTGGCTGCTGCCGCCGATCTGGGCACCGGCGTCAGGGCGTTGTCGCTGCAGACCGCGTCGACGATCTACTCGCGGGCGATCTCCGGCGAGGCCGTGGTCGGCTACCTGGCCATCAGCATCCCCTTCATCGCCTGGGCCGCGCTCAAGCGGATGGAGAACTTCGGGACCGCGCTGGTGGGTGGCCTGTCGGGCCTGCAGGGCGCGCTGTCAGGGTCGACGGGCGCCGCCGCGGTGGGCAACGTACACATGGGCAACGTGGCGATGGACCAGATGCAACTGGCACCGAATCGCACCTCAGCCTTCATGGGCAGCTGGCAGAACGATCTCAGCGGAAACACGTTCTCGTCGAGCGCACTGACCGGTCGCACGGCGGTGAGCCTGCTGCGTAACCAGGGCTATGCGTCGCGGGTGGTCTCGATGCGGGTGTCTGAGCAGGACGTTCAGGATGCCAGTCGGCAGGTCGACGCAGCGCGCAGCGAGGCCGTGACGGCAAGCAACGACCGCTCCGCCGCACTCACGGAAGCCTTCACCCGCGGCTTGACGAAACTGCGCTCCTCGCGGGAATCGACAGGATCGACATCCAGCAGCTTCGAACAGTGGGGCGAAACGCTCAATCGACTCGACCAGATTACGCAGAGCGTTGCCAACACCACCGGACTCTCCCAGGCACAGGTCGCGCGCATTGCGCTCGGTGCCTCCGGACACCTTGGTCTGAGCATTGTTGGAGCGGGCATTCAAGGCAACGCGTCTGCCGACAAGAGCTATACCTCTGGACTATCCGCAGCAGAGCAGAGGGCACTGGCTTCGCTATCCAGTGAGCAACTCGCCGAGTTCAAGCAATTCGGAGATCGAATATCCCGCGACAGGAGCTTCGCAACCCTGGTTGCGAGCAGCGCAAGTGAGGGGCGCGACATCGCCTCTCGACTATCGGCCGCCACATCCCGTACGGAGCGGGCCGACTCCAGTCTTGCGGAACGTACGGCCTTTGCGGAGCGCGTCGCGACGGCATACGAGCGAGGCGAGACGCTGTCAATCGACATTGCCCAGGACCCATACAACCTGGAAATGTTCACGCGATATGCGGAGCGCTACGGTGGAACCAGCGAATCCGCCAGGGCCCTGATGGAGGCCGAACTGGCCCGCCAATCCCCGAAGCCCAATCGCGTCTTCTCGGACGCTTCTGCTGTCCCCGCCTCGTTCCGCGACCTGTTGCCTCTGCATGAGCACGCCGTCACCGCGCCGCGCCTAGCGCCTGGCATCGCGGGTCAACATGACCTGAACGGGGAGCGGGTGCGCCAATTCCAACAGGGCGTGCAAGATTCGCTGCCGCCACTATCTCGGGATGAATCCGACTTGCGTACTGAGGTCCAAGACCGCGCTGCACGCATCCGATCTAAAGTCGCCGCTGAAGGTCAGGCCTTCGACAAGGATGCGCAGGTGACGCAATCTTCCGACGGAACGCTTGCATCAAAGCGATCGCTGCTGAAGCAGGCTGGGAAACAGGTCAAAGAAGATGCCTCAGGCATGGTTGACGATGCGAGACAGGCTCTCAAGGACGCATATCTGAAGAAGTAGGAACTTCAGGACAGCTTGTCCGCATCCAACATGCGATTCCCGTACTCGGGCCGCGGCGGCTTCATGAACGGTGGATGGCCCTCATCGCGCCAGTAGTTGGCAGCAAGATCGCGACTCGATGTTCCCAAGCCAGGAATAGGATCGATCTCGCTTTCTGTGCGAAGCCCAAGCCGTCGCTGCCGCTTTCCGATGCTCGCCAAGCCGCCACCAATCGCAGCGCCGAACAACGCGCCCACCACCATCATGACAGCCCTCAGGCCCCAGTCGTCACCTCTCGTAGCCAACGCGCCTGCCGCGATGCCCAGTGAGAGAAAGAAGATGAAGACGGCTTTTCGCATAGCGCTTCCAGAGTCGCAACAGTACTACCAACTGCGCCAGATGCAAACACCGGCTACCGCGGACGTAGGCACCGTGCTCATGATCGGCGGCGACAGCGGCTATTCACCCGGCCTTCAGTTTGAGAAGCGTCGCGCCTCGCCGCAGCCGATCCAGATGATCTGCCCACGCCTGCATCAACTCCCGCCGCTCCTTTAAGTAGGTCGCATGGTTGTATGCGGCGCTCACGGAGTTGCGCTCGAGATGCGCGAGCTGCAGCTCGATGACATCGTGCCGATGACCCAGTTCATGAAGCACGGTCGAAGCGATGCCGCGGAATCCGTGTCCGGTCATCCGGCCCTTGTAACCCATGCGCTCCAGGGCCTTCAGGATCGTGTTGTTCGACATTGGTTTCTCGTGGTCGCGCTCGCCCGGGAACAGCAGGTCGGTCACACCACGCCGCTGCTCGTTCAGCGTGGCCAGAACCTCTACGGCCTGGCGCGATAGCGGCACGATGTGCGGCGTCCGCATTTTCATGCGCTCGGGCGGGATGCGCCACTCTGCGCCCTCCAGATCGAACTCGCCCCAGCGGGCACCTATTAGTTCGCCGGTACGCACGAAGGTAAGCGCCATCAGCATCATGGCCAACCGGGTGGTGGGCGTGCCCTGGTAGGCGTCGATCTTGCGCAAGAGCGTCGGCACCTCCTTGGCGTCCAGGCGGGCATAGTTCGTCTTCCTGCGCGGCTTCAGGGCGTCGCTGGGCTTGACGTCCGCGGCCGGGTTGCGCTCGAGTTGGCCATGGGCTACCGCATAGCGAAGAACCTGCCCACAGGTCTGCAGCGCGCGCTTTGCGATATCGATGGCACCTCTGCTTTCGATGCGCTTGGCCATGGCCAGGAGTTGTGGCGCGGTGACCTCGCCCACGGGTTTGCGACCGAGGGCGGGGAAGACGTCGGATTCCAAACGGCGCAACACGTAGTCGGCGTGTCGCGGCGAACGAGGACCCTTCCAGTCCTCGAACCAAGTTCGGGCGACAGCTTCAAAGCTGGTTCCGAGGCGTAGTCGCTTGGCCAGTTTGGCATCGGACTTGGCCTGGACGGGGTCTACACCCTCGGCCAGAGTGAGGCGTGCCGCGTCGCGAGCTAGCCGAGCCTTGGCGAGGGTCACGGAGGGATAGGTCCCAAGCGACAGACGTTTTTCCTTGCCGGCGTGCCGGTACTTCCATCGCCAGTGCTTCCCACCGGCCGGATGAACTTCCAGGTACAAGCCACCAGCGTCCGTGAGGCGCACGCGGGGCCGATCTTCGGGGCAGGCCGCCCCTTTGCAGAGCACTTCGGTCAGAGGCATGTGGGGGACTTTTTCGAGGTCGGGTGCAAGTTCTCCGAAAAGTCCCCCAAATAGTCCCCCACTTGGCCCGGGATGTCCAGCCCCTCCGTGGGACGCCCAGAAACGAAAAAGCCCCTTCTGACGGGGCTTTACGTGATCATCTTGGCTCTTGGTGGGATGCCTTGAGACTGATCCCTGGCGGAGAGGGCGGGATTCGAACCCGCGGTACGGGGCTACCGTACGCCTGATTTCGAGTCAGGTACATTCAACCGCTCTGCCACCTCTCCGGTGGTCCGCCATCGCGGCGGAAGCGCAGATTGTAGGGCAGCCCCCGCGGGCCAGGCCCGGTGCCGATCCGCCGACCTATCCGCCGACCTATCCGCCAGCCTATCCGCCAGCCTATCCGCCAGCCTATCCGCCAGCCTATCCGCCAGCCTATCCGCCAACCGAGCCCGAACGCGGCCGCTCAGGCCACCGTGGTCAGCGTCAGGCCCGCAAGCCGCGGCTGCGACAGCCGCGTGTGCCAGCGCTGCCCCGGCAGCAGCGGCTGCGCGTCGGTGATCGTGCCGGTCGTGACCACCTCGCCCGGCACGATGCGCCAGTGCGGCGTGGTGCGCGCCATCGCCTCGACCAGCGCCTGCAACGCCTGCAGCGGGCCGCCGAGCACGACCTCGCCACGGCCGCGGTCGCGCAGCGTGCCGTCGCCGTGCAGTTCCACCTCGAGCGCACTCAGGTCGGCGGCGAGCGTAGCCCAGGCCTGCACCGGCACGCGCGGGCCGACGCGCAGCCGGCCGTGCAGCGCGAAGTCGGCGGCGGTGTCGGGCGCGGTGAAGCGCCAGCCCTCGTAGTGCGTGTGCACCACTTCGAAGGCATGCGCGACCCAGTCGATGCAGCCCTGCAGCTGCGCCAGCGTCATGCCGGCGCGCGGCGCGCGGCCGATGCCGAAGGCGATCTCGGGCTCGAGCCGCGGCTGGCTCAGGCCGGCGAG
>JAFEBX010000006.1 GCA_018242425.1 Pseudomonadota bacterium
CGCCGTGCGGTTCGTCCGCTGTGGCCGACCATGCGAGGCATGGATGCCGAGCCGAGCCCCCATGGATGGGTTCACGGCGTGTCGGCCACTGCGGATAACCGCTAAAGGCGCACAGCCGGGCGATGAGCTTTCAGCCTTCCAACTCTTCCCAACGCGCATACGCCGCATCGAGTTCGGACTGCGCCTGCGCCAGCGCCGCGTTGTCCGCGGTGATCGCCGCGCTGTCGCGCTGGAAGAACGCCGGATCGGCCATCGCCGCGGTGAGTTCCGCGACGCGGGTTTCCAGCGATTCGATGCGCGCCGGCAACGCTTCCAGCTCGCGACTGTCCTTGTAGCCGAGCTTGCGCTTCGCTACCGCAGGCTCGGCCGCGACTGACGACGACGTGGCGGCAGCCGGCGCCGGACGGGCAACCGGGATCGGCGCGGCAACCGCGCGCTGGCGCTCCCAATCGCTGTAACCGCCGACGTATTCGCCGACGCGACCGCCCTCCTCCAACACCAGGGTCGAGGTCACCACGTTGTCGAGGAAGTCGCGATCGTGGCTGACCAGCAGCAGCGTGCCGGTGTAATCGGCGAGCAGTTCTTCCAGCAATTCCAGCGTCTCGGCATCGAGGTCGTTGGTCGGTTCGTCCATCACCAGCAGGTTCGACGGTTGCGCGAACAACTTGGCCAGCAGCAGCCGGTTGCGTTCGCCGCCGGACAGGCGCGTGATCGGCGCGCGGGCGCGTTCCGGGGTGAACATGAAATCCTGCAGATAGCCGACGACATGCTTCGAGCGCCCGTTGATCGTCACGCTGTCGCGGCCTTCGGCGACGTTTTCCAGCGCGTTCCAGTCCTCGCGCAGCGTTGCGCGATACTGGTCGAAATAGGCGATCTGCAATTGCGTGCCGGGACGCACTTCGCCCTGTTGCGGCTTGAGTTCGCCCAGCAACAGGCGCAGCAACGTGGTCTTGCCGCTGCCGTTGGGACCGATCAGGCCGATGCGATCGCCGCGCAGGATGGTGGTGGAGAAATCGTGGACGATGGCCTTGTCGCCATAGGCGAAGGTGACGTTGTCCGCCTCGATCACCTTGCGGCCCGACGCACCGGTCTGCGCCGCTTCCATCCTGACCGAACCGGCGAGCTCACGACGCTGCGCGCGCTCGACGCGCATCGCCTTGAGGCGGCGCACCCGGCCTTCGTCGCGGGTACGACGCGCCTTGATGCCCTGGCGGATCCACGCCTCTTCCTGCGCCAGCATCTTGTCGAAGCGTTCGTTTTCCTGCGCTTCCGCGTGCAGGCGCTCCTCGCGACGCCGCAGATAGTTCGCCCAGTCGCCCGGCCAACTGGTGACCTTGCCGCGGTCGATCTCGACGATCCGCGTCGCCAGCGAGCGCAGGAAGCGGCGATCGTGGGTGATGAACACCAGCGCGCCGTTCCAGCCCTTGAGGAAGCCCTCGAGCCAGTCGATCGCCTCGATGTCGAGATGGTTGGTCGGCTCGTCGAGCAGCAACACATCGGGCGACGACACCAGCGCACGCGCCAGCAGCACGCGTCGGCGCAGGCCACCGGAGAGGCCATCGAATTCAGCCTCGCCATCGAGTTGCAGGCGCGACAGCACTTCGGTGACGCGCTGGTCGAGCGACCAGCCCTTGGCGTCCTCGATCTTCGCCTGCACCTTCGCGAGTGCATCGGCATCGATCTCCGCGGCGTGGCTCAGGTGATGGAATTCCGCCAGCCAGTGGCCGAGTTCCCCGAGCCCGTCGGCGACCACGTCCCACACGCTGCCGCTCGCGCCCGCCGGTACTTCCTGTTCCATCCGCGCGATGCGCACGCCCGATTCGACCCGCACCTCGCCGTCGTCGGGACGCAGGTCGCCGGAAACGAGTTTGAGCAAGGTCGACTTGCCTGCGCCATTGCGCCCGATCAGGGCGATGCGTTCACCGCTTTCAATCGAGAATGTGACGTGATCGAGAAGCAGGGGGCCGCCGACACTGAAGTCGACGTCCTGGAGCGTCACCAGCGACATGGGGAATCCGGAACCAGACAGCCGGCGATTTTACATCCCGGGGGTAGGCTTCACCTGCCGGTCGCTGGATGTTTCAGCCGCCCCCGCACTCCACTCGGTCCGCGCAAGCAGCGCGCGGAAGACCAGCACGAAACCCAGCATGCAGATCAGCGCGACGATGATCCATGGCCACGCCTGTGAACGTGGCTTCGCACGCGACCGCGATGGCGGCCCCTGTCTCCTGTCCATACCTGCCCCCTTGGCGAAACTTCCACGCTGCCTGACTCCCGATACAGGCAGCGTCCCCGGTTTTGCCCTATAACGATAACCCGAATCTCCCGGAGGTCATCGCCATGCGCCGTCTGCTCCCCGCTCTTCTCCTCGGCATGATCGCCGCCACGCCCGCCCTCGCCGCGCTGAAGTCCGGCGACAAGGCACCCGATTTCAGCGCACCGGCCTACCTCGCTGCCAAGCCGTTCACCTTCAAGCTTGCCGATGCGTTGAAGAACGGCCCGGTGGTCGTCTACTTCTTCCCGGCAGCGCACACCGCCGGCTGCAACATCGAAGCGCACATGTTTTCCGAGGCGATCGACCAGTTCAAGGCGCAGCACGCCAGCGTGATCGGCGTGACCGCCGGCAACACCGACCAGCTCGCCGATTTCTCGAAGGAAACCGAACATTGCGGCGGCAAGTTCCCGGTCGCCGCGGACGATGGCGCGAAGATCGCCGGGCAGTACGACGCCCTGCTGACGATGAAACCCGGCTGGTCGAACCGCACGTCCTATCTGGTCGGGACCGACGGCCGCATCCTCGCCGTGCATTCCGACCTCAGCCCGAAGGCGCATGTGCAGAGCATGCTGGATGCGCTCAAGGCGATGAACGCCAAGCCGGCGAAGAAGTCGACGAAGTAATTCCGGTCAATGCATCGGCATGTTGATCGGTTTCACGCCGATCAGCATGCCATGCAGGTACATCGCGAACACGGCAGCGAAGACGATGCCGGCGACCACGGTGACGATGGTCATCGCGACACTCGATTTCGCGACATCACGCGGGCGCTTGCGCATGTCGGCATAGCCGAAGATCGCCCACAGCAGGAAGGCGCCGAACAGCAGCATGCTGTGCAGCCAGCCCGACATCAGCAGGTGCGCGAACGCCCAGGTCTTCACGCCGAGGATCATCGGATGGCCGAGGCGCGCGCGGATCGCGTTGTTGGGCACGTAGGCGGCGACGATCAGCACGAAGGCGATCACCACCAGCAACATCCCGACATGGCGCAACGCCAGTGGCGGCTGCCATACCAGCACCGGATGCTGGCGCATCTGGCCGTAGCCCCAGATCATCAGCACGAAGAAGGCGATCGAAAGCAGGCTGTAGATGCCCTTCCATGCCTTGTCGCCCATCGCGGCGATGCGCGCCTCGCGCCAGGCGGGCGCAACGATGCGCAGTGAATGCAGTCCGAGGAAGCCGAGAAGACCGATCAGGAACCAGGGCATGGTGACGTCCTGCTGCGGGGAACCCTGAAGTTAACAGTGGTTACATGCAATGTGCAAGCCCGTGCTCCCGCCATGGGCTCGCTGTCATGTTGGCGTCACCACACTGACACCGTCGATTCACCATCCGCCCGCAGTCTTGCCGGAGCGGACAGTGGGACAGCCACATGCGTTACACCATCGTCACCGAGACGTATCCGCCGGAGATCAACGGCGTCGCCCTGACCGTGCAGGATCTCGAACGCGGATTGCGCGCACGCGGGCACGGCGTGGAAGTGATCCGCCCGCGCCAATCCGGCAGCGACCAACCGCAAGCACATGAACTGCTGGTACGCGGCTCCGGCATTCCGCGTTATCCCGGCATGCGCTTCGGCCATCCGGCATGGTTCAAGCTGCGCCGGCGCTGGAAGAAGCAACGCCCGGATGCGATCTATATCGCCACCGAAGGCCCGCTCGGCTATTCGGCGCTGCGCGCGGCGGCGCGGATGGGCATCCCGGTGGTCACCGGTTTCCACACCCGGTTCGACGAATACATGCACGACTACGGCCTGCCCTTCCTGCAGCCGGTGGCGATGCGCTGGATGCGCCATGTCCACAACACCTCGCAGGCGACGCTGGTGCCGACCTGCGAACTCGCCGACTTCCTCAGCGGCAACGGTTTCGAAGACGTCGTGCACCTGCCGCGCGCGGTCGACACCACGCGCTTCTCGCCGGCACGACGCAGCGACGAGCTGCGCACGGAATGGGGGCTCGCACCCGGCGATCTCGCGGTGATCTACCTCGGGCGCATCGCCGCCGAAAAAAACCTGCCACTGGCTATCCGCGCCTTCCGCGCGATCCAGGCGCTACGCCCCGACGCACGCTTCGTGTGGGTGGGCGAAGGACCGGAGCTCGCAGGGATCCAGAGCGCGCATCCCGACTTCATCTATCGCGGCCTGCGTACCGGCGACGATCTCGCCACGCATTTCGCCAGCGCCGACCTGTTCCTGTTCCCCAGCCATTCCGAAACCTTCGGCAACGTCACCATCGAATCGATGGCCAGCGGCGTGCCACCGGTCGCGTTCCGCTACGGCGCGGCCAGGGAGCACCTGCGCGACGGCGTCGATGGTGCGGCGATCTCGGGCAAGGACGAAGACGCCTTCATCGCCGCGGCGATCCGCCTCGCCTGCGACGACGCCCTGCGCACTTCGATGCGCGATAACGGTCGCGAAGCGGTGGCGAAACTGCTGCCGGCCAACGTCGCCCGCGATCTCGACGACATCCTCCACCGCATCATCACCATGCGCAGTGTCGCCATTCACGCGCAGCCGCAGCCGTTCGACAGCGATCCACTCCTTGCCGAGGTGGAACCATGAGCACGCCGCTTTCGCTGGAACACCGGTTGGTCGAACTTTGCATCGAGCGGGATCGCGGCTGGACGCGTCGCTGCAACGGACTCGGCAGCTGGCGCGGTTTGCGCGGGTATTTCGCCGCGGTCAGTCGTCTTGGTGATGGCATCGCCTGGTACGCGCTGATGGTGGTGCTGATCCTCACCGAAGGCGCGCGTGGCGCCTATGCCGCCGCGCACATGGCGGTCACCGGATTCGTCTCCCTCCTGCTCTACAAGGGCTTGAAGCGCTGGACGCGACGCCCGCGCCCGTTCGCCGCCGACATCCGCGTGCGTGCGTGGATCGCTCCGCTCGACGAGTTCAGCTTCCCCTCCGGCCACACCCTGCACGCGGTAACCTTCACCCTGATCGCGATCGCCTGGTTCCCCGCGCTGGCGTGGCTCCTGTTGCCGTTCGCCGCCAGCGTCGCGCTGTCACGCGTGGTGCTGGGCCTGCATTACCCGAGCGACGTGCTCGCGGCCTCGATCATCGGCACCGCGCTGGCTTCGCTGTCGCTGTGGGTCGTCCCGGGCGCGACGCTGTTCCACTGATCGCCCGCCTGCGGCGATGTCGAGATCGGCGATCGTCCAGTCATCATTGGCGGATACCTGCACGCCACCACCGGGAAAACCGTCGGCTATCGGCGCCAGCACCGCGGATTCGGTATTGAACAGGACGGATTCGGGTGCCGCGAGGGAGAGCACGACATGACAGCGGTTCTCCAGTGCCTGCGCCACGCAGCCGACACGCGTCCGCAGCGCATCGGCATGGCGATCCACCCGCGCCGGCACGATCAACACGCGCGCACCCGCCTCGCAGCGCGCCCGCATCGACAGCGGGAACAGGCAATCGTGTCCGAGTGCAATCGCCATCGGCACGCCATGGACATCGAACACCTTGAACCCGTCGCCGGGCTCGATCACGCCCAGTGCTTTCTCCCCCAGGGTCAGGTGCAACTTGTCCTGGAAGACATGGCCGCCGTCCGCCAGGAACACGTCGCAACGACTGCGGTAGCGACCGCCGCGCGTGCGCACCGGGAAACTGCCGGCGACGATCGTGACGCCATGTTCCACCGCAATGGCCCGGAACAACCGCATCCATCCTGATCGCAACTCCTGCAGCGCGGCGAATGCGATTGCAGGATCGCGTCGCTGGCCTTCGGGCAACATCGTCACCAATTCCAGCGCCAATGCTTCCGGCAGCACGATCACCTGCGCGCCGTTCGCCAGCGGCATCCGCAACAACATGCGGATGCGCCGGGCGAAAGCCTCGAAACTTGCGGGCATGGCGACGCTGCAGGCAGCCGCCGCGATCCGGATCCTCACGACGCCACTCCGTCATCGGCTGCCAACGGTTGCGGACGACGTGCGCGCGATGCCGAGACGGCGTACCAGTCGACCCTGCGCGTCGCCACCATGATCGCGGCCAGCAGCAGGAACAACAGCGCTGAGCCCAGTACAAGCGCGTTGTCTTCGGAAATCAGCACGCCATAGAGCACGCCGTACAGCGTCGTCAGCAGCCCGGTGAAACCGAGCCCGCGCCATAGGCCACGCAACACCGCGACCAGGTAGAAGCCGATCAGTCCGATGCAGGCAGCCGCGGCCGCGAAGTAGGACCAGCCGAAGGTGAAATGCTCGCTGAGGCTGAGCAGCAACAGGAAGAAGATCGCGATGGCGAGGCCGACCAGTCCGTACTGGATCGGGTGGATCGGCAGGCGCTTGAGGAATTCGAACAGGAAGAATCCGGCGAAAGTGACGGCGACGAACAGCAAGCCATATTTGATCGCGCGACCGATGCTGGAATAGGCGTTCACCGGATCGACCAGTCCGATGCTGATGCGCCCGGGCACGCCCTGTTCCACCGTCGCCGCTTCCGGCAACGCGCCGCGTTGCGACAGCGCAGTCTCGCCGGGGAAACTGCCGCGGGTGTTGGCTGCGAGCGAACTCACGCGCCAGTGGGCGCTGAAACCCTTGTCGGTCACGTCGCTTTGCGGCGATGCGCCGACGAATTTCGGAGCCGCCCAGTTCGAGGACAGGTCGATGCTGTTGTCGCGACCAACCGGCAGGAACGAGAAGGTCTGGGTACCGCGCAGGTTGATCGCCAACTGCGTCTGCAGCTTGAGCACGCTGCCCGGCGCAGGCGCGGCCAGGCGCACGTTCACGCCATTGCCATCACGGTAGCCCGCGCCCGGTTGCAGCTTGTAGGACGCCCCGTTGACGCTCAGCGTCGGCGTGCCCTGCAGTCCGCGCGGATCGCTGAATTCCCAGCTCAGCCACGGCTCGCCGATCTCGCGACGCACGCCGGGTTCGGCCGCCGGGATCGTCGCTTCGAAACGGGCGGCAACATCGCCATTCCACTGGTACACGGGAACGACATGGATGCCGCGCGTGCGTATGCTCGTCGGCAATTGCCCGGAGAGATGCAGATCTTCCGGATAGAACACCCAGCGTTCCTGCGTCCGTTCGGCCTTGCCGATCGGCTTGCCGTCCTCGCCGGTGACCGGCACGTGGATTTCGACATAGGGCACCACCAGCACCGGACCGGCGAAGGTCTGGGCGCCACCGACGTTCTGGGCGACATCGGCGACGGCCTGCGCGCGATAGGCCTGGCGATCGCCGACGATGTTGCCGATCAAGGCCAGCGGAATGATGATCGCGAGCGTCAGGAAACCGACGATCGCGGCTTTGAAGAACAGATGCATGCTGGGCCACCTCCCGGGAAAGTGGCTCCAGCCTGCGGGCGCACGGTGGCGATGGAATGTCGCGCCGGTGAGGCGACGGTGAAGTGATCAGCCGCGCCTGAGCGACAGCGTCGCTTCCGCTCCCGGATCGCGATTGGCGAGGTTGGCGGTTCCGCCATGCAGCGACGCCACCGCCGCGACGAAGGGCAATCCCAGTCCGTGGCTGCGCCCGCGTCCATCGGGGCGCGCCAGCGAATAGAAGCGTTCGAACGCACGCGGCAAGGCGTAATCGGGAACGCCCGGGCCATGGTCGCGGACATGGATCGCCGCGGTATCGGCCGTCGCCTCGACTACGCATTCGACGCGCGATCCGGCCGGGGAAAAATCGACGGCGTTGTCGAGCAGGTTGACCAGCGCCTGTCGCAGCAGGAAGGCGTCGCCGATCACCTGCGCATCGTCCCCATTGCGTTTTTCGATGGTGACGCCGGCCTGCCGCGCCTTCGGTTCCAGCGCGGCGATCGCATCGTCGAGTACGTCCTGCAACGACAGCGGCTGCGGATGTTCCAGCGCGCGGCGATGCTCGACCGCGGCCAGCGCCAGCAACTCGTCGACCATTTCCGCCATGCGCTCGCTCTGGTCGCGGATATGGCCGATGAAACGCGCGCGATCCTCCTCGGGCATGTTCGAATCGAGCAGTTCGGCGGCACCACGGATCGCCGCCAGAGGACTCTTGAGTTCGTGCGTCAGGGTGTGGACGTATTCCTCGACATACTGCTTGCCCTCGAGCTTGCCGCGCATGGTGTCGAGCGCGCGCCCCAGCTCGCCGAATTCCGCCGCGGCGCGCGGCACCGGCGCGGGCCGGCCATCGCTCACGGCCTGCGCGTAGCGGCGCAGATGCCCGAGCTGGCGCGACAGCCACCACGCCATCGCGATGCCGACCAGCAAGGCGCTGCCGAGCAGCACCAGCCCCCAGCGCAGCATCACGTCGCGACTGCCGGTGATGAACGGCTGCAGCACGCTGTTGGGCTTGCCTACGCTGAGCACGCCGATCAACTTGCCGTCATGGCGGATCGGCGCCGCCACCCACATCACGCTCGATGCGTCGTCGACATCGTCCTCGCGGGTGGAGCGCGCGCCATACTCGCCGCGCAAGGTGCGGGCGACGTCGTTCCAGCGCGAATTGTCGCGACCGAGATCGCGGCCTTCGGAATCGAACACGACAATCCCGCGCGCGTCGGTGATGGTGACACGATACGAAACGCCATCCTTGCGGTAATTCCAGATCTTCGCGTCCAGCCGCCGCGTCGGCAGCGCGTGCAGGCCGCGCGCGAATTCGCCATCGCCGATGTGGCCGGACGCGAGATCGTCGCCGGCCAGTTCCGCCAGCGTATTGGCGGTATCGGCCAGGGTGTCCTCGGCGGTCTGGCGCGCCGCCGGCTTTACCTGTTCCAGGAAAACGCGACCGAGCAGCAGCGCCGCGATCGCCACGATCACGAAATATCCGAGCAGGACGCGCCAGCCGATCTTCATCCGCGCCCCGACTCCAGCGAATAGCCAAGACCACGATGGGTGCGGATCGGATCGGCATCCGGTGCGATCGCCGCCAGCTTCGCGCGCACGGTCTTGACGTGGGTATCGACCGTGCGATCGCCGCTCTCCAGCGCGTCGGTCCATACCCGATCCATCAACGTGGCACGGCTCGACACCGCGCCCGGTCGCGCCAGCAATGCCGCCAGCAACCCGTATTCGTAGCGGGTGAGGTCGAGCCAGACCCCGCGGTAGGAGATGCGTAGGCCCGCGGCATCGTGGACGAAGTCGCCGCTGCCCGTGCTTGCCGATGCCTCTTCCGCCGAAGGTCGCACGCGCCGCAGCACCGCCTTGACCCGGGTCGCCACTTCGCGTGGGGAAAACGGCTTGCACACGTAATCGTCGCCGCCGATTTCCAGCCCGACGATGCGATCGACCTCTTCGCTGCGCGCGGTCAGGAAGATCACCGGGACCTGGCTGGTGCGGCGCAATTCCCGGCACACGCTGAAACCGTCCATGTCCGGCAGGCCAACATCGAGCAGCACCAGATCGATGCCGCCCGTGGCGATCGCGTCCAGCGCCGCGCGCCCGAGCGCGACGTGGCACACGTCCAGCCCTTCGCGGCCCAGCGCGTAGAGCAGCGTGTCGGCGATGGCCGCCTCGTCTTCCACCAGCAGGATCTTCGGCATGCCGACATGCTAGCGAAGCCCTGCCCGTCTTTTGTGTGGCGAATGCGAAGTCGCCACCACGATCTGCCGCATACTTCCCCGCCTGCCATCACTCGAGACGCGCTTGAACTACCGCCACGCCTTCCATGCCGGCAACCACGCCGACGTGCTCAAGCACGTGGTGGTGCTCGCGCTGTGCGATGCGCTCACCACGAAGCCCGCGGCCTGCTTCGCCCTCGATACCCACGCTGGCGTCGGCCTCTATCGCCTGCAGGGCGAACAGGCCCGTCGCACCGGTGAATCCGACGACGGCATCGCCCGCCTGCAACGCCGCGACGACCCCCTCGTCGATCGCTACCTCGCCGCCGTGCGCGCCTGCCGCGAAACCCACGGCCTCGATGCCTATCCCGGCTCGCCATGGCTGCTCGCCCACGCCCTGCGCGAACAGGACCGCATCGCCTGCTGCGAACTCCATCCCGAGGACGCCGCCACGCTCGCGGACAATTTCCGCAACGATCCGCGCGTCGCAGCCCATGCCCGCGACGGTTACTCCGCGATCAAGGCCCTGTTGCCGCCGCGCATCGGCGAACAACGCTTCGCCCGCGGGCTGGTGCTGGTCGATCCGCCCTACGAAGCGCAACTCGACGAATTCGACACTGCCCTCGCCGCGCTGCGCAGCGGCCTCGAACGCTGGCCGCAGGGCATGTTCGCGCTGTGGTATCCGATCAAGCAGGCCCGCGTGCTCCATCCGTTCTACCGCGCCGCCGGCCTGCTGCAGGCACGCTCGGCATTGCGCATCGAACTGTGCGTGCGCCCCGACGATTCGCCGCTGCGGATGAACGGTAGCGGCATGCTGGTGCTCAACGCACCCTGGCAGTTCGACGAGAAGATCGCGCCGGCCCTGAAGACGCTGGAACGCCGACTCGGCGACGGCGGCTGGACGCGACTCGACTGGTTGCGCGCGCCGCAGTGAACCGGGTGGGGGCGTGCGAAAATGTTCGGCCTTTGCCCTGATCGCCACATCGCCGCCATGCCTTCCAGTTTCTTCGCCCTGTTCGACGACATCGCCAGCCTGCTCGATGACGTCGCCGCGATGACCAAGACCGCCGGAGCCAAGACCGCCGGCGTGCTCGGCGACGACCTCGCGCTCAACGCACAGCAGGTCGCCGGCGTCCGCGCCGAACGCGAGTTGCCGGTGGTGTGGGCGGTGGCCAAGGGCTCGCTGCTGAACAAGGCGATCCTGGTGCCGGCCGCGCTGGCGATCAGCGCCTTCCTGCCGTGGGCGGTGACGCCGCTGCTGATGCTGGGCGGCCTTTATCTGTGCTTCGAGGGGGCGGAGAAGATCCTGCATCCGCTGCTCCATCGCCGCGAAGCCGAACAGCACGAGGCCGAAGTCGAGGACGCCGTGGAAGACCCGGCGATCGACCTCGTCGCTTTCGAGCGCGGCAAGATCAAGGGCGCGATCCGCACCGACTTCGTGCTCTCCGCCGAGATCATCGTGATCGCGCTGGGCACGGTGGCGCAGGCGACCTTCGTGGAACGATTGACCGTCCTTGTCCTGATCGCCCTGCTGATGACCATCGGCGTCTATGGCGTGGTCGCGGCCATCGTCAAACTCGACGACCTCGGCCTGCACCTGACCCGCAAGAGCGGCACCGCCGCGATCGGCCGCGGCCTGCTGTGGCTGGCCCCGCTGCTGATGCGGGTGCTGTCGGTGGTCGGAACCCTGGCGATGTTCATGGTCGGCGGCGGCATCCTCGTCCACGGCCTGCCCGTGCTGCACCACACCATCGAACCGCTGGGCCGGCTGCCGCTGGGCGGCGTGGCGGTCACCCTGGCCAATGCCCTGGCCGGCTTGCTTGCCGGCGCCATCGTGGTCGCGCTGATCCAGGGGGCGTCTGCCCTGCGTCGTCGCGCCTGAACCATTAATATTTATGAACAGAACGTAATCCCACTCAACATGCCATTCATGAAATGCATGGCAGGATGAACCCATGGCTATCCGCAACCAGCTCCCCCCGTGGCACGAACGCATGCGTCTCGCCAACGGCCGCGAGATCCTGATTCGTCCGATCCGCCCCGAGGATGCCGCGCCATTGCGCGCCTCCTTCCAGTTGCTGGAGCCGGAAGAAGTGCGGTTGCGCTACCACCATGCGATGTCCGAGCTGTCGGAAGCCGAAACCGCCGCATTCACCCAGCCCGATCCACGCACCGATTTCGTCCTGGTTGCAGCCGAACCCTACGCCCCCGGTGAAGCGCTGGTCGGGGCGGTGGCGCGCGCCTACACGGTGCCGGGCACCAAGGACGCGGAGTTCGCGATCCTTGTCAGCCGCTATGTCCACGGCATGGGCCTCGGCCGCCACCTGCTGCAACGCCTCGCGCGTTGGGCCAAGGGTCGCGGGCTGGAGCGCCTGACCGGCGACGTGCTGCAGGAAAACATCCCGATGCTGCATCTGGCCGATTCGCTGGGCTTCCAGATCGATCGCGAGCGCAGCAACGAAACGCTGGTGCGCGTCGTGCTCGACCTTTCCGACACCGAAGGCGATTCGACCGAGGTCGAGGCCGCGTGAGCCCGCACGCCTGACCATGGCGACCGACCGGATCTTCGTCGATTACGTGATGGAGCAAGCCGGACTGGGCAGCCGCCTGACGATGCGGCGGATGTTCGGGGAATACGCGTTTTATGTGGATGGAAAAGTCGTCGCATTCGGTTGCGACAACAGCCTGTTCCTGAAACCGACCGCCGTCGCGGCGCGACTGGTGCCGCATGCACCGATGCGTCCGCCGTACCCGGAGGCGAAGGATTATCCGGTGATCGACGAGTTGCTGGACGACGGCGATGCGCTGCGCATCGTGCTGCTGGCGACCGCCGACGAATTGCCGGCGCCGAAGCCGAAGAAGGCCGTCACTGCGAAGAAAGCCGTCGCCAAGAAGGCGGCTGCGAAAAAGGCCGTGGCGAAGAAGCCGATGCCGGCGAAAAAGTCTGCTGCGAAGAAATCCTCCGCGAAGAAGCGGTAGCACGTGGGCGCTCGCGACTCGCGCTGGCTTGACGGGTGACCAGCTCCGGCGCGCGGGCCGCCGTGAATACGTCCATGTAGGCTCGTGCGCGTCATCCATGACGCGCAACGCCCGCGCACCGGACTGGCGCACCCACTGCCGCGCGCGTGTTGTGGCTTTCCGAGAAAGCGAAAAGCCCGCAGCAGGCGCTCAGCCGGGCGATGCTTTCCCCCGCGAAGCCAGCGCGTGTTTGATGCGCGCGCACCATCGCCGCCAAGCTAAAATGCGAAGTTCGATGAGCAACAAGTCCCCGATTTCGATCCCGTTGCCGCGCGCAGGCCAGACGCGCGCATGGTGGCGCGCGCCCGGCACCAGCTCGGGACTGGCGTGGGCGATCACCCGTGCCGCGCGCGAACACGACGGGGCGGTGCTGGCGATTGCCGCCGATACCCAGCACGCGCACCAGCTCGAAAACGACCTGCGCACGTTGCTGGCCGGCGACGCCACGTTGCCGGTACAGCCATTCCCGGACTGGGAAACCCTGCCCTACGACCAATTCAGCCCACACCCGGACATCGTGTCGCAGCGACTGGCAACCTTGCACGCGCTGCCGGGCCTGAAACGCGGCATCGTCGTGGTGCCGGTGCAGACCCTGATGCAGCGACTGGCGCCGCATCGCCATCTCGAAGGTGGCCGTTTCGATTACGCGACGGGTCAACGCCTCGACCTCGATGCCGAAAAGCGCCGGCTGGAAGCGGCCGGTTATCGCAACGTGCCGCAGGTGCTCGACCCCGGCGATTTCGCCGTGCGCGGCGGCCTGCTCGACGTCTATCCAACCGGCACCGACACGCCCTATCGCATCGAACTGTTCGACGACGACATCGAATCGATCCGCGCCTTCGATCCGGAATCGCAGCGTTCGCTCGATCGCGTCGATGCCGTGCGCCTGCTGCCGGGCCGCGAACTGCCCAGCGATGACGCCGCCTTCGAACGCGCGATGACTGCATTGCGCGAACGCTTCGACATCGACACCCGCCGCAGCGCGCTCTACCAGGACCTCAAGGCCGGGTTGATGCCGGCCGGCGCCGAAGCGTGGTTGCCATTGTTCTTCGAACCCGAGCGCAACGGCGAGCGCACCTCGGTTCTGTTCGACTGGTTGCCGCAAGGCGCGTTGCCGATCCTCGGCGAAGGCGTGTTCGAGGCCGCCGAGAAATTCTGGACGCAGACCAGTGATCGCTACGAACAGCGGCGCCATGACATCGAACGCCCGCTGCTGCCGCCGGAGGAGTTGTATCTCACCCCGGTGGCACTGCGCGAACGCCTGAACTCCGGCAATCGCATCGAAATCTGCGGCGAAGGTCATCCGCGGCGTGGTGAAGCGCATGCGCTCGGCGTGCAACCGGTGACGGCGGTGCCGATCGCCGGACACCAGGATCGCCCGGCCGCGGCATTGCACGATTTCCTCGGCAGCTACCCGGGTCGCGTGGTGATCGCCGCCGAGTCGGCCGGTCGCCGCGAGGCATTGCTCGACGTGTTGCGCGCCGCCGGACTGCAACCACAGGTGACGACATCGCTTTCCGAAGTGATGGATGCCGCGAATGCGCCACGCTTCGCGATCACCGTCGCGCCGCTGGACGACGGTTTCGCGCTCGACGCGCCGCTGCTCGCCATCCTCACCGAACGCCAGCTGTTCCCGGAACGCGCAACGCAATCGCGTCGTCTCAAGCGCGCCGGTCGCGAGCCGGAAGCGATCATCCGCGACCTCGGCGAACTCAGCGAAGGCGCGCCGATCGTCCACGAGGATCATGGCGTCGGTCGCTACCGCGGGCTGATCACGCTCGAGGCCGGTGGCGAAGCCGGTGAATACCTCGACATCGAATACGCCAAGGGCGACCGCCTGTACGTGCCGGTCGCGCAGTTGCACCTGGTCAGCCGCTACTCGGGCGCGTCGCCGGAAACCGCGCCGCTGCATTCATTGGGTGGAGAGCAATGGACCAAGGCCAAGAAGAAGGCCGCCGAGAAGGTTCGCGATGTCGCCGCCGAACTGCTCGATATCCAGGCGCGGCGACAGGCGCGTGCCGGCATGCGCCTAGACGTTGACCGCGCCATGTACGAACCCTTCGCCGCCAGCTTCCCGTTCGAGGAAACGCCGGACCAGCATGCCGCGATCGAAGCGGTGATCGGCGATGTCGGATCGTCGCTGCCGATGGATCGCGTGGTCTGCGGCGACGTCGGCTTCGGCAAGACCGAAGTCGCGGTGCGCGCCGCCTTCGTCGCCGCAGCCGCCGGCAAGCAGGTCGCAGTACTGGTGCCGACCACCTTGCTGGCCGAGCAGCATTACCGCAATTTCCGCGACCGCTTCGCCGACTGGCCGTTGCGCGTCGAGGTGCTGTCGCGTTTCAAGTCGGCCAAGGAATCGAAGGCGGCATTGGAGAAGCTCGAACGCGGCGAGATCGACGTGATGGTCGGCACGCACAAGCTGTTGTCATCGGACGTCCACTTCAAGGACCTCGGCCTCGTCATCGTCGACGAGGAACAACGATTCGGCGTGCGCCAGAAGGAAGCACTGAAAGCGCTGCGCGCGAACGTGCACCTCCTCACCCTCACCGCGACGCCGATCCCGCGCACGCTCAACATGGCGATGGCCGGATTGCGCGACCTCAGCATCATTGCCACACCGCCGGCCAATCGCCTCGCGGTGCAAACCTTCGTGACGCCGTGGGACAGCGCGCTGTTGCGCGAAGCCTTCCAACGCGAGCTGTCGCGCGGCGGCCAGCTCTACTTCCTGCACAACGACCTCGAAAGCATCGTGCGCATGCAGCGCGAACTCGAGGAACTGGTGCCGGAAGCACGCATCGGCATCGCCCATGGCCAGATGCCGGAACGCGAGCTGGAACAGGTGATGCTCGACTTCCATCGCCAGCGCTTCAACGTGCTGTTGTGCTCGACCATCATCGAATCCGGCATCGATATCCCGAACGCCAACACCATCATCATCAACCGCGCCGACAAGTTCGGCCTGGCCCAGCTGCACCAGCTGCGCGGGCGCGTCGGACGTTCACATCATCGCGCCTATGCCTACCTGGTGATCCCGGATCGCAAGTCGATCACCAGTGATGCGAAGAAACGCCTGGAAGCCATCAGTTCGATGGACGAATTGGGCGCGGGCTTCACCCTTTCCACCCACGATCTCGAAATCCGCGGTGCAGGCGAACTGCTCGGTGAGGAACAGAGCGGCCAGATGGCGGAAGTCGGTTTCAGCCTCTACACCGAACTGCTGGAACGCGCCGTGCGCAGCATCAAGCAGGGCAAGCTGCCCGATGCCGACGCCCGCGAACATCGCGGCGCCGAAGTCGAGCTGCATGTGCCGGCACTGATTCCCGAAGACTACCTGCCCGACGTCCACACGCGCCTGACGTTGTACAAACGCATCAGCAGCGCCACCGATGCCGAGGCATTGCGCGAACTGCAGGTGGAGATGATCGATCGCTTCGGCCTGTTGCCTGATCCGGTCAAGCACCTGTTCGCGATCGCCGAACTGCGGCTGGACGCGACGCGGCTCGGCATCCGCAAACTCGATATCGGCGAATCATCCGGGCGCGTGCAGTTCGAAGCCAAGCCGAATGTCGACCCGATGGCGATCATCCGCATGATCCAGAGCCAGCCCAAGCGTTACCAGATGAACGGACCGGATGCCCTCAGGATCACCGACATCTCGGCACCGGATTTCGAATCGCGGCAGAAGCTCGCACGCGGACTGTTCGCATTGTTGGCGATTTCGTCCTGATCAGTACTCGCGATCGAGTGGACTGAGGATGCCGCCGGCGCCGCGTCCGAGCACGTGCGTGTAGATCTGCGTCGTCGCGACATCCTTGTGCCCGAGCAATTCCTGCACGGTGCGGATATCGTGCCCGGCCTCGAGCAGATGCGTGGCGAACGAATGCCGCAAGGTGTGGCAAGTCGCCGGCTTGAGGATGCCCGCCTTCGTGCGCGCCGTCTTGACCGCGCGCTGCAGCGTCGCCTCGTCGATGTGGTGGCGGCGCGTGACCTCCGCATTGGGATCGTCGGAGATCTTCGACGCCGGGAACACGTACTGCCAACCGAATTCCAGATCGGCATTCATGTACTTGCGGGCAAGCGCAGCCGGCAGCCAGACCCGTCCGAGGCCACGGGCGATATCGTGCTGGTGCAGCAACCGGGTGCGTTCGATTGCCGCCCGCAGGTGATCGATCAGTTTTCGCGGCAATGGCACGCGCCGATCCTTGGCACCCTTGCCGTCGCGCACCACGATTTCATTGCGCGCGAAGTCGACATCCTTGACTCGCAGTCGCACGCATTCCATCAGGCGCATGCCGGTGCCGTAGAGGAGCGCCGCCATCAACCACGATTGCCCGTCCATCATCGCCAGCAGTCGACGCACTTCATCCGGTGACAGCACTACCGGGATTCGCCGTGATCGCTTGGCGCGCACGACATTGTCCATCCACGGCAGATCGACCTTGAGTATTTCGCGATACAGGAACAGCAGCGCCGACAATGCCTGGTTCTGCGTCCCCGCCGATACCTGCGCCGAGTTGGCCAGTACCGTCAGGAAATTCTCGACCTCGCGTTCGCCGAGATGGCGTGGATGCCGCATTCCATGCGCAAAGATGAAACGACGGATCCAGCCGACGTAGGCCTGCTCGGTTCGGCGACTGTAATTGAGGCGGCGCACGCGCTGGCGGATGGCCTCGAACAGTTCGGGCTGGAAACTGGATGCCTCGCGTTGGAGCTGGGCCAGATCGGTCCGGTGACCCTCGATGACGAATGTTTCAGGGGGGTTGGTCGGCCGCTTGCGGCTCCGTGGCCGCTCGTCCCGCTCCCACCATTCGTCACCGGGATCGTGGACCAGCAAGGGGACGGAAGGGAGGAACCATTGCCAGACCCGGATTACACCCTCAGCTTGCACCTGTAATCACCTGCTACGCCGGCGACATGCGGCATTGCACGATGTTGATCGCGCACAAGCCGTTCTGCTATCGGATAAGCTGTTGATATGGGGTGGGGTTTACCTGAGGGCCATATAGACACCTCGACTACACCCTTAATTTTGAATCCAATAGAGTGTTAGGTGTGCATGGAGAGATCATGAGCAACTCAGACAAGCAAACGCTAATAGATCGCTACTTAATTGCCTACAACTCCTTTGACATTGGCGGCATGCTCGCGCTTCTATCGCCGGACGTTCGCTTCGAGAATTACTCCGGCGGCCAGCTCACTGCCGCCACAAGTGGTGTCGACGAATTCAAGCAACTTGCGGAGCAATCCAAGTCATTGTTCTCTGAGCGCGAGCAACGCATCACCAAACTGACGTTCAACCAAGACTCGGTCATTGCTGATATTGCATACCGCGGTAAGCTTGCCGCTGATATACCAGACGGCCCCTCGGCCGGAACCGTCCTTGATCTGCAGGGTCAGTCAGAGTTTTCTTTCGTGGGTGGGCAGATCAGCAAGATCGTTGATCGCAGCTGAGTGCACACCTAACAATTCGTTCAAGCCGAAGCCACTTCGTGGCTCGGCTTAACTCAAGCGTTAGGGCTCACACTACGCAATTGGAAGCAACGTTGACTACCTCGGAAATATTGCTCGCTACAGCCTTCTTTCCACTGGCGTTTATGCAGGCGCGCCTGATGCTTCCGAGCTTTCGCCCTCCAAAGCATCGTCCTGCCGCTTTCATTGCAGGCGGCGCGTTCTTACTTACTCTTGGCACTCTTTCCGCCTATGCACTCCGATCGACCATACAATCTGGGGTCTTTCATCATTCCAGCAGACGTTTCGGCGAGTTCCACGCAGAGATTTCACACCAGCCATTTGAGTTTTGGTGCCTTGTACTCACCATGTACGGCATTGGGGTTTTTCTCTCGGGCATCGGCCTCGCCGGTATTGGGCTTTGCTTTAGGCGGGCTCCAGGCCGTGAGCCCTAACAATTCATTCAAGCCGACGCCGCTTCGCGGCGCGGCTTAATTCAGGTGTTATGCGTCGTCCGGTGGTGACTGCCGAATATTCTCGCTTCGCGGCTGTCAGCTAAAGCCCACAGCCGCTACGGGTTCTCTTGCTCGTCAAAGAGCACTTCTCCCAAATGACTGAATA
>JAFEBX010000007.1 GCA_018242425.1 Pseudomonadota bacterium
ACTTGATGATCTTGGCGACGACGCCGGCGCCGACGGTACGACCGCCTTCACGGATCGCGAAGCGCAGACCTTCATCCATCGCCACCGGGTTGATCAGGCTGACCTTCATCTTGATGTTGTCGCCCGGCATGACCATTTCGGTGCCTTCCGGCAGCTCCACCGCACCCGTGATGTCGGTCGTGCGGAAGTAGAACTGCGGGCGGTAGCCCTTGAAGAACGGGGTGTGACGGCCGCCTTCGTCCTTCGACAGCACGTAGACTTCGGCTTCGAAGTCGGTGTGCGGGGTGATCGAACCCGGCTTGCACAGCACCTGGCCGCGCTCCACTTCGTCACGCTTGGTGCCGCGCAGCAGCAGACCGGCGTTGTCGCCCGCCTGGCCCTGGTCCAGCATCTTGCGGAACATTTCGACGCCGGTCACGGTCGTCTTCACGGTCGGGCGGATACCGACGATTTCGATTTCGTCGCCCACCTTGATGATGCCGCGCTCGATGCGACCGGTCACCACGGTGCCGCGGCCCGAGATCGAGAACACGTCTTCCACCGGCATCAGGAACGGCTTGTCGATGTCGCGTTCCGGTTCCGGGATCCAGGTGTCCAGCGCGTCAACCAGCTTCAGGATCGCCGGCACGCCGATGTCGCTCTGGTCGCCTTCCAGCGCCAGACGGGCCGAACCCGCGATGATCGGGGTGTCGTCGCCCGGGAACTCGTACTTGCTCAGGAGTTCACGGACTTCCATCTCGACCAGCTCGAGCAGCTCGGCGTCGTCGACCATGTCGGCCTTGTTCAGGAACACCACGATGTACGGCACGCCGACCTGACGCGACAGCAGGATGTGCTCGCGGGTCTGCGGCATCGGGCCGTCCGCGGCCGAGCACACCAGGATCGCGCCGTCCATCTGGGCGGCACCGGTGATCATGTTCTTCACGTAGTCGGCGTGGCCCGGGCAGTCCACGTGCGCGTAGTGGCGCGTCGGGCTTTCGTATTCAACGTGCGCCGTCGAGATCGTGATGCCGCGCGCCTTCTCTTCCGGCGCCGCGTCAATCGCGTCATACGCCTTGAACTCGCCGCCAAAACGCTCCGCGCCCACCTTCGTCAGCGCCGCCGTCAGCGTCGTCTTGCCATGGTCAACGTGACCAATCGTGCCCACGTTCACGTGCGGCTTCTTGCGCTCGAACTTTTCCTTTGCCATTTCTCTTACCTCTGTAAATTCTGAATTCTGATTGGGGGACCAGGCCTTAGGCCTTCTTCATCACGGCTTCGGCGATGTTGTTCGGCGCTTCGGCGTAGTGGTCGAACTCCATCGAGAAGGTCGCGCGACCCTGCGACATCGAACGCAGCGAGGTCGCGTAGCCGAACATTTCGCCCAGCGGCACCACGGCGTTGATGATCTTGCCGGACGGGCTTTCGTCCTGGCCCTGGAGCAGGCCGCGACGACGGCTGACATCGCCCATGACGTCGCCGACGTACTCTTCCGGCGTCACGATCTCGACCTTCATCATCGGCTCGAGCAGGACCGGATCGGCCTTGCGGAAACCTTCCTTGAACGCCATCGAAGCGGCGAGCTTGAACGCCATTTCCGACGAGTCGACGTCGTGGTACGAACCGAACACCAGCTTGGCCTTGACGTTCACCACCGGGAAGCCCGCGAGCGGACCGCTGGTGATGGTTTCGCGCATGCCCTTCTCGACCGCCGGGATGAATTCCTTCGGGATCACGCCACCGGTGATGTCGTTGATGAACAGGAAATCGTTCTCGACGTCCGGATTGGCGCGGTCTTCCTCGGTCATCGGCGACAGCTCGATCACGACGTGACCGTACTGGCCCTTACCGCCCGACTGCTTGGCGTGCTTGTAATCGCTCTTCACGTCCGACTTGCGGATGGTTTCGCGATAGGCCACCTGCGGCTTGCCGACGTTGGCTTCGACGTTGAACTCGCGCTTCATGCGGTCGACGATGATGTCGAGGTGCAGTTCGCCCATGCCGGAGATGATGGTCTGGCCGGACTCCTCGTCGGTACGCACGCGGAACGACGGATCTTCCTGCGCCAGGCGGCCCAGGGCGATGCCCATCTTTTCCTGGTCCGACTTGGTCTTCGGCTCGACCGCCATCGAGATCACCGGCTCCGGGAACGTCATGCGTTCCAGGGTGATGACGTGGTCCTGCGCGCACAGCGTGTCGCCGGTGGTGACGTCCTTCAGGCCCACCGCCGCGGCGATGTCGCCGGCGCGCACTTCCTTGATTTCGTCGCGTTGGTTCGAGTGCATCTGCAGGATGCGGCCGATGCGTTCCTTCTTCATCTTGACCGGGTTGTAGACCTGGTCGCCGGAGTTGAGCGTGCCCGAGTAGACGCGGAAGAAGGTCAGCGAACCCACGAACGGGTCGGTCATGATCTTGAACGCCAGCGCCGAGAACGGTGCGTTGTCGTCGGCGTTGCGGTGATCTTCCTTCTCGTCTTCGTCGATGCCCTGCACCGGCGGACGGTCGGCCGGCGACGGCAGCAGGTTGATGACGCCGTCGAGCATGGCCTGGACGCCCTTGTTCTTGAACGCCGAGCCGCAGAACACCGGCACGATTTCCACCTTCAGGGTGCGCTCGCGCAGGCCGGCGATGATGTCGGCTTCCGACAGATCGCCGTCGCTGAGGTACTTGTCCATCAGCGATTCGTTGGCTTCGGCGGCGGCCTCGACCATGAACGCGCGCGCGCCCTCGGCCTTCTCCTGGAGGTCGGCCGGGATGTCGCGGTATTCGAACTTCATGCCCTGCGAAGCGACATCCCAATGGATGGCCTTCATCTTGAGCAGGTCGACCACGCCTTCGAAGTTGTCTTCGGCGCCGATCGGCAACTGCATCGGCACGGCGTAGGCGCCGAGGCGCGACTTCAGCTGTTCGACGACCTTGTCGAAGTTGGCGCCGGTGCGGTCCATCTTGTTGACGAACGCCATGCGCGGCACCGAGTACTTGTTGGCCTGGCGCCACACCGTCTCGGACTGCGGCTGCACGCCACCGACCGAGCACAGCACGAACACCGCGCCGTCGAGCACGCGCAGCGAACGCTCGACTTCGATGGTGAAGTCGACGTGCCCGGGGGTGTCGATGATGTTGAAGCGGTGCTCGGGGAACGTGCCGTCCATGCCCTTCCAGAACGCCGTGGTGGCGGCGGAGGTGATGGTGATGCCGCGCTCCTGCTCCTGCTCCATCCAGTCCATCGTGGCGGCGCCTTCGTGCACTTCACCGATCTTGTGGCTCTTGCCGGTGTAGAACAGGATGCGCTCGGACGTGGTCGTCTTGCCGGCGTCGATGTGCGCCATGATGCCGAAATTGCGGTAACGCTCGATGGGAGTGGTGCGTGCCACGGTGATCTCTCTTTTTGGCTGCCTGGATAAGCGGTGCTTAGAGCCCGGCCTGTAGATGGACAGACGCCGCCCTGGAAGGCGGCGCCCGGTTCCCGACGCCGCGGGCGATTACCAGCGGAAGTGGGCGAAGGCGCGGTTGGCTTCCGCCATGCGGTGCGTTTCCTCGCGCTTCTTGACGGCGCCACCGCGGTTTTCGGAGGCGTCGAGCAGTTCGGCGGCGAGCTTGCGCGGCATCGAGTTCTCGCCACGCTTGCGCGCGGACTCGATCAGCCAGCGCATCGCCAGCGCCATGCGACGGGACGCGCGGACTTCGACCGGCACCTGGTAGGTGGCGCCACCGACGCGGCGGGACTTCACTTCCACCGTCGGGGCGACATTGCCCAGGGCCTTCTCAACCAGTTCCAGCGAGTTCGGGTTCTTCTCACCGATCACGTCCATGGCGCCGTAGACGATCTTCTCGGCGATGGACTTCTTGCCGCTCTGCATGACCATGTTGATGAAGCGAGCGATGGTTTCGCTCCCGTGCTTCGGATCGGGCAGGACGTTGCGTTGGGGGGCTGCTGCTTTGCGGGACATGATGTTTCCTTAAGCCTTCGGACGCTTGGCGCCGTACTTGGAGCGACGCTGGCGACGCTTGGCAACGCCAGCGGCGTCGAGCGAACCGCGCACGGTGTGGTAGCGCACGCCCGGCAAATCCTTGACGCGACCGCCGCGGATCAGCACCACGCTGTGCTCCTGCAGGTTGTGGCCTTCGCCACCGATGTAGGAGATCACTTCGTAGCCGTTGGTCAGCTTGACCTTCGCGACCTTGCGCATGGCCGAGTTCGGCTTCTTCGGGGTGGTGGTGTACACGCGGGTGCACACGCCACGACGCTGCGGGCAGTTGGCGAGGGCCGGCGAGGCGCTCTTGTAGGTTTCCGGGTTGCGCGGCTTGCGCACAAGCTGGTTGATGGTTGCCATTACGACGCTCGATTGGTGGGCCGGGGCCCCTTGGAAACGAAGCAGGCCGAATTGAAGACAATCCGGCCGACTGAGACGAAAAAGTATAGCCCGCATTCGACCCTTCGGTCAAACGAGGCCATACCGAGTAACCGGACCGGCCAATCCCCGAGGGGCGCCCGACTCCGGTCAATCTGCGATCCCGCCCATCCTGGGCCCAACACGAGGCGCTTCCTGCTTCCTCATTTGGTGATCTGGATGGCCTGAGCCATCGAAAACGAGCGAATTGTACACGCCAATTCCACCCCGGGCAAGAAAAAGGCGCCCGAAGGCGCCCTTTCCCATTGGCAGCAACGCCTCGGCTTATGCGGCCGGGGTGTCATCGCCTTCCAGCATCATCACCTGCGGGGCCACCGACTCGGCGACCTGGGCTTCCTCGGGCGAAGTCTCGGCGCTCAGCACCTCGAGTTCGGCCTCGGTCAGGCCGGCGGCCTTGCGACGGCGCGCGGTGTGGTACGCCAGGCCGGTACCCGCCGGAATCAGGCGGCCGACGATGACGTTTTCCTTCAGGCCGCGCAGGTTGTCGCGGGTGCCGCGGACGGCAGCCTCGGTCAGCACGCGGGTGGTCTCCTGGAAGGAGGCCGCGGAGATGAAGGACTCGGTCGCCAGCGACGCCTTGGTGATGCCGAGCAGCACCGGAGCGACCTTGGCCAGGATCTCGCCGCGCGACTGCAGCTTGGCGTTGTCCTCGATCACGCGCAGGCGCTCGGCCTGCTCGCCCACCAGGTAACGGCTGTCGCCGGCGTCGGTGATCTCGACCTTGCGCAGCATCTGGCGAATGATCACCTCGATGTGCTTGTCGTTGATCTTCACGCCCTGCAGGCGGTAGACGTCCTGGATTTCCTTCACCAGGTAGGCGGCCAGCTGTTCGACGCCGAGCAGGCGCAGGATGTCCTGCGGGTTCGGCTCGCCATCGACCACGGTTTCGCCCTTGGTCACGTGTTCGCCTTCGAACACGATGATCTGGCGATACTTCGGGATCAGCTCTTCGTGCTCGTTGCCCTCGTTGTCCTTGATGATCAGGCGCTGCTTGCCCTTGGTGTCCTTGCCGAAGCTGACCACGCCGGAGATTTCGGCGAGGATCGCCGGATCCTTCGGCTTGCGGGCTTCGAACAGGTCGGCAACGCGCGGCAGACCACCGGTGATGTCGCGGGTCTTCGAGGCTTCCTGCGGGATCTTGGCGACCACGTCACCGACGCCGACCGCGGCACCGTCCTGCAGGTTGACGATCGAGCGCGGCGGCAGCAGGTACTGCGCCGGCAGGTCGGTACCCGGGATGGTGAGGTCCTTGCCGTCCTTGCCGACGATGCGCACCAGCGGACGCAGGTCCTTGCCCTGCGAACCGCGACGCTTCGGATCGGTGATCTCGCGCGAGGCGAGGCCGGTCAGTTCGTCGGTCTTCTCGATCACGGTCACGCCGTCGATGAAATCGACGAAGCGGATCTGGCCGGCGACTTCCGACACGATCGGGTGGTTATGCGGATCCCAGTTCGCGACGGTCTGGCCAGCCTTGACCGCGCTGCCATCGTGGACGTTGATGGTCGCGCCGTAGGGCACCTTGTAGCGCTCGCGCTCGCGACCGTGGCCGTCGAGCACCGACAGTTCGCCGGAACGCGACACCGCCACCACGCCGCCGTTGGCGTGATCGACGAACTTGATGTTGTTGAACTTCACCGTGCCGGTGGTCTTGATCGTGATGTTGTCGATCGCCGCCGCACGCGAAGCCGCACCACCGATGTGGAAGGTACGCATCGTCAGCTGGGTACCCGGCTCGCCGATGGACTGCGCGGCGACAACGCCGACCGCTTCGCCCATGTTGACCAGGTGGCCGCGGCCGAGGTCGCGACCGTAGCAATGCGCGCACACGCCGAACGGCGCCGCGCAGGTGATGGTGGAGCGCACCTTCACCGACTGCACGCTGTGGTCTTCCAGCTTCTGCACCCACTGCTCGTCGAGCAGGGTGTTGCGGGTCACCAGCGGTTCGTCGTCGTTGCCGGGCAGGAACACGTCTTCGGCCACGATGCGGCCGAGCACGCGGTCGCGCAACGGCTCGACCTCGTCGCCGCCTTCGATGATCGGCGTCATGATCAGGCCTTCGAGCGTGCCGCAATCGGTCTCGGTGATCACCACGTCCTGCGCCACGTCGACGAGGCGGCGGGTCAGGTAACCCGAGTTCGCCGTCTTCAACGCGGTATCGGCCAGGCCCTTTCGTGCGCCGTGGGTCGAGATGAAGTACTGCTGGACGTTGAGGCCCTCGCGGAAGTTCGAGGTGATCGGCGTTTCGATGATCGAGCCGTCCGGCTTGGCCATCAGGCCACGCATGCCGGCGAGCTGGCGGATCTGGGCCTGCGAACCACGCGCGCCCGAGTCGGCCATGATGTAGATCGAGTTCATCGACTTTTCGTCGATCATCTTGCCCGCGGAACCCATCACCTTGTCGGTACCGATGGTTTCCATCATCGCCTTGGCGACGCGCTCGTTGGTGCGCGACCAGATGTCGACCACCTTGTTGTAGCGCTCGCCCGCGGTGACCAGGCCCGACTGGTACTGCTGCTGGATTTCCAGCACCTCGGCTTCGGCCTCGGCGAGGATGCCCTTCTTCTCGTCCGGGATCTTCATGTCGTCGATGCCGATGGAAACGCCGGCGCGCGTCGCGAAACGGAAGCCGGTGTACATCAGCTGGTCGGCGAACACGACGGTGTCCTTGAGGCCGAGCATGCGGTAGCAGCTGTTGATCAGGCGGCTGATCGCCTTCTTGTTCAACTCGGTGTTGACCAGCGCGAACGGCAGGCCTTCCGGGATGATGTCGGCGAGGATCGCGCGGCCGACGGTGGTGTCGACGATGCTGGTCCTGGTCTCGCCTTCCACGGTTTCGGTGATGCGCACCTTGACCTTGGCGTGCAGCTCGACCATGCGCTTGCCGTCGGTGTCGTTGGTGTCGTACGCACGCTTCACTTCGGCGACGTTGGCGAACACCATGCCTTCGCCCTTCTTGTTCTCGAGGGCGCGGGTCATGTAGTACAGGCCGAGCACGACGTCCTGCGACGGCACGATGATCGGCTCGCCATTGGCCGGCGACAGGATGTTGTTCGACGCCATCATCAACGCGCGCGCTTCCAGCTGGGCTTCCAGCGACAGCGGCACGTGGACGGCCATCTGGTCACCGTCGAAGTCGGCGTTGAACGCGGTGCAGACCAGCGGATGCAGCTGGATCGCCTTGCCTTCGATCAGCACAGGCTCGAACGCCTGGATACCGAGGCGGTGCAGCGTCGGCGCGCGGTTGAGCATGACCGGGTGTTCGCGGATCACTTCTTCCAGGATGTCCCAGACTTCCGCTTCTTCGCGCTCGACCAGCTTCTTCGCCGCCTTGATGGTGGTGGCGAGTTCGCGCTCCTGCAGCTTGGCGAAGATGAAGGGCTTGAACAGCTCGAGCGCCATCTTCTTCGGCAGGCCGCACTGGTGCAGCTTGAGGTACGGACCGACCACGATGACCGAACGGCCGGAGTAGTCGACGCGCTTGCCGAGCAGGTTCTGGCGGAAGCGGCCCTGCTTGCCCTTGATCATGTCGGCCAGCGACTTGAGGGCGCGCTTGTTGGTGCCGGTGATGGCGCGGCCGCGACGGCCGTTGTCCATCAGGGCGTCAACCGATTCCTGCAGCATGCGCTTCTCGTTGCGCACGATGATGTCGGGCGCGTTGAGTTCGAGCAGGCGACGCAGGCGGTTGTTGCGGTTGATGACGCGGCGGTACAGGTCGTTGAGGTCAGACGTCGCGAAGCGGCCGCCATCCAGCGGCACCAGCGGACGCAGGTCCGGCGGCAGCACCGGCAGCACGGTCATGATCATCCACTCGGGACGGTTGCCGGAGTCGAGGAAGGCTTCGATCAGCTTGATGCGCTTGGTCAGGCGCTTGAGCTTGGTCTCGGAGCTGGTGCTGGCGATTTCTTCCTTCAGGTTCACCATTTCCGACTGCAGGTCGATGCCGCGCAGCAGGTCGAAGATCGCCTCGGCGCCCATCGCCGCCTCGAAGTCCTCGCCATGCTCCTGGCGCGCCTGCAGGAACTGCTCTTCATTGAGCAGCTGGCCCTGTTCGAGCGGGGTCAGGCCCGGCTCGGTGACGACGTAGGCTTCGAAATAGAGGATGCGCTCGATGTCGCGCAGCGTCATGTCGAGCATCAAGCCGATGCGCGACGGCAGCGACTTCAGGAACCAGATGTGGGCGACCGGCGACGCGAGGTCGATGTGGCCCATGCGTTCGCGGCGCACCTTGGCCAGCGTGACTTCGGTGCCGCACTTCTCGCAGACCACGCCACGATGCTTCATGCGCTTGTACTTGCCGCACAGGCATTCGTAGTCCTTGATCGGCCCGAAGATGGCCGAGCAGAACAGGCCGTCGCGTTCCGGCTTGAAGGTACGGTAGTTGATGGTCTCAGGCTTCTTGACTTCGCCGTAGGACCACGAGCGGATCATGTCCGGCGAAGCGAGCGCGATCTTGATCGCGTCGAAGTCGGGCGTGGCGCGCTGGAGGTTGAACAGGTTGAGCAAATCTTTCATTTGATTCTCTCCGGGAGAGTGGATGGCAATGGGGTGGTCGGGAACGCAGCGACGTCATGCCGCTGCGTTCGTCGCGCCTCAGTGCTCTTCCAGCTCCATGTTGATGCCGAGCGAACGGATTTCCTTCAACAGCACGTTGAACGATTCCGGCATGCCGGCCACCATCTCGTAGTTGCCGTCGACGATGTTCTTGTACATCTGGTTGCGGCCCTGCACGTCGTCGGACTTCACCGTCAGCATTTCCTGCAGGGTGTAGGCCGCGCCGTAGGCTTCCAGCGCCCAGACTTCCATTTCGCCGAAGCGCTGGCCGCCGAACTGCGCCTTGCCGCCCAGCGGCTGCTGGGTGACGAGCGAGTACGGACCGGTCGAACGCGCGTGCATCTTGTCGTCGACGAGGTGGTTCAGCTTCAGGTAGTGCATGTAGCCGACCGTGGTTTCGCGATCGAATGCTTCACCGGTGCGACCGTCGTACAGCTGGGTCTGGCCGCTCAACGGCAGGTCGGCGAGCGCGAGCATCTTCTTGATCTCGGTCTCGGCCGCGCCGTCGAACACCGGCGTCGCCATCGGCACGCCGTCGGTGAGGTTGCCGGCCAGGCGCAGCAGCTCTTCATCGCTGAACTGCGACAGGTCGACGCGCTCTTCGTGGCTGGTGCGATCGTGGTTGTAGATCTCGTCGAGGAACTTGCGGAGATCGGTAACCTTCGCCTGCGCCTGCAGCATCGCGTCGATCTTGCGACCGAGGCCCTTCGCCGCCCAGCCCAGGTGCACTTCCAGCACCTGGCCGATGTTCATGCGCGACGGCACGCCCAGCGGGTTGAGGACGATATCGACGGTCTGGCCATCGGCCATGTACGGCATGTCTTCCACCGGCACGATGTTCGACACCACGCCCTTGTTGCCGTGGCGACCTGCCATCTTGTCGCCCGGCTGGATGCGGCGCTTCACGGCGAGGAACACCTTGACCATCTTCAGCACGCCCGGGGCGAGGTCGTCGCCCTGCTGGATCTTCGCGCGCTTGTCGTCGAAACGACGCTCGAACTCCTTCTCGTGCAGCGCGATCTGCTTCTGCGCGCGCTCGATGGCCTCGTTGGCTTCCTCATCCTTCATGCGCAGCTGGAACCACTGCTTGCGGTCGAGCTGGTCGAGGACGAGCGAGGTCAGCACCTCACCCTTCTTCACGCCGACGCCGCCGCTCGCTTCCTTGCCCTGCAGCTGCTGGCGCAGGCGGGCGTAGATCGCGGCCTCGAGGATGGCGCGCTGGTCGTCGAAGTCCTTCTTGACGCGGCGGATTTCCTCGTCCTGGATCTTCAACGCGCGCTTGTCGCGCTCGACGCCGTCACGGGTAAAGACCTGCACGTCGATGACGGTGCCGTCCATGCCCGGCGGCACGCGCAGCGAGCTGTCCTTCACGTCGGAAGCCTTCTCGCCGAAGATCGCGCGCAGCAGCTTCTCTTCCGGGGTCAGCTGGCTTTCGCCCTTCGGCGTGACCTTGCCGACCAGGATGTCGCCGGCGCGCACTTCCGCACCGATGAACACCACGCCCGATTCGTCGAGGCGGTTCAGCGCCTGCTCGGAAACGTTCGGGATGTCCTGCGAGATTTCCTCCGGCCCCAGCTTGGTGTCGCGGGCCTGGCAGACCAGCTCTTCGATGTGGATCGTGGTGTAGCGATCCTCTTCCACCACGCGCTCGCTGAGCAGGATGGAGTCTTCGAAGTTGTAGCCGTTCCACGGCATGAACGCGATCAGCATGTTCTGGCCGAGCGCCAGTTCGCCGATGTCGGTGGACGGACCATCGGCCAGCACGTCGCCGCGCGCCACCACGTCACCCACGCGCACCAGGGGAGTCTGGTTGATGCAGGTGTTCTGGTTGGAACGGGTGTACTTGACCAGGTTGTAGATGTCCACGCCGGCATCGGTTTCGCCGACGATCTCGTTCTCGTTGGCCTTGACCACGATGCGGCCGGCGTCGATCTGCTCGACCGTACCGCCACGACGCGCGTTCACCGTCACGCCCGAGTCACGCGCCACGGCGCGCTCGATGCCGGTGCCGACCAGCGGCTTCTGCGCGCGCAGGGTCGGAACCGCCTGGCGCTGCATGTTGGCGCCCATCAATGCGCGGTTGGCGTCATCGTGCTCGAGGAACGGAACCAGCGCCGCAGCGACCGACACGGTCTGCATCGGCGAGACGTCCATGAACTGCACTTCGCTGGGCGGACGCAGTTCGTTTTCGCCGTTGAAGCGGCAGGCGACGAACTGCGCGGTGATGGCGCCCTTGGCGTCCTGCGGTGCGTTGGCCTGGGCGATGACCTTGCCCACTTCCTCGATCGCCGACAGGTATTCGATCTCGTCGGTGACGCGGCCGTCCACCACCTTGCGGTACGGGGTTTCCAGGAAGCCGTAGCCATTGGTGCGGGCGAACACGGCCAGCGAGTTGATCAGGCCGATGTTCGGGCCTTCCGGCGTTTCGATGGTGCAGACGCGGCCGTAATGGGTCGGGTGCACGTCGCGCACTTCGAAGCCGGCGCGCTCGCGCGTCAGGCCGCCCGGGCCCAGTGCCGAGACGCGGCGCTTGTGCGTCACTTCCGACAGCGGGTTGTTCTGGTCCATGAACTGCGACAGCTGCGACGAACCGAAGAATTCCTTGATCGCGGCGGCCACCGGCTTGGCGTTGATCAGGTCCTGCGGGGTCAGGCCATCGGCCTCGGCCATGGTCAGGCGCTCGCGCACGGCGCGCTCGACGCGCACCAGGCCGACGCGGAAGGTGTTCTCGGCCATTTCGCCGACCGAACGCACGCGACGGTTGCCCAGGTGGTCGATGTCATCGACCGTGCCGCGACCGTTGCGGATTTCCGCCAGCACGCGGATCACGTCGAGGATGTCGGACGTGCTGCCGTTCTCCTCGCGCAGGCGCTTGCTTTCGTCGTCGCTGCGATCGGCGAAGTACTTGGCGTCGTACAGCACCGGCGAACCGGTGACTTCCTTGCGACCAAGGCGACGGTTGAACTTCATGCGGCCCACGGCCGAGAGGTCGTAGCGCTCGAAGGTGAAGAACAGGTTGTGGAACAGGTTCTGCGCGGCGTCCTTGGTCGGCGGTTCGCCCGGGCGCATCATGCGGTAGATCTCGACCAGCGCTTCCAGCTGCGTCTTGGTGTGGTCGATGCGCAGGGTGTTGGAGATGTACGCGCCGCGATCGAGGTCGTTCACCCACAGGGTGCCGATGCTGTCGATGCCGGCCTTGCGCAGCTTCGCGAGCTGCTCTTCGCTGATCTCGTCGTTCGCGGTCGCCAGCAGTTCGCCGGTGGCCGGATCGATCACGTCATGCGAGAGGGTGCGGCCGATCAGGTAGCTGTCCGGCACGGCCAGGGCGGCGATGCCCGAAGCCTCCAGCTGCTTGACGTGGCGCGCGGTGATGCGCTTGCCGGCCTCGACGATCACCTTGTCGCCATCGGCCAGGTCGAATTCCAGCGTTTCGCCGCGCAGGCGCTCGGGCACCAGCTCCAGCTGCACGCCTTCGCTCGGCTCGATGTGGAAGGTATTGATCTCGAAGAACTCGTTCAACATCTCTTCGTTGTTGTAGCCCAACGCGCGCAGCAGCACGCTGATCGGCAGCTTGCGGCGGCGATCGATGCGGGTGAACAGCGCGTCCTTGGGGTCGAACTCGAAGTCCAGCCACGAGCCGCGGTAAGGGATGATGCGGGCGCTGTACAGCAGCTTGCCCGAGGAGTGGGTCTTGCCACGGTCGTGGTCGAAGAACACGCCCGGCGAACGGTGCAGCTGCGAAACGATGACGCGCTCGGTGCCGTTGACGATGAAGGTGCCGTTGTCGGTCATGAGCGGGATCTCGCCCATGTAGACCTCCTGCTCCTTCACGTACTTGACCTTCTTGTCCGAGGACTCGCGGTCGTAGATCACCAGGCGCACGGTCGCGCGCAGCGGGGCGCCGTAGCTCAGGCCACGGGTGCGGCACTCGCGCTCGTCGAACGGCGGCTCGCCGAGGGTGTAGCCGACGTACTCCAGCGCGGCATAGCCGTTGTAGCTGGTGATCGGGAAAACCGACTTCAACGCCGCGTGCAGGCCCTTGTCGGCGCGCTTTTTCGGGTCGATGTCGGCCTGGAGGAATTCGCGATAGGAATCAACCTGGATGGCGAGCAGGAAGGGCACCTCGAGGATGGTCCGGCGCTTGCCGAAATCCTTGCGGATGCGCTTCTTCTCGGTGAAGGAATACGCGGGGGTGGACGTTTTCGCCATGGTCTTCGTTCGCCTTCAAATGGGGGCCTCCGGGGCCTTGCGCCACGGAGAACTGTCAGGGAATGCCGCCTCCGCCCCGAAACGATTCCGGGAAGGATCGGCGCGCTGCCAGTTGGAAGTCGCTGGTATTGCCGGCACCAGCACGCCCTCTGTTACCACTTCCAAGTTGCTGCGTGTTGCGGTGTTGCGTGTTTCTACGACCGTGTTTCAAAAAGGCCGAAAGGCCGGGGGCATTGGCCCCCAGCCTTCAGGTGCCGCCGATGGACTGGCGACGGTGCAGCAATTACTTGACTTCGACGGTCGCGCCAGCGGCCTCGAGGTCCTTCTTCATCTTGGCGGCGTCGTCCTTCGACACGCCTTCCTTCACGACGCCACCGGCTTCGGTCAGGTCCTTGGCTTCCTTCAGGCCCAGGCCGGTGATGGCGCGGACGGCCTTGATCACTTCGACCTTCTTGTCGCCGGCGGTCTTCAGGGTGACCGTGAATTCGGTCTGCTCTTCAGCCGGGGCGGCGGCGCCAGCGGCCGGGCCAGCCACCATCACGGGGGCAGCGGCGGTCACGCCGAACTTTTCTTCGATGGCCTTGACCAGGTCCATCACTTCCATCAGGGTCTTGCCGGCGATCGCGTCGACGATCTGTTCGTTGGAAAGAGACATTTCAGTGTCCTTGGTAATGTTTCAGATGTGGGTTCGATTTCGTGGATTCAAATCGTCGAATCACGCCGGTTCAGCGACGGGTTCGGCTTCGACCGCCGGTGCGGCGTCGCCGCCACCCTGCTGATCGGCCACCGCCTTGACCGCACGCGCGAACATCGTCGCCGGCTCGGCCAGCACGCGGGCGAGCATGCCCAGCGCCTGTTCGAGCGTCGGCAGCGAGGCCAGCACTTCGACGTGGGAAGCCGGATATTGCTGTCCGCCCACCACCACGAGTTTCGGTTGCAGCTTGTCGTTGCCCTTGGCGAATTCCTTGATCAGGCGACCGGCAGCGCCGGGCTCCTCGGTCGAGAACGCGTACAGCAGCGGACCGACGAGATCGTTCTTGGCGACCTCGAATTCCGTGCCGTCGACGGCGCGCGCGGCCAGCGTGTTCTTGACTACCTTCAAGTACACACCGGTTTCGCGGGCCTTCTTGCGCATCGCGGTCATCTGTCCGACCGTGGTGCCTGCGTACTCGGCTGCGATCAAGGAGTGCGCCTTCGCGGCGACTTCCGCCACTTCGGCGACGACATCTTTCTTCTGCGTCAGATTAAGAGCCATTGCACTCCTCCGTATTGAATTCCGCTCGCGGCTCCGGCCGTTCGCGGTCCTGGCGGCATCTTCCTGACGCCGGGAATGCTTGCGCATTCCTTGGTGCCGACTTCTTTCTGATCCGGGGGCGAACCCCTGAAACACTCGGAAGGGCATCCATCTACGCAGGCCGGTCCTTGCGAACCCGGATTAAGCAGCCCCGCTTCGATCGACGGCGATTCCGTGCCATGCCGAGCCTCCCTGCCCGTCGCCGATCTGCGCTGACCGCACCTGCGGTCTTTGATGGCCCGCATCGATGGACCGATGCGCTGCCTTCAAAATTTGTGTTGCCCCTCCCGCGCGAACGCGGAAGGGTTGGAACGAATTACTTCAGGGCCAGCGAGGACTGGTCCACGGTCACGCCGGGGCCCATCGTCGAGCTGATCGCGATCTTCTGCAGATACGTGCCCTTGGCGGTCGCCGGCTTGGCCTTGATCAGGTCCTGCAGCAGCGCCTCGAGGTTGGTCTTCAGGTTCGCTGCTTCGAAGTCGGCCTTGCCGATCGTGCAGTGGATGATGCCGGCCTTGTCGGTGCGGTAACGCACCTGGCCACCCTTGGCGTTCTTCACCGCTTCGCCCGGGTTCGGGGACACGGTGCCGACCTTCGGGTTCGGCATCAGGCCGCGCGGACCGAGCACGGTGCCGAGCTTGCCGACGACGCGCATCGCGTCCGGCGTGGCGATGACCACGTCGTAGTTCAGGTCGCCGGCCTGCATCTTCTCGGCAAGGTCGTCCATGCCGACGGCATCGGCGCCAGCGGCCAGGGCTTCGTCAGCCTTGGCACCGGCCGGGGCGAACACCGCCACGCGCACGGTCTTGCCGGTACCGGCCGGCAGCACGGTGGAACCGCGCACCTGCTGGTCGGACTTGCGGGCATCGACGCCGAGGCGCACGGCCACGTCCACCGATTCCACGAACTTGGTCTTGCTGTTGTCCTTGACGATCTTCAGGGCGTCCTCGATCGAGTAGGCCTTGCCCGGCTGCACGGCAGCGGCGATCGCTTTCTGTCGCTTGTTCAGTGCCATGGTCTCAGCCCTCCACCGTCAGGCCCATCGAACGGGCCGAACCCGCGATGGTGCGTACTGCCGCGTCCAGATCGGCTGCGGTCAAATCAGGTTCCTTCGCCTTCGCGATCTCTTCCAGCTGCTTGCGGGTCACCTTGCCCACCTTCTCGGTGTTCGGGCGCTTGGATCCCGACTGGATGCCCACGGCCTTCTTCAACAGGATCGACGCCGGCGGCGTCTTGGTGACGAAGGTGAAGGTCTTGTCCGAATAGGCGGTGATCACCACCGGAATCGGCAGACCCGGCTCGAGCTTCTGCGTGGCGGCATTGAACGCCTTGCAGAACTCCATGATGTTCAGGCCGCGCTGACCCAGCGCAGGACCGACCGGCGGCGAGGGGTTGGCCTGGCCGGCCTTCACCTGCAGCTTGATGTAACCAATGACTTTCTTTGCCATTTCTCTCTCTCCGGGTGCAAGCGCCTGGTGCTCAGGCTCCCCATCGGCCCGGGAAATTCACGCGTCCCGGCTTCACGTTTTGCTTGCTGCTTCCATGTAAATCGCCAGACGCCGACAGCCGCCCTTGTCAGGCGGCTGGGGTTCCGGGTGGCTCGCGCCCTAGACAGCGAGCCAAATATTGTAGCAGGTTTCGGGCCTTACTTGGCCTTCTCGACCTGGCCGAATTCCAGCTCCACCGGGGTCGAACGGCCGAAGATCAGCACCGCAACGCGGACGCGGCTCTTCTCGTAGTTGACCTCTTCGACCACGCCATTGAAGTCGTTGAACGGACCTTCGGTGACGCGGACCATCTCGCCCGGCTCGAACAGCACCTTCGGGCGCGGCTTCTCGACGCCTTCCATCACGCGGTTGAGGATGGCGGCCGCCTCGTCGTCGCGGATCGGCAGCGGGCGATCGGCGGTGCCACCGATGAAGCCCAGCACGCGCGGGGTTTCCTTCACCAGGTGCCAGGATTCGTTGTCGATGCGCGGGATGCCGTTGTCGTCGTGGGTGACGATCTGCACCAGCACGTAGCCCGGGAAGAACTTGCGCTCGGAACGGCGCTTCTGGCCGGAGCGCATTTCCACCACTTCCTCGGTCGGGACGATGACGTCGCCGAAGCGGTCCTGCATCTCGGCGCGCAGGATGCGCTCGCGCAATGCCTGCGCCACCGACTTCTCGAAGCCGGAATAGGCGTGAACCACGTACCAGCGGGTGTTTTGCGTTTCGCTATCCACTCTCTACTCCTCAGGTGCCCAGCAACAGCTTGACCGAACGACCGATACCCCAGTCGAACCCGGCCAGCAGCAGGCTGAACACCACGACCACAGCAACCACGATCCAGGTCATGCGCATGGCCTCCTGGCGCTTCGGCCACACCACCTTGCGCAGCTCGAAGCGCGACTCGACCAGGAACTCGCGCAGCTGCGGGCCCTTGGAGCTGGTCAGGAACACGATCGCGCCCAGGACCAGGCCACCAACCACCGCGACAATGCGCAACCAGTCGCGCCACTGGCCATCGAACCAGTAGTAGGCGAAGACGCCCGCAGCCGCCAACAGGATGGCAACGACGTACTTGGCGATATCCGCACCGGAAGTCGAATCCGACTTCGATGCGCCTTGCTTGGGCTGGATGACCTTGCTGTTCACGCTTGCCTTCTGCGGAGTGGCACGCCAGGAGGGACTCGAACCCCCAACCTGCGGTTTTGGAGACCGCTGCTCTGCCAATTGAGCTACTGGCGTAGACCGTAAAAACTGATCGCCTCGAAAAACAGCGATGCCTCTAAACGACGACGGCGAACGGACATCTCCGCTCGCCTTCGGCGGTGACGGAGCCGCGCGAGCGACCCCGTCGGTGCGGCTGGATTACTTGATGATCTTGGCGACGACGCCGGCGCCGACGGTACGACCGCCTTCACGGATCGCGAAGCGCAGACCTTCATCCATCGCCACCGGGTTGATCAGGCTGACCTTCATCTTGATGTTGTCGCCC
>JAFEBX010000008.1 GCA_018242425.1 Pseudomonadota bacterium
ATTCCCTTTATTGAATGTTATCGTTCGTCCCTTGTCAAGGAATATTTATTCCCTTTTTGGAGATTGCATGCCCAAAGTCAGTCAGGCGCATCGGCAGATGCGCCAGCAGCAGATCCTGGAGGCCGCATGGCGGTGCTTCGACCGCGGTGGCGTGCAGGCCACGACCATGCAGGACATCATCGCGGAGTCCGGCCTGTCCGCCAGCGCGATGTACCGATATTTCGAAGACAAGGAAGCCCTCATCGTCGCCGCGATCACGGCATCGCTCGGGGCACTGGGCAAGCTGCTGCAACCGATATTCGATGATGTGGCGATCCCCGGCCCGGCTGAACTTGCGGCGCGCATCGCGCAACGCGTGGACGCGTTCGTTGCCAGCCCCGGCTACGACCTGCGAGCGATTGCCATCCAGGGGTGGGGTGAGGCGCAACGCAACGACGACGTGCATGCCGCGATCTCGGGGTTCTACGCGGGATTTCGCGATCGGCTGGCAGTACGCGTACGCGCCTGGCAGAAAGCGGGCGTCGTGCCGCGATCGGCCAGGGCGCTCGACATCGCCAACGTGATCCAGGCCGTGGTGCTGGGCCATGTCGTGCAGGGGGCAATCCTGGGCGATGTCGATGCCGGACGGATCGTGCGGGGGCTCGACGGCTTCTGAGCCTGCCATTCGTCATGCCTTGAGTCCGGTCCCGGCGGCCCCAAATCGGAAACTCAAAGGAGACCCCGATGGACCCCAGCCAGAATCCGACCGTTTTCCACGCCACCACCATCTGTTCGGTGCGCCGCAACGGCCGCGTGGTGATCGCCGGCGACGGCCAGGTCACCCTCGGCCACACGGTGATGAAATCGAACGCGCGCAAGGTGCGCCGCCTCGGCGCGGACGGTCGCGTGCTCGCCGGCTTCGCCGGTGCGGCCGCCGATGCCTTCACATTGTTCGAACTGTTCGAATCGAAGCTGGAGAAGCACGGCCAGCTGCTGCGCGCCGCGGTCGAATTCGCCAAGGATTGGAGGACCGAGCGCCGCTTCGGCAAGCTCGAGGCCTTGCTCGCGGTCGCCGACGCCGAAACCTCCCTGGTGATCAGCGGCACCGGCGACCTGATCGAACCGGAAGACGGCCTGATCGCCATCGGTTCCGGCGGCATGTACGCGCTGTCGGCGGCGCGCGCGCTGATCGCGCACACCGAACTCGACGCCAGGACCATCGCAACCGAAGCGCTCAAGATCGCCGGCGACGTCTGCATCTATACCAACCAGAACATCGTGGTGGAGGAGCTGTGATGCTGAAGCCCGACACGTCTTCCGCCGCGATGACCCCGCGCGAAATCGTCGCCGAACTCGATCGCCACATCATCGGCCAGCACCAGGCCAAGCGCGCGGTCGCGATCGCGCTGCGCAACCGCTGGCGGCGCGCGCAACTGTCCGACGAATTGCGCCATGAGGTGATGCCGAAGAACATCCTGATGATCGGCCCGACCGGCGTCGGCAAGACCGAGATCGCGCGGCGGCTGGCGACGCTCGCCAACGCGCCCTTCGTCAAGGTCGAGGCGACGCGCTTCACCGAAGTCGGCTACGTCGGCAAGGACGTCGAGCAGATCATCCGCGATCTTGCCGACACCGCGGTCAAGCTCTATCGCGAACAGGCCAAGCAGCGCGTACGCACCCAGGCCGAAGAGCGTGCCGAGGATCGCATCCTCGACACCTTGTTGCCGCAGCGTGCGCCGACCAGTTTCGGCTTCAACGCCGCGGACGTGCACAACGAACCATCGGCGGTCGAATCCGACACCCGCCGCAAGTTGCGCCAGCAATTGCGCGCCGGTGAACTCGACGAACGCCAGATCGAGATCGAAACCGCGGTCAACGTCGGCGTCGACATCATGGCGCCGCCGGGCATGGAGGAGATGGGGCAGCAGCTGCGCTCGATGTTCTCGCAGCTGTCCGGTGGCAAGACCCACAAGAAGACGGTGACGGTGAAGGCCGCGCGCACGCTGCTGCAGGACGAGGAAGCCGCCAAGCTGGTCAACGAGGACGAAGTGCGCGAAGCAGCGATCGAAGCCTGCGAGCAGCACGGCATCGTCTTCATCGACGAGATCGACAAGGTCGCCAAGCGCAGCGAAGGCCATGGCGCCGATGTCAGCCGCGAAGGCGTGCAACGCGACCTGTTGCCGCTGGTCGAAGGTTCCACCGTCAGCACCAAGTACGGGCCGGTGCGCACCGACCACATCCTCTTCATCGCCAGTGGCGCCTTCCATCTCGCCAAGCCCAGCGATCTGATTCCGGAGATGCAGGGTCGCTTCCCGATCCGCGTTGAACTCGGCGCGTTGAGCAAGAACGATTTCGTGCGCATCCTCACCGAACCCAAGGCTGCGCTGACGAAGCAGTACGTCGAGCTGATGCGCACCGAAGGCATGGATCTCACCTTCAGCGATGATGCCGTCGATCGCCTCGCCGAGATCGCCGCCGACGTCAACGATCGCCAGGAAAACATCGGCGCGCGCCGGCTGCATACCGTGCTGGAACGGTTGCTGGAAACGCTGAGCTTCGAGGCGCCGGATCGCGGCGGCACGCTGGTGATCGATCGCGCCTACGTCGACGGCCACATGGGCGAGCTGGTGAAGGACCCGGATCTCAGTCGCTACATCCTCTGACCAGCGTTCATTTTCCAGCCAGCTACTCCGGACGCATCCGCGTAGGCTGACGCCCTTCGGGGCCAACACCACGCGCATGCAGGACAACGACACCTCGCCGCACACCCGTGCGGCGCTACCGCTATCGCCGTCGCTCGATCCGACGATGACCGACGCGCACATGCCGCGCCGGTTCCGGCCGTTGTCGCGGCGCGTGATGTGGATCAGCGCACTCGCCCTCGCGCTCGGCGCCAGCGTCGGCGTGGTCGCGCGCGTGCTCGCCGGCCTGATCGGACTGGTCACCAACCTCGCGTTCTACGGGCGCTGGAGCACTGAATTTTCCAGTCCCGCCGGCAACCATCTCGGCGCGTGGGTCATTGTCGTTCCGGCGATCGGCGGGATCATCGTCGGCATCATGGCGCGCTGGGGTTCGCGCGCGATCCGCGGCCACGGCATTCCCGAGGCGATGGAGCAGGTGCTCCTCAATGAAAGCAAGATTCCCGCGCGCATGACCTGGCTCAAGCCGGTGTCGTCGGCGATCGCGATCGGTACCGGCGGACCGTTCGGTGCGGAAGGCCCGATCATCGCCACCGGCGGCGCACTCGGTTCGCTCACCGGGCAATGGCTGCGCGTGACCGCCGACGAACGCAAGACACTGCTCGCCGCGGGTGCGGCAGCGGGCATGGCCGCGGTGTTCTCTGCGCCTGTTTCCGCGGTGTTGTTGTCGATCGAACTCCTGCTGTTCGAACGTCGCGCGCGTTCGCTGATTCCCGTCGCGTTCGGTGCGGTTGCCGGAACCAGCGTGCGTTATGCGCTCGAAGGCAATGCGCCGATGTTCCCGATGCCCGACATCGCATCGCCGACGTTCCCGGCGATGGTGGCCTACATCGTGCTGGGATTGCTGGTGGGCATGGCGAGCGTCGGCATCACCAAACTCACTTACGCGATCGAGGACGGCTTCGAGAAATTGCCGATCCACTGGATGTGGTGGCCGGCATTGGGCGGACTCGTCGTCGGTGCGGTCGGTTATGTCATGCCGATCACGCTCGGTGTCGGTTACGACAATATCGCCGCGGTGCTGGCCGGGCAGATCGGACTGGCCGCGATGGTGTCGCTGTGCCTGCTCAAACTGCTGTCGTGGTCGATCGCGCTGGGCAGCGGCACTTCGGGCGGAACGCTGGCGCCGCTGTTCACCATTGGCGGCGCGATGGGCGGCGCGGCCGGACTGGTGCTGGCGCATGGCATGCCGTGGTTGCAGGTCGATCCGCGCGTCGCTGCACTGGTGTGCATGGCCGCGATCTTCACAGGTGCCTCGCGTGCCTTCCTCACGTCCGTGGTGTTCGCGTTCGAGACCACGCAGCAACCGCATGGCCTGTTGCCGCTGCTCGGCGCCTGCGCCGCGGCCTACCTCGTTTCCGGATTGCTGATGCGCAACACCATCATGACCGAGAAGATCGCGCGCCGTGGCGTGCGCGTGCCATCGGAATATGCATCGGATTATCTCGACCAGATCATGGCGGGTGACGCCTGCAGTCGCGATGTCGTCAGCCTGCAGGCGACGCAGACGCTGGGCGATGTGCGGCAGTGGTTGATGGAAGACCATCCTGCAGCGCGCCACCAGGGATTCCCGGTGCTGGATGCCAACAAGCAGCTGCTGGGCGTGATCACGCGGCGCGACCTGACGAATATGCGCAATCCCGATGCGGCGACGGTGGGATCACTGATCCGTCGCAGCGTGCTCGCCGTGCGCGAGGATCACTCGCTGCGCGAAGCGGCCGATCACATGGTCGAAGCCGATGTCGGCCGGGTGATCGTGCTGGGGAAAGATGCGCCGCATCGCATGGTCGGCATCCTGACGCGCGGCGATCTGTTGAGCGCGCATGCGCAGCGGTTGAAGGAAGCGCGGGTGGTCAGTCGGGTGAGGCCGATTGGCGCTCGATGAAGCCCGCGAGCATTGGTTCATGCTGCGGACTCGAGTTGCCAGCCCGGAAACACCAGAACGGCCGGATGGCAGCGAAGGGCGCTGCCCAATGCCTTGGCACGCTCCACGCCCAGATTGACCCGACCATTTTCGATGCTGGAAATGGTGGTTTGGGGAATGCCGCACAAGACCGCGAGTTGGGTCTGACTCAGCCCCTGCAATTCGCGAATGATACGCACGGATTCGCCGGGGGTGACCTCGACGCGCTTCCTGGCGGGAATGAGCTTGTGCATTTCAGCGTTTCCGGTAGTCATGGGGAGTGACGCGCACGACCTGGACAATCAGAACATCGGCTTCGATCGAATAAATGACCCGCCATTGTTCGTTGAGCCTGGACGACCTGAAGCCTTTCCAGTCGCCCCCAAGAGCCTCGTCCTTGAAACCCTTGATGGCGCGAAGTCCTTGCGGGCCGGAGAGTCCGGCGATGTCCTTCCATTTTTCGTAGCGCTTGAGGATTTCCACAGGCACCCGCCCGGAAGAAAGCTCCTTGTCCGCCTGGCGGTGTTCCAGGATCGTCCACATGTCTTATTGTGTCTAGTATAAATATGGTATGTCAAGTCGGGCAGCGGCAGAGCAGCAATGTTGCTTGACCATGCATGGGCTGGATGTCAGGGAGCCCCTCGCAAAACGATCGGAATTCGCCGCTAAGCGGGTGATGAAGCAGGGTCAGGATTACAGGGACAGGTTGCCCTGTGAATTCATGTCGGCAACCGGTTTGATCCGCGAAAACGCCAACAACTCATCCATACGAGCACCTTTGCGACGCCAGTCCTCGAAGATCGATTCGTTGACAAGCGCGTAATGCCATCCGCGCCCACCGCGGTCATAAGGTGCAAGATCATTGATGCGATTGCACCATGTCGCGGCCGCCTTGAGCTTCCGCTGCACGTTGGGATGGGTGGTCTGCTGTTGCGACTTGGTTTCCACCATGTAGATCGCTTCGGCGGTGCGCACCAGGAAATCGGGGAAGTAGAACGCTGGGAGGCCGTCGTCTTTCACATAGCGCAGTCGGGCGAAATCGTGACGGTTCTCGCTGATCTTGCAGAATGCCTCGATGCCGCTGTCCGACTGAGCCCACTCGATAAAGGCGCGTTCCAACCCGCCATTGCGCGCTGGCCAGCCTTGCCGTGTGTAGATGCACTTGCTCACGTCCATCGACGTACTCTCGCGCATCATCAGGCGTGGCACTTCGGACAGTCGGCGGTGCCGTACTTCGGTTTCGCCGATGGTGGCGCGCTCCTCGGCATTCACCAGCGCAAGGCCGAAGACCTTGACGACATGGTCGATCACCGGTTGCAGCAAAAGCAGCCGCCAGCCCTCGTCGGTGAAGGGTTCGAAGGGTTCGCCGAAAAGCCGTTCTCGGAGGTATTCGTCCAACGCTTCGGCCAGCGCAGTGGTATTCATCTGCAGGTAGGGTGTGGCCAGGTGTTCGGCGATTCGGTTGCCCTTCGGCAACGGCTGGCTCAGCGACTGCCCAACGCGTCGGGTAAGCCGGGATAGCAGTTCGTTGTAACCGCTGACGTTCATGACCGCGCCATCGACGCGGTAGTCGCCGAACAGGGTGCTGCTCTGCAGATCTTGCGAGGTGAAGGTGTCGCCCTTGCCAAGCATTGCCGACAGTTGCGCGCGGGTTAGCCCGCTGAATGCCGGTAGCGAATCGATATCGATCGGCGAATGGTCCAGCCTTTCGTCGGCCTCGCGCAGGATAAACGGCAGTGCGAAGTCGTACCGTTCGTAACCATCGCGCAGTTCCACCGCTTCCACGTCGCCGGTACTGTCGTTACCGTCGTCATCGCCGGTTGTACCCACCAATCCTTCGCTGATCAGTTCGTCGTAGAACTGCTGGAACGCAGGATGTTCGACGATGGACAGGATGTCGATCAGGCTGCCAGGTTCCTCGCCCGCATTGATCCGTTCGCGGTTCTCGCGTTTGATATCGACGAATTCCGGGTCTCGCCACATCAGGCGCAGGCCGCGGCCTATGGTCTGTTCCAGCAGGATCTGTGCCTGGCTGGAACGGAGGGGAACGATCACGCAGATGTTGCTGACGTCGAAACCCTCGCGCAGCATCAGCACGCTGACGATTACCCGCGGTTGCACGTGGCGATCCACGTCGAACAGGCGTTGGCGCAGCGGGGCCCAGTCCTTTTCGCCAAGTTCGGCCTTCTTTCCGGAATCGACGGTCAGCACATCGTCCGCATGCAGGCCTTCGTCCTGCAGGAACTCCGCGACCAGTGGCGTCACCGTAGTGTCTTCACAAACCACCAGCATTTTCGGATGTCGCTGCGGATCGAGCCTGCCGAAGTCGGCCTCCAACTTGCGCAGCTTGGACAGGCCGGCGCGCAGCATCACTCGTTGTCCCTCGGACAGGCGCGGATTTCCGGATTCGTCGCGCTCGGCCTTGAACTCCAGCGGCAGCGCGCCCAGTTCCTTGCGCTTGTCCAGCACCAGCGCCTTGACCAGCCCCTGGCGCATCGCGTCTTTCAGGTCGAAATCAACCGTGATGTGCGGGAAATACGCCTTGTGCTTCTTTTTCCCGCCACCGACGTCGTTGTAGGGTGTCGCCGAGAAGTCGACCTGGGTGAAGCGCCGGCCTTTTCCTTCGGCGATGCGCGACAGGCTTTTCTGCCACTCGACCTCACTGCTCTCACCGGCGGACTTCACCTCGTGGATGTGATGTGCCTCGTCGTTGAACACCATCAGGTCGGGCAGTTCGGACAGAAAGGCGAGCACGTTCCCGCGCGCCCAGCGCCGATCCAGTACGTCCAGCGCGTTGCCTGTGGACTTGCCCGGCGCCAGCGGCAGCACCCGGCTGGCGATGACGTGGGCTTCGGCCGGCGAGCCTGGCGCTTCCAGCACGTCCTCGTCATCCAATGCCTCGGCCTCGTCGCCAGCTTCGCTCAACAGATGCCAATTGGTCACCGCGATCATGCCGTTGCCGGTGGCCTTCAGTCCGATGTCCGATTTCATGCACAGGTTGGACTGCACGAACTGGTGCACGCGTTCACGTCGCGACGGCGGCAGGAACAGGTCGGCGTACTGCGAGAAATCCGAGGTGGCGAAATCGCGCCCACCACTCGCGCGTTCCTTGCCGAGGAAGGCATCGAGCAGGCGCTCGTACACGATCAGTCCCGGCGCGACGACGAGGAATCGGCGAGTGAAGCGCGGATCATCGCGTCCTTCGTCCAGCGCCGCGGTCTTGTTGAGCATCTGCCACGCCAGTAGCGCCTGCAGCACCCAGGTCTTGCCGGTGCCGGTGGCCATTTTCAGGCAGTATTTGGGGTGCGCGTGCTTGGCTTGCGTCACTTCGGCCAGCAGGCCACCGTCCAGCAGGGCCTCGGCGCAGACCTGCTTGTAGAGGTCGGCAAGGTTGGGGCTGTCCAGCACCTCGTGGGCGACGATCAGGTTGAGAATCGCCTGCTTCTGCCCCGGATGGAAATTCAGGCTGCGCGACTGGCAGGCCTCGTCACCGAACCACCAGCGCAGCAGCTCCGCGGTGACCGGCGTGACCAATTCGTACAGGTCGGCGACGCCCTGCTCCAGCCCGATGCACAACTGCTGGCTGCGTTTGGTCAGCGCCTTCGCCAGCGGCAGGACATCCTGTTTGACTGCGGCCTGCCTGGCGGTGGTCATCACTTTGGTTCCGAAACGGTCTGCACCACTTCGGCCTCGAAGCCGAACACATCGACCGCGCGCACGCAAACGCGGCGCTCGCCGGCTTTGCGCGACACCTCGAAGCGTGCGGTGTTCACTACCCGCAACGCATCGCCGTCGTTGGCGGTATTGCCGCGGTAGTCCTGCCAGACCGAGCGGAATACCTTGCCGTCATAGTCCGGATCGACCGCCCAGTATTCGATCAGCGCCAACGGCTCGGCGTTCATCACCTTGATCAACTCGCCGCGGTTCTTTTCGTCCAGGTTGATCGCTTCCGGCGAGAGCAGCACGTAGTTGTCCAGCGCGACGGAAATTGTTTCTCCTTCGCCGCCACGCTCGCGTCGGATCGGCTTGAGGGTGAGATATTGCAGGCTGGAGAAGCGCACCTGTCCACGAAGCTTCTCGATGCCGCCTTTCTTGCGCAGACGGTCGAGCAGGTCGGGCGGGATCACCAGCACTTCGAGGTTCGGGTCGTTCAGCGCGGCGATGCTCTGGCCGATGGAAGGTTCGAAGTTCCAGCCCAGTATGACGACGCGATCCCAGCCGCCCATCAGGCTGTCGCGCTGGGCAATGGCCTTGCGCAGGGTGGCGTCGCCGGTGAGCTTGTTGGGCGAATCCGCCAGCACCAGCGTCTTCCTGCCGCCGAACACGATGGCGCCGAGGTTGCGCAGCGGGTTATCTTCCGCCGGCAACGGCAGCGCGCCATACAGCGACAGCACGATTTCCGACAGGTCGCCGACGCGGAAACCGCGGCCGAGGTGCGACTTCGCGGTCTCGACCTGATAGTCGCCGATGGCCTGGTAGAGGAAGGGCTTGGCGCCCTGGTCGATCAGCCGCTTGCGCATGATCATACAGGCGGGCTTGCCGAGATCGGTGGTGATCCAGCGACGGCCGAGTTTTTCGGCGACGGCGGCGGTGGTGCCGGAGCCGCCGAAGAAGTCCATGACTAGATCACCCACACTTGATGATGTAGTGAGAATTCGCTCGAGTAATGCGGGTGGCTTCTGGGTTTGATAATCGACTTTGTCAGGAGCCCACCCGGTCACAGTCTTTACATCGGTCCACCAGTCTGTGACTGGGGTACCACGGGCAAGGTCAATGTCCAGATTTTCGCGCTTGCCGGTGTTGTAAGTGCTTACTTTTCCCACTTGCTGCGTGTTCTCGGCATACGGCCGGAATACCGGCTGATAGGTCCATGTCGAGCCTTTTGCATAGCGCAGCAGCACATCGTGCTTTCTCGGGAAATCTTGCTTGGGCGTCGCGCCTCCTGAGTAACACCACACGATCTCATTTCGGAATTGGTCTTTTCCAAACAGATCATCGAGAACGATCTTCACGTAATGCGATGTGTGCCAATCGAGGTGCGTGTATAGCTGTCCGCTATCAGCCAGCAATTCCCGCATCAGTACCAGTCGCGGCACGATCATCGCCAGATACGACGCCGTGCCGTCGCTCCACGTATCCGAATACGCGAACTGCTCGATCACCGTCGGGCGTTGTTCCAGTTCCACACCCGGCAGCGTGACCTTGGTGCGGTAGTCCGCCTTGGAATCGAAGGGCGGGTCGATGTAGATGAGATCGGCCTTGCCGCGCAGGCTGGGCGTGTTCTCGTCGCCGGCCAGCAGCGCGGCCATCGCAAGCAGGTTGTCGCCGTAGATCAGGCGGTTGGTCCAGTCGGTATCGCCTTCGCCGTCCAATCGTTCCCGGCGCTGCGATTGGGCGATCCAATCGGTCGCAGCCACGTCCTTGGATGGCAGTACCCATTCGCGCGTTTGCAATCGCACCCGATGGCGGCTTTCCAGGGATTCGAGGATGCGCTCCGCCTGCCGCCGGCCTTCCCTCACGATCTCCGGCAATTGTTCGAGCAGGGACTTGGGCATGGACCCGCAGGGGCATCTGGCAACAAGCCGCAATGAAAGCAAATCTTTCAATTAAATGAAAGTGTAACTTTCCAATTTGTGTGACATGCCTCCTAACGTCCTGATCCATGAAGGACGAGAAAGCGGAATTTGCGAAACGGCTACGGGCGGCCCTGAAAGCGGCTGACATCGAGGCCAGCGCGGCCGTGGTCGAGAAGCGCTTCAATTCCCGCTATGAGGGTGCCCCGGTGAGCCCCCAGGTGGTGTCGCAATGGCTCAATGGCCGGGTGTTGCCGCGCCAGGACAAGATCCGCACGTTGGCCGGGATCGTCGGGCTCGATCCGAAGGAATTGCAGTTTGGCGGCACCCCGAAGACGGGCGAGGGCAGGGCGGAATGGGCGAATGCTCTTGCCCAGCAGGATCGTGTGATGATCGACGGCTATCTCACGCTACCCGCGCCGCAACGCAAGCTGGTGCGCGAGCTGGTGTCCACGCTCGCCGAAGGTGCCGAGCGCAAATAGGAAATAGCTGCGTCCAACAAAAAAGCCGCCCGTCGGGCGGCTTTTTCATCCCATCACCCAATGATCAATGACCGCCGGACGCCGCCAGCTTGTCGAGGTCGATGCCCTGCTTGCGCAGCACCTGGGTGGCCTTGATCGCGTAGAACGCCAGGTAGGCGAAGCAGGCGACGCCAACCCAGTAGCTCATGTGGATGCCAACCTTCTCGGATACCCAGCCCTGGAGCAGGCTGACCAGGCCGCCGCCGCAAATCATCATGATCAGGAAGCTCGAGCCTTCGTTGGTGTTCTTGCCGAGGCCGGCGATCGCCAGCGCGAAGATGCACGGCCACATCACGCTGCAGAACAGGCCGGACGAGATGAAGGCGAAGGTGCTGACCATTCCGCTGGTGAACATGCCTATCATCAGCGCGGCGATACCGCAGACGGCGAAGTTGAGCAGCATGCGCGCCGGATTGCCGCGCGCCATCAGTCCGGCGACGATCATCACCACGATGACCGGCGCGTACGGCAGGAAGTGCGAAACGTCGTGGCCGGCGATGGTGTTCACGGCGAGGAAGACGCCGAATGCGATGAAGGGCAGCACGATGCCGAGCAGCTTCTTCGTCGAGGCGCCGACATCGAATGCGCCTGCCGCACCCGACCAGCGACCGATCATCAGGCTCGCCCAGTACAGGGAGATGAAGGGCGCGATCAACGCGGTTTCGAGGCCGAGCCCGCCCTTGTCTTTCGACAGTTCGAGGTAGGCAGGCAGGTTGGACGCGGTCGACACTTCCACGCCAACGTAGACGAAGATCGCGATCATGCCCAGTACCAGCTGTGGGTACTTGAAGGCGGCGAACGCGGAATTGCTGTGGATCAGCTTGTCGGAACCGGTGCCGTCACCAGCCTCCTCGGCGGCGAGGTGCTCGAGGTCGATGTGGTTGGGTACGCCCGAGAACTTGATGAAAAGCGCGACCAGCACGAAGACGACGCCGAGCACGAGGTAGGGCGTCTTGACGCTTTCGATGCTGGCACTGGTGTTGCCGCTGCTGACGCTGCCAAAGATGGCGAGGCTGACCAGCAGCGGGCCGATGGTGGTGCCGAAGTTGTTGACGCCGCCGGCCATGGTCAGGCGCTGCGCGCCGGTGGCGGGATCGCCCATCACGATCGCCAGCGGATTCGCCGCGATCTGCTGAAGCGCGAAGCCGAGGGCGACGATGAAGAGGCCGGAGAGCATCAGCGTGAACGATCCCAGGTTCGCGGCGGGATAGAACAGCAGGGTGCCGAGTGCGGAAATCAACAGGCCTAGGCAGATGCCGTTCTTGTAGCCGATGCGATTGAGGACATCACCCTTGGTCACCTTGGAGACGATGAAATAGATCAGCGAGCCGACGGTGTAGGCGACATAGAACGCAACCGAAACCAGCTGGCTTTGCCACTGCTCGAGGTTGAAGGCCTTCTTGAACACCGGGATCAGGATGTCGTTGCTGGCGGCAACGAAGCCCCAGAAGAAGAACACGGTGATGAGCACGCCGAACTGCGACCAGCGGGTTTGTTGCTTCGTCATGGGAGGTTGTCTTCGTGGGAGGCAAACGGGGCTAGGCTAGCATCGAATCGATCCAATCCCGGGGTATCCGTACATGTTGCGCCGCAATATCGGCGGGGCCGCCACGACCCATTGCGGCGGCGGGTGCGATAATCCGGGCATGAGCACAGCGAACGACAAATCCGGCACGACCCACTTCGGCTATCGCGACGTCCCCGTGGACGAAAAGCAGAAGCTGGTGGGCGAGGTTTTCACCTCGGTGGCCGGCAAGTACGACCTGATGAACGACCTGATGTCGCTGGGCATCCATCGGGCATGGAAGCGCTACTTCGTCGCCACGTCGTCGGTGTCGCGCGGCGATCGCGTGCTCGACCTCGCCGGCGGCACCGGCGACATCGCCGCCCTGCTGCGCGATCGCGTGGGCGATGCGGGCGAGATCGTGCTGGGCGACATCAATGGTTCCATGCTCAAGGTCGGGCGCGACCGCATGACCGACCGCGGCAACGTCAACGGCTTCGAGTACGTGCAGTGCAACGCCGAAGCACTGCCGTTCCCGGATGCCAGCTTTGACCTCGTCACCATTGCCTTCGGCCTGCGCAACGTCACCGACAAGGAAGCCGCCCTGCGCGACATGCATCGCGTGCTGAAGGTCGGCGGGCAGGCGCGCGTGCTGGAGTTCTCCCAGGTCACGGCCGACTGGTTCAGGCCGATCTACGATTTCCACAGCTTCAAGGTGCTGCCGCACCTCGGCAAACTGTTCGCCGGCGACAGCGACAGCTACCAGTACCTCGCCGAATCGATCCGCAAGCATCCGGCGCAGGGCGAGCTCAAGTCGATGATGCAGGCGGCCGGCTTCGCGCGCTGCGACTACCGCAACCTGTCGGGCGGCATCGTCGCCATTCATACGGGCTACAAGGTCTAGGCACGGTCGGCGCTAAACTCGGGGGTTTCCGCTTCATTCGTTCCCAGGAGCCTCCCATGCGCAAGTCGCTGCTCGCCGCTTCCATCACCCTTTGCATCGCCGCCTGCCAGCAGCAGGCGCCGCAGGCCAGCGCGCCCGCGACTCCGGCGGCGGCCACCGCGCCGGCACCCCAATCGACGGAGGCCGTGGTGGACGAGCATTCCTATTCGCAGCCGGACAAGGTCCGCACCACCGACCTTGCCCTCGATCTCGCGCTCGACTTCGCCAGGAAGACGATCTCCGGCACCTCGACCTACACGCTGGACTGGCTCGACAAGAAGGCGACGCAGCTGGTCCTCGATACCCGCGACATCACCATCCAGAAGGCCGAAGGGCAGGGCAGCGATGGCCAGTGGCATGAACTGAAGTTCGCGCTGGCGCCGGCCGACAAGATCCTCGGCAGCAAGCTCACCGTCGAAACGCCGGATCGCCCCGCCAAGGTGCGCCTGACCTATGTCACCTCGCCGAATGCATCTGGCCTGCAGTGGCTGGATCCGGCCATGACCGAAGGCAAGAAGACGCCCTTCATGTTCAGCCAGTCGCAGCAGATCCACGCGCGCAGCTGGGTGCCGTTGCAGGACACGCCGCAGATCCGCTTCACCTATTCCGCGCACGTCACCGCGCCGAAGGACGTGATGGTGCTGATGAGCGCCGACAACAACCCGGACGCCAAGCGCACCGGCGACTACACCTTCCACATGCCGCAGAAGATTCCGTCCTATCTGCTGGCAATCGCCGCGGGCGATCTGGTGTTCAAGCCGATCAACAAGCGCAGCGGCGTGTGGGCGGAACCGGCGATGGTCGGCAAGGCCGAGAAGGAATTCGAGGACACCGGCAAGATGATCGATACCGCCGAGAAGCTGTACGGCCCGTATCGCTGGGATCGCTACGACCTGCTGGTGCTGCCGCCGTCGTTCCCCTATGGCGGCATGGAGAATCCGCGCCTGACCTTCGCCACGCCGACCGTGATCGTCGGCGACAAGTCGCTGGTGTCGCTGGTTGCGCATGAACTCGCGCACAGCTGGTCGGGCAATCTCGTCACCTTCGCCACCGACAAGGACGCGTGGTTGAACGAAGGCACCACGACCTACGTGCAGAGTCGCATCACCGAAGCGCTGTACGGCATCGACGCCAAGGACATGGAGAACGCGATCGACCGCAGCGAGCTGGCCGACGAATACAAGACGCTCGACCCCAAGCTGCAGTTGCTGTCGCTCAAGCCGGGCACGCTGGCCGATCCCGATGGTTCGTCGAGCGCGACCGTGTACACCAAGGGCGCGTGGTTCTGGCAGTGGCTGGAACAGAAGTATGGCCGTGACGTGTTCGATCCCTTCCTGAAGGGGTATTTCGACCATTTCGCGTTCCAGAGCATCACCACCAGGCAGATGCTCGATTACCTCAAGACCAACCTGGTCGATGCGCATCCGGGCAAGGTGACGATGGCCGAGGTCGAGAAGTGGATCTACGAGCCGGGCATTCCCGACGACGCGCCGAAGACCGACTCCAAGAAGTTCGATGCGGTGGATGCGTCGCTGAAGACGTGGCTGGATGGCGGAATCCTGCCGTCCAAGGCGGTCACCGCGAAGTACAGCACGCAGGAATGGGTGCATTTCCTCGAGGGCCTGCCGCCGACGCTCAAGGCCGAACAGCTGAAGGCGCTGGATGATGCCTACCACTTCACCGGCACGCCCAACGGCGAGATCGCGATGCGCTGGTATCCGCTCACCGTGCGCAGTGGTTATGTCGAAGCCCGCAGCGAACTCGGCAAGTTCATCGAGCGCGTCGGTCGTCGCAAGCTGATCATGCCGACCTACGCGGAACTGGTGAAGACGCCGGACGGCCTTGCGTTCGCCAAGGAAGTGTTCGCGCGCGCCAAGCCGTCCTACCACCCGATCACCACCGGCAGCGTGCAGGACATGATCGACAAGGCCGACAAGTCGGCGGCCCTGAAGGAAAAGGCGAAGTGACGCTGCGTCGCCGTTCGCCATTGCTCGTCGCACTTGCCCTCGCGCTTTCGGCGTGCGGGCAGGGCGGCGCGCCCGCCAATGCGCAGGCCGACGCGGCGCAACGCGAGCAGGACGCCGCGCCGGTCCTCGCCGAGTTCGAGAGCGCCTACGCGGCCGGGGATTGGGCGCGTGCGCGCCTGAAGGTCGACGAGCTGCACCAGGAGCACGCCGGCACCCAGGCGGAAGCGAAGGCGATGGCGCATTACGACGAGATCAAGTCGAAGTCGGATGCGCGTCGCGACGACGAACGCGTGCGCGCGCTATGGGATTACCAGACCAATCCCGAAGGCAAGGGCCAGCAGATCAGCGCGGCGATCATTTCGAAGAACGAAATCACGATCGACGGCGGCGTGTCGCACGTGCAGTTGATCTTCCGCGATCATCCCGAGTGGAAGCGCAGCACATATATCGTGCTGTCGCGCGGCGACATCGATTGCTACAAGGGCTGCAAGGTCAAGGTGACGATCGACGGCACGACGAAGATGCTCGACGGCTTGCGCCCCGACACCAAGGAAGCGATCTCGATGTTCATCAACCCGGATCGCGCCTTGTGGCGCGCGATCCAGCACCACAAGGTGCTGGAGATCGAGATTCCGGTGAAGGGTGGCGCGAAGCAGACCGGCGAATTCGAGGTCGCCGGCCTTGACGCGGAACGCATGCCGAAGGCGTGGAGCGCGGGGCAGTAAAGCATCGCCCGGCTGAGCGCGCTTGCTTACAACGAATACCCGTACTGGCGCTTGAACTCGGCGTTGAACTCGTCGAAGGTGAAGCGCTGGTTCTGGGTGCCGTGGTGGCTCACCTTGAGCGCGCCCATCAGGTTGCCGATGCGGCCGATCGTCGGCCAATCGTGGCCCTTCTCGATGCCGTAGATCAGGCCGGCGCGGAAGGCGTCGCCGCAACCGGTCGGGTCGACGACCGCTTCTTCGCTGGCCGGCGGCACGTTGATGCTGATGCCGTCGTGGAAGATGTCGCAACCGCGCGGGCCGCGGGTGACGATGAAGGCCTTCACTTTGCCGGCGATCTCGTGTTCGCTCCAGCCGGTGCGTTCCTGCAGCAGGCTCGATTCGTAATCGTTGGTGATCACGTAATCTGCCTGGTCGATGAAGTCGCGGAATTCCTGGCCGTTGAACAGCGGCATCGCCTGGCCCGGATCGAAGATGAAGGGAATGCCGCACTCGGCGAATTCGCGCGCGTTCTGCAGCATGCCTTCGTAACCGTCCGGCGCGACGATGCCGATGGTGACGCCCTTGACGTCGCGCACGTGGTTGAGGTGGCTGTCGCCCATCGCGCCCGGATGGAACGCGGTGATCTGGTTGTTGTCGTGGTCGGTGGTGATGAAGCACTGCGGCGTGAACTGTTCTTCCAGCACGCGCACGTGGTCAAGGCGGATATCGAAGTTCTCGAGGTGCGCGCGGTACGGCGCGAAGTCCTGGCCGACCGTCGCCATCGGGATCGGATCACCGCCGATCAGCTTGAGGTTGTAGGCGATGTTGCCGGCGCAACCACCGAACTCGCGGCGCATGCGCGGCACCAGGAAGGACACGTTGAGGATGTGGACCTTGTCCGGGAGGATATGGTTCTTGAATTGGTCCGGGAACACCATGATGGTGTCGTAGGCGAGGGAACCACAGATCAGTGCGGACATGTCGGGCTGGTTGGTTGCGGTAAACCGGACAAGGTTAACCCGGCGCGGGCAGGGAGGCCAAGAAACGTCCGTCAAAATAACGCCCGGGGAACACGGGAAGGCCGCTTTTTTGTTAGGCTTGCCGACTTCCCCCGACCCCCTCCCCAGGCCCAGATTCGATGTTCAAAAAGCTCCGCGGCATGTTCTCCAACGACCTCTCCATCGACCTGGGGACGGCCAATACCCTGATCTACGTCCGCGGGCAGGGAATCGTGCTGAATGAGCCGTCGGTGGTCGCGGTGCGCCAGGACCGGACCTCGGGCCAGGCCCGCTCGGTGGCGGCGGTCGGCAGCGATGCCAAGCAGATGCTCGGCCGTACCCCCGGCAACCTGACCACGATCCGCCCGATGAAGGACGGCGTGATCGCCGATTTCACCTACACGGAAGAGATGCTCAAGCACTTCATCCGCAAGGTCCACAAGTCGCGCTTCCTGCGCCCCAGCCCGCGCGTGCTGATCTGCGTGCCCTGCGGCTCGACCCAGGTGGAGCAGCGCGCCATCAAGGAATCGGCGCTGGAAGCCGGTGCCCGCGACGTCTCCCTGATCGAGGAGCCGATGGCCGCGGCGATCGGCGCCGGCATGCCGGTGACCGAGGCGCGCGGCTCGATGGTGATCGACATCGGCGGCGGCACCTCGGAAGTGGCGGTCATCGCCCTGAACGGCATCGTCTATGCCCAGTCGATCCGCGTCGGCGGCGACCGCTTCGATGAAGCCATCATCAATTACGTGCGCCGCCACCACGGCATGCTGATCGGCGAAGCCACCGCCGAACGCATCAAGATCGAGATCGGCTGCGCCTATCCGCAGGAACACAAGCGCTCGATGGAAATTTCCGGCCGCAACCTTGCCGAAGGCGTGCCGAAGGTGCTCACGATCACGTCCAACGAGATCCTGGAAGCGTTGCGCGAACCGCTGGCGTCGATCGTTGCCGGCGTGAAGCAGGCGCTGGAGCAGACGCCGCCGGAACTGTGCGCGGACGTCGCCGAGCGCGGCATCGTGCTGACGGGTGGCGGCGCGCTGCTGCGCGACCTCGACCGCCTGCTCAGCGAGGAAACCGGGCTGCACGTGCAGGTGGCGGATGATCCGCTCACCTGCGTGGCGCGTGGCGGTGGCCGCGCGCTGGAACTGCTGGACGCGCACGGCAACGAGTTCTTCGCCGGCAACTGACCGGCGACCGTGTCCTCCTACCCCGGTCCCACCGCCCCCCGCGCCGAAAGCATCGCGGACACGCTGCGCCTGCTTGCCTGGCTGGCGGCCTGCATCGTGCTGATGGCGTTCGATCGCCACGGCGGGGTGATGCAACGCGTGCATGCCTCGCTGGAACTGGTGGCGCAACCGGTGTGGAAACTCGCGGGCCTGCCGGGACGGATCGGCGTGGAAATGCGCAACAACGCGGTCACCCGCTCGCAGCTGATCAAGGACAACGCCGACCTGCGCAACGCGGTCGCGGTGGCCGGCGCACGCATGGCGCGCCTGCAGGCGGAACAGGCCGAGAACGAGCGTTTGCGCAGCCTGCTCGGTGCGTCGCAGCGTGGTCGCCTCGATGTCCAGCTGGCGCCGATCCTCGACATCGACCTTGATCCCACCCACCAGCGACTGGTGCTCGACGCCGGTTCCAACCAGGGCGTGCACGTTGGCCAGGTGGTGATCGATGGCGGCGGCATCCTTGGCCAGGTCACCGCGGTGCAGCCGATCACCTCGACGGTGCTGCTGATCACCGATCCCGACCATGCCATTCCGGTGGAAGTGGTGCGTACCGGCATCCGCCTGATCGTCTACGGACGCGGCAATCGCCTGGTGCTGGGCAACATCCCGCGTTCGGCCGACATCAAGGTCGGGGATCGCGTGCAGACCTCGGGGCTCGGCGGACGATTCCCCGCGGGCTTCCCGGTCGGCACCATCACCAAATTGAAACTCGACGATAGCCGCGCTTTCCTCGAAGCCGACCTGTCGCCCGCGGCGCAGCCCGATCGTGGCCATGAAGTCCTGCTGCTGCGCACGCTGCCGACCACGCCGGTGTTCAAGCCGGTGGAATTGCCGGCACGCGATGCCAAGCCCGCGCACGACAAGGGCAAGCCCAAGCCGCAGAGCGGCATGGAGCCTGTGGAGGACGCGCCATGATGCGCCGGCGTACCCGCCTGTTGCAGGCCGGAAGCATCTTCGCGGCGTTGCTGCTGGCACTGCTGCCGCTGCCGGATGCGATCGTGCCGTTCCGGCCGTTCTGGGTCGCGCTGGTGCTCGCCTATTGGGTGCTGGAGCACGGCGATGACACCGGCCTTGGCATCGCGTTCTTCGTCGGGTTGCTGGTTGACGTGGTGCAGGGCAGCCTGCTGGGCGAATACGCCTTGCGGCTGGTGGTGATCGCGTTCCTGCTCGATCGCTTCCGTTCGCGCCTGCGCTTCTATCCGATCTGGCAGCAGGTGCTGGCGATCGCCGCATTGCTGGTGAACGACTGGATCGTCACGGCGATCATCCACGCTTTCCTGGGCCAGCCGCAGCATCCGTTCGCCAGCCTCGGCGCGGCGGCGGTCGGTGCGATCCTGTGGGGGCCAGTGCACGCGTTGCTGGCGACGCTGGATCGCGGGCGACGCTAGGGTTGATGGGCTAATGGCGCCGCGACGCAGCTCGATCAAGAACCAGGCGCTCGAGGTCGAGCAGTTCCGGCGGCGCGCGTTCATCGCGTTCGCGACGGTAGTCGCGGGCCTGCTGGTGCTGGGCGGCTGGTACTTCCGCATGCAGGTGGTGCAGCACCGCATGTATTCGGCGGCGGCGGAATCCAACCAGATCAAGCCGCGACCGATCGTGCCTGGACGCGGGCTGATCTATGACCGCAAGGGTCGCATCCTGGCCGACAACATCCCGGAATTCCGCCTCGACGTGACGCCCGACCAGGTCGAAGACATGGCGACGCTGATCCAGCAACTGTCCATGCGGATCGAGTTGAAGCCGGAGGACATCGAAGCCTTCGATCGCGCCCGCGACGCCAGTCGCCCGCATGCGCCGGTGACGCTGAAGGCGCGCTTGAGCGACGAGGAAATCGCGCGTTTCTCGGTGGATCGCTGGCAGTTCCCGGGCGTCGAGGTGGTGCCGTACTTCGGGCGCGTCTATCCGTACCGCGACCTGTTCACCCACGTGATCGGCTACGTCGGCCGCGTCGACGTGCGCGACAAGGAAAAGATGAAGACGCTCGACGCCGCCTTCAGCCATGTCGGCAAGACCGGGATCGAGCGCTATTACGAGGATGCCTTGCGCGGCAAGGTCGGTTACGAACGCATCGAGACCAACGTCAACGGTCGCGCGCTGCGCACGCTCGGCGTGGTGCCGGCGAAGCCCGGTGTCGACCTGCGCCTGAGCATCGACCTCGACCTGCAGCGTGCAATGGTGGAAGCGTTCGGCAACCTGGAAGGATCGGCGGTGGCGATCGATCCGCGCACCGGCGGCATCCTTGCCATGGTCAGCCTGCCGTCGTACGACGCCAACCTGTTCGTCAACGGCATTTCGCACGAAGACTACGCGGCGTTGAACGAGAATCCTTCGCGCCCGCAGTTCAACCGCGTGGTGCTGGGTGCCGTCGCGCCGGGCTCGACGGTGAAACCGTTCCTTGGCCTGGCCGGGCTCGACAGCGGCCTGCGCACGCCGGAAGACAAGGTGCTGTCGACCGGCATGTTCTACATCCCCGGGGTCAAGCGCGGATTCGGCGATTCGCATCGCGGCGGCCACGGCTGGACCGACCTGCGCAAGTCGATCTATGCCTCGGTCAATACCTACTACTACAAGCTCGCGCTCGACATGGGCATGCCGCGTTTCGACCAGTACCTCGGCAAGTACGGCTTCGGTTCGCCCACCGGCATCGACATGTACGGCGAGACCGGCGGCATCCTGCCGTCGCCGGAATGGAAGCGCACCCACATCAAGGGGGCGAGCGAGTCGCGCTGGTATCCCGGCGACACCGTGAACAGCGGCATCGGCCAGGGGTTCTGGAAGGTCACGCCGCTGCAATTGGCACAGGGCGTTGCCGCGCTCGGCAACGGCGGCCTGTTGCGACGTCCGCACCTGGTGGAGGCAGCGCGTCTCGGCTATGGGGGGAACTGGGGCGATTTGCCGCAGCCGGAGCCGAAGCGCATCAGCGAAAGTGCCGCGCATCTGCAGGTGATTCGCGAGGCGATGATCGGCACCGTGCATGGCGCCGGCACCGCGACCAATATCCGTGCCGGACTGACTTACGTGATCGCAAGCAAGACCGGTACGGCGCAGGTGGTGAGTCGGCGTGGCGTTGCAGCGACCGATCCGCGCCGCCTGCCGATGAACCAGCGCCATCGCGCATTGTTCGAGGCCTACGCGCCCGCGGACAACCCGACGATCGCGGTGGCGGTCGAGATCGAAGGCGGCGGCTACGGCGCCGATACCGCGGCGCCGATCGCGCGCAAGATCATGGACGCATGGATCACCGGCAAGATGCCAGGCGCCGGCAAGGACGGCAAGGACATGCTGGCCGATGGTCGCGATCCGCTGTTCGCCGACGCCGAAACCGGCGCGATCGGCAGCGAGGCGTTCCTGGCGCCGGGCACCATCGATGCGCTGGAGGATCGCAGCAGCGAGACCCAGCAATCCGAAGACCCCGGTGCCGCGGATGACAACGCCCAGCAGCAGCCTGCCGATGGCGCGGAGCAGACACCATGAATCCGTTGTTGAGGGTCATCTCGAACTGGGTCGCGCGCCTGTTGCGCACCATCGACTTGCCGCTGCTGGGTGCGTTGCTGTTACTGATGGTCAGCGGCCTGCTCACGCTTTACAGCGCCAGCAATGGCAGCCTGAAGATGGTGGCGGGGCAGGGGTCGCGTTTCGTGATCGGTCTTGGACTGATGTGGTTGCTGTCGCGCGTGGCTCCGCCGCGCCTGCGGGCGGCATCGCCCTTCGCGTATTTCGCGACGCTCGTGCCGCTGCTGGCAGTGCTGGTGCTCGGCCGCGGCCACCACGGCAACCTGTGGATCAACCTCGGCATCTTCTATTTCCAGCCATCGGAACTGATCAAGATCAGCCTGCCGATGATGCTGGCGTGGTACCTGCACAATTCGGTGCTGCCGCCCAACTTGCGCACGATCGCGATCAGCGGTGCGATCGCGGCGGTGCCGATCCTGCTGATCCTCAAACAGCCGGACTTCGGTACCGCGATGCTGATCACCTGCGGCGCCATCTTCACCATGTTCCTCGCCGGACTGTCGTGGTGGTGGTTCGTCGGTGCGGTCACGTCGGTGGCTGTCGCGGCGCCGGTGGCGTGGTTCTGGTTCCTGCGGCAGTACCAGAAAGACCGCATCATGATTTTCATCAACCCGGATTCCGACAAGCTCGGCGCAGGCTGGAACATCACCCAGTCGAAGATCGCGATCGGCTCCGGCGGCTGGTTCGGCCAGGGCTGGATGCATGGCACGCAATCGCATCTAAATTACCTGCCGGAACACACCACCGACTTCCTGTTCTCGGTGCTGGGCGAGGAGTTCGGCTGGGTCGGCGTGGCGCTGATGTTCCTCGCCTACCTGGTGGTGATCGGGCGCTGCCTGTGGATCGCGATGGAAGCGCGTGATTCCTATTCGCGCCTGCTGGCGGGCACGCTGGGCCTCGCGCTGTTCGCCTACGTGATGGTCAACGGCGGGATGATCTCGGGCATGTTGCCGGTGGTCGGCGTGCCGATGCCGTTGCTGTCGTACGGCGGCACCTCGGCGGTCGTGCTGCTGGCCGGCATGGGCCTGGTGATGTCGGTGCGCGCGCATTCGCCACGGCGGACTTGAATGGCGTAGTCAGGATCACCCGGAAGGTGCGTGATACCCTCCCCGGCGATGACCCGACGCTTCCTTTCCCCCGCCGCGGTATCGCCCGCCGTACTGTCACTCGTACTGGCCGCATGCGCCACGCAGGCGCCGCCGCCCAAGCCCGTGGTGGTCCCGCCGCCCGCTCCCGCACCGACTTCCGCACCTGCGCCGGCGCCGGCGCCGCAAGCGCCGCTTCCGACCGGCCCCGTGCCCGACCTCGTTGCCGCACGCCACGATTTCGCGCAGCAGGCCGTGAGCAAGTACGGCGTTGATGCGCAACGCATCGAATCGGTGCTGGCCACCGCGCAGATCCGCGAACCGATCATCGCCGCGATGTCGCGTCCCGCCGAAGGCAAGCCGTGGAGCGAATACCGCCCACTGTTCCTCAACACTGCGCGCATCGATGGCGGCAAGGCCTTCATCGCCCAGCATCGTGATGCGCTGGCCGCGGTCGAGGCGAAGTACGGCGTGCCCGCCGAGATCATCGTCGCCATCATCGGCGTCGAAACCGGCTATGGCGCCAACATGGGCAAGTATCCGGTCGCCGACGCGCTGTACACGCTCGGCTTCCGCTACCCGCGCACCAACGCGCCCGACAAGATCGAGCGCGAGAACATGCGCGAGGCGTTCTTCCGCGACGAGCTGGCGCAGGCGTTCGCGATGGAGAAGGAAGCGCACCTCGACATCACCCAGTTGCGCGGCAGCTACGCCGGCGCGATGGGCTGGGGCCAGTTCATGCCGTCGAGCTATCGCCAGTACGCGGTCGATGGCGACGGCGACGGCAAGCGCGACCTGTTCACCGATCTCGCCGACGTGTTGCCGTCGATCGCCAATTACTTCGTCGGTCGCGGCCAATGGCAGCGCGGACAGCCGGTGATGGTGCGCGCGACGCGCGATGCCAACGCGCAACCGATCAATCCCGACAACCGCAGCGAAGCGATGTTGCCGCAGGCCGACCTGGCCAAGATGGGCTACCGACCGTTGCAGGCGGCACCCGCCGACCTGCCGGCCAACATCATCACCCTCGATGGCGCCAACGGCCCCGAATACTGGATGGTGTTCCCCAACTTCGTCGCGATCACGCGCTACAACAAATCGCCGCTGTATTCGACCGCGGTGTACCAGTTGTCGCAGGTGATCGCCGGCCGCCCGGTGCCGGGCGCATGAGGCGCGTCGCGTTGGCCGTCGCACTGCCGCTGGCGCTCGCCGCGTGCAGTTCGACGCCGCCGAAGTCCTCGTCGACGGCGACGCATGGCGCGACGGTCGCGAAGACCGCGCCGCGCACGACGGCCAGCACGGCACGGCCGGCGAATTCGCCCTATGCGCCGGCCCAGGAAGACGTCAGCAAGCGCGGGCAGATGGTCGGCGATCTCTATCGCCCCGACATCAAGGACAGCGTTCCGGGCGAAATCCCCGACGTGAATCGCATCCCCGAACCGGTGGTGAAAGCCGAACCGCGTTCGAAGCGCGGCAACAAGACATATGCGGTGCTCGGCAAGAGCTACAACGTGCTCGATGATGCCCGCGGCTATTCGGAAACCGGGACCGCTTCGTACTACGGCAACAAGTTCCACGGCCGCCAGACGTCCAACGCCGAGGTGTACGACATGTACGCCTTCACCGCGGCGCATCGCACCTTGCCGTTGCCCAGCTACGCGCGGGTGACCAATCTCGACAACGGCAAATCGGTGGTGGTGCGCGTCAATGATCGCGGTCCGTTCCATTCCAACCGCCTGATCGACCTCAGCTACGCCGCGGCGGTGAAGCTCGGTTATCGCGAGAAGGGCACGGCGCGCGTGCGCGTGGATGCATTGACGCCGGAGGAGAGCACCGAAACCGACCAGGCGATCGAGTTGGCCGCGGCATCGAAGACCGATCCGGCGGCGCAGGCGCAACTGGCGCGGCAGGTCGCCGACGGCAAGGTGCCGGCAGGGGTCGCGCTGGCGAGTTCGCCGGCGGTGGCGCAGGACTATCGCTTCGACATGATGCAGAACGGCAAGGTGATGACCTCGGCCGAATTCGACGCCTGGATGAAGGCGCGCGGATTGCATGTCGCCACCGGCAAGCCCGGGACCCCGGAACCGCGCAACGTCGCGGTGGTTCCGGCCGTGACGCCGCCTGCGGTCACGCAAACCGCCGCGGCATCGGCTCCGGTGGCGCCTCCGGCAGCAAGGCCGGCACCCGTCCAGGTCGCTTCGGCTTCCGCATCCGCGCCCGTCGCCGGCGCTTCCGGCCCGACCCTGCAGGTCGCCGCCTTCGCCAACCAGCAGAACGCCGAGCACGCGCTCGAGATCGTCCAGCACGCCGGCGTCGCCAATGCCCGCCTTGTCGAGGGTTGGGCGAAGGGCCGCCGCTACTGGCGGCTGCGCGTCGCAGCGATGAACAGCGCCGAAGTCCCCGAGCTGTCCACGCGCATTTCCGGCCTCGGTTTCGGGACGCCACAACCCGTCCGCGACTAAACTTGCCGTTCGGGTCGCCGCTCGCTGCGGCCCGTTTCTCCCGTATTTGCAGACCAATCCCCGCACATGACTTCCAGACCCGTTGCCGTCCTTTCCGTCGCCGCACTGACCGCCGCGCTTGTCTCATCCATGGGCCTCGCCTTCGCGCAGACGCCCGCGCCCGCCCCGGCGGCCAATGCCGCGCCTGCCGCGGTCGCCACTGGCGAATTGCCGATCCCGACGGCGCCGGCACCCGCCGTGTCCAAGGCCTGGGTGGTGATGGACTACGCGACCGGCCAGGTGCTGGCCGGCGAAAACATCGACACCCAGCTTGAACCGGCCAGCATCACCAAGGTGATGACCAGCTATGTCATCGCTGCCGAAATCGCCAAGGGCAAGATCAAGGCCACCGATCCGGTGATGATGACCGAGCATGCCTGGAAGACCGGCGGTGCCGGTACCGATGGCAGCTACAGCGGTTTCGAGGTCAACAAGACCGCGCCGCTGGAACAGATGGAAACCGGCATGGTGGTGCAGTCCGGCAACGATGCCGCGATCGCGCTGGCCGAACACGTCGCCGGCAGCGAGGAAGCCTTCGCCCAGCTGATGAACAGCTACGCCGCCAAGATCGGCATGAAGAACAGCCACTTCGTCGATCCCACCGGTCTTTCCGCGCAGGGCCACCTGTCCACCGCGCGCGACCTCGCGCTGCTGGGCCGCGCGCTGATCCACGATTACCCGCAGGCCTATGCGCTGAACAAGATCAAGGAGTTCACCGTCGGTCCGATCACCCAGCCCAACCGCAACCTGCTGTTGTGGCGCGACTCTTCGGTCGACGGCATCAAGACCGGCCACACCTCCAACGCCGGCTACTGCCTGATGGCTTCGGCGCAGCGCGGTGACCAGCGCCTGATCGCGGTGGTGCTGGGCGATACCAGCGAGAAGCAGCGCGCCGATGACGTCCAGGCCCTGCTCAACTGGGGCTTCCGCTTCTACGAAACCCACAAGCTGTACGACGCCAACGCGCAGGTCAGCGTGCAGAAAGTTTGGAAGGGCGCGAGCCCGCAAGTGCGCCTGGGCGTCGCAGAGCCGCTGCTGGTCACCGTGCCGCGCGGTCGTTTCGAAGCGCTGAAGTCGTCGATGGAAGTGCCGCAGAACCTGATTGCTCCGATTGCCAAGGGCCAGAAGATCGGCACGATCAAACTTTCTTTGGATGGCAAGCCGATCGCCGAGGCGCCGCTGGTGGCGATCGATGCCGTGGAACAGGGCGGATTCTTCCGTCGCCTGTGGGACAGTCTCGTCCTGTGGTGGAAGTCGCGCTAAAACCTGCCCACGTTCCTGCTGCGCTCGGCAGCTTGCGCGCGGGCGGTGCTCGGAATCCTCATGTACCACGACGTACACTGCGGTTCCTGCGCTCCGTCCACGCGCAATCTGCCATCGCTCGCGACGGAACGTGAACAGGTTTGAATGAGAGGTTTTTGGGTATGGAAATCAAATCCGACAATCCCGAGCACGGCTTCCAGTTCCCCGGCGTGTTCGAGATCACGGCGATGGGGCCTGCTGGTGCCGGTCTCGAAGCGGTGATCCCGACCTTGCTTGAGGATGCCGGCATCGAAGTGCTGCGTGAAACCGTCGCCACCCGCGATTCCTCGGGCGGCAAGTACGTATCGATCAAGCTCAGCTTCAAGGCGGCATCGCGCGAACAGTACGAAGCTGCGCATACCGCGTTGCGCGAACATCCCGAGGTGAAGTGGACGCTGTGATCGTCCGTGAGCTCGGGCGCCAGCCCTATGCGCCGGTGTGGCATGCGATGCAGGGCTTCACCGATGCGCGCAGCGACGCCACCATCGACGAGTTGTGGCTGGTCGAACACGATCCGGTGTTCACCCTTGGCCAGGCCGGCAAGCCCGAACACGTGCTCGCGCCCGGCGATATCCCGGTGATCCCGGTCGATCGCGGCGGCCAGGTGACCTACCACGGCCCCGGCCAAATCGTCGCCTATCCGTTGCTCGACCTGAAGCGGCTCGGCATCGGCGTGCGCGAATACGTGTGCCGCATCGAGCAGGCGATCATCGACACGCTGGGCGAATGGAACATCGCCGCCGTCCGTCGCGAGGGCGCCCCCGGCGTCTACGTCAACGACGCCAAGATCGCCGCGCTCGGCATCCGCGTCCGTCGCGGCTGCACCTTCCACGGCCTCGCCTTCAACATCACCGGCGAAAGCACGCCACCGTTCCAGCGCATCAATCCCTGCGGCTACATCGGCCTGCAGGTGATCGCGCTGGACGATCTCGGTGGTCCCGGCAGCATGGCGGCGGTCAAGCCGGTGCTGGTCGCCGAGCTTGCCCGCCAGTTCGGCCTGAAGCCGCAAACCGCGCCGGCGCCCGATCTCGCCGCGCTGGCCGGCCAGCGGCGCGAGGCCGCCTGATCGCCGGCAATGCGCGATAATGGCGCCATGAGCGAACCGCGCCCCACCGAAGCACGCAACATCCCGCTTGCCGTCGTCGAAGGTGGCCCGCTCGAGCCGGGCGCCAAGCAGCTTGCTGGCGACAAGATCGGCCGTTCCCCGGTGCAGTTCCAGGACGCGCCGGTGCTGCGCAAGCCGTCGTGGATCCGCGTGCGCCTGCCGTCCGGCAATGCCGTGCAACAGCTCAAGTCGAAGCTGCGCGAGAACCGCCTCGTCACCGTGTGCGAGGACGCCAGCTGCCCGAACATCCACGAATGCTTCAGCCACGGCACCGCGACGTTCATGATCATGGGCGAGGTCTGCACGCGCCGTTGCAGTTTCTGCGATGTCGCGCATGGCCGTCCCAAGCCGCTCGATGCGGACGAGCCGCGTCGCCTCGCCGCGACCGTCGCCGACATGGGGCTGCGCTACGTGGTGATCACCAGCGTCGATCGCGATGACTTGCGCGATGGCGGTGCCCAGCACTTCGTCGATTGCATCCGCGAAACACGCGCCGCCGCACCGGGCATCCGCATCGAAATCCTGACGCCGGACTTCCGCGGCAAGGGCCGCATGGAACGCGCGCTGGAGATCCTCGCCCAGGATCCGCCGGACGTGTTCAACCACAACATCGAAACCGTGCCGGACCTGTATCGCAACGTGCGCCCGGGCGCCGACTACGCGTGGTCGCTGGAATTGCTCAAGCGCTTCAAGGCCCAGCATCCGCAGATCGCCACCAAGTCGGGAATCATGCTCGGCCTCGGCGAGACGCAGGAACAGGTCGAAGCCACCCTGCGCGACCTGCGCGCGCACGACGTCGACATGATCACCATCGGCCAGTACCTGCAGCCGTCGCCCGCGCACCATCCGGTGCTGCGCTACTGGACGCCGGAAGAGTTCAAGGCATTCGAGGATTACGGCATGGCGCTCGGTTTCGAGCATGTCGCCTCCGGCCCGATGGTGCGTTCCAGCTACCACGCCGACCGCCAGGCCGCCGAAGCCGGCCGCCATCAAGCCTGAACCGGCGGGCCCGGCCGGCCATCCTGAACACGCGCTTCCATCCGTCGGTCCGTGACTTCCGGGTCGCGTGTTCACCACCCTGGATGTGGCAGAGTGAACGTTCGCGCATCCCGCGTGTCCAAGCTCCAGATTCGATCTTCGAGGATTCCATGAAGCGACGCAGTGCAGTGTTGGCCCTGGCCCTGGCGATTCCGCTGGCGTTGGGTGCGGCGGTGGTGACCAGCCATCCTTCGGCCACCACGAAGGCGAGCGGCCCGCTTGCCCAGAACACCGATCAGTCGGTCACTGCGCGCCTCGTCTACGGCCTGCTTTCCAACAGCCGCTACGCCTATCGCGCGCAGCCGCTCGACGAAGCGTTGTCCAAGGAAATCTTCAAGAAGTATTTCGACCTGCTCGACGGCAACAAGATGTACTTCACCGCCGGTGAAGTGGCCGCTTTCGAATCGCAGCAGGCCGGCTTCGACGCCGCGTTCCGCAATGGCGACATGAAGGTGCCGTTCGCGATCTTCGAGGCCTACCGCAACCACGCGCGCGAACGCGTGGCCTACCAGCGTTCGCTGCTCGGCCAGGACATCTTCCGTTTCGACGGCAATGACCGCTTCGAATACGATCGTGAAAAGGCCGCGTGGACCGACCAGGCCGCGCTCGACACGCTGTGGAAGCAATCGGTGCGCAACGACTGGTTGCGCCTGAAGTTGGCTGGCAAGCAGCCGGATGACATCCGCAAGACGCTCGACAAGCGCTATGCCAACAACCTCAAGGGCATCGACCAACTGGATTCGGAGGATGTGTTCCAGCTGGCGATGAATGCGTACGCCAACGCCACCGACCCGCATACCGATTACTTCAACCCGCGTGCGGCCGAGCGCTTCAACCAGCAGATGTCGTTGTCGCTGCAGGGCATCGGCGCCCAGCTGCAGAAGCAGGACGACGTGGTCGTGGTGCGCGAACTGGTGCCGGGTGGTCCGGCTGCGATCAGCAAGCTGCTGCGCCCGGGCGATCGCATCGTCTCGGTCGGGCAGGGCGGTTCCGGCGCGCTGGAAGACGTGATTGGCTGGCGCATCGACGACGTGGTCGAGAAGATCCGCGGCACCAAGGGCACGCGCGTGCGCCTCGGCATCGTGCCGGCGAGCGCGCCGGTCGACAGCAAGCCGCACGTGATCGCGCTGACCCGCGACGTGGTGAAGCTCACCGAGGACGCCGCCAAGGGCGAAGTGATCAACTTGCCGGCCGCGAACGGCATCCCGGCGCGCAAGGTCGGCGTGATCAAGCTGCCGAGTTTCTACGAGGACTTCAGCGCACGCCGCAGCGGCAACGACTACGCCTCGGCTTCGCGGGACATCAAGCGCCTGCTGGAAGGTTTCAAGGCGCAGAACGTCGATGGCGTGGTGCTGGACTTGCGCAACAACGGCGGCGGTTCGCTGGGTGAGGCGGTGCGCATCACCGGTCTGTTCGTCGATACCGGCCCGGTGGTGCAGATCCGCCAGTCGGGCGGTCGCGTCGAAGTGGATGGCGACGATGACGCCGGCGTGGCATGGTCCGGCCCGCTCGCGGTGCTGGTGAACCGTGGCTCGGCGTCGGCCTCGGAAATCCTCGCCGGTGCGATCCAGGATTACGGTCGCGGCCTGATCATCGGCGAGACCACCTTCGGCAAGGGCACGGTGCAGAACCTGGTCGACCTCGACCGTTTCCCGAGCGCGCGCAAGACCCAGTTCGGCCAGGTCAAGATGACCATCGCGCAGTTCTTCCGGCCATCGGGCTCGAGCACGCAGAACAAGGGCGTCGAACCGGACATCCACTTCCCGGTAACCGTCGATGCCAGCAGCTTCGGCGAAAGCATGTACGACAACGCGCTGCCGTGGTCGAGCATCCCCGCCACGCCGCACCTGCAGTACGGCGTGTTCGCGCCGATCCTGCCGCAGCTCGACGCCAGCCACGAGGCCCGCATCAAGAACGATCCTGAATACCAGTGGCTGCTGCAGGACCTCGCCGAGTACAAGGCGCTCAAGGCCAAGCACTATCTCTCGCTCAACGAGGGTGAGCGCCGCGCCGAACGCGACAAGAACGAGGCCAAGCTGAAACAGCGCCAGGCCGAACGCAAGCGCCTCGGTCTGCCGCTCGATCCGCTCGCCGACGATGCCACCGACGATGGACTGGCTGGCAGCGAGCGCGACGTCGCCAAGGAGGCCGCGCGCGAGAAGCTGGCGGAAAATCGCCCGGATCCGCTGCTGCGCGAATCCGCCGCGATCCTCTCCGACGCGATGGGCCTGCTCGCCCACGATTCGCGCCTCGCCAGCCAGGTGTTGCCGCAGTCCGGCAACGCGGTGAGCTGGGTCCGCTGATCGGCAACGATCAGCGCGATGCGCGGGTTGGCAATGCCAGCCCGCGCTTGACGGTATCCAGCACCACCCGGCTCTCGAAACGCTTGATGTTCTTCTGCGGCTTGAGCAGGCGCTCGAGCAGGGCGCGGTATTCCTGCACGCTCGGCGTCGCCACCATCAGCAGGTAATCCCAGTCACCTGCCAGCTGGTAGCACTGCTGGACTTCCGGGGCGGCGCGCATGCGGGTATAGAAGGCGCGCAATTCCTGGGCCGACTCGGTGTCCATGCGCACCCACACCATGATCAGGGTCGCCGACGCCAGCGCGTGCGGGTCGATCAGCGCGACCCGGCGCATCCCCTGTTCGCGGTAACGCTTGATCCGCCTTTGCACCGCACTGGGTGACAGCCCGACGGCATCGCCGAGGGCATCGAGGGTGAGGTCGGCGTCCTGTTGCAACAGTTCGAGCAGGCGCTGGTCGAAGCTGTCGAGGATGTGCGGCTGGTTTTTCTTCATGCAAGATTCTTGCGCCAACACGCATGATTTTTCAATCGGGATGCGACTGCCAGGAGTAGCCTCGGGACGATGAATAGGCCTTCCGACACGCACGCACCCACGGGCACCGCGGTCATCCTCGCGCTGGCCGCGGTCTATGTCATCTGGGGATCGACCTACCTCGCGATCAAGTTCGCGCTGGAGGGCGGCTTTACTCCGTTCTGGCTGGGCGGCATCCGTTTCCTGATCGCCGGCGGGGTGATGTTCGCCGCCTTGCGCCTGCGTGGCGAACCGATGCCGACGCGCGCGCAATGGAAGAACGCGGGAACGATGGGCATCCTGCTGCTGGTGTTCGGCAACGGCTTCGTCAATTACGCCGAACAGAGCGTCTCGTCCGGGCTCGCCGCGGTCGCGGTCGCCTCGGCGCCGATCTGGATCGCGCTGTTCGCGCGGATGAAGGGCGATCGTCCGACGCGGCTGGAATGGGTCGGTGTGATGATCGGCTTCATCGGCGTGATCTGGCTCAACGCCGGCAGCAGCCTGCGCGCATCGCCGGCAGGACTCATCGCATTGCTGATCGCGCCGCTGGCATGGTCCTACGGTTCGATCTGGAGCCGTGGCCGCGACTTGCCATCTCCGTTCATGACGTCGGCGGTGCAGATGCTGTGCGCCGGCGTGGTGATGAGCATCGTCGCCACCGTGCGCGGCGAACACCTGCATGCACCGACTGGCCACGCCATCGCCGCGGTGGCCTATCTGATCGTGATGGGTTCGCTGATCGGTTTCAGCGCCTATGTCTGGTTGCTGCACCACGTCCGTCCGGCGCTCGCCGGCAGCTACGCCTACGTCAATCCGGTGATCGCGGTGGTGTTGGGTGCGTTGCTGGCCAATGAACGCTTCAGCGCGAAGGACCTGATCCCGATGGCGATCATCGTCCTCGCGGTGCTGGCGATGACGATCGGCAAGGCCACGCGCGGCAAGTCGGCGCCGGCGAAGCCATGAACGCCGCGACCGATCGCGAGATGGCGCGCGGCACCTGGATGGCGATCGCCAGCTTCGTACTGTGGGGCGTGATGCCGCTGTACTGGCACGCACTGAAGTCGGTGCCGTCCCTGGCCATCGTCCTCCAGCGCATCCTCTGGAGCGCGTTGTTCGTCGGCGCCTTCCTGTTCTGGCGCGATGGTCGCGGCTGGCTGCGCAACGTGCTGGCGCAGCCGCGCCTGCGGATGATGCTGGCCGCGAGCGGCATGCTGATCGCGTTCAACTGGGGCCTGTATATCTGGGCGGTCAACGCCGGCCACGTGGTGGAAACCGCGCTGGGCTATTTCATCAACCCGCTGCTCAACGTGTTGATCGGCGTCGTCTTCCTGCGCGAACGGCTACGCCCGCTGCAGTGGTTGTCGGTGGCGATCGCAGGCATGGGCGTGCTGTGGCTGACCTTCAACTACGGGCGCCTGCCGTGGATCGCGTTGGCACTGGCAGGTTCGTTCGCGTTGTATGGCCTGATCCGCAAGCTGGCGGCAGTGGATTCGGTGAGCGGACTGGGCGTGGAAGGCGCCTATCTGTTCCTGCCTGCGCTGGCCATGCTGGCGTGGCAGGCCGGCCATGGCGGCATCGGTTTTGGCCAGGGCGGATGGATCACCAGCCTGCTGGTCCTGTCCGGCATCGTCACGGCACTGCCATTGGTCGGATTCGCCTATGCGGTGCGACGGGTGCCGTTGACCACCATCGGCCTGATGCAATACATCGCCCCGACCCTGCAGTTCCTGCTCGGCGTGTTCGTCTTCCATGAAGCCTTCGACGGCGCCCGACTGATCGGCTTCGCGTTGATCTGGATCGCGCTGACGCTGTTTGCAGGCGAAGGCTTGCTGCGCTCGACTGCGGCGAGCGCGAACAAGATCGCCGAACCAGACTGATTACTGGTTGGGATCGGCCGGGCCGATCGTCAGCAAGGTCATCCCGACCGGCGCGGCGGCGCCATCACCCTGCTCGGTGGCGAGCGCGCCCTTGGCGCGCACGCGATAGCCCTCGAGCTTGAACACATCGACGATGTCGCTCTGGGCGACCAGTTCGATGTCCTGGATGTTGTCGATGCGCTTGAAGTCGGCGTGGCTGCTTGCCAGCGGCGACACGCAGGTTGGTGCATCGAGCTTCATCACCAGTGCCTTGCGCGTCATCTTGCCCGGCGCGGTGACTTCCTTCGTATATGTCTTGCCGACCAGCACGGTCTGTGCCGGCGAATAGTGCAGGCAACCGTCGTTGACGGCCGGGTCGACCGGCGCCTGCTGTTGCTGGCAGGCGGACAGCACGAGCGCAGACAGGGGCAATGCGACCAGGAACTTGTTCATGCGATCTCCTTCCAGATTTCGCGAGTCAGGTTGATCGGGTCGTCGTTGGTGCAGGCGACGTCGTCTTCGATGCGGATGCCGCCATAGGGCTTGAAGCGTTCGACCGCGTTCCAGTCGACGCTGTTTTCCAATCCCTTCGCCTTCAATTCGCCGAGGAGCATGTCGATGAAATAGATGCCGGGTTCGATCGTCACCACCATGCCGGCGGCGAGCGGGCGGGTCAGGCGCAGATAGGGGTGGCCATCGGGCTTCGGCAGCGTGCCGCCGTGGTCGCTTTCGGCGAAGCCGGCGACGTCGTGGACCTGCAGGCCGATGCCGTGGCCGATGCCGTGCGGGAAGAACGCGCTGCTGACGCCCGTCGCGACCGCCGCTTCCGGCGACACCGTGATCACGCCGAATTCCTTGAGCACGCCGGCCAGCGCGAGATGCGCATCGAGATGGATCTGGCGGTAGTCGACGCCGGGGCGCACCTGCGCGCACATCGCCTGTTGCGCGGCATCGACGCGTTCGATCATCGCCGCGAAGTCGTCGTTCTGCGCCGAATAGGTGCGGGTGATGTCGCTGGCGTAACCGGCGTGGCTGGCGCCGGCATCGATCAACAAGCTCAGGTATGGCTTGGGCGGCAGGCGCTGGAGGTCGCTGTAGTGGAGGATCGCGCCGTGCTGGTTGAGGGCGACGATGTTCTGGTACGGCAGCTCGAAGCTGTCCTGGCCCGCGGCCTGGCAATAGGACAGGTGGATGCCGAACTCGCTGGAGCCGGCATCGAAGGCGCGCTTGGCGGCACGGTGGCCGCGCACGCCGCGACGCGTGGCTTCGCACATCATCGCGATTTCGTAGGGCGTCTTGTAGCCGCGGTGGTATTCCAGGTACTGGATCACTTCGGCGGGATTGTTGGGCACGAAGGCCGTGCCGAGCGCGCTCTGCGGTTCGCCGAGGATCGCCTGTCGCGCTGTCGCCGAGAGGTGTTGCTTCGCTTCGTCGGGCGTGCGGATGGTGATGATGTCGAAATGATCGACCCAGTAACCGCTGGGCGCCTGCGGCACCACGTGCCAGTAGTCGCGCGGCTGCAGGAAGATCAACTTGGGCTTCTGGCCCGGGGTGTAGACCAGCCAGCTGCCCGGCGCGCGCGTGACCGGCAGCCAGTACTTGAACTGGGGATTCACGGCATACGGATAGTCGCGATCGTCGAAGACCTGGTAGTGCGAGGTGCCACTGGGCACGACAAGCTGGTCGAAACCGCCGCGTTGCAACGCCGCGCCGGCGTGGCGCTTGATGGTCTCGAGATGGTCGGCGTAGAGGCCGGCGAGGGAGGGCACGGACATGGGCGGATCCTGGCGGATGACGCCCTATTGTCACCCAACGGGGATTCGCCGGGCGTGGACGAACGCCGTCAGGCCGGGGTGCGTTCTGCGGCCGCGCACCAGTGCGCGATCCGTTCCATTGTCGCCGGGTCGATCAGGATGAAGCGCGCACCGACCAGGTCGCCACCGCGTCCGGCGTCGCTGCCGTTCCACATCACTTCGACGCCGCACTCGACCTGTCCGCCACCTAGTTCGTCCGGCAACGCGAACGCCCACTGGTAGAGCGCACCCGGCCGCAGGGTGTCCGCCGATATCGCGCCGCCACGGATCACCTGGATTCCGGTGGCGCAGAGATTGCCGACGCGGCCGACGATCGCGCCGGTCAGGGCGTCCACGACCGGGATCGTTGCGCGGACATCGCGGCGCGCGGTATAGCGCTGGTCGGCGCTCATGACGCCACCGCCGCTGGTCGCACGAACAATTTGCCGAGGCTTTCCAGCGTACCGATGGTGCTGGTCCATGCGCGATCGAGCAGGCTCATTTCATGCTTGCGCGCCACGCGCACCTGGCCTGTCGCCATCAGGCGCGCCAACTGGTCGAGTTGCATTTCGGCGATGCGCGCACCGCGACGATTGACCAGCAAGGCATTGCCGGTGATGCGGCTGTACCACGATAGGCGACGGCGACGCACCTCGCCCTGCTGGTTGATGACGAAATCGAGCCAGCAACCGAAGGGCAGGGTGCTCAGGTGGCGAAAGCACTCCTCCTCGCGCGCGCTGCGCGGTTCGGGTATTTCCTCCGCCAGTTGCATGGTCTTCGACGATCCGCCGAAGCGCGGGCGCGCGCGGATCAACGTCACCAGTTCGGTCATCGACATGCGCGCACCGCTGCGTGGCAGCGATGTGCTGCGGCTGAGGGTTTCCGCGACTTCGTTGGCTTCTTCCGAGTGGTAACCGGTGCGCTTGAGGATCTCGAAGATCGAATCGCGCAGGTCCACGTCCTCGATCGCATCTGTTGCGGTCACCACCTGGAGCATGCGACCGGTCAGGCGCTCGTGGCGCTGCCACAGCGCGGAGTGATCGTCGTGGCGCAGGCGGATGAAGGTGAGCGCGTCCTGCCAGGCGGTGCGGATCAGCAGTTCGACCTGCGGTCGCAAGGTCACGCCGGCGAGCTTCTCGTCAAGCAGAACCTTGGCGGCATCGCGGGCGATGGCGATGCGTTCCTGTCCACGCGAGGCCTCGATCTGGTGGCGCTCGACGGCTTCGCTGCGTTGTGCGTGCGCCTGGTGGGCGTCGGCGAGTTCCTGGTGGATATGTTCGAGCACGGTGCCGTCGCCACGATATTCCTGTTCGACGCGATCGACCGCATGGGCGAGCGCGGCGTCGAACTGCGGATCGGTATCGGCCTCATCGGCGATGATCGCGCCGGATTCGGCGACCCGGCTCATGATCTGGCGGCCCGGATGCGTCGGTTGTTCGAAGAATTCCTCGCCGGCCAGCGCCATCCGCAGCAACGGGATCTGCAGGCGCTTCAGCAGTTCCGCCGCGCCCGATTGCGCGCGCATGTCATGGCAGACGGCGTCGTAGAGCATCCCCAGCAATTCGATCGAATCGCTCTGCTGTTGCGAAAATTGCGCCTTGCCGCCATGCAGGGATTTGGCCCGTGCCTTCAGTTCGTCGTGGAGGTGGCGGATGCCGAGCGGGCGTCCGCTGGCATCGTGCGCGGACAGCGAGTCGAGCATTTCGGAAACGATGTGGGCAGGCAACTGCACGTGCGCGACGGAGGTCGCCGGTGCCTGCCCCTTGGCCTTGGCCAGCAATGTGCGCGCGACCGAGAAATCGGGCGCGGAATGCGTGCCGGCGGAACGGTTGCGATCGTCGTGCTCCGGTTGCTCGAACCATGCGGCGGCGCCCTGCGGCACCATGGTCGTGATCGCGGCTGCGGTGGCGGCGACCGCATCGGCGTAGACAGGCTGGATGGGGGTTGCGGCACGCTTCAATGATGGAATGAAGGTCAGTCCGGGCAGGATGCTGGCGCCTTCCAGCTCCTTGTTGATGCGGTTCACCAGCGCCGGGTAATCGTGGAACAGCGCGCGCGCGACGGCATCGGTCACCAGCATGTGCGGGAAATCGTCGCCGAAGACCCGGCGTGATGCGTCCTCGACCGCGCGGATCAGGCAACGCGGTCCGACCGGAATCCGATCGGCATCGAAAGCCGGCGCGCCGGCGAGCACGCCGAAGCGCTGGCCCAGCAGGTACAGCGGCAGCTTGCACTGGTTGGTGACCTGGCCGATGCCTTCGGCTTGTGGCGGAGCGACATGTTCGCCGGCGTCCGCGAGCGTCCAACTCTCGGACGACGCCCACAGCTCCGATTGTTGCGGCCTGTGGCCCCGGTCGCGGATGGCGATCAGCTCATGCTCGATGCATTCGAGCAGCGCCGGCAGCATTTCGCTGCAATGGATCGACAAACGCTTGCAATGCGAAAACGCGATGATCTCGTGCCGGGCAGCCATCGGATTGCCGATCATCAACGGCATTTCCTCGCGCAGGCTGGCAAGCGCCTGCCGCACCGGATGGGCCATCCCGTCGGCGCATGCGGCCATCATTTTCGAAATCGCGTTCTGCACGCGTGGCGGCAGCGTACGCGGCTGCCCGAATTGCGGATGTTCCATATCCCTGCTCCGGCCCCGTCCGTTGGGTCCTCGAGGCCGATATTACTGCGGACCCCGGCTACAGGAACAGGCCGATCACGTCATTTGTGAACCGTCGTCCCAACTCTGTTGGGATCACGTGGTCATCCCGGACATCCAGCCAGCCGCGTTCTGCTGCAATGCCCAATTCGCGGGCGATGGCCGCCGCCGGCAGTCCGGTGCGAAGCTCGAACAGCCGGAGGCTGAAACCGCCATTCAGGCGCAACGCATTGAGCATGAAATCGAACGGACGCCGACCCGGCGGGATGTCCTCGTCGCCACCGATCGCCGCCGCCGTTCCGGCATCGCGCAGCCAGGCGTCGGGATGCTTGGTCTTCCAGCGCCGGAGGATGCGCTGGTCCGCGCCCAGCGTGAGCTTGCCGTGCGCGCCGGCGCCGATGCCGAGGTAGTCGCCGAAGGTCCAGTAGTTGAGGTTGTGCGCGCACTGGCGATTCGGTTGCGCATAGGCACTGACTTCGTACTGCGCGAATCCGGCATCGGCCATCAGCGCCTGGCAGCGCTCCTGCATGTCCCAGGCGAGGTCGTCGTCGGGAATGCCCTGCGGCGGCTTCGCCGCGAACAGCGTGTTCGGTTCCAGCGTCAGCTGGTAGTGGCTGAGATGGGTCGGCTGCAGCGCGATCGCGCGCTGAACGTCGTATTCGGCCATCGCCAGCGTCTGCTGCGGCAGCGCGTACATCAGGTCGAGGTTGATGTTGTCGTAGCCGGCATCCTGCGCCGACTTCACCGCGCGCTCGGCGTCGCCGCTGGAGTGGATGCGCCCGAGTCGCTGCAGGCAGCCGTCGTCGAAACTTTGCACGCCGAAGCTGAGGCGATTCACGCCGGCCGTGCGATAGCCGGCGAACGGGCCATGCTCGACCGTGCCGGGGTTGGTCTCGAGGGTAATTTCCGCACCCGGTGCGAAGGTGAGCCGCGCGCTGGCCTGCTGCAGGAAACGATCGATCCGCTCCGGCGAGAACAGGCTGGGCGTGCCGCCACCAAAGAACACCGAATGCACCACGCGGCCCCAGACCAGTGGCAGGTCGTGTTCCAGGTCGCGGACCAGCGCGTCGATATAGTCGTCATAGGGCGCATCGCCGCGCAATCCATGCGAATTGAAATCGCAGTACGGGCATTTGCGCACGCACCACGGCAGATGCACATACAGCGACAACGGAGGTGGAGTGAGCGCCAGCGCTTGTGCGTTCATTGCGATTGCAGCAGTGCGTGCAGCTTCGCCATCGCCTGGCCGCGATGGCTGAGGCGATGCTTGTCCGCCGACGTGAGTTCGGCAGCGCTCAGCCCGGGATCCGGCACCAGGAACACCGGGTCATAACCGAAGCCGCCCTCTCCACGCGGTGCATGGAGGATGCGGCCTTCCCAAGTGCCCTGGGCAATGACCGGTTGCGGGTCGTCGGCATGGCGCAGCAGCGCCAGTACGCAAACGAAGCGTGCCGTGCGGCGATCGTCGGGAACGTCGCGGAGTTCGTGCAGCAGCTTGGCGGTGTTCGCGCCATCGTTGCCGTGGTTGCCGGCGTAGCGCGCCGAATACAGTCCGGGCGCTCCGCCCAGTGCGTCGACGCACAGGCCGGAATCGTCGGCGAGCGCCGGCAATCCGCTGATGCGCGATGCGTGGCGCGCCTTCAGCAATGCGTTCTCGACGAAGGTCAGGCCGGTTTCCTCGACATCATCGACGCCGAATTCGGACTGCGGGTGGAAGTCGAAATCCAGATCCGCGAACAGCTGGCGGAATTCCGCCAGCTTGCCGGCGTTGCCGCTGGCGAGGACCAGTTTCACGACTGCGCGAGCGCTGCCTGTTGTGCCGCGAACAGTTGGCGGCAGCCGGCTTCGCCGAGCGCGAGCAGGGCATCGAGTTCATCGCGGCGGAAAGCATGGCCTTCGGCCGTGCCCTGCAGTTCGATGAAGCCGCCGCCGTCGTTCATCACCAGGTTCATGTCGGTGTCGCAGGCGCTGTCTTCGGCGTAGTCGAGATCGAGCACCGGCATGCCGCGCCAGATGCCGACCGACACCGCGGCGATCGCGCCGATGATCGGCGAGCGGCCGCAATTCGACAGCTTGATCGCACGCGAATCGACCAATGTCTGCACCGCATCGACCAGCGCGACATAGGCGCCGGTGATCGCCGCGGTGCGGGTGCCGCCATCGGCCTGCAGCACGTCGCAGTCGAGGGTGATGGTGTGTTCGCCCAACGCCTTGCGATCGACGCAGGCGCGCAACGCGCGACCGATCAGGCGCTGGATTTCCAGGGTGCGGCCACCCTGTTTACCGCGTGCGGCTTCGCGGTCGCTGCGGGTGTGGGTGGCGCGCGGCAGCATGCCGTACTCGGCGGTGACCCAGCCTTCGCCCTTGCCGCGCAGGAACGGCGGCACCTTGGCCTCGACGCTGGCGGTGCACAGAACCTGCGTATTGCCAAACGCGACCAGCACCGAGCCTTCGGCATGGCGCGTGTAATGGCGGGTCAGGCTGACGTCGCGCAGCTGGTCGGCGGCGCGGCCGCTGGGGCGTTCAAGGGCGGTCATCTGCCGGGATTTCCTGCGGAAAGGCGCGCGAGTTTACCATTCGCATCCTGTCTCCCCAGTCTCCAGCAGGCTCCAGATGCCGATTCGCAGCATGACCGCATTCGCTTCCGCCGAAGTCCCGACCGAGGTCGGCACGCTCGGTTGCGAACTGCGCGCGGTCAACCATCGCTTCCTCGAACTCGGCGTGCGCCTGCCCGACGAACTGCGCGTGCTCGAACCGCAGCTGCGCGAGCGCGTCGCGGCCAAGGTGTCGCGCGGCAAGCTGGAGCTGACGTTGCGCCTGCGCGCCAACGACGGCGGCGAGGCATTGGCGATCGATGACGGCGTGGTCGCGCGGTTGTCCGAGCTGGCGGGCGATCTCGCCGCGCGCTTCCCCAATGCGCAGACCGACATCACCGAAGTGCTGGCGTGGCCGGGTGTGGTGCGCCGGCGCAATGTCGATGCCGAGCAGCTGCATCGGCAGGCGCTGCAACTGCTGTCGACGGTGCTGGACCAATTCGTCGCCGCGCGCGAACGCGAAGGCGCGAACCTCGCGCAGGTCATCCGTGATCGCGCCGATGCCATCGCCGCCCAGGTCACCGAAGTCCGCGCCTTCCTGCCGCTGTTGCGCAACGCCCAGCGCGACAAGCTGCACGCGCGCCTGGCCGAATTTGCGCCGCCGGCCGCGCCGCTGGAGCCGGGCCGGATCGAGCAGGAGCTGGTGCTGGCACTTCAGAAGCTCGATGTCGACGAAGAACTCGATCGCCTCGACGCCCACCTGCAGGAACTGCGTCGCGCCCTCGACCAGCGCGAGCCGGTCGGTCGCCGCCTCGATTTCCTGATGCAGGAATTCAACCGCGAGGCCAACACCCTGGGCTCGAAGTCGGTGGACCTGCGCAGCACCAATGCCGCGATCGAACTGAAGGTCCTGATCGACCAGGTGCGCGAGCAGGTCCAGAACATCGAATAGGCCGTGTCCACAAACGCGGTACGATCAGCTGCCAGACCCATTTCGGCCCCACATGCGCGGAACCCTCTACATGGTCGCGGCGCCTTCCGGCGCAGGGAAATCCAGCCTGGTGAATGCCGTGCTGGCCCGTGATCCGGCCCTCAGCCTCTCGATCTCGTTCACCTCGCGCGGGCCGCGCCCGGGCGAACGCCACGCCGAGCACTACCACTTCGTCGATGACGCCGAATTCCAGCGCATGATCGATGCCGGTGACTTCTTCGAATACGCCCGCGTCCACGGCGACTGGAAGGGCACCGCGCGGCAATCGGTCGAACCGCAGCTGGCCACCGGCCGCGATGTCCTGCTGGAAATCGACTGGCAGGGCGCCCGCCAGGTTCGCCAGAAGGTCCCCGATGCCGTGAGCATCTTCATCCTGCCGCCGTCGCGCCAGGCCCTGGAAGACCGCATGCGCCGCCGCGCCCAGGACAGCGAGGAGACCATCACCCGCCGTCTCGCTGCCGCGCAGGAGGAGATGAGCCACTACGCCGAGTTCGACTACGTGATCGTCAACGAGGATTTCGCGGCCGCGACCGAAGACCTCGCCAGCGTCATCACCGCAAGTCGGCTGCGCCGCGAAGCCCAGGTCGCCCGTCATGCCCGCCTGTTGACCCAGTTGTTGACCGACAACGGCTGACCGACCATAATTGGGGGTCTACCCCCGATTCCGGAGGGCGGCCGCGGCCGCCACGAAGCCCATGGCGCGTATCACCGTCGAAGACTGCATGGACGTGGTCGACAACCGTTTCGAACTGGTCATGATGGCCGCCAAGCGTGCCCGCCAGCTGGCGAAGGGCGTCGAGCCCAAGCTCGACAACCGCGAGCAGGACGACAAGCCGACCGTGCTGGCCCTGCGCGAAATCGCCGCCCGCAAGATCGATACCGCCTTCATCGACGCCGTCGAGAAGGCCGAGAAGGAACGCGCCGAGCGTGAAGCGATGGAGTGGGCCGCCGCCGAAGTGGTTGGCGACGACGACATGTCCAAGGGCGACGACTGATCCCTGCATCGCCCAGTCGTGCTTCCATGGCCCCGCTTGCGGGGCCATTTGTTTGGTTCATCGCCCCGCAATGCGGGGCCATTTGCATTGGAGGATGCCGCTTCGCCGCCATCCGGGGCGTTTTCGCCCGCGCCGCGGCGGTGTAGGCTCGAACCATGGTCTCGCAAGCGCTGCAATCGTCCGTTCCGCCACCCTCCGATCTCCCGGAGGACATGCGTGCGCTCGATGCCGCTGCGTCCTATCTGAATCCTGAAGATCGCAGCCAGCTGCACAAGGCGTGGCGGATCGGCGCGGCCGCGCATGCCGGGCAGACCCGCAGGTCCGGCGAGCCCTATATCACCCATCCGGTGGCGGTCGCCCGCGTGTTGGCCGAGCTCGGGCTGGATGCGGAAGCGCTGATCGCGGCGATCCTCCACGACACCATCGAGGACACGCCGCTGACCCGCGACGATCTCGCCGCGCAATTCGGCGAAACCGTGGCCGAACTGGTCGAAGGCGTCACCAAGCTGGACAAGCTGAAGTTCCGCGATCGCCAGGAGGCGGCCGCCGAAAGTTTCCGCAAGATGATGCTGGCGATGTCGCGCGACCTGCGCGTCATCCTGATCAAGCTTGCCGATCGCCTGCACAACATGCGCACGCTCGGTTCGCAGTCGCCGGAAGCGCGCCGCCGCATCGCCCGCGAAACGCTCGAGGTGTACGCGCCGATCGCGCAGCGCCTGGGCATGAACCTGGTCAAGGCCGAGTTGCAGGATCTCTCCTTCAAGGCGCTGCATCCGTGGCGCTACGCCGCGCTTGAAAAGCGCATCCGCCAGCAACCGGCGGTGCGCCGCGAGGCGGTGGCGCAGGTCGAGGCGCAACTGGCGCAACGGCTGACCAAGGAAGGCCTGAAGCATCGCCTGGTCAGCCGGGTGAAATCGCCGTGGAGCATCTACACCAAGATGCGCGCGGAGCGAAAATCGCTGGAACAGGTGATGGACGTGTTCGGTTTCCGCGTGATTGTCGATAGTGTTCCGGACTGTTACCACGCACTCGGCGTCGCCCATGCGACGTTCAAGCCACTGGACGGGCGCTTCCGCGATTTCATCGCGATCCCCAAGGCCAACGGTTACCAGTCGCTGCACACCGTGCTGTTCGGGCCCTATGGCGCGCCGATCGAAGTGCAGATCCGTACCCAGGACATGGATCTCGTCGCCGAACGCGGCATCGCCGCCCACTGGACCTACAAGCAGGGCGGCGATTCCACCAGCGCGCTCAATCGCGCCAACGCGTGGATCGCCGGCGTGGTCGAATCGCAGAAGGGCACCGGCAACTCGCTGGAATTCCTCGAGAACGTCAAGGTCGAGCTGTACCCGGATGAGGTCTACGTGTTCACGCCCAAGGGCCGCATCCTGGCGTTGCCGCGCAGTGCGACCGCGCTCGACTTCGCCTATGCGGTGCATACCGATGTCGGCAACAACGCCGTCACCGCGCGGCTCGATGGCCGCCTGGTGCCGCTGCGCACGCGCCTGACCAGTGGCCAGACGGTGGAGATCGTCACCGCGAAATCGGCGGCGCCGCAACCGCAATGGCTGGACTACGTCACCACCGGCAAGGCGCGCGCGGCGATCCGCCAGAAGCTGAAGCAGGTTGGCCACGAGGATGCCGTGCAGCTCGGCCACCGCATGCTGGAAGCGGCGCTGGAAAACTTCGACAGTTCGATCGAGCGCCTGCCGGAGGCCCAGCTCAAGCGCTATCTCACCGACAACCGTTTCCCGCGTCTGGAATCGCTGCTGGAGGACATCGCCCTCGGCAATCGCATCCCCAGCCTGGTGGCGCAGCAACTGGCGACCACGCCCGAACGCAGCACGCAGGGCGAACTCGGCATGCGTTCGCGCGATCGCATCCTGATCTCCGGCACCGAAGGCGGGGTGATCAGCTTCGCCCAGTGCTGCATGCCGATTCCCTACGACTCGATCATGGGCTACCACACCACCGGCAAGGGCATCGCGGTGCATCGTTCCGATTGCCGCAACGTGATCGAATACCGGCGCTCGCCCGAGCGTTGCGTCGAGATGGGCTGGGATCCGAATGTCGTTGGCGATTTCCTCGTCGGAATCCGCGTCGAGGCCGACAATCGCCAGGGCGTGCTGGCACAGATGGCCTCGGCGATCGCCGAGGCGGAATCCAACATCGATCGCGTCGACTACCTTGATCGCGACAACAGCATCGCCACCGTGCGCTTCTACATCGAGGTCCATACCATGGACCATCTGGAAGAGGTTCGCCGCCGCCTGCGCCGCGTGCCGGCCGTCCACAACGTCGAACGGATCTAGGCACTCGTTACACTAGGCGCATCGATCATTCCGGGAGCCGCCATGAGCCGTGAACAAGTCCATACCGATCGCGCACCCGCCGCCATCGGTCCCTATTCGCAGGCGATGCGCTGCGGCAACATCGTGTTCCTGTCCGGGGCAATTCCGCTCGATCCCGCCAGCGGCGACATCGTCGATGGCGATTTCGCCACGCAGGTGCGTCGCGCCTTCGACAACCTCAAGGCGGTGTGCGAGGCCAGCGGCGGGGATCTGAACCGGATCGCGCGGCTCGGGCTTTATCTCACCGATCTCTCCAACTTCGCGGAAGTGAATGCGGTGATGGCGGAGTACTTCTCGGCACCCTATCCGGCGCGTTCCACCGTCGAAGTGTCGGGCCTGCCGAAAGGCGTGTCGTTCGAGGTCGATGGCATTCTCGTTCTCGACTGATTGATGGCGAGAGCTGCAAAACCCGCGCCTGCGTTGGCAGTGGCCGGCAATGCGGCCATTGCGACGCTGCCCGGCGTCGGCCCGCAGATGTCGGCGAAGCTGGCCGAGCGCGGGCTGGAGACGTTGCAGGACCTGTGGTTCTGGTTGCCGCGCGGCTACGAGGATCGTACCCGGCTGACGCCGATCCGCGCCCTGCAATCCGGTGTTGCCGCACAGGTCGAAGGCACGGTGCAGGCGGTCGAACGCGGCTTCCGCTATCGCCCGCAATTGAAAGTTGCATTGGCCGATGAATCGCGCGGCACCTTGCTGATGCGCTTCTTCCATTTCCGTTCGCAGCAGGCCAACCAGTTCCAGCCGGGTACGCGCGTGCGCGCGTTCGGCACGCCGCGGCCGGGACAACTCGGGCTGGAGATGGTGCATCCCAGTTATCGCGTGCTTGGCGATGACGAAACGGAATTGAGCGATCGCCTCGACCCGGTGTATCCGCAACTCGAGGGCATCGCACCGGCGACATTGCGACGCCTGATCGGCGAAGCCTTGAAGCGGTTGCCCGCTGAAGCCGAACTGGAATTGCTGCCGGCGGACATCGCGCGCGGCGCTGTTGTGCCGGCACTGCGCGAGGCCTTGCTGACCTTGCATCGCCCGCCCGCCGACGCCGATCTCGACGCGCTGCAATCGGGCCATCACCCGGCGCAACGGCGACTGGCGCTGGAGGAAATGCTGGCGCACCAGTTGAGCCTGCGCCGCCAGCGCATCGCGATGCAGAAGCACGGGGCGGTGGCGCTCGCAAAATCCTCGAGACTGAGCGAACGCCTGCGCGCGTCGCTGCCGTTCGCGTTGACCGATGCCCAGGAGCGCGTGTTTGCCGAAGTGCGCGCCGACCTCGCGCAACCGCATCCGATGCTGCGCCTGGTACAGGGCGATGTTGGCAGCGGCAAGACCGTGGTCGCGGCGCTGGCGGCCGTGTTGGCGATTGAAGCCGGGCACCAGGCCGCGTTGATGGCGCCGACCGAATTGCTCGCGGAGCAGCACTTCAACACCTTGCGCAACTGGCTGGAGCCGCTGGGCATCGCTGTCGCGTGGCTGGCCGGCAAGGTCAGCGGCAAGGCGCGCGCAGGAGTGCTGCAGTCGATCGCGAACGGCGAAGCGCAACTGGTGGTTGGTACACATGCGTTGATGCAGGAAGGCATCGCCTTCCACGATCTCGCGCTGGCGATCGTCGACGAGCAGCATCGTTTTGGCGTGCAGCAACGCCTGGCTTTGCGCGACAAGGGGCGGGCCGGGGTGGATGATGCTTCCTCGCGCGTGCCGCATCAGCTGGTGATGACGGCGACGCCGATTCCACGCACGCTGGCGATGGCGGCATACGCCGATCTCGATGTTTCGGTGATCGACGAACTGCCGCCGGGGCGCACGCCGGTGCAGACCACCGTCCTGACTTCGGAGCGGCGCCCGGAACTGGTTGCGCGCATTCGTGCCGCCTGCGCCGACGGCCGCCAGGCCTACTGGGTGTGCACGCTGATCGACGAGTCCGACGAAGTGATCGCGCAGGCTGCCCAAGGCACGTATGAAGCATTGGTCGCGCAGTTGCCGGAGCTGCGCGTCGGCCTTGTGCATGGGCGGATGACCGCGCGCGACAAGCAGGCCGCGATGCTCGACTTCAAGGCCGGCAGGGTCGATTTGCTGGTGGCGACCACGGTGATCGAAGTTGGCGTCGACGTGCCGAACGCGTCGTTGATGATCATCGAGAATGCCGAGCGCCTTGGCCTCGCGCAGTTGCACCAGTTGCGCGGGCGGGTGGGGCGCGGCGCCACCGCATCGGCATGCGTGCTGATGTACCAGTCGCCGCTGGGCCAGATCGCGCGCCAGCGCCTGGAAACCATGCGCGAAACCAGCGACGGTTTCCGCATTGCCGAAAAGGATCTGGAATTGCGCGGCCCGGGGGAACTGCTCGGCACGCGCCAGACCGGGCTCGCGGCGTTCCGCATCGCCGATCTCGCCCGCGACGCCGACCTCCTGCCGCAGGTGCAGCGCATTGCCGAGCGCTTGCTGAAGGAGGATGCCGCCTGCGCCGAGCGCATCGTCCAGCGCTGGGTCGGGGGCGCGGCGCGCTACGCCTCGGCCTGATTCATTTCCGCCGCGACGCCGCCGGACCGCAATAGATGCCGTGCAGGGTTGCGATGATCGCCTGCGCCGGACCGTCGGCCAGCGAGTAGTAGATCGTCTGCGCCTCGCGGCGGGTCACGGCCAGGCCGTCTTCGCGCAATACCGCCAGGTGTTGCGACAACGCCGACTGGCTGAGGTCGACGCGGGCATTGAGTTCACCGACCGATCGCTCGCCTTCCACCAGCAGGCACAGCAGCATCAGCCGTTTTTCGTTGGCGAGGGCGCGCAACAGTTGCGCCGCTTCACCCGCGTGCGCGCGCATCGCCTCCGGATCCATGGCGACCTCAGGTTTGCGGCGGGGTGTGCTGCTCATGCAGCAAAAATATCAATTGACACTAATATAAGCAAGATCTAATATATAGATCGTTGCCGGGACGGCAGGCGAAAGAGGCGGGTGATGGCCAGAATCGTGGTGATGGGCGCGGGCTTGGGCGGAATGAGCGCGGCCTACGAGTTGCGCGAGACGCTCGGCAAGGGGCACGAGATCGTGCTGGTGGGGCTCGGCGAAAGCTTCGGCTTCACGCCGTCGAATCCGTGGCTGGCGGTGGGCTGGCGCAAGCAGGACGACATTACCCTGCCGGTGGCCGAGCATGTCGGCCGCCACGAGATCCGCTTCGAGGGCAGTGGCGTTGCACGCATCGAGGCCGATGTCGCCGCGATCGTCACCGGCAGCGGCGAACGCATTTCCTACGACTATCTGCTGATCTGCACCGGTCCGAAGCTGGCCTTCGACGAAGTGCCCGGTTCCGGGCCCGAGGGTGGCTGGACGCAGTCGATCTGCACCACGGCGCATGCGGCGCACGCTTGGGAGGCCTACCAGGCGTTCCTGAAAAAACCCGGGCCGGTGGTGATCGGTGCGGTGGCGGGCGCCAGCTGCTTCGGGCCGGCTTACGAATTCGCGATGATCGTCGATGCCGACCTGCGCAAGCGCAAGTTGCGCGACAGGGTGCCGATGACCTTCGTCACCAGCGAGCCTTACATCGGCCACATGGGGCTTGGCGGCGTCGGCGATTCCCGGGGCCTGATGGAAGCCGAGTTGCGCCAGCGCCACATCAAGTGGATCGCCAACAGCAAGGTGACCGAAGTACGCGAAGGCGAAATGACCGTGGTCGAGCACGATGCCAAGGGCCAGCCCGATGCATCGCACCAGGTGCCGTTCGATTTCGCCATGCTGTTGCCGGCCTTCAAGGGCGTGGATGCGGTGGCCGCGGTCGAGGGGCTGTGCAATCCTCGCGGGTTCGTGATCGTCGACAGGCACCAGCGCAGTCCGAAGTATTCCAACATCTTCGCTGCAGGCGTGTGCGTGGCGATTCCGCCGGTGGAGGCGACCCCGGTGCCCACCGGCGCGCCCAAGACCGGGTTCATGATCGAGTCGATGGTGACCACCATCGTGCGCAACATCCAGGCCGATCTGAAGGGCGAGACGGCGGATTTCCAGGGCACGTGGAACGCGGTCTGCCTCGCCGACATGGGCGATACCGGCGCCGCCTTCGTGGCGCTGCCGCAGATCCCGCCGCGCAACGTGACGTGGACCAGGATCGGCAAGTGGGTGCACCTGGCCAAGATCGGCTTCGAGAAGTACTTCCTCTACAAGATGCGCAACGGCACCAGCGAGCCGATCTACGAGAAATACATCCTCGGCCTGCTCGGCATCGAACGGCTGAAGGACGTCAAGCGCTCTTCCTGACCCTCTACACGACAACCACAAGGAGATTCCCATGACCCTCGATCGAGCCGTGCAGGCATTTGCCGGTGTGATGGTGCTGATCAGCGTGGCGCTGACCCAGTTCGTCCATCCCGGTTTCGTCTGGCTGACCGTATTCGTCGGCGCCAACCTGTTCCAGTCAGCGTTCACCGGGTTCTGCCCGGCGGCGATCGTGATGCGCAAGCTCGGCATCGGCAAGGATGCCGCGACGTGCGGGCGTTGCTGACGGAATCGTGATGCGAACCCTGCGTCCCCTGCTGCTGCCCGTGCTGCTGTCGCTCGCCGCCTGCGGCAGCGAGCCTGCGCCGGCCACCGTGTCGACACTACCGAAGGATCTCGCCACGTTCACCGTGGCGAGCGCCGGCACGCTGCCCGGACGAGGCTGGGACGGCGTGATCGAAGCCGTGCGTCGTGCTGATCTCACCGCGCAGACCGCGGGGCGGGTGTCGGTGGTGAATGTCGATGTCAACGACAGGGTGAAAGCCGGCGACGTGCTGTTGCGGATCACGGCGGTGGAGCAGGAGGCCGATGCCAATGCGGCGCGCGCGCAATTGCGCGCGGCCGAAGCGTCCGCCGCCGAAGCAGAGCAGAACTATCGCCGTTTCGCCGCGTTGTCCGGCGCGCAATACGTCTCGAAGGCGCAGGTCGACCAGGCGCGCGCCAGCCGCGATTCCGCCGCGGCGGCGCGCAATGCCGCCGCCGCAAGCCTCGCGCGGGCCGCGCAATTGGCCACCTATACCCTGGTGCGGGCGCCGTTCGATGGCGTAATGGCGCGCCGCGACGTCGAGCCGGGCGAAACGGTCGCGCCCGGCCGGGCACTGGCGAGCGTGTACGCGCCCGATGCATTGCGTATCGAAGTAGCGGTACCGCAGACCCGCGCCGACGCCATTCGCCGCGATCCGACGGCGGAGGTCGTGCTGGCCGACGGCCGCAAGCTGGTGCCCGCCGAAGTGATCGTGTTTCCCGCGGCGGATGTCGCCAGCCACAGCGTCAACGTGCGATTGAAACTGCCGCACCTCGACGCTCCGCCGGCTCCCGGCACCACCGCCAAGGTGGTGTTCGCCGCCGATGCTGTCGATGCCGATGGCGCGAAAGGCGGCGTGCGCATTCCCGCGTCCAGCATCGCCCAGCGTGGCGAGCTGTCGGGGGTGTACGTTGTCGCCGATGGACGCCTCTTGCTGCGCCAACTGCGGCTGGGGGCGCGCAATGGCGACATGGTGGACGTGATCTCCGGGTTGCAGCCGGGCGACGTGGTGGCGCGCGATCCGGTCGCGGCTACGCGGGCGATCGCCGTGCAGCGCACGGCGACGGGTGGGCGTCGTGACTGAACCGCAGCGTCTCGGGATTTCCGGGCGATTGGCGGCGGCCTTCCAGGGCAATCCGCTCACGCCGATCCTCGCGGTGATGGGGCTGCTGCTGGGCCTGCTGGCCGTCGCGATCACGCCGCGCGAAGAAGAGCCGCAGATCGACGTGACGATGGCCAACGTGATCGTCCCCTTCGATGGCGCTAGCGCTCGCGACGTCGAGCAGTGGGTGTCTGTGCCGCTGGAACAGAAGTTGTCGGAGATCGAGGGCGTCAAGCACGTGTATTCGATCAGTCGTCCCGGCATGGCAGTGCTGACCGTGGAATACGAGGTTGGCGTGCAGCGCCAGCCGGCGCTGGTGCGCCTGTACAACCAGGTGTTTTCGAATGCGGATTTCCTGCCGCAGCGGGCCGGTATCGGCCAGCCCATCGTCAAGCCCAAGGGAATCGACGATGTGCCGGTGATGGCGCTCACCTTGTGGAGCGACGATCCGCATACCGATGCCCGCGCACTGGCCGAGGTGGCGCATACGCTGGAAGCGGAGCTCAAGCGCATTCCCGGCACCCGCGACATCACCACCATCGGCGCGCCCGATCGCAGCGTGCTGGTGACGCTGGACGCGGCGAAGCTGGCCGCCTACGGCATGGGCGTCAACGATCTCGCCCAGGCCCTGCGGGCCGCGAACGTGGTGCACCAGGCCGGGGTGCGCGTGGATGCCTCCGACGGCGCGCTGCCGGTGACCGCAGGAACGTATCTCGCCAGCGCCGACGATGTCGCCGGCCTGGTCATCGGCAGCAGCAATGGCAAGCCGCTGCTGCTCTCCGATGTTGCGTCGATCGAGTCGCGCGGCGATCTCGCCGACCGCTATGTCTGGTACGGCACGCCGCCGGGTCGCGCGGGACCCAAGGCCGGTGTCGCGCCCGCGGTAACGCTCGCCATCGCCAAGAAACCGGGCAGCAACGCCGCCGACATCACCACCGCCATCGCGCAGCGCGTCGAGCAACTCAAGGGCGAGCTGATCCCGACCGGCGTGCATGTCAGCATCACCCGGGACTATGGCGCCACCGCCAGCGACAAGGCGCAGAAACTGATCCGGAAACTGGTCTTCGCCACTGCCAGCGTGGTGCTGCTGGTGTTGTTCGCGCTGGGTTGGCGCGAGGCCATCGTGGTCGGCAGCGCGGTGGTGCTGACGCTGGCGGTGACGTTGTTTGCCTCCAAGGCGATGGGCTTCACCCTCAACCGCGTCTCGCTGTTCGCGCTGATCTTCTCCATCGGTATCCTGGTGGATGACGCCATCGTGGTGGTCGAGAACATCCACCGGCACATGGCCCGCGATGGCAAGTCCCTGCGCGAGGCGATTCCCCCGGCGGTGGACGAAGTAGGCGGGCCGACCATCCTTGCCACGTTCACCGTGATCGCGGCGCTGATGCCGATGGCCTTCGTCTCCGGATTAATGGGCCCCTACATGCGGCCGATCCCGATCAACGCTTCGGTCGGCATGCTGCTGTCGCTCGCGATCGCCCTGATCGTCACCCCGTGGCTCTCGCTCAAGCTGCTTGCACGACATGGCCACGGTGCGCAGGACGAACACGCACACGAGGAAAAACAGTCGGGCTGGCTGCATCGCCTGTTCCGGCGCCTGATGTCGCCGTTCCTGATCGGTGCGGCCGCGGGCAGGAAGCGCGGCCTGTTGTTCGCGGCGATGGCCGTCCTGGTGCTGCTCGCCGTTTCGCTGGCGATGTTCAAGCTGGTGGTGCTGAAGATGCTGCCGCTGGACAACAAGTCGGAAGTGCAGGTGGTCGTCGACATGCCGGAAGGCAGCACCCTGGAACGCACCAATGCCTTGCTGATGGAGTTGGCGGCAAAGATCGACACGGTGCCGGAAGTGGTGGACTACCAGGGCTATGCCGGCACGGCCGCGCCGATCAATTTCAACGGGCTGGTGCGCCAATACTTCCTGCGCAGCGGCGCCAATGTCGGCGATTTGCAGGTCAACCTGGTGGACAAGCACCAACGCAAGCGCCAGAGCCACGAGATCGCGCTGGCGATGCGGCCGATGCTGGCCAGGATCGGGGAAAAATACGGCGCATCGGTGAAGGTGGTGGAAGTGCCGCCGGGCCCGCCGGTGCTGTCGCCGCTGGTGGCGGAAGTCTATGGCCCGGATTACGCAGGGCAGCGTCGCATCGCCAGCGCGCTGGCGGAGCAGCGCTTCGGGAAGACCGATGGCATCGTCGACATCGATACCAGTGTCGAGAGCGACGCTCCGCGCGAGCAGGTCATCGTGGATCGCGAGCGTGCCGCGCGCCTCGGCGTGCCGCAATCGGCCATCGCCGATGCCATCGCGTCAGCCGTGGGCGGGCTCGATGCCACCTACGTCCACGATGGCGCGTCGAAATACCCGCGTCCGGTGCGACTGCGGTTGCCGGCGCAGGATCAGGCCGCGCTGTCCTCGTTGCTGGCGCTGAAGGTGCGCGGCAGCCAGGGCCAGCTGGTGCCGCTGTCGGAACTGGTGCGGGTGGAAAAGGCGCGATGGGACGGCGCCATCCATCACAAGGACGGCTTGCCGGTGGCGTATGTCACTGCCGACGAGGCCGGAAAGCTCGACAGCCCGCTGTACGGCATGTTCACCATCGTCGGCCAGCTGCGTGGAGCGAAGGTGGACGGCCAGTCGCTGGCGCAGGCGTTCATCACCCAGCCCACTGATACCAGCAGGTATGCGGTGAAGTGGGACGGCGAGTGGCAGATCACCTACGAGACCTTTCGCGACATGGGCATCGCCTATGCCGCCGGCATGGTGCTGATCTATCTGCTGGTGGTAGCGCAGTTCCGCAACTACCTGGTGCCGCTGGTGATCATGGCGCCGATTCCGCTCACGGTGATCGGCGTGATGCCCGGCCACGCGCTGCTGGGCAAGCAGTTCACCGCGACGAGCATGATCGGCATGATCGCGCTGGCCGGCATCATCGTCCGCAACTCGATCCTGCTGGTGGATTTCATCAATCAGGAAACCGCGCGCGGCGTGCCGCTGGTCGATGCCGTGATCGACGCCTGCGCGGTACGCGCCAAACCCATCGTCCTCACTGGCGTGGCCGCGATGCTTGGTGCGTTCTTCATTCTCGACGATCCGATCTTCAACGGGCTTGCGATTTCGCTGATCTTCGGCATTCTCGTCAGTACCGTCCTGACGCTGGTGGTGATTCCGTTGCTGTACTACGTGCTCAAGCGTCGCCAATCGTGACTCCCGGGAAAACTTTCATGGCCAGAAACCACTTGCTGATGCCGACTGCATTGATCATGTTCGCGGGGTTGACCGCCGGCTGCGTGCATGCACCAACCGCCAACGTCGCCACTGCGCCGGCGCTGAAGCTGCTGGAGCCGTTGCCCGGGCTGTATACCGCGGGACAGCCGGATGCCGGCGACTGGAAGGCGATCCATGCCCGCGGCGTGCAGGTCGTCATCAACCTGCGCCCGCCGGGTGAATTGAAGAACCGCGACGAATCCGCCGAAGTCCGTGGCGCGGAGATGCGCTATCTCGAAATCCCGGTCGCCGGCGCAGATGGCATCAACGATAGCAATGCCCGCGCGCTGCACGCCGCGCTGGCGCCAACCCACGGCAATGGCGTGCTGGTGCATTGCTCCAGCGGCAATCGTGCCGGGGCGTTGCTGGCGCTGGAACAGGCGGATTTCGACGGCCTGCCGAAAGAGAAAGCGCTGGAACTGGGCCGCAAGGCGGGCGTCACCAGTTTGGAGGCGCGGCTGCGGCAGCTGCTGGATGCGGGCCGCTAGCCAGCGGCGTGGTTCGATCTTCGGGTGCGTTCAGCGCGCCAGCAACACCATCGCGACGAACAGCAATGCGATCGGCCACAACAGCCACGGCGAGAACAGCCGCTGCAGCCACCGGCGCCGGAAGCGGAACCCGCTTCCGTGCACGAACAACGCGCACACCGCCAGCAGCGCCAGCGTTATCGCGCCGTGCTCGCCGCCGGTGAGTTCGCGCCCGCGCGCGGCAGGCAGGAACAACAGGCCGAACGCGAGCGCGCCGCCGATCAGCAGCGACAGCAGACGCGCCATTGGCTCAGGGTTGCTCGAACGGAGCCTTGCGCCCGAGCGACTGGTCGCTGTGCACCTCATACCAGATGGCGTTGAGGATGGCGAAGGCGGCGGCGAAGGCCAGGCCGAGAATCCACGCGAAGTACCACATCAGTAACCACCTCCATTGCGAGCCTGTTCTTCGACATGCGCGCGCGTCACCTTGCCGCGCATGATCCGGAATGCCCAGGTGCTGTAGGCCAGCACGATCGGCAGGAAGACCACCGTGGCGAACAGCATGATGCCCAGCGTGCGCTGGCTGGACGATGCATCCCACACGGTGAGTCCATGCCCCGGCTGGGTCGAGGAAGGCATCAGGAACGGGAATAGTGCGATGCTCGCGGTGAAAATGATCGACGCCAATGCGATGCAGCTGGCGACGAAACCGAGGGCACGGTTGCGCAGCGACGCCACCGCCAGCAACGCCAGCAACGCCAGTCCCGGCACCAGCCACAACACGGGATGCGCCTTCTGGTTCGCCAGCCACGCGCCGGCCTCGACGGCCACCTGTTTGCCCATCGGGTTGGATGCGCCATCGGTCGCGATCGCGCTGGTGACGGCGTGTCCCGGCAACACGGCCAGCCACGCGCCGGCCGCGGCGAAGGCGACGAGCGTGACGATGGCCGCCACCCGGGCGACGCCGCGCGCGCGATCGCCGGGCGCTCCTTCGATCTTCATCGCGCCGAAGATGGCGCCGTGCATCACCAGCATCGCCAGGCTGACTACGCCGGCTAGCAGCGCGAACGGGTGGAACAGGCCGAAGAAGCTGCCGTCGTAGACCGGGCGCATGGTGTCGGTGAAGTGGAACGGCACGCCGAGCAGCAGGTTGCCGAAGGCCACGCCGAAGACCAGCGACGGCACCACACCGGCGATGGTCAGCGCCCAGTCCCAGAGGTTGCGCCAGGCCGGGTTTTCCACCTTGTTGCGGAAGTTGAAACCGACCGGTCGCAGGATCAGTGCCAGCAGCACCAGCAGCATCGCGAAGTAGAAGCCGGAGAACGAGGTGGCGTACAGCACCGGCCACGCCGCGAACACCGCGCCGCCGCCGAGGATGAACCACACCTGGTGGCCTTCCCAGTGCGGCTCGATCGCTTCCAGTGCCATCCGCCGCTCGGCATCATCGCGGGTGATGAAGCGATAGATCGCGCCCAGTCCTAGGTCGTAGCCGTCGGTGATGGCAAAACCGATCAGCAACACGCCGAGCAGCAACCACCAGATCTCGCGCAGGGTGCCATAGTCAAACATCGTCGTTCTCCCTGGTCTGCGTGGTCGAGGGCATCGTCTGGTGCGCCAGTTGCGCGTCGGGCAGCGGCCACAGCTTCAGCCCCTCGGGCCCGGACTTGATCGCCCGCAGCATCAGGAATATCTCGACCACCGCCAGAGACGTGTACAGCACCACGAAGCCGGCCAGACTGCCGGTGACCTGCGTGCTGCTGGTCGAGGACACGCCGAGGAAGGTCGGCAGCACGCCGTCGATCGCCCACGGCTGGCGACCGTATTCGGCGACCACCCAGCCCAGTTCCGCGGCGGCCCACGGCAGCGGCAGACTCCACAGCGCGATGCGCAGGAAACGCGGGTGATCGAGCCTGCGCTTGCTCGACAGCCAGAATGCCCACACGAACAGGGCGATGAAGAAGAAGCCGAGCGCCACCATGATGCGGAACGAGAAGAACAGCACCGGCACGTTCGGCACCGTGTCCCAGGCTGCGCGTTCGATGATCGCCTCGTCGGCCTTGGACGGATCGTCGACATACCTCAGCGCCAGCAGACCGAAGCCGAGATCGGCGCGCTTGTCGAGGAAGGCCTGGCGCTTTTCCGGATTCATGCGATCCGCGCGTACCGCCGCCAGGGCCGCATACGCGGCGACGCCGTTGCGGATGCGCGCCTTGTTCTGTTCGACCAGGTCGTGGATGCCCGGCACCTGTTCGTCCAGCGATCGGGTGGCGATCAGGCCCAGCGCCCACGGGATCTTCACCGCGCCCTTGGTTTCGCGGTCCTTCAGGCTGGGAATGCCGAACAGGGTGAAGGAGGCCGGCGCCGGCGCGGTGTGCCACTCGGCTTCGATCGCCGCGACCTTCATGTGCTGGTTTTCCGATGCCGTGTAGCCGCTTTCGTCGCCGAGGACGACCACGGACAACGCCGAGGCGAGGCCGAAGCTGGCCGCCACGGTGAGCGAGCGCTTGGCGAATTGCAGGTTGCGGCCCTTCAGCAGGTAGTAGGCGCTGATCGAGAGCACGAACATCGCGCCGGTGACGTAGCCGGCACTGATCGTGTGCACGAACTTCGACTGCGCCACCGGGTTGAACAGGACCGCGGAGAAGTCGGTGACTTCCATCCGCATGGTTTCGAAATTGAACTCGGCGCCCACCGGGTTCTGCATCCAGCCATTGGCGATCAGGATCCACAGCGCGGAGAGGTTCGCACCCAGCGCCATCAGCCAGGTCGCGACCATGTGCTGCAGCCGGCTCATGCGGTCCCAGCCGAAGAAGAACAGGCCGACGAAGGTGCTCTCCAGGAAGAACGCCATCAGGCCTTCGATCGCCAGCGGCGCCCCGAAGATGTCGCCGACGTAGTGCGAGTAATAGGCCCAGTTGGTGCCGAACTGGAACTCCATGGTGATGCCGGTGGCGACCCCCATGGCGAAGTTGATGCCGAACAGGACACCCCAGAACTTCACCATCTGTTTCCAGATGACGCGACCGGTCATCACGTACACGCTTTCCATGATCGCCAGCAGCAATGCCAGGCCCAGGGTCAGCGGGACGAACAGGAAGTGATAGAGCGCGGTGATCGCGAACTGGAGCCGCGACAGATCGACGACGTGCAGGTCGGGCATGGTGTGCTTACCTTGGAGGGAGTTCGAGGCGGTGGCCCACGGCGTTGGCGTCGACGCGAGGGCGATGGGAAGGCGCGAAGAACAGGACGTAGAGCAGGGCCAGCAAGCCGAGTTTCGCGGCGATCACCCAGACCAGGTGACGGGAAACGTGACCGGGAAGTTTCACGACGGCCTTCCTGTAATACAGCAGCTTCTAATATACCAAGGTTGCGCGGCCGAGAGGGCCCCTTGCGGCCATAATGCGCCGATGAACGCATCGCGCATCCCGCTTCTCATCGACACCGATCCCGGCGTCGACGACGCCCTCGCCATCCTGATGGCCCTGAATTCGCCCGATCACGATGTGGTCGGATTGAGCATCGCCGCCGGCAACGTCGGCCTCGACCATACCGTGCGCAACGCGCTGAAGCTGTGCGAAGTCGCCGGCCGCGAAGACGTGCCTGTCTTTGCGGGCGCGCCGTTGCCGCTGCTGCATCGGGCCGACGATGCCGCCGCCGTGCATGGCCAAGACGGGTTCGGCGATACCGGCTTTTCGCCTGCGCAACGCCAGGCCGATGCCGAACACGCTGCGCTCGCCATCCTCCGTCTCTCGCACGAACACGCCGGCCGCCTGATGATCGTTGCACTGGCGCCGCTGACCAACGTCGCGCTGGCGCTCAAGCTCGACCCGACGTTGCCGCAGCGGGTGTCGCGACTGGTGGTGATGGGCGGCGCGGTGACCGGCCACGGCAACATCACCCCGAGCGGCGAGTTCAACACCTGGTTCGACCCCGAAGCCGCCCACCTCGTCTTCGAGGCCTTCCCGCAGTTCGATCTGTGCGACTGGGAGGCCAATCTGCGCCACGGCTTCCCGCACGAGGCGATGGACCAATGGCTGCAGGTCGACTCGCCGCGTGCCCGTTTCTACGACGCCATCTCCGCCCACACCCGGCGCTGGTCGCGCGAGAAACGCGGCTCCTGCTGGCATTCGGCCGATGGCTATGCCATGGCCTGCGCCCTGGCCCCGGAAGGGATCCAGGCGGCGGAATCGCGGCCACTGGCGGTGCAGCTGGGGCAGGGGCCGGCCCGCGGCTTCACCATCGTCGACTGGCTGCGGATGACCGGCCGCCCGGACAATGCCCGGATCGTCCAGACCTATGACGGCGAGCGCTACCAGGCCATGATCCGGGCCGCTCTGGCAGCCAGTTGACCGGACCGACGAGTGCCGCTATCATGGCCGGCTCATTCCAGTAACCATACTCGGTGCCGCCATGAAGGCCGATCTTCACCCCAACTACCGCGAAGTCGTCTTCCAGGACGTCACCTCCGACTTCAAGTTCCTGACCCGCTCGACGATGGCGACCAAGGAAACGATCAAGTGGGAAGACGGCAACGAGTATCCGTTGATCAAGGTCGAAATCTCCTCGGCCACGCATCCGTTCTACACCGGCCAGAACAAGGTCATGGACACCAGCGGACGCATCGACAAGTTCAAGAAGCGCTATGCCAAGTAAGGCAGCCAGGTAATACTTTGGTCGAAGCAGGCGCGCGACGAAGATCGCGCGCACGCCGATCATCATGCAAACGGCCGCCCTGTGCGGCCGTTTCGCATATCCGGGGACGTGATCCGGAGCGCCGCCGACTCCATGCGCAGGTGAATGTTCAAACGGTCGTTGTGCGATAATTGACGCATCGCAAAAACCGGTTTCGGCACGCGCATCCGCGCCCTTCGCGACCGGCAACGAACTGGAGAATCACGCCGTGACCGAAGCCAAGACCGCGACGCTGACCGTCGCCGACAAGAGCAGCACCCTGCCGGTGATCAAACCGGTGTTGGGCCAGGACTGCATCGACATCAGCAAGCTGCCGAAGGACACCGGCTGCTTCACTTACGACAACGGATTCACCGCGACGGCGTCGTGCAAGTCGGCCATCACCTACATCGACGGCGACGCCGGCGTGCTGATGTACCGCGGCTACCCGATCGAGCAACTGGCCCAGCATTCCAGCTTCATGGAAGTGGCCTACCTGCTGATGAACGGCAACCTGCCTACGGCGCAGGAATTCAACGCGTTCGAAGACGAAGTCGCGCATCACACGATGCTGCACGAAGCGTTCAAGCAGTTCATCGGTGGTTTCCGCCATGACGCCCACCCGATGGCGATGCTGATGGGCATGCTCGGTTCGATGGCGAGCTTCTATCACAACAACCACGATTACGACGATCCGGAACAGCGCCGCCTCGCCGCGATCCGCCTGATCGCCAAGGTGCCGACGATCGCCGCGATGTGCTATCGCCACAGCATCGGCTGGCCGGTGCGCTATCCGCGCAACAACCTCGAATACGTCACCCGCTTCCTGCACATGATGTTCGAGGTGCCGTCGGAACCGTTGCAGCTCAACCCGGTGGCGGCCAAGGCGCTCGACCTGTTGTTCATCCTCCACGCCGACCACGAGCAGAACGCTTCGACGTCGACCGTGCGCCTGGTCGGTTCGACCGGCGCCAATCCCTATGCCTGCATCGCTTCGGGCGTTGCCGCGCTGTGGGGTCCTGCGCACGGCGGCGCCAACGAAGCCGTGCTCAAGATGCTCAACGAGATCGGTTCGCCGGCCAACGTGCAGAGCGCGGTCGAAAAGGCCAAGGACAAGGAATCGGGCTTCCGCCTGATGGGCTTCGGCCACCGCGTCTACAAGAACTTCGATCCGCGCGCCAAGATCATCCGCGAGATGACCTACAAGGTGCTGAACGAACTCGGCGTCAACGATCCGTTGCTCGACGTCGCGATGAAGCTGGAAGAAGCCGCGCTGAAGGATGATTACTTCATCCAGCGCAAGCTCTATCCGAATGTCGATTTCTACAGCGGCATCATCTACAAGGCACTGAAGATCCCGACCGAGATGTTCACCGTGATGTTCGCGATCGCGCGCACCGCCGGCTGGATCAGCCACTGGATGGAACAGCAGGTCGACCCGGAGATGAAGATCGGTCGTCCGCGCCAGGTCTACATCGGCCACGACAAGCGCGATTACGCCGCGATCGACAAGCGCTGATCGATCCACGGTCGAAACGCAAAACGCCCCGCTCGAAGCGGGGCGTTTTCGTTTCCGGTCGGGTCAACGGGCCAGCGCCTCGTAACCGGCGATCTCGTCTTCCGCCAGCAATGCGCGCAACTGGCTGGCCGATGCGCGCGCCATCGGCTTCTCGGTCACCGGTGACAACGGCGCCTGGCGCAGCGCGTCGCGCGGCAGCACGGTGAGGTCGAACGTCGCATCGTCGGCGTTGAATACCCAGACGTCGAAGTCGCTGCTGCGTTCGCGATCCAGGCGCAGGCGGCGCATGCGCGAATCGGCGGGAATGTCGTGTTCCTGCAGCCAGATCGCGACTTCGCGCGGATCGTCGCAGAACAGGTGCAGCAGCACTGGCGCATTGGCATCGGCGGTGCCTTCCAGCACCGGGCCGACCAGGCGTGGTTCGAACGGCGCGAAGAAGTCGAGCGCGCGCAAAGCGGTTTCGCGGCGGCTGCGCAGGCGCTCCTCCATGTCGTCGCCGTGGAACAGGCGCTGGTAGCCGCGCAATGCTTCCTCGATCTCGCGATTGCGTGGCAGCGAGGCATCGTCATGGAAGCCGAGGCGTTCGGCGGCCTTGAGCTTGGCCTGGTGGAAGTCGCGGATGCCGTTTTCCGACATCAGGCGGGCGGCCTCATGCGCCAGTCGCTGGCGTCGCTCCTTGGTACGGGCCTCGGCATGTTGGCGAGCGCGGTGCATGGCGGGCTCCCTCTCGAGGTTCCACCGACTCTAGCGTAGCCAAGGTTGCACCGCCACCTCGGACGAAATCCGGTCAGGGCCCGCCATGGGCGAGCCCTGGCTTCAGAAAATGTCGTAGGCGTCTTCCTTGGGCGCTTCCTGCTTGGACTCGTCTTCCTTCGGCGCCTGGCTGTAATCGACGATGTCCGGATTGTTCTGCAGGTCTTCTTCCTTCAGCCATTCGCCGTTGACCAGGACCATGCCGTTGGGTACTTCGCGCTTGACCTGCGGCTGGTCCTTGATGGCATCGCGCATGTAGTCGATCCAGATCGGCAGGGCGGCCTTGCCGCCGTATTCGCCATAGCCGAGCGAGTCGTCGTCGTCGCGGCCGACCCAGACCACCGTCACCAGGTTGCCGCCGAATCCGGAAAACCAGGCATCGCGGTGATCGTTGGTGGAACCGGTCTTGCCGCCGATGTCCTCGCGGTCGAGCACGCGGGCGGCGGTCGCGGTGCCGCGCTTGACCACGTCCTGCATCATCGTCACCAGCTGGTAGGCGATGCGCTCGTCGATGGCGCGCGGCGCGATCGCCGAACCTTCCGGCAACGCCACCGGCTTCACGGCTTCCTTCGTGGCGCTCTTCGCGGCGCTGCTCTTGCCAGGCTCGGCAGGCTTGGGCTTCTCGGCCTGCGGACCGCCGAGGTTGAAACCGTCGACGACATCGGGTTGTTGCGGCTTCGTCGCGCCCTGCGCATCGACGGTGGTGGGCGGCGGCAGGTTGGTGCCGGCGCAGCCACGGCAGGCCACCGCCGGGTTTTCCTTGAACAGCTGCTTGCCGCTGGCGTCCTTGACGGTATCGATGAACCAGACATTGACGCGGAAGCCACCGTTGGCGAACGCGGCGTAACCGCGCGCAACGTCGATCGGCCGCAGCGAGGCGGCGCCCAGCGACATCGACAGGTTGCGCGGCAGCTCCTTCTCGTTGAAGCCGAAGTGGGTGATGAAACGGATCGCGTAGTCGACGCCGATGGCATCGAGCAGGCGCACCGACACCAGGTTGCGCGATTGCACCAGCGCTTCGCGCAGCTTGATCGGGCCGGCGAAACCGCCGCCGTCGTTCTGCGGACGCCAGATGTGGTTGCTGCGATCGCGGAACACCACGGGCGCATCGAGCACGATCGACGCCGGGTTGTAGCCGCGTTCGAAGGCCGCGGCATAGACGAACGGCTTGAAGCTGGAGCCTGGCTGGCGGCGTGCCTGCGTCGCGCGGTTGAAGGAGTTGCCGTTGAAGCTGAGGCCGCCGATCAGTGCCTTCAGTGCGCCGTTGTCGTAGTCGATCGAGACCAGCGCGGATTGCGCGCGCGGCAGCTGTTCGATCGTCCAGCCGCTGTCCTTGGTGTCGGTGATGCGGGCGACGTCACCGCGCTTGAACAGTGATGCCGGCGTGCGGCCGGGCCAGCTCGCCGCCAGGGATGCCGGCAGCGTCATCACCTTGCCCCGTGCATCCACCACCTGTGCGCTGCCATTCGCTTCCGTCGACAAGACCACGACCGGGACCAGCCCCGCCTGCGTCGGGGTTGGCGCCAGGCGCTTCGCGGTTTGCTCCGCCGTTTCGCCAGCCGGCAGGTCGAAATGCTTCTCCGGGCCACGCCAGCCGTGGCGATGATCGTAGGTGCGCAGACCGTGGCGTACCGCGATGTCCGCCGCCAGCTGCATCTTCGAATCGATGGTGGTGGTGACTTCGTAACCCTGGTCCAGTGCCTGTGCGCCATAACGGGTCAGTATTTCCTGGCGGACCATTTCGGCGACGTAGGGCGCGTAGACCTCGACCGGGCGTTCGTGCGGGGCAGCGTGCATCGGCTCGGCGGCGGCGGCATCGGCGGCTGCCTTGCTCACCATCCCGAGTTGCGCCATGCGCGGCAGGATGTAGTTGTTGCGGCGATCGCGGTTGCGATCGGGATCGTCCAGCGGATTGCCGGTCGACGGGAATTTCGGCGTGCCGGCCAGCGTCGCCGTTTCGCCCAGTGTCAGCTGGTCGAGCGACTTGCCGTAGTAGAACTGCGCGGCCGCGGCGATGCCGTAGCTGCGATTGCCGAAGAACGACTTGTTGAGATAGAGCTCGAGGATCTGGTCCTTGCTCAGGTTCTGCTCGATCTTGCGCGCCAGCAGCATCTCGCGGAACTTGCGCGTGAAGCTGCGTTCGGGCGTCAGGAAGAACTGGCGCGCCACCTGCTGGGTGATGGTGGAGCCGCCGGGCACGCGCTTGTCGCTGGTGGTCGCCATCAGCCAGATCGCGCGGGCGATGCCCTTGTAGTCGAGCCCGCCGTGCTTGTAGAAGTCGGCGTCCTCGGTGGCGATGAAGGCATCCTTGACCTGCTGCGGCACCTTGGCGATGTCGACCGGGATGCGCCGGCTCTCGCCGAACACCGCCATCAGCTTGCCATCGGCGGAATAGACCGACATGGGTTGCTGCAGTTGCACATCGCGCAGGGTGGTGACGTCCGGCAGGTCGCGGCTGACGCGGATATAGAACCCGGCAAACACCAGGCCGCCGATGACGGCGAGCGCAGCGCAGGCCAGCAAGGCCCATTTCAGGAGGCGGCGGACGACTGGAGGCATTGGGCCGGGAAGCTGGGGGAACGGCCGGCCAGTATACGAAGCGGCCATGGCCGGCGGCCGATCCGGGAGGGGCGGAAGCCTGTCTTGTCGATGGAACCTAAAGTAAAGTCTTGCATTGTCGTGAAAAGTTCGTTATTTAGCTTTCGTTGGATTTGACGCTCGTCTCAAGTTCTCCAAACAAGGGGCAGACACGGTGGGGTTGTTCAAGAAGGCTAGTGCGCCCCTAGTGGGCGTCGATATCAGCTCGACCGCGGTCAAGCTGCTGCAGTTGTCGCGTTCCGGCGGCAGCTATCGCGTTGAGCATTACGCCGTAGAGCCGTTGCCGGCCAACGCGGTGGTGGAGAAAAACATCGCGGACGTGGATGCGGTCGGTGCGGCCATTCGCCGCGCGGTCGATCGCGCCGGGGTGCGCTCGAAGGGCGCCGCTGCCGCGGTGCCCGGCGCATCGGTGATCTCGAAAGTGATCCCGATGGCGGCCGGCCTCAGCGAGGACGACATGGAAGCCCAGGTCGAACTCGAGGCGGGCAACTACATCCCGTATCCGATCGAGGAAGTGAATTACGACTTCTCGGTGCTCGGGCAGATGCCGAATGCGGCGGACACGCTGCAGGTGCTGCTGGTCGCGTCGCGTTCCGAGAACGTCGAAGCACGCCAGGCCGCGCTCGAGATCGGCGGACTCGATGCCAAGGTGATGGATGTCGAGGCGTTCGCGATCGAGAGCGCGTTCGGACTCATCGCGCCCCAGCTCACCGTGCCGCGTGACGGACTGGTCGCGCTGGTCGACGTCGGCGCCACCACCACCACGTTGAACGTGCTGCGCAACGGTCGTGGGCAGTACCTGCGCGAACAGATGTTCGGCGGGCGCCAGCTCACCGAGGAAATCATGCGTCGCTACGGCCTGAGCTACGAGGAGGCCGGTCGCGCCAAGCGCCTCGGCGGCCTGCCCGAGCAGTACGAGGTCGAAGTGCTCGAGCCGTTCAAGGACTCGCTGGCGCAACAGGTCGGTCGCCTGCTGCAGTTCTACTACGCCAGCAGCGAATACAACCGTGTCGACCAGGTCGTGCTGGCCGGCGGTTGCGCTTCGATCCCGGGCATCGCCCAGGTGATCGAGGAGAACCTCGGCGTGCCGACCATCGTCGCCAACCCGCTGGCGCAGATGACGCTGGATCGTCGCGTGCAGGCGCAGGCGCTGGCGCTTGATGCCCCGGCCCTGATGATCGCCTGCGGTCTCGCCCTGAGGAGTTTCGACTGATGGCGCGCATCAACCTACTCCCGTGGCGCGCGGAACGTCGCCGCCAGCGCAAGCAGCAATTCAACATGATGCTCGGCGTCGCGGCGCTGGCCGGACTGGTGTTGAGCGGCCTGATCTGGCTGTACTACAGCGGGCAGATCTCCGGCCAGAAGGATCGCAATACCTACCTGCAGGGCCAGATCGCCGAACTCGATCGCCAGATCGCCGAGATCAAGGAGCTCGACGAGAAGAAGGCCGACCTGCTGCGTCGCAAGCAGGCGATCGAGGAGTTGCAGTCGAACCGTTACCAGATGGTCCACCTGTTCGATTCCGTGGTGCGCACCTTGCCTGACGGCATCGTCCTCACCCAGCTCAAGCAGGAAGGCGAAGTGCTGACCATCGACGGCCGTTCCGAATCGAACGCGCGCGTGGCGATGTACATGCGCAACATCGAAGGTTCGGGCTGGATGACCAGCCCCGAAGTCAACGTGATCGAGAACGCGCCGGCGACCGCACCCGCACCGTCGCCGGGCGCATCGGTGATGAACACACCGGCTTCGGTGCTGCCGTACCAGTTCACGATGAAGGTCAAGCTGAGCAATCCGAACGCGCCGAAGGATCCCAATGCGTCGCCGGGCTCGATCAGCACGACGCAGGCGCAACCGGCCAATGCGCCGCTGCAGCCGGCATCGCCGCCGCAGGCGGTTGCACCGGCTACCGGGACGCAACCGCAGGTAGCGGCTCCCGCCGCGACACCGGCTCCGGTGGCGCCAGCCGCCCAGGGCTCGCAGCCGGCACCGCAGACACAGACCCAGGCGCCTACCAGCGCCGGCCAGCCGGGGGGACGCTGAAATGGCGCGCAAGGGCACTAGCCTCGATTTCAACAATATCGGCGGTTGGCCGATCGGCGCCCAGGCCGGGCTCGCCTCATTGGCGGCGATCCTGATCCTGTTGCTGGCATGGGTACTGGTCTTCCGTGGCCAGCGCGAGGAACTGCAAGGGCTGGAAGGCACCGAATCGTCGTTGCGCCAGGACCTCGAGACCAAGGCAGGCAAGGCCGCGAACCTCGAGCCGCTCAAGCAGCAACTGGCGACCATGGAAAAGGACCTGCAGGAAATGCTGCGGCAGCTGCCGAGCAAGACCGAGATGCCCGACGTCATCACCGACATCTCGCAGTCGGCACTGGCGAGCGGCCTGCGCGTCGAACTGTTCAAGCCGCAACCCGAGATCAAGAAGGACATCTATGCGGAGCGGCCGATCGACCTGCGTTTCGCCGGGGGTTTCCACCAGTTCGGTGCCTTCATGAGTGCAGTGGCTTCGTTGCCGCGCGTGGTGATCATGACCATGAACAACATCGCGCTGACGCCGCGTGACAAGAACTCCGGATTGCAGATGGCGGGTACGGTCAAGACCTATCGCTATCTCGACGAGAGCGAGCGTGCGCCGCCGCCGGTCAAGGGCAAGGACGGCAAGCCGGCTCCGCAGCCGGCCAAGCCTGCTGACGGAGGTGCCAAATGAGCATCCGCCTGACACGCATGGCCTGGTTGTTCGCGGCGTCGGTACTGGTGGCCGGTTGCGGTCGCAGCGTCGAGCATTCACCGAACGAACCGTCCGATCTCGTCAAATGGGCGAAAGAGACGCGCTCGAAACCGGGCCCGCCGTTGAAACCGCTGCCGCCGATCACCCCGTTCGAAACCTTCAACTACGACGCGCAGGGACTGCGTGATCCGTTCGACATCGCATTGGCTGCCGCTGGCATCAGCGCCTCCGGCCTGCATCCCGACTCCGCCCGCCGCAAGCAGCCGCTGGAGCATTACCCGCTCGATGCGCTGAAGATGGTCGGTACCATTGGCGGCAAAGGAAAGGGTGCCCTGGTCGGCTTGGTGATGACGCCGGACAAGGTCACCTACCGGGTCAGCCCGGGCATGTACATCGGTCAGTCGGAGGGGCGGATCACTACCGTCACCGAAGACCGCATCGATATCGTCGAACTGACGCCTGATGGCGCCGGTGGCTGGCTGCAGCGCCCGGCATCCATCGCACTCAACAGTCCTTGATTAGGGGAAAGCACATGCAGTTCATCCACACGAAATGCAGCGGCGCACTCCAGGCCGGCCGCATTGCGCTCCTCGCAGGACTGCTGGGTGCTGCGGCTTGCGCCCAGGCGCAGGTTGCCAACCAGCCAGTCGCCACCAAGGCGGCATCGACGCAGGCGCTGACAGTCGACAAGGTCGACTTCAAGCGCAGCGATGATGGCTCGGGCAAGCTGATCCTCGGTTTCAGCGGCGACGGCGTCATGCCCGACCTGCGCAACCAGGGCAACTCCGTGGTCATCGATCTCGGCAATGCCCGGGTGCCGGCCACCCTGCAGAAGTTCATGAACGTCAGCGATTTCGCGACGCCGGTCGATAGTGTCGACGCTGCCGGGAATCGCCTGGTGCTCAACACCCACGCGCCATTCGAGTCGATGGCCTACCAGCGTGGCCGCGAGTACATCGTCGAGATTACGCCCAAGCCCGACGCGACTGCGGTCGGTGGCATGAACTCGATCGTCTCGACTGCTGCGCGGACCGCTGCAACCAGGGCGAAGGACGCTCCGACCTACACGGGCCGCCCGGTGAACTTCAACTTCCAGGACGTGCCGGTGCGTACCGTGCTGCAGCTGATCGCCGAGACCGCTGGCCTCAACATCGTGGCGTCGGACACCACCCAGGGCAACATCACCCTGCGCTTGCAGAACGTGCCGTGGGACAAGGCGCTGGATGTCATCCTAAAGGCCAAGGGCCTCGACAAGCGTCGTGATGGCAACGTGATCTGGGTCGCCCCGCAGTCGGAAATCGCCAAGAGCGAGCAGGACAAGGAAGACGCCCGCATCGCCCTGGAGAACCGCCAGGACCTCACGACGGAATATTTCCGCATCAACTATCACAGCGCCACCGAGATCTACAAGGCGATCACCGAGGCCAAGGGCATCGGCAACAGCAATGGCGGTGGTGGCGGTGGTGGCAGCGGCCAGAACAGCAACGACAACGGCTTCCTGTCACCGCGTGGCCGCATCGTCGCCGATGGGCGCACCAATACGCTGATGATCAGCGACATCCCGAAGAAGGTCACGGCGATGCGTGCCCTGATCAACGAGATTGATCGCCCCGTCGACCAGGTGGTCATCGAATCTCGAATCGTGATCGCGACCGAAACCTTCGCCCGTGATCTCGGCGCGAAGTTCGGCATCGGCTTCGGTGGTTCGTTCGACCACAACAAATACAAGTACGGCGTCGGCGGCGACAACACCAGTGCCCAGCACAATGTGGGTGGCGTCCTCAGCAACGTTGGCTCCGGCCTCAACTTCAACCAGCCGGCGGGCTCCGTTTCTCCCGCTGCATCCATCGGGTATTCGATCCTCGGTGCGAATTTCTCGCTGGACCTGGAACTGTCGGCAATGCAGGAAGAAGGGCGTGGCGAGATCCTCGCCAACCCGCGCATCTTCACGACAAACCAGCGTGAGTCGGTGATCCAGCAGGGCAGCCAGATCGGCTATGTCACCGTGACGTCCAGCGCCGGCGGCGCGGTGCTGCCGCAGGTCCAGTTCAAGGACGTGCTGCTCGAGCTGCGGGTGACGCCGACCATCACCAATGACGACCGCGTTTTCCTGAACGTCAAGGTGACCAAGGACGATCTCGACAGCTGGCTGAACACGCCGATCGGCAATGTGCCGATCATCGCCAAGCGCGCGGTCGACACCGCAGTGCTGATGGACAACGGCCAGACCGTGGTGATCGGTGGCGTCTACGAATTCAAGAAAAACGACAGCGTGCACAAGGTGCCGTTCCTCGGCGACCTCCCGGTGATCGGCAGCCTGTTCCGCCAGAAGAGCAAGAGCAACCAGAAGGCAGAGCTGCTGGTGTTCCTGACGCCGCGCATCATCCGCGTCAAGCAGACGATGCACTGATACGGCAAGTTGCACATGCGGTACGCGAAACGGGAGCCTCTGGCTCCCGTTTCCATTTCCGGGTGGGTCACTCCAACCGTCGTGATGAACCAATGAACGGCGGATCGGTCAAACTGGCGTTGTCCTTCCCCCGACCGTCCGATGAGCCAGATCCAGCCTCCCGAACTGCCCGCTTCCGCGCCGTCGCAACACGCGGTCGTCGATGGCCGCTTGCATGCCACCTTCCGCACGCTGGCGGACGACCTGTCGGCACAGGTGGTCGGCCAGTCGCGGTTGATCGAACGCCTGCTGATTGCACTGCTCGCCGACGGCCACCTGCTGGTCGAGGGCGCGCCGGGACTGGCCAAGACCACCGCGATCCGGGCGCTGGCATCGCGTCTTGATGCCCAGTTCGCACGCGTGCAGTTCACGCCCGACTTGCTGCCCGCCGATCTCACCGGAACCGAAGTGTGGCGACCGCAGGATGGTCGCTTCGAATTCCAGCCTGGTCCAATCTTCCATTCATTGCTGCTGGCCGACGAAATCAATCGCGCGCCGGCCAAGGTCCAGTCGGCGTTGCTGGAAGCGATGGGCGAGCGCCAGGTCACGGTGGGGCGACAGACCTACCCGTTGCCGAAGTTGTTCCTGGTCATGGCGACGCAAAACCCGATCGAGCAGGAAGGCACCTTCCCGTTGCCGGAAGCGCAGCTCGATCGTTTCCTGATGCATGTGCGGATCGGTTATCCCGATGCCCAGGTCGAAAGCGAGATCCTGCGAATCGCGCGTGACGCGGCACGTGGCCAGGTATTGGATCAACCGACCGAACCGCCGGTGCCGGTTGCGCTTGACGACCTGTTCGCGGCACGCGCGGCGGTGCTGGATGTCCATGTCGCGCCCGCGCTAGAGCGCTACCTGATCGAACTGGTGCTGGCTTCGCGTGATCCGGCGCGCTACGACCGCGACCTGGCGAAACGCATCGCCTGGGGCGCGAGTCCGCGCGGGTCGATCGCGCTCGAGCGTTGCGCGCGCGCGCGCGCATGGCTGCTTGGACGCGACTACGCCACGCCGGAAGACGTGCGCGCGGTGGCGCCGGACGTGTTGCGCCATCGCATCCTGCCCAGTTACGAAGCGATGGCCGAAGGCTGGACCGGCGATCGTCTCGTCGATGCCTTGCTGGGCGTGGTGCCGTTGCCCTGAGGTTGCAGCCGACGTGAACGACGCGATCGCTCCCTCCCTGTCGATGTTGCTGGCATTGCGTGGCGAAGCAGCGGCGCGACGCCCGCCACGACGCGCGCGCGAAGGGGTGAGCGGGCCGGCGTTGTCGCCCTTGCGGGGTCGCGGCATGGAATACGCGGAGTCGCGCGAATATGCAGCCGGCGATGACGCCCGCCACATGGACTGGCGCGTCACCGCGCGGACCGGAAGGCCGCATACCAAGCTGTTCCAGCCCGAGCGTGAGCGTGCGAGCTGGATCGTCGCCGATCGTGCGTCTTCGCTGTATTTCGGGACGCGCGAACGCTACAAGTCGGTGCAGGCGGCCCGCCTGGGAGCCGTCGCGGCATGGGCGGCGCTCAACGACGGTGATCGCATCGGCGCGATGTGCGGCAGTGCCAGCGAGCCGCCGCGGATGCCTGCCGGCGGCATGCGGGGCGTGTTGCCGGTGATGGAAGCGTTGGTGCGCTGGTACTCGGCGCCTGCAAACGATGGGCACGGGCTGGATCATGCCTTGCGACAGATGCGGAGATTGGTGCGTCCGGGTTCGCGCGTCGTGGTGCTGGCGGAAGCGGCCAGCGTCGTCGCGATCGATGCCGCGCGTTGGCGCGCATTGGCGAAGGCGAGCGAATTGCATGTGCTGCTGCCGGTGGATGCCTTTGAACAATCACCACCGCGCCGGCGCTTGCGCTTCCTCAGCGCGGGTGCACGCAGCGAACTCGATCTCTCGGGGTCGCCTGCCTACGGTCGCTGGAAAGAAGCATTCGCGGGAACATTGCAGCAGGCGCTGGCGACGATCCGCGATGCCGGTGGCGAAGCGCAGGCGATCATGACCGATGCGCCGGCAACCGATTGGCTCGCCGGCTTTCGTGCCATCCAGGCGGAGGTGGCGTGATGGCGCCCGGGCAAATCGCTTTGCGCGACATCCATCAGGCGGCCGCGCCGGCATGGTGGCCGCCGGCACCCGGCTGGTGGATCGCGGCGGCACTCGTTGTCGCGATCGTGGCGGCAATGTGGATCCTGCGCCGGCGCAAGATCCGCCAGATCCGCGAGCTTGAAGCGATGTTCGACGACACGGTCGATGCCGCGCAGACGCCGGTCGCGCAGGTGCGGGCGATGTCGGAACTGTTGCGTCGCGCCGCGCGCCGCAAGCAGGGCGATGCCGATACGTATGACGGCGAGACCTGGCTGCGCTTCCTCGATTCCGGCTACAAGATGCCGGTGTTCGATACCGATGCCGGTCGCATGCTGGTGGATGGCGCATTCCGGCCTGAAGTCGACGCGGATGACGTGCGCGCCCTGCGCGATGTCGCGCGCACGCGCTTCGTCGAATGGATGCGACAGTGACGGCATGGTTGCAGCGCTTGTGGCCGCATGACTGGGCATTGGCCTGGCCGTGGATGCTGTGGGCGATTCCGTTGGCATGGCTGGCGTGGATGTTGCTGCCGTCGCGTCGCACGCAGGGCCATGCATTGAGATTTCCCGATGCCGAGGTGCTTGCGCGCGTCGGTGGCGGTGCTCCGGGCGTGCTGCGTCGCCATGCGCCATGGCTGGGTTGGCTGGCATGGATCGTGTTGTGCGTGGCAGCAGCGCGGCCGCAGAGCCTCGGCCCCGCAATCCTGCCGCCGGACAGCGGGCGCGGGATGATGCTCGCTGTCGATCTCTCCGGCAGCATGGAAACGCCAGACATGGCGTTGGGCAACGCAACCGTGGATCGCCTGACGGCGGCGAAAGCGGTGATCGCCGATTTCCTCGATCGTCGCGCCGGTGATCGCATCGGCCTGATCGTGTTCGGCGATCGCGCCTTCGTGCTCGCACCGATCACCGCCGACCTCGATACCGTCCGCCAGCAATTGCGCGACAGCGTGGTCGGCTTGCCCGGCACTTCGACTGCATTGGGCGATGCCATCGCGCTGGGCGTGAAGCGCCTGCGTGCAGTGCCGGCGCAGGAGCGCGTGCTGATCCTGCTCACCGATGGCGTCGCGACGTCGGGCGTGATCGAACCGCTCAAGGCCGCGGAGCTGGCGCAGATCGCCGGCGTGCGCGTCTACACGGTTGGCGTTGGTGGTGGTGAATCGCAGCAGAGTTTCTTCGGCATTCCGGTCACGATGCCGGGTGGCGACGATGAAGTGGATGAGGCGACCTTGCAGAAGGTCGCGCAGATGACTGGCGGCCACTATTACCGTGCACGCGACGCGCAACAGCTCTCGGGGATCTATGGCGAGATCGAACGGCTGGAGCCGGTCAAGACGCAGGGCAAGGCGGTGCGCCCGCGCATCGAACACTATTACCCGCTGCTGCTGGCGGCGGGCGGATTGTTCGTGCTGGCGTTCGCGCTCAATGGCTGGAGGCGACGCGGATGATCGCGGCGTTGCACTGGTTGCGTCCGGAATGGCTGTGGGCCTTGCTCGCGGTGCCGGTCGTGGCGTGGCTGGCATGGCGCCTGCGCCATGGTCGCGATCCATGGGCGGGCGTGATCGACCCGGTGCTGCGTCCGTACGTGCTGGAAGATGGCGGCACGGTGGCGCGTGGCCGGTTTGCGCCGCTGTGGGCGGCGTTGTTGGCGACATGCATGGTGCTGGCGCTGGCGGGGCCGTCCTGGCATCGCAGCGAGGCGCCGTTGCAGCAGTCGAAATCGCCGCTGGTGATCGCCATCGACCTGTCGTCGGCTAGCAGGGCCGAGGATGTCGCGCCATCGCGTTTGCTGTTGATGCGCGCGAAGTTGCAGCAATGGCTGAAGGCGCGCCCCGACGGGCAGGTCGCGCTGGTCGCGTTCGCGCGTGATGCCTATGCAGTCGCGCCGCTGACCGATGATCCCGCCAATGTCGCGGTGTTCATCGATGCGCTGTCGCCGGACGTGATGCCGGACGATGGCCAGAACGCGGATCGTGCGATCCGGCTTGCCCGGGACCTGCTGCAGCAGGCAGGCAACAGCCAGGGCGACATCGTGTTGATGACCGATCACGCCGATGCCGCTGCGATTCGTGCGGCGATCGCCGCGCGCAGCGATGGCTTCCGCGTGTCCGCATTGGGTGTCGGCAGCGCAGTGGGACGCCCGGTGCGCGATGCCGCCGGCGGCATCTCGATGGCGCGCCTTGATCTGGCATCGTTGACGGCGATGGCGACCGCGGGCGGCGGTCGCGCCGTGGCGATGGGATCAACCACGGCTGACATCTCTCAGCTCGGTGTCGATGCTCCGGCTGCGACCGATGCCGGCGGCAGTGCGCATGGCCATGCCGGCAGCCAGTGGCAGGACGATGGGGCGTGGTTGCTGCTTCCATTGCTGTTGCTGCTGTTGCCGGCGTTCCGTCGTGGCGGCGCGCTGGCGGCAATGCTGTTCGTCGCGATCGGCTTTGCCGCGATTCCGCAAACCGGGCATGCCGGCGATTTATGGCGACGTCCGGACCAGCAGGCCTACGATCACATGCAGTCGGGGCAGCGCGCCTATCGCCAGGGTGATTTCGCCCGCGCCGAATCCGAATTCGCGAAAGTCGACAGTGCCGATGCCGCCTACAACCGTGGCAATGCGCTGGCGCGACTCGGGAAGTATCGCGAAGCGGTGCAGTCCTACGACCAGGCCTTGCGGCGTGATCCCGCCATGGTCGATGCCAAGGCCAATCGCGAGGCCGTGCTCAAGGCGATGCGCCAGCCCCCGCAGGGGCAGCAGTCCGGCAACAAGGGCCAGCAGGATCGGAAACAAGACCAGCAGCAGAGCGGACAGCAACAGGGTGGTCAGCAGCAACAAGGCGGCTCGCAACAGGACAACCCGCAACAGAACGGACAGCAAGACGGCTCGCAGCAGGGCGGTCAATCGCAAAACAACCAACAACAAAACAGCCAGCAACAGAATGGCCAGTCGCCGGCAGGCGGTCAGTCCGGCAATCCGAAACCGGAGGATCGCGCCGGCCAGGAAGCGGCGGATGCGGCGCAGCGTGAACGCATGCGCGAGGCGATGAAGCAGGACAAGGACGATGCGCAGGGCCGGCAACCGGGCGCGGGATCGCAGCCGGAAACCGCTGCCGAACGCGAGCGCCGCCAGCAGGTCGATGCCTGGTTGCGGCGCATTCCCGATGATCCCGGGGCCTTGCTGCGCAGCAAGTTCCAGCTGGAACGCGAGCGGCGACGCGGAGGTGGCGGATGAAACGTGGAGTCGCGCTGATCATGCTGGCGATGTTCGCCATGCCTGCATGGGCGAGGACATCGGTGACGCTCGATCGCACCCGCGTCAGGCAGGGCGATGCGGTGATGCTGACCATCGCCACCGACCAGGTCGGCGCGCCCGATTACTCGGCGTTGCGATCGCGCTTTCGCGTCGAGGATGTGGCCAGCGAACGATCGGTGCGCTATGACAACGGCTCGCTGGCGGTCGATTTGCGCTATCGGGTGGAGCTGATCGCCTTGCAGCCCGGGATCCAGACCATCCCGGCGCTGGTGGTTGGTCGCGATCGCACGCAGCCATTGCAGCTGGAAGTGACGGCCGCTGGCAGCGCGACGGCGTCGCCATCGCCGCAGGCGCAAACGGCTCCGCAGCAAGCGCAGCCTGTTGCGAACCAGGGGCCGGTGTTCATCCAGACCCAGGTCGATGATCGCCATCCCTACGTACAGCAATCGGTGGGCGTGACCGTGCGATTGCTGTACGCGACGCAGATGCTGGATGGCTCGCTCGATCTTGAAGCGCCTGCCGGCGCGTCGTTGCGCCGGGTCGGCGAGGACGTGCAGGGCACGGAGGAGGTCGGTGGCCGCAGCTATTCTGTGATCGAACGCCACTACGTCCTGGTGCCTGATCGCAGCGGTGCATTGACCTTGCCGGCCGCGCGCTTCAGTGGACACGGGCAGGGCGGATTCTTCGATGACGTCTTCGGCGACGGCCGCGAAAACCTGCGTGCGAGTGGACAGCCGCAAGTGCTGCAGGTGCGCGAAACGCCGGCGAACGCGCCGCAACCGTGGTTGCCGCTACGTCGGCTCGAACTCCAGGTGGCGAACGCCCCGACTGCGGCGACCGCGGGCCAGACGGCGGTTGTGACCTTGCGCATGCAGGCCGATGGAGCCAGTGCGGCGCAATTGCCGGAATTGATGCTGACCGCCGACAACGATGCGCAGGTGTATCCGGAAGCGCCGACGATCGATGATCGCGACAGCGCCGGGCGTCCGCAGACGGTGGTGACGCGGCGCTTCTCGGTGGTGCCTGCGCACCCCGGCGCATTGCACCTGCAGGCCGCGCCGGTCCAGTGGTGGAATGTCGCGAACGACCAGCCGGCAACCGCGCAGGCGCAACCCATGACGGTGAATGTGGCGCCCGGAACCGGTGCATTCGCGGCGCCCGCCGCAACGCGACCGGCGGCTGCACGGGAAAGCACGAAATGGCCGCGCTGGTTGAGCTCCGGCTTCGTGTGGAGCATTGCTGCCGCAGGGATCGGATTGCTGTGGATCGCCAGCCTGGCCTGGGTCGCGCGTCGTCGCGACATGCGTGCAGCCGTACCAGCACCATCGAATCCGAAGTCATCGGCTCCGCTGCTGCCGTTGCGCAACAAAGATCTCGAGGATGCACTTGGATCAGGCGATCTCGCCCGCATCGCCCAGACCCTGCAGCGCATGGCAAATCCGCCCGCGGCGGACCTCGATGCATTGAAATCGCGGCTGCAATCGACACGGCAGGTGGACGCCATCGATGCCTTGCAGGCCGCGCTTTGGGGCAATGGTCAGGTCGCGCCTGGGACGGCCCTGGCATCGTTGCGACAGGCCTTTCGTGACGGGCCGCAATGGCGCACGGGTGCGACGGCGAAACCCGCCAAATCCACCTTGCCGCCGCTCTATCCGGAGCACTGATCGGGGATGGTTTGTTAAGCTCCCCCGGATTTTCATGGCCGGAGCCGATACATGACCCTTGAGCAGAAACCTGTCGCGACCACCGGTGGCAAAGGGCTGGCCTTGCACTACAAGGTGCTGATCGGTTTCGTGCTGGGCACGCTGGCGGGCCTGGCGGTGCATGCCTTCGTCGGCGATGCGCCGTGGGTGCAGTACCTGATGACCTACGCGACGCGACCCTTCGGCCAGATCTTCCTCAACCTGCTGTTCATGCTGGTGGTGCCATTGATGTTCTCGGCGCTGGTGCTGGGCGTGGCCGAGCTGGGCGACATCGCCTCGCTGGGGCGGTTGGGCTGGAAGACGCTGAACTACACCGCAGTGGTGACGTTCGCCGCGGTCCTGGTCGGGCTGGTGTGCGTCAACATCCTGCAACCCGGCACGCACATGGACCAGTCGCTGGTGCAGCAGGCAATGAACTCGGCGAAGACCGGCGACATCGTGCAGAAGGGCGCAGACCTCAAACTGATGGACCTGCTGGTCAACATCGTGCCGCACAACATCGTCGGCGCCATGGCCGACGACAGCAAGAAGCTCGGCATCGTCTTCTTCGCGTTGATGATCGGCATCGGCCTGGTGATGAAGCCGACGCCGGGAACGACGGCATTCAAGAACGCGGTGCAGGGCCTGTTCGAAGTGTCCATGCACCTCATCGGCCTGTTCATCCGCCTGGCGCCCTACGCAGTCGCGGCCTTCATGTTCAACCTGACCGCGCAGCTGGGCTGGGACGTGATCAGGAGCCTCGCCTGGTTCGTGGTGACGGTGCTGCTGGCGCTGTCGATCCATGGCTTCGTCGTGCTGCCGCTGTGGGTGCGTTTCATGGGCGGGATGACGCCGCGCCGGTTCTTCACCCAGACCCAGGAAGCGACGCTGACGGCATTCGCCACGGCGTCTTCCACGGCCACGCTGCCGGTCACGCTGCGCGTCGCCGAGGAAGACCTCGGCCTGCCGCGCAAGGTCTCGCGTTTCGTGCTGACCGTCGGTGCGTCCGCCAACCACCACGGCACCGCGCTGTTCGAAGGCATCACCGTGCTGTTCCTGGCCCAGGTCTACGGCATGCACATGCCGATCGCCACGCAGTTGATGGTGCTGGTCCTGTGCATCCTCGGCGGCATCGGCACCGCCGGCATCCCGTCGGGCTCGCTGCCGGTGATCGCGATGATCTGCGGCATCGTCGGCGTGCCTGCGGAAGGCATCGGCATCGTCCTCGGCGTCAACACCTTCCTCGACATGTGCCGCACCGCGCTCAACGTCACCGGCGACCTCGCTACCGCGGTCGTGGTCTCGCATCGCAGCGGCGAATCCGACATGCCGGACGACGCCACGCTGCAACGGCTGGAAGAAAACGCGATGCATTGATTTGCGGCGGATGCCGTCCCCGCCATTCCGGACGGCAAGAGAGGAGGGGAACAATGCAGTTGAAGTGGATCGTGGCCATCGGTCTGGCCGCCGCAGCCGTGCAGGCATCGGCAGCCGAGCAGTGCATGGTGAACTATTCCAAGGAAGGCAGCTTTTTCAAGGGACGCACGTTCAAGAGCTGGGCGGAATACCCAACGGTGTCGAGCAAGGACGCCTATGTCCGGGTCTACCGCAAGATCGTCAGCGAAGGATTCAAGATCAACACCGCCGATAAGGAAGTGGGCATCATCTCCGCGCAGCAGAATGTCGCCGGCAGCGCGAAAACCGTCCCGCTCAATGCGGTGATCGAAGCCAAAGGCAAGGGTTCGAAGATCGAACTCACCTTCACCACCGAGGGCGGTCTTGCGGTTGGCGAGGAAGGCGTGCAGAAGGGGATGTGTGACATTCTGAACGCAGCGGCCAAATAGTCCGCAGCTCGCGTAGCAGGACATGCGGGCTCCCGGATCACGGGCGTCCGCTTGTCATTCCCGCAATCGCGCCGCTATTCGGGCTTGAGCAAGTCGAGCAGGGCAGCCCGGCGTTTGGCGGGAAGCTTGCGATAGCGCAGGAGCAGAGAGCGCTCCTTCTCGTTGCGCGCCATGGGCGAGGACTCGTCGGACGCGTATGGCGGGTTGCCTTCGCCGATTTGCCGCGAATCGCCCGCCGCACTGCCGCAGATCAGCTCGTCGAGGGAGTGCCCGAGTGCGCGGCGCAATTCCGGAAGCATCTTGAAGCTGGGCGTTTCGCGGCCGTTTTCCCATGCCGATACCGATGATTTGGTAATTCCCAGCACGAAACCCAATTGCTCCTGCGTCATCCCCGCAGCCATGCGCGCTTCACGCAGGCGATCGGCGAATCGCTTCATGAACAGGCTCCAGTGAGGGGCCCTTGACAGTATTGCGATGCCGTACTTATGTCGTGCGGACATGCATTGACACATAAAGTTCGGAAATGCAAGACTTCAAGGGGCGGAATTTCCGTACTTGCTCGGATCAGCGAGGGGCAGACCAAAATGGGGATATCTATCGACCGCTCAGGCGGGCACAACGCAAGGGTCACTGCACGCCAGTTGGCGTTCCTTCACAGAAATCTTGGTGGGGATTATGAATCAGTCGTCATGGCAGTCATTGCCGGGATATGCCAGCGCAATCCGGCAAGCAACGATTTCTACGATCATTTTCTGGATAATCGCATCCGCAATTATTGCGATCTGGCGACAGTGCAACTGAACGCATTGGTGGCACCTGCCGGAACATCGGTGCTGCGCTCGATCTTCGACTTCAATGAAAGCATCGGAAGACATCTTCGCGCGCAAGGCATTCCGGAGAAATTCATCTCTGGAGACAACGCGGAATTGATGGAAGATCTGGTCAGAGAATTGCGCAGAGAGTAGCTGCCGCCGGCATGCGTACTCGCCGGGTCGCCAACCGACCGTTGTGGGACAATAGGCAGGCCCCGAGCCGCGGGCGCCCGCCGATGCCGCCATGACCACACCGACGCGCCGCGAACTCGCGAACGCCATCCGTTTCCTCGCCATCGATGCCGTCCAGGCCGCGAATTCCGGCCACCCCGGCATGCCGATGGGCATGGCCGACATCGCCGAAGTGCTGTGGCGCAGCCACCTCTCGCACAACCCGGCCAATCCGAAGTGGTGGAACCGCGACCGTTTCATCCTGAGCAACGGCCACGGTTCGATGCTGCAGTACGCGCTGCTGCATCTGACCGGCTACGACCTGTCGATCAACGACATCAAGAATTTCCGCCAGTTCGGATCGAAGACGCCGGGCCATCCGGAAAACTACGAAACGCCGGGCGTCGAGACCACCACCGGTCCGCTTGGCCAAGGCTTCGCCAACGCGGTCGGCATGGCGCTCGCGGAAAAATTGCTGGCGCAGCGCTTCAACCGCGAAGGCCACGACATCGTCGACCACCGCACCTGGGTGTTCATGGGCGACGGCTGCATGATGGAAGGCGTCAGTCACGAAGCCGCATCACTGGCAGGTACCTGGAAGCTCGACAAGCTGGTCGCCTTCTGGGACGACAACCACATCAGCATCGACGGAGACACCCAGGGCTGGTTCACCGATGACACGCCGGCGCGCTTCGAGGCCTATGGCTGGAAGGTGATCCGCGGCGTCAACGGCCAGGATCCGGTCGAGGTCGAAACCGCGATCCAGACTGCGCTGGCAGTCAGCGGCAAGCCGGTGCTGATCTGCTGTCGCACCACGATCGGCTTCGGCTCGCCGCACAAGGCCGGCAAGGAATCCAGCCACGGAGCGCCGCTGGGCAAGGACGAAGTCGAAGCGACCCGCAAGGCGCTGGACTGGCCGTATGCGCCATTCGAGATCCCCGTCGACATCATGCAGGCCTGGGACGCGCATGCGGCCGGTGCCGCGCGCGAGGCCGAATGGAACACGGCGTTTGCAGCGTATCGCGCGGCCTTCCCGCAGCAAGCCGAAGAGCTGACGCGCCGGATGACGGGCACGTTGCCTTCCGACTTCAACGCGCTGGCCGATGCCTATGTCGCCAAGCTCCAGGTCGAAGGCCCGGTCGTCGCCAGTCGCAAGGCGTCGCAGATGGCGATCGAGGCATTCGCGCCGCACTTGCCGGAACTGATCGGCGGTTCGGCCGATCTCGCCCATTCCAACCTGACGCTGTGGAGCGGCAGCGAGAGCGTGATCAACGATGCGGATGGCAATGCCAACTACATCCATTCCGGCGTGCGCGAATTCGGCATGTCGGCGATCAGCAACGGGCTGGCGCTGCATGGCGGCTTCATTCCCTACGATGCCACCTTCCTGGTCTTCAGCGACTACGCACGCAATGCCGTGCGCATGAGCGCATTGATGGGCGCGCACGTCATCCATGTCTATACGCACGATTCGATCGGTCTCGGCGAAGACGGACCGACCCACCAGCCGGTCGAGCACATGGCATCGTTGCGCTACATCCCGCACAACGACCTGTGGCGTCCCTGCGATGCGGTCGAGTCCGCGGTGTCGTGGCAGGCCGCGATCGAACGCGCCGATGGCCCGAGCTGCCTGGTGTTCTCGCGCCAGAACCTGCCGCACCAGCAGCGTGATGCCGCGCAACTCGCGGCGATCCGTCGCGGCGGCTACATCCTGAAGGACAGCGTCGGCACGCCGGACATCATCCTGATCGCCACCGGTTCTGAAGTCGGATTGGCGATGGATGCGGCAGCACAACTTGGCGAGCGCGTGCGCGTGGTGTCGATGCCGAGCACCGACGTGTTCGATCGCCAGGACGCCGCGTATCGCGAAGCGGTGTTGCCGAATGCGGTGCGCAAGCGTGTCGCCATCGAAGCCGGCACCGCCGATTTCTGGCGCAAGTATGTCGGTCTCGACGGTGCGGTGGTCGGCATGACCGGCTACGGCGCCTCGGCACCGGCGGACGTGCTGTTCAAGCACTTCGGGTTCACCGTCGAGCACGTGGTCGAAGCGGCGAAATCACTGTGATGATGCGCGGCCTGCTCGTTGCATCGATGCTGGTTGCGTTGGCTGCTTGCCAGCCTGCGCCGCAGGCATCCAAATCCGCAGCGGCGGTCGTAGTCGCCCCGGCGGTCAGCTTGCACGCGGTGCGCGATGGCCTCTACACCGCCGGGCAGCCTTCGGGCAGCGATTGGTCGGCGATCTCCGCGCGCGGCGTGCGCACCGTGATCAACCTGCGTCCCGCCGAAGAAATGGCGGGGCGCGATGAAGCGGCCGAAGTTGCTGCGGCGGGAATGCGGTACATCACCATTCCGGTCGCGAATGCCGAAGCGATTACGCCCGAGGCGGCGCGTCAGCTCGAAGGTGTGCTGCGTGAAGCGCAAGGGCCGGTGCTGCTGCACTGCGCATCGGGCAATCGTGCAGGCGGTTTGCTGGCAGTGACCGCCGCGCAACAGGAAGGCATGCCCGCCGATCAGGCCGTGCAACTGGGTCGTCGTGCCGGCATGAAGTCGACCGAAACACGCGTGCGCCACGTGCTCGGGCTACCGGCGGATCCTTCCGCGAAAGAACCCGCCCCGAAGTGATCAGGGCGCGGAGGCGCCTGCGGCTTCCGGCTTGAAGCCCGGATCCAGCGCTTCATTCAAGATCAGCGCCAGACGATCGGCGGCCTGCAGCACGCGGCGTTCCGCCAGCGGTCGCATCGCTTCGCCATAGCTCGCATCGAGCTTGTGGCCCTGCGGGTAGGTGCCCCAGGCGTCGACCAGGCGGCAGGATTCCTGCGCCCACTGCGTCGGGTCGCCTTCGCTGGTGGCGATCGGCGGCCACGGGCGACGCGCAAGTTCGTCGGCGTAGACGCGCGGACTGCGGTCGGCCTCGCCCAGCACGTAGTAATCCCAGACGGAATGCAGGTTGGTGCCCATCACGCCATCGACGTAATTCTTCTGCGCGTATTTCTCCGGCTTGAGCTTGGTGCGCAGGCTGATCTGGTACTGGTTGCCGCCGGCATCGGGATGATTGCTGGCATGGAACGGCTGGTGCGCGTCGCCGACCAGGTGCACCACGAACTTCAAGGCATCACGGCGCGCATCCAGCGGCTGGCTGCGATCACGCAGGATCGCCAGTTGCGCCTCGATCGCGGCGATCACGCAGTTGCCGTCCTTGCATTCCTTCGCCGGTTCGTACGCGCATTCCGGCCCGGTCAGCTTGACGTAGTGCCAGCGCGAAGTGCGCTTGAAGCGATCGGCATCCGTGTTGCGCAATTCGTCGGCCCAGTTGGCGACGCCACCCAGGGTCGGCTCGCGTTCGCCGGCCAGCAGCTTCGCGACTTCCGCCTTGGCGGCCGGGGTCAGGTGGCGTTCGGCGAGGTCGCCGACAAGACGGTGGCCCAGCGGTGCCCAGGCCAGCACGGGCAGGGCGCAGGCGAGCAGGAGGAGGGCGAAGAGGACACGTGGTTTGGTGATTTTGTTCATGGGCCGATGGTAGCCGAGGAGAACGGCTAAAATGATGAATCCACCGGCGCATCCGCCGCGCCGCCCCATCTACCCCATCAGGAGCAGGCAATGGCCATCAAGGTCGGCATCAACGGTTTCGGTCGCATCGGCCGCAACGTCTTCCGTTCCGCCGTGCAGAACTTCGGCAACGACATCGAGATCGTCGCGATCAACGACCTGCTGGAGCCGGACTACCTGGCCTACATGCTCCGCTACGACTCCGTGCATGGCCGCTTCAAGGCCGATGTCTCGGTCGAAGGCAACACCCTGGTCGTCAACGGCAAGAAGATCCGCCTGACCCAGGAACGCGATCCGGCCGCCCTCAAGTGGGACGAGGTTGGTGCCGACGTGGTGATCGAATCGACCGGCCTGTTCCTCGACAAGGCCACCGCGCAGAAGCACCTCGACGCCGGCGCGAAGAAGGTGATCCTGTCGGCGCCGTCCAAGGACGACACCCCGATGTTCGTCTACGGCGTGAACAGCGACAAATACGCCGGCGAAGCCATCATCTCGAATGCTTCCTGCACCACCAACTGCCTGGCCCCGATCGCCAAGGTCCTCAACGACAAGTGGGGCATCAAGCGCGGCCTGATGACCACCGTGCACGCCGCCACCGCGACCCAGAAGACCGTCGATGGCCCGAGCAACAAGGACTGGCGTGGTGGCCGCGGCATCCTGGAGAACATCATTCCGTCCAGCACCGGCGCCGCCAAGGCCGTCGGCGTGGTGATCCCCGAGCTCAACAAGAAGCTGACCGGCATGAGCTTCCGCGTGCCGACCAGCGACGTCTCGGTGGTCGACCTGACCTGCGAACTCGAGAAGCCGGCGACCTACGCCGAGATCTGCGCCGAGATGAAGGCCCAGTCGCAGGGTGCGCTCAAGGGCGTGCTCGGTTACACCGAGGACAAGGTCGTCGCCACCGACTTCCGCGGCGAGACCTGCACCTCGGTGTTCGACGCCGACGCCGGCATCGCGCTCGACCCGACCTTCGTCAAGCTGGTCAGCTGGTACGACAACGAATGGGGCTACTCGAACAAGTGCCTCGAGATGGTCAAGGTGGTCGCGGCCAAGTAATCCGTGGCAGAATTTGGTGACCGCGGTCTCATGTCTCGACCGCGGGCATCCAACAGGGGAGGGAGAATCGAAATGAATCAACGTATCCGGATCAGTGGGATCGTCCTCGGTGTCGCTGCGCTCGCGTTCTGCGCGGATGCCAGCGCCGGCTTGCCTTGGGGCAAGAAGAAGGACGACACCAAGAAGGAAGACGACAAGGCCAAGACCGAGCAGACCGACCACGGTCCGATGCGCACGGTGAAAGGCAAGGATGGCGTCGAAGGCGAGATCTACGGTACCGCCGCCGCGGGCTCGCCTTTCAGCAAGCTCGAGATCGGCATGCCGCGCAAGCAGGTAGAGGACATCATCGGCCATCGCGATGCCGATTGCGGTGCCTATGCCACCGGCAAGGCGTGGATCCCGTTCTATCACGGCGGTGACACCTCGCGCTGGGAATGTGCGTACAAGGGCCTGGGTCGCCTGATCTTCAGTTCGCAGTCGGCCTACGATTCGCGCAGCGTGCTGATCAAGATCGTCAACGATCCGAAGGACTCCGGCTATCGCTGAGCCTGCGTAATCGACTCCGGGAAAGGGCGCCTGCATGGCGCCCTTTCTTTTTTCCTGACGTGGATCAAGGCGGCAGGGACTGCGATTTGCGACAATGCCGCAATGGAGCCCTCCGCAACACTGACGCGCGATTCGATCGCGCGTCTCGTCGACACGTTCTACGATCGCGTCCAGATCGATCCGGTGATCGGCCCCATCTTCAACGCTGCCGTCCACGACTGGCCCGCGCACAAGGCAACGCTGGTGCAGTTCTGGAGTTCGGTCGCGCTGGGCACCCGCGAATATCGCGGCAATCCGATGGCGGTACACCGCGCGCAGCCCGCGATCGAGGACATGCATTTCGGCCATTGGCTGGCGCTATGGCGTACCACTGCGCATGAAGTGCTGGGTGAAACCGATGGCGAAGTGATGTACGGCTACGCCCAGCGGATCGGGCAAAGCCTGCGCTACGGCCTGGGGTTCGATGCGTTGCGGCCGCCGGGATCGCGCCTGCCGATGCATCCGGGCGGTTGAGCGCGATTTGAACAGGGCCGCCGGGCCCGCGACAATAGGCGTTTCCCGTTGACTGAGCGCCCACGCATGTCCATCACCCGCATGACCGACCTCGACCTGCGCGGCAAGCGCGTGCTGATCCGCCAGGACCTGAATGTCCCGGTCGCCGATGGCGTGGTGACGTCCGACCAGCGCATCCTCGCTTCGATCCCGACACTGAAGGCCGCGCTCGACGCCGGCGCGGCGGTGATGGTGACTTCGCATCTCGGCCGCCCCAAGGAAGGCCTGTGGAGCGAGGCGGATTCGCTGGCGCCGGTGGCGCGCCGCCTGTCGGAATTGCTCGGCCGCGAAGTTCCGCTGGTGCGTGACTACCTTGATGGCGTGGACGTGGCGCCGGGGCAGATCGTGCTGCTCGAGAACTGCCGCATGAACGTCGGCGAGGGCAAGGACGACGAGGTGCTGTCGAAGCGCTATGCCGCGCTGTGCGATGTCTTCGTGATGGACGCGTTCGGCACCGCGCATCGCGCGCAGGCCTCGACCCATGGGGTCATCCGGTTTGCGAAGCAGGCCGCGGGTGGCCCGCTGCTGATGGCCGAACTCGATGCGCTGGCCAAGGCGCTGGAACATCCGGCGCGCCCGCTGCTGGCGATCGTCGCCGGCAGCAAGGTCAGCACCAAGCTCGAACTGCTGTCGTCGCTGGTCGGCAAGGTCGACCAGCTGATCGTCGGCGGCGGTATCGCCAACACCTTCATCGCGGCGATGGGCCATGGCGTTGGCAAGTCGCTGGTCGAAATGGACCTGGTCGATACCGCGAAGAAGATCATGGCCGATGCCAAGGCGCGTGGCGCCGAGATCCCGCTGCCGGTCGACGTCGTGGTCGCGCCGGAGTTCAAGGCCGATGCGCCGGCAACGGTCAAGCCGGTCGATGCGGTCGGCGCCGACGACATGATCCTCGACATCGGCCCGCAAACCGCCGAGCGCTACGCCTTCATGATCGCGCAGGCGGGCACCGTGGTCTGGAACGGCCCGGTTGGCGTGTTCGAGTTCGATGCGTTCGCGCACGGGACCGAAATCGTCGCCGATGCCATCGCCCAGTCGAATGCATTCTCGATCGCCGGTGGTGGCGACACCCTGGCCGCGGTCGACAAGTACGGCATCGAGAAGGACGTGTCCTACATCTCCACCGGCGGCGGCGCCTTCCTCGAATTCCTCGAAGGCAAGACCTTGCCGGCGGTCGCCGCTCTCGAGGCGCGCGGCTGACAACGAATACACGCGGCGGAGTGTCGTGCCGATGTGCTAGCGTCACGGGTTCAGTCAGGAGCCCCGAATGTCACAGCACCGTCGCCGCACCCGCATCCTCGCCACGCTTGGCCCGGCCACCGATTCGCCGGAAGTCCTTGATGCGTTGATCCGTGCCGGCGTCGATTGCGTGCGACTCAATTTTTCGCATGGCGATCCCTCGGCACAGGTCGCGCGTGCGCAAGCGGTGCGCGAGGCGGCGGCGCGCGCCGGTCGCGAGATCGGCATCCTCGCCGACCTGCCGGGCCCCAAGATCCGCGTCGAACGTTTCTCCGAGGGCAAGGTCGCGCTGAAGGAAGGCGATCGCTTCGATCTGGTGGCGGAAGAAAATCCGCCGCCGGGTGATGCCAGCCAGGTCGGCGTGAGCTATCTCGGCCTGCCCGGCGATGTGGTGCCTGGCGACGTGCTGCTGCTCGATGACGGCATGGTCCAGTTGCAGGTCGAGAAGATCGAAGGCCAGCGCATCATCAATCGCGTGCTCAACGATTCTGTGCTCTCGGATCGCAAGGGGCTCAACAAGCAGGGCGGCGGCCTGTCGCTGGGCGCGATCACCGAAAAGGATCGCGAGCTGATCGCGATCGCCGCGCGCCTCGACGCCGACTTCATCGCGGTGTCGTTCTGCCGCGATGCCGCCGACATGGAGGAAGCACGCAAGGCGGCGCAATCGCACGGCAGCCATGCCGCGCTGGTGGCCAAGATCGAGCGTGCCGAGGCGATCGAGAATCTCGACGAGATCATCGATGCCAGCGACGTGGTGATGGTGGCGCGTGGCGATCTTGGCGTGGAGATCGGCGACGCCGAATTGCCCGGCCTGCAGAAGAAGATCATCACGCACTCGATCCAGCGCAACAAGGTGGTGATCACGGCGACGCAGATGCTGCAGTCGATGGTGTCGAGCCCGATGCCGACGCGCGCGGAAGTCCTCGACGTCGCCAACGCTGTGATCGACGGAACCGACGCGGTGATGCTCTCGCAGGAAACCGCCGCCGGCCAGTACCCGGTGCGCGCGGTGGAAGCGATGGCGCGCATCTGCATCGGCGCCGAAAGGCAGTTCAACAGCGACACCAACTACGAAGGCGCGCAGCGCGACCTTGATCGCGTCGACAACGCGATCGCGATGGCGACGATGTTCCTGACCCAGCACATCCCGGTCGAGGCGATCATCGCCCTCACCGAATCCGGCGGCACCGCGCGCTACCTGTCGCGTTTCCGTTCGCCGGTGCCGATCTACGCCTTCTCGCGCCACGCTGACGCCCGCCGCCGCATGTCGCTGATGCGCGACGTGTTCCCGATCGCCTTCGACAGCCGCGGCCTGTTCGCCGGCCAGGCCGCCCGCCAGGCCATCCGCCACCTGCTGGACGGTGGCCTGCTGGACGAAGGCCAGCGCGTACTGTTCACCAGCGGCGAGAGCATGCACCAGCATGGCTCCACCAACACGCTGCGGGTGATCGAGGTCAGCCGGACCATGCCGACGCCCTGACCGGGCGACTACCCGTGGCCCGGTCGAAACCCGGGCGCGGGCTATAATTGCGTTTTCCCGCGCCAGGACGCCAAACGCAATGAGCATCGAACAGCTTGCCGAAACCGCCCGTGCGATGGTCGCGCCGGGCAAGGGCATCATCGCCATCGACGAATCCGCCGCGACCTGCCAGAAGCGCTTCGACGGCGTGGGCATCGCCAGCACCGAAGAGAACCGTCGCGCCTACCGCGAACTGCTGCTGACCGTGCCCAAGGTCAACGAGTATCTGGCCGGCGCCATCCTGTTCGATGAAACCATCCGCCAGTCCACCAAGGACGGCGTGCCGTTCGCCAAGTACATGGCCGACCACGGCATGATCCCGGGCATCAAGGTCGACAAGGGCACGGTGCCGCTGGCCGGCTTCCCGGGCGAGCTGGTGACCGAAGGCCTCGACGGCTTGCGCGCCCGCCTGCAGGAGTACTACAAGCTCGGCGCACGCTTCGCCAAGTGGCGCGCGGTGATCAACATCGGCGAGGACATCCCGTCCGGCACCTGCATCGAGGCCAACAGCCAGGCGCTGGCGCGTTATGCCGCGCTGTGCCAGGAACAGGGCATCGTGCCGATGGTCGAGCCGGAAGTGTTGATGGACGGCAGCCACGACATCGAGACCTGCTACGAAGTCACCGAAGTGACCCTGCGTTCGTTGTTCGATGCGCTGTACCAGCACAACGTCGCGCTGGAAGGCACCATCCTCAAGGCGTCGATGGTCGTGCCGGGCAAGGATTGCCCCGACCAGGCCAGCGTCGAGGAAGTGGCCGAGGCCACCCTGATGTGCCTGAAGTCGACCGTGCCGGCGATCCTGCCGGGCATCGTGTTCCTGTCCGGCGGCCAGAGCGACGAGGCCGCGACCGCGCACCTCGACGCGATGAACCGCATGGGCCCGAACCCGTGGCCGCTATCGTTTTCCTACGGCCGCGCCATGCAGCAGGCCGCGCTGAAGCTGTGGGCGCAGGACATGACAGGCAACTGGGCCAAGGCGCAGGACACCGTTTACGCCCGTGCCAAGGACAATGGCCTGGCTGCGCTGGGTGAGTGGAAGAAAGCCTGATTCCCGCTGAATCGTGTTCGAAAACGCCGGTCCTGTGCCGGCGTTTTTGTTGGTGCGGGACGCGTGCATCCATGCCTAAAGTCACGGGTGCGTCATCTTCCATCCGCATAAAATTGCCGGATGAATTTCCGCGCTGAATCGACGTTCCGGCTCTGGGCCGGTGGAATGATCGTGGGCCTGATGCTTGCAGGCTGCCACCGTGGCGGCGATGCCGGCAAGGCCGGTGCCAAGGGCGGGGATGGAGGCCAGCCGATCGAGGTGGTGATCCAGCCAGTGCGGCAGGAGCCGTGGACGGACACGCTGCAGGCACTGGGCACGGTCAAGGCGCATGAATCGGTGACGGTGACCGCCAAGGTCAGCGAAACCGTGGACAAGGTGCATTTCGAGAGCGGGCAGTGGGTGAACCGCGGCGCGCCGCTGGTGACGCTGACTGGCCAGCAGCAGCAGGCCGCGCTCGCCGCCGCCGCTGCCGCGGCCAAGGAAGCCGACACCCTGTACCAGCGCCAGTCGCAACTCGCCGCGCAGCAGTTGATCGCGACGTCGATGCTTGATACCCAGAAGGCGACGCGCGATGCCGCCATCGCGCAGGTGCAACAGATCCGCGCCAATCTTTCCGATCGCGTGATCCGCGCGCCGTTCTCCGGCCTGCTCGGCCTGCGCCAGGTGAGTCCGGGCACGCTGGTGACGCCGGGCACGGCGATCGCCACCCTCGATGATGTCTCGCGCGTCTACGTCGATTTCCCGGTGGTGGAAACCGAGCTGGCGAACGTGGCGTCGGGACAGGCTGTCAGCGGGACGACGCAGGCGTATCCCGGCCGCAATTTCTCCGGCACGGTGCAGACCTCGGCCGGCCGTCTCGATACCGATTCGCGCGCGATGACGGTGCGCGGCGATTTCCCCAATCCCGATCACGCGCTGAAGCCCGGCATGCTGATGAACGTCGAGGTCACCCGCGGCACGCACGACGCGATCGTCGTGCCCGAGCTTGCGGTGATGCAGATCGGCTCGCAGACCTTCGTCTGGCGCGTCACGCCTGCGGGCAAGGCGCAGAAGGTCGAAGTCGTAGTCGGTGGGCGGATTCCTGGCAAGGCGATGATCCGCAGTGGCCTCGACGCCGGTGACCGCATCGTGGTCGATGGCGTCGGCAAGGTGAAGGCGGACGCCACGCTGAAAGCCGCGGCACCTGTCGCCGCCGGAGCGGCGAAGAAGTGAAGCTGTCCGACGTCTCGATCAAGCGGCCGGTGCTGGCCGTGGTGATGAGCCTGCTGCTTGTGGTGCTGGGCGTGATGTCGTTCATGCGCCTGACGTTGCGTGAACTGCCGGCGATCGATCCGCCGATCGTGTCGGTACAGGTCGATTATCCCGGCGCATCGTCGAGCGTGGTCGAGACGCGCATTACCAAGATCCTCGAAGACAGCATGGCCGGTATCGAGGGTATCAACACCATCGATTCCACCAGCCAGAACGGCAGCTCGCGCATCAGCATCGAATTCCTGCCGACCCGCGACATCGAAGGCGCCGCCAACGACGTCCGCAACGCGGTAAGCCGCGTTGCCGGCGACATCCCGCCGGAAGCGCGCCCTCCGGAAATCACCAAGGTCGAGAGCGATTCCGATCCGATCATCTGGTTCAACCTGCGTTCGTCCAACATGGACACGCTGCAGCTCACCGATTACGCGCAGCGCTACCTCGTCAACCGCTTCTCCAGCCTGCCCGGCGTCGCCACCGTGCGCATGGGCGGCGGCCAGGCCTATGCGATGCGCATCTGGCTCGACCATGATGCGATGGCTGCGCGCGGCATCACCATTCCCGATGTCGAAACGGCGCTGCAGCAGGAGAACGTCGAACTCGGCGCCGGCCATCTCGAATCGAAGGATCGCGACTTCATCCTGCGCGTCATGCGCGACTACACCACGCCGGAAGCCTTCGCCCAGTTGCCGGTGGCGCGCGGTGGCGACGGTTATGTCGTCAAGCTCGGCGACATCGCCACGGTAAAGCAGGAATCGGCGGAACGCCGCGCCTGGTACCACAGCAACGGCGAACCGGCGATCGGACTCGGCATCGTCAAGACCTCGACCGCCAACAGCCTCGACGTCGCGAAAGCAGCGCAGGAGGAAGCAGACCGCATCCGTTCCAGCCTGCCGGGCGGCGCCGACATCTACGTCGCCTTCGACAACACCACCTTCATTTCCGCCGCGGTCGAGCGCGTCTACGGCACGCTGATCGAAGCTGTGATCCTGGTGCTGGTGGTGATCTGGCTGTTCCTTGGCAGCGTGCGCGCCGCCCTGATCCCGGCAGTGACGGTGCCGGTGTGCCTGATCGCATCGTTCATCGCGCTGTATGCGTTCGGTTTCTCGATCAACCTGCTGACGTTGCTGGCACTGGTGTTGTGCATCGGCCTGGTGGTGGATGACGCCATCGTGGTGGTGGAGAACATCCAGCGTCGCGTCGACCTGGGCGAACCGGCACTGGTCGCGGCACGTCGTGGTACTGCGCAGGTTGCGTTCGCGGTGCTGGCCACGACCGCGGTGCTGATCGCGGTGTTCCTGCCGGTCGGCTTCCTGCAGGGCAATACCGGTCGCCTGTTCCGTGAATTGTCGGTGGCGATGGCGGCCGCCGTGGCGATCTCCGCATTCGTCGCGTTGACGCTGACGCCGATGATGGCGTCGAAGCTGTTGAAACCGCACACCGGCCCGCACGCGGTGCATTCCAATCGCGTCAGCGAATGGTTGAACGCGCGCTTCACCAGCATGGCTGATGCCTATCGCAGCCTGCTCACGCGCGTGGTTGGCCGCACCTGGCTGTTCGGCGGATTGATGATCGGCGCACTGGCGGCGATGGTGTTGTTGTTCAAGGCGCTGCCCAGTGAGCTGGCACCTGCGGAGGATCGCGGCACCTTCCAGTTGATGGCGGAGGGTCCGGAAGGCGCGAGCTTCGATTACACAGTCGCTCAGATGAAGAAGGTCGAGCAGGTATTGCTCGACGAGACCGGTCCGGGCAAGCCGTTGCAACGCGCCAATCCGCGCGTGCCCGGCAGCTTCGGTCCGAGCGAGGACATGTACATCGGCCGCGCAAGCGTGTTCCTGCAGGACTGGCGCGAACGCAAGCAGAGCACGGCGGAAGTCGCCGCGGAATTGCAGAAGAAGCTGTCGACGATCACCAGCGTGAAATCGCGCACGATGCTCAGTGGCGGACTGGTGCGCACGCGCGGCCAGCCGTTTCAGCTGGTGCTGGGTGGCCCCGACTACGCCGAACTGGCGCAGTGGCGCGACATCCTGATGGCGAAGATCAACCAGTATCCCGGCTTGAACGGCGTCGACTCCGACTACAAGGAAACGCGCCCGCAGATGCGGGTCATCATCGACCACGCGCGCGCGGCCGAACTCGGGGTGACCGCGCAGGCGATCGGTGGCGCATTGCAGGCGCTGATGGGTGGCGAGCGCATGACCACCTTCGTCGACGACGGCCAGGAATACGACGTGATGCTGCAGGCCGGCCGCGAAAATCGTGATTCCGTTGCCGACCTCAACAATATCCAGGTGCGTTCCAAGACCGGCACGCTGGTGCCGCTGTCCAACCTGGTGACGCTGAAGGAAATCGCCGAGCCGGGTTCGCTGGCGCGTTTCAACCGCCTGCGTTCGATCACCATTTCCGCCGGCCTGGCGCCAGGCGCGCGCCTGGGCGATGCGGTGGCGTGGGCGCAGCAGACGGTGAAGGAGTCGCTGCCGGAACACGCGCAGATCAGCTGGAAGGGCGAGTCGCGGGAGCTGCAGCAATCCGGTGGCGAAGTGCTGATCACCTTTGCACTCGCGCTGCTGATCGTTTATCTCGCGCTGGGCGCGCAGTTCGAAAGCTTCCTGCATCCGCTGGTGATCATGCTGACGGTGCCGCTGGGCGTGCTCGGTGCGTTGCTCGGGCTGTGGATCACCGGGGGCACGCTCAACCTGTTCTCGCAGATCGGCATCGTGATGCTGGTCGGCCTCGCGGCCAAGAACGGCATCCTGATCGTGGAATTCGCCAACCAGTTGCGCGATGAGGGCCGCAGCGTGCGCGATGCCATCATCGAATCGGCTTCGATCCGCCTGCGTCCGATCCTGATGACCTCGATCGCGACGGTGATGGGTGCGATCCCGCTGATCGTCGCCGGCGGCCCCGGCTCGGCCAGTCGCGCCACCATCGGCGTGGTCGTGGTGTTCGGCGTCTCGGTCTCGACGCTGCTGTCGCTGTTCGTGATCCCGGCGTTCTACCTGGTGATCGCGCCGCATACCCATTCGCCGGAAGCGATCGCGCACGAACTCGACAAGCTGGAAGCGGAAACCCCGAACGTCGGCGGTCATGCCTGATGCCTGATCCGGCCATCCCCCGTGAATTGCGCATGTATGGCGTCAATGCCGTGCGCGCGGTTTTCGTGCGGCGTCCCGAAGCCCTGCGCAAGCTGTGGCTGTCGGAGGATCGTGTCGGCGACATGCGCGATGTCCTGAAATGGTGTGCATCGCATCGCGTCGGTTATCGCATCGTGCCCGATGACGACCTGCGCAAGCTCGCGGCGAGTTCGCACCATGAAGGCGTGGTCGCCGATGTGCTGCGCGCGCCGATGCCGCGCCTCGACGAATGGCTGGCGACGCGTCCCGCCGGGCGCGATTGCGCGCTGTGGCTGGATGGCGTCGGCAATCCGCACAACCTCGGCGCGATCCTGCGCAGCGCCGCGCATTTCGGGATCGGGGCACTGCTGATTCCGCGTGATTCCGACCTGCAGGTTTCCGGAGCGGCCGCACGCGTGGCCGAAGGTGGCGCCGAAACGGTGGCGCTGGTGCGCCTGCCAGCGGCGCGCGAAGCATTGTCGGCGCTCCGCGATGCCGGCTACACCACCGCAGCCACCCTGGTTGATGGTGGCGAGGATCTGTTCGCGCTCGACCTGCCACGGCGACTGGTCTACGTGATGGGTGCGGAGCAATCCGGCATGGATCGCGGACTGGCCGCGACCTGCGATCTGCGCGTGTCGATTCCCGGTACCGGCGCGGTGGAAAGCCTCAACGTCGCTTCGGCGACCGCGGTATTGCTGGCCGCCTGGGCGAGCAAGTCGCGCTGATCAGCGACGCTTGCGCGGTTCCGGCGGCGGGAAGGTGCCGCTGCCGAGGCTGCCATCAACATTGGCTGCGATGAAGGCGAGCGTGGCGTAGGCGGCGATGTCGACGCGCAGGTCCTCGGGATCGACCTTGTCCAAGGTGTCGTTCGGCGTGTGGTGGAGGTCGAAATAGCGGCTGGCGTCGTGCGCGAACGCACCGGCCGCGGATCCAGCGCCCTGCATCAGGCCCATTTCCGATTCGGCTTCGCCCTTGCCCGGGGTATAGGCGATGCCAAGCGGCTTCAGCAGTTCCGCGACCTGCGCCATCGCCGGTTCGGCATCCTTCGACCAGCGTCCTCCGAACTCGTAGACGCGACCGGGGCCGGAATCCGACTCCATCACGATCTGGCTCTTGGCGATCTTGTCCTTCTGCGACTCGGCATAGACGCGGCCGCCCCACAGGCCCTGTTCTTCGTTGGCGAAGGCGACCACGCGGATGGTGCGTTCCGGGCGCTTCATCTGCGCGGCGAGTTTCGCCGCGGCCATCGAGATTGCGATGCCACTGCCGTCGTCGATCGCGCCGGTGCCGAGGTCCCAGGAATCAAGGTGGCCGGCGAGCGCGACGATTTCGTCGGGCTTGCTGCTGCCGGTGAATTCGCCGATCACGTTTTGCGAGGTGTATTCGCCGTTGAAGCCGCAGTCGAGCGCAACGCGCACGCGCGTCGAACCGAGCTTGACCAGGCGGGCGAGCTGGTCGGCATCGATGTTGGTGAGCGACGCCGAGGGAATCGGCTTCAGCCCCTTGTCGAATCCGGTCATGCCGGTATGCGGATTGCGATCCCAGTCGGTGCCGGCCGGGCGCATCACGTAACCGATCGCGCCGGCACGAATCGCCGCGGAGGGTCCGGCGCGACGGATCGTGCTGCCGAGCCCGTAGCCATGCCCATCCTTCGCCTTGGGCATCATCACGTCGACGAAGGCGATCTTGCCGGCCAGTGATCCCGGTGCGGCTTTCTGCAGCGCCTCCAGCGAATCGAAGCGCACGACCTCACCTTCCACGGTACCGCCCGGACTGCCGCCAAGCGCGGTCAGGAACAATTTCTGAGAGTGTGCGCCCAGCACTTCGCCATGCTCGCTGCGGCGCTCCCATTTCGGGAAGGTCACCGGTTGTGTCCACACCTTGTCGAAGCCGAGTTCCTTGAACTTCGCCTTCGCCCATTCCACTGCGCGGGCGTCCCCTTCGCTGCCTGCCATGCGCTGTCCGACTTCGGTGGTCAGCGATTCCACGACCTTCCAGCCGGTATCGTCCTTCAGTGCCTGGTCGCGCAACGCGGCGGCCGATTGCACCAATGCGGGCGAGGCCTTGGTTTCGGCGGCGAATGCGGGTGATGCGGCAAGCAGGCTGGCAAGGGAAACGGCGAGCAGGGTGCGGGTCATGGCGATCTCGACGCAGGCAAAGAGAAACCCCGAGCCTAGCAGCCCGGGGTTCCTGAACAGCTGTGCCAATGGTCATGCCGCCACCGTGTCCAATGGTGGCGCATGGATCATTTTTTCAGGCTGTCGCGGATCTCGCGCAGCAGCAGCACATCCTCGCTCGGCGGCGCGTCGGCGGCCGCAGCCGGCTGGCGCATGCGGTTGTAGGCCTTGAGGAACAGGAAGATCACGAAGGCGATCAACAGGAAATCGATGCAGGTCTGGATGAAATCGCCGTACTTGATCGCCACTTCCGCGACCTTTTCCTTGCCGGTCGCCGGATCCATCACCGCCGGCGTGATGACGTGCTTCCAGTCCTTGAAATCGACGCCGCCGGTGAGCATGCTGATCGCCGGCATCACTACGCCTTCGACCAGTGCGGTGACGATCTTGCCGAACGCGGCGCCGATGATCACGCCAACCGCCAGGTCGACGACATTGCCCTTGGAGACGAACTCCTTGAACTCGCTGATCATGCCCATGCAATTCAACCCGTAATGAGAGGTGGCGGGAGCATATCGCAGCGCCGTCTAAACGATTTCACCTTCTAACGAGAGCAGTGCCCCCAACCGTGCCACGAAGCGATCGCCGCGCTGCAGTGCGGCAACGCCAGCCGGAGTGCCGGTGAACACCAGGTCGCCGCGGCGCAGCGCGTACAGCTTCGAGAGTTCGATCAGCACGTCGGGTACGTCCCAGATCCAGTCACGGAGTTCGCCATGCTGACGCAGCTCGCCATTCACCTCGAGGCTGATCGCGAGCGCGGAAAGGTCGCCGGCATCCGCTGCGGGAATCACCACGCCGATCGGCGCCGAGTGGTCGAAGGCCTTGCCGATATCCCAGGGCAACGACTTCACCTTGCACTCGGCCTGCAGGTCGCGGCGCGTCAGGTCGAGGCCGATGGCGTAACCGAAGACCAGCGCCTCGGCCTGCGCGCGCGTCAGCTCGCCTTCCGGCGCATCGGCACCGAGCACCGCGACCAGTTCGACTTCGTGGTGTAGCTCGTGCGTTGCCGACGGGTAGCGCACGCGACCATCGGTGACGATCGCGTCCGCCGGTTTCTGGAACAGCACGGGGCGGCCGCGCGCTTCCGGCGATGCCGGCGTGGCGCCCATCTCGCGCGCGTGATCGGCGAAATTGCGGCCGACGCAGTGGATGCGATGCACCGGGATCGTGCGGCCATCGGTGGTGGCGACGCGCGGAGCGGGCAGGGGCGGGAAGACATCGTTCATGGGTTAGGGCCTGTTAACGCCATTGGGAAAGCCGGAACCGCTATGCTGCGTGTGGATTCCCTGTTGTTGCAAGCCGTGCCAGAACCGCTCATCGCCCTCGAACAGATTCCCGACCACGGTTTCGCCGAAGCCAGCGGCACGGTGGATGGCGATGCAGAGTCGTTGATCCTGCGTCGCGACGACACGCGGGTGGCGGCGTGGTTCAACATCTGCCCGCACGCGGGGCGCCGGCTCGACTGGGCCCCGGGTCAATTCCTGGTGTCGCGCACCGGCGACCTGGTCTGCGCCGCGCATGGTGCCAGCTTCTCGCCGATCGATGGTCGCTGCACCGGTGGTCCGTGCATGGGCTCGTCGCTGCGGGCGGTCCCGGTGGAAACTCGCGATGGCCAGGTGTTCCTGCGCGAGATCAGCGGAACATCTGCAGCAGGTTGACCATCGCCACCACGATGCCGATGTAGATGCAGGCCAGCGGTCCGCCGATACGCCAGAGGTCGCGCGGCGTGTAGTTGCCGGGACCTATGATCATCGAGATCACCGGATTCGATGCCGTCATGAAATTGCACGACGCCGACAGCGCGACGATCAGGGCGAAGCTGGTGGGATTGCCGCCGGTCGCGAGCGCAAGGTTGACCGCGATCGGCACCAGCATGATGGTGGCGCCGACGTGGCTGATGATCAGCGAGAACAGCACGGTGAGTACCGCCAACGCGAGTTCGATCAGCACGATCGGCGTGCTCTGCGGGATGCGATCGACGGTGTGGCCGGCCACCCACGCCGCGGCGCCGCTGGAATCCATCGCCCAGCCGAGCGGGATCAGGCAGGCCATCAGGAATACGGTTTTCCAGCTGATCGCGGCGTAGGCCTCGTCCATGTGGATGACGCCGGTGACGAGCATGCCGGCGACGCCTGTCATCAACGCGATCGGCACCGGCACGCGCGACGACAGCGCGATCAGCATCGTGATGGCGAAGATGCCCATCGCGATCTTGAACTTGTGCGGGCGTTGGCGGGCCTTCGGATAATCGGTGACGACCACGAAGTCCTTCTGCGCAGCGACTTCCGCCAGCCGTTGCCAGATGCAGTGCAGGACCAGCATGTCGCCGGCGCGCAGCGGGACGTTGCGCACGTCCTCGCGGATCACTTCGCGATCGCGGTTGATCGCCAGCAGGCTGATGCCGTACTGCTTGCGGAAGCGCAAATCGGCCTGGGTCTTGCCGATGAAGCGCGAGTTCGGCGGCACCACCGCTTCGGCGATTCCGGCCCGGCTGGGGTTGAACAGGTCGCCGAATTCGCGCAGCCGAGATGACGCCACCAGTTTCTGCTGCTCGGCGAAGCGCAGGACGTCTTCTCCCGGCCCCATCGCGCCGAGCACGTCTCCGACCCAGATCCGGGCATCGGACGGCGGCGCCAGTCGCGATTCGCCGTGGCTGCGATGCGCAAGCAACAGCGGTGCGCCGACCAGTCGTTCCGCTTCGCCGATGGTGGTGCCGACCAGCGGGCTCTGCGCGGTCACCGTCAGTTCGAAAACGTCACCCTTGATGTCGTAGGTGCTGGCGAAATAGCTCTCGGTGCGACCGGGCGTCACCGCGCCGTCTTCCTCGCGCAGGCGGCGATCGCCGTAGAAACGGAAATACAGCAACACTGCCGCCAGCATCACGATGCCGATCGGCATCGGTGCGAACATCTTGAAGGGATGGATCGACGCCGCGCCCGACGGCATGTTGGCGTTGGCCGACATCAGCAGGTCGTTGAGCAGGATCAGCGGAGAATTGCCGACCATGGTCAGCGCGCCCGCCATCACGATGGTTGCCGCGATCGGCAGCAGCATGCGCGAGGTGGCGATGCCGGTGCGCGCGGAGATGCGCGAGGACACCGGCAGGAACATCGCCATCACCGACGGGTTCTGCATCAGGGGCGACACCGCCGCCGCAGACAAACACGTGAGGGTGAGCAGGCGCTTGTCCGATCCGCTCGATCGTCGCAGCAGCCAGCCGGCGAGCCGGTTCAATGCGCCGGTGCGCTCCAGCCCGGCGCCGAGGATCATCGTCGAGATGATACTGATCACCGCGCTGCCGGAGAAACCGCCGAACAGGTCTTCCGGCGCGATCAACCCAGTGAGTCCCAGCAGCACCAGCACGCATAGCGCGACCACGTCGGGGCGGATGCGCTCGAACAGGAACAGCACCATCGTCAGCCCGACGAGGCCAAGCACCATGGCCATGTCGCTGCTGAGGACGAGGCCGCTGCCCACCGTCAGGCCCGGTCGTAGATCAGATCGAAAACGGGATGGCCCAATCGCTGGCCGCGTGTCTCGAAATGCGTCTGCGGACGCCAGGCCGGACGTGGCACCTGCCCGCGTGGTCCTTCGCGATTGACCAGGCCCGGCGTGGCATCGAGCACGTCCCACATCTGTTCGGCATAGTCGGGCCAGTCGGTCGCGAGATGCAGGCGTCCGGTGGGAGACAACTTGCGCACCAGCAGGGCGGCGAATTCGGCGTTCACGAGGCGGCGCTTGCCATGGCGCTTCTTGTGCCAGGGGTCGGGGAAGTAGATGCGGATCTCGTCGAGCGAACCATCGGCGATTTCATTCTCCAGCACTTCCACCGCATCGTGATGGTAGAGGCGGGCGTTCTTCGCATCATCATGGGCCAGCGCATTGAGCAGGCGCCCGACACCGGGCGCGTGCACTTCGATGCCGATATGGTCGCGCGCGGGATCGAGTGCCGCGGAATAGCGCAGCGCCTCGCCGTTGCCGAAACCGATCTCGACGATGCGCGGTGCGTGGCGACCGAAGGTGGCATCGAAATCGCGTTGCGTACCGACGTAATCAAGACCGAAGCGCGGCCATTGTTCGTCGAAGGCTTTCTGCTGTGCCGGGGTGAAACGGCCCTGACGCAAGACGAAACTGCGGATGCGGCGGCGGCCGGGCTCGACGGTAAACGGTTTGGCCGGGACTTTCGCGCCTTCGCTGGAGAACGGATCGGTCATCCGATCAATCCATCCACGGGTGACGACGCGCTGGCGTAGCGCTTGCGCGGAATGCGGCCGGCGAGGAAGGCATCGCGACCGGCCTCGACCGCGGCCTTCATCGCACGCGCCATCCGGACAGGATCCTTCGCGCCGGCGATGGCGGTGTTCATCAGCACGCCATCGCAGCCGAGTTCCATCGCGATCGCGGCATCCGACGCCGTGCCGACGCCAGCGTCGACGATGATCGGCACCTTGGCGTTCTCGACGATTTCCAGCAGGTTGTAGCGGTTCTGGATGCCGAGGCCGGAGCCGATCGGCGCGGCCAGCGGCATCACCGCGACGCAGCCGATTTCTTCCAGGCGCTTGCACAGGATCGGGTCGTCGCTGGTGTAGACCATCACGTGGAAACCGTCGGCAACCAGTTGTTCGGCGGCCTTGAGCGTCTGGATGACGTCGGGGAACAGCGTCTTCTGGTCGCCCAGCACTTCGAGCTTGGTCAGGTTGTGGCCATCCAGCAGTTCGCGCGCGAGCCGGCAGGTGCGCACGGCGTCTTCGGCGGTGTAGCAGCCGGCGGTGTTCGGGAGGATGGTGTAGCGATCGGGCGGCAACACGTCGAGCAGGTTGGGTTCGCCCGGGTTCTGGCCGATGTTGGTGCGGCGGATCGCCACGGTGACGATCTCGGCGCCGGCCGCTTCGGTGGCGTTTCGGGTTTCGTCGAGGTCCCTGAATTTGCCGGTGCCGGTGAGCAGACGGGAACGGTAGGTCTTCCCTGCGATGACCAGGGCGTCGTCGGAAATGTTCATGGGGAAATTATCGCCGAAAGGACTGAACGATTGCCGGGACTGCCACTCAGCCACCGCCGAGTGCATGCACGATCTCGACGCGATCGCCATCCTGCAATGAAGTGGTGGCGTGGCGACTGCGCGGCACGATCTCGCCATTGATCTCGACCGCGACGCGGCGTTCCGCCAATCCTTCCAATTGCAGCAGGGTCGCGATGGTGGTGCCGGGGGCGCAAGCGCGCGCTTCGCCATTGAGCTGGATGTCCATGCCGCCATTGTCGCCCGAAGTGGCATGTCGCGCCGCAACATGCGAGCGTTAGAAAATCGTGAAACCATCGCCATACGCGGGCGAATCCAGCCCGGTCAACGAGATCGCACCGATGCGTACCAAGCTCCTTTGCGCCGCCCTGGTATCCGCCCTGTCGACGGTGGCCCTGCCGGCCGTCGCCCAGCAATACGTGGACACCCACGCCCAGACTTTCAGCAGGACCATTTTCTTCGGTGACAGCCTGACCGACGCCGGCTTCTTCCGGCCGCTCCTGATCCAGACCGTGGGTGCGAATGGCGTGGTCATCGGCCAGTTCACCACCAACCCGGGCACGACCTGGGCACAGAACGTGGCGAACTATTACGGCACCAACCAGTCGACCGGCTGGGTGGGATCGTCGACCGGTCCAAAGGCCGACACCGGTGACAACTACGCCGTTGGTGGCGCGCTCGTGGCCACGCCGGCATCCGGCGCGCTGGGTCCGATTCCCTCGGTCTCCCAACAGGTGGATTTCTATCTCGCCAGCACTGGCGGCAAGGCCGACCCGCACGCGCTGTACACGGTGTGGGGCGGCGCCAATGACTTGTTTGCAGTCGCTGGCGGGGCGCCGCAAAGCACGATCCCGGTGGCGGTCGGCGCCGACATCGCCATCGTTGCCAAGCTGCAAGCTGCAGGCGCGCGCTACGTGCTGGTGCCGAACATTCCGGATCTCGGCCAGACGCCGTCGTTCCGCGCGCAGGGCGCAGCCGCACAGGCGGGGGGCACCCAGCTCGCCGCGACCTACAACGCCGCGTTGTACCAGGGGCTGGCCAACCAGGGCTTGCGCATTATCCCGCTCAACACCTTCGGGCTGATCGACGAAATCGTCGCGAATCCCGCGCCCTTCGGTTTCACCAATGTCACGGGCACCGCCTGCCAGCCGCAGATCACCGCCAGTTCGCTGACCTGCAACCCGACGTCGTACGTCACCCCGGATGCGCCTTACACCTACGCCTTCGCCGATGGCGTGCATCCGTCGACCGCCGCCCACAAGATCCTCGGCGACTATGCCGTCGCCACGCTGGAAGGCCCGCGCCAGATCGCCATCCTGCCGCTGTCGGCGATGAGCGTCGGTCGCAACCGTGCCGACCTGCTGTTCGCGCAGACCCAGGGCAAGACCTTCGGCGAGAAGGCCGCGAACGGCATGCGCTGGTGGTTCAACGGCAACCTCGACCAGCAACGTTACAACCGTGGTCCGTCCGGTGACGGCTTCGATGGCATCGGTCCGTCGCTGGGTGGTGGCATCGGCTGGAACAGCGGCGCGTTCAACTACGGTGGCGCGCTCAACTATGGCCGCCAGCGCATCGATTACGCGCAGAAGCGCGGCGATTTCCGCCAGACCGATCTCTCGATCGCCGGATTCGCCGGCTGGCACAACGACAATGCCTGGGTGACCGCGCAGCTCGGCTATTCGCGCATCGAAGACACCGTTCATCGCGACGTCCCGCTCGGGACGGCCGTGCGCACCCATACCGGCAAGGCCAACGGCAGCGACGTCTATGCCGGCATCAACGGCGGCTGGATGTTCCACAGCGGCAAGCTCGACCATGGCCCGGTCGGTGAAGTGCTGTTGCAGCGCATCCGCATCGATGGCTATACCGAAAGCAATGCCAACCTGTCGACTGCGCTGGCCTATCCCTCGCAGACCTTCAATTCGCGCCTGGCGTCGCTGGGTTACGAAGGCCGTTACCACATCGCCGAAGGCTGGACGCCGTATGCGCGCCTGAGCATCGATCGCGAATTCGGCAAGCTTCCGTCGGAAGCGTGGGCCAGCATGCCGAGCGTGGGTTCGATGGAGTTCGCGGTGCCGGGGCCGTCGTTCGATCGCGGCTACGGTTCGCTGGCGGCCGGCGTGCGTGGCCAGGTCGAAGGCCTCGACGTGATGATCGGTGGCACCTCGACAGTCGCGCGCAAGGGTGGCAACTATCGTGCACTGTCGCTGACTGTCGGCAAGACGTTCTAACCTTTGCTTGACACACGGGCATCATGCTGCGGTTAGAATCCGCGGCGTCCGCGGGTGTAGTTCAATGGTAGAACTGCAGCTTCCCAAGCTGCTAGCGTGGGTTCGATTCCCATCACCCGCTCCAACCCCGTTCACGGCGGCCTCGGCCGCCGTGAACGTCTCGAGGCCGTGTGCATGACAGGAGAGGTCACCGTGGGTTGGCGGGAAACCGTGGCCCTGCCGGAATTGGGCATCGAGCGCATTCGCGCCAAGATCGATACCGGCGCGCGCAGTTCGTCCTTGCATGTCGACCGCCAGTGGCGGCTCGAACGCGATGGCGAGGCATGGGTCGGTTTCGAGATCCGCCCGCGCCCGGGTGCGGACGTGGTCACGGTGGAGGCCCGCCTGATCGACGAACGCGAGGTGGTCGATTCCGGTGGCCATCGCGCGCGACGTCCATTCATCCGTGCGCGCATGCGGCTTGCCGACATCGACCGCGAGATCGAGCTCAACCTTGCCGATCGTGCCGGCATGCGCTTCCCGATGCTGCTCGGCCGCCAGGCCATGCGCGATGGTTTCGTCGTTGATCCCTCCCGCTCGCACCTGCACCGACGACGCAAAGGCGCCGAATGAAACTCGCGATCCTGTCGCGCAACACCAAGCTGTATTCCACCAAGCGCCTGGTCGAGGCTGCGCGCCAGCGCGGCCACAGCGTGCGCGTGCTCGATCCGCTGCGCTGCTACATGAAGATCGGCGTCGATGCCTTCGAGATGCATTACAAGGGCGTCCAGATCGCCGGATATGACGCGGTGATCCCGCGCATCGGCGCATCGGTCACGCGTTACGGCACCGCGGTGTTGCGCCAGTTCGAACTGATGGGAACGATTTCGCCCAACGGTTGCGATGCCATCCTGCGCGCGCGCGACAAGCTGCGGTGCCACCAGATGCTGGCCGCGGAAGGCATCGATTTTCCTTCCACCGTGTTCGGCGACAACCCCGACGACACCGTCGACATGCTGTCGATGCTCGGGCCGCCGCCGCACGTGATCAAGTTGAACGAAGGGACGCAGGGCGCCGGCGTGATGCTCACCGAAAAGCCGTCGGCGTCGCGCGCGGTGATCGAGGCCTTGCGCGGCCTCTACGCGCAGTTCCTGGTGCAGGAATTCGTCGCCGAGGCCAAGGGCGCCGACCTCCGCTGCTTCGTGGTCGGGGGGGAAGTTGTCGCGGCGATGAAACGCCAGGCGCCGGAGGGCGATTTCCGTTCCAACCTGCATCGCGGCGGCAGCGCGGTCCCGGCCAAGCCGCGCGAGGACGAGATCGACGTCGCCGTGCGCGCGGCCAGGGCGCTCGGCCTCGGTATCGCCGGCGTCGACCTGATCCGTTCGAAGCGCGGCCCGCTGGTGCTGGAGGTCAATTCATCGCCCGGCCTGGAAGGCATCGAGCAGGCGACCGGCGTCGACATCGCCGGGGCCATCATCGACCACGTTGCCTCCGGGGTGGAACCACGGCGCAAAACGCGTGTCAAAGCCGGGAAGGGCGCTGCAAAGCGCCGTTGAGCGGCCCTGTGCCAGAATGAAAACTCGAATGGAGGAGACCGCCCGTGCGCGTACTCTTGATTGAAGACAACCAGGACATTGCCGCCAACCTCGGCGATTACCTTGAAGACCGAGGCCACGCTGTCGATTTCGCCGCCGATGGCGTCACCGGCCTGCACCTGGCGGTGGTGAACGATTTCGACGCCATCATCCTCGACCTCAATTTGCCGGGGATGGATGGCCTCGAGGTCTGCCGCAAGTTGCGCAACGACGCGCGCAAGCAAACGCCGGTGCTGATGCTGACCGCGCGCGACAGCCTCGACAACAAGCTGGAAGGCTTCGAATCCGGCGCCGACGACTATCTGGTCAAGCCGTTCGCGTTGCAGGAAGTCGACGTGCGCCTCAACGCGCTGGCACGTCGCGGCAAGGGCCCGCAGGCGCGGGTGCTGTCGATCGCCGACCTCGAATACAACCTCGACACACTGGAAGTGCGTCGTGGCGGCAAGTTGCTGCAGCTCAACCCGACCGCGCTGAAGATCCTGCAGGCATTGATGGAAGCCGCGCCGGCGGTGGTGACGCGCCAGGACCTGGAAACGCGCGTGTGGGGCGAGGAGTTGCCCGATTCCGATTCGTTGCGCGTGCACATCCACGGCTTGCGTGCGGTGATCGACAAGCCGTTCCCGACGCCGCTGATCCAGACCCGCCACGGCATCGGCTATCGCATCGCGCCGCCGGATGCCGGATAAACCCACCCGATCCAACCTGCCCGGGTTGCCGACGCGCCACAACCGGCGCCGGCTGCGCACGCGCATCGTGCTGTCGTTCTTTTTGCTGGGGTTGGGGTTGACATCGTTGTTCGCATTGGCGACGAACTACATCCGCGACCGCATCGAAAACCAGTTGATCGAAAAGACGCTCAAGCGTGAGGTCGAGAGCCTGGTTGCGCAGGTGGAGCAGCATCCGGATCAACCAAAGTTTTTCCTGATCTTCGATGCGCGAACCTGGGGCGATGACAACGCCTACAAGATCAATCCGTTATACCGGGATTTGCCTGAAGGGGTGCATGAAGTTTCCGAGTACGACGAGAAGAACGTCCCGCATACCTGGAAAGTCGCGGTGCAACGCGGACAATCCGCCAATGGCAAGCCGTTCACGAGCATCGTTCGCTACGACATTACCGGCGCAGCGGAATCGACGGCCAAATTGATGCGATGGCTGTTCGGTGCGGTGGTTGGATTCACGCTCTTGTCGCTGGCAATAGGCTGGTGGTCTGCATCGCGCGTGATGAGTCCGGTCTCCGATCTCGTGCGATTGATTCGACGGCGTTCGGGCGAAGGCGCGAACGCCAAGGCGCTGGCTCCGCGCTTTCCCAATGACGAAGTGGGCGAACTGGCGCGTGCACTCGACGATTATTCCGACCGCATCAACGACGCAGCGCGTCGCGAGCGCGAGTTCAACGCCGACGTCAGCCACGAGCTGCGCACGCCGCTGGCGGTGATCCGCAGCACGGTCGAGCTGATGCTGGAACAGCCCGACCTCAACGACAAGATGCGCGAGCGCATCCTGCGCATCCAGCGCGCGCAGGAAGGCGGTACCGCGATCACCGAGACCTTGCTGCTGCTGTCGCGTGGCGAACGCGTGCGCGGCGAGACGTCGGTGGCGCGCGTTGCCGAGCAGTTGCTCGACGCGCACCGCCTGCAGCAGCGTCGCGGCAAGCAGCTCGACCTGCGCATGGAAGGCAATACCGCGCTGATGGTGGATGCGCCGGAAGCGACGGTGAACGTCGCGCTGGGGAACCTGATCGCCAATGCCGTGCGTTATACCGATGCCGGCAGCGTCACCGTGCATATCGGTGCGGATTCGGTGGACGTGATCGATACCGGTCGCGGCCTCAGCGAAGAGGACGAGCAGCGCATGGCGGAACGCGGTTATCGCGGCGGCGCTTCAGGGAATACCAAGGGTGCTGGCATCGGTCTTGCCATCGTGACCCGCATCTGCGCGCTCTATGGCTGGCAGATGCAGGTGCAGCCGCGCCGCGACGGCACCATCGGCACCGTGGCGACGCTGAGTTTTTCCGACGTCAGATGAGGTCGAGCCAGCCGCGGGTGTCTTCGACCGCGCCGTGGACGAGATCGAAATAGGCCTTCTGCAACTTCAGCGTGACCGGACCGGCCTTGCCGGCGCCGATGACGCGGCCATCGACCGAGCGGATCGGAGTGACTTCGGCGGCGGTGCCGCACATGAACAGCTCGTCGCACAGGTAGAGGTATTCTCGCGGGATGTCGCGTTCGATGATGTCGATGCCCATCTCGCGGGCCAGCGTCATCAATGTGTTGCGGGTGATGCCGTTGAGCAGCGCGGCACTGACCGGGGTGGTGTGCAACGCGCCGTCGATCACCAGGAAGATGTTCTCGCCGGCGCCTTCGCTGAGCAGGCCGGTCGAGGCCAGCGCGATGCCCTCGCCGAAGCCGAGGCGACGCGCTTCGCGCGCGACCAGCTGGCCGGAGAGGTAGTTGCCGCCGGCCTTGGCGCCCGCGGGGATGGTGTTGGGTGCGAAACGCTGCCAGCTCGAGACGCAGGCGTCGATGCCCTGTTCCAGCACGCCTTCGCCGAGGTAGGCGCCCATCTTCCAGGTGGCGACGGAAACATCGGTCGGCGTATCGGCACTCAGGCCGAATCCGCCGAGGCCGCGGAAGGCGATCGGGCGCAGGTAGGCTTCGCGGAAGCCGTTGCGGCGCACGACTTCGCGATGCGCTTCGTTGATCTGTTCCGGCGTGTACGGAATCTCGATTTCATGGATGCGCGCCGAGGCGAACAGGCGCCTGGTGTGGTCCTGCAAGCGGAAGATCGCCGGGCCGCGCGGGGTGTCGTAGCAGCGGACGCCCTCGAATACCGAGGAGCCGTAGTGCAGCGCATGCGCCATCACGTGGGTGGTGGCTTCGGCCCAGGGCTTGACCTGGCCGTTGTGCCAGATCCATTGCGGGTATTCCATGGAGTCGTCCTGGGCGGTGGGGAACCGCCATTGTCGCCGATGGCGTCAGGGGACGCTAATAGCTGAGCCACCAACAGTCCTGGTAGCGGCGCAGGCGGAAGTTCACGCTGGTGGTCGTGGTTCCCTTGCCCTGGGCCAGCAGCAGGCGGACGCCACCGTTGCTGACCTGGGTATCGACCAGCTGCTGGCGGGTCAGCCTGGCGAGGCGGTCGGCGATGTCATAACCCGATTCCGTCCCCAGTCCGGGCCAGTTGTAGACGCCGACCAGCCGATTGGGGTCACTGGTGTCGAAGGCGAGGGTGATCTCGTGGACGAGATCGTCGAGCGTGCGTGCGCAACCCGCGCGCACGGCCTGCCTGCCCAGGCTCATCGTCGCCCCCGATGGCGGTGCATGTGGAATGGTGCGATCCGCAGCGCCGAAGGCCGCGCAAGGCTTGTCGCTGTAGATGGCTTCACCACCGGAACCAGTGCACTGGTGGATCGCCGATTGCGCACGCGCGCGCAGCGGCAGCACCGCGATCGCGAACAACAAGAGGCAAATGGGGAGTGGGAAACGCACCCGCGCACTCTAGCGCGTATGGACGGTTCAGCCCAATCGCTGCAGCACGCCCTGCGTTGGTCGCGCCATGTTCAACGTGTAGAAGTGCAGGGCGGGCGCGCCGCCTTCGATCAGGCGCCGGCACAGGTTGGCGACGAGGTCGGCGGCGAACTCGCGGATGGCCTCGATGTCATCGCCGTGGGCGCGCATGCGCTGGCCGATCCAGCGCGGGATTTCGGCGCCGCAGGCTTCCGAGAAACGGCGCAGCTGGGTGAAGTTGGAGATCGGCATGATGCCCGGGATGACCGGGATGTCGATGCCGCGCCGGCGCACATCATCCAGGAAATGGAAGTAGGCGTCAGTGTTGTAGAAATACTGGGTGATCGCGCTGTGTGCGCCGGCCTTGACCTTGCGCTCGAAATTGGCGAGGTCGGCGTGGGCGTCGTTGGCCTGCGGATGCGTTTCCGGATAAGCCGCCACTGAGACGTGGAAATGATCGCCATGTTCGGCGCGGATCAGTTCGACCAGCTCGTTGGCATAACGCAGGTCGCCCTGTCCGATCATGCCGGAGGGCATGTCCCCGCGCAGCGCGACGATACGGCTGCATCCGAGCGCGCGATAGAGCTTCAGCAGCGAGCGGATTTCCTCGCGGCTGCCGCCGACGCAGGTCAGGTGCGGCACGCCGTCGACGCCATGCTCGCCGCGCAGGCGTTGCACGGTTTCCGGGGTGTGGCTGAGCGTGGACCCCCCGGCGCCGAACGTCACCGACATGAATTCCGGCGAATGGACCTTGAGCTTCTGTGCGCAGCGATCGAGCTGCGCACGCTGCTCGTCGGTCTTCGGCGGATAGAACTCGAAGGAAATCGGGACGGAGGGCATCTGCGGGTCCGGGGGTACTGTCAGTCCATTATATCTCTTTGTGCGGATGAAGCGATAAATATTCCGGTCCAAATAAAAACGGGCACCGCTTGGTGCCCGTTTTCCGTACTGCGCTGGCCGATCCGGGGATCAGTAGCGGTAGTGGTCCGGCTTGTACGGACCTTCCACCGCCACCCCGAGGTAATCGGCCTGGTCCTTCGACAGCTTGGTCAGGACCACGCCGATCTTCTCGAGGTGCAGGCGCGCGACTTCCTCGTCGAGCTGCTTGGGCAGGCGATAGACGGTCTTCTCGTAGACATCCTTGTTGGCCCACAGGTCGATCTGCGCCAGCGTCTGGTTGGCGAACGAGTTCGACATCACGAAGCTCGGGTGGCCGGTGGCGCAGCCGAGGTTCACCAGGCGGCCTTCGGCGAGCAGGAACATCGCGTTGCCGTTCGGCATGATGTACTTGTCGACCTGCGGCTTGATGTTGACGTGCTGCACGCCCGGCAGCGCCCGCATCGCATCGACCTGGATCTCGTTGTCGAAGTGGCCGATGTTGCAGACGATGGCCTGATCCTTCATCTTCGTCATGTGATCGACGGTGATGATGTCCTTGTTGCCGGTGGTGGTGACGTAGATGTCGGCCTGGCCCAGCGAGGATTCGACGGTGTTGACCTCGAAGCCTTCCATCGCCGCCTGCAGCGCGCAGATCGGATCGATCTCGGTGACGATCACGCGCGCGCCGTAGGCACGCAGCGAATGCGCCGAACCCTTGCCGACGTCGCCGTAGCCGCAGACCACCGCGACCTTGCCGGCCAGCATCACGTCCATCGCGCGCTTCAGGCCGTCGGCCAGCGATTCGCGGCAACCGTAGAGGTTGTCGAACTTCGACTTGGTGACCGAATCGTTGACGTTGATCGCCGGGATCAGCAGCTTGCCCTGCTCGGCGATCTGGTAAAGACGATGCACGCCGGTGGTGGTTTCTTCCGAAACGCCCTTCCAGTCGGCCACGACCTTGGTCCACCAGCCCGGGCGTTCCGTGGCCACGCGCTTGAGCAGGTCCTTGATCACCTGCTCTTCGTGGTTGGACGACGGCGTGTTGACCCAGTCGTCGCCGTGTTCGAGTTCGTAACCCTTGTGGATCAGCAGGGTGACGTCGCCGCCGTCATCGACGACGAGCTGCGGGCCGAGGAAACCGCCCTTGCCGTCGGGGAAGCTGAGCGCGGACAGCGTGCAGTCCCAATACTCTTCCAGCGATTCGCCCTTCCACGCGAACACCGGCGTGCCGGCGGCGGCGATCGCGGCGGCGGCCTGGTCCTGGGTCGAGAAGATGTTGCAGGAAGCCCAGCGCACGTCGGCGCCGATGTCCTTCAGCGTCTCGATCAGCACTGCGGTCTGGATGGTCATGTGCAGCGAGCCGGTCACGCGCACGCCCTTCAGCGGCTTGGCGGTGGCGTGCTTGCGACGGATCGACATCAGGCCCGGCATCTCGTGCTCGGCGATATCGATTTCCTTGCGGCCCCAGTCGGACAGCGCGATGTCGGCGATCTTGTAGTCGCCATCCTGGGAGAAAGTCTTCACTTGGGCATTCATGATTCAACTCCGTAAAAGGTGAGCATATGGCTCGTCTGTTACGGGCGCCGTTTTGAATGCCGAGCCTGGCGGCACGGGCTTCGTCTGAAGCCGGCCATCGCAGCGCCCCTCGGCGGGCGATATTTTATCTCGTTATCGCGATAAAAGGATGAATCGGCCGCGATTCCGGGCATCCCGGGCAAATCCACACAACCTGAACGCATCCGTGGCAAGCTCGACAGTCCCCGTCCATAGGAAATGCCATGGATTACGGTACCGATCAGATCCGCAATATCGCGCTGGCTGGTCATCCGGGAGCGGGCAAGACCCAGTTGTTCGAAGCGCTGCTGCACGCCGGCGGCGCGATCAACGTGGCGGGCACGATCGAGCGCGGCAGCACGGTGTCGGATTTCGACCCGCTGGAAAAGGAACGCGGGCATTCCATCGACGCGGCGATCGCCAGTACCGACCACAAGGGCATCCACGTCAATCTCGTCGACACTCCGGGCTATCCCGATTTCCGTGGCGCGGCGCTGGCGGCGATCGCGGCGGTCGATACCGTCGCAGTGGTGGTGGATGCCGATGCCGGCATCGGCCACGGCACGCGAAGGATGATGCAGATCGCGGCGGATCGCGGCCTGTGCCGCGCCATCGTGGTGAACAAGATCGACGCGGCCGGTGCCGACATCGCGCGCCTGATGGAAGAGCTGCAATCGAATTTCGGCAACGCGGTGTTGCCGCTCAACCTGCCGGCGCAGGGCGGGACCGCAGTGATCGACTGCTTCGGCAACGCCAGTGGCGACAGCGGCCTCGGTCCGGTGGCCGACTGGCACCAGCGCATCATCGACCAGGTGGTCGAGATCAACGAAACGGTGATGGATCATTTCCTCGAGCTCGGCGAGGGCGGTTTGTCCGGACAGGAATTGCACGACGCCTTCGAGCAATGCCTGCGCGAAGGGCACCTCGTCCCCGTATGTTTCGTTTCGGCGCGACAGGGCACCGGCGTGGCGGAATTGCTCGACATTGCCGAACGCCTGTTCCCGAATCCGGCCGAGGCCAATGCGCCGCCGTTCGTCAAAGGCACGGGTGAGGATGCCGTGGCGATCGAGGCACGTCCCGATCCTGCCGCGCACGTGATCGCCGATGTGTTCCGCATCATCCACGATCCCTTCATGGGCAAGCTCGCGGTGTTCCGCGTCTACCAGGGCACGGTGAAGAAGGACGGCACGCTGTTCGTCGACGACGGCCGCAAGCCCTTCAAGGTCGCGCACCTGTTCAAGCTCAAGGGCAAGGACCATGTCGAGATCGCGCGCGCGGTTCCGGGCGATATCGCCGCGGTGGCGAAGGTGGAGGAATTGCATTTCGACGCCGTGCTCCACGATTCGCACGACGAGGACCAGATCCACCTGAAGCCGAGTGCGTTCCCCAGCCCGATGTTCGCGCTGGCGATCGAGGCGGCGAGCAAGGGCCAGGAGCAGAAGCTCTCGGCGGCATTGCACAAGCTCGCCGACGAGGATCCCTCGGTGCAGGTACATCACGACGCCGAGTTGAACGAGACGGTGATGCGAGGATTGTCCGATCTCCACCTGCGCGTGTTGCTGGAACGCCTCAAGTCGCGTCACGGCGTTGCAGTCAACACGCATGTGCCGAAGGTGGCCTATCGTGAAACCATCGGCGCGAAGGCGGAAGGCCATCACCGCCACAAGAAACAGACGGGCGGCGCCGGGCAGTTCGGCGAAGTGTTCCTGCGCGTCGAACCGTTGCCGCGCGGTGGCGGATTCGAGTTCGTCGACGAAGTGAAGGGTGGCACCATTCCCGGGCAATTCCTGCCGGCGGTGGAGAAGGGCGTGCGCCAGGTGCTGAAGATGGGCGCGTTGGCTGGCTATCCGTTGCAGGACGTGCGCGTGGTCGTCTACGACGGCAAATATCACTCCGTCGACAGCAAGGAAGTCGCGTTCGTCGCCGCCGGCAAGAAGGCATTTCTCGATGCAGTGACCAAGGCGCAGCCGCAGGTGCTGGAGCCGATGGTCGATCTCGAGGTGACGGTGCCGGACGCGAACGTCGGCGACGTCAGCGGTGCGTTGTCGTCGAAGCGCGCGCAGATCCTAGCGACCGATTCCGGGCGCGGTGGCGAGATCGTGGTGCGGGCGAAGGCGCCGCTGGCGGAACTCGACGGTTTCGCCGCGGAACTGAAATCGATGACGGCCGGGCGCGGCCGTTACGCGATCGACTTCAGCCACTACGATCCGGCGCCGGCGCGCGTGCAACAGACGCTGATTGCGGCGTGGAAGCCTAAGGTGGAGGAGGACTGACCTCCTCTCCGACGCAAAACGGCCCGCTTGCGCGGGCCGTTTTGTTTGTTGCCTGATCGACGCGATTACTTGCGCTTCTTGCCCTTCGCGGCCTTCGCCAGTTCCTCGGCGCGGTCGGTCTTCTCCCAGCTGAAGGCGGTCGCGCTCTGCTTCTTGCCGGCGCCATCGACGTAGCTGACCTGCTCCGGCTTGCGGCCGAAGTGGCCGTACGCGGCGGTGCGCTGGTAGATCGGGTGCACCAGGTCGAGCATCTTGATGATGCCGTACGGGCGCAGGTCGAAATGCGTGCGGATCAGCTTCTCGATCTCGGCGTCCGGAATCTTGCCGGTACCGAAGGTGGTGACCGAGATCGAGGTCGGTTCGGCGACGCCAATCGCGTAGCTCACCTGCACTTCGCACTTGTCGGCGAGGCCGGCGGCGACGATGTTCTTCGCCACGTAGCGCGCGGCGTAGGCGGCCGAACGGTCAACCTTCGACGGATCCTTGCCCGAGAACGCGCCGCCACCGTGGCGGGCCATGCCGCCGTAGCTGTCGACGATGATCTTGCGGCCGGTCAGGCCGCAGTCGCCCACCGGGCCACCGATCACGAAGATGCCGGTCGGGTTGATGTGCACCTTGTTCTTCGGCAGCGAGTCGTACCACTTCTTCGGCAGCACGGGCTTGATGATGTGCTCGCGCACGGCCTCGACCAGATCCTTCTGCTTCACTTCCGGATCGTGCTGGGTCGACAGCACCACGGCATCGATGCCGGTGATGGTGTGGCCTTCGCCGTCATAGCGCAGGGTGACCTGCGACTTCGCGTCCGGGCGCAGCCACTTCAGCTTGCCGTTCTTGCGCACCTTGGCTTGCTGTTCAACCAGGCGATGGCTGTAGTACAGCGGGGCGGGCATGTATTCCGGCGCCTCGTTGCAGGCGTAGCCGAACATCAGGCCCTGGTCACCGGCGCCCATTTCCTCCGGCTTCTTGGCCTTCTTGCTGGTGCCGTCGACGCCGGCGGCGATGTCGGGCGACTGCTTGCCGAGCATGTTGATGATCGCGCAGGTATGGCCATCGAAGCCCACGCGCGAATTGTCGTAGCCGATGCCGTTGATGACATTGCGCGCCAGCTGCTCGATATCGACCCAGGCATTGGTGGTGACTTCGCCGGCAACGACGGCCGCGCCGGTCTTGACCAGGGTCTCGCAGGCCACGCGGGCGCGCTTGTCCTGGGCCAGGATCGCATCCAGCACTGCGTCGGAGATCTGGTCCGCGACCTTGTCGGGATGGCCTTCGGACACCGATTCGGAGGTGAACAGATAATCAGACATCGAGTTATATCCTTTCATTCGGATGGAGAGATGGATTGCGCATGATACACGTTGGCGGGCCGGGGGAACACCCCGCCTTCCGGCAATTTAGCGCCCGTTGTGCGATGCCCGCCACGGATGTCACGGAACTGCCGCCGGGGTGACACGCCGCTGTCGCGGCTGCCGGGGACGCTGCCAGCATCCACAGGGTACGCCTGCCGATGCTGCAACTTGAAGACCGCCTGCAATCCCGCTTCCCGAGCTGGCTCCATGGCCGGCGCGCGAGGGTGGTCCGGCCGTTGCTGCGGTCCTTGGCGCGGTGGTCGCGGCTGGACCGGATCGAAGCCTTCCTGAACGCACATGCCGGACTTGATGGCCTGGCCTTCGTGAGCAGTGGCCTCGACTTCCTGCAAGTGCGCTATGCGGTAGGCGAGGGCGACCTTGCTCGCATCCCGGCCACGGGGCGGCTGGTGATCGTCGCCAATCATCCCTCCGGTGCGATCGATGCCTTCGCGCTGCTCGATGCCGTCGGTCGCGTGCGCGACGACGTCCGCATCGTCGCCAACGATTTCCTCGCCACGATCGAACCGATCCGCGACCTGCTGCTGCCGGTGCGCATCCTCGGTGGCCGTCCTGACGCCGCTTCCGTGCGCGCGATCGACGCGGCATTGCAACGCGAGGAATGCGTGATCGTGTTCCCCGCGGGCGAAGTCTCGCGGATGTCGCCGCGCGGCATTCGCGACGGGCGCTGGCGCCGCGGCTTCCTGCGCTTCGCGCGCGCGGCGCAAGCGCCGGTATTGCCGATGCACGTGAAGGCGCGCAATTCCGCCTTGTTCTATGGCACCTCGGCGATGTTCAAGCCGGCGGCGACGGCGTTGCTGGCGCGTGAGATGTTCTCGCGCCGAAACGGTCGGATCCGCCTGCGCGTGGGCGAGGTGATGGCGATTCCCATGGATGCCGAAGCGGCTGTGGTGATTCGTGACGTGCGCCGTGCGGTATATGCGCTGGCGCGTCGTCCGATCGATGCTGTCGAGCTGACCGAGTTCGTGCAGGAGCCGTTGGCAGTTGCGCAATCACCGGCTGTCATCCGTGATGCGATACAGGCACTGGAATTGCTCGGCAGCACCAGCGACGGCAAGGAAATCCGCATCGGGCGTCTGCAAGCGGGCGAGCCGTTGCTCGACGAAATCGGTCGTTTGCGCGAACTCACCTTCCGCATGGTCGGCGAGGGCACCGGCAAGCACCTCGATCTTGATCTCTACGACAGCTGGTACGAACACATCGTGCTGTGGGATGCGCAGGCCACGCGCATCGCCGGCGCCTATCGCATCGCCCGCGGCGCGCGCGTGCTCGCCGAGCGTGGCCTGCAGGGCCTCTATACCGCTTCACTGTTCGACTACCGCGACGCCGCGATCCCGCGTCTCGCCCAGGGCATGGAACTGGGACGCAGTTTCGTGGTGCCGGATTACTGGAACAGCCGCAGCCTCGATTACCTGTGGCAGGGCATCGGTGCCTATCTGCAACGCCACGCCGACATCCGCTACCTGTTCGGGCCGGTGTCGATCAGCGCGGCGCTGCCGGTGCAGGCACGCGAACAACTTGTCGCCTATTACTCGCGCTTCTTTGGCGGCCAGGCCAGCCTCGCAACCTCGCGCCGCCCGTTCTGCTACTTCGCCGCACCGCCGGAATTCGGCGACCTCGACGGCGACACAGCCTTTCGCGTGTTGAAGAGCAATCTCGATGCGCTGGGCGCGCAGGTGCCGGTGCTCTACAAGCAGTACACCGAACTGTGTGAACCGGGTGGTGCGCGCTTCCTCGCCTTCGGCATCGATCCCGATTTCAGCAACGCGGTGGATGGCCTGATCGAAGTCGATCTCCATTGTTTGCGTGCAAAGAAACGACAGCGCTACCTGGGTGCGGCGGCGCCCATGGCCGCATGACCGCGATCCGGCAACGGGCGGTTTTCCTCTCCGACATCCACCTCGGCTCCCGCCACTGTCACGCGGAAGAACTGGCGAATTTCCTTGCCAACCTGAGTTGCGAACGCCTCTACCTTGTCGGCGACATCGTCGACCTGTGGTGGATGGCGCAACGACGCGCGGTGTGGGGACAGATGCAGCATCGCGTGGTGGAAGCACTGCACGCATTGCGGCGCGCCGGAACCGAGATCATCTATATTCCCGGCAACCACGATCGCCCGATCCGCCGGTTCTGCGGCCTCGCCCTGCCGGCGATGCGCGTGCGAAGGCGCGTGGTGCATGTCACCGCCGATGGCCGCCGCCTGCTGGTGGTGCACGGCGACGACTACCACGCGGCGACCCACTTCGGCGGCGTCCAGGAACGCTTCGGCGACTGGTTGTACTACCGCATCCTCACCGGCAACCAGTGGCTGAATCGCGCGCGTCGTCGCCTCGACCTGCGCTACTGGTCGCTGTCGGAATTCCTCAAGCGCCAGAGCGGCGCGGCCGAACGCTTCATCGTGCGCTTCATGCATGCCGCGCTGGACGATGCACGACGTCGCGGACTGGATGGCGTGATCTGCGGGCACATCCATCGTCCATCGCTGGTGCAGCGGGATGGCCTGGTCTATGCCAACGACGGCGACTGGGTCGAGAACCTGACCGCGCTGGCGGAAGACCGCGACGGCACGTTGAGGCTGCTCTCGCACACGGGGGCCACGCTGGAAGAATTGCCGCCGCGACTGCGATTGGTGATGGAAGGAGCGTTGCCGAAAGCGGCCTGACGGTCATGCCGCGATCGCGAAACTTTCCCCGGCGATCAAGGCATCGAAATAATCGGAGGTCAGGCGCAGCTGGCGCTCGGGAGTTTCAGCTGCATTCACTACTGCGCGGAACGCTGCGTTCTCGGGACGATCCTTCGCATACCAGCCGAGATGCTTGCGGGCGATGCGCACGCCCGAGACTTCGCCATAGAACGCGTGCAGCGCCTGCAGGTGGCCGAGCAGGATGTCGCGGACTTCGGAGAGTTCCGGCGGCGGCGGCAATTCGCCGGTCGCGAGGTAGTGACCGATCTCGCGGAAGATCCACGGCCGGCCCTGCGCTGCGCGACCGATCATCACCGCATCGGCACCGGTATGGCGCAACACCTCTGCGGCCTTCAGCGGCGAATCGATGTCGCCATTGGCGAGCACCGGGATCTTCAGCATCGACTTGATCGCGGCGATGGTGTCGTATTCGGCAGTCCCGGTGTATTGCTGGTCACGGGTACGGCCGTGCACGGCGAGCGCGGCGATGCCGCAGTCCTCGGCGATGCGCGCGATCACCGGCGCGTTGCGATGTTCGGAATCCCAGCCCGTGCGGATCTTCAGCGTCACCGGGACGTCGACGGCGTTCACGACCGCACTGACGATGTCGGCGACCAGCGCTTCGTCGCGCATCAGCGCCGATCCCGCCCAGGCGTTGCAGACCTTCTTGGCCGGGCAACCCATGTTGATGTCGATGATCTGGGCGCCGTGGTCGACGTTGTGACGGGCGGCGTCGGCCATGACCGCCGGTACAGTCCCTGCGATCTGCACGCTGATCGGCGCTGGTTCGCCATCGTGGTCCATGCGCGTGCGCGACTTGCTGGTATTCCAGAAGCGCGGATCCGAAGTCGTCATCTCGGACACCGCCAACCCCGCGCCCAATCGCTTGCACAACTGGCGGAACGGCTTGTCCGTCACGCCGGCCATGGGCGCGAGGATCACGTTCGGTTCGATGCGGTACGGGCCGATCTGCATCCGTACATTGTAGTGGGGCATGAAAAACCCGGCCGGAGCCGGGTTTCGTGGATTGCACGGCGGCGTACCGTCAATGCGCGACGTTCAACGTTGCGCTGCGGTCGTGGCGGTAACGGAACAGCGGCACGAACAGGATCGCCATCGCCAGCGAATAGAAGGCGAAGGTGATCCAGATGCCGTGCCAGTCCTTGACGCCATCGGCGCTGGTGAACCAGCGGTCGATCATCCAGCCGCTGATCGAGCTGCCCAGTACCGCGCCGATGCCGTTGGTCATCAGCATGAACAGGCCCTGGGCCGACGCGCGGATGCGCGGATCGCTCTGCTGCTCGACGAACAGCGAGCCCGAGATGTTGAAGAAGTCGAAGGCCATGCCGTAGACGATGCAGCTCATCACGATCATCCACAGGCCCGGGCCGGGATTGCCGTAGGCGAACAGGCCGAAGCGCAGGAACCACGCCACCATGCTGATCGTCATCACCGTCTTGATGCCGAAACGGCGGAGGAAGAACGGGATCGCGAGGATGAACAGCGTTTCCGACACCTGCGAGATCGACATGATGATCGCCGGGTACTTCACTGCCAGCGAATCGGCGTAGGTGGGATTCTTCTCGAACTCGCCGAGGAAGGTGCCGCCGTAGGCATTGGTCAACTGCAGGGCCGCGCCCAGCAGCATCGCGAAGATGAAGAACACCGCCATGTTGCGGTCGCGCAGCAGGCGGAACGAAGTGAGGCCGAGCACGTCGAGCAACGAACGGTTTTCGGGTTGGGTCATGCGCGGCGGCGCCGGCGGCAGCGTGAACGCATACAGGCCCAGGAAGAATGCAGCGCCGGCGGCGACGTAGAACTGGCCCGGCGACTTTTCCAATCCGAGCAGACTGGTGGTCCACAGTGCGGCGATGAAACCGATCGTGCCCCAGACGCGGATCGGCGGGTAATCGCGGATCACGTCCAGGCCTTCCTGCTTGAGTGCGTTGTAGGCCACGGTGATCGCAAGCGAGATGGTCGGCATGTAGCAGAGCATCGTTGCCAGGATCAGCCAGAAGAACTGGTTGGGATTGGCGGCCTGCGGCAGCAGGCACAGGAAGATGCCGCCGAGGATGTGCAGCGCGCCATAGAGCTTTTCCGCGTTGATCCAGCGGTCGGCGACGATGCCCATCAGCGACGGCATGAAGATCGCCGAGATGCCCATGGTCGAGAAGATCGCACCGAAGCTGGTGCCGGACCAGCCGCGATTCTCGAACCAGTAGCGACCGATGGTGATCAGCCACGCCCCCCAGACGAAGAACTGCAGGAAGTTCATCAGGGTGAGGCGCAGCTTCAGGCTCATATCGTGTCCGGTCTTGGGTTCCCGGAACGGAGATTAAGCGAAATCAAGCGATTCCGCGCAGCGCCACCCACAGGCCCAGGGCCAGGAACACGATCGCCGCAGTGATGCGCGCCGCCTTCAACGGCAGCTTGTGGGCGAAACGCGCGCCGAGCAGGACCACCGGCACGTCCGCGACCAGCATGCCCAGCGTGGTGCCGGAAATCACCTGCCACAGAGGCGAATACTTGGTGGCGAGCAGGGCCGTGGCGACCTGGGTCTTGTCGCCGATCTCGGCGAGGAAGAATGCGATCGTCGTCGCAATGAAGGCGCCATGCGCCGGCAGCTTCGCGTCATCTTCAAGCGTGTCGGGCTTGAGGGTCCACAACGCGATGGCGATGAAGCAGACCGCGACTACCCAGCGCAGCACTTCGGGTGTGAGCCAGTGCGCGATCACCGTACCCAGCCAGGCCGAGACCGCGTGGTTGAGCAACGTGGCGACAAAGATGCCGGCGATGATCGGCAGTGGCTTGCGGAAACGCGCGGCGAGCAGCAGCGCGAGCAATTGCGTCTTGTCGCCGATTTCGGACAGGGTGACGGTACCGGCGGAGACCAGCAGGGAAGAGAGGGGCAGGTCGATCATGGAAACTCCAGGCCAGGCGCCGACAATGGACGAAAGCGGACACGACGCTGCCCGGCCGGGATGCGTCGCGCCTGCCTTCGGTCTTGTCCCATTGCCGGTCTGGCGATGTCGTGCGCCATGGCCATGTGGGCCAAGTATGTTGACGCACGCCCCGCGACGAATCGCGGCGGACGACTCCCCGAGGAAGGGATGCGCATAGTGTAGCCGCTAGACTGTCGGGCCGCCGCCGAGGAAACCGCCATGCAATACCGCCGCCTGGGTTCGACCGGCCTGCAGCTCTCGGCGCTGTCGTTCGGCGCGTGGATCACCTTCGGCGACCAGATCGGCCGCAGCGAATCGCGCAACCTGATCGCGGCGGCGTGGGACCACGGCATCAACTTCTTCGACAACGCCGAGATCTATGCACACGGTCGCGCCGAGGAAGTCATGGGCGACGTGATCGCCGACCTGCGCCTGCCCCGCGATGGCTATGCGGTTTCGAGCAAGGTCTACTTTGGCGCGCGACCGCATCCATTGCCGATGCAACGCGGCCTTTCGCGCAAGCACGTCTTCGACGCCTGCCATGCGGCGATGAAGCGCCTGCGCGTCGATTATCTCGATCTCTACTTTTGCCATCGCCCCGATCCTGAGACCCCGATTGCCGAAACCGTCGCGGCGATGGACGCGCTGGTGCGCCAGGGCAAGGTGTTGTACTGGGGTACGTCGGAATGGCCGGCGGTACTGATCGTCGAGGCGCATCGCATCGCGCAGTCGGGCGGTTACACGCCGCCGGCGATGGAGCAGCCGGAATACAACCTGCTGCATCGCCAGCGCGTCGAACGGGAATATGCGTCGCTCTACGCAGACTACGGCATGGGCACCACGATCTGGTCGCCGCTGGCCTCGGGCATGCTCACCGGGAAATATGCAAATGGCGTGCCCGCAGATTCGCGACTCGCGCAGGGCGACCATCAATCCCTGCGCCATGAACTGATGGAAGATCGCGATGGCGGCACCCGCATCGCGCGTTCCGACGCCTTCGTCGCGATTGCCCGCGAAGCCGGCCTGTTGCCGGCGCAACTGGCGATCGCATGGTGTCTGCGCAATCCGCACGTGTCGACGGTGATGCTCGGCGCAAGCCGCGTCGAGCAACTGCTGCAGAACCTGTCGGCGCTCGACCTGAAGGTGGACGATGCCGTGTGGGCACGGGTCGAGGCGGCGACCGCCACCTGATCGTCCCGGGCGTCGGCCTATACTCGCCACATATACATTAGGTGGGGAGTTGCTCCATGGGTGGGATTCTTGCTGCGGTCGTACTGTTCGCGCTGGTGGTGCTGGTCGCCAAGGCGGTGCGGATGGTGCCCCAGGGTTATGAATGGACGGTCGAGGCGTTCGGCAAGTACACGCACACGCTGTCGCCGGGCCTGCATTTCCTGATGCCGATCTATCAGGGCGTCGGTCGCAAGGTGAACATGATGGAGCAGGTGCTGGAAGTGCCCAGCCAGGACGTGATCACCAAGGACAACGCGGTGGTCAAGGTCGACGGCGTGGTGTTCTTCCAGGTGCTGGATGCCGCCAAGGCCGCGTATGAAGTGGCGACCCTGGAGATCGCCATCCTCAACCTTGTGATGACCAACATCCGTACCGCGATCGGTTCGATGGACCTCGACGAATCGCTGTCCAAGCGCGACGAGATCAACGCCAAGGTGCTGGTGGCGGTCGACCAGGCGACGCATCCGTGGGGCATCAAGGTCAACCGCATCGAGTTGAAGGACATCGCGCCGCCGCGCGACCTGGTCGAATCGATGGCGCGGCAGATGAAGGCCGAGCGCGAGAAGCGCGCCAACATCCTCGAAGCCGAGGGACTGCGCCAGGCCGCGATCCTCAAGGCCGAGGGCGAGAAGCAGTCGGTGATCCTCGAAGCCGAGGGCAATCGCGAGGCGGCGTTCCGCGCGGCGGAAGCACGCGAGCGCCAGGCCGAAGCCGAAGCCAAGGCGACGCAGCTGGTGTCGGATGCGATTTCCGGCGGCAACGTGCAGGCGATCAACTACTTCGTCGCGCAGAAGTACATCGAGGCGTTCAAGTCGCTGGCCGAGGCGCCCAACCAGAAATTCGTGATGATGCCGATGGAAGCGTCCGGCGTCGTCGGTTCGCTGGCCGGCATCGCCGAACTGGCGAAGGAAGCACTCGATCGCCAGCCCAGTGCGACTTCACGTCCGCCGCTGCCGTCGCAACGGAGCTGACGCCATGCGCATCGAAGTCATGGTCTGGGCCGGCCTGGCCTTGCTGCTGTTCGCCGCGGAGGCGATGGCGCCGGGTGCCTTCATGCTGTGGCTGGGGCTCGCGGCTGCCGCCACCTTCGTCATCGTGTTGCTGGCGCCGGGCATGACCGTGCTGGCGCAGGTGGTCGCGTTCGCGATCCTCAGCGTGCTCGCCATCCTCGTCTGGCGGCGCTGGTTCCGCGGGCGTGGCCGCAGCAGTGATCAGCCGAAGCTCAATCGTCGTGCCGAACAACTGGTCGGGCAGGTTGCGGTACTCGTTGATCCGATCGTCGATGGCCAGGGTCGCCTGCAGATCGCGGACGCGTTCTGGACCATCCGTGGTCCCGACGCATCGGCGGGCACGCGCGTGCGCATTGCTTCGACCGATGGCATGGTGTTGACTGTCGAGCCCATATCCGGAGCTGAGTGAATGACATTCGGAAAACTTCGTCCCATCCCGAGGGGCAGGTTTTCAGGGAAGAAAACGATCGCTGCAACCTTCGCGGCACTGGCCATCGCGCTGGGCGGCTGTGCAACGACCACGCCGGCCGCGAAACCCGCCGCTGCCGCGCAGGAACAGACGACCGATCCATACATCAGCGCACCGGATGCCGTGATGCGCGCAGGGACGGCACCGACCCGCAATGTCTCTGGCGTGTTCGAGTTCACCGTGCGCTCGGTGTCCGTCCGCGACGGCATCGTCCTGCTGAATTCGGAACGCGACCTGCGCAAGCCCGACCTGCTGGTGGTGGAGGTCATGCCGGCGGCCCAGCGCGAGGTGATGGCGCATACCCGTAAGTCCGCCGCGCGCTACTTCCTCAACAAGCACCTCACCGTCCAGGGCGTGGCCCGGCGCGTGGTCGTGGGGCGATCGGGCAAGGGCAAGGCGGCAGCGCCACGCTACGGCACGCGCGTGCAGATGAATCGTTTCGCCCAGGTGTTGACGATCCAGGATTGAACGCCGGCCGATTGGCCCGGATCGGATGCGATAATTGCCATTTTCCGCATCCGGACCCGGCCATGACCCAGAAGACCATCCTCAACGACACCCACCGCGCCATGGGCGCGAAGATGGTCGACTTCGGCGGCTGGGACATGCCGATCCACTACGGCTCGCAGATCGAGGAGCACCATCAGGTGCGTCGCGATGCCGGCATGTTCGACGTCAGCCACATGACCGTGGTCGACTTGCGCGGCGCGCGTACCCGCGAGTTCCTGCGCCAGCTGGTCGCCAACTCGGTGGACAAGCTGCAGAAGCCAGGCAAGGCGCTCTACACCGCCATGCTCAATCCGCAGGGCGGGGTAATCGACGATCTCATCATCTATTTCATGTCGGAAGACTGGTTCCGCCTGGTGGTCAATGCCGCCACCCGCGACAAGGACATCGCGTGGATCACCGCGCAGGCGCAAGCCTTCGCCGTGGAAGTGAAGGAGCGTCCGGAGTTCGGCATGGTCGCGGTGCAGGGGCCGAATGCCCGCGCCAAGGTGATCGACCTGCTGCGCGAGGAGGATCGCGCGCCGGTGTCGAAGCTGGTCCGCTTCAGTGCCCGAGAGGCCAGGACCGTCGACGGCATCGACGTGTTCGTCGCCCGCACCGGATACACCGGCGAGGATGGTTTCGAGATCATCGTGCCGGAAGACCGCACCGTCGCATTCTGGAATGCATTGCATGCCGGTGGCGTCGCGCCGGCCGGGCTTGGTGCGCGCGACACCCTGCGCCTTGAAGCCGGCATGAACCTCTACGGCCAGGACATGGACGACAGCGTGTCGCCCTATGAAGCCGCCCTCGGCTGGACCGTCTCGCTCGACGAAGGCCGCGACTTCACCGGTCGTTCCGCCATCGAGCCGCAGGCGAAGTCGGCGCCGCGCCAGATGATCGGCCTGGTGATGGACGAGAAGGGCGTGCTCCGCCATGGCCAGCGCGTGCTGACCGCCAACGGCGACGGCGAGATCCTGTCCGGCACCTTCTCGCCGACCATCGGCAAGGCGATCGCGTTCGCGCGCGTGCCGGCCGGCGAGCCCGGTGACGTGCGCGTCGACATCCGCGGCAAGGAAGTCCCGGTGCGCGTCGTGAAGTTCCCCTTCGTGCGCGATGGCAAGATCCAGGACGGCATCTGATCGCCCTTGCGGCAGGCGCCGCGGCAACCGTTAGACTATCTCCACCTTCCCCCGAAACCTGCAAACGCGGAGCACCCCATGAGCCAGGAAATCCCCGGTGATCTCAAATTCCTGAAGTCGCACGAATGGGTGCGCGTCGAGGGTGACGGCCGCGCCACCATCGGCATTTCCGACCACGCGCAGGAGCTCCTGGGCGATCTCGTCTATGTCGAACTGCCCGCCGTCGGCGACGATCTCGAAGCCGGCAATGCCTGCGCGGTGGTGGAATCGGTGAAGGCGGCATCCGACGTCTACGCGCCGGTCAGCGGCAAGGTGCTCGAGGTCAACTCGGCGTTGACCGACAAGCCGGAAACGATCAACGAGGACGCCTATGGCGACGGTTGGCTGTTCGTCCTGCAGATGAGCGAGCCCGACCAGGTGAAGGAATTGCTGTCGCCGGACGATTACGAACAGGCGCTGGCCGACGACGAACACTGATCGTCGTCGCGACATCCGCACCAATAAGAAGCCCGGTCATCGACCGGGCTTCTTCGTTTCGGCGAACACGTTTCGCGACCCGAAACACGCCGACGATGGCGATCGAAGTTCGCGCACTTTCACGCAAATCGGGTGTCGCGATGCCGGAAATGGCATCTTCGCGAAAAATATTTTCGATTCGATTTAACCGCCGTTGCGGGCTGGCGAAGGTCGCTGCGAAGAATGCATCGGCGTGTTCGTCGAATCGCCACGAACGCAACGCTGAAAAAATTTCGACTTGAAAACAAGTCTTTTTTGAAATGCGTTTGCAATCATTGATGCATCGCGTGATGCAATGGCGGCGCCGCGCGGGGAACGGATCGACGATCCCGGGTGCGGCCGATCGGGGCGGAGATGAAAAAAATTTCACGAAAGGTGTTGACACGACGAAAACAGCTACTTACGTTTCGCCCAACTGGTAGGGCAATAACGCATCGAGTGATCGAACGCAAGTCCAACGAGGGGATCCAATCGCATCGAATCAGATGTGGCGCGGGGGCAACGCGCGACACATCGCAACCAATCCGTTCCGCGACTTCGGGCGCGACAACGGTCCGTGGCGGGTCCGACTCCCGCTGTGCGTATGAACCGGCCTGGCTGGTTCGTTACAACTCAAGACGAGGAGCCATCCAATGGCAATGAAGAAAGCTGCGAAGAAGGCCGCCAAGAAACCGGCCAAGAAGGCCGCCAAGAAGGCCGCCAAGAAGACTGTCCGCAAGGCAGCCGCCAAGAAGACGGTGAAGAAGGCCGCCAAGAAGACTGTCCGCAAGGCCGCCAAGAAGACCGTGAAGAAGGCCGCCAAGAAGACCGTCCGCAAGGCTGCCAAGAAGACCGCGAAGAAGGCCGCCAAGAAGACCGTCCGCAAGGCTGCCAAGAAGACCGCGAAGAAGGCCGCCAAGAAGACCGTCCGCAAGGCTGCCAAGAAGACCGCGAAGAAGGCCGCCAAGAAG
>JAFEBX010000009.1 GCA_018242425.1 Pseudomonadota bacterium
ACTACAAGCATTACCGGTAGTATTTGAGTGTCTTAGCAATAATTTGATTAATTACAACGAATCTAACCTCGACAAGGTTAGCGCTAAAGAATTATTTGGGCTATCTTTTTTAAACCTTTGCCGTCGCGCCTACTCGTTAAAGAGCGAAAAAGTCTACGGAGACATTAAGCAAGAAAGTCAAAATCGGCTCACCAGCCTATGTTCGTTTGAACATGATCAAGCAATTAATCAAGTCGATTCCATTCTGAATTCTTTAACGCTTAATCAAGAGTCTCGATCTGTGGTCGGGCTATGGAGTCGAGGCCCCCGTTTTCCAATTATGAAAATCCCATGCGGATATATATTTGATTTTTATGGAATTCATCGCTACTTCCACAACATTTTTGTTGGGGTAAAAGAACAGAATACCGATCGTGGATATGTATTCGAAGATGCCTTTCGTTCTGCATTGATAGATGCTGGACTAAAATTGGAGCAAAGAGATTTTACATTTCACGATGGGACAAAAGCAGAGGCTGACGCTGTATTTTACTTGGGTACTCGGCTAGTTGTTGTTGATTGCCTCTCTGTGTGGAGGCCGCTGGATTTCGATATTGCTCGCCCAGCCACAATGGCTAGACGGCAAGCGCTGATCGAGGAAAAAATCACCAAATCTCTCAATAGAGTCGCTAAAATTCAGAGGAATCCTACTGGTCGAAACTTTGATTTTACCCGCGCCACGGAGTTCATAACACTGGTCGCCACACCATTTACGGAATGGCTTTGGGACAAATCTGATCGGCTTTGGTATGACACAGTGACGCCCCGCGTAATGCGTGCGAATGAGTTAATCGATTGGGCTGTATCTCAGGCGTCAAATTAAATAGCTCTCTTCAGAGCAGTCACAAAGGCACTCAAGATGGAGCAGTTCTACTTGTGTGGCTCTATTGGAATTACATCGAAAGGCAATTCGTTCCCAAATACATGCCGTTCTTGTTCCGATGGAATTTTTCTTTTGCGCAATGTGTAAAGCTCTTCGGGCATCGTGAGCGGCAAAAGATTTAGCGGCTCTTTTTCCACCTCTCCGGTAACAAGCAGCTCAATAGCGCGAGTCATATGCAAGCTGATCGAAGTTTCGTTTTCATCTAGCCATTGGTAGACAAGAGAAGCGTCTCGATAATCGAAAGAGGGCCGTCGATCATCCGCAAGATGCAAACAGCAAGCTCTAATCCATACTCGCCGACGCAATCTGCGCTCACTTCGAGAGCCCGGCGCTAATGAACTTGGAGCGACAGGTTTCCGCCCCTGACGTTTTAGGCGACGCATTTCATAATTTATGGACCCCTCAGCAACTTTCAACTGGTCAAGAGTCGGGTTGATATGAGGGCGCCAAGTTGCCATGCGTGATTCGACCAATACTTTCCATGTATCCAGGTTCTCCCCTGAATACCCACGAATCAGTGAGTATTCAGTCGCAGCAGACCGTAGACACGCTATAAAACGTGCAGCACTACTTGTATAAGTTGCATCTTGTGCCTCTCGAAGCAGGAGCAGCAGTAACAGCATCCCATTGAGAGTGGCGAATCGTTCTGGGCGCAGATTGATTTCAGGTGGGGCACTGAAATCGGGGTCCTCATCGGGTAGCAAACCAAGCTCAACACCGTGAGAATGGTTGTTAACAGATACGCGTACGAGCGCATGAAGTTTCAATTGAGACGACAGCCATCTCTCTTGTTCGGGCCAATTCTGTGACCGGCTCATCAAGTGAAGCCAGAAGGGGTGATGGTAGTCATCGCACGCCGATTTATAGCGGCGCTTCTGCGCCACGAATGCAAGCAGCGATTTCCCTGGCCCGACTTCGATACGCGCAGGGTCGTAGCCGTCTTGTCGGATTGGATCGAAGTGGAGCCTATTGGCCGGCAGAGCGCGTCCTAATGAGGGATGGCGTTCCAGATGCCGCGCCTTGTCCACTCCCGCACAGGTTTGAACGGCGGCGAGCCAATCCCAGGCTCGCGCCCGGATCACAGGATCCCCAAAAGTGCCGATCGGACGGCCCATAAGAATATAGAGCGAAACTCCCAGTTTCGGGTAAGCACCCGCGTCCAGATGGTGTGCTTCTATGGCCGTAATTGTCCATAGGTGCCGGAAATGGCCGAAAACCGCGCAGGCCCACCGCAAGAACTCTCTGTTCTAGAGGCGGATGGGCTATTGGCCAAGCATGGGGAACTCATGAACAGCCAGGCGCTTGCCACATTCTTCAAGTTCGGCAGCGATCGGTCGTTTCGCCGAAGCGCGGAGCAAGGAACGCTGCCGGTGCGCGTATTTCGCATCCAAGGGCGAAAAGGATGGTTTGCGCGGACTGTGGACGTTGCGCAGTGGCTGATCACGGTAGGTCAAGTGCCGAACAAGACGCGCGGCCCCAACAATCGGCCGCAGGAAGGAGGGGCAGAATGAGTTAGCCCCATCACCAAATAAACCCGGGAACCAAATGCACGAAAGCCTAGGACCCTGGCAGGGGTTTCCTAGGCTTCGTGGGGTGCAGATTTGAACGCTTGCAGCCCGATTATGCATGAATGCCCGACGAGTGCAACCCCTTAATCAACGGGGGCTGGCGTCGTGCGCCCGGTGGACTGGCTCCCCCAGTTCGGCGGCCTCCCTAGCTGGGGGCCATGGCATCCGTTTGCCGGGCGCACTGCAATGCAACATCACCTTCACTCAAAAGAATCAAGAAATTTCGCTAAAGCTATCTCAGCCCTCACCGAAGATGAAGCGGAGAACCTGCTTTCACGGTCGCGATGGGACAGTGACACGAAACAGATGTGTCCTAAGTGCGGAAGTTTTCGACGTCATTATCGACGTGCCAAGAGACGACAGTGGCGTTGTGCTGACTGCACTCGTGTCTTCAGTGTAACGAGCGGAACCGCACTGCACGGGCACAAACTGACATTTTGTCAAATCGTCTCTTTGGTGCTGATATTTGAAAGTGGAGCAAAAGGGACCGCTCTACTTCTTGCTGCCCGGCTGAAGGGATTCGCACCCAAAACCATCCAGGCAAATTTTGGGAAGCTGCGCGAGATGCTTGTTAAGAATATGGACTTCCGCACTCTGCGTGGGATTGTCCATATGGATGGGATTTACCTTGGCGGAAAACCCCGGAAGCCAAATCGCCGCATGAAAATGCCGAAAGATGCAATCAAGGTTCGATTCGGCAAGAAGAAGCCGGACAACCCCGATAAACCATGGATTTCGGCTGGGATGACCCGGAAGAATTGGGAAAAACGTAAAAACAGGCGCGTCGTAATCTCGTTGTGTGAGTCGGCAGGACATGGGCATGGATCGCGCCGCGTAATGGCGTTCGTATGCAAATCAGAGAACGAAACCGACATCATGCGCGCCGCGACTCGGTTTATTGAGCCTGGATCAATCGTGATGACTGACGAGAGCCCGGCTTATTTCCGTTTATCCAGCCGTTTTGAGCATGAATCAGTGCAGCATGCAAAGGAGTTTTCACGCAGCGATGGCGTCAACAATAATCTCTCCGAGGCTTGGAACAGCCGGGTGCGCCGTCATGAGTATGGGGTGTCGCACGGATTTCGCCCCAAGTACTTGCAAGACTACATGTGCGAGCTCGTCTGGCGCGAAAATTTTCGGAAGCACTCGCAAAAAGATCGTGTGGAAAACCTTTTGCAGGGATTACTTTTGTGTGGGAAATCCAATTGGTGGCGTGGTTATTGGCAGCGAAAGCATCGCCAAGGTGAAATCGGACTGGATTATTTCTTCCGAAATTCCATAGCATGACTTTGATGCTATGGCGGGAGCCGCCATAGCGTTCGATTGCCAGCTTGGTCGACACCACCTCTTCTTTCGGAGATTTGACGATCCACTTTGCCAAGGCGGCACATGCCTTTGAGCCGGCTGCGAAACATGCGTCGGACCTGGACGTATTGCTCTTTCTCGGTATTGAAACGAGTTAGCCCTGTTGCTCGCTCGATAATTTCGTTGGTATCTACCCATCCGCCAGCTTTCCCCAAGATGGTGTAGATATCCCGAGTCATACTGCCGTGCACATAATTGGGACGCTTCGCCCTAGGGACAACTGAGGAAATATCCTCTGCTGAAACTTGGATCTCGTGCATTCCGAGCGTCCGCTCCAAGGCGAGCAGGCTTAATTTCGTCTCATCAATTGCGCGCAGTTGGACTTCTAACTGGGCTTGGATCGCAGCGGCTTCTTTTTCCTGTACTAGTAACGTGCCTTGAAGCAAGGAATGCTTCCGGATCAACCACTTAAGCGACGACGGCGTTTTCCAGGACATGGCCAACTGTACTGGCCATGTCCCATGAATGCGGAGGCATCTGCTACCAAATAGCGGCGGCATGGATCACCAATGGGCCCGGATCGTTTGCTTACGAACCCGCGCCAATCTGCTGCATCAGGGTCGCGTTGTCCCAGAACAGGTATTCCTCGTCCATCGTTCCATCCTTGGTCCAGTGGCCGAGCGTGGTCATCTGCACGTGATAGGTCTTGCCGGTCGGCTGGATGATTTTTCCACCACCAAGATCCATCGGTTTGCTGAACGTGCCGTCGATATAGCCCATCACAGCGGTCCATTCGCCATCGGAAGTCCCGAAGCGGATCGGGTGCTGGGTAATGCGGTTGTCCGGGGCGAACGTCCACATGAACTTCAGTTCCTTGATGTGGTCCGGAATGCCCTTCGTGGTATGCCCGTCCGGGTAATGCACGACGATGTTCTTGCCATGGCTCTTGTGCAGGTTTTCCCACTGCTGTCCGGTGTAGACATGGAAATCGAGGTCGTCGAAATTCGCCAGGTGCCTGGCCAGTGCCGCCGGCATGCCTGCCGGATGCGGCGTCGGTTCGTTGACCTTGGTTCCCGGCCATTTGTCCTGGCCAGCCAGAAGGTTCTGGCTGGCGCCCACTGCACACACGATGGCTGCCGCCACCAGGGAAACGCGAATGCCTGCTTGCTTCTTGTTCATGGGGTGGTCCTCTCTCCTTGGAATCGGGGGAATCGAAACTCCGTTTCAGCCGGGCAAACCCCAGCCGAACGAATCCATCGACAACGTGTCGTGGGTCATGCCGCCTTCGATCAACGCCGATGCATCGGCTTCATTGCTCGCTCCCAGCGCCACCAGCAGTGGCAGGAAATGTTCTTCCGTGGGATGCGCGCGTTCGGCATACGGCGCGCGACGGCGATAGTCGACCAGCGCCTCGATGTCGCGGCGCGCAACGGCATCGTTCACCCAGTCGGCGAACGCCTGTGCGTATTCCGGATCGGAAATGTGCTGGCGGAATTCGTAGAGGTTGTGGGTGAGGCTGCCGGAACCGATCACCAGCACGCCCTGCTCGCGCAATGAGGCCAGCGCGCGCCCGAGGCGCAACGCGCCTTCCGCATCGAGGTCGTGCGGCATCGACACCTGCAACACCGGGATGTCACCCTGCGGACGCAGATGGCGCAGCGGTACCCAGGCGCCGTGGTCGAGGCCGCGATGATCGTTCGCGGCAACCGCGAAGCCGGCGTCATCGAGCAACTTCACGACATCGCGCGCAAGGTCGGGGGCACCGGCGACCGGATACTGCAGCTGGTACAGCGGCGCCGGGAATCCGCCGAAATCATGGATGGTTTCCAGCGCCGGCGCGGTGGTCACTTGCATGCCGCGCGTCTGCCAGTGCGGCGAGACCACCACGATCGCCCGCACATCATCGAGCGACCGACCGAGGCGCGCCAGGTTCGGGCCGAGCAGGCCCGGTTCCAGCGCGAACATCGGCGAACCGTGGGAGATGAAGAGTGCGGGCGGGCGTGACATGGCAATTCCTGGGGTGAATGGTTTTCAGTTGGCGACGGTGAAGCGGCGTCCGCGATGCGCGGGCTTTTCAAGCTCGTCGACGATCGCGACCGCATAGTCCTCGGCGCTGATGGCATCGCCGACGGGGCTGTCGGTTCCAAGGCGATAGCTGCCGCTGCGTTCGCCGGGCGCGATCATCGGCGCCGGCGACAGCACGGTCCAATCCAGCCCCTGCGATGCGCGATAGGCGGCGAGCATCTCGCCCATCGTCACCGCTTCCTTGTGGTAGGCCGCCGGGAACTGCGGCATGTCCTTGAGCTGGACGCCGTTGACCTCGAGCGAGCCGGCACCGCCGACCACCAGCACGCGATGCTTCGGCTTGGCGGCGATCAGGTCGCGATGGCCGTTGAGGTAGGGATCATGCGATCCGCCGGTGCGATCGGGGCCCGTCGCGATGACGGTGGCGTCGGCCGCGTCGATCCCGGGAACGATCTTCGCGGTGTCGCCGAAATCGATCGCCTCCGCGTGCGCGGCGCCTTGCGGCGCGGCGCCGGAGCGGCTGATGGCGGTGACTTCATGGCCACGGCGGGCGGCTTCGGCGACGACGCGGGAACCGACCATGCCGGTGGCACCGATGACATTGATTTTCATGTCCGTACTCCTTTGGCAGGAAAATGGGCGATTACTTGTTGCGCGAACGCAGCGCGTCGATGCTGTAGGCGCCAGCGCCATGGGCGAACAGCACGAGGAAACCACCGGCCATGGCGATGTTCTTCATGAAGTTGATCTGCTGCATCTGGTCGGCGAAGTCGGTGTGGAAGAACAGCGCCGAGACCACCGAGAAGCCGGCCAGCGCCAGCGCGGCCCAGCGGGTGAAGAAACCACCGAGGATGGCAAGGCCACCGCCGAGTTCGGCAATGATCACCAGCGGCAACAACGCGCCGGGGACGCCGGCATGCTCCATGTATTGCTGGGTGCCGGCATAGGCGGCGATCTTGCCGAAGCCGGAGATGATGAAGATGAGCGAGAGGCCGACACGGCCAAGCAGGGTGGCGAAAGCGTTCATGGGGCAATGTCCTTTTGAAGTTGGATGTGGCATCCAGCCGGAAGATCCTCTGGACGTGTCGCCACTGTATTGATCGACCCCATCGGGATAAACAGCAATTCGATTGACAAATTGGATCGTTTTTCGAAACAATCCCGGCATGGACAAGCTTCGGGAAATGGCCAGCTTCGTCGCCGTGGTCGATGCCGGCAGCTTCGTCGGCGCCGCGGACGCGACCGGAGCCTCCAAGGCCGCGATCTCGCGCCATATCGCAGAGCTGGAGCAGCGGCTGGACGTGCGCCTGCTCAACCGCACCACCCGCCGGCTGTCGCTGACCGACGATGGCCAGCGCTTCTACAGTCGCGCCCGGGAACTGCTGGCTGCGCTCGACGAGTTCGAGTCGGAGATGACCTCGCGGACCGGCGAGCCCAGCGGCCTGCTGCGCATCAACGCCCCGCTGACCTTCGGCATGCTGCACCTGGCGCCACTGTGGGGGCGCTTCTCCGCGCTGCATCCGAAAGTCGCGCTCGACGTCACCCTCAACGACCGCATGGTCGACCTGGTCGACGAAGGCTTCGACCTCGCGATCCGCATCACCAGCATGCCGAGCTCGCAGCTGGTGAGCCGGCGACTGGCCACCACCCGCATCGTGCTGTGCGCATCGCCCGCCTACCTCGAAGCGCATGGCACGCCGACCCATCCCGATGAACTGGTCCGCCATCGCGTGATCGGCTACTCCTACTGGTCGGGCCGCGACGAATGGAGCTTCACCGGCCCAGACGGCACCATCCGCGTCCACACCTCGCCGTGGATGCACACCAACAACGGCGACACCTGCAGGGCGGCGGCGCTCGAAGGCCAGGGCATCATCCTGCAACCCGATTTCCTGGTCGGCGGCGACCTCAAGCAGGGCACGCTGGTCGAGCTGATGCCGGACTACCGCTCGGTCGAATCCGGCATCCATGCCGTCTGGCCTTCGCGCAAGCATTTGCCGATCAAGCTGCGGCGGCTGATCGATTTCCTGGTCGCGGAATTCGAAAACCCGATCTGGACACGCTGCTGACGCATCGATCCGCCATCGTTCCCGTCATGGAACGATGCAAGCCGATTCCACTTGCTGGTGGCGTCATCGTCCCTGTCCTAAGCTGGCCCGACCCCAGCAAACGGCCGGACCCCAGATGAAGACGATCGCCCACGCCGGCATCCGTTCCACCACCAGCAACTACCTGCACGACATCGAAGCCGGGCATTTCGCGCTGCAGACGGACGAACCCGCAATACTCGGCGGCCAGGGCAAGGGGCCGGCACCCTTCGATCTCTACCTGGCCTCGCTGGCGGCCTGCACCGCGATCACCCTGCGCATGTATGCCGAGCGCAAGGGCTGGGATCTCGGCGAATTCAGCGCCGAACTGAAACTCACCCGCGACGACGACGGCAGCCTGCACGCCCATCGCGTGCTGCATGCAACCGGCTCGCTCGACGATGCGCAATGGCAGCGCCTGCTCGAGATCGTCGCCAACACGCCGGTGACCAAGGCGATGCGCGAAGGCGTCGCCATCACCAGCGAACGCGGCAACGCGAACGCCTGACATCATTCATTTCAGGAGACTCCACATGTCCGCTCCGGTTTCCGTTCCTCCCGATCATGCCAGCGGCCCCGTGCTGGAACTGGGCACCGCGCGCAGGAGCATCGTCGGCAACGACCTGACGGTGAAGCGCGCCCTGCCCGGCAAGCCGCGGCGGATGGTCGGCGCCTGGTGCTTCCTCGACCACGCCGGCCCGATGGATTACACGCCCGACCACGGCCTCACCGTCGGCCCGCATCCGCATATCGGCTTGCAGACCTTCACCTGGATGATCGAGGGCGAAGTGATGCACCACGACAGCCTCGGCAATCGCCAGATGATCCGTCCCGGGCAAGTGAACCTGATGACCGCCGGGCGCGGCATCAGCCACGCCGAAGTGTCTCCGGGCGGCGAGTCCGGGCGCATCCACGCCGCGCAGTTGTGGATCGCCTTGCCCGACGGGGAACGCGATCGCGAACCGGCGTTCCAGCATTGCCCCGACATGCCGCGCGTCGAGCAAGATGGCTTCGACATCACCGTGCTGGTGGGGTCGGCATTCGGACAGACCGCCGCGCCGAAGGTCTACACGCCGCTGGTCGGATTCGACCTCGAATCGAAAACCGCGGCACGCACCATGCTGGCGCTCGATCCATCGTTCGAACACGCGGTGATGCCGCTGGAAGGCAGCGCGATCGTCGGTGGACAGGAAGTGCACGATGGCGAGTTGCTCTATCTCGGCACCGGTCGTGGCGAGATCGACATCGAGACGACCGCAGCCGGCCGCCTGCTGCTGATCGGCGGCACGCCGTTCGGCAAGGACGTGCTGCTGTGGTGGAATTTCGTCGGTCGCACCATGGAAGACATGACCACCGCCACCGATGACTGGAACGCGGGACGCCGCTTCGGCAAGGTTGAAGGCAGCGGACTTCCGCCGCTGAAGGCGCCGGACGTTTCCGGACTGCACCTGCGCGCCTGAGTCGCGCACCCATACCAAGGAGATCGACGATGGCCCGCATCCTCGCCCTGTCCGGCAGCCTGCGTCATGGCTCGTTCAATACGGCGCTGGCGCGCGCCGCGCGTGCGCAGGCACCCGAAGGCGTGACTGTCGAAGTCGCGACGTTGCACGGCATCCCGCTGTACGACGCCGACGACGAGGCCGCGCATGGCATCCCGGAAGCCGTGCAGAAACTGCGCGCGCAGATCCTCGCCAACGACGGCCTGCTGATGGTGACGCCCGAATACAACAACGGCGTGCCGGGCGTGTTCAAGAACGGCATCGACTGGCTGTCGCGATCCGGCCCCGACCTGTTCGGAGGATTGAACGTCGCGATGATCGGCGCATCGCCCAGCGGATTCGGCACCCTGCTCTCGCAAAGCCATTGGCTGCCGGTGCTGCGCACGCTGAAGACGCAGTTGTGGACGGAAGGCCGGATGATGGTGTCGCGTGCAAATACGCTCATCGACATGAACGGCGAAGTCTCCGACCCCGCCACGCTCAAGCTGGTCGGGGATTTCGTGGCCGGATTTGCCCGCCATCTCGACGGTCGCTAACGAAATTCGAACACGCATCACGAAAACTTCGCATAGGGTGCGGGGCGTTTTCGGCCAAAATTTGCTGAATGGATTCTACCGACACACTTCCCGTCGTCATTGCCGGTGCCGGGTTCTGCGGGCTCGCGCTTGCCGCGCAATTGCTCGAGCGCGGCCAGGCGGTCGCGCTGATCGGTTGCGCCGCGAATTACGGTCGCGGCACCGCCTATGGCGACGCCCGGCGCGAGCATCTGCTCAACGTGCCGGCCGATCGCATGGGCCTGCGCGCCGATGCGCCGGCAGCATTCGCCGACTGGCTGGGCCTGCAGGACGACGAACGCCGCCGGTTCCGGCCACGACTGGAGTTCGGTGATTACCTGATGCATGAACTCGATGGTTTGCGTGCGCGATACGGCGAACGCCTGCGTTGCATCGAGGCCGGCATCACCGCGATCTCGCGCGGCACCGATGCACGCTGGCACATCGCCATCGATTCCGGCGAAACGCTGGAAAGCGATCGCCTCGTCCTCTCGCTCGGCGCCGCGAACACGGCGAGCAAAACAAACAACGGCACCATCATCCGCCAACCGTGGGCACGCGATGCACTGTCGGACATCGACACCAATGCACCGGTGCTGATCCTCGGCACCGCCCTGACCATGATCGACATGGTGCTGGCGCTGCAGGCGCAGGGCCATCGTGGCGCGATCACCGCGATCTCGCGCCGCGGGCGCCTGCCGCTGCTGCATCCGGAACCGCCGTTGCCGCCGACGCCGCCATCGCCGGCATTGCTCGCGGCACTGGAAGCCGGCGCCCTGCGCCGCGCACTCCGGGAATTCCGCAAGACCATCGATGCTGGCGCAGCGCCGGCAACGCTCGCCGACGGCCTGCGTGCGCTGATCCCGCAGCTGTGGCGCGGCTGGCCGCTGCAGTCGCGCAAACGTTTCCTGCGTCATCTGCGTCCGTGGTGGGACAGCGTGCGCCATCGCGTGCCGCGCGAAGTCTTCGCCACGCTCGATCACCTGCGCGATGAGGGTCGATTGCAGATCCGCGCCGGCAATTTCATCGATCATGAAAACGGCGATGCGCGCGTCCGCTGGCGTGGCGAACGCCACGAAGCGGCGATACCGGCAAGCGTCGTGATCGATGCCACCGGCTGGGACGGCGATCATGACCGCTACGCCGCGCATCCGGCACTGTCGGCATTGATCGCCGATGGCCATCTCCGCATCGATCCGCTCGGCCTTGGCCTCGATTGCACTGCGGATGGCAGCGTGCCCGGGGCGAATGGACTGCACCTGATCGGCTTCCTGCGCCGCGGCGAATGTTGGGAAAGCACCGCCGTGCCCGAGTTGCGCGCGCAGGCGGCTGCACTTGCGGAGCGGCTGGCGGCATACTGACGGCGACATTTCGTTCACCGCGGCCCCACCATCATCCGGGCCGCACCGGCTGAAGGCAGCGCCCATGAATTCCGTCCCCTGGCAGGTCAACCTGCAGAACTCGCTCGGCACCTATCTCCCCAACCTGCTCGGTGGCATCGCCCTGCTGCTGGTCGGCTGGTTCATCGCCCTGGTGTTGTCGGCGCTGACCCGCCGCGGACTGATGGCGTTGCAGGTCAACGACAAGCTCAACGCCAATACCCATTCGCGCATCGACTTCGAACGCATCGCCGCGCGCCTGGTGTTCTGGTTCGTGCTGCTGCTGGCGATCCTCGGGATGTTCAGCGTGCTCGACCTGCAGGGCATTTCCGGACCGCTGAGCCTGCTGGCCGGCACGGTCATGGCCTACGTCCCGCGTTTGTTGCTGGCGATCGGGCTGGCCGCGCTGGCGTGGCTGGTGGCGACGGTGATCCGTTCGCTGGTCAATCGCGCGCTCGGCGCCACCCGCCTCGACGACACCCTTTCGGAAAGCGCGGGGATGGAACCGGTGTCGGCGACCATGGGCAACGTCACCTACTGGCTGGTGCTGCTGCTGTTCCTGCCGGCGATCGTCGGCGTGCTGCAGATCGAAGGCCTGATGGCGCCGCTGGAAAACATGACGCAGGTGATGCTGGGCATGTTGCCCAACGTCTTCGCCGCGGTCGTCATCGGCGTGCTTGGCTGGATCGGCGCCAAGGTCGTGCGCGGACTGGTCACCAACCTGCTCTCGGCGACCGGCATCGACCGCATGAGCGCCAGCAACGACACCACCCGCGACGTGCGGCTGTCACAACTCGCAGGCACGCTGGCCTTCATCCTCATCATCGTGCCGACGCTCGTCGCCGCGCTCGATGCGCTGAAGATCCAGTCGATCTCGCTGCCGCTCACCAACATGCTCAACATCATGGTGGCGGCGGTCCCGAACGTGCTGGCCGCCGCGGCCATCCTGCTGCTGGCGTGGTTCATCGGCCGCTTCGCCTCGGGGCTGGTGACGCGCCTGCTGGCGAACCTCGGGCTTGATCGCCTGCCGCAACGCCTGGGCTTCGGCCAGGCCTTCGGCGACCACGCCCATCTCGGCGAGGACGGCCTTGGCGATGACGAGGAAGCCGCGGCCACCATCGCGCCTGCTCCCGCCAACAACCGCTGGTCGCTGTCGGATGTCGCCGGTCATCTCGCGCTGTTCTTCATCATGCTGTTCGCGACGGTGGAAGCCGCCGACATGCTTGGCTTCGACGGCGTGCGCGACCTGTTGGAAACCTTCATCGCCTTCGGCAGCGACGTCCTGCTCGGCCTGGTGATCTTCGTGGTCGGCTACTGGCTGGCGAATGTCGCTGCAGCGGCGATCCAGCGCGCCAATCCCGACCATAACGTCGGCCTGTCGCGGATCGCGCGCGTCGCCATCCTCGGACTGGTGATCGCGATGGGCCTGCGCGCGATGGGCATCGCCGACGACATCGTCAACCTCGCCTTCGCCCTGGTGCTGGGCGCAATCGCGGTGGCGGTGGCGATCGCCTTCGGGGTCGGTGGCCGCGATGCCGCCGGTCGGATTGCCAATCGCTGGGCCGACCAGATCCTCACTCGCGGCAAGGGCGGCGATCGGGGGGAGTGACATCACCACCGGCGGCGCCTATGCGGTTGGTCTGTAGCGCCGACCATACGAGGCATGGATGCCGAGTCGAGCCTCCATGGACGGATTCACGGCGTGTCGGCGGCTGCAGACAACCGCGATAGGCGCTAAGCCGGGCGACACAGGTTCGGCGTTACAATGACGCATTGCACAATTGGAAGCCACCATGGGCCTCGACCTCGTCAGCACCGGCAAGAACCCGCCGGACGAAATCAACGTCATCATCGAAATCCCCAAGGACGCCGAGCCGGTCAAGTACGAAGTCGACAAGGCCAGCGGCGCGATCTTCGTCGATCGCATCCTGTCGACGCCGATGCGCTACCCGTGCAACTACGGCTACGTCCCGCACACCGTCTGTGGTGACGGCGACCCGGCCGACGTGCTGGTGATCCTGCCGCTGCCGCTGGTGCCGGGTTCGGTGATCCGCTGCATCCCGGTCGGCGTGCTCAACATGACCGACGAAGCCGGCACCGACGAGAAGATCGTCGCGGTACCGGTGCCGAAGGTCTTCGGCGGCTATTCGCACATCAGCGACATCGACCAGGTGTCGAAGCACTGGCTGGAACGCATCGGCCACTTCTTCGAGCACTACAAGGATCTCGAGAAGGGCAAGTGGGTGAAGCTGGAAGGCTGGGGCAACGCCGCCGCAGCCAAGCAGGTGCTGGTCGACGCGATGAAGCGTTACGACGACAGCGCCGAGAAGCCGAACTTCTGATACAAGTCGTCATGCGCTGGCCGCGCAGCGAATGGAGCTCGAGGGGGTGACCTTCGCTCCGCGGCCAACGGTTCCCGAAAATCGCAAGCGATCGCTTAAATGCACCACTCACCCCTCGATCAAGGGCTGCGTCGATACAACCGACCTGCTGCCCAGCCATGACCGACTTCCGCAGCCGCACCTGGCGAGGAACGATCCATTACAAGGCCATCACGCAGTGGTGGGCCAATACGTTCCTCATCCGAGCCGACATCGGCCCCTTCTATTCCCAGGAAGCCGCCGATCGATTCATCAACCACGCATTGGTGATGCAGCGACACAACAATCAGCTTTCGATCATCAACGAAAAGCTGAGGCGGTCCTTCCATGTCTCCGACCGGAACCTGGAAGTCAGGAAGTTGAAGGTCGCAAACAACGAAAAAAACGTCGTCAATCCTCTCGATTTCGATCGCATGGAAATCCCGATCCATCGCTTCGTCGAATTCGAAGACCTCCGGGACAGCGATTTCACCTACATCGGTTCCAAAATCGTTGCCGCCCTGGCCGGCAACGACCCGATCACCCGCCCTGCCGGTGCTGAAGGCACCTGGCGATGAGGCCGCACCGCGCACCGGGCGCGGGCTTGGGCTGATTACTTCTTCGCTGGAACCACCGGCTGGTTGCTGCCGGCCTGGTACGGATACTTGGCGAACACCGCAGTGATGGTCTTGTCGATATTGGCGGCGCGTTCCTGCGCGTTCATGCGCGTCACCGTGGCGATCGCGTCGCCGGTCCACACCATGCGGTTCTGCTTCGCATCCACCAGGTCGATGCTCAGCGTGCCTTCCTGGTAGCGGCTGACCTGCATCTGGTCGTACCACACCGGTACCGCGACATAGGCGCGGCGGCGATAGCTGTAGAGCACCTGGACGTCGCTCATCGGCACGCTGTACACCGCGGTGCGATCACGCACCACACCCTGGAAGTTCACCTGGAGGTCGGGCGACTTCTCGCTGTAGGTGTAACCGTGCGCGGTCATTTCGCGACGGATGTTGTCCTTGATGCGATCGGTGATCCAGCTTGCATAGCCCGACTGTTCCATCGCCAGTGGCGTGTAGAAACCCCAGGTGCGATAGCGGCCGAAATCGGCGGCCGGATCCCGGTCGGTCTTGACATAGGGGCCGCTGGCGCAAGCCGCCAGCAGCAGCGTGGCGGCCAGCACTGCCGCCGTGGTGATCTTCTTGAACATGACGTGCACTCCCGTTGCATCCATGCGCGCAGTGTATGACGTCCACCGCGAACGATGCGTGTCATCCCCGCACCGTTGCCGCGCGTTCACCGGGGTAGCCCGGAACCATGCCTTATTCGGCGTGGTACACCTGCCCGCCCTGTTCGAGGAACTCCTTCGACTTCTCGGCCATGCCGGCTTCAAGCGCTCCGGCTTCGTCGACGCCGTGTTCGGCGGCGTAGTCGCGCACGTCCTGGGTGATCTTCATCGAACAGAAGTGCGGACCGCACATCGAGCAGAAGTGCGCCAGCTTGTGCGCGTCCTTGGGCAGGGTTTCGTCATGGAATTCCTTGGCCTTCTCGGGATCCAGCCCGAGGTTGAACTGGTCCTCCCAGCGGAACTCGAAGCGCGCCTTGCTCAACGCGTTGTCGCGCACCTGCGCGCCGGGATGGCCCTTGGCAAGGTCAGCGGCATGCGCAGCGATCTTGTAGGCCATGATGCCGTCGCGCACGTCCTGGCGGTTGGGCAGGCCGAGATGTTCCTTCGGGGTGACGTAGCAGAGCATCGCCGTGCCATACCAGCCGATCATCGCCGCGCCGATCGCGCTGGTGATGTGGTCGTAGCCGGGCGCGATGTCGGTGGTCAGCGGGCCGAGCGTGTAGAACGGCGCCTCGCCGCATTCGCGCAGCTGCTTGTCCATGTTCTCCTTGATCAGCTGCATCGGCACGTGGCCGGGGCCTTCGATCATGGTCTGGACGTCGTGCTTCCACGCGATCTTGGTCAGTTCGCCCAGCGTTTCCAGTTCACCGAACTGCGCGGCGTCGTTGGCATCGGCGATCGAACCAGGACGCAGGCCGTCGCCCAGCGAGAAGGCGACATCGTAAGCCTTCATGATCTCGCAGATATCTTCGAAGTGGGTGTAGAGGAAGTTTTCCTTGTGGTGGGCCAGGCACCACTTGGCGAGGATGGAACCGCCGCGCGAGACGATGCCGGTCACGCGCTTGGCCGTCAGCGGCACGTAGCGCAGCAACACGCCAGCGTGGATGGTGAAGTAATCGACGCCCTGCTCCGCCTGTTCGACCAGGGTGTCGCGGAAGATTTCCCAGGTGAGCTCCTCGGCGCGGCCATCGACCTTTTCCAGCGCCTGGTAGATCGGCACCGTGCCGATCGGCACCGGCGAGTTGCGGATGATCCATTCGCGGGTTTCGTGGATGTGCTTGCCGGTCGACAGGTCCATCACGGTGTCGCCGCCCCAGCGGATCGCCCACACCAGCTTCTCGACTTCCTCGGCGATTCCCGACGACACCGCGCTGTTGCCGATGTTGGCGTTGATCTTGGTGAGGAAGTTGCGACCGATGATCATCGGCTCGCTTTCGGGGTGGTTGATGTTGTTGGGCAGGATGGCGCGGCCGCGCGCGATTTCGTCGCGCACGAATTCCGGGGTGATGATCTTCTGGATCGATGCACCGAAGGATTCGCCCGGATGCTGGCGCAACAGATGGGCTTCGCGCACGGCTTCCAGGCGCTGGTTCTCGCGGATCGCGACGAACTCCATTTCCGGGGTGACGATGCCGCGCTTGGCGTAGTGCATCTGCGAGACATTGGCGCCGTCCTTGGCACGACGCGGCAATACGCGATTCGGGAAGCGCACGATGTCGAGCTTGGGATCGTGCTCGCGCGCGCGGCCGAACTCGGAACTCAGCGCCGACAGTTGTTCGGTATCGCCACGCTCCTCGATCCACTTCGCGCGCAGCGCCGGCAGGCCGATGGCGAGATCGATTTGCGCCGCGGGATCGGTATAGGGACCGGAGCAGTCGTAGACCGACACCGGAGGATTGTCCTCGCCACCGAACAGGGTCGGCGTCTTCGTCAGCGCGATCTCGCGCATGGGCACGCGCAGGTCGGGGCGCGAACCTTCGACATGGATCTTGCGCGAACCGGGAATCGGGCGCGTCACTTCGGACGACAGTTGTTCGGCCTGGCGCAGGAGTTCGGTGGGGAGGGCATTCATCGGCAGTTCGTCCAGTAACCGGCCGCGAGGGATTCGCAGGCCATGAACGAAGCGAAGGCGCAGGAGCGCCAAATCCGCGCTGCCGCGAAGCTTCCCTACGCCGGTGTCAGCCGGATCAGGTTCGAAGGGTGTTTCTCAACCGTCGGCCGACGGTACCCCCGCTTCAGGGCGAATTAGACCATATCGGGCCCGGCCCGCGTGTTCAGGCGTCGTCGAGCAACGCCCTGTCGCGCACCGCGCCCTTGTCGGCGCTGGTCGCCAGCAACGCATAGGCCTTGAGCGCCGTCGAAACCTTGCGCGCACGCGGAAGTGCGGGCTTCCAGCCGGATGCGTCCTGTTCGGCGCGACGCGTGGCGAGTTGCGCTTCGTCCACCAGCAGTACGATCGAACGCCTCGGAATGTCGATGCGGATATGGTCGCCATCGCGCACCAACCCGATCGCGCCACCCGCCGCCGCTTCGGGCGAGACATGGCCAATCGAAAGACCTGACGTTCCACCGGAAAAACGCCCGTCGGTGAGCAGCGCGCATTGCTTGCCCAGCCCTTTCGACTTCAGGTACGAGGTCGGATACAGCATCTCCTGCATCCCCGGCCCACCCTTCGGGCCTTCATAGCGGATCACCACCACGTCGCCCGGCCGCACTTCGTCGCCGAGGATGCCCTTCACCGCCGCGTCCTGGCTTTCGTAGACGCGGGCGACACCCTCGAAGACGTGGATCGACTCATCGACACCCGCCGTCTTCACCACGCAACCATCGATGGCGATGTTGCCATGGAGCACCGCGAGCCCGCCTTCCTTCGAATAGGCGTGGGCGACATCGCGGATGCAGCCCTCGGCGCGGTCATCATCGAGCGACGGCCAGCGCGTCGACTGGCTGAAGGCTGTTTGCGTCGGAATACCGGCGGGCCCCGCCTTGTAGAACGTCGCGACGTTCTCATCGTTGTTCCGCGTGACGTCCCATTTTGAAATCGCGTCACCCAGCGTCTTCGCGTGCACGGTGGCGACATCGGTGTGCAGCAATCCGCCGCGCGCGAGCTCGCCGAGGATGGCGATGATCCCGCCCGCGCGATGGACGTCTTCGATGTGGTACTTCTGCGTGTTCGGCGCGACCTTGCACAACTGCGGCACGCGCTTCGACAGGCGATCGATGTCGCGCATGGTGAATTCGACCTCGGCTTCCTGCGCCGCAGCCAGCAGGTGGAGGATGGTGTTGGTCGATCCGCCCATCGCGATATCCAGCGTCATCGCGTTTTCGAAAGCGTCGAAGGTCGCGATGCCGCGCGGCAATGCGCTTCCATCTTCCGCGCCATACCAGCGATGGCAGAGTTCGACCGCGGTGCGGCCGGCGCGCAGGAACAACTGCTCGCGATCCGCGTGCGTGGCGACCACCGTGCCGTTGCCTGGCAATGCAAGCCCCAATGCTTCCATCAGGCAGTTCATCGAATTCGCGGTGAACATGCCGCTGCACGACCCGCATGTCGGGCAGGCACTGCGTTCGACCGCGGCCACCTGTTCGTCGGATGCATCGGGATCCGCGGCCATCACCATCGCGTCGATCAGGTCGAGCTTGTGGTCGGCGAGCCGCGTCTTGCCCGCTTCCATCGGCCCACCGGAAACGAACACGGTCGGGATGTTCAGGCGCAATGCCGCCATCAGCATGCCGGGCGTGATCTTGTCGCAATTGGAAATGCATACCAGCGCATCGGCGCAATGCGCATTGACCATGTACTCGACCGAGTCGGCGATGATCTCGCGCGACGGCAACGAATAGAGCATGCCGTCGTGACCCATGGCGATGCCGTCATCCACGGCAATCGTGTCGAATTCGCGCGCGACGCCACCAACGCGTTCGATCTCGCGCGCGACGAGTTGCCCGAGGTCCTTCAGGTGCACGTGTCCCGGCACGAACTGCGTGAATGAATTGGCGACCGCGATGATCGGCTTGCCGAAATCGCCATCCTGCAATCCGGTGGCGCGCCACAACGCGCGTGCGCCGGCCATGTTGCGACCGTGGGTGGACGTGCGGGAACGATAGTCGGGCATCGGCGCAACCTGTTGGAATTACGCGAAAAAGCGCTGGGAAGCGTGATTCTGCGGCGTTTTCATGGTTTCAGTTGCAACGATGCTTCATGAGGAATCGGAATAACGCGGCATGTTGACAAGCACGTTTGTCGCGTGTTTCTCTCCTATCCATGCTGCGTTGCCACATGCCACTTGCCAGCAACTCCCCGATCGCCATTTCGGCGGAAGTCCTTGTACTCGTCCTTATTACCTCGCCCACAGGTGCGGGACGATCCGGCATGTAAGCAACAAATGTCGCCAGATCCGAAAACCCCGCACCGCAAGGTGCGGGGTTTTTCATTTCCGGGCCCGAAATTTCAAACGAAACCATCTCACCCCAACGGAAGATCGCCATGACCAGCACCAAACCTCGCATCGCAATCGTCGGATATGGAAGCCAGGGTCGCGCCCACGCACTCAACCTTCGCGACTCCGGTTTCGACGTCACCATCGGCCTTCGACCGGGCGGCCCCACCGAAATGAAGGCGAAAGCCGACGGATTCACGGTGAAAACGCCTGCGGAAGCGGTGAAGGACGCCGAGCTCATCGCCGTGCTCACGCCCGACATGGTGCAGCCGCAGCTCTATGGCGAAGTGATCGAGCCGAACATCGCCAAGGGCGCCTGCCTGCTGTTCGCGCACGGGTTCAACGTGCATTACGGCCAGATCACCCCGCGCGAAGACCTCGATGTCGTACTGGTCGCGCCCAAGGGGCCGGGCGCGCTGGTGCGTCGCGAATACGAGATCGGTCGCGGCGTGCCGTCGGTCTATGCCGTGCACCAGGACAAGAGCGGCAACGCCGAGCAACTTGCGTTGACCTATTGCGCCGGCATCGGCGGCGCGCGCCAGAACGCGATCAAGACCACGTTCAAGGAAGAAACCGAAACCGACCTCTTCGGCGAGCAGGCCGTGCTGTGCGGTGGCGCGACCAAGCTGGTGCAGGCCGGCTGGGAAACGCTGGTTGAAGCCGGTTACCAGCCGGAAGTGGCCTATTACGAGTGCCTGCACGAACTGAAGCTGATCGTCGACCTGTTCTATGAAGGCGGCATCACCCGCATGCACGAATTCATCAGCGAAACCGCGCAATACGGCGCGCTGACCCGCGGCAACTACGTGGTCGACGACAACACCCGCGCGCAGATGAAGAAAGTGCTGAGCGAAATCCAGGACGGTACCTTCGCGCGCCAGTGGATCGCCGAATACGCCGCCGGCAACGCCAACTACAAGGCGATGAAGCAGGCCGACCTCGATCATCCGATCGAAGCGGTCGGCAAGAAGCTGCGCGCCAACATGAAGTGGCTGGCGTCGTCGCAGCCGCAGCCGGCGCAGAAACCGGCCGCTGCGCAGCCGCAGAGCGAGGCTGCGTGATGAACGGCGCCCGCTGGCTGGCACAGGCCCTTGTCGCGGAAGGCATCGACACGCTGTTCGGGTATCCCGGCGGCGCGATCATGCCCTTCTACGACGCCCTCCACGACGCACCCGGACTGAAGCACGTCCTGGTACGCCACGAGCAGGGTGCGGCGTTCGCCGCGAACGGGTATGCGCGCGCCAGCGGTCGCGTCGGTGTCTGCGTCGCGACCTCCGGTCCCGGCGCATCGAACCTGGTCACCGGCATCGCCGACGCGATGCTGGATTCGGTGCCGATGGTGGTGATCACCGGGCAAGTGCCGACATCGCTGATGGGCACCGACGCCTTCCAGGAACTGGACGTGTTCGGGATGACGATGCCGATGGTGAAGCACAGCTTCATCGCGCGCCGCGTCGACGACCTGCCGCGGATCGTTGGCGAGGCGTTCCGGATCGCGCGTTCGGGGCGTCCGGGGCCTGTATTGGTCGATTTGCCGAAGGACGTGCAACTGGCCGATGCCGCGCATCTGTCGATGCACGCGCCATTGGCGGTCGATGCGCCGGAAGCACCGATGGATGCGTCGCTGCACGAAGCACTGGCGCTGATCTCGCAGGCCGATCGCCCGGTGATCTATGGCGGTGGCGGCATTGCGCTGGGCGATGCGCTGCCGGCCTTCCGCACCTTCGTCGATGCCACGCAAATCCCGACGGTGCTGACACTGAAGGGGCTGGGCGCATTGCCGGCGAAACACCCGCTCAACCTCGGCATGCTGGGCATGCATGGCAGTCGCGCCGCCAACCTGGCGGTGCAGGAATGCGACGTGTTGATCGTGGTCGGCGCCCGCTTCGATGATCGCGCCACCGGCAAGCTCGCCGAATTCGCACCGAACGCGCGTGTCGTCCACATGGACATCGATGCCTGCGAACTCGGCAAGCTGCGCCATGCCGATGCCGCGGTGCGCGGCGACATCATCACCACCCTGACCAAACTGACGCTGCCGTGCGCGGCGCAGTTGCACGGTCGCCACGGCACCGCCCGTCGCAGCTGGCGCGCGCATTGCCAGGAGCGCGCCCGCACGCACGCTGCCCGTTATGACGCTCCTGGCGACGGCGTGTTCGCCCCGGCGATGCTGAAGCGGCTGTCGGAAATCGCGCCCGATGCCATCGTTTCCTGCGACGTCGGCCAGCACCAGATGTGGGTGGCGCAACACTGGCAGCTCGACGATCCGCGCAAGCACCTCACCAGCGGCGCGCTTGGCGCGATGGGCTTCGGCCTGCCGGCGGCGATCGGCGCGCAGCTCGCGCTTGATAAAAGCAGGAACCCGGACGCACGCGTGGTTTGCGTCAGCGGCGACGGATCGTTCCTGATGAACGTGCAGGAACTGGCGACGCTGCGGCGCTACGGCCTGCCGGTGAAGATCGTGCTGCTCGACAACCAGGCGCTGGGCATGGTCCGCCAGTGGCAGGAGCTGTTCTTCGAACGGCGCTATTCCGAAATCGATCTGTCCGACAACCCGGATTTCGTCGCGGTCGCGCAGGCCTTCGGCATCGAGGCGCTGCATGTCGAGCGCGCCGCCGACATGGACGGTGCATTGCAGGCGCTGCTCGACGCCAGGGGACCGGCGCTGCTGCACGTCGCCATCGATACCGCGACCAATGTCTGGCCGCTGGTCCCGCCCAACCGCAACAACGCGGAGATGCTGGATCCGCAACTCGATGCCGTGTCCGCACCACATCCCCTTCAGGAGAAAACCCGTGCGCTATCAGCTTGAACTCACCCTGCGCCAGGCCGAAGGCGCACTCGCGCGCGTGCTCGGCACCACCGAACGCCGCGGTTTCTCGCCGGTCAGCGTGGATGGCGAAACCCAGTCCGATGGTGATCGCTGGCACCTGCGCATGACCGTCGAAGGCGAACGCGCGCCGGAATCTCTGCAGCAGCAACTGGCGAAGCTGTACGACTGCCTCGCCGTGGAGGTGTCGCCATGTCGCTGAACGACGCCGACGCCGCCGCGCCCGCGCGCGTCGCCGAAGCGACCCCGACGCGCACGGTTCCGCCGCAGGTCTGGTTCGACGGCCGCTTCGTCGATGCCGGCAGCGATCGCGCGCCGTTGACCACCCATGCCATGCATTACGGCAGCGGCGTGTTCGAGGGCATCCGCGCCTACGCGACCAGCGATGGCGGCAGCGCGGTGTTCCGGCTGCCCGAGCACCTGGAACGCATGCGCCAGGGCTGCGAACTGCTGGGCATCGCCTTCGATGTTGATGTCGCCACCGAAGCGACACTGGCCGTCCTGCGCCAGAACGGACATCGCGATGCCTATGTGCGCCCGCTGGCGTGGTGCGGCACCGGATCGATCGGCCTCGACGTGTCGTCCGTGGACAAGCACCTGATGGTCGCGACTTTCCCGACCAATGTGCATCTCGCCGGCACGCGGGTGAAGCTCGGCACCTCGTCGTGGCGGCGCAATCCCGCCAGTTCGCTGCCGCCGCTGAAACTGTGCGGCGCCTATGTCAATTCGATCCTGGCCAAGCATGAAGTGAAGCAGCGCGGCTGCAACGAGGCGTTGTTCGTCGACGAACAGGGGCGCGTGGTCGAATGCACCGGCGCCAATGTCTTCATGGTGCGCGATGACCGCATCATCGCGGTCGCACATCGCGACGCGCTGGCCGGCATCACCCGCGACACCATCATCGCGCTCACCGGCGCCGAATCGCGCCCGGTGCGCCATGACGAATTGCTCGACGCCGATGAAGTCTTCGTGGTCGGCACCGCAGCGGAAGTCACGCCGGTCGACGAACTCGATGATCGTGCCTACGCCGATCACCGCGTCGTCCGCGAAGTGGCGGATCTGTATCGGCGCGTGGTGCGCGGGGACGAACCGCGCCATGCCCGCTGGCTGACGCGCGTCTGAGCGATGGACAACGACGTATCCAGCAACATGCCCGTGACCGCCGCCGACGTGCTGGCGGCGCAGGCGCGGCTGCGTCGCCATCTCGATCCCACGCCGCTGCATTACGCCGAGCGTTTCGGCTGCTGGCTGAAGCTGGAGAACCTGCAGCGCACCGGCTCGTACAAGGTGCGCGGCGCGATGAACGCGCTGCTGGCGATGCGCGAGCGTGGCGATGGCCGCACCACCATCGCGGCCTCCGCCGGCAACCACGCGCAGGGACTGGCTTGGGCGGCGTATCGCCTCGGCATGCAGGCGATCACGGTGATGCCGCGTTGCGCGCCGCAAACCAAGATCGCCGGCGTCGCCCACTGGGGTGCGACGGTGCGCCTGCACGGCGACAGTTACGACGAAGCCAGGGCCTTCGCCGCCGAGCTCGCCGCGCAACACGATTACCGATTGTTGTCGGCCTTCGACGATCCCGATGTGATCGCCGGCCAGGGCACGGTCGGGCTGGAAATCGCATCGCTGATGCCGGACGTGGTGCTGGTGCCGATCGGTGGCGGCGGATTGGCTTCCGGCATCGTGCTGGCGCTGAAGTCACAGGGCGTGCGCGTGATCGGCGCCCAGGTCGAGCATGTCGATGCGATGACGCGGGCGCTGCGTGGCGACAACGAAGTCCGCGAACCGGCGACGACGCTGGCCGATGGCGTGCGGGTGAAAGTGCCCGGCGCGTTGACGCAGCAGGTGCTGCACGAATTGCTGGACGACGTGGTGATCGTGCGCGAGGCCGAACTGCGCGAAACACTGGTCCGCCTCGCGCTGGAAGAACACGTGATCGCCGAAGGCGCCGGTGCATTGGCATTGGCGGCCGGCCGCCGTGTCGCCGGAAAGCGCAAATGCGCCGTGGTCTCGGGCGGCAATGTCGATGCCGGCGTGCTGGCGCAGCTGCTGTGCGACGTGCGTCCCCGCTCGCCGCGCAAGCCACGCCGCCGGATGCAGGAACCGTTGCCGGCAAGTCCGGCACGGATGCTCGACGAACTGACCGTCGCCGCGACCAAGCCCTCGCGACTTAGATCGGCTGCCGTGGCGACGAACACCACCGCGACAGCCCGGACCACCGCGCCCTCCCTTGCATCCACGCCAACCGAGATCGCCTGACGTGAACGATTCCTCCCCCAGTGATGTAGCAAGCGCCGCCCCGCAACCCATCCGCATTTTCGATACGACCCTGCGCGACGGCGAGCAATCGCCCGGCTTCACCATGAATGCCGAACAGAAAATCCTGTTCGCGCACACGCTGGCCGACCTCGGCGTCGACATCATCGAAGCCGGCTTTCCCAACAGTTCGCCCGCCGATTTCAACGCGGTGCGCACCATCGCCCGCGAAGTCCGCGGCAGCACCATCGCTGCCCTTGCGCGCTGCCATCCCGCCGACATCGAGGCCTGCGCCAGTGCGTTGCAGCAGGCCGCCACGCCGCGCATCCACGTTTTCATTTCCACCAGCCCGCTGCATCGCCAGCACAAACTGGGCATGAGCCGTGAACAGGTGGTCGAGCACGCGATCATGGGCGTGTCGCTGGCACGCAAGCACGTCGACGACGTCGAGTTCTCCGCCGAGGACGCCTCGCGCACCGAGCGCGAATTCCTGGTCGAAGTATTCAATGCCGCCATCGAAGCCGGCGCACGCACGCTCAACGTGCCCGACACCGTCGGCTACGGCACGCCCGGTGAAATTCGCGCGTTGTTCGAATACCTGCGCGCGAATGTCAAAGGCGCCGAGAACGTGGTGTTCAGCACCCACTGCCACAACGACCTCGGTCTCGCCGTCGCCAATTCGCTGGCCGCGGTCGAAGGCGGTGCGCGCCAGATCGAATGCGCGATCAATGGCATCGGCGAACGCGCCGGCAATGCCGCGCTGGAAGAACTGGTGATGGCGTTGCGGGTACGCGGCGGCTGGTACGGCGCGACGACGCGCATCGACACCACGCGTTTGCTCGCGACCTCGCGACTGCTGTCGCGCATCACCGGCATCCAGGTCCAGCGCAACAAGGCGATCGTCGGCGTCAATGCCTTCGCCCACGAATCCGGCATCCACCAGCACGGCATGCTGAAGAATCGCGACACCTACGAAATCATGCGTCCGCAGGACGTCGGCTGGGAGGATTCGCAGCTGGTGCTGGGCCGCCACAGCGGACGCGCCGCCGTCGCCGATCGCCTGCGCAAGCTCGGTTACGTGCTGGAAGACGCGCGCCTCGACCAGCTGATCGCGGAAGCGAAGGCACTGACGCAGACCCAGCATGCGATCAGCGATCGCGACCTGCAGCGACTGGTGGAAGGCGAACAGTTCGGCCCGGGCTGGCGCGTATCGGCATTGAGCCTGACCGACTACGGAAAGCGCACCCGTGCCCATGTCGATCTTTCAGACCCCGATGGCCGACATGTCATCCACAGCGCCGAAGGCGAAGGCCCGGTCGCGGCGATGTTCGCGGCGCTGGCGCAGGCGACCGGCGTCGACTTCGTGCTCGACAGCTACGAGGTGCACAGCATGGGCGTCGGCGCGAATGCGCGCGGCGAAGCCAACCTGAGCGCGCGCATCGATGGCGATCCCATGACCGGATCGGGCACCAGCCGCGACGTCTTGGAAGCGAGCGCGATCGCCTGGCTCGACATCGCCAACCGCGTGTTGCGCGGCACCCGCGCCGAACCACGCGTCGCCGCGACCGCATGAATCCCGAACCCCATTCCCTACATCCGATGAACACTCCCATGCCCCGGACACTGCTAGACAAATTGTGGGACGCGCACGTCGTCGCACCCGAACAGGACGGCGTTCCTGCCGTGCTCTACATCGATCTCCACCTGATCCACGAAGTCACTTCACCGCAGGCCTTCGCCGAACTCGAGGCGCGCGGACTGAAGCTGCATCGCGCCGACCGCACCAAGGCGACGCTCGACCACTCGACGCCGACCCTGCCCGCCGACGCCAACGGCATGCAGCCCTACATCAATGACGCCGCCCGCGCGCAGGTGGACACGCTGCGCGACAACTGCCGGAAATTCGGCGTCGAACTGTTCGACTACGACAGCGAGCATCGCGGCATCGTCCACGTCATCGGGCCGGAACTGGGACTGACGCAACCGGGCATGACCATCGTTTGCGGCGACAGCCACACCGCCACCCACGGCGCGTTCGGCGCGCTGGCCTTCGGCATCGGCACCAGCGAAGTCGGCCACGTGATGGCGACGCAAAGCCTGCTGCAACACAAGCCGAAGACGCTGGCGATCACCGTCGACGGCGAACTTGCCCCCGGGGTGACGGCGAAGGACCTGATCCTGCATGTGATCGGGGTGATCGGCGTCAATGGCGGCACCAGCCACGTCATCGAATATCGCGGTTCGGCGATCCGCGCGTTGTCGATGGACGAGCGCATGACCGTCTGCAACATGTCGATCGAAGCCGGCGCGCGCGCGGGCCTGATCGCACCCGACGACACCACCTTCGACTACCTGCGCAATACGCCGCGCGCACCGCGAGATGCGGACTTCGATGCCGCCGTTGCGCAATGGCGTCAATTCCGCAGCGATGACGACGCGGCATTCGATCGCGAAGTACGCATCGACGCCGCCGACATCCGTCCGACCATCACCTGGGGCACCCATCCCGGCCAGGTCGTCGCGCTCGACGCCTACGTTCCCGCAGATGGCGACAGCGATGTCGACAAGGCGCGCCACTACATGGGCTGGGAGGCCGGCGCCGCCGTCGCCGGCCGTGCGATCGATGTCGTGTTCATCGGCAGCTGCACCAACTCGCGCCTGAGCGATCTGCGCGCCGCCGCGGAAGTACTACGCAACCGTCGCGTGCATCCACGCGTGCGCATGCTGGTGGTGCCCGGCTCGGGACAAGTGAAGCGCGATGCCGAAGCCGAAGGCATCGACGCGATCGTGCGCGACGCCGGCGCCGAATGGCGCGAACCCGGTTGCTCGATGTGCATCGCCATGAATGGCGATCTGGTCGGGCCCGGGCAACTCGCCGTCTCCACCAGCAACCGCAATTTCGAAGGCCGCCAGGGCAAGGGCGCGCGCACCGTGCTGGCGTCGCCGGCCACTGCGGCCGCCTGCGCGATTGCCGGCGAAATCACCGATCCCCGCGTGTTCCTGCAAACGGAGGCAGCGTGATGGCCGCGTTCACCCGGCTCGTTTCGCGCACCGTCGTATTGCGCCAGCGCAACATCGACACCGACCAGATCATCCCCGCGCGCTTCCTCACCACCACCGAGCGCAAGGGTCTCGGCAAGCACGCCTTCAGCGACTGGCGCAACCTGCCCGACGGCTCGCTGGATCCCGCGTTCCCGTTCAACCAGTTCGCCAATGCCAGTGCGCGCATCCTCGTCGCCGGACGCAATTTCGGCTGCGGCTCCTCGCGCGAACACGCGCCATGGACACTGACCGACCTCGGTCTGCGCGCGGTGATCAGCAGCGAGATCGCCGACATCTTCCGCAGCAACGCCCTGAAGAACGGCCTGCTGCCGATCGTGCTCGACGACGCCGTGGTCAACGAACTGCTGGACAACCCCGGCATCGAACTCTCGATCGATGTGGCCGCACGCAGCGTCACCCTGCCCGACGGCCGCAGCTTCCGCTTCCCGCTGGATGCGTTCGCGCAGACCTGCCTGCTCGAAGGCGTCGACCAGCTCGGCTATCTGCTGAAGCAACTTCCCGCCATCGAACGCTTCGAAAGCGCCCGACAACACGCGCCCATGGAGGCCGCCCATGCAAGCTGAAATCCTCGTCCTGCCCGGTGACGGCATCGGCCCCGAAGTCACCGCCGCCGCAGTCACCGTGCTGCGCAACGTCGCCGCGCGTCATGGCCACGAATTCACCTTTATTGAAAGGTTGATCGGCGGTGCTGCGATCGACGCGACCGGCGAGCCGCTGCCGGCCGATACATTGGCCGCGGCGAAGAAAGCCGATGCCGTGCTGCTTGGCGCGGTCGGCGGCCCCAAGTGGTCGGATCCGAAGGCAAAAGTGCGCCCGGAACAGGGCCTGCTCGCGATCCGCAAGGCGCTTGGTCTGTACGCCAACCTGCGCCCGGTGAAACCGCATCCGGTTGCGTTCGCGGCGTCACCGATCAAGCCGCACCTGCTGCAGGGCGTCGACCTGGTCGTGGTGCGCGAACTCACCGGCGGCATCTACTTCGGCGACAAGCAGCGCACCGCGGACTCCGCCAGTGACCTGTGCACGTACAGCGTCGAAGAGATCGAACGCGTGATCCGTCGCGCCTGCCGACTCGCCATGCAGCGCAATCGCCATGTCACTTCGGTGGACAAGGCCAATGTACTGGAAACCTCGCGCCTGTGGCGCGAGGTCGCGACCCGCGTCGTTCGCGAGGAGTTCCCGGAAATCACCCTCGAACACCAGCTGGTCGATTCGATGGCGATGCATCTGCTGGCGCGTCCGCGCGAGTACGACGTCATCGTCACCGAGAACATGTTCGGCGACATCCTCACCGACGAAGCCTCGATGCTGGCGGGATCGATGGGCCTGCTGCCCTCGGCGTCGCTGGGCGAAGGACGCGTAGGCTTGTATGAGCCGATCCACGGCTCCGCGCCCGATATCGCCGGGCGTGGCATCGCCAATCCCTATGCGGCGATCCTCAGCGCAGCGATGCTGTTGCGACATTCGCTGGGACTCGACGCTGAAGCGCAATGCGTCGAACGTGCGGTCAACGCCGCCCTCGCTGCCGGCCACCTCACCGCCGATCTCGCCAAGCCGGATTCGGCGATCGGCACGCAAGCGGCCACGCGTGCAGTGCTCGATCACTTCCCGCTGCCCTGCCAGGTTCCGGAACTGCGCGACTGATAACGATTCGGTTTCACCCGAAAATTCATTTGACACTCGCCAGTACGCCCGTTATCACTGGATCCATGCACGCCGCATTCGCCATCGCCATGCCGACCACCACCATTACCACCGGTACCCGGTGTCGGGTGCGGCTGGGCGTCATGGACTGAATCCATCACCCCGTCCCGCATCCGAACCGGATGCGGGGCAACCCCTTCCGGCCGCTGCGGGGCTCACCAGGAGCCTTTGCAAAAATGTGTCATGCCCACAAATTCGGCGGCAGCAGTGTCGCCAATGCCGAGCGCATCCACAACGTCGCGGCATTGCTGCGGGCCTCCAATTCACCGCGCATCGTCGTCGTTTCGGCGATGCAGGGCGTCACTGACAACCTGACCGCACTCGCGAACGCCGCACTCTCCGCCAAGCCGTGGCGCTGCAACTGGACGACATTGCGCGAACGGCAATTGCGCTCCGCGCGCGAACTTGGTGCCGATGACGCCGTGCATGCGTGGCTGGATCGCGAGTTGCAGGCGCTGCACGCACTGTTGTCCACGCCCTCGCCACAGCCGGAATGGTTTGCACGCGTGCAGGGGCTGGGTGAAGTGTGGTCGTCTCGCCTGCTGCAGCTTGCACTCGGCGATGAAGCTGGCGGCTGGACGCGACTCGACGCCCGCGACGTACTGGTGGTGCGTCACGACGAACTCGGCGCCGGCGTCGACTGGGACGCGAGCCGGCGCAACCTCGCCGCGTGGCGCGAAACGCATCGCCAACCGAACGTGGTGATCACCGGTTTCATCGCCCGCGATGGCGACGGCGCGATCACCACGCTGGGCCGCAACGGCAGCGACTACTCGTCGGCGATCTTCGCTGTGTTGTTCGATGCCGCCGAACTCACCATCTGGACCGATGTCGATGGCGTGCTCAGCGCCGATCCGCGCCTGGTGCCCGATGCCGTGTGCCTGGAATCGATGTCCTACGCCGAGGCCTGCGAGCTCGCCTATTTCGGCGCCAAGGTGCTGCATCCGCAGACGATGGCGCCGGCGATGCAGGCCCGCCTGCCGATCCGCATCCGCAACACGCTCAACCCCGCGGCTCCCGGCACGCTGATCAGCAAGACATTCGAGCCGGCAGCGTCGCCGGTGAAGGGATTGTCGCTGGTTCCCGACATGGCCGTGCTCGAACTTGTGGGAGCAGGCCTGATTGGTGTTCCCGGCACCGCCGAACGCATGTTCGCCGCGCTGCACGCCGAAGGCGTGTCGGTGACGATGATTTCCCAGGGCTCATCCGAACATTCGATCTGCTGCGTGGTGCGCGCCGGCCAGGCCGAGCGCGGACGCGGCGCAGTCCACGCCGCTTTCAGCGCAGCGATCGCCAACGGCCAGGTCGAAGGCGTGCGCGTCACCACCGGCATCGCCGTGCTCGCTGCCGTCGGCGACGGCATGGTCGGCACGCCGGGCGTGTCGGCGCGACTGTTCGCCGGATTGGCGCAGGCCGGCGTCAACATCCGCGCGATCGCGCAGGGCGCCAGCGAACGCAACATCTCCGTCGCCATCTCCGCGGCGGATGCCACCCGCGGCTTGCGCGCCGTGCATTCGGCGTTCTGGCTGTCGCCGCAGACGCTGTCGGTGGGCATCATCGGCCCGGGCAACGTCGGCCGCGCACTGCTGGCGCAGCTTGCGCAGGCATCGATGCAACGCGACGGCAGCGATCGTGGCGGACCCGATCTCCGCCTGCGCGCCATCGCCAACAGCCGGCGCATGCATCTCGCTCAGCGCGCACTCGATCCCGCCAGCGCCCATGCCTTGTTTGATGACGGAGAAGCGCTCGACCTCGATCGTTTCACCGCGCATGTCCGCGCCGCCCACCTGCCGCACGCGCTGATCGTCGATTGCAGCGGCAGCGATGCCGTCGCCGCCCGTTACGCCGACTGGCTCGCCGCCGGCATCCACGTGGTGACACCCAACAAGCAGGCCGGCAGCGGCCCGCTCGCTCGCTGGCTTGCAATACGCACGGCGACGCGCCGTGGCGGCCATTTCCGCTACGAAGCCACCGTCGGCGCGGGACTGCCGGTGATCCAGACCCTGCGCAGCCAGCTCGATACCGGCGACGAATTGCTGGAAGTCGAAGGCGTGTTCTCCGGCACGCTGGCCTGGTTGTTCAACAGTTTCGATGGCAGCGCGCCGTTCTCGCAGTTGCTCGCCGAAGCACGCGCACTCGGCTATACCGAGCCCGATCCGCGCGACGATCTCTCCGGCGCCGATGTCGCCCGCAAGCTGGTGATCCTCGCGCGCGAAGCCGGACGCGAACTGTCGTTGGAAGACGTCGAGGTCGAGAACCTGGTGCCGCCGGCATTGCGCGGCATTCCCCTCGACGATTTCCTCGCCCGCCTGCACGAACTCGATGCACCGTTGCAGGCGCGACTCGATGCCGCGAATAGCGAAGGTCGCAGCCTGCGCTACCTCGCGCAGCTCGATCACGATGGGAACGCCCGCGTCGGCCTGGTTGCGCCGGAACCCGGCCACGCCAGCCTGCACGGACGCCTCAGCGACAACCTGATCCAGTTCCGCACGCGCCGTTACGCCGATAATCCCCTGGTGGTGCAGGGACCGGGCGCCGGGCCGGATGTCACGGCCGCAGGCGTGTTCGGCGATATCCTCGCCATTGCCCAGGCGGTGGGAGCGCGGCGATGAGCGCACTCGCACCTTCCATCCATTCTTCCGGTTCGACGATGACGGCCCCCAGACTCCACGCCACCGCTTTCGCACCCGCCAGCATCGGCAACATCGGCGTCGGCTTCGACCTGCTCGGCCACACGCTGGAAGGCCCGGGCGACCACGCCGAAGTCACGCGCATCGACGAACCGGTGGTGCGCATCGCCGCGATCACCGGTGATGTCGACGGCGCATCATCGCTGCCACTGGAAGCAGAGAAGAACACCGCCGGTCGCGCATTGATGGAATTGCGCGAGCGCCACGGCATCACCCACGGCTTCGAATTGCGCCTGCGCAAGGGCATCGCGCTCGGTTCCGGACTTGGCGGTTCGGCGGCCTCCTGCGTTGCCGCGCTGGTGGCTGCGAATGCGGTGATCGACCACCCGCTGTCGCGCGAGCAGTTGTATCCATTGGCGCTGATCGGCGAGGCGGTCGCCAGCGGCAGCATCCACGGCGACAACGTCGCGCCGATGCTGTTCGGTGGCGTGGTGCTGGCGACGCCGACGCGCGCGATCCGACTCGCCGCGCCCGAGTTGTTCTGCGCCGCGGTGCATCCGCATTTCGTGCTGGAGACGCGACTGGCGCGTGCCGCATTGTCGGCGCCGTATGCGATCGGCGAATTCGTCAGGCAGAGCGAGCATCTCGCGCTGTTCCTCACCGGGCTGGCCCGCGGCAATCGCGGACTGATCGCGGAAGGACTGGCCGACGTGCTGGTGGAACCGCGCCGCGCCGCACTGATTCCCGGCTTCGCCGAAGTGAAAGCCGCTGCGCTTGCGCACGGCGCGCTCGGCGCCAGCATTTCCGGTGCCGGCCCGACCGTGTTCGGATGGTTCGAGGATCGCTCCCACGCCACTGCCGCCACCCAGTCGATGCAGGCGGCATTCGCGCAAGCCGGTTTCGCCAGTGACGCGCTGGTCTCGCCGATCAATGGCCCGCGCGCCGAAGTGGTCGCGTGAAGTTCGCCAGCACCCGCGGCGGCGGCGCGCCGACTTCGCTGGATGTCGCGCTCGCCGCCGGACTCGCGCCCGATGGCGGCCTGTACGTGCCGGGACACATCCCGGAACTCGCGCTGCAGCATGCAGGCGCGACGCTGGCCGATACCGCGACAGCAGTGCTCGCGCCCTGGTTCACGGAATCGGAACTGCGGCCATCGCTGGCAGATCTCTGCACGAACGCCTTCGATTTCCCGGCGCCGTTGCGTCCGCTGCCATCGCCGAACAACCACCTGCTGGAACTGTTCCACGGCCCCACCGCCGCGTTCAAGGATTACGCCGCGCGTTTCCTCGCAGGCTGCCTGTCCCGCCTGCGCGATCCCGCTGCGACCTCGCCAACGACAATTCTCGTCGCCACCTCCGGCGATACCGGAGCCGCCGTCGGCGCTGCCTTCCACCGTCGAGATGGCTTCAGGGTCGCCATCCTCTATCCCGACGGCCGCGTCTCGCCGCGCCAGGCCCATGGCCTCGGTTGCTTCGGCGACAACGTCAGCGCGTATCGCGTCGATGGCAGCTTCGACGATTGCCAGCACATGGTGAAACAGGCTCTCACCGATACCGACTTGCGCACGCGCGTTCCGCTCGGTTCCGCCAACAGCATCAGCCTCGGCCGCCTGCTGCCGCAAACGGCGTACTACGCGCATGCCGCACTGGAGTTCCGCACGCGCCACGGCGTGCCGCTCAACTTCATCATCCCCACCGGCAACCTCGGCAATGCGCTGGCGTGCTGGCTGGCGAAACGCATGGGCTTGCCGATCGGCGGAATCGTGCTGGCCAGCAATGCCAACGACGTGTTGCCGCGTTATTTCAATGGCGATGACTACGCGCCGCACGCGACCATCGCCACCCTCGCCAACGCGATGGACGTCGGCGCGCCGAGCAATTTCGAACGATTGCGTTGGTGGCATCGCGACGATGCCGAACTGCGCGCCTCGATGCGCGCCTACAGCGTCGACGACGCCACCATCCGCGGCACCATCCGCCAAGCCACGGATCGCCACGGCGTGGTGCCCTGCCCGCATACCGCGACCGGGCTGCATGTGCTCGAACAACTCCGTGCCGCTGGCGACATCCGTCCTTGGGCGGTGGTCGCGACCGCGCATCCAGCCAAGTTCGAGACCATTGTCGAACCTCTGGTGGGCCACGCCATCGAACCACCCCCGGCACTGGCCGCGGCACTGGCGCGCCCGGCGACCTCGGCCCCGCTCGATGCCGATGGCACGGCCCTGCGTTCCGCGCTACTGCAAGAATGACCAGCGCCCTTGCATCACGGCCTTCCGATAAGATCCGGGGCATGGAAGTCGCCCCCGTACGGTCTGCCGGACGCCCCAAGGATCCCGCCAAGCACGAAGCCATCCTCTCCGCAGCGAAGGAGCTGTTCCTCGAGCGCGGTTTCGCCCAGGCCAACATGCAGGAGGTGGCAGATCGTGCCGGCGTCTCCAAGCTCACCCTTTACAGCCACTTCGGCGACAAGACGGCCCTGTTCGTCGCCGCCGTTCGCGACCACTACGACCAGCACCTGCCGGACGCGATTTTCCGGGACTGGGGCCGGGACGACCTGCGCGGCGCCCTACTCCACTTCGCCCGCGTTTACCACGACTACCAGGTCCTGCCGGGGACGATCGCCGGACGACACCTGCTGCGCACGCCCGGCGTCCCCGTCGAGCTCAGTCTCGAAATCTGGAACATCGGACCGGCGCGCATCGACGCCTTCCTCGCCGACACCCTTGGCGGGTTTGCCGAACGAGGCACCCTCCATCTCGACGACCCGCATCGGGCTGCCATTCATCTTCTCTCGCTGATCCGCGGCGACCTCTTCGCCCAATTGGGCTACGGCGTGCAGCGCCACGTTCCCGGGGAAGAAACCGAAGCCTTCCTGACCAGCGCAATCGACCTGTTCCTGCGCGCCTATGCCCCTAACGGCGGATAAGTGGTGACTTCGGTTCGGTGACTTATGGCACTTCGGCCATTCACCCCGGGCTGGAATGCTGGCGCAGTCATCCAAACCTCCTTCAGGGCGTTGAAGTTAAACTTGACGCCCCTCGTTCCAGGCCGTTCCCGCAATGTCGATCGACTACGCCAAAACCCGCGAAACCATGGTGGAGCAACAGGTCCGCCCGTGGGAGGTGCTCGACCCGCGCGTGCTCGACACCCTGGTCACCGTCCCACGCGAGCAGTATGTGCCGGAAGCCTTGCGCGCCCTGGCCTATACCGACATGGAGCTGCCGCTCGGCAACGGCGAATCGATGCTGAAGCCGGTGGTCGAAGGCCGCGCCCTGCAGGCCCTGCTGCCGCAGGCCAATGAATCGGTGCTCGAGATCGGTACCGGCAGCGGCTACCTGACCGCCTGCCTGGCCCGCCTCGGGCGCGAAGTGACGAGCCTGGAGATCGACCCGGAACTGGCCGATCGCGCCCGCGCCGCACTGGCCGCCCAAGGCGTGACCAATGCCACCGTCGAGACCGCCGATGCCTATGCATGGACCAGTGGTCATCGCTTTGACGTGATTTGTGTCACTGGTGCCACTGTCGTCATCCCCGCACACTTTCGCGAGTGGCTGGCCGCGGGTGGCCGCATGTTCATCGTCCATGGCGAATCGCCGGCGATGCAGGCGGTCCGCGTCCACGCCGACGGCAGCATCGACTCATTGTTCGAGACCGATCTGCGCTATCTCAAGGGCGGGGCGCCGACGCCTCGCTTCACCCTCTAATCATCCGTTTTCGAGAGCCGCCCATGCATCGCCGCACCCTCAGCCTCGCCCTCGCTCTTGCCTTGGCGCCCCTGGCCGTCCACGGCGAGGACCTGCTGCAGACCTACCGGATCGCGCGCACCGCCGACCCGCAATTGCAGGCCGCCGAAGCCAGCATGCGCTCCAGCAAGGAAGGTGCCGTGCAGGCGCGCTCCAGCCTGTTGCCGCAAGTCGGCGCTTCGGCGTCCGTCAATGCCAGCCGCACTTCGGTGCCGGGCGGTGGCTATTACATCGACCCCAACGACCCGACACAGACGCCGATTGCCATCAATGGCAGCACCACCAACACGCACAGCGCCAACCTCGGCATCAGCGTCAACCAGCTCATCTTCGATCGCTCGGCGATCAACAGCCTGCAGGCTGCCAAGGCCCGCAGCAAGTCGGGTGAATACCAGTACGAAGCCGCCGGCGACGACCTGATCACCCGCACATCTCAGGCCTATTTCAACGTGCTGGTGGCGATGGAAACGCTGGCTGCCGCGGAAGCCTCGGAAACGGCGCTGAAGAAGCAGTTCGACTTCGCCAGCAAGCGCCTGGAGGTCGGCCTGGCGCCGATCACCGACGTCCATGAAGCACGCGCCCAATATGATGCCGCGCGCGCCAACACGATCGTCCAGCGCAACACTCTGGAAGATTCATACCAGGCGCTGGCTGAAATCACCGGCAAGCCGATCCGCTCGCTGATGGCGCTGCCGGACGATTTCCGCCCGTCCCTGCCGCCGGAAGGCGGCGTCGACGAGTGGGTGAAGCGTGCGATCGACACCAATCCCACCCTGCAGGCACAGCGTTACACCGTGCAGGCCGCCGAAGACAATATTTCCGGTGCGCGCGCCGGCTACCTGCCGACGCTCACCGCCAATGGCAGTTACGGCGCCAACCGCAGCTGGTCGAGCAATTCCTTCAGCGGCAGCAACAATGCCAACGGCTGGAGCCACGGCCCCAGCATCGGCGTTACCCTGAAGGTTCCGATCTTCAACGGCGGCTACACCTCCTCGACGGTGCGCCAATCCATCGCCCAGCGCGATGCCGCCCAGGACCAGTACGAACAGCAGCGTCGCTCGGTCGAGCGCGTGACCCGCAATGCCTATCAGTCGCTGGTCGCGGGCGTCAGCGCGGTGGAAGCACGCCGCCTTGCGCTGGTCGCCGCGCAGAGCGCCTATGACGCTTCGCAGGTCGGCCTCGAGGTCGGCACCCGCACGGTGATCGACGTGCTGATCAACGAGCAGAACCTGTTCAACGCGCGCCAGGCTTATTCGCAGGCCAAGTACAGCTTCCTGCAGTCGCAGCTGGCGCTGAAGCAGGCTGCAGGCACGCTCGACGTCGCCGACGTGGAGTCGGTGAACCGCCTGTTGACGGTTGCTGCCGGCCAGGTACCTGAGGTGAAGAATTCCGACGCGTCGACTCCGGATGCCACCCAGTCGACCCCCGCCGCCAGCAAGCCGGCCACCGCGAAGAAGGCCAAGCGCAAGACCAAGCGCTGAGGTTCACTCCGGCAGGCTGTCGCTGATGGCCTGCCAGGTGCGCTCCAGCGCACCACGGCCATCGACCACCAGCGCGCGCCCGGCCTCGCCCATCTGCGCGCGCAACTCGTCCGACCCCAGCAATTCCACCAGGCGTTCGCCGAGCGCCTCCGGACTGTCGACGATTTCCATCGCGCCCGCCGTCGACAGCTGGTGCGCGATATCACTGAAGTTGTACAGATGCGGGCCGGTCAGGATCGGCACGCCGACCGCTGCAGGTTCCAGCAGGTTGTGGCCACCAACCGGTTGCAGGCTGCCACCGACGAATGCGACATCTGCGCAGGCGTAGAAGCGCCCGAGTTCGCCCAGCGTATCGATCACGAAGACCGCGTTGTCGTTCGTCGGCAACGGCTGGTACGAACGCGAATGGGTCAGGAAGCCGAAACTGCGCGCCTGCTCGTAGGCCGCCTTGAAGCGCTCGGGATGGCGTGGCGCCCACAGCATGAGCGCATCCGGGTAGACCTGGCGCAGCAGTCGATGCGCCACCAGCACCGCGGTTTCCTCGTCGGGATGGGTGCTCGCGGCGATCCACGTTGGCCGCGTCCCGGCGTGTGCGTGGAATACCGCGACGAAGGCATCGAGACCGCCGAGTTCGGCGACATCGAATTTGAGATTGCCGGTCTCCACCGTCGCTTCCGGGCGCGCACCGAGCCGGATGTATCGCTTGGCATCGGCATGGCCCTGCGCGCAGACGCGGCGCACGGTCAGCAGCGCGCGACCGATCAGTGGCGCCAGCACCTGGTAGCCGCGCAACGATCGTTCCGACAGGCGCGCATTGACGATCGACACAGGGACGCCTGCATCGCGGCAAGCGAACAGCAGGTTCGGCCACAGCTCGGTTTCCATCAGCAGCGCCGTTGCCGGACGGAACTGCGCGAGGAAGCGTCGCATCGCACCGGGCAGGTCGTATGGCAGGTAGACGTGGCGCACGCGATCGCCCCACAACGCCTGCACACGTTCGGAACCGGTGGGCGTGATGCTGGTGATCACCAGCGGGACGTGCGGCCGGCGCGCCAGCAAAGCATCGACAAGCGGCGCGGCGGCGTTCACTTCTCCCACCGAGACCGCATGCAGCCAGATGGTGGAACGCGTTTCCGGCGCAGCCCCGGGGTAATAGCCGTAGCGCTCGCTCCAGCGCTGGAAATAGCCACGCTGGCGGAACCCGCGCCAGACGAGGTGGTAGATGGTGATGGGGAGCAGGAGATAGAGCACCGCCGAGTAAGCGCTGCGCAACATCCGCTCGACGGCATCGGATCGCATGGCGCCAAGTTTAGGGCCTGTTAACGCTATCGGCGCATGGCTTACGCCGATAGCGTTAACAGGCCCCAAGCCTCCGACGCCATCGTTGGCTAGACTTGCGTGATGGCTGCATCGACATCCCCGCGATTCCACCTGAAAGACCTGCCCGCCCGGGTCGGAGTCGCCTGCCTGTACGGTCTCGCGCGCCTGCCCTGGGCCCTGCAACGCGGGATCGGCGCCGGGCTGGGTCGTTTGCTGATGTGGCTGTTGCCGGATCGTCGTCGCGCCGCCCGCACCAACATCGACCTGTGCTTCCCGGAGCTGGACGAGGCTGCGCGCGCGGCACTCCTGCGCGACAGCTTCCGCGACCTCGGCGTCGGCGTGTTCGAATTCGCGCGGGCCTGGTGGGGCAATGTCGACGCCATGCGCGCGACCGCGACGATCGAAGGCATCGAGAAGATCCGGTCGCTGCAGGCGCAAGGTCGCGGCGTGTTGCTGATCTCCGGCCACTTCATGACGCTGGAACTGTGCGGGCGCCTGATGTGCGACCACGTGCCGCTGGCCGGGATGTATCGCCGCTATCGCAACCCGGTCATGGAAGATGCCGTGATGCGTGGCCGCCTGCGCTATGCCAGCGCGATGTTCCCCAACGACGATATCCGCGGCGCGATTCGCCATCTCAAGAAAGGCGGCGTGCTGTGGTACGCGCCCGACCAGGACATGCGCGGCAAGGACACGGTGTTCGCGCCTTTCTTTGGCGTCCCCGCCTCCACGATCAACGCAACGCACCAGCTCGCGCGATTGACCGGTTGCGCGGTGATTCCGTTCTTCCATCGCCGCGAAGGCGATCGCTACGTGCTGCGCGTCGGCGATCCGCTGGAACCATTCCCGGGCGACGACACGGTGGTGGATGCGACCGCGGTGAACGCGGCGATCGAGGCGATGGTGCGCGAGGCCCCGACGCAATACCTGTGGATCCATCGCAGGTTCAAGCGGCAGCCGGATGGGGTGTCGTTGTACGCGCGGTGATCAACCGCGCCGCTGCGCTTCCATCACCTTCGCATACTTCAGGAAGCCGTAGAACGCCTGCGTGCGTGCCGCGAAGAAGCCGGCCCAGCCGTTGAGGAAATAGCGCTTGCCGAAATAAAGCTTGAGAAAGGCCAGCCATGGATAGAACAGCAGGCGCAGGCCCATGAATGGTTTGCGCTTGCCACGCGTGTGTTCGACCAGTCCGCTGGAATAGCGGTTGATCTTCTCGACGCGGGTGGCGAGATCTGGCTCACCGTAATGGCGGAACACCACTGGCAGATCGAGCGTGCGACCGCGCACTTCGGGCGCCGCATGCACCGGCACCTGGTTCATCCCGCCCATCGATTTGCGGAACAGGCGCAGCTGGCGATTGCCGCGCGTGCCACGATGCGGCCAACGCCAGAACAACCATTCCTGACGCTCGAGGCGATAGCCATCGGCGCGCGGCGCTTCCAGTTCGCGTGCGATCGCCTGCGCGGCATCGCCCTCGACGAATTCATCAGCATCGAGAAGCAGGATCCAGTCGTGCACGGCAAGATCGATCGCGGCCTGCTTCTGCGGACCATAACCGGCGAAAGGTTGCGCGTGGATGCGCGCGCCATGCGTACGGGCGATCTCCAGCGTGGCATCGTCCGAACCGGAATCGAGCACGACGATCTCGTCGCAGAACCCCAGGCTGTCGAGGCAGCGCGCCAGCGTGGCGGCATTGTTCAAGGTGGTGACGACGCCAGACAGCGGCATCAGCTGCCGGTCTCGCGCGACAACAGGCTGCCGGCATAGAGCGCCGCCAGCAACAGGGTGACGCCGCCCCAGAACGCGGAATACACCGCGAGATGGGTATTGAACGGGAACAGCGTGACGCCCAACGCCAGCATCGCAGGGCGCGCGCGCGCGCGATCATCGGCGGAAGCGAATCTCCAGGCACGCCAGGCCAGCGCCGCACCGGCGATCCACAGCAACAGTCCGATGATGCCGGTCTCGCTGAGGATTTCGAGGATCAACTGGTGCGCGTGCAGTGCCGGGCCATCGCCCCAGGCGGCGCGCACGCCAGGCTCGGGATCGCAGGCCGGGAACGATTCGCGGAAGTCGCGCGTACCGACGCCGTTGACCGGATGCTGGCGGATCATGCAGGTCGCCGCGCCCCAGATGCGCAGTCGTCCGGCCGATGCCTCGTCGACATCGCTCTGGTCGCCGGCCATCGCCATGCGCGTGCGCTCGATGCGATCGTGGACCTGCGGCACGGTGAGGGTGGCGACCACCAGCACCAGTGCACCGGTGGCGAACACGCCGAGCAGGCGCTTCCATCCCAGCACCGTCCATCCCGACACCAGCAGCACCAGTGCGTAGCTGATCCACGATGCACGCGATCCCGCCAGCACGATCACCACGCCCACCAGCAGCGCGACCGCCAGCCAGCCGATCTGGCCCCACAGGCGCTTGGCGCCGTACAGCGCGAACGGCGACAGGCTGGCGAGGACGATGCCGAGCTTGGGATTGCACGGTCCCAGCGGGCCGGTGATGCGGTCGGCACTGGCGATCGAACACATCGGGCGATGCTGGATCGCCTGCTTGGCCGCATCCAGTGCCGAGAACCAGGGACTGTGGCCGGTCAACTGCTGGATCAATGCGTCGATGCACCACAGCCCGACGATCACCCCGAGGCCGCCGAAAGTGATGCGGCGCGCGCGCGGCGTGGCAACCGCGATCGCCGCCAGCCACAGGAACGGCAGGTAACGCAGGCCGAGCAGGCTCTTCCTGATCGCCTGCCCCGGCTCCACCGCATCGATGCTGGAGATCAGCTCGGGCAGCCAGTAGGCGAAGAACAATGCGGTGGTCAGCGCCCACGCCGGCGAACTGAGCAGGCGCGAGGTGCCGCGGAAGCGCGCCCAGGCCATCAGGCCGATGGTGGTCAGCGCGCCCAGCGACAGGATCGCCTCGGCGATGCCGGTGGCCGGCAGCATCGCGACATAGGCCAGCACCCAGATCGGCGCCCAGCGCCAACCCGTGGGATCACCGTTTTCGGGAGAATTCGTCGTAGACATCGAGGGTCGCTTGTTGCATCGCCGACAGAGTGTACGGAATCCGCTGCGGCAACGCCGGTGGATGCAGGAGGAATGCCCGCGCACGATTGGCCAGCGCGACGCGATCGCCCGGCACGACGCGCCCTTCCGGTTGCAATGCCGCCAGCACTTCGCCGACACCACCGTGATCCCAGCCGATCACCGGCACGCCGATCGCCAGTGCCTCGACCACGGTGCGTCCGAACGACTCCGGCTTGCGCGACAACTGCAGCACGATGTCGCTCGCGCGATAGGCACCTGCCATGGCATTGGTGGGTTCGCTGATGGCGAGGGCATCGATCACGCCAAGATCGCGCGCCTCGCGTTCCAGTTCCGCGATGTAATCGCTGCGTTCGGGTACGCGCGCACCAGGCATCCACAGGCGCGCATCGATTCCGCCACCACGCAGGTCGGCGAGCAGGCGCAAGGCATCGGAATGGCCCTTCAGGCGCGTGCCGCGGCCCGGCAACAGCAGCAACGGAGCCTCGCCCGCCAACTGCGCCCAGCGCTGCGCGACCTGCGCCCGCGCTTCATGGTCGACGCCGTCGCGGCGCGGGTACTGCAGCGGATCGATGCCACGCGGAACCACCCGCAATCGCGCCGGCTCGGTCCGCGGATAGTGGCGCAGCACGTAATCACGGACCGTCTGCGATACGCAGATCACGCGATCGCCGCGGGCCATGATCGCGCTGTAGCGCGACGGCGAATTCAGGCCATGCACGGTGGTGACGAAATGCGGTTTCGTCGCGCCCATCCCGCGCAGCGCCAGCCAGCCAACCCACGCCGGCAACCGCGAACGCGCGTGCACGATGTCGACGCCTTCCTCGCGCAGCAGGCGCCGCAGTGCGCGCGCGTGGCGGAACACCAGCAACGACTTGCGACCGATATCTAGGGTGATGTGGCGTGCGCCCGTCGCTTCGAGTGCAGGCTGCATGCGTCCGCCCGCCGAGACCACCAGCGCGCGATGGCCGGCGCGCACCAGCGCATCGGCGATTTCCAGCGTCGAACGCTCGACGCCACCGGCATCGAGCGCCGGCAGCAATTGCAGGACGGTCAGTGGCCTCGCGGCCATGCGGTCAATCGACGAGGACGTAGATCTCGCCACAGTACGGGCATTCGACGCGCCCGCCTTCGGCTTCGATCGCGAGATACACGCGCGGGTGCGAATTCCACAGGCTCATCGACGGCAGCGGGCAGGACAGCGGCAGGTCGGCGCGGCGGACATCATGGACGCGCGGCTGGGTCGGCACGAAATCGGAATGGGCGGCGTCGGTCATGGCAGCGGTGTTGCGTGGAAAGGCGCCAGTGTATCAGTGCGGCACATCGAAGCTCAGGACTTCGGACGCTGCATTCGCCTGCAGGACCAGGCCATCGCGTGGCCCTTCCAGGCCGATGCCGTCGCCGTTGGCGATGTCATGGCCGGCGACCGTCAACGCGCCGTCCAGCACCTGCAGCCACAGGCCACGACCGGCGCCCACGTCCAGCGGCACCGATTCACCGGCAGCAAGCCGGATCGCGCGGATGCGGGCGTCCTGGCGGATCGCAATGCCGCTGCCGCCGACCAGATCCTGCCAGCGCCCTTCGCGCATGGCGGGATCGAAATTCCGCTGCGCGTACGCCGGCGCCGCATTCACCTGGTCGGGCTGGATCCATACCTGCAGGAAATGCACCGGGGTGTCGGGCGACGCGTTGAACTCGCTGTGCTCGATGCCATGGCCGGCGCTCATCCACTGGACATCGCCGGCACGAATCACGCCTTGCGTTCCCGTGCTGTCACGGTGCGCGAGCGCGCCATCGAGCACGATGCTGACGATTTCCATGTTGGCGTGGCGATGCGGTGGAAACCCGCCGCCACCCGCGACGCGATCGTCATTGATCACGCGCAATGCACCGAAACCCATCCACTGCGGATCGTAGTGGTGGCCGAACGAGAAGGTGTGGCGGCTGTCGAGCCAGTCGATCCGCGTGTGCGGACGCTGGCCCGATCGCCGCAACAGCGCTTCGCTCATTTCTTGTCGCCGTGCGCTTCGGTAGTGATGCGCAGTTCGATTTCGTCGCCGATCAGCGGCACGCCCTGGGAGATGCCGAAAGCCGAACGCGAAATCGTCGTGCTGGCATCGAAACCGATCGCCGGCACCTTCATCATTTCGGCGATGCCGACCTTGTTGAGCTTGGCCTTGAGCGTGACCGGCTTGGTGACGCCGTGCAGGGTCAGGTTGCCCACCACTTTCAGGTGGCCGTCCTTCATCGTCACCTTGGTGCTCTTGAAGGTGGCGGTCGGATACTTCTGGGCATCGAAGAAATCGGCACTCTTCAGGTGCTCGTCGAGCTTGGGCACGAAGGTATCGATCTGGTTGATCGGAATCACGACCTCGACGCTGGACTTCTCGGGCGCGGCCTCGTCGTAATGGATGGTGCCGGACGCGCCGCCGAAATTGGCGCTGGGGTTCGAATACCCCATGTGGTTCCAGCTGGCCAGCACCATGGTGTGGTTCGGATCGATCTTGTAATCGCCTGCGGCGGCGGAACCGGCGACGGCGAGCAGCGACAACAGGGCAAACGGGAGCAGTTTCATGCAGGGGATCTCCGTGGGTGGTGGGCGCTCACTCGATGCGACAGGCTTCATCGAAGGGGAGGCGCGGCGAACGCGGGAAAATGGAGGCCGGGTCACCCTTGCCGAGGTTGACCAGGAAGTTGGATTTCCATTGGGTGCCGGCGAAGAATGCCGCATCGACCTTGGCGTTGTCGAATCCCGACATCGGGCCGCAATCGAGCCCAAGCGAACGCGCCGCCAGCATCATGTAGGCACCCTGCAGCGAGCCGTTGCGCAGGGCCGGAACGAAGCGCTTCTCCATCGCCGGGCCTTCGAACCAGGCGCGGGCATCGGTATGCGGGAACAGCAGCGGCAGCTTGTGGTGGAAGTCGAGGTCGTAGGCGACGATCACGGTGACCGGAGCCGCCATCGTCTTGTCGTGGTTGCCGGCATCCAGCGCCGGCTCGAGGCGGGCCTTGGCTTCGGCGCTGCGCACGAAGACGAAGCGCGCAGGCGTGCTGTTGGCGGCGGTCGGACCGTTTTTCAGCAGGTCGTAGAGCCGGTGCAGGGTGGCATCGTCGATCTCCCCACTGAAGCTGTTGTACGTCCGCGCCTGTACGAACAGCTGGTCGAGGGCGGAGGCATCCAGAGGGTGGAACAGCGACATTGGAGAGTCCCGGAAGAAAGCGTGCAGTGTATTGTTTTGGCGATGAATGTCGTGTTTTCAACCCCGTGACCGTACTGGCCATCAGCGATGGCCGCGCCGGCAATGTCCGCCAGGCGCGCGCGCTGGCCGACGCGCTGGCGGGTGGAGAGGCGCCGCACCTGCGCATCGACATGACGGCGCCGTGGCGCTGGCTCGCACCGCGCCGCCTGCCCGGCGCGGCCCGGGGATTTGGCGAAGGCTTCCTCGCGGCCATGCGCGATCCGCCCGCGATCGTGGTCGGCTGCGGGCGACAGGCGGCGCTGGCGACGCGATTGCTGCGCGAGGCCGGCGCACGCGCCGTGCAGATCCTCGATCCGCGCATCGATCCGCGCCATTGGGATTGCGTGGTGGTCCCGGAACATGATCGCCTGCGCGGCGACAACGTACTGACGATGCTAGGCAGCCTCAATCCGGTCGATGATCGCTGGCTGGCCGAAGCGCGCGCACGTCATCCACGACCGCAAGCATGGGGCAACGGCGGATTGACCGCGCTGACGATCGGCGGCCCGACCTCCGCGGTGCCGATGACCATTGATGCGGTTGCTGAATTCGCGCGGCAGTTGGCAGATGAAACTTCCGCCGCCGGCAACAATCTCGCCATCACCACCTCCGGCCGCACTCCGCGCAGCTGGTTGCCGCTACTGCGCTCGACGATCGCACGCACATCGGCAACGTTGTGGGCTGGCGAGCAGGATGGTCCGAATCCCTACGCCGCGATGCTGGCGCATGCGCAGCACATCGTCTGCACGCCCGATTCGGTCAACATGCTGTCGGAAGCCTGCGCAACGCCCGCCGCCGTCGAATGGCTGCCGTTTCCCGCAGATGGACGCATCGCCGCCTTCCTGGCGTCGTTGCAGGCGCGCGGACGGGCCCGTCCGCTCGGCGACATGCAGGCAACCAACCGGATTCCATTGCGCGAAACCGCGCGGATCGCTGCCGAGGTCAGTCGACGCCTGCAGGAACCTCGCTGAAGTCGAAACCGTGCTCGCGACACGCCGCGCGAATCACGCCGCGCGCCTTCTCCACTTCATCGCCGAAACGGACACGCCGCGGGCGGCGATCCAGCGTGCAGGCCAACCCCAGTGCCGACAGCACGGCGTGCGCGCGCAACACATCGTTGGCCGATCCCGCAGAAAGCATTCCCGCTTCTGCCAATGCAGCGACCAGGTCGACGCTGCGGCGCGGCCCGCACAACAACGGCCGTGCATGGGCATGGCGCAGCACCAGCGCCTGGAGCAGGAATTCGAGATCGACCAGGCCGCCCTCGCCCTGCTTGAGGTCAAACCACTGCGCGTCGCCGCGATCGAGTTCGCGGCGCATGCGCTGGCGCATCTCGACAACCTGTTTCACCAACTCCGAAGGATCGCGTGGCCGACGCAGCACTTCGCTACGCACATCCTCGAATGCCCCCGCCAGCAATCCCGCGTCGTCCGCAAGCGCGCAACGCGCACGCACCAGCGCCTGGTGCTCCCAGGTCCATGCGCGTTCGCGCTGGTACTCCACATAGGCCGCCAGCGATGTCACCAGCAACCCGCTGGCTCCATCGGGGCGCAGGCGCACGTCGACGTCATACAGGCGCCCCGCGCGCGTTGGCGTCTGCAGCAGCGAGACGATGCGTTGCGCCAGTCGCGCGAACCAGCGCGCGGCATCGAGCGGGCGTGCGCCATCCGACTGCGCCGCGGGATCGCCGTCGTACAGGAACACCAGGTCGAGATCGGAACCGAAGCCGAGCTCCTCGCCACCGAGGCTGCCGTATCCGAGCACGACGAAGCGCGCGCCGGGGATTTCACCATGTGATTCGGCGAGGCCGGAACGCGCCAAACGCACGACTGCCTCAACCACCACATCGGCCAACCACGCCAGTTGTTGCGTACTCGCGCCCGCAGGTTGTTGCCCGTCCAGCGCCGCCAGCGCGATGCGGAAGCTCAGCGCCTGGCGGGTTTCGTTGAGCAGGGCCAACGACGATTCGATATCGCCATCGCCCTGGGCCATTGCGCGCAAGCAGGCCTCGCGCATCTCGGCGGCATCGGCCAGTTCACCGACGGCGCGATGATCGAGCAATTCGTCGAGCAGGACGGGATAGGCCGCCAGGCGCTCGCCAAGCAAGGCGCTGCGTGACAAGGCATCGACCAGCCGTTCCAGCGCCTGCGGCTGTTCGTCGAGCAAGGCGAGATAGTTGCTGCGCTTCAATACGTTCTGCACCAGCGACAAGGCGCGCGGCAGCGCGACATCGGGCTGCACGGCGCGACCGCTGGCCGCGAGCAGGGCCGGCATCAGGCGATCGAGCCGCGTACGCGTGGCATCTGGCAACGCAGCAGCAGCCAGGCCGCGCGCGAACTGGCGCAACTGGTGATCGGCCGCTTCGACGTCGGCGTATCCCGCATTGGCGAGCGTGCCTGCATGGCCGCCCTCCGGCAAGGCACGCCAGTAGGCGTGCAGCTCGCCATCATCATCTTCATCGCGCCTGCCGCCGAGCAATTCGGCGAACTCCGCGGAGACATGCGCTCGATGCGCATCGAGCTCGACCAGCAATGCCGGCCAATCGCCGTACCCCATGGTGGCTGCAATGCGCCCGCGATCTTCGTTGCTGTCCGGCAACCGATAGGTCTGGGTATCGCGCAACATCTGCAGGCGATTTTCCAGCCGCCGCAGGAACAGGTAATCGTCGCGCAGGGCGGCACCGGTGCCGTCTTCGATCTGGCGCCGCGTGATCAAGGCATCGAGCGATGCCAATAACCCGCGTTGCTGCAATTCCGGCTCGCGGCCACCGCGTATCAGCTGCAGGGCCTGTGCCAGGAACTCGATCTCGCGGATGCCGCCGGGTCCGCGCTTGATGTCGTCCTGCATCTCGCGACGCTCGACCTCGGCCGCGATCATCGCCTTCATCCCGCGCAAACCTTCAAGCGCGCCGAAATCGAGATAGCGCCGATAGACGAACGGCCGCAACGCCTGCAGGAATGATTCGCCCGCCGCGATGTCACCCGCCACCGGGCGCGCCTTCTGCCAGGCATAACGTTCCCAGTCGCGGCCTTCGCGCTGGAAATACTGTTCGAGCGCGGCGAACGACCACGCGACACGGCCGGCACTGCCATAAGGACGCAGGCGCAGGTCGACGCGATGACTGAATCCCTCCGCCGTGACTTCATCCAGCAATTTCGCCAACTGCTGCCCGAGTCGTGCGAAATACTGCTCGGCCTCCAGCGACCGCGCGCCATCGCTGCTGCCGTCCTCTGCATACGCGTAGACGATGTCGATGTCCGAGGAGAAATTGAGTTCGCCGCCACCCAGTTTCCCGAGCGCGAACACCACCAGCCGTTGCACGCTGCCATCGGGTGCGCGCACACGTCCGTGTCGGTCGACGAATGTCGATTCCAGGGCCGAGAGCGCAACCTCCAGGCAGGTTTCCGCCAGCTCACTGCTGCCGCGCAAGGTGTCCTCGACTTGGTCAAGGCCGAGCACGTCGCGCCAGATCAACCGCGTCGATTCCGCTTGCCGGTAACGCCGCAACAGCGCCGGCCATGATCCGGCGTCGTCCGCCGCCAATGCCGGGGCTGCGAACGGCGCCGCGCCATCGTCGCGCAACAGCGCCTGCAGGACATCCGGCTGCCGTCGGAACGTCTCGATCGCGAAATCACTGGCAGTGGCGACGGCACGCAACTTCGCCAGCGCCGTCGCATCGGGCGCGAGCGCAGTCAGGTCGAGCGTGGCGAGTGCGGCATCGGGATCGAACATCCGCGCCATGATGCCTGAACGATGTGGTGGCCCACCATCATCCACAAAGTAGACCCAAGTAATTGAACTTGAAGGATGAGCTGGCTATACGAATGGATTGTTACTCACAATCTTACTCACTTTTCCCGCCCCATCTGCCTGGCAACGCCATCTCATCAACGTACCGCAAGCTGGGCTTTAAGGACCTCGAACGCCTGCCTAGTCCTGTCCTTGTCGATCATTCCAGCAGGGCCGGTCATGAATGAGATCGACGTAACGGATAGGTCTTTCTTCTTCACTACAACCACCACACTCCGCCCAAACTCTGACATCCTCAGCGACGCTATGTCGCGATGAAGAATGAACAGCATTGTGTCATAGCGGTTTTCAGGCTCAATCCATTGCTGGAAATAGACTCCATTCTTTGTAATCACTAAAGAACCCGACAACGTGGACGTTCGGGCTAGGACTTGTGCAAAGCCGTTCATGTTGGCATCCCATGTGCCGGGGCCAGCCATGACGACTTCCCCAGCGTCCGATGGGAGCTGAGCCGCTGCAAGGGCCTGATAGTTCGATTCCTTGACCGGCCCAAATGAATTGAACCCGGTCAGGGCGAAAAAACTGACGAGCGCAAGTGCTGGGTAGCGCATCTCAGTCATCTAGCCTGCTTTTTGAAGATCGCCACTCACGATATTGATGACGTAGGTGACATGAGAACTCCCACCTCTGTATTCGACGCAGGTAACTTCGGCTGTGTTAGGCAAAGCCAGTGGTCTGACACTCACTATCTCGGCACAGAGCTCACCGTGGAGGTTGATGAATGCCTTCACCGTGTTCTCAGCTTCCGGATTGGTTGGCCGGCCTCCAGCAGGAGTACTCGAAGATGTAGCTGATTGAGTAGTTGACGCTTCATCCCGGGGTACTGCCGCCCTTTGTGCGCTTGTGGCAGCTTCCTTATCTGCGGCTGCGACGGCTTGCTCCACTGCAACACGTGCCGCCTGCTCGGCAGGATCAGCGGCCCCAGTGTTTGGAGCGGGTGTTTTATCTCCACATGAAGCGAGAAGGATCGAAAGAATTACCCAGCCAGCGTATCTGTAGTTGTCCACTATTTCCCCTTTGGCAACTGAAGCACAAAGCCATTTTGCAGACTTTAGTCCGTCGAACTATAGTCATATCACGCCTAATGTCGGTTGCCAATGGCGATCGACGAGAAATTCGCGGACTTGGTGGGGGCTGCCTTTGGCGAAGCCTTGCGCCAGGCACGCACGAGTCGCCGGATTTCACAACAAGCCCTTGCTCTCGAAGCCGGGCTCGACAGGACCTACGTCTCACTGCTCGAAAGGGGCCATCGCCAGCCGACTCTTGCGGCACTGATCTTGCTAGCCGATACCCTCGACACAGACCCTGCGCTATTGGTGAAAAAGACAAAGGCTCGGCTGGACAACAGTCAGGGCTGACGGTCTTCCCGACTCGAAGTTAGAGCAGATCGCCAAGAAACTCGGATGCCGGCTTGACCGCTGAAACGTGGAGATAGTCGCGTGCACGAGTGCAAGCCACGTACAGCAAATGCCGTTCGGTATCGTAGATTTCGGTCAATTCGACCTCATCAGCTGCCGACTCGATACGCGACTGAGAGGGGATGATTTCTTCGTCGCAGGCCATCACCACAACCGCGCGAAATTCCATGCCCTTGGCCAAGTGCATCGTGGTAATGCTGACGAAACCCTCTTCGGTAGCCATTTCCTTGCCCAGCACGCGCCCTTGCAGACTAGCGACCTTTACAGCGGACTGTGCACGCGGCAGTTCTTCGTCGGATCGCACAAAGACGCCTATTTCGTGCGGAAGAACACCACTGGCGCCGCACTTTTTCAGCCATTCACCAACGGCCTGACTTTCCTCGCCGGGCGTGTCGAAACTGCAAATGTTCGGCTCCGGGCCATTGAACACGGAAACCGTGCCTTTGCGATTCTCCGTATTGCCGTCCACATCGGACACTTCAGGACCAAGCAGTCGATCGGCTTGGGATCGAATCTGGTGTGAAGTGCGGTAATTGATGTTCAAGGTGCGTGACCGGCCGCGCACATCCACACCAAGTGACTTCCACGAGAACGGTTGCTGAAAGATACGTTGCCCCAAGTCTCCGGCGAAGAACAATGCGTTGGCTTGGTTGCCCGCGACGGACGACAGGAAACGCAGCTGCTGAGCGCCAATGTCCTGGGCTTCGTCCACCAGGACGTAGTCGAATACTGGATGCTTGCGCTTGGGCATGGCCTCAGCCAACTTACTGAACATCTCGGCCTTGGTGATCTTCCCGGCCTGCTTCAGCTCATCCTGCACCTTGGCAAAGACCTGCCACAGCAGAGCGCGCTGGGCTTCGGGCAGTCGGGTCTTGCGACCCAACCGCTTGGCATCGCGATAGGCCTCCCAGCTGTCCAATTGCCATGTATCCACGATTTCTTCCCATTCCGTTAACAGAAACGCTGGACTAATTTTCAGGCCATCGACCTGCCGGGCAGCGGACTGAAGTAGCAAGGAAATTTCATCGCGACTGGCAAACGTCGGCTTTCCGTACTCTGCGGAATACAGCTTGATCCCAATCGCGTCCATAGCCGCGACATCGATCCGCTCTGCCAGTCGGGGCGTGTTGTAGACGAGTCGAAACAGATTCGAACGCAGCGCATTGGCAAGTGTCTCTGAGAAGGTGGCGAGCAAAATGCGGGCATCCTCGTCCCTGCGTGCCAGATACACGGCACGATGGAGTGCCACCACGGTCTTGCCGGTGCCAGCCGAACCGGAAACACGTGCCGGTCCGTTGTATTCGCGCTCGACCATGTGCCGCTGCGACGGATGCAGAAACACCGTCCACTTGTCCCACGGGTACTCCAACGCGCGCGTCAGTTCTTCCACATCGGACATGACGCGGAATCGGCGTTGCGCATCCGGGTGTTGGAACGGGTCCTCGATCTTTCCAATGGGCTTCGGGACAAAAGGCATGCCACCCGTTGCTAGTTCCAGCAAGGCCTCTGCCGCCTCGCTGGGCAGGTGATCCGCCAATTCGAGCAGGTTGTCTTCATCGGCCACCGCACGCACATCCGCCAACCATTCCGGTGGGACGCCATAGGCCAATAACTGTTCATCACTGTATTTTCCGAACAGCACTGTGGATGCAGGCTTGGCCGCTTCCACGTACTTGGGAATGGCAATTTCCTGCACACGTTCGCGGATTTCCACCAACTGCGCCGCGCCGGTGGTCGGGTGCGTTTCCAGCTTGCGACGCTCAGCCCATTCGTAGGCCTTGTCGTGATGATCGACATAGCAGAGCAGCAAGCTGCCAGCCGTCTTGTGGACTATTAGGCGGATGTCGCGATTGACGCGCACCGACCAGAAATTCGGGTCTTTGGCCTTATCAAGCTTGTGGAAGCTCATGCCATTGCCGGTTGGATCAACCTGCAAATCAAAGGCAGTAGTTTTGGCAGCCTTCTGCTCATCGCCGGTCAATCGAGCAAGGCTGGAAGTGAAAGTGTCAGAAATGCGAAATTCCATCAAACTTTCCCCTGCGGCTTCTGAATGGCTGCGATGACAGCTTTGTTTCCTGTCAGGATTTCCTCGATAAGGGTCTTAAGTTCATCAGTCGTATCGGCATGGGAGCCGATGTAGCCCGAACGAAGCAAATCCATAAAAGGTGCCGCACGTAGGTAATTTCCACCCAATGCCTCGTAGCTCAAGCGAATACCTCCACGTGCCCCCTTGAATGAGGGCGCTTTCCTGACCCGCTCGAAGTGTTCCAATGGCATCAAAATTGATCCATTCGTGATGAGCGCATCGCGCTTGACGAACTTTAAATAGAAAAACTCAGAGCTGATCCGGTACTCGGAACCGCTCGGCTTGTGCTCAACACGAAACTTTTTCATTCGTGTGATTTCATCACTCAATTTCGAGTCTGGCCGATATATCCAATCAGTCGACCCATCCTTTCCATCAACCGGCTCAAGCATTTTGTATTGGAGCGCGACGACGCTTTTGTGTGTCAGATTGATGTAGATGAGATCGACACCCAGACAATGTTCAAGCTCTCGCCTATTCGCTGTTATGACTTCCAGCTCTTCGGTGCCTTTCCGGAACTTTGCCCTGCCTGTCAAATCAGCGCCCACTAGTTCATATCCGCTAATTTTCTTGGCGTCTAGTTCAATCGCGTTGTCTTCCATGAAGGAGATGCGGGAAAGGCCACTTTCCTTGCCTTTCGCTAGCTCGATTGATTCAGCTACGTCGCCTTTGCCCAGTCCAAATGTAGCAAGAGCAACACTGATGGCATCCCCTTGCAAGGAAGCATTTCCATTGAATGCTTTTGGGGCTGAGATTATCGAATCGATAATCTTCAGCGCCGCTGCGTTCGACTCAACGCTACTTAAACCGCCCAGAAGATGCTTGCTCTGATTGGAACTCAGATTGTTTATATCTTCTTTCGTAAGGCGATTTTTGACTTGCTTTGAGTAATAGCCATTGGAAATGGTTTGCGCCAAAGCATCTGCGTTACTCGGTTCAATCTTGACTGCCCTACGAATCGTTAGCCTAGAATCAAGGGTTGAGACCGCTGCCACAGAAGACACAAGCCCCAAGTAAATAGCATCAGCATGTTTCCCGCTCCCCATAACCAAGCAAGGGGTATTCTTTTTCACACCATCAAGCTGATCATGTTTTTTGGCAATGGAAAATTTGGCGATGCCATTTCTTGATGAAGTGACAGCATCCCATTCCTCATCATCCAGCCGAAGGACAAGGAAAGGTCGAGATTCGACATGCTTCTTCAGCGATTCCAGCCGTTCGTCCATCCTCTCAACTCACCTTAAAAACCTTCATCACCTCATCGCCAAGGTGGTTGATGACCTTCACCGCGAAGCGACCAGTGCTGGGCCTGGGAAACGGGCGTGAAGTATCGGAATTGAGGCTGGCCCAGGCGGTTTCGTCGATCTCGGCCTTGAGGGTGGTCTTTAGCGCCTTGTAGGGGTCGTTGGCGCCTAGGAAATAGGCGTGGCGGACGAAGAAGGATTCCTCGTTGTAGTCGGTGTCGATGAACCAGCAGGCGATACCCTCGGCGCCATCGCTGCGGACTTCGCCGGTGCTGGGATGGAACACGTCCACGCCATTGATGCGCACGACCAGTTCCTCGCCGGCGGGTAGTTCGATCACGTCCTTCTTACCGTCGTACTTGCGGATGCTGTTGCCCTTAGTGTCCAGCACTTCCACGTCCGGTTCGCCGAATATCACAAACAGGTTGCCCTTGCCGGTGTTCTTCAGGTCTTCGGCCATGTGCAGGTCGGCGTTCATACGCGCCTTGAGCACGTTGATGCGGCCGAGCTTGCTGAACTCGCTGGCGGGCGCGTCGTAATTGAAGGCGCAAGCGATCACTACATCGAAACCGGCTTCTCCGGCTTCACGTGCGGCATCAGCAAGATCAGCTCGGGTGACCGTGCCAAATTCCGGACCAACGAAAATGCCAGCGCGCTTGGGTGCGCCACCTTCAAGGTAAGTGCCGACCGCGCAGACCCAGCCTTCGCCGGGCCATGGTTCCAACGAGATGAACTCGATCTTGTCCGCCTTGTGTGCCTGCTGCACGCCTGCGGTCTTAAGGTTGGACAGGATCATCGAGGTGAAGTCCTGGCCATAGTCAGTGCGGTCATCGGCTACGCCGTCGATCAGGTTGTCTTCCTCATCCACGCCAAGTACGCGGTGCGGGCTAAGGCTCTCCACAGTGAAGGGACCGGCTACTCGCACCTTCTTCTTGTCCTCGTACGGTTTGTCGTAAAGGAATTCGAACTCGGCCTTGGCGGCGATGGAGGCATCGATTTCCTTCTGCCGGGCAATGCGCTGCTGCCACCAGTCGGCGTGCAGATTCTTCGCTGCATCGTTCCACTTGGTGTCAGGCTCGCGCGGGATTTCCCATTCCTGCCATTGCTTGCCGAGCGCCTTGTTCAGGGCTTCGCGAAGTGGTTCGAGTTTTTGCTGGGCGGATTCCCAGATGACGTCGATCTCGGCGTTGTTGGCGATGGATTTCAGGGTAATGTGCGGCACGCGCTCATAGACGAAGCCGTGGGCGATGTTGCCGTACACGGCGTGGCTGGAGGGCGCGCTGCGGGTGACTTCGGCTTCTTTCTGCTGACCTTCACGACTGTCGGCGAGCAGGTAGAACGGATAGCGTGCCCCCATGATGCGGGCACGGGCTAGGGCCAACGCGACGCGAGAGGTATCGAGGGTGATCCAGCGGCGGCCCCATTGTTCGGCGACGTAAGCTGTAGTGCCGGAGCCGCAGGTAGGATCGAGAACCAAGTCACCCGGGTCGGTGGTCATCAGGATGCAGCGTTGAATTGCGCCTGTAGATGTCTCAACCACGTATTGCTTGTCAGTTCTCACAGCAATATCGAACCAGATATTGCTTGCCTCGTAGCCCGGATAGTCTTGAAGAAAACGGCGATAACGAACACTTTTACCTGTGCAGCCAATTCGTGCCGCCTTAATGAGGCGCTCAACGCCATCTTGGTTTGTCTTCCAACTCCTACCACCGCCAGGACTAAAGCTCGCTCCCTCGAATTTTAACGGGAAGATGCAAGTTGGCGTGTAGCCCGACGACACCAGATTGTCATATTGGAACGTCAACACATTTGCTGGGATAACCGACGCCTCCGCGCGCTCTTTCGCGCTTAGCGCCCGATATGTGCCCGTGTCTGGCTCATAAACCTCGCTATACCTCTCACCTGTTGACGAACCCTCGCCTTGCACTTTGCTGAGTAACGGTTTTCGGAACTTCAGGCGCTCTTTATCCCTGGCATACCAGAGGATGTAGTCGCTGACACCTTTTAGACCCGAGCTTCCCAATCCGCCAGTCGTCTTCATCGTGACTAGGCTTATGAAGTTCGAATCACCAAAAACCTCATCCATCACCGCTCGCACCCGGTGTACGTTCTCATCCCCAATTTGCACGAAGATCGAACCGCTTTCAGTCAACAAATCCCGTGCCACAGTCAGCCGGTCGCGCAGGTAGGTGAGGTAGCTGTGAATGCCATCGCGCCAGGTATCGCGGAAAGCTTTGACCTGCTCGGGCTCGCGGGTGATGTGCTCTGCATTGCCGTCCTTCACATCGCGACTGGTGGTTGACCACTGGAAATTGCTGTTGAATTTGATGCCGTAGGGCGGATCGAAATAGATGCACTGCACCTTGTCACGCAGCCCTTCGCGCTCGGCCAGCGACGCCATCACCTGCAGGCTGTCGCCCAGGATCATCCGGTTCTGCCAATGGCCTTCGTGCTGGTAGAACTCGGTCTTGTCCGCGCCTTCGGGCAGGCCGTTGAAGTCGCCGAACATGTCCAGCGTTCCCGCCTGTGGGGTGGCCTGTTCGCTGAGCCGGCGCAGATCGTCGATCAGCACCTTGGGCTTCACCTTCTCCTGGATGTAGAGCGGCGGCGCGTTGACCACCAGATCACTCCAGTCCTGCTGATCCTTGCCACGCCACACCAGTTGCGGGTCCAGGTCCGGGTTGCGCTGCGCCTTCTCGTCGTACAGACCGTTGCCGCCACGCGGGTACTTCACCTTGATCGGCGCCTGCTCGTGCTGTTGCATCACCGACTGGTGCTCGACCGTCGGGATGTTCTTGCGCTTGGCCTCGCTGTGGGTCAGGTCGGTGACCTGCTTGGCTGCGGAGGACTTGGAGGGTTTCTTGGAGGCCATGCTCAGGTTTCTTCGGGAGGCGGTGTTTCGCCGGTCAGGATGCGAAAAAGCGGCTCGTTGATGTAGTAGTTGGATCGACCGATCCTGCGCTTGCGCAAGAACCCATCTGCAGCCAACGCGTCGAGATAGCGTGTCGCGGTGAGACGTGAAACGTTCAGGTCGCGCTGCAGGAACTCGATCCTGGTATAGGGATGCGAGAACAGGTTATTGATCAGGTCCTGGCTGTAGAACTTGTACCCTGCGCGGATGCGGTGCTTGTAATCCATCAGTGCGGCCTTGATGGCCTGGATGGTGGTGATGCCATCAGTTGCGGTGCGTTCCACTGCGCCGAGCATGTACAGCACCCAGTCTTCCCACAGGTCCCGCTCACGCACGCCTTGCAGCAGCAGGTAGTAGTCGGCCTTGCTACGCACGATGGCGCGGCTGAGATACAACACCGGCGTATCCAGTAAGCCTTGCTTGACCAGGTACAACACGTTGACGATGCGCCCGGTACGGCCATTGCCGTCATAGAACGGGTGGATGCTCTCGAACTGGTGGTGGATCAGGGCCAGCTTGATCAACGGGTCAGCCTCGAACAGCGACTCGTCGTTGATGAAACGTTCCAGATCGGTCATCAGGCCCGGCAACAGTTCTGGTGTCGGCGGGGTATAGACCACCCGACCAGCGCCATCCTTCAATGCGGTGCCGGGCACCTTGCGGTAGCCGGGGCGGTTCTTTTCCAGTGCTTCCTGGATTTCAACGATGTGATTGCCTGTCAGCAAACCGGAGCGACGCACAGCCCCGAAGCCGACGCGCAGTGCGTGGTTGTAGCGCGCCACTTCTTTGGCTGCTGGACTAGCGACCGTGTCCTGCAATGCTTCACGGAACAGTTCGTCGTGGGTGGTGACAATGTTTTCGATTTCGGAGCTGTCCTTGGCTTCCTGCAAACCGAGGGTGCTGAGCAGGATGTTCTGGTTGGGCATGGATGCGGCCACGCCCTTGAACTCGGCCAGGCAACGGTGCGTGGAGACCAGCCGCTTAAGAATGGCAGGGGTCTCGAACCGGGCGGGATCGAGGTGCTCCAGAGCCTGCAGGGGCGGCAATTTGTTCACTTAGAGGGATGTTCTTTAACTAATCAATCCTGAATTGTATACATTTTTCGATTTTCTATACATGTTTTAGCGATCTGTATAGAATTTCCCCGGTTCAAGTAGTGGCCAAAGCCAGCATCTTCTCGAACTCGGCCTGCACCTTGCCGGCGAAGTCGCTCTGCATTTCGTACACATCCCCGAACTCCGCGAAGGCCCAGCGGCCATGTGTACCGACGTGGTTCACGCCCGGAATCCAGTACGTGTCCATCGTGGACTTTTTCTCCTTGGCGTCCTCGCGGCGATAACCCTTGATCTCCACGATCAGGTTCAAGGGGTCATCCGGTCCATGCCCATCGTCTACCTTGACGATGAAATCCGGGAAATACAGTCGTGTCTGCGAACCGAATCGGTACGGCACTTCCAAGCCAAGATTGTGGTTCTTGGTGTAGGCCAGCACCTTCGGATGCGATTCGGCCACGCGACAGAACTCGCCTTCCCAGCCGCTGTCCAGGATCACCCAGTTGACCTGGTTCTTTGGTGGCGGGCCGACCGTTTCCCATCTGTCGGCACGTGAGGTGTTGAAGCTGACATGCGCACTGCTGCCGGTCGGGTTGAATGGGTCGAGGATCGCCTTGACCTGACGTCCCTTCTCGAGCTCCTTGTTGGTGATGCCCTTGGTGATGCGCTCACAGGCCATGTCAGCCAGCTCGCGGTACATCAGCTGTGCAGGGTAAGTACCACCCTTGCACTCCAAACAGGTATCCAACCATTGCCGGGTGATGCGCTTGAGTTGACCGAACAAGTTGATGGGCGCGTCTTCACCGGGGTCGCGCCAATGCTGGAACAACAGGTGCTTGGTGAGCTCCATGAGCAACGTGGACTGACGCACATCGCCCAGGTGCTTGAGATTCATGTCCACGGCTTCGCCGATGATGCCTGCGTTCTTCGTCTCCGATGGGCCGACCAGATCGGGCGTCAGCGTCAGCGAATGGTCCGTGTTGAACTCGGCTTCCAACTGGTCTTCGGGCAGTTCGACGCGATAACCCTGCACGCGCGGAAACTCAATTTCGAGATGATCGCGTGCTGGCCGTACCGCTTTGACATGCACGGTTTCTCGCGGAGTGGGCGGAGTAACGACCACCGGCTTGGCCGTAAAATCGAACGGGATGCCGAACACATCAGCATATTCCACGTCGAACAGGCCGTTGTCGTTCAGTTCGTAGGACTGGCGGCGTAGAGCACGACCAATTACCTGTTCGCACAACAACTGGGTACCAAATGCGCGCACGCCGAGGATGTGGGTAACGGTGTTGGCGTCCCAACCCTCGGTCAACATGGACACCGACACCACGCAGCGGATGGATTCGCCGAGGCGGCCTTCCTTGCCGACGGTGTTCATCACTTCACGCAACAAGTCCTGGTCGGTAATGGACTCGGCCTTTTTGCGGTCACCGGTACGCTCAATGATCTCGCGACGGAAGCGTTCGATTTCATCGCTGGCCATGCCGCGGAAGTTGTCGTCCAGCGCCTCGCCTGACTCCAGCTGCTCGCTATCGATCAGCAACGTGTTCGGTCGCGCAAGCGGATTGCCATGCTCGTCGAAGTTGCGGAACAACTCCAGTCGGCCGGCCTGATAAGTGGAACTGTCATCGTTGTTCTGGCGTTCGAAGCCGGAAATGTAGTCGTACACCAGCTTTGACGTCGCGGTGTTGTTACAGACAATGATGAAGCACGGTGGCACCCTGATCCCCGCCTGCTTCCACGCGTCATAGGTCTTGACGTAATGGCCATACAGGGCTTCCAGGGCGGTCTGCAGTTCCACCGGAATCGCAAGCGGATCGAGCTGAGTATTCTTGCCACGACCCTTCTTCGGCATCTTCTTGCCGATGTGCTTCCACAACTCACGGTAGATCGGCATCTCCGCGCCGGGAATGTTGTCGGCCACTGGCACGCGCGGCAGCTTGACGATGCCGCACTCGATGGCATCCATCAGCGAGAAATCGCTCATGGTCCAAGGGAACAGCGTACCCTCCACATAGCCGGAGCCGGCAAGGAAGAATGGTGTGGCAGACAAGTCGATGACTTGCTGCAGGCCCAACTTGCGGTTCACGGCTTCCAGACCGGAGATCCACAGGCGCGCTGCTTCGTTGTTTTCTTCGGCTTCGGCCTTGTCTTCGACGGCCAGGTCTTCATCACTTTCTTCCGCCGGCTTTTCGCGGTAGCAGTGGTGCGCTTCGTCGTTGATGGCCAGGATGTTCTTCATCCCCATCAGCTCGGGCATGACCCGCTGAAGCATCTGGCCTTCTGTTTCCACAGTATCCAGTGCTTCACCGGTGCGGCCTTGCAGCAGGCGGCGACCGCCCTTGGACAATTCGATGCGTTCGCGCAGCTTGAAGGCATGGTAGTTGGTGATGACGATCTTGGCCTTGTCCAAGTCCGGCAGCATGTCGCGCGGCACAATCTCGCGGCTGGCGTAGTAGCTGTCCGGGTCGTTGGGCTGCAGGACACGCAGTCGGTCCTTGATGGTCAGGCCCGGAGCAACCAGCAGAAAGCCCCGGGTGAACTTCTTGCTGTTGGGATGACGCACAGCATTGATGGTCTGCCAAGCGATCAGCATGGCCATGACCGTGGTCTTGCCGGCGCCGGTGGCCAGCTTCAAGGCCAAGCGCATCAATTCCGGGTTCGCGTCGCGGTTGGCCTTGGCCAAATGTTCCAGAAAGCGTCCACCCTTCTTGCCGATCTCCGGCGCGACTTCGGTCAACCAGATGGCGGTCTCGGCGGCTTCAACCTGGCAAAAAAACGGGCGGACGCCGGCGAACTTATGGTTGCGCCAGTGCTCCAACAATCGGGCGGTCTCAGGTGTGACCCGCCATTGGGCCGGTGGCAATCGACGCCAAGCGTCAACCTCCAAACGGACGGCATTGATGATCGCGGTGTGATCGTAGGCCTGCTCGGTGGTCGAAAGGCCCTTGCCTTCATCAAAAGTCAGACTGGCCTGATCGCCGGACCCGCCCTTGCGCTTGCGGGGCTTGGGGATCGGGGTAATGAAGTCGGCCCGGCGGCGGCTGGGCTCGATTTCCTGGGTTGGCTGGCCGGTTGCATCCAGTTCCCAGTGCCGGGACGGGTAGTCATAGGGCGAGTTGAGAATGGGTTGTTCGAAAAACGTGTTACTCATCGTCCCCTAGTCCCCGAACCAGGGCGGGTGCCGCTGGCCTCTTTGGATACGCTGAATGTTAACCCTCGGCGGAGCAATTCATACGCTTGCGTTGGGAAGGCAGGGCCCGAGGAACCTCGAACCTGATCGACAGCAGTCAACCATGACGACTTTCCCAGGATTCTGCAACGCTATAGATAGGTATGTCCCCGCCCCGAGCCGGTCATGGGCATTCCCCAGAAAACGGGTCCACACCCCGAACGTACTTGGCGAGCGTATCCAGAGAGGCATGCCCAGTTTGCCGCTGGATCGAGACGAGACTGGCCCCGACTTCGACCGCTGCCGTCACGAACCCGGCCCGCAAGCTATGCCCAGACATCAACTCGACCTGCAACCCTTCCTGTTGTGCCAGCTCCTTGACGATCAAATTGACCGATTGCGGATGCAGACGCCGTCCAATCCGACCCTGACGATCAATGGAGCGGAACAGGGCTCCCTTCCCGATCCCGCTTGCTGCCAGCCATTCCCTCACCGACTGTGCAGCACAGGGCATGTCACCCGCCCATGGAACTGCCACGATTCGGGAAGCCCCTTCCTGATCGGTCTTCGACTTCCGCAACCGGATCGCAAGCCCACGCTCCGACCACGACAGGTCCTCGACATCCAGGCTCACCAACTCGGACCGACGGAATGCCCCGGCGAACCCGAGCATGACCAACGCCCTGTCCCGCTTCCCGCGCAGACCATCGGATCGGCTCCACGCCTGCTCCAACCTTCTGGGATCAAGCGGCAGTGCCCGCCGTTGCGCCACGCCGTGCGTCCGGCGGATTCCCTTGAGTACCCTGCCTACCAGCGGGTCCCGGGTCGGGTCGGGGAATCCTCCAAGCGTATGCGCGGTGCCAATCCCGACCAGCCTTCTGGCCAGGGTCGCCGGGGACAGCCGGGATGCCCGATCCGCAAGGTAGCGGGCAATGCACTCCGCCGGGGCCGGAACCTCCCCGCCCCACGCCCGAAAATCCCTCAAGTCCCCCGCATACGCCCGCTTGGTCGTCTCGGCCCAGCAGGCATCGAGGTAGCCGGTGACGAGCCGGTCTCTCGGCGGGCCTCCGTGCAACTGTGTGCAAGATGGCCACATTTCGCCGCAGTTAGCCGACGTTTGTAGTGATAAGTGGGTGTTATCGCTAGTGACCCTGGCACCCCACCGCTGCAATTGATTGCAGGCGCCCGGCTCTCTGGGGACCAGGGCCAAGGCATTCACACCCAGCCCCGCGAGGCCAGACTGGTACAGGCCGTCGCCGTGACCACGAAATGGTCGAGGAGCCGGATGTCCAGCAAGGCCAGCGCCTGCTTTAGGCGGGCCGTGACCGCCCGGTCGGCTGCACTGGGTTCGGGATTGCCGCTCGGGTGGTTGTGGGCACAGATCACCGCCGCCGCGTTGTGCTGCAGGGCGAGCCGTGCCACTACCCGGGGATGGACCTCCGAGCCGTCGATGGTGCCCATGAAGACCGCTTCGGCCGCGATGGCCCGGTGGCGGGAATCCAGAAAGACCACAAGGAATACCTCCCGATCCAGATTCGCCAGCCGCATCCGCAAAAACTCCGTCGCCGATTCCGGGCTCGACAATGCCTCCCCGCCGACCATCCGCTTCTGGAGGATCGCTGCCGCTCGGGCAATCAGTGCGTCTTCCTTCCGGCTCGCCTCCGACACCCTGGACCCGGCGCGGAAGTCTTCGTTGGTCATGTCCTGCATGGCGCGTTCCTTCTTCGATCCGTCATCGCATCGCCGCGACGATCTTGCGCATGGAATTGAGGAGCGACAGGCTCTTGCGTGCCGACTCCATGAGGGATGGGATGTCTTGCGGCTGGATTCCGAGACGACCAAGTAACGTCCGTTCCGACTCGCCTTCGATCTCCGTGCCGTATGTAACCTCGAGCATGTCGGCGCAGTAGTCGCCTTCGACATAGAAGATTAGGTTGCCCAGCACGTTGAGCGCCTCCTTTCGGATGCGGATGCGTTCGTCGTCGGCCCACTTCGTGTTTTTCACGAACAGTCGCAGTGCTTCCCGGCCTGGCGCCGAGTACATGCAGTACGCATAAGCCGGAATGCCGCGAATCAGTTCTTCCGAGCAAGGCAGCGGATCGGATTGCACGCGAGGCTCTGAGTGAAGTGCCTGCAACTGTGCTGTCGGGACGCAGAGGGCATTCAGCGCATAGGTGCTATTGCCGCGTTCAACGATGAACCGCAGCAAGGGCGGCGCCTCGACCCAGTCCAGGAATTTTTCGCGACGATGACGACTTCCCTTGCCCGAGGATGTCCAGCGTCCGTCAACACGCATGGACAATGGCACCGCATCCCGCCACACAATTGCCGAGCGGCGGACCATCTCGAGATTGCCTTCCGCCAGATCACGGATGCGCGCGGGCGGCCCTTGCACTTCCATGCCTTTGCCCATTGGTTCCAGCCATGACGCGATGTCGCAGGGCGTCCGGCATTTACGGGACAACGCGAGTTCGCGGGTCAGATAGGCAAGCAGTTGACGTTCACCCAGCCTGGCACGCAGTACGCGCTTGCCGGAGATGGCGAGGATTTGCGCGACCAAGGCGGGATCGACAACGGACACTTCCTCCAAGGCGATAACGCGAATCCTTCGCCAGACGTAATCAGGATCACGCCGCTGAAGTTCGATCGCGGCAGAGACTGCCCAATCCACGTGCCCTCTGCGAATGGCTTTCTGCCAGAGGCTGGCTACCAGCGATGAATCAGCATAGACCGGAATATCGATGAGGCTTGTTCGCACTTCGGATGCTTCATTGGCTACAGCCTGAAGCAGCTCTTTTTCGACGATAGAGCTATCGGGCGGCACCGCTTGAAATGTTTGATTTCATGACGTTAGCGTAGCTTTTTGCGGCTGGGGTGCAATGGAAATATCGGTTTTTTTCGGCCATGTAACCTGTGAAACGATGGATGGCCATGCAATCTCAACTCGTGAGACCGGCCAACCGCATGATGATCGCACCAAGGAAGGGGCAAGTTGGAGAAAGCTTTACTGATGAGCCGCTCGCCATTTGACTTTAGATTCGGCATTCTAGGGGTGGCCAGAAAACTGCCAACGGGGACAAATGACCAACAATACGACCGCTTCCAATAACATCGGAGAGCGCCAGAACAGCGCACCGATGATCAAGCTTCTTCGTGCGCGGCGTCGAGTCTATGGCCATGTTAAAGGTCTTCAGCGCGTCTATTTTCTTATCGCGCTTGTGTTGCCGATCATTTCTCTCGTAGTCGCATTTAACTTCGACAAAGCCAAGCCGAGCCTAAGCCTCCTTGCGCTCATTATTGGCGCTTTGGACGCCATGTTCTTCGACCCTTGGCGCAAACAGAAAATCAAAATGGCAGCCCGTCTGCAAGAGGAATTTGACTGCCACGTCCTCGAAATGGCTTGGAACAAATTCACGGCCGGGGCGCGAGTCTCGCCAGAGGATGTTGACGCATACGGCCGGGAACTGCTGAAACGCGATGCCGAGGGGCAACTCAAGGACTGGTATCCATCGGATGCACGCAGGCTCCCGCTCCATTTGGCCAGACTGGTATGTCAGCGTACAAACCTGTGGTACGACTCCAAGCTGCGTAGGACATACCGCACGTGCCTTTGGGCCATCACAGCACTCTATTTCCTGGCCCTACTTATGTTTGGATTGGATCTTCCACTTAGCGACTTCATCTTGGCCGTTCTCGTGCCATTTGGCCCATTCTTCACTTGGGTTGTTCGGGAGCACCATCGGCAAACAGACACAATCGCGCTAGTTGATCGCCTTACTGGGGAGATCGAGGGATCTATTGATCGCCTCTCTAACCCCGAGAGCCAAGAAGATGCGCAGGCGCGGGCACGCGAACTACAAGACGCGATCTTCGCGCATCGTGCGGGCAGTCCTTTGGTTAGCGACTTGGTCTACAAGTTCAAACGCAGAACTCTAGAGGAACAGATGCAAGCTGGGGCGTCTGAGTTCATCGCACGTGTTACGAGCGCATCGAGGGCCGTACGATGAGGCAGACCTCTTTGTTCGACGCGTTTCTCGCAGATACGGTCAATCTGAACGATACTCGGCTTACCCAACTCGATAATTCATTCGAGGCAATTAAGCGATTCATTCGTGGCAGTGATTACCAGCCCAAGATATTGTCCTTCTACAAGCATGGTTCGTGGGCGCATAAGACGATCATCAAACCAGTGGAAGGGCGCCCCTTCGACGCTGACGTTATTGTCTTCGTCAGACCCGTAGAGGATTGGGATGCCGCTCAGTACGTCAATGAACTGGCTCGCATTTTTCGCGAAAGTGGCCTGTACGCGGACAAATTACGGATCTATTCGCACTGCGCAACAATCGAGTATGCGGGAGATCGCAAGATGGATATCGCACCCTGCGTTGTCGATCGAACAATTGCATCTAATTATGAGGTTTGTAACAGGGCAACAAATTCCTTTGAGCCAAGTGAGCCTGAGCAATACACCATCTGGCTTCGGAATAAGAACTCGAACAGCGGCCTTAACAACCTGCGCAAAGTCACGCGCCTCCTAAAGTACCTGCGCGATATAAAAACCACCTTTACCTGTCCGTCATTCCTGCTTACTACCTTGCTGGGCCAACAGGTCCGCCATAACGACAAAGATGATTCTAGCTTTGCAGACTGCCCAACTGCACTTCAAACCTTGGTCGGACGCCTTGACGACTGGTTGCAGGCCCGACCTTATGTTCCCGAGGTATTAAACCCTGTTCTTCCCCATGAAAACCAAGCAAGCGGGTGGAGTTCGGACCAATACCTCAACTTTCGTTCTCAAGTAAATCGATACCGCGGATGGATAGATGATGCGTATAGCGAGCCTGATGCGGCAAAAAGCCTAGCTAAATGGCAGCGAGTTTTTGGCGATGACTTCGGCGCCTTGCGAAAGGCAGTAGCCACAATGGAGTCGACTACATCGTCCCCCACGGTTGTCCTAGATGACGTAGACAGGGCTCGAACAAGTGGTCTGTTATCTCTGGATCAATCGATTCTGAAGCCTGGCTGGCGGAAAGTGCCAGTATGGCGCCCAAACCTCATCCAATCCAAGGTGACCGTTCGAGCTCGCCTGACTACGTTTTCGTCAGGACGAGGTGTGCGGGTGACCAATGGAATGCCGGTGGAAGCCGGCCAATGGATCGAGTTCTCCTCGATGCTCGGCGGCATCGCACCTGGAGATAACTACCGCACGGAATGGCGGGTGACCAATACTGGTCCAATAGCCCGTCAAAAGGGAGCCCTTCGTGGGGAATTTAATTCTTCTTCTCTACCACATACTCGCCGAGAAGAACTTTCCTACCGGGGAGTACATATGGTGGAAGCCTTCATTGTTCGAAAGTCTGACGAAAGCCTTGCCGGGTTCAGTGAACCGTTCTACGTCGTAATTGAGTAGGATCTCCCCCGATCGCGTTTGGTCATCATCTGGGTCCGTCAAGCGAGCCACTCGCCTCATCGGGCGCGCCATGCAATGATTTCCGATTAGCCACATATGACCACAGGAGCTGATGCTCCAAGCGAACCCCCACTTCTGCACCCGTGGCGATCCGGCGATGGAAGATTTTGGGTTGATGGGCTTGGAAGACCCCTGAGACATTTGCGTGCTTCACTTCGCGGGAAGGGATGGAAGAGCAGAGGCAAGAAACTGATTCGTATTACTTGGTGTGATGGCAGCAATGAAAGCCTGCACATCTGATTTCTTATCGGCCTTCATCTTGCCCGCCCGATGCTTCCTCTCCATTTCCAGAGCGTGCAGTTCGATTTCAAGCTTTTCCACCTCTTGCGTCGGAAATTCTTCGTCCACGGCATCATTCACATACCTTCGAAATAGTTCAATTGCCCAAAGTAGACGACACTGTTTGTGTTTGGTGCGCTGCTTGTATGCATGTTCAAGGTGCTGAAGATGGTCCGGCCATGCCCATGCGGCTAGAAGATCGGCCGATACGTGGATCAGGATTTCATCAGGGGACTTTCCGGCAGCGAGCTGCTTGTACACCGTGTTGTATTTTTTGCAGGCGCGGTTTGCCAGCTGCTTGATGGTGAGGGTTGTCCCGTCCTTCAGTTTTTGCCAACGGCCGACAACTCGGGTGCTTGTTTGCTTACGCTTAGATGCCCACTCCAGATTACCAATCTTGTAGGGGCTGTTCTTCCCCTTTATCCGTTCAAGGGTAAATCGCTTCTTTTTGTAGTCTTCATCATCGGTCCAAACACAAGGCCCCATGTGACGAAGGAAATTCCGGAAGTCACGCAGCCGAGAATCGAAAGCAATGCCCCGCATCTTCGGTGCTGCTTTTGCGTTTCGATGCGAGTTGTATTCCTTCGGGTACTTCTTTTTTAGCTCGGTTGCAGACAGGGTTTCCGTATCTATCATCATTAGCTGATGATCAAATTGGTACTCGTTTGGCTTCCCCAGCACTTTTGCAGCGATGACCTCCTGTGAAATCGCTTCGCTCTTCACCACGGAAAATCCGAATACAACCCACCCAAGCGCCAACGCTTCCTTCGCTTGGGCACTTGGCTTTATGTATGGTGACACTTCGTACTTGGACTGTTGCCCGGAAGTTGGCAGAGGCAATGCAGTGTTGCTGTGAATTGCTATAGATGCACCCGTCAACCCATCCTCCGCGCATGCGTGCTCTTGAGAATGATCAATTGCCTGATCCTTATCCATTTCTGCTTCCTTTTCTTATTTCGAGCAATCCGACATGGCAGATTTGAAACGCCACTTGCAGTTTGATCGTCACTGCAAAAATGAAGGCATCAAGCTGCAAATGGGTTAGCGCCATGTTCAACGGTCGACAGCGAATCAGATCGAGCCCCCCCCGACAGCCGCTCGTCGGCTATTACTTCGATTCCTTTAAGAACCTTTCGAGTTCATGTAGGTCATAGCGGATCAGCTTTCTGCCGATTTTCGTGAAAGCTGGCCCGATGCTTCTCCTGCGCCACTCTTCCAAGGTGCGCACGGAGACCCCGAGATATGCGGCAGCTTTCTTTGTACTGATTCGTTCTGCGCATGAGCTCATGATTCCGACTCCTCAATAGGTTCGCCTGACTCCGAAATCAGCCCAAGGTCGATCATCCTCAAGAACACTGCCACCGAATCTAGCTTGTAGCGAATCGTATTAAGTCCAAACTCCATGTAACTCGGACCCAACCCTTTCCGTCGCCATACTGTTAGCGTAGACACGTGCACTCGGAGGAATAAGGCAGCCATCTTTGGACTGACGAATACCATGCATTCGTTCATGCGCTCCCCTTCGCCGAAGTGGCTTCAATCAGTGCGCGGATGTCTTCGACCCGCCAGGCCGTAATACGCTCGCCAAGTGCTCGGGTCGGTTGGGGATAGCGCCCCGAACGGACTCCAGCGAACCAAGTGCTCCGACCAACTGGAATGAATCGCAAGACTTCGGAAAGTCGCAGATAGCCAGTCTCGGGCAGACCATGGATATTAGGATTGCTTTGCATGTTGTCGCCTCTTATGGGGCCGGAATGGCCTGGCGACACGAACACTAAGCTGACAATCAACCCTAATGGCGCTATAGCAGCATCCTTAACCGCTATAGCGGTCAGTCAGCCTGGAGGTTACTCGCTTCCTTCAATAGCTTCCGGATTGCAGCCTCCTTGGGGGAAGCGAATCCGAGTTGCTGTAGCTGCGCTTCTACACTTGCTGTTGCACCCTTATCAGGCAATTCAGCCATTTCGGCTAGCGCCCGGATTATTCGCAGCATGCTTGTGCGCTCGCGCGGGTCTTGCAGTTTCTCGGGATCGTCCATCGAAGGCGGCGGCTCTACAGTCAGCTCAATATGGCCTAACACGATTAACCCACCCTCATAGGCACCACGTGGCATTTCGTCGTCATCGCAACTGACGGGCAGGCACCGAAATTCATTTCCAGCAACCGATGACTCCAGCAATCCGGGGTCAACCATGTACACGCGCTTCTTTTCCCCGGATGAAGCCCGTGAAATTGAGATAGAAGTAACGCCATAGGAAAAGGTCTTCCCGTCATGCCTTATGACTCCACCACCGGGAGTTGAAATGGTTGTGCATCCCCCGATTAGTGCCCCAGCGGAAAGAGGGAACCCGGTTACATGTCCAATTTCTTTCATCGCGCGTTCCGTTCCCCTGCAATGGGTTAGATCTGTAGGGCTATGCCAACTGTTCGGTCAAGCTTTCTTGCTCTTGATCGAGACCACGTTACCACCGGCTCGCAGACCATCCAGATAGTCCGCCCAGCCTTGCATCATCTTTCTGCGTTCAGACAGGTGCGCCGTGCGGTTATACGCGCGACCGTTCGGGTCACGCACCGCGTGGGCCAGCTGGTGTTCGATAAAGTCGGGCCGGAAGCCCAACACCTCATCCAGTACAGTTCGGGCCATCGCCCGGAATCCGTGGCCAGTCATGGTGTCGCCGTCAAACCCCAGATAGCGCAGAGCGGCCGTGATCGTGTTTTCACTCATTGGGCGACGAGGGCTACGGATGCCCGGGAAAACGTACTCACCTCGCCCGGTCAATGGATGCAGTTCACGCAGGATTTCCCACGCTTGAGTAGATAGCGGGACTATATGCGGGGTGCCGGTCTTGCTTGTCGTGTAACGCCACTCAGCACCGCCGAAATCAATATCAGCCCACCGTGCCTGCCGTAGTTCGCCTGGGCGCACGAACACCAGTGGCGCCAACTTCAATGCAGCCATCACAACCGGGGTGCCTTGATAGCCGTACAGCGCTCGTAGCAGGTCGCCAATTCTTGCCGGCTCAGTCACGCTGGCGAAGTGTTGTTTCTGTGGCTGTTCCAATGCTCCCGCCAAGTCTGGCGCCGGGTTATAGGAAGCCCGACCAGTGGCAATGGCATAACGGAACACCAACCCGGCATGGCCGCGCGCCCGGTGCGCCGTTTCCACTACGCCTCGCCTTTCCAGCTTTCGCAGTTCTCCCAGTAGCACCGGCGCAGTGATTACGGTGATCGGCAACGCGGCGATCCCGGCCAGGTCCTTTTCGATCATTCTCTTTTCGCGCTTCGCCGTGCCTGCACTTAGCCCCTCGCGCACGCGCTTCTCGAGCAATTCGGCAGCAATGGCGCCGAACGTGTTTTCAGTCTGCTCCACCCTGGCCGCGCGCTCGACCCTCGCCACCGTAGTCGGGTTCGCCCCTCCGGCCAGCATTGCACGCATGCGGTCACGTTCAATGCGGGCATCTGCAAGGGAGACCGCCGGGTACTGCCCCAACGGAACCATGCTGGCCTTCCCGTTGTACCGGTAGCGATAGCGCCACAACTTCGCACCGGTCGGGCGCACCTCGATGCACAACCCATTGGTGTCTGCCGCGCGATAAATCTTCGCCTTGGCCTTCAGGCTGCGAAGCTTGGTGTCGGTGAGCATGTGCGCAACCCCCTGTGAGTAACGCGAGTGTGAGTAACAGCCCGGTGAATCTTCCCGTTACTCACAAGCTTACTCACTACCAGCTGGGATGCAACGGGGCCCCATCAGGTCCCGTGAAACAGAAAAACCCGCTATTTACGGGTTTTTGTCTTGATCCGGGACTCCATTAGATGTCATGGAATCCATGTTTGGTGGGCCCACCAGGACTCGAACCTGGAACCAAAGGATTCGCCTATTCCAGTGATTTCCCACTGGGGCGGACTATCTCTTCACCCGCTGCCTTTCGGCAGTTTGGGTGCGGGACGCTCTAGCCTGTCATCAAGGGCACTTCAGCCCCCAGGTAGTCTCTGCACCTTCCAGTGGTGTACCACTGGCTTGGCTCAGGATTCCCACCGTCCGCAAATGCGCCGCTGAGGGTTCCCTGAATTCATCCCGTTCCCGTCCGTGCATTCCTGCGCGGCGGCACCTTTCGATGAGTCCTCTGCTCTAACCATTGAGCTATAGGCCCGTAGCAACATCGTACCAGCCAGAACTGACGCGTGCCTGACGCCTCCCTTCTGCCGGCAATCAACCGATTCGACCATCCAGGAACCGCTCCAACTCCACGCGCGTCGGCGTACCCGATTGCGCTCCCAGCTTCGTGCATGCCAACGCCGATGCCGCGGCCGCGCGGCGCATCGCAGTTTCCAGCTTCGCGCCACCGGCAAGCTCCACGGTGAGCACTCCGCAGAACACGTCGCCGGCACCTGTGGTGTCGACCACTTCGACCGGGAACGCGGGTTGTTCGATCGATGGCTGATCGCGTCGCCACAGCAACGCACCGCGTGGACCCAGGGTAACGACGACACAGGCGACGCCAACCGCTTCGCATTGCACGGGCAAGCTCGCGTCGCCATGCGCCCCAGCCAACGCCGCCAACTCACCCTCGTTGACGATCAGCACATCGATGCTGTCCAGCAATCCACGCGGCAATGCCTGCGCCGGCGCCGCGTTCAACACGACCTTCACTCCCGCCTTGCGCGCAGCCTGCGCATAGGCCTGCACACTCGCCAACGGGATCTCCAGCTGCATCAGCAGATGGCTGACGCCTTCCAGCGACGGCAAGTGTTCGGGCGCCAGATGCAGGTTCGCGCCCGGCGCGACGGTGATCGAATTTTCGCCATCGTCGGCGATACAGATGAAGGCAGATCCGGATGCGCTGCCGGCGACACGCACGATCGACGCATCGATGCCGGCGTCGCGCAACGGCGCTTCCAGCTGTGAGGCGAAGGCATCGTCGCCGAGCGCCACCAGCATGCGCACGTCGGCACCACCCGCGCGCGCCGCGGCGACAGCCTGGTTGGCGCCCTTGCCGCCCGGGAAGAGTTGCAACTCGCGCCCGAGCACCGTTTCACCGGGTGCAGGCACGTGCGCGGCACGCACCACGAAATCGAGATTGGCCGATCCGGCGACCAGCATCTTCTTTTCGCCCATGTCGGCTCCGATTCCTGCATTCCCTGATGCCGAGAACCTAGCACGAGCAGCCATCCATCAAAAGAAAAACCCCGCATCGGCGGGGCTTTTCACTACTGCGCGCGAATCACGCTTATTCCATGTCGAGGAAGCTGCGCAGCGTCTCCGAGCGGCTCGGGTGGCGCAGCTTGCGCAGGGCCTTCGCTTCGATCTGGCGGATGCGCTCGCGGGTGACGTCGAACTGCTTGCCGACTTCTTCCAGCGTGTGGTCGGTGTTCATGTCGATGCCGAAGCGCATGCGCAGCACCTTGGCCTCGCGCGGGGTCAGGCCGGCCAGCACGTCGCGCACGGTTTCCACCAGGCTGATGTTGGTGGTCGCCTCGATCGGGGACTCCGCATTGGTGTCCTCGATGAAATCGCCGAGGTGGGAATCCTCGTCGTCGCCGATCGGCGTTTCCATCGAGATCGGTTCCTTGGCGATCTTCATCACCTTGCGGATCTTGTCCTCGGGCATGTCCATTTCCTTGGCCAGCTCCTCCGGCGTCGGCTCGCGGCCGTACTGCTGGAGCATCTGGCGGGAAATGCGGTTGAGCTTGTTGATCGTCTCGATCATGTGCACCGGGATGCGGATGGTGCGCGCCTGGTCGGCGATCGAACGGGTGATCGCCTGGCGGATCCACCACGTCGCGTAGGTCGAGAACTTGAAGCCGCGGCGGTGTTCGAACTTGTCGACCGCCTTCATCAGGCCGATGTTGCCTTCCTGGATCAGGTCGAGGAACTGCAGGCCGCGGTTGGTGTACTTCTTGGCGATCGAGATGACGAGGCGCAGGTTGGCCTCGACCATTTCCTTCTTGGCCTTGCGCGCCTTGGCTTCGCCGATGGCGAGCATGCGGCCGATCTCCTTGAGATCGTGCAGCGTCACCATCATGCGCTGCTCGAGTTCGATCGCCGATTCCTGCTGGGCGATGACCTGCTCGCGCACGTCGCGGAGGCCGGAGCCCCACTTCTGCTTGCGCTTGAGCATCTCGTCCACCCACTCGAGGTTGGTGAGGTTGCCCTCCCAGCCGCGGATGAATTCCTTGCGCGGCATGCCGGCGCGCTTGGTCGCCAGCTCGAGGATGCGGCGCTCGCGTTCGCGCATCTCGGCCATCGCGCTGCGCAGCTGCACCACCAGCGATTCCAGCATCGGCAGCGGCAGGCGGAAGCTCGCGAACACTTCGGCCATTTCGCCGCGCAGCTTCAGCACCGTCTTGTGCGACGGTCCGTGCTTGTCGTAGGCCTTCTCGAACTTGCCGTAGAGATCGGCCAGGATCGCCATGTTCTCCTTGACCTTGGCCGGATTCGGGCCGGCGGGCGCGGCTTCCTTCTCCTCGCCGTCCTCGTCTTCGTCCTCGTCGGCCTCGGCATCGTCCATCGCCATTTCCTCGGCGATGGCGGCGTCGTCATTGAGGTCGTCGGCGAAACCGGAAATGATTTCCGGCAGGCGCTTCTTGCCGGCCTGCACCAGCGCGTAATCGTCGAGCAGCTGCTTGTTCGACCACGGGAACGAGGCCAGCGCGCCCAGCATCTGCTGCAGGCCTTCCTCGATGCGCTTGGCGATGGCGATTTCGCCCTCGCGGGTCAGCAGCTCGACCGTGCCCATCTCGCGCATGTACATGCGCACGGGATCGGTGGTGCGGCCGGTTTCGGTATCGAGCGCGGACAACGCGGCGGCCGCTTCTTCGGCGGCGGTGTCATCGACTTCGCGACCGCTGCCGGACTGGCCGGCGAGCAACAGCGTCTCGGCATCCGGCGCAACTTCGTGCACCTCGATGCCCATGCCGTTGATCAGGCCGATGATGTCCTCGATCTGCTCGGCGTCGACGACGTCGTCCGGCAAGTGATCGTTGACCTCGGCAAAAGTCAGGTAGCCCTGTTCAAGGCCCTTGCTGATCAGTAGCTTGATGTCCGATTGCTGGACCTGACGCTCGTTGGCCATGCGGCTCTCACCTGGATGAACGTGAAACGGAGTGAACCTGTAATTTTACCATGCCGGGCGGCTTCTTTGGGCCTATGTCCGGAGCAGGAAGGTGACCGGGCCGTCATTGACCAGGCTGACTGTCATATGGGAACGGAAGCGCCCGGTTTCCACCCTCCCGGGTGAAATTCGCCGGCACTCGGCCACCAGGCGATCAAATGCAGGTTCCGCTTCGGCGGGCGGCGCGGCGGAACTGAAACTCGGGCGCAGGCCGGAAGCGGTATCGGCGGCCAGGGTGAACTGGCTGACCAGGAGCAGATCTCCGGCGATATCGTGGAGAGATCGATTCATCTTGCCGGCATCGTCGGCGAACACCCGGTAACGCAGCAAGCGCTCGGCCATCTTCGAAATCTGGCCTTCGCTATCGCCGGGCTCGGCGGCGACCAGCGCCAGCAAGCCCATGCCGACGGCGCCAACGGTTTCGCCCTCCACTTCGACCTTGGCCTGGGTGACGCGCTGGATGAGGGCAAGCATGGGCGCATTTAAGCACGCGCCCGATAGACTTGGCCCGGTGAATCCCGACCGTACCGCCAGCCTCCTCTACACCCTTGCCTCGGGTCTCGGCCACCTGCCCTGGCCGGTGCTCAACCGCTTCGGCGACGACCTGGCGCGCCTGCAACGCTGGAGCGGCGGCCGCGAACTGCGGGTGACCCGGCGCAACCTCGAGCTGGCGATGCCCGGACTCGAGGCCGGCGCACGCACCGATCTGGAACGCGCGGTGCTGCGCAGCACCGGCCGCCAGATGATGGAAACCCTGCATCTGTGGACCCATCCGCACACTGACAACCTGCGCCTGATCGACGGCGAGGATGGTCGCGAACTGTTCGATGACGCGCTGCGTTCCGGACGCGGATTGATCGTCTCGGCGCCGCATTTCGGCAACTGGGAACTGCTCAATCAATGGCTGGCCGCGCAGACGCCGCTGGCGATCCTCTACAAGCCACCGGAATCCGCGGTCGGCGAAGCCTTCCTGCGTCGCGTGCGCGCGGACGAAGCGCCCGATCGCATCACCCAGGTCCGCGCCGAAGGCACCGCGATCCGCGCGCTGTTCAAGACACTGGCCGCGGGCGGCGTGGTCGGCATCCTGCCCGACCAGCAGCCCAAGGCCGGCGACGGCGAGTTCGCGCCGTTCTTCGGCGTGCAGGCATTGACGATGACCCTGCTCAATCGCCTTGCACAGCGCACCGGCGCCACCGTGCTGCACGCGTGGTGCCAGCGCAGCGCCGATACCCCGCGTTTCCGCGTCTGCATCGAACGCGCCGATCCCGACATCGCCAGCGACGATCCGCAGACCGGCGTCGCCGCGCTCAACCGCGACATCGAACGCATCGCCCGCCGCGATCTCGCGCAATACCAGTGGACCTACAAGCGCTACACCCTGCGTCCTCCCGGCAGCGGCGAAGTGAACCCGTACGCCGACTTCGAAAAGCATTCGAGGCCGCGATGAGCGAAGCCGCGCTGAAACCACCTATCACCGGCGTGGTGATCGCCAAGAACGAAGGCGATCGCATCGGTCGCTGCGTGGCGAGCCTCGCGCCACTGTGCTTTGAGGTGATCGTGATGGATTCGCAGTCCGACGACGACACCGTTGCGATCGCCGAAGCGGCCGGTGCGCGCGTGGTGCAGCAAGCGTGGCTGGGATTCGCTGCGCAGAAGAACGCGGTGATCGCGCTGGCGCAGACGCCGTGGGTGCTGCTGCTCGATTCCGACGAATGGCTGGCGGATGGCGCCGACGATGCGATTCGCAAGACCTTCGCCGATGGCCGCGTCGAACAGGCGGACGTGTGGAATCTGTTGCGGCGCACGCACTACCTCGGTACCGCGCTGAACCACGGCGGCTGGGGCAAGGAGAAGGTCGCGCGCCTGTTCCGCAACGACTTGCGTTACAAGCCTGCGAGCGTGCACGAGGCGCTGGACCTCACCGGCAAGCGCGTCGCCACGCTGGATGCACGCATCGAACACGACACCGCGCGCAGCGACGACGAATACGCGAGCAAACTGCAGCGCTACGCCGCGCTATGGGCGCAACAACGCCACGCGCAGGGACGCCGCGCCAGCGCGATCGCCGCGCCACTGCACGCCGCCGCCTACTGGCTGAAGAATTACGTGCTGCGCGGCGGCTTCCTCGACGGCGGAACCGCCGCGCGCTATCACGCCCTGCATGCGGGTTACGTTTACGCGAAGTACCGCAAGTTGTGTGAGCTGACGCGCTGAGCGCGCGTTTGGCAGGCTCGCGAAAAGCATCGCCCGGCTCTGCGCCTATCGCGGTTGTCTGCAGCCGCCGACACGCCGTGAATCCATCCTTGGAGGCTCGACTCGGCATCCATGCCTCGTATGGTCGGCTCTGCAGACGAACCGCATAGGCGCCGCCGGTGGCGGGCTTTTCGCTTCTCTCTCAGAAAACAGCGCGCCGGCTGTTGCTGTTCGGCGCCCCTGAACGCCACAACACGCGCGCGGCCGCGGGTGCGCCAGTCCGGTGCGCGGGCATTGCGCCGCATGGATGCGGCGCATGAGCCTACATGGACGTATTCACGGCGTCCCGCGCAACGGAGCTGGTCACCCGCGAAGCCAGCGCGTGCGAGCTGTTCAACTCAGTGCGGACACCCAGCAACAGCCGCACCGCGCACCAGGTACCAGGTGCGGCGATTCGAATGCGGCACCTGCTCCAGTCCCGAATCCGGAATGCACTTCGGCAGCACCGTGTCCTGCACCAGCAGCCAGCGATTCTGAGGATCCGCCTGCAGCCAATGGATCGCGTCGGCGGTCTGCGCCTGCATGTCGCGGGTGAACCCGAAATTCGTCGCCGGGCGATCGGCCATCAGCAGGTTCTGCTCCTTCCATCCGAGCAAAGCGAGTTGCGCATCGGGACCGATGCGGGCACCGACATCGCGCATCAGGCCGCGCGCCGATGACGAATCGTTGAGCAACGGATAGCCGAATACGCCGAACAGCACCCACAGCGTGCCCAGCGACACGATCGTGGCGATTTCCAGGCGCTTGCGCCACCATGCCAGCGCGACGACCACGCCGGCGCCCATCGCCAGCAACATCCAGCCGATGCCGACGCCGGACTCGAGGCCACGTTCGGTGAGGAAGCGCGTGGTCGATTTCGAATGGCCGAAGGCCAGCAATCCGCCGCCAACCACCAGGCCGATCGCCATCACTGCCAGCACCGTCGCCAGCAATCGCCGCGGCCACGCCTTCTTCAACAACCCCGGCAGCAGCGGCGCCAGGGCGAGACCCCACATCGGCAGCACCGGCATGATGTAGACGTCGCGCTTGCCCGACGGAATGCTGAAGAACACCACCAGCAACACGCCCCAGGCCAGCGGCAGCAGATAGCGCGCATCCATGCGTTGCAGGCGACGCTTCCACGCCGGAATCGCCCACGGCAGCGCCAGCATCGCCGGCAGCCACATGCCGAGCACGACCACGATGAAATACCACCACGGCTGCGCGTGGTCCCACGACTGCGCGTAACGCTTCGCCGTCTGGTGGAACAGGATGTCGTTGAGGTAGGCGTCGTAGGCGGGCTCGTGATGGGAGCGCACCGCCAGCACCATCGGCACCAGCCAGATGCACATTGCGACGACGAAGAACAATGGCGCTACCCAGAACCGCCAGTCGCGCAGGTGCAGCGCGATGCGTTCGCCGCGCGATTGCCAACCGCGCACGCTGGCGAAGATCGCCGGAAGCAGCATCAGCAATGCCAGCACGCCGACGCCCTTGGTGATGGTGCCGAGTCCGGCGAAGAACCAGCCGATCCACCACCAGCGCCAGTTCGGCCCCAGCAGCAAATGACGCAGCAATCCGTAATTGGCGACGGTGATGAAGCAGGTCACCAGCGGATCGATCTGCGCCTTCTTGGCCTGGTAGGTGAACTGGAAGGCCAGCAGCACAGCCCACGCCGCCCACAACCCGACCTTCGGCGTCCACAGGCGCTTGCCGAGATCTTTGACGCAAGCCAGCGTCGCCAGCGTCGCCAGCAACGATGGCAGCAGGAAGGCGACACGCCAGTTGCGGAAGACCTCGAAGAACCCCGCCTGCAGCCACATCAGCATCGGGGGTTTGTCGGAATAGAGTTCAATGCCGCGATGCGGGAACAACCAGTTGCCGCTCTCCACCATCTGCTTCGCGACCAGCGCGAAACGCGGCTCGTCGGCCGGCCAGGGATCACGCAGGCCGATGCCGGCGCCGACGATCAGCAGCGCGGCGATCCAGAACAACCAGGTGTCGCGAGAGGAGCGATTCTTCAGCATGGCGCGATCATACGGGAAGACCCGTCGATCATTGTTTCCGCAATCGCGCGTAGAAGAAGCCGTCCATGCCGTCCTCGCCGGGCAGGCGCTGGTGGCCGCAGCCGGTGTCGCGGCCAAAGCTCGCATCCAGCGGATCGAGACGCGCGTCGGTCGTGCGCTGCAGGAACGCCTCGACCTGGCGATCGTTTTCCTCGCGCAGGATCGAGCAGGTCGCGTAGACCAGCGTGCCGCCCGGCGCGAGCGTCGGCCACAGCGCATCGAGCATGCGCGACTGCAGCGCGGCCAGCGCCGTGACGTCTTCGCCGCGGCGATGCAACAGGATGTCGGGTTGGCGACGGAGGATGCCGGTCGCACTGCACGGCGCGTCGACCAGGATGGCGTCGAACGCGCGGCCATCCCACCATGCATCCGGTTTTGCGGCGTCGGCAACGAGCGTCTGCGCCGTCAGCCCGAGGCGCTGCAGGCCTTCCTCGACACGACGCAGGCGGCGCGCATCGATGTCCGCCGCGATGACCTGCAGGCCAGGCTCGCGTTCGAGCAGGTGCGCGGTCTTGCCACCGGGCGCGGCGCAGGCATCGAGCACGCGCATGCCGGCCTTCAGCGCGAACGCATCGGCGATCTGCTGGGCGCTGCCATCCTGTACCGACACCAGTCCGTCGCCGAATCCGGGCAACGCGCTCACGGCAACCGGCGTTTCGAGCAACAGCGCATCGACAGGATGATCGGGCATCCGTGCATCCATGCCCTCCTCGCGCAACCGTGCCGCATAGGCATCACGATCGACCTTGCGACGATTCACCCGCAACCACATCGGCGGCGACATGCGACTGGCGCGCAGGATCGCGTCGACATCCCCGGGCCAATCCGCGCGCAAGCGTTCGAGCAACCATTGCGGCCAACCCGCTTGCGCATCGGCGCGCACCAGCGGCTCGCGCGTGGCACGGCGCAGCACTGCATTGACCAGTCCGGCCTGATGCGTGCGCTTGATCAGGCGCGCGGCTTCCACCGTCGCATCGACTGCGGCATGGCTGGGCAGGCCCATGACATCGAGTTGCGCCAACCCGGTGTAGAGCAATGCACGCAGGTCGTTGTCGCGCTGGCCGGGCGGACGCGGCAACCACGCCTTCAACGTCGCTTCGTAATCGGCGCGGTTGCGCAGCGCCGCCATCACCATCGCTTCCAGCAGCGCGCGATCGCGACCATCGGCGATCCGCGATTGTGCCGTCGACAGTTCCACCTTCAGCGAACGGCCGCGATGCATCACCGCATCGAGTACGCGCGCGGCGTCGGCGCGCACGCCCGCGCCGCGATCACCACCCGTTCGCGCCTGGTCAGGCCGTGTTTGTTTAAAGTTGGCCACGGCGGGCATTCAGGTAATCGGCAGCGGAAACCGCGCGTCCGCCCTCGCGTTGCAACGTCAACAGGCGCAACACGCCATCGCCGCACGCGACATCGATACCGTCGCGATTGGCGGTGACGATCGTTCCGGGCGCGGCATCGGCACTCGAAGCCAACGCTTTCGCCGCATGGATGCGCACACGCTCGCCAGCCAGCACCGCTTCGGCCACCGGCCACGGTTGGAAGGCGCGCACCTTGCACGCGAGGACTTCGGCGGATTCATTCCAGTCGAGGCGCGCTTCCGCCTTCTCGATCTTGGCGGCGTGGGTCACGCCTTCGGTCGATTGCGCTTGCGCCGCCGGCAGCGTTCCCGCTTCCAGCATCGCCAGGCCTTGCGCCAATACATCCGCGCCGATGTCGGCGAGGCGTTCGTAGAGTTCGCCGGAAGTTTCATCGGCGCCGATCGCGGTTGCCGCACGCAACAGCACCGGCCCGGTGTCGAGGCCCGCCTCCATCTCCATCAGGCAGACGCCGGTTTCGGCATCACCGGCCTCGATCGCGCGCTGGATCGGCGCGGCGCCGCGCCAGCGCGGCAGCAACGAACCATGCAGGTTCCAGCAACCCAGGCGCGGGATCTTCAACACCTTTTTCGGCAGGATCAGGCCGTAGGCCGCGGTGACGATCAGGTCGGGTTCGAGTGCGCTCAACGCAGCCTGCACTTCGGGATCGCGCAGCGTTTCCGGCTGGCGCACTTCGATGCCGCGCTGCAGCGCTTCCTGCTTCACCGGCGAGGGTGTCAGCACACGACCGCGACCCGCGGGACGATCGGGCTGGGTATAGACGGCAACGACTTCGGCGCGTTCACAAGCCACGCGCAAGCCCGGCACGGCGAATTCCGGCGTGCCTGCAAACACGATCCTCAAATCACGCTGCCTTTTTTTCGCGCGCCGCCTTGGCCAGCTTCTTCTTCACCATCTCGCGCTTGAGCGGCGACAGGTAGTCGACGAACAGCTTGCCGTCGAGATGATCCATCTCGTGCTGGACGCACACTGCGAGCAGGCCATCGGCATCCATCTCGAAACTCGCGCCCTTGCGGTCGGTCGCGCGCACGCGGATGTTCGCCGCACGCGTCACGTCGGCGAAGATGTTCGGTACCGACAAACAGCCTTCCTGGCAGACCTCCTCGCCCTCTTTGGCAAGGATTTCCGGGTTGATGAAGACCATCGGCGAATTCTTCTCTTCGCTGATGTCGATCACCATGAAGCGCTGGTGCACGTCGACCTGGCTGGCCGCGAGGCCGATGCCGGGCGCGTCGTACATGGTCTCGAACATGTCGTCGAGGAGTTTCTGGAACTCGGGCGCGGCGATGCCGGCCATATCGACCGGCGCAGCTTTCGTGCGCAGTCGTGCGTCGGGGAATTCGAGGATCGTGAGCAGTGCCATGGTCGGGGTCCTGAATGCGCGCGGGAACATCGCCGCCAGCGCAGGCGCCAAGTGTAACGCGACGGCCCCCGGCCTCCCCCAACGCAGGCTGGCCGGGCGTTCCGGAGGGCCCCGCGCCAATCAGATCGGGGATTTAAATGTAAGGGTCTTGTGAAACTGTGAACTTTGTGGTGTAAATGGCCGTCCGTATTGGGGATTTGTCGGGGAACCTCAGGCCATGGCCTCGCTCCTTTCGCGCTTCAACCTGTCGCTCAAGACCGTTGCCGCCACCGCGGCACTCACCGTCGCCGGCCTCGCCATCGCCGGGAATCCGGGCGTTCGCCCCGATCACCCCGACACCTATGTGGTGAAGAAGGGCGACACCCTGTGGGATATCGCCGGCAAGTTCCTCAGCCGCCCATGGCTGTGGCCGGAAATCTGGCAGGCCAACCCGCAGGTGAAGAATCCGCACCTGATCTACCCGGGTGACGTCCTGAGCCTTGCCTACATCAACCGCACCGCCGAGGCGCGGCAGCCCGCCGAAGCCCCGATCCCGGGCATTCCGCTGGCCCAGGTCGAGCCGTGGCTCAAGGACATGCGCGTGGTCGACAGCTTCGACCAGCTGCCCTACGTGGTCGGCCTCGAGGAAGATCGCTTGCGTGGCTCGCAGGGCTATGTGGTCTACGCCAAGGGCCTGCCCGCGAGCGCGGTCGGCCAGCGCTTCCTGATCGTGCGCCCGAACGTGCGTTATGCCCGCCTCGACCGCCGCCAGGGCGGTGACATCATGGATACCGCCGACCTCGACTTCCGGGGCAAGCGCACCATCGACTTCGATCAGTTCTGGACCTCTGCGATCACTCCGGACCGCGGCCACGACCTGCTCGGCTACGAGTTGCAGCGCGTCAACATCGGCACCGTGACCCGCGGCGAAGTCGGCGGCATCGAGGCTTCGACCATCCGCCTCGACGAAGCAGGACGCGAAGTGCGCGAAGGCGATCGCCTGATCCCGGTCGACGCCCAGTCCTACGATCCCTATTTCGTCCCGCATCCGCCGAAGGCGCAGTTCGAATATCGCCATGCCCAGGTGCTGGCCGTGGCCGATCGCCTGCGCACGGCCGGTCCGCGCGACGTCATCGCGATCTCGGTCGGCAGCCGGGACGGCGTCGACAACGGCACCGTGTTCTCGCTGTGGCGCATGGGCAGCAACAAGGTCGACCGCGTGAAGTACCAGCGCAGCGAAGAGCTGGTCGGCAACTACGGTCGCGTCCGCCTGCCCGACGAGTTCTCCGGCCACGCGATGGTGTTCCGCACCTTCGACCACGTCAGTTACGCGCTGGTGATGGACGGCATCAAGCCGACCGAAGTCGGTTACGAGCTCAAGCACCCGGACGCCCCGTACTGAACCGCGTCAAACCATTCGTGCCGGGAAAGGATCAGATTTTTCCGACACGGTAGCGAGACGGCGCCCTAGGGCGCCGTCGTCGTTTCCGCCCCAAGCTGGCGGCATGGTCGACTTCGATATGCCCGAACTGGCGGCACGGCTGGCGCTTCTATGCGCCGGCGGCCGGCGTGCACCCCGCCGCGAATTGCTGCAGCTCCATGGCAGCGCCGGTGCGGTACTGGCGGCAGGCCCGCACGCGTGGCGCGCGGCCGGTTTGTCGGAGGACACCTGCATCCGCCTGCGTCGCGGCGCGGATCCCGATGTATGGCTGCGCACCGCGGAATGGCTCCAGCGCCCGGGGCATCGCCTGATCGCTTGGCACGATCCAGACTATCCCGCCGCCTTGCGCACCATTTCCGGCGCGCCGCTGATGCTGTTCACCGCCGGCGACACATCATTGCTGCAGGATCCCGCGATCGCCATCGTCGGCACCCGATCCGCCAGCCCCGGCGGCCGCAGCGTCGCCAGGCAGTTCGCCCATCGTTTCGCCGATGCCGGATTGGTGGTGGTCAGCGGCCTCGCCGCCGGCATCGATGGCGCCGCCCACGAAGGCGCGCTCGAGATCGGCGGCAGCACCATCGCCGTCCTCGGCAGCGGACCCGACCTCTGCTATCCCGCCCAGCATCGCGACCTCCACGCACGGATCGCCGCGCGCGGGCTGCTGGTCAGCGAGTACCCGCCCGGGACGCAACCGCTGCGTGACCATTTCCCGGCGCGCAACCGCATCATCGCCGGGCTCGCGCAGGGCACCCTGGTGGTCGAGGCCGCCGCGCGTTCGGGCGCCCTGATCACCGCGCAGTTCGCCGTCGACGCCGGTCGTGATGTCTGGGCGATCCCGGGGTCGATCCACGATCCCCATGCACGCGGCTGCCACCGCCTGATCCGCGACGGCGCGCAGCTGGTGGAAAGCCCGGAAGACGTGTTGCTGTCACTGGCACCCACGCTGGCACGGGCGGGTCAGCACTCCAAGGCAACCAATGGCACCGCTCCGAAGGGGCCTGTTCAGCCTGCCAAGGACTGGGACAGCGACCACAAGAACGTGTGGTCGGCGCTTGGTCACGACCCAATCCCTATGGATGCACTGGCGAATCGCACTGCATTGACGCCAGCCCGACTCTCCTCCATTCTCCTGACCATGGAGTTGCAGGGGACGATCACGGTCAAGCATGGCCGCTACCTCCGCACTCCCGGGTGAAGCAAGGCTTCTGCCATCCACGCGCCCACGGGCGCAGGCCGGGGATCGATGAAAGAGAGCATTCTGGACGTCCTGCTGTATCTCTTCGAACACTGCTTTACCGATGACTCTGCCCCGCCGCAGGATCGCGACGGCCTCCAATCGACGCTGATCTCGGCTGGCTTCAGTCCTGCCGAAGCCAACCGCGCCTTCGACTGGCTCGATGGCCTGGCCGAACGCCGCCCCACTTTCACCAGCCAGGGGCCATCGGGACCCACCCGTGTCTTCACCAGCGGCGAACTGTCCAAGCTCGACATCGAGGCGCGCGGCTTCCTGATCTATCTCGAACAACACGGCGTGCTCGATGCCGACCAGCGCGAACTGGTGCTGGACCGCGCGATGGCGCTCGACCAGGACGAGCTCGACCTCGACGACCTGAAATGGGTCGTGCTGATGGTTCTGTTCAACCAGCCAGGATCCGAGGCTGCATACGCGTGGATGGAAACGCAGATGTTCGCGGACGATCCCGAACCGCTGCACTGACGATGTCGTCGCTTCCTCCCCTGCCACCGCCGTTGCCGACGGCGGCGCGACCGCAACCGCCCGCGAAGCCGAAAAACAACGGCTGCCTGATTGCGGCAGTGGTCGGCCTGATTGCGTTCATCGCATTGTTCGGCGTCCTCGCCGCGATCGCGGTGCCCGCGTACCAGCAATACGTGTTGCGATCCAAGGTGATGACGGCCATCGCGGCCACGCGCCCGGCACAAGACGCGATCGACAAGCGGCTCGCGCAGGGCGGCGAATGCCCGGGCAACGCCGACACCGACTTCAATGGCATGCAAGGCGTCGAGCGCGTGGAAATCGGGCAACTCGCCGAAGACGCGACGCGCTGTGTCTACGCCATACATCTCGGCAAAACCGGCAGCGACCAGCTCGATGGCAGGACGATCTGGATGGATCGCGCGAAAACCGGCGGCGAATGGAACTGCCGCTCCGACCTCGACAATCGCTATCTGCCGCCGGCTTGCCGCGAAGACTGAGCTCGCGCAGACTGCGCCTTCGCAACAGCGTACTTACAGGGGAATCGGATGAGCGAGTGGTATTACGCCGACCGCCAGGGCCAGCAGCGCGGTCCCGTGCAGTCGCAGGAATTGCTGGCCTTGCGCAATGCCGGGCAGATCGGCATGGACACGCTGGTCTGGCGCAACGGCATGTCGAACTGGCAGGCCTTCGCCACGGTGGCGAACGAAGTCATGCCGCCGCCAAGCGAAACCGCTTCGCCGATGCAGGGCACGTCGATGTACGAGATGGCGACGCCGGTGGCATCGACGCCCGTGGATGCTGCTCCCGCGCCGACGCCTGCCGCCGCAGCTCCCGTCGCCGATGGCAGCTATTCGATGTATGCGGCCGCGACACCCGTTGCCCAGACGAGCGATCCCTATGCAGCACCGCGTGCACAGGTTGGCAGCGGTAGCGTGCACCAGGGTGGACACGTGGTGTACGCCGGATTCTGGAAGCGCTTCGCGGCCTCCCTCATCGATGGGTTCGCGCTCGGCATCCCACTGGCGATCGTGATGGGAATACTGGGTGCGATCTTCGGCATCAGCAATGGTTTCTCCAGGAGCGCGAATGCCTTCGACAACCCCGGGCTGACCCTGTTTTCCTATTTGCTGACGGCATCGGTGTTCGCCTGGTTCCACTCCAATGCCAGCATGATGGCGACCCCAGGCAAGCTGGCGATCGGCATCAAGGTGACGCGCAGCGATGGAGAGACCATCAGCTTCCTGCGTGGCTTCGGCCGCTACTGGGCCACTGTCCTCAGTGCGCTCCCGCTTTGCATCGGATACATGATGGCCGGCTTTACCGAGCGCAAGCAGGCCCTGCACGACATGGTCTGCGACACCATCGTCGTGGACAAATGGGCCTACACCGACCACCCGGAATGGCAGGACGATTCCCTGGGGACCGGCACCAAGATCGTGCTCGGGCTGGGCATCGCCTTGATCGGCCTGGCAGTCCTCGCAATCATCGCTGCGATCGCCATTCCCATTCTCGCCAGGCACTGAGACAACTTGACAGCCACCTCACGGCGTGATTCCACTATAAAAAGAGGTTGAACCAGACGCCCGGGCCCCCATGTCCCGGGCGTTGGCGTCTCGACCGCCCCATTTCGCCGGCCTGTTGCCGGCCCCGGAATCCTGCTGCCATGCCCAAGCACCTGCTCGTCGTCGAATCGCCCGCCAAGGCCAAGACGATCAACAAATACCTCGGCAAGGACTACACCGTCCTCGCCAGCTACGGCCATGTCCGCGACCTGGTCCCGAAGGAAGGCGCGGTGGATCCGGAGCACGGCTTCCGGATGCGCTACGACCTGATCGAGAAAAACGAGAAGCACGTCGAGGCGATCGCCAAGGCAGCCAAGGGCGCCGACGAAATCCTGCTCGCGACCGACCCGGATCGCGAAGGCGAGGCGATCAGCTGGCACATCGCCGAGATCCTCGGCGAGCGCAAATTGCTGAAGGACAAGCCGCTGCATCGCGTCGTGTTCACCGAAATCACCCCGCGCGCGATCAAGGCCGCCATCGCTCAACCGCGCCAGATCGAGATGCCGCTGGTCGATGCCCAGCAGGCGCGTCGCGCCCTCGACTACCTGGTCGGCTTCAACCTGTCGCCGGTGCTGTGGCGCAAGGTCCAGCGCGGATTGTCGGCTGGCCGCGTGCAGTCGCCGGCGCTGCGCATGATCGTCGAGCGCGAAGAGGAAATCGAAGCGTTCAAGGCGCGCGAGTACTGGACCATCGAGGCCGAGTGCGCGCATCCGTCGCAGGCATTCTCGGCCAAGCTGGTGAAGCTCGACGGCAAGAAGTTCGAACAGTTCACCATCACCGATGGCGACACCGCGGAAGACGCGCGCAAGCGCATCGTCCAGGCCGCGCAGGGACGCCTGCACGTCACCGACGTCGCCAGCAAGGAGCGCAAGCGCCGGCCGTCGCCGCCCTTCACCACCTCGACCCTGCAGCAGGAAGCGGCGCGCAAGCTCGGCTTCACCACCCGCAAGACCATGCAGGTCGCGCAGAAACTGTACGAAGGCGTGGCGATCGGCGAGGAAGGCACCGTCGGCCTGATCAGTTACATGCGTACCGACTCGGTGAACCTGTCGCAGGATGCGCTCGCCGAAATCCGCGACGTGATCGCGCGCGACTTCGGCACCGCATCGGTGCCGGACAAGCCGAATTTCTACACGACGAAATCGAAGAACGCGCAGGAAGCGCACGAAGCGGTGCGCCCGACCTCGGCCCTGCGCACCCCGGCGCAGATCGCCCGCTATCTCACCGACGACGAGCGCAAGCTCTACGACCTGGTGTGGAAGCGCGCCGTCGCCAGCCAGATGATCCCGGCAACGCTCAACACGGTGTCGGTGGAACTCGCCGCCGGCAACCAGCACGCGTTCCGCGCCAGCGGCACCACGGTGGTGGTGCCCGGCTTCCTCGCCGTGTACGAGGAAGGCAAGGACCAGAAGGCCGCGGACGACGACGACGAAGGCCGCAAGCTGCCGGCGATGAAGACCGGCGACAACGTGCCGCTCGACCGCGTCCATGCCGACCAGCATTTCACCCAGCCGCCGCCGCGCTTCACCGAAGCGTCGCTGGTGAAGGCGCTGGAGGAATACGGCATCGGCCGCCCCTCGACCTATGCGTCGATCATCCAGACGCTGCTGTTCCGCAAGTACACCGAGATGGAGGGCCGCGCCTTCCGTCCGACCGACGTCGGTCGCGCGGTGTCGAAATTCCTCAGCGCGCACTTCACCCGCTACGTCGACTACGACTTCACCGCGAAGATGGAAGACGAGCTCGACGCGGTCAGCCGCGGCGAGGAGCAATGGGTCCCGTTGATGGAGAAATTCTGGGGCCCGTTCAAGGAACTTGTCGTCGACAAGACCGAGAGCGTCGATCGCACCGACGCCGGCAGCGCCCGCGAGCTCGGCATCGATCCCGCCAGCGGCAAGCCGATCAGCGCGCGCATCGGCCGCTTCGGCCCGATGGTGCAGATCGGCACCGTCGAGGACGAGGAAAAGCCGAAGTTCGCCTCGCTGCAGCCGGGACAGAGCATCTATTCGATCTCGCTGGAAGATGCGCTCAAGCTGTTCGACATGCCGCGCAAGCTCGGCGAATCGAACGGCGAACAGGTGACGGTCGGCATCGGCCGCTTCGGTCCGTTCGCCAAGCGCGGCTCGACCTACGCCTCGCTGAAGAAGGAAGACGATCCCTATGCGATCGATCTCGCCCGCGCGGTGTTCCTGATCGAGGAGAAGGAAGAGATCGCGCGCAACCGCATCATCAAGTCGTTCGAAGGCAGCGACATCCAGGTGTTGAACGGCCGCTTCGGCCCCTACATCAGCGACGGCGCGATGAACGGCAAGATCCCCAAGGATCGCGAACCGGCATCGCTGACGCTGGAGGAAGTGACGCAGCTGATGGCGGAAACCGGCAAGCCGGCACGCAAGGGCTGGGGTCGCAAGACTGTCGCCAAGAAGGCCCCCGTGAAGAAGGCAGCGACCAAGGCGCCGGCGAAAAAGGCCGCGACCAAGAAGACCGCCGCCAAGAAAGCCGCCAAGAAAGCCGCCAAGAAGGCTGCAACCAAAAAGGCCGCGACGAAGAAAGTCGCGGCAAAGAAGACCTCGACCGACGACGCGCCGCCGTTCTGAGCGCGTCGCCGTATCGATTCCGTAACGCACGCGGGGGCATGATGGATGTTTCCCGCACCAGGAGCCCGCCATGAACACGCTCGACAAGGTCCTCTACACCGCCCGCGTCCATACCAATGGTGGCCGCGAAAATGGCCATGCCCGCAGTGACGACGACCATCTCGACGTCCGCATGACCACGCCCGGCAAGGGTGGCGGCACCAATCCCGAGCAGTTGTTCGCGGCGGGCTATTCGGCCTGCTTCATCGGGGCGATGAAGGCGGTCGCCGCGCATCAGCACCTGCAGATTCCCGAAGGCGTCGGCATCGATGCCGAAGTCGACCTCGGGCCGGTCGGCAAGGCTTTCGGCGTCGCCGTGCGCCTGAACATCCATCTGCCCGGCATGGATCGTGCCGCCGCGCAGAAGCTGATCGATGACGCGCACCAGGTCTGCCCGTATTCCAACGCGACGCGCGGCAACATCCCGGTCACGCTGACGCTGGCCTGAGCGATCTTCGTGGACCTGCTTGACGCCGGCTCCGCCGCTGCGCTGATCCGGCGTGGCGGCGTGGTCGCCTACCCCACCGAAGGCGTGTGGGGCCTGGGCTGCGACCCGCGCAACGAACAGGCGGTGCTGCGCATCCTCGCGATCAAGCAGCGCGAAGTCGAAAAGGGCCTGATCCTGATCGCCGCGAACGAAGCGCAACTCGCACCGTTCGTGTCGATGGATATGTTGGGTGACGGACAACGCGCGGCTGTCCGCGCGACCTGGCCAGGCGCGGCGACCTGGATCGTGCCGGCATCGGTGGCGGCGCCGCGCTGGATCACCGGCAAGCACGACGGCATCGCGGTGCGCGTATCTGCGCACCTGCCCGTCATCGAACTCTGCAATGCCTTTGGCGGCGCGCTGGTTTCGACCAGCGCCAATCGCGCCGGCATCGATGCGCCGACGCAAAGATCCGGACTAGATCCCGAAGTCCTCGTCCTGCTGGATGGCGTGCTTGCCGGCGAAACCGGCGGATTGCTGCAACCGACGCCGATCCGCGACGCCCGCAGCGGAACCGTGCTGCGCGGCTGAAAACCCGGTTTCGTTTCGGCTGAAACGAAAATTGTGGCAGTGCACAAATTGTGGTCTATTCGGGTGAAGAGGCACTCCGCACGCGCGAGCCGCCCTCTCACCACCGAGACACGACTGGACCACGATGGACGACCGGCGCAACCCACTGGCTGGCGGTCTGTATGACGCCGGAATCGAGCACGACAGCTGCGGCTTCGGCCTGATTGCCGATATCGCCGGTCCGGGTTCGCGCGCCATCGTCGACACCGCACTGGAAGCACTGTCGCGGATGGAACATCGCGGCGGCGTCGCTGCCGACGGCTTGAGTGGCGATGGCTGTGGCGTGCTGCTGCACGGCTGCGAGGCATTCGTGCGCGCCCTGGCGCAGGATGCCGGCATCGCCCTGCCGGAAGGACGCGTCGCTGCCGGCAATGTCTTCCTGCCGCGTGGCGAAGAAGATGCCGCGCGCTGTCGCGAATCGCTGGAGCGCGAACTGCAGCGTGTTGGCTTGCCGATTGCAGGTTGGCGCATCGTGTCGACCGACGATCGCGTCTGCGGCGCGCTGGCACGTTCCAACATGCCGCGCATCGAGCAAGCCTTCATTGCCGACCCGGGCAGCGATGGCGATGCCTTCGAGCGCAACCTCTATCTCGCCCGCCGTCGCACTGAACAGGCCTTGCGCGACGTGACCGATTTCCACGTCGTCGGGCTGTCGGCGAAGCTGCTCGGCTACAAGGGCATGGTGCTGCCCGAGCACCTGCGCACGCTGTATCCCGATCTCGCCCATCCCGCGCTGAGCGCGCGCGTGGTGGTCTTCCACCAGCGTTTCTCCACCAACACCCAGCCGCGTTGGCCGCTGGCACAACCGTTTCGCCGCCTCGCCCACAACGGCGAGATCAACAGCATCGCCGGCAATCGCGCCTGGGCGCAGTCGCGCCGCAATGTCTGGAAGTCGCCGCTGCTCGATGTCGGCGAATTCGACCAGGCGGTGTCGACCAACGGTTCCGATTCGCAGAGCCTCGACAACGCACTGGAGTGGCTTCAGCTCGGCGGCATGGACCTGCTGCAGGCGATGCGCATCCTGATTCCGCCCGCGCTGCAATCGCTGGAATACAAGGACGCCGACCTGGTCGCGTTCTACGAGTACTACGCGATCAATTCCGAGCCGTGGGACGGCCCCGCCGGCATCGTGATGTGCGATGGCCGCCATGCCGCCTGCACGCTCGACCGCAACGGCCTGCGTCCGGCACGCTGGACGCTGTCGCGCGATGGCGTGTTCGTGATCGCGTCGGAAACCGGCGTGTGGGACCTGCCGGCGGAAGAGGTCGAGGCCAAGGGCAAGCTCGGTCCCGGCGAAATGATCGCGATCGATCTCGAGCACGGAAAATTGCTCGATACCCACGCCATCGACGCCATCAACCGCGCCCGCGCGCCGTACAAGCAATGGCTGCGCGAGGGCATGTCCTACCTGCATACCGAGCTGATCGATCCCGCGCTGACCGACGCGCCGTTCGATACCGAAACCCTGCTCGGTTTCCAGCGCCTGTTCCAGCTCAGCCGCGAGGAACAGGAACAGGTACTGCGCCCGCTCGCCGAAACCGAACAGGAAGCGATCGGTTCGATGGGCGACGACGTGCCGATGGCGGCCATCAGCCAGCGCATCCGCCCGCTCTACGACTGCTTCCGCCAGGCGTTCGCGCAGGTCACCAACCCCTCGATCGATCCGCTGCGCGAGGGCAGCGTGATGAGCCTGACCACCCAGATCGGCCGCGAAGGCAATCTGTTCGTGGATGCGGCGTCGAACGTCGACCATGTCCTGCTGAATTCGCCCGTGCTGTCGCAGCGCAAGTTGCACCAGCTGCTGGCGCTGCCGCGCTTCGCCGAATCACATCTGTACATCGATCTCTATTTCGACGCCAACACCTCGCTGCAGGACGCCTTGCAACGCATCTGCAAGCAGGCGGAGGACGCAGCGCGCGCCGGCATCGAGTTGCTGATCCTCAGCGACCGCCGTCCGCTGCGTGGTTGCGCGGCCGTGCACGCGCTGCTTGCGACCGGCGCCGTGCATCAACACCTGGTGCGCCACGACCTGCGCTGCATCAGCAACATCCTGGTCGAGACCGGCACCGCGCGCGATCCGCATCATTTCGCCTGCCTGGTCGGCTGCGGCGCAACCGCGGTCTATCCCTATCTCGCCTACCAGTCGCTGCACGCACTGGCGCGACGCGGCATCCTCGGCGGCAAGACCAATGGCGAACCGCTGCAGGTCGGCCGCAGTTATCGGCGCGGCGTGAAGAAGGGCCTGCTGAAGATCCTCTCGAAGATGGGCATCGGCACGATTGCAAGTTATCGCGGCGCGCAGTTGTTCGAAATCGTCGGACTGGATCCCGAGGTGGTCGCGCAATGTTTCGCCGGCACGCCGTCGCGTATCGGCGGCGCCGGGTTCGCACGGCTGGAGGCCGATGCGCGTGCACTGGCCGAACAGGGTTGGGATCTCAATGCGCTACCGGAGGCCGGCGGCCTGCTGCGCTACCTGCCTGGCGGCGAATACCACCAGTACAACCCGGAGGTGGTGCAGTCGTTGCAACGCGCGGTGATGACCGGCGATCGCGACGACTGGAAGCGCTATTCGTCCGCAGTGGACGGGCGTCCGGCAGCGGCGTTGCGCGATCTCTTGCGCGCGAAGCCGATCGGCGCGCCTGTACCGCTCGAGGAAGTCGAGCCGGTCGAAGCGATCATCCGCCGTTTCGACAGCGCCGGCATGAGTTTGGGCGCGCTGTCGCCGGAAGCCCACGAAGCGCTGGCGATCGCGATGAACCGCCTCGGTGCGCGCAGCAATTCCGGCGAAGGCGGCGAGGATCCCGCGCGTTACCACGACGAACGCCGCAGCAAGATCAAGCAGATCGCATCCGGGCGTTTCGGCGTCACCCCCGAATACCTGATCAATGCCGACGTATTGCAGATCAAGCTCGCGCAGGGCGCCAAGCCCGGCGAAGGCGGCCAGTTGCCGGGCAGCAAGGTCGATCCGCTGATCGCGCGCCTGCGTTACGCCAAGCCCGGCATCGGACTGATCTCGCCGCCACCGCACCACGACATCTATTCGATCGAGGATCTCGCGCAGCTGATCTTCGACCTGCGCCAGATCAATCCGCGCGCACTGATTTCGGTGAAGCTGGTCAGCCATGCCGGCGTCGGCACGATCGCCGCGGGCGTCGTGAAAGCGGGCGCCGATCTCATCACCATTTCCGGCCACGACGGCGGCACCGGCGCCAGCCCGATCGGATCGATCCGCTACGCCGGCGTGCCATGGGAACTCGGCCTCGCGGAAGCGCGCCAGGCACTGCAGGGCAACGACCTGCGCGACAAGGTGTTGTTGCAGACCGATGGCGGCCTGAAGACCGGGCTCGACGTGATCAAGGCCGCGCTGCTCGGCGCCGACAGCTTCGGTTTCGGCACCGCGCCGATGATCGCGCTCGGCTGCAAATACCTGCGCATCTGCCACCTCAACAATTGCGCGACCGGCCTTGCGACCCAGGATGCGCGATTGCGCGAGCAGCACTTCAAGGGCCTGCCGGAACGCGTCGAAACCTTCTTCCGCAATGTCGCTGAAGACGTCCGCGAGCATCTCGCCGCACTGGGTGCGCGTTCGCTGGGCGAACTCGTCGGGCGCAGCGACCTGCTCGAACAATTCCTGCGCCATACCCGCGACGACGTCGATATCGATCTCTCGGCGTTGTTGCGCAGCGATCCGGGCAAGGCTGCAGCCTATTGCGGCTCGCCGGCGTTGCAGACGCCGGTGGATGGCCTCGCCGCGACACTCGAACGTGAACTCGTCGACGCGATCGCGCAAGGCACCGGCGGTGAAACCAGCCACGCCATCTGCAATGTCGATCGCAGCATCGGCACGCGACTGTCCGGCCTGATTGCACAGCATCATGGCAATACCGGGATGGGCGATCGACCGGTCACGTTGCGGTTGCACGGCACCGCCGGACAGAGCCTCGGCGCGTTCAATGCCGGCGGACTGCACATCGATCTCTCCGGCGACGCCAACGATTACGTCGGCAAGGGCATGGCGGGAGGCCGCATCGTGTTGCGGCCTGCGGCTGGCAGCCGCTACGCCAGCCAGGACACGCCGATCCTCGGCAATACCTGCCTCTATGGCGCAACGGGCGGCGAACTCCATGCCGCTGGCCGCGCCGGCGAACGCTTCGCCGTGCGCAACTCCGGCGCAGTCGCGGTGGTCGAAGGGGCCGGCGATCACTGCTGTGAATACATGACCGGCGGCACCGTGGTCGTGCTCGGCGACGTCGGCCTCAACTTCGGCGCCGGCTTCACCGGCGGGATTGCCTACGTGCTCGATCGCGAACGCGATTTCGTCGATCGCTACAACCACGAATTGATCGACATCCAGCGCATCACCGCGGAAAATTTCGACACCTACCGCCAGCATCTGCGCGAACTCATCGAAACCCATGCGCGCCTGACCGGCAGCGCATGGAGCGCGCACATCCTCGACGGATTCCGCGATTTCGTCGGAAAGTTCTGGCTGGCCAAACCCAAGGCCGCCGACCTCGACGCCCTGGCCGACGAACTGAGGCGCGCCGCATGAGCCGCAAGCAGCCTTTCCAGTTCCTCGATGCCGCGCGGCAGATGCCCGACAAGCAGCCGCTGCAACTGCGCCTGCAGGGCGACTGGAGCGAACTCTACGGACGCTTCGATGTGCCCGCGGCGAAACAGCAAGCCGGGCGTTGCCTCGATTGCGGCAATCCCTATTGCCAGAACGCCTGCCCGGTGCACAACCACATTCCGCGCTGGCTGCGACTGGTGGAGGAAGGCCGCATCATCGAAGCGGTCGAGCTGTGCCACGAAACCAATCCTCTGCCGGAAATCTGCGGCCGCGTCTGTCCGCAGGATCGCCTGTGCGAAGGCGCCTGCACGCTGGAGGACGGCTTCGGCGCGGTGACGATCGGCGCCACCGAGAAATACATCGTCGAGACCGCGCTCGCGCAGGGATGGCGCCCCGACCTGTCGCGCGTGCAAGCCACCGGCAAGCGCGTCGCGATCATCGGCGCCGGACCGGCGGGGCTCGCCTGCGCCGACCGCCTGGTGCGCGAGGGCATCGCCGCGACCGTATTCGATCGCTACGAGCAGATCGGCGGACTGCTGCAATTCGGCATCCCGACATTCAAGCTCGAGAAGTCGGTGGTCGCGCGCCGGCGCGAACTCCTCGAAGGCATGGGCGTGCAATTCCGCCTCGGCGTCGAGATCGGTCGCGACATCACGCTGGATACCTTGCTTGATGAATTCGACGCGGTCTTCCTCGGCCTTGGCGCCTATCGCTATACCGATGGCGGCCTGCCCGGACAGGACCTGCGCGGCGTGATGCCGGCACTGCCGTTCCTGGTGCAGAACGGACGCCGCGTTGCCGGTGATGCTTCCGATGCAGCGCATCCGATCGCAGGCTGGGAGTACGGAATGCAACTTCCCGATCTCGCCGGCAAGCGCGTGGTCGTGCTCGGTGGCGGCGACACCGGGATGGACTGCGTGCGTTCGGCAGTGCGGCTCGGCGCGGTGAGTGTCAGCTGCATCTATCGCCGCGACGAAGCGAGCATGCCCGGCTCCGCGCGCGAAGTCGCCAATGCCCGCGAGGAACAAGTCGAATTCCTGTTCAATCGCCAGCCGCTGGCGATCGAATCCGGTGACGATGGCGCGGTCGCCGGCGTGCGGGTTGCGACCACCGAACTGGGCGAGCCGGATGCGCGTGGCCGCCGCAACGCGGTGGTCGTGCCCGGCAGCGAAACCACGATCGCCGCCGACGTGGTGATCATCGCCTTCGGGTTCGCACCGCAGCTGCCGGACTGGCTGGCCGACGCCGATGTTCAGGCACAACCCAACGGTCGCCTGGTGGTCGCCGGCGAAAACCGTCGTGCCTGGCAAACCACGCACCCACGCCTGTTCGCCGGAGGCGACTGCGTTCGCGGGCCCGACCTGGTGGTCACTGCGGTGCAGGAAGGGCGCGACGCCGCGGCAAGTATTGCGGCGATGCTTGCGTAGGTATACGACCCTTCACGACAAGCGGCTACGCGCGCAAGATGGCGCCATGCGCCCGGCTGTCGCCATCGCCCTCTCCATGCTGCTCGCCTGCACCAGCGCGCGGGCCGTGCAGAACAATGAGGTCACCGTCTATCGCTGCACCGGTGCCCGCGGGCAAATCGAACTGCGCGACAGCCCCTGCCCCGCCAACCAGCACCAGCAGACACGGCAGATGCTGCGGCCCAGGGACGCGCCACTTGGTACACCGGCAGCTGCCAACACGCAGGCAACACAGGGCAACGTGCGCGAGGTGCGCTACGTGCTGCGCCAGTCGCGACCGCTGTACGAATGCACGGCGGCCGACGGCAGCCGCTATACCAGCGAAAGCGGCGAAGGAAACCTGCGCTGGCAACCGGGATGGATCGCGGCGCCACCATGGGGCGTGCGGCCACCGATCGTGCCGTTGCACGCCCGTCATGGCGGCGGAATCGGCATCTATCCGGGCATCGCCTACAGTGCGGGTGCATGGGTGCGCGACAGTTGCGCGCCGATGCCGCAGGAACGCATGTGCGCGACACTCCTGCAGCGACGCGATGACATCCGCCGTCGCAACGTGCTGCGCCAACCCAGCGAACAGGCACAGCTGGATGCCGAGGAATCCTCCATCAACACGAGATTGCACGACGAATGCAACAACTGACGAGCGTGACCAAAACGATCATCGCGACGGGCCTGTTGCTGGCATTCGCCGTTGGCGACAGCGCCGGCCAATCCACGCGCACGCGCAAGGGGAAAGCGCCTGCGAATGATCCCAATGCCACCGTGATCTATCGCTGCACCGATGCCGGCGGCATGCTCAGCATCCAGAGCACGCCGTGTCCGCGTGGCCAGCATCAGGAACGCAGCGTGATCGCGCGGCCGGTTGATCCGCTGCCATTGCCGATCCCGGATTCCACGCCCTCCACCCCGGTCGCAAGCACCGCGCCGGCACCACAGGCGGCAACGCCCGTCGCACCTGTCGACGACACGCCCTTGCCGCCGCCTCCGCTCTATCGCTGCCACACCTCGTCGGGCGGCAGTTATGCCAACGAAACCGACAATCCGCCCGAGCGCTGTCGCGATGTGCCGCTGGTGAACATCAGCGGCTCCCAGAACGTGCCCGACCACGAGTGCCAGATGGAGCGCGATCGTTGCGAACGGATTCCCGACCAGGAACTGTGCGCGACCTGGAAGCAACGCCTGGCCGAAGCCAGGTCGATGCTGGAACTCGGCAACCCGGATCTGGTCGAACGAGCGACTCGGCAGCGCGATCAGGCGCAGCAGGTGATGAATCGTTCATGTTTGACGCAGAATTGAAAGTTTGATAGTAGTCACACTTTGAGATGCTGAATCAACCGAACGCCTGACCGGATGCCCTTGCCCGTGGTGGAACTCGAGCGATTGACCATCCCCGAATTCAGTCTCGGGATCGCCCGTGAGCCCGGCAGTGAACGCCTGGGCGCACAGGTCATCGAGCCCTCGCAGTTGCGCGCCAGCGACTTGCCGCTGGCGATGGTCGCCCGGGAACATCGCGGCGAACTGCTGGCGAAGGCGAACCGCTTGCTCGATACCTCCATGCAGGAAACCCTGGACCAGGTCCCGTCCCGGCGCAGCGGCGCGGTGGCGTCGATGCAGACGCAGTTCCTGATCGACCAGTACCTGCACTACCTCGGCTGGGCCAAGACCCATCCCGCCGGAGAGCTGCGCGTCGATGGCATTGACCACCATTGGGGCCGCCAGCAAACCAATGCCCTGGTCGAGACGCTGGAAGAACGACTGAAGCAACTCGGCATGCATGGTGATCGCCCGACCCGCGACAGCAGCCAGGCCTCATTCCGCAACCATGCCGATCTCGCGCAAAGCATGGTCGCGCGGATTCCTGCCGCCGCGATCACGCGCATGGCGGTCGGCGTGCGCGCGGAAGACATCGCGTATGCGCTCGCCGATGCCGGGCGTCGCGAAGGGTTCGCGCCGGCATTGCCGGTGTCGGTGGTGTCGTCCAGCGACGGCAGCCGGGTGTTCGCGGTCCAGGGCGATCTCGTCGATCCGGCCAGCATGCGTGTCAGCGTGGCGATCGATCAGGTACGCCCCGGCACTGCTGTGGCATTGCGCGAATCACTTGCGCGCGCGGACGCTGCAGTTGCGCCCGGCATCGCAGCGCAACCGGCAATGCAATCGCAACGCTGAGCGTCAGAACCCGTAGCGCAGGAACCCGCCGTCCACCGCGATGCACTCGCCGGTGATGTAGCTCGCCGCCGGCAGGCACAGGAACGCGACGGCGGCGGCGACTTCATCGGGATCGCCGATGCGCCCCATCGGCGTGCGCTGCAGCACGTCATCGAGATATTCGGGATCGGACAGCTTCGGCGAGGTGCGGCGGGTGCGGATGTACCACGGCGCCACCGAATTGACCCGCACGCCGTCTTCCGCCCACTCCACCGCGAGGTTGCGCGTCATCTGGTGCAGCGCGGCCTTGCTCATGCCGTAAGGCGCGCCGGTGCGCACATGCGTCAGGCCCGACACGCTGCCAACGTTGACGATGCTCGATGCCGCATGCTGCGCCAGCAACGGATGCGCCATCCGCGACAGTTCGAATGCGGAGAAGAGGTTGGTCTCGAAGATCTGCCGCCACTCGTCCTCGCCGTATTCGACGGCGGGCCGACTGCGATTGGTTCCGGCGTTGTTGACCAGGATGTGCAATCCGCCCTGGTCCTCGACCCAATCCATCAGCGCGCCGCGTTCCTCTTCGTCGCTGACATCGCAGTTGTACGCGAACACGCCGCGATCCGGGAATTCGTCCTGCAGGTCGGTGACGACCTGTTCCAGCACGCCGGCGTCGCGCGCCGCCAGCATGACTTCCGCACCGAGGCCCAGCAGTTCGCGCGCGATCGCCAGCCCGATGCCGGCGCTGCCGCCGGTGACCAGTGCGGTCTGCCCATCCAGTCGCCAGCGCGGGTTGTGCATGTCGGGACTCCGGGGGTTACAACGAATCGAAACCGCAGTAGCAATGCGCCATCGCCTGCACCGGCGAACGCGCGCGGATGAATTGTTCGCGCAGATCCTGCAATTGATGTTCGACGCGGGCATCGGCGCCACCTTCGGCCAGTCCGCGCAGCCAGCTCGAGCGCGCCAGCATGCTTGCGGCGATGCGCGATTCGACATTGCCGGACAGCAGGGTATCGAGGGTGCCGGTGCGGCGTTCGATATAGCGCACGCGCACATGATCCTTGGAGATCTTGGCCTTGTCAGCGGCGAAATTGATCGCAGCCTGCAGGCCGCCAAACTCGTCGACCAGGCCGCGCTCCTTCGCCTGTGCGCCACTCCACACGCGACCGCGCGCGATCGAATCGATCTGTTCGACGCTCTGCTTGCGCGCCTGCGCGACCTTGCCGGTGAAGTCTCGATATCCCTTCTCGATCACCGACTGCAGGATGGTGGCGACACCGGGGTCCAGCGGCCGGGTGATGTCCATCGCGCCGGCCAGCGGCGCGGTGGCGACACCATCGGTATGCACGCCGATCTTGCCCAGCGCGCGCGACGCATTTGGGATCAGGCCGAAGATGCCGATCGATCCGGTGATCGTCGATGGATCGGCATAAATGCGATCGGCGTTCATGCTGATCCAGTAACCACCCGACGCGGCGACATCGCCCATCGACACGACTACCGGCTTGCCGGCGTCCTTGAGCGCCTGCACTTCACGACGGATCTGTTCGGAAGCGAAGACTTCGCCGCCGGGCGAATCCACCCGCAGCACCACCGCCTTCACCATGTCGTCGAGGCGCGCTGCGCGCAGCAATTCCGAGGTCGAATCGCCGCCGACGCGACCACCGCCCTGCTTGCCCGGCACGATTTCGCCTTCGGCCACCACGATCGCAACCTGCTGGTTGGCATCGCCGCTGGGCAATTGGGTGCGCAGGTTGCGCAGGTACTGGTCGTAATCGATCTGGCGGAATCCGCCATCGGCATCCTTGTCGGCGACCCCGGCCTTCGCCAGCATGTCTTCAACCTGGGCGCGCGTCTTCAGGCCATCGACCAGTTTCTGGTCGAGTGCGTACTTGGCGAGGTCGCCCTGCGCATTGGCGACGCCCTGCGCGATGCCGTCGACGCCGGCCTTGACCACGTCCGGCGCCAGCTTGCGCGCACTGGCGATGTCGCCGATGTAGCGCTGCCACAGATCGTTCATCCAGAACAGATCGGCTTCCTTCGCTTCCGGCGATGCGTTGTCGCGCACGTACGGTTCCGCCGCCGATTTGTATTCGCCGACCTTGAACAGCTTGAAGTCGATGCCGAGCTTGTCCTGCAGGCCTTCGCGCATGTATGGGCGATAGCTCGACAGGCCTTCCAGCAACAGGCCGTGGCCGTCGGGATCGAGATAGACCTGGTTGGCCTGCGCGGCGATCAGGTACTGGCCTTGCGTCATCCCTTCGGAGAACGCGATCACCTGCTTGCCGCTGGCCTTGAGTCGTTGCAGCGCGGCGACGATTTCATGCGTGCTGGCCATGCCCGACGGACTCAGCTTGTCGACATCGAGGAGGACGCGTTCGATCGAACTGTCCTTCGCCGCGGCATCGATGACCTTGACCAGGTCGCGCAGGCGCACGACCTTGCGACCCGGATCCTCTTCGCTGTTCTGCGCGATCAGCTTGGTCAGCGCATCGCGGCCATCCTCTTCCATCACCTTGCCTTCCGGCGCCAACACCAGCGTGGTGCGGTCAAGCACCGGCGTGATCGCCGCGCGACCGCTCATCGACAGGAAGCCGACGAAGAAGAACAGCAACACGAAGAAGACGATGTTGAGGACGAGGCGCCGGGTGAAGTTGGCGACGTCCCAGACGCCCTTGAAGAAGCTGAAAATCGGGTTGGAACGGCGCGGTGCGGGCTGGTTCATCGAAGAAGAATCGCAGGTGGATGCGGACAGCCTAGCAGTCCTGCGGTCACCTGCATGTGCCGGAAGAAAGCGCCGTCGTTACCGGGAATTCAGGCCAGCCGCCGGCTGCTGAGCCTGGCGCGGCGGCCGAGCAGGATCGCGGCCACGGTCAGGCCGGCGATCAGGCCCACCCACATGCCCTGCGGGCCATAACCAAGCCCGAGCCCGAGTCCCGCGCCCACCGGCATGCCGACGCCCCAGTAGGCGAACGCGGCGAGCAGCATCGGCACGCGGGTGTCCTGCATGCCGCGCAGGGCGCCCGCCGAAATCACCTGCACGCCATCTGGATACTGGAACGCCACCGCGAACAGGATCAACTGCGCCGCCAGCGCGGCGACTACCGCGTCCTGGGTGTAGGCACCGACGATCAAGTGGCGTCCGAACACCATGACCAGCGCGGTCAGGGTCTGGGTGATCAGCAGCAATGCGTAGCTCGCGCGCAGGGCACGTCGCAAGGCCATGCCGTCCTCGCGACCGCGGGCGTGGCCGACGCGTACCGTCGTCGCTTCGGCAAGGCCAAGCGGAATCATGAAGCACAGGCTGGCGACGTTGATGGCGATCTGGTGCGCGGCCGCCGGGATCGCACCCAAGCGCCCGATCAACAGCGAAGTGACGATGAAGAGGCTGCCCTCCATCGCCACGGTGACGCCGATCGGCAGGCCTGTCGCGAGCAGGCGTCGCAACTCGGTCCAGTTCGGCGCTTCCAGGTGCGCGAACAAGGCAAAGCGGGTGAAGCGCGGCGACCGCCACAGGTACAGCGCGAACGCACAGGCCTGCATCCACATCATCACTGCGGAGGCAATACCGAGGCCGGCGGCACCACGCGCCTCGAAACCGAAGCGCCCGAAGCACATCGCATAACCGAGCGGCGCCAGCACGGCGAGACCACCGAAACCGAGCAGCATGGTCGGCAGGGTCCAGTGCAAGCCGTCGCTGAGGTAGCGCATGCACAGGTAGAAGGTGAAGGCCGGGATGCCCCAGCGGATTCCGAGCAGGAAGGCCTGCGCATGCGGGCGCACATCGATGGCGATCCCCATCGCCGGCAGCAATTTCGCCGCAACCGTCAGGAAGCCGAACATCAACACGCCCAGTACCAGCGCCAGCCACAACGACTGGCGGAACAACGGGCCGATCTCGTCGTGGCGACCCGCGCCATCGAGTTCGGACACGCGCGGCGGCAACGACATCAGCGTGCCCATCGGTACCAGCATCGGCAGCCAGAACAGCGCATTGCCGACCGAGACGCCGGCCAGGGTATCGGTGCCGTGGTGTCCGGCGACGGACGAATCGACGAACCCGATCAATCCCGACGACAGGTGGCCGAGCGTGAGCGGCGCCGCCAGCAACGCGCTGGTACGCATCTCCTGTGCAAAGGAAACCGGTCTGGATGCCACGGGATGACCTGCAACGACAACGGGGTGGCCGCAACACGGTGCGGCCCGGTATCTTAACGCCTCGTACGGAGCGACCCGATGACCAAGCCGCTGGATCCGATCGAGCCAATCACCGCGACGATGTCGCACGATGGCCCGCATCCCGACAATTGCGAAAACTGCCTGACCGCGCTGCAGGGGCCGTACTGCCACGCGTGTGGCCAGCACGGCCACAACCCGCTCAAGAGTTTCAAGCACGCGATCGAGGACGTGTTCGAATCGTTCTGGCACGTCGACGGCCGCATCTTCCGCACCCTGCGCGACCTGCTGCTGCCCTGGCGCATCATCAACAACTACCTCGGCGGACAGCGCGTGCGCTACATCCCGCCGCTGCGCATCTTCGTCATCCTCAGCCTGGTGACGTTCTTCGTCGCCCACTTCGCCATCCATTCGGAAACCGGGCCGATCCAGTTCAACGACGCCGATGCCAACAGCATTTCGGCCGCGACCACGGTGGAAGACGTGCAACGGCTGCGCGACAAGGCACTGGCCGACATCGACAAGGGCGCCACCGAAGACAACAACAACCCGGCCTTCGTCAAGGGCGTCCTGGAAACCGCCCGCAAGGCGATCCAGACACAGGCCGATACCCGCATCCGCGCGCTGGAAGACGCCAAGGCCAAGGGGCAGCCGGTACCCCCGCCATCACCCGCGCTGGTGATGGACACTCCCGATGACCACGACGACGGCGGCGACTGGAACGTGACCACGCAGAAGGTCCACGTCGCGTGGATGCCGGAATTCGTCAACGACGCGCTCAACAACGCGGTTCAACGCGGGGCCAAGAACGCCAAGCGCTTCGCCAAGGATCGCTCGGAACTGTTCCAGGCGTGGATCGGCTCGATCCCGACCGCGCTGTTCTTCATGGTGCCGTTCTTCGCACTGCTGCTGCGCGTGTTCTACCTGTTCACGCCGTGGACCTACCTCGAGCACCTGGTGGTCGCGCTCTACAGCCACGCCTTCCTGCTGCTGGGCAGCCTGGCGTCCTTCCTGCTGTCGATGTCGCTGCGGGCACTGCTGGGCTCGGGCCCCGTGAACGCGATGATCAGCTTCCTGGTGATGGCGATGATGGTGATCCTGCTGTGGACGCAGAAGCGCGTGTACCGGCAGGGCTGGATGCTGACCCTCGTCAAGTGGTTCGCTGTCGGCTCCATCTACTGGTTCCTGCTCGGCTTCGGCGCGCTGTTCGCGTTGCTGCTGGTCTTCCTCAAGTAGGACGGCATTGATGGCCAACGTGGTCTACGAGGTCAATCTCGACGCCGATGCCGCGATCGCCGAGGCCTACCTGGCGTGGTTGCGCGACCACGTTGTGGAGATCCTCGGGTTGCCCGGCTTCCTCGATGCGCGGATCTCCGCGATCGAGGATCCGCCGCCGGGACGCATTCTCTGGTGCGTGCACTATCGCGTCAGCAGTCGTGCCGCGCTCCAGGATTATTTCGACCACCACGCCGCCGCCATGCGCGACGACGGCATCGCGCGCTTCGGCGATCGATTCAGCGCGAGCCGCAGGATCCTCGAGCCGCTGGCGGACTGAGCGCGGCTCAGCGTTCCGACACTTGCCCCAGCCATGCCGCGCGCGTCGCGGCCGGGACATCGATCAGTTGCTTGCGCAGCGCGTCGCGCCGTTCCGGCGGCGTGCGCCAGGCGATGCGTCCGAGCATCGCCAATTCATCGGGATTCATTTCGTGGAGGATGCGCAGCAACGGCGCGCGCTCGTCCTCGGGCACGTAGGACAACAACGGCGACAGCTGTGGCCACGACGCGCCGATTTGCGGACCGAGCAGCCAGCCGCGTTGTTCTGCGCGATCGAGTTGCGCGAACTCGGCGCGGAACCGCGACTGCTCGTCCACGGGCAATGCGGCAAACGCCGTCGCGGCGTCGCGGATGCGCTGGCGTTGCGCTTCATCCAGCTGCAGCCACGCCGACTGGCGTTCGCGCTGGTCGCGCTGGCGGTCGATATCGATGCGCTGCTGGCCAGCCGAGATTTCCGCCACCGGTGGCGGCGTGCGCTGGCACCCCGCCGCCATCGCCACCATGAACGTCGCGAGCACGCACAGGCCGGTGAGTTCACTGCGCATCGTTGCCCTCCGGCGATTCGCCGTCGCTCATGGTCTCGGGCAGTTCGGGCAACGAGGCGGCGGCAGGCGTCCCCGCCTCGTGGCGCTGGGAGTACCACGACAGGAATTCGAGATCGCGCACCGCGGCGGCGTCGCGGTCGTCGGGGACCAGTTCGCCGCGCGCGGACGGCGCCTGGGCGCTTTCCGGCGGCAATGCCGTCTGCGGCAACACCTTGGTGGTGATGCGCGGACCCTCATCGCCAGCCAGCTGCGTCGGCCAGTCGCCAATCCAGGTCGAGAGCAGGGCCGCCACGGTCAGCACGGCCACGCCAGCCAGCCAGGACCAGCTGCGTCGGGACAACCAAAACACGCCTGGAGCAGGGGTCACGGGATCAGGCGCTGAGATGCGGCATCGGCAGGATGATAGCGTGCGTCCAACCGTCGTCCTGTACCGCCAGTCATGTCCGGAGGGCTTGCATCGCAACAGGAACTGTGCATCCCGGGCGAATGTTGTACACAGGGGTCACGCTGTTGTCACGAAACCGGATACTTGGCCGTGATGACTCAGCGATTACGCAGAATTCACTCATAACTAATTGAATTATAAAAGAATCGATCCTTGTGGCACTTTTTTCACCATTCACTGGGTTGTGACGAAAAAGGCCCTGTTTCGCACGCGATCGGAATTGACTGCACAGACTTATCCACATCCCGTGTGGATAAACTTCCGCCCATGCCTGATGCCGTTCGCCGGGTCGCGGTCGCACTGCCCCGGCCCCTGCCCACGCCTTTCGATTACCGCATGGATTCCGACGCGGCGACCCCGCCGCTGCGCGGTTGCCGGCTGCGCGTGCCCCTGGGCAGCGGCGAAACCATCGGCATCGCCGTCGACGAGGCGCAGGATCCCCATGGCGACGCTGGCGCGCTGAAGCCGGTGCTGGAGCGGATCGACGCCACGCCCATCCTCCACGGCGAACTGTGGTCGTCGCTGGCGTGGCTGGCGCGCTACCTGCACGCCCCCATCGGCGAAGTCCTGGCGACGGCCTTGCCGGCGTCGCTGCGCCAGGGCGCGCCGCTGCCGGAAACCCAGGCGCACGGCTGGCGGCTGAGCGAAGCCGGCCACACCGCGTTGGCAGGCCTGCGCGACGGCGCACCACGGCGCTTCGCCGAACTGCTGGCGACCGGCGTGCACGACGAGGACGATCTCGATGCCCGGCATCCGGGCTGGCGCGCCCATGCTCGATCGCTGGCGAAACGCGGACTGGCGGAACGCATCGCGATCGATGCCGTGGTCGCGACCCCCACGGTGCCGCCACCGGTGTTGAACGACGAACAGCGCGCCGCCGCCGATGCCATCACCGCGGATGAATCCTTCCACGTCGCCTTGCTGGATGGCGTGACCGGCAGTGGCAAGACCGAGGTCTATCTCGATGCCATCGCGCGCACGCTGGCGCGCGGCAAGCAGGCGTTGGTGCTGGTGCCGGAGATCGGCCTGACCCCGCAGATGCTGGAACGTTTTCGCACGCGCCTTGGCGTGCCGATCCATGCATTGCATTCCGGCCTCCCGGAAGGCGAGCGTGCACGGACATGGACGGCGGCGTTGCGCGGCCAGGCGCGGGTGATCGTCGGTACCCGCTCGGCGGCTTTCGTGCCATTGCCGGAAGCGGGCCTGATCGTCGTCGACGAGGAGCACGACGGCAGCTACAAGCAGTTCGACGGCATCCGCTACCACGCCAGAGATTTCGCCATCGTCCGCGCCAAGGCGCTCGGCGTGCCGATCGTGCTCGGTAGCGCCACGCCATCGCTGGAATCGCTGCACAACGCCCAGGCGGGCCGCTACGCGCACCTGCGCCTGCACAAACGCGCAGGCAGCGCGCGCGCGCCACAGGTCCGCGTGATCGACGTGCGCAAGCGTCCGCTGCAGGCCGGGCTGGGGCCGGAAGCGGTGGCCGCGATCGAGTCCGCGCTCGCCGCCGGCGGCCAGGTGCTGGTATTCCGCAATCGTCGCGGCTATGCGCCGGTGCTGCTCTGCCACGACTGCGGCTGGAGCGCGCAATGCCGCCGCTGCGACTCACCGATGACCGTGCACGGCGCGGGACGACGCCTGATCTGCCATCACTGCGGCGCGCAACAATCGGCGCCTCCGGCCTGCCCGCAATGCGCGAGTCTCGCGCTGCAGCCGCAGGGCAACGGCACCGAACGCATCGAGGAATTCCTGTCACAGCGTTTCGCCGGCGTCCCGGTGCTGCGCATCGATCGCGGCAGCACCCAGGCGCGCGACGGCCTGCAGAAGCACCTCGACACGCTCGGCACGCAACCCGGCATCTTGATCGGCACCCAGATGCTGGCGAAAGGCCACGACCTGCCCAACCTCACCCTGGTGGTGGTGGTCGGCATCGATGAAGGACTGTTCTCCGCCGATTTCCGTTCCGGCGAAAAGCTCGCGCAATTGCTGGTGCAGGTTGCCGGTCGTGCCGGTCGCGCCGACAAGGCCGGAACCGTCCTGCTGCAGACCCATCATCCCGACCATCCGCTGTTGCAGACGCTGGTGGTGCAGGGCTACCACGCGTTCGCCGAAGGCGAACTGGCGGAACGCGAGGCGGCCGGATTCCCGCCGTTTGCCCATATGGCCTTGCTGCGCGCGGAGGCCAAGCATGGCGATCCGGTGATGCGCTTCCTGCAGGCTGCGAAGGGAAACGCTGCCGATGTCGCGATCGAGATGCATGGACCGCTGGCGGCACCGATGCCGCGTCGCGCCGGTTACCAGCGCATGCAACTGATCCTGTCGTCGCCGTCGCGCGCGGCGTTGCAGTCGGTGCTGGATGCCTGGGTGCCATCGCTGTACGCGATGACTGAAGCGCGGCGGGTGCGCTGGTCCCTGGATGTGGATCCGGCCGATTTGTACTGACCGAAACGGGAACAGGCGCATGTTCCGCGCCTGTTCCGTCAAGCATCATCGTTCGACCGGGTGCTTACCAGCTGAAACCGCCACCGACCGAAACATTGTTCTGGTTGCCGGAGAATGCTCCGGTCAGCGACACGCTGAAGGCGCGCCCGATCACCCGCTGGTAACCCACCGCCATCGCCGTCTTGCCGTTCTGGCTGCTGAAACCGACACCGACGCGATTGTTGCCCGGCAGGCCGGCCGTATTCATTGCCGCCGCCGCGGATGCGCCACCCATGGCGCCCATGCGGTCGATGCGCGCATCGACGGTGTTGAAGCGGCTCCAGACGTCGTTGCGGAACGCCGTATCGGCTTGCTGCATCTGCACCACCTTGGCGTCGGTGTAGCTGTTGGCGGATGCAAGCGTCTGCGCGGATTTGGTGTCGGTGTAACCGGTGGCCAAGGCCAGCGTTTGTTCCGATTTCGTGTCCGTATATGAGTTGGCCGATGTCAACGTCTGGGCAGATTTGGTGTCTGTGTAATTGTTGGCCGTGGCCAAGGTTTGCACGGACTTGCTATCCGCATAGCTGTTCGCGCTCGCCAGCGTCTGCGCCGACTTGGTGTCGGTATACGCATTGGCGGAAGCCAGCGTCGCGGCGTCGCCTGCGTTCATCTGACCAACGGTTGCGCCATCGCCGTTGGCGACACCATCGGCCATGTTGTGGACGATGTTGCCGCCCATGTCGATGTTCTGGCCGGCGCCGACCGCGAGTCCGCCGTTGGCCGTCAGCAGGCCGGTGAAGGTCGGATTGTTGACCAGACTATAGGTGATGCTGCTGCCGTTGCGCGACACCGCCATGTTGCTTCCCGCGGCGAAGTTGACGGTCGCGCCACTGCCTACATTCTGGCTGGTCGCGCCGTTGTCCGTGCTCAGGTTCCAGCCGCTGTAACTGCTGATGCCGGCAATAGCGGCATTCATCTGGCCGAGATTCACCGCATCGGTATTGGCGGTGCCATTGGCGACATTGACGATGCGGCGTTCACCGCCTGCCGTGCCCACCGAAACCGTGTTCGCTGCATTCGCCACCGAGCCTTGTCCCAGCGCAACGGAATTGGTCGCAGTCGCCTGCGCGCCGTTGCCCAATGCAGTCGCATTGTCGGCGCTGGCATTCGCGGCCTGCCTGCCGGCGTTGCTGCCGCCGACGGCGGTACTGTAGTTGCCGCTGGCCACCGCACCCGAACCGCCGGATTGGATGTTTCCCAATGTGCCTGTCGGCGCATCGGCACCTCCGCCGATGGCGGTGCTGGCGATGCCACTTGCGCTGGCACCATTGCCGCCATTGCCGCCGCCACCGGCATAGGGATTGTCCGCCCCATTTCCCCCGCTGCCGATGGCGACAGCACCGATATTGGAGGCGGTGGCACCTGCGCCGCCATTGCCGCCAACGTTGCCACCGGAACCTGCCGCCCCCCCGCTGCCGATGGCGGTGGCGCCAGTGTTGGAGGCCGAGGCGCCCGCTCCACCGCTACCGCCATAGTTGCCACCGGAAGCTCCCGCTCCTCCACTACCGACCGCAGTGGCGCCGGTGCCGGAGGCCGAAGCTCCTGCACCACCGTTACCGCCAAAGTTGCCGCCGGAAGCACCTGTTCCTCCGTTGCCGATGGCAGTGGAACCAGCGCCGGAGGCCGAGGCATCCGCACCGCCACTACCGCTACCGTTGCCGCCAGAGCCTCCTGCCCCGCCGCTGCCCTGTTGCACCCCCGTGGATTGCGCCCATACCGGCGTGACTGCCGACAACATCAGCAACGACAATGCCACGGTCAACGGACGGCGACGCAACTGGACAAAATGTTTCATGACGACTTCCCCAAGCACCCGGAATTGGATGCAGGGAAATTAGGAGTACTGGGAGGAATGCGACATCCCCGAAATCAGGTGTCCGGCGAGAAATGGAATCCGCTTCCAACATTCGCCGTTAAATGCATCGACTCTTGCGAGTACCGACTTTGGCAACATGCGAGTGACCCCCTCCCTGGGTCACCCGCACGTGCCTCCCTTTGTTCCACGCGAAAGTCGACCGACTTCACGCGCGTGGCGAATCCCTTCGCCTGCACCACGGAAGCAATGCCATCCTGTCATTGCCGCCGTGTTGACCATGCCGGCCTGGACAACCACGTCCCGGGAACTCCGGCAAAGGTTTCGGTTCGGGGGATGGCCTGGAACTGCACCTCCCTCGTGACGGTGCAGAGACTGAGCATATTCGCGGAGAAAAAACACCCCCAAATTCAGGTGTTTTTTCCGTTCTATGGCATCAGCGGCATCAGAAGGTTGATCGCCGTTCCATGTTCGCCACGGACGACATCGAACGCCGCCCCGAGCCTCTGTGCCCGCGTTCGCATACTGGCCATGCCGGTGCCGCCTTCGCTGTTCTTTTGCGGTTCAGTTTTCACCGCCGCGATGCCGATGCCGTCATCGCGCACCTGCATGCGCAGGCTTTCCGCCGTGCATTCCAGCGTCACGTCGACCCGCCGCGCCTGGCTGTGCTTGAACACGTTGGTGAGGGCCTCCTGCAGCAGCCGCAGCAGGTCGAGGCTGCGCGCGGTACCCAGATCGACGCCCTCCAGCCCATGCAGCGACCAGTGGTCCTCGATGTCCGCGGCTTCCAGCAGTCGGGTGGCTCGGTGGCGCAACGGCACGAGAAGCTCGGCAAGGTCGGCATGCTCGCGCGCGGTGCTGTCGATCACCAGCCGCAGGTCATCGCGCATTTCACTGAGGATGCCGATGACGCGCGCCTTCGGCATGCCCTCGGGTGCCTGCTTCAGCTCGGCAATGGCGCCGACCAGGGTGCCGCCGAAGCCGTCGTGGAGATCTCGCACCAGCTGCAGGCGCTCGCCGGCGCGGCTGTGCGCGAGCTCCAGCGCATGCTGCTGGCTCATCGTCTCCGCGAGTTGCGACGTCGCCGAATGCACTTCACGGGTGAGCTCCGCATTGAAGCCTTCGACCCGTTCCATGGTCTTGGCGAAGCGATAGGCCAGCACGAAACCCATGCCGAGGATGGTCAACGGCGACAGCAGGGCGCCGAGGTAGCTCGATGCCTTCATCCAGCACAGATAGACGGCGAGATCGTGGAAGGACATCACCAATGGAACGCTGACGCAGGCCGCCAGCACCAGGTAGTCGCTGCGGCGCTTGCGCAGCGCGTAGACGATGAAGGCGACGTTGGCGGCATACACGTAAAAGATCGCCGGCAGCAGGTAGACGTTGCGCTGTGGCCCCATCCAGTCCGGGATCACCAGTGCCAGCACGAAGATCAGGCCGGCGATCGCCAGCAGGACGCGCTCGATGCGCGGCCAGCGCCGGTCGCAATAGCGCGCCAGGAACAGCGAATGGGCCACGACCATGGCGACGAAACAGCCCGCGTTGAATGACTGCCACATGTTGGTGGTCGGGAACGGCCACGGGCTGTTGACGATGTAGTTGCTGCCGTAGAGGCCGCCGAACAGGCCGCTGAGCGCGTACCAGCCATACGTGGTGTCCCGGCGCCGCAGCAGCCAGAACAATCCGAACAGCGACGCCATGACGATGCCGACCGTGAAATCGAAGACCTGCATGTCGCGGCGCACGAAGATGGCATCCTCGTAGCTGGCTTTCAGCGTCGCCGGATCGCCAACGGAAACGGTGCCGAAGCCGGGCGCGTAAGGACTCATGCCCGAAACCCGCACCAGCAATTCGTTGCGCCCCTGCTTCAGCATGGGCGCCTGCACGATGTAGTAGCGCGGGACATGCCACTTGCGCGACAACGGCTCCACCAGCGATGCATCGCGGTCGATCACGCTGCCATTGAGCCTGACTTCAGCCGCGCTGCAGGTGTAATCGAGCAGCAACGCCACCGGCTCCGATTCGCCTTGCTGGTCCCAATGGACGCGATACCAGACCACGCCATCGTGGCCGGGCCAACGATCGCTCCAGACATCCATCAGCTTGACCGGGACCCAGCCGGTGGCGGGCGGCTGCGTCGCGTCCCAGCCCTGCGCGCGCACGGCTTCCGCCTGCTCGATGGTGACGACTTGTTGCGGCGCCGCCCATGCCAGGTTCGCCAGCACCGCCAGCACGAACGCGCACAGCAGGCGAATCATTCCAGCAATCCCAGGCTACGCGCCTCGTGGACGGCGGCCGTGCGCGTCTTGACCGCCAGCTTGCGGTAGATGTTCTTGGCATGCCCTTCGATGGTCAATCGGGACAGGTTCATCCGCAGCGCGATCTCGCGGTTGCCCAGGCCCTGCGATACCAATTGCAGCATCTCGGTTTCGCGGTTCGTCAGCTGCGGCGCTGGAATCGCGTCCTGCGCCGCCGGCGTCGGCATGGTCGCAGCCGCCGGCAGCAAGCCAAGGATGCGTCGCGCGATCATCGGATCGATCGGCGCGCCACCGCGCTGCAGGCTGCGCAGCGACAGCACCAGTTCGATGTCCTCGCGATCCTTGAGCAGATAACCGATCGCGCCGGCGCGCAGCGCGGCGAGGATGGTTTCCTCCTCGGCGAAGGCGGAGACGATCACGGCCTGGGTGTCCGGCGAATCCAGTTGCATGCGCCGGATCAACTCGATCCCGCTGCCGTCGGGCAGGCGGACATCGACGAGCGCGAGTGTCGGGCGCTGCTCGCGCAGCAGGCTGCAGGCGCTGGCGAGATCCGGGGCGATATCGATCCGGGCTTCCGACCCGGCGACTTCGCGCATCAACGCGCGCAACCGCCCCTGCATCGCGGAATCATCCTCCACGATCAGGATCGATGTGAGCTGTATCGGTTCTGTTTCCAACACTCCCCCCTCTGCAGCAACAGTCTAGCGTCCCCGCGCCAACGCTGCCGTGCGCCCGATCGCAGCCAATGCGCGACAATGGCCCCTCTTTCCGCATATGCATGGACCCCATCACGTGGCCAGCCAGCTCGACCAGCTCCGCATCCTGTCCACCGTGGTCGCCGATACCGGCGACATCGACGCCATCGCGCGCTACCAGCCGATGGACGCTACCACCAACCCTTCACTGCTGTTGAAGGCAGCCGCCCTGCCGGCCTATGCCGAACATATCGACGCCGCCCTGCGTGACGCCGAAGGCCGGGGCGACGCGCGCATCGCCGATGCCTGCGACCGCCTCGCGGTGGCGATCGGTGGCGAGATCCTCAAGCTGGTTCCCGGTCGCGTTTCCACCGAAGTCGATGCCCGGCTGAGCTTCGACACCGATGCCACCATCGCCAAGGCCCATCGCCTGGTCGATCTCTACCAGCGCGCCGGCATCGGCAGCGATCGCCTGCTGATCAAGGTCGCCTCGACCTGGGAAGGCATCCGCGCCGCGGAAAAACTCGAACGCGAAGGCATCCATTGCAACCTCACCCTGCTGTTCTCGTTCGCGCAGGCGGTGGCCTGCGCCGAGGCTGGCGTGTTCCTGATCTCGCCCTTCGTCGGCCGCATCCTCGACTGGCACCTCGCCAACGGCATGGCCAAGCCGGCGACGCCCCGGGATGATCCCGGCGTGCAGTCGGTGACGCGGATCTGGAACTACTACAAGCAGTACGGCTACCAGACCGTGGTGATGGGCGCGAGTTTCCGCAACACCGGGGAAGTGCTGGCGCTGGCCGGCTGCGATCGCCTCACCATCTCGCCGGAACTGCTGGGCGAACTGGCGCAGTCGAACGATCCGGTTGCCCGCGCCCTGGTCGACGACGGCACGCGCAACCCCGCGCCGCCGGCACTCGCGGAATCCGCGTTCCGTTGGCAGCACAATGAAGACGCGATGGCCACCGACAAGCTCGCCGACGGCATCCGCAAGTTCGCGGTCGACCAAGGCAAGCTGGAAACGTTGCTGCGCGAGCGCGGCTGAGGATCATCCGACGATGACGCCGATTCCGCACATCGTCATCGTCGGCGGCGGCTTCGCCGGTTTGTGGGCAACGCGTGCGCTGGCAAGCGCGCCGGTCCGCATCACCCTGGTCGATCGCCACAACCACCATCTGTTCCAGCCGTTGCTCTACCAGGTCGCGACCGCAGGACTCTCCGCACCCGACATCGCCGCGCCGTTGCGCCACATCCTGCGCCGGCAAAAGAACGTCGAAGTACGGATGGCGACTGTCACCACCATCGATGCCGACACCAAAAGCATCACGCTGGATGACGGCACGACAATCGGTTTCGATTTCCTGCTGCTGGCAAGCGGCGCGACGCACGCCTATTTCGGCAACGACCAGTGGGCGGAACATGCGCCCGGCCTGAAGACGCTCGACGATGCGCTCGACCTGCGCCGCAAACTGCTGTTCGCGTTCGAACGCGCGGAAGCCACGCGCGATCCCGCCGAACGCGAAGCGTGGCTGAGCTTCGCCATCGTCGGCGGCGGCCCGACCGGCGTGGAGCTGGCCGGCACCCTGGCGGAAATCGCACGAGAGACATTGAAGGACGAATTCCGCAACATCGATCCCTCGCAGGCGCGCGTGCGCCTGATCGAAGCCGGCCCGCGCGTGTTGGCCGCGTTCCCGGAGGAATTGTCGGAGAAGGCGCGCAGGCAGCTGGAACACCTGGGAGTGGAGGTCGCCCTGGGTACGCCGGTGAAGGACATCGCTGTCGATGGTTATCGACTCGGCGACAACTTCGTCCCGGCGAAAACCGTGGTGTGGGCAGCGGGCGTGGCGGCATCTCCCCTGGGCGCGATGCTCGGCGTCCCGCTCGATCGCGCGGGGCGCGTGCGGGTCGAACCTGACTTGTCGATCCCGGGTCATCCCGACATCTTCGTCGCCGGTGACCTTGCTTCATTGATGCAGGCGAACGGTAAGCCGGTACCCGGCGTCGCGCCGGCAGCCAAGCAGATGGGCCGGCTGGTCGCACGCAATATCCGGGCACGATTGGCTGGCGAAAAGACCTGCACGTTCGCCTACAAGGATTACGGCAATCTCGCCACCATCGGACGCATGGCCGCCGTGGTCGATCTCGGCAAGCTGCGCTTCTCCGGCATCCTGGCGTGGTGGTTCTGGCTGGTGATGCACGTGTTCTTCCTGATCGGTTTCCGCAATCGCCTGGTCGTCCTGCTCAACTGGTTCTGGGCGTACTGGAGCTACCAGCGCGCGGCGCGGATCATCCTCGGCGAGGATCGCGACGATCCCGCGACGGAACGACCGTGAACACTGCAACGACGCTGCTGCTGGTCTTCGACCTCGTCGGCACCTTCGTGTTCGCGCTCAGCGGCGGCACCCTTGCAGTACGGATGCGGCTCGATCTGTTCGGCGTACTCGTGCTGTCGTGCGCGGCTGCAGTCTCCGGCGGCATCGTCCGCGATGTATTGATCGGCGCGCATCCGCCGGCATCGCTCGCCGACTGGCGCTACCTGGTGACAGCGATGGTCGCGGGGCTGGTGACCTTCCGCTGGCACGATGCGATCGAGCGCCTGCGCAATCCTGTGCAGTTGTTCGATGCCGCCGGCCTCGCGCTGTTCGCGGTGCTCGGCACCGACAAGGCGTTGGCATTCGGGCTGTCGCCATTCGCGGCGATGCTGCTCGGCATGGTGTCCGGCATCGGCGGCGGCATCGCCCGCGACGTGCTCGTGGCGCGCGTGCCGGTGGTGTTGAAGGCCGAACTCTACGCAGTGGCCGCGCTGGTCGGCGGCGGCGTGGTCGCGCTGGCCGCGTACCTGCAACTGCCGCGGCATCCGGCCATGTTGGTCGGCGCACTGGTCTGCTTCGGCTTGCGTTACATGGCGATGCGCCACGGCTGGCAATTGCCGGTGGCGCGCCCGCGCGATTGACCTCCAACGCAAACGGCCCGGATCGCTCCGGGCCGTTCGATGTTGCGTCGGCGGTGTCGCTGCTTACGCCGCGAACAACGCCTTCATCTTCTTCATCGCGTTCGCCTCGATCTGGCGGATGCGCTCGGCGCTGACGCCGTATTCGTCGGCCAGTTCCTGCAAGGTCACCTTGCTGTCGGCATCGAGCCAGCGGCGCTTGATGATGTCGCGCGATCGCGCGTCGAGATCGGCCAGCCCATCGCGCAACAGCGCCAACTGGTGATCCTCGCTGTCGGCGCGTTCGTAGGCCTGCGACGGATCCTCTTCCTCGGTGCGCAGGTAGGCGGCCGGCGACGGCGGTGCGTGCTCGTCGTCATCATCGGAAGACATGTCGAAACCGATGTCGCGTCCGGACAGGCGCGCTTCCATCTCCAGCACTTCGCTTTCCGGCACGTTGAGATCGCGCGCGACAGCCTTGACCTCTTCGGCATTCATCCAGCCCAGTCGCGTCCGCGACTTGCGCAGGTTGAAGAACAGCTTGCGCTGCGCCTTGGTGGTCGCAACCTTGACGATGCGCCAGTTCTTGAGGATGAACTCGTGCATCTCGGCGCGGATCCAGTGCACCGCGAAGCTGACCAGGCGCACGCCGACCTCGGGGTCGAAGCGCTTGATCGCCTTCATCAGGCCGATGTTGCCTTCCTGGATCAGGTCGCCGAGTTGCAGGCCGTAGCCGTTGTAACCACGCGCCACGTGCACCACGAAGCGCAGGTGGGCGAGGATCAGTTCCTGGGCGGCGGTCAGGTCGTTGTTGTCGCGCAGGCGGGCGGCAAGCGCGCGCTCGTCGTCGGCGCTGAGCATCGGAACCTGATGCACGGCGGAAATGTACGCGTCCAAGGAGCCCAGGGGGCTGGGCAGCGTGAGCGCGGTACTCGTGGCGCGGGTGACCGGCACCCGCGTGGGGGTCATTGCAGTCATGGGCGAATCTTAGCAGTCCGGTGTGATGAGTGCCAAACAACCATACGGTCCCGTTTTCGGGCGTTCAGGGACAGGAAAACCCGGACTCCAACCGCCTCCTAATTCCTATGGGGACGACATGGACAAGATGCAATGGTGACGAAAGCTTCCCTGCACATCGCCGGCGTAGCGTGGCCCTGCCCCCCCCAAACTTCCGGAGTCGTGCATGAAGCACCCGATCCTGTTGTCCCTGATGTCGCTTGCGTTGTCGGCCGCCCTGCCGGCCATGGCCCAGACTGCCGCCCCGGCTGCCGCACCGGCCGGATCGACCGGCCAGTGCAAGGACGGCAGTTACACCTCCGCCAGCTTCAAGATGGGCGCCTGCCGCGGCCACAAGGGCGTCCAGTCCTGGTTCGGCTCGACCGAAGCCAAGCCCGCGAAACCGGCCAAATCCACGACCGCAGCGGCGAAACCAGCCGTGGCACCTGCCCCGGCGCCAGCGGCGGCGCCCGCTGCAGCCCCGGCACGCCCTGCTCCGATGGCCACCACGACACCCGCGCCGGCCCCTGTGCCGACAGCACGCGCGCCACGCGCCATGCCGGCTCCCGGTCCGGTTGCAACCGGCGGCGGCAATGGCCAGGTCTGGGTCAACATGAAGACCAAGGTCTATCACTGCCAGGGCGATCGCTGGTACGGCACCAGCAAGGATGGCCAGTACATGAGCGAGAGCGCCGCGACTGCAGCCGGTGCGCGCCCGTCACGCGGCAAGACCTGCAGCGCGCGGTAACCGACCCGCAGCATCGGAAACGAAAAACGCGGCCCATGGCCGCGTTTTTTTCGCGCAGGTGCGTTGCCGGGAGTCAGGCCCTGCGTTCGATCGCGCTGATCGCGCCGTCGTCATCGTGATGGACCACGCAGATGCGGCTGTCGCGGCCATCCTGCAGTTCCTGGCGCGGCACCTGCAGGCGACGCGCTTCGTCTTCCAGCGTTTCCGTCACCGGCACAGGCGCCGGCTTGCGGTTGGGAATCAGGCTCCATAGCAACAGCAGCGCACAGGTGCCGAACACCAGCAACGCGGAATGCGTGAGCGACACCGGGGTGATGGTGTCGATCGCTTCCTGCGCGGCCAGGTCCCAGTCCACATGCAGGCGATGCGCTTCGCGCAGGGAACGGAAGGCGACGCGGAACGCCGGGATCCACAACAGGATCCAGCCGATCCACACCAACAGCGTCGCGCCGTCCGACACCAGCCGCCGGCCGCGCCCGAGTTCGCGGCGGGCGTTGATGATCGGCGGCCTGGAGCGCGGCTCAGCCATGGTCGCCGCCCCCGCTCTTCATGTGGACGCCACGATCGGGACTGACCCAGCGCGCGCGCTTGCCCTCGCCCATCATCCACGCCTTGGGGAAGGCGACGACGGTGGCGGCGGTGTTAATCAGCCAGAACATCAGCGGATACCACACCATCCAGTAGTAGTTGCGACCCAGCCCATGTTCGTAATGGCTGTCCAGCCACTTGCTCACCGCGAACTGCAGCAGGCAGGTGAAGGCCAGGAACACGCTGCTGTATTGCGGGATCAACGGCGAACCGATGCCGGGGAACCAGTCGTCGGGCAGCACGTAGCCGAGCAGCCACACCACCACCATCGCCAGCATCACGTAGGCCCAGGTCAGGCTGAGCACCAGTTCCAGCAGCAATGGCCACAGACGGTTCTGGCTGGGCTGGAAGATCACGCCAAGATTGCGGCGCAATACCTGCGCACCGCCGGTCGCCCAGCGCAGGCGCTGTTTCCACAGGCCCTTGAGCGTTTCCGGCATCAGGATCCACACCAGCGCATGCGGCTCGTAGCGCACGTCCCAACCGCCGCGCTGCAGACGCCAGGTGATGTCGATGTCTTCGGTCAGCGCATCGGGATTCCAGTAGCCGACCTGGCGCACCGCCGAGCGACGGAACGCCGTGATCACGCCCGAGACGGTGAACAGCGCGCCGAACACGCGTTGCGCGCGCTTGATCATGCCGACGATCGACGAGAACTCGCCGACCTGCACGCGCCCGAGCAGGGTCGAACGGTTGCGGATGCGCGGATTGCCGGTGACCGCGGCGACGCGCGGATTTTCGAAATGGCGCACCATCCAGTACGCCGCATTCGGATCGAGCAAGGCGTCGCCGTCGATGCAGATCAGCAGGCGGTTGCGCGCGAGCATGGCGCCGGCCTGCAGGCCCATCGCCTTGCCCTGGTTGCGGGCGAGATGGACCACGCGCAGGCGCGGATTGTCGGCGACCATGGCGTCGAGGATCGCGCCGGTGTCGTCCTTGCTGCCGTCGTTGATGGCGATGACTTCGAAGTCGGGATAGTCGAGCTTCAGCGCCTGCCCGATCGTCTCCGCCGCGTGCGGGCCTTCGTTGTAACAGGGAATCAGCACGCTGATGCCGGGCGCGTCGGCGGGAATCGGTGGCTGATCGAACGACGGCTCGCGGCGCTCGATGCGCCAGTAGAACAGGATCGCCCCGAGCATCCACAGGTAGGACATGAACACCGGGTAGTAATAGACGTAGCCCTGCAGCGTCAGCCACGCCGTGGGCAGGAACGCCTGGAACGAGCCCGGGATCACTGATCGTCCTCCTCGTCGTCCTGCGGATTGAGCTTGCTGTCGAGCACCGGCTTCAGCAGCGTCGCGTCGGGCACGTTGTTGAACACGTTGTCGGGATAGTAGCCGACGTGCTTCACACCCATTCCGTAGAGCATGCGGATGGTGTCGGGGAGCTCGTTCGGCGGCAGCGGCGCGTCATCCTTGCGCCAGTCGACCGATTGCAACTCGAACACGGTGTGGTTGATGCCGTGCGGCACCGCCTTCACCCTGGCCACCATGTCCTTGTAGAACTTCTGCGGATCCTCGGCCTGCTCCATGTAGGGCATGACCATGATCGCGGTGTAGTCGTAGCGCTGGATCGACTTGCGCAGGTTCTGCGCGTACCAGGTCTCGGCTTCGGGGTTGAGCGCGACCTGCGCATAGAGGTTGCGCGCGGTCAACAGGCCCGGCTGTTCGGCGCGCACGGCGGCGGCCACGTCCAGCGCGAACCCATCGAGGAAGTCGGTCTTGCGCTCGCTCCACTTCAGCAGCAGCGCGTGATCCGTGCGCAGCGTCGTCATCGGCTGGGTGAGTCCCCACGCGCGGTACTGCTTCTTCGCCCAGCTGCTGCCGTCCTCGTAATCGGACAGGGTGACGTCGTCGTGGAAGAGGATGCCGTCGAACGTCGCCTGGCGGCCAAGGTCTTCGTAGATGTCCTTCACCCACTTGCGCACGCGCGGCGAGAACGGCGACAGCCGCGGATAGCCCATCGACAGGTGGTTGGCCTTGTTCGGCAGCGTCACCACCACGTCCTTCGACACCGGATCGCTGGCCGGCGGCTGCCATGCCAGCAACGGCATCCATGCGAACACGCGCTTCACCTGTGTCCGCGTCAGCAACTGCCAGGCGACGCGGTTGAACAGGTCGGCGCGCATCGGCATGTGGCGATTGGGGAAATACACCGCATCGGCGGCGCCATTGGCGTCGGGATCGGCGAAAGCCTGAAGGTAGACGATGTTGATGCCGAGGCGCTGCACGCGATCGAGCAGCCTGCCGAGGTTGGCTTCGGTCTGCTCGGGATCCTTGTCATAGATGTAGTCGAGGTCGATCTGCGCGACCTTGGCGGCGCGCCCCTGGTCGAGCACGTTGCGTTCGCGCACGCGCAGCAGGTGGGCCAGCACTTCCGGCGTGGTGTCGCCCATCACCAGTTCACGGCGCAGCGCCGACAGCGGCGTGGCCGTGCTGTTGGGGCCGTCATCGAGATTGAGGCCGAGCGGCATGCCGGCCTGTTCGGCGATCTTGCTGACGTCGGCGTTGTAGCGACCGTAAGGCCACACCATCACCCGCGGCGCCTTGCCGAGGCGCTTGCTGATCAGGGCGCGGTTGCGGGCGAAATCGCGGCGGATGCGCGCGCGGTATTCCTCCACGGTTTCATAGCGCTGCTGGTCGGGCACCCATTGCAGCGCGGTCGCCGCCGGCTGGCGGTTGCCCTGCGGGTTGGCGAGGATGCCGCGATGCAGGTCGAAGCTGTGGCTGGCGATCTCGACCAGGCCGCTGTCCTGCATCTTCTTCAATTCGCTCCACGCCATCAGTTCGTTGCGCGGCAGCGGGCGTCCGTCGAAATCGAAGTCCTTGCCTTCCGGCACTTCCAGCCAATGGCCGACCAGCGCGACCACTGCGGGAATCTTCTCGCGCCTGAGGATCGGCCACGCGTTCTTGTAAACCGATTCGTAGCCGTCATCGAAGGTCATCAGCACCGGCTTCACCGGCAGCGGCTTCTTCTTGGCGCGGGCGTCGAGGATGTCCTGCACCGAGACGAAGTGGTAGCCGTTTGCCTTGAGCCATTGCAGTTGTTTTTCCAGCAATGCCGGCGGCACCGCATAGGATGGCGTCAACGCGTCCTTGCGTTCGGCGATCTCGTGGTAGCACAGCACGGTGACTTCCGGCGGCACGATCGCGGCGCGCGCCACGGAAGCAAGCGCACCGGCCGCGCACAGGCAGGCGATGGCGAGGAACTGCAGGGAACGGAGGACGGCCGGGACGCGGGGCATGCGCAGCTCAACGGGAACCAACGGTCATTCTAGGCCGTGGCGGCCATCCGCCGGCATTAAATGACTGTCATCTCGCCGTCGGCAGCGACCAGTCGATCGGGGCCTGGCCGTGGCGCGCCAGATATTCGTTGGCGGCGGAGAAATGTCCGCAGCCGATGAAGCCGCGATGCGCCGACAGCGGCGACGGGTGCGGGGCCTTGAGCACGCGATGGCGGCGCGGGTCGATGACCTTGCCCTTGGCCTGTGCATAGCTGCCCCAGAGCATGAAGACCAGTCCTTCGCGCTCACGATTGAGGACATCGACCACATGGTCGGTGAAGCCTTCCCAGCCGCGACCCTGGTGGCTGCCGGCCTGGCCTTCCTCGACTGTCAGCACCGAATTGAGCAAGAGCACGCCCTGCTGCGCCCACGGCATCAGGTAGCCGTTGGCCGGACGCGGCAGGCCAAGGTCGCGGTGCAGCTCCTTGTAGATGTTGTCGAGCGACGGCGGCACCGGGACGCCCGGCAACACCGAGAAGCACAGGCCATGCGCCTGGCCGGGGCCGTGATAGGGATCCTGGCCGAGGATCACCACCTTGGCCGCGTCGAACGGCGTCGCGTCGAAGGCGGCGAAGATGTGTTTCGGATCGGGATGGATGCGGGCGCCGGCATGCAGGCGTTCGCGCAGGAAGACGGAGAGTGCGCGCATGTCGTCGCGCAGCAGCCAATCGCCGACGCGCGCCTTCCACGACGGTTCGAGGCGGATGGAATCGCTGTCCGCCATCACCGGTTCAGTGCCGGACCAGCCGCGCCGCGTGCAGCTGGAACAGGATCTTGGTCACCAGCAGGCGCTGTTCCACCGGCTTGAGGACGAGGTCGTTGGCACCCGCCACCAGCAGGTCGCGCTGCTTGTCGGGATTCTCGTCGCCGGTCATCACGATGATCGGCAAGGCGCGCTTGCCGAGATGGAACTCGCCGCGAACCTTTCGCAGCACGTCGCCGCCACCGAGCGGACCGTTGAGGTAGACGTCGGTGAGGATGAGATTGGCGCCCGGCGCGTCGTAGGTTCCGCGATGCTGGGCGAGATAGTCGAGCGCGGCCTCGGCGCTTTCGACATGGATCACGTCGAGGCCCTGCGCCGCCAGCATGCGCTTGATCGCCAACGCGACGACGCGGCTGTCCTCGATGTAGAGCACGCGCGCACCGGCGATCGGTTGCGGCTGCACGTATCCCCGCAGGAACGCGACCAGCGCGCCGTAACCGAGCTCCTTGTCGAAGTAATCGGTGATCTCGTCGCCGAGGGTGCGCGTTTCCAGCCGATGCTGGACGTCGGACGACACCGCGATCACCGGCACATAGGCCTGGCCTGCCGCTTCGTGCACCGCGCGCGCCACATCCTGGCCATCGCCATCGGGCAGCACCAGCGAAGTGGTAACGAGATCGACGTGGCCCGCGGCCAGCGCCGTCTGCGCGCTGGCGACGCCATCGCAGGGCACCACGCTGGCGTTGGGCAATTCCTTCAGGAGGACGTCGCCGATCAACTTGCGCACCATGCGCGAGCCATCGACCACCATCACGCGCGGCGCTTCGCTGACAAGATGACGCAGATCGCGGGTTGGCGTGGACATCAGCGTTCGGTGGGCCGCGTCTGGCGCAAGAAGTGGCCGGTGACGATACCTGCACCCAGCCATCCCAACAAGGTCGCGGCGATCACTGCGGCCAATGCTTGCACCGGCGTCAGCGGTTGCAGTTCGAAATGCGATCCATAGCTCGCGGCCAGCGTCGACAACGGCGACTGCAGCGCGATGTTCGCGGCGGTTAGCACGGCGAGCGCAAGCAGGCCGGCGCCCAATCCGTACAGCGCGCCAAGATAGAGGAAGGGCCGGCGGATGAAGCCATCGGTGGCGCCGAGCAGTTGCAGCACGCCGATTTCCTCGCGGCGCGACTGGATGTCGAGGCGCACGGTGTTGCCGATCACCAGCACCGCGCCGGCACCGAGCATCACCGCGAGCACCAGTGCCAGCCGCGCGCCGAGTTGCAGCCAGTCGTCGAGGCGCTTGCGCCAGACCGCGTCGTGCTGCACCAGGTCGGCTTCGGGCATTTGCTTGAGGGCATCGGCCAGCGCCAGCTCGTCGGACTTCGGCGTCACCACCAGCACGTTCGGCAGCGGGTTGCCGTCGAGCCCGTCCAGCGCATCGCCCAGGGTGCTGCTCTTGCGCAATTCGGCGAGGCCTTCGTCCGGCGTCTTCCACACCACGTTGCCGACATCGGGGCGCGCCCGCACTTCCTCCGCGAGTGCACGGGCGCGATCGACCGTGGTGTCCTGCTTGAGGAAGACGCTGATCTCGCGCGAACGCTGGACGTCGCCGGTGAAGCGCTGGACGTTCTGCAGCACCAGCCACAGTCCCAGCGGCAGGGTGAACGCGAGTGCGATCACCGCGATGGTCAGCAGCGACGCGAACGGCTTGCGCACGATGCGGCCGAGGCTGGCGACCACGCTGTAGAGGTGATGGTCGACCCAGGTCCCGACGCCTGCGCGCGGTGCTTCGACGCGCTGGTTACTCATCGGCGAGATCCTCGGGCGAAATGTCGTCGACCAGCTGGCCCTGGTTCAACACCAGCACGCGCTTCTTCATGCGCTTGACGAGGTTGAGGTCGTGGCTGGCCACCAGCACGCTGGTACCGCGCTCCGGCAACGACGCGAACAATTCCATGATCTCGGCGGACAGCGTCGGGTCGAGATTGCCGGTCGGTTCGTCGGCCACCAGCATCCGCGGCTCGCCGATCAGCGCGCGAGCGATGCCGACGCGCTGCTGCTCGCCGGCGGACAGTTGCGACGGCAGCGATTTCTCGCGGCCGCCGAGGCCGAGGCGTTCCAGCTGGCTGCGCACGCGCTTGCCGATCTCCGGACGCGGCATCCCGCGCAGGATCAGCGGCAGCGCCACGTTTTCGTAGATGCTGCGGTCGGCCAGCAACTGGTGGTTCTGGTAGACCACGCCGACGTCGCGCCGATGCAGCGCGACCTTGCGACCACGGACGTTGTGGAGGTTGCGCTCGTCGAACAGCACCGCGCCGCGATTGGGGCGCTCGGCCAACTGGATGAGCTTGAGCAGCGTGCTCTTGCCGGCGCCGGAATGACCGGTGACGAACAGCATTTCGCCCGGTTCCACCGCGAAATTGACGTCCGCCAAGGCATGGCGGCCGCCGGGATACTGCTTGCTGACGCCGTCGAAGCGGAGGAGGCTCATGCCGGCATTATGCCGGTATCAGTGTTGTTGCGACGCTCCGCGCGTGACCAGTCGGCGCAAGCCCCGGCCGATGCGGCCAAGCAAGCCCGGCTTCGTCTGTTCGGCGGCCGGCTTCGCCGCAGCATGATCATGCTTGCCGCTGGCGTTGTCGCGACGTGGCGCGCGTTGTTGCGTCGAAGTCTCCTGCTGCGGGGTCGCGGCACCATCGACCGCACGCCCCTTGCGACGGCGACGACGCTTGCGCGGCGCCTTGTTCTCGTCACTCTCCGCAACCGCGACCGCAGCCGCCGGCTTGGCATCCTGCTGTTCCGGACGCGGTGCGCGCGGCGGACGCGGGCCATTGGACGCGCGGCCATCGCGACCGCCTTCGCCGCGACGACGGCCATCGCCGCCACCGCCACTGCGCGAACGTCCACCGCCACGCTTGGCCTCGTCGGCGGCGCGCGCCTCGCGGGCTTCCTTGAAGATCGTGCCGATGCTGTCGTCTTCGTCACCCGCGGGGGTTTCGGGCTTCGGGCGTTCCGGTCGCGGCAATGCCACCAGCAAATCCGGATCGACGCTGGCGCGCGGGATTTCCTGGTCGATGTAGGCCTCGATGTCGGGCAGGCCCATCGCGTAGCGCTCGCAGGCGAAGCTGATCGCATCGCCTTCGGCGCCCAGTCGCGCGGTGCGGCCGATGCGATGCACGTAATCCTCGGCATCGAACGGCAGGTCGTAGTTGTAGACGTGCGAGACGCCATCGATGTGCAGGCCGCGCGCGGCGACATCGGTGGCCACCAGCAGTTCGAGCTGGCCGGCCTGGAATTTCTTCAGCAGCGATTCGCGCTTCTTCTGCGGCACGTCGCCGGACAGCACGCCGACGCGATAGCCGGCTTTTTCCAGCGCACGCGCCACGCGCTCGACGAAGGCCTTGGTATTGACGAAGACCATCGTGCGCGCGCCTTCGCTGCGCGAGAGCAGGCCGAGCAGCAGCGGCAGCTTCTCGTCGTCGGCGGGGAAATACAGGCGCTGGCGCACGCGGGCGGCGGTGACCGTTTCCGCTTCCACCACCAGCTTCTCGGGATCGTTCATGTGCTCGTAGGCGAGCTCGAGCACGCGATGGCTCAGCGTCGCCGAGAACAGCAGGGTCTGGCGTTCGGTGCGTGCCGGCATCCTGCGCAGCAGGAAACGGATGTCCTTGATGAACCCGAGGTCGAACATGCGGTCGGCTTCGTCGAGGATGCAGACCTCGCAGGCGTGCAGGCTCACCACCTTGTGCTGCTTGACGTAGTCGATCAGGCGGCCGGGCGTGGCGATGATGATGTCGGCGCCGCGCTGCAATTGTTCGCGCTGCTTGTCGTAATCGACGCCACCGTAGACCAGCGCGATCTTCAGGCCGAGGTCGGAGGCGAACTTCATCGCGTCCTTGTGGATCTGGATCGCCAGCTCGCGGGTCGGGGCGAGGATCAGCGCGCGCGGATCCTCCGGCTTGCGCTCGGCCATCGCCGGACGGGTCAGCAGGCGATTGATCGCGGCAATCAGGAAGGCCAGCGTCTTGCCGGTGCCGGTCTGGGCCTGGCCGGCGACGTCGCGCCCTGCCAGCGCGACCGGCAAGGTCAGCGCCTGGATCGGGGTGCAGCGGTTGAAGCCGGCGGCTTCCAGCCCCGCGAGCAGCGCGGGATGCAGGTCGAAGGAGGAAAAGGCGACGTCGGTCAGCGGTTTGTCGGACATGAAATTCTGTGCGGGATACGCGCTCTGATGAGCACTTGGATGGGCGCTTGGGATGGGCGGCCACGCGCTGGGCGGGCGCCGGAAGTGGCTTACTGGGAAGGCAGGCCGGGCCTTGAAGTCCGCCTGCAAGCCCGCACATCTTAGCAAGTCGAATCTGCAGCCGCGTCACAGTTGCTGCGACCGGGACGTGAGAAGCTATCCCCGTCCCCTTCCGCCCCGCCCCCATTCCGGAGTGTCCATGAGCAGCGCCAACGTTTTCCATGCCACCGACAAGGACTTCGACGACCTCGTCCTCAAGTCCGACCAGCCCGTGCTGGTGGATTTCTGGGCGCCGTGGTGCGGTCCCTGCAAGATGATCGCCCCCAGCCTCGACCAGCTCGCCGACAGCTACGAGGGCAAGGCCAAGGTGGTGAAGGTCGACATCGAGGCCAACCCGCAGCTGGGCATGCGTTTCAACGTCCGCAGCATCCCGATGCTGGTGATGTTCAAGGGCGGCCAGATCGCCGCGACCCAGATGGGCGCGCCGCCGAACGTGAAGTCGGTGCTGTCCCAGATGATCGATCGCGCGGTCGCCTGATCGACCCCTAATCCTGAATATCTGCCGGCGCCCGCTTGCCGCGGCGCGCCGGCAGTGCTAGTTTCTAGGCGTCCGGCGCGCCTGTCCGTTCCATTCGACATCTCCGCCGCACCCATCTCGTAGTACCGAATCCATTCCCGAACCACTCCGCCGGCCACTGGCCAGGCGCTCGCCATTGCGAGGATTCCCCTTTGTCCGAAGAAGAAATCAAGCCCGCCCCGAAGCGTCGTGGCCGTCCGCCCAAGGTGCGTCCCGAAGCCACGGATACCGCTCCGGCACCCGCTGCCGTTGAAGTCGCGGCTCCCGCGCCAACCCCGCCTCCCGCACCCGTGCCGGCCGCGGCACCCGTCGCCAGCCAGCCGAGCGCCCCCGCGCAGACGCAAGACCAGGACCATGGCGGCGGCGAACAGCAGCAGGGCGGCAACGGCGGCCAGCAGCAGAATGGCGGCCCGCGTGAAGACGGCCAGCGTTTCAACAACAACAATCGCCGCGAGCGCTTCAAGAATCGCCGCGATCGCCAGCGCGAGCGCTATCGCGACCAGGGCCTGCCGAGCGACGACGACGGCCAGCCCAACGGACCGCCGCCATCGGCGCGACCGATGCCGACGATCCCCGAAGGCTTCCCGCAGTATTCGCTGGGCGACCTCAAGCGCATGCCCGCCCAGAAGCTGCTCGACATCGCCGAGCAACTGCAGATCCACGAAGGCGTCGCGCGCGCGCGCAAGCAGGACATCATCTTCGCCCTGCTGAAGGTGCTGACCCGCCACGGCGAAGGCGTCGCCGCCGACGGCGTGCTGGAAATCCTGCCCGACGGCTACGGCTTCCTGCGCGCGGCCGAAGCCAGCTACCTGGCCGGCCCTGACGACACCTACATCTCGCCGAGCCAGATCCGCCGCTTCAACCTGCGCACCGGCGACCACATCGCCGGCCGCATCCGCTGGCCCAAGGATGGCGAACGCTACTTCGCGCTCAACATCGTCGACACCATCAACGGCGAGCCGATCGAAGCCAGCAAGAACAAGACGCTGTTCGAAAACCTGACGCCGCTGTTCCCGCGCAAGCGCTTCAAGCTCGAGCGCGGCGACGGCTCGTCGGAAGACATCACCGGCCGCATCCTCGACCTGATGGCACCGCAGGGCAAGGGCCAGCGCGCGCTGATCGTGTCGCCGCCGAAAGCCGGCAAGACGATGATGATGCAGCAGATCGCCACCGCGATCACCACCAATCATCCCGACGTGCACCTGATCGTGTTGCTGATCGACGAACGTCCGGAAGAAGTGACGGAAATGCAGCGCACCGTGCGCGGCGAAGTCATCTCCTCCACCTTCGACGAACCGGCCGCGCGCCACGTCCAGGTCGCGGAAATGGTGATCGAGCGCGCCAAGCGCCTGGTCGAGCACAAGAAGGATGTCGTCATCCTGCTCGACTCGATCACCCGCCTCGCCCGCGCCTACAACAACGTGCTGCCGTCGAGCGGCAAGGTGCTGACCGGCGGCGTCGACTCCAACGCCATGCATCGCCCGAAGCGTTTCTTCGGCGCGGCGCGCAATGTCGAGGAAGGCGGCTCGCTGACCATCATCGCCACCGCACTGGTCGATACCGGCAGCGCGATGGACAAGGTGATCTACGAAGAGTTCAAGGGCACCGGCAACTCGGAAGTGCACCTCGACCGCCGCATCACCGAGAAGCGCGTCTACCCGGCGATCGGCGTCAACCTCTCCGGCACCCGCCGCGAGGACCTGCTGATCGAACCCGACCTGCTGCAGAAGATCTGGATCCTGCGCAAGCTGCTGCATCCGATGGACGAAATCGCGGCGATGGAGTTCCTGCTCGACAAGATGAAGAACACCAAGTCGAACGACGAGTTCTTCAGCTCGATGAAGCGCTGAGTCGCGGCATCACCGGAAATGCAAAAGCCCCGCACTGCGGGGCTTTTGTTTTGCCGGATTGGCGGCATCACGGCGCCTTGGCATCACTGGCGGCGAGTTTCACCTGGTCGCCCTTCATCGCGACGAATCCGCTGCCAGCGGCGTCCGACACGCCGATCCAGCGATCCGGATCGTTGACGAACCACGGGGCGATGTTGCGCATCCCGCGTTGCTCGAGGCGCCACTTGCCATCATTGTCGGTCGGCACGCCCTCCCTGGCGTTGAATACGATGGGCAATGCACCGACAAGGTGATTGTCACCGACCAATGGGCTGCCGGATGCCGGCGCCAGCTTGAGGCCGCGGGCAAAACGCAGGACATCGCGCTCAAGCAGCTTGCGGGCATCGTCCAGCAGCTTGTCCCTCCCCCGGATGTTGTACAGCGACGATTGCGCGATCACCGCATCCGCCACGCTTCCATCGGGGTTGAGATAGAGATGAACCATGACGGCGCCACTCACGTTGGCCCTGAACAATCCGGCCGGGTAAGAAGGAAGCCGCGGCTGTGAAACAATGCAGTCCATGACGCACTTCGGATGGTTTTTTTCCTCCCTGAGCAATTCCTCTTCCGACAAATAGGGTTGGTCGCTGAACCGTCTGTTGTCCAGGGAGATGTCGTAGCCCGACGCGCTCGGGCGAGCCGCCAGGGTCAGTTGGAAATAGGTCTTGGCGTTGACCGCAACGCCATCCTGGAGATAGGGCTGGAATTTCCAGCTTGAAATGATCTTGCCGACGTTCTCCGCGACCTTGGGATCAAGCTTGGTCGCGATGTGTTGTTCCTTCACCACGCCATCCGGCCCGAAAACGAGGTCGCCACGCACGCGCATGGTCATCACCGATTCGGTCAGGCCATGGTTGTTCGTCACCAGCTCCGGCTCCCTGGCCTGCGTCACCAACGCCGGACCAGCCAGCAACGCCAGCGCGAACGCCGTCATCCTCAATCGTTTCGCCATCCCGTTCTCCCCTCGTGATGGGGCGATCGTAGCGCAACCGGATCGATCAGTACGAACGATCCTGCGGCCGCAGCATGCGCGCCATCGTCAGGTCCTGCGCCGCCGGCGTCGCTTCGGCAAGCTCGGCGGCGACGTCGACGAATCCGCGCATCAAGGCGATGTCGCGCGGGGTGCGGTTGAGGCGATCGCGCTGGCCCAGCGGGGCCCCGCTGTCGCGCAGGCGCCGTGCCACCGACATCAATCCATGGAGTGCGGCGATGTGCAGCGGGCCGAAACCGCGCGGATCCTGGGCGTCGAGTTGCACGTCTTCGTCGAGCATGCGGTCGAGCCCGGCGAGGATCACCGCTTCATCGCAGCCGGTGCCCGGTTCGGCGCGCGCGCCGAGCAGCAACAGCAACGGCGTGACGCCGGCTTCGGCCCGGGCATTGGCGTCGGCGCCAGACAGCAACAGCGTGTCGAACAGGGTCACCAGTCGCGTGCGGTCGCGCGCAGTGAACCCGTAGAGTGCAGCGCAGTGGATCGGCGCCAGCCCCTGCGGATCGGCGGCGGCGACATCGGCGCCGGCGCGCAGCAATCGCGTGACCATTTCCGGCAAGCCCAGCGCGGACGCCAGCATCAGGACCGTGACGTCACCGGGCAATCGCTGGCCAAGATCGGCGCCGGCAGCGAGCAGGCGATCGACCACGGCGGCGTGGCGCATGCTCACCGCCGCCGACAACGGCGTGGCACCGGTGCTTGCGCTGAGTCCGACATCCGCACCGTGCGCGACCAGCTGTTCCACCGCATCGACATGGCCGCCACCGGCTGCGCGCAGCAAGGCGCTGCAGCCCTGGGCGTCGAGCGCATCGACAGGAAAGCCGAGTTCAAGCATGCGCCGCACTGCATCGCCGTCACCGGTGATCGCCGCAGCTGGCAGATCGCCCGCGCGCAAGGCGCGACCCGGCAACGGCCAGCCCCGCCAGTCCAGCCAGTCGGCGAGGTCCTTGCGACCATTGGCGAGCGCGACACCAAGCGCAGTCTGGCCATCGGGCGCACGCGCATCGGGCTTTGCACCGACTGCCACCAATGCACGCACTGCGTTGGCATCGCCACACGCCGTGGCGACATGCAGCGCGCTCAGGCCCGATCCGTCGATCGCGCTGGCATCAACGCCGCTGTCGAGCAGGCGCTGGATCAACCGCGGCCAATGCAGGCGGATGGCGTGATGCAACGGCGGATCGCCGGCACTGTCGCTGGCGAAGGGGTCGGCGCCGCGTTCGAGCAATTGCAGCGCGAAGGCCTCCCCGTGTTCGGACGGATGGGCGCGACAGGCCTGCAGATGGTTGGCGAACACGCCGGCACCGGCAGGACTGGCGCCACGTCGCCACAACAGGTCGAGCGCCTGCGCGGCGTTGGCGTCGCCGGGCGCGAGGCGCAGCAACTGTCCAAGCAGACTGTGGCCCTCGCGGCTGGCGTCGACGTCGGCGCCGCGCGCGAGCAGCCACGGCACCAGTTGCGGCGATGACGGCGCAAGCTCGGCGAGCATGCGAGTGAATTCGCTGCGTTCCAGCAGCGGCGCGAAACGCTCGAGCGTCGCACTGTCGCCATCGCGCAGGGCATCGCTGACGACGGCATAGGGGGGCCGGTTCGGTGCGGCATCGTCCGCCGCGACATCGCTGTCGCTGCCGGCAACCGGCGGCGGCACGAAGGTGGGATCGAGCGCCTGCACCACCGACCAGCGGCCCAGCGCCTTGGCGCGTGCAAGGGCATCGACACCGGCATCATCGATCACATCAACGTGTGCGCCAGCGGCCTGCAGCGCGGCGATCACGTCGGCACCGGCGACTTCGCCTTCCACCGCATGGCGCAAGGCATCGTGGCCATCGGCATTGCGCGCGGCGACATCGGCCTTCGATTCCAGCAAGGCATCAATCACCTCGCGATGGCCGCCCTGCGCCGCCAGCATCAGCGGCGTGGTCTGCGTCGCATCACGAACATCAACGCTCGCGCCGCTGTCGAGCAAGGTCTGGACGATGGCGGAATGCCCGGCCTGCGCGGCCAGGTGCAGCGCGGTACGGCCATCGCCATCCACCGCATCCGCCACCTGCGCGCGATGGCGCAGCAGCAGTTGCACGCCGGCGGGGTCGTCGTCATCGGCGGTCGCCGCGGCGAGCAACGGCGCCAGCGCATTCGCCGGGGCGACACTGGCACCGCGTTCGAGCAGGAATTTCGCCAGCCGCCAGTTGCCGGCGGCACAGGCCATCGCCAACGGTGTCTGGCCGTTGTCGTTGGCGATGTCGATCTGCGCCTGGGCATCGAGCAGCAAGGCGGCGACGCCGGGATCGGTGCTGCGCGCGGCGTGGTGCAGCGGCGTGTTGCCCTGGGGATCGGTGGCGCGAACATCGGCGCCATTGGCGAGCAGCATCGCCACCGCATCGGGACGGCCGTGCCAGCTGTCGCGCGTCGCGGCGAGCAACGGAGTGATGCCGCTGGCATCGGCATCGAGCGAAACGCCATGGGCGATCAGCGTGCGCAGCAGCCGCAGGTCGGGCAACACTGCGGCGAGGATCGGCAGGCGGCGCTGGTCGCGATCGTCCGTCGCCGGCAGCGCATCGGCGCGTGCACCGGCATCGAGCAGCGCGAGCGCGCGTTCGACGCGACCGCTGCGGGCGGCAGCGTGGAGTTCACGATCAAGTTCGTCATTGCCGGTCGTGGCGGGAAGATCCACGACGGCATCGGCCGCGGCTTCATCATCCAGGTGCAATTCCGGCAAGGCATCGAGACTGACCGGTTCAGCGTTGCGGGCAGGCGCCGGGGTCGGCATCGCCTTCACCTCTTTGGCCACCCGCTGGATGCGCGCCGAGAAGCGCAGCACCGGCAGCAGCAACGCCAACAGGACGGCGAGCGCCCAGCGCAGCGAGCCGTTGATCACGCCCGGCCACGCCAGCACCAGGACCAGCGCAACCACGCAGGCCACCGCGACCGCCGGACGCAAGCCGCTCCATGCCCAGCGCCGCGAAGGATCGCGTTCGCCCAAGGCATGGTGGAAGGCGAAGCGGGCGTCGCCGGCATCGCTGGTCCACAGCGGCCACACCCGCCACGCCAGGATCACGCCGATCGCTGCCGCCAGCCCGAGGCCGAGCGCGGCCGGCAACGAGCCCGACGCCATCAATGCATGCAGCGGCCACGCCGCCAGCGCCGCGCCGACCACCACTGCGGCGGCCCAGACCACGACATGGCTGGTGATGACCCGGGGCGCGCGCTCCTTGGTGCTTCCGCGCAACGGCCAGGCACTGGCCAGCAGGCCACTGCCGAGGGCGCCGCCGATCGCGGCGATCCAGCCGCCGAATCCGGTCGCGAGCAGGGCCAGCACTCCGGCGGCAGCAGCCGCCTGCCAAGGCATCGCCGATTGCCCCGCAACCGCGGGACGCTGCTGCTCAGGCATCCGTCCCCCAGTCCGAGGTCATGGGATCGAGCGGCAAATCCTGCGGCATCTGCAGATGGAAGCCGCGATCGGCCAGATTCGCCATCACTTCTTCGGGGGTTTCGCGGGCCAGCTTGCGCCCGGCCGTCAGCTCGGTTTCCAGCACGAACTGCAGCGGACCGAGTTGCGTGCGCAACGCCTCCGGCAACTTGGCGCCCTCGTCGCGCGCGGCGAGGAAGACATAGGTATCGGCTTTGCGGGTGCTCTTGTAGACGTAGGCGCGCATGCAACTCTTCCGGAATCCCGGGAATTGTGGGGGAAGCTTCGCCACAAGGGAACCGCCGATTCAGATTGGCTTGCGTTAGCCTAGTCGCTCTTCACGCTCCGGAATCGACCTCGCCATGATGCGTGGACCCTTGATGCGCGCGAACACCGTGTTGCTGCTGTGCACGGCATGGTTGCTGATATTCGCCAATTCCAGAGCATGGAAACTGCTGGCATCACTCGATCCCGGCGGCCTGCCGCACTGGCTGTTCCTGCTGTGCCTGGGCGTGTTGCTGGCGATGACCATCCTCGTCGTGCTGCTGCCGCTCAGCTTCAAATGGTCGATCAAGCCGTGGCTGGTGATCGTATTGCTGTGCGCCGCCGCCGCCGCCTTCTTCATGGACGATTTCGGCGCGGTGATCGATCGCCACACCTTGCGCAGCGTGTTCGAGACCAATTCGCGCGAGGCCGGCGAATGGTTGTCGTGGCGGATGGCGTGGAAGATCGGCGGCGCCGGCGTGGTACCGGCGTTGCTGGTGCTGTGGACGCGAATCGAATGGCAGCCCTTCCCCCGCGAACTGTGGTCGCGCGCGAAACTGGTGCTGATCGTGATCGTCGCGAGCGCCATCGCGATCGGCATCGGAGGTCGCGGCGTCGCCTCCAGCCTGCGCACCCAGCGCGAACTCGGCCACGTCATCAATCCGATGGCGATCGCCAGCGGGCTTTACGCCTATGTCGACAACGCCCGCCCACAGGCGGCGATCGTGGTGCAACCGCTGGGTCGCGACGCCACGCGTGCCACCGCACCCGCAGGCGCCAAACCGCAGGTGCTGGTGTTCATCGCCGGCGAGTCGGTGCGCGCGGCCAGCTGGGGCCTGTCCACCCACGGACGCCAGACCACGCCGCAACTCGCGCAACTGCCGGTGACGAATTTCGCCGACGTGCGCTCCTGCGGCACCGATACCGCGGTCTCGCTGCCGTGCATGTTCTCCAACCTTGGCCGCAAGGACTTCAGCGAACGCGCCGCACTCGCCCGCGAGAACGCGCTGGACGTGCTGGCCCATGCCGGCGTCGATGTCGCCTGGTTCGACAACAACACCGGCGACAAGGGCATCGCCAAGCGCGTGCACGAAACCGAACTCCAGAACTCGACCGATCCCAGGTGGTGCAGTGCGCGCAACTGTTTCGACGGCATCCTCGTCGATGCCCTGGAGAAGACCCTGGCCGAGACGCATGGCGATCGCGTGATCGTGCTGCACGTGAAGGGCAGCCACGGGCCGGCCTACTACCAGCGCTACCCGGCGGAATTCGAGCAGTTCAAGCCGGTCTGCCGCAGCAACCAGCTGCAGACCTGCACGCCGGAGCAGATCCGCAACGCCTACGACAACAGCGTGCTCTATACCGATTCGATCATCGCCTCGGTGATCGCCACGCTGCGGGATGACCCCGCCATCGACGGCGCGGTGCTGTTCGTCTCCGACCACGGCGAATCATTGGGCGAAAACGGCCTCTACCTGCACGGCGCGCCGTATGCCTTCGCCCCCGACGTGCAGACGCATATCCCGATGGCATTGTGGATGTCCGACGGCTTCCGCCAGCGCGATGGCATCGATGCCGCCTGCGTCACGCGCCAGGGCGCGCAACCCTGGAGCCACGACAACATCTTCGACTTCCTGCTCGGGTTGATGCAGGTGCGCAGCAACGCCTATCGTCCGCAGCTCGATCCGCTGCGACAATGCCGGGCATGACGACGCTCCCGACCACTTCTTTCGATGACGTCCGCGACTGGCTGGCCGGCCTGCAGGACCGCATCTGCGCGGCGATCGAACACGCCGACGGCGGCGCCCGCTTCATCGAGGACGCGTGGACGCGCGAAGGCAGCGGCGCCCTGCTGGGCGGCGGCGGCCGCACCCGCATCCTCCGCGACGGCGCGGTGTTCGAACAGGCCGGCATCGGCTTCTCCGACGTGTCGGGAACGAAACTCCCGCCCTCGGCGACGGCCGCGCGCCCGGAACTCGTCGATGCGCAATGGCGCGCCTGTGGCGTCTCGCTGGTCTTCCATCCGCGCAACCCGCACATCCCCACGACCCATGCCAACGTCCGCCATTTCCGCGCGGAGAAGGATGGCGAAACGGTCGCGTGGTGGTTCGGCGGCGGTTTCGACCTCACCCCGTTCTACCCCGTCGACGAAGACGTGCTGCACTGGCACCGCACCGCCCGCGCGCTGTGCGAACCCTTCGGCGGCGAGGAGCGCTACGCCGCCCACAAGCGCTGGTGCGACGAGTACTTCCTGCTCAAGCATCGCGGCGAAACGCGCGGCGTCGGCGGCCTGTTCTTCGATGACCTCCAGGACGATTTCGAACGCGACTACGCCTACATGCGCGCGGTCGGCGACGGCTTCCTCGACGCCTACCTCCCGATCATCGAGCGCCGCCGCGACACGCCGCATGGCGAACGCGAGCGCCAGTTCCAGCTCTACCGGCGCGGCCGCTATGTCGAATTCAACCTGGTCTTCGACCGCGGCACCCACTTCGGCCTGCAATCGGGCGGACGCACCGAATCGATCCTGATGAGCCTGCCGCCGCTGGTGCGCTGGGAATACGGCTATGCCCCGGAAGCCGGGAGCGCCGAAGCCCGCCTCGCCGACTACCTGTGTCCGCGCGACTGGCTGGGCGAACTCGCCTGACCGGTCAGTTGCTCTGGGGACTGCCCGGGCGACGCCGGCGACGGCGATGGGAGCGCGGCGGCAACTGCCCCGCATAGAAGTCGGCGCGGGCATCGCCGCCGTTCTGGCGCTGGATCACGCTGATGCTGCCGTTGGTCTCCAGCAGCGCCAGGGCGACATCATTGGGATTAGACACATTGTTCAGGCGCAGCGCCTCGATGTAGTCGTCGTGGCTGACCAGCTCTCGGCGGAGGACGTCATCGAACACCTGGCCATTGCGCGCCAGCACCACCGGAACGCCTTCGACCAGTTGATCGAAGCCCCTGCTGCGCGAGGTGAACAGCGCGACCACGAAATTCAGCGCGATCAGGCAACCCGCCAGCAGGAAGGCACCGGTGATCGAGTTGTCTCCCCCATTCAGACCATTCTGCACGGCATTGCCGATCAGGATCAGCAGGACCAGGTCGAAGGGCGTGAACTGGCCGACCGCACGCTTGCCCGACAGGCGTATCAGCACGATCACCATCAGGTAGATCACCAGCGCGCGCAGCGGGAAGTGCCACCAGGGCGCGGAGAGATGGAACAGGTCGCTCATGCGGATGGCTCGCACCGGGTCGTCGATTGCGTCGAGTGTGCCATCGCCGGGGACCGGACATAAAAAACCCCGCCGGAGGGGGACCGGCGGGGCGGGTTCCAGGCGACGTTTGGGGAGAACGTGCCTGAGCAGGAATCACTCCAGGGGAGGGAGTTATCCAAGACAGACGTTGCATCTGTCACGTGTAGTTAAACACCGAAGTTGTCTGCGACGCGTAAATCTAACCGTAAAAAAACGTAAATCCGGATCGGGTTCAGCACGTGTTTAGAAGCGCGGTTCCGGCTGCGTTCACTTTCGAAAAAATGGTCAATGCGCCTGTTCCCAGTTCGCGCCCTGGCCACTATCAACTACGAGTGGCACCCGCAGATCGGCCGAGGCAGACATGTGCCGGCCCGCCTCCTCGCGCAGGGTGGCGGCGAAGGCCTCGTCGCACTCGAACACCAGTTCGTCGTGCACCTGCATGATCATCAGCGCCTTGTCGTTCTGCGGCTGCAGCCATCCATCGATCGCCACCATCGCCCGCTTGATGATGTCGGCTGCGGTGCCCTGCATCGGCGCATTGATCGCCGCCCGTTCGGCCCCGGCGCGCTGGGCCTGGTTGCGGCTGTCGATATAGGGCAGATAGAGCCGGCGCCCGAACACGGTCTCGACATAGCCCTGCTCCCGCGCCTGGGCGCGGGTGCGTTCCATGTAGTCGCGCACGCCCGGATAGCGGCTGAAGTACAGGGCGATGTAATCCTGGGCCTCGCCACGTGGCACCCCGAGCTGGCGGGCGAGCCCGAAGGCGCCCATGCCGTACATCAGGCCGAAATTGATCGCCTTGGCGGCGCGGCGTTCGTTGCCGGTGACCTCACCCAGGGGCTTGCCGAAGACCTCGGCCGCGGTGGCGCGATGGACGTCCTCGCCCGAGGCAAAGGCGCGCAACAACGCCGGATCCTCCGAGAGGTGCGCCATGATCCGCAGCTCGATCTGCGAGTAGTCGCAGGCGACGATGACGCGCCCCTTGGGTGCGACGAAAGCCTGGCGGATCCTGCGTCCCTCGTCGGTGCGGATCGGGATGTTCTGCAGGTTGGGATCGTTCGACGACAGGCGCCCGGTGGCCGCACCGGCCTGGTTGTAGTTGGTGTGCACGCGGCCGGTCTGCGGATTGATCATCTCCGGCAGCTTCTCGGTATAGGTACTGCGGAGCTTGGCGTAGCCGCGATAGTTGAGGATGACGCGCGGCAATTCGTGCTGGTCGGCGATCGCCTCCAGCGCTTCCTCGTTGGTCGAGGGCGCGCCGCCCGGCGTCTTCACCAGCGCCGGCAACTTGAGTTCGTCGAACAGCAAGGCACCGAGCTGCTTGGGAGAATCGAGATTGATCGCGCGCCCGGCGAGTTCGGTGGCGCGCTGTTGCGCCTCGAGCATCCGTCGCGACAGTTCCGCCGATTGCGCGCGCAGCTCGGCCGCGTCGATCAGCACGCCGTTGCGCTCGATGCGTGCGAGCACCGGCACCAGCGGCAGTTCGATGTCGCGATAGACGCTTTCGAGTTTCGGTTCCGCGGCAAGTTTCGGCGCCAGCACTTCATGCAGGCGCAGGGTGACGTCGGCGTCTTCCGCGGCGTAATCGGTGGCGACGTCGAGCGCGACCTGGCTGAAGGAGATCTGCTTCGCGCCCTTGCCGGTGACATCCTCGTAATGGATGGTGTCCATCCCGAGCAGCCGTTTCGCCTGCGTGTCCATGTCGTGGCGCTGGCCGGAATCGAGCACGAAACTTTCCAGCAGGGTGTCGCCCAGCGGCGGCGACACATCCAACCCGTGACGATGGAGGATATGGAGGTCGAACTTGCCGTTCTGCGCGACCTTGAGCTTGGCCGGGTCGGCAAAGGCGGGTTTCAGTGCGGCGACCACGTCTTCGAGCGACAACTGCGCGACATCGGCGGCGTCATGACCAAGCGGGATGTAGCAGGCCTTGCCGGACTGCGTGCTCAGCGACATGCCGACCATGCGCGCCTGCATCGGGTCGAGGCCGTCGGTTTCGGTGTCGAAGGCGAACATCGACGCGTTGTTGAGCGCATCGGTCCAGGCCTGCAACTGCTTGGCCTCCGTCACGCATTCGTATTCGCCGGGACGCGACAGCTGCGGATCGATATCGCCCGTGGCAACCGGCGCGGCGACGAATCCGCGCAGGCCGGCCGGCGCTTTCGGGATCGATGCGCCGGGCGATTCCGGAACGCTCGCACCATCGAGCTCCTTCAATGCCTGGTTGAAGCCATAGCGCGCATAGAGCGTGCGCAGGGCATCGACGTCGCGATCACGCAGGGCGAGATCACCATACGCTTCGTGCAGCGGCACGTCGGTGCGAATCGTCGCGAGCTGGTAGTTCAACGGCAGGCGCGGCAATGTCGCGCGCAACGACTCGCCGATCTTGCCGCCGATCTTGTCGGCATTGGCGATCACGCCATCCAGCGATCCGTATTCGCTCAGCCATTTCGCCGCGGTCTTCGGGCCGCACTTGGGCACGCCGGGGATGTTGTCGACGGCGTCGCCCATCAGCGACAGGTAATCGATGATCTGCGCCGGGGTGACGCCGAACTTGGCGACGACGGCGGCATCGGAATCGAGCTTGCTGCCGCTCATGGTGTTGACCAGTCCGACGTGCGGGCGCACCAGCTGCGCCATGTCCTTGTCGCTGGTGGAAACGGTGACCTCGACGCCGGCCGCCGCCGCCTGCACCGCCAACGTGCCGATGACATCGTCGGCCTCGACGCCGGATTCGCGGATGATCGGCAGGCCCAGCGCCTGCACGATCGCCATCAGCGGTTCGATCTGCACGCGCAGGTCGTCGGGCATCGGCGGCCGATTGGTCTTGTACTGCGGATCGAGGTCGTCGCGGAAGGTCGGCCCAGACGCATCCATCACGAAGGCGATGTAGTCGGGCTTGTCCTTGAGGTGCGCGCGCAGCATGTTGACCACGCCGAACAGCGCGCCGGTCGGCTCGCCCTGGGCGTTGCTCAGCGGCGGCAGCGCGTGGAAGGCGCGGAAGAGATAGGACGAACCGTCGATCAGGACCAGGCGCTTGTTCATGGGGACATTTTGGCACGCGCTGGCTAGGCGAGGACTGAAAAGCATCGCCCGGCTGAGCGCCTTGCCACAACACGCGCGCGGAAGTGGGTCGCTGCTCCGATGCACGGGCATTGCGCCGCATGGATGCGGCGCATGAGCCTACATGGACGTATTCACGGCGTCCCGTGCAGCGGAGTGGCGACCCACGCCACCAGCGCGTGCTACATCGGCGACAGATTCGCGAACGCGAGAACCAGCCACTTTGATCCGGCATCGTCGAAATTCACCTGCACCCGCGCATGCGACCCGCTGCCTTCGACGTCAATCACGGTGCCGCTGCCGAACGTCGGATGGCGCACCTGCGCGCCCAGCGCAATGCCCGGCGCCGCGATCTGCGCGTGGCCGAAATCGCGACGCGGCATCGGCGCGTAGGCACGCGATACCTTGACCTTCGGCCGCACCTCGTTGACCAGCGACGACGGGATCTCGCGCAGGAAGCGCGACGGGATCCCGTACATGTCCTGGCCATGCAGCCGGCGCGCCTCGGCGTAGCTCAGCACCAGCTTCTGGCGCGCGCGGGTGATGCCGACATAGGCGAGGCGGCGTTCTTCCTCGAGGCGCCCGCTCTCTTCCGAAGAACGCGCGTTCGGGAACAGCCCTTCCTCCATGCCGGCGAGGAAGACCAGCGGGAATTCCAGGCCCTTGGCGCTGTGCAGCGTCATCAATTGCACGCCGTCGTCGCCGGCCTGCGCCTGGCCCTCGCCCGCCTCCAGCGCGGCATAGGCGAGGAAGGCGACCAGCTCGCTCAGTTGCGCGGTTTCCTCGTCGTCGCCGCGCACGAAGCGCGAAGCCACGCTGACCAGCTCGTCGAGGTTGTCGGTGCGCGAGTCGAGGCTGCCGCGCGATTCCTTCTCGTAGTACGCACGCAGTCCGCTGCGCGCCAGCATGTGGTCGATCTTGTCCTGCAGCGGCAACTCGACACTTTCATCCTGCAACTGGTCGATCAACTGCAGGAACGCCGCCAGTGCGTTGCGTGCGCGCGCCGCGAGATCGCCGGCATGCACCAGCTCGCGCGAAGCGTCCCACAGCGTCATGCCGGCGCCGCGCGCCATCCGCCGCACTTCGTCCAGCGTGCGTTCGCCGATGCCGCGTGCCGGCGTATTGACCGCGCGCTCGAAGGCCGCGTCATCCGCGCGCGACGCGATCAGGCGCAGGTAGGCCAGGCTGTCCTTGATTTCGGCGCGCTCGAAGAAGCGCATGCCGCCATACACGCGATACGGCAATTGTTCCGCCAGCAGGGCTTCTTCGAAGGCGCGTGATTGCGCGTTGCTGCGATAGAGGATCGCGCAATCGCCATGGCTGCCGCCGTCGCGCACCCAGGCGCGGATGCGCTCGACCACGTAGCGCGCTTCGTCGATCTCGTTGTAGGCGGCGTACAGGTCAATCAACTCGCCTTCACCGCTGTCGGTCCACAGCTGCTTGCCGAGGCGCTCCGGGTTGTGGGCGATCACCGCGTTCGCAGCGCTGAGGATGTTGGCGGTGGAACGATAGTTCTGCTCGAGGCGGATGGTCTGCGCACCGGCGAAATCCTGCAGGAAGCGCTGGACGTTCTCGACCTTGGCGCCGCGCCAGCCGTAGATCGCCTGGTCGTCGTCGCCGACCACGAAGACATGGCCGGTTTCGCCCGCCAGCAGGCGCACGAAGCCGTACTGGATCGCGTTGGTGTCCTGGAATTCGTCGATCAGCAATTCGCGGAAGCGCTGGCGGTAGTGCGCGAGCAGCGCCGGGTTGTCGCGCAGCAGCTCATGCGCGCGCAGCAGGATCTCGGCGAAATCGACCAGGCCGGCGTTGTCGCAGCGCTCTTGGTAGAGGGCGTAGCACTTCTGCATCACCTGCGACCATTCATCACGATCGGGCTGGATGTGCTGCGGGCGACGGCCCTCGTCCTTCTGCGCGTTGATCCACCACGCGATCTGCTTGGGCGGGAAGCGTGCCTCGTCGAGCTCGAGTTGTTGCACCACGCGCTTCACCAGCCGCAACTGGTCGTCGCTGTCGAGGATCTGGAAACCCTCCGGCAACTTCGCGTCCTGCCAGTGCAGGCGCAGCAGCCGATGCGCGAGCCCGTGGAAGGTGCCGATCCACATCCCGCGCGCGCCATTGCGCAATTGCGCCTCGGTGCGCGCACGCATCTCGCCCGCCGCCTTGTTGGTGAAGGTGACGGCGAAGATGCCGTGCGCGGGCACGCCGTGCACTTCGTTCAACCACGCGATGCGATGGGTGAGCACGCGGGTCTTGCCGGAGCCGGCGCCAGCCAGCACCAGATAGTGTCCGGGCGGCGCAGTCACGGCCTCGCGCTGGGCCGGATTCAGCCCGTCGAGCAAATGGGAAACATCCATGGCCGCATTTTACGCGGCAATGCGGCTGTCAGTGCTCGCGCTTGCCCACGGTTGCGTTCATCAGGCGGTCGGTCCAGGCGATGCCGATCGCCGAGAGGATGAACACGCAGTGGATGATGGTCTGCCACATCACGCCCTGCATGGTGTACCCGGATGCTTCGGTGCCGAGGCTGCCGATCGCGATGAAGGTCTTGAGCAGGTGGATCGAGGAGATGCCGATGATCGCCATCGCCAGCTTCACCTTCAACACGCTGGCGTTGACATGGCTCAGCCATTCCGGCTGGTCGGGATGCCCATGCAACCGCAGCCGCGACACGAAGGTTTCGTATCCGCCGACGATCACCATCACCAGCAGGTTGGAAATCATCACCACGTCGATCAGGCCGAGCACCATCAGCATGATCTGCTGCTCGTTCAGTTCGACCGCATGGGCGATCAGGTGCCACAGTTCCTTCATGAACAGGAACACGTACACGCCCTGGGCCACGATCAGGCCGAGGTAGAGCGGCAGCTGCAGCCAGCGCGAAGCGAAGATCAGGCGCGACAACGGGCTCAACGGGGCGGTGGCAGTTTGCTGGTGGCTCATCGGACAGGCATGTGTGGGGAAGCGCGAGAGTAACCCGGCGCCAGCGAATCCTTCCACCGCGATCGTCACGCCGGAACGCTAGACTGCCTTTCTCCCGCAATCATCTACGCCATGATCGACCTGCACTACTGGCCGACGCCCAACGGCCACAAGATCACCCTCTTCCTCGAAGAAGCGGGCCTGGAATACCGCATCATCCCTGTCGACATCGGCAAGGGCGCGCAATTCGAACCCGATTTCCTGCGCATTTCGCCCAACAACAAGATGCCGGCGATCGTCGACCACGCACCGACGGATGGCGGCGCACCGATCAGCGTGTTCGAATCGGGCGCGATCCTGGTGTATCTCGCCAACAAGACCGGCCGCTTCTTCGCCAATGACGTGCGCGGCAAGGTCCATGTCAACGAATGGCTGATGTGGCAGATGGCCGGGCTCGGCCCGATGACCGGCCAGTACGGACACTTCCACGTTTACGCGCCGGAACAGGTCGATTACGCCCGTGATCGCTACCGCAACGAAGTGTTGCGCCTGCTCGGCGTACTCGATCGCCAGTTGAAAGGCCGCGCCTTCATCACCGGCGACGACTACACCATCGCCGACATGGCCTGCTATCCGTGGATCAATCCGTACACGAAGGCGCCGCTGGATCTGTCGGCGTTCCCGGACCTGCAGCGCTGGCATGCGTCGATCGCGGCGCGACCCGCCACCCAGCGCGCGTATGCGCTGGCGAAAACCGTCAATCCGGATGCCGGCAAACCGCTGAGCGACGAAGAGAAGAAGATCCTGTTCGGGCAGCGGTGAGAAAGCATCGCCCGGCTGTGCGCCTATCGCGGTTGTCTGCAGCCACCGACACGCCGTGTGACATCCATGTAGGCTCATACGCAGCATCCATGCTGCGTATGGTCGGCGCTACAGACGAACCGCATAGGCGCCGCCGGTGGGTGCTTTCAGGGGGTGAATTGAGAGCAACAGCCCAGCGAGCTGTTGCTTTTCAAATCTCCGCGAAGCCAGCGCGTGTTCAACGCGCCGGTGCGACCAGGTATTCCTTCGGCGGCTCGGCACCCAGCAGGTTCTTCACGAAGAAGTCCCAGCGGCGACGCATCACGTAGTAGCTGTCCACGCCGTAGCCGTGGCGGGCGTGCGGCAGCAGCAGCAGATCGAAGTCCTTGTTCGCCTTCATCAACGCATCGACCACCTGCAGCGTCGACTGCGGCGGCACGTTGTCGTCCATCAGCCCATGGACCAGCATCAGCTTGCCCTTGAGGTTCTTGGCGTACGCAGCGTTGTCCTGGCCGGTGTAGTTGGTGGTGCCGTCGGCCTTCTTCTCGAGCAAGCCGTGATAGCGCTCGGCCCAGTCGTCCTCATAGGTCAGGTTGTCGTGGTTGCCGCTTTCAGCCCAACCTGCCTTGTACACGTCCGGGTAGCGGAACATGGCCGTCGCGGTGGCGTTGCCGCCGCCGGAATGACCCCAGATGCCGGCACGCGTCGCATCGACCCACGGATACTTCGCGGCGAGCTGCTTCAGCGCACCCACCTGGTCCGGCAGGGTATTGTCGGCCATGTTGCCGTAATAGGCATCCTGGAACGCCTTGCTGCGCAGCGGGGTGCCCATGCCGTCAATCGCGATGACGATGAAGCCGAGCTCGGCCAACGCCTGGTTGTCGCCCTGCGCGGGCATGAAGCTGCGCGTGCGGATCGAACCGACCTGCGGACCCGGATAGATGTAGGTGACGATCGGATACTTCTTGCTCGCATCGAAATTCGACGGCTTGTACATCTGGCCGTAGAGATCGGTCTTGCCATCGCGCGCCTTCACCGTGAACGATTCCGGCGCAACCCAGCCCGCCGCCTTCAGGCGGGTGAGATCGGCGCGCGCGAGTTCGCTCACCTGCTTGCCGTTGCCATCGCGCAGCACTGCGACCGGCGCGGTGGAGATGGTCGAGTACACATCGACGAAATACTTGTCGTCGGCGGACGGGGTGATGGTGTGGTTGGCGTTTTCCGGCGTCAGAAGGGTGACGTCGCCGCCATCCATGCCGACCTTGTAGTAGCGCACGAAGTAGGGATCGCCGCCTTCGCGACCGACGCCGCGGATCCACAGCGTGCGCGAGACGGGATCGATGTGGCCGATCTGGGTGACGTTCCAGTCGCCGCTGGTGATCTGGTGCTTGAGCTTGCCGGTGGCGAGATCATGCAGGTAGAGATGGCCCCAGTCGGATTTCTGGCTGAACCAGATGAACTCGTTGCTCTCGGGCAGGTAACGCCAGTTGACCGAAGCCAGCGCCGGCGCGCTCTGGTACTGGGTGGCGACGGTTTCCTTGTAGACGTCGCGCACCTTGCCGGTGGCGGCATCGGCCACGCGCAGGGTCGCGGACTTGTGGCCGCGATCGGTGCTGACGAAGGCCAGGGTCTTGCCGTCCTTCGCCCACTGCACGTCTTCCCAGCCGCCGTCGCAGACCACGTCGTCGGCGCAAGTCGAGCGATGCTGGTCAGCCGGCATCTGCAGGCGCACGGTCTTCGGCGCGGCGCCCGAGACATCGACGATGACGCGCTCGATCATCGTCACGTCCTTGTCGCCGGCGAACGGATACTTCCACTGCTGCACCTTCGGCGCGCCGACGCTGGTATCGACCAGCGTCATCGTGCTGGTCTTGCGCTGGTCCTGCTGGAAGGTGGCGATCTTCTTCGAATCCGGCGACCACACCACGACCGCTTCGTCGGTGTGCTTCCAGCCGGCGTTGTCGGTGGCGTAACCGTAATCGGGCTTGCCGTCGCTGGTGAGCTGGGTTTCCTTGCCGCTGGCGGTATCGCGCAGCCACAGATTCCATTTGCGGATGAAGGCTTCGTGCTTGCCGTCGGGCGAAGCGACACCGGGTTCGTCGCCGGATTTCACCGCCGCGACCGGCGAACAAGCCTTGTCGTCGCAGCGATAGCTGCTCCCGCGCACGTCCACCACCATGACCGCGCCGTCGCGCTTGATGCCCGAGACCGGCAGCATGTCCACCTTCACAGGCGCGCCCTTGCCAGCGCGGGCCTGGTTCATCGCGTCGGCCAGTTTCTGGGCATCGAAGGCCGACGCGGATTTGCCGGTGGCCGGGTCAAGCCGCAGGAAGCGCGCCTTGCCACCGCTGGTCTCGCGGTAGACCACGCTGCCGTCGTCCAGCCAGCCGACAACGCTGACCATGCCGTCCACCAGCGGGCCGGTACGGTCTCCGAGGGTTTTCACGGCACGGTCGTAGTCGGCAGCGGTGAGCTGCGCGGGCGTTTGCGCCTGGGTCATCGGGGCGACGACCAGGCAGACGGCCAGCAGGGCCAGGCGGGAATGAGCACGCATCGGGATTCCGGAGGGCGGAGGTATTCCTTCGATGCTACCCGTCGCCGCGCCGCGCCGACACATGACTTCCGACCTATGCGCTCCAGGGCCGGCCAACAAAAAAGCGGGCCGGAGCCCGCTTTCGTCAACCCGCGCCGGCTGCTCAGCCTTCGTGGTTGAGCGACGCCACGCTGAGATTGGCCTTGATGTCGTTCGACAGGAACTGCATCCAGTTAAGGTAGTTCGGGTGGATTTCTTCCGTCCCGTTGCGATCCTTCTTGTATTCAAGGTTGGTGCTGTCGACGTAGGCGAGCTTCACCTGGCCATTGCCATAGGTCACCTTGATCTTGGCGACATGCTCGCGCAGATGCAGGGTGCTGTCGATGACGCCAGGGGTTTCGGAGTCGACCTCCCAGCCTCGCTGCAGCAGTGCCCGCCTGATTTCCTTTGAAATCTCCTTGTCCGACAAATTGGCCGGAACGGTGATCGGTGCAGGGTTCACCAGGGGTGCATGGCGCGCCGCCACATTCCCCGAAAACACGATCGCAGCCAGCCCCGCCAGCAGGGCAATCTTCAACTTCATCAATGAACTCCCCAAAAAGTATGGTTTGGTCGCCTCCCCCCGGAGGCAATCCGATCTTATCGCCTTGTCGGCATCGACAGGCCCGCGATGCGCGGAACCGTGACGCCAGTCGGCCCGCACTGCAACATGACCGGTTCAAGGCGGCTTCATCGGGTGCCCGGTCTATAATTTCCGGCCATTCCCCGCCCGATCCTTCGTGACCGATTCCCGAACCGCCCAGCGCATGCCTCCGGTGGCGATCCGCGCCCATACCGCCACCACGGCCCTCGGCCGCGGGCGGCAGGCACAGGCCAACGCCCTCCACGCGGGACGCAGCGGCCTTCGCCGCAACGATTTCAGCCACGCACCCCTGGACTGCTGGATCGGCCGGGTCGCCGGCGTCGAGGACGAGGCGCTGCCCGAAGCGCTTTCCGCCTGGGAATGCCGCAACAACCGCCTCGCCTGGATCGCCCTCCAACAGGACGGGGTGATGGACGCGCTGCGCGAAGCGGTCGAACGCCATGGAGCGGACCGCGTCGCGCTGGTGGTCGGGACATCGACATCGAGCATCGGCGCCACCGAGGAAGCCTACGAACGACTGGTCGATGACGCCTTCCCGGCGGACCTCGCCCGCCCGATCATCCACACCCCGCATTCGCTCGGCCATTTCCTCCAGCACGCCACCGGCCTGCGCGGCCCGAGCATCACCGTCGCGACCGCCTGCTCGTCGAGCGCCAAGGTGTTCGCGCAGGCAGCGCGACTGATCCAGTCCGGCGTGGTCGATGCCGCGCTGGTCGGCGGTGTCGATACCCTGTGTGGCAGCGTGCTGTTCGGCTTCAATTCGCTGGGACTGGTGTCGACGCAACCGTGTCGTCCATTCGATGCGCGGCGCGATGGCATCTCGCTGGGCGAGGCCGGCGGCTTCGCGGTGCTGGAGCGCGTCGATGGCGACGAATCCGGCGGACTGCGCCTGCTCGGCTACGGCGAATCCAGCGACGCCCACCACATGTCGACGCCGCATCCGGAAGGCCTCGGCGCGCAACTGGCGATGCGCGATGCGCTGGCACGCGCCGGGCTGGAAGCGGCGGACATCGATCACCTCAACCTGCACGGCACCGCCACGCCGGCGAATGATCGCGTCGAGATGATCGCGATCTCGGCGATGTTCCCCGACACGCTGCACGCAGCGAGCACCAAGGGATTCACCGGCCACACGCTGGGCGCGGCCGGCATCGTCGAATCGGTGTTCGCGTTGATCGCGCTGGAAGACGGCATCCTGCCCGCCACGCTCAACAGCGACTCGCCCGATCCCGGCTGCGGCCCGCAGATCCGTTTCGCCGAGGATTCGCGCCCGATCCGCCACGCCATGAACAATTCGTTCGGCTTCGGCGGCAACAACTGTTCGCTGGTGTTCGGTCGCGCATGAGCGGATTGAACGCCACCATCGAAGGCATCGGTTTCTGGACCCGCGGGATTCCGGACTGGAGCGCTGCTCGCCAATTCGTCGCCAGCGGCGAATTGCCCGCTGATGCACCCTCGAAACCTTCGCCGCAATTGCTGCCCGCCAACGAACGCCGGCGCGCGCCGGAATCGGTGGCGGTGGCGCTGGAAGTCGCCCAGGCCGCGTGCAGCGATGCCGGGCGCGACCCGAAGACGCTGGCTTCCATTTTCGCCAGCACCGACGGCGACCTGCCGATCACCGATTACATCTGCGCCACCTTGCGCGACGCCCCCGATGCGCTGTCGCCGACCAAGTTCCACAACTCCGTGCACAACGCCGCCGCCGGTTACTGGACGATCGGCCAGGGCTGCATGGCGCCGTCGACCGCATTGAGCGCGTTCGCCTGCACCTTCGCGCAAGGCCTCCTCGAGGCAATGGTGAATCTCGCCTGCGGCGAACCGGCCATCCTGCTCGCTGCCTACGACACCGGCGCGACCGGCCCGCTGTCCTCGGTGTCGAACGGAACCGGATTGCTCGGCGGCGCGCTGGTGCTGGCGCCTGCCGGCGGCAAGGGACCACGGCTGTCAGCGACACTGGTTGATGGCGAAGGCGATGCCAACGATGGCACGCTGGCGCGCCACGCCTCCGGGAACCGCATGGCGAAAATGCTGCCGCTGTTCGACCTGCTCGCCACCGGCAAGGATGGCGAGGTACAACTCGATGCCGGCGCCGGACGCGCACTACGCCTGGAAATCCGTCATGGCTGAGCCAACACGACTCGATCGCGGCAACGTCGCCGTGGTGATCCCGGCGCTGAACGAACGCCTGCGCATCCGCGAAGTCGCGAGCGAGGCCCTGCAGCACATCGACCACGTGATCGTGGTCGACGACGGTTCCGATGACGGCACTTCCGATTGCGTGCGCGATCTTCCCGTCACCCTGCTGCGCCATTCCCGGCGCATGGGCAAGGGCCAGTCCCTGCGCGACGGTTTCGCCGAAGCCGCGCGCATGGGCATGCAGGCGGTGGCGACGATGGATGGCGACGGCCAGCACAAGGCCTCCGACCTGCCGCGCCTGATCGCCGCCGCCAATCGCCACCCCGGCGCACTGGTGGTCGGCGCGCGCCTGAAGAAACGCGCATCGCAACCGTGGTATCGCCGCATCGGCAACGACTTCGGCGACTGGGGAATCAGCTGGGGTTGCGGCTATCGCGTCGTCGATACCCAGAGCGGCCAGCGCCTGTATCCACGCGCGGTGTTCACCCTGCCCGACGTGCCCGGCGAAGGGTTCGTGTTCGAAGCGCAGATGCTGATGTCGGCGTCGCGCCAGGCCGGCGCCGGCGTGGTCGCGGTGCCGGTGGAAGCACGCTACGCCAGCGCCGAGCAGGAATTCCGCAAGAGCCATTTCCGCCTGTTCCGTGATCTCTACAACATCACTTCGCACACGGTGAAATTCATCCTGGCGCGTGGCGACGTGGTGCGCGAATACCGCGTAACGCGGGCCCACCCCCCGGTCATCGATCAGGACGCATGAACAACAAAGTCGACGTCGTCATCCTCGGCGGCGGCCTCGCCGGCCTGAGCCTGTCGATCCAGCTCAAGCGCATGGATCCGGCGTTGCATGTCGTGGTGATCGAACGCCAGCAACATCCGGTGCGCGAGGCGGCGTTCAAGGTCGGCGAATCGACGGTGGAAATCGCCGCGCATTATTTTGGCCACGTCCTCGGCCTGCGCGAGCACCTCGATGGCGAGCAGATCCGCAAGTTCGGTTTCCGCTTCTTCTTCTCGGATGGCGTCGAAGCCATCGATCGCTGCAGCGAACTCGGCGTCAGCAAACTGTTGCCGATGACTTCATGGCAACTCGATCGTGGCCGCTTCGAGAACTTCCTCGGCGATCGCGCGCGCGAACTCGGCGTGGTCTTCCTCGACGGCGCCACGGTGAAGCACATGGATCCCGCCAGCGACGACGGACTGCACGCGGTCGAATTCGAACATGAAGGCATCGCCACCCGGCTGGAAGCGCGCTGGCTGGTCGATGCCGCGGGGCGCGCCAGCCTGCTCAAGCGCAAGTTCGCTCTCGCCGAAGACAATCCGCACGACGTCAACGCCGCATGGTGGCGCGTCGACGGCATCGTCGATCCCAACCTGTGGTCGCGCGACAACGACTGGCTGCTGCGTTGCACGCCGCCGGATCGCTGGCGTTCCACCAACCACCTGTGCGGCCGCGGTTACTGGGCGTGGATGATCCCGCTCGCCTCCGGCGCGCATTCGATCGGCATCGTCGCCGATGGCGCAACGCATCCGCTGGAAAAACTGAAGACCCACGAACTCGCGACCGCATGGCTGCGCGAGCACCAGCCGGCGCTGGCCAAACTGCTGGACGATCCGCGCCACGCGCTGCAGGACTTCCGCTTCCTGCGCCACTTCTCGCACGGCTGCAGGCAGGTGTTCTCGGGCGATCGCTGGGCGATCACCGGTGAAGCGGGACTGTTCCTGGATCCGTTCTATTCGCCAGGCAGCGATTTCATCGCCATCGGCAACACCTACATCTGCGACCTGATCCGCCGCGACCGCGCCAACCAGCCGTTCGCGCCGTATGCCGGGATCTACCAGCAGCTGATCGATTCCTTCTTCACCAACACCATGACGCTCTACCGCGGCCAGTACGCGCTGTTCGGCGACGCCCGGGTGATGCCGCTCAAGGTGATCTGGGACTACACCTACTACTGGTCGCTGCTGGCGCCGCTGTTCACCGGCGATCGCATCGCCGATATCGCCATGCTCGGCAAGCTGCGGCCCACGCTCGATCGCGCCACCAGCCTGAACATCGCGATGCAGGCGCTGTTGCGTACCTGGGGCGAGCGCAATGGCACGCCATCGCCGCCGCAGGATGGGCGGTTGCTCGACCAATACCTGATCCCGTGGTTCCACGAGCTCAATCGCGCGCTCACCGATCCGCCACTGGACGATGCTGCCTTCCAGGAACGCATCAATGCCAATGTCGCGCTGATGGAGCGACTGGCGCTGCAGCTGCTCGTCGAAGCGCGCAAGGACCATCCCGATATCGACGACTTCGGGCTTGCGGCAATGCTGGCGGACGTGGCGCCCGGGGAACCGCTGTTGCAATCCCCCTGGGTGGATTGAGCGATCAGGCGTCGATCGACGCATCCGTCCAACGGCCGTCGACGCAGCGCTGGATGCGATCCGGATTGGCATTGCGCAAGGCATGCGGCAAACGATCGTCACGCACGCCGTCGTAACTCTGCAGTTGCGCGAAACGAAGAATCGCGCCTGGCATGCCTACCGAGGTGAATCCGGGATGGCTGGTGCTCGGATAGGGTCCGCCATGCTGCATCGCCGGGCTCACGGCAACGCCGGTCGGCCATTTGTCGTCGATCAATCGACCCACGCGCGGACGCAGCGCGTGCGCCACGCGCGCGTACGCGGCATCGTCGCCGCCATCGCCGGCGCTCCACAAGCTGCCGGTCAGATTTCCTTCCAGCGTGCGCGCGATCGCGACTGCATCCTCGATGTTGTCATAGCGCACCAGTAGCGACACCGGCCCGAAGGCCTCGCGCTGCAGGGCGGCGGCATGGGCGAAGAAGGTTCGCGCGTCCACCGACAGCAGCACCGGCACATGTCGCGCCCCGACGCCGGCCGCGCCGATCGTGCCTGCCAGCACCGATGCACCCGCATCCACCAGCGACTGCGCGCTGGCGACCAGATGGCGTTGCACACCGGCGGACAGCAACACTGCCGGCGCAGCAGCCGCGAACTTCTCCGCGACTTGCGCAACGAACGCATCGCCGTGCGCGCCGGCCGGCACCAGCACCATGCCCGGATTGGTGCAGAACTGGCCACCGCCCATCGTGCATGACTGGAAGAACCCGTCGGCGATCTCGCTGCCGCGCTCGCGCAGGGCGCCGGGCAGCAGGAAGACCGGATTCACGCTCGACATTTCCGCGTACATCGGAATGCCGGCGGCATCCGCGGACGCCTTCAACGCCATGCCCGCGGCGCGGCTTCCGGTGAACCCGATGGCGCCGATGCGCGCGTCGCCGGCGAGGGTCAGGCCTTGCATCGGGTCGATCTCGTACAACAACTGCAAGGCGGCGCGCGGCAACCCGGCTTGCACGATCGCGTCCAATGCGATCGCGGCCAGCAGGCGGCTGGTCCCCGGATGGGACGGATGCGCTTTCGCGATCACCGGATTGCGCGCGGCGATCGCCGAAGCGAAATCACTGCCGGCGACGGCGTTGAACGCGAACGGGAAGTTGTTGGGGCCGAACACCAGCACCGGCTTGCCAAGTGGCGCGAAGTGCGCGCGCAACCGGGCCCTGGTATCGATCACCGGATGCGTCCATGCATGGCTGCGCACGGCCTGTGCCGCCTGGCGCAACTGGCCGCTGGTGCGCGGCAATTCGACATCGGCCAGGCGCGGCGACGCCGGCAATCCGGTTTCGGCATGGGCGACCGCAACCAGTGCATCCTTCGCCGCCTCGATGCCATCGGCATAGGCATCGAGGAAGGCCGCGATGCGCTCCGGCGGCGTCGCCATCAAGGCGTCCACCGCCTGCGTCGCGGCCACTACGGCCTGCTCGATGTCTTCCGCGCCCGAGCGCGGGAACTCCGCACCGATTTCCTCCCCGCTGGCCGGATCGATCGCGCGGAATCGTCCGATCGCGGCGGCAGCGCGCCACTCGCCATTGATCAGTACGGATTCCATGTGGTCGTGTCCTGCGGTCGGGTTCAAAGTGCGGGGCGGGTGCGAATGGCGTGATCGATCTGGCGCAGCGCTTCGTCGCGCTCGGCACCTTCCACCATCAGCCGTGGCGCGCGCACGCGCTCGCTGCCGATGCCGGCGCGCTCCTGCATCAGCTTGATCAGCTGCACGAACTTCGGCACCGTGTCCATGCGCAGCAACGGCAGGTGCCAGGCATACAAGTCCATCGCGGCATTCGCGCCCTTGTCGCGAGCCAGCTCGAACAGGCGCACCGATTCCGCCGGGAACGCATTGACCACGCCGGCGATCCAACCCGTCGCACCCATCGCGATGCCTTCCACGATGGCGTCGTCCATGCCAACCAGGAGATCAAGGCGATCGCCGATCAGAGCGCGGATCGCGGCAAAGCGGCGGATGTCGCCCGAGGATTCCTTCACCGCTTCGATCTGGGGGAATTCCGCCGCGAGTTCGGCGATCTGTTCCGGCCTGAAATCGGTCTTGTAGGCGATCGGATTGTTGTAGAGCAGCACCGGCAACCTGGTCGCGGCGACCACAGCGCGGATGTGCGCACCCATTTCGCGCCAGTCGGTGGAATACACATAGGGCGGCAACACCATCAGGCCTTTCGCACCGAGCTTTTCGCATTCCTGCGCCAGCCGCACCGCATCTTCGGTCGACAGCGCGGCGATACCAGGAATCACCGCTGCGCGATTGCCGATCGCCGCGACCAGCGTCTTCACGATCGCGAGCTTCTCGTCGAATGACAGCGTCGCGCCTTCGCCCAGCGAACCCAGCGGCACGATGCCGGTGCAACCGGCATCGACCAACTCGTTGGCGTGCCTGGCGAGGAAGGCGTGATCGACCGCGCCATCGGCGGTGAACGGCGTGGTGATGGCGGGAACGACGCCGCGCCAGAAAGATGACTTGCTCATGGATACATGCCTTGTGGAATCAGGATCGGATGGAGGTGGATGACGCGGTGGTTCCCGGGGAAATGCCCCATGCGAAGGGATCGTCGCCTTCGATCAGCAAACGGCCTTCGCCCGACAGATGGGCGCGGCCGGTGATGCGCGGCTGGATGAGGCCATCGTCCGTCTTCGCGTAACAACCTTCGAAGATGCTGCCGATCACGCTGGCGACGCGCAGTGACTGACCCGGCGCGAGCTTGCCGTCGCTGGCGAGGCAGGCCAGCTTGGCCGAGAGTCCGGTACCACAGGGCGAACGGTCGTAGGCGAGGCCCGGGCACAGGACGAAATTGCGCAAATCGTGGCTGTCGTCGCTGGCGGCTCCATTGAGTTCGACGTGGTCGACCACGGCGCCATCGCGACCGCGAATGCCCTGCGCCTCGAGCGCATGGCGAATTGCCTCGGCGTACTCCGACAGCTTTCGCAGGCTGGAAAACTCGATGCGCACGGGGCAATCGTCGGTGATGAAGAACCAGTTGCCACCCCAGGCGACGTCGCCGCGCACGCGGCCGTGGCCCGGCACGTCGAGTTCGACGGCATGCAGATGGCGATCGCTGGCGACGTTGTCGATGCTGACGCGACCGTCCGCATGCAGTTCCGCCTTCACCGTCCCGACCGGAGTATCGATGGCATGCACGCCTGGCTCGATGCGCCCCAGGTGCGCCAGTGTCCGCACCAGGCCGATCGTGCCGTGCCCGCACATGCCGAGCACACCGACATTGTTGAAGAAGATCACCGATGCCACTGCCCCGGCCGTGACCGGCGCCATCAGCAGCGCGCCCACCATCGCATCCGAGCCACGCGGTTCGCAGGCAATCATGCTGCGCCAGCGATCATGGTCGCGCACCAGCGCATCATGGCGTTCGGCCAGGCTGCCGGATTCCATTCCCGGGATCGCCGACAGGATGACGCGCGTCGGCTCGCCACCCGTATGGGAATCGATGTAATCGAGGGATTGCATGATGACCAGCATCCATCGGCGACCGGCGACCGGTCTAGCGTCATTCCCGTTGCAGGAATGCGGAAATCGGCACAATGGCCCGAGGCAGTCGCCACGATGGCCGCACGCCGAATTGTTCCGATATCTGCGCCTCAGGCGTGGAATGCGTCATAGGCAACCCGGGGCATTCTTCCTAGCATGATGGCTTCCCCGTTTTCGCACGCCGCCATGCCCGCCACTTCCGCGACCGCCCTTGTCATCGGCGGCGGCATCATCGGCCGCACCTGCGCACTCGCGCTGCAGCGACGCGGATGGACGGTCACGCTGGTTGATCACGATGCAACGGGCAATGCCGCGTCGTGGGGCAACGCCGGCCACATCGCCACCGAACAGATCGAACCACTGGCATCGCTCGCCACCCTGCGCTCGGCGCCGGGCAATCTCCATATCTTCGGCGGACCGCTGGACCTGCGTGAACCCTGGCGACACCTGCCATGGATCGGCGCCTGGCTGCGCGCCTGCGCACCGGCACGCTTCGAATCCGGGCGCAACGCGTTGCGCTGCCTGCTGGCCGGGGCGCTGCCGGCGTGGCGGCGCCTCGCGTCCTCACTCGGCGATCCCGGCCTGCTGCAGGAACACGGGCACTGGATGTGCTGGGAATCCCCGGCAAGCACGGGCCGCGGCCGCGAATCGTGGACGACGAAGGACATCGGCAATGCGCGTGCGTTCGACCTGTCTGCGGACGAACTGGCGCAATTGCACGAATCTGCACCCGCAGCGCGAATCCAGGGTGGCATCGGATTTGACGGGACAGCCCAGATTTCCGATCCCGCCCTGCTCGCGAAACGCCTTGCCTCGCGGTTCGCGGAATACGGTGGAACCCTGCTGCGCGCCACGGTACGGCGCCTCGATCGCGAGGGTCGCCGCGTGCACGTGGTGACGAGTACTGGCGAAGTCTTCGATGCGGACCAGATCGTGGTGTGCGCGGGCGTCGCTTCGCGCCCCCTGATGGAATCGATCGGCGTGCACGCGCCACTGATCGCCGAACGCGGCTACCACCTGCAATGGACGCAACACGGTTGGCCCGAGATCCCTCCAGTCGTGTTCGAGGACCGGTCGATCATCGTGACGCGATTCTCGGGAGGACTGCGCGTGGCCGGTTGCGTCGAATATGCGCGTCCGGATGCTCCGCCCGACCCCGGCAAATGGGCGCGCCTGGCGCGGCACGCATCCGAACTTGCGCTGCCGGTGCAGGGCCAGCCATCCCGCTGGTTCGGCGCGCGGCCCACCCTGCCCGACTACCTGCCGGCGTTGGGATGCTGCAAGCAGTTTGACAACCTCGCCTACGCATTCGGCCACCAGCATCTCGGCCTGACGCTGGCCGCGATCAGTGGCGAATTGGTCGCCGACGCATGTTCGCAACGCGATGTGGCCATCAGCCTCGCGCCCTTCGACTTGCGGCGTTTCAGCTGACCTGCCGGGCCTGTCGAACAGCCAGGATCATGGGCCCGGATGCAGGACGCGGTAGTCGCGCGGCGTGACGCCGACGATCGCCTTGAACTGGCGGGAAAACGCGCTCTGGTCGCTGAAGCCGCAAGACTGTCCGATCGCCGCGATGGTTCCGGTCGACTGCAACTTGCGCATCGCCGCCTCGATGCGGATCTTGGTGACGAATTGCTGCGGCGTGAGCTGGAAAACGCGGCGGAACACCCGTTCCAGTTGCGCCACCGACAAGCCGGCCAGTTCCGCCATCTCGGTGACGCGCACCGGATCGCCGTAATGGCGCTGCATGTGCTTCACCACTTTTTCCAGTTGCGCGAACGAAGAGTGCCGCGTATCCGGTTGTCCCAGGTCCCGGGAAATCCCGATCAAACCGACGATCTTCCCGGCCACGGCCATCGGACGCTTGAACGTCAGGCACCAACCCGCCGCGCGGTCCGGATACAGATGCACTTCCAACTGGTTTTCCAGTACATCCCCGCCCAGCACGCGCAGGTCCTGCTGGTGATAGCGCGTGCCGAAAGGCGCCGGGAACAGGTCACAGGTCGATCGCCCCACCACGTCATCCAGATGCGCGCAACCAAGGCGATGGACCAGCGTCTTGTTGCAGTGGGTATAGCGCCCGTCGAGATCCTTGGTGAAGAACACCACGTCGGGGAGCACGTCGAACAATTCGGTGATTTCGCTGATCGGGCGTGAAATATTCATGGCAATGGCCCGAGGCGAAATCCTGCTTCCATCCTGTTGGATTGCGTGAATCTAACCCATCCCGCCATTGACCCCGATCACCTGGCCATTGATGTAACCCGCGGCATCACTGCACAGGAACGCCACCAGCGCCGCGACTTCTTCCGGCTTGCCGGCGCGCCCTGCCGGCACCATCGCCTTGAGCTGGTCGACGGGAAACAGTTCGTCGGTCATGCGCCCCGCGATCACGCCCGGTGCAACTGCATTTGCGGTGATGCCGCGACTGGCCATTTCGCGCGCCAGCGATTTCACCGCGCCGTGCAAGCCGGCCTTCGCAGCCGCGTAATTGGCCTGCCCGCGATTGCCGAGCACGCCGGCGACCGACGAGATGCAGACGACGCGGCCCCAGCGCGTGCGCGCCATCGGCAACAGCAAGGGCTGGGTGACGTTGAAGAAGCCATTGAGCGAAACATCGACCACGCGCGACCACTGCGCCTGCGACATGCCTGCCATCGGTGCGTCATCGTGGATGCCGGCATTGTTGACGACGACCTGGATCGGTCCGCCCGCGAGCAACCCTTCGATCGCGGCGCGACTGGCTTGCGCATCGCTGACGTCGAACGCGATCGCTTCGGCGCTGCCACCCGCGGCGACGATCCCGTCAACCAGCGCCTGCGCTTTCGCCAGTGCGCTGTTGGCATGCACGATCACGTGCAATCCCTGCGCGGCCAATGCAGTGCAGATCGCCCCGCCGATATCACCGCTGCCGCCAGTGACCAATGCGCGCTTCATGGCTTTGTCGTTCATTCGGCCTCTCCCAGCATCACTGCGGCGCGCCCCTCGGCGACCACTTCACCCGCATGGAGGATACGGAACACGTACTGCTGGCTGGTCTCGCTGTCCATCAGCAACTCCGCTTCGCCAACCAGTTCGCCGGCGAGATCGTCGATGCGGGCGACCTGCAATTGCACGCCGCGCAAGGCCACCAGCACGCCGGCCTTGACCGCACCGCCGCGGGCACGACCAAGCAGGCCGCCATGCACCGCCATTGCCTGCGCACCGTATTCGCACAGGTGGATGGCCTTGAGCATGCCGTCGGAGCGCAAGGGGTGGTCCGCCGCGCGATGGCCATCGCTGGCGACACGCACATGGTGGTCGCCGTAATCGAGCACGCGCTGCCACAGGCACATTGCGCCCTTGTGCGGCACCAGCGATTCAATGCTCATGCGCTGCGCCGTGCGGTGCCATGAAGATCGACAGGCAGAAGTGGAACAGCACGCCGAGCGCGACCGTCAGCCCGATCGCGCGCAGCACCGGGATGCTGCTCAGGGCCAGCATGCCGAACACCAGCAATGCCGACAGGACGCAGACGATGGTGGCGTGCAGGGTGCGGCGCTGCTCGGCGGGGTCGCCGGTTTCACGCTCGAAGAACAGGGCGTAATGCAGGCCAAGCCCGGCGGCGAGGATCAGCGCGACCAGGTGGAACAGCGAGATCTCGATGCCGGCGGCGCGCTCCACCGCCAATACGAGGAAAGTCGCCAGCGTCATCGGGGCCAGCACATGCCAGGCCCGGCGCGGACTGCGCAAGGCGAAGGTAATGGTTGCGATCAACAGCAGCGTCGCCACCAGCAACGCCTGCAGGATGCGCGTGCGGTAACCGACCAGCAGGCTTTCGGCGGAATCCTTCAGGTCAAGCAATTGCACAGCGCCGCCACTTCCGGCTGCAAGGCGTTGCACGGCCGCGGGATCGTGGACGCCATTGAGCGTGACCAGCCCGAGCACCTTGCCGTCGCGATGGCGCAACATCGCACCGAGGCGTTCGCCCAGCGGATTGCCGGCGAAACGCTGCGCGTCCAGCAAGGGTAGCGCGCGCGCGGTTTCGACGTCATCGATGAAAGGCGCGAAGCTGTCGGACTTGAACGGCAGGTCGCGTTGCGCCTGTGCCAAAGCCGACTGCAGCGTGGCGCGATCGGGCAGCTTCTGCTGCCGCATGCGTTGCACTTCCGCGCTCGGCAGGTAGCGCGACGGCAGTTCGGCGCCATCCAGCGCATGCGCCTGTTGCAGCGCCGCGACTTGCGGTTCCAGGCGCTCCGAGAGCTTCAGCACGCCATCGCTGTCGGTCGCCTGCAGGACGAGCAGGTAACGCACGTCGGGTGCACCCAGCGCCGCGCGCAGATGGGCGTCGCGCTGCAACAGGTCCTTCGGCAACGGCGTCAACGCCGAGAGATCGTTCTGCCAGAATTTCCCGGGTGCCAGCGCGATCATCGCCACCGTCGCGATCGCCACCAGCCACGGCAGCCAGCGCGGGCGCGGCAAGGTATCGGCGAGATGGCGCGCGCGCACCAGCCACGGCATCGACTCCACATCGCGCACGCGCACCGGCAGCAACCACGGCAACAGGTAGCGCGTGCTGAAACCCGCCACCAGCAATCCGGTGATGGTGAACACCGCGAGTTGCTGCAGGCCACCGACACCCGACGCATAGAAGGCCAGGTAGGCGATGCAGGCCGATGCGATCGCGGTCAACAACAACGGCCACAACCCGCGCACGCTGGCGAGTGCGTCTTCGCCGGCGCGACGATGGCTCAAGACGCGGATCGGATATTCCTGGGCGACGCCGAGCAGGGTGAAGCCGAATGCCAGGGTGATGCCGTGCACCTGCGGGAACCACAGGGTCAACGCGACGATGCCGGCGAGCGCGCCGCTGACCACCGGCAAGCCCGCCAACAGCAACGAGCCCACGCTGCGATACGCCAGCAACAGCAGCAGGATGAAGCCGATCGACGACACGAAACCGATGCGGTCGGCCTGTGATTTCGTCTGCTTGCTCATGATCACGCTGAAGTAACCGGGACCACTGAGCGTGAGCTTGGCGTCCTTGCCGCCGGGCAGTGCCTGCAGTGCGTTTTCGATGCCGGCGATCGCCTGTTCCTGCGCGGCGGGATCGAAGCCCGGCGCGCGCGTCTGCACCAGCAGCAAGGCGCCATCACCCGGCGCAAGCCAGACGCCATCGACCAGCGGCGGCATGTTCGGCGGCGTCCAGCGCTCGGCGAGCTTGAGCATCTCCAGCGTCGGATCGCGCGGCAGCAGTGGTTCCAGCATCCCCGCTGCCGGCGAGCCGAGGTCGGCGACGCGCTGCTGCAACTGGTCGGCAAGGAAGGGCGCATCGAATTCCTGCGTATCCAGCGTCGGCGACAGCAGGTAGCGATACGGCAACAGCTTGGGATCGAGCGCGGCGGGATTGAAACTGCCGTTCACCACCTGGCTGTAGCGTGGATCGCTCTTGAGCTTCGCCGTCAGCCCCTTGCTCAGTTCCGCGAGGTCTTCGTCGGATTTTCCGGAAATCGCGACCAGCAACAGGCGTGATCCGGGGCCTTCGCCGAGTTCGTCCAGCACCAACCGCTGCATCGGCGTCTGGCCCTTGGGCATGAACTCGCGCAGGTCGCCGCTGGGATGCAGGTTGCGCGCAACCAGCCAGCCCAGAACGGCCAGCAACGCGAGCCACGCAAGTGCAAGCGCGACGCGCTGGCGGATGGACAGGGTTCGACTGGGCGACATGCGGGGAATCTATCAGCGCGCCGCTTCGCCGTGGCAGATCGCCTGCAGCGCGGCATCATTCGTTGCGTTGCCGGCTGCGCTCGCCGCCGATGCCAGCAGGGTGCGTTGCACTTCCCCGCCCTTGGCCAGCTGCGTTTCGATGCAACGCAATTCGGAGCCGCGCCCGAACAGGCTGATGCCCTGCACCTGCTTGGCCAATGCCGCGTCCTTCGGCGTCAGCACCATCTTCCACTTCTCGCGGACGCCGCTGGTATCGAGCGCGAACGCCGATTGCAGCTGTTGGCGATCACCGCGCAACAATGCTCCGAAACTGGTCTGCAGGGTCGCCAGCTGCGGCGCGCGAGACAAGGCGAAGGTGCGGGTCGAACCGCCACGCTGGATGCTGGCCTTGCCATCGCGGATGGTGGTGGTTTCCTGATAGGGCGCGCGCACTTCGCGCACCAGGGTGTCGGCATCCGGATGGCGGTATTCGCCGGACACGCGCAGGGGATTCTTCAACAGCGGCGAACTGCGCACTTCGACGAACGAAGTGCGGGTCGGGCCGGCATGCGCGAGCTTGGACAGAATCCAGTCGCTGTCGATCGCCGGTGCATTACCCGCGATCGCCGGCGTCGCCGCCAGCGCGAGCAGCAGCAGTGCGGCGCTGGACCGCGGCGTCATCGAACGTGTGGCCTTCATCGTCATGCCAGAAGTCATAGAAGTTGAACCAGTTGTAGGGTGCCTGATGCACGTAATGTTCCAGCCGCGTGGCGTAACGCTGGATGAGCGCGGCCAGCGCTTCGGCGCGGGCCTGGCGCGGGATGTCGATCTGTTCACTGAACAGTTCGAACGACAGGTCGTAGTGGTTGCCGCCGCGATAGAGGCCGAAACCCAGCGCCACCGGCACCTTGAGCGCGGAGGCGATCAGCCATGGCGAGGTCGGGAAGCGCGCCGTGCCGCCGAGGAACTGCGCCGGCAGCCAGGGCTCGCCGGGACGCACGCGGTCCACCAGCAGCGAGACCAGCGCGCCTTCCGACAAGGCGTGCTGGATGTCCATCACGATCGACGGGCCGTCCTGCGAGGCATCGATGATGTTGGCGGCGAGTTGCGGGTTGAGCGCGTCCAGCAGCTGCGTCATCGCCGGGCTCTGTTTCTTGTCGAGCACGATCTTGATCGTATAGTCGGGTCGCCGCGTCGCCAGGACGCGCAGCACTTCGAAACTGCCATGGTGCGAGCCGAACAGCAGGACGCCGCGCTTCTGGTCGAGGGCGGCGTGCAATTGGTCGAGACCGTCGACGCGCACGTCGAAACGATCGATCGGGCCGCCGAGCAGGAACACGCGATCGAGGATGGTCGATGCGAAGGTGTGGACATGGCGCGCGCCATCCCACCAGTTGGTCCTGCGTCCCAATGCGCGCTGCAGGTAGTCCTGCGAAGATCGCCGCTCAGGTCCGCGCTTGACCAGGAAGTAGGCGGTGATCGGGAACAGCAGCAGGCGGGCGACACGGCGGCCGGCGCGGCGCGCGATGGTGCGGATCAGCCACAAGGCGAACATGCCGCCGCCTTCGGGACGATCCGTCCAGGTCTGGGGCTTGCTCATGCCGATGCGATATCGCCGCTGGCGATGAGTGCGTCGCCACGCAGGACGCGGAATTTCCAGCCGCGCGTCGCCGCTTCGATGGCGATCTCGGCATCCTGTTCCGGCAACAGCGGTTGCACGAACTTCACCTGCGCCAGCTTGATCGGCGCGGCGATCAAGCCGTGTTCGCGCTCGATCGCCTGCTGCACGTGATCGAGGATCACCACGCCCGGCACGATCGGGCGCCCCGGGAAATGTCCGGGCAACGCCGGATGATCGGCGGCGACGCGGAACTTCATCCGACGCGGCCGCCGTTCTCGAGCAGCGCCAGCACTTGTGCGTGCGCGGCCTGCGCCAACGCGTTGCGGTCGCGGATGCCACCCTCTCCCGTGGTCGCGATCGGCGTGCCGAAGCGCAACTTGATCGGGCCCGGATTGACCGCGAAGCCATCGCTCGGCAAGACCTGGCGCGCGCCATCGAGCGATACCGGCAACACCTCGACGCCGGCACGGATCGCCGATTCGAACGGACCAGCCTTGAACTCGGCGACGGTGCCATCGCGGCTGCGCGTGCCTTCCGGGAACACGCACAATTGCCAGCCTTCGGACAGCATCGCCGCCGCGGCCTTCAACATCGCCGGCGCGGCGCGCGGATTGTCGCGATCGATGAACAGCATGCCGGTCGATTTCGCGTACCAGCCGACGAAGGGCATCCGCGTCATCTCCTGCTTGAGCAGGAAGCGCAATGGCACCGGCACCGCCATGAACAGGCTGCAGATGTCGATCACCGACTGGTGGTTGCTGACGATCAGGTGCGGCCGCGACCAGTCGATGGCGTCCGCGCCCTGCACGTCGAAGCGGGTGGTGGCTGGCCCCAGCAGGCCCGGTGCCCACAGCTTCGACGCCATCCGCAACGGACGCCGGGCGTCGCCGGTCAGCTTGAGCACGATGATGGCCAGCAGGATGCAACCCGCCGTCCACACCAGGGTGAACGCGAATTGCAGCAGGTTCCACGCCTTGCGCCACAAAGGCCGGCGCGGCGCGGCGCGCCCGGTGTCGAGCGTTTCCATTTTCACGAACTGTCCGTCCATCCCCGTCGGATCAGCAAATTTGGCGCACTAGGATACCGTCCCGGACGGCCGCCTTCCTCAATGGAAGATCCCGGTCCATTTTTCCCGGGGGATCTTCGCCAGTTTGCGCAGGTAATCCAGCGGCCCGTCGTAGCGGCCGGGGAAGCGCTGCTGGCGGAAGATGAATTCGCCGACCAGGGTAGCCACGACCGGCACATAGATGCCCCAGGTATCGACCGTGGCGGCGACTTCCGGGCTCAGCGGCCACGGCGGGGCGATGCCGAGGCGCTCCAGCGCCCCCCCCGGTACCGTGTTCAGCGCGAGGACCAGGTTGAGCAACGACAGTCCGCCAAGCAGGCCGGCCCACAGCCGGGTCACGTTGGTCGCATAGGTGCGGATGTCGGGCGCAAGCTCCGCGGCAGGCTGACCCTCGATGAGCGCCACCATCCGCACCACCAGCGGGATCCGCCCGCGAACCAGGGTCCGCGCGAACAACGAGCAGGCCAAGACCAGGAACAGGCTGGGCATCAGCAGCAGGACCGGCACCGCGCAAACCGATCCCGCCAGCAGCCACGCCGCCGCGATCCAGGCCAGCGCCAGCAACCACGCGCGCGGGCGCAAGGCCAACAGGCCGCGGATGAAGACGATGATGGCGAGCAGGCCCAGCGCCAACGCCGCCAGGCGCGGGCTGTCGACGCTCAATGCGCGATGGGCGACCACGAAGTAGGCCAGCAACGCGGCGATCCGCAGCAGCGCCGCCATGGCCGGGCGATCAGGCAGCAGGGCTGTGCTGGGATGACTGCTGGACGTAATCCGACAGCGCGCGCAGCGAGGCGAAGATCTTGCGGTTGTCCTCGTTGTCGGAACGCAACTGCAGGCCGTACTTCTTCGAAATGGCCAGCGACAACTCCAGCGCATCGATGGAATCCAGGCCCAGCCCGGTGTTGAACAGCGGCGCCTCGGGATCGATGCCCGCCGGATCGACGTCTTCCAGGTTCAGGCTTTCGACCAGCAGTTCGGCGAGTTCGCGTTCGGCAGCGGTTTGATCGGACATGCATTCCACCCGTTGTATTCAGTGTAGCGAGGCCGATGTTCCGGACCGTCGCCGGCAGACGGTATTATGCCTTGCGTATGGAATCTTCCGAAATCCGGCCCGAGCGCCATCCCGACTCCGACAACACGACCGACGTCACGCTCCGGACCTGCGACGTGCTGGTGATCGGCGGCGGCCCCGCCGGCAGCACCGCGTCCACGCTGCTGGCACGCGAGGGCTGGAACGTCGTCATGCTGGAGAAGGACGCGCATCCGCGCTTCCACATCGGCGAGTCGCTGCTGCCGCAGAACATGCCGATCCTCGAGCGCCTCGGCGTCCACGACGCCGTGCGTGATTGCAGCACGCTCAAGCTCGGCGCCGACTTCCCCAATGACGACGGCGGCTACGAAGTCTTCGATTTCCGCAAGAGCTACCGCCCGCAATCCGGGCACGCCTTCCAGGTCAAGCGCGCCGATTTCGACAAGATCCTGTGGGACAACGCGATCGCCGCCGGCGTCGATGCCCGCGACAACGCCAAGGTCGATCGCGTCGACTTCGCCGATGGCGGCGCCATCACCGTGCATGCCGGCGGACAACGCTTCCAGCCGCGCTACCTGCTCGATGCCAGCGGCCGCGACACCTTCCTCGGCGGCAAGCTCGGGCTCAAGCGCAAGAACCCGCGCCATGCCTCGGCGGCGATCTTCAGCCACTACCGCGGCGTGCAGCGGCGCGAAGGCCGCGATGCCGGCAACGTCAGCATCTACCGCCACGCCCACGGCTGGATCTGGGTGATCCCGCTTTCCGATGGCGTCACCAGCGTCGGCGCGGTGTGCTTCCCCGACTACCTCAAGCAGCGCAAGGGCAGCCAGGAGGAATTCCTGATGCAGACGCTGATGGGCGTGCGCGAACTCGATTCGCGCATGAAGGATGCCGAACGGGTCGCGCCGATCCACGTCACCGGCAACTACGCCTACGAGTGCACGCGCATGCACGGCCGCCACTGGACGCTGCTCGGCGACGCCTATTCCTTCGTCGACCCGATGTTTTCGTCGGGCGTGTTCCTGGCGATGAAGTCGGCCGAGGACTGCGCCGGCATGGTCGATCGCATCCTGCGGGAACCGCAACGCGAAGCGGCGTTGCAGCGACAGTTCCAGCGCTATTTCGATCGCGGCCTCGACGAATTCAAGTGGTTCATCTACCGCTTCACCTCGCCGACCATGAAGCACCTGTTCGCCAACCGCCGCGACGTCCTCGGGGTCGAACGCGCCGTCGTTTCGATGCTCAGCGGCGACGTCTTCGATGCCAAGCCCATCCTGCGCCGCCTGCGCATCTTCCGCGCGATCTATGCGATCACCTCCTTGAGCATGTCCGGCAAGGCGATCGCGGCGTGGCGCAACCGCCGCCGCCAGCTCGGTGTCGAGATGCGCGAGGAAACGCTGCAGGGAGACGCGCCATGAGCCGCCTGCAGGTTGATTACGTTCCGGCCGATACGCTGGATGCCGAACTCGCGCGCGACGACACCCTGGCGGTGATCGGTTTTGCCGGACATCCCGCCGCCCATGTCGACCCGCGCTACCTGCGCGTGCCACTGCAACCGCAGGTCGCCGCACCGCTGGAGGTCTGGCGCAGCGGGCCCGGCGTGCGCCATGGCCGCGACGGCAACGTCGCCTGGGCCAGCGACGGCGCGCTCACCTTCGGCGCCATCGAGATCGAGGAGGGCGACGGCGGTCTGATGCGGGCCTCCGAGGACGCCTACCGGCAACTGACGGATTTCGTCCGCGACAGCGATACCCCGCACCTGCTGCGGGTGTGGAATTACCTCGATTCGATCACCGTCGGCGATGGCGACATCGAACGCTATCGCCAGTTCTGCGTCGGTCGCGCCCACGGGCTCGGCGATTTCGATGCGCAGCTGCTGCCAGCCGCCACCGCGATCGGTCGCTGCGACACCGCGCACGTGCTGCAGGTGTACTGGCTGTCCGGCGCCGCGCCCGGAACCCCGGTGGAAAATCCGCGCCAGGTCAGCGCCTACAACTACCCGCGCCAGTACGGCCCGCAAGCGCCGAGCTTCGCCCGTGCCATGCTGCCGCCGGCCGGCAGTGACATGCCGTTGCTGCTGTCGGGTACGGCGGCGGTGGTCGGCCACGCCTCGCAACACGCCAGCGACCTGGTCGAACAGGTCCACGAAACCTTCCGCAACTTCGATGCCCTGATCGGCGCCGCACGCGCGAAGCGCCCCGACCTTCCCGGGAAATTCGGCAGTGGCGCGCGGCTCAAGGTCTATGTGCGTGATGCCGGCGACCTCGAACTGGTCGATCGCACCCTGCGCGGCGTGCTCGGGCCGGATGTTCATTACATCGTGCTGCACGCGGCCATCTGCCGGCGCGAACTGGCGATCGAGATCGACGGCGTCCACGTCTGAGACCGGGTTCAAAGTCCCATTCACGTTGCGGCGCTAGAATGCAGGGATGAGCTACCCCTATGTTCGTCCGCGCCGGATGCGCCGCGATGACTTCTCCCGCCGCCTGATGCGCGAGACGGTGCTGACTGCCGACGACCTGATCTATCCCGTGTTCGTCCACGAACCTGCAGGTCGCGCCGCGGTGCCGTCGATGCCGGGCATCGAGCGGGTGTCGATCGACGAACTGCTGAAGACCGCGGAAACCCTGAGCGAACTGGGCGTGCCCGCGATTGCCCTGTTCCCGGTCACCGCGCCGGATGCGAAATCACTGACTGCAGAAGCGGCATGGCAGGACGATGGCCTGTGCCAGCGCGCGGTCCGCGCGTTGAAGCAGCGCTTCCCCGATCTCGGCGTAATCACCGATGTCGCCCTCGATCCCTACACTTCGCACGGCCAGGACGGCCTGATCGACGACAGCGGCTACGTCATCAACGACGAAACCGTCGAGGCGCTGGTGAAGCAGGCGCTGTCGCATGCGCGCGCCGGCGCCGACGTGGTCGCCCCCAGCGACATGATGGATGGACGCATCGGCGAGATCCGTGGCGCACTGGAAGCCAATGGCTTCATCCATACCCGCATCCTCGCCTACGCGGCGAAATACGCTTCGGCGTTCTACGGTCCGTTCCGCGACGCGGTCGGCAGCGCCGGTGCGCTCGGCAAGGGCAACAAGTCCACCTACCAGATGGATCCCGGCAATTCCGACGAAGCGCTGCGCGAAGTCGAACTCGACCTCGCCGAAGGCGCCGACATGGTGATGGTGAAGCCGGGCATGCCCTATCTCGACGTCGTGCGCCGGGTGAAGGATGCCTTCGGTGCACCGACCTTCGTTTACCAGGTGAGTGGCGAATACGCGATGCTCAAGGCCGCCTACGCGAATGGCTGGCTGGACGAACGCGCCTGCACGCTGGAAGCACTGACCGCGTTCAAGCGCGCCGGCGCCGACGGCATCCTGACCTATTTCGCCATCGACGCCGCACGCTGGCTGCGCGAAGATCGCTGAACAACATGACGCTGCCCCATTACGCCGTCCTCGGCGCACCTGTCGCGCATTCGCTTTCGCCGCGCATCCACGCCGAATTCGCGCGCCAGTGCGGCATCGACATGCTCTACGTGGCGATCGACACCGCTGCGGACGGCTTCGACGCGACGCTCGAACGCTTCCAGCGCGCCGGCGGCATCGGCGCCAATGTCACCGCGCCCGACAAGATCGCCGCTGCTGCCGCCGCGCAATCGCTGAGCCCGCGCGCGCGTCGCGCCGGTGCAGTGAACACGCTGGCGTGGCGCGAAAGCCACTGGCATGGCGACATCACCGATGGCAGCGGATTGATCCGCGACCTGCGCGAACGCCGCGAAGTCGACCTGTTCCACAAGCGCGTGCTGATGCTGGGTGCCGGTGGCGCCGCGCGCGCCGTTGCGCCGGCCTTGCTCGATGCCGACATCGCGCAACTGGTCGTCGCCAATCGCACGCGCGCCAATGCCTGGGACTTGGTCGACCAGTTGCACGACAGCGAGCGCGCCATCGCCTGCACCCTCGAGGAACTGCCGGGCATGGGCAGCTTCGACCTGGTATTGAGCGCGGTGCCGCCCGGCGAAGATGGATCGATCCCGGACTATCCGCCGTCGATCCTCGGCGATGAAACCACCGCGATCGACCTCAACTACGGCGCACGCGCCCTGCCCTTCCTCGCCTGGGCCAGGAACCACGGCTGCACCCGCACCAGCGACGGCCTCGGCATGCTGGTGGAACAGGCCGCCGACAGTTTCGAACTGTGGCATGGCGTGCGTCCGCAGACCGAAACGGTGTACACGCAACTGCGGATGGGCGGCTCGCTGGCGGGTTGATCCGCGGCGACGCTACAACAGCCCTTCGCGCTTCACCCGCAGATAGCGCTCCACCAGCGCACCCGGCAATTCCTCGCAGGTCACGTCGAGCACGGTGACGCGCTGGCGACGCAGCGCGTCGTGCACGGCGGTGCGTTGCTGCAGATAGCGCGCGGCGGCACCGGCGCGCAGCGCATCTTCCAGCTCATGTACTTCGCCATTCGCTGCGATATCCAGCGACTGTTCGCGCAGGCTGGCGACGATCACCAGGTGGCGCGATTGCAGCATGCGGATCGCGGCGAGCATGTCGTCGCTGTCCTCGTCGCGCAGGTTGGTGACCCAGATCAGCAGGCCGCGGCGGCGCTGGCGTCGCGACAGTTCGGTCGCTGCGGCAAGGAAATCGGTGGCAACGGGCTGTGGCTGCAGGTCGTAGGTCTGCGCGAGCAGGGTGTCGATCGCGCCCATGCCGCGTTGCGGCGCCACCCAGCGCCGCTCGCCACCACTGGCGAACAGGCCGACGGCATCGCCCTGGCGCAACGCGAGATAGGACACCACCAGCGCGGCATCGAGGGTGCGGTCGAAATGCGACAACTCGCCATCGCGCGCCAGCATGCGGCGCCCGGTATCGACGCAGAGGATCACCTGCTGGTTCTTTTCGTCCTGGTATTCGCGCGAGATCAGCTTGCCCACGCGCGAACTCGCCTTCCAGTCGATCTGGCGCAGGCTGTCGCCCTCGCGGTATTCGCGCATCTGGTGGAAGTCGGTGCCCTCGCCGCGCCGGCGCTTGATGTGCACGCCGACCATCCGCGAAGCCTGCTCGGCACCTAGCAATGCGAGATGGGTGAGCGGGGCGAAATTGGGGAAGACGCGCACGTTGCGCGTCTCGCCGGACAGGCGCGCCTGTCGCCACAAGCGCAGCGGAGAACCCAATACCAGCTGCACGCGCCCGAAGCTGGCGTTGCCACGCTCCGATGGACGCAGGCGATAGTCGAACCGGACGACGCGATCACGTGGCAACGTCATCCGTCGCGGCAATCCCTCCGCGAACCATGCGCCGGGATGGAGATCGTGCACGGCAACGCGCACGCGCCGCGATGCCCGCAGTTCCAGCGCGACATCGCGCTGCACGCCCAGCGGCAGCACGTCGGGCAACTGGCGGCGCACCGCCGGTGTCGGCAGCAGTCGCAGCAGCAACAAGTCGAGCAGTGCCAGCACCGCGATGCCGGCACCGGCGATCCACCACCACATGTGCGGCACCAGCCACAGGCTGGCCGCGAGCCCGAGCATCGCCCACGCCGCGATGATCGCCACCAGCCACGGTGAAGGTCGCTGCCAGCCGCGTGCACTCATTGCCGCGGCGCTTCCACCCGCGCCAGCAGCGCGTGCAACACGGCATCGACATCCTGTCCTTCGATCTGCAATTCCGGCGCCAGCGCGATGCGGTGGCGCAAGGCCGGCTTGGCGACTTCGCGGATGTCGTCGGGGGTGACGAAATCGCGACCCGACAGCACCGCCTGCGCGCGCGCCGCGCGCACCAGCGCCAGGCTGCCGCGCGGACCGGCGCCGAGCGCGATGCCCGGCCACTTGCGCGTCGCCGCGACGATGCGGACGGCGTAATCGACCACGGCATCATCGAGCTGCACCAAGGCCGTGCCCAGCTGCAGGCCGACGATCTGTTCCGGCGAACTCACGCGCTGCACCTGCGCCAGATCGAAATCGGAGGCGACGCGACCGCTGCTGATCTCGGCCACCATGCGCTTTTCGTCGGACAGCGACGGATAGTCGATCAGGATCTTGACGAGGAAGCGATCGAGCTGCGCCTCGGGCAACGGATAGGTGCCTTCCTGTTCCACCGGGTTCTGCGTCGCCAGGGTCATGAACGGCGGCGCCAGCGGATAGCTGCGGCCCTCGATGGTGACCTGGCGTTCCTGCATCACTTCCAGCAACGCCGATTGCGTCTTGGCCGGCGCGCGGTTCACTTCGTCCGCGAGCAGCAGGTGGGTGAACACCGGGCCGCGGCGGATCATGAAGCTGGTCGTCTTCGGATCGTAGAAGGCGTGGCCGCTGACGTCGCTCGGCATCAGGTCGGGCGTGAACTGCACGCGCGCGAAATTGCACCCGAGCGCCTGCGACAACGCGCGCACCAGCAGCGTCTTGCCGAGGCCGGGCACGCCTTCGATCAAGGCATGGCCACCGGCGATCAGCGTCAGCAGGATCTGGTCGAGCACCTGCGGCTGGCCGATGAAGGCTTTCGACACCTGTTCGCGAATCGCCGCGACCTGCGCGACCAGGGCATCACCGGTGATGGGAGTCTGCTGCGGAGTTGTATCGGTCATAGCTGTTTTCCGAGGTCGATCAGGAGGGCGATGCGTTCACGCAGGGCGTGGGCGTCACCGGGGGGCGGGGCTTGCAAGGCACGCTGGATGATGGCGGCAGGGACGCCGGTGGTTGCGGCGATCATTTCCGCCTGCAACGCATCAGGCTGGGTGGCGGCGACGGGATCGCGCCGGCGCAGTTTCGCGATGAAGCGCGCGCGCACCGCCTGGTACAGCAGGTCGCCGCGACGGAAGCGCCACAGCAATTCGCCGGACGCGGTGACGTGTTCGATCAGCGAGCGACGCTGGCGCACGTGCCCGGGCAACAGCGGCCCCACGCGTTGCGTGCGCCACCACAGCCATGCAACCAGCGCCAGCAATGCCGGTGCCCACGCCATCCAGCCCTTGCGCCCGATCACCAGCCACATCGATGGCAGGCCGGGCTCGTAGATGAGATGGAACGTACCGTGTCCATCGTTGGGCGCCAGCAGTTGCGCGATGAGCCAAGCGCTCACCGGCGATTCGATGCTGTTGCGCCCGATCGGCTGCATCGACGACAGCACATCGACCGAACCCTTGCCATGCGCGATCCGCGCCATCACCCAGCCTCCGGCGGGATCGTGCAGCCCGAACACCGGCGCACCCTGCGACAGATCGAAACGCGGGTTGTAGCAGAACATCTTTTCCGCTTTCGTCGCGCCGGGCACGGTGAAACGCAGGCAGCCGTCACTGGCATCGTCATCACCGCGCTTGCGTGGTTGCACGCCGAGGATTTCGGTGAGCGTCGGCTCGCCGCCGTCACGATTGAGGTCGGCATCGCCCTGCGGCAGGGCCACCACCAGATGGCCGCCGCCCTCGACCCAGTCGAGCAGGTCATAGGTTTCGTCGGCCTGCAGGCCGAGCGTGTCCTGCAGCATCACCACGGTGTCGCGCTCGCCCAGCGGCGTCAGCTCCATCTGCAAGCGGCGGCGCGATTGCGCGCTGCGACCGCTCGCCTGCAAGGCCTTCTGCAACGGATAGAGGCGATTCCACGTCGCTTCGCCGCGCACCGGCTGGTCGACCCATTCGGTGACGCGATGCATGCCGTGGAACCACCACGCCACCAGCGCCGCGACCACGAGGGCTCCGGCCACGCTCAACGCGATGCCGCGACCGCGCGCGCTCATCGCGACCATCCGAAGCTGTTGGCCAATCCCGACACCAGGCCATCGAACTCGGCGTCTTCCGGCAAGCGATGCGCATAGGCGGCGTACTGCCAGGCGCGCACCAGCGCACGGAAGCGCGTGCGGTCTTCTTCCCCGGGCAACCGCTGCGACGCGCGCAGGCATTCCGCTTCGGTTGCGCCGGGCACCAGCAGGACCTGCGTGCGCGCGACCATCGATTCGACGCCGGCGCGGTACAGCAGAGCCATCGCCTGGCGACGCGCGCCCGTCGCCCACAACTTGCGCACCGCGGTCGCGATGTCATCGGGCAATGCCTCGGGGACTTCGACATCTTCGATCGCGATGTCGCTGGCGCGACGCCGCGCCGCGCCACGGCTGCTCCACTGCGGCCATGCGCGCGCCAGCCACCACGCCAGCAAGCCGACGATCGCGGCAACGATCGTCCACGCGACCACTTGCCCGATCGTGCCCAGCCCGCGCGCGAACGCGCGCAGCCATTCCGGCAGGTTCCAGTCGCGCGCCTGTTGCGGCGTCGGCTTGCGGATCGGCTCCCAGCGCGTGATCTGCTTGCGCGGATGCAACTCGGGATCGTCCTTCAGTTTCACCAGGGCATCGCGCAGTGATTGCTGCTGCGGCTGCAGCGGTCCCGCAGCCGCTTCCAGCGGCTGCGCCGGCGCCAGTTTCTGCTGGCCACCGCCGGCGGTTCCGTGCACCGCGTTCTGCGGATTCGCGGGTTGGCCATGCACGGTGTTTTGCGGATTGGCCTGCGCATGCAGGACGCGCGGCATGAACGCGATGCATGCGACCACCAGCGCGGCACCCGCCAGTCGCTGCAGGCGCGCACGCATCCGGCGCAATGCGATCTCCACGTCCCAGGCTTCCAGTTCGGTGCGGCGATTGAGATAGAGACCGAATCCGGCGCCGACATAGAACGGCTCGACCAGCGTGGTCGCCAGCCACGCCAGCGCGTTGTAGGCCAGTGCCATGCCCGGCGTGAATCCGGCCTGCAGGTTCTGCATCGCGCCGGCCCAGGTCTGCGGCAGGAATTCCGGCGGCACGAACATCCCCACCAGCAGGATCGGCGCCAGCATCAACGCCATTTCGAAATTCACGCACACCAGCGTCAGCGCCGCCGCGTGGCCGCTGGCGCGCGCACCGATCACGCGCCGGCGTTCGCGACGCTGCGTGGCATCACCACCTTCGAGCAGATCGACCGGCAGGTTGAGCGAGCGCGCCGGACCCAGGCGACGCCAGAAGAGATAGTCGAGCATCGGGCGCGGCAGGCCCCACTTCAATTGCGCGCGCAAGGTGTCGCGCACGTCGGGCACGTCGCCGAAGACCGCGCGCGACAACACGTGCAGGACCACGCGATCGAACAGTGGCTTCAACCACCACATCACCATCAGCGCCCACCACGCGTGGTCGAAGATCCAGCCGAGCGCGTTCACCACCGCGAATACCGGCAGCGTCAACGCCAGCCACGGTTTCCACACCGCGCCGGCATTGCGGCGGACCAGCGCGCTGCCGAGTTCCATCGCTTCCCACGCCGAGCGCGGGCGCAACACCACGGCGATGCGTTCAATCTGCACGCGTCGCGCCTCCGCGTCCGCGTCCACCCAGCAGCAACCACGCCAGCACCAGCGACCACAGCATCGCGCCCACCGCGAACTTCACCGCCGGCGGGATCGCGCCATTCGAGGACCAGAACGCCTCGATCAATGCCGCGAGGATGAGCATCGCGAAGAAGCCCATGCTCAGTCGCGCGCCATCGAGTCCGGCGGCGATCAGGGCATCGACGCGTCGTCGTCGCCCTGGCGCGACCAGCGCCATGCCCAGTCGCAGGCCGGCGCCCCCGGAGATCACCACCGCAGTCAGTTCCGGCGCCGAATGGCCGACCACGAACGGCCAGAACGTCGAGCCCGAGCCGATCTGCTGCAAATGTCCCGCGACCGTTCCACCGATCACGCCGTTGAGGATCAGCGTGACCACGGTGCCGATCGCGAACAGGATGCCGGTGGCGAACGCGCGGAAGCCGATGCTGACGTTGTTCCAGATGTAGTAGCCGAACATCCCGACGTTGGTGCTGGCCTCGCGCATTTCGTAGTGCCGGTGGTCGGTCGGGTTGTACATCCGCTCCATCTGCGCGACCTGCGCAGGATCCATCAGCGTGTAGACCATGTCCGGCCGTTCCAGCGACAGCACGTAGCAGACCACCAGTGGCACCACGAACAGCAGCAATGACGCCAGCATGTAACCGCGATGCGCGCGCACCAGTCGCGGAAACTGGTTGAGCACGAAATCGGCCACCGGCCGCAGGCGCGCGGCCGGCGCGCGATACAGCACGTTGTGGCCGCGCTGCATCAGGTCCTGCAGGCGATTGGTCACCGACGGGCTGTAACCGCGGCGGCGCGCCAACGCCAGGTGCTGGCAGATCCGGCGATAACGCAAGGGTACGTCTTCATCGCGCAGGCCCGTCCACGGCCTTCCCGACCAGCGCGTTTGCGGCAGTTCGCCACGTTGCTGCAACCAGTCCTCGAACTCGCGCCATTCGTCCTGGTATCGCGCGACGAAGCGTTCCTGGCGCAGCGTGCCACCCCCGCTCACTGCACTCATCAGCGCCCCAGCAACCAGTTGGCGATGCCGGCCAGGCGCACCACGCCCATCGGCCCGCGTTCGCCGGTCAACGGCTGGGCGATGTCGGCGAGTTCCTGCTGGCGTTCGGCGCTCAGTCTCGGCAGGCGTTCGGCGAAGGCGATCACCGCTTCCTGTTCGCCCGGCTGCATCGGCCACAGCGGCGTGGCGACGCCCTGCACGGTGAGATCGGCGATGGCATGGGTCGGCGCGACGTGGATCACCAGCGTCGATGCGGCGAGATCGCCCAGCCGCCGGTTCCATGGATCGATCAGGCACGACAGCAAGCCGAAGGCGTAGAACATCGGCAGGCCATCAGCAACGCGCAACAGGTTGCGGGTGATCGAGGCCATCCATCCCACCGGCGCGCCATCGGCCGCGACCACTTTCAGGCCCAGCGCGCGCTTGCCCGGCGTCTGCCCGTGCCACAACACTTCGAACAGGATCGGATAGCCCCAGGTCATCACGAACAGCAGCACCAGCCACACGCCCGTGCCGGTCGCGCCGAGCACGGCAAGCACTATCCCGGACAGCATCACGCAGCCGAAACGAATCGCGGCATCGATCAGCCACGCCAGTGCGCGCGGCACCGGCCCCGCCGCCGGCAGGCGCAGCGCCACCCCTTCGGGCGTGTGGATTTCCCGTACGGTATCGAGCATCGACTGTCCCATCCCCAAGGGCCTGTTCCCGCTATCGGGACAGGATCATGTTGCCGTATCCGGTTGCCAGGTGGTTGTGCGTGGCGCAGCGGCAGGCAGGCCGCCTGTCCAAGCCGCGCACGGCCGCATGGCAGCCGGATGCGGCAACCCGAAGGGCCGCGCCAAGGCGCATGCGCTGCGGTGTCATCACTCGATCATTTATCGACATAAATTCACTCGTTCTTCCTTGCATCGCATGCGCCTTGACGCGGCATGACCTGCCCCGATAGCGGGAACAGGCCCTACTGTGCCGCAATGTCACGATGCGTGCATGACCGCGGACGGCGTCATTCGCGCGGCCGGCCGGTCAGGTATTCATCCTTCAACTTGACGTAGTGGCTGGCCGAATAGAACAACGCCTCGATCTCCGCGTCCGACAGCTTGCGCACGAACTTCGCCGGGCTGCCCAGCCACATTTCGCCCGGCCCCATCACCTTGCCCGGCGCCAGCAGTGCACCCGCGCCGAGAAAGCCGTGCTTCTGGATCACGGCGCCGTCGAGCACGCACGAGCCCATGCCGACCAGGCAGGCATCCTCGACCTTGCAGGCATGGACGATCGCCTTGTGGCCGATGGTGACGTCGCTGCCGATCACGGTGGCGAATCCACCCAGCTTGGCGTGCGGGCCATCGTGGCTGACGTGGATGACGGTGCCGTCCTGGATGTTGGTGCGATCACCGATGCGGATGAAATTGACGTCGCCGCGGATCACCGTGAACGGCCACACGCCGACGTCGTCGCCCAGCTCCACGTCGCCGATCACCCGCGCGGATTCATCGATGTAGACGCGCTCGCCGAGCTTCGGCATGCGGTCGAGATAGGGGCGGACGGTGTTGCTCATGCTTCTGCTCCGAAAGTGCGCAATGTCGCGATGGTGCGATCGATCCCGGCGTCATCGATGTCGCGATGGACCACCATGCGGATGCTTGGCGTGTAGCCGATCGACATGCGGATGCCGGCGGTGGCGAGCGCCTGCTTCAGCGCATCGAGGCGCGCGACCGGCACATCGATGAAGACCATGTTGGTGTGCCGGGCATTCACCGCGAGCCCGGGCAAACCGCGCAATCCGTCGGCGAGGCGTTGCGCGCGCGCATGGTCGTCGGCCAGTTGCGCGACGTGGTGATCGAGCGCGTGCAATCCCGCCGCAGCGAGCACGCCGGCCTGGCGCAAACCACCGCCGACCATCTTGCGCCAGCGCCGCGCGCCATCGATGCGTTCGCGCGATCCCAGCAATACCGATCCCGCCGGCGCGCCCAGTCCCTTCGACAGGCACACCGACACGCTGTCGAACGATGCAACCAGCTGTTTCGGCGCAACGCCGGCGGCAACCGCGGCATTGAACAGGCGTGCACCGTCGAGATGCAACTTCAATCCGTGGCGATCACACAGCGCGCGCATCGCCGCCGGATAGTCCAGCGGCAACGTCCGGCCCATCCAGGTGTTCTCGAGGCAGACCAGTTTCGTCCGCGCGAAATGCGGATCGACCGGCTTGATCGCGCGTTCGACGTCGGCCAGCGGCAGGCTGCCGTCCGCGGCCTGCGGAATCGGCTGCGGTTGCACCGAACCCAGCACCGCCGCGCCACCGCCTTCGTACTTGTAGGTATGCGCGTCCATGCCGACGATGTATTCGTCGCCGCGCTGGCAATGCGCCAGCATCCCGACCAGATTGGCCTGGGTTCCGGTCGGACACCACAATCCGGCTTCGAAGCCGAGATCGGCGGCCAAGCGTTCCTGCAGCGCATTCACCGTCGGGTCTTCGCCATAGACGTCGTCGCCGACTTCGGCGCGCGCCATCGCCTCGCGCATGGCGGGCGTGGGCTGGGTGACGGTGTCGCTGCGGAGGTCGATGATGTCCATGACGACATCATGCCAGCATGGAGTAGCCGAGTTGGAGTCGGCCAGCATCGCCATTTCGGCCTACACTCGCGCACATGAAAATCGCCAGCTGGAACGTCAACTCCCTCAACGTGCGCCTGCCGCACCTGCAGCGCTGGCTGCAGGACTTCCAGCCCGACGTGGTCGGCCTGCAGGAAACCAAGCTCGAGGACGCGCGCTTCCCGCACGAGGCATTGGTCGCCGACGGTTACGACAATGTCTTCTCCGGCCAGAAGACCTACAACGGCGTCGCCCTGCTCGCGCGCGGCCACGCCATCAGCGAGGTGCAACGCGGGATCCCCGGGTTCGATGATCCGCAACAGCGCGCGATCGCCGCGACCATCAACGGCGTGCGCATCGTCGATCTCTACGTGGTCAACGGCGAGGCGGTCGGCAGCGAGAAATTCGAATACAAGATGCGCTGGCTCACCGCCGTGCGCGCGTGGCTGCAGGATGAACTGGCGCGCCATCCAAAACTGGTGGTGATGGGCGATTTCAACATCGCGCCCGCCGATCTCGACGTCCATGACCCCAAGCGCTGGAAGGACAAGATCCTGTGTTCGGTGCCGGAACGCGAAATGCTGGCGTCACTGGAATCGCTCGGCCTGCACGACAGCCTGCGCCTGCTCCATCCCGACGCCGAAAAGCAGTTCAGCTGGTGGGATTACCGGCTCGCGGCGTTCCAGCGTGGCTGGGGCCTGCGCATCGACCTGTTGCTGGTCTCGGATGCATTGAAGGATGCGGTAAGCGCGGCCGGCATCGATGTCGAACCGCGCACCTGGGAACGACCCAGCGACCACACGCCAGCCTGGGTCGAACTCAAGCTCTGATCAGCGCGCCTTGCCGCGCGTCAGCAGATTGACGATCGCGGAAAGCACGACCGCGCCGACGAGCGACCACAGCAGGCTGCCCATGTCGAACTGGCCGCTTGCGGCATTGCCGCCATGGCCGGTGATCATGCCGCCGAGCCAGCCACCAAGCAGCGAACCGACGATACCGACGATGATGTTCATCAGGATGCCCTGCTGGGCGTCACGACGCATGATGATGCTGGCCAACCAGCCGATGATGCCGCCGACAACGAGATAGATGATCCAACCAAGCATGGCCCGTTTCTCCAATATGGGGAATGTGCGACGCAACCTTGCGCGCGCGGCCAGTGTTGGGGATCGATCGTGACGGATTTGTCCAACAATACTGAATACGCTGAATTCAGTATGGTTCAGCGCGATGAACGCGCCCTGGCATCACGCTCGATGATGGCGTCGATCTCGGCGCGCGGGAGCTTCCCGGTTTCGTTGCGCGGCAGGGCATCGACGCGAACGATGCGCCGCGGCAGGAAGACCGGATCACTGGAACGACGCAACACGGCAAGCATGTCTTCATCGCCCACGCTGTTTTCCGCGACAACGATCGCGATCAGGCGGCGCACGCCCTGGGCATCGGCTGCGGCCTGCGCCATCACGCCATCGCGCACGCCTGGCACCTGCTGCAGGCGCCGGGTGAGGTCGGCCAGCGACGCGCGCTTGCCGGCGATCTCAAGCAGGTCGGCACTGCGTCCACGCAGGGCGAAGCGACGGCCATCGAGTTCGACCAGGTCAGCCAGCAACACCGGCTGCGGCAACGATTCGCGCAGCACCAGCGTGCCTTCCGCCTGCGGCTGCAGTTCCACGCCCGGCAGCAACGTCCAATCGCTTTCATGCGCGGTGCGCCGGCGCGCGATCACGCAGGTTTCGGTGGAGCCGAACATCTCGCGCACTTCGCAGCCGTAACGGGTTTCCGCCGCCAGCGCGAGTTCCTGCGGCAACGGCGCGGTCGCGGTCACGATCACTTTCAGTTCCGGCAATTCCACGCCCGATTCCACCAGCGCGCGCAAATGCAGCGGCGTGGTCACCAGCAAACGCGGCGCCGGCACCTGCGCCAGCGCAGCGGCGATGTCCTGCGGGAAGAACGGTCGACCCGCATGCACTGCGGCGGGCCCCACCAGCGGCAACAGCACCGACAGCTCCATGCCGTACATGTGTTGCGGCGGCACCGTCGCGACCACGCTGAACTGCTCGTCGTGGTCGAGCAGGCCATCGAGCGCGGCGACGTTCTGCGCGGTGCTGATGCGAAAGCCGGCGAAGGTCTTCGGATAGGCCATCGGCGCGCCGGTGCTGCCCGAGGTGAAGCCGATGACGAACACCGATTGCGGATCGATCAGCGGATCGTCGCCGGCGATGCCTGGTGATGCAGGATCGACATGCACGTCGACGCTGCCATTGGCCGCGGCATCGCCGATGCGGTAACTGCCGGGATGGCGCGATTGCACTTCCGCCACCACGTCTTCCGCGCGCGAAGGCGGCAGCAAGGTGACCTGGCCACGGCTGGCCGCCGCGCACAGGCCGATGATGAAGGCGTCGCGCCGTTCGCACAGGTTGATGACATGCGTCGCCTGCGGCAGGGCCGCCGCAAGCGCACGGACGCGCGCGAGGAATTCGCCACGCGAAACGGGCACGCCATCGGGCGCGAACAGCACCGGCTGCTCGCGCGAACCATCCAGCAGCGGGCGCCTCCCGGCCCCCGCCAGCATTTGTCCTTCTATGTTCCCCATGGCGCTTACTTTACGCTGCGGGCATGACTGTTGCCCTGCCCGAGACCGCCTGGATCCCGCGCGACCACGACCACCGCGCCGAGGCGCAGGTGCGCGCGTGGCTGGCGGCGCGGACCGGCATCGCCGCGACCGACCTGCCGCTGACGCGCGACGCGCAGGATCGCCCGCACCTGATCGGCGTGCTGGACGACCACGACATCAACTGGAGCCATAGTGGCGAAGGCCTGCTGCTGGCCTTCGGGTCCGACGTGGTGCTGGGCGTCGACCTGGAGTTTCCGCACGGCCGGCGCCGGGGGGCGGAGATCGCCCGCCGCTATTTCACCGCGCGGGAACAGGCGTGGCTGGAATCGCAGGCCGATGCCATTGCGCACGATCTCGCTTTCCATCGCCTGTGGTGCGCCAAGGAAGCCGTGCTCAAAGCGCATGGGCGGGGATTGAGCTTCGGCCTCGACCGCCTGCAGTTCGTCGAGGTCGATGGCGCGCTGCGGCTCGATCATGCCGATCCCGAACTGGGCGACGCGACGCACTGGCATCTGCGCGAATGGAGTCCCGCGCCCGGCTATCTCGCCGCGCTGGCGTGGCGACCGCGATAATGGCGCATATGACGCTTCCCCCCGAAATCGCCGCATTGCGCCCGACGCTGGACAGCGGACTCGCCGAACTCGCACTCGATCCGGCGCTGTCGGCGCCCCTGCTCGACTACCTCGCCCTGCTGGCGCGCTGGAACCGCACCTACAACCTGACGGCGGTGCGCGATCCCGCGAAGATGGTGACCCTGCACCTGCTCGATTCGCTGGCCATGCACGGCCAGCTGCAGCCCGGCGCACTGGCCGACCTCGGCACCGGCCCCGGCCTGCCCGGCATCCCGCTCGCCCTCGCCCGCCCCGACGTCCAGGTGACGCTGGTCGAAAGCAACGGCAAGAAGGCGCGCTTCCTGCGGGAGGCGGTGCGCAGCCTCGGCATCGCCAATGCCCGCGTGCTGGAAAGCCGCGCCGAGGCGGTGGCCGAACCCGGCGCCTATCGCCAGATCACCGCGCGCGCCCTGGCCACGCTGGCCGGCATCCTCGAGGTCGGTGGCCATCTGCTGGCTCCCGATGGCGTCCTGCTGGCGATGAAATCCGGCACCACCGACGAGGAAGGCCGCGATCTGCCGCCCGGCTGGGCGATTCGTGACGTCCATCCACTGCGCGTTCCGGGCCTCGACGCCCGCCGCGAACTGGTCGTCGTGGGCCGGGCATAATGGCCGATCCAGCCACGGACGTGGCTTTAGCCCAGTAGACGATGGCCCGCATCATTGCAGTCGCCAACCAGAAAGGCGGAGTCGGCAAGACGACCACCGCCGTGAACCTCGCCGCGGCGCTCGCGCAGATGCCGCAGCGCGTGCTGCTGGTCGATCTCGACGCCCAGGGCAACGCGACCATGGGCAGCGGCATCGACAAGCGCGGCATCGAGGCCTCGACCTGCGACGTGCTGCTGGAAGAGATGCGGCCGGAAGACGCCATCGTGAAGAGCGAGGAAGGCTACGACCTGATGCCGGGCAACACCGACCTGACGGCGGCCGAGCTCGAGCTGATGGACGAACAGGGCCGCGAGCAGCGCCTCAAGCGCGCGCTCGACAGCGTCCGCGACCGCTACGACTACATCATCATCGACTGCCCGCCGGCGCTGTCGCTGCTCACGCTCAACGCCCTCACCGCCGCCGATGGCGTGCTGGTGCCGATGCAGTGCGAGTACTACGCGCTGGAAGGCCTGAGCTCGCTGATCGAGACCATCAACGCGCTCAAGGCCAAGCTCAACCCGGCGCTGCAGATCGAAGGCATCGTCCGCACCATGTACGACGTCCGCAACAATCTCGGCAACGCCGTCTCGGCCGACCTGGTCGAACACTTCGGCGACGCCATCCTCAACACCGTGGTGCCGCGCAACGTGCGCCTGGCCGAAGCGCCCAGCCACGGCCAGAGCATCCTCCGCTACGACCGCGCCTCGCGCGGCGGCATCGCCTACCTGGGGCTGGCCGGCGAAATCGTCCGCCGCGACCACGCCCGCAAGACCAAAGAAAAAGCAAAGGACACCGCATGAGCGCCGCCAAGACGCCAGCCAAGAAGCGCGGGCTCGGCCGCGGACTCACCGCCCTGCTCGGCAACACCGATGCGCCCGTCGCCAAGGTCGACGTCGAACAGCCGCAGCCGGGCGATCGCCTCGATCACCTGGCCGTCGGCCAGTTGCAGACCGGCAAGTACCAGCCGCGCCAGCAGATGCGCGAGGAAGCGCTGGACGAACTCGCCAACTCGATCCGCGCCCAGGGCGTGATCCAGCCGATCGTCGTTCGCTCGATCGGCAAGGACAAATACGAAATCGTCGCCGGTGAGCGCCGCTGGCGCGCTTCGCAACGCGCCGGGCTCGAAGTGGTTCCGGTGGTGATCCGCGAACTCGACGACCGCACCGCGATCGCGATGGCGCTGATCGAGAACATCCAGCGCGAAGACCTCAACCCGCTGGAAGAAGCGCAGGCGCTGCAACGCCTGATCGACGAATTCGACCTGACGCATGCGCTCGCCGCGGAAGCGGTCGGCCGTTCGCGCGCCAGCGTCTCCAACCTGCTGCGCCTGCTCGACCTGCCGCCGGCGATCCGCGCCTTGCTGGAATCGCGCCAGCTCGAGATGGGCCACGCCCGCGCGCTGCTCACGCTGTCGCCGGAGCTGGCGTCGCGACTGGCCTCGGAAGCCGCGCAACACGGCTGGTCGGTGCGCGAGGTCGAGCACAAGGCCCAGCAATACACCGCCGGCAAGCTGCCTTCCGACACCCCGAAGCGCAACGCCAAAGCTGCACTGGCCGATGCCAATGTCGCCGCGCTGGAACGCGAACTGTCCGACACACTCGGCAGCAGGGTCAGCGTGAAGCAGGGCGCGAAGGGCCGCGGCAAACTGATGATCGAATACGGCAGCCTCGACGCGCTCGACGGCATCCTGGAGCGACTGCGCAAATGAGCGAACAACCGCAACTCTCGGTGGTCGTGCCCGTCTACAACGAGCAGGACAACGTCGAACCGCTGATCCGCGAAATCCTCGCGGCACTGCGCGGGAAAATCCCGTTCGAGATCGTCTACGTCGACGACCAGTCCAAGGACGGCACGCTCGCCGTGCTGCAACGCCTCAAGGCCGAAGTGCCGGAACTGCGCGTGGTGCGCCATCTCGCCAATGCCGGGCAAAGCACCGCCGTGCGCAACGGCGTCAAGGCCGCGCGCGCGCCGTGGATCGCGACGCTCGACGGCGACGCCCAGAACGATCCCGCCGACATCCCCAACCTGCTCGCCGAACGCGCGAAGGCCGATGGCGACACGAAGATGTTCGCCGGCTGGCGCGTCAATCGCCAGGACACCGGCAGCAAGCGCTGGGCCTCGAAATGGGCCAACGCGATCCGTTCGCGGATGCTGCGCGATTCGACGCCGGACACCGGCTGCGGCATCAAGCTGTTCGAACGCGACGCCTTCCTCGACCTGCCCTACTTCGACCACATGCATCGCTACCTGCCCGCGCTGATGCAGCGCGCCGGCTGGAAGACCATCAGCGTGCCGGTGAACCATCGCCATCGCGCCAGCGGCTCGTCCAAGTACACCAACTTAGGCCGCGCCATGGTCGGCGTGCGCGACCTGCGCGGCGTGTCCTGGCTGATCGACCGCAGCCGCCGCACCCGCACCGAGGAAATCTGATGTTCATCCCCACCGGAGTGATGGATACGCCGATCACGTGGCTGGAATGGACCGGCATCCACATGAGCCCGTGGAAGCTGATCGGCTGGGTCGGCGCATTGATGTTCGGTGGCCGCTGGCTGGTGCAATTCGTCGCCAGCAAGCGCTACGGCAAGCCGGTGATCCCGCGCGCGTTCTGGTACATGAGCATCGTCGGCAGCATGATGACGCTCGCCTACTTCATCTTCGGCAAGAACGATTCGGTCGGCATCCTGCAGAACCTGTTCCCGACCTTCACCGCCTGCTACAGCCTGTGGCTGGACATCAGGCATCGCGGCTGGAAGCGCGATCGCAACACGCACTAGCACGCGCCGTCCCGGCGTCTTCGCAAAAGCATCGCCCGGCTTTGCGCCTATCGCGGTTATCTGCAGCCGCCGACACGCCGTGAACCCATCCATGGGGGCTCGACTCGGCATCCATGCCTCGTATGGTCGGCTCTGCAGACGAACCGCATAGGCGCTGCCGGTGGCGGCCTTTCCAGGCACCACTACGTTACTCTCGCCAAATTCCGTCCGGCGACCCTCCATGCACCTCAAGCCCCTGTTGCTCGCGGCCTGTCTCGCCGCCACGCTGCCGCTGCACGCGCAGACGACGATGCCCGCGCCATCCGCTGCAACCGCGAATGCCGACGCCCGCTTCAAGGCGATCTGGCAACGCGAGGGCGAGTGGCGCAAACACCTCGATGGCGGTGATCTCGACGAGGACAGCGTCAGCGACACGCTCTCCGCGCATCTTCCCGATGTCTCGCCGCGGGCGCAGGCGACCAAGCTCGCCTACTGGGACGACGTGCTGAAGCAACTGGCGACGATCGATCCGCAACAACTGTCGCCGGCCGAACGGATCAACTACCTCGTCTACAAACCGCAGATCGAGCACTACGCGGCGGAAGAGCGTTTCCGCGACTACGAGATGCCGTTCAACGCCGACAGCCAGTTCTGGTCGGGACTCGGCTTCCTGACGCGGCGTCCCATGCGCACCGCGCAGGACGTGCGCAACTACATCGGCCTGCTGCGCGACGTACCGCACTACTTCGACCAGCAGATCGACAACATGCGCGCCGGGCTCGCCCGCGGGTTCAGCGTGCCGCGCGCCACGCTGGATGGCCGCGACCAATCGATCGCGATGGTGGCCGAACTGAAGGATCCGGAGCAGTCGGCCTTCTACGAACCACTGAAGAAACTGCCGTCCACGATTCCCGAGGCCGCGCAGGCGCAATTGCGCGCCGATACCAGGGCCGCGATCCGCGACGCGGTGATCCCGGCGTTCGGGAAATTGCTGGTGTTCTTCCGTGGCGAATACCTGCCGAAGGCGCGCACCACGCTGGCCGCCGAAGCCATGCCCGACGGCCAGGCCTGGTATCGCGAACAGATACGCAAATACACCACGCTCGACCTGTCGCCCGACGAGATCCACGCGATCGGCCTGAAGGAGGTCGCGTCGATCCGCGCCGAGATGGACGCGATCATCAAGCAGGTCGGTTTCAAGGCGCCGCCCGGCGAGGACACCTACAAGGCCTTCCTGCATTTCCTGCGCAGCGATCCGCAGTTCTACGCGAAGACACCGCAGGAACTGTTGAACGATGCCGCATGGATTTCCAAGCGCGTCGATGGCGAAGTCGGCAAGGTGATCGGCAAGCTGCCGCGCGGCCGGTTCACCATCGTGCCGGTGCCCGCCGACATCGCGCCGTTCTGGACCGCCGGTCGCGGTGGGGTCGGCACCTACTGGCTCAATACCTACGACCTGCCATCGCGCCCGCTCTACAACCTGCCGGCACTCACGCTGCACGAATCGTCGCCCGGGCATTCGCTGCAGGGCGCGCTGGTGCAGGAGATGGGCGAAGTGCCCGAGTTCCGCAAGGAATACATCTCCGCCTACGGCGAAGGCTGGGGCCTGTATTCGGAATACCTCGGCAAGGAGATGGGCATCTACCAGACGCCCTACGAGGATTTCGGCCGACTCACCTATGCGATGTGGCGCGCCTGCCGGCTGGTGATCGATACCGGCGTGCACCACAAGGGCTGGACGCGCGACCAGGCACTGGCCTACCTGCGCGACAACACCGCGTTGTCGGAACACGAAATCACCACCGAAGTCGATCGCTACATCTCGTGGCCGGGACAGGCGCTGAGCTACAAACTCGGCGAGCTGACGATACGTCGCCTGCGCGGCGAAGCCGAGGCCGCGCTCGGGCCGAAGTTCGACGTCCGCGAATTCCACGACACCGTGCTGGCGCAGGGTTCGGTGCCGATGCCGGTGCTGGAATTGCAGGTACGCGACTGGATCGCGAAGGTGAAGGCGCGGCCGATGAAGCGCGGGAAATGACGAATCGGGCATCATTGGCGGCGGGATGAGGGAAACACACCAATGAAACGATCCACGCACATCCGCCTGACGCTGATGACGGCGACATTGCCGCTGGCGCTGGCCAGCTGCAGCGACAGCGCGCCAACCGGCGCGATCGCGCAGTCCATCGACGAATGCGTGCAGGCCAAGGCCGGCACCTACGAGGAATGCTCCGCCGCCTACGGACAGGCGCTGGCCAAGCACGACGCCACCGCGCCGAAGTTCGAGGACAAGAGCGACTGCGATGCCCAGTTCGGCAATTGCACCGCGCGCACCGACGAACGCGGCCATTCCAGCTGGATGCCGCCGATGAGCGGATTCCTGATCGGCTATCTCGCCAGTTCCGCGATGAACGGCCAGCGCGCGCCGGATTGCCGCACTGCCCCAAGTGCGAATGGTTGTCGCGGCAGCGGCGGTAGCGGTTTCTATGGACGCTACGCCGGCGGCTCGCCGGTCTATCGCGACCGCAACAGCGGCGACTTCCTCAAGGCCGATGGCGAATCGGCGGGACGGCGCAGCGGCTTCGTCAGCGGCGAGGCAGGACGTGCGGCATCGAGCGTTCGCGGCGCGACGGTCGCACGCGGCGGCTTCGGCGGCACCGGATCGGCGCACGCATCGTTCGGCAGCTGAACGTGCGGCGCATCGAAACCAAGGAACGCGCCGACTGGCGCGCGCAGGCGGAACGCGACGGCTTCACCTTCCACACCATCGATGGTGAACCGTACTGGGACGAGTCGGCGTGCTACGCCTTCTCCCTGCGCGAAATCGAAGACGACATCGAAGCGCCGACCAACGAGCTGCATGAGATGGCACTCGCGCTGGTCGACGAAGTGGTGCGTTCGGGCGAGTTGCTGGGGAAGCTCGGCATCGCGCCCGCCTACTGGGGCTGGATCCGGCGTTCGTGGGAACGCCGCGATCCGCATCTCTATGGCCGCATGGATTTCGCCTATGACGGCAGCGGCCCGGCGAAACTGTTCGAACTGAATTACGACACGCCGACCAGCCTGTTCGAGGCTGGCTACTTCCAGTGGACGTGGCTGGAAGACCTCAAGCGCGCGCGCCAGTTTCCCGCCGATGCCGACCAGTTCAATCGCATCCAGGAAGCCCTGCAGGAACGCTTCGCCGCGATCACCGCGCAACGGCTGGTGCACTTCGCATCCTTCCCCGATGCGCCGGAAGACGAAGCGACCGTGCTGTACCTGCGCGATTGCGCCGAACAGGCCGGCGTCGCCACCGAAGGCATCGCCATCGGCGATATCGGCATCACCGATGATGGCCACTTCACCGATCTCGACGACCGCATCATCGAAACGCTGTTCAAGCTCTACCCGCTCGAAGACATGTTCCGCGACAGTTTCGGCGCCAGCCTGCAGCGCGACACCATGCGCCTGATCGAACCGCCGTGGAAGGCGGTGCTGAGCAACAAGGGCGTGTTGCCCCTGCTGTGGGAGCGCCATCGCGGCCACCCCAACTTGCTGGAATCGCGCTTCGCCGAACGTGGCGAACATGTCCACACCGGCTGGGTGCGCAAGCCGCTGTTCTCGCGCGAAGGCGCCAACATCACCCTGGCGCTGGGCGCCGGCAATCGCATCGATACCGACGGACCTTACGATTCGGGCCTGGCGATTTTGCAGGCCGCGCGTCCGCTGACCGCGTTCTCCGGTCGCTATCCGCTGGTCGGCAGCTGGGTGGTCGGCGACGAAGCGGCCGGCATCGGCATCCGCGAGGACAGCACGCTGATCACCGGCAATGGGGCACGCTTCGTCCCCCACGTCATCCTCGACTGAGCCGAGCTGTCACACCTCGCCGACGATCGATTCCCGGTCGTCGTCAGCCAGCCCCCTTGAGATAGGCACGCGCATGGGCCACGTCGGCACGCGGGGCATCCGCCGCGCCGACTTGCTTGACCAGTGCCGCGAAGTAGCGCTGTGCGGAAGACCGGTCGCCCGCCTGCTCCGCCGCCAGGCCTGCGCCGTAGAGGCTGCGATAGCGCCCGGGATAGATCTTCAATTCCGCCTCGAAGGCCGCCAGCGCATCGCGCGGACGCTTGAGCTCGAGCAGCAGCGATCCCAGTTGTTCGCGCGCCGGCATCAGTGCACCCGGCATCACCGGATGCTTGCCCAGCGCGTCTTCGGCATCCGCGGCGGTCCTCAACGACGCGATCGCTTCATCATTGCGACCTTCGGCATGGGCCAGCAGCGCATTCGCGGCCTGCACCTGGATATCGAGCTGGCGACGGAAGTAGTCGAACTTCATGTCGGTGATTCCGTCGCGCAACGTGCCCATCCGCGCGATCGAGCTGCGCGCGCCGGCGAGATCGCCGGTATGGATGCGTCCGAGTGCGTGCGCATATTCGAGGATCGCCTCGACGAACGGAAAGCGCGCCCACTGTGCACGTTGGGGAATCGCGATCGAGGCGGCCTCGTTCCATGCCTCGCGTTCGAATACATAACGCGCCGGCACCGCCGCGAGCGAGTAGGCGCCGGTGAATTCGGTCGCCGGGAAAGTGGCCTGCACCGCCGTGACATGGTCGAGCACGGCGCGCGCTTCGGCGTCATGGCCTTCCTGCAGATACGAATACATCAGGTAATCGAGCGCGTGCAGCTCTTCGGTTTCGGTCGCGGTGCGGCCGCGTTGCGCGGCATAGGCGCGCGCCGCTTCGGCCGCGCCGCGGTTGGTCGCCGCCGATTCGTCCCACATGCCCAGGCGCGTGAAGATGTGCGAGGGCATGTGCAGCGCGTGCGGCACCCATGGCGCGATCGCGGCGTAGGCCTGCGCCGCCGGCAACGCCTGCCTGGCCAGCGCGGGGTAGTCGTAGCTGTGGATGATGTAGTGCGCGACGCCGGGGTGGCGTGGGTTCTGTTTCCACAGGCGCTCGAGCATTGCGCCCGCCTTCTTCTGCCTGGACAGTGTCGTATCGGCGGGCGTGGCGTAACCGGCCGCCAGCACTGCGAAGGCATCGAAGACCCGCACTTCGAAATCGCCCGGGAACTGGCGATAGAGACGATCCATGGCGGCTTCGTACGCCATCACCCGTGCCGGCGCCCCGACCGGGCCGTGGCAGGACTGCCCGACCGGCGCCGTCGCGACCACGTTGTCCGGCGTCGAGTAATACGCGGCGATCGCCTTGATGAAGCCGCGCTCGCGCGGCGTCGCCTTCAGGGCCAGCGCACGGTCGGCCGCCACCTTGCCCGCCGCGAATTCCTCGGGCTGCGGCGGTGTCCAGATCGGATGCCACCAGGTCTGGGCGATCCCCCATTGCGCCATCGCGCACCCGGGGTCGCGCTCCGCCACCGTGGTGAAGATGCGCCGGGACTCCTCGTAGAAGAACGAGTGCAGCAACGCCACCCCGCGCTCGAAATCGGGCTGGACGGCCGCCTTGCAGGAGGTCGGGAACGAAATGGCCCCGGCGGAGCGCAGGTCCCCGGGGGCATGGGCCTCGACCGCCAGCGCCGGCCACGGGGCGAGGCACAGCAGGCCCGCAAGGAATCTCGACTTGCCCATGGCGCCCTCGGTCCCGGTCAGGTGGGCGCCATATATGCCGCGCCCCCGCCGCCGGGGTCACTCATCCCCGCAACTTGCCTGCCGGCCCGGTTTCCCGCATAATTTCCGGCTCGCTGCGTCCGGACTCCGGGCTTGCGGTCCCGGCAACACGATCCCGGCCGCCTGCAGCACCCCCGCATCGTGTGGCGAAGCAATTCGCCGGGGCCGCCACCTTCCGGGCTACGGAGGGCAATACCGACACCATGAGGTGCGCAATGTCACGAGTCTGCCAAGTCACCGGCAAGCGTACGACGACGGGTAACAACGTCTCGCACGCGATGAACAAAACCCGCCGCCGTTTCCTCCCCAACCTGCACGAGCGCCGCTTCTGGGTGGCTTCGGAAAACCGTTGGGTGAAGCTGCGTCTTTCCACCAAGGCCCTGCGCACCATCGACAAGAACGGCATCGACGCCGTGCTCGCCGAAATGCGCGCACGCGGCGAAAAGGTCTGAGGAGTTAAAACACCATGGCAACCAAGCGCGACAAGATCCGCCTGATCTCCTCGGCCAACACCGGCCATTTCTACACCACCGACAAGAACAAGAAGAACACGCCCGGCAAGATGGAGATCAAGAAGTACGATCCCGTCGTCCGCAAGCACGTGATCTACAAGGAAGGCAAGATCAAGTAAGCCTTTCGCTTGTTGGAAGCGATACGAGAAACCCCGCCGAGAGGCGGGGTTTTTTGTTGGGTGCGGAAGGGGGTTAAGGTGGATGTCGGCCAGAAGCGGCCTTAAGCCGACCCGACCAAGAGCGGTCATTTACGGGGAGAATGGCCTTACTCGCATAGCGGCAAATTCGGCCAGCGCACTATCCTTTTTCTCAAATCAAGCGCTATCGTTCTTCGACCAACTTCGCTCTTCCACTCGAGTTCCTGATGGCTGTTCTCAACCAATCGGACATCGCCGATCCGCAACGAGAAGTACAACGACTCTTGGGTCGATGCCTCTTGCGTTTGCAGCAGTACGAGCGATTGCTGAAAGCCATGATTGGAATACAGAAGTTGTCTGGCACGCCCGAGACGCTCCCGCATGCCCTGGCCGCCCGGAAGGCCGAGGCTAGCGACAAGACACTAGGCACGTTGATCGGCCGCCTGATGGGCGACTACATCGTGAAAGAGGGTAGTGAATCGCCTGACGACCCGCCCAAGCATCCCAGCTCCCCATTCCATTTCAGCTTCCGGATGCAGTTCAATCTGCCAGCCGAACGTCACGAGGCCCTCAATGCGGAACTACGCGAGCTGGTGACACTGCGAAATTCACTAGTGCATCACTTCATCGACTTGCATGATCTGTGGACTATCGATGGCTGCCTTCAAGCCCAAGATTCGCTGAACCGATCATACGCAGAGATAGACCGGCACGTCGAACAACTAGCCACGCTTGCGGGCTACATGGATGATGCAAGGCAGGCGGCAGCCGAACTAATCCAATCCCCCCAGTTCTACGACACGGTAGTCAATGGCATCGGGCCCGACGGCCAGATTTACTGGCCCATCGCCGGCATTGTCGGGGCGTTGAGGGAAGCTCTCCGGGAACTGTCCATCGATGGCTGGGTGAATCTGGATGCCGCCGTGCTGTGGGTGTCCGAGCATCATCCGCAACAAACTCCACAGAAGTACGGCTGTTCCCGCTGGCGTCAGGTCATCCACGAATCCGGACAATTCGAGTTGCGTCGCTTCGCGCACAACGGACAATTCGGGGCGTGGTATCGGGAACGGCCTAACGCGATCGACTGCTAACAAAAGTGGCGGGGCAATTTCCCGGAATGGGCCTTCGGGCTACCGACGTCCGCCTTGGGGTCGAAGGCAGCCATATAGCGACGACGAGCCACGCCTTCTTGTAGGCTACCGGCGTTGGCAACATTGAGAAATCTCATGGTCAATCGCACTCGTCGAGCTCTGCTTGGTGCGGCAGCTTGCGCCGCCATTACCTCATATGTAACGCGCAGTGAGGCAGCCACAGCGGACCGGGAATTCGTCGGCACATGGTCGGCTTTCCTGGATAGCGACGATCCACCGACTCGCCTGAGACTGATTATTGATGCGGATGGCTCAGGGCACCTGGCCGTTATGGGCATCGTCGATGTCATTGATCTTCCGATTCATCGAATCCTCATTTCCGGAAACACGCTGCGCATCGAGACCGATCAGCCGCCACTGATCTACGACGCGAAGCTTGAGAGCGGCCGTATCAAGGGAACGTGTAGCCGCGGCGGCCAGAACATTCCGCTGGATTTCGTTCGTGGCGACCTGTACACCGAGCCGCCGCCGATCAACTTTCCACCGGCACCCCTAAGCGCAAAACGCTTGCACGAATTGCGCGTCATGGCACGCGCACCGGCGATGGGAGTTGGCTGGCAATTCCTAGGCGGCCCGCGGCGCGTGCTCGTGGACGGAATCCGTTCGGTAAACGCAAGTGTCGCCGTGACTCGACAGGACAAGTGGCATCTTGGCTCCATCACGAAATCAATGACGGCGACCCTCGCCGCACGCATCGTCGAATCGGGTCGCTTGAGCTGGGACGCACGCATCGGGGACGTCCTGGGGAGTCGATGCAGCGAGATGCTGCAGGCATATCGCGACGTCACGCTTCTGCACATACTCAGCCATCGCGGCGGCCTGCCGCGTGACGTGACAGTAGCGCATGCTGCGGATGGTCGTTCCCTGCAACGTTTGGACTATGTTCGCGCTGCATTGCGAATGCCTCGGGTCTCGAACCCGGGCGAACAGATGCTCTACAGCAATGTGGACTACGTCGTCGCCGGCTTGATGCTGGAGACGGTGACGGGTCAGCCTTGGGAATCCCTGATCGCCGATCATGTGTTTTCTCCGCTCGACATCAAGAGCTTCGGATTCGGTCCGCCCGGCCTTGCCGGAAAATTGGATCAGCCCCAGGGCCATGAACCTGCCCGCATAGGCCTGAAGCCGACCCGCTTCGACGAAGTATCTGAAGCCATGGCACCTGCCGGTCGCGTGCACATGAATTTGGACGATTTGCTCGTCTATCTGGAAGCCCACCGCGATCGACCGGAAACCTTCCTCAGCGAACCTTCGTGGTACACCCTGCACACCCCTCCGTTCGGCGGCGACTACGCGCTTGGGTGGTCGGTTTCGCCCAGCGGCGTTCTGAGCCATGGCGGCACCAACCAGAAGTGGAAAGCGGAGGTGGTCGTAGACCCCAAGGCTAGTCTGGTCTGCTGCAGTGCGGCCAATGTTCTCAACGGCAACACGCAGTCCGCATTACTTCAATTGCTCGGTTCGGCCAGACTGAGCAAGTGAGGTTTCCGAGTCTTGTTCCTGTCGAGTTTGCGCGAACTGCGTTCCTCGGAGCTGCCGCTCCTGTTCGTCTCGCAAGGGTCGAAAGCGGCCGCAGCCCTCACCGAGGAACTTGCCAGCCGCTTTCCCACGGCTACAACTACCACCCCTCCACAAGCAACTCATCCAGCTGCGCAAACTGCTCCGGCAGCCCTTGCGCGGAACCTGCAAGCGCTTCTTCCAGCGCTTCCGTGGTCGGATAGAGTTCGTGGAAGGTCACCAGCGTCTTGTCGCCCTGCTCCTCGAACGTCACCGTGGTCACGGCACCCTGGTCGCTGCTTTCCTCATTGGTCCAGACGATGCGCTTGCCGGGCGTGACTTCCTTGTAGGTGCCGAAGAACGCCATCGGCTGGTCGAAGGCCGGATGGCTGAACACGAAGCGATAGCTGCCGCCGGTGCGCACGTCCATCTCGCACGACACCAGTGACATGCCCACCGACTTCGGGACCCACCAGCGCTGGAACAGTTCGGGTTTGCTCCACGCCTCGAAGACGAGACGCGCCGGCGCATCGAAGGTGCGCGTGACGACGAGCTCGAGGTCGGACTTGCGTTCCACCACGGTGCGATGGGCGTTCTGATTACCTGCGTTTCCGTTGGGCATCTGCCTTCTCCTTGCGTTTCAATTGTTGGACGATTGCGTCCAGTGCGTTGAAGCGTGCATCCCACAGCTCGCGGTGGCGTTCGATCCACGCCGCTTCTTCCTCCATCCGGCGCGGCCCGAGCCTGCAGGTGCGCACGCGCCCGATCTTTTCGGTCGTCACCAGTCCCGCCTCTTCCAGCACGCTGACGTGCTTCTTCATGCCGGTGAGGGTCATGTCGAAGCGTTCGGCAAGGTCGGTGATGGAGGCATCCGACCCCGCGAGCTGTTCCAGCACGCCGCGCCGGGTGGCATCGGAGATCGCGGCGAAGGTGGCGTCGAGGCGGGCTTGATACTGAACCATATGGTTCACTGTACTCCGACTTTTCGAGGTGCGCAAGTGGGGGTTCCCGAATGCATGGCGCGCCACGATTTGCCCGCCAACCGCCGCGCCCGCACACTCCCCTGACCGGATCGAGGATTCCCATGCTGCCTGGCTGGATGCTCCTGTTGGCGTCGATCGGCTATGCCGCGCTGTTGTTCGGCGTGGCCTGGCTGGGCGATCGCCACCCGGTCTATCCGCGGCTGCGCTGGCTTCGGCCGATCGTCTACAGCCTCGCGCTGGCGGTGTACTGCTCGTCGTGGACGTTCTACGGCGCGGTCGGCACTGCCGCGCGCCAAGGCATCGGCTACCTGCCGATCTATCTCGGGCCGCTGCTGGTGCTGATGTTCGGCTGGCGCATCATCGAGCGGATGGCGCTGATCGCGCAGTCGCAGAACACGGTTTCGATCTCCGACTTCCTGTCCGCGCGCTACGGCCGTTCGCAGCAGCTCGCGGCATTGGTGACGGTGATCGCGCTGATCGCCGCGGTGCCCTACTTCGCGTTGCAGTTCAAGGCGGTGGCGATCAGTCTCGACGTGCTGCGCGGCAGCGGCGCACCGATCACGCCGTTCGGAGACCCCGCGCTCTACATCGCCGCATTGATGGCGCTGTTCGCGATCCTGTTCGGTACCCGCGAGGTCGATGCCACCGAACACCGCCCGGGCATGATGCTGGCGATCGCGCTGGAGTCCCTGGTCAAGATCGTCGCGCTGATCGCGGTCGGCGTGTTCGCGATCGGCTGGCTCGGCAGGCACGATGCTTCCGTCATCGATGCCACCCGCACGCTGGTGGAGAATTCGCCACCGATCGGCTTCGTCGGACAGACGCTGCTCGCGTTCGCCGCGATCCTGTGCCTGCCGCGCCAGTTCCACGTCGCCGTGGTCGAATGCGGCGACGTCGCCGACATCCGCCGCGCACGCTGGCTGTTCGGCGCCTACCTGGTGGTGATCTGCCTGATGGTGCTGCCGATCGCCGCCGCCGGCGTCAGCGCATTCGGGCACGACGGCAAGGCGCTGGCCGACAGTTTCGTGCTGGCCTTGCCGCTGGCCGGCCACAGCAATGCACTGGCGATGCTGGCCTATGTCGGCGGATTCTCCGCAGCGACCGGTATGGTGATCGTGGCGAGCGTCGCGTTGGCGACGATGGTGAGCAACGACATCGTGATGCCGCTGCTGTTGCGTTCGCGTCGCGTCGATCACGCCGGTGCCGACGTTGCATCGACGGTATTGTGGATCCGTCGCGGCGCGATCGTGATGCTGGCGGCGATGGCCTGGGGCTATTACCGTTTCAGCGCCAGCGATACCGCACTCTCCGCCTATGGGTTGATGGCATTCGCGGCGGTGGCGCAATTCGCGCCGGCGCTGATCGGCGGCTTGTACTGGCGCGGTGCCAGTCGCCGCGGCGCCGAACTCGCGCTGGTGCTGGGCTTCGGTATCTGGACCTACACCCTGTTGCTGCCTGCGTTGGCGAATTCGGGATGGTTCGGCGATGCATGGATCAACGCCGGACCGTTCGGGATCGGCTGGCTGCGCCCGCATCAGTTGTTCGGCGTATCCGGCTGGGATCCGCTGACGCACGGCACGATCTGGTCGCTGCTGTTCAACACCGGCGGCCTGTTGCTGGGTTCGATGCGCTGGCGCCCCAATCTCGACGAGCGCCTGCGCGCATCGCCCTTCCTTGATCCCTATGCCGAACGCACGCTCGCTGCCGGCGAATGGTCGGGCAATATCCAGATCGCCGACCTGCTGACGCTGTGCGCGCGCGTACTCGGTGAACGCACCGCGCAACGCGCCTTCGAGGAACAAGCCCGCACCAACGGCCACGCGTTGCAGCCAGGCGCACGCGCCGGACGCCAGTGGATTCAGTTCAGCGAACGCCTGCTTGCCGCCGCGATCGGCGCGGCATCGGCACGCCTGATGCTGACCAGCGCGCTGCGCGGATCCGGCATGGAAGTGGCGGAAGTGGTCGCGGTGCTCGACGAAGCCGGGCAGGAACTGCGCTTCAACCGCGAGATCCTGTCGAACACCTTGGAGAACATCGACCAGGGCGTGAGCGTGGTCGATCGCAACATGCGCCTGGTGGCGTGGAATCGCCGCTACCAGCAGTTGTTCGGTTATCCCGACGGCATGTTGTACGTCGGCCGCCCGGTCGCCGACCTGATCCGCCACAACATCGAGCGCGGCGAGATCGGCGAAGTCAGCGAAGGCAACATCGAACAGCAGATCGGGAAACGCATCGCCCACATGCGCGCGGGCTCGCCGCATGTCGCTGTGCGCATCAGCGGCGATGGCCGCGTGATCGAACTGCACGGACAGGCCCTGCCGCGCGGCGGCTATGTCACCAGTTACAGCGACATCAGCGAGCACGTGCGCGCCCAGCGCGAATTGCGCGAAATCAACGAAACGCTGGAACAGCGCGTCGACGAACGCACCCGCGAGGCCGAAGCCGCGCAGGAATCGCGCTCGCGCTTCCTCACCGCGGTCAGCCACGACGTGTTGCAGCCGTTGAACGCGGCGCGCCTGTTCGCCTCGGCGTTGCGCGAAAGCGCCGATCCCGCCGAATCGCGCCACCTCGCCGAGCGCGTCGACGTGTCCCTGCGCGCCGCCGAGGAATTGCTGGATGGCTTGCTCGATGTCTCGCGCCTCGACGCCGGCGCGCTGACGCCGGCGCTGCAGGACGTCGATACGGCGCAACTGCTGCAGGAACTCGCGGCGCAGTACGTGCCGATGGCCGCCGGGCGCGGCATCGACATCCGCGTGCACGCACCGCGGCTTTTCGTGCGCAGCGATCGCCGCCTGCTGCGCCGGGTGCTGCAGAATTTCCTCGCCAACGCGCTGCGCTACACCCCGCACGGACGCATCGTGCTGGCGGCGCGCGCACGCGGGTCACAAGTCGAATTGCAGGTCTGGGATACCGGCCCCGGCATCCCCGAACACCACATGCGCCAGATCTACGACGAGTTCCATCGCTACGAGCAGGCGTTCGATTGGGACGGACGCGGCATGGGCCTCGGCCTGTCGATCTGCCAGCGCATCGCCAAGCTGCTCGGCCACGCGCTCGATGCCCGTTCCGCCATCGGCCGCGGCAGCATGTTCTCGATCCGGGCGCCGCGCGTGGCGATCGATGCAGCGGTGCCGACGCCGGCGCATGCAGCGCTGGCCACGGTCGATCCGTCACTGGCCGGGTTGCGCGTGCTCTGTGTCGACAACGATCCCGACATCCTCGCCGGCATGCGCGCATTGCTCGGACGCTGGCAAGTCGAGGTGTCGTGCGCGGCGACCATCGACGAAGCACTGGCGCAGGCCAGGGTGTCGCCGGACGTGTTGCTGGTCGACTACCACCTGCACGACCGCATGGACGGACTCGATGCCCTGGGCGCCTTGCAGGCGCAATGCCCGCACGCACGCGGGGCACTACTCACCGCCGATGGCAGCGACGCACTGAAGCGGCGCGCGCAGGAACGCGGCGTGCAGGTGCTGACCAAGCCGGTGAAGCCCGCTTCGCTGCGGGCGTTCCTCGCCGCGCGACGTACGGTGGGCACGCCCGAAACCGGCTAGCGCAAGGTCTTCGCGAGCCCGGCGATCGCACGCGTCATGTCGCGCATGACCACGCCGGTTTTTTCCGGCGACAGGGTATAGGGGTCCATCAATTCGACCGGACCGCTGCGATTGAACAGACCCAGCAGCGTGGTCCTGTCCAGTGCCTCGGGGTAATCCGCCTGCATCTTCTCGAGATGGGAAACGTCCATCACCACGATGCAGTCGGCGTCCGCCACCATGCGCCCGGTGACTTCCCGCGACGACCAATCCGCCAGGTCGACCGCATGCACGCGCGCCGCGCGCACCACATGCTCCGGACTCGCGCGACCACTGCGTGGATGGAACCCGGCGCTGGTGATGTCCAGCTCCGGCATGGCCTGTTGCGCCAGGCGTTCGGCGAACGGACTGCGACAGATATTGCCGTAGCACAGGAACAGCAGGTTCCCGATCGGCCGCACGTGCTCGCCATTCGCGCCGAAACGCTCGGCATGCGCCTTGACGACGCGCCGGCGCAAGGATCGCCTGCGCAACATGCCTGCCGGACGCGTGAACAACCCGTGCATGACATTCTTCAGTTCGGCGATGGCGACCGCGGGATCGCGCAGATGCCAGCCGTCATAGACTTCGCGCCCGCTGAACACGCGCAACCATCCCGCGAGCATGGCCGGCAGCGATTGCGTCAGCAGCAACGGATCGGAACGATCCGCACGCAGGTTGGACAGCGTCCAGTGCAGGTCTTCGCCGATGTTGCGCGCCGAAACGCGTTCGTTCCAGCGCGTCACCGCCTGCATCGACCGCCCCAGCGCCATGTCGTGGAGGATTGCCGGGACGTCCACGCCTGCAGCGATCGTCAACGGCAGCGAACCCCACAGCCGCGGGTTGATTTCCATCAGGTGGACCGTGCCATCGTCGGCCCGCCGCCATTCCACCATCGCCACGCCCTGCCACTGCAATGCATCGAGCAAGCGCTTCGACAATTCGAGCAGGCGCTGGTCCGCTTTCGCCGCGCGCCTCAGGGTGCTGCCGCCACCGGTCAATGGCAATTCGTGCAGGCGCTCGTGGACGAATTCGGCGACGACCTTGCCGTCGGCATACACCAGCTCGACGCCAACGCCGCGCCCGGGCACCCATTGCTGTTCCTGCACGTCGACATGCCGCAACCATTTCTTCAGCAGCGCGGTGCGCATCGATGCGTCGCGCACCACGACCGGCGCCAGGGTGACCAGTCGCCCGTCGACCTGCACCTTGCTCGCGGCCGGCTTGAGAACGCAGGGAAATCCGCCGGCTTCGTGATCGCCGGGCAAAGTGCCGCGCGCCAGCAATCGCGATCCCGGCACCGGCAATCCGATGCGTTCGGCCAGCGCGCGCGTGCGCTCCTTGGACAGCGCGGTGTCGAGCGCATCGTCCGATGGCAACAGCGCCAGCATGCGCAACGGATCCTGCGGCGGCAGCGCGCGCAACCACAGCAGCGACGCTTCCGTCGTCGGCACGATCAATACGAAACGATGTTGCGCGTGCAGGTCACGCATCCATGCATGCGCCTCGGCGACGGATTCCCCCGCCGGCTGTTGGTGTATCTGCGTGACCCAGCGCGAATGTGCGGTCAGGCTGCCGGCTGCGCGCATGCCGGCATGCAGCGGCACGCCGCGCCGACCCAGCGACTGCACGGTGGCCAGTCCGGCCCTGCTGTCGGCATCAAGGACGAGCACTGCATCTGGCGCAATCGACGACATGGCCGCACTCAGGCTTGCGGGCGATGCATGCGCCACGCGAGCAGCGCGACGGTGTCGGCAACCGGGAAGCGCGGAAGATCGTGCAGGTCCTCGCCGGCGCCGACGAATCCGCTCTCGGTCGTCACCGCGGCGCGGTACACGCTCGCCGTGGTTTCGCGAACGCGGCGATCCTGCGATCCGTTCGGGTAACAGAACAGATCGACCGGCTTGTCGAGGAATTGCTCAAGGGCATCGCGACTGCCACGCAGCTCGCTTTCCAGTTCCACCTGGTCGAGCGTGGTGAGGATCGGATGGCTGGAGGTGTGGGAACCGACGGTGAAGAGATCGCTGTCCAGCGTCCTCAGTTGTTCCCAGCTCACCGGATCGAAACGCGCATGCTGTTCCGGCGTCGGCACGAATCCCGGCGTGCGCACGCGGATCAGCGCTTCCACCTGCTGCCGCGCCGCCACCGGCAGCGTCTTCATCCATTCCACCCACGGCTCGATGGCCGCACCGGGCGCACCGGTATCCACCGCCAATGCCTGGCGTTGCGCATCATCGAGCAGGTGCAGGCGCACGCGTGCTTCGTGGTTCCACAACCAGCGGCGTTCGGAGATCAGGCCAGGGCAGACGAAGAACGTCGCCGGCAGGCCGAGGCGCGACAACACCGGCGCAACCACTTCGGCGTGGCAGCGCAAACCGTCATCGAAGGTCAACGCGACTTCCTGCGCGGCAGGCGCGCCACTGCTCACGCCCGCGATCAGTTCGTCCAGCGGCACTACGCGGAAACTGCGCGCGAGCCATTCCATCTGCGCGACGAAGGCGGCGACCTCGAGTTCGCCCGGGCCGACGCCATGCAGCATCACGATCCGGCGTACCGGCATCCGCCGGGCGGCACGATGCGACAGGCCGGCAGCGAGCGCCGCCGACTGGATCGGTTTGACCACGAGGGATTTCAGCGATTCCATGCGCTTGGCCTTGTGCCGGGAACTGTCCTTGTTGCCCCACTCCACCGGTGCCGTCATGGCTCCGGGGCGCTTCTATCCTACGCCATCCCCCTCCCAAGGGGATGACAGGCGCGTGGCAGCCCCATTCAGATTCGCGCCCGATCAGTCGAGGTCTTCGGGCGGCGCCTGTACCGCATCGGGATCGACCGCGAGCTTGCCGGCGATCAGAATCGCCTGGGTGCGATTGCGCGCGCCGAGCTTGCGCATGATCGCGCTCATGTGCGCCTTCACCGTCGCTTCCGAGACACCGAGCTCGTAGCCGATCTGCTTGTTGAGCAGGCCGGTGCCAAGCATCTGCAGTACGCGGAATTGCTGCGGCGTCAGCTCGCGCACGCGCGCGGCGACGGCCTGCTCCTCATCGCTGGTCGGCACCGCTGCAAGCGCGGCTTCCGGCACCCAGCGCTCGCCATCCAGCACCTGTTGCAAGGCATGGGCCAATGTCGCCGCATCGGAAGACTTGGGGATGAAACCGACGGCGCCGTGATCGAGCGCGCGACGCATCACCGCCGGTTCCTCGCGCGCCGACACCATCACCACCGGCAATTGCGGGTGGCTTGCACGCAGGTGCACCAGCGCCGAAAAACCATGCACGCCCGGCATGTTGAGATCCAGCAGCAACAGGTCGGCATCGGGATGCGCATCCACCAGCGCGTACAACGCGCCGGCGTTCTCCGCTTCGCTGATCTTCGCCTGTGGCAACAGGCGCGCGACCACGCCGCGCAATGCCTCGCGGAACAGCGGGTGGTCGTCCGCGATCAGGAGCGTGGACACGCCCTGCTCACTTCACCTTGCGCTCTTCCACCAGCGAGGCCACCACCGTGGGGTCGGCCAGGGTGCTGGTGTCGCCCAGTTGATCCGGCGCGTTTTCGGCGATCTTGCGCAGGATGCGCCGCATGATCTTGCCGCTGCGCGTCTTCGGCAGGCCGGGCGCCCACTGCAGGTGGTCGATCGTCGCGATCGGCCCGATCTCCTTGCGCACGTGCGCGTTCAATTCCTTCTGCAGGTCGTCGCTGCCTTCCTCGCCCTGCTTCAGGGTGACGTAGGCATAGATGCCCTGGCCCTTGATGTCGTGCGGGAACCCGACCACCGCCGCTTCGGCGACCTTGTGGTGGCTGACCAGCGCCGATTCCACTTCCGCGGTGCCGATGCGATGGCCGCTGACGTTGATGACGTCGTCGACGCGCCCGGTGATCCAGTAGTAGCCGTCGGCATCGCGCCGGCAGCCGTCGCCGGTGAAGTACATGCCGGGATAGGCCTTGAAATAGGTATCGATGAAGCGCTGGTGGTCGCCGTAGACGGTCCGCATCTGACCCGGCCACGAGTCGAGCAGCACCAGGTTGCCTTCGGTCGCGCCTTCCAGGATCGCGCCGCCGGCATCGACCAGCGCCGGCTTCACGCCCGGCATCGGCAAGGTCGCCGAGCCCGGCTTCATGTCGATCGCGCCGGGAATCGGTGAAATCAGAATGCCGCCGGTTTCGGTCTGCCACCAGGTATCGACGACCGGGCAGCGACTGTCGCCGACGGTTTCGTAATACCAGCGCCACGCTTCCGGATTGATCGGTTCGCCAACGCTGCCGAGCAGGCGCAGCGATGTCCGCGACGTGCGCTTCACCGGCGCGTCGCCTTCGCGCATCAACGCGCGGATCGCGGTCGGCGCGGTGTAGAAGATCGTCACCTTGTGCTTGTCGATCACCTGCCAGAAACGCGAGGCGTCGGGCCAGCTCGGGATGCCTTCGAACACCAGCGAGGTCGCGCCATTGGCCAGCGGACCGTAGACGATGTAGCTGTGCCCGGTGACCCAGCCGACGTCGGCGGTGCACCAGTAGATGTCGTTCTCCTTGAGATCGAACACCTTCTCGTGGGTGTAGCTGACGAAGGTGAGATAGCCGCCGGTGGTGTGGAGCACGCCCTTGGGCTTGCCGGTCGAACCGGAGGTGTAGAGGATGAACAGCGGATCCTCGGCATTCATGCGCTCGGGTTCGCAGGTCTCGGGCTGGCCGTCGACCACGGCGTCGAACCAGCGGTCGCGCGGCATCTGCATGTCGACGGCGCCGCCGGTATGGCGCAGCACCAGCACGGTTTCCACCGAATTGGTGCCGGGCAGTTTCAGCGCGGCGTCGACATTGGCCTTGAGCGCGACCGTCTTGCCGCCGCGACGGCCTTCGTCGGCGGTGATGACCAGCTTGCTGCCGCAGTCGGCGATGCGGTCGGCGATCGAATTCGGGGCGAAGCCGCCGAACACCACCATGTGCACCGCGCCGATGCGCGCGCAGGCGAGGATCGCGACGGCCGCGTCGGGAATCATCGGCAGGTAGATGGTGACGCGATCGCCCTTCTTCACCCCGAGGCTGCGCAGCGCGTTGGCGAGCTTGCAGACGCGCGCGTGCAGCTGGCGATAGGTGATGGTTTCGGACGTGGTATTCGGATCGTCCGGCTCGAACACGATCGCCGGCTTGTCGCCACGGGTGGCGAGATGGCGATCGAGGCAGCTGACGCTGGCGTTGAGTTCGCCGTCCTCGTACCACTTGATGCGGAAATCGTCGGCATGGAAGTTGACGTTGCGGATCCTGGTCGGCTTGCGGTACCACTCGATGCGCTCCGCGACCTTGCCCCAGAACGCGTCGGGATCGGCCATCGATGCGGCGTAATCGCGTTCGGCGTCGGCCTTGCTGGTGCCTGCGGCGGCCGTGAAGTCGGGGCTGGCCTTGTAGATGTCGGCGGCGTGATCGGTCATGGCGTCCTCCCAATGGATCGTGTCCGGTGAAGTAGAGAGTGTGCCGCATCCATGCTGACGCGATGCAACATCGCGCTTAGACCTTGGTCGTAGTCCGGCCCGCTTTCGACCAAAGGCGAATAGTCAGCGCGCCGATGCGCGGCGCAGGCTGCGGTTGCCGTGGTCCCGCACGGAAACTCCTGCTTGGGGAAACCGACATGAAACGACCCAGTCTCCGCACCCCGCTGGCGCTTGCGATCACCCTCGCGCTGGCCACGCCCAACCTCTCGTTCGCCGCCACCAAGAAGGAAAAGGAGCTGGAAGCGCGCGTCGCCCAGCTCGAGGCGCAGGTGAAGGCGCTGGTGAATGCGCAGCAGCAACAGCAGGCGCAGCTCGACAACACCAAGGCCGAAGCCGCCGATGCCCACGCCCAGGTCGCCGATGCCAGGACCGAACTCGACAAGATCAAGGCGTCGCAACCGGCGCCGTTGCCGGCCGGCAAGCAGCCGATCCAGGCGACTGCGATCAATACCGGTGCCAATCCCGGCACCACGTTCTCGTATGGCGGCTTCATCAAGCTCGATGCGATGGCGACCAAGACCAGCGACGGCAAGATCGATGACGGCAACGCCGGTCGCCTGTTCTACCTGCCCAGCCAGATCCCGGTCAGTGCACCGCCGGCAAACGGCGGCAATGCCTATACCGACATCTCCGCGCAGTTGTCGCGCTTCTGGTTGAGCGCCGACACGGTGACCCAGCGCGGTGACAAGCTGAAGGGTTATGTCGAGATGGATTTCTACGGCGGCGGCAGCAATGCGCTGAACGGCAACGAGACCTCGACCAATACCTATGGCGTCACCCTGCGCCAGGCCTACGTGCAATGGAACAACTGGCTGGCCGGCCAGACCTGGAGCAACTTCCAGGACGTCGCCGCGCTGCCTGACGCGGTCGATTTCGTCGGCCCGACCGAAAGCACCATCTTCGTGCGCCAGGCGCAGATCCGCTACGCCAAGGGCAACTGGTCGTTCTCCGCGGAGAACCCGCAGACCACCATCGGCAGCGTCGCCACCGGCGCGCGCCTCGCCAATTCCGGCGCCAACCTGATGCCCGATTTCACCGCGCGCTACGCGACCAAGGGGAATTGGGGCCACTTCTCGGTGGCGGTGCTGGCACGCCAGTTCGAATACCAGAACAAGCTCACGAACGGCAGTTACCAGTCAGCAAAGACCGCGACCGGTGGTGCGGTCAGCGTCGCCGGCAACTTCAACATCGGTGCGAAGGACGATCTCCGCTACATGGTCAACGCCGGCAGCGGCATCGGTCGCTACATGGGTTTCGGTCTCGGCAGCGATACCGTGCTCGACGCCAACGGCAACCTGCATCCGCTCGACGGCTACGGCGGCTTCGTGTCCTGGCGCCATGCCTTCTCGCCGAAGCTGCGCGGCAACCTGATGTATTCGATGGCGATGTTCGACAACGATCGCAGCCTGCCCGGCTGGGGCCTCGCCAGCTATGGCGTCACCGAACGCGCGAGCTCGATCCACGCCAACCTGATCTACAGCCCGATTCCCAAGCTCGATCTCGGCGCCGAGATCACCTACGGCAAGCGTGACCTCGAGGACAACCGTTCCGGTGACCTCAAGCGCGTGCAGGCGACGGTGAAGTACACCTTCTGACCCGACCAGTGCAGTCCCACCATCCATGACAACAAAGGAACCCGCACGATGAATGCCACCGGTGATCCACGCATCGATCGCATCGCCGCCAGCCCGGTCTACAAGGAGCTGAAACACAAGCGCAACACGTTGGGATGGACGCTCACCATCCTGATGCTGATCGCCTACTTCGGTTACATCGGCCTGATCGCCTTCGACAAGGCCTTCCTCGCCCAGCCGATCGGCGACGGCGTCAGCAGCATCGGCATTCCGATCGCGATCGGGCTGATGGTGTTCACCATCGCGCTGACCGGCTTCTACGTGCGTCGCGCCAACAACGAATTCGATCGCCTCGCCGCGCAGGTGCTGGAGGAAAACCCGTGAATCGATTCCTGCATATGCGCCGCGCCGCGTTCGCGTCGCTGGCGCTGGTGTCCGGCAACGTCCTCGCCGCTGGTGGCGACATCGGCGAAACCACCAAGCAGCCGACCAACTGGATGGCGATCGGCATGTTCGTGGTCTTCGTCGCCCTGACACTGTGGATCACCAAATGGGCGGCGCGTCGCACGCGCTCGGCCGCAGATTTCTACACCGCGGGCGGCGGCATCACCGGCTTCCAGAACGGTCTCGCCATCGCCGGCGACTACATGTCGGCAGCCTCATTCCTCGGCATCACCGCCGCGGTGATGGCCAACGGTTACGACGGCCTGATCTATGCGATCGGCTTCCTGGTCGGCTGGCCCATCCTCACCTTCCTGATGGCGGAACGCCTGCGCAACCTCGGCAAGTACACCTTCGCCGACGTCGCCGGTTATCGCTTCCAGCAAAAGCCCATTCGCATGTTCGCCGCCGCCGGCACGCTGGTCACGGTGGCGTTCTACCTGATCGCGCAGATGGTTGGCGCCGGCGCGCTGATCAAGTTGCTGTTCGGCCTCGACTACTGGGTCGCGGTGGTGCTAGTCGGTGCGTTGATGATGATCTACGTGCTGTTCGGCGGCATGACCGCAACCACCTGGGTGCAGATCATCAAGGCCTGCATGCTGTTGTGCGGCGTCACCTTCATGGCGCTGATGATCATGGCGCACTTCGGCTTCAGCTTCGAACGCCTGTTCGCCGCCGCCGTCGACGTCAAGACGCAGGTCGCCGCCAACGCGGGCAAGACGCCGGAAGAAGCGCACAAGGCGGGATTGGCGATCATGGGGCCAGGCGGATTCGTCAAGGATCCGATCTCGGCGATCTCGTTCGGCATGGCGCTGATGTTCGGCACCGCCGGCCTGCCGCACATCCTGATGCGCTTCTTCACCGTTCCCGATGCCAAGCAGGCGCGCAAATCGGTGCTGTGGGCAACGACGTGGATCGGTTACTTCTACATCCTGATCTTCATCATTGGCTTTGGCGCGATCGCGCTGGTGTTGACCAACCCCGAGTTCTCCGATGTCGCCAAGGGCGTGATCAAGGGCGGCGCCGGTGCCACCAACATGGCGGCAGTGCTGGTCGGCAACGCGGTCGGCGGCAACGTCTTCATGGGCTTCATTTCCGCGGTGGCGTTCGCCACGATCCTCGCGGTGGTGGCGGGCCTGACGTTGTCGGGCGCCTCGGCGGTCTCGCACGATCTCTACGCAACGATGATCAAGCAGGGCAATCCGGCACCGGGTTCGGAACTGAGGGTGTCGCGCATCACCACCGTCATTCTCGGGATCGTCGCTGTTCTCCTCGGCATCGCCTTCGAGAAGCAGAACGTCGCCTTCATGGTGTCGCTGGCCTTCGCGATCGCGGCTTCGGCCAACTTCCCGGTGCTGATCCTGTCGTTGCTGTGGAAGAACTGCACCACGCGCGGCGCGGTGATCGGCGGCACGCTCGGCCTGATCACCTCGCTGGTGCTGACGCTGCTGTCGCCGTCGGTGTGGGAAGCGACGCTTGGCTACCCCAAGGGTTCGGCGCCGTTCCCCTACACCTCGCCGGCGCTGTTCTCGATGACGATCGCATTCGTCGGCATCTGGCTGTTCTCGATCACCGACAAGAGCGCGAACGCCCGCCGCGAACGCGCCGATTACGAAGCACAGGAAGTCCGCGCGGAAACCGGACTGGGCGCCACGAAGGCCTCCAGCCACTGATCCACCGCTTGGGGCGCCGCGACCATCGCGCGCCCACCGCCCGTCTCCCCCGGGCATTGCAGGCGCCGGCGCAAGCCGGCGTCTTTTTTGGGCGACGGCTGCAGTGACTTCCTGCACATGCCCCGAAGGGTGGACGGCGCACACTCGCCGGGTCCCTCCCCAAAGGCAGTTGCATGAATACGCCCCCACTTCGCCTCACCGTTCTCGCGCTCGCCGTGCTTGGCGCGCTGGCCGCCTGCAAGCCCAATGCCTCGGCACCCGCCGCCGACGCCAACGCGCCCGCCAAGGCCGCGGCGCCCGCCGCCCCCACCATCGGCATCGACCTCGCCGGCATCGACAAGACGGTGAAGCCGGGCGACGACTTCAACAATTACGCCAATGGCGCCTGGGCCAAGACCGCGGAGATCCCCGCCGACCGCTCCGCCACCGGCGTCTTCCTCGATGTCTTCAACAAAGCCGAACAACGCGAGAAGGAACTGATCCAGGGCATCGCCGCCTCCAAGCCGGCCGCCGGCAGCGACGAAGCGCGCATCGCCAACGCCTACAACGCCTACATGGACACCGCCGGCATCGAACAGCGCGGACTCGCGCCGCTGAAGCCGGAACTGACCGCGATCGACGGCATCAAGGACAAGGCCGCGCTCTCGCAATATCTCGGCAGCAACCTGCGCGCCGACGTCGATCCGCTCAACGCCACCAACTATCACACCGACAATCTGTTCGGCCTGTTCGTTTCGCAGGGACTGACCGATCCGTCGAAGAACATCGGCTACCTGCTGCAGGGCGGCCTCGGCCTGCCCGATCGCGATTACTACCTGTCCAGCGACAAGGCCATGGCCGAGATCCGCGGCAAGTACGAAACCTATATCGGCGCATTGCTGAAGGAGGCCGGCATCGCCGATTCCGATGCCAAGGCCAAGCAGGTCATGGCGCTGGAAATGCAGATCGCCAAGGCGCACACCGCGCTCGCCGACAGCGAGAACATCCACAAGGCCAACAACCTGTGGGCCACTGCGGATTTCGCGAAGAAGGCGCCCGGACTCGACTGGGGCGCGTATTTCAAGGCCGCCGGACTCGATGGCCAGCAATCGATCGACGCCTGGCAGCCCGCCGCGATCACCAAGCTCTCGGCGCTGGTCGGCAGCCAGCCGATCGATGCCTGGAAAGCCTGGCTGACCTTCCACGCCATCGACCGCAACACCGCCTTCCTGCCCAAGGCCATCGACGATCTCGCCTTCGCCTTCCACGGCACCGCGCTCAACGGCATTCCGCAACAGCGCGAACGCTGGAAGCGCGGCATCACGGTGACCGACGGCATGCTCGGCGACGCCATCGGCAAGCGCTATGCGGAGAAATATTTCCCGGCGTCCTCGAAGGAGCAGATCACCAAACTCGTCAACAACCTGCTCGCGGTGTTCCCGGAACGCATCGACAAGCTCGACTGGATGAGCGCCGATACCAAGGCCAAGGCGAAAGCCAAGGTTGCGACGATCAAGGTCGGCGTCGGCTATCCGGACACCTGGCGTGATTACTCGCAACTGGAGATCAAGGCCGACGATCCGCTGGGGAACGCCGAGCGCGCAAGCCTCGCCGAGTACAAGCACCAGATCGCCAAGCTCGGCAAGGCGCCCGACCGCAGCGAGTGGTGGATGACGCCGCAGACGGTGAATGCCGTGAACCTGCCGCTGCAGAATGCACTGAACTTCCCGGCGGCGATCCTCGAGGCGCCGTTCTTCGATCCCAAGGCCGATGCCGCCGCCAACTACGGTTCGATCGGCGCAGTGATCGGCCACGAGATCAGCCACAGCTTCGACAACCTCGGTGCCGAATTCGATGCCGATGGCCGCATGGCCAACTGGTGGACGCCAGCCGACGCCGCGCACTTTGCGGACGCCGGCAAGAAGCTCGCCGCGCAGTACGACGCCTATGAAGCACTGCCGGGCCTGCACGTGAAGGGCGAACAGACGCTGGGCGAAAACATCGCCGACCTCGCCGGCCTGGCGGTGGCATACGATGCCTATCGCAAGTCGCTCAACGGCAAGGAGGCGCCGGTGATCGACGGCCTGACCGGCGACCAGCGCTTCTTCCTCGCCTTCGCCCAGAGCTGGCGCACCAAGATGCGCGACGCGACGATGCGCAACCGCATCGCCACCGACGTCCACGCACCCGCAAACTTCCGCGTGATGACGGTGCGCAACATCGATGCCTGGTACGGCCCGTTCAACGTCACCGCTGGCCAGAAGATGTACCTCGACCCGAAGGATCGCGTGCGGGTCTGGTGACGATCCTGCTGCGCTCGTCCTGCGGTCCGCGTGCGGTGCTCGCAATGCTCACGTACTTGTGTACGCTGCGCTTGCTGCGCTCCGCCACGAACCGCAGGCCTTCGCTCGCGACGGATCGCAAGCGGGTTTCTTATTTACCGCGCAAGTCACCGCTGTCGAGATCGACCTTGTCGAGCGGAATCGTCACCGCTTCCGGATGCGCCTTGCGCAAGGCATCGCCGAACTGGCTGGCATCGCCCACCACCACCATGGCGGCGTGCGCGGGATCGATGTTCGCCTTCGCGTAGCCCTGGATCTGCGCCGGCGTCACCGCCTGCACGCGATCGATATAGCGACCGACTTCGGCAAGATCGATGCCATAGACCGCGAGCGAGCCGACGGTACCGGCGAGGCCTTGCGTCGTCTGCAGGCCACGACCGTATTCACCAGCCAGCGTCGCCTTGCGCGCGGCCAGTTCGTCGTCCGCCACCGGCGTGGTACCGAGGCGCGCGGCTTCGCCACGCATCAGGTCGACCACCTGCGGCGCCGACGGATTCTTGGTCTGTGCGCCGGCGCTCCACAATCCCGAACTGCGACGCGGATCGAAGCGACTCGATGCGCCGTATGACAGCCCGCGCTTGATGCGGATTTCCTGGTTCAGGCGCGCCGAATACGAACCACCGAGCACCGCGTTTGCGACTTCGCCGATGAAGTAGCCGGGATCGGCGCGATCGGGCGCGGGACTCGCCAGCGCGACACCCGCCTGTCCGGCACCGTGCTGGTCGATCACCAGCAGCATCGGCAGCTTGGTTGCAGCGCGACCTGCCGGCGCATTCGCCATCGCCTGTGCGGGTTTCGCCCAGCCCGCGAATGCGGCCTGCGCCAATTGCAGCGCCTGCTGCGGGGTGATGTCGCCGGCCAGCACCAGGATGGTGTTGTCGGGACGATAGACCTGCGCGTGCATCGCGACGACATCGTCGCGGGTGATGCGCGCCAGCGATGCCGGCGTGCCCGTGCGCGAATGCCCGTAGGCGCCACTGCCGAACACCAGTCGCGCACCGGCGAGGCTGGCCATCGAGCTCGGGCGGCTCAGGCGCTGGCGCAGGTCATCGAGTGCCTGCGCGCGCGCGCGATCGAGCTCGTCCTGCGCGAGTGTCGGCTTTTCCACCACGTCGGCGAGCAGCGACAGCGCCGCCGGCAGTTTCGGTGTCGTCACCGTCATGCCGACGCCGCCCATGTCCCAACCGGCGCTGCTGCCGAGCGAGCCGCCCAACGCATCGGCAGCTTCGGCGAGATCGCTGGCACTGCGGCCGGCCGCCCCCTTCGTCAACAGCGTCGCGGTGAGGTCGGCGAGCCCGGCCTTGTCGGCGGGATCCATTTCGCCACCACGACGCAACAGCAATTGCGCGGTGACCAGCGGCAGCCCCGGGCGCGCGACGGAAATCACTTCCATGCCGTTCGGCAGCACCTGGCGTACCGGCGTCGGGATCTGCAGCTTCGGTGCCGGACCGGGTGCGGGCGGTGTCGACGGGAAATCGGCGGCGTTCACGACAGTCGTGGCCGCGAACAACGCGCAGGCGAGCGCGGAAATTCTGATTGATTTCAGAGCATGGACAGTCATGGCGTGGCTCCCTTGCCCGCGGCCTTGGCCGGCTGGTAATCGATGGTGACGCGATGGGCGTCGAGGACGTAACGCTTCAGCACGCGCTGGACGTCGTCGGTGGTGACCGCCTGCAACGCAGCGAGATCGCTGTTCGCGCGCGCGGCGTCGCCTTCCTGCAGCACCGCGTTGCCGAGCGCGAAGGCCTTGCCTTCCGCGGTCTGGCGCGACACCAACTGGCTGGTGAGCAATTGCGTCTTCACCTTGTCGAGTTCCGCGGCGGGAATCGGCTCGCCGGCGAGCTTGCGCACTTCATCCAGCAACATCTTCTCGGCTTCGGCGGTCTGGTGGCCGCTGGCCATCACCGCGACCAAGGTGAACAATCCCGGCCCGACGCGCGAATCGACCTGTGCATCCGCGCTTTGCGCGATCTGCGAGCGATACACCAACGACTGGTTGAGGCGCGAGGATTCGCCTTGCGACAGCAGCGCCGCGGCGACCTGCAACGGCACGATGTCGGCATCCGCGGCAGGCGGGATCAACCACGTCATCGCGACTGCGGGTAGCGGCGCGGTTTCGCTGGTGAGCGTCTCGCGCCTGTCGGCGGTGCGCGCCGGCTCGACCGCGGTGACTTTCGGAATCGCGGCGGATGGCTTGGCGATCCCGCTGAAATACTCGTTGACCCAGCCATCCAGCTGCTTCTGGTCGAAATCGCCGGCGACGATCAGCGTCACGTTGTCGGGACGGTAGAACGTGTCGTGGAACGCAACGACATCGGCCAGCGTCGCCGCCTGCAGTTCCTCGATGTTGCCGATGGTCGGGCGCTTGTACGGATGCACCTTGTAGGACGCCGGATCGAGCGCGTTGTAGAGGCGGCCATAGGGATTGGCGAGCACGCTCTGGCGATATTCCTCCTGCACCACCGCGCGTTCCGACTTGAAATTGGCGTCGTCGACCTTGAGGTTGGACAGGCGCTCCGCTTCCGCCCACAGCAGGCGTTGCAGGTGGTTCGACGGCACCATCTCGTAATAGTTGGTGATGTCGCTGCCGGTGCTGGCATTGTTGTAACCGCCGACGTCCTCGGTCATGCGATCCATCTGTTCCGGCTTCATGTTCTTGGTGCTCTTGAACATGATGTGTTCGAACAGGTGCGCAAATCCGGAGCGGCTCTGCGGATCATCCTTCGAGCCGACGTGGTACCACATCTGCACGGTCACGGTCGGGCTGGAATGATCCTCGACCGACAACACCTGCAACCCGTTGGGCAAGGTGCGTTGCTGGTACTGGATCGGCGGGACGTTCAGGGTTTGCGCCGCCAGCGCCGTCGGCAGCAGGCAGGCAAGCAGGGTGAGTCGGGTTCGGATGCGCATCAGGGTCCCGCTGGGGTCGGAGTCGTCCCCGAACCTAATCCGCCCACGTCGCGAAGTCCACTGCCGGAAGTCAGAACGGCGTCAGCGCGATGGCAGTCCGTCGAGGAAGGCGTCGACCGCATCGGTATAGGCGCCAGGCAGGCCGAGATCGGCATTGATCTCCCCGTGCGACCGCGCCTGCGGCAGCACTTCCGCGCGTACACGCACATGCCGCGCCGCATCCGCGAATGCACGCGCGGCCGGGCAGGAATCACGGCGCTCGCTGGAACACACCAGCAACATCGGCGGCGCCTTGGCGGTCAATTGCTGCAACGGCGACAGCGCGCGCCAATTGGCAGGATCGCGACCGAAGGCATCGTCGTACAGCGGCAAGTGGCGACCCTGCATGATCGTCGGCACGTCGAGCGCGGCGGAATCCAGCGACACCGTCGCCCGCCATGGCCGCGCGCCCGGTGCAAGCGACGGATCGGCGGACAGCAATGCAACCAGGTGTGCGCCAGCGGAATGTCCCATCAGCACGAGGTTGGCGGGATCACCGCCCCACTCGCGCGCATGCCGTTGCACGTACACCACTGCCGCGGCGACATCCCTTGCCTGCTGCGCGACATCGGCCTGCGGAAGCATGCGGTAATCGACCGACACGAAGATGTCTCCGCGCACGCTCCAGTGCGCGAGCTTGTTGTCGACGACATTGCCCATCGCCTTGTCGCCGTTGCGCCAGCCACCGCCATGCACCATCACGATGACGCGTCCGCTGGCATGCGTCGGCAGATAGGCATCGAGGTGCTGCGCGGGATCGCTGCCATAGGCGAGATCGGGCAGGCGACGCACGCCCGCAGGCAGCACGACATGTTGGCGCGCGGCGACGCCGGATTGCATGCGCCGCCCGATGCGATCGCGAAAACCGTCGCTTTGTGCTGCAACCGCGATAGTTGCCCCCGACAGTACCAATGCAACGATCATGGGAAGTGGACGGAACTGGCGCATCACGCGATCTCCGGAACGACTGTCCTCCCGGGAACGCGCCGTTCAGGCACGCGTTGACTCAGCGCGGCGGTGAAGCCAGTTCCCTGGCATCCAGCGTTCCGTCCCGGTTGCGGTCGAGCTTGCGGAATTGGTCGGCGAGCTGGGCGCGATAGGCGTCGCGGGTAATCGTCTTGCCGCGACCGCCCGGTTGTTCGTCCGGCGTCAGCACGCCGTCGTGGTTGCGATCCATCTGGTCGAAGCCGTAGCACAGCCAGTCCTGGTATTCGGACAGCTGCACCTTGCCGTCGTGGTTGGCATCCATCAATCGCAGGTAGGCGCCGGTATCACGCACCTGCGCCAGCGCGGACAGCGGCAGCAATGCCACCGCGATCCACGCCCTGCGTCGCATCATCACACCACCATCGCCGCCGGCGAACCACGCAGCGCGTAACCGCGCAGGCGTCCGGCGAATGTCTGCAGCGAACGCACACCGCTGGCCTCGGCTTCATTGCACCACGCCTGCAGTCGCGCCAGCGTTTCCGCCGCGTTCTGCCCGCGCGCTTCCAGCACCGCGGCGAGTTGCGCGCGCTTCTCGATCAGCGCACGGATGCGCGGCGATTCCGCCACCCACTGTTCCAGCTGCGCGCGTGCATCCGGCGTCAGCCAGCGCCCTTCGTCAGCCAGCCCGTGGCGCAGCTTGCGCGGCAACAGGCGGCTCAGCTTGGTGCCGCGCGCGGCGGCTTCCTCTTCCAGCGCCGGGTTCACCACGTGGCGATGGAAATCGGTCATCGCCTGGAAACGATGCGCGAGCAGCGCCTTCAGCGTGTCCATGTCGGGCACGCGGATGTTCGGGCGGATATTCAGCGAGGGGGCGACACGCAGCACTTTCGCCAGGCGCACCGACTGGAACATGCGGATCGCCGCCCAGCCGATGTCGAATTCCCATTTACGCAAGGCGAACTTGGCCGAGCTGGGGAAAGCGTGGTGGTTGTTGTGCAGTTCCTCGCCGCCGATCCACACGCCCCACGGCGACAGGTTGGTCGCGGTGTCGTTGGTGTGGAAATTGCGATAGCCCCACCAGTGGCCGAGGCCATTGACCACGCCCGCAGCCCAGAACGGAATCCACGCCATCTGCAGCGCCCACACCGCCACGCCCTTGGCGCCGAACAGGAAGGCCAGCATGAACAGCAGGATCACCACGCCACTGGTGGGAAAGCGCGTGTAGAGATTGCGTTCGATCCAGTCGTCCGGGCAGCCCTTGCCGTACTGGTCGATCGATGCACGATCCGCGCGCGCTTCGCGGTAGAGTTCGACGCCGTTCCAGAACACCTTGCCGATGCCCTTGAACATCGGGCTGTGCGGGTCTTCCTCGGTCTCGCACTTGGCGTGGTGCTTGCGATGGATCGCCGCCCATTCGCGCGCGATCATCGCCGTGGTCAGCCACGACCAGAACCGGAAGACATGCGCGATGGCGGGATGGAAATCCACGCCGCGGTGCGCCAGCGAACGGTGCAGGTAGAGCGTCACCGAGAAGATGGTGAGCTGGGTGGCAAGCAACATGTACAGGGCGATGGCGCCCCAGCCGGCTCCGATGAAGCCGCTGGCAATGAAATCGAGCATCGAGGGGGAAGCACAGGGGGATGGATCCCCAATGGTGACGCTTCCGGGGCCCGGCGTCACCACCGTACGCCGGCGTATTCAGACTGATCGGAGGCAGACCGCACAATATCGGCCATGCCTGAACTGCCCGAAGTCGAAACCACCCGGCGCGGCCTGCTGCCGCACGTCTCCGGGCGCCTGGTGCGCAAGGTGGTGCTGCGTCGCCCCGACCTGCGCCTGCCGATTCCGCCGGAACTGCCGAAGCTGCTGCGCGGGCAGGAAATCCACGGCATCACACGGCGGGCCAAATACCTGCTGATGGACAGCGATCGCGGCAGCGCGCTGTGGCACCTCGGCATGTCGGGCAGCCTGCGCGTGCTGCCCGCCGGCACGCCCCTGCGCGCACACGACCATGTCGATGTCGAACTCGATTCCGGGCACGTCCTGCGCTTCAACGATCCGCGTCGCTTCGGCCTGCTGCTGTGGCAACCGGCGGGGACCGTGCATCCGTTGCTGCAGTCGCTGGGGCCGGAACCGCTGTCCGACGATTTCGATGGCGACCATCTGTTTCAGATGAGTCGTGGTCGCAGCGCGCCAGTCAAGGCCTTCCTGATGGACCAGTCGGTGGTGGTCGGCGTCGGCAACATCTACGCCGCCGAAGCGCTGTTCGCCGCCGGCATCGCGCCGACGCGCGATGCGGGCAAGGTTTCGCTCGATCGCTATCGCAAGCTGGCCGATGCAGTGCGCGTGATCCTCGCCCACGCGATCGAGCGTGGCGGCACCACGCTGCGCGATTTCATCAGCCCCGATGGCCTGCCCGGCTATTTCGAGCAGGAATTGCAGGTCTACGGTCGCGGCGGCGAACCCTGCCGGACATGCGGTCGCCGCCTGCGCGAGGAACGCATCGGCCAGCGCGCCAGCGTGTGGTGCTCGCGCTGCCAGACCTGACCGGCGGCGCGCGGTTCATCCCGCCCCGCTATGCTGGAGGCCTGCAACCTGCGCACCGATTCGCATGCCCGACCCCAACGCCCACGACGGCATCACCCGCTGGCTGGATGAAGCCCGCGGCGGCGACCGTGCGGCGCTCGACCGCGTGCTGCAGGCGCTTTATGCGGAACTGCACGCCATGGCGCAACGACAACTGCGCCAACCCGCCGACGACGAAACGCTGGATCCCACCGCGCTGGTGCACGAGGCCTACCTCAAGCTGGTCGGGCAACAGGCCGATTTCGCCGATCGTGCCGGCTTCTTCGCCTATGCCGCCTCGGCCATGCGCAGCGTGGTGGTCGATCACGCGCGCAGCCGGCTCGCGCTGAAACGCGGCGGCGGCGACGCCGTGCAGCGCGTCGCCGAACTTCCGGAAATCGCCGACGATGGCCTGCGTCTCGACGAGGACCTGCTGTCGCTCGATGCCGCGCTGACGCAACTCGCCGCGCTAGACGAACACCTCGCACAGGTGGTGGAACTGCGCTACTTCGCCGGATTGTCGGAAACGCAGATCGCCGAACTCACCGAACGTTCGGAACGGAGCGTGCGTCGCGACTGGCAGAAGGCCCGAATGTTCCTGCTCGACGCCTTGCAGGGCCGCTGACATCCATATGACGATGGATCGCACGCGCTGGCAACGCATTTCCGCCGAGCTCGACGCGTTGCTGGAACTCGATCCTCCCGCACGCACGCTGCGGCTCGATGCATTGCGCGCCGAAGATCCCGCGTTCGCCACCGAAATCGAACGCCTGCTCCTCCACGAGGAAACGCGCGACCATCGCATCGACACGCCATTGGTGACCGCACCGCCGGGGCCACGCGAAGGCGAACGCATCGGCCCGTATCGCCTCGATGCCTTGCTGGGTGAAGGCGGCATGGGCCAGGTCTGGCAGGCCGAACGCGCCGACGGCATGTATGCGCGTCGCGTTGCGCTGAAACTGCTGCGCCCGGGACTTGCAGATCCCACCTTGCGCCTGCGCTTCAGCCGCGAACGCGACATCCTCGCGCGACTGGCGCATCCGCACATCGCGCGGCTGCTCGATGCCGGCATCAGCGAAAACGGCCAGCCCTATCTTGCGCTGGAATTCGTCGAAGGCCACGGCATCCTCGCCTACGCGCGCGAGAACGCACTCGACACGCGCCAGCGCATCGCCCTGTTCCGCCAGGTCTGCGATGCGGTCAGCCACGCCCACGCCAACCTGATCGTCCATCGCGACCTCAAGCCGTCCAACATCCTCGTCAGCGCCGACGGCGAAGTGCACCTGCTCGACTTCGGCATCGCCAAGCTGCTCGACGATCCGCAAGAACCGATCGAACACACGCGCACCGGCCTGCGCCCGTTCACCCTGCACTACGCCTCGCCGGAGCAGGTGCGTGGCGAACCGGTCAGCACCCGCACCGACGTCTATTCGCTGGGCGTGGTGCTGTATGAACTGCTGACCGGGCAGAAGCCCTATCGGCTCAAGCGCGAATCGAGCGCGCAATGGGAAGACGCGATCCTCGCCGCCGAACCGCAGCGCCCATCGCTGTCTGTCATGCGCGACGACGAGAGTTTCGCGCAGCGTCGCCGTACCGCGCGCGAGCTTTCGGGCGACCTCGACAACATCGTGATGAAGGCGCTGTCGAAGAATCCGGAGCAACGCTATACCTCGGCGGAGGCACTATCGAGCGATCTCGAGCGTTATCTCGATGGCCTGCCGGTGCTGGCGCGCGGCCAGAGCTTCTTCTATCGCACCCGCAAGTTCGTGCGCCGCCAGCTCTGGCCGATCCTCACCGGCATCGGCATCACCGCATTGCTGCTGGTATTCCTCGGCGTCGCGTTGTGGCAACGCCAGGAAGCGATCCGCGAGACCGCGCGCGCGGCGGCGCTGCAGGCATTCACAGTCGGCCTGTTCGAGAACGCCGATGCCGCCCAGAAAGGCAAGCCGGTCGACGTCGCGACCCTGCTCGACGCCGCCGAAGCGCGCGGTGAACGCGAGCTCGGCCTGCAGCCGCGTGCGCATGCGGAATTGCTGGGCACCATCGCGCGCATCCGCCTCGCTCTCGGGCAGTACCCGCGCGCAGCCGACGTGCTCGAACGCCAGCGCAAACTGGTCGACAAACTCCCTGATGCACCCGCGAGCCTGCGCCTGGAATCGGCCAGCCAGCGCGGTCGCGTGCAACGCCTGCTCGGCGATCCCGATGCCTGCAGGCACACGCTGGAGCCGCTGCTCGGACTGGCATCGACGCAGCAGACGCAGTTGCCGGCGCACGTCGCCGAATTCGATTCGCAATTGGCGCGTTGCCGCCGCGGCGTCGGCGATCGCGACGGTGCGCAACGACTGTTCGAACAATCGCTGGCCTTGCGCAAGAGTGCGTTGGGCGACGATATCGGCGTGGTCGAGAACCTGACCGATCTCGCCGCGCTGTCGGTGGATGCCGGCAACTATCCCGACGCGCTTGCGCGCTTCCAAGGTGCGCTGGCGCAATTGCGCAAGATCGCCGGCAATCGCCATCCGCTCGGCATCGACATCCTGCGCAGCATCGGCACCACCCAGCGCGCGATGGGCGATGTCGACGACGCCGCGCGCAGCATCGACCAAGCGCTCGAACTGTCGGAATCGCTGCAGGGCCCGGATCATCCGGTCACGCTCGCGCTGCGCGAAGCCGCGGCGCGATCGGCGGAAGACCTGTCGCAGTGGAACGCAGCGCAATCGCAGTGGCAGTTGCTCAATGGCAGCCTGCAACGGTCGTCGAGCATGTCGACCGATCTCGCCACCAGCTGGCTGGGCCTTGGTCGCGACGCCTATGAGCTTGGCGACCTGGATCGCGCGCGCACGTCATTGCAGCGCGCCATCCGCCTGTCCGCCAGCCTGCATCGTGGCGACATCCAGTTCGCCGCGCTGTTGCTGGAAGCACGCCTGTACGCGGAACGCGGCGATGCCTCCGGTGCGCGACGACTGATCGAAGCCGCTCAAAAATTGCTGGACGACGGCGCGGTCCGCAGCAGCGATGCAGCGTTGTCGCTGGCCGCCGCCGCCGGGCATGCCGAACTCGCCGCGAATGCGCCGCAGGATGCCATCGCGCTGCTGCAACCACTGGTTGCGCGTTCCAGTCCGAAACCGTCGGAAGGGCAGGCACTCCTGCTCTCGCTGCAGGCACGCGACAACAAGGATCCCGCGCAACTCGACCGCCTGCGCGACCAGCTCGATGTCGCCGGCAAGGTCGCCGATGCTGCGGCCACGCGCCTGTTGTCGCTGCGCTTCCGCTTGTACGCCGCCGATGCGCAATGCCGCAACAACCCGACGCTCGGTCGCCAGCGCTATGAAGCGTTGATGCCGACGATCGGTTCGGCGCAGCCCGAAGGCGGCGCGCTGTCGCGCGAAGCGGTGGCGCTGCACGAGGACTGCGAACATCGCCAGCCGCCCCCGCCGACGAATCGTCGCGGTCAGTCCTCGCGCGCGAATGGCAGCGGGCATTGAGCGGGATCGATCCGCCCTTCCCCGCGCATGATCTTCTTGAACTCGACGCGGCTCACCGAGACGTAACGCTCGTTGCCGCCGATCTCCACCTGCGGGCCGTCCTGCACCGCGCGGCCGGCGTTGTCGACGCGCACGGTCATGGTCGCCTTGGCGCCGCTGTGGCAGATCGTCTTGATTTCCTGCATCTCGTCGGCCCAGGCCAGCAAGGCCGCGCTGCCTTCGAACAATTCGCCGCGGAAATCGGTGCGCAGGCCGTAGCACAGCACCGGCACCCGCAATTCGTCGACGACGTCGCTCAGCTGCCACGCCTGCGCGCGCGACAGGAATTGCGCTTCGTCCACCAGCACGCAATTGAGCTTGCCGTGGGCGTCGATGTCGTCGCGCACGCGCCGCAACAGATCATCGTCGCGCCCGAACGGGATCGCGGCGTCGCTCAGGCCGATCCGTGACGACACCACGCCGCGCCCGGCGCGATCGTCCAGCGCAGGCGTGAGGATCATCACCCGCATGCCGCGTTCGCGATAGTTGTGCGCGGACTGCAGCAACGTGGTGGTCTTGCCCGCGTTCATCGCGGAATAGTAGAAATACAGCTTGGCCATTCCCGCCATGATACCGGCGCGGCCCGCTTCAATGAGACCCGGACTCAATGAGACAATAGGCGGCCGTTCCATTTCCATGTCGCCCAATGCAAGGTCTCAACCCGCCACAACGCCAGGCCGTCCTCCACAGCGAGGGCCCGTTACTGGTGCTGGCCGGCGCGGGTAGCGGCAAGACCCGGGTGATCGTCGAGAAGATCGCCCACCTGGTTGACACCGGGCGTTATCCGGCTCGGCGCATCGCCGCCATCACCTTCACCAACAAGTCCGCGCGCGAAATGCGCGAACGCGTGGCCAAGCGCCTGAAGGGTGACCGCGGCGAAGGGCTGACCATCTGCACCTTCCACGCCCTCGGTTTGCGCATCCTGCAGATCGAACACGCGCGCGTCGGCCTGAAGCGCGGTTTCTCGGTGTTCGATGCCGATGACGCCAGCGCCCAGGTCAAGGACCTGATGGCCGGCGCCAAGCCCGATGCGGTCCAGGCGATGCAGTCGCTGATTTCGCGCGCCAAGAACGCCGGCCTGTCGCCGGAACAGGCGCTGGAATCCGCGCGCAGCACCCGCGAGCGCGAGGCGGCGGCGCTCTACGCACGCTACCAGGCGCGACTGACCTCGTTCAACGCGGTCGATTTCGACGACCTGATCCGCATTCCCGTGCAATTGCTGGAAACCGACGAAGACGCGCGCATGGGCTGGCGCGAACGCATCGGCTACCTGCTGGTGGACGAATGCCAGGACAGCAACGACGCGCAATATCGCCTGCTGAAGGCGATCGCCGGTGAAGCCGGGCAATTCACCTGCGTGGGCGACGACGACCAGAGCATCTACGCCTGGCGCGGCGCCAATCCGGAAAATCTCGACCTGATGGGCCGCGATTACCCGAAGCTGGAAATCATCAAGCTCGAACAGAACTACCGCTGCAGCAACCGCGTGCTGCGCACCGCGAACAAGCTGATCGCCAACAATCCGCACGCGCACCTGAAGACGTTGTGGAGCGATTCCGCCGACGGCGAACGCATCCGCGTCTGGGAATGCCGCGATTCCGGCCACGAAGCCGAGAAGGTCGCCGCCGAGATTCGCTTCATCGCGCAGAAACACGGCGCGCCATGGAGCGATTTCTGCATCCTGTTCCGCGGCAACCACCAGTCGCGCGCACTGGAAAAGGCGATGCAGTTGCTGCGCATCCCGTACCACCTCAGCGGCGGCACCGCCTTCCTCGAGCGCGCCGAAGTGAAGGACGCGCTGTCGTGGCTGCGCGTCCTGGTGAATCCGGAGGATGACAGCGCCTTCCTGCGCGCGGTGCAATCGCCCAAGCGTGAAGTCGGCGCGGCGACACTCGCGCGCCTCGCCGAACTGGCGCAACACGCCGGGATCCCGCTGGCGCGCGCCGCCGATTCCAACGCCATCCTGCAGCAACTGCCGGCGCGCGCATCGTCGTCGCTGCATGGCTTCATCGAAATCGTGCAGCGCCTGCGCGCGGAAGCGTCATCGCTATCGCCCGCCGACCTCGTGCGCAGCCTCAACGAGAAATCCGGGCTGCTGGAAGCCTTGAAGGCGCAATGCCGCACCGAGCAGCTGTTCACGATCCGCCGCGGCAATCTCGACGAACTCGCGGAATGGTTCGAAGGCGCGGGCTCCAGAAACGGCGGGGGCAGTGGCCTCGCCGATCTCGGCGCGCAACTCGCGCTGATCACCCGCAATGATCGCGACGACGGCGGCAACCAGGTGCGATTGATGTCGCTGCACGCGGCCAAGGGCCTGGAATTCCGCTACGTCTTCATCGTCGGCATGGAAGACGGCACCCTGCCGCACGAAGCCAGCATCGATGAAGGTCGCCTGGAAGAGGAGCGCCGCCTGCTCTACGTCGGCATCACCCGCGCCAAGGAACAGCTGTGGCTGTCGCATTCGCGCGAAGCGAGCAAATGGGGCAAGCGCGTCACGCTGGCGCCGTCGCGCTTCATCGACGAATTGCCGGCCACCGAACTGCAACGCGATGGCGCCGATCCGGAAGCCGATGCCGAGCGCAAGCAGGAGCGCGCGCGCAGCGCGATGGCCGACCTGCGCGCGATGCTCGGCGGCGGCTGACTGTCACCTCGCTCGGCTAGACTCCGTCCACTCCATGCCCGAACACGCCCCATGCGCCTCCAGCCTGCCCTGACCCTGCTCGCCTGTTCCCTCGCCATGACGGCGTGCAAGACGATGGCACCATCGGCAATCGCCACGCCCGTGGCCACGACGCAGCAGGTGCCGGCGAACGACAATCTCAACGCGGTCGACTGGATGCAGCGCTCCACCGAATATCGCGCCAGCGCCGAAACGATCTACCGCGCCGCGACGGCCCGGCTCGATGTCCTGCTCGCAAACAAGGACGAGGACGCGCTGGTGCCGGAGGAACGCGGCAATTCCGCACGCGGGTTGCCGCCGGCGGTGGTGCTCGACATCGACGAGACCGTGCTCGACAACTCGCCGTACCAGGCACGCCTGATCGACGGCGACAAGGAATACGCCGACGCCACCTGGGACCAGTGGGTCGAGGAGAAAAAGGCGCGGGCCGTTCCCGGCGCGCTCGCCTTCACCCAGGCCGCCGCCCGGAAAGGCATTACCGTGTTCTACGTTTCCAACCGCGCGGTGCACCTGAAGGACGCGACCATCGCCAACCTCGCGGCGCTGGGCTTCCCGCTCAAGGACGACAGCGTCTTCCTCGGGCTCGGCACGTTCGTGCAGGATTGCGAACAGAACGGCAGCGAGAAGCTGTGCCGGCGCAAACTGGTCGGCCAGAAGTATCGCGTGCTGATGCAGTTCGGCGACCAGCTTGGCGATTTCGTGCAAGTGCTGTCCAACACGCCGGTGGATCGCCAGGCGTTGGCCGACAAGTACGCGGGCTGGTGGGGCGAACGCTGGTTCATGCTGCCCAACCCGAGCTACGGCAGCTGGGAGCCGGCGCTGTTCAACAACAACTGGCGGCAGTCGCGCGATGCGCGCCGCAAGGCCAAGCGCGACGCGCTGGATCTCGCGCACTGACCTCCGCCACATCGCGTAAGGTGGTCGCGATGACACCGGGGACGCGCATGGATCACCGATCGCTCATGCCGGGGCTGGCGCTGGCCGCCATGCTCGCCGCGGCAATCGCGGGCTGCGGGAAATCGCCGGTGACATCGCAGGCCGCGGCGAATGCCGACTGCTTGCAGGCAGGCACGCCGGAAGCCGCAGTGACACTGGTGATCGATGCCCTGCGCAATGACGCACTGGAAACGATTCCCTGCCGCGCGGTGCCACCGGCGATGCAGGACAAGCTCGAACTTGCCTGGCGCGAGGATCGTTCGCGCTGGCCGCTCGCGGAACTGCCACTGTCGTCGAAATTGCCGGCGGTGCTCGCGGCCCTCAACGGTCCTGCCGCCGAAACGAAATTGCGCCTCGCGTTCGACCACCAGTTCGCCGGCCAGACGACGGAACTGCAAAGCGCCGCGCGCGGGCTCGGCCTGTTCGCGGTGCGCTACATCCAGAAGGAAAGCACCTACCAGCCCGACCAGCGCGCGCACTACGCCAACCTGATCGTCGCCCTCAGCGACTGGAGCAGCCACGCGCCATTGGGCGACCGCACCCTCGGGCACCAGGCGGTGTCGCTGCTGGTCGCGGGCGCGAATGCATCTTCCATCCATGATGATGCCGGCCTGCGCGCCGCCGGCATGCGCGGTTCGCTGCGCGGGCTCACGCCGCTCTATCGCAACGCCAAACAGGCGCTGGCACTCTATGGACTGTCGCTGGACGATGTGCTCTCCAGCGTGCAGGTCAGCCCGAAAGACCGCAGTGGCGACCACGCCCGCGTCCATGTCCATTACCTGGTCCACGACGAGCCGGTGGACAGCGACGTCGCGGTCGAACGCCGCGACGGCCACTGGTACCTCAGCGGAATGCTGGCCGATGCCGAGCAGGCACTGGCATCGCCCCCACCCCAGCCGGAACCCGCGGCAGCGGCTCAGGACACGAAGAAGTAACCCAACGGACGGCAGCGTCCGGTGCTTCGCTAGAATGCCCCGATGCCGGACCAGAATTCCCTCCCGTTCCCGGACTCCACGCCCAGCCCGCCGCCCGCCGCTCCCGCGGATCCGGGCCCGCAGCCGCCCGTCGAGCCCAATCCCCGTCGCCCCCGTGAAACCGCCGGCAAGCGGCCGCTATGGGCGCGCCTGTTGGGCGGGATCCTCAATCCCTGGCTGCAGCTGCGCCTGGAACCGCCGGACGCCGCCGACCACCTCGACGGCCACGCCATCTGCTACGTCCTCGAGGACTACGGCCTCACCAACGCCCTGATCCTCGAGCGCGCCTGCCGCGAGGCCGGCCTGCCCTCGCCGATGCAGCCGCTGGCCGGCGACCCCCTCGGCCGCAAGCGCGCCTATGTCGCGCTGTCGCGCCGCCACGCCACCACGCTCAAGCAGCTCGGCCTCGGCCACGGCCCCGAACAACGCACGCATTCCGGTTCGCTGGCGCGCCTGCTGCAGGCCCATCGCGACAACGACTGGCTGGACGTGCAACTGGTACCGGTGTCGATCTTCATCGGTCGCGCGCCGGACAAGCAGAGCGGCTGGTTCTCGGTGCTGTTCTCGGAAAACTGGGCGATCGTCGGCCGCTTCCGCCGCCTGTTGTCCGTGCTCCTCAACGGCCGCGATACCGTGGTGCGCTTCGCGACGCCGATTTCGTTGCGCGAGATCGTCGACGAAGGCCTGCCGCCGGAACGCACGGTGCGCAAACTCTCGCGCGTCCTGCGCACGCATTTCCATCGCATCCGCGCCGCGGTGATCGGGCCGGACCTTTCCACCCGCCGCCTGCTGATCGACAAGGTGCTCGCTGCGCCGGAAGTGCAGGCCGCGATCGCCGATACCGCGCGCCGCGACGGCAGCAGCACCGGCGAGGCGTGGAAGAAGGCGCACGCCTTCGCCTGGGAGCTCGCCGCCGACTATTCGCATCCGGTGGTGCGTTCGGCCAGCTTCCTGCTGCAACCGATCTGGAACCGCATCTACCGCGGCATCCTCGTCCACCACCTCGATGCCTTCAAGGCTGTCGCGCCCGGCAACGAAGTGATCTATGTGCCGAGCCACCGCAGCCACATGGATTACCTGCTGCTGAGCTACCTGCTCTATACCGAGGGCGTGGTGCCGCCGCACATCGTCGCCGGCATCAACCTCAACATGCCGGTGATCGGCACCCTGCTGCGCAAGGGTGGCGCATTCTTCATCCGCCGCAGCATCCGCGGCAGCGCGCTGTACTCGGTGGTGTTGAGCGAATACGTGGCGCAGCTGGTGGCCGGCGGCTATTCGATCGAATATTTCATCGAAGGCGGACGCTCGCGCACGGGCCGCCTGCTGCAACCCAAGGGCGGCATGATCTCGATGACGGTGCGCGCCTACCTGCGCCAGCCGGCGCGCCCGGTGCTGTTCCAGCCGATCTACATCGGGTACGAAAAACTGATGGAAGGCAACAGCTACATCGACGAACTCTCGGGCAAGCCCAAGCAGAAGGAATCGATCTGGCAGCTGCTGATGGGCATCCCCAAGGTGCTGCGCTCCAACTACGGCCAGGTCGTGGTGAACTACGGCGAGCCGATCCGCCTCGACGAAATGCTGGCCGAGCACGCCCACGACTGGGACGGCAAGCCGCTGGGCGAAGACGATCGCCCGCAGTGGCTGTCCGACACCGTCGATGCATTGGCGACGCGCATCCAGGTCAACGTCAATCGCGCCGCCGACGTCAATCCGATCAACCTGCTGGCGATGGCGATGCTGTCCACGCCCAAGCATTCGATGAGCGAGTCCGACCTCATCGACCAGATCGCGCTGTCGCAGACGCTGCTGAAGGAACTGCCGTACTCCGACCTGGTCACGGTGACGCCGCACACGCCGGAACAGATCATCGCCCACGGCGAGGAAATCAACGTGCTCGAGCGCATCCGCCATCCGCTGGGTGACGTGCTCAAGGTCGAGGACGACGACAAGGCGATCCTGCTCACCTATTTCCGCAACAACGTGCTGCACCTGTTCACCGCGCTGGCCTGGGTCGCGACCTGCTTCCAGCAGAACCGCCGCCTTGCCCGCACCTCGGTGGTGAACCTCGGTCGCCGCGTCTATCCCTTCCTGCAGGCGGAACTGTTCCTGCCGTGGAGCGAGGACCAGTTCGCGGAGCGCCTGGATCGCACCATCGACCTGTTCGTGCGCGAGGGGTTGCTGGCGGAAACGCAGGAAAACGATGCCAGCGTGCTGACCCGCGGCCTCGGCGAAACCGACGAGGTGTTCCGCCTGCGCGCGCTCGGCCATCCGTTGCGGCAGGCGTTCGAGCGCTATTACATCGCCATCTCGGTGCTGGCCAAGAACGGCCCGGGCACGCTCTCGGCCGGCGAACTGGAAAGCCTGTGCCATCTCGCCGCGCAACGGTTGTCGCTGCTGTACGCGCCGGCGGCGCCGGAGTTCTTCGACAAGTCGCTGTTCCGCGGCTTCATCAAGGAACTGCGTGCCCTGCGCCTGGTCTGGGCCGATGCCAACGGCAAGCTGGTCTTCGATGAGCGCCTCGATGCCTGGGCACGCGACGCCAAGACGATCCTGGGCCGCGAACTGCGCCACACCATCGAGCGCATCAGCCCCGACGCGGTGGAAACGGCCAAGCCGGCACCCGCGGGCGAGTAACAGCCGCCCGCAAAGTTGCGGGTGCACGCACGAAATTCGCATCAGAACGAAGACGACGCCGGCGGTACGACCCCTCCCTTGGTCCCCGCGCGGCGTCTAGCGAATTCGGTGCGGCGAACCATTGCCAAGCGCATCGTCGCCCTCCCTGGTCGACGTTTTGCGGCCCCCTGTCCCTATGAGCCTCCGTATCGCGCCGCACACGATCGCATTTCGTGGCAGCATAGGCGACTTGGGAACACCAGTTGACACGGACTTCAACACTCAAGTAAGGACACACAGTGATCACTGCACTGGATTGCCTCTATGGCAGCCTGCTGGATGCGGGCCTCTTCGATACCTTCCTCAAGCAATTCGCCGAAGCCGCGGACGCCGATTCCGCCGCAGTATTCGACTTCGACCTCGCGCGCGCCGATGCCATGCGCTTCACCAGCACGGCCGCCGACGCGGCGGCCAACGCGCGCTTCATGGCGATCTTCCCCACCATCAATGACCGCCTGTGGTGGGAGCGCAGCGAACGCGACATGACGCCCGGTGCGGTGATCAACGGCATCGATTACGCCAGCCCGAGCGAAATCAAGGCGACGCGTTATTACCGCGAATTGCTGCAACCGCTGGACATCCTGCATTCGGCCGCGGTGTGCGCGGTGATGCGCCCCGACGCGCAATGCCTGCTGACCATCAACCGCAGCGAAAGCCGTGGCGCATTCGGTGCGGACAGCATCGCCGTGCTGCGCGAATTCGCCCCGCACTGGGTCCGCTACAAGCAACTGGAGCAGCGGATGTCCGTCCAACAACGCGACCATCGCGGCCACCCCAGCCTTGCCGTGTTCGAACTCGGGCCGACCTTCGACGTGCGCCGGATGAACCTGCCGGCGGAACACTGCATCGCCTCCGGCTGGTTGCAGCGCGGCCCCGATGCCACCTTGCGCATGCACGACGCGCGCAGCCAGGCACTCTGGATCAGCTGCCAGCGCCAGGCCACGTCGGCGGCCGTGCCGCCTCCCGCCGTTCCCGTCTATGGCCACCACGCCGAAGTCGTCGCCTATGCCGCCCTGCGGCCCCAGGTCGACGGCAGCCTGACGCCGCGCCGCCTGTTGTTCGTGCGCCCGCTGCAGCCGATCGGCGTGCATGCCGACCTCACCGCGACGCTGCGCGCATCCTGCGGACTCACCGCGTCGGAAGCCGCGTTCGCCATCGCCCTGCGCCGCAGCGAAACCCTGGCGGATGCCGCGCGATCACTCGGCATCACCGTCGGCACCGCGCGCCAGCGCCTGCAGGAAATCTTCGAGAAGATGGACCTGCACCGCCAGGCCGAACTGTTCCAGGCGCTCGACTCGCTGGCCGAGCTCAACGACCACCTCTACCACCGGGCCGAACCGCAGCTGGCGTGATCAGGCCGGGGTATCGGGAATCAGCATCGATTCCAGCTTGGCGATCCAGTCCTTGAGCATCAGCTTGCGCTTCTTGAGCCGGCGCAAGGCCAGGTCGTCCACTTCGGATGCCGCCTGCATCCGGCCGATGGCGAGGTCGAGGTCGCGGTGCTCGATCCGGAGTTCGGCCAGCCGGCTGGCGATGTCGGCGCTGTCGATGGGCATGCCACGAGCTTAGCCGGTCGCCGTGGCGGCATCCAGCGCGCCGACCGGTAAAATGGCCCCGATGAACAGCACGCTGAACGCAATCCCGTTGACCCTTGCCGAGCCATTGCCAGTCGCGCAGCGCCGGAAGCGCGAAGCCGACAAGCTGGCCAAGCGCCTGCGCCACCAGGTCGGGCGCGCCATCGCCGACTTCGGGATGATCGAGGACGGCGACAAGGTGATGGTCTGCCTGTCCGGCGGCAAGGACAGCTACACGATGCTCGACGTCCTCCTGCAATTGCAGAAGAAGGCGCCGGTGTCGTTCTCGATCACCGCGGTCAACCTCGACCAGAAGCAGCCCGGCTTCCCGGAACACGTGCTGCCGGATTACCTGCGTTCGATCGACGCCGATTTCCACATCATCGAGCAGGACACCTATTCCGTCGTCAGCCGGGTGATCCCGGAAGGCAAGACGATGTGCTCGCTGTGCTCGCGCCTGCGCCGCGGTGCGCTCTACACGTATGCCGAGCAACACGGATTCACCAAGATCGCGCTGGGCCACCACCGCGACGACATGGTCAATACCTTCTTCCTCAACCTGTTCTTCCACGCCAAGCTCAGCGGCATGCCGCCGAAGCTGCTCAGCGACGACGGCAAGCACGTGGTGATCCGCCCGCTGGCCTACGTGCGCGAAAGCGACATCGAGGCCTACGCCGACGCGAAGCAGTTCCCGATCATTCCCTGCAATCTCTGCGGCAGCCAGGAAAACCTGCAGCGCAAGCAGGTCAAGAAGATGCTGGAACAGTGGGAGAAGGAATCGCCCGGCCGCGTCGAAACCATGTCGCGCGCGCTCGGCGACATCCGTCCGTCGCAGCTCGCCGATCCCAAGCTGTTCGACTTCCTCTCGCTCGGCAAGAGCGGCGCTGCGCCCTCCCCCGACGCCCATGCGTGGCTCTCGGGCAGTGAGACGCCGCACGACGACGATTGATCGCATAGCCGCTTCCGTACCACCCGCCATTTCGTCGATTTCCCCCATTCTTTCCCGTCCGAGTCCCGATGTTCTTTCGCAATCTCACGCTGTTCCGCTTTCCCGCTTCCGTTTCCTTCGCCGACATCGACGAACGCCTGCACGAAACCGCGCTCAAGCCGGTCGGCCCGCTCGAGCTGTCGTCGCGCGGCTTCATCCCGCCGTTCGGCAATGCCGCCGAAAACGGCAATAGCGACGATGTCGCCTACCTGCACCAGATCGAACGCTCGATCTGGCTGGCGGTGGGCGGCGAGGATCGTTTGTTGCCGTCGGCGGTGGTCAATGACCAGCTGCAGAAGAAGATCGCCGAATTCGAGGCGCGCAACGGCCGCAAGCCGGGCGGCAAGATGCGTCGCCAGCTGAAGGACGAGCTCGTGACCGACCTGTTGCCGCGCGCCTTCGTGCGCCCGGTGCGCACCGATGCGCTGGTCGACCTCAAGCACCACGTCATCGCCATCGACACGTCGTCGAAGAAATCCGCGGAAGCCGTGGTCTCGCAGGTCCGCGAAGCGCTCGGCAGTTTCCCGGCATTGCCGTTGAACGCCGAAGTCGCGACCGGCACCCTGCTCACCGGCTGGCTGGCCGGTGACGCCTTGCCTGCCGGATTGTCGCTGGGCGAGGAATGCGAACTGCGCGATCCGGGCGATTCGGGCGCAGTGGTGAAGCTGCAGGGCATGGAACTGGCCGGCGAGGAAATCGAAACGCACCTCGAATCCGGCAAGCAGGTGACGCGCCTGGCGCTGAAGCTGGACGACCATGTCAGCTTCGTGCTCGGCGACGACCTGGTGATCCGCAAGTTCAAATTGCTCGATGGCGCGGTTGAACAGCTGGAATCCAGCGATCGCGACGACATCCGCGCCGAACTCGACGCCCGCTTCGCATTGATGGCCGCCGAATTCGATCGCCTGTTCTCGGTGCTGGAACCGGTGCTCAAGCTGAGCAAGGCGGGATAGTGGCCGAGCGGGCAGCGCACGACGACGATCTGCCCGACATCGCGTTGCGCCTCGGCGACGGGCGCACGCTGCAACTGCCCTGCAAGCGCCATCCGCGTGCGCGTCGCATCAAGCTGTCGGTGGACGAACGCGGCCCGCGCCTGACGTTGCCGTTGCGCGCCAGCCTGCGCACGGCCGAGCGTTTCGCGCAGGACCACGTGGCTTGGCTGGAGACGCAGATCGCCCACCTCGCCGTCGATGCACGGGAGCCATTGCGCGCCGGCGTCACCACGACCTTGCCGCTGCGCGGTGAATGGCTGCCGGTGCGCTGGGTCGCCGGACGCGTCAATCGCGTGACATTGGCGGATGGCGAATTGCTGTTCGAGCAGCGCGGGAATTCCGACAGCGCTGTGCGGCGTGCCTTGCGTGATTTCTACGAGGCGCAGGCGCGCGCCGATCTCGCAGCATGGCTGCCGAAATACGTGGGCGCACTGCCGCGCCAGCCCTCACGCATCGTGTTGCGCAAGATGAGTTCGCAATGGGGATCGCTGGCGCCCTCGGGCGTGGTCTCGCTCGATCTGTCGCTGGTGCTGGCACGGCCATCGGCGTTCGAGTACGTGCTGGTGCACGAACTCTGCCATCTGATTCGCGCCGATCATTCGCCGGCGTTCTGGCGCGAGGTGCAGGCGCGTTGTCCGCACTGGCGACGCGAGCGCACGTATTTCCATGCCGAGGGTCGCGCATTGAAGGCGCGCTTGCGGGTGCTTACTTGAACGATCGCCCGGCTGTGCGCCTATCGCGGTTGTCTGCAGCCGCCGACACGCCGTGAATACATCCATGTAGGCTCATACGCAGCATCCATGCTGCGTATGGTCGGCGCTACAGACGAACCGCATAGGCGCCGCCGGTGGATGCTTTCAAGCCTCTAGAGAAGCAACACCACGCGCGCGGCGGCGGGTGCACCAGTCCGGAGCGCGGGCGTTGCGCGTCATGGATGACGCGCACGAGCCTACATGGACGTACTTGCGGCGTCCCGTGCGCCGGAGCTGGTCACCCGCCAAGCCAGCGCGTGCCTTGAGCGCTGCAGGCACTCAGTCAGCATGTGCCAGGAATGGCCCGATCCATTCCGCGACCGGCTGCGGCGTTTCCATGTGCAGGTGATGCGTGCCCGCCATCGCCAGCAGTTCACCGTGCGGCAATGCGTCGACGTAGCGACGGCGCACATCCGCCGGCAGGTAGGGCTGCGCCGGATCGGCGAACACCACTCGCGTCGGGCACTCGATGCCCGCACATACCCTCACCACTTGCGCATCGACCGGGCGCAGCCACGTCGGCACCATCAGGCGCGGATCACTGCTCCACTGCCAGCCACCGGGCACCTCGCGCATGCCACGCTCGACGATCAGTCGCGCCACCGGCTCGCTCATCGCGTTGGCGCGCATCCGCGCATGGATCGCCACGCCCGGCTCCGGGAACACCCGCAGCGATTTGCCATCGATCGCACGCATCGCCGCCACCGACTCGCGCATCCGCAGCGCGGTATTTTCGGCTTCGTCCGCAAGGCCGCCCAGCGCCTCGATGCACACCAGTCGCTCGATGCGGTCCGGGCATGCGGCGGCGACCAGACTGGCGATGCCCGCGCCCATCGAGTGTCCAAGCAGGGTGAAACGCTGCCAGCCCAGCGCATCGGCGATGTCGAGGACGTGGTGCACTGCCATTTCGAAGGTGTAGATCGCGCCCGGCGGCAGGTGCACGCTGCGGCCGTGGCCAGGCAGGTCGACCGCGACCAGTTCGATGCCGGACAGGTGCTTCGCCAGCGGGACGAAACTCGCGGCATTGTCGAGCCAGCCATGCAGCGCCAACACGCGCGGGGCATTTTCCGCCGCCGCGGATCGCAATCCCGTGATCCTGCCCAGCGGGATATCGACGAACGTTTCGTTCAATTCGAGGCTCATGCAACCGACTCCGCGATCGCCACCAGCGCCTGCACGTGCGCGGCGCCGTCATTGAGGCAGGGGATGTAACGCAGGGAACGGCCGCCCGCCGCGACGAAGGCTTCGGCGTTGAACATGGCGATTTCTTCCAGTGTTTCCAGGCAGTCCACCGCGAACCCGGGGCAGGCGATGTCGATCTCGCGCACGCCCTCGCTTGCGAGTTGCTGCAACGTCGGCAAGGTGTAGGGCTGAAGCCAGCGCTCGCGGCCGAAACGCGACTGGTAGGTCAGCACGATCTCGTCGCGGGCGATGCCCAGCGCCGACGCGATCGCCTGCGTGCCCGCCTCGCATTGCGCGGCATAGGGATCGCCGTTGCGCACCAGTCGTTCCGGAATGCCATGGAACGAAAACAGCAGCTTCTGCGCGCGTCCATTGCGCGCCCAGTGCTCGCGGATCGATGCCGCCATTGCCTCGACCCAATGCGGGTCGCGGTGGTAATCGTGCACGGTCCTGAACGCGACCTGCGGATGCAGCGCGCGCGACTTCGCCACCACATCCTCCACCGATGCGGTGGTCGTGGTCGAATATTGCGGATACAGCGGCAGAACCACGATCTCGTTCACGCCATCGGCGACCCACGCATCGATCGTCTTCGCCAATGCCGGTTCGCCATAGCGCATCGCCATCGCCACGCGCCATTCCGGCAATGCCGCCTGCACGCCATTCGCCAGGCGCTGCGTATATGCGGCCAACGGCGATCCCTCCCCGGTCCAGATCGCCGCGTATTTGTGCGCGACGACCGGACTGCGCCGGGGCAGGATCACCCAATTGAGCAGCGGCCACCACAACAGGCGCGGAATCTGCACCACGCGCGGATCCATCAGGAATTCGGAGAGATAGCGACGCACGGCTGCGGCCGTGGGCGCGCTCGGCGTGCCCAGATTGACCAGCACCAGGGCGCGCGGGGACGGGTTCTGCATCCGCATAGCTTAATCGCCCCTGCCCCGCGGATGCCTTGCGGGTTGCGGCTGCGTGCGCTCGCGGCCTAGCATCGGGCATCCCCTGCGTCCCCTGAATGCCCATGTCTCGACTGTTTGCGCGCCTCGTCCTGCTGCTGGCACTGTTCGCCACCCTGCCCGCGTGGGCGGCCGACGACCCGACCGATGCCGAGCGCACGCAGATGGCGCTGAAGGTCTTGCGCGACATCCAGTCCATGCCGGAACAGGCGATCCCCGACCGACTGTTCGACGAGGCCCAGGGCATCCTGGTGGTGCCGGACACGCTCAAGATCGGCTTCATCTTCGGCGGACGCCGCGGCCATGGCCTGTTGTCGATCCGCAATCCCGACGGCACCTGGTCCAACCCGGTGTACGTGCGCCTGACCGGTGGCAGCGTCGGTTTCCAGATCGGCGTCTCGAAGTCCGACGTGGTGATGGTGTTCCGCACGCGCCAGGGCCTCAACGACATCACAGCCGGCAAGTTGACCCTGGGCGCGGGCGCCAGCGTGGCGACCGGTCCGGTGGGACGCGACGCATCCGCCAACACCGACCAGCAGTTCAAGGCCGATATCTGGTCGTGGTCGCGTGCGCGCGGCCTGTACGCCGGCGTGGCCTTCGACGGCGCGGTGATCGCCATCGACGACGAAGCCAACCAGCGCATGTACGGTCCCGGCTCGACCCCGCGGATGATCTTCGAACACCGCACGCCGAATCGTCCGCCCAACGTGATCGTCGATTTCCGTGACGCGCTCGAAGAAGCCGGCGCCACTGCGCACAACCGCCGCATGGTGCAGCGTGAAAAGGGCGCGGACATCGATCGCGCGGTCGAAGCCGCCGAACGTGGCGCCCCGGCAGCTTCGACGCCGGCGCCGGCCGCAGCCCCCGACGCCTCGGGCACGGCCCCGGCTTCGGCTGAACAGGCGAACAGTCAACCCGAACAGGAATCCGGCGTTACCACGGAAGAGCTGCCCGCACCGGCGGCGCCCGCCAAAAAGAAGTCCGGCAAGCCCTGAGGCGCTGCGGTATCCTCTCAGCCTGCATTGAACCGTTGGAAGTGTTGTCATGTTCGAGCTCAGCTTCGGCAAATTGCTGATTCTTCTGGTCATCATCCTGTTGGTGTTCGGCACCAAGCGCCTGACCAGCGGCGCCCGCGACATCGGCAAGGCCGTCAACGAGTTCAAGAAAGGCATGCACGGCAACGAAGAAGAAGAGAAGAAGCCCCAGAGCCTGGCCGACGAATCGCAGCGCAATGGCGATACTCAATCGCAACAGCGCCAGGATGACCAGGCGGCGCGCTGATCGCGCGCCGCAACCACGGGCCGTGCCATGTTCGAACTCGGCTTCGGCAAACTCCTGCTGATCGGCATCGTCGCGCTCATCGTGCTGGGCCCGGAGCGCTTGCCCAAGGCCGCGCGATTGACGGGGTTGTGGATCCGCCGCGTGCGCGCCTACTGGTTCAACATGCGCGCCGAACTGGAGCGCGAACTCGCCGCCGAAGACATGCGCAAGCAGCTGGATGGCGCGAAGCAGGCCGTGCACGACGCCGGCGCCGAAGTGCGCCAGCTCTCGCAGGCGCCCCTCGCGGATGAAACGAAAACCGGCACGGGCGACTCGCATGGCGACCACGCGCAATGAGTTTTGCTGACGATCCGGACTCGCTGGTCGGCGGCCTGATTCCCCATCTCCTCGAACTACGCTTGCGACTGCTGCGTGCGCTCGCCGGCGTCGGCGTGGTGCTGGCGCTGACCTTGCCGTTCTCCAATCGCCTCTATGCGTGGTTGGCGCAACCACTGCTGCGATCGATGCCGCGCGGTGGCCAGCTGATCGCCACCGGCGTCCTCACTCCGTTCGTCACCCCGATCAAGCTGGCCGTCTGCGTCGCATTGCTGGTGGCGATGCCGTGGGTGCTCTACCAGGCCTGGGCCTTCGTCGCGCCGGGCCTGTACCAGCGCGAACGCCGCATCGCCCTGCCATTGCTGGCCTCGGCGGTTGTCCTGTTCTACATCGGTTGCGCCTTCGCCTATTTCGGCGTGCTGCCGGCGGCGTTTTTGTTCCTCGCCCACACCACGCCCGCAGGCGTGGCGCGCATGACCGACATCAACGCCTACCTCGACTTCGTGCTGATGATCTTCTTCGCCTTCGGCCTCAGCTTCGAGTTGCCGGTGGCGCTGGTGATCGCGGTACTGGTAGGCGTCGTCACCCCGCAGCAATTGCGCGAATGGCGCGGCTATGCCGTCGTCGCGATCTTCATCCTCGCCGCGATCATCACTCCGCCCGACATCGTCTCGCAGCTGATGCTGGCGATTCCGATGTGCCTGCTGTACGAAGCCGGCATTCTTGCCGCCCGCCTGATCAAGTCGAATACCGCTTCGGCATGAACCCGCGGTCGCCGCGCAATCCGCACTGGCAGCGCCGCTGCGCCGCATTCCTGATCGATTTCCTCGTCCTCGCGACGGTAGCGCTGCTGCTCACGGCAACCTGGTGGCGAGTCGACCTGAGCGAAGCCGATACCGCCATCGACAGCCTTCGCTCCACCATGGATGCAACGATGGTGCGCGCACTCGATACCAACGCCGATGCCACCGGCTTCTACGCCAGTCTGTTTTCCGATCCATCCCTGCACGCCGCAATGACGGCGTTCGCCAATCACGTCAGCAGCGCCATCGTGATCGTGGCATTTGCGTACGCGCTGTTGTCGGCCGTATGGAACCTCGGCGGCGAACTGTCGTCGTGGCAGGGATCGCCCGGCAAGCACCTGCTCGACCTGCGCGTGGTCGACATATCGGGGAAGCGCGCCACGTTCGCGCAACTGTTCGTGCGCCAACTTGCGGCAGGATTGTCGTGGCTCACGCTCAACATGGGCCATTTGCTGGCGTGGTGGCCGCCATTCCGCAGCCTGCACGACCGCATCGCCGATACCAGCGTCGTGGCGGCGCCAGGCGCCGGCCCGTTGCCGGCGTGGGGACGGACAACACTTTCGGTCGTGTCGCTTCTCGCGATCCTGTTGCCGATTTTGTTCGCGACGTGGCTGGCGATGCGCCTGACCACGCCTTGAGCGTCACTCGGTTTTCGCTTGCCGGGTCAGGAACGGCTTGAAGCCACCCCAGAACATCCGCTTGCCATCGAAGGGCATGTCTCCCGGCGCCATCGCCGCCAGCACGGGATCGGCCATGATCTTTTCCATCGCCTTGTCGCGGGCCTTGCGCGATGCGAATGTCACGAGACCGACCACCACCGTTTCGCCTGGCTCGAGCTTCACTGCCTGGGGAAACGAGGTGACCTTGCCGGGCTGGACGTCATCTCCCGCGGTCTCGGTATAAGTCAGTGCGCCATGCTTGATCCACACCGGCGCGCATTTGCGGGAAAACTTCTTGTACTCGTCCAGTTTCGCTTCGGGAACCGGGATCACGAACACATCGACGTACATCGCACCCTCCTTCGTGTGGACAACTCACTTCATCGAATGCAGTCCGAACAGGTTGCCTTCGCTGTCGTGGCACAGCGCGCAGTTGCCGTATTCACCGATCGAAAACTTGGGCTTGAAGATCTTGCCACCCGCGGCTTCGACGCGGCCCGACTCGACGGCGCAATCGTCGCAGACGAAATAGGCCAGGGTGCCACCCATGCCGGAGGGCACGCCTTCCATCTTCACCAGCGCGCCGCCACTGCCGGGCAATTCCATCTGCGCGGGAAAGAACAGCATTTCCATCTTCATGGCGGGCGGCACCGCATGTTCCTCCAGCCTGGTCGCCAGCACCGCCTCGTAGAACTTGCGGGCGCGGGCCATGTCCTGCACGTAGATCTCGGTCCAGCCAATGGGATTGTGTTGCATCAGTCAATCTCCGGTTGCGGGGGAGGAAGCATGATGTTTACTTCGTAAACATGACGTTATGACGAGATGTTATTATTGTCAACATGAAGCGGCGCTTTTGTCCCATTCCCCGCCCCCAGGGCTATCACCACGGCGATTTGCGCCGCGCCCTGCTGCTGGCCGCGCGCCAGCTGGTGGATCGTGGCGGCACCTCGGCACTGACCCTGCGCGCCGCGGCGCAACAGGCCGGCGTCAGCCCGGCCGCGCCGTATCGCCACTTCGCGGATCGCGACGCCCTGCTTGCCGCGGTGCTCGCGGAAGGGTTCCGTGAACTGGCCGCGACCACCGAAGCCGCGCGCATTTCCACTTCGGCGCCGATCGACAGCTATCTCGCGGTGGGGAGTGCCTACCTGCAGTTCGCCAACGAGCATCCGCACCTCTATCGACTGATGTTCGGCCCGGAGTGCAACAAGCTGCAGCACCCCGACCTGCTCGAAGCGGGGCAGGAAGCCTTCGGCGTGGTCTTGCACGCCGCCCACGAATGCGTGGCCGCGGGAATGGCCGGAGCGCGCACGCCCGAAGACGTTGCCATCGCCGGCTGGTCGGTGGTCCACGGACTGGCGTCATTGCAGGCCGACGGCGTGCTCGAACGCGTCACCCAGCGACCGTTGCCGGATGTCGCGCAGGCACTGTTCTCGATCCTGGTCGAGGGTGTGTCCCCGCGCTAGACGGTGCCGCGGTTCTTGCCCAGCCAGGGCCGGTACCACTCGCGGATGCGCGCCATGTCGGCAACGGGATCATCGCTGGTCCAGAACAGCGGGCCGATGCCGATCACCTTGTCCGGATAGTGGAAATACTCCAGAAGGATCGGAATTTCGGCGGCATGCGCGATCTTCCAGAATCCGCTCTTCCATTCCTTCACCTGCTTGCGCGTGCCTTCCGGCGCGATGCCCAGCCAGAACTGGTCGGCAGCGCGGATCGTCGCCACGGTCTGCTCGACGAAACCGCCTGGCGCCTTGCGGTCGATCGCGATCACGCCGAAGCGGCGCAGGATCGGGCCCATCGGCCACCAGAACAATTCCTTCTTGCCGAGGATGCGGATGTCGAGGCCGAGCGCCATCTTCGCCGCGAACCCCCACACGCCATCCCAGTTGGACGAATGCGGCGCGCCGATCAGCACCAGCTTCGGCACGTCCGGGAATTCGCCGACCATGCGCCACCCACCCAGCTTCAGCAGGGCGCGACCGAACCAGCGCGAGAACCGGCCGTTGCGCACGCGCGGCGCGCGCGGCGGCAGCGGCAGGATCGGTCCGTCGGTGGCCGGTGTCGGTGGATGCGGTGCAGTGATTTCAGTCATGCATTCAATCCCAATCCTTGCGGGTGCGGCCACGCTTGATTTCGCTGCGCCCGCGCTTCGATTCCAGCCGCCGCTCCTTCGATGCCCGCGTCGGTCGCGTCGCCTTGCGCGGCTTGGCCACTTCGCTGCCATGCGCGATGAAGGCCATCAGGCGTTCGCGCGCATCATCGCGGTTGCGGTCCTGGGTGCGGAAGCGCTGGGCATGGATGACGATGACGCCATCACCAGTCACGCGGCGATCGCGGCGGGCCAGCAGGCGTTCGCGCACGACCTCGTCCAACGAGGGTGAACCGGCGATATCGAAACGCAACTCGACCGCAGTTGAGACCTTGTTGATGTTCTGCCCGCCCGCGCCCGATGCGCGCACGAAGCGCTCCACCAATTCGGATTCGGGAATGGCAATGTCCATGGCCGCAGTCTAAATGGCCCGCGGGATTGCTGCCGTCGTCATGGCGTCCAGCCGAACAACGCCAGCGCCCTGGAGAACTCGGCGTCGGGCGGCGCGACGACCGACAGTCGCTCGCCGCTCCACGGATGCGTGAACGCCAAGCGTTCGGCGTGCAACAGCATGCGATGGATGCCCAGCATGCGGAAGTTGCGGTTGTGGCGACCATCGCCATGGCTGGTATCACCGATCAGGTGATGCGACAGATGCTTGAGGTGGCGGCGGATCTGGCGGAAACGACCGGTCTCGGGACTGGCCCGCAGCAATGCATAGCGCGAAGTCGGGAACCCCGTGGACGGCAGTTCCAATTCACCGGTCGCGAGCCTGCGGAAGCGCGTGCGCGCGGGTTTTTTCTCGGGCTTGCCGGGGCCGCCATCGAGCGGATGATCGACGATGAAATCATCTTCCGCCGGCCAGCCGCGGCAGATCGCCAGATAGTCCTTGTCGGCATCGCCCGCCATCCACGCCTTGCCCAGCGTCGACGCGGTATCGCGATCGAAGGCCAGCAGCAGGCAGCCGCTGGTGGCGCGGTCGAGTCGATGGATCAGGAAAATGTCGCGTTCGAACTGCTCGCGCAGGCGATCGGCGAGGAAATCGGTTTCACCGCGGGCCAGCGCGCTGTCGTGCAGCATCAGGCCCGCCGGCTTGGCGATCACGGCGAAGCGTTCGTCGATGTGGAGGACGGGGATCAACCGCGGCTGCGCGGCCACGCCGCCAGCAACGCCCACAGCCCACCTAGTCCGGCGATCCACGCCGACACCGGGATGCCGAGCAGGCGCGGGCCGCCTGCCGGCTCCAGCGCGTACAGCACCGCCGCGACGATCAGCAGGCCGGTGCCGAGGATCGCCGACACCACGCGCCGCTGCATGCCGTGGAGATCGTTGGAAAGCCGGCGCAGGTCTTCGGATTGCATGTGCAATTCGTGGCGGCCTTCGACCTGCTGCTTCAGCCACGCGTGCGCGAGCTCCGGCATTTCCGGTGCACGCGTCGCCAGCTCCGGCAACTGCCGGGCGAAGTTCTTGAGCAGGCGCTTCGGGCTGTAGCGTTCGCGCAGGATGCGTTCCAGCACCGGCCTGGCCACCGCCCAGATGTCGATGTCGGGATCGAGCTGGCGGCCGACGCCTTCGATGTTGAGCAGCGTCTTCTGCAGCAGGATCAGCTGTGGTTGCAGCGTGAGTTCGTAGCGCTGGGCGACGCGGAACAGTTTCGCCAGCACTTCGGCCAGCGAGATCTGCGACAGCGGGCGGGTGAAGTACGGTTCGCACACCGAACGCGCGGCGGCTTCCAGTTCGTCGATGCGCAGGTGGCCGGGCATCCAGCCGGCGTCGACGTGCAATTCGGCGATGCGGCGATAATCGCGGTTGAAGATCGCCATGAAGTTTTCGGCGAGGTAATACTGATCCTCGCGCGAAAGCTGGCCCATGATGCCGAAGTCGAGCGCGATGAAGCGCGGATCGGCGCGACGCGCCGGATCAACGTCGACCCAGATGTTGCCGGCGTGGGCATCGGCATGGAAGAAGTTGTCGCGGAACACCTGCTGGTAGAACACGCGCACGCCTTTCGCCGCCAGCGCCTTGCGATCGATGCCGGCTGCGTCGAGCGCGGCGATGTCGTCGGACGGAATGCCGGTGACGCGCTCCATCGTCATCGCACGCGGACCGGTATGGCTCCAGATCGGTTCCGGCACGTAGAGATCGTCGGAATCGAGCCAGTTGCGGCGCAGGACCGAGGCATTCGCGGCTTCGCGCTGCAGGTCGAGTTCGGCGGTGAGGGTGTTCTCGATCTCGGCGACGATTTCGCGCGGACGGATCTTGTCGGCGCTCGGGTGCGTGCGCTCGACCACGCCGGCCAGCGATTTCAGCAGGGCGATGTCGTCACGGATTTCCGCATCGATATCGGGACGCAATACTTTCACCACCACCTGGCGACCGTCATGCAGGGTGGCGGCGTGCACCTGGGCGATGCTCGCCGATGCCAGCGGCGCGACGTCGAAATCGGCGAACAACGCGTCGATCGGCTGACCCAGCGACTGCTCGACGATCACGCGCGCGCGCTGGCCATCGAACGGCTTGACGCGATCCTGCAGCAGCGTGAGTTCTTCGGCGATGTCGATCGGGATCAGGTCGCGCCGGGTCGAGAGGATCTGGCCGAACTTGACGAAAATCGGCCCGAGCTCCTGCAAGGCGAGGCGCAGGCGCGCACCCCGCGGCAACGCCGCGATTTCCGCGGATGCGCCGGGCACGAAGGGGCGCGCCAGTTTCAGCCAACGCTCGGCCGCGGTGTCATCCAGCAGTGAATCGAGGCGATAGCGCAGCAGCACGCGCCCGATCCGCCATGCGCGTCCGATGCCGAAATTCATCGCGGCGCTCCGGAACCGGCACTCTGCAACCGACTGACGCGCGCGGCGAGGCGTTCGCCGGCATCGCGCAATTTGTCGACATCGTCGTGGAAAGCTTCGAGCTCGGCCTGCCCGACCACGTCGCGCGACTCCTCGGTCACGTATTCGGCCGCCGATTTCGCCACATCCTGCGCGACGATGCGCGCACGCTTCAACGCGAAGGCGACACCATTGGCGATCTGGGTGCCGAATACGTCACCAAACACCGCGGCGAACGGACGCCCCCAGTCGGGATCGAAACGCTCGGCCATCCGCTGCAGGCGACGCGCGACGTCGGCATCGCCTTCGATCCGCATCGCCCCCACCGGCGGCGCGGCATCGCGCTGGAACATCGGCAGGCGACCAAGCAATCCCGCCAGCGTGCTGCGCACCGAGAGGTCGGCGCGATCGGCGTCAGGCACCGGGCCGACACGCAGGCGATCTCCCTCCACCTTCAATTGCAGTGCCAGCGGTGGCGACTCCAGCGTCAACGCGACGGTGCGACCATCCAGCGCCGGCAACGCCGAGCGCGTGTCCTCGTCGAGCAACAGCGCGCGATTGAGCGCAGCCTCCAGCGCCTTGCCGGCGGGTACTTTCCAGTTGAACGGCAGATTGAAGGGCGCGTCGCTCATGCCTGCATTGTAGTGGTGGCGCGGCGACCTCGCGTCACGCGGCGTGGCGCCAGTACGCCGCGACCCGTTCCAGTCCCTCGTCCATGCTGACGCGGGGCGTGTAGCCGAAATCACGAAAAGCCGGGATCATGCTGTACCAGTGCGGCGTGACCAGCTGTTCGGCGAGGAAGCGCGTCATCGGCGGCTCCCCGCGAAGACGCAACAAGGGCCACAACGCTTCCATCGTCGCGCCGACGCCATAGGCCAACGGGAACGGAACATGGCGATGCACTTCCGGCGCGCCGGCGGCACGCAACAGGTCGTTGACGATGCGCTCCATCGCGCGCGGCTCGCCGTTGCTGATGAAGTAGGCCTTTCCGGCACAAACCGCACCCGGTTGCAGGTGTTGGAACGCATCGAAATGCGCCTGCGCCGCGTTGTCGACATAGGTGGTGTCGACGAGATTGAGCCCGTTGCCGACCAGCGCGAGGCGTCCCGCGCGGGCGCGCTCGACCAGGCGAGGCAGCAGCTGGTTGTCGCCGACGCCCCAGATCAGGCGCGGGCGCAGGGCGACCGTCGCCAGGGTGACGCTGTTCGCCGCCAGCACTTCGCGCTCGGCGATCAGCTTGGTGGCCGCGTAGGGCGCCTTCAGGTGTTCACCATAGGGCACGTCTTCCGCCGTTCCACCTTCCACCGGATGCGTGGCGCGATGGGTGACGCTCGGCGTCGAGGTGTAGACGAGCCGCGTGATGCCATGCGCACGACAGGCGGCGATCACGTTGCGCGTGCCGATCACGTTCGGTTGGAAATAGCTGTCGTAGCTGCCCCAGGCGCCGGCCTTGGCGGCGTTGTGGAAGATCGCTTCGCAGCCTTCCGCCGCCGTGAGCATCGCATCGGGATCGGCGAGATCGCCACGCACCTGCTCGACCCCGAGCACGTCGAGTTCCGGATAGCGTCCGCGATTGAAACTGCGTACGCGATGGCCGCGCTCGACCAAGCCGCGGCACAGTGCCTGTCCGAGGAAACCGCCGCCGCCGGTGACGAGGATATTCATTGCGATCTGCTTCCTTCTGGCTTGCGCTGTGCGGCCCAGCGCGCCAGCGCTTCGCGACCGATCTTGGCGTTGTGGCGAATATCGACCGGGAACATCTGTGGATAGTGCAGGAAGCCATCGACCTTGGCGGTATGCACGCTGCCATCGGCGAGATGGCGCAATTCCCCCGCGATGCGCGGCCACTGGTCGGCGGCGATGCCCTGCTTCAGCTCAACGCACAGCACCGGCTGCTGCCTTCCGGGTTCGCCGACACCGACCAGCGCCGTGCGCGCAACATCCGGGTGGCGATTGAATACCGGCTCGATCTGTTCGGTGCACAGCGTGGTGAGTTCATCGACGACCACCCGCTGCGACTTGCGTCCACAGAACCACAGCCGTCCTTCGCGATCGAAATAACCGAGATCGCCCATGCGGTGGACGACACGTTCGCTGCCATCGGCAAGGCATTCGCGGATCTTCGCCAGCCGCGTCTGTGCGTCGCGGTTGTAATAACTGTCGGTCGCGCTCGGGCCGGCCACGGTGATCTCGCCGACGATGCCCTGCGCCACTTCGCGCACGTCGCTCCACTGCGCGATTTCACCATCGCTGATCGCGATGATGCGCACTTCGTTCGGCGCCACCGGACGACCGACGCAAGTACCGCTGCCGGCTTCGGTGCGCGCGCGCAACGTCAGCAATTCGCGGCCTTCGATGACGGCAACGGGCAGGCATTCGGTCGCGCCGTAGGGCGTCCAGAATTTCGCGCCATCGGGCAACAGTTCCAGCAATTTCGCCACCACATCCGGCGGCACCGGCGCGCCGGCACTGGTGGCGATGCGGATGCCCGGCAACGGCTCGCCATGTTCGGCCAGCACGCGCATCAGCGCCGGAGAACCGAACAATTGCGTCACGCCGAAGCGCTGCATCGCGGCGTGCAACTTGCGCGGATTGGCACGCGCCGGGCGCGTCGGATCCATGTCGGGAATGATCGAGGTGAGACCGAGCGCGGGATCGAACAATGCGAACGGCGGGAAGGTCGGCAGGTCGACGCCGCCCGCCTCCATCCCGAACGCGCTGCGCAGCAATTCGATCTGCGCGCCGAAATGACGGCCGCGATAGACCACGCCCTTCGGGACTCCGGTCGATCCACTGGTGAACAGGATCGCCGCCATCGCTTCGGGATCGTTTTCGCCGAAAGTTTGCGGATGCGCGACGCCATCGCGTTCGACTTCTGCCAGCGTCGCGTTCGCGAGCAGCGCGCGCGACCCGGTCGTGATCGCAACCTGCGCCGATCGCGCCCAGCCCAGCAACTTGCGCGCGAACATCGCCAGCGGAATGCCGATGAAGGCCTGCGGCCGCGCTTCATCCAGGCATTGCCGCAATGCTTTCTTCGAGATGCCGGGATCGACCAGCACCGGCACCGCACCGGAACGGAACAGCGCGAACATCAGCAGGAAGAATTCCGGCGTCGGCCGCACCATCACCACCGTGCGCGATCCGGCGACGATCCCGCGGCGCGCCAATCCCGAGGCGATCGCGCGACTGCGCGCATCGAGTTCGCCATAGGTCAACGCGATGGCGTAATCGCCACGCGGACCGGGGCAGCGCATCGCCACCGTATCCGGGCGTTCGCGGGCCATGCGTTCGAGCGTGGAAGTCAGCGCGGCGGTCATTTCGCTATTGTCGCCGGTTTCCACCGAACATTTCTGCCGCACAATCCTGTCGCACAATGACAACATGCCGTCCCGCGATTCCATCCATCCCTGCATGAGTTGCGGCGCCTGCTGCGCAGCGTTCCGCGTCGCCTTCCACTGGAGCGAGGCCGACGATGCCCCTGGCGGCACCGTCCCGGTCGGACTCACGCAATCCCTGCGCAGCCACGAACGTGCGATGCGCGGCACCGACAGCACCCAGCCACACTGCATCGCCCTGCGCGGAACGGTCGGCGAAGCCTGCGCATGCTCGATCTACGCGCTGCGGCCAAGTCCGTGTCGTGCGGTGCAGGCCTCGTGGGAGCACGGCGCTGCCGATCCGCATTGCGATCGCGCACGGACGCGTTACGGACTGCCCTTGCTGACGCCGGCGGACTGGAACGCCTAAAGCGGATTTGCGTCCAGGAACGTGCGGATCATCGGCACCAGCTGCTCGTGCAGGTCCTCCAGCACGTAATGACCGGCATCCCGGTACGGATGCACTTCGGCAGCGGGCAGCGCCGCACGGAACCCGTCAAGGAAGTGGCGATCGAACACGAAGTCGCGCAACCCCCAGGCGATGAAGACCGGACGATCGGCATACGCCGGCAACTGCGCCGCCGCCGCCTGCAGCAGCGGCCACGCACGATCGCCTTCGCCGAGCGGGATGTCCTGCATGAAGCGCAGCGTCGAGATCGCGCTGGTCCAGCCGTCGTACACGCCGGAATATGCCTGTATGACGTCCTGCGGCAGGGTGCGCACCGTGCCGTACAGCGCCGCGCCGCGCGCGAACAGGTTGAAGCGCCGAATCGCCCAACCGCCGATTTTCGAATCGCGACCGAGCGCCAATCGCTTCGGGAAACGCTTTGCCGCCGGCAACGGGAAGGCCGCGGTATTGGTGATGACGAGGCGGCGCACCCGCGACGGATCGCGCAGCGCCCAGCCGAAACCGATCATGCCGCCCCAGTCGTGCACGGCCAGCGTCACCGGCCCGGTGATGCCGAGGTGCGCCAGCAACGCATCGAGGTCGTCGACGCGCGACTGCAGCGTGTAGTCATAGCGCGGCGATGCATTCGTCGCATCGTCCGGCTTGTCGGACAGGCCCATGCCGACGTGGTCGGGCACGATGCAGCGATAGCGGTCGCGCAGCCCCGCCACCAGGTGGCGCCAGTAATAACTCCACGACGGATTGCCGTGCAGCATCACGATCACTTCGCCGTCGCGCGGACCTTCGTCGAGATACGACATCGCGATGCCCGGCCGCACATCGAAGCGCTGCGGGGCGAAGGGATAATCGGGAAAGGTCTGCTGCATGGCGACCAAAGTTGCCGCGCGGCTCATGCCTTCTTCACGAACTCCGACTTCAGGCGCATCGCGCCGAAGCCGTCGATCCTGCAGTCGATGTTGTGGCCGTCGGCGCCATCGACCAGGCGGATGCCCTTGATGCGGGTGCCGACCTTCAGCGAATTCGACGCGCCCTTGACCTTGAGGTCCTTGACCACGGTGACGCTGTCGCCATCGGCCAGCAGGTTGCCGACCGCGTCGCGCACTTCGAGCGTCTCTTCAGCGACAGCCTCGCCCTGCCTCCACTCGTGGCCGCATTCGGGGCAGATCAACATCTCGCCATCTGCGTAGGTGTATGCCGAGGCGCATTGCGGGCACGCCGGCAGGGCGGAATCGCTCATCGCGAACTCACCACTCCACTTCGGCCATGGTGCAGTTCAGGCCGGAACCGATGCCGAGCAGCGCGATGCGATCGCCCTTCTTCAAGCGGCCGAGTTCCTTGAGCTTGCTCAGCACGATCGGCACCGACGCCGGGCCGATGTTGCCGTGGTCATTGAAGATCGTCATGACCTTCTGCGGGTCGATGCCGAAGGCCTTGATGAAGGCCTGCGTGTGCGGGCGGCTGACCTGGTGGATCACGAACTGATCGAGCTCGTCCACGGCCCAGCCCAGCGCGATCTTGGCAGCGCTGAAGGTCTTGTTGGCCAGCTTCATGCCCTCGATCAGCAGCATGCGGGTATCGGTGACCATGCGGTCGAGGTTGCCGCGGCACAACTTGTTCCACTCGGTCGCGGAACGGGTGACGCCGCCCTTGTAACGCGGCGCATCCGGTGCCAGCGCGCTGCGCGCCATCACCATCGCCACCGCACCGCAGCCCAGGGTGAGCGCGGCGAGTTCATCGCGGAACTGTTCCTGGGTGATGTCGGGCGCGTTCATGCGCTCGATGGTCTTTTCATAGACGAGGTTGGCGGTTTCGCCATCCACCACCAGCGCGTAGTCGATCTCGTCACGCTCGATCATGCGCGCGGCGATGTCCATGCCGTTGATGAAGGCGAGGCAGGCGTTGGCGACGTCGAAGGTCTGGCAATTCTCGGACACGCCGAGGTTGCCGCAGACGATGCTCGCGGTCGACGGTTCCAGGTAATCGCGGCTGACCGAAGTGTTGACCAGCAGCCCGACCTGATCGGCGGAGATTCCGGCATCGATCAATGCCTTGCGTGCGGCCAGGGTCGCAGCGTCGGAAGCCTGCATGTCGGCGTCCCACAGACGGCGCGAATTCACGCCGGCGATGTCGTTGAGGACGTCGGTCTTGATGCCCAGGCGATCCAGCACCGGCTGAAGGCGGCTGTTGATCTCGTCGGACGTCAGTGTGTGCGGCGCATCGATGTGGGCAAGCCCGGCGATGGCGACATTCTTGAACAGCATGGGAGCGAAACCTGAACAGGACCAAGCCGAATAGAATACCGCGTTTTCAGGCCTTCCCGGGCGAATGGCCCCTGCCGTTCAGCGCCGATCCTCAGCGGGCGCAGCGCCAGGCTTCGAAACTCTGGCGACCATCGGCGCTGGGCGCCTCCCGCGGACTGACGGTATTGGCGCCGATCTTGGCGGCCTCCTGCCGGGCCAGGGTCTCCAGCTCATCCTTCACCCGCAACTGGTTGCGCTTGACCATGGCGAAGCCACTGGTCGCCGAAACCTCCACCCGGCCAGCCGGAGTACAGCCGCTGGGCGGGGTCGCAACCACCTGGACGCGCTCGGCTTCCGGCGTCATCGGGGCGAGTGAACAGCCGGCCAGGACCAGGGCGGCGGCGATCGAAGTCAGGACGTATCGAAGCATGGCTCGAGTCTAGCCCACGGGCGACGACACCAGCCCAACCGTTGCACAACGCCTACAGCGGCAACGCCGTGGTCTTCTTCACCGTGCGCAACGTCAGCGTGGATTGCACGCGCACCACCCCGGGCAGCTGGGTGAGGATCTCGGTGTGGATGCGCTCGAAATCGGCCGAATCCGCATACGCCACCCGCACCATGTAGTCGGCGGTGCCGGCGAGCAGGCAGCACTCGGTGACCTCCGGATGCCGGTGGATCGCCGCCTCGAAGGCATCGAGCGCGGCGCGCCCCTGTTGGTCCAGCGTGACCAGCACGAAGGCCGTGCCGGGCAAGCCCGCCGCCTTCTCGTCCAGCAGCATGACGTAGCGCGCGATCAACCCGGATTCCTCCAGCAACTTGACCCTGCGCAGGCAGGCCGAAGGCGACAGGTTGATCTTCTGGGCGAGCTCGAGATTGGTCAGGCGCCCATCCTCCTGCAGCAGGCGCAGAATGGCGCGATCGCGGTCGTCGATGGCGGGCTCGATTATTCGCATCTCGTGCGACCAACTGTCTAATTAATGGCGAACAATGCGACAAACCCGCCGCCTGATCAACAATTTTCGCGCCAAAATGCGTATTCCTTCACCCATACTGCCCCTCCTTACCCGTCGGCGCGCCGACATCCACCATGGAGCAACCCAGTCATGCGTATCGGCGTCCCCAAGGAAATCAAGGTCCACGAATACCGCGTCGGCCTCATTCCGTCCTCCGTGCACGAACTGGTGCACCACGGCCATGAAGTGCTGGTGGAGAAGGGCGCGGGCCTCGGCGCCGGCCTGACCGACGCCGACTACATCGCCGCCGGCGGCAAGATCATCGACACCGCCGACGAAATCTTCGCCAACGCCGACATGATCGTGAAGGTGAAGGAACCGCAGGCCGTGGAGCGCAAGAAGCTGCGCCCGGGCCAGATCCTCTTCACCTACCTGCACCTGGCCCCCGACGCACCGCAGACCCAGGACTTGATCGATTCGGGCGCGGTCTGCATCGCCTATGAAACCGTCACTGCAAACAATGGTTCGCTGCCGCTGCTGACGCCGATGTCGGAAGTCGCCGGTCGCCTCGCCCCGCAGGTGGGCGCGCATTCGCTGGAGAAGGCCCAGGGTGGCCGCGGCGTGCTGCTCGGCGGCGTGCCGGGCGTTCCGGCTGCGGAAGTCGTGATCCTCGGTGGCGGCGTCTCGGGCACGCATGCCGCGACGATCGCGGTCGGCATGGGCGCCAAGGTCACCGTGGTCGATCGTTCGGCCGATGCCCTCAAGCGCTTGGCCGCGCAGTTCGGAACGTCGATCTCCACCGTGTTCTCGACCCGCGCCGCGATCGAGGAGCTGGTGCGTCGCGCCGACCTGCTGATCGGCACCGTGCTGGTCCCGGGTGCTGCCGCACCGAAGCTGGTCACCAAGGAAATGGTCAAGACGATGAAGCCGGGCGCGGTGATCGTCGACGTCGCCATCGACCAGGGCGGCTGCGTGGAAACCTCGCACGCCACCACCCACGCCGACCCCACCTATGTCGTCGATGGCGTCGTGCACTACTGCGTGGCCAACATGCCCGGCGCAGTCGCGCGCACCTCGACCTTCGCGCTCAACAGCGTCACCCTGCCCTTCACCCTGGCGCTGGCCAACAACGGCTGGAAGAAGGCGCTGACCCAGGACGTGCACCTGCGCAACGGCCTGAACGTGTGCGAAGGCAAGATCACCTGCGAACCGGTGGCCGAAGCGCACAACCTGCCGTACGTGCCGGCGGAACAGCTGATCGGCGCCTGAGGGCGCCATCGCACGCGCTGTCTCAGCAGGTGGCCAGTCCGGCGCGCGGGACGCCGTGAATACATCCATGTAGGCTCGTGCGCGTCATCCATGACGCGCAACGCCCGGTTACCGGACCGGCCACCCACTGAGCGCGCGTGTTGTGGCTTTGCGGAGACTTGAAAGCCACCACCGGCGGCGCCGTGCGGTTCGTCCGCTGTGGCCGACCATGCGAGGCATGGATGCCGAGCCGAGCCTCCATGGACGGATTCACGGCGTGTCGGCCGTAGCGGATAACCGCTAGAGGCGCAAAGCCGGGCGATGCTTTTCCAGGCCCGCCCGGCCAACGCGCGCTTACTTCACCGGCTTGCCGTTGGCATCGACCACCGTGACTTCGCCGAGATTGAGCGCGCGCACCGGCGCCTCGATCTTCTTGAGATCGCCGACCACCACCCAGGTCAACGCGTCCGGCTTGATCGCCTTGATCGCGTCGGCGACTTGCGCCGGCGTCAGGTTGGCGATCTGTTCGTTGCGCACCTGGATCCAGTTGTCGGGGCGGCCGTAGCGCACGATCCCGGTCATGGTGCCGAGCACTGCGCCCGCGGTTTCATACGCGCCCGGCTGGCCACGCAGTTCGTTGTTGACCACCTTGGTCACTTCGTCCTGCGTCGCCGGCTTCTTGCCAGTGGAGTAATCGCTGATCTCGCGACGCGCCTCGGCGATCGACTCCGCTGTCTTGTCGATCTGAACCGGCGCCAGCGCCAGCCACGGCCGCTGCCCCTGCGCATCCACCGCGGTGGTGTAGGCCCCATAGGACCAGTGCTTGTCTTCGCGCAGGTTCATGTTGAGGCGCGAGGAGAACACGCCGCCGAGGATGTCGTTGGCCATCGACAGCTTCACCGCGCCCGGATCGCGCGTCGAAGGCACCAGCTCCGCGGCCATGATGTTGGCCTGCACCGCGCCCGGCTGGTCGATCAGGAACACGCGCGTCTTCGACGGCAGCGCCACCTGCGGCAGGCTCATGGACTTGGATGCGGCGCCTTCTCCCTTCCAGTCGCCGAGGTGGCGATTGAGCACCGGCAGCAACTTGTCCATCGTGGTATCGCCAACCACGACCAGCGTGGCGTTTTCCGGGCGCAACCATGCGCGGCGGTAAGCATCGAGATCGTCGCGCGAAATCGTCGCCACCGATGCCTCGGTGCCGGAGCCGGTCAATGGCATCGCGTAAGGATGGCCTTCGCCGTACAGGAGCGGCGGCAGCACGCGCAGCGCAGCGCTGTTCGGCCGCGCCTTCTCCTGGCGGATGCCGGCGATGCGCATCGCCTTGACGCGATCGATATCGCCCTGGCTGAAAGCCGGCTTGCGCAACATGTCGGCGAACAGCCCGACCGAAGCATCGAGCTTGCTGGTCAGCGCCGACAGGGTGGCGGACGAACCATCGATGCCCGCGCTGGAACCCAGTTGCGCGCCCAGCGCTTCGGCATCCGACTTGAAGGTCAGCGCATCGCGGCCGCCGGCGCCTTCGCGCAACATGCCCATCGCGAACGACGCGGTGCCGAGCTTGCCGCCGAAATCGCTGGAATAACCGCCGTCGAACAGGTAGTTCATCTGCACCACGGGAATTTCGTGGCGCTCGGCGAGGATCACGGTGGTGCCGTTGTCGAGCTTGCCGCGCTGCATCGCCGGGAAGGTCAGCGTCGGGTAACGATCAACCTTGGGCACGCCGGCCTTGCGGTCGACATCGCTGGCGATGGTCTTGTACTTGGGATCGACCTTCGGCATCACGAACGGCGCCGGCTTCACGCTCGGGTCTTCCGCCAGCGGCTTGCGCTCGCCCGGCTCGACCACGAAGACATGGCTCGGCTTCTTCAGCCACGCGTTGCCGATCTTGGTGACATCGGCAGCGGTCGCGGCCTGGACATTGGCGATGCTGGTGCGGAAGCAGCCGGGATTGCCGGTGTAGATCGCGCACGACGCCAGCGCGTCAGCCTTGCCGCCGAAACCGCCGATGCGTTCGACGCCGCGGATGAAATTGGCTTCGAAGGTGGTGCGCGCGCGCGACAGTTCATCGGCGCTCGGGCCTTCGCGCAACAACTTCTGCAGTTCCTCGTCGATCACCGCCTCGACCTTCTTCGGATCGACGCCCTGCTTGACCATCGCGGTGACGATGAAATTGCCGCCGAGCTGCGAGGCATCGTTCGACACGCTGACCGAATCGACCAGCTTGTCCTGGTAGACGAGGCGGCGGTCGAGGCGCGAGCTGGCGCTACCGCCGAGCACCTGCGCGAACAGGTCGAGCATGTCGGAATCGCGCGTCCCCACCTGCGCGACGTTCCACGCCCGCATCATCCGCACCTGCGGGACCTTGTCCTGCAGCACGGTGCGGCCGCTTGCCTTCAGCGGCGCGGGATCGGCCTTCACCGCCGCCATGGTCGGCGTCGCCGGGATGTCGCCGAAATAACGCGCGACCTTCTGCTTGGCGGTGGCGAGATCGATGTCGCCAGCCAGCACCAGCACCGCGTTGTTCGGTCCGTACCAGGTGCGGAACCACGTCTTGACGTCATTGAGGCTGGCGCCGTTGAGATCGCTCATCGAGCCGATCGTGGTGTGGTGGTAGGGATGCCCCTTCGGATACATCGTCTTGGCCACCACCTGCCACAGCTGGCCATAGGGCTGGTTCTCGCCCTGGCGCTTTTCGTTCTGCACCACGCCGCGCTGTTCGTCGAGCACGCCCTGGTCGATCGCGCCAAGCAGGTGGCCCATGCGATCGGATTCCATCCACAGCGCCATGTCGAGCGCGGTGGTCGGCACGTTTTCGAAATAATTTGTGCGATCGGTATTCGTGGTGCCGTTCTGCCCGGTCGCGCCGGCCTGTTCGAACGGCGGGAAGTAGTCACCCGGATGGTTTTCGGAACCGTTGAACATCAGGTGCTCGAACAGATGCGCGAAACCGCTGCGACCCGCCGGCTCGTTGAGGCTGCCGACGTGATACCAGATGTTGACCGCCACGATCGGCGCCTTGTGGTCCTCGTGCACGATCACCCGCAAGCCGTTGGGCAAGGTGAACTGCTGGTAGGCGATGTCCACCGTGGGCGCGTTGCCCTTGGCGAATACGGTGGTCGGCGCGATGGCGCCGCAGGCACTGGCAGCGATTGCGAGTGCGAGGGCGGCGTGGCGGGTCTTCAAACGCATGGGGTCTCCCCTTGGACACGGAACCTTGAAGCGTACTGGTTCGCGCCGGCCGATACACTGGCTGAAGGTCATTCCCCCGCGTCATCCAACTGAACCGCTGAACACATCGTGCTCCACGTCATCCTCCACCAGCCCGAAATCCCGCCCAACACCGGCAACGTGATCCGCCTGTGTGCCAATTCCGGCGCACGCCTGCACCTGGTGGAGCCCCTGGGCTTTTCGATCGACGATCGCCAACTCAAGCGCGCCGGCCTCGACTACCACGAGTACGCCGAGATGCGCGTGCATCCGTCGCTGGATGCGGCCCTTGCGGCGATCGGCCCGACCCGGGTCTTCGCGCTGAGCACCCGCGGCCAGCTCCGCCACGACCAGGTCGACTGGCGCGGCGATGACACCCTGCTGTTCGGCAGCGAGACCGCCGGCCTGCCCCAGGAGGTTATGAATACGATTTCAGACGAACGGCGCATTCGCCTGCCGATGCAGCCGCGAAATCGCAGCTTGAACCTCTCGAATGCGGTCGCCATCACGGTTTACGAGGCCTGGAGGCAGCTGGGCTTCCCCGGCGGAACGTGACCCGATTCCGCAATTTATGAACTGGCCGGTTTACATTCAGGCAAGGCTGCAATTTCGCCGTCATACTTCGCCCTGCAGTACGGATGACTCCCCTCATCGTCTGCACAGACGCGTCTCACCCCCTCCCCGGGACGCGCCCCAAGGCCCGGACCCTGTCCGGGCCTTGCCTTTTTCAGGCCCGTGAAAACAACGTGGCCGGATACTCGGGCTTCTGGTCGCGCGCCAACAGGCGATGCAGGCCTTCTGCCGGCGAGTAATCCCCATGCAGCACGTCGCGCACGCTGCGGCTGATCGGCAGGTCGATGCCATGGCGATCGGCCAGGCGCATGACTTCATTCGCGGTTTGGATCGATTCGACAACCTGCCCGATCGCGCGCACCGCGTCTTCGATCGACTGCCCGCGTCCCAGCGCCAGACCCAGGCGACGGTTGCGCGAGAGATCGCCGGTGCAGGTCAGCACCAGGTCGCCGAGACCGGCGAGGCCCATCAGCGTTTCCGGTTGCGCGCCCATTGCCGCGGAGAGCCGCAGCATCTCGTTGAGGCCTCGGGTGATCAGGCCCGCGCGGGCGTTCAGGCCCAGCTCCATGCCGTCGGCGACACCGGTGGCCACCGCCAGCACGTTCTTCATCGCGCCGCCGAGTTCGGCGCCAACCATGTCCTGGCCGGTATAGGCGCGGAAATCGGGACCGTGGAGGATGTCGGCGACGGCCTGGCCGAATTCCGGCGCATCCGAATGCACGGTCAGCGCGGTTGGCAGGCCAAGCGCGACCTCCTTGGCGAACGAAGGTCCGGTGACGACGGCCAATGGCACGTCATCGCCGAGCACCTCGGCAGCGACTTCATGAAGGAAGCGTCCGGAACCGGGCTCGAAGCCCTTGGTCGCCCACGCCAGGCCAGTGCCGGGACGGCGATGCGGCGCAATCGCCGCGACCGTCTCCGCGAAAGCATGCGAGGGTACGACCACCAGCAACAGGTCGGCCGCGGCGACTGCCGCAACAAGGTCGGTTGTCGCGCGCAGATTGCCAGGCAATGCGATGCCGGGCAGGTAGTGCGGATTTTCATGGCGCTGGTCGATCGCCTCGATCACCACCGGGTCGCGGCCCCACAGCAAGGTGTCCTTGCCGTGGCGCGCGATCAATGCGGCGAGCGCGGTGCCCCAGGAGCCCGCGCCCAGTACGACCACCGAAGAGGTTGCCATCGCCGTCACCGGCTCAGGGGCCTTGATCAGGAGGCCTTGATCAGGCGTTCCCGGCCGTCTCCGTGCCCGACTCCAGCGCACCCTGTTCCTGCTGGGCGGCGCGCTGGCGCAGGCCTTCGGCGTACAGCGCGTCGAAGTTGATCGGCTGCAGGTAGAACGGCGGGAAGCCCCCGCCATTGATCAGCTCGCTGATCGCCTGGCGCGCGTACGGGTAGAGGACGTTCGGGCAATGCGCACCGAGCATGGCGTCGAGGCCGGCGGCGTCGAAACCGGCGAGGCCGAACACGCCGGCCTGCTGCACTTCGGCGAGGTAAGCGGTCTTGCCGTTCATGGTGCAGGTGAGGGTCACGCCCAGCACTACTTCGTAGGCGTTTTCGCCCACCTGGCCAGCACGCTGGTTGAGGTTCATCTGCAGGTCGGGCTGGCCCTGTTCGGTGAACACGGCCGGGGCATTCGGGGCCTCGAACGAGACGTCGCGGGTGTAGATCTTCTCGACGCTGAAGGTCGCGCCCTGCTCTTCAGTGGCTGCGGCCGGCGCCACTGCGCCGTTGGTCGTCTCGTCGGACATGGAATGCTCCAGTAACTGTTGCGATGTGGGAATCGCCGATTATCGCACGAAGGCGCGGCTATCCCTCTGTGGGGATGGCCGTCACACGAATCAACGGCCCTTCACCAGGGGCAGGTCAGCCCCGATCCAGCCGCCGATGCCGCCGTCGAGCACGTAGACCTTCCCGAAGCCGGCCTTGGCCAGCCGTCCCGCCGCGCTCCCGGCGGTCTGCCCGGTCTTGCAGACCAGCACCACCGGCAAGTCTTTCGCCCCGGCGAGCTGCTTGTTCTCGGGATCGAACTGGCTCATCTGCACGTTGCGCGAACCGGCGATATGCCCGGCCTGGAAATCATTGATCGGGCGAAGGTCGATCACCAGCGCGTTGTCATGGTTCATCAAACCGGTCAGCTGGGCCGGCTTGAGCGTCTTCCAGCCCTGCATCAACCGCATCACCTCGGTGACGATCAACGCCAAGGTGAGGCCGGCAAGGCCCAGCGACAGCATCAGGTGGCGGCCGGCGAATGCGATCAGGTCTTGCAGGGTCACGGGGAGTCCGAAGTTGCGCGAGCGGACGGCGATTGTCGCCCAGCGCGGGCTTCCGCGCCATGCAGCTCGGTTACTGGCCGTTCCAGAAGTCGGGGAGCCCCGAGGTGACCCACCACGTTTTCGACTCGGAATCGTAGTGCCAGGTTTCGCGATAGGTCATCGTGCGCGCGGCCATGGTGTTGCGATTGGCGAGGCCGATTTCGACGCTGCGGACGGCTTCGTCGACACCGCCGCCGCTGCTGTCCATCACCTCGTAGGAAGTGATCTGCACCTGCTTGTAGCGCTCGAGGTCGAAGTCGCCGAGCGGATGCGTGTTCCGCCATGCCGGATCCAGCTGCAGCCACGCGCCGCGGATGTCGCCCCAGCGCAAGGCCGCCGAATAGGCGTATTGGGCCTTTTCCAGTGCGTTCGCCTTGCCGCGACTGCCGGCACTGGCGCAGGCGGCGGCAAGCAATCCGAGCAACAACAGCAGGATGCGGGCATGGCGTTTCATGGCGCCATCCTACTCCGCCACGATTTGATCGGGCACGACGGCGACGTAGCGCGATTCCATGCTGGTGGCGAGCCCGCCATCGTTGCGCCGCACCTCGGCGCGGACCTGGAAGGATGCCCGGCGTTTGTCGGCGAGATCCGCGAGAACGGCATCGGCGGGGGACTCGACGAACTGCGCGCGTGCATCGAGGTCGTCGTACAGCGGCGCGCGGTATTTCACCTGCGAATCGGCGACATAGACCTCGGCCTTGATGCCGCGACGTTCCAGCCAGGCCGTGACCAGTCCCCAGCCAGCCAGCGTCATCAATGACACCAGGCTGCCGCCGAAGGCGCAGCCCTTGTCGTTGATGTTGGCGGCGAGCGGCGCACGTAGCCGGCAACCCTCGTCGGCGAGTTCGGCCAGGCGCGGTTGCAAGGCCGCGACCGGCGGCATCGCTTGCAACAGGCCTTCGATGCGGGCGGAAAGTTCGGTCTCGGACATGGCGTGTGAGATTCTTGGCGGATGACGATCCGGCGCGAGCGCGAATGGTATGCGATCTCCCTGCGTCCGCAGGGACAGCACCGGCGCTTGCGTGATGCCGCGGCGCGCGCGGGCGGCCATCTGCTGGCGCTGTCGCCGCTGCGGATCGTCGCGCTGGACGATGCGGAAACGCGCTCGCGGTTGGGCGACGCACTGGCTGCGCCTCGCTGCATCTTCACCAGCCCCAATGCCGTGGCCTGCGCCGCACGGCTGCAGGAATTGGCGACGTCGCGCGCCATCGCCGTAGGCGCCGGCACGGCGGCGGAATTGCGACGACACGGCATCGCCACTGTCGTCGCGCCTGAGCGCATGGACAGTGAAGGACTGCTCGATCTCGCCGAGTTGCGCGATGTCGCCGGCCGGCGCATCGGGCTGGTCACTGGCGAGGGCGGCCGTGGACTGATCGAACGGACATTGGGCGAACGTGGCGCCGATGTCGTGCGCGCGGATGTCTATCGGCGCGAGCTGGCGGAATTTTCGCCAGCATTGTTGCGCCGCTTCGATGCGTTTCCTGCTGCCGCCGTGTTGTTCGTCACCAGCGCCGAGGCGCTGGATGCCGCGCTTGATCAACTGGACGGCGAGCGTCGCGCGAAATTGCTGGCGATGCCCGCGGTCGTCGCCAGCGAACGGTTGCGCGCGGCCTGCGCGCAAGCAGGTTTCGGGAAGATCGTGGTCGCCGCATCGGCACGACCGGCCGACCTGGTGCTCGCTGCGAATGCCCTGGCCTAGGGCTCAGCGCTCGAGGATCGCCACCACGCCCATGCCACCGGCGGTGCAGATGCTGATCAGGCAGCGACCGCCGCCGCGCTGTTCCAGTTCCTTCGCTGCAGTCGCGACGATGCGCGCACCGGTCGCGGCGAAGGGATGGCCTGTCGCCAGCGACGAACCGTTCGGATTGATTTTCGCGGGATCGATCGAACCCATCGCGCCCTGCAATCCGAGCCGGTTGCGGCAGTAGTCCTCGCTCTCCCATGCCTTCAGCGTGCACAGCACCTGCGCCGCGAACGCTTCATGGATTTCGTAGATATCGAAGTCCTGCAGGGTCAGGCCATTGCGCGCCAGCATCTGCGGCACGGCAATCGTCGGCGCCATCAGCAGGCCTTCGCCGCCGACGAAATCGACTGCGGCGACTTGCGCATCACGCAGGTAGGCCAGCGGCTGCAGCCCATGCGCGTGCGCCCACTCGTCACTGGCGAGCAGGCAGGCCGACGCGCCATCGGTCAGCGGCGTGGAATTGCCGGCGGTCAGCGTGCCGCGACCGGAGGTCTTGTCGAACGCCGGCTTGAGCGTCGCCAGTTTCTCGATGGTCGAATCCGGGCGCAGGATGTTGTCGCGCTTCACCCCGCGGAATTCGACCACCAGGTCATCGAAGAAGCCGCGATCGTAGGCGGCCGCCAGCTTGTGGTGCGATGCCACCGCCAGCGCATCCTGCGCCTCGCGGCTGATCTGCCATTGCTTGGCCATGTCCTCGCAGTGCTGGCCCATGCTCTTGCCGGTGCGCGGCTCGGCGACGCCCGGGAAGTCCGGCTTCAGCCAGCGTGGCGAAAAGCCCTTGAACGCGCGCAGCTTGTCCATCGTGGTCTTGGCGGCATTGGCGCGCAGGATGGCGTTGCGCAAAGCCTTGCCGTAGACGATCGGCACGTCGGAAGTGGTGTCGCTGCCGCCGCCGATGCCGGCTTCGATCTGGCCGGCGGCGATCTTGTTGCCGACGGCGACGATCGAATCCAGCGACGTTCCGCAGGCGCGCTGCAGGGTGATGCCCGGCGTCAGCGGGGACAGGCCCGACGACAGCACCGCCTCGCGCCCGAGGTTCCAGTCGGACGAGTGCTTGATCACCGCGCCCATCGCGACTTCGCCCAGCACTTCGCCCTGCAGGTGGAATTTCTCGACCACCGCGCCCAGGGCACGGATCGACAGGTCGAGGTTGCCGACGCCGGCGTAGGCGGTGTTCTGGCGGCAGAAGGGAATGCGTGCGCCACCGAGCACGGCGACCCGCCTGGAAGGGGATGAGGCGAAGGACATGGCAAAGCTTCCGTGGCAGGCCGTGCCTGCGATACTGGCAGTCTAGTCGCGCCCCCGGCGCTTGCAAACCCTACCGTATGGAGACCGGATGGCTGTGCCCGAATCGCATCTTCCCGGCGTGATCGCACTCGAACTGTCGTCCGATGGCGCGCCGCCGCACGCGGCGATCGACAGCGACAAGGCCGGACAGCTGCTCGACCATCTCTCCCGCGACCTCGCCCTGCTGGTACCCGGGCTGGAAAAACTCGACCTCACCCTCGCCGGCGCCCATTTCGATGTCGCCGAGGCCCTGCGCCCGGGCTGGCCGCTGCATCGCCGCCTCGACGAACTGCGCGCCCGCGCCCCGGGGCAGGCGACACGCAAGGATGCCCGGCTGATCGCATTCGGCGCGGACGCCAATGGCGATATCCCGCAACCGTTGCAGAGCGACCCGGCATTGGCCGGCGCTTCGTTGCGCGTGCTGCCGTTCCTGATCAGTGGCGATGAAGCCGCGATCGCCGCTGCCGGCGACATCCTCGAAACCGAACTGCTCGATCGCGGCATGGCCAGCGCGGCAACTGCTTTGCTGGCACAGGAAGCCTTCGCGACGCGCATCGAGCACATGCGCTATCTCACCGTGCACGACCTGCTGGCGATGACGTCGATGCAGTACGGCCACATGGGCCTGGACCCGCTGTGGCCGATCCTGGAAGCTGCGTTGCTGGCGCCGGGGGAAGACGCGGAAATCGATTCGCCACCGGAGCCGTTGCTGCAACTGAGCGATGGCGAAGTTTCGATCACCTTGTTTTCGCCGCAGGAATGGTGCCGTCGCTACGCCGGGAACGAACAGGATTGCGATCGCATGCAGCGGCAGATGAGCCGCTTCGAAGCACGCCAGCGCCAGTTCGCAGCCGTGCTGGAGGCGCACGGCATTCCCGTCGTCTACGACTACCTGCCGGGCGAAGCGATCAGCGGGTGATCACTTCGGTGGCGGAGCAGGTGCCGGTTCCGATGAAGGTGCCGGTGCAGGCGCCGGTTCCGATGCCGGCGGGGGCGTCGTGGTCGAACTTGGCGTGGTGCCAGGCGGTGTGGAGCTGTCGGTGGAACCCGAGCTTGCGCAACCGCCCAGCACTGCAACCAACGAAAGAATTGCGGGAATTGCAATCACTCGCATCATTCACTTCCTGAAGCATGGATGGAAGCGACAGATTGCATGCACGCATGAAACATTCCATTAAGGGCCATTCATTGCACGATCACGCCACAGGCGATGCGCTTGCCGGCATTGCCCGCAGGTTGCGACGTGTAGTCGTCGGGATCCGCGTGCACGACCAGCGCGCGATTCATCACATCACTGTCCTGGCCAGTCCCGATCGTCGCCCCGGAGAAATGTGCATCCACCGTCGCGACGCCATTGGCATCGGCGTGGATGTTCATCTGGTCGCCGAGATGGTGCGGTGATGCTCCGATCTTGCCGTGCGGCTGTCCGCCCGGATTGAAATGGCCACCGGCACTGCTGGCATCGGCTGCGCTGCAATCGCCCTTCTCGTGGATGTGGAAGCCGTGGTCGCTGTTCGGTGCAAGACCGCTCACCTGGCCCGTGACATGCACGCCATCCGTCATCGCGGCGACTTGCAGGGTTCCGGCGACATTGCTGCCGGAGCGCGCCTCGAGCACGGCATGCACTGCAGGCGAGGCAGGCGAATTCGATCCGCGGCTCGCGCAACCGGCGAGTGCGATCGTAAGGATTGCCGGAATCGCGATACGTTGCATCATCTTGCTCCTTGCATGCGGGGGAACATCCAGCATGCGCCGATCGGCGCACGATTTCACCCTTCGCCATTCACGGCGAGCGCTTGCGCGACGATCCCAGCTTGCGCGTCAGCGTATTGCGTCCGAGACCGAGGCGATCGGCGGCATGGCCGCGATGTCCGTCGGTCGCATCGAGCGCGGCCTGCAACAACACTGCATCGAAGCGTTCGCGCGCTTTCGCATGGAGATCATCGACATCCATCGCGAGTTGCGACTGTGCCCAATTCGCAAGCGATTGCTCCCAGTCGGCGCCGCCAACGCGTGTGCGCATCGAACTCAATTGCAGATCATCGACGCCGATGCGCGCATCCGGCGCCATCGCCGCCAGTCGCCAGCACAGGTTTTCCAGCTCGCGGACATTGCCGGGCCAGTCGTGCGCCAGCAACTTTTGCAGCGCCGCACGGGTGAAGCGCTTGGGCGCGACGTCCAACCGTTGCGCCGCCCGTTGCAGGAAGCCTTCGGCCAGGCGCTGGATGTCGTCGCGCCGCTCGCGCAACGGCGGGATGGCCAAGCGCACCACGTCGAGCCGATGCAGCAGATCGGCGCGGAAGCGCCCCTGCGCGACCAGTTGTTCCAGCGGCTGGTGGGTCGCGGCGATGATGCGCACGTCGACGCGGATCAATTCACGGCCACCGACGCGGAAGAACTCACCTTCGGCCAGCACGCGCAGCAATCGCGTCTGCAGCGGCGCCGGCATGTCGCCGATCTCGTCGAGGAACAGCGTGCCGCCATCGGCCTGCTCGAAACGCCCGACGTGGCGCCGCGCCGCACCGGTGAAGGCGCCGGCTTCGTGGCCGAACAGTTCCGATTCGAGCAGCTCGGCGGGAATCGCCGCGGTATTGAGCGCAACGAAGGGACGCGACGCGCGCGGTGATTCCAGATGGATCGCGCGCGCCACCAGTTCCTTGCCGGTGCCGGTTTCGCCGGTGATCAGCACGTTCAACGGCGCCTGGGCGACGCGCCCGATGCTGCGGAACAGGGCCTGCATCGCCGGGGTGTCGCCGATCAGCAACGGCGCTTCCGGCGATTGCGGCGCGACTTCGGCATCCGCATCCATTGCGGTCGGCGTATCGAGCACGCGTGCTGCCAGACCGACGGCATCGTCGAGATCGAACGGTTTCGACAGGAATTCGTAGGCGCCACCACGGAACGCACCGGCGGTGGACGAGACGTCGGTATGCGCCGACATCACCACCACCGGCAGCTCGGGGTGCTGGCGCTTGATGCGTTCGAGCAGCTTCAGGCCATCATCGCCGGGCATGCGTACGTCGGTGAACAGCAATGCCGGTGGAGATGCCGCTTCGTGCAACGCCGACCACGCCGAAGCACCATCGGCGAATTCGCGCACCTGATGGCCGGCATCGCGCAACGCCGTCGCCAGCACGAAGCGTACCGATGCGTCGTCGTCGACCACCCACAGTTCAGGCCGCTGCATCGTCGCCCTCCTCTTCCTGCACCGGCAGCAACAGGGTGAACACGGTATGGCCAGGACGCGAGCGATAACTCACGGTGCCGCGATGTTCGCGCGCCACCTGCTGCGCCAGCGCCAACCCGAGACCGCTGCCGTCGGCGCGACCGCTCACCAACGGCAGGAACACCTGCTCGGCGAGTTCCGGCGGCACGCCCGGGCCGTCATCGACGATGTCGAAACGCAGGGCGAGCGGCACCTGGTCGGCACCGATGCGCGCACCGTGTTCTGCGCGCGTGCGCAAGGTGATGTTGGTGGCGCCGGCCTCGATCGCGTTGCGCACCAGGTTCCACGCCGCCTGGCTCAGGCGATCGGCGTCGCCGAACAGTTCCGGCAAGCTCGGGTCATAGTCGCGACCGATCCGCACCGCCCAGCCGGCGTCGCTTTCGGCGAGCCGCAACACCCGTTCGAGCACCGCATGCACATTGACCGGCGCGTGCGGTTCCTGCGGGCGCGGCGACATCAGTCGTTCCAGCAATGCAGTCAGGCGCTCCACTTCCGACTGGATCAACTGACTGAGCTCTTGTGTCGATTCGCCGCCGCGACGTGCAATCAGTTGCGCGGCGCCCTTGATCCCCGCCAAGGGATTGCGCAATTCGTGCGCGAGCCCCTTCAGCGCCGCCGCCACTGCCGCCGGCAGGGCATCGCCATCGCGCTGTGCGAATTCGTCGACCGGATGCGCTTCCAGCAACCAGCCGTTGTCGCGCCGCGACAGCCAGAGGTCGGCGAAGCGCGGCTCGCCGGCACCGGGAACCTGCATCGGCACCCGACGCAGGCGTCGTGGCGCGATGTCTTCTCCTCCCCCCTGCAAAGCGCTGGCCAACAGGTCGCCACCCGCTTCCAGCGCCGCCAGTGGCAGGCCCAGCGGCCGCCTCAGGCCGACTCCCAGCCAGCGCGCGAACGCCGGATTGCAACCGACGATCCGGCCCTCGCCATCGGTCCAGGCCAGGGGCGTGGTCAGCAGGTCGGCAGCGGGAATGGAGGCGGTCATTGCGTCGAGTGTGCATCATTTTGGTGCAAACAGTGGACGCTCCTGCGCCGGATTCGACCGCAAGACCCGGGAGGCGCCACACTGGGGGCGGACGCAGACTGCGCGCCATGTCATTCAGTTGCAAGGCGCGTGCGATGCCAGGAAGAACGAACGAGTTTATGTCGATAAATGAGCGAGTGATGACGACGCAGCGCGCGCGCCTTGCCGCCACGCTGAGCGATCCGCGCTGGCCGGACGTGCAAAACCACAACAGCGCTGTCGACGGTCGCTTCTGGTTCGCCGTCGCCACCACCGGCGTGTTCTGCCGCCCCGGCTGCGGCGCACGCACGCCCCGCCCCGAGAACGTGCGCTTCTTCGACAGCATCGATGCAGCGAAGGCCGCCGGCTTCCGCGCCTGCAAGCGTTGCCGCCCGGAAGGATTGTCGGATGCCGCGGCCAATCGCGTGCTGGTCGAAGCCGCCTGCCAGCGCATCGACGGCGCCGAACGCGAACCAACCCTGGCAGAACTCGCGGCGGACGCCGACCTGAGCCCCTACCACTTCCAGCGCATGTTCAAGACCGTGCTGGGAATCAGCCCCAAGCAATACGCGAAGGCACGCCGCCTGCAATCGGCGCGCGAGCGCCTCGATGCCGGCAGCGACGTCACCACCGCGATGCACGATGCCGGTTTCGGTTCGCCATCGCGCTTCCACGCCGACGCCCGCAGCGGCCTCGGCATGGCGGCGCACACGTATCGCGATAGCGGCAGGAACGAACGCATCCGGTACGCGCTGGGTGATTCTTCGCTAGGACGCGTGCTGGTTGCCGAAACCGATCGCGGCCTGTGCACGATTCTGTTCGGTGAAGATGACACGGCCCTGGTCGCCGACCTCCACGCGCGCTTCGCCCGTGCCGACTGCATCTCCGATGACGCCGCGCTGGCGAAACATTTCACCGACGTGATCCAGCTGGTCGATGATCCCGCGCACGGCCTCGACCTGCCGCTCGACATCCGCGGCACCGCGTTCCAGCAAAAAGTGTGGTCGCAGCTGCGGCGCATTCCCGCCGGCAGGACGGTCAGCTATTCCGAACTTGCGACGCAGATCGGCGCGCCCGATGCCGCGCGCGCGATCGCCGGCGCCTGCGCGGCGAATCCGCTGGCCGTCGCGATTCCCTGCCATCGCGTGGTGCGCGCCGATGGCGCGTTGTCGGGTTATCGCTGGGGCGTGCAGCGCAAGAAGAAACTGCTGCAGCGCGAAGGGGCGATCTGACGCGACGGCTGGAATCAGCTGCCCGGTCGCGTCAGCGCGTAGAGGATCTGCAGGTCTTCGGGCTGGAACTCGGGCGCGAGATCCTTGCCATCGTCGCGGGCGCGGTAATGCATGCGGAACGCGCGCAGCGCGGCGGCGCGATCGCGGATGTCGTAGCCGACCACGCGCATCGCCATCCAGCCATCGAATCCGGCCGGCGGATCGACCAGTTCACCTTGCGGCCATTGGCCGTAGCCGGCATCGGCCAGGCGTTTCCACGGGAACAGCGGGCCCGGATCGATCTTGCGCGTCGGCGCCAGGTCCTGGTGGCCGATGACATTGCCCTTGGGAATGTGCAGGCGCGTGGTGAGGTCGCCAAGCAGCGTCAGCAGCGCCTGCACCTGCGGCTCGGTGAACGGTTCGCTGCCGTTGTTGTCGATCTCGATGCCGATCGATGCGCTGTTGAGTTCGGTCATCGTGCCCCAGCGCCCGGCGCCGGCCTGCCACGCACGCAATCCGTCCGGCACCAGCTGGTAGATGTGGCCATCCTTGCCCAACAGGTAATGCGCGCTGACCGGATGCGCGGCTTTTGCATCGCTCAGCGTTTTCAGGCTTTCGTCCACCGATCCCTGTTCGGTGTAGTGGACGACGATCAGTTGCGCCTTGCGATCGTCGACATTCGGCGACTTCACGAAGGTGGCGATGGGGTTGCGCGCAGGCTGGGTGGCGCAGGCAGCGAGGCCCAGTGCGAGCGATGCGATCAGCAGTGACGGAATCTTGCGCATGACGGGATCATGCCACGGCTGCGTCCTCGAGTCGCAATTGCCAATAGCCGACATCGATCCAGCGCCCGAGTTTCCAGCCGACTTCGCGGAATGCGCCGATCGCCTCGAACCCCAACCCCTCGTGCAGCGCAATACTCGCCGCATTCGGCAATGACACCCCGCCGATCACGACATGGATGCCGCAGGCACGCAGTCGCGCGATCAATTCCGCATACAGGCCTTTGCCGAGACCACGACCACAGGCGGCATCGGCGAGATAGATCGAACTCTCGACCGTGCGCGCGTAGGCGGCGCGCGCCTTCCACTGGCCGCCATAGGCGTATCCGATCACCACGCCGCGCTCTTCCAGCACCAGCCACGGCAGGCCGAGCCCGCGCACCTGTGCCATCCGCCGCATCATCTCGTCGGCATCCACTTCGTCCAGTTCGAAAGTGACGATGGTGTCGCGCACGTGCACGTTGTAGATCGCGGCGACGACTGCGGCATCATCGTCGACGGCATCGCGGATCCGCAGATCACCGTGCATCACAGTTCGTAGGCCGATTCGCCGTGGCTGCTGATGTCGAGGCCTTCGCGCTCGTGGTCGTGGGCGACGCGCAAGCCCGACAATTTCCCGATCGCGACCAGCAGCACGAACGACACCGCGCCCGACCACGCCAGGGTGACCGCGACACCGAGCAGTTGCACGCCGCTCTGGTGGAGGATCGAATACGCCGCATCGCCGGTCCCGCCGAGCGCGGGGGCGGTGAACACGCCGGTAAGCATCGCACCGAGAATGCCGCAGACGCCGTGGATGCCGAACACGTCGAGCGAATCATCCGCGCGCAGGTGACGCTTCAGTGCGTTGACGCCCCAGAACCCGGCGAGCCCGCTGGCGATGCCGATCACCAGCGCCCCGCCGATGCCGACGGTGCCGCAGGCCGGCGTGATGCCGACCAGTCCGGCGATCGCGCCGGATGCCGCGCCCAGTGTCGAGGTGTGTCCGCGCAACCATGCTTCGAGCACGCTCCATGCCAGCACTGCGGCGGCAGGCGCCAGCAACGTGTTGACGAAGGCGAGCGTGGCGATGCCGTTCGCTTCCAGCGCGGAACCGGCGTTGAAGCCGAACCAGCCGACCCAGGCCAGCGAGGCTCCGGCATAGGTGAAGGGGAGATTGTGCGGCGACAGGCGCTCGCGACCGAGGCCGATGCGCGGTCCGGTACGCCATGCCGCGACCAGTCCGGCGATGCCGGCATTGATGTGCACCACCGTGCCGCCCGCGAAGTCGAGCGCGCCCAGCTTGAGGAGATAACCATTCGATGCCCACACCATGTGCGCGATCGGCAGGTAGGACAGGGTGAACCACAGCGCCGCGAACAGCAGCATCGCGCCGAAGCGGATGCGTTCGGCGACGGCACCGACCACCAGCGCACAGCTGATGGCGGCGAACGCGCCCTGGAAGGCGACATAGGCGAACTCGGGAATCTGGACGCCCTTGCTGAAGGTATCGACGGCGCTTTGCGGGCCGATGCCGGCCAGCATCGACTTGCCGAAGCCGCCGATCACTTCGTTGCCGCCGGCGAACGCCAGCGAATAGCCATAGACCGCCCACAACACCAGCGCGAGGCAGGCCACGACCAGCACCTGCGTCAACACCGACAACACGTTCTTCGATCGCACCAGGCCGCCATAGAACAGCGCGAGGCCTGGCGCGATCATCAGCACGACCAGCAGCGTGCACACCATCATCCACGCGCTGTCGGCCTTGGCGATCATGGCGTCAGATCGTGTAGTACATCTGGTATTCCAGCGGATGCGTCGCCGCGCGGAAGCTGGTGACTTCCTTCATCTTCAGGCCGATGTAGGCATCGATGAAATCGTCGGTGAACACGCCGCCGGCCTTGAGGAAGTCGCGATCCTTGTCGAGCGCTTCCAGTGCCTGGTCCAGCGAATGGCACACGGTCGGGATGTTCTTCTCTTCTTCCGGCGGCAGGTCGTACAGGTCCTTGTCGCTGGGCGAACCCGGGTCGATCTTGTTCTTGATGCCATCGAGGCCGGCCATCATCAGCGCGGCGAAGGTGAGGTAGCCGGTGTTCATCGGATCGGGGAAGCGGATCTCGATGCGGCGCGCCTTCGGGTTCGCCACGTACGGGATGCGGCACGACGCCGAACGGTTCGACGCCGAATAGGCCAGCATCACCGGCGCTTCGAAGCCAGGCACCAGGCGCTTGTACGAGTTGGTGGTCGAGTTGGCGAACGCATTGATCGCGCGCGCGTGCTTGAAGATGCCGCCGATGTACCACAGCGCGATCTGCGACAGGCCGCCGTAACCGTCGCCGGTGAACAGGTTCTGGCCGCCCTTGGCCAGCGACTGGTGCACGTGCATGCCGCTGCCGTTGTCGCCGACGATCGGCTTGGGCATGAAGGTCACGGTCTTGCCGTAGCGATGCGCGACGTTCTTGAGGATGTACTTCATCGTCAGGAGGTCGTCGGCCTTCTTGGTCAGCGTGTCGAAGCGCGTGCCGATTTCACACTGGCCTGCATTCGCGACTTCGTGGTGGTGCACTTCGACTTCGATGCCGGCCTGCTGCAGCGTCTTGCACATCTCTGCGCGGATGTCGTGCAGCGAATCCAGCGGCGCGACCGGGAAGTAGCCGCCCTTCACCATCGGGCGATAGCCGTGGTTGCGGCCGTCGTAATCGCGCGCGGAGTTCCAGTGCGCTTCTTCCGAATCGATCTGGAAGAAGGTGTGGCCCATCTCGTTGCCGAAACGCACCGAATCGAAGATGAAGAATTCCGGCTCCGGACCGAAAAACGCGGTATCGGCGATGCCGCTGGCCTTGAGGTAGGCCTCGGCGCGCTTGGCGACGCCGCGCGGATCGCGGCTGTAGGCCTGCATCGTCGTCGGATCGAGGATGTCGCAGGTCAGGATCAGGGTCGGATCGGCGGTGAACGGATCGATCAGCGCGGTCGACGGATCCGGCAGCAGCACCATGTCGGAGTTCTGGATGCCGCGCCAGCCGCTGATCGAGCTGCCGTCGAACATCTTGCCGTCCTCGAACAGCGAGGCATCGACCACGCTGGCCGGGAAGGTGACGTGGTGCTGCACGCCGCGCATGTCGGCGAAGCGCAGGTCGACCCATTCGACCTTGTGATCCTTGATGAGTTTTTCGACGTTTTCGAACGACATGGCAGGTACCCGCGGAGAAGGTTGGATAGCCTGTTCATCGCAAGGAGCGTGCCAGCCCGAAATGCATCGTAACTTGCTGTTTTTACTAGAACACCGCGCCGAAATCCTCAACGATTGCACCAACGTGGATCTGTTTGTCACTCTTTTGGTGCAATCAATCCGGGAACACTTTCGCCGTGCCATGACTTCAGGGACTCCAGCCCAGGGCGCATCCATCCGATCCTGAAGCTCCCCGAAGGCCAAGGCCGAACATGAAAAACGCCTGCTTGATCGCTGTTCTGTCTTTCCTGGCGGTGATGGGCTCGATGCCCGCGACTGCGCAACCGGTGCCATCGCCGGCGACGGACGCCAAGCCCGCCGCAGCGGCAACGCCCGACCAGCCGACCCGCGTGCCGAATGATCTGGCCAGGTTCTTCGCAGGCAACTGGCAGGGACAGGGCGCATTCGCCAGCGGCAGGAAGATCGAGGCGGATGTCAGCTTCGAAGCGTCGATGGACGGCCAATGGCTGACCTACCGCCACGCCGACCGCGCACCCAACAGCTACAAGGCACAGGGCTTCTGGGGATACGAGCGCACGTCGCACGCATTCGTGATGGTGCTCGCCGACAACTTCGGTGGCGCACGCCTGTTCTCCAGCGATGGCTGGAAGGACGACAAGCTGGTGTTCGAGGGTCGTGGCGCGATTTCGCCTTCCCCTTCTTCCGGCACCAGCGCCCGTGAACGCTTCACCTTCGCGAAGCAATCGGCCGACGAGTTCCGCATGAGTTACGAGACCAGCAAGGACGGCACGGCCTGGCGCCTGGTCGACTCGCTGACATTCAAGCGAAAGCCCTGACGGGCTATCCTCCGGCATTCCCTCGAGAGTGCCTGTCGATGCTTGCAACGCTGTCCGCCCTGCCCGATTCGTTGCAAGCCATCCTCCTCGGCATCATCGAGGGCATCACCGAATTCCTGCCGATCTCGAGCACCGGGCATCTGCTGGTGGCCGAGCACTGGCTGGGCCATCGCAGCGAACTGTTCAACATCGCCATCCAGGCCGGCGCCATCCTCGCCGTGGTCTTCATCTACTGGCGCAAGCTGTGGGCACTGGCGCTGGCTTTCCTCGGCCGTCGCGACATGATCGACCCCGACACCGACGCGACGTTGCAGGTCGGGGAAGCGCGCGCCTACGTCCTGAAGCTGCTCGGCGCATTCGCGGTCACCGCGGTTGGCGGATTGCTGGTCAAGAAACTCGGCTGGGAATTGCCCAAGGAAATCCACCCGATCGCCTGGGCCTTCATCATCGGCGCGGCGTGGATGGTCATCGCCGAACAACTCGCCGCGCGTCGCGCACTCAGCATTGGCGAACGCACCGAAGTGTCGTGGGTCACCGCCGTGCTGGTCGGCATCGCGCAAGTCGTCGCCGGCGTGTTCCCGGGCACTTCGCGCTCGGCCACCACCATCTTCATCGCGCTGCTGACCGGCACCACCTCGCGCGCCGCCGCCACCGAATTCGCCTTCCTGGTCGGCATCCCGACCATGTTCGCCGCCACCGCCTACGACCTGCTGAAGGTGTTCAAGAACGGCGAGGCGATGCACGAGGACTGGTCCTCGCTCGGGATCGCCTTCGTGGTCTCGATGATCACCGCCTTCATCGCGGTCAAATGGTTGTTGCGCTATATCCGCAGTCACCGCTTCACCGCTTTCGCCGTGTATCGCATCGTGTTGGGTGTCGCGCTGTTGTTGCTGTTGCCCGCCACTGCCTGAGGAGCTTGATCATGACGAAACTGTCCCGCATCACCCCGGCCCTGCTCGCTTGCGCGCTGGCCGCCTGCGTCGGCACCGGTTCTTCGGACAAGGCGACGACCGCGGCTCCCGGCGCATCGCCGCAAACACCGGCGCCATCGCGGGCCGATGCCGGCGCGCAATTGCCGCGTTATCACTGGAAATTGCAGGATGCCCGCGCCAGCGGCGGTGGACGCATCGATGCGCTGTTCGCACGCGACGACAAGCCGCTGACGCTGGACTTCGGTGATGGCCGCGTCTCGGTACGCAATGCATGCAATGGCATCGGTGGCAGTTACACGCTGGAAGGCGACACGCTGACCTTCGGCCCGATGATGGGCACGATGATGGCCTGCGCCGACCCCAGGCTGACCGCGCTCGACGGCGCCGTCACCACGCGCCTGACCGGAAAATCGCAAATCGCGATTGCCGCCGGCGCATCCCCGTCATTGAAGATCGTGCTTTCCAATGGCGACGCGTTGACCTTCGCCGGCGAGGAAACCGCCGAAACGAAATATGGTGGTCCCGGCAAGCAGGCCTTCCTCGAGGTCGCACCGCAGCGCGTCGCCTGCAACCATCCGCTGATGCCGAACCACCAGTGCCTCAGCGTGCGCGAAATCACCTACGGCGACAACGGCGTCAAGGCCTCGACCGGGCGGTGGCATCCGCTCTACGAGGAAATCGAGGGCTACAGCTTCCAGCCCGGCACGCGCAACGTGCTGCGGTTGAAGCAGTTCGAACGCAAGAACGTGCCGGCCGATGCCTCGCGCACGGTCTACGTGCTCGACATGGTGGTGGAGTCGGGAGGCTGATCGCAACAGCATCGCACGCGCTGGCTTGGTGGGCGGCCAGCTCCGGTGCCCCACACGCCGCGCGAGTGTTGTTGCTCTCAGGATGAAGAAGCGAAAAGTCCGCGACCGGCGGCGCCTGTGCGGTTCGTCCGTCTCGCCGACCATACGAGGCATGGATGCCGAGTCGAGCCCCCATGGATGGGTTCACGGCGTGTCGGCGAGACGGATAACCGCAGCAGGCGCTCAGCCGGGCGATGCTTTTCAGGCGTGCAGGCGATACGTTCCGTAGATCGCCACTTCGTCCAGCACGTGGCCGTGCATCGCACGCTGCGCATCGGCCGCGGTGAATGACGCAGGCACGTCGAGCCCGGCCACATCCAGCGCATACAGCCGGAAGAAATAGCGGTGCGTGCGCAGGTCGTTCGGCGGCGGATACGGGCCGTCGTAGCCGTGGTATTCCCCGCGCATGCCGCCGGTGTCGCCGGCGAACCAGCCGGTGTAGTCGTTCAGGCCCTGGCGCATCCCCGCCCCATCGCCCAGCGGCTTGCCACCCTTGGTCACCCCGTCGCTGGCACTGCCCGCCGCGATCTCATGCACGTCGGCGGGAATGTCGACCACCGCCCAATGGACGAAATCGCCACGCGGATGCTCGACCGGAATCTCCACGCCGTCCTTGCCGGCCAGCGAGGCATCGGTCGGTGCATCGGTGTCGATGCACAACAGGACGAACGACTTCGTGCCGGCGGGCGCATCGCTCCATGCCAGCTGCGGATTGCGGTTGCCGCCGAATCCATCGGGTGCGCCCAGCGCGAATTCGGGCCGGATCGCGCCGCGGTGTTCGAAGCTGTCGCTAGTGATCTTCATGGCGAATCTCCTTCGTCGTCACCGGCAGTCTGCCCCAACCCGCGTTCGTTGGCGATGATGCGTTCGGCGATCCAGCGTTCGCCATAGCCGCGCATCGCCCAGTTCTCGATGAAGCCGCAGTGGCCGCCATTCGCCGACAATTCCACGCGCGCGTTTGCCTGCTCCGCCAACCCACCGAAATCGACTAGCGGCACCACCGGATCGTCCGCCGACATCAGCACATCGACCGGCACGCAGCTCGCGCCCAAGGCGGCGACATCGACGTGGTACGCATCGAAATAGGCATCCAGCGTTCCGTAATCGGTATGCGCCTCGACCATCCATGCCGTCAGCGCGCGCATCGGCAATTTCAGGACCGCATCGGCGAAGCCATGGCGCTGCGGGAACAGTTCACGCTTGCGTCGCAACGACTGCCGCCATTCGCGTTCGAAATGACGGATGTAGGGCCACCATCCCGCCTCCATCGCGTCCATGGTGCGCGCGGGATCGAGCGGCGGGCACACCGCCAGCGCCTGCACCAGCGGCAATCCGGCCGAGCGCGCATGCAGCGCGGTGCGCAAGGCGAAATTCCCGCCCAGCGAAAATCCCGCGACCACGAGTCGTGCCGGTTGCCAGCGCACCAGCGCATCCTTCGCGGCATTGAGGACATCCTCGATGCGGCCGGAATGGAACATCTCTTCGTTGAGATGGTGCGTGTTGCCGTGGTCGCGGAAATTCAGCCGCAACACCGTGAATCCCGCGTCCAGCAGCAACGCCGCGCTCAGGCGCATGTAATTGGATTCGATGCTGCCTTCCCAACCATGCAACAACAGCACCAGGGTGTCGGAACGCTGCAGGCGCGGCCGGCTGTAGATACCTTGCAGGCGCGCGTCCCCTCCCGCTGCCAGCGTCACCTCTTCGTGCACGGCATCGCAGCGCGCAAGTTCGCGGCGGGCGAGTCGACTGCGACGAAACCCGCTGCCCAGGAAAGTCTGTAGATGGGGATTGCGCAATCCGCGCGCAGGCCGGAACGGGCTGGCGACCCGGCTCACGACCCGTGCAGCGCGGTGTCGATGCGTTCGCGTGCCAACTCTGCGATGCGACGGCGCCCATCGGCCTCACCGGGCAGGATGGGCGCCAGGTAGATCACGTCGACCGTGCGCGCCGGTTCGCCCAGCAGACGCCAGAAGTTCTGCGCGAAGCTCTCGCGCTTGGCGAATGCCACGATGGTCTGGGCGTCGCCGCCGGTGCCGTAGCACAGGGCCACCGGCTGCACCGCGACATTCGCTTCGACCGACGCGTAGAACAGTCGCGCATGGAACGGCCCGAGCTCGCGGCCATCGCGGGTGCCGCCTTCCGGGAACGCGCCGACCGAATGGCCTTCGCGCAGGCGCTCGACCATCTGCTGCAACACGTCACCCAGCGATTCCTGGCTACCGCGCTGGTGGAAGATGGTCTGGCCCTTCTTCGCCATCCAGCCGACCAGCGGCCAACCGGCGATTTCGCGCTTGGCGACGAAACCCATCATCCGCGTGCTGTGGAGGACGACGATGTCGGTCCAGCTGACGTGGTTGGCGACGAACAGCACCGGATCCGGCAGCTGGGCGCCCCTGGCGCGCACTTCCAGCCCGTAGATGCGCATCAGGGTGCGCGACCACCAGCGCACCGCGCGGTGGCCAAGGCGAACGCCGCCGATGGTCTTTTCGCCCCACGGCTCCGCCATCAGCAGAATCGTGATGGGCAGATCGACGGCGGCATGCCAGACCAGCAGGGGGATGCGCCAGATGTAGCGCAGGGCGCGGCGAAGCGGAGAATTCATCCGTATTAGGTTAGCGGGTTAGACAACAAAGCGGGCGCGATTGCTCGCGCCCGCTTCGCGACACTCCCTGTCTTTTTGCTCCCTCAGCGGAGCTTCGGCCGGACAAAGCTGCATCCTGCAGCCCCTCCCGAGTCCGGCCGTCGCCCTCATGGACAACTCCCCGCTCATGGATAGATAACGGATTCCTGTCTCAAAACCCGACATCGGCTTGCCCGGACGCCCCAAGAAGACGCAGAATCAATGACATGACGCGGTCCGACACCCCAGCCGATGGCTTCCGGGACGGCCCGCTCGCAGGGGGGGGCTCGGGGTGGCCGGACGTCTATGCGGCAGCCTATGAGGACCTGAAGCGGGCGGCCCGCCTTCAGCTGCGCCGCTCGGCCCGCGCCTTCGACACCACCGCACTGGTCAACGAAACCTTCCTCAAGCTGTCCAGCGAGGGCGCCCTCAAGCCCGAAGACCGCCGCCAGCTGCTGGCGTTGTCGGCACGCGCGATGCGCCACGTCCTGGTGGACGAGGTGCGCCGGCTCCACGCCGGCAAGCGCAACGGCGAACAGGTCACCCTGGTGACCCAGATCGGGACACCCGACCCTGCCTTCGGCGTACTGGAAGTGGACGAGATGCTGGCGACCCTGGCCGAGGCCGATCCGCGCGCCGCCTCGGTGGTGGAACTGCGCTGTTTTGGTGGCTACACCGAAGAGGAAATCGCCGGGCTGCTGGAGATCACCACCCGCACCGTGCAACGCGACTGGCGCAAGGCACGTGCCTTCCTGGTCGCGCAACTGGTCGGCGAATGACCACGAATGCCAGCCGCCTGCAACGTGCGCTGGCGCTGTTCGAAGCCGTCGCCGATCTGCCTGCCGGCGAACGCAAGCACCTGCTGGACGAGGCCTGCGCCGACGACCCCGAGTTGCGCAGGAACGTCGAGGCGATGTTGCTGGCCGACCGTACCGCCGACAACCTTCCAACCGAACCTTCTGCCTGGCTGGATGGCTCTTCTCAACCACCCGTCGACGAGAAAGAGGACATTTCGACGCTGCGCTTCGGGCCATGGCAGGTCACCGGCGTGCTTGGCCGCGGCGGCATGGGCGCGGTCTATCGCGTCGAACGCGCCGATGGCGCCTATCACCAGAAAGCGGCACTCAAGCGCATCCGCATGGGGCTGGATACCGGTGATGCCCAGCAACGCTTCCTGCGCGAGCGCCAGATCCTCGCCACGCTCCGCCACCCCAACATCGCGCGCCTGATCGATGGCGGTGTCGCCGGCGAAACACCCTACTTCGCCATGGAACTGGTCGAGGGCGAACGCATCGACCGCTGGTGCGACGCCCGCAAGCTCAACCTGCGCGATCGCGTGCAGCTGTTCCTGCAGGTGCTGGATGCGGTGAGCGAGGCACATCGCAACCTGATCGTCCATCGCGACCTCAAGCCATCCAACGTGCTGGTCGACGACAACGGCCAGGCACACCTGCTCGATTTCGGCATCGCGCAACTGCTCGAGGAAGACGCCGACGCAACACAGACCCAACATCGCGCCTTCACCCCGGATTTCGCTTCCCCCGAGCAACTGCGCGCGGAACCGGTCACCACCGCTTCCGACGTCTACCAGCTTGGCGTGATGCTTTACCTGCTGGTCTGCGGCCGCCATCCGTTCGGAATCGAGGCCGACACCCCCTGGCATCGCAAGATCGCCCTGCTCGATCGCCCCGCGACCCCACCGGCGCGCGCGCTCGACGACATTGGCGCGGCGGATCGCGGTGGATCACGGAAAGCCCTGTCCAAGCAGATTTCCGGCGACCTCGAAGCCATCCTGCTGCGCGCGATCGCACGCGTACCGAGCGCGCGCTATGCGTCCGTCGATGCCTTCCGCAGCGACCTGCGTGCATGGCTGGGTGGTTACGGCGTGCAGGCGCGCCTGCCCGGGCGCCGCGAACGCCTGGTGCGGATGATCCGTCGCAACCGCCTGCTGTTCGCCGCGGGCACCGCGGTGGTCGCGGCGCTCGCGGTCGGGCTCGGCAGCGCCCTGCTGGAAGCGCGCCGCGCGCATCGCAGCGAAGCCAATGCCCTCCAGCAACAATCGCTGGCGGAACACAACGCGCGCCAGTCCGCCGCGATCCAGGAAACCTTCGAACGCATGCTGATGCATGCGATGGCGGTCGACGGTGGCCGCAAGACCACGGTGCGCGAAATGGCCGATGGCGCGATGCGCAGCATCGACACCAGGTCCGGCCGCGGCGACGCCGCGCGCATCTCGCTGCTGCTCGACCTGATCCACGTCTACATCGTCGCCGGCCAGAAGGACGGCGCGCGCGAAATGCTCGAGAAGGTGCGCCCGCAGGCAATGGCGATGTCCGTGGATCAACCGGTGTTCGCGTTCCGCATCAAGGCACTGGAAGCCGACATGCTGGAGGAGACCGACCCGAACAAGATCCCGGGCTATCGCGACGCCCGCGCATTCACCGCGAAGTGGATCGGGAAAGCCGACGAATCGTCGTTCGAGAATGTCCGCACCTCGCTCATCAATTACCTGTATTCGCTGGACTGGCGCGGGATGTCGATCGAGCAAAGCGTGATCGCGCGCGACATCCATGCCATGACCCTGGCGCGCTACGGCGAACAGAACCCGCGCACGGTCCAGATGGCGATGGCCGATGCCCGCGCCCTGATCGCTATCGGCCACCATCGCGAGGCCGATCGCATGCTGCAGCAGCAGCTGGCACTCGCCTCGAGCCATTTCGGCGCCAGTGGACAACTGGCGACCAGCACGCTTTCGATGATCGTCGGCAACGACGCATTGATGGACGGACACTGGCCGCGCGCCGAAGCCGAATCACATGATCTGCTGAAGAAGTACCAGGATCGCCGCGTCGATGTCCTCGGCGAACGCAAGGTGAAGGCGCGCATGGTGCTGATCCGGCTGCTGCAGCGGCAGCGCCGCGATGCCGAAGCCAGGGTCGAATTGGCGCACCTGGAGCCGGATCTCGCAGCGGCCATGGGCGAAGATCGCGATTCATTGCGGGTCGACATGCTGATCCTGCAGTCGGAGCAGGCGTGGCACGAGGATAACCCGGTGAAGTCACTCGAATATGCCGAAGCCGGGTTGGCGATTCCGTGGAAACCGCTCGCGTATGACGATGCCATTTCCCGCGTCGGCGCCCTGCAGGCTGCGGCGCGCGCGCAAGCGGTATCCGGCCAATGCAAGGCCGCGACCCGCAGAGTCGCCGATGCCTTGCAACTGCGCGCCACCTTCCCGCAACAGCTGGATTTCACCCACGACTGGGTACAGGCGGCGAATGTGGAGCTCGCCTGCGGGCAAACCGATGCCGCGTTGAAACTCGCGCGCCTTGCCGCCACCAACCTGTCGCGCCTGCCGGAACCGGATAGCTGGCGGACCGGCACCGTCCAGCTCGCGCTGGCGCGTGCGCACGCCGCCGCCGGGCATCATGCGGAAAGTGCATTGGCCTACCAGCGCGCGGATGCCGCCTTCGCGCGCGTGGTTCCCGCCACGCATCCGTACCGTGTCGCGATCGCCGGGGAACACAAGGTCACCGACCTTCCGTTTACCAGCGAAGCGCCGTGGTGATGGCGGCAAGGCGCGATGATCGCCCTAATCGCCGTGGCAACGACTGCATTGCGGATTGTCGTCGCTCGCCAGCGACTGCATTTTCGAAGCAGTCTTGCCGCCATGCAGGACCAGAATCGCCTGCTTGAGCAATGAGCGGCCCTGGTTGCCGGTGGCATCCGCGCCTGCCTTTGCTGGTGCCGGCACTTCGGATTTCCGCGCCACCTCCTTGGTATCCGTGGCTGCGTCGGCCAGCGAACCGACACTCATCATCCCCAAAACCATCGCGCAGAGCAGTGAACGCTTGAACATGGCGGTGACTCCCTCGAGGTTGGTCGAACGCTACACCATCGTGGGAACCCCGTAACCTGACAAACGTGACAGTCGGTGTCAGCGCGGCCGCTCGAACACCTGGAATGCCAAGTCTCGGCCCCATGCGTACCACGACAACAGCGATATGCCATTGATGATGAAGACCTGGCCGCCGGTATAGGTGTCGTTTGCAGGGCCCGGCAGGAACGAGCACTCGCCACCAATCGCTTCAATGGTGAAAGCGTAATTTCCCGCCTGCAGCAGGCGTGGCTGCTCGAACTCCACCATGCGCATGCTCATCGTGCCGTTGCTCGTCATCCATGAATTCATTGCGTAGCCGGGAACGTCCTGGGTTGCGACCACGGTGCCTGACGGCATGCCGGTACGCAGGGTGGTCTGGAGCGTCACCCGCACGGCTTGGGCAGTCGAGCAATAGATCGGCAACATGATGTGGGTGACCATGCCCGTTCGCGGCAACTGGAAGGTCTGCGCGAACTTGAAATTGGCGTTGCCATGCTGGCCCAGGGCATAGCCGCTGTTGTTGGGTTCGAACATGACCTGCTCGGCGGCGATCTGCGGCGGGACGGTCTGCGCCATGGCGGGGCCGGCAACGCCGGAAAACAACAGGAAAACAAGCTTCTTGTGCATGGAAGATTCTCCGCAAGCCGGATTGAAAGGAATTACTTCGCGACCGCCAGCCCATCGGGCGTGAAACGGTATTTGCGGACATCCAGGTTCAGCAGCTTCAGGCTCGCCTCGGCGGATGCTCGCTTCAGTTGTGCCATCGTGTTCGCGTCGGCATTGCGCGCCGAAAGCGCGAACAGCATGCCCAGTGACAACAGGGCTTCGTAGAACTGCTGCTTCTCGCTGTCACTGACCGACGCCAGCTTCGGGCCCAGGGATTCCCTGAGCGCACGAGTCAAGGCATCGGCGCCATTTGAATTGATCTCGCCGCGCGGGTCCTGCATCCGGATCGCGATCGACGCGAAGAACGACATCGCCGATGCCAGGTCGTATTCGGAACCTTTCGCGCGCTGCGCCGCCTCGAACTCGTCCATGGCCCCGCCGATCACCTTGGTGAGCGCGGCCTGTTCCGATTTGTCCTGGCTGATTCCCGCAACGATCACCGGCAACGTGGTGCGCCCGCCCGTGGGCCGGAAGGTGATCGGCGGAGGCATCTGGCGCACGGATGCAACCGGGGGATTGCCCTGCCTTGCAGGCGTCCGTGGCGCATTGGCCGCCGAACCCGACGCGCTGCACGACTTCCTGGACAGCGCCTGCATCAGTTCGGCTTCCGTGGCCATCGCGTTCATCTGCGCGTCGCTGCAGCCGTACTTCCTCAGGCTCGACTTCAACATCATGCGCCTGCTCGTCATGCCATTGATGTTGTTCCACATCTGCACGTTGGAAAGCGCGCTGACAGGATTGTTCCACGTCGAACCCATGGCGCCCCCGTACTGCGCGCGGGACACCGGGCTGGCGAGCAGCAGCAACAGGAATACGGGCAACATCGTTTTCATGTCATTCCTCATTCGACGAGTGCGCGGAACTTGTCGGCGTTCTGTTCGATCAGCGCGCGCTGACGCGCCGCTGCTTCCGCGTGGCCATACGCCCGCAGGTCGATCACGATGTATTGCGGGGCCGACCTGGGCTTGCCGCGATCGAAATAGGCGGGGTCGGGCTTGACCGGAACCTGCGCGCGCGGCTGCATCTCGTCGAGGAAATTGCAGCGTGAATAATCGACGCGCCCGTTGTCGTTGCCGACCATGCAATAGCTGGGCCGTTGCAGCCACTCCGCCGGCTTCTGCAGCAGCTGCCGGTAGTAGTCCATCGGCTTGTCGTACATCAGCTGCATGAATGTCGCATTCCGGGCGTTGCCCGCGCGCTTCTGGTGGCTGGCCTTCCCCGCTTGCAGGATGTCGAGCTGGCGTCGGATGAATTCCTCGCGCGGCACGTACTGGAACGGCAGCCGTCCATCGCGCGTGAACCAGTACCTGGTGCTGCCATCGGCATCGTAGGTGTATTCGACATGCCCGTTCTTCGCCTGCGGCAAAAGACCGGGTATTTGCCACTCCGTGCCGAGCCGGTAATAACCGAACAGGTCGGGATCGGTGCCATCGAAATCGATCTTCGGAATGCCATCGACGCCATTCCCGATGCCCGAATTGACGAACAGCAGGAGGAAGGTGCCGTTCTCGGCGTCCTTGCGCCACTGGCCGTCGACGCAGTCGTGGATATAGCTCACCAGCGTCCAGGTGTAGTTGTTGCCGTAGCCAGCATTCCCCGCGCTGCCTTGAGGATTGTTGAGATAGCCCTCCTGGGTGGCGACGACGAATCCGTTCGGCTGCCACGACGCGAACACCCCGTCGATGCCGGCGATGACCTTGCGCTCGCCGGCAAGATCCTGGGCGGAGATGTTGGGACGGTTCGGATCGGGACGCATGATCCGTTTCGGCGGCAGCTGGGCAACGCCCGTTCCGCCGCAGGTTTTCGCCAGATAGGTGTCCGCGGCGATCGCCTTGTCGATCGCGGACCCCGACACGCCGGCTGGTGCATTGCCGGATACCGCGGCGCCGCCATTCCGCGCCTCGTCCTGATTGCGGGCCGTCGACGGCTCGCCTTCCAGCGCCTTTTCGACCGGCCGGGTCACGGTCTCCTTCGCCTTGTTTCCGGCTTTGTTCGCGATGTCGTCCTGCACCTGTTTCGCGGTGCGCTTCAACCAGCCGCCGATGTCCTGCGCGGGCGCCCGTGGCGACAAGAGGACAAGCACTCCAAGAATGGCGGCGACTTGCACACGCTTCGATTTCATTTCCGCGCTCCGGGTCATGGCGGGTTACAGCATCTTCGCCAGCGCTTCGGGCTCGATGTTCAGCAGCTTGCGGCTGAAGCCCGCCGCCATCGTCTTCGCCTGTTCAACCTGCGCTGCATTGCCGTGTTCCTTGCCGTCGACGTAGAACACCAGCGGCAACCCGGCACAGGCCAGCAGCACGTTGTAGAGCGTGGTCTTGTCCTTGTTCGATGCCCTGGCGATATCCGATTGCGCCAGCGTCGCGTTGAGCGATGCATACAGGCTGTTCTCGGCGTCGGCATCGGGTTGCTGCCCGGTGTTGACGATGTGCGCGGAAACGACGAAGAACGTCATCGCACCGGCGATGGTGTGGTCCCAGCCCTTGCCCCTGTATTTCTTTTCGAACAGTTGCTCGCCGGCAGCGGCCAGTTGCAGGATCTGCTGGCGTTCCTGCGGGGAATTGCCCAGGCTGTCGGCAAGCTGCTTCACGGAATCGTCGCCGGCGACCGGGGTGAAGCGCGTCGCGACCGGTGAAACCTTCACCGACGCCGAAGGCGCTGGCGATGCGCCGCCCTGCCGCGACTTCGCGCCGGAATACTTCGGGTATTTCGCGCAAATCGCCGGCAACGACTGGTGTTTCTTCAGCGCCGAATCGCAGATCGCCGTTTCCACCACCTGGTTGTTGTTGGCCATGTTGGCCAGCCAGAATTGCGCATGTGCCGCCGGCACGATTGACAGGGCAAGCGCGGCTGCCACGCAGATGGACGCAAGCGAATGCGGTTTCATGGGGTTCTCCAATGCGATGGATTCATTTCATGCCGATGGATCGGTGGCCGGATTTCAATAGGCCCAGGTGCGCACCGTTCCCGCCGATGGGTCATAGCGACGCAGCAGGTGGTAGTCGATGACGTACAAACTGCCATCCGCGGCGAAGCACATGTCATCGCTGTTGCGGAAATTGCTGCCACTTGCCGCGCCGTCCACTGGATAACTTTCATTGCCCGGGGCGAAGCCGCCGTAGGTAGTCCCTGTCAGGAACGTGACCTTGCCGTCGGGTTCATCCACCCGTGCGATCGTGTTGTTGCGACCGGGCCGACCGACACCGAGGTAAAGGCGTCCTTGCGCATCGAGCGCTATCGAATGGATGCCGTCCAGCTTCAATCCGCCGCCGCCGTTCTTCTGGGCGAACAGCACGCGCCGCGCCTGCCCATCGGGACGGATGCGCCAAACCGTGTGGTACAGGTCATGCGGCTTGGAGCGGATGAAATGGCCGCCCACGATCAGTTCGCCGCGACGCACGTCCCAGATCATGTTGCCGGGCACGATCTGTTCCTGCGCCGATACCTGTGCGGCATTGCACAGGCGGTCGGGCCCCATCAGCGTGCTGACCGTGCCATCCGGCGTGATCTTTCGTATCGCGCAATCGTTTTGATCGGCCAGCCAGAGATTGCCCTGATCGTCCTCGACCGGGCGCCCCGGATACTTGAAGCGCGCCGTGCTGCCCGAGCCATCGGCGAAGCCCTGCTGCCCGGCCTTGCCGGCAACGCGCTGCACGCGGCCATCGCGCGCAATGCGCACCACGACATCGCTTGCGCCCAGCAGGATGTCGCCGTTGCGCCCCAGGCCGAAACCATCGACCTTGTAATACGCATATCCGGGCGAAGGAAGATTGCCGTCCGCCCAGGACTTGTCGGGCGGATTGGCCGGCAGCATCGGCGAATTCGAGCGTACCCCGCTGTCCTTGTAGCGGCGCGTCAGCAACGGGGTAATGGCGCCATCGCCGACGATGCGCCAATAGCCTTCGCCGATGGTGTCGCCCTTCTCGGTGAATCCGGCATCACCCGCGATGATCAGGCCACCTTCGAGCGGGCACTGCAGGCCGGCCATGCCGGAGAAAAAGATCTTGCCCGGTTGCAGATAGGGATTGACCGCGATGATCTGCGGCTTGCCCTGCGCCGGATCGAACTTCCTGCCAACCGCGGGCTTCAGCAACAGATTCTGCGGTACGTTGTCGAAACGCACATCCCGACGCGGCGCGGAATAGCCACGATCGGAAGACGACGACGATTCCGGGGCCGACGCATTTCCGCCCCGTGCCTCCTCGACCGGCCGGGCCACGGTCTCCTTCACCTTGTTCCCGGCCCTATCTGCGATGTCGTCCTGCACCTGTTTCGCAGTGCGCTTCAACCAGCCGCCGATGTCCTGTGCGCGCGACAGCGGCGCCGACAACACGAGCACGCTCATCAGCACGATGATTCGCGGGGAATGCCCTTTCATTTCCCTGCTCCGCAATCGTCGACCTTGGTCCAGATCGCGGTACCGGTGCGTGCCGGCGTGCATACCGTCCTGCCGCCGGCATGGCCGCAGGCGCTCGGCGTGGTGTAGGTCGCCGTCATTTTTTCCTCGGGGCCACTGAGGGTGTATGTGCCGCTGGCGTCGACGGTGCCGGGTCCGGCGGCAAAATGCATGACATAGGTGCCGCCCTTGTCGCTGGTGGGCGTCTGCGTCAACGTGATGTACTTGCAGACGTGCACCGTAGTTGGCTTGTCGAGGTCGCAAACGTCGTAGGACTCGTTGCAGCCGCCATTGCCGATCGGGGTAACGCGATAGCCGCCCTTCTTCGTATCGAACTGCAAGCTCGCCTTGCCGACGCCGCGCTTGCTGCGCGCTTCGAAGTCGATGGTCGCGGACTGGTCCTTCTTTTCCGGATTCTGGTAGTCAAACTGGGCATCCGCAGGCACCTTCTTGTCGCGCGGATTGAGCATGTGCTCCCCGCTCAGCGTCGCCTTCACCGTGCCGCGGGTCGGCGCGCCATCGGATTTCGCGCGCGGCTCGGCGAACAGCGTGTATGCCGTGTTCGGCTTCGCCCCGGTGCGCTTGGCGGGATCGCTGCGCACGTCCAGCTTCACGCACTTGCCGGATTCCCAGGCCTTCTTGGCCGCATCCAGTGCGCTCATCGCCGCCATGCGGCCGACCGTTGCCAGTCCTTTCGCCAATTGCACGTCTTCGTCACTGGCGCTGCGACTGCGGCCGTTCACTTTGGAGCCCACTTCGCCACGCGTGGTGGACAGCGTGTCGGTCACATCGACGTGGCTGCCATTGCCAGCCGTCTGTTCGACATGCACATCGGAATCCATGTCCTCGTCGATCAGGTTGGCGTCATCGTCGAGATGTTTCACCAGCTTCGAAGTCACCTTGGTTTGCGCACTGCCATCGCCGCCGCCTAGATCGGAGGTTGATTCGAACTCGACCTCGATCTTGCCCTGCGCATCGGGACAGGCGACCGACTTGACCTTGGTAGTGACCTTGCCCTTCAACCCTTCCGGCAAATTGCCTTCGAATGTCGTGGTCGTGGTGTAACTGTCCTGCGTCCAGTCCACCTTGGCGGTTCCATCGGAATTGGTGTAAGAACCCGATGTTTTGCCATCCGCTTGCGCCTGCTCCCAGGCCTGTTCGCCCGCCGCGTTCTGGATACCTGCAGTGACCGAAGACGCCGCCACGCCGCCAACCCCGGCATAACCACCACTGCCCAAGCCACCGCCACCGCCACCGGATCTCTTGTCGAACAGCGTCGGCAATTCCTCCGCAAGCGCGCGTGACTTGTGTTCGTACAGCGCGAACAACGCCTGCAACGCCGCGTCGGCCTTGGCATCGCCGCCCAGCGCGGCATCCAGTCCGCCTGCCTTCATCAGGCTGCGCGTCGCCGGATATTCGATGCTGGTGAACTCGCGCGCAGTCGCGTCCGCGCCCTGCTTTTGCAGGCGCGCGAATTCCGCGTTGGCCGCGGCGACGCCAGCGCTGGCCGGCGACTTCGACGACGAGCACGCCGCCATCGCCGCGGCCGCAGCAAGCACGATGATGCCCCTGGTTTTGTGCATGGAATTTCCCCTTGGGAATGGATGCCTCCCCCTGCGCTCCCTCGCAGGGGGAAGGCGGAACTGCGCCCGCAAAATCCGTTGCGGGCTCACTGCATGGATCAGTTCCTGCGGAACAGTCCTTTCAGCAACTTCTTCGCGCCGTTTTCCTGCGGCTGCTCGCCTTGCGGCTTGTCACCGCGCTGTTGCATCCCCGACATGTCCATGCCCAGCATCGCGGTAGCGGTGGACTTGGTGCGCACGCGCACGTTCCATTCCGGATTCCACGCCTGCTTGGGATTGGCCGGTCGCGGCGGATAGGCGATATTGGTTTCCGGCCCGTAGGCGATCATGTTGAGCGCACCCATGCCCTGTTTGCCGCCTTCGCCGGCGAAGATGCCCCTGGGAATCGCACAATGGCTGGCAGTGGCCGGCAGCAACACCTTCTGCTTCGTCCACTTGTCCACGCTGGCGCCCGGCAGGTAATTGAGCAATTCGGGACCGGCGCCCGCCACCTCCGAACTGCTCCAGACCACGAAGTGATGCTCGTCCTGCATCGCCATCGCCGAGAGGAAATAGCCGCGGGCACGCGCCACCGGCTGCCACGAGGCATCGATGCTGTCCGTCATCGCGCCCTGGGTGGAGAGCGCGATCTTCGGCATGAAATCGGCATCGGCGCCGAGATCGAACTTCAGCGATTCCGGCACGCCATCACCGCTGATGCGATGCGTCCCGACCATGGAAGAATCGTCGGACACGCGCTTGTCGTTCTTCAGGTTGGGCCACAACGCGTACTTCGGTTCGGCGTCGATGTCGCGATCGGGCACGAATATCCCGGGCGCGAGACCGCCTTCCGCGCTCGGCTTGCCGCCCTTCATCCGCGCCGTCAGCACCTTGGGCTGGCCGGGACGCACGTTCGCGCCGCAACCCCAGTACTGGCGGATGGTGACTTCGACATCCTGCACCTTGTCCGGGGCGTATTGCTGCCTGCTTTCCCCGGTTGGTGGCGGCAGCAACGGCAACGACTTGCCGACATCGAGCCCCGCCGGCACGAAATCTTCCGCCGCAACGCCGGGCTTCAGGCTGTTGTACATGGCGATGTCGAGCAGCTTGCCCGGCGTGGCCGGCACCCTGCGCGACTGCGGATAACCTTGCGGGCCATTGCCACCGGCCATCTTCCGCATCATGAAACCACCGAGCCCGCCCATGTCGGGCATGCCGGCCATGCTGTGGGTGGCAACATCGATCCACACCTGTGTTTTCGGTGCGGTCGAAGGCGCACTGCCGGCGGGCAGGACGATGAAAGAAGCCGTCGCGGCCGCAAGCGCGCTGGCGCGCAACAAATGATGACGTGCGTGCATGTGCATTCCCTCCTGGTGGATGCGCGATTACCAGCTGTCGTTACCAGCCAAAGCCGCCGCCGACGCCGACGGACGAGTTGCCGCCACTGAAGGCACCACCGATGGTGATCGTGGCGCGATCGCTGATGGCACGCTGGTAGCCCACCGACAACGCCTTGCGCCCGTTCTGGAATCCCGCGCCGACACCGACGCGGTTCTGGGTGCGGATGCCGGACAGGCTCGAGCTCATCGACGCCATCGCGGTGCCCATCGCGCCCATGGTGTCGATGCGGCGATCGGTCTGCTGGAAGCGCCGGTCCATGTCGCTGCGCAACTGGTCGAAGCCGCCGGTAGAGAACGTGGCGAACTTGGCATCGGTATAGGACTTCGCCGAAGCCAGCGTCTGCGCATCACCCGACTTCATCTGGCTGACGTTCACGGCGTCGGTATCGGCGGTGCCGGCGGCGACATGGATCACCTGGTGTTCCGCACCGGCGGCACCGACCGACACCGCGTAATCGCGGTCGGCCACGGACTGGTAGCCGATGGCGGTGCTGCCGGTGTTCAACGCCTGCGACTGGTAGCCGAGCGCGGTGCTCTGGCCGCCGCTGGCGGTGTTGTTGAAACCGAACGCACTGCTCTGGTCGGCACTGGCGGTGTTGCTGGCACCGACCGCGCTGCTGTTCACGCCGCTCGACTTGTTGAGCAGCCCCATTGCCACGGTGCTGCTGCCATTGGCGGTGTTGAAGCGGCCCAATGCCGTATCGCCGTCTCCGTTGGCGGTATTCGTGTCGCCGAAGGCGACGGCATGCTCGCCGCTGGCCTGGTTGTTGATGCCGATCGCGTTCGCGAAGGTCGCGCTGGCAGTGTTGGAGACACCGAAGGCGCCGCTCCAGTCGCCGCTGGCAGTGCTGTTGTTGCCGACGGCGGTGCTGCCGTTGCCGCTGGCGGTGCTCGCGCCGACGGCCGTGGCATCCGTGCCCGTCGCGCCATCGTTGTTGTAGTTGGCTGCGGCGGTATTCGTGGAATTGACGCTGAAGAAATGCGACGCGCCGCTGCCGCCCGTGCCTGCCGGGCCCTGCGGGCCGACTGGCCCCTGCGGTCCCGTCGGGCCTTGCACGCCACCGGCATTGTTGGCCATCCAGGTGTCGATGGCCGCGAATGCCGCACCGACATTGTTGTAGCTGCTGCCCTGGATGGTGAAGCTTGGTGCGGCGAACACGCCGCCAGTGAAGCTGGAACCGCCGCTCATCCAGGTGGCGAGCGTGCGCAACTGGCTGACGTTCACCACGTCGTTGTCGTTGATGCCGTTTGCGACGTGGATCAGGCGGGCGTTGAGGTCGCTGGCAAAGGTGGACTCATGTTCGAAATCCGTATCTCCCGCCGCATGGCCGAAGGACACCACGCCGGATTCATTGGCGACCGCCTGGTAACCCAATGCGGTGCTGTTGTCCGCCATGGCGGAACTGTCATGTCCCAGGGCGCTGCTGTTCATGCCATTGGCATAGTTGTTGTAACCAACTGCCGAGCTTCCCTCCTTCATCGCATAGTTGTAGTACCCGAGCGCGCTGCTGTACTTCTCCCTGGCGTCATTGCCGTAACCGAACGCGCTGGCCGCATCGCCGCCCGCGCTGTTCCATACACCCACTGCACTGGCATCGGCGCCCGTCGCCCCATCGTTGTTGTAATTCCCGGCGGTGCCGTCGGTGGAATTGACGCTGAAGAAATGCACCGGCGTGCCGCCACCTCCACTCACGCCCGCGATCGCAGCATTCAACTGGCCCAGGTTCACCGCGTCGGTCAATTCCGTGCCGGCGGCAAGGTGGATGATCTGGTGCTCTGCGCCAGCCTGGCCCACGGAGAGCGCGTAATCACGGTCGGCGACGGCCTGGTAACCGATCGCGGTGCTGCCGATGTTCAACGCCTGCGACTGGTATCCGAAGGCGCTGCTGCTTCCGCCGCTGGCGATATTGAAGTAACCGAACGCGTTGCTGTTGATGCCACTCGCAGAATTGTTTAAACCCAACACGACGCTGCCAAGGTTGACAGCACTGTTGTTGTAACCCAACGCGATGGAGCCGTCGCCGCTGGCCGTATTGTTGCGCCCGACCGCGGTGCTGCCGATGCCGCTGGCGGTATTTTTCCAGCCGAAGGCGCTACTCTGTGAGCCGAGCGCTTTGCTCGTGAAACCGAATGCACTGCTGTTGTCGCCCCGCGCCTCATTGCCATAACCAAAGGCATTGCTGTTGAAGCCCGCCGCGACGTTGTACTGCCCGAACGCGTTGGCGTAATCGTTGAGGGCATCGTTGTGGTAACCGAAGGCGCTGCTGTAGTTGGCGCCCGCCATGTTCAGCTGCCCGAAGGCACTCGCGGTCGACTTGCAGGTCGAGTTCACGGCATTGGTGTCGGTGTTCTCGCTGCCCTGGTCGGTCGACGGCGCGCCCGGGACCAGACTGCCATTGGCATCCAGGCAACCGCGGTCTGCGGCAAATGCCGGCAGCGACATTGCGCCCAGCAGGGCCACGCTCAGGACGGACAGGGCCAGACGGTTCCGGCGATGGAAATCGGTATGTTTCACTGCACTACTCCCCATAGTGATCGGCCAGCGGAGTGCCGGCGTACTTGGGGTATGCGAAACTCGGGGCCGAAATCGGACACGCCAAGGGGAGGGTGCGTGACATCGACCGCGATCTCGGAGGTCACCCTGCTGCTCGCCCGCGCCCGTGCGGGGGATGGCGAGGCCTTGGGCGCGGCCTATTCAGCCGTCTATGGCGAACTCAAGCGCGCCGCCCGCCTGCAGCTGCGGCGCATGCGCGACGATTTCGAAACCACGGCACTGGTCCACGAGGCCTATCTCAAGCTGGGCGGCGCACAGCTGGCGGCGGTGGACCGCAACCACCTGCTGGCGCTCACGGCCCGGGCGATGCGCCAGGTCCTAGTGGATGATGCCCGTGCGCGCAAGGCCGACAAGCGCGGTGGCGGGCAAGAGGCATTGACCCTCACCGCTTCCATCGGCAGCGGCGATCACGCCGTGGTCGAAGTGCTGGCTCTGGACGAGTTGCTGACCTCGCTGCACAGGCTGGACGAACGCGCCGCGCAAGCGGTCGAGCTGCGCTATTTCGGCGGCTATTCCGAAGAGGAGATCGCGGGGATGCTCGGCGTCACCGCCCGCACCCTGCATCGTGACTGGCGCAGGGCCCGCGCCTTCATGCTGGCGGAGCTCGGGGCGTGAACGACATCGAGCGCGGACGCCGCGCCCTGGAAATTTTCGACGAGATCGCGGATCTCGATGCACCACAGCGCATGCGGCGTTTGTCCGAACTCTGCGCCGGCGATGACGATCTGCGCACGCGCGTCCAGGCCCTGCTTGATGCCGATGCCGGCACCGTCGAACCCTTCAGCGGCAATGCCGCCGCATGGAGCGACGCCCTCGCCCGCGACGATGTATCCGACAGGATGGCCGGACGCAGCATCGGCGCATGGAAGATCACCGGCACCATCGGCCGCGGCGGCATGGGCACCGTGTACGCGGTGGAGCGCAGCGACGGCGCCTACGCCCAGCAGGCCGCGCTCAAGCTGATCCGCGCCAGCGCCGACTCTCCCGCGGTACGCGACCGCTTCCTGCGCGAACGCCAGATCCTCGCCCGATTGCAGCATCCCAACATCGCCACCTTGCTGGATGGCGGGATCAGCGCGGAGGGCGAACCGTGGTTCGTGATGGAACGCGTCGATGGCGTTGCGATCGACCAATGGTGCGACCAGCACGGCCTCGGCCTGCGCGATCGCATCACCCTGTTCCTGCAGGTGCTGGACGCCGTGCGCTACGCCCACCGCAACCTGGTGGTACATCGTGATCTCAAGCCCTCCAACCTGCTGGTGGATGACGAAGGCCGGGTCAAGCTGCTCGATTTCGGCATCGCCAAGCAACTGGAAGGAAGCGACGTCACTGTCGCGCAGGACCGCGCACTGACGTTCGAATACGCATCGCCGGAGCAATTGCACGACGCCCCGATCACCACCGCGTCCGACATCTGGCAACTCGGCGTGATCCTGCATCGCCTGCTGGCCGGATCGCACCCGTTCGGGCTGACGCAGCAGACACCGGTCGCGAAACAATTGCAGCAGATGGAGCGCGAACCGGAAACACTGACCCGTGCCGCCGCCCATGCCAGCGTGGAACAGGCGGCGCAACGCGGTGGATTGTCGCCGGCATCGCTGGCCCGCGCGCTGCGCGGCGGGCTTCCCGACATCGCCAAGGGCTGCCTGCGCCACGATCCCGAAGCGCGCTACGCCTCCGCCGACGCGTTGGCGAACGACCTGCGGGCGTGGCTGGATGATCGCCCGATCACGGCAACGCGCCTGCCGCGCGGCGAACGCGTGCGCCTGTGGTTGCGTCGCAATCGCATGCTGGCGACATCGGCCGCGGCGATCGCGCTGGCGTTGCTGGCAGGCACCGGCGTCGCGTTGTGGCAGGCGCGCAGCGCGCGCGAGCAGGCACGCATCGCCCAGCGCGAAAACGCCAACACCATCGCGACCATGCAATACCTCAACGACGCCTTCGCGGCGGCGTCGCCGGAGCACGCGTTGAAGTCCAACCTCAGCGCGCGCCAGTTGCTCGACCACGCGCGCGAGGAGCTGGACAAGCGCGGCAGCGTCGATCCCAAGGTGCGTCAACCGGTGCAGCGCATGCTCGGTCGTTTCTACTATTCCCTCAACGAACCGAAACAGGCGGTTGACATGCTCGCCGCCGGGACCCGCAACGTGGTTCCGCGAAGCCGCGAAGAAGCCCTGGCCCTTGCCGATGACCTGGTCGTGTATTCCAAGGCGCTCGATTCGCTGGAACGATTCCCGGAAACCCTCGCGGCCGCCGATCGCGCGGTCGCGCTGCGCAAGCAGTTCGCGCCCGACGATCCCGAGCAGCAGTTGCGTTCGCTTGCCAACATCAGCCTCGCCCACGTCTACAAATACGGCCTCGACGCCTGCCGCAAGCAGGCCGAGCAGGCGTTGGCGTTCTCCAAGCAGATGCAGGATCCCCCGGTGGACGTGGTACTCCATGTCTACACCCTGATCTCCGACGGCGCACGCCTCGCCGACGACCGCGGCCGCCTGCTGCTGTCCAGCGACGAAGGGCTCGCTTTCGCCGACCACCACGGGATCCCGCCGGAATCGCCATTGCGCAGCTCGCTGATCAGGAACCAGGGCCAGGGCTTGATCAGCCTCGGGCGCTATGCCGAGGCGGAGAGCGTGCTGCATGCCGGCATCGCCGCCATCGAGAAGACCGGAAGCGCCGGCGATTCGCGCCTTGGCATCCTTTATTCGGCCCTGAGCGATGCCCTGAACATGCAGGGGCGTTACCGCGAAGCACTCGCGGCCAATGATCGCAGTGGGCAGTTGATGCCTCAGGCCGACAACGGTCCGCGCAACCTCGCCACGGTTCTCGGCAACCGGGCGACATTGCTGGATTCCTACGGCGATTACCCGAACTCCCTGGCGGTGATGCGCCAATCCATGGCCAAGCTCGATGAAGGCGGGGTCGCACCGGGCGACCCCTTCCGGGCGCCGATGGCCATGCAATATGCGCGCGCATTGAGGATCAATGGCTACGCGACGGAAGCGAACACGATTCTTGTCCGCCAACAGGCAGAGGTCCGCAAGGCCGAGGGCGAGGATTCGGAAAACTACGCCCTGATCCTGCGCGAGATGGCGAATTCGGCGTTTCGCGCGGGCGACACCACGCATGGCCCGGCACTTGTCGACGAAGCACGCCGGCGTTATGCCAAGCGCGGGATGCCGGCGACGCACAAGCAGTTCGCCCAGTTCCTGCGTTACGACGCCGCCTTCGTGCGCATCCGCGGCGATCTCGCCACGGCGGAGGACAAGCAACGCGAGGCGCTGGGACGCCTGCAATCGGTCGGCAATCCCTTCGATGTCGCCGTCGCCCGCGCCGAACTCGCCGCGATCCGCGCCGATCGTGGCGACATGGCGGAAGCCCGCACCCTGCTGGCGCAGGCATTGCCGGTGTTGCGCCAATCCGTACTGCCGCAGGAAATCGACCGGGCCGCAGCCGAAAAACTGGCGAAACGGCTGGGTGCCTGACGCGGATGCGGCTCGCCAGCAGCAATTCATCGCCGCCGCATTAAACTCTGCTCCCCCTTTCGATCCCCGCTGCCGATGCGCGCCGCTTTCGCAACCGCCCTGTTCGCCACCCTGCTGACCGCCTGCGCCAGTACGCCGAAGACCGATGCCGGGGCGCACGCGCCGACGGTCGCTGTCGCACCCGTGAAAGTGGGCATCGCGCTGGGCGGTGGCGCGGCCAAGGGTTTTGCCCATATCGGCGTGATCAAGATGCTGGAAGCCAACGGCATCACCCCGGTGGTGGTTTCCGGCACCAGCGCGGGCAGCGTGGTCGGCGCGCTGTATGCCAGCGGCATGGATGCCTATGCGATGCAGGAAAAGGCATTCGCGCTGGATGAATCGCGCATCCGCGACGTCAGCCTGTTTTCCGGCGGCGTGGTGAAGGGCCAGAAACTGCAGGACTACGTCAACGAACTGGTGGGCGGACGCAGCATCGAAAAGCTGCGCAAGCCGTTCGCGGCCGTGGCGACGAATCTCGCGAACGGCGAACGCATCGTGTTCGTGCGCGGCAACACTGGCCAGGCGGTGCGCGCATCCAGCTCGATCCCGGGCGTGTTCGAAGCCGTGGCCATCGGCAAGGCGCATTACGTCGATGGCGGCGTGGTCAGCCCGGTGCCGGTGGACGCCGCACGCGAACTCGGCGCCGACTTCGTGATCGCGGTCGACATCAGCAGCAAGGCCGGTGACAGCGCGCCGTCCGGCAGCATGCTCGGCAACGTCAACCAGAGCATCAAGATCATGGGCCAGAAACTCGGTGCACAGGAACTGACGCGCGCCGACATCGTGATCCGGCCGAAAGTGAATGACATCGGCGCCGCCGATTTCGAGCAGAAGAATCGCGCCATCCTGGAAGGCGAGCGCGCTGCCCAGGCCGCACTGCCGCTGATCAGGGCAAAACTGGCCGCGATGCAAAACGCACGCCAGGCCAAGGCACAGCAGGCCGCCGACGCGCGCGCCGAACAGGAACGCAAGGCGCGTTGCGCCCAGCAGGGATGGATGGACAAGCTACGGCGCGACCCGGAGTGTCGCGCGGATTGACGTGCCGCCTAGGCGGCACGCTCCCGTCGTGCCCGCGTCAGGTGCACCAGCAACAATGAAATCGCCGCCGGGGTGACCCCGGGAATGCGCGCCGCCTGGCCGATGCTCTGCGGCTGCACGCGCGCGAGCTTCTGCAACACTTCCGCCGAAAGCCCGCGCACCGCGTCGTAGTCGAAGCCGCGCGGAATCGCGGTGTCCTCGTTGCGACGCGCGCGCGCGATTTCCTCGCGCTGGCGATCGAGGTAACCGGAATACTTCACCTCGATTTCCACCTGCTCGGCCACCTTGGCGTCGGCAACCGCGGGACCAAGCTCCGGCACCCGCATCAACTTCGCGTAATCGAGCTCGGGACGGCGCAGCAGGTCGATCGCGCTGGTCTCGCGCGACACCTCTACGCCGATATGACGCCTGACTGCATCCCCCAATGCATTGTTCGGGGCCGCCCAGATCGTTTTGAGGCGCGCGGTTTCGGATTCGACCGCCTCGCGCTTGGCATTGAACGCGCTCCAGCGCGCGTCATCGACCAGGCCGAGTTCGCGACCGGCCGGCGTCAGGCGCGCGTCGGCATTGTCCTCGCGCAATTGCAGGCGGTATTCCGCGCGCGAGGTGAACATGCGATACGGCTCGCTGGTGCCCTGCGTGATCAGGTCGTCGACCAGCACCCCGATATAGGCTTCGTCGCGGCGCGGTGACCACGCATCCTTCTGCTGCACGAAACGCGCGGCGTTGACGCCGGCGAGCAGGCCCTGTGCCGCCGCTTCCTCGTAACCGGTGGTGCCGTTGATCTGTCCGGCGAAGAACAGGCCCGAGACCGCTTTCGTTTCCAGCGATGCCTTCAATCCGCGAGGATCGAAGAAGTCGTATTCGATGGCATAGCCGGGCCGGGTGATGTGCGCATGCTCGAAACCGGTGATGCTGCGCACGAGATCGAGCTGGACGTCGAACGGCAACGAAGTGCTGATGCCGTTGGGATAGATCTCGACCACGCCCAGGCCTTCCGGCTCGACGAAGATCTGGTGCGAGGCCTTCTCGGCGAAGCGCACCACCTTGTCCTCGATCGACGGGCAGTAGCGCGGGCCGATGCCTTCGATCTGCCCCGAATACAGCGGCGAACGATGCAGCGCGCTGCGAATGATCTCGTGCGTGCGCTCGCTGGTGTGGGTGATCCAGCAACTCACCTGCGCCGGATGGTCGGCCATGCTGCCCATGAACGAGAACACCGGGCGCGGCGTGTCGCCGGGCTGCTCGTCCATCTTCGAATAATCGAGGGCGCGGCCGTCGATGCGCGGCGGCGTGCCGGTCTTGAGGCGATCGACCACGAACGCGCCTTCGCGCAGGCGTTGCGCGAGCGCCGATGCCGGCGGGTCGCCCATGCGGCCGGCGGCGTACTGCGTTTCACCGATATGGATCTTGCCGGCGAGGAAGGTCCCCGCCGTCAGCACCACCGCAGGCGCGGAGAAGCGGATGCCGGTGTTGGTGATCGCGCCACGCACCACTCCACTGTCGATGACAACGTCGTCGACCGCGGCCTGGAACACGGTGAGGTTCGGCTGTGTTTCCACCGCGTGGCGGATGAACTGGCGATACAGCGAACGATCGGCCTGGCAACGCGTGGCGCGCACCGCCGGACCCTTCGATCCGTTGAGCGTGCGCCACTGGATGCCGGCGGCATCGGCGGCGCGCGCCATCACGCCGCCGAGCGCATCGATTTCCTTGACCAGATGGCCCTTGCCGATCCCGCCGATCGCGGGATTGCAGCTCATCGCACCCACCGTTTCGATGTTGTGGGTGAGCAACAACGTGCGCGCACCCGCGCGTGCAGACGCGAGCGCGGCTTCGGTGCCGGAATGTCCGCCGCCGATCACGATCACGTCGAAATTGTGGAAGTCGCTGTTCATCTCGTTTCAATCAAACGTTTTTCTTCGCAGGTGAATTGTGCGCCGATTCGCAAAACATCGCAGCTTCACCCTCATGAATGCCGTCACTCGCGACCAATGCTGCCGAATGACGTTGCGCATCCGACGCAACGTGTCACTTCCGTCGCGTTGTGATCACCTGTTCGACCCGCGCGATGGAAAACTGCGAATCCGTCGTGTGCTTGGCGTGAAATCCCGTCATCCGGATTTTCGCGACGGCGCTGGCGAATTTGTCCGTCATCACGGTGCGGGCAAATCAGGCGATGACAAAGTATGAACCCCCTCGCAAAACCGGAAGGCCGCGCATCGGCATACCCACGGCTGGCACGCCACCTGCTTGATGACAGATGCACCCAGGTCGGCAACGCGCCATGCGCGGATCGGATTGGAACAGGGTCGATCGGTACGGCCGGGGAAGCAAGAGGGGCTGGATGTCGGGGGACATCCAGCCCCTCACCTTTTTCCGGCCTTGGATAAAGGTGCCGGCACCCGGCCGAACCCGGAACAGGGGGGATCCGGAGCGGTTAGGCCGAATGCCGGCATGGCCGATGACAACGTTGGCGCAGAGAGTGCATGGAAGCCCCAATCAACGCAAGCCCCATCTATGGGCCGTCAGCGCTTGGCGTCCGGGAAGAGGTCGCGGAAGGTCTTCGGTGGATTGTTGGGCTTGGCCTGGCCATTCGTCGGCGGCGGCGGACGATGGTGATGACGCGGCGGCAGGTACACCGGACCGCCACCGTAGCCGAACCACGGCGCGCCATATCCATATGCGCCATAGCCGAAGCCGCCTCCGTAGTAATACGAACCGGGATACCCATACATTCCGTAGGGAACGAGGATCACCGGCCGGTCCGATTCCCTCTCGGCCTGGCGGACGCGGGCGTCGGGATCATAGGTGCCGCCGGGACGCAGGCTGGTGCGTGGTGCATCTGTTACGCAGCCGGACAACAGCACTGCGGCGAACGTGCAGGCGGCAAGCATGGAAATTTTCATCGTCATGTCCCCCGTGGTACACGTAACAGCATGCACGCAGCCGGCTGACTGCAGGGTAGCGGGCGCCCTCATTGATGGCAGCGATTCAGCTTGCGGGATTCGGCGGCGTGCAGTCTCCGCGTCCAAGCCTTAGTCTGGCGCGATGTCCGAACCGTCCCCCCGACTCCCCACGATCGCCGACGTCCGCCAGGCCGCGGCGCGAATCGTCGGCCACGCCCATGTCACCCCGGTCCTGCGTTCGCACGGCCTCGATGCCCTCGCCGGCTGCGAACTCCTGTTCAAATGCGAGAACCTGCAGCGCGCGGGCGCGTTCAAATTCCGCGGCGCCTGCAACGCGGTTTTGGCCCTGGATGGTGCAACCGCCCGCGCCGGCGTGGTGACCCAGAGTTCCGGCAACCACGGTGCCGCGATCGCCCTCGCCTGCAAGCTGCGCGGCATCCCGGCGACGGTGGTGGTCCCCCAAGGTGCGCCGCAATCCAAGCTCGATGCCATCGTCGCCTACGGCGCGCGGCTGGTGCGTTGCGCACCCGGCATGGCCGCGCGCGATGCCGCAGTCGCCGACATCCTGGCTCGCGAGGGCGGCACCCTGATCCATCCCTTCGATAACGCCGACGTGATCGCCGGCCAGGGCACGGCTGCGCTGGAATTGTTCGGACACGCTGGAAAACTCGACGTGTTGATGACGCCGGTCGGCGGCGGCGGATTGCTCTCGGGCTCGGCACTGGTGGCGCGGGCGCAGGCCGATCGCGTCGAGGTGCTGGGCGCGGAACCGGAAGGCGCGCGCGACGCCCACGATGCACTGGAAGTCGGCCATCCGATCACCGATCGCAGCGCCGACACGATCTGCGACGGCCTGCGCGGCCATCTCGCACAGCGCACCTACGACCTGCTCGAACGCAATATCGACGGCATCCTGCTCGCCGATGATGCAGCCGTCCTTGCCGCGATGCGGCTGGTATGGGCACGGATGAAATTGTTGATCGAGCCGTCGTCAGCAGTGCCACTGGCCTGCGTGCTGGCGAACCCGCAGCGCTTCCGCGGGCGTCGCGTCGGCATCATCCTGAGTGGCGGCAACGTCGATCCAGCGATGGCCGCATGAACGCGATGTCGAAACCCTTCCAGTGGCGCGCATGGCACGTCCTGCTCGCGGCGTCGTTGCTGGCGCTGCTGTTCCTCGGCATGCGCGGGCTGTGGGATCCCGACGAAGGCCGCTACACCAATGTCGCGCTCAACATGCTCGACACCGGCAACTGGCTGTTCCCCCAGCGCACCGATGACGTCGGCCACTGGACCAAGCCGCCGCTGACCTACTGGGCGATCGCCGCCAGCATCGCAACCTTCGGCGCCAATGCCTGGGCCGCGCGCCTGCCCTCGGCGCTGGCCTACCTGCTGTGCGTGGTTCTGGTGCGACAGATATCGTCGCGCCTGATTCCCGATCGCCGCAACGAGACGGCCCTGCTGTTCGCGACGATGTTCATGCCGGCCGGCGCATCGCAACTCATCACCACCGACTTCGTGCTGGCCGCCTGCGAAACGCTGGCGGTCTGCGGCTTCGTTTGCGCGCGTTTCGGCGATCCGCCGGCATTGCAGCGGCGCGCGTGGTGGTTGGCGATGTGGCTGGGCTTCGGCCTCGCTTTCCTCACCAAGGGACCGCCTGGATTGCTGCCGGCGCTGTCGCTGGTCGCGTTCTCGTTGTGGGTGCGCGAACCCGATCGCCCACGCGATCCGCTGGTGCATGTCGGCGGCTTCGTGCTGTTCGCGCTGGTGGCGTTGCCCTGGTACTTGGTGGTGACGCAGCACACGCCGGGATTGCTGCAGTACTTCACCGGCAGCGAAGTGGTCGATCGCGTCGCCAGCGACGTCCATCGCCGCAACGGCGAGTGGTACGGCTGGCTGGTGGTGTATGGCCCGACGATCCTGATCGGTGCATTCCCGTGGACGTGGTACGTCATCCGCTGGTTCGGGACGTTGCCGGCGTCGCTCCGCCGCTGGTGGCGCAATTCGGCGATCCGTCGCGCCGAGGCCGGCGACGTGCTGGTCGCGTTGTGGATCCTGCTGCCGCTGCTGGTGTTCTGCCTGTCGCGCTCGCGCCTCCCGCTGTACGTGCTGCCGCTGTTCCCGGCACTGGCGATCGCGGCGATGCGCATGCGCCGCGGGGCTGCCTTGCCCAATTGGCTCTGGATGATCGCGCTGGTCGCGGTGATGAAGATCGGTTCGCTGCTGATCCCGGCGACGCTCGATGTCCGCACCTTCATCGCCGAGATCCACAAGCGCAGCGGCGACGTGCCGGTGAAACGCGTGGTCTTCATCGACGATACCCAGCGTTATGCCCTGCATCTCTATCTCGGCTTGCCGGCGCGCGTCGATCGCGTCGGCATGGATGTCGGTTCGCAGGCGCGCTTCAATCCCGATTTCGACCGCTCCGCTTCCGATGAGCTCGCGCGTTTCCGCGGCGATCCCGGCGTGTTGTGGGTGACCAAGCAGCGCCACTGGCCGCAGGTGCAACAGTGGATGACGGATCGCGGCGCGCGCGCGGTCATGCTCGGCGATGCGTTCGCGGAGTATCCGCAGGATATCGGCAAGGACGGCAGGCCGAAGCCGGATGATGCGCGGGTGATGTTCCGGGTGGAGTGAAAGGCATCGCACACGCTGTCTCAGTGAGGCGCCAGTCCGGTGCGCGGGACGCCGTGAATCCATCCATGGAGGCTCGTGCGCGTCATCCATGACGCGCAACGCCCGCTTACCGGACTGGCGCCCCACTGAGCGCGCGTGTTGTTGCTTTCAAGAGAAAGTGCGAAAAGCCCGCCACCGGCGGCGCCTGTGCGGTTCGTCCGTATCACCGACCATACGAGGCATGGATGCCGAGTCGAGCCTACATGGACGTATTCACGGCGTGTCGGCGATACGGATAACCGCTGCAGGCGCTCAGCCGGGCGATGCTTTGTGGCGACCCACGCCACCAGCGCGTGCTACCGTCGCCGGATCGGAATGCGATTCAGCGGCACCGATGCCAGTTCGCCACCGGGAACACGGATCGGCGTGCCGGGTTCCGGACCCCAGGCCTGCGCGTAGATCGCCTCCCACGTCAGCGGAAAACGGTCCGCGCGATCACGCGGATAGGCGGCATCGGCGGCGGCGAAGCGTGCGCGTCCGCTCAGGCTGTGGCGACGCGCATGCAACGCATTGGTCGCGCCCATCGCCTTGAGCCCGCGCAACACGCTGGCGAAGTCCGGCAAGGTTTCCACCAGCAGGTCGCGATCGAGCACCGGTTCGCGGAATCCCGCCGCGACCAGCGCATCGCCAAACCCGGCGATGTCGACGAAGGGACTGACGTGCGGCACGGCATCGGCGGCGGCGAATGCCTCGCGCAGTTCGTACAGGGTGTCGGTGCCGAAGGTCGTGCACAGCAGCAGGCCGCCGGGCTTCAGCACGCGACGGAATCCTGCGAAGGCAGCAGGCAGATCATCGATCCATTGCAATGCGAGATTGCAGAACAGCACGTCGACGCTGCCATCGGCCAGCGGTAGCGCGCGCAGGTCGGCGCAGACGCGGTCGACCGCCTTGCGCCGCAACCATTGCCCGCGCGTGTTGGCGCCCGCGATGTGCAGCATCGGCAATGCCGCATCGATCGCGAGCACGCGGGCATCGGGCAACTGCTTGCGGAACCATGCGGCCGCATGCGCCGGGCCGCAGCCGAGGTCGACCACGACCTGCGGCTTGGCATCGCCATGGCGGATGGCGTAGTGATCGAACGATTCCAGCAGGCGCGATTCGATTTCGCGCTGCAGGGCCGAAGCATCCTCATACCCCTGCGCCGCGCGCCCGAAAGCGTGTCGCACCTGGCGCGTGTCGAAGACTTCGTTCACGGCAGGATGCGCTCGAGTGCTGCCGCAACGGCTTCGGCATGGGTGAGGAACGGCGCGTGCCCGGCGTGGTCCACCACTTCGATCGCGGCACCGGGCGTCAATTCGATCGCTTGCTGCATTGCGCGCGGATCGACCAGGCGATCACGGCGACCGCCGATCCACAGGCTCGGCAACGCCAACGATGGAAGCCCCGGCCGCAGGTCGCTGGTTTCCAGCAATTCCAGGCCATCGGCGAGCACCGATGCCGCCGGTTCGCCGCGCGCGAACAATGCATCGCGCAAATGGCGCAACTCTTCCTTGGCCTGGTTGGAGCCGAAGGCTTCCAGCGCGAGGAAACGGTCAAGCGTGCCGCGCCAGTCGCTGCGCAGGCCCGCGGCGAAATCTCGGAAGATTTCCGGCGACATGCCCCAGCGCCAATCGTCCTTGCGCACGAAGCACGGTGTTGCGCACAGCATTGCCAGCGCGCGCATCGGCACGGCGTGCTGCGCGGCATGCAGCGCGACCAATCCGCCCAGCGACCAGCCGCACCACGTCGCGCCTTGTGGCACTTCCGCCGCGATCGCGGCAGCGCAGGCATCAAGCCGCAGCGGAACGGCGCTGTCGCGTGATTCCCCGTGCCCCGGCAAATCGACCACATGCAATGTGCAGCGATCGCGCAAGCGCTCGACCAATGGCGCGAACACGCCGCCATGCATCGCCCAGCCGTGCAGCAGGACCAGGTCGGGTCCGCTGCCGACGCGTTCGATGTGCAAGCTCATCGTGCCGGCAGGTTGTCGCGTGCGCGCGCCAACGCCTGCACCAGCGTATTGACCTCGCTGGGCGTGTGCAGGGCCGACAGGGTGACGCGCAGCCGCGATGCATTGTCGGGAACCGTTGGCGGGCGGATTGCCGCCACCCACAAGCCTTCGTCTTCCAGCGCAGCCGACATCGCCAACGCACTTTGCTCGTCGCCGCAGGGCACCGGCTGAATCGGTGTTTCGCTGACGGGCAATTCGAAGCCGAGTTGTTGCATCTTCTCGCGGAAGCGCGCGATCAATGATTCCAGGCGTTCGCGTCGCCAGTGGTCGCTGCGCGCCATCTTCACCGCCTGCAGCGACGCGACCGCCAGCGCCGGCGGCGGCGCAGTGGAATAGATGAATCCGCGCGCGGCTTGCACAAGGTGTTCGATGTAGTCCGCCTCGCCCACCACCACTGCGCCGTATCCACCCAGGGCCTTGCCCAGCGTGACCAGTTGCAGCGGCACTTCGGCCGGGCCCAGTTTCGCCGCTGCAACGCAACCACGTCCCTCGTCGCCGACGACCCCGATGCCGTGGGCATCATCGACATACAAAGTGGCATGTTGCACGCGCGCGATCAGCGCAAGTTGCTTCAGTGGAGCGATGTCGCCATCCATGCTGAAGACGCCGTCGGTCGCGACCAGCGCCGCGCCATCGACATTGGAGCGCAATTGCCGCAACGCGCCTTCGGCATCGCCGTGCGGATAGCGCCGCAACATCGCCCCGGACAGGCGCGCGCCATCGATCAGGCTGGCGTGGTCGAGGCGATCCTGCACGCAGATGTCGCCTTCGCCCAGGAATGCCTGCAATACCGCGAGGTTCGCCACGTAACCGCTGTCGAACAGCAGCGCGCGCGGATAGCCCAGCCACTCGGCGATCGCTCGCTCCAGTGCCGCATGCGCCGCATGGCGACCGCAGACCAGTGGCGAGCCGGCGCTACCGTAACCGTTGCGCGCGGCGCCATCCTGCAGCGCCGAGTTGACCGAGAAATGTTGCGACAGCCCCAGATAATCATTGCCGCAGAAATTCAACAGCCAGCGGCCATCCACTTCACAACCGATGCCATCGCGACGCACGACCGTGCGCAACCGGCGCAGGCGATGCTGCGCTTCGCGCTCGGCGCGCTGTTCGGCGACGTGCGTGCGGATCGAGGGCCGCGCCATCTCAGGCTGCGTTCTGGATGGTGATGCCGGCGTGCACGGTGTCGCTGCACGATGCCGCTTCGGTCAACTGCATCGGCCGCAGGCCAAGACGCTCGAACAGCCTGGCGTCGTGATCGACATCCGGATTGCCGGTGGTCAGCAGCTTTTCACCGTGGAAGATCGAGTTGGCGCCGGCGAGGAAGCACAGCGCCTGCAGTTCGTCGCCCATGGTTTCGCGTCCGGCCGACAGGCGCACCATCGACTTCGGCATGATGATGCGGGCAACCGCAATCGTGCGCACGAATTCGAAGGAATCGAGTTCGGCGACGGTGTTCTTTTCGGCGAGCGGCGTGCCGGCGACCTGCACCAGGCGGTTGATCGGCACCGAATCGGGATGCGCCGGCAGGTTGGCCAGCGTGCGCAGCAGGCCGGCGCGTTGCGCCCGCGATTCGCCCATGCCGACGATGCCGCCACAACAGGTCTTCATGCCCGCGTCGCGCACGTGGGTCAGCGTGTCGAGGCGATCCTGGTAATTGCGCGTGGTGATGACATCGCCGTAGAAGTCCGGCGCGGTATCGAGATTGTGGTTGTAGTAGTCGAGGCCGGCATCCTTCAAGGCATCGGCCTGCGGCGCGCTGAGCATGCCGAGGGTGGCGCAGGTCTCGAGACCAAGCGCCTTCACCCCACGGATCATTTCCGCGACCTTGGGGATGTCGCGATCCTTGGGCGAACGCCAGGCCGCGCCCATGCAAAAGCGCGAGGCACCGGCGGCCTTGGCCGCGCGCGCGCGTTCCAGCACGGCCTCGGCGTCCATCAGCTTGGTCGCCTCGACGCCGGTGTGATAGCGCTGGGCTTGCGGGCAATAACCGCAGTCTTCCGGGCAACCGCCGGTCTTCACCGACAGCAGCGTGCTGATCTGCACCTCGGCCGGATCGAAATATTGGCGATGGCTGGAGGCCGCGCGCTGGACCAGCTCGGTGAACGGCAGCGCGAACAGGGCTTCGACCTCGGATTGGCTCCAGTCGTGGCGCAGGGCGGGGACAGGTCCGACATCAGGCATGGGGATTTTCCGAGGGTGCAGTAGCGCTGGGCCTGCCAGTCTGGAAACCATGTCCAGCGCTGTCAACCTGAACCCCGTTACGGAAGTTGACTGGCCCGCCCGCCGGGGTGGCTGGCGACGCGCCGTGGATGCCGCCATCGACGCCCTCTATCCCCGTCGCTGCCTGGCCTGCGACTGCGAGGGCCAACCCGGCCTCGACCTGTGCCGGCTGTGCGAGGTCGAACTGCCATGGCTGCCGCCGGCCTGCCCGCGTTGCGCCCTGCCCTCGATGTTCGGCCTACCCTGCGAGCGCTGCAGCGGTCGTACCTCGCCGATCCAGCGCACCCGTGCCGCCTTCCTCTACAACGCCCCGATCGATCGCCTGCTGCCGCGACTGAAATTCCACGAGGACTTGTGCGTTGGCCGGCTGGCCTCGTCGTTGATGTTGCGGGCGTTGCAACACGCCGATCGCCCCGACGCCGTCATCGCGATCCCGTTGCACCGCAAGCGCCTGCGCAAGCGCGGCTACAACCAGGCGCTGGAACTCGCCAAGCCACTCGCCCAAGCCTTCGACCTGCCGCTACGCGGCGACCTGCTGCAGCGGCGCCAGCACACCAGCGCGCAATCGAGCCTCGACAAGGGCGCACGCGCGGTGAACATGCAGGACGTCTTCGTGGGAGTGCGCGGGAAACGCGAAGTGCCGCGTCATGTCGCCCTGGTGGACGACGTGATGACGACCGGGGCGACTCTGGAGGCCGCGGCGATCGCGCTCAAGGCGATCGGTGTGCAGCGCATCGATGCATGGGTCTGCGCGCGGGTGCCCTAGCCGCGCCAGAAGTCCAGCGCGATGGCAGCGAAGATCGCCAGCCCCACCCAGTTGTTGTGGCGGAATGCGCGGAAGCAGCCATCGCGGTCGCGATTCCCCGCCATCCGGAATTCCCAGGCCACCAGTAGCGCCGCGACCAGCAATCCACCCCAGTACCAGCTGCCGCGATGGGCATCGTGGCCGACCAGCGCCAGCGTCGCGAACATGCAGGCATAGAGCACGCCCTGCGCGATCAGGTCGGCGTCGCCGAAGAGGATCGCCGTGGATTTCGCGCCCATGCGGATGTCGTCGTCGCGATCGACCATCGCATACCAGGTGTCATAGGCGGTCGACCACAGGATGTTGGCGATGTAGATCAGCCACGCCAGTTTCGGCACGCCGCCGGTGATCGCCGCGAACGCCATCGGGATGCCCCAGCCGAAGGCCATGCCGAGATACACCTGCGGGAAATACGTGTAGCGCTTGAGATAGGGATAACTCGCGGCCAGCACCACGCCGACCACGCTCATCATGATGGTCAGGCGGTTCTGGGTGAGCACCAGCGCGAATGCCGCCAGCATCAGCACTGCGAACAGCACCAGCGCCTCGCGGCCACTCACCTCGCCGGTCGCAAGCGGTCGTCCGCGCGTGCGCTCGACCGAACCATCCAGCCAGCGGTCGGCATAGTCGTTGATCACGCAACCGGCAGCGCGGGTCAGCCACACGCCAAGGGTGAACACGACGAGCGGCTTCCACGCCGGCATGCCGTTGGCCGCGAACCACAGCCCCCACCATGTCGGCCACAGTAGCAGCAGCCAGCCGACCGGCTTGTCGGCGCGCATCAATCGCAGGTAAAGACGCAGCTTGCGCCGCCACTCCGGTTCGATCGGCTGGTTCCAGGCCTCGGGGATCTGCGGCGTTGACATGCGCATAGCCTAGCAGCGCGGCTGGCCCTTACAGTAGCGATTCCCCTCGCATGACATCAGGCCCCGCGAATGAGGTTAGATCGTCGCACGCTGCCCACCTTCCTGTTCACCGCCTGCTGTGCCGCAGTCTCGCTGTCAGTATTCGCCCGCGACACACCGACCGCGACGGCGCCCGCGATCATCCCTCTGCCGGCCTCGATGGAAATGGACGCCGGACGATTCCATCCCGGCAAAACCTTGCACATCGCGATCAGCGGGAAACTCGCCGATCGCAGCGCCATCGCCACGCTCGCCAACGATGTGTTGCGCGAGGCCTGGCATCGCCCGGTCGCCGCCGCCCCCACGCAGGGACACGCCGATCTCCGCCTTGTCCTTGCAGCCGACGCGGGCGCCAACCGCGAGTCCTACACACTGCGGATCACGCGCGACGGCATCGTCATCCGCGCACCCAGCGACACCGGCCTGTTCTACGGCCTGCAGACGCTGCGCCAGATCGCCACGCCCGGCAGCAGCGCGAGCGCCGGTCTTCCCGCACTGCACATCGCCGACCAGCCGCGTTTCGGCTATCGCGGCCTGATGCTGGATTCCGCCCGCCACATGCAGTCGATCCCCGCGATCAAGCAGCAACTCGACCTGATGGCGCGCTACAAGTTCAACACCTTCCACTGGCATCTCACCGACGACCAGGGCTGGCGCATCGAGATCAAGCGTTATCCCAAGCTGGCGTCGATCTCGTCGATGCGCAAGGAGACGGTGATCGGCAATCCCGACAACGGCGCGACCGCGCGCGACGGCATTCCCTACGGCGGTTACTACACCCAGGCGCAGGCCCGCGAGATCGTCGCCTATGCGAAGGCACGACACATCACCGTGATTCCGGAAATCGACATGCCGGGGCACATGGTCGCGGCGCTCGCAGCCTATCCCGAACTCGCGTGCACGCCCGGTCCGTTCGACGTGTACACCACCTGGGGCGTCTCCGATGACGTCCTCTGTCCGAGTCCGCAGACCTTCGCTTTCGTCGAAGGCGTGCTGACGGAAGTGATGGCGGTCTTCCCCTCCCGTTACGTGCATGTCGGCGGCGATGAGGCACCGACCACGCGCTGGAAGCAGAGCGCGCTGGCCCAGGACATCATCCGTCGCGAAGGCTTGAAGGACGAGCACGCGTTGCAAGGCTGGTTCCTGCGTCGCGTCGAAGGCTTCGTCCGCGCGCATGGCCGCACGATCATCGGCTGGGACGAAATCCTCGAAGGCGGCGCTTCGCCAACCGCCACCGTGATGTCGTGGCGTGGCATGCAGGGCGGCATCGATGCCGTGCGCCTCGGCCACGACGTGATCATGGCGCCGACCAGCCACGTCTATCTCGACTACTGCCAGTCCAAGACGCCGGGCGAACCACTGTGCATCGACAATTTCCTGCCATTGCGCACGGTCTACGACTTCGAACCCGTCCCCGACGGGCTGACCGCGCCACAGGTCGCGCGCATCCTTGGTGGCCAGGGCAATCTGTGGACCGAATTCGTCAAGACGCAACAGGACGTGCAATACATGCTGTTCCCGCGCAGCTTCGCGCTGGCGGAAGTGTTGTGGTCGCCGAAACAGGCGCGCGACTGGAACGGTTTCCTGCTGCGGGTTCCGGCGCAATTCGCCGAACTTGACCGCCTGCACGTGAACTATCGCCGCCTGGATCCCCAATGACCTTGCGCCGATCCGCGCTGCTCGCGGTCGGCCTGCTGCTTTCGGCAGCGGTCACCGCGCAAAGCCGCGGCGCGGATGGCGAACGCATCGCCCGCTGGCAGCGCCTGGGTTACGGCATGTTCGTGCATTGGGGCCTGTATTCGGAACTCGGCGGCGCCTGGCAGGGCAAGCCGGTGACGAAGGGATATTCCGAACAGATCCAGGGTTGGGCGAACATCCCGACGGACGATTACCTCAAGGTCGCGTCGCGCTTTTCCGCGACGAAGTTCGATGCCGACGCCATCTGCAGGCTGGCGAAGGATGGCGGCGCGCGCTACATCGTCGTCACCAGCAAGCACCACGACGGCTTCGCGATGTTCGACACCAGGTCGACCGACTACAACGTGGTCAAGCGCACGCCGTTCGCAAAGGATCCATTGAAGTTGCTGTCGACCGCATGCCGCAGGATCGGCGTCGGCTTTGGCGTCTACTTCTCGCTGGTCGACTGGCACGCCGGCCACGCACCCGAGGTGCAGCACAACAGCAACCCGATTCCGCTGGCGATGGAACCGCTGATCGAACGACAGCTGACCGAGTTGATGTCGAACTACGGCCCGATCACCGAAGTGTGGTTCGATATGTCGGCGCCGACGCCGGAACAGAGCCGCAGGTTCGCCGCGATCGTGCACCGGTTGCAGCCGCAAGCCGCGATCAACGGCCGCATCTGGAACAACCGCGGCGATTTCGTCACCCTTGGTGACAATGAGCTGCCGCCGGAAACGATGCAGCCGCCGTTCGAGGTGCCGGCGTCGATCTATCACGCCACCTGGGGTTATCGCAGCTGGCAACGGCGCGACGACCTTGACGGCAAGATCCGCGAGCTTGCCAATGGCCTGGTGCAGACGCGCGCGGCGGGCGGCAACTATCTGCTCAACATCGGGCCCAAGGGTGATGGCAGCGTGGTGCCGTTCGAAGCCGACGTGATGCACGGCATCGGCGCGTGGTTGCGCCGCCATCCCGGACTGCTCGATGCATCACCCAGCGGACTGCCGCGACAGCCTTGGGGTGCGACCTTGCTGCGTGGACGCTCGCTGTATCTCGTCGTCCATGACTGGCCGGGCAGATCACTCCACGTTGCAGGATTGGCCAACGATCCTGTTTCCGTGGGCATCGATGGCGGCGCGGCGCTGTCATGGCATCGCGATGACAGTGACGTGGTGATCGATCTGCCTGCATCCAGACCCGATGGCGTATTGCCGGTGCTGCGGGTCGCGTTGTCGTCGCCGCTGCTCGTGGTTCCAGCGCACGTCGTGGCGGCAAACGCCGATGGCGGCTACAACATCGGCGGCGATGCTTGGCAGCCACGCACCAGCTTCAGCTTCGACAGCGGCTACCTCACCCAAACCACCACGAAAGTGGCGATCGATGCCGCCATCGCCTCGCCCCGTGCACAAGAGGTGATGCTGCATTTCCTCAACGCGCGCGCGCGCACCGATCGCAGTTACCGCATCAGCATCGCCGGGCATTCGCGGGTGGTCACCGGCAAGGAACTCGCCAATCACGACATCGGCCCATTTGCACTGCCGGCATCGCCGGCCGTGGCCGTCGGGATTCAGCTCGCCGATCCGGCTTATCCGGCCGAGGACATCGGGCTGTCGTTCGATTCCGCCGAAATTTCGCGTCGATTGCGGTGAGCGGCTACAATGCCCGCTCCGCTGCGGCGGACACGGCACGCGCCCGTAGCTCAGCCGGATAGAGTAGTGGCTTCCGAAGCCATTGGTCGGGGGTTCGAATCCCTCCGGGCGCGCCACTCCCCTTCGAACATGCCCGGTCTCCCGGACGCATGCCGACGACTTTCCCGAAGCCAGTCGTCGCTACGACCGTTGCGGCCTGAAGCGCAAACCCACACCCGGCTCCGTCACGATCCAGCGCGGCGATGCGGGATCGTCGCCAAGCTTGTGGCGCAGCTTGGCTAGCAGGATGCGCAGGTAATGGGTGTCTTCGGCGTGGGTCGGTCCCCACACCTCGCGCAACAACTGCGGCTGGGTGACGACGCGATCGGCATGCCGTAGCAACAAGGCAAGCAAGGCGTATTCCTTGCGCGTGAGCGCTAATGCCTGGCCATCGAGCGCGACTTCGCGACGCGCCAGGTCGATGCGCAGGCGGCCATCGTCGTAGACGGGAGGTTCGGCCGCAGTCGCGGGTGCGACGGCATCGCGCAGCAGCGCCCGCACGCGCGCCATCAGTTCCGGAACACCGAACGGCTTGGTGACGTAATCGTTGGCGCCGGCGTCCAGCGCGCGCACCTTGCCGCCTTCATCGGCGCGCACCGACAGCACCAGCACCGGCACCTTCGACCATTCGCGCAATGCGCGCAGCACGTCATGGCCATCCATGTCGGGCAGGCCAAGGTCGAGGATGACGAGATCGGCGCCGCGGGTCGCCAATGCATCGAGCCCGCTGCGGCCGTCTTCCGCCATCAACACGCTGTAACCCTGCGCACGCAGGCTGATGTCGAGGAACTTGCGGATCTGCGGCTCGTCATCAATGACGAGTACGCGGATCGCCTGTCCCGTCACGGTATTCACTGTTGTGCTGCGTCCGGCGTCATGCGCGGCAGTGTGATGCGGATGCAGGTGCCGCGTCCATCCCGTCCCGGCAATGCAGCGACCGAACCGCCGTGCGCACCGATCATGCCCTGGGCGATGGTGAGCCCGAGCCCGGTGCCATGGCGTCCGCGATCACCGCGTTCGACGCTGTAGAACATGTCGAAGATGCGGGCGCGATCGGCTTCGGGAATGCCCGGGCCTTCGTCGACGACGTCAACCTGCAGGGCGCCATCGGGCGCATCGCCGGCACGCACGCGCACCGGTTTCCCGCTGGGTGAGAACTTCGCGGCGTTCTCGATGATGTTGAACAGCGCCTGTTCCACCAACGCCGGATGCACCCACAGCGGCGCCAGTCCCGGCTCGACGTCGACTTCGATCCACGCGCCGGGGACGAACTTGCGGATGCGTTCGACCGCTGCGCCCACCACTTCGTCGACGCCGATCCAGTCGCGATTGAGTTTCAGGCCACCGTGGCCGAGCCGCGTCATGTCGAGCAGGTTCTGGATGTAGCGATCGAGTCGCTGCCCTTCCAGGCGAATGGTGTCGAGCAGCTCGTCGCGATCGTGGCCGTCCATCTGCGCGCCGTAATGCTGCAGGCTGGATGCCGAGCCGATGATCGCCGCCAGCGGCGAGCGCAGGTCGTGCGACACCGACGACAACAGCGCCGAACGCAGGCGCTCGGTTTCTCCGGTCATGCGCGCATCCTGGAGTTCGCCGACCAAGCGCGTGCGCAACGCAGCCTGGGCGATGTCGTCGGCCATTGCCTCGGCCAGGCGCTGCTGCTCAGCCGTCAATCGCGTCACCGAATCGCCTGGACGCAACGCGATCCAGCCGATGGTGCTGCCGTTGCCGCGCAGGGGCAGCAACCACCACGGGCAAGTCGACAATGTCGCGGTGAAGCGTCCGGCCGGCTGGCCGTGCGCAATCACCCATTGCGCCGCCGCCCGCGCCTTGTCGTCGAACTCTTCTATGGCGGAAGCATCCGCGCCGAAATGGACGATGGCCTTGACGTCGAGCGCACGCTTCAAGGCGTTGCGACCGGCACGTTCGACGTCTCCGGGGTCGGCGGCGGCGGCGAGATCGCGCGACAACGCTTCCAGCGCGGTGGCGTGCGCATTCGATGCCCGCAATGCCACCACTTGCATGCGCAGCCGCGCCGCCAGCCGTCCCGCCAGCAGCGCTGTCGCCAGGAACAGCAGCGCCGTGGTGACGCCGCGCTGTGCCGAAATGTAGAGCGTGAAATACGGCGGGATGAAGAAAAAATCGTAGGCGAAGAAGCACAGGACCGCCGCGTACACCGCCGCCGCGACACGCGTGCGCGTCGCGACCACCAGCACGGCGACGATGAAGATCATCGACAGGTCGCTGATGTCGAGCCAGCGCTTGGCCACCGCGGCGATGCCGACGAACAGCGCCGAAATCAAGCTTGCCTGCCCGAAATCCCCCAGCTGCAATGCGTTGCCGATGCCATCGCCCACCCGCTTGCGGGATTCCGCCCGCGCCTCCGGCGTACTGACGATGACGATCTCGAAATGCGCGCCGCGTTCGATCAGTTGCTGGGTGATCGTGCGATTGAACAGGCGTGCTAGCGGGCGATCGCGGGTGCGGCCGATCACGATCGAGGACGCGCCAACGCGGTTGGCGTAATCGAGCAACGCATCGACCACCCTGTCGCCATGCAGGACTTCGGTGGCGCCGCCGAGGCGACGCGCCATCGCCAGCGCACGATCGATTTCCAGTTGCACGTCGTGCGGCCACGCCCTGCCTTCGACGCTGACCACCGTCCACGGCGCATCACGTCGTTCGGCCAGGCGGCGGCCGACGCGCACCAGGTATTCCGACTGGCCACGGCCGTCGATGGCGACGATCACCTGCCGGCGCAATGGCACCGCCGCAACGCCACGCGCGGTCTGGGCCTCGCGCAGGTCGGAGTCGACGCGATCGGCGGCGGTCTGCATCGCCAGTTCGCGCAGCGCCGCCAGATTCGACGGCACGAAGAACGACTGTAACGCCTGCGCCGCCTGTTCCGGCAGATAGACCTTGCCCTGGTGCAGGCGTTCGATCAGTTCACCCGGTGGCAGGTCGACCAGCACGATGTCGCGCAGGCGATCGAACACCGCGTCGGGCACGGTTTCAGCGACGCGCACGCCGGTGATGCGATGGACGACGTCGTTGAGGCTTTCGAGATGCTGGATGTTGATGGTGCTGTAGACGTCGATCCCGGCGTCCAGCAGTTCCGCCACATCCTGCCAGCGCCGTTCGTGGCGACTTCCGGGCGCGTTGCGATGCGCGAGCTCGTCGACCAGCGCGACTTCCGGTTTGCGCGCCAGCAGGCGATCGAGGTCCATCTCCTCGACGACATGCCCGCGATACGGGATCGCGAGCCGCGGCAATACTTCGAGGCCATCGACCAGCGCCGCGGTTTCGCCGCGGCCATGGGTTTCGACGATGGCGACCACCACGTCGACGCCACGCCGACGCAATTCCTGCGCGCGACCGAGCATGGCATAGGTCTTGCCGACACCCGGCGCGGCGCCGAGGAACAGCGTCAGTCGCCCCTGGCGCTGGCGCTGGAGTTCGCCGATCAGTGCATCAGCCTGTGCAGAGCGCGCGGGTTCGGGCATGGCCACAGTATCGGCGCTCCGTCATCGCCGCGCATCCAGCGCAAGGTTGAGCCGCACCACGTTGACACGCGCCGGGCCGAAGATCCCGAACTGTGGTTGTGCGGTGCCGGCTTCGACCAGATGGCGGACTTCGGCTTCCGGCAAGCCACGCGCGCGGGCGACACGCGCAACCTGTTGCATCGCGGCCTGCACGCTGATGTCGGGATCGACGCCGCTGCCGGATTGCGTCAACAGGTCATCGGCGACCTGCGCCACGGCGATCCCGTCGCGTCGCGCGATCTCGCCGCGCAACGCTTCGACGCGCTTGCGCAAATCAGGATTGGTGCGGGCGAGATTGCTGCCGGCGGCGCTCATCGGATCGTATTTCGCCGCCGACGGGCGCGGCTGGAAGTAGCCGGGTGCGGCGAACGGTTGTGCGACCAGTTCCGAGGCGACGGCCTTGCCATCGCGAATGATAATGCTGCCATTCGCGTGATACGGGAACAGTGCGCCATCGATCCCGGCCGACAGCAATGAATACGCGAAACCGAACAGGCCGAGGGTGATCGCCATCAGCGCGATCGCCGCCCGCCACAGCGCAGCTGTTCCGACGGGAAAATCCTGTTGTCGTGCAATGTCCATGGTTCAGACTCCGAAGACCGCGAGGGCGAGATCGATCAACTTGATGGCGACGAAGGGCAAGACCACGCCACCCAGGCCATAAATCAGCATGTTCCGGCGCAGCAGCGACACCGCGCTGGCCGGCTTGAAGCGCACGCCGCGCAGGGCCAGCGGAATCAGCGCGGGAATGATCAGCGCATTGAAGATCAGCGCCGACAGCACGGCCGAGCGCGGACTCGACAGATGCATCACGTTGAGGGCGGCCATCGACGGAATCGTCGCCGCGAACAGGGCCGGCAGGATGGCGAAATATTTCGAGACGTCGTTCGCCAGCGAAAACGTGGTGAGCGCGCCGCGCGTGATCAGCTGCTGCTTGCCGATCTCCACCACCGCCAGCAGCTTGGCCGGATCGGAATCGAGATCGACCATGTTGCCGGCTTCCTTGGCCGCCTGCGTGCCGGAATTCATCGCCAGGCCGATGTCGGCCTGGGCCAGTGCCGGCGCGTCGTTGGTACCGTCGCCGACCATCGCGACCAGGCGGCCTTCGGCCTGTTCCTGGCGAATGCGCGCCAGCTTGTCCTCGGGCCGCGCCTCGGCGATGTAATCGTCCACGCCAGCTTCGGCGGCGATCGCGGCGGCGGTCAGCGGGTTGTCGCCGGTGATCATCACCGTGCGCACGCCCATCTCGCGCAATCGCGCGAAGCGTTCCTTCACTCCATGCTTGACCACGTCGCCAAGCTCGACCACGCCGAGCACATGCCGGCCTTCGGCAACGACCAGCGGCGTGGCGCCCCCGCGCGCGACTTCGCTGACGCGTGCCTGCAACTCGGGCGAGACCACGCCACCGAGCGCTTCCACGTGTTTGGCGATGGCATCGCCGGCGCCCTTGCGGATCTGGCGTTCGACATCGCCCTGCGCGTTCCTGATATCGACGCCCGACATCCGCGTCTGCGCGGTGAACTGCACGAAGTGCGCATGCTCGGGCTCGATGCGTTGCGCGCCCTGCCCGATCGCCAGCAGCACGATCGACTTGCCTTCCGGCGTCGGATCGGCGAGCGACGACAGCATCGCGGCATCGCGCAACTGCGCCGGGCTCACGCCGGCCAGCGGCCAGAAATGCGTGGCCTGGCGATCGCCGAAGGTGATCGTGCCGGTCTTGTCGAGCAGCAGCACATCGACATCGCCGGCGATCTCCACCGCCTTGCCGGACTTGGCCAGCACGTTGGCGGACAACGCGCGGTTCATGCCGGAAATGCCGATCGCGGGCAGCAGGCCACCGATGGTGGTCGGGATCAGGCAGACCAGCAGTGCGATCAGCAGCAACGTGTCGAGTTTCGCGCCGACGAAGCCGGCGATGAATGGCAGCGACACCACCACCATCAGGAAGGTCAGCGTCATCGCCGCCAGCAGCATCGTCAACGCGATCTCGTTCGGCGTCTTCTGGCGATTGGCGCCTTCGACCAGCGCGATCATGCGGTCGAGGAAGCTGCCGCCCGGCTCCGCGCTGACCTCGACGATGATTTCATCGCTCAGCACCTTGGTGCCGCCGATCACGCCGGAATGGTCGGTGCCGGCCTCGCGCAGCACCGGCGCCGATTCACCGGTTACCGCCGCTTCGTTGATGCTGGCAAGACCCTGCACGATTTCGCCGTCGGCGGGAATCAGTTCGCCTTCGGACACGATCACGCGATCGCCCTTGCGCAGTTCCGTTGCCGCGATTCGCGTTTCGTTGCCGGCGTCATCGAGCCGGCGCGCGACCAGATCCTTGCGCGCCGCGCGCAGGCTGGACGCCTGGCCGCGGCCGCGCGCTTCCGCCACCGCATCGGCGAAATTGCCGAACAGCACGGTGACGAAGAGGATCGCCGAGACGGTGAGTCCGTAACCGAGCGCGCCGGGAATCGCGAAGCTGACGACAACCGACAGCAGCGTGCCAAGCAGCACGATCGCCATCACCGGGTTGTGGATGATCTTGTTCGGCGCCAGCTTGAGGAAGGCGTCGCGGATGGCCGGGGTATTCATCGAATCGCTCCTTGCGCGACCAGTTGCAGGTGGTCGGCGACCGGGCCGAGCACGAGTGCCGGCATGAATTGCAGGACGGTGAGGATCACCACCACCGACACCAAGGTCAGCGCGAACGTCGGCGTCTCCACGTGCAGGGTGCCGGCGCCTTCCGGGGCGACGCGTTTCCTCGCCATGCTCGCGGCGATCGCCAGCGGGAAGACCAGGGCCGGCAGGCGGCCGCACAGCAGCACGATGCTGCAGGTGACGTTCCACCACACGGTGTTGTCGCCCAGTCCTTCGAAACCCGATCCGTTGTTGGCGAACGCCGAGATGTATTCGTAGAGCACCTGGGAAATGCCGTGGTGCGCCGGATTGGAATTGGCGGCGAGCGACGGCACCGCCAGCGCGATCGCGGCGAAGCCGAGGATCACCAGTGGCTGGATCAGGATCAGCCCGGCCAGCAGGCGCACTTCGTGCGCTTCGATCTTGCGTCCGAACAGTTCCGGCGTGCGTCCCGTCATCAACCCGGCGAGGAATACCGCCAGCAGCACGTAGACGAAGAATTGCAGGGTGCCGCAGCCGATGCCGCCCCAGATCCCGTTGATCAGCATGTCCGTCATTTCCATGCCGCCAGACAGCGGTGCGAAGGAATCGTGCATGCCGATCACCGAGCCATTCGATGTCTGCGTGGTGAGCGCGCCATAGATCGCCGACGCATCGACGCCAAGACGGACTTCCTTGCCTTCCATCGCCAGCGCGCCGGCACTGGCCGCGGGATGTCTTTCCAGAACGAGCATCGCCGCGCTGGATGCCAGCGACATGCCGAGCATGGTCGCGAACACGAATGTCGACAGGCGCCTGCGTCCGGTGAACGGACCGATCATCGCCACGCAACCGATCGGGATCAGGATCAGGAACACGGTGTTGAAGAAGCTGGAGAACGGCGTCGGGTTTTCCAGCGCCATCGCGCCGTTCGGGCCATACCAGCCACCGCCATTGGTGCCGAGCTGCTTGGCCGCGACCATCGGCGCCACCGGGCCGACCGGGATGTGTTGCGTCGCCATGCCGGCACTGGCATCGATCGGCTGGACGTCGGCGCCGCGCACCAGCGTCGCCGGCACGCCCTGCCAGGCCATCAGCAACGACGCGACCAGGCACAGCGGCAACATCACCCGCAACGTCGCGCGCACCACGTCCTGCCAGAAATTGCCGACGTCGCGATCACGTCCCTCAACGCCAATCTCGCCACGCTCCAGCACTTCGCGACCACCGAAGAACGCGCGCAACGTCGCCACCAGCATCGCCAGGCCGAACATCGGCGTCACCACCTGCAGGCCGACGATGGCGACCATCTGCGACAGCCACGACAGCTGCGACTGCCCCGAATAATGCTGCTGGTTGGTATTGGTGAGGAACGACACCATGGTGTGCAGCGCCAGGTCCCAGCTCATGCCCGGCGCGTGGTCGGGATTGAGCGGCAAGCGGTCCTGCACCATGAATTGCAACCAGCACACCAACCCGACCACGAGATTCGCGGCGAGGAAGGACAGCGCATAGGTTTTCCAGCGCATGCGCGCCGACGATGCCGGTCCGATCAGCGCATACAGCAGTTTTTCGACCGGCAGGAAGACCCTGTCGAGCGGCGCCTTGCCGCCGCGCATCACCTTCGCCATGTACAGGCCGAGTGGCCAGCCGAGGACGATGGCGACGCCCATGACGAGAACGAGATTGATCATGTCGATGCCTCAGAAGCGCTCGGGGCGCAGGATCACGAGCACGAGATAGACCGCGGCGGCGAAGGCCGCGAGCAGGGAAACGATGGCGAGCCAGGTGGGCATGGGATTCTCCTCAGAAGCGGCGCGACAGGCCGATGTAGACCTGCGAATCCGGAGTCGCGTTGTTGAGCCCGATGTTCGTGCCTGCATCCAGTTGCAGCTTCGGCGTGACCAGCCAGGACACGGCGATGTCGGCCGAAGACTGTTTCACCGTGCCCGCCGGATCGCGGTTGGACATGGTCCAGTACTCGACGACGAGTGACGCGCGGCTGCCCAGCGGATGCGAGAGATTGACCAGGTTCACGATGGCGGCGTGGCGCCCGCTGCCGTCGGCGTCGCCAAGCGCATCCACTTCCGGTCCGAATGTCAGGGTGAAACTGGCCGGCAACGTGACGGCGACCGGCAGGACCACGCCGCCCTCCCACATGCGATTGCCGATGCCCGCGCGCGCCGTCGGCGCCTTCACGAACGGAATGACGGCGACACTCACGCGGTCGTTTTCGATGAAGCGGGTCTTCAGTCGCAGGTAGATGTCGCCTGCGCCGGAAAGCGATTGCTGTTCGCCCGTCGTGCGATCGGTGGTGCGGACGCGGATGCCCGGCGCCCAGTTCAGTTGCAGGTTGGTGCGATCGCCAATGCCGTACTTGAGCGTGGGATTGGTGAAATAGAGCGTTTCGGTGCGCGTGTCGTCCTGGCGATCAACGATGACATTGCCGATGTCGGTTTCGATCTGCCACTGGTCCTTCGGCAGCGTGCACGTGGCATTGGCCTTGGTCGGGCGATCGGTGCAGATCGGGGATTGCTGCACATCGGAATCGGCCGCATGCGCTTGCGCGCTCAAACACATCGAACCGGCCGTGGCGAGCAGCGCCGCAAGCAAGGGCGCCCAGGCTTCGCGCATCTTGAACAATTTCTGTTTCACGTGCACATCCGGAAATCGCAACGAGGCCAATTGGCCACGTTGCAATTTTCGAGCGATGGTTCGTAAAACCTCTATTTACCGGTGCGCTGCCGGCGTAAATTCCGCGTAAATCTTCAGCGCGCGGGACAGGCTGGCGCCGGCGCATCCTGCGGGCGCGTGCCCCAACCGTTCGGATCGGGTTTGTCGCTCAACGCGAATTGCAGCGTGCCACCGCGACGCAGCGCATCGACATCCAGCCACACATTGCCCACCGGCTTGCCATCGAACTTCACCGACGACACGTAGCCCGCCGCGCCCGGCTTCGCCGCCGGCGCTTCGACCCGCAAGCTGCGGCCTTCACCGAGATCGAGGGTGATGCGCGGATAACGCGGCGGCACCAGCAGCATTTCTCCGCTGCCGGACATCAGCGGCGAGAAACCGAGTGCGCTGAACAGATACCACGCCGACATGGTGCCGAGATCGTCGTTGCCGGTCACGCCATTCGGTGCGTTGGTGAACAACGTTTGCGCCGCGCGCAGCACCCCCGCGGTCTTCCACGGCTGGCCGATCAGGCTGTAGAGGCTCGGCACCAGCATGGTCGGCTCGTTGTTGGGATTGAAACGGTACTGGCCGTAGTAGTCGTAGGCGCCACCGACCCAGGTCTTGCGCGCGGCTTGCGGATCGGCGCCGATGGCGTCATACGCGAAGAAGGCATCGAGACGCTTGCCCATCTGTTCGCGACCACCCATTGCTTCCGCGAGTGCCGGCACGTCCTGTGGCACCATCCACTGGTACTGCCATGCGGTGCCTTCGTGGAAACCGTAGTGCGAGCGCGGACTGTAGCGACCGCTCGGTGGCGTGAACCAGTCGCCGCCTTCCAGCTTCGGGCGCGGAAAGCCGACGAAGGGAGATTCCGGTTCGCTCAACGTGGCATCCCACAAGTTGCGCCAATTGCCCGCGCGCGCCTGCAAGGCCTTGGCGTCATCGCCATGACCGAGCGCCTGCGCCATCTGCGCCAGCGAACAATCGGCGGCGGCGTATTCGAACGTCGCGGAACCACCGTTTCCGGGATCGACATCCATGCCCTTGGCCGGGAAGGTGCGATCGAACATCACGAAACCATGCGCCAGATAATTGGCGTTGCCGGCGCGGCCTTCGCTGCGCGATGCCAGCGGCGGTACTTCCCAGGCGTTCTTGCGCAGCGCCGTCCACGCTTCGTTTTCCATGCCCTTCAGCGCGCCGTAGCGCCAGAGATCGACGAGGAAGGGCGTCACCGGATCGCCGGTCATGGTGTTGGTGTCGAAATCGGCATAGCCCCACTTTGGCAGCCAACCGTTTTGCGCATCGATCGCCAGCAGGGTGCGGCCGATGTCGCGCGCACGCTGCGGCTGCAGCAACGCCAGCAACTGGTTCTGCGCGCGATAGGTATCCCACAGCGAGAAGTATTCGTAATAGGTCCAGCCATCGGCGCGATGGATCTTGTCGTCATATCCGCGATAACGGCCGTCGGCATCATTGCCGGTCATCGGTTGCAGGAAGGCGTGATAGAGCGCGGTGTAGAACACGCTGCGATCATCGGCGGAACCGCCCTCGATCTTCGCCTTCGCCAGTTCCTTGTCCCAATCCCGTTGCGACTGTGCGCGCATCGCGTCGAAACCGATCAGCTTGCCGCCCTGCATGCCTTCGCTGCGCAGGTTGTTGCGCGCGCCTTCGATATCGACGTGCGAAATCGCGGTGGTCGCGGTAACGCTGCGGCTGTCCTTCAAGCCGAAGCTCACCCACGCGCCGTTCAACGGCTCGTATTCGCTCTCCATGCTGTAACGCGCGCCGGGCGTGCCGCCAGCCTGTCCCCACACGCCGAAGGCAGTGAACGGACGACTGAACTCGATGCGGAACCAGGTCGAATACTGGTGGCCGCCGCAGAAGCTCATGGTGGTGATCTTGCCTTCCACCGCACGATCGCCAACCACGCGCACTTCGCTGCCGATCACGCGGTGCTTGGCATTGGCCTGTGCGACGTTGACCAGCACGTGGCCGGTGTCGGCCCCGGCAGCCCAGGTATAGCGTTCGGCGGATGCGCGCGGCATCGCGGTGGTCTCGATGTCGATGCCGCCGTAATCGGTCAGGCGCGCCTTGAAGTAACCGGCTTCATGGGCACCGCCGACAAGCGTGTAGCGCGCGCCGTAGAGTTTCTGGTCGAACGGCTTGCTGGTCTTTGTATCGAACGTGCCACCGGGCGCGATGGTCCCGGTCACCGGCAGCACCGATACCTGGCCGCCCTGTTCCCAGCATCCCGCGCCCGACAGGAAGGAATGACCGATGCCGAGGATCTTGTCGTCGCCATAGCGCCAGCCGGCGTAATGCGAACCGATCGGGCTGGCCTGGATCATCCCGAACGGCGCCGAGGCACCGGGGAAGGTATTGCCCTCGTCCTGGGTTCCGATCAAGGTGTTGACGGTCGCGGCCAGCGATGGGCGCGCCTGCGGTGCCGCGGTCATGCTTGCCGGGATCGTCAACGCCAGCGCGGCGGCAAACGTTGCCAGCGGACGGAAGGAGAAATGCGGTCGGGACAGGTTGGGCATGCGGGCCTCGGGACTGTGCGAACACGGGTCGTCCGGGATGATATGCTCGATTTGAATCGATTTAAAAGCCCGATACCACCATGAGTGCCCGGCAACGCGTCACCGTCGAAGACATCGCCCGCGCCTGCGGGGTTTCCCGCGCCACCGTGTCGCTCGTCCTGCGCGGCAGCCCGCTGGTGCACCGCGATACCCGCCAGCGCGTCGAAGAGGAAATGAAGCGCCAGGGCTACGTCTACAACCGCGCGGCCGCTAACCTGCGCCGCCGCGTGTCCAACAGCGTCGCCCTGGTGATCAACGATCTCTCCAATCCGTTCTTCGCCGAATTCGCCAGCGGCGTCGACGAAGCGCTGGGCGGCAAGGGCTACGTCACCCTGCTTGGCTGCAGCAACGAATCGCCGCAACGCCAGCAGCAGGTGCTCAATTCATTGATGGAACACCACCCGGCCGCGATCATCCTGTCGCCGGCCGAAAACACCGATGCCCGTGACGTCGCCCGCGTGGTCGGCAACACCCCGGTGGTGGTGTTCAACCGCATGCTCGACCACGATGGCGACGGTTTCGACCACGATTTCCTCGGCCTCGACAACCGCGGCGGCGCCATGCAGGCGACCGCGCACCTGATCGAGCGCGGCCATCGCGATATCGCCTTTTTTGGCGGCCACGCCCATTCCAGCTCGTGTCAGGAGCGCCGCGAAGGCTATCGCGATGCCATGGGAAAAGCCGGATTGTCCGTCCGCGACGAGTGGCTGGTCGAATCGGCGCCAACCCGCGTCGACGCCTGCGCCCGCAGCGAAGCCCTGTTTTCCGGCAAGACCAGGCCGACCGCCGCGGTCTGCTACAACGATGCCGTCGCCCTCGGCCTGATGCTCGGCCTCGCCCATCACGGCCTGCACCCCGGCATCGATTTCGCCGTCACCGGATTCGACGACATCCCCGAGGCAGCGATGAGCATGCCCGCGCTCACCACCCTCGTGGCTGATCCGCGCGCGCGCGGTCGCCAGGCCGCCGACATGGTGCTGCGCCGCGTCGAACACGCAACGCCCGTCTCGCCTCCCAACATCGTGCCGGTGCGGCTGGTCGAACGCACCAGCAGCCCACAACCAGGATCCGTCCCTTGAGCACCATTGTCTGTTTCGGCGAAGCCCTGATCGACTTCCTCGCCGCGCCCGAAGGCGGGCAAGGCCGCGTGTTCCGCCAGTTCGCCGGCGGCGCGCCGGCGAATGCCGCGGTCGCGATCGCGCGCCTGGGTGGCACCTGCGAATTCGTCGGCATGCTCGGTCGCGACATGTTCGGCGACTTCCTGCTCGACAGCCTGCACGAGTCCGGCGTCGGCACGCGCTTCGTGCATCGCACCGACCGCGCCAACACCGCGCTGGCCTTCGTTTCGCTCGATGCCCGCGGCGAACGCAGTTTCAGTTTCTATCGTCCGCCCGCCGCCGACCTGCTGTTCGCGCAAAATGATTTCGACGATGCCTGCTTCCGCGACCTCGGCATCTTCCATGTCTGCAGCAACAGCATGACCGATGCACGAATCGCCGAAACCACCCTGTCCGGCCTGCAACGCGCACGCGCCGCCGGCGCGCTCACCAGCATCGACGTCAACCTGCGCCCCGCGTTGTGGCCGGAAGGCAAGCCGGTGATCGAACGCCTGTGGCAGGCGCTGGCGCTGGCCGACATGGTCAAGCTCGCGCGCGAAGAACTGGAATTCCTGCAGCAGGGCACGCCATCGGCGGACGCCGTCATCGAACGCCTGCTGCGCGATGCGCGCCTCGTCCTCGTCACCGATGGCGGCGAACCGATCCGCTGGCATACGCGCAACACCAATGGCGTGTTGCCGACGCAAGCGGTGACCGCAATCGATACCACCGCCGCCGGCGACGCCTTCATCGGCGGACTGTTGTGCGGATTGCAGCGCGACGACATCGACACCGCGCGCTTCGATGCTTTCCTCGCCGATACCGATGCGCTGCAACACGCACTGCGTTATGCCGCCGCCTGCGGGGCATTCGCGGTGACGCGCCATGGTTCGTTCGCGTCGTTGCCGACGCACGAAGAGGCACTGGCGCTGCTCGCCACGCGGTGATTTTTCCTGAATGCGGGAAGTGCTGCGGAGCAGCATGCATCCATTGCGAACCCGTGTTATTAATCCGTTGCCGTGACATTAGATCGATCTAAATCGATCGGCCACGGTTGCAGGGAAGGGTCGGGAGTCTGACGGTGGGCGGCTGCTGGAAATCCGGGCAGTCGAAGCGGTTTCCCCTCGATTTGGATCGATCCATATCCTCCCCGCGCTCCTCGCCGATCCAATCCCAGCAGAGAGAACGGAATGAAACTGTCCCCCCGCTCGCAGCACCGGAACCCGCTGTCCGCCGCAATCGCCGTTGTCCTCGCCACCGCAACGATGTCGCCGGCCATCGCCTTCGCCCAACAGGCGACCGCGCCTGCCGACAGCGCCGCGACCAGCGCGCAGGCGGACCAGAAGAAAGCCAACGAACTCGACAAGGTCACGGTCACCGGCTATCGCTACTCGATCGAGAAGAGCCTCGACCAGAAGCGCGACGCCAACGCGATCGTCGAGGTGATCACCGCGGAAGACGTCGGCAAGTTCCCCGACAAGAATGTCGCCGATGCACTGCAACGCGTGCCGGGCGTGATCATCAGCCGCAGTGGCGGCGAGGGCAAGAATGTCAGCGTCCGCGGCCTGGCCTCGGACCTCACCCTGACCGAATTGAATGGCAACTACGTCGCCACCGCCGAGTCGAACGGCGATCCGACGCGTTCGTTCAACTACACGCTGATGCCGTCGAACATGCTGTCCAGCGCGGAACTGTTCAAGACGCAGGAAGCGCGCATCGACGAAGGCGGCGTGGGCGGCACGGTGATCCTGCACACCCGTCGTCCGCTGAGCGTGAAGTCCAACAGCGGTTTCGTCAGCGTCGAAGGCGCGATGGCCGACAACCGCGCGAACGACAGGATCGATCCGTCGGTGTCCGCGCAGTATTCCTGGCATGACAAGGGCAATCGCTTCGGCATCCTGGTCGGCTACACCCACCAGAAGCGCAGCGCGCGCACCATGGGCACCAGCACCGAAGACTGGCAGTGGTACGGCGACGATTACACCAACCACCCCGCCACCGATGTCAACGGTCGCCCACAGAACCAGGACGGCATCCATTACTGGTGGGGCGAATCCGGCTTCCATGACCAGAACGGCGGCTATTACACCAACTTCTTCATGCCGACCTCGGTCAATACGAGCGTCACCAACGAACAGCGCGAACGCAAGGGCGGCCAGCTGACCGCGCAGTTCAAGCCGACCAACGAACTGACCCTGACGGCCAATTACTTCCGCTTCGACCTGTCGCAGAACTCCCAGACCAACACGCTGAAGATCCCGGAATGGAATCTTGCGCGCTATGCCGGCGACGGCAACTGGCCGGGCGGCCGCATGCTCGATGGCCTGACCATGGATCCCAGCGGCACCATCGTCACCGGCGCGCAGTACAGCGCACACCCCGGGAAGACCTACTACTGCAGCGGCGCCCAGGCGGCGGCAGGCGGCTTGACCAACACCGGCGGCTTCGGCCCCGACGACTGCACGATCCCGACGCCGCAGATCACCGGCAGCTACAACCTGCAAAAAGCCTTGTCGCAGACGTTCGACCTCGAGGTGGAATGGCACCACGGTCCATTCGACGCGTCGCTCAAGGGCGGTCGCACCTGGGCCAGCGGCGGTCCCTCGCTGCAATACACGATACCGATCAAGCCGCGCATGCAGAACCCGGACGGCAGCTGGACGCTCGGCAACTATGCAAGTGCATGGAACCTGAGCGGTACGCCGTCGATGACGTTTTCGCCGCAACTGATGCAGAACCTGAGGAACGGCATCCTGGAGGCCGATCTCGGCTCGACCGGTTCGTCCTGGACCAAGAACAACACCTGGCAGAAGTTCGCCCAGCTCGATTTCACCTGGCACAGCCAGAGCAGCTGGCTGCAGTCGCTGCAGTTCGGCGCCAAGTACCGTGACGGTGGCACCCACCGCAGCACCGGCAACAACTACTGGGTCTGCCCGGGCACCGACCCCAGCGACTACGACAATCGCGTCGGGCAAAGCAGCAATCCCTGCCCTGCGCTTGCCAGCCAGTTCCCGTCATACCTGCTGTACCAGAACTCGCTGCCCAACACCGGCGGCGCCTTCAACAACAGCGCGTTCCCGGCGATCAACTATCCGGCCTACATCACCTACCTGAACAACACCTTCGGGCCGATGCAGGTCCGCAACGAACCGAATTTCGTCTACAACGTGGGCGAGAAGATCTCCTCGATCTATGCGCAGGCCAACTTCGGCACGGAACGCCTGCGCGGCAATGTCGGCGTTCGCCTGGTTCGCACCCAGCAGCACGCGGACTCGACAGACCAGGTCGATTACTACAACGCCTACTTCTATCGTGACCCCTCCGGAACCGTTGCACCTTGCACCGGCGGTGGCACGGTCCCGGCTGCCGGCGCGCCGTCGGGTTCGGGCTGCCAGGGCGGCTACACCACGCTGCCGGACAGCCAGACCAACCCGGCCACCGGACATGTCTCGTCCTTCGTGGTCAGCTCGCTCGATCGCACCTACAACGACGTCCTGCCCAGCTTCAACATCGCCTACGACATCACCAAGAACCTGGTGCTGCGTGGCGCGGCCTCCAAGGTCATCTCGCGTCCCGGCTACAGCGACATCGCCTCGCCGGGTGGCCTGTCCTACGTCAGCCAGCAGTACGTGACCGACCACCAGTTGATCGGTGGCGGCGGCCAGATGGGCTGGACCGGCGGCGGCAGCAACAAGAACCTGGAACCGTACAAGGCCACGCAGTTCGACCTCGGCCTGGAGTGGTACTTCCACCCGGGTTCGATCCTCGGTGCCGACGTCTTCCGCAAGAACGTCAGCAACTTCTCGGTGCCGGTGGTGCAGAACGTGTCGATGAGCATCGACACCAGCAACATCAAGTTCAACGGCGTCCCGGTGTCGATCCAGAACCCGGTGACGGTGCAGAACTATTCCACCACCGCCGGCGGCCGCAATGGCGTGTCCGAAGGCGTCGAGATCTACGCGCAGCACACGCTGGATTTCGGCCTCGGCTTCCAGGTCAACTACACCTACAACAAGACCAACGAAGCGGCCATCACCCTCGCGGACGGCACCTCCATCGGCAAGTCGCCGCTGGTCGGCAGCGCCAAGAACCAGGCCAACTTCACCGTGTTCTACGAAACGCCGAAATTGCTCCTGCGCGCGTCGTACAACCGTCGCGGCGAAGTGGTCGATGGCCTGGTCAATGGCTTCAACGTGTATGAAGAGCCGTACCAGCAGGTCGACCTGAATGCCGCGTACAACTTTACCGACGCGTTGAGCATCAGTGCTTCGGTGCTGAACCTGACCAGGGAAACGGGACGCTCGCACCTGGGCAACGACACCAAGGACCGTTTCTATTCCAACAGCTACTCCGGCCGCACCACGTATCTTGGCCTGACCTACAAGTTCTGAGGTTCTCCCCCGTCCCGCGTCGCGGATGGCGACGTGGGACACTCCGGTGCCGGCAGTCCCACCTCCCCGGGCTGCCGGCTTTTTCTTTTTTGAGAGGAATGCTCGATGACGACCAGCGACAACCGGATCAACAGGGTCGTCGTCGTCGGTGGTGGCAGCGCGGGCTGGATGGCGGCGGCGGCGCTGGCCACCTATCTCGACAAGTCGGTGTCGGTGCGCCTGGTCGAATCCGAGGAGATCGGCATCGTCGGCGTCGGCGAATCGACCGTTCCCTTCATGAAGACCTTCAACGGCCAGGTGCTGGGGATCGACGAAGCCGATTTCATCCGCGAAACCGAGGGCACCTTCAAGCTCGGCATCCAGTTCAACGACTGGGCGCGCATCGGCGACAGCTATGTCCACGGCTTCGGCACCATCGGCCGTTCGCTGGGGCCGCTGCCCTTCCATCAATACTGGTTGAAACTTTTCCTTGCTGGCCGCGCGCCCGGGATCGGTGCGTATTCGCTGCCGACGGTCGCCGCACCGCTCGACAAGTTCGCCATCAGTCCACCCGATGCGCCGCCGGGTTCGCCATTGGCGGACATCGCCTACGGCTACCAGTTCGACGCCGGCCTCTATGCGCGCTACCTGCGCGGCCTTGCCGAACGTCGCGGCGTGCAACGCACCGAAGGCAAGGTCGTCGATGTCGTCCAGCGCTTTGATGACGGTTTCATCGAAGCGATCGTGATGGAAAGCGGTGAGCGCATCGAAGGCGACCTGTTCATCGATTGCTCGGGCTTCCGCGGCCTGCTGATCGAGCAGACCCTGAAGACCGGTTACGAAGCGTGGAGCCAATGGCTGCCCTGCGATCGCGCGATGGTCGCGCCCAGTGCAAGCGCCGGACCACTGACCCCGTACACGCGCGTCAGTGCGCGTCCCGCAGGCTGGCAATGGCGGATTCCGACGCAATCCCGTGTCGGCAACGGCTACGTCTATTCCAGCGCCCACGTCAGCGACGACGAAGCCGCGGCGACCTTGCTGGCGACGCTCGATGGCGCCGCGCTGGCCGACCCGCGCCCGCTGCGTTTCACCCCGGGACGGCGCAAGCAATTCTGGAACCGGAATGTCGTCGCCGTCGGCCTTGCCGGCGGGTTCATGGAGCCACTGGAATCCACCGCGATCTACCTGGCGCAATCCGCCGTGCAGCGCCTGCTCGGCCTGTTCCCCGATCGCGATTGCGATCCGTTGCTGCGCGATCGCTTCAATCGCGAATCGGCGTTCGAGCACGAGCGCGTCCGCGATTTCCTCGTCCTCCACTACAACGCGACCGAACGCGACGACACGCCGTTCTGGAACCATTGCCGGACGATGGCGATCCCGGACCCGTTGCGCGAAACCATCGACCTGTTCCGACTCGACGGTCGCTATTTCCGCAACGCCGAGGATTTCTTCGCGCTGCCGAGCTGGGTGCAGGTGATGCTGGGCCAGCGCATCGTTCCCGGCGGCTATCATCCGATCGTGGACAAGTTGCCCGCGGAGCGGCTGGAACAATTCGTCGATCGCACGCGCCAGGACGTCGCGCGCGCGGTGGCCGCGATGCCGTCCCACCAGGTCTTCCTCGACCACTTCAGCAGGACGACCGCATGATCGCGCGCTGGCTCGGACTGGCGCTGGCGGCGACGGTGCCGCTTTCCGCGCATGCCGGGGCTGGTGCAAATGGCGTGTCGATCCAGTCTCTCGACGGCGCTTGGTCGTTCCGCCTGCAACCCGGCGACAAGCAGGCCGCCGATCACCACGCAATGACGACGTGGCGACGCGCGACGGTGCCGGGCACGGTGCATACCGACCTCCTCGCCAGCCACCAGATCCCCGATCCCTACGTCGGTGCGCCCGAAGCGGGATTGCAGTGGATCGGCCTGGCCGGCTGGGAATATCGCCGCAGCTTCGATGTCGATGCCGTGGCCTTGCGCGCACGCCGCAACGACCTGGTGTTTGCCGGACTCGACACCCTCGCCGATGTCTGGCTCAACGGCGAACGCATCCTCTCCGCGGACAACAGCTTCCGCACCTGGCGCGTGCCGGTGCATGGCCGCTTGAAGGCACATGGCAACGAACTGCGCGTGGTCTTCCATTCGCCGATCGCCACCCTGCTGCCGCAGGTGCAGGCGATGCCGCACAAGATCGCCGGAAATTACACCTCGCCCTATGGCGACGAACCGAAGGACGCGATGACCGCGAACTTCGTGCGCAAGCCCGGCTACCACTACGGCTGGGACTGGGGTCCGCGCTACGTCACCGCCGGCATCTGGCAGCCGGTGTCGTTGCAGAGCTGGGACGATGCACGCATCGACGACCTGCAACTCCGCCAGGACCATGTCGACGGCGAACGCGCCGAACTGACCGCGCGCGTGCGCATCGACCCTGCCGCGCCCGCGCACTATCGCCTGCGCCTGTGGCAGATCGCGCCGGATGGCAGGCGCTCCGCCGTTGGCGGTCGCGAAGTCGACGCGACCACGATGTCGACTGTCGATATTCCGGTGCGCGTGGACCATCCTCAGCGCTGGTACCCGAATGGGTATGGCGCGCAACCGCTGTATCGCTATGAAGCGGAAGTGCTGGCGAACGATCGCGTGGTTGATCGCTTCACCCGCCGCACCGGCCTGCGCAGCATCGAGCTGCGCCGCGAGAAGGATGCCTCCGGCCGCAGTTTCGATTTCGTGGTCAACGGCATCCCGGTATTCGCCAAGGGCGCGAACTCGATTCCCTTCGACATGTTCGCGCCGCGACCGAGCGATGCGCAGATCCGCGGCATCCTGCAGTCGGCGCGCGACGCCAACATGAACATGTTGCGCAGCTGGGGCGGTGGCTATTACGAGCGCGATGCGTTCTTCGATGCCGCCGACGAACTCGGGTTGATGGTGTGGCAGGACTTCATGTTCGGGGGCGGCATGCAGCCCGCCTACGATCCGGCATTCCGCGCCAATGTCGTCGCCGAAGCGCGCGACCAGCTGCAGCGTTTGCGCAACCATCCCAGCGTCGTCCTGTGGTGCGGCAACAACGAGGAAGAGATCGCCTGGAAATACTGGGGGCACGGCAAGGATCTGACCGCTGCCGATCCCGCGTTCGCGAAGAAGGTCTGGGACGGCTGGCAGCAGTTGTTCGACCGCGACCTGCGCGAAATGGTTGCGCAGGAAAGCGGCGGCATCGCCTATTGGCCGAGCAGCCCGAGCGCCGACGACATGGCCGGCAAGGCCGACATCAACGATTCCGGTGACCGCCACTACTGGGAAGTCTGGGGCGGTCCCGCCTACCCCTATGAAAAGTATCTCGAGATCACGCCACGCTTCATGTCGGAATACGGACTGCAGGCGTGGCCGGAGATGCGCACGATCCGCGCCTTCGCCGGCAGGCAGCCACTGGCGACCGACAGCCCGGTGATCGTCGCCCACCAGAAGTTCATGGCCGGCAAGGGCAATGAGCGGCTGATGCACTACATCACCATGGAATACGGGACGCCGCGCGATTTCTCCGACTTCGTCTACCTGAGCCAGGTGATGCAGATGGATGGCATCTCGCTGGCTGCGCTGCACCATCGCGCAAGCAGGCCGGTGACGATGGGTTCGCTGTACTGGCAACTCAACGACGTCTGGCCGGGTGCATCGTGGTCGGGCATCGACTGGTTCGGTCGCTGGAAACCGCTGAACTTCGCCGCGCGTCGCTTCTATGCGCCGGTGGCGGTGGCCGCACTGCGCCAGAACGGTCGCACCACGGTGACGCTGTTGTCGGATCGCACCACGGAACGCCATGGTCGCTTGCGCATGCGTCTGTTCGATCTCGATGGCAAGCTGCTGCGTGACGACACCACGAACGTGACGCTGCCGCCGCTGAGTGCATCAGTGGCGATGACGCTGGACGATGCGCAATTGCTGCGCGGCATCGATGCGAAAAAAACCGTTGCCGCATTCGATCTTGCCGTCGAAGGCGAGCCTGTTTCGCGCGGCGTGGTCTGGTTCGCCCACGCCAAGGATATCGCCTGGCCCGACCCCGGCTTCCGCCGCGAGTGGTCGCGCGATGGCAAGACCCTGCGCCTGACCACCGATCGCATCGCACGCGCGGTCTGGCTCGACTTCGGCGATCTCGATGCCACGCCGTCCGACAACGCATTCACCCTGTTGCCGGGCGAAACGATCACGCTGCAGATCCGCGGCAAGGCGTCGCCGAACCAATCTCAGGCCGCATTGCACATCCGCAGCCTCGCCGATGCGCTTTCTCCCACCTCAACCTCGAATTGATGCCATGAACATGCCTGCACCAGCCATTCCGCCGCTGCCCGACTTCCGCACGCCCGACGCGTTGCGCGAGCACATCCGCCAGACGATGGCCTTCTACCATCCGCACTGCATCGATCCCGACGGCGGCTTCTTCCACTACTACATGGACGACGGCACGATCTACGACCGCAGCCATCGCCACCTGGTGAGCAGCACGCGCTTCGTCTTCAACTATGCGATGGCCGCCAACGAGTTCCGCGAGGATGCGACGTTGCGCCAGCAATACCTCGATGCCGTCCATCACGGCCTGCGCTATCTGCGCGAGGTGCATTTCGACCCGCAAGGCGGCGGCTACGCATGGACGATCCGCGACGGAAAGCCGGAAGACCTGAGCCAGCAATGCTATGGCGCGGCCTTCGTGCTGCTGGCCTATAGCTGCGGGTTGAAGGCAGGCATCGAAGAAGCACGGGCGTGGATGGGTGAAGTATGGGATCTTCTGGAAACGCGCTACTGGGAAGCCGGTCCCGGCCTCTATCGCGACGAAGCGACGCGCGACTGGACGTTCTCCGACTACCGCGGCCAGAACGCCAACATGCACATGTGCGAGGCGATGCTTGCCGCGTACGAAGCCAGCGGTGAACAGCGCTATCTCGATCGCGCCCTGTTGCTCGCCGATCACATGACGCGCCGCCAAGCCGACAAGGCCGATGGACTGGTGTGGGAACACTACGACAAGGATTGGAACGTCGATTGGGATTTCCATCGCGACGATCCCAAGCATCTGTTCAAGCCATGGGGTTTCCAGCCCGGCCACCAGACCGAATGGGCCAAGCTGCTGATGATCCTGCACGCGCATCTGTCGAAAAACGGCGGTGCGCCGGAATGGCTGGTGGCGAAGGCACGCTTCCTGTTCGACGAAGCGATGCGCAAATCCTGGGACGACGAATTCGGCGGCATGGTCTACGGCTTCGCGCCGGACAAGCTGCGTGCGCCCGGCGTCGAAGGGCGCCTGCTCGCCGACGGCGAAACCTTCATCTGCGACGAGGACAAATACTTCTGGGTGCAGGCGGAATCGATCGCTACTGCGGCGCGCCTCGCCGCGGTGACCGGCGATGCGCGCTATTGGGCGTGGTACGACAAGCTGTGGCAGTACGCCTGGCAGCACATGATCGACCACCGCTACGGCGCCTGGTATCGCATCCTCGATCGCGAGAATCGCAAGTACAGCGACGAGAAGAGCCCGGCCGGCAAGACCGATTACCACACCATGGGCGCCTGCCACGACGTGTTGTCGGTGCTGCGCACGCACGGATAAGGACGAACGAACATGGCGATGCGTGCACGCACACTTTCCGTTTTCATCCTCGCCGCGCTCGCCGCCCACGCTGGTGCGCAATCGCGCCCGGCGCCGGCATTCGCGAGCTCGTTCGAACCGGGTGAGCCGCAGCCGCAGTTCAAGACCGATGGCAGCATCACGCTCGCGATCGGCGATGGCCCGGAAGCGCCGTACGCCGCCAAGGCCAAGGCCGGATACAGCGGCCTGCATGCCTTGCGCTACCGGGGCCATGGCGCGAGCGGGCGCACGCGATTGTTCGCGGTCGACATTCCGGTCGACACCGATACCGCGCTGTCGTGGCTGGTGCTGCCGGAAATCGTTGATGGCGATACCACCACGTCCACCGGCGTCGGCATCGACCTGGTGTTCGACGATGGACGTCGCCTGTCGCAACTCGGCGCGCTTGATCAACATGGCGCGGGAATCACGGCCGCACAGCAAGCCGCATCGAAGACGCTGTATCCGCAACAGTGGGCACGCAAGCAGGTGCGCGTGGGAGATATCGCTTCATTGCGCGGCCACCGCATCCGCGCAATCGAGCTGGAAGTGCAGCCGATGGGTGGTGGCACCGCACAAGGGTGGGTCGACGATGTCGCGATCGCCTCGCGGCCGCGCATCGTCAACGTCCACCCTTCCGATGACGTGCTGACCACGCGCGGCACCCAGTCGAACGGCACCTTCTCGCGCGGCAACAATTTCCCCGCGACCGCGCTTCCACACGGCTTCAATTTCTGGACGCCGGTGACCGATGCCGGCACGCTCGCCTGGCTCTACCGCTGGAACGAGGGCAACGACGGCGACAACCGCCCGCGATTGCAGGCCCTGGCACTGAGCCATGAGCCGAGTCCGTGGATGGGCGATCGCCAGACCTTCCAGGTGATGCCGTCGCTGGCAGCGGGCGCACCGGACGCGGATCGCAAGAAGCGGGCATTGCCGTTCAGCCACGACAACGAGATCGCGCGTCCCTACCTCTACGGCGTCCGACTCGACAATGGCATCTCTGCAGAAATCGCGCCGACCGATCACGCGGCCATGTTTCGCTTCCGTTTCCCCGCCAACGACGGCAAGACCGGCAGCACGCTGTTGTTCGACAACGTCGATGCCCGCGGCGGCTTGACGCTCGATCCCTCCACGCAAACGCTGAGCGGCTACACCGATACGCGCAGCGGCCTCTCGAACGGCGCCGGACGAATGTTCGTCTACGCGCGTTTCGACCAGCCCTGGCGCGACAGCGGCGCGATCAAGACCGGCCGCCCGACCGGCTACGTCAATTTCACCACTGGCGTCGATCATGAAGTGCGCATGCGCATCGCGACATCACTGATCTCGGTTGAGCAGGCCAAGCACAATCTCGAACTGGAAATCGGCGATGCTGCGTTCGACGCCATCCGCGATCGCGGGCAGGCGGCGTGGGACGCGGTGCTCGGTCGCGTCCGCATCGCCGGCGCCAGCGATGACCAGCGCACCACGACCTATTCCAATCTCTATCGCCTGTTCCTCTACCCCAACAGTGCGCACGAGAACATCGGTACCAACGCGAAGCCGAAGTGGAGGCATGCAGACCAAAGCGCCTGGTCGAAAGACAATGCCGGTGGTGATGCGTTGCGCACATCGGCACGCGTGCTGCCCGGCAAGCTCTACGTCAACAACGGCTTCTGGGACACCTATCGCACCGCGTGGCCCGCGTATGCATTGCTCGCGCCGAAGCAGGCCGGCGAGATGGTCGACGGCTTCCTCCAGCAATACCGCGACGGTGGCTGGGTCGCGCGCTGGTCGTCGCCCGGCTATGCCGACCTGATGGTGGGCACCAGTTCCGATGTCGCCTTCGCCGATGCCTGGCTGAAAGGCACCCGCGGCTTCGATCCGCGCGAAGCCTACGCCGCAGCATTGCGCAACGCGACCACGATCGCGCCGGCGCCCAATGTTGGTCGCAAGGGCATGGCGGCATCGCCCTATCGCGGCTACATCGACACCGGCGTCGGCGAAGGCCTGTCATGGAGCCTGGAAGGCGGGCCCAACGATTTCGGCATCGCGCAACTGGCCGAAGCACTGGCGAAATCCTCACGCGACCCGAAGGATGCACGCCGCTACAGCGACGAGGCCGCGTATTTCCGCGGACGTGCGCTCGACTACACGCGGTTGTTCGATCCGGCGACCGGGTTCTTCCGCGGTCGCCAGGCCGATGGCAACTGGCAACAGCCGGCGACTGCGTTCGACCCGCGCGTCTGGGGCGGCGACTACACCGAGGGCAATGCCTGGACCTATGCCTTCCCGGCGGTCTATGACAGCCATGGCCTTGCTGCGTTGTACGGCGGACGCAACGGGGTGGCGAAGAAACTCGATGCGCTCTTCGCGACACCGGAAACCGCAGGCAAGGAGTTCTCCGGCAGCTACGGCGACGTGATCCACGAGATGACCGAAGCGCGCGACGTGCGCATGGGCATGTACGCGCACAGCAACCAGCCCTCGCATCATCTCGCGTGGCTGTATGACAGCCTTGGCCAGCCATGGAAGACGCAGGCACTGACCCGCGAGATCCAGCGCCGGCTCTATCTCGGCAGCGAGATCGGCCAGGGCTACCCCGGCGACGAGGACAACGGCGAGATGTCGGCGTGGTACGTGTTCGCGATGCTCGGCCTGTATCCGCTGCGGATGGGCGCGCCGGAATACGCGATCGGCTCGCCGGCATTCGATCGCGTAGACGTCACCATGGACAACGGCCGGACGTTGCACGTGATCGCGCACGGCAACAGCCTGCAGAACGTCTACGTGCAGTCGCTGAAGATCAATGGCAAACCGTGGACGAAAGCCTGGCTGCCACATGCGGCGATCGCCAATGGCGGCACCCTCGAATTCACCATGGGTCCGAAACCATCGCGCTGGGGCAGCAGCGAACGCGATCTCGCGCCGTCACTGACAGCCGCCGGGCAAACGCCGAAACCTTTGTGCGATCTCGCGCCGCAACTGGCGTCTTCGACATTCGCGAACGGGAGTTCCGCGAAAGCTCTGGTCGATGGCGATGCGATGACCGGCGTGGCGATTGCCAGCGATAACCGCGAAATGCGCCTGCGTTTCGATCAGCCACGGAAGATCGATTTCTACACGCTGACGACGGGCGAACATGCCGATGCGCTCGCGCTGGGCTGGATCCTGCAAGGCCGCAGCGACAACGGCGCCTGGCATGACATCGATCGTCGCACGCGCGAAGCCTTCCCGTGGTCGCGGCAGTTGCGGCCGTTCCGCGTCATGCATCCGCAGGCGTGGCGCGAATTGCGCTTGCGTTTCGATGGCACGACGAAGTTCGATCTCGCGGAAGTGGGGTTGATGGACGCGCGACGCTTTGATGTGGCTTGCTCGAAATGAGGAACGCGCCGGAAAAGCATCGCCCGGCTGAGCGCCTGTTGCGTTCAAGGCACGCGCTGGCTTGGCGGGTGGCCAGCTCCGGTGCGCGGGACGCCGCAAGTACGTCCATGCAGGCTCGTGCGCCGCATCCATGCGGCGCAACGCCCGCGCTCCGGACTGGCGCACCCGCCGCCGCGCGCGTGTCGCGGCTTCTCTAGAGGCTGGAATGCAACCACCGGCGGCGCCGTGCGGTTCGTCCGCTGTGGCCGACCATGCGAGGCATGGATGCCGAGCCGAGCCCCCATGGATGGGTTCACGGCGTGTCGGCCACTGCGGATAACCGCTAAAGGCGCACAG